>NZ_CP069811.1:162500-2809304 GCF_016894385.1 Cupriavidus oxalaticus
TGAAGGACGCGGTAGCCTGCGAAAAGCTTCGGGGAGCTGGCAAACGAGCTTTGATCCGGAGATGTCCGAATGGGGAAACCCGGCCCGAATGGGTCATCCCACACTGAATCCATAGGTGTGGGAAGCGAACGCGGCGAACTGAAACATCTAAGTAGCTGCAGGAACAGAAATCAACCGAGATTCCCAAAGTAGTGGCGAACGAAATGGGAACAGCCTTGTACTCTTTAGCAGTGTTGTTAGCAGAACGGGATGGAAAGCCCGGCCGTAGCAGGTGATAGCCCTGTATGCGAAAACAGCGTTGTGGAACTAGGTGTACGACAAGTAGGGCGGGACACGTGAAATCCTGTCTGAAGATGGGGGGACCATCCTCCAAGGCTAAATACTCGTGATCGACCGATAGTGAACCAGTACCGTGAGGGAAAGGCGAAAAGAACCCCGGGAGGGGAGTGAAATAGATCCTGAAACCGCATGCATACAAACAGTCGGAGCCCTTTCGGGGGTGACGGCGTACCTTTTGTATAATGGGTCAGCGACTTACATTCAGTGGCAAGCTTAACCGATTAGGGCAGGCGTAGCGAAAGCGAGTCCGAACAGGGCGTTGAGTCGCTGGGTGTAGACCCGAAACCAGATGATCTATCCATGGCCAGGTTGAAGGTGCGGTAACACGTACTGGAGGACCGAACCCACTAACGTTGAAAAGTTAGGGGATGAGCTGTGGATAGGGGTGAAAGGCTAAACAAATCTGGAAATAGCTGGTTCTCTCCGAAAACTATTTAGGTAGTGCCTCGTGTCTCACCTTCGGGGGTAGAGCACTGTCATGGTTGGGGGGTCTATTGCTGATTACCCCGCCATAGCAAACTCCGAATACCGAAGAGTGCAATCACGGGAGACAGACATCGGGTGCTAACGTCCGGTGTCAAGAGGGAAACAACCCAGACCGCCAGCTAAGGTCCCCAAATATAGCTAAGTGGGAAACGAAGTGGGAAGGCTAAAACAGTCAGGAGGTTGGCTTAGAAGCAGCCACCCTTTAAAGAAAGCGTAATAGCTCACTGATCGAGTCGTCCTGCGCGGAAGATGTAACGGGGCTAAGCTATATACCGAAGCTGCGGACGCACGCAAGTGCGTGGTAGGAGAGCGTTCTGTAAGCCTGTGAAGGTGTCTTGTAAAGGATGCTGGAGGTATCAGAAGTGCGAATGCTGACATGAGTAGCGATAAAGGGGGTGAAAGGCCCCCTCGCCGTAAGCCCAAGGTTTCCTACGCAACGTTCATCGGCGTAGGGTGAGTCGGCCCCTAAGGCGAGGCAGAGATGCGTAGCTGATGGGAAGCAGGTTAATATTCCTGCACCGTCGTATGATGCGATGGGGGGACGGATCGCGGAAGGTTGTCCGGGTGTTGGAAGTCCCGGTCCCTGCATTGGAGAAGGCGCTCAGGCAAATCCGGGCGCGGGATTCAAGGATGTGGGGCGAGCGGCCTAGAGCTGCGAAGCAATTGGAAGTGGTTCCAAGAAAAGCCTCTAAGCTTCAGTCATACGAGACCGTACCGCAAACCGACACAGGTGGGCGAGATGAGTATTCTAAGGCGCTTGAGAGAACTCGGGAGAAGGAACTCGGCAAATTGGTACCGTAACTTCGGGATAAGGTACGCCCTGGTAGCTTGACTGGCCTGCGCCAGAAGGGTGAAGGGGTTGCAATAAAATGGTGGCTGCGACTGTTTAATAAAAACACAGCACTCTGCAAACACGAAAGTGGACGTATAGGGTGTGACGCCTGCCCGGTGCCGGAAGATTAAATGATGGGGTGCAAGCTCTTGATTGAAGTCCCGGTAAACGGCGGCCGTAACTATAACGGTCCTAAGGTAGCGAAATTCCTTGTCGGGTAAGTTCCGACCTGCACGAATGGCGTAACGATGGCCACACTGTCTCCTCCCGAGACTCAGCGAAGTTGAAGTGTTTGTGATGATGCAATCTCCCCGCGGCTAGACGGAAAGACCCCATGAACCTTTACTGTAGCTTTGCATTGGACTTTGAACCGATCTGTGTAGGATAGGTGGGAGGCTTAGAAGCGTGGACGCTAGTTCACGTGGAGCCGTCCTTGAAATACCACCCTGGTTTGTTTGAGGTTCTAACCTTGGCCCGTGAATCCGGGTCGGGGACAGTGCATGGTAGGCAGTTTGACTGGGGCGGTCTCCTCCCAAAGTGTAACGGAGGAGTTCGAAGGTACGCTTGGTACGGTCGGACATCGTACCTAAAGTGCAATGGCAAAAGCGTGCTTAACTGCGAGACCGACAAGTCGAGCAGGTGCGAAAGCAGGACATAGTGATCCGGTGGTTCTGAATGGAAGGGCCATCGCTCAACGGATAAAAGGTACTCTGGGGATAACAGGCTGATACCGCCCAAGAGTTCATATCGACGGCGGTGTTTGGCACCTCGATGTCGGCTCATCTCATCCTGGGGCTGTAGCCGGTCCCAAGGGTATGGCTGTTCGCCATTTAAAGAGGTACGTGAGCTGGGTTTAAAACGTCGTGAGACAGTTTGGTCCCTATCTGCCGTGGGCGTTGGAATCTTGACGGGGGCTGCTCCTAGTACGAGAGGACCGGAGTGGACGTACCGCTGGTGTACCTGTTGTCTCGCCAGAGGCATCGCAGGGTAGCTATGTACGGAAGAGATAACCGCTGAAAGCATCTAAGCGGGAAACTCGCCTGAAGATGAGGATTCCCTGGAGGCTTGACCTCCTTGAAGGGTCGTTCGAGACCAGGACGTTGATAGGCTGGGTGTGGAAGCGCAGTAATGCGTTAAGCTAACCAGTACTAATTGCCCGTAAGGCTTGATCCTATAACCAGTGTGTTTCACCTGGTGAGTCGATCGCCTTGTGCCACGATACACACAACCAAGACTACATCCCTATTCGCGACGTTGACGCAAGCGCAACGCCGCAACCCCTCATGCCTGGTGACCATAGCGAGTTGGAACCACCCCTTCCCATCCCGAACAGGTCCGTGAAACAACTCCGCGCCGATGATAGTGCGGATTCCCGTGTGAAAGTAGGTCATCGCCAGGCTCTTATTGTGCAAAACCCCTCGACAGCGTGTGCTGCGAGGGGTTTTTGCTTTTTGCGGCTTCGACTACATCAGCGGTTTATCGGCTCGCTTAGACCTTTCATTTCATGTCAGACGACTGCGCCTGGTATCTCTACCTGCTCGAATGCACCGGTGACTCGATCTATACCGGGATCACCACTGACGTCGACCGGCGCTTTGCGGAGCATCTGTCGGGAAAGGGGGCCAAATATACGCGTTCGCGCAAGCCTATCCGAGTCATGGTGCGGCTGCGCTTTGAAACCAAATCGGAGGCGTTGAAGGCGGAAATCGAGATCAAGCGCATGAGTGCGGCGCAGAAACGCGCGTTCTGTGCGCAGCACGAAGACCCAAAGTAAAAACGGCCAGGACCGCAAGGCGATCCTGGCCGTTTTGTTTGGGGCGCGGAAATCAGACGATCGTCAGCGTCACGTCGATATTGCCGCGGGTGGCATTCGAATACGGGCAAACCTGGTGAGCCTGCTCCACCAGTTTCTCCGCCGCCTCGCGCTCGAACCCCGGCAGCGAAATCTTCAGCTCGACCTGGATGCCGAAACCTTGCGGAATCGGCCCGATGCCGACGGCGCCTTCGATCGATGCCTCTGCCGGCACATTGATCTTTTGCTGGCCGGCCACGTACCGGATTGCGCCCAGGAAGCAGGCCGAATAGCCCGCGGCGAACAGTTGCTCCGGGTTCAGGCCGTTGCCGGCACCACCCATCTCCTTGGGCACTGCCAGCTTGACGTCCAGTTGGCTATCGGAGGTGGTGGCCCGGCCATCGCGGCCGCCGGTTGCTTTGGCATGGGCGGTATAAACGACTTTTTCGAGTTTCATCTAAGGCTCCGGTTTGGTTGCCCGCAGGGGCGTATCAAGACTTGCCGCCGTGCGGCAGTGGGAAATCGGTACGCGCTGCTTCCAGCGCGGACCGCAATGCATGCAGGCGCTGCGTCAGGGCCTGGATTTCTTCGACCGGGCACTGCGTGGCGCACAGCATCTGTTCAGGAATGCGTTCGGCTGCGTTGCGCAGCGCCCGCCCGGCGTCAGTCACGCGCACCAGCACCCGGCGCTCGTCGCCGGTGTCGCGGTTGCGGGTAACCAGGCCGGTGGCTTCCAGCCGCTTCAACAACGGTGTCAGCGTGCCGGAATCCAGCGCCAGGCGCGCCCCTAGTTCCGACACCGTCAGCGTTTCGGTTTCCCACAACACAAGCATTACCAGATATTGCGGGTAAGTAAGTCCAAGCTCACTAAGCATCGGCTTGTACAGCTTGGTCATCGCCAGCGAGGTCGAATACAGAGCAAAGCATAGTTGCCGATCGAGCAGCAGCCAATTCGGTTTGGGGTCGTTGTCGCGTTCCATGCCAATATATTAGACGCAATTAGATTGTGCGCAATATAAATTTGACGCCGCGACAAAAGAGGTGATTGCGGCACTCGTAACCTTAATTCTGTTTTAAGTCTCGGTGGCTAGCATGATCCCGTCGCGTCGCAAAGTGCCGACGCCAGATTCTACGAAAGGACCCCGACATGATTCGCCAGACCATTGCTCGCACGGCCATTGGGATCGCGGCCCTCGCCGCCCTGGGCGGCGGGTATGCCTATCTGCAGAAGGAAGTCGTCACGCCCGGATACGCCGCCTCCACGCCGGCGCCTGTCGCGGCCGCGCAGCCGGCCGCCGCCGTGGCCACGCCGGCGGACTTCTCCGGCATCGTTGCGCAATATGGACCCGCCGTGGTCAATATCAGCGTGACCGCGCGCGCCCAACGCACCGCGGCGCAGATGCCGCCGGGGATCGATCCGGACGATCCGCTGTTCCAGTTCTTCAAGCGTTTCGGCCCTCAGTTCCAGGGCCCGCAAGGTGGCCAACAACAACTGGTACGCGGCCTGGGCTCGGGCTTTATCGTCAGTCCCGACGGTCTGATCCTGACCAATGCGCACGTCGTCGACGGGGCGCAGGAGGTGACCGTCAAGCTGACTGACCGGCGCGAGTTCAAGGCCAAGGTGCTGGGCACCGATCCGCAGACCGATGTGGCAGTGATCCGCATCGATGCCAGGGACCTGCCGACGGTTCGCCTGGGCGATCCCTCGCAGGTGCGCGTCGGCGAGCCCGTGCTGGCCATCGGTTCGCCGTACGGCTTCGAGAACACCGTGACTGCCGGCATCGTCAGCGCCAAGTCGCGCTCGCTGCCTGACGACACCTACGTGCCGTTCATCCAGACGGACGTGGCCGTCAACCCGGGCAACTCGGGCGGCCCGCTGTTCAACCAGCGTGGCGAGGTGATCGGCATCAACGCGCAGATCTACAGCCAGACCGGCGGCTACCAGGGGTTGTCGTTCGCGATTCCGATCGACGTGGCCACCAAGGTCCAGCAGCAGCTGGTGGCGACCGGCAAGGTCACGCGCGGCCGCCTCGGCATCAGCGTGCAGGAAGTCAACCAGGCGCTGGCGCAATCGTTCGGATTGCCCAAGCCGACCGGGGCGCTGGTCAACTCGGTCGAGCCGGACAGTCCCGCCGCGCGTGCGGGCCTGAAGCCGGGCGACGTGATCGTGCAGCTGGATAACGACGTGATCGACCATTCGGGCGACCTGCCCGAGCATGTGGCCGACCTCAAGCCCGGCACGCAAAGCTCGCTGAAGATCATCCGCAAGGGCGAGCCGATGAGCTTGTCGGTGAAGATCGGCACGGCCAGGGACCAGGCGGTGGCGCAGAAGGGCGGCGCCAACGAGGCCAGCGGCCGGCTCGGGCTGGCGGTGCGTCCGCTGTCGCCGGGGGAAAGGCGCGCCAGCGGCATCGAAGGCGGGCTGGTGGTCGAAGACGTGAGCGGACCCGCGGCGCGGGTGGGCATCCAGCCGGGCGACGTGATCCTGTCGCTCAACGGCACGCCGATCACTTCGGCCGAGCAACTGAAATCGCTGGTGGCAAAGTCCGGCAAGCAGGTGGCACTGCTGGTGCAACGCGACGATGCCCGCATCTTTATTCCGCTCGATATCGGTTAATGCCGATCGTGCGGCGCTGTCCGCCAATCGTTAACAGACAAGGCTTTGCGGTTTACGCGGGCCGTATACCAGACCGGTATACGGCCCGCTAAGCCTTATGGGAAGCGGCATTCCGCACAACCAACTACTTACAGAAGGCGCGCCAACAGGTATTATCTCGACTGCGATGCACGAAGCATGCGGCGGTAGCCTCCCGCCGGTCCTGGTTCTGCTGAATCGACAAAAAGGAAGTCTATGCAGTTGGATTTCACCCGCGCCACAACGCCGGGTACCGATAGAGCGCGGCGACTGACGTCAACGACGTCGGCGGCCGGCTCCGCGCCGAAGCCCCGGCGGCGCAAAAAAGTAGTCGCCCCGCATTGGGAGCGCGGCTACCGCTCGCATTTCTACCGCAATGAACGCGGCGACAAGCTTGGCGAAGTGCGCCTGTCCGAGCGTGGCGAAGTTCCCGTGGTCTACCACTGGGCCGCCGGCAATTACTCTGGCGCAGAAGGGTCGCTGGCCCACGCACGCGCGCGCGTCGAAGAAACCATCGGTTTCGGCATGCGCCAGCTGTCGCTGTTCTGAGCAGGTATTTCGCCGGTGCCGCGTCTGCCGGCACTGCGACCCGTCCGCGCCATCATCCGCTTGCGCGGCGCCCCCGCACCTCCCCGATTCTTCGCACTGCAGTCAATCCAGCGTTCCGCCACTGATGGCGAGCGAATACGCGCGTTTCAGGCCAGACGCCGCTGCGCCAGCATGAACGCCGCCGCGCCAGGCGCGAGCACCGCCATCAACCGGTAGATATCCTCGCAGGCAATCGGCCTGGCCTGTTGCTCGACCATCGCGGCGAGTTGCGCCAGCGCGCCTTGACGCGAGCACAAACATGATGTTCTCAAACAGCAGGATCTTTGCCGCGCAGTACGCGGGCGATGTCCCGCGTGCCCGCTCGCATGCGCTCCGCCGCCTGGCGCGCGTGCGTCGGATCGCCCTTGCCATAACGCTGCCCGATGTAGGCCGCGGCAACTGCCGTGATGGACGCGGCAGCCTGCGGGAGTCGGGCGCTGGCGCGTGCGGCGAAGTCTTGCGGGCCTTCGGCGGGTGCGCGCACGCAGCCGTGCCGGGCCAGCAGCTCGCAAAAGCGGTCGTAGGCGGCGTCAAGCGGATCGGCCTGCTCGCGGCGTCGCCACAGCGGCACCAGCGCGAGCAGGCACAGCACGCCGAGCGCGCCGGCCAGCAGCTGCCCGGCACTGGCCCCGGTGCCGAGGGTGGCCAGCAGGCGCGCCTGTTGCGCGTGGTCATACTGCAGGACCCAGCGCTGCCAGCGGTAGACCATGCCTTCGTAGGTCCAGCGGATGTCCTGCAGCCAGCCCGGCTGGTGGGTCGGGCGCCATGCCGCGGCCTCGGCGCCAAGCGCGGCGTCCAGGCCTTGCTCGATCCGGCTGGGCGCAACTGCGCTGGTGGGATCCACGCGCACCCAGCCGCGGCCTTCCAGCCAGACTTCGGCCCAGGCGTGGGCGTCGGACTGGCGCACCATGTAGTGGCCGCCGATGGGGTTGTATTCGCCGCCCTGGTAGCCGGTCACGACCCGTGCAGGCACGCCGGCGGCGCGCATGAGGAAGACGAAGCTGCTGGCGTAGTGTTCGCAGAAGCCGCGCCTGGTGTCGAACACAAAACTGTCGACCTGCTCCGCGCCGAGCGGTGGCGGGCTGAGGGTGTAGGCAAACGGGGCGGCGGCGAACAGGCGCAGTGCCGCCTGTACGCGTGCGGCGGGATCGGCGTGCTGTGCAGCCCATGTGGACGCCAGCACGCGGGCGCGCGGATTGCCGGCGGGCAGGCTCAGCGCCAGCCGGTGCGTGGCGGCATCCAGCGCCTCCGGTGCCGGGGCGAGCGTCGAGCGCGCCTGGTAGCGGATGCGCTGGTCCACTGGCCGGCGCGACATGAACTCGCCATCTGGCGTGACGGCGGCTTCGGCGGACGGCGACAAGGCCTGTCCGCGGTCCAACACCAGCAGCCAGTGCTGCGAGCTGGGCTCCAGCGTGATGTTGTAATCGATGCCGTGCCTGTCCGAGACAACAGCCGGCGCAGGCGCCAGTGCCTGCAGGCGCTGGCGTGCGGGACGCCAGGTGGTGCCGTCGTACTCCCATAGCACCAGCGCGCGCCAGTACAAGGCCGAGGCAGGCAGCGGCGGGCCGGCGACCTCGGCGCGCAGCGCCAGCGCCGGCGAGCGGATCAGCTGGCCGACGCTGCCGGGCCGCATCGTATCGCTGAGTCCGGTGGTGCCGGTGGGCGCGGATTGCGGCAGCTGCCACAGCGGATGCTCCAGCCGCGGGAACAGCACGAACATGGCCACCGCCCATGGCAGGCCGAGCAGCGCCATGCGGCCCAGCATCGGCCAGATCGCCAGCCGGCTGCGCGCCTCCGGGTGGTGCAGCAGCAGCCAGTTGCGCAACACCCAGGCGCCGATTGCCAGGCTGTACAGCGCCAGCCAGAAGGGCTGGTCCGACAGGTACAGCGTCAGCAGCAGGTAAAAGGACAGTTGCGTGACCAGCGTGGCATCGGCCAGCGCGCGGCACTCCAGCAGCTTGAGGATGACGAACGCACCCAGCAGCGCCACCGCCAGCTCGCGCCCGACACCGCCGCCGGCCTGCCACGCCAGCGCGCTGGCCACCAGCAACACCAGCAGCGCGGTCGTGCCGAGCATCCAGCGCGACGGCAGCGGCGCGCGCCGCCGCCACAACAGCCAGCGCCAGCCAAGCAGCAGCAACAGCAACAGGCTGACCGACACCGGCAGCGTGCGCGCCTGTGGCGCCAGCACCAGCGCCAGCTGGCCGAGCAGCATGCCATGGTCCTCATGCCGCAGCGGCCGGGCCACGGCGTTCATGGGCGGGCTCCGGGCCGCGCCGGATGCTGCGGCCACAGCGCCAGCGCTTCCAGGCAGGCGCGCCGATGGCTCGCGCCACATGCGGGCGGCAGTTCAAGACCGGGCAGGCGCAGGCCGATTTCCGCGTCGTCCGGCGCGGCCAGCAGCCAGGCGCACAGCCGCGATAGCCGCGCTTCGGCGTCCATGCCCGCGGGCATCGCCTGCCAGTCGAGCCAGCGCGCCGGGCGCTGCGGCGGATCGCCGCTGCGGCTGAGCCAGCGGCCGGTGCGCGCGCTGTGCTTCCATGCGATCCGGTGCAGCGGGTCGCCGCTGCGGTAGCGCCGCAGCTGGTCGATGCCGTCGTCGCCCGGCACGCCGGCCGCGGCATGCCCGGCGTCGTCCGCGCCTGGGCGATGCGCGGCGGGCGGGGGCGGTGCATCGGCTTCGGGCGCCGGATAGACCAGCGTCGACAGCGGCAGGTCCGCATGGCTCCAGACGCGGAACAGCCCGAACGGGAAGCGGCTGCTGAGCACCACGCGCGGCAGCGCCAGCCGTCCGCGCCGCTGCGCCGGCACGTGCAGGGCAAGCGTGCCGCTGGCGTGGCCGTCGAGCGTCAGCGTGGCGGGCAACACGTCGGGCAGCGCCGGCACGCGCGCCTCGATGCCGATGCGCGCGCCGGCGTCGGCGTTGTCGACGCGCAGCGCAAACACCGCGAGCTGGCCGGCATGCACCGGCGCCACCGTGCCCGCGCTTACCGCCAGTTCGAGCAGGTTGCGGTACGCCAGCCACATGCACGACATGCCGATGCCGGCCAGCAGGAAGGTCAGCGCGAAGCCCAGGCTGATGTTGTAGTTGAGCGAAGTCAGCAGCATCGCGCCGAGCAGCACGGCAAAGCCGATGCCGCCCCGCGCGGGAAGGATATAGAGATGGCGCCGGTCCAGCCGTACGGTGCCGCCGGACGGCCGGCGCGCGGCAAGGCGCTGGCGCAAGAGCCTGGCGGACGCGAACAGCCCCGGCCTGGACAAGCGATGGTGTGCGGTGGCGGCCCGGTTGTTCTGCGACGCCGCCGGCGGATCGCTCGCCATTGGCGTCAGGGGATGGCCACGCCGGCCAGCAGTGCCGCCAGCTCGCCGTCCACCGCCGCGGGCCCGACTCTGCCCGCCGGCAGCAGCCGGTGCGCGGCCACGGCGGCAAAGACCGCCTGTACATCTTCAGGCAGCACCAGCTCACGCTGCGCCAGCAGGGCCCAGGCGCGGGCGCAGGCCAGCAGCGACAGCCCCGCGCGCGGCGACAGGCCCGCGGCAAAGCCGCCGTGCTGGCGCGTGGCCTGCACCAGCGCCAGCACATAGTCGACCAGCGCGGGGCTGGCGTACACCTGCGCGGCCGCCTGCTGCAGGGCCAGCACCTGCGCGGCATCCATCACCGGCGTGGCTGCGGCCGCGCTGGCGCCGCCGAGGTACAGCACGCGCTCGAAGGCGGGATCGGGATAGCCCAGCGACACGCGCATGGTGAAGCGGTCGAGTTGCGACTCGGGCAGCGCATGGGTGCCCAGCTGCTCCAGCGGATTCTGCGTGGCGATCACGAAAAACGGTGCGGGCAGCGCATGCGTGGTGCCGTCATGCGTCACCTGCCGCTCGGCCATGGCTTCGAGCAGCGCGCTCTGGGTCTTGGGCGGCGCCCGGTTGATCTCGTCGGCGAGCACTACCTGCGCGAACACCGGGCCGCGGTGGAAGCGGAATTCGCCCGCATCGCGCACGAACACCGAGACGCCGATCAGGTCCGCCGGCAGCAGGTCGCTGGTGAACTGGACGCGCTGGTATTGCAGCCCGAGCGTACGCGCCAGCGCATGCGCCAGCGTGGTCTTGCCCACGCCGGGCACGTCTTCCAGCAGCAGGTGGCCTCCCGCCAGCATGCAGGCCAGCGCCAGCCGCACTTGCTGCGGCTTGCCGAGAACGATGCGGCCCAGCTGGGCCTGGGCCTCGGCCAGCGAAGCGACGATGCGTGGGCGAGCAGTCACGTTGGACCTCGGCGCAAAGGAGTTGGAAGGGAGCCGGACCGGCGGCAACGGATCGGCGGCAAGAACGGGGACGCAGTCCAGCGCATTGTAGCGGCGTGCGCGCCACGCGGCACCGTCTGTTTCCGAACGGAGACACCCCGGGGCCGGCGGCGGTGCACCGGAATGGCGCGGCGGCTGCGCCAGATTGCGCCGGTTCTGGCATCATGAGCCTGTCGGGCCACTGCCGGCCCACCCGTGTTGCTCTCTCCTTCCGCTGCCCGCTGCAATGACTGCCTCGCTGGACCCCTCTGCCGACCTCCGTGCCGACCTACCCGCAGCTGCCGTGCTGACCCCCGACGCCGCCGATTCCGACGCGCTGCTGCGCCTGGCGCAGGCCTTTCATGCCAACGGCTTCGTGATCCTGCGCGGTTTCGGCAGCGAGGCAGACTGCGCCGCGCTGGAAGCGGTGGCGCGCACGCACCTGGCAGCGGTGGTGCCGCCGGTGGAATTCGAGGCCGACCTGGGCTATCCCGGGGCCCCGTCCACGCGCGACGCCGCCGGCGGCGGCACCGTCAGGCGGCTGCGCCAGGCCTACGGCCGCGACGAGGTGTTCCACAACTGGGCCACCGACCCGAAGCTGGTGTCGGTGGTGCAGGCGCTGCTGGGCGAACCCGCGTGCCTGACGCTGGCGCACCATAACTGCGTGATGACCAAGCACCCGCACTACGGCAGCCAGACCGGCTGGCACCGCGATACGCGCTATTGGTCGTTTGCCAAGCCCGAGCTGGTGACGGTATGGCTGGCGCTGGGCGACGAGGACGAAAGCAACGGCGTGCTGCGCGTCATCCCGGGATCGCACCGCGCGGCGCTGGAGCCGGGCCAGCTGGATCCCGCGGAATTCCTGATCGAGGCGCACCCGGCCAGCCAGCCGCTGCTGCAGGGGGCGTGCCCGCTCGCGCTGCATCGTGGCGATGTGCTGTTCTTCGACAGCCGGCTGTTCCATGCGGCGGGGCGCAATGCGTCAAACGCGGTGAAGCTGTCGGTGGCCTTTGCGTATTTCGGCGCCAGCAACCGGCCGCTGGAGGGCACGCGCTCGGCCGAGTTCGGCAGCGTGGCGCTGCCGGTGGCCGGCTGACGCAGCCGGCGCGCGATGGCGGGGCCGGCGTTCAGGTACGCAGCCCGACCAGCCCCGAAATTTTTTCCGAGGCCTCGAGCAGCGGCGGCAGGAAGCGCTCCAGCATTTCCTGCGCGCTGGTGCGGTTGGCCTGGCCGCTGATATTGATCGCGGCGATGGTCTGGCCGGCGCGGTTGCGGATCGGCGCCGCCAGCGACACCAGTCCCTCTTCCAGCTCCTGGTCGTTGAGGGCCCAGCCGCGCTTGCCGATGTCGGCGATGATGGTTTTCAGCGCATCGATGTCGGTCACGGTGCGGCCGGTGCGCGCGCGCAACTCGCTGGCGCGCAGCACGCTGTCCAGCTCGGCTTCGTTCAGCCCCGCCATCAGCACGCGGCCCATCGACGAGCAATACGCCGGCAGCCGGCTGCCGATCGACAGGTTGATGGTCATGATCTTGCGCGCCGGCACGCGCAGCACGTAGACGATCTCGGTCCCGTCCAGCACGGAGATCGAGCAGCTTTCATGCACCTGCTGCGACAGCGTCTCCATGATCGGCTCGGCCAGGTTCCAGAACGGCATCGAGGTCAGGTAGGCAAAGCCGAGATCGAGGATCTTGGGCGTCAGCCGGAACAGCCGCCCGTCGGCCTGCACATAGCCCAGTCCTACCAGCGTCAGCAGGATGCGGCGCGCACCCGCGCGCGTGAGGCCGCTGGCCTGGGCGATTTCCGTCAGCGTCTGCGCCGGGTGCTGGGCATTGAAGGCACGGATGACCGACAGCCCGCGTGCAAAGGACTGCACATAGCTGTCGCTTGGCTTCTCGGGCGCGGCGGCGGCGCCTGCGCTCGGGGGCGCCTGCGTGTCGCGGGGGGAGTCGGTGGAACTGGCCATCGGTGTAGCACCGGCGCGGGTCGCCGGATTGGCACGGAAAGGCCGAAAGGGTAGAGGAAATGCCGGCGCAACGCCAGTGCCGGCCGGCCAGCGGCGTCTTGGTGTCCTAGCGGAAGCTGCGCTGCACCAGCACGAACACTGCGCCGAGCATGCAGATCACCGCAAAGCCGTGCAGCATGTCCATGCCGGCCAGCAGCGTGGCCTGCCGGTCGATTTCCAGCGAGATCTTCGCCAGCCCCGCGGCCGACAGCACATCCGGCGACTGCAGTGCCGGGTTGAAGCGCGTGACCTGCTCGACCAGGTGGGTGCGGTGCTCGGCCTGCCCGTCCTGCATGAACACGCTGGCCAGGCCGGTGCCCATGGCCGAGGCAATCTGCTTGCACACGTTCTTGAACTGGTAGGCATGCGAGAAATCCTCGACCGGCACCTCCAGGTAGGTCATCGATGCCACCTGCACCATCAGCAGCACCGGCGTCAGCCCTTCCAGCAGCACCACCGGCACCAGCGCATAGTCGGGCGCGCCCGGCATCAGCTGGTGCGAAAACAGCATCGCGGCGCAGGCATAGACGATAAAGCCAAGTGCGATCACGCGCCGCTTGCGGAACACCAGCGCCATGCCCAGCGTGATGACGATGGCGCCGATGGCCGCCACCGTGCCGCTGGTCGCCAGCAGCATGCAGGTGGTGCGGAAGGTCAGGCCCAGGCCGGTCTGCGTCAGCGACGGCAGCAGGAAGGCCCATGCCGACGACATCAGGTAATACAGCGTGTAGAAGCCCAGCCCGTAGAGATACTGGCGCCCGGCCAGCCGCGACAGGTCGATCCACGGGTCGGGATGGCGGTACAGGCGCCAGCCGGCGAAGGCGAACAGCGCCAGGCCGCCCAGCGCGGTCAGCGGCATTTCCGGCGAGCTGAAGAAGCGTGTGTAGCGCATTTCCTGCAGCGTGTGCAGCAACACCAGTGCCCCGGCCGCGGCGGCGATCGCGGCGGGCCAGTCCAGTGTCGACACCGGCGGATGCGGGTCGCGCGGCGCGCGCGTGGGGTAGGTCAGCGCCACCGACAGCAGCACCGGCAAGGCAATGCCGGCCTGGAACAGGAACACCGCGCGCCAGCCGATATCGTCGAGGAAAATGCTGGTCAGCCATGGCGTGATCGCCAGCATCGAGAACGCGCCGCCGCCGAAGCGCAGCATCAGCGCGCCGCGTTCTGCCGGCGTCGACACCAGTTGCACCAGGATGCGCGAGGCCGCGAACAGGCCACCGGCGCCCAGGCCCTGCACCGCCTTGCCGGAGATCAGCCCGGCGGGGCTGGCAAACTCGGCGCAGATCAGCGAACCCAGCATGAACACCACCAGCGACGCCAGCGTAAAGCGCTTGTACGTGATGCGGCGCGCGACCTGGTCGAGCACCATGTTCATCAGCACCGCGGTGGCGGCATAGGCCGAGACCGCGTACAGGTAGTCTTCGGGCGCGGCGCCGATGCCGCCCTGGATATGCTGGCTGGCCACGCCCATCATCAGCGTGGAAGAAAAGTCGATGCCGGTGACCAGGCCGAGCGTCAGGCCGAACAATGAAAGTCGCCAGTGACCCATTTCGGGGTGACTGGCGAGTTGCATGCGGGGTCGCGCTGGGGTGGAGACGGGGATCGAGGCTGGGGCGGAGGCTGCCGGGACTGTCGTTGCCAGCGCTGGCGCTGAGCCGTCCGGTGCAGCCGGTGCAGGCGTTTGTTGCATCGCTCAAGCATAATGTCGCCTGCCGCAGAGAACTACAGGCTGTCAGGGAAACATTGTCCGGTGAATCAAACAATTCAATGGAACGACTGGGAAGCGTTCTGCTGCGTCGTCGAGCAGGGAACGTTCACGGCCGCGGCGGAGCAGCTCGATTGCCCCAAGTCGCGCGTCTCGGCCGCGGTGGCGCGGCTGGAAACCGCCATCGGCGCGAAGCTGCTGGAGCGCACCACGCGGCGCATGCGCCTCACCGATGCCGGCAAGGCCGTCTATCGCGATGTGGCGCCGCTGTTCGCGCGGCTGCGCGAGATCCGGCAGGAGACGCTGGCGCGCGAAGAGCGCGTCCAGGGCGTGCTGCGCATCGCCACGCCTTATGAATTCGGCGCCCAGCAACTGGGCGGGGTGATCTGCCGCACACTCGCCGCGCATCCGGCACTCGATGTGGCGGTGGAGATCACGCAGGGACTGGTCGACCCGATCCGCGACGGGTTTGACGTGGCCTTCGTCATCGTCGATGCCGATCTGCCCGATTCCGGCACGGTGGCCCGCCGCATCTACCACGTCGAGCGCGGGCTGTTTGCCGCGCCGTCGCTGGCGGACAGTTTGCCGGCGCAGCTGCGCCCGGAAGACCTGGCCAACATGCCGACGCTGACCACGCCGGGCGACACCGTCTGGGAATTTACCCGCGACGGCGAGACCGTCTCCGTGCCGATCCGGCCGCGCATGCAGACCTTCAACGCCGAGTTGCGCCTGCAGGGCGCGCTGGCCGGCCTCGGCATCGCGCGCCTGTCGGTGAACTACTGCGAGGCCGAGATCGCGCAGGGCCGCCTGGTGCGGGTACTGCCGGACTTCCCGCTGCCGCCGCTGCGCGTGTTCGCGCTGCTGCCGGACCGGCGCCTGCAGCCGCGCAAGGTGCGCGCGTTCATGGAAGCGATCGAGTCGATGATGGTGTCGGAGCTGGGGCCCGAGTCAGGCCTCGAAGGGGCCGAAGGGATCGAGCCCGGCGAGTGGGCAAGGGAGGGCGCCGGGCCCGAGGGCGATGCGCAGGCGGACGGAAACGGCCTGGCACAGGGAGAGGCCCGGCCACCGGGGTGAGGACGCTGGCGAGGCCACCACGGCGCGAGGCCGTGGCAAGGGCAGTGGCAAGGGCCGCACCGGCGCCATCGCAGCGGCCGGCGGCCCTCAAAAATGCATGTTGAACACGCTCGCACCCAGCCTGGCGACCACCATCAGCAGGATCTGCGCGATCACGAACAGCACCAGCGGCGAGACATCGAAGCCCCCCAGGCGCGGCACCACGCGCTGGATCGGGCGCAACACCGGCGCGGTCAGGTGGTCGATGGCGGGCGTGATCGGCGAATGGGGGTTGACCCACGACAGGATCGCCATCAGCAGCGTGACCCACATCACCAGGCTGATCGCCCACTTCAGCACGTACAGCAACGCGGTCAGCAGTACCGCCGGCAGGAACGCCAGCAGGTCGGCGTTGCTGAGCAGCGCGACCAGCAACAGGAACACGACCGCCGTCAGCCAGGCCGCCACCACCGTGGCCCAGTCGATGCCGCCCACGCCCGGGATGATCCGGCGCAGCGGCCGCACCAGCCAGTCGGTGATCTGGAACACGCCCTGCGAGACCGGGTTGCGCGTCGGCAGCCGCGTCAGCTGCATCCAGACGCGCAGCAGCAGGGCCATGCCGAACAGGGTAAAGATGGTATCCAGCAGGAAGAGGGCGATTTCCGTAAACATCGATGCGGTTTCCGGTGGGTTAGGGTGTCTGCAACCGCACAGATTCTGCCATAGCCCGGCGTCACATCGGCACATCCGGGGCACATGCCTGTGGCGCGTCCAACATGCCGGCGCCGCCCTATAATTGCGAGCGCCCGCTGCCGCACTGCGCCGGCGACGGGCGTGTGTACGTTTTTCGCGCGCCTTTCCGTCGCCTTTCCGTCGTCTTTCGTCAGTCCTATGCCCAGCAAGCCAGCCTCGTCCCACAACCCTGCGCCGCTCACCAAGGCGGACTTCGAGGCGCTCTCGGACTTCCGCTACCAGTTGCGGCGCTTCCTGCGGTTTTCCGAGGATGCGGCGCGCGAGGAGGGGCTGACCGTGCAGCAATACCTGCTGCTGCTGCATATCCGCGGCAGCGCCGACAAGGAATGGGCCTCGATCGGGGAGCTGGCCGAACGCCTGCAGGCCAAGCAGCACGGCGTGGTGGCGCTGGTCAACCGCTGCGAGGCGGCCGGGCTGGTCAAGCGCCGCCTCAATCCCGAGGACCGGCGCGTGGTGCAGGTCCATCTGCTGGCCAAGGGCGAGCGCAGCCTGAACCGGCTCGCGATGCTGCACCGGACCGAGCTGGAATCGCTGCGCAACACCTTCCGCGTGGCACGCATCACGCAGTTCAACGACGACGGCGCCGAGCGCGGCTGAGCCCGCCAACCGGCCGCCAACCGACCGCCGCGCATCCGGTTACAGGCGGTTACCAATCAAAAGCTCCGGTGACACCCGCTGCCCGCGGGCGGCCCTAGACTCGCGCGCATTCATCAATACGCGCAGTGCGCAGGAGTCGAGCCATGTCCATCCCCTTTCGTTCGGTTGTGCTTGCGGTGCTGGGCGCCGGTGCGCTGGCCGGGTGTGCCACGCCGTATGGCTATGACAACGGCTATGGCGCGGGGTATGGCAGCGGCTATGGCAGCGGCTATGGCAGCTACGGCACCAGTACCGCGTATGGTGGAAGCCATGGCGGCAACTACGGCGCCAGCGGCACCACCATCAGCGGCTACCCCGCGCAGCAGGGCTACCCGCAGCAGGGCTACCCGCAGCAGGGCTACCCCCAACAACAATATCCGCAGCAAGGCTATCCGCAACCGGGGTACCCGCAGCAGGGGTATCCGCAGCAGCAATATCCGGACGGCGGCTACGACTACAACTACAACAATAACCATGGCAACAACAACTACGGCAACCAGGCGTACGGCGTGCGCTACGGCTGGGTAGAGGCCATCGAAGTGGTTGCCGGCCAGCCGCCTTCGACCAGCGGCGCGGGCGCGGTGGTCGGCGGCATCGTCGGTGGTTTGCTCGGCCACCAGGTCGGCGGCGGCCGCGGCAATACGGTAGCGACCATCGGTGGCGCCGTTGCCGGCGCGGTGGCCGGCAACGAGGTCGAGAAGCGCACTGGCACCAGCGCGCCGGCCTACCGCGTGCGCGTGCGCACCAGCGACAACGGCTACCTGACGCTGACGCAGTCCAACGCCTACCAGATGCGCATCGGCGACCGCGTCAAGGTCGAGAACGGCGTGGCGGTGCCGTACTGACAGCTGCCTTGCCGTCATTCCCGCCGCGCGAAAGACGGGCGGTATTGGCGCGCGGCGCGCCCGGGGCGATTACAGCGCCTGTGCCAGGAAGGCAAGCGCGCGCCCGTGTGCCAGCGCGGCACTGGGCTGGTGGTACGAGGCCCGCGCCCAGCAGTTGAAGCCGTGGTCGGCGTTGTCGTAGACGTGGATCTCGGTGCCGGGTTTGCCGGCCACCGCATCGCGCACGCTTTGCACCGCTGCGGGCGGGATGTGCGCGTCAAGGGCGCCGTAGTGGAACTGCACCGGCACGCGGATGTTCGCCGCTTCCTGCAGCCGGTTCTGGATACCGCCGCCGTAGTACGGCACCGCCGCGTCGACCAGCCCGCGCGCCGCGCTCAGGTACGTCAGCAGCCCGCCGAAGCAGTAGCCCACCGCGGCGACCTTGCCGGCCCCGGTGTGTTGGCGCAGCGCCTGCACGGTGGCGGCGATGTCGCCGAGCGTGGCTTCGATATCGACGGAATTCAGCAACGCCAACGCTCGTTTCATGTCGTCGCCGGCATAGCCCAGCTCGACGCGCGGCGCCTCGCGCCAGAACACGTCGGGCGCCAGCACGGCATAGCCGTCCGCGGCGTACTGGTCAGCCACCGCGCGGATGTGTTCGTTCACGCCGAAGATTTCCTGCAGCAGCACGATGCCGGGGGCGCCGGGCCGGACGCCCGCCGGCGGCAGGCTGAGGTAGGCGTCGAAGCTGCCCGCGTCGCTGTCGACGCGGATCCATTGGCTGTCGGGAATGGCTGTCATGGCAAAGGCTCTCCGGAATGGCTCGCTACGGGTAGGTGGAATGCGCGGCGCGTGCCGCGCGCCAGCCGCAAGTTTGCCACCGCGCGCGCCATCGTGCCGGCGCTGTCGCTTGCCGGGCGGCAAGCGCCTCAATACGCGCGCGATTGCCGGTAGCGCTTGTGCCAGTTGTCGGTATAGGCCTTCACCACCGCCGCATCGCCGCGGATCAGCATGCCGTTCTCGGCGTTGCGCTCCTGCGCCGACTTGGTGAAGTTGAACGAGCCGGTGAACACCGCCTGGTCGTCGAACACCATCACCTTGTTGTGCGCGATCGCGGGCTTGTTGTCGATCACCACCGGCACGCCCGCGTGCTTGAGGTACGTCGCGCTGGTATAGCGCTCCGATTGCTGGCTCTTGTCCAGGATCACGCGCACGTCCACGCCGCGCCGGTGCGCCTGCGCCACGGCCTCGGCGATCGGCGCGCTGGTGAACGAGTAAGCCTGGATCAGCAGCTGCCGGCGCGTGCTGCGGATCGCATTGATGAGCAGCGCCTGGCAGCTGGCACCGTCGGGCACGAAGCACAGCGTGTAGCCGCTGCCCTGCGCGAACGCCTTGCCTGGCGCGGGGCTGGCCTCGGGCGGCTGCACCGGCTTGCCGGCGCGCGAGGGCAGGTGCCTGGCCACCGCTTCGTTGAAGGTGTCGCTGATGCTGTTGGCGATGGATTCGGTGACCTGGTCGAAGCCGGACGCGGAACGCGCATGCGCGATCAGGGCGAAGGGACTGAACGAGGTGAAGGCGGATACGGCGGCGGCGAGGGCGAGGCCCAATAAGGTACGGCGGAACATTCGGTAAGCCGGGGCGGGGGCTGTGGTGCGCGGGACCGCAGCGTAGCAGCCGCATACGCCACTGGCAAAGGGCGATGTGTAACACGATCTGAGCCGGCGGCCCCGGCCTTGGGACTATCGGCGCATGGCGCCTATGATGGATGGAACCCCGCGGGCCGCCCGCAAGGAGAGGGACATGTCGAACCATACCTACAAGCTGGTCGAAATCGTCGGGTCTTCGCCGGATGGCTGCGATGCGGCCATCCGCAGCGCCATCGCCAAGGCTGGCGAAACCATCAAGAACATCGACTGGTTCGAAGTGGTGGAAACGCGCGGCCATATCGAGAACGGCAAGATCGCGCATTTCCAGGTCACGCTGAAGGTCGGCTTCCGCGTGACCTGAGCCTGGTGCGCCCGCTGTTTGCGCCGCGTGTCGTTCCTGCCTGGACTGCCAGCTTGAAAAAAGACGGCCGGCGCAATACCGCCGCCGGCCGGGTGCAGGGAAACCTGGAAGACGACCCGGTGCGTCCTAGTCGAGCTGGTAGGAATAGGTGGCGTTGATCCGCGGCGAGCGATGCCTGGCGTTGGTCGGCATGTCGCCGACCGGCTGCGCCACCGACAGGTCGAGCGTGTAGAAGCGCCGGTCCGAGAAGCGCGCGCCGAGTGCCACCGAGGACAGCTTGCGGTGCGACAGCGAAACGCTGTTGGAGAACACCCGCGCCACGTCGGCCAGCACATAGGGCTGGATCGTGCGCAGATAGGCCATGTCCGGCAGGAACAGCCGGCTGATCTCGGCCGACGCGCCCCACCCCTTGTCACCCGCCACTTCGCCGGCGGGATAGCCGAGCCCGAAGAAGCGCCCGCCGAAGCTGATCTGCTCGCCCGAAGCCAGTTTGTTGCCGCTGTACTGGCCGGCCGCGGACAGCGTCAGGCCGAAGCGCGCGGGCAGGTCCAGGGCTTGCGACAGCAGCAGCCGCGTGCGGAAGAAGTTCAGGTCGTTGACGTTGTTCTCGCGGCTGGCGCCCAGCGCATCGAAACCCTTGTACAGCCCCAGCGTGGCGTTGCGGGTCACGCCTTCGCCGCGCTGCGCATAGGTCAGCTCGGCGGTGCCCACGCGCACGTTGGTGCCGAGCGTGACCCTGGTGCCGGTCGCGGTGTGGGTGTAGCGCTCGAACTGGTCGGCGCCATAGAAGCCGCCGGTCAGCGTCAGCGAATGGGCGTTGCTCAGCAGCAGCGGATAGCTCAGCGAGCCGCCGATGCGCTTGGTGTCGTTGATGTAGCGCTGGTTGAAGCCGATCCCCGGCAGCGTCGCGTTCTGCGGCACGCCGCGGTAGTGCGAGGCATTGATGCGCGCGATCATGCCTTCGGTGCCCAGCGGCTGCGCGTAGCTGGCTGCGTAGTACTCCTCGTTGTCGCGGCCCTTGGGGAACAGCGCCGACACCGACACCTGCTCGCCCAGCGGCGTCAGGCCGTTGGTGGTTGCGGTGGCGATCGCGCGCAGGCCGGGCGACATGTATTCGATGCCGGTGCCGACGGTGACCGGCTTGCGCCTGACATCGAGCACCATCTCGCTGGCGCCGTCGGTGGTGGTCGGCGGCTGCACCGTCGCGGCCACCTGCATGCCCGGCTGCAGCGCCAGCACGTTGACGTAGTGCTCGAAGGTCTCCTGGCGCAGCGGGCGGTCCTGCTGCAGCTTCTCGCCGATGGCGCGCAGGCGGCCTTCCACCGGGCCGGCCTTGCCGGTCACCGTGACGCGCGCCACGTAGCCTTCCACCACCGTGACCAGCACGTCGCCGTTGGCGAAGTCCTGCGCCGGCACGAAGGCGAACGACAGCGGGTAGCCCTGGTCCTTGTACATCTTCGTCACCGTGTTGGCCGCCTCGAGCAGCTGCGCGACCGTGATCTCGCGGTTTGCCAGCGGCGAGAACTGCGCGGCCACCTCGGCGAACGGCAGCGTCTTCACGCCCTCGATGCGGAAGCGCCGCGGTGTCAGGCGCGCTTCCAGCAGTTCCTGCAGCGCTGACTGCGGGCGCTCGACCTGCACGGTCACGCTGCTGTCCGGACGGGCCGGCGCGATCTTCGGGAGGGTCAGGGTCGGGTCGCCCTGGATCGGGCTGCGGGGATCGGCCTGGACCAGGCCATGATGGAACGCGCCGACGCCGACCAGCAGCGCGGCAACGCGATGACGTGCACGCATGGCAATACCCCTGTAAGAATGCTTGCGGCTATATGGCGTCGCGTGCCACTGGCGCCGGGGATTGCCGCTACCCCCGGCGCGTGCTCGTACCCGCTGTCGCGGATGAGCGCGTGACCGCTACGCTGAATCGCATCATGCAGTTGCCGCGCGCGGGGCGCGGACAACTGGCCTGCGCGGTATTACTTGCTGCCGAGCGCGCCGGTCAGGCCACCCAGCAAGCCGCCAACCAGGCCGCCGACCGGCCCGGTGGCGGTGGTGGAGCCCTTGCTGGTGCCGCCGCCGGAGGTGGACGTGGTGCCACCGGTGAGGCCGGCGACGACATTGGTGACGGGCGCCAGCGGTCCGGCGGTGGTGCCGGAGCCGGCGGTCGTGGCAACACCGCCGAGCCCGCCGACCACGCCATTGGCCACACCTCCGACCGCGGTGGTGACCGGCGCCAGCGGCGTGCCGCCGCCGGTGGCGGTCAGCCCGCCGCTCAGCCCGCTGACGAGCCCGGTGACAGGAGCCAGCGGCGAGCCGGCGTTGCCCCCGGTCGCGCCGGTGACGCCGCTGACCAGCCCCGTCACCGGTGCCAGCGCCGGGCTCAGCGCGCCCAGCCCGCCGCCGGTGGCCGGGCCGTTCACCGCGCCGCCCAGCGATGCCACGGTGGTGCCCGCGGCATTGACGCTGCCGCCCAGGCCAGAGACCACCGGCGTATTGGTTTGTTGCAGCCTGGTGCCGGCCGTGGCCAGCGCGCCGCCGACCGTGGCCAGCAGGCTGGAGGTCGGGGTGCCCAGCCCGGTGGCCGCGCCCAGTGTCTGCGTGGTGCTGGTCAGTTGCGAGGTGAGCGGCACGATCAGCTTGCTGGCGTGGCCGGTGACCTGCTCGACCGGCCCGGTCGACAGCACCGTGGTCAGCTTGGCACCGGTCGCGGTGACGGTGTCGCCGACCTTGTCGACCACGGCGCCCAGCGGCGTGGCCAGGGGCGCCAGCGGCGCGAGCTGGCCGGTGCCCAGGCCGCTGACCGCGGTGCCTGCGCTCGACACCGCGGCGCCGAGTTCGCCGACGACATTGCCGGTGCTTGCCACCGTGACGCCGACCGGGTCGGAGACGTTGGGCATGCTGCCCAGGCCCCCCTGCAGTCCGGCGGCCAGCGCGCCCACGGCATCGCCGGTGTTGCCGACCACGCCGCCCAGGCCGCTTTGCGTCTGCGCCGGCACCAGGGGCAGGTTGGCGCTGCCGAGTTGCGTGCCGAGGTCGCTGACCGTGCTGCCGGCGCTGCCAAGCACCGAGCCCGCATTGTTGATGATGGCCGCGGTCGGCGTCAGCGCGGGGGTCTGGCCGCCGCCATGGTTGCCGCCGCTGCCGCCCGTACCGCTGCCGCTGCCGCTGCCGCCGGCCAGGTCGGTGCCGCCGCCCAGGCCACCGGTATCGTTCGTGCCCGCATTGTTGCCGCCGCCCTTGGTGCCCGAAGTGCCCATCGAGGTCGAGCCGCTGCCGCTGGCGCAGCCGCCCAGTGCCAGCAGGGTTGCCAGGAGTGCCGTAACGGCGAATTGTTGTTTGCGCATGGTTGGTTCCCTCTGTTCCCGTCGTTTCAATCGCTCGGCCGCGCAGCGCCTTTTCCGTCCTTGCGTGCGGCGGCACGTTTGCATGGCGCAACGGATATGCCAGCGCCGGAGCCGGACGCGGCGGGCACCCCGCCAAAGCGGGGTGCGTGGCCCGCAAAGCCGCGCGTAGCCGGCCTTTGCGGGCGATGCAGGGGAGCGGCGCAGCGCGCGGTGAGGCGGGCAGGGGTGGGCCTGGGGACGTTACGCGTTACGTAACGTGTGTCGCCTGGCGGGAACAGGAATGCCGGAAATGACGGGGTCGTGACGTTGCCTCCCGGGCACCGGGCCGGGTCTCCATCACGCCGCCATGACCGTTGCCGCGCCGCCGCCGTTGCGTGCGGTGGCGAACGCCGGTGTTCCGGCGCAGGCGGAACACGTTACGTAGCACGTAACGCCGTTCGCGCATGCCGCAGCACCGCTGCAGGCACCGGACCAGGCGGGCGGCACTCCCCCGCAAGCCGCGCCCGGCAAGGCGCGCAACCTTGCGGGGCACGTTCGCCGCCAATGTGCGCCAGCGCTGCTTGCCGCGCTGGCATGCGCCTTGCCATTCAGCTCCCGACGCGCCGGCGATTCCGCGCTCCACCGCGTGGCCGTGCCCTGCAAGGGGTGCGCCCAGCGACGGTGGGCAAAGCGGGGCCCTGGGGAGGCTCGTCGGCAATCCGTGCGACAGACCAAGACACGACGGCCACGGCAGGGCCGCGGCCTACCTGACAGAGGAGCAAGGCAATGAGAACCCAGCATCCGGCGCAGCATTCCATGACATTCCTGGCCACGGCTTGCGTGGCCGCCGCAGCCCTGTTGACAGGCTGCTCGTCGAGCGGCGGCGGCAGCGGCATCAACCCGCGTCCGAACGGCGGCGGCGGTACCGAGGCGCAGGTCACGCCGGGACCGAAAAGCCCGCAGGGGAGCGAGCCCACCCCCACCGCCGAGGTGGCGCACGGTGCGGCCCATACCGTGGTGGCGGCAGGCGATGCCATCAGCGAGATCGGCAAGGACATCAGGCATGCGCCGATTCCGGTGCTGCCCGGAAAGGCGCGCTACGGGCTGGGCGGGGTGGTCGACAACACCGGCGACGCCGTGAGCGCACTTGGCGACGGGCTGCATGAGGGGCTTGGCCAGATGGGCCACGTGCGCAATCCGGTCGGCATCACCGTTGCCAGCACCGGCAACGTGGTCGAAGAGGGTGGCGAGGCCGTGATCAGCGCCGGCAAGCTGGTCTATGGCCTGGGTACCGGCCAGCTCGCGCCGCTGTCGCCGGTGACGACGCCGGTGGGCAAGCTGGTCAAGGAAGTGGGCCATGTGGTCAAGGAAGGCGGCCACAAGCTTTTCCACGTGCTGTCGGAAGGCCCGGTCGAGAATGTCACCGGGGCCGTCAGCAAGGTCATCGTGCCGCTTACCAGCAAGTTGACCGACGGCACGCAGAAGCTGGGCGCGGTCACTGGCCTGGGCAAGCCGGTCGATGGCCTGCTGCGCAAGCTCGGCTACACGGTCGCCGGCGGCGGCAGCCTGCTCGGCCACAGCGATGCGCCGCTGGTCGCGCCGCTGGGCGGTGTGTTCAAGGAAGCCGGCATGACGGTGGCAGCGGCCGGTGGCCTGGTCAACGGCGGTCACGGTCATGGCGGCAATCCGCTTGGCGGCCTGCTGGGCAACCTGCCGCTGCTGGGCGGGCACGGTGGCGCGCATGGCGGTGGACAGGATGGCAACCCGGTCGGCGGGCTGCTGGGTAGCCTGCCGCTGCTCGGTGGCAGCCACGGTGATGGCCATGGCGGTTCGTCCGGTCTGCTGGCGCCGGTCACCGGTCTGCTGGGCGGTCTCGCTGGCGGCGATAAAGGTGGCGGCCATGGTGGCGGCCATGGCGGCAAAGGCGGCAAAGGCGGCGACAGCGATGGCAAGGGGTTCCAGCTGCCCTTGCTGGGGGGCCTGCTTCGCTGAATTGTCTCATCCCCGGTCCAGGGTTTTCACGGTGCGCTGTCGCTCATCACCCCGTCGCAGCGCATCTTTTTCTTGCGCCTGGCGCCGCCGCCCCAACGGGCCGCGGCGCCAGGCTGCAGGCCGGTTTCCGGGCAATTCTGCCCGTTCCTCAACAAGGCACGGGCAGTGTGGCACAGGCCGTTTGCAACACGGGATCATGACCCCTTCGGGTCATTCCTATCACCCGTAGGAGGGGTATGTTTGAGACATTGCGTGACTTATAAAAATGTGCAGCACAGCGTGAAATGTCGATAAAGAGCGGGCCACAGAGTACCGCGATAATCGAACGGGGAAGCGTGATCGCGGTTTTTTTGATCACTTCGGGAGTGACAACATGAAACGACTCATTGCACGCTTCATCAAGGACGAGCGCGGTGCGACGGCCATCGAGTATGGGCTGATCGCGGGCCTGGTGGCCCTGGCCGTGGCTGTCGGTGCCGGTGCCCTCGGCACCAACCTCAACGCCGGTTTCAACAACCTTGCCACACGTGTGCTCGCCTGGCTGCCAGCATCCTGAGCCGGCGGTATCCCCGTGATTGCTGCGCTCCTGTGCGCGGCGACCCTCTACACAGACTTCGCTTACCGGCGCGTTCCTAACGCCATGCTGGCGGCTGCCGTGCTGGCCCTCGGGCTGGCGCTGCTGGCCGGGCAGGGCGCGGAACTGCCGATCGGCACGCGCCTGGCCGGCGCGGGCCTGGGTCTTGCCGTCACGCTGCCGGTCTACGCCCTCGGGCGCATGGCGGCCGGCGACGTCAAGTTCCTGGCGGTGGCGGGCCTGTTCACCGGTCCTCCGGGTCTGGTCATGGCATGGGTTGTCGGCAGCCTGCTCGGCATGGTGCACGCGCTGCTTGCGCTGGCACTGGACGGCAGCGGGCTGGCGGCGCGCCGCCAGCGCGCCGCGGCACGGATGCGTGTGGGCGACGGCGAGCCGGCGCCCGGACAGGGCATGCATGCACAAGGCAACGGACTGGCGCCGACAG
Organism: Cupriavidus oxalaticus; assembly: GCF_016894385.1. Lineage (NCBI taxonomy): Bacteria > Pseudomonadati > Pseudomonadota > Betaproteobacteria > Burkholderiales > Burkholderiaceae > Cupriavidus > Cupriavidus oxalaticus. The sequence continues at coordinate 188,756 of NZ_CP069811.1, forward strand.
CGCAGTTTGCCTGCGCGCGGGGCATTCCGTACGCCGCGTACCTGGCAGCAGGTGTGCTGTGCTGGCTGGCCATGGGCCGATAGCCCGGAAACAGCGACAGGAACGCGGCCTGCGCCGCCGGTCGGCGCGAGAACAAGAAAAAGGACCGGACAGATGTGGCAGCACAGGGTCAACAGGGTCAACGGGGGCCACGGCGTCGACGGGGCGGTGCGCCCGGGATGCGTCCCGCGCAGGCAAGCTGCCGGCAGCGCCGCCGTCGAGTTCGCGATCGTGGTGCCGCTGCTGCTCGCCATCGTCATCGGCATCGTCTACTACGGCATGGTGCTGGCACTGCAGCAGGTGCTGACGCTGGCGGCGGAAGAAGGGGCACGCGCCGCCTTGCGCTATCCGTCCGGGGTATCCGGCACGGGTGCGGCCGCGACGCAGGCGGCACGCGTCAGCGCGGCCTCGGCCATGGCACTGGGCACGCTGCCCACCTCCATCAGCAGCGCCATCACCCCGACGAACGTCGCACAGGCGGTGCCGTGTGCAAGCGGGTCCGCCGACCTGTGCGTGCAGGTCACGCTCAGGCTGCCGACCGCCAATATCCTTCCAGCCGTGCCGATGGTGCCGGTGCCGGCGACGTTGTCCGGCACGGCCATGGTCCAGCTTTCGCCCGATATCTGAGCGCGGTGAACGTCATGACGCATCCCCAGGTACTCAAAGCCCTGTCCGCCCGAAGGAGCTTCGCATGACCAGCAAGCAGATCCGACTCGTGGCGGTGGTGTTGCTCGGCCTGGCGCTGCTGCTGGCGGTGCTGGCCTGGCAGGTCGGCCGCCAGCCGGTGCCATCAGAGACGGCGTCAAAGGGTGCGGCACCCATGCACCCGGTCGTCGTCACCACGCGCGCCGTGGAAGCCGGCAAGCCCATCGGCGCCGACGCGCTCAAGGTCGAGATGCTGCCGATCGATCCGGCCGGCGCCTACACCGACGTGGCGCGGGTCAGCGGACAGGTGCTGCTGGTGCCGCTGGGCGCCAACGTGCCGGTGCTCGAGACCCAGCTGCTGGCCGGCCTGGCGACGCAGGTGCCGGAAGGCGAGCGCGCCGTGGCGGTGCAGGTCGACGAGGTCATCGGCGTCGGCAACCAGGTGCAGCCGGGCGATTACGTCGACGTGTTCCTGGTGCTGCGCCGCGACCAGCAGGAGATCCCGGAAAGCCACGCCCGCATGCTGTTGTCGCGGCTGCGCGTGCTGTCCTACGGTGCCGCCGCGGTGCACCAGCCGCAACCGGCCCGGCCCGAACAGATGATGGCGCGGCAGGAAGGCGCCAGGACCGCGGTCTTGTCGGTACCGCTGGAGCAGGTCAGCCGGCTTGCCATGGCGCAGCAGTCGGGGCGCCTGCTGCTGGCGCTGCGCAACCCGCACGACCAGGCCATGCCGAGCGAAGGCATGTTCGTGGAGCCGCCGCCGGCACTGGCCGTGCGTGCCGGCGTGCCGGCCGATGCGCCGCGCACCGCGCCTGACAGGGCCGTCGCCGGCGTGGCGCTGTCCGGCATGGCGGCCACCGGCGCTGCGGGCGGCAAAGCCGCGCGCACGCCGCCAGCGTTGCCGTCCGCGGCACCGGTGGCGCGTCCGCTGCAGGTGTCCGCGCCGCCCGCCGCGCGCCAGGCCCGCGAGGTGCGCGAGGTGCGCGAAAGCGCCGGCGTGGAGGTGATTCGCGCCGGCAAGCGCGAGATCGAATAAGAACGTGGGCGCTTATCGCATGCATACCTACAAGATTCAGTCCCCCGCCGCGGCAGTGCGCCGCAGGCTGATGCAGGCGGTGCTCGCCGCGATGCTGGCAGGCACCGCCTGGTGTGCCCTGGCGCAGGAGGCCGCGCAGGCAGCCCCGCACGGAGCCCTGCAGGACCCGGCCCCGGCACGCCAGCTGCGCCTGATGGCCGGCGCGCAGAAGGAAATCCGCACGGCGCAGCCGGTGGAGCGCGTGGCGGTCGGCAACCCGGCGGTCGCCGACGCGCTGGTGCTGCGCACGCGCGGCACGCCCAGCGTGCTGCTGGTCGCCAGACAGCCTGGCGTGACCGACGTCATGGTGTGGACGCGCAACGCCGAACCGGTGACGTACAGCGTGCAGGTCGATGCCATCGCCCCCGATGCGGAGGGTGCCAGGGTCGGCTACTCGGCAGCGGGCGCATCGATCAGCGGGCAGTCGCCCGATGCCTACGCCGCGGCGCGCGCGCAGGCCGCGGCCCGCGCCGCCACCGCCGGCAAGGCCGACGGCAGGCCCGGCCTGGTGATCGACCGCTCGACGGTGCCGGTCAGCGGCACGGTGCAGGTCGACGTCAAGGTGGTCGAGGTCAGCAAGACCGTGCTCAAGGAAGCCGGCATCAACTTCTTCCGCAACCACTCCGGCTTTGCCTTCGGCTCCTTTTCGCCGTCGACGCTGAACAAGTTCACCTTCACCCCCGGCACCAATGGCAATCCCGGCAGCTTCAGCGCCGACCTGTCTTCGCCGATGAGCAGCGCCTTCAACCTGGTGGCCGCCTCGCTGAGCAACGGCATCTTCGCCAACATCAGCCTGCTGGAGGCCAATGGCCTGGCACGCGTGCTGGCCGAGCCCAGCCTGGTGGCGCTGTCCGGCCAGAGCGCCAGCTTTCTCGCCGGCGGCGAGATCCCGATCCCGGTGCCGCAGGCGCTGGGCACTACCACGATCCAGTTCAAGCCGTTCGGCATCGGGCTGACCGTGTCGCCCACGGTGCTGTCGGCAAGCCGGATCGCGCTGAAGGTGGCGCCGGAGGCCAGCGACCTGGATCCGTCGCGCGGCGTCTCGATCAACGGTGCGGTGGTTCCCGCCATCGTCACGCGCCGCGCCGACACGACCGTGGAGCTGGGCGACGGCGAGAGCTTCGTGATCGGCGGGCTGGTCAGCCGCAACACCGTCAGCCATGTCAGCAAGGTGCCGCTGCTGGGCGACCTGCCCGTGATCGGCGTCTTCTTCAAGAACCTGGATTTCCACCAGGAAGACCGCGAGCTGATGATCGTCGTCACGCCGCGCCTGGTGAAGCCGCTGGCCAGGGGGGCGCCGGCGGCACAGGCCGTCGGCGGCGACGGCCGCACCAGCGCCAGTCCCAATGTCTGGGGCTGGTACATGGCGGGCGAATACGCGGACCCGACGTTGCCGGGCTTCTCAAAATAGCCGCCGGCCATGGCCCAACACGTTGAGGCGGAACGATGGATTATTTCCTGTTGCATGCCACGCACGGCGAGGCCAGGGACTGGCTGGGCAAGGTCCTGGGCGGGCTGGGCACGCTGGTGGCGGAGGGCGGGGCCCAGGAGGCCTTTATCGAGCGCGTCGGCGAGTTGCGCCCCGGGCTGGTGTTCCTGCATTTCTCGCCCGAGCTGGCCGGCGCTTCGGCGCGCCTGGGCGAGCAGTTGCTGCGGCTCTTCCCCGGCCTGCCGCTGGTCGCGGTCGGCCGCGCCGATGATCCCGGCGTGATGCTGGCCGCGCTGCGCATGGGCGTGAAGGACTTTATCGACCTGCGCGACGCGCCGGCCGATGCCGAGGCCGTGGTCAAGCGGCTGGCGGTGCCGCGCGAGCAGGTGCGCCCCGCCGAGGCCGTGCGCCAGGGCAAGATCGTCGCGCTGCTGGGGGCGCGCCCCGGCGTGGGCGTGACCAGCCTGGCGGTCAACCTGGCGGCCGCCGCGCGCCGCCACCTGCCGCTGCGCGAGAAGTCCGACGCGCGCGCCGAGGTGCTGCTGCTCGACCTGGGCCTGCCCGCGCGCGACGGCGCGCTGTACCTGAACCTGGCGCCGGGCTTCCACTTCGTCGAGGCGGTGCGCAACCTGCGCCGCTTCGACCAGGTCTTTGTGCAGACCGCGCTGATGCGCCATGCCAACGGTGTCTGCGTGCTGCCGCTGCCGGGGGCGCTGGGCGAGTTGCGCGACATCTCGTATTCCGAAACGATCGGTCTGCTGGAGCGGCTGCGCGCGTTCTTCGACATGCAGGTGATCGACCTCGGTGGCTTCGGCAATGCCGAGTTCACCGCGCAGATCGTCAAGGCCGCCGACAGCGTGGTGCTGGTCGCCGAGCAGAGCGTCGGCGCCATCGTCTCGGCGGCCGAGCTGGTGCACGAGCTGCGCGCGCGCGAGGTGGAGCGCGACGACCTGCACCTGCTGGTGTCGCGCTTCGATGCGCGCCTGGGCGTCGACGCCGCGCAGATCGCGCGCCGCGTCGGCGTGCAGTCGGTGGCGACGCTGCCAGACTGCCGCGAGGCGCTGGTGCTGGCAATGAACCGCGGCGCGGTCCTGGCCGATGACGACCCTCACGATCCCTACGTGCGCGCGCTGGCCGAACTGCTGGCGCGGCTGGGCTATCGCCCCGAAGCGGCGAAGGACACCAGCCTGCTTGGACGCATGAAGGAAAAACTGCCCGAAGCGCTGCGCGCGAAGCGCGTGGCCAGGACCGGAAGCTGAGAGAAGCCCAGGAAGCCGACATGACGCAAGCGATCGAATTTTCCGACCACGCCCCCGCACCGTTCCCGGGCTCGCAGGAATTCCACAACATCAAGGAAGCCGCGCACGAGCACCTGCTGACCCGCATCGAAGAACTGGGCGCCGAGTTCGGCCGCTGGTCGCGCACCGCGATCCAGCGCTTCGTCGACCTGGAGCTCGAAAGCTTTACCCGGCTACGCCGCATCCCCATCAACGAGGCCGAGCTGCGCCAGATCGCCGAGGCGCTGACCAAGGAGCTGGCCGGCTTCGGCCCGATCGAAGACCTGCTCAACGATCCCGCGGTCGAAGACATCCTCGTCAACGGGCATCTCGACGTCTACGTGTCGCGCCACGGCGTGCTCGAGCGCATCCCGGTGCGCTTTGCCGACGGCGGCCACCTGCTGCGCATCGTGCGCCGCATCCTGGCGCCGATCGGCCGGCGCCTGGACGAGTCCAACCCGATGGTCGACGCGCGCCTGCCCGACGGCGGCCGCATCAACGTGGTGATCCCGCCGCTGGCGCTGGAAGGCCCGGTGGTGTCGATCCGCAAGTTCCGCAAGGATCCGATGACGCCGGCCGACCTGCAGGCGCTGGGCACCATGAGCCCCGAGATCGCCGACCTGCTGCAGGCCGCGGTGCAGGCCCGCTGCAATATCCTGGTCAGCGGCGGCACCAGCTCGGGCAAGACCTCGCTGCTCAATGCGCTGGCCACGTTCGTGCCGGCCAGCGAGCGCGTCATCACCATCGAGGATACCGCCGAGCTGGCGCTGAACCACCCGCACGTGGTGCGGCTGGAAAGCCGACCCGGCGGCTTCGAGGGCACCGGCGTGGTGTCGATCCGCGACCTGCTGCGCAACAGCCTGCGCATGCGCCCCGACCGCATCATCGTGGGTGAGGTGCGCGGCGGCGAGGTGCTCGAAATGCTGCAGGCGATGAGCACCGGCCACGACGGCTCGATGGGCACCATCCACGCCAGCAGCCCGCGCGAATGCCTGTACCGGCTGGAGATGCTGGCCGGGTTTGCCGGCTTCCAGGGCAGCGAGGCGAGCCTGCGCCGGCAGATCGCCAACGCCATCGACTTTATCGTGCAGATCGCGCGGCTCTCCAACGGCAAGCGCCGCATCGTGTCGATCACCGAGGTCACCGGGCTGGGCGACAACATCGTCTCGACGCAGGAGCTGTACCGGCACGAGCCGGCCATCAACGCGGACGGCACCGAGACCGACCGCTGGCTCTCGCTCGGCATCCTGCCGCATTCGCCAAAGCTGGCGCGCATGCGCGGGCCGGGCTTCCTGCTGGACGACCGCTTCGATGTCTAGCGCCATGCTGATGCTCGCCGCGGTGGCGCTGGTCGTCACCGGCCTGGGACTGCTGCTGCTGGCCAGCGCGCAGGCGCGCGCGCGCCGCGAGCAGTCGCAGGCGTTCCTGCGCGCGCAGACCGAGCAGGTGCGGCTGCGCTACGCCCAGGCGCCGGCCCCGGCGCTGCAGTTGCCGGCGCGCGACCTGCGCCGCCACTGGGACGATTTCCTGCGCCGCGCCGACCTCGCGCCCACGCGCCGCACGGCCGTGCTGTGGGGCGCGCCAGTGGCGCTGTTCACCGTCATCGGCGCGCTCACGGGGCAATGGCTGGGCGCTGCGGCGGCGTGCATCGTCGCGCTCGCAATCGCCGCCTGCCTGCTGTGGAACCGCGTGCGCCGGCTGCACAAGAAGCTGCTGTCGCAACTGCCGGGGTTTCTCGATGGCGTGGTGCGGCTGATGACCATCGGCAGCAGCGTGCCGGCGGCGTTCCAGAACTCGATCGCCAATACCGAGGCGCCGCTGCGGCAATGCCTGGTGCAGGCGGTGCACCTGCAGCGCGCCGGCAAGGAGCTGGACCAGGCGGTGCTGCAGGTGGGGCGCGCGTACAAGGTCGACGAACTGGTGCTGGTGGCTTCCGTGCTGCGCCTGTCGGTGCGCTACGGCGGCCGCGCCGACGTGGTGATGGAGCGTACCGCGGCCTTCATGCGCGACCGCGAGGCGGCCCAGCGCGAGCTGCTGGCGCTGTCGGCCGAGACCCGGCTGTCGGCATGGATCCTGGGGCTGCTGCCGCTGGTGGTGGCCGGTGGCCTGTTCATGCTCAATGCGGGCTACATCATGCTGATGTGGAAGGACCCGGCCGGCAAGACCATGCTGCTGACCGCGCTCGGGCTGGAGGCCGCGGGCGTGCTGATGCTGTACCGGCTGGCCAAGTCGATCTGAGCGGCGCAAGCACAAGACCACGCACAAGACCACGCACAAGACCACGCACAAGACCACGCACAAGACCACGCACACATGGACCGCCTGACACTGATCTCGCTGAGCCTGCTAGCCGCCGCATGCGGCGTGGCCGTGCTGGCGCTGCCGCTGTTGCGCGACTGGCGCCAGCGGCGCCTGGCGGCGCGCACCATCGATGCCGCGCTGGCACGGCCGCGCGCGGCCGAAGCGGCGCAGGCGCCTGCGGCAGCGCAGCCGCATGCAAGCGCTGCCGCAGGCGTCCAGGCCGCCGCGCGTGCCGCGGTGCCGGCGGGTCGGACCGGTGCGGCGGCTATCGGGGGGCAACTTGGCGCACAACTGGGCGCGCGCGTGAGCGAACGCATCGACGCGCACTGGCTGGAATCGCGCCTGGGGCGCGCGGTGGTGACGCCCGAGGACCAGCAACTGCTGGAGCAATGCGGCTGGCACGGGCTGAAGGCGCGCATGCTGTTCGGCGCGCTGCGCCTGGTGCTGCCGCTGGCGCTGTCGCTGGCCGCGATGCTGGGGCATGTCGGCGCCGGCGCCGCCGTCATGCTGGCGTGGGGCTTCGGTGTGTTCGCGGTGGCCTACCTCGTGCCCAAGACACTGCTGCGCCGGCGTGCCGCGGCCCGGCTGCGCCTGGTCGACGACGAACTGCCGGTGCTGATCGACATGCTGCGGCTGCTGCAGGGCGTGGGCCTGTCGATCGACCAGAGCCTGCAGGTGATCGTGGCGGAGTTCGGCGGCATGCTGCGCGTGCTCGGGCCGGAACTGGCGCGCGCCAACCAGCAGTTCGCCTCGGGCCGCTCGCGCGAGCAGACGCTGTTGCGCATCAGCCGGCTGTTCGACAACGAGGACCTGAAAGGCCTGATCATGCTGCTGACGCAGGTGGACCGCCACGGCGGCGCGGTGCAGGAGCCGCTGCGCCAGTTCGGCCTGCGCCTGCAGGAGGCGCGCAAGGCGCGCATGAAGGAACAGATCGGCCGGCTCACGGTCAAGATGACCGCGGTGATGGTGGTGAGCCTGCTGCCGGTGCTGCTGATCATTACCGCGGGCCCGGGCTTCCTCGGGGTGATCCGCATGCTCGAACACATGGGAGGGACGCAATGATGCGCTCAGCCGGACTGGCCCTGGGCCGCGTTTCCGGATCGATGGCCGTGGTTGCGGCGGCGGTGGCGCTGGCGGGCTGCGCCACGCGCGACATCGGCGCCGCCATGATCCAGCAGCAGGCCGAGGCGCAGGTGGAGCTGGCGAAGATGCGAGACAAGACCGCCCGCGCGGAGTACAACGAGCAGGCGGTCTACCTGGGACTGATCCGCAAGATGCAGCAGGACGGGCTGTATTTTGCGTCGCTGGCGCATCTCGACGTTTACGTGCAGCGCTTCGACCCCGACGACGGGATCCGCGCGATGCGCGCCGATGCCTTGCGCGAGACCGGGCAGGACCAGGCCGCCACCGAGGCTTACCAGCAGCTCGCCACCACTTCGCGGGGCGTGCAGGCGGCGCATGCGCACCACGGGCTCGGGCTGCTGGCCGGGCGCCAGGAAGATTTTGCGCAGGCGGTGACCGAACTGCGCGCCGCGGCCGCGCTCGACCCGGTGAACGCCCGCATCGCCAGCGACCTGGGCTACGCGCTGATGCGCACCGGCGCCTTGCAGGACGCGCGCGTGCCGGTGATGCAGGCGCTGGAGCTGGATGCGCGCAACCCGCGCGTGATCAGCAACGCCGCGGTCTGGCTGATGGCCGACGGCAAGCGCGCGCAGGCCAACGCGATGATGCAGAAGGCCGCCATGCCGGAAGCGACGCGCAGCGCGGTGCGCAAGGAAGCGGACCGCGTGGTCCGCGCCGCGGCTGCACGCGAACGCGCGCCGGCCGTACGCGCCGTACCCAGATCTTCCACCTCCGGCACCCCCGCCACCGTGGCCGTCGCGGCACGGTCGCCGGCCGCGGCCGCCCCCGAGAGCGCCAGCCCATGACCGACATGATCCGCATTGCCTTCCCCACGCCGGCCATGCCGGCACTGTGCGCGGCGCTGTGCGTGCTGCTGGCGCCGGCCGCGCAGGCACAGCCCGCCGCGCCGTCAGCTGAAGCTTCTGCCGGCACCATCGGCACGCCGGCGGAGCGGCCCGCCATGCGCGAGATCGGCGCCGATACGCGCGCCATCCTGGCCGTGCAGCGCGAAGGCATGCAGGCCGGCCCGCTGCTGCCGATGCACGGCGAGCAGGCCGCGCTCGGCTACGAGCGCTACATGAACAGCTTCCGCTTCGCGCTGCCGGAGTTCTACACCGGGCAGGCCAACGCCAGCACCGCGCGTGCCGGATCGGCCGGACAAATGCTGAACGGAAAATGACCTGGCGCGCGCCGAGGAAGCGGCGCAAGCACCGGACGCGGCTCGCGCGGCCTGCCGCCGGCGGCGCCATCAGCGTGATGGCGGCGCTGCTGATCGCCACCGTGGCGATCGCCGCGCTGGTGTCGATCGACCTCGGTCATGTGTTCATGCGCCAGCGCCAGCTGCAGAACATGGTGGACCTGGCGGCGATGTCGGCGGCGCAGCAGCTCAAGCAGGCCGCCAGCGCCGACCGGCTGAACACGGCGGTGCGCGCCACCGTCAGCAATATCGGCGCGCAGAATGGCTATCCGTCCGGCATTGCCCTGGGCTGCGCGGACGCCGCCGCGGGCAATGCCGACGGCATGACGGCGTGCGTGGGCGTGTGGGACCCGGCCAGCGGCGGGCCGCGGCATTTCAGCGCGGCCTACGATGCCACCAGGGTGTCGCCCAACGCCGTGCGTGTGCAGGCCACGCAGACGGTGCCGATCCTGTTCGTCCTCAGCGGCGGCAGCGGCCGGCAACTGCGTGCCGAGGCGATCGCCAGCGGCAGCCCGCCGGTGGCGGCGTTCTCGCTGGGAACCGGGTTGCTCGACGTCAGCACGGCCAACAGCATGCTGAGCTGGCTGCTGGGCAGCACCGTGCAGCTCTCCGCGGTGGACTGGCAGGGGCTGGTCAATACCACGGTGACGCTGGACCAGTTGCGCTTGCAGGCCGAGGCCGGCACGGTCGATGAGCTGCTGAAAACGTCGCTGAGCCTGCGCGACTACTACGCGCTGGTGCTCGGTGCGGCGAATCGCGACGTGCTGCTGACGACCATGCTGGGCAGCCCGCCGACGGCGCTGGGCGCGGCCGGCGCGGGCGCGGCGGTGTCGCTGGACCAGCTGCTGCAGCTGGGCGTGCTGGCGCCCGCCGCCTCGTCGGCGGCCGAGGTGGGGCTGAATGTGGCGCAGCTGCTGATGCTGGGAGCGCAGGTGGCACGAGGCGATGCGGCGGCGACGCTGCCGCTCGACGTGGCCATGCCGGCGGGACTGGGGGGGCTGAGCGGGAACCTGCGGCTGATCCAGCCGCCCGTCATGGCGGCAGGGCCCGCGCGCAAGCTGAGCGATGCGCCGGTAACATGGCAGACTTCGGCAAGATCAGCGCAGGTCGAGGTGGCGCTGGCCGCGCAGGTGTCAAGCGGTCCGTTGGGGCCATTGCTTGGCGTTCAACTGAACGTTCCGCTGCATCTCTCCGCCGCACAGGCGCAGGCCGACCTGACGAGCCTGCGCTGCGCCGCATCGCCCGCGGATCGCCGGGCGACGCTGCAGGTGACGCCCAGCGTGGTGAGCGCATGCCTGAGCGCCCAATGTGCGGGCGGCAAGGTGAAGATCGGCACAGCCTCTGCGCTGATGATTCCGCTGCTCGATCTCGTGGTCGTCGATGATCCGAAGCAGCGCAGCTCGGCTGGCCGGGAAGTCACGCTGGCGCCTGGCGGCCATCAGCAAGTCGGCACCGCCGACCCGATCGGGGGCATCTTCTCCCAGGTGCTTGCATTAGAGGTAAAACCGGAACTGCTGGGCGCCCCGCTGCCATTGAACCTCAACCTCGGCCCCTTGCTCGTACCTCTTGGCACAGCCCTTGATGCGCTGGTGCCGCCGCTGCTTGCCAGCCTCGGCATCCAGCTCGGCACCGCCGACCTCTGGCTGCACAGCATCGACTGCAACAACTCCGAACTGGTGTACTGAGCCATGGCCTTGCCCCACAACCGCCTGATGGCAGAGATGCAATGAAGACCGACCGCTGGGCCTACGAAAACCTCGAAGTCTACGTGTGGGAAGGCAAGTACGAGATTGCCGACCGCGTGACCCGCTTCCTGTCGCCGCTGGGCGTCGACGTGATCCGCGCCGGGGCGCTCGAGGCGCCGCCCGCCGAGCCGCGCACCAAGCCCTGCATCGCCGTGATCAGCGTCTCGGTGATCGGCGCGGCGCGCTTCACGCTCGACTGGGAGGCCGCGCACGGCATGCCGGTGATCTGGGTCGCGGCACCGGGCCGCGAGTCCGATCCCGGCCGCTTCCCGCCCGAATACGCGCATATCCTCACCGACGACTTCACCGGCGCCGACCTGCGCAACCAGATCGGCAAGCTGTTGCCGCAACTGGTGGCCGCCGACGCCGGCGGCGCGCGCGAGGCCGAGCTGGTGGCCGGCTCCACGGCGATGCGGCAGCTGCTGCAGCACGTCGAGACCTTTGCCGACTTCGGCAGCAACGTGATGCTGTACGGCGAGACCGGGGCCGGCAAGGAGCGCATCGCGCGCCTGTTCCATGAGCGCAACCGCCGCTACGGCAAGGGCCCGTTCGTCGCGGTCAACTGCGGCGCGATCCCAGACGGGCTGTTCGAATCGCAGTTCTTCGGCCACGCCAAGGGCGCCTTCACCGGCGCTGCCTTCGCGCACCGCGGCTTTTTCGAGCAGGCCAACGGCGGCACGCTGTTCCTCGATGAGATCGGCGATCTGCCGCTGTTCCAGCAGGTCAAGCTGCTGCGAGTGCTGGAAGAAAACGCCATCACGCGGCTGGGCTCGACGCTGTCGATCAAGCTCGACTTCCGCCTGGTCGCCGCCACCAACAAGGACCTGCGCGAAGCGGTGCGGCAAGGGCGCTTCCGCGCCGACCTGTATTTCCGCCTGGCCGTGATCGAGATGCGCATCCCCAGCCTGGAAGAGCGCGGGCCGGCCGACAAGATCGCGCTGCTGCAATCGTTCCTGCGCCATATGCTGGGACCGTCCGGTTTCGGCGGCCTGCCGCCGCTGCCCGACTGGCTCCGTGGCGCGGTCGGCACTGCCTACTTCACCGGCAACGTGCGCGAGCTGCGCAACCTGGCCGAGCGCGTCGGCATTACCGTGCAGCAGGCCGGCAGCTGGGACGAGGAACGCATCCGGCCGCTGTTCCGCGCGCTGCATCCGGGCGCGTTCGACGGCGGCGAGCGCAACGACCTGCGCGCCGATACCGAAGAACGCCGCCGCATCCTGGCCGCGCTCGATGCCAATGGCTGGCGGCGGCAGGACACGGCGGCGAGCCTGGGCATCAGCCGCAAGGTGCTGTGGGAAAAGATGCGCAAGTTCCAGATCGCCGACAGCGAGGCCGAGCCGGTCTGATGCCGGCGCATGGCCGCGCGGCCAATGGTCAAGGCAGGCGGATCTCCTTCACGTCGAAGTGCGATTCGCCGATCAGCTCCTTGTCGTACTCGCCGACCAGCTCCACCGTGGTGTTGGCATCGACGGGCTTCTGCGCCGGCCACACCTTCTGCTTGATCTTCACCTTCATCTGGCCGGTGCCGTCCGAGAACAGGTAGCGCTCGTCGCCGACACTGCTGACGATCTTGCCGCGCAGCACCGCGTGCTGGTCGTCCTTGCCGTCGGCCTGCAAGGCTTTGACGGTTACGGCCGGGATCGACGAGGGGCCGGTGTATTGCGCGCTTGCGCCGGCGGTGGCAAGGCCAAGGGCGAGAGCCACGGCGGTGGCGGTCAGGATGTGTTTCATATGCGTTCTCCATCAAGGTTGGGACCCGGGGGCGATGGCATGGATGATGCGCCGGCACGGCTGAACCGTCGCTGAACGGCTGCCCGGGCGCCGCAACGATTTATCATGCTGGCTGCGCGCGCCGCATCCACCGGCCGCATCCACCTTTCCACCGGATCCCAGATTGCGTTTCCTGCACACCGCCGACTGGCATCTCGGCCGGCTCTTCCATGCCCGCAGCCTGCTGGAAGACCAGGCCCATATCCTCGGCCAGTTCGTCGAACTGGTCAAAGCCGAGCGACCCGACGCCGTGCTGATCGCCGGCGACGTCTATGACCGCGCCGTGCCGCCGCCCGAGGCGGTGGCGCTGCTCGACGACGTGCTGGGCCGCATCGTCGTCGATGCCGGCGTGCCGGTGGTGATGATCGCCGGCAACCATGACAGCGCGCAGCGGCTGGAATTCGGCGCGCGCCTGATGCGCGCGCAGGGCCTGCACGTGGCCGGCCGCACGCTGGCCGAGGCCGCCAGCGTGACGCTGCACGACGCGCACGGCGAAGTGCGGCTCTACGCGCTGCCATATGCCGAACCCGCGGTGGTGCGCGACGCCATGGGCGCGGAGCTGCCCTCGCACGAAGCCGCGCTGCGCGCGCAGCTCGACGCGATCCGCGCGGTCCATCCGCCGGGCGTGCGCGCGGTGGTGGTGGGCCATGCCTTCGTGGTCGGCGGCGCGGCCAGCGAATCGGAGCGGCCGCTGTCGGTCGGTGGTAGCGGCGCCGTGGCGGCGGACCTGTTCGCCGGTTTCGACCTGGTCGCGCTGGGCCACCTGCACCGGCCGCAGACGCTGGGCGGCGGGCGTATCCACTACGCCGGCTCGCTGCTCAAGTACTCGCTGTCCGAATGCGCGCACGACAAGTCGGTGTCGCGCATCGAGCTGGATGCCGGCGGCACCGTGTCGATCACGCCGGCGCCGCTGCAGCCGCTGCGCGACGTGCGCGTGGTGGAAGGCGAACTGGCCGCGCTGCTCGCCGCCGGCGCCGATGACCCGCGGCGCGACGACTATATCCACGCGCGCCTGACCGATACCGGCGCGCTGCTCGACCCGATGGCCAGGCTGCGCCAGGTCTATCCCAATGCGCTGGCGATCGAGCGCACGGTGCTGGCGCGCAGCGGCACGGCCTCGGAAGCGGGCCGCCAGCTGCGCCAGCTTGGCACCGGCGAGCTGTTTGCCAGCTTTTTCCGCGAGGTGGCCGACGCCGAGCTGGAGCCGGGCCACCGCGAAGTGCTGGACCAGGTGCTGGCCGGCATGGCGGCGGCGGAACGGGAGTCGGCATGAGACCGCTGCAACTGACCCTGCAGGCCTTCGGCCCGTTTGCCGCGACCGAGCAGGTCGATTTCACGCGGCTCGGGGGCCAGGCCTTCTTCCTGATCCACGGTCCCACCGGTGCCGGCAAGACCACGCTGCTCGATGCGATCTGTTTCGCGCTGTATGGCGATACCTCCGGCGGCGAGCGCAGCGCGCAGGCCATGCGCAGCGCCAATGCCGCGCCGGGGCTGCGCACTGAAGTCTCGCTGGAATTCAGCCTGGGCGCGCAGCGCTGGCGCGTGGTGCGCTCGCCCGCGCAGGAGCGGCCCAAGCAGCGCGGCGAGGGCTGGCTGACGGAACCGGCCAGGGCGCAGCTCGACCAGCATGACGGCAACGGCTGGGTCAGCAAGGCCGGCCAGCCGGGCAAGGTCAGCGATGCCATCCGCGCGCTGCTCGGCTTCGACAGCGCGCAGTTCCGCCAGGTCATCGTGCTGCCGCAAGGGCGCTTCCGCGAACTGCTGACCGCCAGCTCGCAGGCGCGGCAGGCGATCCTGGAGCGGCTGTTCCGGACCGAGCTTTATCGCCGGGTGGAAGAACTGCTGAAGACCCAGGCGGCCGGCATCCGCCGCGATGCCGAACGCATCGGCATCCAGCGCGACGAAGCGCTGCGGCAGGCCGGCATGGAGAGCGTGCAGGCGCTCGCCGACGGCATCGCCGCGCTGCACGCGGAAATACAAGCACTGCAGGGGCAGGAGCAGGGCGCCCGCCAGGCGCTGGCCGCGGCGCAGGCGGCGCTGGGTGCGGGCGAACAGGTGGCGGCGCGGCTGCAGGAGCGCCAGCAGGCCGAAGCCGCGCACGCCGCGTTGCTGGCACAGCAGCCGGCGCTGGAGGCCGAACGTGTGCGGCTGCAGGCGGCGCAGCGGGCGGCGCGCGTCAACCCGGCGTTGCAGCAGTGGCAGCTCGCGCAGCGTGACCACGCGGCGGCCGGCACAGCGTTCGGGCAAGCTGAAGCGGCCGCAGCGCGTACCGCGCAGCAAGCCGTGCAAGCCGCTGCCGCGTTGCAAGCCGAGACTGCCCGTGCCGAGCTGCGCGCGGCCGCACAGCGGCGCTGCACGGAACTGGAGGCCATGCTGCCGCGCGCGCGGCAGCTCGGCACCCTGGGCGAGGCTTTCCAGTCGGCACGGCAAAAGCAGGCCGCCACCGCCGAGGCGCGCGAGCGTGCCGCGGCGAGGCTGGCCGCGAGCCAGGCCGATGCCGCGGCGGCAGAGACCGCGCTCGGGCAGGCGCGGCTTGCGGCCGCGCAGCTGCAGGGCACGCAATTGCAGCTCGCGGCGCTGCAGGACAAGTCGCGGCAGTTCAGCCGCCACGCCCAGGCGCTGCAGTCGCTTGCCACCGCCGTCGGACAGGCCGCCGACGCCGACGCCGCGCAGCAACTGGCCACGCGCATGCGCGACCGCCGCCGTGCCGCGCTGGCCGAAGCCGAAGCCGCGTGGCGCGCCGGCCAGGCGGCCCGGCTGGCGGCGTCGCTCGCCGCCGGCGAGGCGTGCCCGGTCTGCGGCAGCAGCGCGCATCCCGCCCCGGCGCAGCACGTCGACACGCCGCTGTCCGACGAGGCGCTGGAACAGGCGCGCAGCGCCATGCTCGAGGCCGAGTCGCAGGCGGTGCGTTGCGCCGGCGCGGTACAGGCCGCGCAGGCCGCGACCACGCAGGCGCGCGAGCGTGCCGACGAACTCGCGCAGGCCCTGGGCGAGGTCTCGGACGAGGCCGCGCGTCAGCTGAAGGCAGACATTGCAGCGCTGGAAGCCGCCCTGGCGGCAGGCCGGCAGGCAGCGGCCAGCGTCGGCCAGTGCGAGGCCACCATCACCGCCAGCCGCACCGCGCGCGAGGCGGCCGAACTCGCCAGCCGCGCCGCCGTCATCGCGGCGGAAACGGCTTCGCAGGCGCTGGCGCAGTGCCAGGTCGACTGGCAGGTTGCCTGCGCGCAAGTCCCCGAGGATTCGCGCGATCCGGTGGCGCTGGCCGAAGCCCTGCGCCAGGCGCAGGCCGAGGCCGCCGCGCTGGAGCGCGCCCTCGCCACCGCGCAGGCGGCGGAACGGCAGGCCGCAGCCGATGCCGCCGCCGCGCAGGCCGGGCTCGGCTCGGCCCGGCAGGCCCAGGCACAAGCCGCCGCGCGCCTCGCCGAAGCGGAACACGCCCTGGCGCAGGCGTTGGAGCGGGAAGGTCTCGCCGATGCCGCGGCGCATGCCGCGGCCAGCCTGCCCGATGCCGACATGGCACGCATCGACCAGGCGCTGCGCGCCTTCGATGCGGAACTGGTCGCGGCCGCCCGGCTGCGCGAACGCGCCGAAGCCGCCGCGCAAGGACTGGACGTGCCGGACCTGGACGGTCTGCGTGCCGCCCGGCAGGCCGCCGCCGACGCAGTGGAAGCCCTGGTCCGGCAACAGGCGGAGCGCGGCCGCTCGCGCGACCTGCTGCAGCAATGCCAGCTGCGCCTGCAGCAGCTCGACGCGCAGGGCAGCGAGATCGAAGCCCGCTACGCGGTGCTGGGCCGGCTGGCCGAGGTCGCCAACGGCAACAACCCGCGCCGCATGACCTTCCAGCGCTTCGTGCTGGCAACGCTGCTCGACGAGGTGCTGGAAGCCGCGTCGGCGCGGCTGCTGGCAATGAGCCGGGGCCGCTATGTGCTGCAGCGCGTGCGCGAGCAGGCCGACCAGCGCAGCGCCGGCGGGCTGGATATCGAAGTGTTCGACCACGACACCGGGGCGCCGCGCCCGGCCAATACGCTGTCAGGCGGCGAGGGGTTCCTGGCGTCGCTGTCGCTCGCGCTGGGCCTGGCCGACGTGGTGCAGTCGCGCGCCGGCGGCATCCAGCTCGATACGCTGTTCGTCGACGAAGGGTTCGGCACGCTGGATCCGGAAAGCCTGGACTTTGCCATCCGTACGCTGCTCGACCTGCAGCAAGCCGGCCGACTGGTGGGGATCATTTCGCACGTGGCCGAGTTGCGCGAGCGCATCGACGTGCGTCTGGAAGTGCGGCCGGGGGTTGGCGGCAGCCGCGCCACGCTGAGTGGCGTGGCGGCGGTGGCCTGAGAGAGTACTGAGAGCGTATTTGCCGGCCGGACCGGCCGGCATGCCGGTCAGCCGACGAACACCTGCCGGCAGCGGATCGCCATGACCTGCGCCTCGAACGCGCGCGCCGCGGCCTGCGCCAGCCGCGCGCGGCGCGACAGCCTGGGCGCGCGCTGTCCGGCAGTGCTGCGAGTTGTCGCGGAGGCGACGGTTTCGCTGTGTTCCTGGCCCAATCCCCACGCCTGCTGCGTAACCTGCAGGATGCGCGCAAGGGCTGCGGCATGTTGCGTGGATGCATTCGGGACGCTGGCGGTGGCCATGGCGGACTCCTCTTTCTTGTCAGATGCCGGGCGGCGCGCCTGAGCCGGGTGGTCCGGGGGCTGCTGTGCGGCGCTGCCCTCTTCTGATTTCCAAGATAGCCGCCGCGACTCCGGCGCAACATCGACGGCGAGCCGATTCCCCTGTCGGTTCTGTCCTACACGGGACGCCGCCGTCACCCCGCGCGGTGATCGCCCATCGTTTGCGTCCCAGGCCGGCCGACGGGTTGACCGTCGCCCGCGCGCAGGTGTAACCTGTTCATTCTGCGAATTCAAGTTCTAATAGCGAACAACGGCCGGTCAACCACTGGCGGCTTTCGGATCGCGGCTGTGCCGACCGCACGGCCCCAGACAACACCACGCAGACTGCTGGACCGTTCAACGGGCGGTACTGGCGGCGCCAACGCCGCCGGCCGCGAACGAACATCCTTCCGGCAGGACTATCGGAGACCGTCTTTCATGCGCCGCGCCTTGCGGCCCGCTCCGGTAGCCTGCGGATCTTCCGACCTGGAAACGCAAGTGATCAACAAGCTATACGACACGGTGGAAGCGGCGGTGGCCGGCATCCACGACGGCGCCACCATCCTCATTGGCGGCTTTGGCCTCGCAGGCATGCCCGCGGAACTGATCGACGCGCTCATCGAGCAAGGCGCGCGCGACCTGACCATCGTCAACAACAACGCCGGCAACGGCGACACCGGCCTGGCCGCGCTGCTGAAGGCCAGGCGCGTGCGCAAGATCATCTGCTCGTTCCCGCGCCAGACGGACTCGTACGTGTTCGACTCGCTGTACCACGCCGGCGAGATCGAGCTGGAACTGGTGCCGCAGGGCAACCTGGCCGAGCGCATCCGCGCCGCCGGCGCCGGCATCGGCGGCTTCTTCACCCGCACCGCCTACGGCACGCCGCTGGCCGAGGGCAAGGAAACCCGCATCATCGACGGCCAGGGCTACGTCTTCGAATCGCCGATCCACGCCGACTTCGCGCTGATCAAGGCCGAGACCGCCGACCGCTGGGGCAACCTCACCTACCGCAAGACCGCGCGCAATTTCGGCCCGATCATGGCCATGGCCGCCAAGTGCGCCATCGTGCAGGTCAGCAAGGTGGTGGAGCTGGGCGAGATGAACCCCGAACACATCGTGACGCCGGGCCTCTTCGTCAAGCGCGTCGTCAAGGTCGCCTGAGCGACAGGCAACAGGAGAAACAGCATGCAACGCCTGACCCGCGATCAGATGGCCGCCCGCGTGGCCAAAGACATTCCCGAAGGTGCCGTGGTCAACCTCGGCATCGGCCTGCCGACGCTCGTCGGCAACCACCTGCCCGCCGACAAGGAAATCCTGCTGCACAGCGAGAACGGCCTGCTCGGCATGGGTCCCGCCCCCGCTGCCGGCGAAGAGGACGGCGACCTGATCAACGCCGGCAAGCAGCCGGTGACGATCAAGCCGGGCGGCTCGTACTTCCACCATGCCGATTCGTTCGCCATGATGCGCGGCGGCCACCTCGACTTCTGCGTGCTGGGCGCGTTCCAGGTGTCCGAAAAAGGCGACCTGGCCAACTGGCACACCGGCGCCCCCGGCGCCATCCCCGCCGTGGGCGGCGCGATGGACCTGGCGATCGGCGCCAAGCAGGTGTTCGTGATGATGGAGCACCAGACCAAGCAGGGCGAAAGCAAGATCGTGCCGCAGTGCACCTATCCGCTGACCGGCATCGGTTGCGTGACGCGCATCTACACTGACCTTGCCACGCTCGACGTGACCCCCGACGGGCTGGTCGCGCGCGACCTGGTGGAGGGCCTGAGCTTTGAAGAACTGCAGCGCCTGACCGGCGTGCCCCTGAAGCAGGCCTGAGCGCCGGCATCGATATCCATCACAAAGAGAGAGACACACCATGACCGAAGCCTTTATCTGCGACGCCATCCGCACGCCCATCGGCCGCTACGGCGGCAGCCTGTCCGCGGTGCGCCCGGACGACCTCGGCGCGGTGCCGCTGAAGGCACTGATGGCCCGCAATCCCAATGTCGACTGGAAGGCCATCGACGACGTGATCTACGGCAACGCCAACCAGGCCGGCGAAGACAACCGCAACGTGGCGCGCATGTCGTCGCTGCTGGCGGGCCTGCCGCAGGACGTGCCGGGCGCCACCATCAACCGCCTGTGCGGCTCCGGCATGGACGCCACCGGCACCGCCGCGCGCGCCATCAAGGCGGGCGAAGCGCAGCTGATGATCGCCGGCGGCGTGGAAAGCATGAGCCGCGCCCCGTTCGTGATGGGCAAGGCCACCAGCGCGTTCTCGCGCGATGCGCAGATCTTCGACACCACCATCGGCTGGCGCTTCATCAACCCGGCCATGCGCGCGGCCTACGGCGTGGACTCGATGCCCGAGACCGCCGAGAACGTCGCCACCGACTACAAGATCAGCCGCGAAGACCAGGACCTGATGGCGCTGCGCAGCCAGGAGAAGGCTTCGCGCGCGCAGGCCGACGGCACGCTGGCCCAGGAAATCACCGCTGTCACGATCCCGCAGAAGAAGGGTGATGCGATCGTGGTCGAGCGCGACGAGCACCCGCGCGCCACCAGCATGGAAGCGCTGGCCAAGCTGCGCGGCGTGGTCCGTCCTGACGGCACCGTGACCGCCGGCAACGCCTCGGGCGTGAACGACGGCGCCTGCGCGATCCTGCTGGCGAGCGAAGCCGGCATCAAGCAACACGGCCTGACCCCGCGTGCGCGCATCGTCGGCATGGCCACCGCCGGCGTGGCGCCGCGCGTGATGGGCATCGGCCCGGCACCGGCCACGCAGAAGCTGCTCAGGCAACTGGGCATGACGCTGGACCAGATCGACGTGATCGAGCTGAACGAAGCGTTCGCCGCGCAAGGCCTGGCCGTGCTGCGCGAACTGGGCGTGGCCGACGACGACAAGCGCGTCAACCCGAACGGCGGCGCGATCGCGCTGGGCCACCCGCTGGGCATGAGCGGCGCGCGCCTGGTCACCACCGCGATGTACCAGCTGCACCGCACCGGCGGCCGCTTCGCGCTGTGCACGATGTGCATCGGCGTGGGCCAGGGCATTGCGATGGTGATCGAGCGCGTTTAAGCGCGGCGGTCAGTTCTACCGCTTGTTTGCTCCCTCTCCCGCTTGCGGGAGAGGGTTGGGGTGAGGGCGGGCGCATCGACGAAGTCAGTCGCGCTGCTATGCAACGTCCTGCCCTCACCCCCGGCCCCTCTCCCGCATGCGGGAGAGGGGAGCAAGACCGCAGTCCGCAGTCGTTTTGAAAGTGAGTCAAAGATGTCCCTCCCCGTAGCCACCCTCGTCACCGGCGGCAGTTCCGGCATCGGCCGCGCCATCTGTGAAATGCTGCTGGCCGATGGCGTGACCCAGGTGGTCAATGTCGACTACGCCGCGCCGGCCTGGTCGCATCCCAACATGACCTTCGTCCAGGCCGACCTGACCGACGCCGAGGCGACCCGCGCCGCGGCGGAGCAGGTCGCGTCGCGCTTTGCCGTCACGCGCCTGGTGAACAATGCCGGCGCCACCCGCCCCGGCACCGCCGACAGCGCCACCGTTGCCGACCTGGACTACGTGACCGGCCTGCACCTGCAGGCCCCACTGTTGCTGCTGCAAGCCTGCCTGCCCGCGATGCGCGCCGCAGGCTTCGGCCGCATCGTCAACATGGCCTCGCGCGCCGCGCTGGGCAAGCCCGAGCGCGTGGTGTACTCGGCCACCAAGGCCGGCCTGATCGGCATGACCCGCACGCTCGCGATGGAACTGGGCGGCGACGGCATCACCGTCAACGCCGTGGCCCCGGGCCCGATCGCCACCGAGCTGTTCCGCAAGAGCAACCCGGAAGGCGCGGAGCAGACCAAGCGCATCCTTGCCAGCATCACCGTCAAGCGCATGGGCACCCCGGAAGACGTCGCGCGCGCCGCGCTGTTCTTCCTGTCGCCGGACAACGGTTTCGTCACCGGCCAGGTGATGTACGTGTGCGGCGGCACCACGCTGGGCGTTGCACCGGTATAGGCAGCGCGCGCCGGCACTCAAAGATTCGACAAGAAGAGACGTTAACCAAGCGTCACGCATGGCGGCCCCGAGCCGGGCCGTCAACCAGGATGCGCGCGAGCGCGCAGCATCCGTTCGGGAACGGCAATCACGCCATTTCAGCACAACGTCCTGCACGGGCCCCAATCTCCGTCGGGACAGCTTTACCGGAGTAATACCGATGAGACACGATTCCCAGACCTCCACCACGCGCCGCCGCCTGCTCGCCGCCGGCGTGGCGCTGGCCACTACCTTTGCCGGCTTCGCCGGCGCCGCGCACGCGCAAGGCGGCTACCCGACCAAGCCGGTCACGCTGATCGTGCCGTTCTCGGCCGGCGGCACCACCGACATCCTGGCACGCATCGTCGGCCTGCAGCTGGGCAAGGCGCTCGGCCAGCCGGTCGTGATCGACAACCGTCCGGGCGCAGGCGGCAACATCGGCGCTTCGCTGGCGGCCAAGGCGCCTGGCGATGGCTACACGCTGTTCATGGGCACCATCGGCACGCACGCGATCAACCAGTCGCTGTATTCCAAGCTGCCGTATGACCCGGTCAAGGACTTCGCGCCGATCACGCGCGTGGCGATGGTGCCGAACCTGGTGGTGGTGAATCCTAAGGTGCCGGTCAACAACGTCAAGGAACTGATCGCCTACGTCAAGGCCAATCCGGACAAGCTGTCGTACGGTTCGTCGGGCAGCGGCTCGTCGATGCACCTGTCGGGTGAGCTGTTCAACTCGATGACCGGCCTGCATATCCAGCACATTCCGTACAAGGGCAGCGCGCCGGCGGTGAATGACCTGCTGGGCAACCAGATCGGCCTGATGTTCGACAATATGCCGTCGTCGTACCCGCACGTGAAGGCGGGCAAGCTGCGCGCGCTCGCCGTGACCTCGGCCAAGCGTTCGCCGGCACTGCCGAACGTGCCGACCGTGGCCGAGTCGGGCGTGCCGGGCTATGAAGCGACCTCGTGGTTCGCGCTGTACGCCACGGGCGGCACGCCGCAGCCCATCGTCGATCGCCTGAACGCGGAAGTGGTCAAGATCCTGGCCATGCCGGAAGTGAAGAAGCAGATGGCTGACCAGGGTGCTGAACCCAATCCGGAAAAGCCGGCGCAGCTGGCCGCGTTCATGAAGGCCGAGACGGCCAAGTGGGCGAAGGTGGTGAAGGCTTCGGGGGCTACGGTGGACTGATTGCCATCGGCCTCTGTTGCTGCGCGATAGTGGAAAGCCGGTTCCTTGAGGGGCCGGCTTTTTTTAATTGGCGGGGCGCGGCCCGGGCCTTGAACACACTATCCCGGCCGCAGTCCAATGGGTGTCGTCAGCCTGAACCGGAGGAATCGCCATGCAAGACCTTTTCTTCGTTCACGCTGACGCGGCCCATGTCGAGTGGCAGGTCGCGCTGGCCGATTGCCAGCGCCAGCTCGATACCCAGGACTTGCTCAGGCAGGCCAGGTCAGACGACGCGCCGCCGCTGACGCTCGGCTGGTGCTACCTGAGCGACTACTACGCGCTGGCCGCGGAAGCTATCCTTGCCGCGCTGCAGCAGAACTGGCCCGGGATGTCCTGGGTCGGCACCGCCGGGCTGGGCGTTTCCGCCAGCGGCAAGGAGTACTTCGACGAACCGGCCATGGTGCTGATGGCGGCGCCGCTTCCGCGCGATGCCTTCCGCGTCTTCTCCGGACGCCAGCCGCTGCCGCCCGCGTCTGCCGGCTTCGTTCCCCATACCGCGCTGGTGCATGCCGAAGGCAGCACACCGGACGTGCAGGACCTGCTGCATGAACTGAGCGCGCGCACCGCCACCGGCTACCTGTTCGGCGGCCTGTCCTCGGCACGCAACCGTACCCTGCACATTGCCGACGGCGTATTCTCCGGCGGGCTGTCAGGGGTGCTGTTCGGCCCCGAAGTCGAGCTGGTGTCGCGGGTCACGCAGGGTTGCGAGCCGATCGGGCCGGTCCGCACCGTGACGCGCGGCGAGCAGAACCTGGTGTTCGCCCTGGACGGCAAGCCCGCCCTCGACTGCGTCCTGGACGACCTGAAGGTGGACCGTGGCGCCCCGGTCGAGGCCATGGCCGAGGCCCTGTCAGGCACCCTGGCGGGCCTGAACGCCGCCGGCGACGATGTGCCGGCGCTGCCCGGCAGGTTTGGCTCGGACACGCTGGTGCGGCACCTGATCGGCCTGGACGTGCAGCATCGCGTGCTGGCGCTGGCCGACACGGTAGCGCCCGGCATGCGGCTCGCCTTCTGCATGCGCAACGCTGCGGCGGCGCGCGCGGACCTGGCGCGCATCGCCACCGAGATCCGCGCGGAGATCGAACAGGGCGGCGGCCGCGCGCGGGGTGCGCTCTACATCAGCTGCTCCGGCCGGGGCGGTCCGCACTTCGGCGCGCCGCATGCCGAGCTGCAGACGGTGCGCCGCGCGCTGGGCGACCTGCCGCTGGCCGGGTTCTTTGCCGGCGGCGAGATCGCGCGGGACCACCTCTATGGCTATACGGGCGTGCTGACGGTCTTTACCGGCCACTGATCCGGTATGGACGGTCGCGCGTGCCGCCGGGCAGGCGTCAGCCGATGACAGCCTCGATATCGCGCAACTGGCGCCCGAACCAGGCGCGCAGCAGGCCATTCGACAGCACTATCGGCAGCGAATACGCCAGGATGCGATAGACCTGGCGGCGCGGCAGCCTGGACGCGCGCGCCGGGTCCAGCCAGCCGTCGTTGCGCACCAGCAGCCGCAGCGTCTCCATGCCGATCAGCACGGGCCACAGGCAAGCCAGCCGCAGCCGCACGAAGCGCGCCGGGATGTCTAGCGTGTACGCCATGGCCTCGCGGAAGTGGTCCAGCGTCTTGCGCACCAGTTCGCGCATCACGGCGCGCGCGCGCAGCGAAGCGTCGGGCAGCAGCAGGTCCTGCGGGCTCAGGCCATGCGGCTGCAGCATCGCCACGGGCAGATAGCAGCGGCCGATGCGCAGGTCCTTGCCGCAGTCGCGCAGCACATTGGTCATCTGCAGGGCCTTGCCGAAGCGGACCCCGCGGCGCAGCATCGTGCCGGCCACGCCGTTCCCCTGCGCGATCGCACCGGGCATGTGGGCCGCGGCCATGCGCGTCCAGAATTCGCCCACGCAGCCGGCGACAAGGTAGGTGTAGCGGTCCAGTTCCTCGGCCTCGCGCAGCGCGACGATGCGGCCCGCGCGTTCATCGGGGAAGGTGCGCAGGTCGAATTCCATGCCTTCGGTCAGCGTCGACACGATCTGCCGCACCGCGGCCTGGTCGGCCGGCTCCAGCTGCGCCAGCACTGCCAGCGCATGATCAAGCGACTCTAGCAGGATGCGTTCGTCGGTTTGCGCCTGCTGGCTAGCCACTTCCGCGGCGAAGTCCGGCATGGGCGCCGCGCCTGTGCTCACGCCATTGACCTGGTCGCGCAACGACAACAGCAATGCCAGCCGCCTTTCCGGCGCGATCAGCGCGGTATCGGCAATGGTGTCCGCGGCGCGTGCGAGCAGGTAGGCCAGGCCAACCGGATCGCGCATGCGCGCGGGCAGCACGCGCAGCGTCAGGTAGAACGAACGCGACACGCCTTTGAGCAGCGGACCGAGGAGGAACGCCCGGCTGGTGTCGCGCATGGGTGGTGACCTGTCCTTGAGAGGTTGGCGGAGAGATGGGCCCGGTTGGCAGGAAGACGGGTGGGCCGGGACATTGTACTTCGGCGTATGGCCCGTGGGGCCGCAACTGGAGCGGCTGGCTTGCGGACGAGGATGCATGTGCTTCGGCAATGTCCGCAACGAAGAAGGGTGAAGCCGGCGCTGCGTCACTCCCTTCCGATGCTAGCCTCGGCATTGCCATTAGTCTGATTTCTCACCTTGATGAGATATTGATAGCGTCGTTAGCTCGCAGGTAAAAGCGACTGGTACCAGAATCTCGTATCACTAAACTGCAGCTGGGCAGCGTGAAATTGCCCAATTTCTCAGTCAAAAAGGAGTTCGAAATGATCGATAAATCATGCAGCACCTCCACGGAAATTGATTCGCACACCAGCTTCGACCTCGAAGGCTTTGCCTTCGAGGTCGAGTGGGATTCGGGTCATGATCCGGAACGCGCCATGTGGGGAGAAGCCATCCAGTATTGAGCGCGATGAGTAAGGCGAGGTGGAAATGCTTCCACCTCGTCGCTCTCGAAGGAGGGGTGACATGCAGTTCTTCAAAGCGGACATTGATGACGGGGTGATATACGTAACAAAAAATCCACAGACATGGATGAAGGTGAGTAAAGAAAAAGCGATAGAAATCGAGAGCTTTCTGGCGGCTAGTGATCCGATTCTCATTCGTTCGCTGAAAAGAATTTCGAAAACATCCAAGCTGGCGAGAAAGGAGCATCTAGCTCTGTATCCAGTCGTCAAGCTCACCAATCGTTGCAACTTGACTTGTCCTCATTGTTATATAGAGGCCCCAAGCAGCATGCGTCGAGGAAAGTTCGACCTGGAATATCGCGAGGTCAAGAACTTCATCGATTACATCATCGACGTCGGTAGCACAATGAACCAGCCGCCACGGACACTTCAACTTTTTGGTGGTGAGCCAACCATAAACAAGGATTTCGAAAGGATCCTTGGGTACGCCAGGGAAAGAGGTCTGCTGGTTCGGGTGTCGAGCAATGCGGTGGATACAAGAAAATTTCAGTCGAAGGCGTTTTCGGAGTTGTACAAGGATGGTGGCGTCGAATGGCGCATTTCGTTGGATTCTCACGTACAAGAAGTACATGATCATTTCCGACCCAGAAGTTTTGATCAGGTCGTGTCCAATGTGCGGTACATGGCCAGCAAGGGCGCCTTCATCTCTATCAAGGCCGTAGTTGGGCCACATAATTTCTCATCTCTTGTCGGTACTATCTATTTCGCGCGAGAACTTGGAGCGACGCAGTTTTTGTATTCACCGTTGAGCATGACGGGATCGGCAGCGCGCATGAAGTTGCTGAACAAGGTAACGACAAGAATGATCACGGAGAAGATGGTGGCTGCCATCGAACATGACGCCACGCTGGGGATTTTTTTGCAATCGTCGCCAATCGCCCGCTATCTCAAGCTAATCTATACACGAGATGCAGGAATTCTGCCTCGCGTGCAATTCCATATCAATCATGATGGCCGTGTATGCCCGCAGGACAATCTCTTTGAGTTTCCTGAGTACCACTTCGGGGACATCGTGACGGGCGACTATGGATTCGATAAGTTATGCGAATACCAGGCACTTCTGGAAGAACCGGCGGTGTGCGAAGCATGTCCGGTCTCTCACTATTGCCCTCGCGCAGATTATGCTGATCTGGTGGCAGGAGGCCTTGATTCCACAAAGGAATTCTCTGTTTGTAGCGATATTCGCGACAATGTCTTCTACTTGATGTCACTGGGCCAGCGTGGGGCTGCATTGACGCGGACCATCCTGGGACAGTAAATATGACGTTGCAGAGGACAGAAAGGCAGGGTCTGCCGAAATCATTCATAGGGCTGGCCGCCGTGGGGTTTCTCGTACCGAGTGCCACAATTCTGCAGACCTTTACGATCACGTGGTTCCTCTCGCAACTCACGGAATTCACCGCGCTGCTGCCGCTGGCCATAGGCGGCGGTGCCATAGCGCGAATTTTCAGCGGTATCCCATTAAATAGCCTGATTCAAAGAATAGGGGCACGGAATGCCTGCATGGTATCGCTGCTGGCAGGTACTGCAATTTTGCTCGGGACGATCGCAGTGTTGGTACGGTGGGTGCCGCTCTGGCTATTGATCCCCTCTGAGATTGGGTTGGGGATGGCGGCCACCGGTTTTTCAATTTCCCGGCAGGTTCTGATCAAGGAGGCACTTCATGGCGAGAGCGAGGGTGTGGCCGCGGGTCTGTCTCGCAGTGCAGGCTATCTGGGTAAGCTGGTGGTCCCTCTGTTTGGTGGTCTACTGCTGATAGCGTTCGAGGCTGCATACGCTACGCTGGCGTGCTGCGGCATTCTGCTGGTTAGTACATGGGTAATCTGGTCCTTGGATATAGAATCGGCATCTTCCTGTTCTGCGACTCAAAAGCCGTTGCCCTTGGCCGAGCGCATTGCGATTGCGGTTGCGTTCTACAAAGGCGAACACACGCTAATGTGCACGCTCGGTTTTACCGCGGTCCTTAATTTTGTACTATCACCGTTGGTCGTCATCATGCCGCTCTTTATTGCGAGTATCGATGGTTCTAACAGCACTTATCTCGGAATTTCGGAGTCCTGTCTGGGTGCGGGGGCAGTTGGAGGTGCCTTAAGTTATGCAAAGCTGAGACGATGCCATCTTCCAGCAATGGCGACGATGACCGGTTGCGGGTTCATGCTGGTCTGTGTATCAGCGGAGTTGGCGAGCGCCTGGCGATATCCGGTTTTCAACGTTGCGTTGATCTTCATCGGAGCCAGCGTCGCGTTCTCCGGGAGCGCGGCGGACGCGCTGCTGATGAGGCAGGTGCCGCGGGATGCATATGGCCGCACATTGGGGGTGCAAGCATTGATCGTGGGGGCTGCCTTTCCGGCGGGATTATTTGCGGCTGGCGTGCTACTCCAGTTCACCGATGCCTTTCAAGCCATTGCAACATACAACGCGGGCCTTTGCGTTGCCGTGGCTTTGCTGCTTCATCTGAAACTGAAGAAATCTGGTGTCCAGCCTAATTCGCCTGATTGGTGCAACCATAGCTGAAACGACACAACTCAAACCGGCGTGTCGTGAGTCCGTGGCCAACGCATGCGTGTGGCCGTTGACTCTGCCCGGTGCGGCGCGGGCAGGCCTGGCGCACTGTCCTAGTCTGAATGGTGCGCAAGATTGAGGTGGATCATTGCAGAAGGCACCGCATGCTGGAACTGTAACGGCTTCCCGCCGTTCCCTGCACGCCTTGCTCACTCCGATGGCGTCGAACTTGTTGGAATTGGACGGTCATCTTCTTGGTAACGCTTGTGTTGGACAAAGGTTGGAATATGGCCGTGCCGATTCCAGCCCCCTTCCTTGGCAAGCGCGGCACCGCGAGTTCTTTCACACGTGAAACGGTCAAATAAAAACTTGCCGGTTGCCATAGCAACGTCTGGACTTGCGGGCGCCACAGTGCCCATGCTCGCACGAGTACTCGCTGGGCGCCTGATCAGGCAGGGCCGTCTGCGCCAACTGCAGCTGCTGGTCATGGTCGCCGATTGCGGCTGTATTGCCCGCGCCGCAAAGGAAGCTTGCATGAGCCAGTCGGCCGCAACCCAGGCGCTTGCTCAGCTAGAGTTGTTATTGGGCATTAAGCTATTCGAGCGCCATGCGCGTGGGATACGGCCGACAGAGGGCGGCCGAGGCTTCATTTCCCACGTGCGCGAAGTCATGGCGCGGCTTCAGGAATCCGCGGAATTTCTGGCCGCGAGCCGGCAGGGCAATACGATGGTTCTGCGTATCGGCTCCATTCCCGCCGCTTCCTACGCGTTGACGGCCCCGGTACTGAGTACCTTCCATCAGGCCCACCCAGAAGTGCGAATCGAATTGCACGAAGATCGTGGCGTGCGTCTGATTCCGCTGCTGGGTGCGGGCTGCCTGGATGTTGTGTTTTGCAGGATGCCACCGCTATTGCCCAAAGCGCTGCAATTCGAGTCGATTCTGGACGATGACGCCATGATTGTCGCTTCGTCCACGCACCCGTTGCGAAAGCGGGCCTCGATTCCCATTCAAGCACTTCAGGGGGCGAACTGGGTATTGCCCCCGGCTGGTGTCCACCTGCGGGACGTGTTTGATAGCATCGTGCTGAACGCATTACCCGACGCGAAGTTGCTGCCGCTTGCAGCGGTGTCCCTACCTGTGCTGGAGACCTTCCTGCAGTTGCCTGGCTCCGTGGCTTTGATACCGCGGAGCATATCGGCAGGCGTGTTGGCTGGCGGGCGAGTGTGCCGATTGCAGGTAGAACTGCCGGCCCGGCTCGCTCCTCTTGGCGCGGTGCATGTTACGGAACAGGTTCCCGATCTCGTGCAACGGCTTCTGGCGATTGCCAGGCGGGAAACGTCTGCTTGCGGACTCGCTATGCAGGAGGGGCCACATGGATGCCGTGTCAGCGAGTGAATTTCCGAAATAGCCGATTCGGGGCTGCGATAAGAACCCGCAGGCGCTGCTCAGGACGCTGCCTTGCACAGATAGCGCTCGAACCATTGCGCCGCGAGGCGAGCGACCGATTCCAGCGCGCCGGGCTCTTCGAACAGATGGGAAGCCCCGGGCACGATCACCAGCTTCTTCGGACAGGACAGTTCGGCAAACACCGCCTCGTTCCGTTCCAGCACGCTGATATCCAGCCCGCCGATGATCAGCATGGTCGGCGTGCGCAGGCTGGCAAGGGCGTCGGGGCCGGCCAGGTCGACCCTGCCGCCGCGCGAGACGGTAGCGCCGATCGGGATTGGCGACGTGCTCGCGGCGCGAATCGATGCGGCGGCGCCAATGCTTGCGCCGAAGTAGCCCAGCTGCCGCGGCATGCCGGGCTGCTGCGTGACCCAGCGGGTGGCATGGGCCAGCCGCGCGGCCAGCAGCGCGACGTCGAAGCGGATGGCCTGCACCTGGTCTTCATCGGGCAGCAGCAGATCCATCAGCAGCGTTCCCATGCCGCAGCGGTTGAGTTCGGCGGCCACGTAGTGATTGCGCGGGCTATGGCGCGAACTGCCCGTACCGTGCGCGAACAGCACCAATGCCGCTGCACCCGGCGGCAGCGCGAGGATGCCTTGCAAGGTCACGCCGGAAGCCGGGATCGTCACCTCGGTGATGTTTGCACCGCCAGGCATGGCGCTGTCCTCCGACGGATGGCACGGATGCGGCCTTGAAGTGCAGAGCGTAGCGCGGGCCGCATCCAGTTCACTATAGGGCGCGCGTGGCAGCGAGGCCAGCCGCCGGTGCCGCAGTGATATCTCCGGGTTGACCATCCGGGACGAAGCGATAAGAATTTGCGATCGCAGGCGCGAGCCTGTCCTTGCATCCCGGACTTCGTTCCACCCATGATCCCACCCGTCAGCACCCTCCACGGCCGCCTGAAGATGCAGCACCTGCGCCTGCTGCTGGCGGTCGAGGAGCGCGGTTCGTTGCGCCAGGCCGCCGAGGCCCTGACGCTGACTCAGCCCGCCGTCAGCAAGATGCTGCAGGACATGGAAGACCTGCTCGGCGTGCCCCTGTTCGAGCGCCATGCGCGCGGGCTGCGGGCCACGCGCTTCGGGTTGGCCGCCACGCGTTACGCGCGGCTGGTGTTCGCGGACATGGGCGGCTTGCGTGACGAACTGGTCGCGCTGGAATCCGGCAAGATCGGCCGGGTGCGGGTCGGCGCGGTGATGGCGCCGACGCCGGGCCTCTTGGCCGAGGTGATCCGCCAGCTCAACCGCGACCACCCGCGGCTGGAGGTCGCGGTGCAGGTAGAGACCAGCGACGTGCTGGTGCCGCTGCTGGAGCGCGACCAGCTCGATATCGTGCTGGGGCGCGTGCCGGACGGCTGGGACAGCAGCGGCCTGGAGTTCGAGCAGCTCGGCGACGAAGGCCTGGCGATCGTGGTCGGGCCGCAGCACGCGCTGGCGCGGCGGCGCAAGCTGTCGTTCGCGGAGTTGACCCGCTATCCCTGGATCATGCAGCCGCGTCCCAGCCCCATGCGCGCCCTGATCGACCGCTCGTTCGAGGACGCCGGCGTGGCTGCGCCGCCGTCGAGCATAGAGACCGCCGCGGTGCTGATGACCACCTCGCTGCTGGCCGACAGCGAACTGATCGCGGTGCTGCCGGAGTCGGTCGCGGCCTACTACGCCCGGGTGGGAGCGCTGGCCGTGCTGCCTCTGCCGCTGCCGCGCAAGCTCGGGCCGTACGGCATCGTCACGCGGCGCGGGCGGCCGCCGACTGCGTCAATGAGCTTGCTGGTTGATACGTTGCGGGCGCTGGCGCAGTGATGGCTGGCTGCTGGGTGTAGAGGGGGGGCAAACAGGCTGCAAGCAAGGGGCGTCAGGGCGGCCCTCACCGCGACGCTTTGCCATCAACCCGCCAGGTGTGCCGCAACGCGCTTTCCGCCCGCAGCGCTGCCGGCAGCAGGTCATCCGGCAGGTCCTGATAACTCACCGGCCGCACAAACCGCGCAATCGCCAGACTGCCAACCGAAGTGGTCCGGCCATCCGACGTAGACGGCCATGGCCCGCCATGCACCATCGCATGCCCGACCTCCACCCCGGTGCCGAAGCCATTGACCAGGATGCGTCCCGCCAGCCGTTCCAGCGACGGCAGCAGCGTGCGCGCCGCGTCATGGTCGGCGGCATCGAGATGCAGCGCGGCCGTGAGCTGCCCTTCCAGCGCCTCGGTCACTTGCCGCATCTGCGCCACGTCGCGGCAACGCACCACCAGCGAGGCGGCGCCGAAGACCTCGTGGCGCAGCGCAGCGTCAGCGAGGAAGGCCTCGGCGCTGGTGCTGAACAGAGCGGCCTGGCCCTGCAGCGTGTTGCCGGCCTGTCCGCGCGCTACCGTCCGTACCTGCGGATGCTGCGCGAGCGCGTCCACGCCGCCACAGTAGGCGTGCAGGATGCCGGGCGTCAGCATGCTCTGCGCGCCGATGCGCGCCAGGCTGGACGCAGCCGCTTCCAGGAACCGCTCCAGGCCTTCGCTTTCCACTGCCAGCACCAGGCCGGGGTTGGTGCAGAACTGGCCGGCGCCGAGCGTCAGCGAGCCGGCAAAGGCCGCGCCGATGGCCTCGGCGCGGTTAGCCAGCGCGTTGGGGAACAGCAGCACGGGATTGATGCTGCTCATCTCCGCGAACACGGGGATCGGTGCCGGGCGCGCCGCGGCGATCGCCATCAGCGCGGTGCCGCCGGCGCGCGAGCCGGTGAAGCCGACTGCCCGGATGCGCGGGTCTGCCACCAGGCTCTGGCCGACTTCGCGGCCGGCATCGAACAGCAGCGAGAAGGTGCCTTCGGGCAGGTCCAGCTCTGCCACCGCCTGCTGGACCGCGCGGCCCACCAGTTCCGAGGTGCCCGGATGCGCCGAATGCGCCTTGACCACGACCGGGCAGCCGGCGGCCAGCGCTGAAGCCGTATCGCCGCCCGCGACCGAGAACGCCAGCGGGAAATTGCTGGCGCCGAACACCGCCACGGGGCCCAGCGGGATATGGCGCAGGCGCAGGTCGGGGCGCGGCAGCGGCTGGCGCTCGGGCTGGGCCGGATCCACGCGCAGCTCCAGGAAATCGCCCTGGCGCAGCATGCCGGCGAACAGTCGCAGCTGGCCGACGGTGCGGCCGCGCTCACCTTCGATGCGGCCGCGCGGCAGGCCGGATTCGGCGACGCAGCGGTCTACCAGCGCGTCGCCCAGCGCGAGGATGTTCGCGGCGATTGCTTCGAGGAAATCGGCGCGGCGTTCCGGCGAGATCTCGCGATAGGTGTCGAAGGCTTGCCAGGCGAGGGCGCAGGCCTGGTCGAGCTGCGCCGGCGTGGCGCCGCCGAACGCGGGTTCGAGGGTGGCGCCGGTGGCGGCATCGATGCCGTGGAGGGAGCCGTTGGTGCCGCGGATGGATTGGCGGCCGATCAGGAGGTTGCCGGTTAGGGTCATGTTGGGATCTGGGAAAGTGTGGTTGGTCATGGCGCTTGCAGGGGTGGTGCCATGGCGAGATGTGGGGACTTCGTGGAGGCTCCGGCCCTCACCCGGCCCCTCTCCCGCAAGCGGGAGAGGGGCCGGGTGAGGGCCGGCGCTGCTCGATGCGAAGCGCTGCCAAATGACTGCGCGCTGCTCACTGCCCCCACCGCAACACCAGCGGATCCAGCCGACGCGCCACCTTCAGCAGCCCTTCCCGCGTGGCCGGATGCATCGGCTGCAGCGGATGCCTTACCGCATCCGAGGCAATCACCCCGCCTTCCTTCATCAGCGCCTTGCTGGTCGCCAGCCACCCTTGCCGGTTCTCGTGGTTGATCAGCGGCAGCCACTGCTGGTAGCGCTGCGCCGCCAGCTCGGCGTCGCCGGCCTGCCAAGCATCCAGGATCTGGCGGATGCCGTCCGGGAAGCCCGCGCCGGTCATCGCGCCGGTGGCGCCCGCTTCCAGGTCGGCCATCAGCGTGATGGCTTCTTCGCCGTCCCAGGGGCCGACGATGGCGTCGCCGCCCAGCTCGATCAGCTCGCGCAGCTTGGCCGCGGCCTGCGGCACTTCGATCTTGAAGTACGAGACATTGGCCAGCTCGCGCGCCATGCGGGCGAGGAAGGGCGCGGACAGCGTGGTGCCGCTGACCGGCGCGTCCTGGATCATGATGGGGATGTCGATCGCGGCGGAGACCGTGGCGAAGAACTCATGGATGCCGCGCTCGGGCACGCGGATGGTGGCGCCGTGGTAGGGCGGCATCACCATCACCATGGCGGCCCCGGCGTCCTGCGCGGCGCGGCTGCGTTCGGCGCAGATGCGCGAGCTGAAATGCGTGGTGGTGACGATCACCGGCACGCGGCCGTCCACGTGCTCCAGCACGGTCTTCATCAGCACGCTGCGCTCGTCGTCGCTCAGCACGAACTGCTCGGAGAAGTTGGCCAGGATGCAGATCCCGTGCGAGCCGGCGTCGATCATGAAGTCGATGCAGCGGCGCTGGCCGTCGAGGTCGAGGCCGCCGTGCTCGTCGAAGATGGTCGGTGCGACCGGGAAAACACCTCGGTAGACAGGCGGCTGGGATCGGGTCATGGTCTCCTCCTTGCGGCTGGCACGCGGCCGACGCGGGTTCTGGGCAGTCAATCGGGTCGGGCCAATATACGAGCGGCGCAGCGGCGCTGTATATTGAAAGCTTTCCATCTGGTGATCGCTTTTGCGACTCACCTTGTCCTAGCATGAAATCCACCCTGGACACCCTTACCGGCCGCCTGCGCATGAAGCAACTGCAACTGCTGATCGCGCTGGACGAGCACCAGTCGCTGCACCAGGCCGCCGCCGCGATGGCGATGACCCAGTCGGCCGCCAGCAAGTCGCTGCAGGAGCTGGAAGGCATGCTGGAAGCGCCATTGTTCGAGCGCTCCAGGCGCGGCATGCGCCCCAACGCGTTCGGCCATTGCGTGATCCGCCATGCCCGGCAGCTGGTGGCGGACCTGAGTGCGATGTGCGAGGAAGTGGCCGGCATCCGCGCGGGCAGCGGCGGGCGCGTCGCCGTCGGCGTGATCATGGGCGCGGTGCCGGATGTGCTGGTGCCGGCGCTCGAGCAGCTGCGGCAGGCGCACCCGGACCTGGCGCTCGAGATCATCGAGGACACCAGCCTGCGCCTGCTCGGCCAGCTCGACGACGGCCATCTCGACCTCGTGCTCGGCCGCTCGCTGGTCAGCGACGAACCCGGCAAGTACCGCTACCACCCGCTTGGCGACGAGCAGGTGTCCGTGGTGGTTGGCCACGCGCATCCCGCGCCCCGTGCGCGCACCATGGACTTCGCTGATCTCGCCGGTTATCGCTGGATCACATACACCGGGCACATGCCGATGCATGCGCTGCTGCAGCGCGAACTGGACCATGCCGGCGTCAGCTTTCCCGCCAATGCGATTTCCACGTCGTCGGCGCTGATCACCGTGGCGATGCTCCAGCGCGATGCCGGGCTGGTGTCGCTGCTGCCGGCCAGCGTGGCGGCGCTGTTCGTGCGCCAGAAGATGCTGCGGATCCTGCCCGTGCACCTGCAATCGCGCCAGCAGACCTTCGGCATCGTTACGCGGCGTGGCGGCGCCTTGTCCGCTTCCGCGCGGCAGCTGGTGGCGATCCTGAAAGCGCAGGCAGGGAAGGCGGCGGAGGTATAACGCCAGGTGATCGCCAGTTCAAAAAACGTCAGTAGTAGCGAATCGCTGATGCCCATATAGTCTGCTCATCCGCGCCACCAGAGCCGGACAGCAAAATGGAGACAGCGATGAAGACACGGATTGCCGGTGCACTGGCCGGCCTGGCCACAGTGGCTGCTGCAATGACGACCAGCGCCTGGGCGCAGGACACCCGGCCGGTGCGCCTGATGGTGGGCGCCGCGCCCGGCGGCGGCACCGACGTGATGGCGCGCATCGTCTCCGACAAGCTTGCCGCACAGCTGAAGCAGCCCGTCGTGGTCGACAACCGCCCCGGCGCCTCCAATACCATCGCCGCGGACATCACCGCCAAGGCCGCGCCGGACGGCAACACGCTGCTGATGGGCGTGGTCACCTCGCAGGCGATCGCGCCGCACCTGCTCAAGCTGCAGTTCGACCCGCTCAAGGACCTGGCGCCGGTGGCGCTGGTGTCGTCGGTGCCCAACGTGCTGGTGGTCAACAACCAGGTCACGGCGCGCGACGTCAAGGCGCTGGTCGCGCAGATCCAAGCGAGCCCGGACAAGTTCCGCTTCAGCTCGTCGGGCGTCGGCAGCACCCAGCACCTGGCCGGCGCCGCGTTTGCGCGCCAGATCCAGGGCAAGCTGCTGCACGTGCCGTACAAGAGCAGCAGCAGCGCGCTGGTCGACCTGATGGGAGGCCAGGTGGACATGAGCTTCGAGACCATGCCGTCGGTGATCAACCATATCAAGGCCGGCAAGCTGCGCGCGCTGGCGGTGACCGCGGACAAGCGCTCGGCGCTGCTGCCCGATGTGCCGACGCTGGCCGAGGCCGGCGTGCCGGGCATCCAGATGAATGCCTGGTACGGCGTCTATGCGCCGGCCGGCACGCCGCCCGCCACGCTGCAGAAGCTGGGTACCGCGCTGTCGACCGTGATCAGGGATCCCGATACCGTGCGCAAGCTGGCCGACGTGGGCGCCGTGCCCGGCACGCTGACTGCCGCGCAGTTCGATGCCTTCTCGCGCGCGGAGTACGCGCGCTATGGCAAGCTGATCGCAGAGCTTGGCGTCAAGCTCGACTGAGCCCGTATTTCAAGAGAACTTCATGACTTCACGTCCACGAATCGCGATGGTGCTGGGCGATCCCGCCGGCATCGGCCCCGAACTGATCGCGCGCCTGCTGGCCGATCCGGCCACCAGCGAACAGGCCGACATCCTGCTGATCGCCGACCGCGACGAATGGCGCCGCGGCATGCAGGTGGCGGGCGTCGAGCTGGCGCTGGCAGAGACCGACACCCTCGGGTTCGCACCCGGCGCGCCGCGCCTCTACCACTGGGAACTGGACGGCAGGCCCGCGTATCCGCGCGGCGCGTCCAGCGCCGAGGGCGGCCGCTACAGCCTGGGCACGCTGTCGCTGGCGCTGCAGCTGGCGCAGTCGGGCCAGGCCGATGCGATCCTGTTCGGCCCGCTCAACAAGAGTTCGCTGCACGCCGCCGGCATGGACCATAGCGACGAGCTGCACTGGTTCGCCGAGCAGCTTGCCTACCACGGCGATTTCTGCGAATTCAACGTGCTCGACGGCCTGTGGACCTCGCGCGTGACCTCGCACGTGGCGCTCAGGGACGTGCCGGCAATGATCACGCTGGAACGCGTCGGCGCCGCCATCGACCTGATCGACCAGGCGCTGCGCCGCGCCGGCATGGCGAGCCCGCGCATCGCCGTGTGCGGCCTGAACCCGCACAACGGCGACAACGGCGCCTTCGGCCGCGAAGAGATCGACGTGATCGCCCCGGCCGTCGCCGCGGCGCGCGAGCGCGGCGTGAATGCCGCAGGCCCGTTCCCGGCCGACACCATCTTCCTGAAGGTGCAGGGCGGCCCGGCGCAGCGGCAGTTCGACGCCATCGTCACCATGTACCACGACCAGGGCCAGATCGGCATCAAGCTGATGGGCTTCTCGCGCGGCGTGACGGTGCAGGGCGGGCTGCCGGTGCCGATCACCACGCCGGCGCACGGCACCGCGTTCGATATCACGCAGCAGGGCCGCGCCGACCCCGGCGCCACGCAGCAGGCGTTCCAGATCGCCTGCCGCATGGGCGCGCAACGGCGCGCCGCCGCAAACGCCTAGCCTCTCTCATCAATCCATACCGGATCCAGCATGACCGCCCCCGGCGCGGCCGGGGAGCGTTCGCGCCAACGCATTGCCATCAGGAGTTGAACATGAAGATCACCAACGTCCGCGCCCGCGTTTTCGAATGGAAGGGCAAGACCGTGCCGCCGCAGGCGCATTTCTGCACCAACGCCACCGACATCCTGTTCGAACGCGGCGATGCCATGGGCTCGTTCCGCTTCCACGGCTGGATGGTGGTCGAGGTCGAGACCGACACCGGCCTGGTCGGCATCGGCAACTGCGCGCTGGCCCCGCGCGTGGCCAGGCAGATCGTCGACGAGTACCTGGCGCCGGTGGTGCTCGGCCAGGACCCGTTCGACAACGAGTACCTGTGGCAGAAGATGTATCGCCGCACGCACGCCTGGGGCCGCAAGGGCATCGGCATGGCGGCGATCTCGGCGGTCGACATCGCGCTGTGGGACCTGATGGGCAAGGCCGTCGGCAAGCCGGTGTTCAAGCTGCTGGGCGGGCGCACCAAGGAAAAGATCTGGTGCTATGCCTCCAAGCTCTACAACAACGACGACCGCGATGCCTTCCTGGCAGAAGCGCAAGGCTACCTCGACCAGGGCTTTACCGCGATGAAGATGCGCTTCGGCTACGGCCCCAAGGACGGCCCCGCCGGCATGCAGAAGAACATCGAGCAGGTGCGGCTGCTGCGCGAGCTGGTCGGCGACGGCGTCGACATCATGCTGGAGTGCTACATGGGCTGGACGCTGGAATACGCGCGCCGCATGCTGCCGCGCCTGGCGGAGTTCAACCCCCGCTGGCTGGAAGAGCCGGTGATCGCCGACGATATCGAAGGCTATGTCGAGCTGAAGAAGGCAAGCCCGTTCCCGATCTCCGGCGGCGAGCACGAGTTCACCTCATACGGCTTCAAGGACCTGCTGGAGCGCCGCGCCGTCGACGTGATCCAGTACGACACCAACCGCGTTGGCGGCATCACCGCTGCGCAGAAGATCAACGCGATGGCCGAGGCCTGGTCGGTGCCGGTGATCCCGCACGCGGGGCAGATGCACAACTACCACCTGACCATGGCGTCGACCGCATCGCCGATGTCGGAGTACTTCCCCGTGCACGACGTCGAGGTCGGCAACGAGCTGTTCTACTACATCTTCAGGGGCGATCCGGCGCCCGACAACGGCTACCTGCAGCTTGACGACAACCTGCCGGGACTGGGGCTGGAGTTGAACGAGGCGTACTTCAGCCAGTTCAACATCATCGGCTGACGGGCCCTGGCGCACTACAATCAAGAGGCGCAATGCCCTTGTTGCCCTTGTCCTGGAGTTCGCCATGGCCAGATCCCGCCGTCTGCTGGCCGCCTGCGCGGCGCCCATCGGCCTGATGTGTGCCCTGAGTACCATCAGTGCCTTCGCCGCGTCGCCCGCCGGAACGCTGACTGTTTCCTTCCTCCATCCCGAAACCTACACCGATGCCGCCTACCGCAGCGCATACGGCAGCGACCGCGAGCGCGCGCAGGTGATGAACGATATCCACAGCCACTTCGACGAGCTGGCGGCGCGCTACCTGCCGCAGGGTTATGCGTTGAGCATCGAGGTGCTCGATGTCGACCTGGCGGGACATTTCGAGCCATGGCGCGTGCGCGGCTATGACGTGCGCATCGTGCGCGATGTCACCTGGCCGCGCATGACGCTGCGCTATGCACTGCGCGGCAGCGACGGTGCCGTGATCGGCAGCGGCGAGCAGCGTATCTCCGACCAGAACTTCAACATGGGCGTCAACGTCTACAGCCAGAGCGACAGGCTGCGCTATGAAAAGGCGATGATGGACCGCTGGTTCGACGAGACCGTCAGGCGCCGGCTTGCAACGCGCCAGACGGGGCAAGGATGATCTAGCGCCTGCCCGCCGCGGGCGCGCAGCATTGCGCGCAGTTACGGCCGCCGCTTCTTCCACTCATAGTCGGGCGGCGGATCCGCCGCGCCGGCGCGCCCGACCGAGTTCGGGTTCTCCGAGCACAGGGTGACAAAGCTCACCGGCTCGCCTGCATGCTGGCGCTGCCGCAGCGCTTCGGTAAAGTGCAGCGCCTCGCGCATCGCATCGCTGGGGAATGACTGCGCGTGGGGACTGAGTCCGGCGCCGCTGGCTTCGGACCAGTAGACCATGTACATGAGTTCTCCTCGTCATTGCCGGCAACGTACCGGACACTGCAACCTTCATTCCCGATGCGGCGTTGCCGCGGGGCCGCATGGATGCCCTGCGGATTGCAATCCCTTCCTGCGCGCTTTGCAAGGATTTGCACCTGGCGTTGCCATATACATAAAATATGGATGGCTCTTGATGCATATATTTTACGTGCGCAAAGCGCGGTGATACCGTCTCGCTCCAGCATTCCCGGCCGCATCGCGGCACGACGCGAATGCATACGGAGGAGACAAGCATGGCAAGGCATCAGGCTTTACACCGCGGCCGCAGGGGGCTGCGGTGGTTCGCCGCCGTCCTGGCGGCAACGCTGCTGGCCGCGGGTTGCGGCGGTGGCGACGATGCGCCGGTGGCGCAGGACCCCGGCGCTGCCAACGGCGCCGCGCCCGGCGGCGATCCGGGCGCGGGCGGCGAGGCGCCCGCGCTGTCGGCGCTCGACGCCTGCAACGCGCTCCAGGGCATGCCGATCCCGGCCGCGCAGCTGGCGCTGGCCACCGGTGGCGCCACCGTGAGCGGCGCCACGCTGATTGCCGCGGGCGCGGCGGGCAACACGCTGGGCGAGTACTGCCAGGTGCGCGGCGCGATCGCGCCGGTGGATCCGGCGGCGCCGTCGATCCTGTTTGCGGTGAACCTGCCGACGCAATGGAATGGCAAGGGCATCCAGTTCGGCGGGGGCGGCTTTGACGGCAGGCTGATCGACGGCACCGAGACCGTGCGCTTCGCCATGCCCGACGACCCCGCGCCGCTGGCGCGCGGCTATGCCACCTGGGGCGACGATTCGGGCCACCAGAGCAGCAGCATCACCGACGGCCGCTTCGCGGTGAACGACGAGGCGCTGCGCAATTACGGCGGCGACACGCTGAAGAAGACCCATGACGTGGCGCTGGCGCTGATCCAGGCGCGTTACGGCAAGGCGCCGCAGCGCGCGTATTTCCTCGGCACCTCCACCGGCGGGCGCGATGCGCTGTCCTATATCCAGCGCTGGCCGGCCGACTATGACGGGGTGATCGCCAACGAGCCGGCACTCAACTACACCGGCACGCGGCTCTCGAACGTGGCGGTGGGACGCGCGCTGTACCTGAACAACGGCGCGGGCTGGCTCAACCTGAACAAGACGCTGCTGGTGCAGGATGCCGCGATGGCGGCGTGCGACCGCCTGGACGGCGTCGCAGACAAGATCGTCAGCAACGTCGAAGGCTGCCGCGCGGGCGCGCAGCAGGTGCTGGCCGGCCTGCGCTGCGCGGGCGGCGCCGACGCGGGCGACAGCTGCCTGTCGGATGCGCAGATCGCCACGGTCAAGGCCATCGAGGCGCCGCTGCAGCTGAACTACCCGCTCGCCAATGGCGTGACCGTGGCGGGCGGCTACAACCTGCTGGAAGGTGCGCTGGTGGCGGGCCCGTTCACTTCGCGCGATCTCGGCACGCGCCCCGTGCCGGGCAATCCGGCCACTACCGCGGACGCCAACATGTACGTCACCGGCGACCAGTGGGTGAAGTACTTCATCGCGCGCGACGCGGGCTTCGATGCGCTGACGTTCGATCCCGCCAGCCCGGGCAGCTGGACCGCCCGCGTGCAGGCCGTGTCGGCGCTGACCGATGCCACCAACCCCGATATCTCGGCCTTCCTGGCGCGCGGCGGGCGCCTGGTCCTGCTGCACGGGCTGGCCGACGAGGTCATCAGCCCCAATTCCACGATCGCGTGGTTCCAGGCGGTGACGGCCACGGTGGGGCAGGGCGCGGTCGACCAGGGCATCCGCTTCTACACGGTGCCAGGCATGGGCCACGGCACCGGCAGCTTCCTGCCGGCGTGGAACTCACTGACGGCGCTGGAGAACTGGGTCGAGCTGGGCGCGGCGCCGGGCACGCGCACGGTGATGGACACCAACGCGCAGACCTATGGCCGCACGCGCCCGCTGTGCCAGTACCCGGCATGGCCCAAGTACAAGGGCAGCGGCAGCGCGGATGCGGCGGTCAACTACACCTGCGAAGGCGCCAGCGGCGTGGTGCAGGCCTGCCTGAACCTGCCGTCGGCGGCGACTGCGTACAAGGGCGGCAATACCCTGGGTGAAGAGCTGACGGTCTCGGTGGACCCGGCCACGCTGCAATACACCGTGACGGTCGATGCGAGCCTGCAGCGCGCCGCCGGCACGCAGCGCAGCGGACGGCTGTCGCCGCAGGGCGGCTGCACCTATGCCAGCGACGAGAACGGCGCCCGCTTCACCTTCGGCGGCGGCGGCGTGGTCACCGGCGGGGTGGTGCCGGCTTCGGGCGCGGGCTTTGCGCCGCTGCTGGCCTTCCGGAACGTGTCGTCGGACTACAAGGCCGTGGCGGACATCTACAACGTCAACGGTATCCAGTACGCGGCAGCGGACCACGCCGCCACGGTGCGCAACGGCGCGGCGCGGCTGCGCTCGTCGGCGGCCACCTGGCAGACCTGCCAGGATCCCGGCACCGGCGGCTTCATCGTCTACGACGCGGCCTGCACCGCCACCACCAAGGGCTATATCGCGTGGAATGCGGCGCGCAACGCCTTCGACTACATGGTCGGCGGCACCATCGCGGCCAATGACGGCACGCTGTCCGGCTCGCTCATCAGCGGCATGGTCAACGGCAAGCCGGTGCCGCTGGTGCTGACGCGCTCCGCGACGGCCTATGGCATGAGCGTCTACACGCCGCAGCCCGCCACGCTGCCGGTGGGCGCGGCGGACGGCACCTATCGCCTGCAGGGCACCGACGGCATCCTGGCGGATGCGGACCTCGCGGGTGCCACCATCGTGCGTGCCGGCGCCAGCGGCGCGCTTGCCTACAACCTGCCGGTGGCGGGCGTGATGGCCGCAAGCGGCGATGTCAGCGGGTTCTATACCGCCAGCGGCGGGGTGCTGGCCGGCACCGCCGGGACGCGCTTCGAACTGGGCGTGATGTACTAGCCCACGCCCGGCTCAGGCGTCGGCCGCCTTTGCCGGCCGGCGCCGGTGCCGCGCGGCCAGCCGGTGCGTGAGCGCGACCAGCGCGGCCAGCGCCGGGTCGCCGCCCTGCGCGGCGTCCTCGCGATAGCCCAGCGTCAGCGGTGCGCGCAAGCGGTCCGCTTCCTGCATGGGGCAGTAGGCCACGCCGTGGCGGTTCAGGCTGGCCATCGAGCCCGGCACCACGCTGACGCCGGCGCCGGCAGCGACGAGGTTCAGGTTGGTCAGCATGCGCTCGACCTCGGCGCCCACGCGCGGCGTGAAGCCGAGCGCCTCGCAGGCGCGCAGCAGGTCGTGGTACATGCCCGGCGCGCCGGGGCGGCGTACCAGGATGAAAGGGTCGGCGGCCAGCTCGCGCAGCGACACCGGCGCCGTGGCCGCGATGCCCGCCGCCTGGCGCTTGCGCAGCAGCGGGTGGTCCAGCGGCAGCGCGATCACCATGTCTTCTTCCAGCAGCAGGTCAAAGCGCACGCCTTCCGGATGCTGCACCGGCGCACGCAGCAGCGCGGCGCTGAGGGTGCCGTCGGCCAGGCGCTCGATCGCCTCGGCCGCATTGCATTCGGTGAGCGACAGCGCCACGCGCGGGAACCGGCGCCGGCACTCGCGCAGCACCTCG
Source organism: Cupriavidus oxalaticus (assembly GCF_016894385.1). Classification (NCBI taxonomy): domain Bacteria; kingdom Pseudomonadati; phylum Pseudomonadota; class Betaproteobacteria; order Burkholderiales; family Burkholderiaceae; genus Cupriavidus; species Cupriavidus oxalaticus. The sequence continues at coordinate 231,664 of NZ_CP069811.1, forward strand.
GGCGTGAGCCGGTGCGCCGCGGCGGAACTGGTGAAGCCGATCGCCAGCGACCCTTCGTCGCCGCGTGCCAGCCGCTGCATGCGCGCGCGCATCTGCGCGATGCGGCTGAACAGGTCTTCGGCGTCGTCGCGCAACGCCAGTCCGGCCGGGGTCAGCGCCACGCCGCGCGGCTGGCGCTCGAACAGGGCCACGCCCAGTTCGGCCTCGAGCGCCTTGAGCTGCTGCGACAGCGGCGGCTGCTGGATGCCGAGCTGCTCGGCCGCACGGGTCACCGAGCCATGCTCGGCCACGGCGAGGAAATAGCGCAGGTGCCGGAGTTCCACGTTGGTATATGTCAAATATATGGGATTGGCAGTAAGTATATATTTTTCAAGGTCGATGATCTGCCCTAACATCAGCCGCATTCAATACAGGAGACAGGAGACGCCCATGCTTTCAGCCTTCGCCAATGCCTTGCCAGCAAGCCCGGCCCTTCGCCTCGCTTGCGCGGCGGTCACGGCAGCCGTTATCGCCGGTTGTGCCGCCACGCCTCCGGGTACAACCGCGGCTGCCAGGCCTGCCGAAGCCACCAAGGTCGACACCGGCAAGCCGCACTGGCAGCGTGTGCACCTGGGCGCGGGCGCCGGCTATGACTTCCCGGTGTATGCGAATCACCGGCTCGACGGCGACCTGTCGCGCATCCGCGAGGTGGTGTTCGTGCAGCACGGCCTGCAGCGCAACGGCGATGACTACTACGCCGCCGGCGCGGCCCTGCTCAAGGCCAGCGGGCGCAATCCCGGCGAGGTCCTGCTGATCGCGCCCAACTTCCCCGGCACGCCGGACCAGGGCAAGGGTTTCGACGGCATGCCGCAGTGGTCGGTACAGGGCTGGATGAGCGGCGAGAACGCGGTCGACGCGCGCTTCCCGGTCAGCTCGCTGCAGCTGCTGGACGACCTGCTGGCGCTTGTCACCGACAAGGCGCGGCTGCCGCAGGTGAGCAAGGTGACGGTGGCGGGACATTCCGGCGGCGCGCAGATCGTGCATCGCTATGCGGTGCTGAACAACGTCGACGAGCGCATCCGCGCGCGCGGCATCGACCTGCGCTACGTGGTGGCCAATCCCTCGTCCTATCTCTATTTCACGCCGGTACGGCCGGCGGGCCCGGATGGCAAGTCGTTCGCACCCTATGACAAGACCGCCTGTCCTGACTACGACAAGTACCGCTACGGCATGCAGGACATCGTGCCCTATGCGCAGGGTGCCAGCGGCCTGTCGCTGTACCGGCGCTACATTGGCCGGCAGGTGACCTACCTGGCCGGCACCGAGGACAACGACCCCAACCACCGCGTGCTCGACAAGGCGTGCGGCGCCGAAGCCGAAGGGCCCACGCGGCTGCAGCGCGCGCGCGGCTACCTGCGCTACGAGCGCTACCTGGCCACGCCTGGCCAGGTGAGCCGCCACCAGGCGTATGAAGTGGTGGGCGTGGGCCATGACCAGGCGCGCATGTTCGGTTCGCAGTGCGGGGCCAGGGCGGTGTTCGGCATGGCGGAGTCGGCCAATCCGGACGGTGCTGCCTGCCGCGCACCGCAGCTCTGACGCACGGGAACGCCGGGGTTTGCCCCGGCAGCCAGTCCCGCCCGCGCGGTGCTAACATGCAGCGGTCCGCCGTCTGCCGGCGGATGGTCCCTGCCCAGGTGCGGGGCCTGCTTCCATGGAATCGCGCCTCCGCATGCTTCAGCCCAAGCCGCAGCGCGACGCCTGGCACGCCGCGGCGCAGCCGCCCGGTGGTCCGGGTCGACCTGCTGGCCATCGTCCATCCCCTGCACGAGATTGCCTTGCCGCCCTGCCGCGGCCGCGCCGGCAATGGCTGCGCCTTGCCTGCGCTGGCCTGCTCGCGGCGGCGACGGGCGGTGGGGCAGTGCCCCGCCGTGCCTCGGCCGCGGAACCGGCTCACCTGGTCGTCGGGTATGGCGCTGGCGGGGGTGCGGACCATGTCGCGCGCGTGGTTGCCGACAGCCTGGCCGCCGACGGCTATCCCGTGCTGGTCGAGAACCGCGCCGGTGCCGCGGGGCTGGTGGCGCTGCAGGCGGTGCTGCGCGCGCCGGCCGACCGCTCCGTGCTGCTGCTGGGCACGGTGGGCTCGGTCAGCATCGCCCCGCTGCTGTCGCCCCATGCAGCCGGTGCGGACCGGCTACACCCGGTCGCGGTGCTGGCCGCGACGCCGCATGTGCTGCTGACCAGCGGCGCCGCGCCCGCCGGGCTGGCGCCGGACGCCGAACTGCATGCGCGGCTGGCCCGCGCGCGGCGCAGGCCGGGGGAGCTGGCCTTTGCCTCGCTTGGCATCCATTCCAGCGCCCACCTGGTGGGTGCGCTGATGTGCCGGCAGGCCGGCGTCGAGATGGCCCATCTTCCCTATCCCGGCAGCGCGCGCGCATTGACCGACCTGCAGGGCGGCCATATCGAGATGCTGGTCAGCACGCTGCAGGCCGCGTTGCCGCTGCTGCGCCAGGGCAGGGTGCGGGCCCTGGCCGTGACGGGTGCGCGTCGCAGCCCGCTGGCGCCATCCACGCCCACCTTTGCCGAGGCCGGTATCGCCGGCATGCATCAGGCCGCGTGGTACGGGCTGCTGGCCGCACCGGGCATGCCCGGCGTGCAGTACGAGGGGCTGGCCCTGCGCATGCAGCGGCTGCTGCGGGACGAGCCGGCCTTGTCGCGGCGCCTCGGCCAGGGTGGCGCCGAGCCGCTGGCGCTGACCGGCGCCGCGGCGGCCGCCTACCTGGCCGCGCAGCGTGACATGTGGCGCGAGGTGATCGCGCAGGTGCGGGAGCGGCTGGAATAGTGCCTGATGCCGGAACGCACCAAGAAAAAACCCGCGGCAACCGCGGGTTCAAGTCCCTGCCCGCAGGATCGGGCTCGGAGGAGACAACCACAGGAAAAGCCGGGGCGTCAGTCAGTTCAGGCTGTATTTGACGACCTGTTCTTCGACGCCGACAAAACGTACCAGCTGGCGCAGGCCGCTGGCGTATTCCTTGATGTGGTGCCCGTCAGGCGTATCGGGCAACCGGTAGTAGATCGGGGCCTTGTTCGGGGCCGTGTCGCGCAGCGGCGCCAGCAGGCCGGGCAGGCGTTCGCCGGCATCGGCTTCCCAGGCGACGTCGCGCTCTTCGGCAAGCATGGGTTTTCCGGTCATGGGCATACTCCAGATTCGGTGCATGGTGCGGCCGGGGACGGATTTTTCTTGCTCGCACAGGTTTCAATGTATGGAATGTATGGCAAGTAACGCAAAAATGCCATTCAGCATTATTTAATTCTGTCTGCCGCAAAATTTCTAAACTGCCAGATTTACCGAATATATGCCCGCGCTTGCAGATATTGCCGGATTGCGGCGATCCTTGCATCACGCTTTGCCGACACCGTGGAGGGTTGCGCTAACATAGCGCCAGTTTTTGCGGTCCGTGGCGCACCGGCACGACCGGCACTCGCGCCGCATGGCACTCCGCAACCATCAACCGCCCCCGACGGGCCATTGCCCAGACGCATGTCGACCCAGCACGCCTTGTTGATTTCCCTGCTCGAAAAGCCGTCGTCCGGTTACGACCTGGCGCGCCGCTTCGACCGCTCCATCGGCTATTTCTGGCATGCCACCCACCAGCAGATTTACCGGGAGCTGGGGCGCATGGCCGACAGCGGCTGGATCGCTGCCGACGAGAGCGAGGCGGTGGAAAACGAGGGCGCCGCCACCGACCGCAAGAACCGCAAGAAGGTCTACCGGGTGCTGCCGGCCGGGCGCGACGAACTGGTGCGCTGGGTGCTGGCGCCCGGTGCCGCGCTCGACCAGCGCGAGGAAATCCTGGTCAAGCTGCGTGCCGATGCCGCGATCGGGCCGCTCGGCCTGGGCGATGAAATGCGCCGGCTGATCGCGCTGCACCAGGCACGGCTCGAGACCTACCTCGCGATCGAGCGCAAGGATTTCTCCGCGCCCGACATGGACCGCGCGCAGCAGTTGCGCTATGCGCTGCTGCGCCGGGGCATCCGCTTCGAGCAGGACTGGGTGGCGTGGGGCGAAGACCTGCTGCCGCTGCTGGAGCGGCAGTCGGCGTAGCGCGCCGCGCGCCAAAGCAAAACGCCGGCCTTGCGGCCGGCGTTCTTTATTGGGGCTTGGTCAGGCTCAGGCCACGTCAACTGCCCGCGCACCCGCCTGGCTGGCTTCGCCCAACCCCAGGCGCCGGCGCGCCAGCGCATACTCCTCGGCAAAGCGCCGCACCAGCTCGCCCGCCGGCACCACGCGCTTGATCGCGCCCACGCCCTGGCCGGCGCCCCAGATATCCTTCCACGCCTTCACGCTGGTCGAGCCGAAGTTCATCTTGGACGGATCCGACTGCGGCAGCGCCTGCGGATCCAGGCCCGCGCGCTCGATGCTGCCGCGCAGGTAGTTGCCGTGCACGCCGGTAAAGAGGTTGGAGTAGACGATGTCGCCGGCGCTGCTGTCGACGATCATCTGCTTGTAGCCGTCCTGCGCGTTGGCTTCCTGCGTGGCGATGAAGGCCGAGCCGATGTAGGCCAGGTCGGCGCCCGCGGCCTGCGCGGCCAGGATGGCGTCGCCGCTGGAGATCGCGCCCGACAGCAGCAGCGGGCCGTCGAACCATTCGCGGATCTCGTGCAGCAGCGCGAACGGCGACAGCGTGCCGGCATGGCCGCCGGCGCCGGCAGCCACCGCCACCAGCCCGTCGGCGCCCTTCTCGATGGCCTTGCGCGCGAAGGCGTTGTTGATCACGTCGTGCAGCACGATGCCGCCGTACGAGTGCACCGCGTCGTTGACTTCCTTGCGCGCGCCCAGCGAGGTGATCACGATCGGCACCTTGTAGCGCACGCACAGCTCCAGGTCATGCTCGAGCCGGTCGTTGGACTTGTGCACGATCTGGTTGACCGCGAACGGCGCCGCCGGACGGTCCGGATGCTTTGCGTTGTGCTCGGCCAGTTCGGTGGTGATGCGGTCCAGCCATTCCTCCAGCCTGGGCGCCGGGCGCGCGTTCAGCGCCGGGAACGAGCCCACCACGCCGGCCTTGCACTGGGCAATCACCAGGTCGGGGTTGGAAATGATGAACAGCGGCGAGCAGACCACCGGCAGCGACAGCCGGTTCTGCAGCAGGGCGGGGAGGGCCATGGGTGAAGTCTCCTGGGTAGTACGGTGAGGCAAAAAGAATCTGGCGGGCGCGGGCGGCAGCCTGGCCGCTTACGCGGCACCGGTCAGCACGTCCTTCTGGCTGGCGAGGCGCGCGCTCATGGCGGCGGCCAGCGCCTCCAGCCCCGAGCGCGGGCGCACCATCACTTCGAATTCGGCAATATGGCCGGCGTCGTTGAAGCGGATCATGTCGATGCCCTTGAGCGCCTTGCCATCGACCGTGGCGCTGAATTCGAGCACCACGCTGTGGCCGTCCTCGCTGACAAAGCTGCGGTGGTAGCGGAAATCCCGGAACACCTGGTTCACCGTGGTCAGCACCAGCGCGATCGCCGCACGGCCGGGATAGGGCGTATGCGCGACCGGCGAGCGGAACACGACCTCGTCGGCGACGATGGCGTCGAGCCCGGCCATCGAATTGGTGGCAATCAACTGGTGCCAGGTGTCGAGCGAGGCCTGCGCTGCGGGAATCAGCTGGGTGGTGGTCATTGCGGTCTCCTTGGACGGTCACGGCATGCGCCGGCTACCTTGCGTTCGTGTTCTTGTGTTCTTGTCTTATGCAACCAGTTGCATAGTGAATCGAAAGGTAGCATGCGCTGCTGCCCTGCGCAAGCCGGCATTGGCCCCGCGCCATGCCGGGAGCGCCCCGCAGTGACGGGTTGGCTACAATAGGCGGCATCGCCTAGCGGAATCCCAGCCGCGCCCGCAGCCACCGGCAGGAGAAGTCAGTGACCACTAAGTCGACCGGTAAGTCGACCGCCCACCAGCCCGGCCAGGCAGCGCTGTTCGATGCCGACCTGGCCGCCTGGCGCGCCCATCCCGAGCGCGCCTTCGACGGCTGGCTGGCGCGGCACGGCTTCCGCCACGGCACCAGCGTGGTGTACCGCGCCATGTGGGGCAAGCTGCTGCGCTGGTCGGCCGAGCGCGGGTTGCCGCCGCTGAGCTGGTCGGCGGAGCAGATCGGCGAATTCCTCGATGCCCAGCAGCTGCACAAGTCGCACCGCTACCGCTATGCGCGGCTGATCGAGCGGGTGTTCCACCATCTCTCCCAGTTGCGCGAGGGCATGCACAACCCGGGAAGCCAGGCGGTGCGCGCGCACCTCGCCGAGGGCGAGAACGACCCCACTGCCTTCCTGCTGCCGGGCGAGCGCGACCTGCTGGTGGCCCGCATCCTGGGTCCGGCCGGCGTGCCGCCGACGGTGGAGGAATGCCGTGCGGCATCGCCGACGCAATGGAAGCGCGCGCGCGATGCCGCCCTGGTGGCGGTGTTGCTGGGTGGGGGACTGAAGGTGGGCGAAGCGCGCGCCCTGCGCCTGGAGGCGATCGACGATGGCGCCCCGGGCAGGATGGCGCTGCGCATGGTGCGTCCCGACAATGGCCGCGCCTATACCGCGCCGCTGTTCGCGCTGGCGCATGCACCGCTGCGGGCGTGGCTGGCGCTGCGCGAGGCGTCGGGCACGCTCGGCAGCCTGCTGTTCCCGGCCATGCCGTCAGGCCGGCCGATGCACGCGGCTTCGGTCTACCGGCGCGTGGAAATCCTGCTCGACGAAGCCGGCGTGCTGGCCGGCCGCCATGAGCGGGCCTCGCCGCAGACCTTGCGCAATACCTGCGCGGCCATGCATTTCGAGGCCGGCACGACGCCGGCCGAGGTGGCGCAATGCCTGGGCATGCGCGACCTGGAATCGGGCTGGCGGCTGCATGGCGCGTATGAGGCCTGGCAGGCACGGGCGGGGCTGGTGGCCCAGGCGAGCGACAGGCAGTCCTGATGAATGCGGCGCCGCCATGCTTGTAACTGTGTGTGCCAGCTGACCGGGCGCGGCTGACGCATCGTGGATAATAGACGACACTACCGCCTGCGCGGGCTCAATGTGCGGCATCAGGCATTGCACGATGGCGCTTGAGACCCCCCGCCGCGAATCGAAATCCGACGCTTATTTCCCATGCCCGAAACCCTGCTCCTTACCGGCGCCACCGGCTATATCGCCTCGCATACCTGGGTCGCGCTGCTCCATGCCGGCTACCACGTGATCGGACTGGATAATCTGTGCAACAGCAGCCCCGTGGTGATCGAGCGGCTGGCCGCCATTACCGGCAAGACCCCGGATTTTGTCCAGGGCGACGTGCGCGACCGCGCCTTGCTGGACCGGCTTTTTGCCGAACACCGCATCAGCGGGGTGATTCATTTTGCCGCGCTCAAGGCAGTGGGCGAATCGGTGAGCCAGCCGCTGCAGTATTACAGCAACAACCTCGACGGCCTGCTGACGGTCTGCGCCGCCATGGGCGCGGCCGGGGTGAAACAACTGGTGTTCAGTTCCTCAGCCACGGTTTATGGCAATCCTCACACGGTGCCGATCCTGGAGGACTTCCCGCTGTCGGCGACCAATCCGTATGGCCAGACCAAGCTGATGGGAGAGCAAATCCTGCGCGACCTGGAAAAATCGGATCCGGCATGGCGCATTGCCTACCTGCGCTATTTCAATCCGGTCGGCGCGCATGAAAGCGGGCTGATCGGCGAGGATCCGCGCGGAATCCCGAATAACCTGATGCCATACGTGGCGCAGGTGGCCGGCGGGCGCCGCGAGAAACTGATGGTATTCGGCGGCGACTATCCCACGCCTGACGGTACCGGCGTGCGCGACTATATCCACGTGTGCGACCTCGCCGACGGCCACCTCGCGGCGCTGGTCTACCTGCGCGACCAGGGGCGCGGCATGACCGTCAACCTGGGCACCGGCCGCGGCTACAGCGTGCTGGAAGTGGTCGAGGCCTACCAGCGGGCCAGTGGCCGGCCGGTGCCGTATGAGATCGTGGCGCGCCGCCCGGGCGATATCGCCTCTTGCTATGCCGATCCCGCGCTGGCCAACCAGCTGCTGGGATGGCGCGCGCAGCACGGCATCGAGCGCATGTGCCAGGACTCATGGCGCTGGCAGTCGATGAACCCGCACGGGTTCGGCGCCTGAGCGGCAATTCCGGCAAAACACACCAAACAAAAACGCCACGGCTTGCAACCGTGGCGTTTTGGCATGCGTCGGAGCCGGGCTTCAGCGAATCAGGAAGTCCTCGACAGCCTTGCCCTGGGCCAGGGCCTGGGTCAGCCAGCCCGGACGCTTGCCGCGGCCGGTCCAGGTATTGCCGGCGCTGTCGCGATAGCGCACCGGCACCTTGCGGTTGGCCGCCTTCTTGCCGGCCGGCGCTTTCGCGCCAAAACCCAGGTCTTCCGCGGTCAGGCCATATTGCTCGATTTTCTCGCGAATATCCGAGATCACCGAAGCCTGTTCGCGCGCCTTGATTTCCTCGGCTTGCTTCTGCAGTTCACTGATTTTCTGAACGATTTCCTGATAAGTCGCCATTGCGTCCTCGGTTTTCGGTGGGGTGATATGCGTGGGTGTCGGCACAGCGGGGTGTCGCGCAAGGTTGCGCCGTGTTGCGCTGTCGGTGTGCTGAAATGCTGAAAACAATTATAACGGGGTAACGAGCCGCTGCAAATGCCGGGTCGCTATTCCTGCATGGTTTTTACGAAAATTCTTGCAGCCGATATTGCAGTGAACTTTCGTGAACCATTCAGGTCGGTCGGCCGGATTTGAACCGGATCGCGACGGCGCTCATGCGTCCGCTGTCCGCCGACCCGACACATAAATCGTCCTGACCGGGCCGATCCGTCCAAACCAGCGTCTGCCCGGCCGCGCCGGCGGCGATGGAAATCAAGTTGCCATAATCGGCGGCCGCCCCGGTGAATAAAGCGTCTGCTTACATGCCGCCACGTGCGGCGTGCCGTATATCCGACATCCAGGTTAATTTCCGCCCATTTGACACGCGGCCGGACGTCGCTGCTCAAGTACCGGTGGGCTGCGCCGTTATCCGGGCAGGGCGGATCAAGCCGGTGCCCTGGTCTTGCCGTAACGGAGCCAGCGGTGCGCCTGGCGGAATGCTTACGTTTTCCTTTCAACAATGTCTTTCCACGACAATATGCAGATCAAGACCCTGTTGCGGGGCGCCATGGGAATGTTGTCGGTGCTGCTGTTGCTGGTCGGCGGCGCCGCGCTGCATGGTATTTCCGCCAGCAACGACTCGCTCCAGGGCACGCATTCCAACCAGCCGGCTTCGGCCATCGCGCTGATCGCTGCCGGCAGCAACGATGGCCGGAGTGCGTTCTGAACAGGTGTCCCCGGCAGGGGACCCCCGTATTGTGTTGTTCACACCGCGACCGCAAGATGCCATGATGCGAAGTTTGCCCCGCGCCGGGTTCGTCTTCGCGCATTTTCTTTATCACCGCGCAGCCCAATGATTGCCCTGAGTACCGTCCTGTTGCTGCTCGCCGCCCTGCTGGGCGTGGCCGCCGTCCTCGGCGCCCGCGCCGGGCGTGCGAACGAGGGCGCCGGAAGCAGGTCGCTGCGCACGCTGACCTGGACGGCGGCGCTGTTGTCGCAACTGGCCGTCAGCCTGCCCGTGGTGGTGGTGGTGCTGTCGGGCAGCGTGCCGGTGGCCAACGACACCGCCCAGATGGCCGCCAGCTTCGCTGCCGCCGCCGCTGCCACCACCGCCGCCAAGCTGCTGCTGCAGTGGCTGCGCCAGGGCGCGCGCCTGTGGCGCGGCGCGGCGCTGCTGGCGGTGGTCGGCGGCGCCGGCATGGTGGCCGCGGCCGGCACCCACCTGGGCCGGGCCTGCGGCGCCGGCGCGTCCTCGGCACGCGCCTGTATCGACGCGGCCGGCCTGCCGCATCCCGCCTGGCTGGCAGGCGGGCTGACCGCGCTGTGCGCGCTGATGTTCGCGCTGCACCGGGCGCAGTCGCGCGGCTGGCTGCCGGTATCGCGCACCGAGGCCAGCCCCGCCGAGGATCTTGCCGACGATGCCGCGCCCGCCCTGGCGCGCGGCGCCGAGCCGCGGCTGGTGCGGCGCGGCGCCCGTATTCCCGGCCGGCTCACGGTGCGCGCCACTGCGCGCGGGCAGGGCACGGTGGGCGAGTACAGCGTCGCCACCGTGATGCCCGACCGCGTCGCGTTCGGCCGCTGGGTGGACCAGGCCATGGCCCAGGCGCGGCTGGCCGATACCGGCTGCGCCGTGCTGCTGATCCATATTGCCGACTATCGCGAGGTCGATGAAGTCTTCGAGATCCGCGCCGACGATATCCTGGCGCAGGACGCCGGCGCGCTCGCGCAGGCCGTGCTGGAGCCGCACGATTTCCTCGCGCGGCTGGCGCGCGACGAGTTCGCCGTCGGCGTGCCCGAGCTGGTGCACCACGGCCGCGCGCAGGAGCTGGGCTCGCGCGTGCTGGGCTCGCTGGCCGAGTTCATCGCCGCGCGCGGGCTGCAGATGCAGATCGGCGTCAATATCGGCATCGCCATCTACCCGCGCGACGCCCAGACTTCCGAGGCGCTGATGCAGGCCGCGCGCGTGAGCCTGGCCGAGGCCCGCGAAAGCGGCTCGAACCAGGTGCGCCTGTTCAACAGCGCCGCCGGCGAGCGCGCCCGCCGCACCCGCGTGATCCGCCGCGACCTGTGGCTGGCGATCCAGGACGATGCGCTGTCGCTGCAGTTCCAGCCCAAGTACGACGCCCGCCGCGGCACGCTGGTGGGCGCCGAGGCGCTGTGCCGCTGGCGCCATCCCGCGCTGGGCCAGGTCAGCCCGGCCGAGTTCATCGCCGTGGCCGAGCAGTCCGGCCAGATCGACAAGCTCGACGACTGGGTGCTGACCAGCGTCTGCCGCCAGGTGCGCCTGTGGCAGGACGCCGGCCTGCCGACCGTGCCGGTGGCGATCAACGTGTCGGGGCTGCGCTTTGCCAGCCGCAATTTCCCGCAGTACCTGCTCGAGCAGATCCACCAGCACGACATCCCGCCGTCGGCGATCACGCTGGAGATCACCGAGACCGCCGCCATGAAGGACATCGGCAAGTCGCTGGAGACGCTGGCCGAGCTGCAGTCGCTCGGCATCCAGGTGGCGCTGGACGACTTCGGCAGCGGCTATTCGAGCCTGGGCTACCTCAAGCGCCTGCGCGTGGGCACGCTCAAGATCGACCGCACGCTGATCGGCGGGCTCGACACCGATGCGCAGGGCCGCGCCATCGTCGGCTCGATGGTGGCGCTGGCGCACGAGCTGCGCATGAAGGTGGTGGCCGAAGGCGTCGAGTCGGCCTCGCAGCTGGAACTCCTCAACGAGATGGGCTGCGACGAAGTGCAGGGCTACCTGCTGTCGCTGCCGCTCGATGCGGCGGGGTTTGCCGACGCGTTGCGTGGCCGGCAGCACGCCTGAGCGCCGCACGCAGAAACACCACGGCGGAAAGAAAAACGCCAAAAACGCTACAGCGTCGCGCCAGCTGTGCCGATATCCACGCTGGCAGGGCCCGCGCGCTTGCAGCGCGGCCCTGCGCCGGCCTGTCCGCGCCGGCCGCGCCCCCGGCGCCTAGCACTGCTTCAGCATTCGGCGGATCAACCGAGCCCTGCCAACGGAGGCGCCAATGTCATTGCCCAGCATCCTCGTCGTCGACGATTCCCCCTCGCTACGCCGCATGATCGGCGCATGCCTGCGTGCCGCCGGGTTCGATGTCACCGAGGCCGCCGACGGCGAACAGGCGTATGCGCTGGCCGACACCGCGGCTGCGGACGAGGCCGCGGAGCACGCCGCATTCGGCATGCTGGTCACCGACCAGGTCATGCCCGGCATGGACGGCCTGACCCTGATCCGCCGCCTGCGCGCCAGCGCGCGCTACGCCGCCATCCCCATCCTGATGCTGACCACCGAGCATGACGGCAGTATCCGCGAGCAGGCCCGTGCCGCGGGCGCCTCGGGCTTCCTGCCCAAGCCCTTCGATCCCGATGCCTTGATGCAGGCCGTCGCGGCGCTGCTGGCGCCCCAGCACCCCTCCTCGGAAGGGTAAGGAAGACGCCGCGCCGGCCTTCAGTCCCCCCGCTTGCTGCCGTAAACACTGGTGGGCGAAATCACGCCCCGGCGCCATGCGCCAGGAAACCGGCATGACCAGATTGGGGGGCTGACGATGAAGCATATCGACAAGGCAAACGGCGCGGCAGGCGCGAACGAAGGCGCGGGCGAGGAGTTCCTGGCCTTCACGCTGGGCCGCGAAGAGTACGGCATCGATATCCTGAAGGTGCAGGAAATCCGCGGCTACGAGTCGGTCACCCAGCTTGCCAATGCGCCCGACTACATCAAGGGCGTGATCAACCTGCGCGGCATCATCGTGCCGATCGTCGACCTGCGCATCAAGTTCCGGCAGGCCAACGTCAGCTATGACCAGTACACCGTGGTCATCATCGTCGATCTCAACGAGCGCACCACCGGCATCGTCGTCGACGGCGTCTCCGACGTGCTGACGCTGACGCCTGCGCAGATCAAGCCCACGCCGCATTTTTCCGGCGAACTGGCTACCGACTACATCCGCGGCCTCGGCTCGGTCGAGCAGCGCATGCTGATCCTGGTCGATATCGAGAAGCTGCTCAATACCGACGAACTGGCCGCGCTCGACGCCATGGCCTGACCCCTGCCACACCTGCCTGTTCGCCCCCGCCGTCCGGCCGGCGCACCGCGCCTGCCGGATCGTATCCGCCCGGATTTGCACCATGCCTGGCAGCCATGGTTTCTTCGGGCAAGCAGTATCGATGTCATCCATGCGAAACAACCAACCCGTTACGCAGCGCGAATACCAGCTCTCACCATCGGACTACCTGATCTCGCGCACGGACCTCAAGGGCCGTATCACCTTCGCCAACCGCACCTTTATCGAGGCCAGCGGCTTTGCGGCGGAGGAATTGCTGGGCGCGCCGCATAACCTGGTGCGCCACCCCGACATGCCGCCCGAGGCGTTTGCCGACCTGTGGCAGAACCTGGAAGCCGGCCGCAGCTGGATGGGCGTGGTCAAGAACCGCCGCAAGAACGGCGACTTCTACTGGGTCAATGCCACCGTGACGCCCACGCGCGTCGACGGCCGCGTGGTCGGCTATACCTCGGTGCGTTCGATGCCTTCGCGCGAGCAGGTCGAGGCCGCCGGCGCGCTGTATGCGCGCTTCCGTGCGGGACGCGCCGCCGGGCTGGCGATCCGCGATGGCGCCGTGGTGCGCACCGGCATCGCTGGTTTCGTCCAACGTGCGCTGCGCATGAACCTGAAGCGCCGCATCCTGTGGGCGCAGGCGGGCGGGCTGGTGTGGTTCCTGGCGGCGCTGGCAGCGGTCGAGATCCTGGATCCCGCGGCTGCCGCGACGCTGCGTCCGTGGCTGTGGGGCGGCTTCGCGCTGGCGCTGGCCACCGCGTTCGCCGCCGGCACCATGCTGCTGGCGCGCGTGCACCGGCCGGTGGGCGACATGCTGGACTTTGCGCTGCGCCTGGGCGCGGGCGACCTGACCACGCGTTTTGAGCATCGCAGCGACGACGAGATCGGCGCGCTGGCGCAGGCGATGCAGACCATGCAGCGCAGCCTGCTGTCGGTGGTGCATGAAATCCAGGAAGGCATGGCCAGCATCTCCACCGCGACGCGCCAGGTTGCGGCCGGCAACAACGACCTGTCGCAGCGCACGGAGCAGCAGGCCGCGTCGCTGGAAGAGACCGCTTCCAGCATGGAAGAGCTGACCAGCACCGTGCGCCAGAACGCCGACAATGCGCGCCAGGCCAGCGGGCTGGCGGCCAATGCGTCGGAGACCGCGCTGCGCGGCGGCGAAGTGGTGGGCCGCGTGGTGCAGACCATGGACGAGATCAACGATGCGTCCAGGAAGATCGTCGACATCATCGGCGTGATCGAGGGCATTGCCTTCCAGACCAACATCCTGGCGCTGAATGCCGCGGTGGAAGCCGCGCGCGCCGGCGAGCAGGGCCGCGGCTTTGCGGTGGTGGCGGGCGAGGTGCGCAGCCTGGCGCAGCGCAGCGCCAATGCGGCGAAGGAAATCAAGGGCCTGATCGGCGATACCGTCGAGCGTGTCGACAATGGCTCGGCGCTGGTGGGCCAGGCCGGCAAGACCATGGACGAGATCGTGCAGGCGGTGAAGTCCGTGACCGACATCATGGGCGAGATCAGCGCGGCCTCGGCCGAGCAGAGTGCCGGCATCGAACAGGTCAACCAGGCGGTGGCGCAGATGGACGAAGGCACGCAGCAAAACGCCGCGCTGGTGGAACAGGCGGCAGCGGCGGCAGGCTCGCTCGAAGAGCAGGCACTGCGGCTGCGCGATGCCGTCGCCACCTTCCGCGTCAGCATGCAGGCCGAGATTCGTCCACAACGCCTGCCGGCAGCGCAGCGCGAAGCGGCGGCCCGGTCCGTGGCACAGGCTTAGTACGAAGCTATCAGTAACAAGGGGGAGTTGCTATGCAGTGGTTTAATCAATTGCGCGTCACGACCAGGCTGGTTGCCGGATTCCTGGTCGTCGCGGTGATCGGCGCCGTCATGGGGCTGTTGGGCGTCGTCAACATGGGGCGCATGGCCGACTGGACCGACAAGATCTATCACGGCGACCTGCAGGCACTGAAGGCCGTGCAGGACGCCAACATCAACCTGGTCTACGCCAGCCGCTCGCAGATCGGCCTGCTGTCGGCGTCGACCATGGGCGAGCGCGCCACCGAGAAGGAGCTGATCGCCAGGTCGCTGGGCGTGATGGACGAGCGTATCCGCAGTGTGGCAGGCGCCTTCTCGTCGACCTCCGAGTCGCAGGCAATGGTCAAGCAATACCACGACCTGGCGCCAGCCTTCCGCGCGCGCATGGAAAAGTATGTCGAGCTGGTCAGCAAGCAGCCGCTGGATACCTCGCAGTTCGAGAGCCAGGTGTTCACCGAGAGCGCCGACCTGCTCAAGGACAGCCATGCGCTGGAAGACGTGATGGCGAAGATGGTCAAGCGCCGCGACGACCGTGCCCGCAGCAACAACGAGGAAGCGCGCAGCGTCTATGACGCCACCCGGGTGTGGATGCTGGCGCTGGTGCTGGGCGGCGTCGCGCTGTCGGTGCTGCTGGGCGTGTTCCTGGCGCGTGGACTGTCGCGCCAGCTCGGCGGCGAGCCGGGCTATGCGGCCGAGATCGCGAAGCGCATCGCCGATGGCGACTTCTCCGCGACGGTGGTGACGCGCGCCGGCGACAAGAGCAGCCTGGTCTATGCCATGCAGCAGATGCAGCGGCAGCTGTCGCACATGGTCCGCGACTTCAAGGAGTCGGCGGAATCGATCGGCACGGCCTCGCGTGAAATTGCCGCCGGCAACAACGACCTGTCGCAGCGCACGGAGCAGCAGGCCGCGTCGCTGGAAGAGACCGCTTCCAGCATGGAAGAGCTGACCAGCACCGTGCGCCAGAACGCCGACAATGCGCGCCAGGCCAGCGGGCTGGCGGCCAATGCGTCGGAGACCGCGCTGCGCGGTGGCGAAGTGGTGGGCCGCGTGGTGCAGACCATGGACGAGATCAACGATGCGTCCAGGAAGATCGTCGACATCATCGGCGTGATCGAGGGCATTGCCTTCCAGACCAATATCCTGGCGCTGAACGCCGCGGTGGAAGCCGCGCGCGCCGGCGAGCAGGGCCGCGGCTTTGCCGTGGTCGCGGGCGAGGTGCGCAGCCTGGCGCAGCGCAGCGCCAATGCGGCGAAGGAAATCAAGGGCCTGATCGGCGATACCGTCGAGCGTGTCGACAACGGCTCGGCGCTGGTGGGCCAGGCCGGCAAGACCATGGACGAGATCGTGCAGGCGGTGAAGCGCGTGACCGACATCATGGGCGAGATCAGCGCGGCCTCGGCCGAGCAGAGCTCCGGCATCGAGCAGGTCAACCAGGCCGTGGCGCAGATGGACGAGGTGACGCAGCAGAACGCGGCACTGGTCGAGCAGGCCGCGGCCGCTGCCGGCGCGCTGGAAGAGCAGGCCGGCCGCCTGCAGGGCGCGGTGGCGATGTTCCGCCTGGCGGCGGAGGATGCGCACGCATCGTTCTCGCTGCCGGCGCAGGCATCAGTTTCCGCAGCAGCGCCCGGCAAGGCCGCAGGCAAGGTGCGCACGCCGGCATCGCGCAAGCGCGCGGCCCCGGCGGTTCCGGCTGCGGCCACCGTAGCGGCAACGGCATCCGCCGAAGCCGACGCGCCGCAAGCGGCCGCGCCCGCGCAGCCGGCGGTCACCGCTGCACGCACGCCGCGCCCCGCGCTGGCCGGTGCCGACAACGGCGACTGGAGCGCGTTCTGACCCCGCCATATGCTCCCATCGCGCATACGCGCCGGGCGGCGGCCGCGGAGGCTGCTGACAAATTGATGGTGCGACTGTTTTCTCCCCCTCTCTGGGAGAGCGGCGGAGGAGAGGGCAGGCGCTGCCGCGAAGTGAGGCGGCGTCATACTTGCCAGGCGCCGGCCCTCTCCCCCGGCCCCTCTCCCGCCAGCGGGAGAAGGGAGCAAACCGGCGGGATGGCAATGCCATGACGAGCGAGATCACCCTGGCCCTGCCGCCCGATGACGCGGCCAGGCTACGCAAGGAATTCGACCAGTTCATCGGCGTCTCGACCGGGCTGGACCGCGAGTTCCTGCCGCCCGAGTTCAACGACTTCCTGCGCGCCCGGCTGCTGCAGCACGATGGCCCGCTGACCGAGCGCGCCGTGAACCGGCTGTTGTCCGGCGGCGAGTATGGCTGGGCCCGGCGCGTGTTCGACAAGCAGTTGCCCAACGCGCTGGCGGCGCTGATGCGCGACGCGCAGCGCTTCGGCTTTGGCCTCGCGGTGCAGCCGGACTGGACGGCGGCGCAGCGCCTTGCGCACGCGCGCGAATGGGCCGCGAAGGTGCTGACCGAGTGCGGGGCCGATGACGGTTTCACGGAAGCGCTGGCGACCCAGGTCGCGGCCTCGGCCGAAGACGTGCGTGCGCTCGAGGCGCGCATGCGCACGCCGGCATGGCGGCTGGCCGAAAGCCTGCGCCAGCGTGCCTATGACCTGATGTACGCGCTGCAGACCGAAGACAACGAGGCCACGGGCCGTGCCCGCGTCGGCGAGCTGCGCGGCATGCTGGGACTGGCGCTCGAGTATGGCTCGGTGCAGCCGGAAGAAGCCGCGCGCGTGCTCGAGCAGGTGGAGCGCTCGCGTCCCGCGTTGTTCCGCGATGCGCCCGACGATGTCTTTGCGCGGCTGGCGGCGTGGCTGCGGCGCATGTTCGGCGGTTGAACGCGCGCGTGCCGCGTCCGCGGATTTGGGACATGCCGTTTTCGGACAGGGCAGGGGCAGCCGCGTACGCGGTGAACACTCCGCACGCACTTCGTCAATAGAGAAATCCAGCAGGCACCCGAAGTGCGTTCCCGCACCTTTGGCTGTTATGACGATTGCGTTACAACGTTGACCGAAATCAAGTGACAGGCCTGTGAAATGTTACAAAGTTCGCGATCTTCCATGTATGTTTCATGCGACATTTGTGAACCCCCGCGTAAGTAGGGATTGGCATTGCGGTCGAATTGCCGATATAAACGTACCGGTCTCACTTACACTCTGTAACACTTGTAACGGGGTCGATCGCAGTGTGACATGGGCGCAGTTCCTTTAAGTCGTACGTTGTACCCGCCCAACCGCAGACAAACGATCTGGTCGCCGGAGCCCTCGGGCCTGGTAAGCGCCGGACAAGCGGCAAAGGTGGGTTTTTTGGTAGCGGGGAAAAATTGGAAAGCAGTGAAGTTCTCCAGGAGATCAGGGAGGTCAACCTCGCCTATCTGCTGCTCGCGCAACGACTCGTGCGCGAAAACCAGGTCGAAGCCATGTTCCGGCTCGGGGTCAGCAAGGAAATCGCGGATATCCTCGGCAAGCTGACTTCGGCGCAACTCGTCAAGCTCGCGGCATCCAACATGGTGCTGTGCAGGTTCCGCTTCGACGACCATGCGCTTCTGTCCACGCTCACCCACACGGCCAAGAGCCACGACATGCAGCAGATCCACGCCGCGATCCTGCTTGCTCGCCAGCCTGTGGAGTCACTCAATTGACCGCGCTGCTGAAGGCCGAGCCGAACCGGAGTTTCACGGCCACCTCCGCAGCCACCCCACGCAAGAGCGTTCTCCAGGATGCCAACCAGACCCAGCTCGCCATCGAGCTGATCGGCCTGGGTGCGCGCCTGCAGGTGCTGGAAGCCGAGACCACGCTGTCGCGCGACCGGCTCATCCGCCTGTACAAGGAACTGCGCGGAGTCTCGCCTCCCAAGGGCATGCTGCCCTTCTCGACGGACTGGTTCACCACCTGGCTGCCGAATATCCACTCGTCGCTGTTCTTCTCTGCCTACCAGTTCATGGTGCAGGAAGGCGAGACCGTGGGCATCCGCGCCGTGGTGGCGGCCTATCGCCTGTACCTCGAGCACGTTTCGCTGCTCGGCGGTGAAATTGTCTTAAGTTTCACGCGTGCCTGGACGTTAGTACGGTTCTTCGAGAGCAATATGCTGCAGCTGTCCCGCTGCACGTGTTGCGGCGGACAGTTCGTCACGCACGCGTATGAGCCGCACGCGAACTTCGTGTGCAGCCTGTGCCGTCCGCCCTCGCGCGCAGGGAAAGTGAAAAAGCTCTCGAAAGACGCCGCCGCCGTACAGACCACCGCCTGATCCTGGTTGAGGTCCGTCGGCCGGCAAGCTTGCAGCGCTGGCGGACGGACCACTCCCCGTTCGCCCGTGCGCGGGCCATTGTGCGTGACTGACGCGCGTTTTTTGACGGGGATCCCATCGTGCTAGTAGTTCTTGGCTATGTCGTCGTGGTTGTCGCGGTGCTTGGCGGTTACGCCATGACCGGCGGCCACATGGGCGCGCTATATCAACCGGCGGAATTCGTGATCATCGGGGGTGCCGCCTTCGGTGCCTTCATCGCCACCAACACCACCAAGGCCATCAAGGCCACCGCCCGCGCCCTGCCGGGCCTGTTCAAGGGCTCCAAGTACAAGAAGGAGCTGTACCTGGACGTCATGTCGCTGCTGTATGTGCTGCTGTCCAAGGCACGCCGCGAGGGCATCCTGTTCCTGGAAAAGGAAATCGCGGATCCCGCCTCCAGCAGCGTCTTCAGCCAGTATCCGCGCATCCTGTCGGATCCGGTGGTGATGGAATTCCTCACCGACTACCTGCGCATGATGGTCAACGGCAACATGAACGCCTTCGAGATCGAGGCCCTGATGGACCACGAGATCGAGACCTTCCGCCATGAGGCCGAGATTCCCGCCCATGCGCTGTCGCGCGTCGGCGATGCGCTGCCCGCCTTCGGCATCGTCGCCGCGGTGATGGGCGTGGTGCATGCGCTGGGTTCGGCCGACCTGCCGCCGGCGGAACTGGGCGCGCTGATCGCGCACGCCATGGTCGGCACCTTCCTGGGCATCCTGCTGGCCTACGGTTTTATCTCGCCGCTGGCCGCGCGCATCGAGCTGCAGGTGTCCGAGAACGTCAAGGTCTACGAGTGCATCAAGGTGGTGCTGCTCGCCTCCCTGAACGGCTACGCCCCGCTGGTCGCGGTGGAATTCGGCCGCAAGGTGCTGTACTCCACGGTGCGGCCGTCGTTCCTCGAGCTCGACGACCACGTGCGCGAAGTCAAGAGCCTGAACTGAGCACGGCAAGGCAGGAGGCACCCCATGAGCAGCGCACATGACATGCGTCCGATCATCGTCCGCCGGGCGAGATCGCACGCCAGGCCGCACGGCAACCACAGCTGGAAGATCGCCTACGCCGACTTCATGACGGCGATGATGGCGCTGTTCCTGGTGCTGTGGCTGCTGTCCAGCGCCAACAAGAAGACGCTGGAAGGCATCGCGGAATATTTCCGCATGCCGCTCAAGGTGGCCATCGTCGGTGGCGAGAAAAGCAGCCAGTCGCCCAGCGTGATCCCGGGCGGCGGCATGGACGCCCTGCGCAAGGACGGCGAAGTCATACGCGCGCGCGACAACGACCCGAGCGAGGAACAGCGCCGCAACGACCTGCAGGAAGGGCAGCGCCTGCGCGCGCTCAAGCAGCGCCTGGAGCAGATCATCGAGAACAACCCGATGCTGCGCCAGTTCCGCCCGCAGCTGCTGCTCGACATCACCAGCGAAGGCCTGCGCATCCAGATCCTCGATACGCAGAACCGCCCGATGTTCCGCACCGGCAGCGCCAATGTCGAGAGCTATATGCGCACCATCCTGCGCGAGATCGGGCCGGTGCTGAACGAGCTGCCGAACAAGGTCAGCCTGTCCGGCCATACCGACGCGGCCAACTATTCCAACGGCGAGCGCACCTACAGCAACTGGGAGCTGTCCAGCGACCGCGCCAATGCGTCGCGCCGCGAACTGATCGCGGGCGGCATGCAGGAGGGCAAGGTGCTGCGCGTGCTGGGCCTGGCCGCGACCATGCCGCTGGACAAGCAGGACCTGCTGGCGCCGGTGAACCGCCGCATCAGCATCGTCGTGCTCAACCACAAGGCCCAGGCGCGCTTCGAGGCCGAGAACGCCAGCGCAGCCGAGGTCTCGGTGGCGGCGCAGGCCGGCAAGATGGCGCAGGAGATGCAGGCCGGCCTGGCGGGGGCTTCGGCGCCGGGGGCGCCCGCAGAGGGCAAGTCACCATGAAGCACGATGTTTGTCGTTCCCGCGCAGGCGGGAACCCAGTGGCTTTCACGCCGGGGGTAACGACGCTGGATTCCCGCCTGCGCGGGAATGACGGTGGCGGTTGCGCCGTCATCAGGAATAACCGCAAGTGAGTCAGGACGCCATGTCTGTCGATATCGATATCACACAGTTTTACCAGACCTTCTTCGAAGAAGCGGAAGAACTGCTCGTGGAAATGGAGCAGCTGCTGCTCGGCCTGGACATCGAGTCTCCCGATGCCGAGCATCTGAACGCGATCTTCCGGGCGGCGCACTCGATCAAGGGCGGGGCCGCCACCTTCGGGTTCGCGGCGCTGACCGAGACCACCCACATCTTCGAGAACCTGCTGGACCGCACGCGCCGGCAGGAACTGGCGTTGACCAGGACCATCATCGACACTTTTCTGGAAACCAAGGACGTGTTGCAAGACCAGCTCAACGCCTACCGCAACGGCACCGAACCCGATCCGGAAACGCTGGCGCGCATCTGCGCCGTGCTGCAGCAGCTCGCGCAGGAAGCCGCCGGCCAGGCGCCCGTGGCCGCGCCAGTTGCTGCACCCGCTGCGGCTCCGGTTGCCGCTCCCGTTGCCGCGCCTGCAGCCGTGGCAGGCGGCGCGCTGAAGATCCGGCTGATCAAGGTCTCGGCCAACGACCAGGCGCTGCTGCGCGAAGAACTCGCCAACCTCGGCGAGATCACCGGGCAGCAGGAGGTCAACGGCGAACTGGTGGTGTGGCTCAACACCCAGTGCAGCGCCGACGACATCATCGCGGTGTGCTGCTTCGTGATCGACATGGACCAGATCGTGATCGAAGCCGCGGCCGAAGCACCGGCCGCGGCACCGGCACCTGCGGCGATGCCCGCTCCCGCTCCGGTGCCGGCAGCCCCCGCCGCTCCTGCTCCCGCCGCACGCGAGAAGGAGAAGGAAAAAGCCAAGCCTGCCCCGGCCGCTGCCCACGGCGAAGGCTCGATCCGCGTGCCGACCGAAAAGGTCGACCAGATCATCAACCTGGTGGGCGAGCTGGTGATCACCCAGTCGATGCTGGCGCAGACCGCGTCGTCGCTCGACCCGGTGCTGTTCGACCGCCTGTTCTCCGGCATGGGCCAGCTCGAGCGCAACGCGCGCGACCTGCAGGAAGCGGTGATGTCGATCCGCATGATGCCGATGGACTACGTGTTCTCGCGCTTCCCGCGGCTGGTGCGCGACCTGGCCAGCAAGCTCGGCAAGCAGATCGACCTGGTCACCTTCGGCAAGGCCACCGAGCTCGACAAGAGCCTGATCGAACGCATCATCGACCCGCTCACGCACCTGGTGCGCAACAGCCTGGACCACGGCATCGAGACCCCGGACAGGCGCGTCGCCGCCGGCAAGGAGCCGACCGGCCAGCTGGTGCTGTCCGCGCAGCATCACGGCGGCAATATCGTGATCGAAGTCAGCGACGACGGCGGCGGCCTGAACCGCGAGCGCATCCTGGCCAAGGCGATCCAGAACGGCCTGCCGGTGTCCGAGAACATCAGCGACGAGGAAGTCTGGCAACTGATCTTCGCGCCGGGCTTCTCCACTGCGGAAGTCGTCACCGACGTCTCGGGCCGCGGCGTGGGCATGGACGTGGTCAAGCGCAACATCCAGGAGATGGGCGGCCACGTGCAGATCAGCTCGCGCCCGGGCCTGGGCACCACCATCCGCATCGTGCTGCCGCTGACGCTGGCGATCCTGGACGGCATGTCGGTCAAGGTCGGCGAAGAGACCTTCATCCTGCCGCTGAACTGCGTGATGGAATCGCTGCAGCCCAAGGCCGAGGACGTGCACACCGCCGCCAACTCCGACCGCGTCATGCACGTGCGCGGCGAATACCTGCCGCTGCTGGAAATGCACCGCGTCTTCAACGTTGCCGACGCGGTGCAGGAGCCCACGCAGGGCATCGCCGTGATCCTGCAGGCCGAAGGCAAGCGCTTCGCGCTGCTGGTGGACCAGCTGATCGGCCAGCACCAGGTGGTGCTGAAGAACCTGGAAACCAACTACCGCAAGGTGCCGTGCATCTCCGCGGCGACCATCCTCGGCGACGGCAGCGTGGCGCTGATCGTCGATGTCGGCGCGCTGCAGCGCACCGGGGTGCGCCGGCAGGAGCCGGCGCTGGCGTAATCAACCGACCCACTACAGGAAGAGAAAACACATCATGGCCGGCATCGGACACATCGATACCCCCGGAAGCGACGCTTCGGGCCAGGAGTTCCTGGTCTTCACGCTGGGCTCGGAGGAATACGGCATCGACATCCTCAAGGTGCAGGAGATCCGCAGCTACGAGACCGTCACGCGCATCGCCAGCGCGCCCGATTTCATCAAGGGCGTGACCAACCTGCGCGGCGTGATCGTGCCGATCGTCGACCTGCGCCTGAAGTTCCGCCTGGGCAACGTGCGCTACGACCACCAGACCGTGGTCATCATCCTCAACGTGGCCGGCCGCGTGGTCGGCATCGTGGTCGATGGCGTGTCGGACGTGCTGACGCTGACCGGCGAGGCGATCAAGCCCGCGCCGGAGTTCGGCGTGTCGATCTCGACCGAGCACCTGACCGGCCTGGGCACCATCGACGGCCGCATGCTGGTGCTGATCGATATCGAGAAGCTGATGACCAGCGCCGAGATGGCGCTGGTCGAGGCCGAACTGGCCTGACGCCGGAGCTATTGATGGTTCCGCACATCACCGCATCTCTTTTCGCTTGTCGTTCCCGCGCAGGCGGGAACCCAGTGGCTTTAAAGACGCTGGATTCCCGCCTGCGCGGGAATGACAGTGGTGATGTCTGCATTATCGCGAATCCGGAACACTCCAATAGCGAAAGCCACCTCCATCTTCGCAGCCAGCCATGACGCCGTTCCGCACTGCCGCCAGCGCGCCCGCCAGCCTCCAGGGCCTGGCGGGCGCAGTCTCCGCGCCGGCCGCCAACCCGCGGCGCGACGAGATGCGCGACTTCCTGCTGACCGAGCGCGACTTCGAGAAGATCCGCGCGCTGATCCACAAGCGCGCGGGCATCTCGCTGGGCAGCCACAAGCGCGAGATGGTCTACAGCCGCCTGGCGCGCCGCCTGCGCACGCTGCAGCTGGCCGACTTTGCCTCGTACCTGGCGCTCCTGGAAGCGGATGACCGCTCGCCCGAGTGGGAGTTCTTCACCAACTCGCTGACCACCAACCTGACTTCCTTCTTCCGCGAAGCGCACCATTTCCCGCTGCTGGCCGAGCACGCGAAGAAGACCGGCCGCCCGTACAGCGTGTGGTGCGCCGCGGCGTCCACCGGCGAAGAGCCGTACTCGATCGCCATCACGCTGGCCGAGGCGCTGGGCGAGCGCGCCGCCACCGTGCTGGCCACCGATATCGACACGCAGGTGCTGGCCAAGGCGCGCAGCGGCGTGTATTCGGCCGACCAGGTCGCGCGGCTCTCGCCCGAACGACTCAAGCGCTTCTTCCTGAAGGGCACCGGCCCGCGCGCGGGCTCGGTCAAGGTCAAGCCCGAGCTGGCCGCCACCATCACGTTCGAGCCGCTCAACCTGCTCGCGCCCGACTGGGGCATCCGCGAGCAGTTCGACGCGATCTTCTGCCGCAACGTGATGATCTATTTCGACAAGCCGACGCAGGGCCGCATCCTGGAGCGCTTCGTGCCGCTGCTCAAGCCGCACGGCCTGCTCTTCGCCGGCCACTCGGAGAACTTCTCCTACGTCACGCGCGCATTCCAGCTGCGCGGGCAGACTGTCTACGAACTGGCGCACGATGCCGCCAGGGCGGGAAGGGCCTGATGCGCACGCCCTGTCTGCCCGAGGCGCTGGCCACGCGCACCTACTTCGACCGCGAGTTCGGCAAGCAGGCGGTCAAGCTGCTGCCCAACGAGTACTACGTGACGCGCGAGGACGTGGTGCTGACCACCGTGCTGGGTTCGTGCGTGGCCGCGTGCATCCGCGACGAGGTCGCCGGCGTCGGTGGCATGAACCACTTCATGCTGCCCGACGACGAAGGTGGCGGCGCTGGCGCCGACCGCATGCTGTCGCCGTCGATGCGCTACGGCAGCTACGCGCTCGAGGTGCTGATCAACGAGCTGCTCAAGATGGGCGCGCGGCGCGAGCGGCTGGAGGCCAAGGTCTTCGGCGGCGGTGCGGTGCTGGCCAACATGACCACGCTGAACATCGGCGACCGCAACGCGGATTTCGTGCTGCGCTACCTCAAGGCCGAAGAGATCCGCGTCGCGGCGCAGGACCTGCGCGGCCCGCATGCGCGCCGCGTCAGCTATTTCCCGGTCGGCGGGCTGGCACTGGTGCGCCGCCTGACGCGGCAGGACGACGAGGTCTCGGTGGCGCGCGACGAACGCGCGCTGGCACGGGCCATCGCAACCTCGGCCAGGGCCCCGGCGCGCGCGCCGGAGCGCACCCCCGAACTGTTTGCGCGGCAGTCTTCCACGCGCCCGCTTCCCTGACCCAACCGAGCACGAATTCCTATGACTGCCGCCAAGATCAAGGTGCTCTGCGTGGATGATTCCGCGCTGATCCGCAGCCTGATGACGGAGATCATCAACAGCCAGCCCGACATGGAAGTGGTTGGCACCGCCCCCGATCCTCTGGTGGCGCGCGACCTGATCAAGCGCCTGAACCCGGACGTGCTGACACTGGACGTCGAAATGCCGCGCATGGACGGCCTGGATTTCCTGGAGCGCCTGATGCGGCTGCGACCGATGCCGGTGCTGATGGTGTCGTCGCTGACCGAGCGCGGCTCGGAAATCACCATGCGCGCGCTGGAGCTCGGCGCGGTGGATTTCGTCACCAAGCCCAAGCTCGGCATTCGCGACGGGCTGATCGAATACACCGACACCATTGCCGACAAGCTGCGCGCCGCAGCGCGCGCGCGCGTGCGTGCCGCGGCGCAGCCTGCGGCAGGCACCGCTGCCCCCGCGCCGATCTTGCGCAGCCCGCTGCTGTCGACCGAGAAGCTGATCATCGTGGGCGCCTCCACCGGCGGCACCGAGGCGATCAAGGAATTCCTGATGCCGCTGCCGCCCGACAGCCCCGCGGTGATGATCGTGCAGCATATGCCGGCCGGCTTCACGCGCTCGTTCGCGCAGCGCCTGGACGGGCTGTGCCGCATCACCGTGAAGGAAGCCGAGCACGGCGAGCGCGTGTTGCCCGGCCATGCGTACATCGCGCCGGGCGATTCGCACCTGCGCCTGGCGCGCAGCGGTGCCAACTATGTCGCGCACCTGTCGCAGGAAGCGCCGGTCAACCGGCACCGGCCCTCGGTCGACGTGCTGTTCGATTCGGCCGCCGAGCATGGCGGCAAGAATGTGATCGGCGTGATCCTGACCGGCATGGGCAAGGACGGCGCGCGCGGCATGCTGCGCATGCGCGAGGCCGGCGCCTACAACCTGGCGCAGGACGAGCACACCTCTATCGTGTTTGGCATGCCGAAGGAGGCGATCGCCACCGGCGGCGTGCATGAAATCGTGCCCTTGCCGTCGATGACCCAGCGCGTGATGGCGCGCCTGGCCACGTACGGCACGCGCGCGCAACGGGTCTAGTCGAGCCGGCAAGCCGAAACAACAAAGCCGGACCAACAAGCCATCACTGCATTTACCTGGAGCCCTCAAAGTGGACAAGAACATCAAGATCCTGGTCGTGGACGATTTCCCGACCATGCGCCGGATCATCCGTAACCTGCTCAAGGAGCTGGGATTCGTCAACGTCGAAGAAGCCGAGGACGGTGCCGCCGGCCTGGAGAAGGCCAGGGACGGCAGCTTCCAGTTCGTGATCTCCGACTGGAACATGCCCAACATGGACGGCCTGTCGATGCTGCAGGCGATCCGCGCTGACGCGAATATCGGCAAGATCCCGGTGCTGATGGTGACGGCCGAGGCCAAGAAGGAAAACATCATCGCCGCGGCCCAGGCCGGCGCCAACGGCTATGTGGTCAAGCCGTTCACGGCAGCCACGCTGGACGAGAAGATCGCCAAGATCTTCGAGAAACTCGGCGGCTGATCCAAAGGAGCCCTTTGCCATGACTCCGACGCTGAGCAACGATTCGGCCGAGCAACTGATCCTGCGCATCGGTAACCTGACGCGGATGCTGCGCGACAATATGCGCGAGCTCGGCCTGGACAAGGAGATCGAGCGCGCCGCGCAGGCCATCCCCGATGCGCGCGACCGGCTCAACTACATCGCGGCAATGACCGAGCAGGCCGCCGAGCGCACGCTGAACGCGGTCGAACTGGCGCAGCCGATCCAGTCCGACATCGAGCAGCAGGCCGAGACCCTGGACAAGCGCTGGGGGGCGTGGTTCGAGCAGCCGGTGGAGCTGGCCGACGCCCGCTCGCTGGTGCTCGACACGCGCGCCTTCCTGTCCGAGGTCCCGGCGCAAGCCCGCGCCACCAACAGCCACCTGCTCGACATCATGATGGCGCAGGACTTCCAGGACCTGACCGGGCAGGTGATCAAGAAGATGATGGACATGATCCGCACGCTGGAGCAGGAGCTGCTGCAGGTGCTGATCGACAATGTCCCGTCCGAGCGGCGCGTAGAAGCGCAGGCGCCGTCGACACTGCTCAACGGGCCGCAGGTGAATCCGGAGGGCAAGGCCGACGTGGTGTCGGACCAGGCGCAGGTGGATGATTTGTTGGCTAGTTTGGGGTTCTGACGTTTCGGTTAGGCTCGCTTTTTAAGAGTTTGCCCATACCCGCGCTTACAACCCCTCTTCATACTGGATTCGTCGCTGCGTCGTGGCGACCGGGTTTAGCAGCCCGGAGAGAGAGCCGAACGTTCGCCTTCTGGCGGTATTCTTACGTTCGCCGTGCCTTCGCACGCCCCTTCTTTGGGCGGGCCCTGGCAGGGGAGCCTTCGGGCTCGCCGGCTTTTGGCTCTTTCCCGGTCTGCTAACCCTGCCTTGCGCCCGCCCACCCCGATCAGCACCCCGGGGAGCGGGACTGAACCTGTATGAGAAGGGGGATATTTCCATGCTTCAGTCTTTACTTGCCCATATCGGGCGATTGGCAATCTCCAATACCTGCACACTGCCGCAGTGCGCGCGAGCCGCGTATGTGGAGGTGCGCCATGTATAACCATAGCCATCACGGCATCACAGCGGAACACAACGGTGCCGACATGCTCGTGACCGCCCACAGCCCCGGCGAGAATCCGCTGAGCCTCGCCGTGCAGCGCGCGGCACAGCTTCATGGCCTCTTGCTCATGGCCAGCGATCATGGCGCCCCGAGTCTGGATCCGGTGGATCTGGACCAGCGGACCTGGGAGAACTTGCTTTCCCTCGCCGTCAGCCTGGCGCACGAGACGCAGGTGTTGAGTGAACTGGCCGTGCTACAGGGGCAGGCGCTGCAGGCTGACTGATGTTTGGGGGCAGCCGTGCAATCGGCTGCCGTCCCGTCCTGGGAGCACGGTCGATTGATCAGTCGCCATCTGCGGGTCGTGCGGCTCCCACGGAGATGCCGTAATATCCCGGGGAGCCCGGACTCACCGGATCCTGGCGGCAACGAAACTCGACTTTCCCTTCCTGCGGGCCGCCACCACGCCAAGTTTCTGACCTAGTCCAATGTGGAAGTTTCGACTTGACCGCACTCTTCGCCGCAAGAGCAGCCTGCCTTGGCGAATGGTGGGGGCAGGAAGAGAGCGACACGGCTGCGGCAGGGCCTGCCGCACGCTGATGCTGCTTCTGCTTGCGGGACTCAGTGCCTGCGGGTCGCTTCCTCACAATGCTCCGCGCAATCTGCCTCAGGCCGCGGCTGGCAGCGCACCCGCGGCCCTGCGCGAACCCAGCGACTTCGCCGGCCCGACCACCGTCGCCATGTCGTTCTCTGGCGGTGGCACGCGAGCCGCAGCCTTCGCCTTCGGCGCGCTGCAGGGGCTCGACGCCATGAGAGGTCCTGCGGGCGCGTCCCTGCTCGACGACGTCGCCTTCATCAGCAGCGTGTCCGGAGGCTCCATCACCGCTGCGTACTACGGTCTGCACGGCAAGGCCAGCCTGGCGACCTTTCGATCCGTGCTCTTGAAGGACGGAGAGGCGGGACTTCGCTTCAGTCTCCTGAATCCGGTGAATCTTGCGCGCCTCTTCGCCGGGGGGCTCAACGATCGGGAGGATCTCCAGGCATGGCTCGACGAAGACGTGTTCAAGGGCGCGACGTACGCCGACATGTTCCGCCGCGGCAAGCCAGTCGTCTGGATCAACGCCACGAACATCTACTACCGGGTCGCGTTCCCATTCAGCCAGCTGGCATTCGATGCGCTATGCAGTGATCTCGCGAGCTTTCCCGTTTCCGAGGCCGTCGCCGCATCCATGGCGGTCCCGGTCTTCTTCGCACCGATCGTCCTCCAAAAGCATCCCGAGGCCTGTAGTGCACCGCTGCCGAACCTTGACCACGTCCAGGCGCCTGAACAGTCGCTGCTGGTTGGCGCGTTGGCAACTGCCGTTCGCGGTCACCGGGACCTTTCGAAGGGAAAGTACATCAAGCTGGTCGACGGCGGGGTGACCGACAACTACGGCCTGGCCACCATTTTGCAATCGCGCCTGCTGCTGGGCACGCCTTACGGACCCATGAGCGAGAACGATGCAATCAATATGCGGCGTCTGCTTTTCATCGTTGTTGACGCCGGCCAGGGCCCGCGCGGCGATTGGAACCACCGCCAGGATGGCCCATCCGGCATCGAAGTCGCAAACGCGGCCATCGACGCGGCAATGGCAACCACTGTCCGCATGACCTATGACGCCTTCATTCCCATGATGCAGCAATGGCGCGACGACCTCGTGGCGTACCGGTGCGGGCTGCCGCATTCCCGGCAGCAGGAGATCGCTGCGCGCCGCCCAGGCTGGCGGTGCAACGAAGTCGATTTCTTCGTCACGCGGATCTCGTTTGATGCCCTCGACAAGGAGCGTGCTGCAAGTCTGAACGATCTGCCGACCAGGCTTCGTCTGCCCGAGAGGGATGTCGATCGCCTGATCGAAGCGGGAAGGGATGCCATCCTTGGCAACCCGGTGATCCGCGAGTTCGAGCGCGAATCGGCTGCGGCGCGATAGTCCCGCGGCACGCGCCGGCTCCTTTTCACCAGTCTGCTAACCCTGCCTTGCGCCCGCCTGCCCCAATTAGCAGCGGGGTAGCGGAATTCGTGCGCCGGAAGCTGGAGGGCGTCAAAGCTTCCACCTTGTTCCAATAATGACGAAACGCCTGGACGCTTGCGAAGCCGCACCGCAACGCAATCTCGTCGACGGACAGCGTAGACGACGCCAACAATTGCCGAGCTCGCGACATGCGAAGCGCGAGTTGGTACTGCTTTGGCGTCGAGCCAGTTTCTTCGCTAAAGACGCGGGAAAGGTGCCTGACGCTGATCGCAAACCTGTGAGCGAATCGCGGATCCGAGACGGAAACGCCCAAATCCTTCGAGATCGCATCCTGGACGGCATGGATGAGTTGATTGCCATGGGATCGCGACTGGAACTGGGGATCGAGGTCCGGATCATTGCTGAATCGTCGAAACGGAACAACGTTCTCACGCGCAACGCGAATCGCTGCCTCATCTCCAAATGAATGCGCGACGAGTCTTAACGCTAGGTCAATACCCGAGGCGACTCCGGCCGAGGTCCAGACGTTGCCGTCGCGGACAAACACCCGGTTGTCGACTACCGAGGCCTTGGGATGACGTCGACGCAATTGCTTCACAAAGTGATGGTGCGTTGTGCACAGCCGCTCATCGAGGAGTCCGGCGTCACCGAGCAGGAACGCACCGGTGCAGATAGCCGCAACGGTGACATCTGGTGTTTGCTGCTCCACAAAAGCATGGCGCAGCCACGCCACTGTATCGCCCCACGAGCGAGATTTCATCAGAGTGTCCTGAAGCTTGCTGCCTATGACTAGCACCGCATCGCCACTCCTAAGGCGGGAAGGCAACTTCTCGACGTGCGCCAGGGCAACACCTTGAAAACTTCGCACGCTTGAATTCGGCCCGACGCATTGGACGGCTACCGGCGCGATACCCAGTTCGGCAACGCTCGACAAAACCTGGAGCGGCCCCGCCAGATCGAGCATATGCGCGTCAGGCAATACGAGGAAGTAGGCAGATTTCATTTCTTGCAGGGTCTGCAGGCACGCGCCTTCGATGGCCTAGTCTTTGCTTTGCGCGGACGATTATAGCGAAATCGTTCCGATTCATCGGCCTACACGGCACGTGCGTCAGTGGCCAAATACTTGTCAATGTTGTCCGAACGTTTGCTCGCTGAAACGCAGGCCGGCTCCTACGATCTCACCTATGCCTGAAAACAATACCAATCAACCGGCCGATACGCTTCACCTTGAGTGGTTGCCACGCCTTGGTGAACCGGAGGCCCGACACGTGGTCTCGCTTGTCGATTGCAAGACCGCTGATGGCGGCATGCCGCTGCTGCAAAGTGTGGCGCTGCAAGGCTATCAATTGACGAAGCACTTTCTGTACTATGTTGAACACCTTTTCTTCCATTGCCCGCTGCCAAAGTTCAAACGCGCGCTGCTGATCAACGTCTACGAGGAAGAGACCGGGCGCCTTTCCAAGACCGACAATCACGTCGCCCTTATGCAGAACTTCATGCGCTCGCTTGGCATTAGTGACGCTCAACGCGATGCGGAGCGTCCACTGCCCGGAACCGCCGAGCTAATCAACTACCGCCTGGATGCAGTACGCGACCCACCGAGGTACCACATCGGCGCGGCGGCCGTCATGATTGCGAGCGAGGGTCAGAACCTCGAGACGAAGGCTGGGGAGGCTCGTCACGAGTTGTTCGGGAAAGTCTATGAACTGGCGGCCGACGACCTTCTGTTCTTCTCCGTGCATCAGGTTGAGGATGTCGGTCACGTCGAGCAGGGTCTGAACCTTGTATCTGAATTGTGCACGACACCTCAGATGCAAGCAGATGCCCTGTTCGCTGTCGACCACACGTGCAAGCTCTTCTATGGCATGTACGAGAACATCTACGCGGAGTATCGCAGGAAGGTTCCCCGCACGTCGGCAGCAGTGAAGGCGGCTTGACATGAACGCCGCGCCGAGTTCCCGTTCGGTAACCTACTTGCTCATCGCCATTGGCTTCGCGGCCATGTTTGCGTCAACCGCAATCAAAGGGATCTATCAAGTCTACTTTGTTCCGTTGGCAGAGCACTTTGGACAAGGCCGAGCACAGTTTGCCTGGTCCGGCGGACTTTTCATGCTTGCCACTGGCGTAATGTCGCCAGTGGTCGGGGCATTGAGCGACAGAGTCGGGCCATTGCGCACCGTTGCGATCGGTGCATTCTCGGCCGGCATCGCGTGCCTGATCGTGGCAGTTTGCCATCAGTCGCTAGTGATCTTTACCGTCGCGTTTGGCGTCGTGGGCGCATTTGGACTTGCCGCCATGACTTTCGTGCCCATGGGAGTCCTCGTAGATCGCCTCTTTGAACAGCGCAAAAAGGGGCTTGCGTACGCGGTCATCACGAACGGCACGGCGGTTGGCTTCATCGTTCTCTCGCCGATTTGGATCTGGCTCCAACCTCAGGCAAGCTGGATGATTGTGTTCGCCTCGGTCGGACTTTCCTTCGCATTGCCAATCGCGGCCATCGTGTGGCTGGCCTCACGATTGGAACCTCCGACACATTCAGCGGAAAGTATAGACGAGCGGAAGGACGAACCATCCGCATGGGTCGTGGTGCGTCGAGATCCGGTCTTCTATATCCTGGCCACCGGGTTCTTTGGTTGTGGTGCAACGATGGCGTTCATCGACGTTCATCTTCTGGCTCACTGGCAGGACCAGGGCGTGCCGAGACTAGAGATGGGCTACGGCATGAGCACCCTGGGGGTGCTGGAGTTACTGAGTGGGCTCGCCTCAGGAGCACTCGCGCTGCGATTCGACAAGCATCGATTGCTGGCGCTCTTCTATGCCATGCGATCACTGTCGATGATTTTGCTTCTTACTCCGGGCGTCGGCGTGCTGCCGTTCGCGGTGATTTTCGGAGCGAGCTATCTTGGCACTGTCATATTGACGTCAATGTTCTGCTTCGACCGTTTTGGCAATCACATCAAAGGACGGGTCTTCGGACTGCTGTTCCTCATTCATCAGATAGGCGCATTTCTTTCTGTGCAACTGGGTGCGGCGTCATTTGAATCAAGTAGCAGCTACAGTAGCACGATCATGACGCTTTCCCTGCTCACTCTATTTGCTGCCGCACTCTCTTGGATCGGATTGCGGGGCAAAGCATCGAAAAGCGATGGGACCACACAACCGAACCGTGCGACGCTGCCAGCTACCAAGACAAACTAACAGGGCTTGATCATGAATGGGGCGATGACGCAGGCAGTGCGAACTGCGCAGTTCCAGGATTTGTCGGACGCCTATTGCGAGCCAATAGCGTTGACGTCGGCGTACGTGTTCAGTTCAGCAGCCGACGCTGCCAATAAATTCAGCGGTGTGTCCCGCGACAACGCATGGCAAGCTCACCGCGGACCAACGAAGACGGGCTGGGATTCGGGATTCTCTGGTGCGATTGTCCGTGGGTCTTGAGAATGTTGAAGACTTGCAGGCGGATATAGAGCAGGCATTTCTGAGTGCACGACTGGAGTCCAGTATGCCTGCCGCTACGCAGGTCGTCTACACATGACGATGCTCTATGCGGTGGCGGTCAGGTGCATGTTTGCTGGTGCATGTGTGCTGCCGCTGTTCATTGCTGCTTCGAGGATGCAGCTTCCCTCGCGGACGCGATTCATGCGTTTGTGCATTTTGATTCTGATCATTGTCGTAGCGATGGTGGATCCGACCGCGGCCTCCTTTGCGCGAGTGGATGGCACCTTGTTCTCTGCAGGCTGTGGCGGCTAGCCTGGTTCGAGTCTGATCACCCCTCTCGGCCATTCGTCATATCGATCTCAATAGCCCGTCGGGGTCGCTACACTTCTTTAAGCTCGCGGCCGCTGCCGAAAGTCCGTGGCCGTGTGAACGGCTACGCGACCACGTGGAAAGTGCCGCCCAACCTTCACCAAGGCAGGTTCGCTGGGGATGGGCAAGCACAGTGCTGGCCACAGGGGTGCGCCCACGACGGGTGGGGCATGTTCCAAGTCACTCACCGGCCGACGCCCCCTCCAGATTCCCCTAAAGTCTCCCACCGCCCCGCCGTTAACCCCCCAAGTCCCCCCGATTTCCCAAACAACACCCAAATCCCCCGCCTTTTCCCGTGAATGGGAAACCCCCCACGCTTCGATAATCCGTCCTGACGAATAGCGGCCTGCCGCTTCGCACGGAGCGTGGATGTCCGAAGAAAGCGATCTCGAGAAAACCGAACCCGCCTCACCCCGGCGTCTGGAAAAGGCGCGCGAGGAGGGGCAGGTGGTGCGTTCGCGCGAGCTGGCCACGTTCATCATGCTGATCGCCGGCGTGGTCGGGCTGTGGACGCTGGGCGGCCATATGGGCCGCAGCCTGAACCAGGTGATGCAGGGCGCGCTGCGCTTCGAGCGGGAAACCGCCTTCGATACCTCGCGCATGCTGTCCCGTTTTGGCCTGATGGTGTGGGACAGCCTGCTGGCCTTCCTGCCGCTGCTGCTGCTGTTCGGCGTGGCCGCGCTGGCCGCGCCGCTGATGCTGGGCGGCTGGGTGTTCTCGGCCAAGTCGTTCGCGCCGCAGTTGTCGCGCATGTCGCCGATCGCCGGGCTGGGCCGCATGTTCTCCGCCCATTCGCTGGTCGAGCTCCTCAAGGCGGTGGCGAAGTCGCTGCTGGTGGGCGCGGTCGGCGCCTGGGTGGTTTGGCAGCGCCTGCCGGAAGCCATCGCGCTGATGAATGCGCCGGTGCAGGAAGCGCTGCTGCACATGGTCGACCTGGTGCTGTACTGCTGCCTGGTGGTGTCGCTGTCGCTGCTGGTGGTGGCGGCCATCGACGTGCCCTGGCAGTACTGGGAGTTCTTCAAGAAGCTGCGCATGACCAAGGAAGAGGTCAAGCAGGAGTTCAAGGAGAGCGAGGGCGATCCGCATATCAAGAACCGCATCCGCCAGCAGCAGCGCGCCATGGCGCGCCGGCGCATGATGACCGAGGTGCCCAAGGCCGACGTGGTGGTGACCAACCCCACCCACTTCGCCGTGGCGCTGCGCTATGAGGAAGGCCGCATGGGCGCGCCGCGCGTGGTGGCCAAGGGCACCGGCGAAGTCGCCGCGCGCATCCGCGCGCTGGCCGCCGAGCATCGTGTGCCGCTGATGTCGGCGCCGCCGCTGGCGCGCGCGCTGCACCGCCACGTGGAGCTGGGCCACGAAATCCCCGCCGGACTCTATACCGCCGTGGCCGAAGTGCTGGCCTGGGTCTACCAACTGAAGCACTGGCACTACTCGCAGGGGCCGCAGCCGCAGGCGCCGTCGGACCTGCTGGTGCCTGATGAACTCGCCGTACCGGAAAGCCGCGAATGAACGCATTGAGCTCACTGTTGAACCTGCCTGGCCTGCGCGCGGCCGGCCAGATGAAGGCCTTCACGGGGCCGCTGCTGATCATCATGATCCTGGGGATGATGATCCTGCCGCTGCCGGCCTTCGTGCTGGACCTGCTGTTTACCTTCAATATCGCGCTGGCGATCATGGTGCTGCTGGTCAGCATGTACACGCAGAAGCCGCTGGACTTTGCCGCGTTCCCCGCGGTGCTGCTGTTTACCACGCTGCTGCGCCTGTCGCTGAACGTCGCTTCCACCCGCGTGGTGCTGCTCGAAGGCCATACCGGCCCCGACGCCGCCGGCAAGGTGGTGGAGGCGTTCGGCCACTTCCTGGTGGGCGGCAACTTTGCGGTCGGCATCGTGGTGTTCGCGATCCTGGTGGTGATCAACTTCATGGTCATCACCAAGGGCGCGGGCCGGATCGCCGAGGTGGGCGCGCGCTTCATGCTGGACTCGATGCCCGGCAAGCAGATGTCGATCGATGCCGACCTCAACGCCGGCCTGATCGACGAAGCCGCGGCCAAGAAGCGCCGCGCCGAAGTGGCGCAGGAATCCGACTTCTACGGCGCCATGGACGGTGCCAGCAAGTTCGTGCGCGGCGACGCCGTGGCGGGCCTGATCATCATGTTCATCAACGTCGCCGCCGGCATGGTGGTGGGCATGGTGCAGCACGACCTGGATTTCGGCACCGCCGTGCACAACTACACGCTGCTGACCATCGGCGACGGCCTGGTCGCGCAGATCCCGGCGCTGGTGATCTCCACCGCGGCCGGCGTGATCGTGTCGCGCGTGGCCAATGAGCAGGATGTCGGCGAGCAGCTGACCGGGCAGCTCTTCTCCAACCCGCGCGTGCTGTACCTGACCGCCGGCATCATGGGGCTGATGGGCATCATCCCGGGCATGCCGCATTTCGCCTTCCTGCTGCTGTCCGGCGCGCTGGTCTGGATGGGCCGCTACCTGTCGCGCAAGGCGGCGACGCAGCAGCAGGTCAGGCAGCGCGAAGAGCGCGCACCGGTGGTGGCGCAGGAATCGACCGAAGCCAGCTGGGACGATGTCTCGCTGGTCGACCCGCTCGGCATGGAAGTGGGCTATCGCCTGATCACGCTGGTCGACCGTGCGCAGGACGGCGAGCTGCTCGGCCGCATCAAGAGCATCCGCAAGAAGGTGGCGCAGGAAATCGGCTTTCTGGTGCCGGTGGTGCATATCCGCGACAACCTGGAGCTCAAGCCCAACGCCTACCGCATCACGCTCAAGGGCGTCGAGATCGGCCGCGGCGAAGCCATGCCGGGGCAGTGGATGGCGATCAACCCGGGCCAGGTCAGCGGCACGCTGCCGGGCGCGGCCACGCGCGATCCCGCCTTCGGCCTGCCGGCGGTGTGGATCGACGCGGGCATCAAGGAGCAGGCGCAGGCGTATGGCTACACCGTGGTCGATGCCAGCACCGTAGTCGCCACGCACCTGAACCACCTGATCCACATGCACGCGGCCGAGCTGCTCGGCCGCCAGGAAGTGCAGGCGCTGCTGGACCGCATCGCCAGGGATGCGCCCAAGCTGACCGAAGACCTGGTGCCCAAGACCATCTCGCTGACGGCGCTGCAGAAGATCCTGCAGAACCTGCTCGACGAAGGCGTGGCGATCCGCGACATGCGCACCATCCTCGACGTGGTGGCCGAGCATGCGCCCAAGATCAGCGACCCCAACGAACTGACCGCGATGGTGCGCGTGGCGATGGGCCGCGCCATCACGCAGCAGCTGTTCCCCAACAACGCCGACCTGCAGGTGATCGGCCTCGACGCCGGCCTGGAGCGGGTGCTGTCGCAGGCGCTGACCAACGGCGGCGGCATCGAGCCGGGCCTGGCCGATGCGCTGCTGCAGCAGACCCAGGGCGCGGTCACGCGCCAGGAGCAGATGGGGCTGGACCCGGTGCTGCTGGTGCCGTCGCAGCTGCGTCCGCTGATGGCGCGCTTCCTGCGCCGCACGCTGCCGCAGCTGAGGGTGCTGTCGCACGCCGAAGTGCCTGACAACCGCAATATCCGCGTCACCGCCATGATCGGCGCGTGAGTGTCACCCGACAGAGCCAACGACAGAGCCAACGATGAGCGTAGCCAAATTTGTCGCCGCCAACGGCCGTGAAGCCATGCGCCAGGTGCGCGAAGCCATGGGCCCCGATGCCGTGGTGCTGTCCAACCGCACCGTGGAGGGCGGCGTGGAGATCGTCGCCATGCGCGATGCCGACCTGGGCAGCGTATCGGCCAGTGCGCAGGCCTACGTGCCGCCAGCGCCGGCGATGGTAGTGGCGGAGACGCCTGCCATCGGCGACCTGCGCGGCGAACTGCAATCGATGCGCGCACTGCTGGAGCGCCAGCTTGCCGGCATCGGCAATGCGCCCACCGCAGCAGGCCATGGCGTTGCGGCGAGCGACCCGCTGCGCGAATCGCTGTTCGAATGGATGGTGGGCGCCGGCTTCTCCGGCCAGCTCGCGCGCACGCTGCTGGCGCGCCTGCCGCTGGGCTACGACCGTCCCGCCGCGATGACCTGGATCCGCAAGGAACTGGCCAGCAAGGTGCCGGTGCTGGGCGACGAAGACCACCTGTTCGCGCAGGGCGGCGTGCTGGCGCTGATCGGGCCCACCGGCGTGGGCAAGACCACCACCACCGCCAAGCTGGCAGCGCGCTTCGTGCTGCGCCACGGCGCCGACAAGCTGGCGCTGCTGACCACCGACAGCTTCCGTATCGGCGCGCATGAACAGCTGCGCATCTACGGCGACATCCTCGGCGTGCCGGTGCACGCGGTGAAAGACGCGGCCGACCTGCGCTTCGCGCTGGCGGCGATGAAGGACAAGCACCTGGTCATCATCGACACCGTCGGCATGAGCCAGCGCGACCGCAGCCTGTCGGAACAGATCGCGATGCTGGCCGGCGTGCCGGCGCCGGTGCAGCGCGTGCTGCTGCTCAACGGCGCCAGCCACGGCGATACGCTCAATGAAGTCGTGCATGCCTACCGCCACGATGCCGCGCCGGATGGCGGCGGTATCGACGGCTGCATCATCAGCAAGCTGGATGAAGCTACCCACCTGGGCTCCGTGCTCGACGTGGTGATCCGCCACCGCCTGCCGGTGTTCTATGCCTCCACCGGCCAGCGCGTGCCCGAGCACCTGGAACTGGCCAGCAGCACCGCGCTGGTCGAACGCGCCTTCCTGACGCCGCGCCGCGGCTCGGTCTTCGCCGATGCCGACGCCGCGCGCCGCCGCCAGGCGGTCGCGGACGAGCAGGCCGCGAAGGGCGGCGCCGACGACGTGCTGCGCTCGCTCACCGACAGCGCCGACGCGCTGGGCCAGTGCGTCGCGGAGCTCAACAACGCGGGTCTCGGCTTCGATCTGGCGCGCTCGCTGTGGCAGCAGCGTACCGCGGGCGATACCGAGCTGCGCGCGATGGCGCAGCAGGTACGCGAAGCGGTCTGCCGCGACGTCAACCGCGCCTGCGACCAGTATGTGCTGGCGCTGGCGGCCACGCTGCCGGTCAGCGTGCCCGGACGCCGCACGCCGCAGCCGCTGCAGCACACGCTGTGGCTGGGCGACCGCGACGGCACGCCGCTGGCCGCCACCATCACCGCCGCCGGCCGCGCCGGCCAGCCGCTGGGCGAGGCCGATGCCGAGGCCGCCAACCTGCGCGCGGCCATGAGCGCTGCGCGCAAGGTGGTCAACCTGATCGACGCGATGCCCTCGGCCGCCACGCTGGCGCGCTGGCAGCAGGCCGGCGAACGCTGGCTCGCGGGCGCGCGCAAGACCGTGCGCGTGGTCAGCGCGGGCGCCGCCTGGAAGCTCGACGCGCTCGCCGATACGCTGACCTTCCACGCCGTCGGCGACGCCGTCGTGCGCGAGCGTGACGCTGTGCGCTGGCTTGCCACCGCCGACGTGCGCGTGCCCGACAGCCCCGCACGTGGCAAGGGCGCCCCTGAAGGCGGCATCGATGCCTGCCTGGCGGTGGTGCGCCTGGTCGACCGCGCCAGCGGCGAGCTGCTCGATACCCGCTATTTGCTGTGCGACCCGGCGCTGGCGCCGGACGCGGCACAGGTGGCGCGCTGGGCGCCGTGGTCGGACACGGCCGAAACGCGCCTGCGCACGCTGCGCCATGCTGCCGATCATTTCGCGCAGGATGCCGACGCCGGCCACGCCGCCAGTGCCGCACTCGCTGCGCTGCAACTGGGCCTGTCCGTGCTGCGCCTCGAACACGCGCCAACCGCGACCGCGCCGTCATTCCTGGCACGGCTGGCCGGCCGCACCGTGCGTGCCGGCGCCGCGGTACCGGGCACCGTGCTCAATGAAGGCATGGGCCGCATGCTGGCGCTGCTCGACGTACTGGAGAACTACCCCGGCCGCGCCGCGGCGGCACCCGCTGTCGCGGAAGCGGCCGATGTCATGGGAGCCCTGCAGTGAGCACGCTTGCCATGGACCAGGCAGAAAGCCTGCGGCGCATGCTGGCGCCGCGCACCACGCGCCGCATTGCCGTGATCGCCAGCGAACGCGGCGCCGGCGCCACCACGGTGGCGCTGGGCCTGGCGCACGCCCTGGCGCTGCAGGGCGAGCGCGTACTGCTGCTCGACGAAGACCCGGCCACGGCGCGCGCGACCAGGCTCGCCGGCGCGACTCCGGCCGGCACGCTCGCCGACGTGCAGGAAGGACGCCTGCCGCTGGAAGCCGCGGCGGGTGCCGGCACCGGCGGGGCGGTTTCAGTGCTGCCGGCTGGCCGCCAGCGCGCGGGGCTCGAGGTGCCCGCCGCGGCGCTGTCGGCCTTCCGCAGCGTGCTGGTCGATGCCACCACCAATGCCGACGGCGCGCTGTCGCCCTTTGCCGGCGGCGCGCACAACGTGGTGATCGTGATGCGCCCGGAACTGGCGTCGATCACCGCCGCGTATGCCTGCATCAAGCGCCTGCACCACCTGTACGCGTGGCGCCGCTTCCACCTGGTGGTCAACATGGCCGCCACCGAAGCCGCCGTACAGGCGATCCTGCGCAACCTGGCGCGTACCGCCAGCCAGTACCTGGGCGTGGAAGTGCTGTGCGCCGGCTGGCTGCCGGCAGACCCGCTGGTGGCGCGCGGCGTGCAGCTCGGCCGCTGCGTGGTCGAGGCCTTCCCGGCTGCACCCGCGACCAGCGCGCTGCGCCGCACCGCCGGCAGCATCGGCGGCTGGCCGCTGCGCACCGAGACGCCAACCCCTGCGGCAACGCCCGTGCCGGCATGAGCGCCGCCCGAGCCATGCCTTACCAACGAACCAGACCCTGAGCCAGCCGGCGCGCCGCGTGGCGCGCCCGTCCAGCAATCCAGCATTCACGAGAATTGCACCATGTACACGATCGAGGGAAAGCTCGACCAGGCCGATGTGGTCAAGGCGCACGCACAGCTGGTGCGCCGCATCGCCCTGCAGCTGGCCGCCAAGCTGCCTGCCAGCGTGCAGATCGACGACCTGATCCAGGCCGGCATGATCGGCCTGCTCGACGCCGCCAAGCGCTATGAAGACACCCACGGCGCGCGCTTCGAGACCTACGCCAGCCAGCGCATCCGCGGCGCCATGCTCGACGAGGTGCGCGCCAACGACTGGCAGTCGCGCAGCCTGCGCCAGTTCACGCGGCGCATCGAACGCACCCAGCGCTCGCTGGAGCAGAAGCTCGGACGCACGCCGCTCGATTCCGAGGTGGCCGAGGCGATGGAAATGCCGCTGGACGATTACCAGGTCCTGCTCAACGAGGTCTATGGCTGCCAGTTGCTGCATTACGAAGATTTCGAGCGCTCCGGGGAAGAGGATTTCCTCGACCGCCATCTTGGCGGCAGCGACGACGGCAATCCGCTGACGGTGCTGATGGAAAGCGGCATGCGCCAGGCGCTGATCCGCGCCATCGACCGGCTGCCCGAGCGCGAGAAGCTGGTGCTGTCGCTGTGCTATGACCAGGAGCTGAACCTGCGGGAGATCGGGGCGGTGCTGGATGTGACCGAGTCACGGGTGTGCCAGATCCGGGGGCAGGCGATTACGCGGTTGCGGAATCAGTTGCGAGGGTTGTTGTGATGGCAGCTGGTGGCCTGCTCGCGCGCGGCGCTGTGGTCGTGCTGCTGGCTGCGTCGGCTTGTGCCTGGGCAGCGATTGAAGGCGGTACGCGGCATGCGTGGACCGGGTCGGTCAATGGGCCGGCGTTGCATGGGCGCGGGCAGCGGGCCGTGTCGGCGCCGATCCAGCCGGTGGGGGTGTTGCCGCAGGCTGAAGGCGTGATTACGACGGTGCGGTGGCGTTACAGCTTTGCGCAGACGCCGCCGGCTGAGTTGCAGGCATATCTCTGCAATGCGCAGCGGTGTGTGATGTTGCCTCAGGCCGAGGGGCAGACGTCCGCGTTCTCCGGGGATGATGCTACCAAGGGGTTTGTGTTTGCCTTTCGGGTGCCGGGGCAGGGGAGCCTGGTGCCGGTTTTGCAGGGGCGGAGTAATGAGGTGGTTGTCGGGTTTCGGTAGGCATTTGTTCTGCCTCGCGGATTGGCATCTGATCTAGGTGCCAGCAACAGGTCGCATACCGCCTAAGAATGCTTGCCCAGATGGGCCTGCATCAAGGCCGGCTCCAGCACGTTCCGCAATCTCCCGACGACCTCGCGCAACGTCAGCCGGCCGAGTTCGTTCTTCCACAGGAAAGCCTCCCAAACTGCCTGACGGGATGGGTCCAATGAAAACTCGTCGGTGAGGCCGACAGGAATCTGACTGGAAACGGCCATGCCCCTTCGGGCAAATGTCGCGGAGATTGCGTCGGCAAGGAGATGGGCATCCAGTGTTTCGCGCTCAAGCAAAACCCAAAGGTCGAAATAGTCCTTCAGGCGGCTGTTAGCCATGCCAAGCAGCGCAATGGCATGGAGTTTTTCCGAAACAACCGTGTAGATTGGATAGGTCCGCAACCGTGGCGCTGGCAGATCGTGGAGCAGCACCGGATAGGTCGCCTCCACAGGCCCGGGTGTTACCGCATCCCCGAATCCGATATCGATTTGCGTCCTGCAGCGCGCATTGGCCAGTGTGCCGGTGATCAGGATGCGCGCACCGGCATAGCCCGCTTCCTTGCGAATTTCATCGGTGGTGACCGATGCCGGATCGAAAGCGATGCCGTCGTTCACCGCAATACCAGCGATGTCGCGGAATGTCTTCGCAAGAGATTCCAGGTCACTGGCGCCAAAACCCAGCATGTCGGCGTCGCGCGTGGCACGGTGTGGCAAGTCGTACCAGAGCGTAAACAACAGTGCGCCTTTGAGAACAAAACGGTCGGCGTGTGCCGACCGGCTGAGTCGGTACAAGATGCGTTCCAGCGCGAAGCGAACCAGTACCTGATTGAAATCCACTCGCTGTGCCCTTGCAACATTCAGCAATCGTGCACGTACCGACGCCGGAAAATCTGCCTTCATCCTATTACCTCCAGATAGGGGCGCATGATGTTGGCAACGCGGCAGAGCTTGGCATAGCGCCAGAGATCATCCGCCGAGGCCTTCTTTTGACTCCTGGCATCCCTCAAGGCTTCCAGTGCCACGTCGAGACCTATCTTGTTGCGATGCTTGAAGCAATCTGCCACGGTTCTGGCGGCGCTATAGATGCGCACCCGGACGTTGTCGAGTTCGACCTCCTCGATGCCAGGAGAATAAGCATTCTCTGCAACCTGGATCATCTTCACGGGTGGATACTCGATCCTCGGCACATGGCTGCCGCGTGGCATGGTGATCCAGACGTGACGGGGCAGCTGGGTAGTGAGGCCGTGAAACTGCAGCGCTGAGAGCAGGCAAACGACTGCTTGCGGCACCTTCGTTGCAATGGCAGTGAGACTTTCATGTTCCGATCCTGAGCTGCCCGGCAACCGGTAAAGGCCGCGGGCTGCCTTCTCAATCAGGCCGGCGTCCACCATGCGCGTCAGCACGATCCGGGGAATGCCGATCGCGTCCAGTTCCGTCGCGCGCAGGAATACCTTGCCGGCAAACAGGCCGAGGACGCGTTGGGTCTGGGTGCTGGGCTGATCGAACGTGGTCATGGTCGCAGTATGTTCCAATATTTCGTCGATGTAAAACATATGACGAAAAAATGTAACATTTGCGTACAAGTTTTTGTGCTTGCCTGCATCTTCAGGGGGCTTGCTCTACACACCCAGCATGCATCTGCCGGGCCACACACGCAGTTCAGCCAGCCGCCAGGCTCACCCCGCCAACCCCAGCCGCCGCCTTCCCATCCCTCCCATACAACCCCACATCCCCCCCACTATGCTGCCGCAGCGCCTGAATCGCCTGCTGCGTGAAATCGAGATGCGCCTTGATGACCGCGCCATTCAGCGCATTGCCATCCCGCGTCACCCGCGCAGCAAAGATCAGCTTGCGCCAGGCCTGCGCCACGCCGGCATCGATCTCCCGGCCAAGCAACTGCCCATCCGCGCCAGCCCGCAGGCCAAGCGCCTGCATCTGCGCCTCCCGCGCCCGGACCTGCCGCGACAGCCCCTGACCCACTTCCACCTTGCGCGTCAGCAACTCGCTGAGCGCAGTGAAATCCCCGCGCTTGATGGCATCGCGCTCTTGCGCAAGAAGTTGCCCGAAAGCTTCAACACCTTCGGTTTCACGCTGCAGGGACTGGATCAGGCTTTGGCGCATGATTTCGCTATTGAGAGTCGGCCTGGCCGAGCTCGCGCAAGCTGGCGAGCAGGCCATCGGCAATCTTGCCCGGGTCGATCTTGATCCGGCCTTCGGCAATGGCCTGGCGGATTTCTTCGACCTTGGCGGTATCGATATCGTTGTCGGCTTCCTGCGTCAGGCGGCTGCTGATCTCGCGCACCTGCGCGGCCAGCGGGCTGACGCTCAGCCCGGAGGACGGCGTGGCGGCGCTGGCCGGCGCGGCCTGGGGCCGGGCGGCGGCGTCGCCTGCGGGCGCGTCGGCGGGCCGGGACGAGGTGGAATGGTTGATCTTCACGGGCGTTCCTTGCTGGTTTCCTATGGCATTACGGCCGCGGCGGGGAAATCTTTAGGGAACGTGCCCCAGGGGTGCGCCCCATATCGCCCGCACGGCAGGACCGGCGGCATTTTCGCATGCCGCGGTGCCATCTGAATCCGGCTGTCAGCCACGATGCATGGACTAAAAGTGCTTATTGCAGCACGACCGTATCGCCGCTGCGCACCAGGCCGTTGACCACCTGGCCGTTGCGCAGGCGAACCTGCACGGTGTTGCCAGTGGCGGCGTCGGCCAGCACCTTGCCCTCGCTGGAGATCTGGAACGCTTCACCCTCGACCGACACGGTGACGGTCTGCCCCTGGCGCACGGCGATGGCCTTGCGCAGCAGGTCGCTGCGCATGGGCGAGCCGGCGGCGATGCGGTTGGCGGCGACGGCGCCGGCGAGCTGGGCCGGGTCGGTGATGACCGCGCGCGGCAGCGTGGCCAGGTCGCCCTGGCGCACTTCGATGTCGGCCTGGCTGACCGGTTCGCCCGGACCCAGGGCGCGCGACGCAACATAGTAGTCGGTCAGCACCGACACGCGCGCCTGCATATAGCGCACCCACGGCCGCTCGCCGCCGCAGCGCACGCCGACCGAGACCCGGCCCCACGGCGATGCGCCGGCGGGCAGGAACGGGTCGGGCGACAGGCACTCCGGCGCGCGGCCACCCGACGGCGGCGCCACCTGCACGCTGACCTTGCCCGGCAGGCCG
Organism: Cupriavidus oxalaticus; assembly: GCF_016894385.1. Classification (NCBI taxonomy): domain Bacteria; kingdom Pseudomonadati; phylum Pseudomonadota; class Betaproteobacteria; order Burkholderiales; family Burkholderiaceae; genus Cupriavidus; species Cupriavidus oxalaticus. The sequence continues at coordinate 276,440 of NZ_CP069811.1, forward strand.
GCGGTCTGCTGCAGCAGGAAGCGCTCCACGGCAACGCGTGCGGGATCTTCGGTAAAGGGGCTCGCGGTGGCGGCGTGCTGGCCGGCCGGTGCATGCATGGCGACCGGCGTGACCTGCGCCGGCGCGGCGCCGGTGGCTCCGGCAAGGCACAGCAGGCACGCCGCCAGCAGGGCCTGCGCCTTGCGCGGGCCGTTGCGGCGGGAATAGCGGCGGAGGGTGCGGCGATTGGGGTTCATCAGTACTTCCCGGCAAGGACGGCTGGGCCTGCGCTGGCATGCCCGGCGCGCTGCCTCGTGACCGGCGGCGCGCCCCGTCTACATCAGTCATCGGGTTCCGATTGTAGGCAGCGCCTCGCGCGAGGGCGTGCCGAAATGCAAGGATTTCCTGTCCTTATTCATCCGATTGGCGCGACGGGCCCCCGCCTAAGATGGCACCCCTGAAGAAGGTCGTCCAGGGAGATGCCAGCATGATCGACAGACTCGACGCGTCGCTACGCTTCCAGCAGGAAGCGCTGAGCCTGCGCAACCAGCGGCAATCGGTGATTGCCTCCAACATCGCGCACGCCGACACCCCCGGCTACAAGGCCCGCGACTTCGATTTCGCCAGCACGCTGGCGCGGTCCGTGGAACGCGGCCATCGCAACGAAGGCATGTCGCTGTCGACCACCCAGGTGCGCCACCTGCCCGCGCAGGCGCCCACCCGCGAGGCGTTCGACCTGGCCTACCGCGTCCCGCTGCAGTCCAGCGCCGACGGCAACACCGTGGAAATGGATGCCGAGCGCGTGGCCTTCGCCGACAACGCGGTGCATTTCGAGTCGGGCCTGACGGTGATGAACTCGAAGATCAAGACCATGCTGGCGGCGATCCAGCAGTAAGCGAGCAACAGATCCAGCAGCAAGGAGAGAGCGCATGCCGGCAATGAACATCTTCGACGTCGCGGGCTCGGCCATGGCCGCGCAGTCGCAACGCATGAACGTGACCGCGTCCAACCTGGCCAACGCCGACAGCGTGGTCAGCCCCGACGGGCAGGCCTACCGTGCCAAGCAGGTCGTCTTCGGCATGGCGCCCACGCCCGGCCAGAGCGACGTCGGCGGCGTGCAGGTGGCCGGCATCAGCGAAGATCCGTCGCCGCCGCGCATGGTCCACAACCCCACGCATCCGATGGCGAACGCGCAGGGCTACGTGGTCATGCCCAACGTGAACCCGGTGGAAGAGATGGTCAACATGATCTCGGCGTCGCGCTCGTACCAGGCCAATGTCGAGGTGCTCAACTCCGCCAAGAACATGATGCTCAAGACGCTGACGATCGGCCAGTAAGGCCGGCCTGCGAGCACCGTCACCGATCGCAAACTGAACGCAACGCCGTAAGCCGACATGACAACCACCTCCTCGGTCAACAGCAACACCCAGGGCATCAACGATGCCCTCAAGAGCGGCAGCGCCAGCGCTTCCGAGCTCCAGAGCAACTTCCTGACGATGCTCGTCACGCAGATGAACAACCAGGATCCGCTCAACCCGATGGACAACTCGCAGCTGACTTCGCAGCTGGCGCAGATCAGCACGGTCAGCAGCATGCAGACCATGAACGCAACGCTGTCGCAGCTGCTGGCGCAGGTCAGCGCCAGCCGCGCGATGGATTCGGCCGCGCTGATCGGCCACACCGTGATGGTGCCGGGCACGCTGGTGTCGGTGACGGACGGCGTGGCGGGCAAGATCGGCGTGGACCTGCCGTCGACCGCCGACGCGGTGACCGTCGACGTGCTCGACAAGGACGGCAACGTGGTCCGCACCATTGACATGAAGGGCCAGACCGCGGGCGTGCACGACATCACCTGGGACGGCAAGAACGATGCCGGCAACCTGGTGCCGAACGGCGACTACACGTTCAAGGTCACTGCTACCGCCAACGGTACCTCGGTGCAGCCGGTGGCACTGACCTACGGCAAGGTCCAGAGCATCAGCGGCGACTCGACCGGGGTACTGGTCAACCTGGGCAACGGCCAGACCGCCAACGTCGACGACGTGCGGCGCATCCTCTAATCGCAGGCGCCCGCCGCGCGCCATATGCCAGCGGGCTTCAACGACAGCTAAAGCAAAGGAAGATAACCATGGGTTTCGGTCAAGGGGTAAGCGGCCTGAATGCCGCCGCGTCCAATCTCGATGTGATTGGCAACAACATCGCCAACGCCAATACCGTTGGCTACAAGCAGTCCGCGGCGCAGTTCGCCGACATCTACGCCGGTACCAAGATCGGCCTGGGCGTGCGCGTGAACTCGGTGGTGCAGTCGTTCAACCAGGGCAATATCGAGGCCTCGGGGCGTGCGCTTGACGTGGCCATCACCAACGGCAACGGCTTCTTCCGGATGACCAGCCCGGATGGCGCGGTCTACTACTCTCGCAACGGCCAGTTCCAGCGCCAGGAAGACGGCCGCCTCACCAACATGCAGGGCTTGCAGGTCACGGGATATCCACCGGGCGTGGCAGGCGGCGCGGGCGTGCAGCCGCAGCCGCTGACGATTAGCAATGCGCAGATGGAGCCGCAGGCGACCAGCCGCATCACCGCCAAGTTCCAGCTGGACTCGCGCGCCACGGTGCCCGGCACCGCCTTTGCCAGCTCGGCCGGCAACCCGCCGACCAGCGACATGTTCAACTACAGCACGGCGATCAATGTCTATGACTCGCTGGGCAACAAGCAGCAGCTGATGGCGTACTTCGCCAAGGTCGAGGACGCGGTCCAGCCGGCGCCTCCCGCGCCCCCGGTGGCGCCGCCCACGGTGGCCGGCGGCACGGACTGGCAGATGTTCGTGACCGACGTCAACGGCAACATGGTCGGCGGCGCGCCGGTCACGCTGGCGTTCGACAACGCCGGCGCCATGCAGTCGCCGGCAGCCGGCGCGATCTCGCTGACGCAGCCCGCGGCCAACGGCGCGCAGGCATTGAACATGGCGCTGGACCTGAGCGGCACCACCCAGTTCGGCGCCGACAACGACGTCAAGCAGCTGAGCCAGAACGGCTATACCTCGGGCAGCCTGCTGGGCTACACGGTGAACGCCGACGGCACCATCACCGGCAGCTACTCCAACGAACAGTCCAAGCCGCTGGGCCAGATCGTGATGGCCGCGTTCGGCAACGTCGAGGGCCTGAAGCCGGAAGGCGACAACGTGTGGTCGGCCACCGGCGCTTCCGGCGAGGCACTGCTGGGCGCGGCCGGCGGCAGCATGGGCACGCTGCGCTCGAACGCGGTGGAAGCGTCCAACGTCGACCTGTCGGGCCAGCTGGTCAACCTGATCGTCGCGCAGCGCAACTACCAGGCCAACGCGCAGACCATCAAGGCGCAGGACACGGTCATGCAGACCCTGGTCAACCTGTGATTGCCGAGCTGAACTGAGCCGCCGCCATGGACCGCATGATCTACACCGCCCTGTCGGGCGCCAAGCAGATACTCGACCAGCAAGCGGCGGTATCGAACAACCTGGCCAACGTGTCGACGCCGGGCTTCCGCGCGCAGGTCAACCTGTATCGCGCGGTGCCGGTGGTCGGGCCGGAGGCGGGCACGCGTGCCTTCACGCTGGCGTCCACGCCGGGCGCCGACATGCGCGCCGGGCCGCTCACCTATACCGGCCGCGCGCTCGACGTGGCGCTGCAGGGCAACGGCTGGCTGGTGGTGCAGGCGCCTGACGGCACCGAGGCCTATACCCGTGCCGGCGCGCTGCAGGTGGCGCAGGACGGCCAGGTGCAGACCCTGTCCGGCCTGCCGGTGATGGGGGACGGCGGCCCGCTGGCGGTGCCGCCGGGCTCGCAGGTCACCATCGGCACGGACGGCACCATCACCGCGCGCGGGCCGGGCGAAGCGTCGGCCGGGCTGGCCCAGGTGGGCCGGCTGCGCGTGGTCAACCCGCCCAACGATGCCATCGCGCGCGGCGACGACGGCCTGTTCCGCCTGCGCCCCGGTGCGCAGCCGCTGGAGGCCGATCCCACCGTGCGCGTGATCTCGGGCGCGCTCGAAGGCAGCAACGTCAATCCGACCGAAGCCATGGTCGAGATGATCGCCAACGCGCGCCGCTTCGAGATGCAGATGAAGATGATCCAGGGCGCGGACGGCAACGAGCAGCGCGCCAACCAGCTGCTGTCGACCAACTGACGCGGCGGCAAAACAGGACCGGAGCGCGGCGCGCCGATTGCGCGCCCCTCGCTCCAGCTACCAGCTACAAGAAAGATTCCCAGCAAGGACCACCATGATCCGCTCTCTCTGGATTGCCAAGACCGGCCTCGATGCGCAGCAGACGCAGATGGACGTGATCTCGAACAACCTGGCCAACGTGTCGACCAACGGCTTCAAGCGCGGCCGCGCGGTGTTCGAGGAACTGATGTACCAGACCATCCGCCAGCCCGGCGCGCTGTCGTCGGACCAGACCACGCTGCCCTCGGGCATGCAGCTGGGCACCGGCGTGCGCCCGGTCGCGACCGAGCGCATCCACACCCAGGGCAATCCGCAGCAGACCGGCAACAACAAGGACGTGGCCATCATCGGCCAGGGCTTCTTCCAGGTGGCGCTGCCGGACGGCACCACCGCCTACACCCGCGACGGCTCGTTCCAGGTGGACCAGAACGGCCAGCTGGTGACCTCCAGCGGCTTCGTGATCCAGCCCGCCATCACCATCCCGGCCAACACGCTGTCGCTGACGGTCGCGCGCGACGGCACGGTGTCGGTGACGCAGCCGGGCTCGAGCGCCAACGTGCAGGTCGGCCAACTGCAGCTTGCCACCTTCATGAACCCGGCCGGGCTGGAAAGCATGGGCGAGAACCTCTATGTGCAGACCGATGCGTCGGGCGCGCCGAACACCACCGTGCCGGGCCTGAACGGCGCCGGCGTGCTGCAGCAGAACTACGTGGAAGCGTCCAACGTCAACGTGGTGGAAGAGCTGGTCAGCATGATCCAGACCCAGCGCGCGTACGAGATCAACAGCAAGGCAGTGCAGACGTCCGACCAGATGCTGCAGCGCCTGGCGCAGATGGGTTGAGGGTTGTGGACATGGCCACCTTGCTGTCCCGCCTGGGCGCGCGTGCGCTGTACTGCCTGGCCGGCGTGGCAATGCTGGCCGCGAGCGGCTGCGCGCTGGTGCCGCGCGAGCCGCTGGTGCAACTGCCCACCACCGCGCGCGCCGAGCCGCGCCCGGTCGGTCCGGCCTCCGGATCGATCTACCAGTCATCGTATGCCGGCAACCCGCTGTTCGAGGACCGCCGCCCGCGCAACGTGGGCGATATCCTGACCATCGTCATCACCGAAAACGTCAACGCCAGCAAGAACTCAGGCACCAATACCAGCCGTACCGGCAGCACCACGCTGGCATTCGACGCCGTGCCGCGCGCGCTGGGCGGGCTGTTCGGCACCAGCCAGAATGCCGACATCAACGGCGCCAACACCATGAAGGCCAGCGGCGGCGCGAGCGCGGCCAACACCTTCAACGGCACCATCACCGTCACCGTGCTCGAGGTGCTGCAGAACGGCAACCTGGTGGTCTCCGGCGAAAAGCAGATGGCCATCAACCAGGGCGCCGAGTTCATCCGCTTCTCGGGCGTGGTCAATCCGCGCACCGTCACCGGCGACAACGCCGTGCTGTCGACGCAGGTGGCCGACGCGCGCATCGAATACACCGCCAAGGGCGTGATCGACGAAGCGCAGAACATGGGCTGGCTGCAGCGCTTCTTCCTCAATGTCTTACCGTTCTGAGCGCGCCATGTCCGCTTCCATGCTCGCCTATTTCCTGTCACGCCTGCTGCGCGTGAGCGTGATCAGCCTGGCGCTGGGCGTGGCCTTCGGCGCCTTCGCCACCGTCGCCAAGGCCGAGCGCCTGAAGAACCTGGCCACTTTCCAGGGCGTGCGCGACAACCCGCTGGTCGGCTACGGCCTGGTGGTCGGGCTGGACAACACCGGCGACCAGACCATGCAGACGCCGTTCACCACGCAGAGCCTGACCAACATGCTCTCGCAGCTGGGGATCACGCTGCCGGCGGGCAAGAACATGCAGCTCAAGAACGTGGCCGCGGTGATGGTCACGGCCACGCTGCCCGCGTTTGCGCAGCCCGGCAGCCAGCTCGACGTGGTGGTGTCGTCGATGGGCAACGCCAAGAGCCTGCGCGGCGGCACGCTGCTGATGACGCCGCTCAAGGGCGCCGACGGGCAGGTCTACGCCATCGCACAGGGGAACATGCTGGTGGGCGGCGCGGGCGCGTCGGCCAACGGCAGCAAGGTGCAGATCAACCAGCTCGCGGTGGGCCGCATTGCCAACGGCGCCATCGTCGAGCGCGCGGTCGCGCCGTTCCAGCCGGACGGCGGCGTGCTCAACCTGGAGCTGAAGGAAACCGATTTCGGCACCGCCGAGCGCGTGGTCGAAGCCATCAACCGCTCGATGGGCGGGGGCGTCGCCGCGGCGCTGGACGGCCGCACGGTGCAGGTGCGCGCTCCTGCCGCGCCGAACGCGCGCGTGGGCTTCCTGGCCCGCATCGAGAATATCGACGTGACCCCGGCCAAGGCCGCGGCCAAGGTGATCCTGAACGCGCGCACCGGCTCGATCGTGATGAACCAGGCGGTGACGGTGGAAGACTGCGCGGTCGCGCATGGCAGCCTGTCGGTGGTGATCAATACGCAGCCGGTGATCAGCCAGCCCGCGCCGTTCAGCGAGGGGCGGACCGTGGTCGCGCCGGTATCGCAGATCGACATGAGGCAGCAGGGCGGCTCGCTGCAGGTGGTCAAGGCGGGCGCCTCGCTGGCCGCCGTGGTCAAGGGGCTGAACGCGCTGGGCGCGACTCCGGCCGACCTGCAGACCATCCTGGAAGCCATGCGCGCCGCCGGTGCGCTGCGTGCGGAACTGGAAGTGATCTGACCATGAGCGCGTCCATGCCACCGCACGCCGCGGACCTGACGCAGCGCTTCGCGCTCGACACGCAGGGCTTCGAGGCGCTCAAGCACAGCGCGCGCAACGGTGCCGACACGGCGACCTTGCAGGCGGCCGCCAGGCAGTTCGAGGCGGTGTTCACGCAGATGGTGCTCAAGAGCATGCGCAATGCCACGCCGCAGGACGGGCTCTTCGACAACGAGCAGAGCAAGCTCTACATGTCGATGATGGACCAGCAGCTCGCGCAGCAGATGTCGTCGCGCGGCATCGGGCTGGCCGAGGTGATGGTGCGCCAGCTGGCGCGTGCCGCGGGCACGCCGATGCCGGCGGGCATGAATGCGATGACGCCGGCCGAATCCGGCCGTGCCGCCGATGCCGAGATGGCACGATTGCTCGACAGCCGCGGCGCCGTTTCCGCCGACGGCAGTGAAGCGGCGGACCTGCCTGCTGTCGGCACGGTGGTGCCGGGACAGAACTGGAATCCCACCGCGGGCTTGCGCCAGTACCAATCGCAGTTCCATGGCGACCGAGGCCAGGGCGGCGAGGCGCTCGGTCCGCTGCCTGCCGATGCGCCGGCTCACGTCAGCGCTTTCGTCGCGCGCATGGCGGCGCCGGCCGAAGCCGCGTCCCGTGCATCGGGCGTGCCGGCACGGCTGATCGTCGGCCAGGCGGCGCTTGAATCCGGCTGGGGCCAGCGCGAGATCCTGCATGCCGATGGCTCGACCACGTTCAACGTGTTCGGCATCAAGGCCGGATCGAGCTGGAAGGGCCGCGTGGCGGAGATTACCACCACCGAGTACGTCGACGGCCAGCCGCAGAAGGTGAAGGCCAAGTTCCGTGCGTATGGATCGTATGACGAAGCCTGCGCGGACTATGCGCGGCTGCTGACCAACAACCCGCGCTATGCGGGCGTGGTGAGCGCGGGGTCGGCGGAGGAGGCGGCGCATGGGTTGCAGCGGGCGGGGTATGCGACGGATCCTGCGTATGGGCACAAGCTGGTGAAGATCATGAAGAAGGTGGCGGTTTAACGCGCAGGCTGTAGCTGACACCGCCGGAACCAGGCTCCCCTCTCCCGCGAAGTGGGAGAGGGGTGGGGGTGAGGGCCGGAGCTGCCACGAAGTGAAGCGCTTCAGTACTGCCAGCGCCTGCCCTCACCCCCGGCCCCTCTCCCGCGCGCGGGAGAGGGGAGCAAACCGTCGCAGGCGGGCTGTATGTGGTTACCACTGTCGTGCGCCATCCCCCGCACTCCAGCCTAAAGTCCTACCTCAAACCGGCCGATAACTCCCACATCCACCACCGCCGCCCCAAGCCGCGGGCAGTCCAACGAATCCGGGATCAGAGCACGATGTCTCTCTTCAGTATTGGTCTTTCCGGCCTGAACACCGCGCAGAACGCGCTGACGACGACCAGCCACAACTTCGCCAACTCGGCGACTGAAGGCTATTCGCGCCAGAACACCATCGTGGCATCGGCCGGCGGCCAGTACACCAGCCAGGGCTTCTACGGCTATGGCTCCAACACCACCACGGTGATCCGCGTCTATGACGAGTTCCTGACCGGCCAACTGCGTGGCGCCACCTCCGCCAGCGCCTCGCTGGCGGCCTACTCCGACCAGATCGCCCAGATCGACAACCTGCTCGCCGACCAGAAGGGCGGCCTGGCGCCGCTGATGCAGAAATTCTTCGCCGCCGTGCAGGCAGTGGCCGATACGCCGGCCGACCCCGCCGCGCGCCAGGGCATGCTGTCCGCCGGCCAGGCCCTGGTCGGCCAGGTCCGATCCGCCAGCAACTACTTCAAGCAACTGCAGTCGGGCGTCAACGAGCAGGTCGGCACGGCAGTCACGCAAGTCAACGCCTACACCAGGCAGATCGCCAACCTGAACGGGGAAATCACGCGCCTGAAGGCCGCCTCCGGCGGCCAGCCGCCCAACGACCTGCTCGACCAGCGCGACCAGGCCGTTGCCGAGCTGACCAGACTGGTCGGCGCCAAGGTGGTGGTGCAGGATGGCGGCACCTACAACGTCTTCGTCGGCAACGGCCAGCCGCTGGTGATGGGCAACGATTCCTACGACCTCAAGGCAGTCGCCTCCGCCGCTGATCCCAACCGCACCGTGGTTGCCTACACCCTGCCCAACGGCAGCGTGTACGAGAGCGAGGCCGGTGCGATCACCGGCGGCTCGCTGGGTGGCCTGCTGCAGTTCCGCACCGAGACCCTCGACGCCGCGCAAAGCGCGATCGGCCGCCTGTCGCTGGCGATCGGCCAGAGCTTCAATGCGCAGCACAAGCTGGGCATGGACCTGAACGGCGCCATCGGCACCGACATGTTCGAGCTGGGCACCGCTACCGTGCTGCCCAACGCCAACAATGCCGTCAAGACCACGGTTGCCACTGCCACCATCGACGACGCGTCGGCGCTCACCACCAGCGACTACAAGCTGCAGTTTGATGGCACCAACTACACGCTGACGCGCCTGTCCGACAACCAGCAGGTCATCGCACCGGTGCCGGCGGCATCCGCCAGCTATCCGCTGACCTTCTCCGCCGAAGGCTTCAGCGTCTCGATCAACGCCGCGATGGGCGCCAACGACTCGTTCACGATCCAGCCGACGCGCAATGCCGCCACCGGCTTCGACATGGCGATCAGCGATCCCGCCAAAATCGCCGCGGCCTCGCCGGCGCGCGCCGACGCGGCGGCTGGCAATACAGGCGGCGCCACGGCCAGCTTGACCAATGTGACGGCGCCCTTCGCGATTCCGACTGGCAAGATCACCGCCACCTTCGACGGCACCAACTACGTCTTCACGGATGCCGACGGCACGGTCCTCGCGGGTACGCCCCCTGGCACCGATATCGACTTCACCATCAACGGCCTCACCTTCACCTTCAGCGGGACGCCCAAGGCGGGTGACAAGTTCGAACTTGGCGGCAACGCCGGCGGCGTCAAGGACAACGGCAACATGCTGAGCCTGGCCAAGCTACAGAACGCCAAGACCATCGGCGGCGTGTCCAGCTTCAGCGATGCCTACGCACAGCTGGTCAACGATGTCGGCACGCGTGCCAAGTCCGTCAAGATCGCCTCGGCGTCGCAGGACAGCATCACCACGCAGATCAAGACCGCCCAGCAGTCGGTGTCAGGCGTCAACATGGACGAGGAAACCGTGTCGATGCTGCGCTTCCAGCAGCTGTACCAGGCCAACGCCCGCGTGATCCAGACGGCCAGCTCGCTGTTCGACACCATCATCGGCATCGGCAGGTAAGCGCCGCCGGCACGTCAACGAATCCGAATAGGCTATCCATCATGCGCGTTGCAAGCTCCACCCTGTACCAGCAAGGCCTGGCGTCGATGAACCTGCAGCAGGGCTCGCTGCTGCACATCCAGCAACAGCTCGGCACCGGCCGCCGCGTCCTCACGCCGTCCGACGACCCGGTCGCCGCCACCCGCGCCCTCGGCGTCAGCCAGGCCCAGGCGGTCAACGGCCAGTACGCCACGTCGCGCAGCCAGGCCAACATCGCGCTGGCGGCGGAAGAAAACGCGCTGCAGTCCGTGACCACTGTCACGCAGAACATCCAGACCTTGCTGGTGCAGGCCGGCAACGGCACCATGAGCGACGCCGACCGCGGCTCGCTCGCCACCGCGCTGGAAGGGCTGTACAACCAGCTGGTCGGCCTGGCCAACTCCGATGACGGCAACGGCCAGTACCTGTTCGGCGGCACCCGCTCCGGCACGGCGCCGTTCACGCAAGCCCGCGGCGCCGGTATGTACATCGGCGACACCGGCCAGCAACTGCTGCAGGTCGACGTCGCACGCCAGATGCCCGCGGGCGACAACGGCCGCGACGTGTTCATGAGCGTCACCGGCGGCGCCGGCTATGTGATCAAGGGCAACAGCGCCAACACCGGCAGCGCCACCTTCGGCGCGGTCTCGATCACCGATCCCAGCGACCCGCTGCACGGCAAGTCCCTGAAGGTCACGTTCCAGGCCAACGCCAGCGGCCAGATGGAATACAGCATCACCGACATGGACGCCCCGGCGCCCGCCCCGGCGCTGGCCGGCCCGACCGCCTACAACTCCCCGACGCGCATCGAACTCGGCGGCGTCACCTTCAACGTCACCGGCGAACCCGGCAACGGCGACACGCTGACCATGGAGCCGGCCCGGGAAGCGGGCACCGACATGTTCGGCAACCTGCAGACGGTGATCGACACGCTGCGCCAGCCCACCACCACCCCCAGCGACACGGCCCATCTGGGCAACGTGCTGGCCACCGCGACGCGGCAGTTCTCCAATTCGCTGGACAACGTGCTGACGGTGCGTGCCTCGGTAGGCTCGCGCATGCAGGAACTGGATGCGCTGAACGATGTCGGCACCAACCGCGACCTGACGTATTCGCAGACGCTGTCGGGGCTGCAGGACCTGGATTATGCGGCGGCGATTACCGAGTATTACCAGCGGCAGACTGCGCTGCAGGGGGCGCAGCAATCGTTTATGCAGATTCAGGGGATGAATTTGTTTAAGTATTTGTGATGGGGCAGGGGCTGTAGCTGTCGGTGTGTGCACTCACAATAAAGTCAGCACAGATGCGCCAATAAACCTGGCACAACGGCCCGCCAATCGCTTGGAAGCCTTGTCGGGCCTAGCTATGCCGCCTTTAATGGTAAACTTGCGCAGCCGCGATCCCGCCATTTGAGGGACTTCAGTGAGACCCGAAGCTCGGCTGCATCAGCAGCATGGGTACATTGAATCCGTTGCGCTCCATTCAGGCGGACGAGTGCACAAGTGCCGCTTCGAAATCCGAACACCAGCTCCCGGCTAGTCGCATTGCAAGCTGCCATCTAATGCGGCAGTTTACTCCTTGCCCAGCCCTTCTTGCGAAGGCTTAGTCCGCCCAGGTTGAAGGGGTGCGCATCTGGACCTCGCTGGTTCATTGACTCGCGGCCGATTGATGCACGGCTGTCACAGTCCACTCAAGTGACTGCTCGAGACAATAAGTGAGCAATCGCTATCCGAGCGCCAACCGTCTGATGGGTTGTCGAACTTAGCATTGGAGTCTACCGACGCTTCCCCGCCATAACGTTGAAAGGCTGCTCGATGTTTTGCTGCGAGGACAAGTCAATGCGCTGGCGAATCGCGTCTGGCCTCATGGTCGCCTGAGCAAAATGTGCCTCGACGCGGGCTCGTGCAGCGTCCAACTCGGCCCTAATGTCGTCCAGACGCTTCTTCCGGCGGCTGATGCGGACCGTCTCGAGAGATGACGATCCCTCCGAAAATGCCATCTCCAATAGGAAGTTGGCCTCCTCGCACGCCTGGGCAAATGGCGATAGCTTCGCAGATGGCCGCTTTTTGTTCGGTTGAGATTTGTTTCGCTTTCCCATGTCAACACTGTCAATGCGGGCGAAGTGCTAGATAGATCGTTCTACTACGAGCTGGCCACATGCCATATCTAGTCGCATTAGTTCGCGCTTACCATCTGGATGCTCGCGTACTGCGCGGCCAGGATAGCGCGGATCAGCTATGTAGATAGCACGACCTTCCCTCAGATGGCGCGCGGCCTCTCCGCCATCATCGTTGGAAATCATCATCTCAAATGCAGCAAAAAATTGTTCCTCCTCATCCGGTGAGGCGTCGTCTAGGGTTCCTATATCAACCATGACCGCTCCAAGGTGAATGGCTCTCCCGAGCAAAAAGATGTAGCGAAACCAAACGTCACTCGGGAGACATAAATGTCCGGCTAAGATTGCGATGGGCGGGGAACACCCACGGGTTGGTTCGAAGAGCGATCGCGATTTTCGCGTTATTTCGGTGGCGAGTTACCAGTACCATTGGACAGAATCCTCGTTTCACGACTCGAAACCAAGGGGATTGAATATTAGAACGGATCATTCCGTAAATTGTCTGGAATTTACGTCAACAAGGAGATGCCATACTTGTTCCGCCTGCGCATTGGGTGGGCGCACATGATTCGAGAACCAGTCGCCGCTGTCTACTTGGCACTCCAGGCCAGTAATGTCGCCACATCGCCATTCTCGAAGCGCTATTACGCGCTCCAATTGCCAAGACGGTGTACCGTTGTGATACGGCGAGATTAGTATGGAAACAGAGCCTACTCTGTTTGGTGATGATGAAAGAACGCCATGGAGGCGTTCAAAATTAGCCGACATAATCCACTCACTGCGTACTGAGTCGTCGCAAACGTGAATTAGTTCGATGAGCAGGCTTGGCCTCGCACTCGCGAAGGAAAAGCATTCCCACGCGACAGCGGGGCGGGCTAGCGCTTGGACGAATCGAAGCAGCCGCACCTATATCAGCTCGCTTGAGAGAGGTTTGAAAAGCCCCACCTTGGACAAGGTGGATCAGATAGCAACGGCGTTGGCAATCCACCCGCTTACTCTCTTGGCCTACAGCTATCTTGGGTCGAGAGATAGCGACGAGATTGATGGAATCTTGGGTCAGATGAGGGACGAGTTGCTCCAACTTGTGGGCAGGTCTTGATTGATATCAGGCTAGACGAGGCGACGGTCGACTGCTACTCCTTCGACAATCGAGTCCCGTCCAACGCCCTACGGGCGCGGCGCCGGCCCAACGCCTGCGCGGAGCTCGCGTGATCGCGTCCAATCCTAGCCAGAAGTGAACAGAGGGGGCAGCTACACGTGCAATGAGTTTGGCACTGTGCATGCTTTTCCTAGTTGTAAAGCCAGTTCTCAAGCTCCAAGCCGGGATAACTGGCAAATCCCCGCGTTGTTGGTGACCAGCACCGCGTCGAGGGTGACCGCGTGCGCAGCAATCGGCTTGTCCAAGTGATTTTTCATTCGCTCGCGCGTAGCCATCACGGATGGGGCCGTGGGCTTCTGCCGCCGAAGCGTCGAGCGGCGCCACCGGCCTGTACTCGGTCAGCGCAGCCAGGTTCCGGCGTTCGCGAGCGCGGTTTGCGGACACGGCAACGCCGTACGTCTGCTCGGCATACGTGATCGCAGACATGACCATATCGCCCACATAACTTTGCGCAAAGCGCTTTGCGAACTGTTCAGGCTGGTTCCTCATGGAGGGTTGGCCGCAATTCGTGAAAAATCCGCCACATCTCCGCTAACCAACTGATTTTGATAAAAAATCAGCCGTTCGTGATGCGCGGGAACGGGCGCTGTGAGCGCGAAGACAGGCCCTGCGAAGCAAGCGTTGCCACCGACAGCGAAAGCCCGAGCAGTGGCAGCGCCGGCGCTAGAACATAGGGGGCGCGTCAGAAAATATTGCACGCTCAGCCATGGGAACCCTAGGCCAGGCGCCGGTTACCGGGCCGCGAAGGCCTGATTCATCTGGCGTGCCCGCTTGACCTCGTCGCTTTGCAGATAGATCGAGGTGTGGCCACTGAAGCGTGACGAAGGTTGTAGGGATCTCGGGGAAAACCACTATTTGATAGCATGTCAAAAATAAATACATTATTGGCATGGTCTCAAATAAATTCAGTAGAGGCGGATCCTTTTCCTGGTCAACAGGGGGGGCGCGGCTGCAAATCATGAGACCGCACGCCCCGGGGAGACGTCGAGACTGCTCCGGCGGCGCCATTCCCAACACCGGAGGAGCCATGAAAAGAATCCTGTCCATCGCGGGCGCCATGCTCGCGGCGGCGGCAACGCACGCCCATGCGCAGTCGTCGGTCACGCTGTATGGCGTGGCCGATGCCGGCATCGAATATCTCAACCACGTCCCCAATGCGGCTGGGCAGGGCGAGAACCTGTTCCGCATGACCTCGGGCAATATCGCCGGCAGCCGCTGGGGCATGCGTGGCGTCGAGGACCTTGGTGGCGGACTGAAGGGCGTGTTCGTGCTGGAAGGCGGCATGGTGCTGGACTCCGGCATGGCATCGCAAGGCGGGCGGATCTTCGGGCGCAAGGCCTATGTCGGGGTGGACAGCAGCACCTTTGGCCAGTTCACCATGGGCCGGCATCACAACCTGATGTTCGACCTGATCATCACGTTCGACCCGATGTATTTCGCGCCCAAGTACTCGTCCTTCAGCCATGACCCGTGGCTGGCGGGGCGGGTCGACAATGCGGCCAAGTACACGGGCAAGTTCGGCGGCCTGACGGTGGCCGGGCTGTACAGTTTCGGGGTCGATTCGACCGTCGCCAACGGCTCGGAGGTGCCCGGCAACAGCCGCGTCGGCCGCGACATGAGCGCGGGCTTCAGCTATCAGGCGGGCAAGTTCCGCGTTGGCGGTGTCTATGACCAGCTCAATGGCAATTCGGCGGCCAAGGCGGGGCTGACCGAGCGCCGCTATGTCGGTGCGGCAGCGGTGGATATCGGCCCGGTGACGGCCTACCTGGGCTACCGGCGCCTGGTGAGCCAGTTGCTCGCGTCGATGACGCGCACCGACCTGATCTGGACCGGTGCGAACTGGAATATCTCGCCCAGCCTGGCGTTGACCGGGGCGGTGTACAAGACCAACGACCGTACCTCGGCCAAGGACCCGGTGTCGTTCGTGTTGTCGGCCGACTACCGGCTGTCGAAGCGTACCGATGCGTACGTGACGGCTTCGTATACCAAGAACAAGGGTGGATCAGCGCTTGGGGCGAACGGGTATGACGGTTCGGTGCTGCCCGGTGCAAACCAGATCGGCGCCGTGATCGGCATGCGCCACAGCTTCTGAACCAGAATCCTCTCGTTGTCTTCTGTGCGGCGTAACCGTACTTTGGCGGCACGCGCCGGGCGGCGCGTGCCCCTTCTTTTCCGGCGGCGCCGGGACCATGCAAGGTTTACCTTATTTGACTAGCTATCAAATAAAACCTAAATTATTGAGATGGTAGCATTTACCACAGGAGACATCGTGACAGACCAAGACAAGGGGCAGGTAACAGCAGGGATGCGAGGCGCATCATGGGACGCGCGCCTGATGTCCCGCCCTTACCAGATGGTGCCTTATGCACTCGGCACGGCAGACGGGCAGCGCACGCTTGGCTTCCTGTTCACGTTGACAGGCAAGGAAAAGACCGTGGTCTCGCTGATGCATCCGCGCGAGATGGCGATCACGCACTACCTGGTGCCGTTCGTGCTCGATGCCGGCTGCGCCTGCTGGGTGCAGGGCCCGCGCTCGATCGGCAACGACCTGCGCCTGGAGCATGAGCTGGCGCTGCTCGACGTGGCCGCCGGCATGACGCACCTGCGCGAGCTGGGCTACGAGCGTATCGTATTGCTGGGCAATTCCGGTGGCGCGGGGCTCTATACCTTCTATAACCAGCAGGCCCAGATGCCGCCCGAACAGCGGATCGCGCGGACCCCGGGCGGCCGCCCGACCAACCTTGCCGAGGCGCAGATGCCGGAGGTGGACGGCATGATCCTGGTCTCGCCGCATCCCGGCCAGGGCAAGCTGCTGATGAGCGGCGTCGATCCTTCCGTGACCGACGAAGACGACCCCATGCAGACCGATGCGTCGCTGGACCCGTTCTCCGCGGCCAATGGCTTTGATGCCGCCAGCGGACGCGGCCAGTACGCGCCGGCGTTCATCGAGCGCTACCGTGCGGCGCAGGTCGAGCGCGTGGCGCGCATCGATGCGCGGGCGAAGCAGATGCTCAAGGCAAAGCATGAAGCGCGGCAGCGCATCAAGACGGGTACGGGCTCCGATGCGGACCGCCGCGTTGCCGCCCATGCGCCGATCTTCCAGGTCTGGCGCACCGATGCGGACCTGCGCTCGTGGGATATTTCGCTCGATCCATCGGACCGCAAGACCGGATCGCTGTGGGGCAAGGACCCGTTCGTGTCGAACTGGGGCAGCGTGGGCTTCGGACGCGTGGTGACGCCGGAATCGTGGCTGTCGACCTGGTCAGGGCTCTCGTCCAACGCGGCGCTCGACAAGACCCTCGGCGCGCTGCACCAGCCCACTCTGTTGTTGGAATACACCGGCGACCAATGCACGTTCCCGGCGGATATCGATGCGATCTACCGCCAGATCCCGAGCGAGCGGAAACAGCATATCCGCGTGCGCGGCAATCACCACGGCATGGCACTGAGCCGGGACGAAGAGCCCGGCCAGCGCATCGCCGGCCGCCACATCATCGAATGGCTGCGCGCAAACATGGTGTAAGCGCGTCGAATACAAAGCAACAGAGCGGGGCGCCGTCCCCCCCGACATTGCCGCGCGCTGCTCCATGACAGAGAAGGGTAGACACACATGTTGCAGAACCACACCGTACGCCCCCCGCAGTTGCTGGCCGGGGTCCGATATCCCGATGAAGACCGCCTGCGCCAGTATGTCGCCGAAGGCGTGCTGACCGGCGAGTCGCTGGCCGGCGCGTTCCAGGCGTCGTTCCGCCGCCATGCCGACCGTCTGGCGCTGGCCGGGCCGGAAGGCGAGCTGACCTACAGCGACCTCGACGAGCAGACCGACCGCCTGGGCGCCGCGCTGCTGGCACTGGGCATGAAGCCGCTGGACCGCGCGGTGTTCCAGTGCGGCAACTGCAATGAGTTGTTGCTGACCTTCTTTGCCTGTTTGAAGGCCGGCATCATCCCGCTGTGCTCGCTGCAGGCGTTCCGCAAGCTGGAGATCGGCTACCTGGGCAACCTGTGCGAGGCGCGGCTGCATCTGGTGCAGGGCGACGACCCCAAGTTTGACGACGTGGCGTTCGCACAGGAGATGCAGGCAGAGGTGCCAAGCCTTGCCTATATCCTGCAGGCCCGCGGCGAGCGACGCGGCAACGCGGTCTTGCTGGCCGACCTGATCCGCGACATGCCGCTGGACCAGGCGCGCGCGCTGCTGGCCGAGGTCAGCCACGATCCCTTCCAGGTGGCGGTGTTCCAGCTCTCCGGCGGCTCCACCGGCGTGCCCAAGATCATCCCGCGCTTCCAGAACGAGTACCTGTACAACATGCGCGCGGTTGCGGCATGCAACGGTTACACGCAGGACGACGTGCTGTTCTTCCCCACGCCGTGCATGCACAACCTGAACATGGGCTGCTTCTTCGGCCCGTTCCTGCTCAATGGCGCCGCCGTGACCGTGACGCCGGATATCGGCGAGGAAAACCTGCAGCGGCTGGTGCGGGACTATCGCCCGACGTGGTTCGGTGTGGCCGGCCCCATCCTCACGCGCATTGCGCCGGAGCTGGCCAGGGCCGATGCCGCCGGGCGCGCCCGCCGCAACTTCGTTGCACCCAAGAACGCGGCCGGGTTGACCCGGCTGACCGGCTCGCCCACGCACCATATCTTCGGCATGACCGAAGGGGTGATCATGTTTGCGCGCCGCGACGACCCGCAGGAAATCCGCGATACCTCGATCGGCAGCCCGGTATCGGCCTGGGATGAGGTCAAGATCGTCCATCCAGGTACGGAAGATCCGGTTGCCGACGGCGAGGCGGGCGAGGCGCTGTTCCGCGGCCCCTACACCATCCGCGGCTACTACAAGTCCGAGCAGGAAGACGTCACGCGCTTTACCGCCGACGGCTTCTACCGCTCCGGCGATCTGATGTCGTCGCGCGTGGTCGATGGCAAGCGCTACTACTTCTTCTGCGGGCGCATCAAGGACGTGGTCGACCGCGGCGGCGAGAAGATCAACGCCGAAGAGCTGGAAAACGTCATCAACCTGCATCCCGCGGTGCTGGCCTCGGCCGTCGTGGGGATGCCGGACCGCGTATACGGCGAGCGCGTTTGCGCCTTTATCGTGCCCAAGCCGCCCGCCACCGGCCTGACGCTGCCGCAGCTCACCGAATACCTGCAGCAAGCCGGCCTGGCCAAGTTCAAGTGGCCGGAGCGGCTGGAAGTCATCAGCGAATTTCCGCTGACCGCTTCCGGCAAGCTCAGCAAGGCGCTGTTGCGCCAGCAGATCATCCAGCTGCTCGAGACCGAAGCGGCTCGCAGCACCACCACTGAAGGGAAGTGATATGACCGAAGCGACGAACCCGGGCGCAGTGCCGTCCGTGCAGCTGCATGGTGTCCACCATACCGCGCGGCCGACCTGGAAGCTGGCCGAAACCGTGCATTTCTACCGCGACCTGCTGGGCCTGCCGCTGGTGCACGCGATCTCGGCCAAGGGCTGGGGCCCGGACAACCATGCCGATTTCCTGCACTTCTTCTTCGACAGCGGCAACGGCAGCACCATCGCCTTCTTCTACTATATCGGCACCGAGCGGCCTGACTGGCTGACCGTGCGCGAGCACTACCAGGACCGCGCCACCCATACCGCCTGGCGCGTGCGCGACGAGGCCGAGCTGCTGCTGTGGCGCCAGCGCGTGGAGGCAGTGGGCATTCCGCTGCGCTACCAGATCCGCCACGAGGTGATCGAGTCGATCTACTTCAACGACCCCAACGGCTACCCGATCGAGATCACATGGCAGGTGCGTCCGTTCAGCGAAGCCGACGCCCTCGACGCGAAGCTGACCGTCGACGCCGCCATCGCGCTGGAGAACGAGTCTGGGGACGGCAAGCCGTTCGGCTCGATCGAGCCGGTGTGGCAGCGCAAGGCTGCCACGATCGGCACGGCCGCGCAGGCCGCCGGCAAGGCGTCGGTGTTCGTGCTGGACGTGCCGGAGTTTGGCGCGCTGATCGACGTGGCGGGCAAGACCGAGGGCTACACCACCACCGCACTGGGCAACGGCTACGTGCGCATCGACGGCAACCCGTGCATCAGCTTCCGGCGCAAGGCGCTGGGCTTCAAGCCGGCGGTCTGGTACGGCGCGCTCACCGGTGGCCTGGCCGGACGCATCGAGCAGTTCGACATGGACGCACTGGTCATTTCTCCCGGGGACACAAAATGAAGATCGCCATCATCGGGGGCGGGCCGTCGGGCCTGTTCCTGTCGATCCTGCTCAAGGAGCGGCTGGCTGAGGTCGACATCGACATCTACGAGCAAAACCCGGAAGACGCCACCTTCGGCTTTGGCGTGGTGCTAGCCGATACCGGCCTGTCCAGCCTGCGCGCCGCATCGCCGACGGTGGTTGACGAGCTCGCCAGGGCGATGCGCTTCAGCGACCGCCACTCCATCGTCAGCCACGAGTTCCCGATCACGATGAAGCGGCCCGGCGCCGGCGGCGGCGCCATCCCGCGCATCCGCCTGCTGCAAATCCTGCAGGCGCGTGCGCGTGAACTGGGCGTGCGCGTCACCTACAACCAGCGCATCAGCGATTTCTCGGCGATCGAGGCAGACCTGGTGGTGGGTGCGGATGGGGTCAACTCGCTGCTGCGCGGTGCTAACGAAGCGGGCTTCGGCACCCGGCGCCACAGCCTGACCAACCACTTCGCCTGGTATGGCGTGGAGAAAAGCCTTCCCGAACCCGGCGCTGGTGTTCCGCAAGCACGAGGGCGGTTACTTCGTCGCGCACTATTACCCGTATTCGGACTCGATGAGCACCTTCGTTGCGGAATGCGACCACCAGACCTGGGTCGATTTCGGCATGGAGTCGATGACGCAGGAACAGCGCCAGGCGCTGTTCGAGCGGGTCTTTGCCGCCGAGCTGGGCGGCTACCGGCTGGTGTCGAACAACTCGGCGTGGCGCCAGTTCCCGGTGGTGGTCAACGATACCTGGCATGTCGGCAACCAGGTGCTGATCGGCGATGCGCTAACCAGTGCGCACTTCTCGATCGGCTCCGGCACGCGCATCGCCATGGAGGATGCGATCGCGCTGGCCGATGCCATCGTTGCCTTCCCGGACGACGTGCAGGCGGCACTGCGCCGCTACGACACCGTGCGCCGTCCCGAGAAGGCAAAGCTGATCCGCGCCTCGGAGGCCTCTTACAACTGGTATGAGCGCATCCGTGAATGGATGGACCTGGCCACGCCGCATGAGTTTGTGTTCCGCTTCATGACCCGCACCGGCCGCGTCGACCTGAACCGGCTCAAGGAACAGTACCCGAACCTGCTGGCCGAGCTGGCGGCGGCCGGCGTGCCGCTGGCGGCGGGGCAGCAGCCATGATCCGCGCGACCGAGTATGTGCTGAGCGACGAACCCTTCGTGGTGCGCCGCACGGTGCGCTGGGGCGACTGCGACCCGGCCGGCGTGGTCTACACGGGCCGGTTCACCGACTACCTGCTGGGCGCGGTCGGCCTGTTCTCTGACCATATCGCCGGCGGCGCCGGCCGCCTTGGCGCATTGCACGGCGTGGGCACGCCATGCAAGGCCATGCGCTTCGAGTTTATCGGCACGCTGTGGCCGGATGACGTGATCGACATCGAGTGCTGGGTGGAGTCCATCCGCACGCGGTCCTACGACATCCGCTGCACGGCCCGGCGCCCGGACGGCTCGCCGGTGTTCGAGGCGACCTTCTCACCCATCTGCGTGCGGCTCGACGAGCGCGTCGGCACCCCCATCCCGGACTCGCTGCGCACGGCGCTGTCGGCCTTCCTGCGACCCGCCGCATAGCGCGGTTCTTCCCGCAAATCATCATGCAATACAGAATCGGACAGATTGTTCCCAGCTCCAACATCACCATGGAGCGCGAGGTGCCGGCCATCTTCGCCGGCCGCATGCAGGTGCTGCCTGAACGCTTTTCCTTCCACTCCAGCCGCGTGCGCATGCACCGGGTGGTGGCCGAGGAGCTTGAGAAGATGAACCGCGACATGGGCCGCTGCGCGCAGGAGCTGGCCGATGCGCGCGTCGACATCATGAGCACGGCGTGCCTGGTGGCCACCATGTGCATGGGCAAGGGCTACCACCGCCAGGTGATCGAGGACCTGAACGCGGCCATCGACGGGGTGCCTTACCAGCCGGCGATCATGACCTCGGCCGGCGCGCTGGTGGAGGAACTCAAGGACTTTGGCGCAAAGCGCATCGTACTGCTCGCGCCGTACAGCGACGCACTGACGAAGACTGTGGTCGAGTACATCGAAAGCGAAGGCATTGCGGTCAAGGATGCCATCAACTTCTCGATCCTCGACAACCTCGACGTCGGCGCGCGCGACCCGATGCAACTGCTGGAAGACGTCAAGCGGCTGGATACCGCCGGCGTTGACGTGGTGGTGCTGTCCGCCTGCGTGCAGATGCCGTCGCTGCCGGCGATCGAGCAGGCCCAGCTGGCACTGGGTCTACCCGTGACATCGACCGCGGTCTGCACCGCGCGCCAGATGATGCGCCGCCTCGGCATCCGCGCCGAGGCGCCCAATGCCGGCGCGTTGCTCGGCAGCAAGGCCGGACTGGCCTGAACGTAGCGCTGGCGCCATGACCGCCGCCCGCAGAGGCGGCTCGTATCCTGGAACGGAGACAACCCATGCAACAAGCCCTCCAACCGGCGCCCCCCGCCGGCAGATGGACCTATGCCGCCGTCATTCTCGGCGCGGCGCTGGGAATGCTGGCGGGCTATGCCCCGCTGTTCAACGCCACCGCGGGCGTGTTCGTACAGCCGCTGGCCGCGGAGTTCGGGTGGGGGCGCTCGGAAGCGTCGCTGTCCTATGCGGCTTCGATGTTCGGGCTGGCGATCGTCAGCCCGCTGGTCGGTACCATGATGGACCGCTTCGGCATCCGCCGGGTGATTTCCGTGTCCGCGCTGGTGTTCGGGCTGGCCACGGCGTGCATGGCGCTGCAGAACGGCAGCAAGGCGCTCTGGGTCAGTCTGTCGGTGGTGGTCGGCGTATTCGGCGCGGCGACGTCCGTGCTGGGCTACCTGGCGGTGCTGCCGCAATGGTTTGACCGCCGGCTGGGCCTGGCGCTCGGCATCGCCATGTGCGGGCTGGGTGCCGGCACGGTGCTGATGCCGGCGACCGCGCAGTATCTGGTGACCGGCTACGGCTGGCGCACCGCCTATGTGGCGCTGGGGATCGGATCGATCGTGCTGTCGCTGCTGGCCTGCGCGCTGTTGCGGGAGCGGGGCGGGGCTGGTGCGGCCCGGACCAGGGCGCAGGCGACGGCCGCGGACGGCGTTCCGCTCAGGCAGGCTATGCGCAGCTATCGCCTGTGGGCGATCTGGGCGGTATTCGTGCTGGGGTCCTCGGCTACGCTGTCGCTGGGCCCGCACTTGCCGGCGATGTTCGCCGACAAGGGCTTCAGCCCCGCCGATGCGGCCCGCAGCGCTTCGATGGTCGGTGTCGGCCTGCTGATCGGCCGCCTCCTGACCGGCGTGCTGATCGACCGCATCCATGCGCCGTTCGTCGCCTGTGTGTTCTTCTTCGGCGGCGCAGTGGGGATCTATTTGCTTGGCGTGACCAATGACTACCAGATGCTGCTGGTGGCCACCACGCTGATTGGCCTGACCATCGGCGCGGAAGGGGACCTGATCTCCTTTCTGGTCCGCTCGTACTTCGGGCTGCGCTCGTTCGGCGCGCTGTTCGGCATTGCGTTCTCGGGCTACGGCTTTGGCGCGGTGATCGGGCCGGTGGGGCTGGGCCTGTGGTTCGACCGCCATGGCAGCTATGGGGTGCCACTGCTGGTGCTGCCGTGCATGCTGCTGCTGGCCGGTGCGCTGACTTTGTCGCTGGGCCGCTACCGGCGCCACGGCGCAAGCGCCGCCAGCCTGCCAGAGCCGGCGGGGGCGTGATTTTCCGAACGCGGGCGTGGCGGGGTAGAATTCCCATGGCCGCAATTTCCTTGCGGCCATGCCTTCGAACGGTCAACCCAAAATGCCTGCCGCCCGCAAATCCCCAGCCGCTGCCAGCAAGACGCCCTCATCGCTGACTGCGCCGAATGCGCCACGCCGCCGTGGCCGGCCGCCCAAGACGGATTCGCCGATCGGCGCCGAGCCCATGCTCAGCCGCGTGGCCATCCTCCAGCACGCGATCAGGCTGACCAAGAGCGTACCGCTGGACCAGATTTCCATGGTGCAGCTGGCCAAGGATTTCGGTGTCGCGCCTGGCTTGATCCACTATTACCTGGGCGGCCGCGACCAGCTCGTCTCCGGTGTGCTCAACGACTACTACCGCCAGCGCGTCGGGCGCCTGCCTTCGCTGACGGGCGACTGGCGTGCCGATGTGGAGGGCATCGCCCGGCTGAGCTTCGAAGTGGCGATGGAGAACCCCGGCGTCAGCATCTATGTCGCGTCACACAACCGGTTCCGCCTGTTCCAGGATGTCGAGCCGGGCGAGACGGACTACGGCATGGAGTTCTTCAATCGCATGACGTCGGCCATCATGCAGGGCGCCTTCACGGCAGAGCAGGTGGCGCTGGGCTACCACCTGATTGCGCAGTACCTGGTTTCCGCCAGCATGGCGGAAGCCTCGCGCCAGCTGCCGGCCTATCACCAGAGCTTTATCGAAAAGAAGCTGGATTCCGCCTCTGAACTCCAGTATCCCGGCGCGCGCTTTGTCAGCAAGGCCTTCTCCCGGCTGTCTTCCGATACCGCGTTCGAAGAGGGCCTGCGCATCACGCTGGATGGCATCGAGGCGTGGAAGCAGGACAAGCGCCAGCCCGCACGCAAGCCGCGCAGCAAGGCTGCCTGAGGCCAATCCCCATATCCCTCCGACCGATCAGGCGGTGCGCCGCATGACGCGCGCCTGAGGCGTCCGTTCTGCGCCAACAACCCGTAGTGGTAAGTCCTTATTTGATATGTAGGCAATTAATCTAAAATTAATTGTCGCTATATCAAATAAAAATCGCCACGCCGCCCCCGGCAGGCCATGCACTACATACGGGAGACAACATGAAACGTCGCGCCTGCCTCGGGCTGCTTCTTCTGGCCGGGCTGACTGCCACGGCTTCTGCCAACGCTGCTGCATATCCGGACAAGATGGTGCGCATCGTCGTGCCATCGATCGCGGGCAGCGCGCCCGACATCATTGCGCGGCAGGTCGCCGAGCGCCTGACCGCCGCCTGGAAGCAACAGGTCATCGTCGAGAACAAGCCCGGCGGCAACGGCATCGTCGCCATGAGCGCGCTGCGGCAATCGGCGCCGGATGGCTACACCCTGGGCCTGTTCCACGCCGCCGCTGCCGTGATCACGCCGATGATGTACAAGGAGGCGAAATTCGATATCCAGCGCGACACGGAAGTCGCCTCGACGCTGGCCTACACCCCAATGATGTTCGTTGCCGACCCCAAGGCCGGCTACCAGAGCCTTGCCGATGTGCTCAAGGCCGGCAAGGCCAGTCCCGACGACATCGCCATCGGCAGCCCGACGCGCGGCTCGGTGCCCCACCTGACCGCCGAGATGATGGGCCAGTTGCAGAAGACAAAATTCCGCCAGATCGGCTTCAGCGGCACCACGCAGGCGATACAGGCCGTGGTGAAGGGCGATGTGCCGGTCTATGTCGACGGCATCGCACCGCTGGTGCCGCTGGTGCGCAGCGGCCGGCTCAAGGCGCTGGCGGTCACCTCGGACACCGCGCTGCCGGGGCTGGACGGCATCCCGCTGGCGAAAGACATGGCGCCTGGCCTGGTCGTCAAGGGCTGGTTCGCGCTGTTTGCGCCCAAGGGCACGCCCGCCGCGGTGCTTGATGAGGTCAACGCTGCGGTCAGCCGCACCCTGGCGCAGCCCGCCTTTGTCGAACGGCTGAAGGAGCTTGGCACCTATCCGATGGCGCAGGGCCGCGAGCCGAGCGCACGGTTTGTGCAGGCGGAGAAGATGCGATGGGAGCGGGTGATCCAGGAGGCGGGCGTCAAGCCTGAGTAATTTAACCAACGAGGACGTGCTAACAATGAATCGAAACGGAATGCGTGTCTCCTGGCGACGGGCGTCATCTGCGGCGCTGCTCGCCGCCTGTGCGACGATCTGCGTCTTTTCCCCTACTGCAGCCGCGCAGCAAGCCAGCGCACCGGCCGGTGCCAGGGCCGGGGCCCACCTTGTCCTGCTGGGCACGTCTGGGGGGAGAACTTCCTGGCGCGGCGTGCAGGCTGCCGGCATCTCGTCGGCCGTGGTGGTGAATGGCCAGGTTTACCTGGTGGACTTCGGCGCGGGCTGGCTCCGGCGCTATTTCCAGGCAGGGCTGGGTGCGCCGCCGCCCGCGCGCGGCCTGGAATCGCTGCGGGCTGCCTTCATTACCCACCTGCATGCGGACCACGTGGTGGACTACCCGTCGCTGGTACTGTTTGGCGCCTCGGACGGGCTGAGCGAGCGCAAGACGCCCGTGCGCGTGTTCGGGCCTGGCGCTCGCGGAAAGCTCCCGCCTGTCAGCGGCAGCACGTCCGGTGTCTCGGCGATCGTCTCACCGGAAAGCCCGACTCCCGGTACCCTCGCCATGACCGAGTCGATGTACCGGGCGTTTGCAACTGACATCAACGACAACATCCTGGAAAGCCGCAAGCCCAACCCGCATACGCGGGTCGAGGTGCAGGACATTGCCATTCCCGCGCAGGCCGACATCGATCCCAACACCAACCCGGCGCCGGACATGGCACCGTTCCCGGTCTACCAGGACGAGAACGTCAAAGTCACCGCGACGCTGGTCAGCCATCCTCCAGTGTATCCGTCATTTGCCTTTCGCTTTGATACCGCAGAAGGATCGGTCGTCTTCTCCGGCGACACCAGCCCCAGCCGCAACCTGATCCGGCTGGCTCAGGGCGCGGATGTGCTGGTGCACGAGGTGATCGACACCGCGTGGGTCGACGCCTTGTATCCGAAGCCGCGCAATGCGGCGCAGGAGGCCAAGGCGCACCACCTGGTGCATTCCCATACCGCGGTGGAGGATGTAGGCGCGGTCGCGCAGGCTGCCAATGTGAAGGTACTGGTCCTGTCGCACCTGGCGCCGGCCGACAACGCGGAGGGACGCTGGGCGAGGGCGAAGGAGGGATTCAGCGGAGACGTCCTGGTAGGGAAGGATCTGCAGTGGATTCCCTTGCGCGCGAAATCACGAACCAACGCGGAACAATAGGGGAATCCACCGGGCGTCAGCGCTGCCGGCGCTGACGCAGAAGATTGGCGTCGACGCGGCGGCGAGGCGCGGCAGCTGTTGCCCTCGAAAGGCTCGATTCCATAGCTATGCCGAAACGCGGTTTCGACATGCAGGATCTCTTGATCCAGTTCGCAAATTTGCTCCTCCAGGATCTTGTTGTAGTGTTTCAGCCGATCTTTAGGGTTGACCGCTATTCGCAAAAATCCGCCACATGTCCGACAACCCACTGATTTGTATAGAAAATCAGCCGTTCTTGCTGCGCAGGAACGGACGCTGAGGGTGCCAAGGCAGGCTCCGACGCCAGTCGCACATGGTTGGGAGAAGATCTAGGCAGTCGTGTCGCAAAGCTCTTCGCCGAAGGACTTTGGCTACCTCAGGAAGGACTTTCTCTCGAGAGACTGTTGTCTGACGAATTGCGGACGCACGAGCCTGAATCGGCGGAAGGCTAACGCAGAATCGAGAAGGGGTGGCGGCGAAGAGGGCGCCTTCCGACATCCAAAACTTCGAATTGACTAGAGGCCAGTCGCCGATATGAGAGAGTTGTTGGCTTAGGCGCTGCAGACGGGCGAGAAGGAGGAGCAGAGCGAACTCACGGCAGCCGCTGCCGGGCTGCAGGCGTATCGGAATTTCCAATGCGCCATGCTCCATCCAAGGGCACGAGGCTCGTCCCGCTCTAGGGCCGTTGATTCGGAGACTACCTTGCCTCGAACGACTGACTTTCCCAGACCATTGAATTCTCTGAATTTATTGTCGCAAAGCGGAATGTGGTATTTGAGCCGCTTGTTGTATCGCACGTGGTGCGGGATGCGAGATAAGCCATGGATTTATAAGGGTATTGTTGAGTCTTCGCTTTTTTTGTACGGATTTCCCAAGCTTTATTGTTACGCATCAGTGAGATGCCGACGGACAATATAGTTGCCTAAACGCGTACAACATAGTTAGTAAAATCACTGTTCCGACTCACCTGAAACCCTTGCGGGGCAACGGTTTGGCCGACTATATTGTCCACGCATACTGCCGCCATCCGAGCGTTCTCCGATAAAATTAGACCGCTCGAATTTGTCATCTTGGCACGGCGGAGATTCGCACCCTCAATCGCAAGGATCGTCGCTATCGCGCGCTTGCTTCGACCTCGCAATCAATCGCGAACCTCGCAGAGCTGCGCGGCTACCGCTCGATGTCTTGGTAGACAGAATAGCAGTCTTCCGGACCTGTACAAGTGATGCGTTTCGCGTCGCGAGCCCTAGCACCGCTTGGGTAGAAGACGAACGTCATCCCGGGCCGCCGACGGGATGATGCCGCAGGGCTTCGTTGAGAATCTCCAAATACTGCTGACGCTTAACAGGCTGCTGAAATACCTCCAGCGGAAGTCAGCGCGACAGCCGGGTGAAGCGTTGATTTGAGGATCCCATCCAACCTCACATTTATGCGCGGCGCAGACACCTTCTCCGAAAGCCTGTTCACCATGCGGAGGCTGGATGATTTCGTGCCAAAGTCCCACCCGCTGCGCTCGATCCGCACTATGGCCAACCTGGCGCTGGTGAAGATGAACCGGTTGTTCGCGCAGATGTACGAGGCCGACATTAAGGGCGGCCGGCCCAGCATCGCGCCGGAGAAGTTGCTGCGGGCCATGCTGCTGCAGGTGCTCTACAGCATTCGCTCCGAACGCCAGCTCATGGAGCAGACGCAATACAACCTGCTGTTTCGCTGGTTCATCGGGCTGTCGATGGACGATACAGTTTGGGTGCCCACGGTCTTTACCAAGAACCGCGAACGGCTGATCAAGCATGATGCGGTGATCGAGTTCTTCAACGAAGTGCTGGCCATCGCGCAGAAGAAGGACTGGCTGTCGGGCGAGCACTTCAGCGTCGACGGCACGCTGATTCAAGCGTGGGCGGGCCACAAGAGCTTCGTGCGCAAGGATGGCGGCGACGAAGACGACAACGACGGCGCCAACTTCAAGGGTCGCAAGCGCGGCAACGACACGCACGAGTCCAAGACCGATCCCGATGCCAGGCTCTACCGCAAGGGCAAGACCGCCAGTGCACTGCGCTACATGGGTCATACCCTGAGCGACAACCGCCACGGCCTGGTGGTGAGCGCGATGGTCACCAATGCGGACGGACATGCCGAGCGCGAGGCCGCCAAAGTCATGCTAAATGATGCCAGGCAGGTGGCTGAGGACCTGGATGTGGAAGTCACCGTGGGCGCGGATAAGGGCTACGACGCCGAAGAATTCATTCAGGCATGCCTGGAGATGAAGGTGACGCCCCACGTGGCACAGAACACCTCGGGGCGGCGCTCGGCCGTTCCGGACGAGATCGCCAACAGCACCGGTTATGCGATCTCGCAGCAGAAGCGCAAGTTGATCGAACAAGGCTTTGGCTGGGCCAAGACCGTGGGGCGCATGCGCCATGTGATGGTGCGCGGCCTGAAGAAGGTTGACCAGATGTTTGTGCTGAGCATGGCCGCCTACAACCTCGTGCGCATGCGCTCGCTGGGACAAATCCGTCCGCAGTTGCCGTAATCGCGGTAATGAGGCCGGAATCAGGTACCAAATCGCTGATAAAGTCGATGCAGTGACGTTCGGCTTCCGGATTGTGAAAAATCACAAACCAATCAGCCTTGCAGGGGAAGCTTCGCCGCTTGCGCGGCGAGTACTTCAGCAGCCTGTTAAAGACGTGACGTGCCATTGCATCCTCTTATGGAACGATGAG
Source organism: Cupriavidus oxalaticus (assembly GCF_016894385.1). Lineage (NCBI taxonomy): Bacteria > Pseudomonadati > Pseudomonadota > Betaproteobacteria > Burkholderiales > Burkholderiaceae > Cupriavidus > Cupriavidus oxalaticus. The sequence goes on from NZ_CP069811.1 coordinate 305,780, forward strand.
GCTGAACGAGACCTGAGCTGCGTAGAAGCAAGCGTCATCAGACGCAATACTGAAGCATTTGCACCTGTAAGGTACTCCACTTCTGTAACGTACCCGTAGAGTTGGTGCAGCGTCAGCGCGATTGCGCACGACCTCGAATACCCGCCTTCACAGTGCACCACGATAGTTGTCACCTGTGCCGGTAACTCCCGCACGAACTCCCGAATCGCTTCGGTATGCTCCGGCCGGAAGGCATATGCGAGTTTCTCCATCCTCCTAGCCGAAAGCTCCGGGCTCATGAAGTCGACATCCGCGAAACAGAGCCGCAAAGCCCGCTCGAATCCATCTAGGCTAGCCAACGGACGTTCAGGCGCAGTCACCGAGATGACAGCCACCGACTCCAATCGCGGCAGCCTCTCGGCCACGCCCCTCGACACAGCCAACACCTGGCGTGTTCCGTCCTTCGGCGGGCGGTACAGCTTGTCGATGGCATCCTTCAGTTGAAGCGGCACGCGACGCCCTCCTTGGTTGCCCGCTCAGGCCTGCAGCAGCACGCCGAGCCGCCGGATAAGCCAATCCAACTCTTCCTCTGAACACTAGCCCTCCTGAGACACGGAGATGCGCACCCGCCTGAGCGTCTGTTCGCGTGAATGCTCAGGATGCTTCCTGGCGTCCTTTTGCGCGACAAGAAGGAGTTGTTGCGCCAGGTCTTCGCAGATGTCCCAGCGCTCAAACCGCTCTTCCTCGGTCTGGCCGACGACATATCGCCCGTCTACCTCGCGAGCACATATCTTGGGCTGAGCACCCGTAACTACGGCGGGGATCTTGATTCGAGGGCAGTCCTCGGGAACGTCATCTACAGAAGCGCTTCGGAGACGACGGCATCATCCGTCTGATCCGGGCGTATCTGAACAGCGGGCTGATGGATGGTGGGGTGGTGCTGCAACGGTACGAGGACACACCGCAGGGCGGTCCCCTGTCGCCGTTGCTGGCCAACGTGCTGCTTGATGAGGTGGACAAGGAGTTGGAGCGCCGAGGCCATTGCTTCGTGCGCTATGCCGATGACGCGAACGTGTACGTACGCAGTCAGCGGGCAGGCGAGCGAGTGATGGCGTTGTTGCGGCGGCTGTACGGCAACCTGCGTTTGAAGGTCAACGAGGCAAAGAGCGCGTTTGGCCGCAAATTCCGCGACTACAGCTTCTGGGTGGCCGCAGGTGTGGTCAAGCGGAAAGTGGAAGTTAAGCCGCTGCTGACATTCAAACAACGCATCCGCGAACTGACCCGCCGCTCAGGCGGGCGGAGTCTGCAGGAAGTGGTGGACCGGCTGCGACCCTACGTTATGGGCTGGAAGGCCTACTCCCGCTTGGCGCAAACACCCAAGGTCTTGCGAAAGCTAGACGAGTGGATGCGGCACCGGCTGCGGGCCATCCAGCTCAAGCACTGGCGACCCTTCGCGAGTTCGATGAATGACTTGAGGTCGCTCGCCGGGAGACTCGGAGAGCCCACTAGCACGGACACTGGCTTGGCCACCGGCGTAATGGGCGTGAAATCGGTCTTCGTGTTGTACTCTCCAGCAGTTCTGTGTCATAGGCTTATGGCCTCGGTGGTCGGTCGTTCATTCCAGCGGGTAGCGCCTAATAAGTGCACCGAGACGATCGCTGTCCTCGCGTACTTGGGCCGCGAAGGCGGCTGGGTCGTTCACCACCGGCTCCGCACCCGAGCTGGCGATGGTCTGGCGTACGTCGGGATCCTTTACGGCCTCGCGCAGTGCGGCCACGATGCCCTGCTGGATCCGTACGGGCGTGCCCTTGGGCGCGAAGAGGCCAAACCAGGTCACCGATTGGAACTGCGGGTATCCTGCCTCCGCAGTTGTGGGCACGTCGGGGAGCGCGGCGGCACGCTGGCGGCCCTGAGTCGCCAGGATGCGCAGGGTGCCGGCCTTGTGGTGCGGCAACGCGGCGGTGATTCCGGTGAAGGCGAAGTTCACGTTGTTCGCAATCATGTCTGTGACGATTGCGCCCGTGCCGCGGTAGTTGACTGTGATGAGACCGGGCAGCGGCACCTCGGCCGCGATCTGCTTGGCACTCACCTTGGCAAGCGTCTCGCCGCTGCCAATGGCGCAGGGCTTCGGTGCCTTCTGGCAGTACTGGAACAGCTCGGACAGCGTCTTCACCGGCAGCTTTGCGCTAGCGACAATAGCCGCCGGCGATTGCGACACGGCCGTTACGGGGGTCAGCTGCGAGAGGGGGTCGATGCCCTTGAGCCCCGGTGTGTACTTCGTGAGCACAATTGCCGGCACCTGGAGCAGCAGCGTGTAGCCGTCAGGCTTGGCCTCCATCACGCGGCGCGTGCCGATGAGGCCATCGGCGCCGGGCAGGTTCTCGACCACCACCGGCTGCTTCCACAGTACGCCGAGCTGCTTGGCCACGGCGCGCGCCGTCGCGTCCGTGCCGCCGCCGGCGGCGTAGGGGACGATCAGGCTCACAGGCCGGTCTGGCTGCCAGGGGGCGGTCTGCGCCAATGCGGTATTCGCTATGAAAAAAATCGCAGCTCCCGCAAGCAGGGCGGGTACTGCAGTCCGATTTGACTTGAAAAGCTGAGGCATGTCTGTCTCCGTGGGCGATGCCCTTGTTGTTCTCGTCGTTGTCGACGGTGGTTAGTGGCTCAGGGCCGCGGACGCCCCGAGGGCCAGGCCCATGGCCGACGCTGCCGGTCGCTGGCTTGCCATTCGCGAATCAGTTCGTCGTCCTTAAGGGTGAGGCCGATGTCGTCCAGCCCGTACAGCAGCGCCTCGCGGCGCAGCGGGTCGATGGTGAACGGCGTGATGTTGCCGTCGGGCGCGGCGACAGTGCGGGCCTTGAGGTCCACCGTGATTGCCGCACCGTTCGCGCACCGTGTGGCTAGCGCCTGCACCTGCGAAATGGGCAAGGTGATGGGCAGCACGCCATTCTGGAAGCAGTTGTTCCAGAAGATGTCGCCATAGCTTGGCGCGATCACGCAGCACACGCCGATGCCCTGCAGGGCCCACACCGCGCCTTCGCGCGAGGAGCCGCAGCCGAAGTTCTCGGCCGCGAGCAGCACGGGCGCGTCGCGAAAGCAAGGAGCATTCAGCACGCAGTCCGGATCCTCGCTGCCGTCGGGCCGGCGGCGCAGTGCTTCGAAGGCATAAGGGCCGAGCTCGGTTTTGTCTAGCGTGGTCAGGCGCTCGATGCGGATGATGACGTCGGTGTCCACGTTCGGCCGCATCAGCGGCACGGCGGGGCCGGTAATGGTGGTGAAAGGAGTATTCATGCCAGGATCCTCGCATCAGTGATGCGGCCAGTAATCGCCGCCGCAGCAGCCATAGCAGGACTGGCCAGATGGGTGCGCGAGCCTGGTCCCTGGCGGCCAACGAAATTACGGTTGGAGGTTGAAACGCATCGCTGCTGCGACGGGATCTGTTCGCCGTTTGCAGCTACACACATGCTGCAGCCCGGTTCGCGCCACTCGAAGCCGGCCGCGACGAACAGCTCATGCAGGCCCTCGGCCTCAGCGGCGCGCTTTACGGCTTCTGAGCCCGGCACAACCCAGGCGCGCACGCCATCGGCGACGTGGCGGCCGCGCGCGATCTCGGCAGCTGCGCGGAGGTCCGTGAGGCGTGAGTTTGCGCAGGAGCCAATAAACACCCAGTTCACCGGCGTGCCAGCAATTGGTTCGTTGGCCGCCAAGCCCATGTAGTTGAGGGCGATGCCCCAGGCCTCGCGGTCGGCGGTAGTGGCTGCTGTCAGTGGGTCGGGGATGGCGCCATCGATGGCAATGGCGTGCTCGGGGCTGGTGCCCCACGTGATGGTGGGAGCGACAGTGCGGACGTCGACGTACACCTCATGGTCGAAGGTGGCATCTGAATCGGTGGCGAGGCTCCGCCAGTACTCCGCTGCAACCTCGAATGCCTCGCCGTCGGGTGCCCGAGTCCGGCCGCGCACCCAGTCGATCGTCTTCTCGTCAGGGGCGACAAGTCCAAAACGGGCACCCAACTCCACGCTGAGGTTACAGAGAGTAAGCCGGTCCTCGACATCTAATGCCTCCACCGCGGCGCCAGCAAACTCGATGGCGTTCCCTACACCTGCAGCAGCGCCTAGCCTTCCGATGAGGTGCAGTGCCAAGTCCTTGGCCGTCACGCCCCGCGCCAATTGGCCGTCGCATCGAATGCGCATGCGCTTAGGCTTTTTCTGCCGCAGCGTCTGAGTGACAAGCGCGTGAGCACTTTCTGAAGAGCCGACGCCAAACGCCATCGCCCCAAGGCCGCCATTGGTACACGTGTGGCTGTCGCCACAGATCACGCTGAGGCCGGGGAGCACAATTCCCTGCTCCGGTCCCATCACGTGGACAATGCCCTGGCCGGGCTCCCCAAGGTCAAACAGTTCTATGCCCATGGTGCCGGTAAGTTTCTTCAGACCGGCATGCAGTCTGCCACCCAGCGGGAACGTGGTGGCTACGCGGCCCGGTTGGCTCGAGACAGCATGATCGGGGGTGGCAAATACCAGTTCGGGGTTGTGCAGGGATCGGCCTTGCATGCGGACAGCGTCGAGTGCGGGTGGCCCCGAGAGGTCATGCAACAGGTGGCGGTCGATGTGCAGCAGCGCCCAGCCGTCACCAAGTTCCCGAATGACGTGGGCATCCCATAGCTTGTCGAAGAGTGTGCGGCCCGGCATGTCACACAACCTTTTCTGACAATAGCGCTTCCATCGTCGCGCCAGCATTGAAGCGCGAGCGTAGAGCATCCCATTCGTCGGCGCCGAAGCGGCGGAAGGTCTGCGCTACAGTGGTGCTGGTAGTCGGCGCCTTCATTGTGGCCTGGACCTCTGCCAGCGCAGCGTCGCCAGCCTGGATCGCTGCCTTGAGCATCAGGCCTGGCAGGATCGCCAGCTTGTAACCCATCTCCTCGGCCTGCCGCAGGTCGTCTATCGGGGTGCGGCCACCGGGTACCACGTTTAGCAGGCAGGCGCCTTTCACGCGCCGCGGCACCAACGCGGCCTCCTCGACGGACTGCGTGGCTTCGACGAAGACCATGTCGGCGCCGGCGTCAAGGGCGGCCTCAGCGCGCCAGATTGCCTCCTCTAGGCCCAACATGGCTCGGGCGTCGGTCCGGGCGATGAGCAGGAAGTCCGGGGAGCGGCGAGACTCGACGGCGGCGCGGATCTTGGAGACGAACTCCTCGCGCGAGACTACTTCCTTGCCGTCCAAATGGCCGCAGCGTTTCGGTGAGACCTGATCCTCAATGTGAATCGCCGCTACGCCGCGGGCTTCGTACTCGCGAACAGTGCGGACGACGTTCAGTTCATTGCCATAGCCTGTGTCAGCATCGGCAATCAGCGGGATGGCGATGGAGCGCGCCATAACAGCCGCGTTCTCAACCATCTCGCTCATCGTTAGCAAACCGAAGTCGGGAAAGCCGCGTGCGGCCGAGGTGCCTGCGCCGGTCATGTAGCAGGCGCCGAAACCCGCCTGCTCGATCAAGCGTGCGCCAATGCCGTCGTAGGCACCGGGGACAATCAACATGCCAGGCGCGGCAAGCTGTTGACGCAAGCGAGCGCCGGCGCTCTTTGGCGAAGAAACAGAGCTATTCATGGTGTGTATCCGTGGAAGGCTGCAATCGACAGTGTTTATGTTGTTATAAGAGTATCACAACATAAACACATGTCAACGAGTATGCTAGTGGTTGTTTATCCCCCCTCACAATTTCGGATGAAGCCTTCGAACGACATGCTTAGCGTCGATGCACGGGTGCCGCGTGCACGAGGCACCTCACTGCACCGGCAACTCTTCATGGTCCTGCGCGACGAAATCTTGCGCGGCTCCTACCCTTCGGGCCTGTTGCCGAAGGAGGAGGCGTTGTGTGAGCGCTTCGATGTTTCGCGCATCACGGTACGGCGTGCGCTGGCCGATCTCGCTGCCGAGGGGCTGGTGGAGAGCCGCCATGGCCGCGGCACGTTCGTGCGCGAGGACAGGCTACCGATGGCGCGCGAGCGTCCGAGCTTGAGCCTGATTGACAGCCTGCGTCAGGCCGCAATTGACACCAATGTTCAGGTGCTGCAAGTGGAGCAGGTCGAAGCACCGCTAGACGTGGCTTCGATGCTGCAACTCGTGCCCGGCGAGAAGGCGGTGCATGCATTGCGTCTGCGTAGCATTGACGACACGCCGGTGATGCTCACTGATGCGTGGGTACCCACCCGCTTTGGGAAGCAGGTGACGGCTGCTTCGCTCCGCAAGCACGCGCTCTACGAGATCTTGCTGGCTCAAGGAGTGAAGTTTGGCCGGGTTATCCAGGAAATCACAACGCAGGTGTGTGACCCACTGAATGCGCGCCTCATGAAAACTGAGGTGGGCATGCCGCTGCTTAGAGTTGTACGCGTAATCCACGACCAGGAGTCGCGGCCGGTGCAGTACATTGCCGTCACCATGACACCAGAGCGAAGCCGCATCCTGATGGACATTCCGGGCGACGCGGTGAACACCCTGAGTGCAGGGCAGTTCGTACACGACATCACGAAGCGAATTTCGGAGTAGGGGCTTGTCCCGTAGCGTGTTCGAGCGATGAGCGACCAACCGCTCCGCTGATTGCGGTGCCGATCCACCGCAATTCCCGTCCAAGCCTCGATTAGGCCTGGTCAAAGCAATCCCCTTGCTGACGCCTTCAGCGTCGCTGCGGCGCGCTAGCATTCAAGCTTTCGGAACACAATCTCGAGGTGGGTGGCTAAGGTATTTGTGCTAAGCGCAATTCCCGCGCGGCCTCCTTATTGGCTGCTCCTCGTGAAACTGTGCGCAACACGTCAAGCCCACGTGGCGATAGAGGGGCACTATCCCTCGGGCTATTCAAAGTTCGACGGGCCAAAGTCATGCCGTCGGAGGGCAAAGCATTGACTGATTTGCCGCACAAGCTACCTCTCGCGACCTCATCGCGCAGCTTTCGAGCCGACGCCAGCGCCCGCTCGCGCACGTAGGGTTCCTCCGACATGCCTAGCGCGTGCTCGGCAAGGTACCTCGAAGACTCAAGTTCCAACCGAGGGTTTGCACTAGCACCTCACAAGCTTTACATTCGTCTAGTTGTAATCATAATATAACGACATGATGACTAGCCGGCCTCAACTTCAGGTCGTCGAAGATCCAAAGAATTCAACAACCGTCAACACGAAGGAGACACGCAATGCCCACTCTCGACATCGCCGGCGACGCTCGGCGCACCATTGACGTCATCAAGCAAGGTGGCATCGCCCTGGTGCCGAACCAGACCGGCTACGCGATGACCGGCGCGATGCTGGACCCGCTGCAGAAGATCTACGACACCAAGCGCCGCGGTAGCCACAAGCGCAACGCGATGGCAGCTGACCTGGAGACACAGCGCGAGCTGATGACGCTCGGCAAGCGCGAGCAGGAGATGGTCGAGGCCATCACCGTCGATCACGACTTGCCGCTCGGCGTAATCGGCACCTTTCGCGCGGACCATCCGCTGCTCGTCAAGCTGGGCAGCGAAGCCTTGAAGGCCTCGACGGCCGGCGGCACCATCGGCAACTTGCTCAACGCCGGCCCGTTCCATAAGGAACTGACGCGGCTCTCGCGCGAAGAGGTAGTCCCGCTGTTCGGATCGTCGGCCAACCTGTCGGGCACCGGAACGAAGTTCGCCGTCGAGGACATCCAGCCCGAGCTGCTCGCCATTGCGGACATCACGATCGACTACGGGCTGTGCCGCTATCACACTTACCGGCGGGCTGGCACGCTGATCAACTTTTCGACAATGCAGGTGGTTCGCATTGGCGCGTGCTACGAGTTAATCTCCGGCGTGCTCAAGCGGTGGTTCGGTGTTGAACTGCCGGCCGACCCCGGTTTGGACGTGCTGCCGTCAGGCCATCTGAACGAGTACGCGCTGAAGAACGTTCAGTGAGCCGGCCATGACCGAGAACGTGAACCTTCGTCGGCGGGCCTTGCTCCAAGGCGGCGCCGGCCTGGCCCTGTCGTCGCTCGTGGTTCACGGTGCGGCACAGACCTGGCCCGCCCGGCCGATTCGTCTGCTGACCGGCTATGCGCCGGGCGGTTCGTCCGACATCACGGCGCGTGCGATCAGCGCGCCGCTTGCGCGGCTGCTCGGCCAGCCAATCGTCGTCGACAATAAGCCCGGCGCGAGCAGCGCGTTGGCGGCCGCCGAGGTCGCGCGTGCCGCTCCCGACGGCTACACGCTCGGCCTGCTCGACAATGCCCCGATGACGATCGTGCCGTCCCTGCGTAACCCAGGCTATGACCCGCTAACCGGCTTCACGTCGATCTCGATGGTGACGCAGATGCCGCAAGTACTGGTCGCGGCGCCGACGCTGCCCGCGAACAGCGTGCGCGAGCTTATCGAGTTGATGAAGAAGCAACCGGGCAAGCTGAACTACGGATCCGGTGGGTCAGGCAGCGTGGGGCATCTTTGCGCCGAACTTCTGAAGTCGCGTAGCCAGACGGTCGCGGTGCACGTGCCCTACCGCGGTGCTGCTCCGGTGGTGACCGCACTGATGGCCGGTGAAATCCAGTTCGCCTTCCTGACCTACACCGGAACGGCAGCGTTCCTCAAGTCTGGCAACCTCAAGGCGCTTGCCGTGAGTTCGACGACACGCTTGCCGACCTTGCCCCAGGTGCCAACGATCGCCGAGAACGTCCTGCCCGGCTTCGACGCCCCGGGTTGGTTCGCGCTGTTGGCCCCGGCCGGCCTGCCAGCGGGTATCGTCGCTATCCTCAACAAGGCGCTCGCTGACACGATGAAAATGCCGGCAATCGTGTCGCGGATGGAGGAGCTCGGGCAAATCATTGCCACGGGCAAAGTGGATCCGAAGCAGACCATCCCGACTGAGCTGGAGCAGTGGAAACGGTTGATAACGGAACGCAAGATCGTCGTCGATGGCTGACCGGCCAGCCATCCTCTCTAGAGTACCCCCCACCGAGGCACATTTGATGAACGGCTTAATGCAGGACCGTCCCCTGCTCATTTCCCACCTGATAGACTTCGCGGAACGACACAACGGCAGCACCGAGATCGTCTCGCGCCGTGTGGAAGGCGACATCCACCGCAGCACCTGGGCAGAGTGCGCGAAGCGAGCCCGCCGCGTCGCACACGCACTCGACGCAGAGCGGCTGCAGCGCGCGGACCGTGTGGCCACCCTGGCGTGGAACGGCTACCGCCACTTGGAGCTCTACTACGGCGTGAGCGGTTCCGGCCGGGTGCTGCACACGCTGAACCCGCGCCTGCACCTCGATCAGATCGCATGGATCGTCAACCACGCCGAAGACCGCATCCTGTGCTTCGACCTGAGCTTCCTGCCGCTGGTGCAGGCAATCCACTCCCGATGCAGCACCGTTGAGAAGTGGGTGGCGTTGTGCGACGTCGATAGGCTGCCAGCTGACAGTGGCATCCCGAACCTCGTGAGCTACGAGGACTGGATCGGCGGTCGGTCGTCGACTTACGAATGGCCGACGTTCGACGAAAACACCGCCTCGAGTCTCTGCTATACAAGCGGGACGACCGGTAACCCCAAGGGGGCGCTTTATAGCCACCGCTCCACCGTGCTGCATGCTTACGGCTCGGTGCAGCCCGACATGATGGGGCTGTCCGCGCGCGACTCAATCCTGCCCGTGGTACCGATGTTCCACGTCAATGCCTGGGGCCTGCCTTACTCGGCGGCTATGGTGGGCTGCAAACTGGTGTTCCCCGGCCCGGCGTTGGACGGCAAATCCGTCTACGAGTTGATCGAGGCGGAACAGGTCAGCTTCGCAGCTGGTGTGCCGACGGTGTGGAAAATGCTCCTGACTCATCTGCAGACCGGCGGCCTGAAGTTCTCGACCCTGGAGCGCACGGTGATAGGAGGCGCGGCCTGCCCGCCTGCCATGCTGCGCGCCTTCGAGCAACAGTATGGCGTGCGCGTGCTGCACGGTTGGGGCATGACCGAGATGAGCCCGCTGGGCTCGGTCTGTTCGCTCAAGAAGCAGCACGCGGCACTGCCAGATGAAGCGCGTTGGCGCGTACTGGAGAAGCAGGGCCGCGCGGTCTACGGCGTCGAGATGAAGATCGTCGGCGGCGATGGCCAGGCGTTGCCGTGGGACGGCCGGTCAGCCGGCGAGCTTCTAGTCCGCGGTCCCTGGATCGTCCGCGCCTACTTCAAGGGTGAAGGAGGTGACCCGCTCGTCGACGGATGGTTTCCCACCGGCGACGTTGCCACCATCGACCCCGACGGTTACCTCCAGATCACCGACCGCAGCAAGGACGTGATTAAGTCCGGCGGTGAGTGGATCAGCTCAATCGACATCGAGAACATCGCGATGGCGCACCCTGCGGTTGCCATGGCAGCCTGCATCGGCGTGAAGCATCCCAAGTGGGACGAACGCCCCGTCGTCGTGGTGGTCTGCAAGCCAGGTGTCGAGGTCTCGCGCGACGAGTTGCTCCAGTTCTACGCTGGCAAGAACGTGGCTAAGTGGCAGCGGCCCGACGATGTCGTCTTTCTCGACGCGATTCCACTGGGCGCAACGGGCAAGATGCTTAAGACCCGTCTGCGCGAGCAGCTTAAGGACTATCGGCTGGCGGACACCTCGGCCTGACGGCTGCGGGCGCGGTCAACGGCTTGTATACCGAAATAGCGTGCGCAGGGTTCACTGATCACCACTGTGTGGCCATGGGCGAACTGTTCGAGGAACTGGGAATCAAGGAAAGTTCGCCTCTGTACCTGTCCGCCCTGGCTGCCCGACCGCGAAGCGGTCAGCTCCTCCAGACGTATTGATATACTCGCTTCCCATGCTCGCGAAAGCGCACGCATGCATCTGGTTATTCCCAGATTTTGATGCAAACCTATGTACATGAACTGGAATAACCTACTACCCTCAATTGAGGATCTTCTTACATTGTTCCGGTGAGCATATCATTCCTTTAGGGTAGAAAGGACAAGCCGAAGGCCCCTGACTCTGTTAGAGCAGGGACCCTTCAATCAACCAAGGGTGGCTGACTCCGACAGTCTTTTCGAGTCATGCGCTATCTTCGCCCGCATGCTGGCCGTCTCAACTCTTCCCCCACAGCGACCAGTTTCCCCTCGCCGCTGCCGTATTCAACCGACCAGCGAGGCGGTCACCACCGAAGCCTTTCAATGGAAAGGGCGGCCCTCCCGTCGGGCGCCTTGTGGTCGGCCGACGTGTGACAATAGAATATATCGCGGCGTGGATGTGATGATTTAGAATGATTTGTTATAGCTGGTGTGGAACGTTTCGGCGAAGAATATATAGTAACGATTTACTTGGGGAGGGCTGATTCAATACGTGTGAATGCCTGTAATCCACGAGCCAAGAGTAATTGGCGCTGGTCACCTGGTTAGCTATCGCGGGCGCTTCTCGTTAGTCGCTGTAGGTGTACGGGAAGACGTTGATTCGTTGCTTCTATGGCAAGGGCATGCCTTGTTCTCTCTTGCTGAGCCTCGTCCACGTTCAATGACATTCCAATCCGGACCCGCTCACGCGTTCACAGCAGTGGCCAGAATCGCCACGCCGGTTAGCAGTGTGGCAGTCTTATTCATGACTCCCTCTCGGGAGTTGATGCTGAATTGGCATATGTGGTGGTGCCGGCGAGCCGGCAGCACGATCCAGTGATTTATGCGCCGATCTCGGTTGCGATGGTCGGGGTAGGTGACACCACACACCGCTGAGATCCACGCCTGCGAAGTTCAGCCGAGCTGCAGTACCGTGCGCTCCGTCAGTGAAAGGGTCCGGAGTGCGCGTTCCATGGGCGCTATCGGTGAAGGGGTTTCGCTTGTTGGTGACATGGGAACCGTCACAAAACGGATTCTTGCACCGACATGAACCCCATCGCTGTACATCTCATATTCATAGGACCGCCCCCATTTGCGGCCATCTAAAGGTGGGAGTATCTTCTCCGCGCCACAACCAGAGCAGTCTCCCCCGGAGGGCTAGTCGGGGCCCTGCCGTTGGAGCGCCGAAGACGTCCCTGGAAGCGGTGTGAAGCCGCTTTTCTCGCACAAAAAGTCAACAGGGCTGTTCCAAAAATTCGATGGGATGTACAAGGGCGAGTCTTTAAGCTTCCAGGCACATGCACAAATCTGTGTGCGGAGAAACGGAATGCTTGGAGAGAGCTTGGAGGGACTGAAAGTCCTTGATTTTTCACACGTACTTGCAGGGCCTGTGGCTTCGATGACGCTCGCGGACCTTGGCGCACATATCGTCAAGGTAGAGCCGATCGAGGGAGAAATCGGCCGCCATATCGGTCCGCCGTGGATCAATGGGCAAAGCCCGACGTTCATGAGTGTCAATCGCAACAAGCATAGTCTTGCCGTTGACCTCAAATCTCGCGAAGGACGTGAGGCCATCCATCGGATGGCCCTCGGCGCCGACGTGGTCATCGAGAATTTCCGCCCTGGAGTCATGGAGAAGCTGGGACTGGGATATGGGTCGTTAGCTCAGAAGAATCCCCGTCTCGTCTATTGTTCGATCTCGGCTTTTGGCCAGAAAGGTCCACTAAGTTCGCGGCCTGGTGTTGACGGCATCATCCAGGCAGTGAGTGGGCTGATGAGCACCCTTGGTCAGCATTCATCTCCGCCGGCCAAAGTCCCGGTTCCAATCGCCGACATGTTGACGGGATATCTGGCTGCAATTGCGGTTCTTGGTGCTCTACATCGCGTCCGGATTGGCCGTGGGGGGCAACATCTGGACGTTAGCCTCTATAACGCGACCGTCATGTTGCAGCAGGTCAGCTTTGCGGCGTATTTCGCGTCTGGCAAAGAGCCCGAGAAGTCCGGAAGCGCCGCCCCCTACGCGTGTCCGAACGAAGCCTATCCCACGAGAGATGGTTGGATGATGGTCGTGGCTTACCATCAGTCCAGGTGGGAAACACTTTGCAACCTTCTCGACTTTGCCAGTCTTGCTTCAGATGATCGGTTTTCGACGAATGACAGTCGTGTGGCGAACCGGGAAGTCTTGCACCAAATTCTTTCAGAAAAGTTCTTAACGCGAGACACATCCGAGTGGCTTGAACTTCTTTCCTCTCAAGACGTCATCTGCGCGCCGGTTTTGAGCTACGACCAGGTCATGACGTCGCCGGAGTATTCGTCTAGTGGCCTGACATGCGTAGTTGATCATCCAGTAGCGGGACGAATGCGTACGCATCGTTTCGCGTTGGAAGCCACAGATGGGTCGGAGGATCCACCAATGCCTGCTCCGGTCGTGGGGCAGCACACATCTGAAGCGCTGAGTCTATACGGCATGACGGATGATGAAATCGAGAAGCTAATCCGATGTGGAGTCGTTCGTGACGCATCGGTGAACGTCGCAACGCTCAATGAGAATCAAACGGAATACCCATGACTACTTCCATCATCAGACTGCCGCCGCATGACCGAATCGTGCTGCTTCGCCTCGCCTCCAGCAACTCACTTAACCCGCTAACGGATGAGTTGGTCGATGCGTTGGTGGGTGAGTTGCTCAAGAATGAAGCAGATCCGGATGTGTCCGTCACCATCATAACGGGAACGGAGCGGGCCTTTGCAGCCGGTGCCGATATCGCTGCGATGTCGCAACTGGACTATCCCACGGCGTTCCAATTGGACTACATCGGCCGCAACTGGGACATCCTGCGGACGCTAAGAAAGCCCTTGATTGCTGCGGTTGACGGCTATGCATTCGGAGGCGGGTGCGAGTTGGCAATGATCTGCGACATCGTCATTGCTTCGGAAGGTGCCACATTCGGGCAGCCTGAAGTCAAGCTCGGAATTGTACCTGGGGCTGGCGGTACCCAACGACTCCCGCGAGCCGTGGGAAAGTCCTCAGCGATGCTCATGTGCTTATCCGGCGACCCAATTTCCGCCCACGATGCGATGAGCATGGGCCTCGTCTCCAAGGTGACGCTACGGGAGGCGTTGGTGCCGGAGGCCATTGAAGTCGCGAAAGCGATTGCGAGGCACTCTCTACCCGTTGTGATGGCAATCAAGGAAGCTGTGAACAGGTCGTTTGAGAGCTCCTTGTCCGAGGGACTTCTATTTGAGCGACGAACGTTTCAGGCTGGCTTTGCCTTGGCCGACCAGAAGGAAGGCATGTCAGCATTCCTCGAACGGCGGGCGGCTACTTTTACTGGGCGCTGATTTTGCGCAACACCTATACAGAACTGGGAAAGAACGAAATGACCTCCATCAATGAATCAGGAGATGGGCGCGTTCTATGCGCGCTCGAATCCGGCGTCCTCACCTTAACGTTGAACAGCCCGTCCGACGGAAATGCCCTCAACATCGCGATGACGGAGAGCCTGTCCGATGCACTCGAGAGCGTAAATGGAATGGCGGACGTCCATTGTCTATTGATCCGCTCGTCCGGGCGCCACTTCTGTACAGGCGGGAACGTCAAGGACATGCAGCAGGGCAGTGATTTGATGGCCGGAAGCGTGACGGAGGTCCGGGAGCGGCTTCGTAACGAACTTCATCGTATTACGCGGGTCCTGGACAATCTGGAGGTGCCCTCCATATGCGCGGTCAATGGTGCAGCCGTTGGCGCGGGCTGTGATCTCGCGTTGATGTGTGACATTCGAGTTGCGGGGGAGGGTGCTACTTTTGCTGAGAGTTTTCTACGTCTCGGTCTGGTGTCCGGCATCGGTGGGGCATGGTTTCTCACGCGGATGGTCGGGCCTTCAAAGGCACTTGAGTTGACGTTGACCAGTGAATTCATCAACGCGGAGGAAGCCCAGCGACTTGGGATCGTGACGCGAGTGGTGGCCGATGCGGATCTGACTTCGAGTTCATTTGCGTTGGCCTCGGAAATTGCGCGTAAGCCTCCACACGCGCTGCGGATGGCGAAGCGACTCGTACGAGAGTCTGCCGGTTCGTCTTTGCCGGCGGCGCTTGAGATGGCCGCCTCGATGCAGGCCATTCTGCTTTGTGGCAGCGAGCACAAACAAGTTGTGCAGGATTTTCTGGAGAAGCAAGCTCGAGCGAAGCAAGAAGCTGCGCTGTAGCGCGTGGGTGGCTAGTGGGATGAGACGTACATCGAACCGGGATGGGCCGCGGGAATGGCGAAGGACTCCTTCATGCGTCTCACTTCATCGACCGGGCTTCTGCCGAACAGGCGCTTGAACTCTCTGCTGAATTGGGACGGGCTTTCATAGCCGACCTCGCTGCTGGCGCGGGCTGCGGACATCTCATTACGAAGCATGAGCAGCCGCGCGTGATGCAGGCGCGTCGACTTCAGGTACTGCATCGGGGATGTGTTTGTGACAGCCTTGAAATGCGAGTGGAACGTCGCGATACTCATACCAGCTTCGTTTGCCATCCGTGTAACATCCAAATCAGTGCTAAACGTGGCATGAATGCGTCGTAGCACACGAGCGATCTTCCCGAATTGGCCTTGCCTGACAGACGATAACGATGCCTGGATCGTACAAGACAGGGGTGGCCGCGAGAGGGCGGTTAGAGCGGAGGAAGCGAACATCCGGCATTGCGCACAGGTTATATCCCTCGCTTGGGGCTAGCCGAGAGAGAAGGGCAACCATGCGTTGCTGGAGAGTCTTCCTGCCGGCGTCGTAATTTTTGGCTTTGCTCACGGATGATGTTCCGTCATAGAAATAGGCAAGAACGCGAGACGCTGCGCCATCGATTCGATGAAACTTGCGAACTATTATACAAGCCGACCCACTCGACGCGGATTTGAATTCTAGCTTCAATGGCATCGGAATCCCGGCTGGAAAACCCGATGTCAAAAACCCAACACGCCAGCCCCTTTCTCGGACTTCCATATCATGATTCAGGTATTCAACCCCGCCGATGGATCCATCGTCGGTGAAGCCCCCGAAATGTCTCTTGACCAGGTCAAACAGGCAGTGGAGCGGATATGTGCCGCATTTCCTGCATGGTCGCGCAAGCTCGCGAAAGAACGTAGCGACATCCTTCGTCGCTGGTTCGAGCTTGTCAGAGATGACAAGCAGGTGTTTGCAGAAATTATGGTGAGAGAAAACGGAAAATGTCTTTCTGAGGCGCTAGGCGAAATCGATTACGGCCTCGGGTTCATTGAGTGGTACGCGGAGGAAGCCAAGCGTGTCTACGGCGACACGATACCGTCCCACGCAAGCAACGCAGCGGTTGTCGTGACGAAGGAGCCAGCAGGTCCTACAGCAGCCATCACCCCCTGGAACTTTCCCTTCATGATGATCGCGCGCAAGGTGGCCACTGCGCTTGCCGCCGGATGTACGATGATCATTAAGCCCTCCGAAGAAACGCCTCTCACTGCCTACAAGCTCCTGGAGTACGCACGCCTGGCGGGCATTCCCGATGGCGTACTGGAAATGGTCACTGGCAATCCAGCGGAGATCGGGAAAGTCTTCACAGGAGATGACCGTATCCGAAAGATTTCGTTTACCGGATCTACCGCAGTAGGCAAGCTGTTGGCCGCTGCGAGCGGACAGTCCCTCAAGAAGATGACGCTAGAACTTGGCGGTAATGCACCGTTCATCGTTTTCGACGATGCCAACTTCGAGCAGGCGGTTGCTGCCTTGGTTGCGGCGAAGTTGCGCAATTCCGGCCAGGTATGCATTTCGCCTAATCGCATCTACGTTCAAGACAGCATCTATGAACACTTCTTGGAAGCTATTGCTGCGAAGGTATCGGAAATCCGTGTCGATCAAGGATTTCAAGAGGAATTTGTTGTCGGTCCGCTTGTCAACAAGGTTGGATTCGACAAGGTGGTTGAACTGGTTGACGAGGCCAAGTCACATGGTGCACGGGTCGTGCTTGGTGGCAAGGCACATTCAAAGGGTGGGTTGTTTTTCGAACCGACGATTCTCGCCGATCTTCGTGATGAGATGCGAATCGCCCGCACCGAAATCTTCGGTCCAGTGTTTCCGATCTACCGTTTCAGCACGGAAGAGGAGGTCGTGAATCGGGCCAACAGCACGGAATACGGTCTTGTGGCCTACGCCTTTACACGTTCCCATGGTCGAGCTCAACGCCTGAGTCGCGCTATCGAGGCGGGTATGGTTATACTGAATTCGGGCTCTGTGGGTACCGCATCCGTCCCGTTCGGTGGCATCAAGCATTCCGGGTATGGCCGGGAAGGCAGCTACTATGGAATTGAGGAGTACGTTGAAGTGAAGTACGCGCTGATGGCGGGACTCGACGACTAGGAACGGTTTGCGCCCGCACAGTGCAACTAGCGAGATGCACTGTGCGGGGAAGTCCACGCAGTTTCGGCAAGCGCCGCGTTTGGTAGCCGAAAGGATTCGGACGAAGGGAAGCGAAACGCGATAGCTGCATCGTCCCTTCCGACGGTCTTATTCTGGCTCGATCCCGGCGGCCTTAATCACGCGTCCCCATTTTTCCGACTCAGTCTTCTGAAATGCAGCAAGTTCGGCGGGAGTCGTAGTCCACGACTGGGTCGCCGTCATCTGGAAGAACGATGCCGCCTGCTTGTCGCCAACAGCATGGACAAGCAGGTCTCTGAGCTTCTGAGCGATGGGAGTGGGGGTGCCCGCCGGTAGATATGCGGCGAACCAGTAGCCGATTTCATATCCCTTGATACCCGCTTCCTGCATTGTCGGTACATTGGGCAACTGTGGAAGACGCGTTGCGGTTGTCGCAGCCAACGGCCTCAGCTTTCCCGATGCGATATGCGGGAGTCCAACGACAGTGTCGACAAGCATCGTCTCGATGTGGCCGCCTAAGAGATCGTTCATCGCATTGGGGTTGCTGTTGTAGCCGACCCAAGTAATGTCTACCTTTGCCAACTGCTTGAGCATCTCGCCTGCAACTCGGCTGGAGGAGTTTCCGCTGCCAAAGGTAAGTTTTCCGGGGGCTTTTCGCGCTTGCGTGAGCAACTCACCGATATCCTTGTATTTGGAATCCGAACGTACAACGAGGACCTGACCGCCGCGTCCCAGCGCGGTGACAGGTTGAAAATCTGTCACGGGGTTATACGGCAGCCTCTTGAACAGGTGGGGATTCGCAGCCTGCGTCGTGTTGGTCGTGATGAGGACTGTGTATCCGTCGGGGGCAGCACGGGCAACATGCTGGGCGGCAATAATGCCCGAGGCGCCGGGCCTGTTTTCAACGACGATTGCCTGTCCAGTCTTTGCCGTGATGGAAACACCTAGTGCACGGGCCAGTTGGTCGGTGGCACTTCCCGCCGCAAAGGGCACCACAAAGCTGACGGGTTTCGAAGGGTACTCGGCTGCACGGACCGCTGTTGCGGCGAATAAAGCACAAGTAATTGCAGCCGCAATCGGGCGCTTGATCATCGTTTCGTCTCCAATGTGGCCTGGGAATTGGCTTCCCTACCGTTTTTCATGATGCGAGGATACGAACCGGTTCACGCCTGGACAATCGACTTTGTATGCCTAGACCTTTGATTTTTTGTAAAGGTGTCTGTTCAGTCTTTGACCGTCGAGGACAACCACTGTCGAAACGCCTTCAGTGCGCCGGATTCAGGCCGATCTGTTGCCCAGGCGAAATAGTAGGTATGGTCGCCTCTATCCAGTTCGAGGTCGAATGGCGTCACGAGGGTTCCTTCCGACAAATCTTTGGCGACAAGTTCTTTTTGGGCCATTGCCACGCCGTGACCCTCCGCAGCCGCCTGGTATGCCAACAGTGATGTTTCATATTTCATCCCGCGAGATGGATCGATGTTGCGCAGCCCAGCCGCTTCCAACCAAAGTACCCAATCGTCAGGGCGCGCGAGTGAATGAAGCAAGCTGTGCTTCCCAAGATCTCGCTTGGATCGAATCTGCAATGAGGGTGCTGCGACTGGGACCAGGACGTTCGGTATCAGTTGGAGCGTGCTAAGTCCGGGCCAACGACCCGTGCCGAGCTGAATCCCGGCATCAATGTCTTCTCGTTGAAAATCTAACGGCTGAAACGACGTGGTGAGCTGGACATCGATATCCTTATGCCGCTGGTGAAAGCTCGCCAAACGCGGTATCAGCCAACGGACCGCAAAGGTCGCCGGAGAACGGATACGCAGGGTATTACCGCCATATCGGCTCCCTGTTACTGCCAGGGTTGCTTCTCGCAAGCTAACGAAGAGCGGCATAAGCTCGGACAGATAACGGGCGCCGGCAGGGGTCAGCTGCATGCGACCACCGGGTGCCCTCTCCAGGAGAGTCGTTCCCAGATAGGCCTCCAAAGTCCGCACCTGGCGGCTGACAGCTGCCGGCGTAACGCTGAGTTCCTCAGCTGCTTTGGAGACACTCAGAAGTCTGCCAGTAGCTTCGAAAGCTCGGGCTGGATTCAATGGTGGAAGTAAGTTACGCCGGGCCATAAGCGTGAAAGGCGTGGACGATGTTTAGGCCTCGCAGTTTAGCGCAGCTTAGCGAGCACTTTCGATTGTGCCAGCGTGATCGAAGCAAGGCCCGCTGTTGAAGCGGAACCTGTGTACAGTAATGTGAGGTATCAGTTCCCTCCACATTGCTACTGGGGATGGCAACGCCAAGAGCATCGGCTTGCTGTGACGGGTTTAATGCAAAGACGCAGTGAGATTCAAAGCCAGAGAAGCTCGCACCCTAACGGTTGAGAAGAGCGGATGAATCGCCCCGAAGCCCAATCCTCGTAAGGACTCCTCAACCTTTCGCCGCGCTGGTCAGTGCGGGAAAACCCTCCTTTGACAGCATCCAAGCCATCCGACTATAGTTCCCTCAACTGGTCATACCAGTATGGCCGGCATGACAATTCAAGACATTCCAAAGGGAATACAGAGCATGAAACGACTTCGCGGCAGTCTGGCAGGCCTCTCCATCCTTTGGAGCTGTATCTCACCGATTGCCGCAGAGGCCAAGCCCGCGGACGGAACGCTTGTTGCGGCGGTGGCGCGAGAAATCCTCGTCCTGGACAACTTCAACGCCACCTCGCGCGAGAACGAAATCCTCAGCCTGCTGATTGACGATTCGCTCTTCTACATCGACCCCGCCACGCAGCAACCGACGCCCTTGCTGGCAAAGAGCTTCAGATATCTCGAGCCGACGGTGCTTGAAGTCACGCTGCGTGACGACGTCCAGTTCCATGACGGCAGTAACGTGACAGCCGACGATGTGGTCTACACGTTCCAGTCCATCATCAACCCCAAAAGCACGGCCAAGAAGGGGGATCAGTTCACGCGATGGCTTGCGAAAGTAGAGAAGGGCGAAGCGCCTGGCACTGTGGTGTTCCGGATGAAGGGCGCCAATCCTTTGGCACTGCATTTCCTGGCAACGACAGGTCGGGTGGTTAAGCGTGGCACTTACGACAAGGCGGGCACGCCGAGCGGCCTGGACGTCGAGGCGCAGTCCCGAAAAATGGTAGGGACCGGCCCCTACAAGGTCATGTCGTTCCTGCCGGGCCGGGAAGTCGTGCTGGAAAGATTCGCCGGTTACCGGAAGGATTCCCCGAAAGGCACGCCGGAAATCCCTCGCATTCGCATCAAGGTCATTCCGGACTATGCAACCCAGGTAGCCGAGGTGCTTTCCGGTGGTGTGCATTGGACATACAACATTCCCACGGACATTGCCAATGAGGTGGCAAGTACCAGGCAAGCCGTCTTTGTGGCATCGCCGTCCATGCGCATCGGGTTCATCGTGATGGACGCGGCGGGGCGCACCGGCAAGGACAACCCTTTTACCAAGCTGAAGGTACGACAGGCTCTGAACTACGCCGTGGATCGGGATGCGCTTACCAAGCAACTCATTCGCGGACGTTCGGCACCCGCCTATACCCCATGCCTGCCGATACAGTTTGGCTGCGCCCAGGATGTCACCAGGTACAACTACAACATCGAGAAGGCTAAACAGCTTCTCGCCGAGGCGGGCTATCCGAACGGCGTCCAGTTCGATCTTTGGGCATCGCGTGAGAAGGAAACGCTGGAAGCCGTCGTCGCGATGTGGCGAAAGGCTGGGATCCATGCCAATCTGCGCGTTGCCAAATCGCCCGCCGTGGTCAAGGCGCGCGACGAAAACCAGATTTCAGCGTACTTCGAGAACAACGGCTCCTTGGGCGTGGCGGACGCCGGGGCGCTCTTGCCCAATTTGTTCGGGAAGGGCTCGCCCAGTGACTTCCATCACGACCAACGACTGTACTCGACTCTCGAACAGTTCCTGTCCACCACGGATGTCCCCGCGCGCAAGGCGCTCGGACGGGAGGCGGTGAGCCGCATTCTGGACCAGGCGTACTGGGTGCCTCTCTTTGAATTTACCCAGAACTTCGTTCTGGCGCCGGATCTGAACTTTCCGCAGGCCGCCGATGGCATGCCACGGCTCTATCTGGCCAAGTGGAAGGCCGCGAAGTGAACGAACCAGGGAAACGACATCGTGCTTAGATTCGTTACGCAGAAGATCCTGTTGGCAATCGCCGTGGCCCTGACGGCGTCCATTGTCACCTTTGCGCTGCTCAACTTCGCCGTGGATCCGGCGGCGGCCATTGTTGGGGATACCGATGATCCAGCCCTGATCGCGCAAGTTCGCTCAGACCTCGGGTTGGACAGGCCGGCATCGGAGCGGTATGTGACATGGGTGGGCGGGCTACTGAAAGGCGACCTGGGCGTCAGCTACGTGATGAAGCAGCCGGTCATGGAGATCATCCTCGAGCATGCACCGGTCACCATCCGGCTGGCGCTGAGCGGAATGCTGGTTACCCTGCTGATTGGCCTGCCTCTCGGCATCGCTGCCGCGCTGCGGCCAGGCAGCTGGATTGACCGCACCGCGCTTTCCGTCGCAGCCGCGATCCAGGCCGCCCCGAATTTCTGGGTGGGACTGCTGTTCATCCTGTTCTTTGCCGTTCACCTCGGATTGCTTCCGGTCTCCGGCGACGACTCGTGGCAGAGCTACATCATGCCGGCGGTGATTCTCGGTAAAGGTGCGGTGCCGAATGTCATGCGGCTGACCAGGTCGGGGCTGATGGAAGTGCTTTCGGCCGACTTTATCCGGACCGCAAGAGCAAAAGGGTTCTTCGGCTGGAGCCTCCTGCGTCGCCACGCATTGCGTAATGCGATCCTGCCGGTAGTGAGCGTGCTGGCCATCGAACTCGGAAACAAGCTGGGCGGGTCGGTCGTTACCGAGGTTGTCTTCGCCATGAATGGATTGGGCCGGTTGGCGCTGAACTCGGTGCTCACCGGCGACATCCCCACATTACAGATGCTGGTGCTTGTCTTTGCGGTGATGTTTGTGCTGATGACCTTTCTCTCAGACGTCCTCAACGCCTGGCTTGACCCACGAATTAGGCTTGCATGAGATGACCGAAATTGCTCTGACTACGACAGCGAATGCTCCAGCGGATCCAGAGAATCGCGAGAGCCTGCCAACACGGATCTTTCGTAACCGAAGCGTGCGCATTGGCGGTGGCGTTGTACTTGCCTACATCATGGTTGCGCTTTTCGGGCCGCTCATCTGGACGACGGACCCCTATGCACAGGACCTGATGATGCGCCTGCGCCCGCCGGCGTGGGATGCCAGGGGCACGCTCCAGCATCCACTCGGCACGGACCAGTTGGGCAGGGACGTTCTGGCACGCCTTCTCGAGGGGGCGCGGGTGTCGCTCACCATTGGCTTCTGCGCGGCATCCATCGGCGCCGTCATTGGCATCACGTTGGGATCGATTGCCGGATACTTCGGCCGCCTGGTTGATCACGCCGTCATGTTTGGCCTGACATGCAAGCTTGCGCTGCCCAGCTTGCTGCTGGCGATGACCCTGATTTATTTCATCCAGCCGTCGCTTACGACTGTCGTCTGTGTCATCGGGCTGATGCACTGGACGCTCTACCTGGTCGTAACACGTAGCGCAACACAGCGGATTCGGGAGCTGGACTATGTCAAGGCGTCGAAGCTGGCCGGCGCCAGTGCGCGCCAGATCATCGTCTGGGACATCCTGCCTAACCTGGCTGGCTCGCTGCTGGTCGTATTTACCGCGGAGGTGGCGGTTTCCATCCTGGCGGAAGCATCACTGTCGTTCCTCGGCGTCGGTGTGCCCTCGCCCATCCCTTCCTGGGGGCTGATGATTTCGGAAGGCAAGGCCGTGATGTTCCTGAACCCATGGATTGTCCTGCTGCCAGGCGTATCTCTCTTCCTGCTCGTGATAGGCGTGAACCTGCTCGGCGACGGCTTGCGCGATGTTATCCAGCCACAGACTCGGGATTGAACACCATGCTCCTTGAAGTAAAGAACCTCAGCATCAAGCTGCCGCTTGAGAACGGTCTCACACTGCATGCTGTTCGTAACGTCAACTTCGAAATCGACAAGGGAGAATGCCTCGGGGTAGTCGGTGAGTCAGGTTCCGGCAAGTCCCTCACCGCACTTTCGATCCCGCGACTGCTGCCACGGCGCGCACAGTGCTCGGCCGACACGCTGCGCGTCAATGGCCTGGACCTGACCAGCATGTCCGAGTGCGACCTGGCGAGCACGGTGCGAGGGACTCAAGTGGGATACATCTTCCAGGAGCCAATGACAGCGTTGAATCCCGTCTATAGCATCGGCCGACAGTTGACGGAGACAATGCGGTGCCATCAGGCAGTGACCGGCGACCAGGCCCACAGGCGCGCGATCGAGCTTCTGGAAAGAGTCGGCATTGCCTCGCCGGCCAAGCGCATGGCGTCGTTTCCGCACGAGTTCTCCGGGGGGCAGCGCCAGCGCATCATGATCGCCATGGCGCTGATGAATCGCCCCCAGCTGCTCATTGCCGACGAGCCCACCACGGCACTCGATGTCACGGTCCAGAAGCAGATTCTGGACTTGCTGGATGACCTGCGCCGGGAGCTCGGCATGGGATTGCTGTTGATCTCCCATAATTTGGGGGCGGTCGCATCCGTCGCCGACAATGTCGCGGTCATGTACGCCGGAGAGATTGTAGAGTCCGCACCGACAGGCACACTCTTCGGCGCTTCGCGGCATCCCTATACGCAGGGCCTGCTGCAATCGATTCCGGATCTGGGGAAGCATGAGGCTGGCACCCTGCTTCCTACGCTGCCTGGCACCGTCCAGTCTTTCTATTCGCAGCCAGGTAGCTGTGTTTTCGAGCGGCGGTGCAAGTACGCGTTTGCCAGATGCGGCCTCGAAGCGCCAAAATTCCGCGCCTACGACAGGAAGCATGCTGGCGCCTGTCATCTTGCCAGTGCGCCGCAACCCGAAATGGTTGAAACACCCAAGGCCATGCTGCGACGGCCTGCGGGAGATGTCCTGCTGGAGGCGAAGGGCATCTCCATGACGTACTCGGTCCGCGGTGGCCTGTTCAAGCCGCGTCTTCCGCTCAAGGCGGTGGTTGACGTGTCCTTGCTTCTCAAGAAGGGCCGGACACTGGCCATCGTGGGAGAGTCGGGATGCGGTAAGTCCACACTTGCTCGAATGCTTCTTGGGTTGGAACAGCCGGTTTCAGGCGAGGTGTTTCTCGATGGACGTGATATTGGAGCGTATGAACCGGCGCAGCGGGCGGCGCTTGTGCAGACCGTATTTCAGGACCCGTACTCATCGCTCAATCCGAGTCGCAGGGTCAGCGAGATTGTAAGGCGGCCGCTTGACCTGTCTGCGGCCATGCCCGCAGCGCAACGTGACGCGCATGTGGCCAGCTTGCTCGAGAAAGTCGGCCTGCCAACACGGCTACACCATGCTTCACCCGGCCAGCTTTCCGGCGGCCAGCGCCAACGCGTGGCAATTGCACGTGCCCTGGCAACCAACCCGGCTCTGATTGTCTGCGACGAGCCGACATCGGCCCTGGATGTCTCGGTTCAAGCGCAGATCCTGAACCTTCTGCTGCAACTCCGAAAGGAGTTTTTGCTGACGCTGGTGTTCATCAGCCATGATCTCGCTGTGGTGGGCCACATGGCGGACGAGATTGCGGTGATGTACCTGGGCGAGGTCGTCGAATACGGTCCCGCTGAGCAGATCCTCAGGAATCCGGTCCATCCGTATACCAAAGCGCTGCTCGCAAGCACGCCGACCCTGGAGCGGCGGGAACCCGATGAAGCGAATCGGATCTTGCCGGGCGTCGCGAACCCGATGCAAAGGCCGCAAGGCTGCTGCTTCTCCTCCCGGTGCCCATACCGGTCGGATGTTTGCGGTGAACGACCGGCGTTGAGCGAGTATGAGGGCGGGCGTTCGGTTCGGTGCCATGTTGCGAACTCACTGGCGGAGGCCGGTGCCACTGCGAAGAGGGAGATCGGTTCACGCAATGGCATGAAGACGGAGACCATGGCCATGCGGGCATGAGAGTTCTTCGCCAGCCGCGGGTCGCTGCATATTACCTGGTGCATACCTGGGCGCAGATCGGGACATGGGTCCAACAGGTGGTCGTGGGATGGTTCGCTTGGGAGCAGACCCATTCGGAAGTGCTGCTCGGCTTCCTGATCTTTGTTCAGTTCGCGCCGTCGTTCGTCATATCTCCGCTCGCGGGAATACTGGCCGACCGGGGGAAGGTGATGCAGGTTGTCGTCATCTCTGACGCGATCTGTGGCCTGACGTCCCTGGGCATGGCAGCGCTGGCTTTTACGGGAAACCTGACGACCCTTGCGTTGATTGGGTGCGCGCTGCTCGTGGGGATATGCGGGAGCTTTTCGCAACCGGCCCGCCAGGTACTGCTCACCAGGCTCGTCGAGAAGAGCGAAATCGCCAGTGCTGTATCGGTGAACTCCGTGTCGATGAATATCGCGCGATCGGTTGGACCGCTTGGCGCGGCATATTTGATAACGAACGACCTCTCCTATTTTGCGTTTGCGTTGAGTGGCGTCGCCGCACTTGCGGATGCCATGTTTGTGCGAGCCTTCTTCCGCAAGGGCGCGGGAACGGTGCCGATAGCGCCTTTGCGGCGGGAATCTCTCATCGTTACGCTGAAGGGGGCATTCACCGTGGTCCTTGACGACCCGTCCATGCGTTTGGTTTTTCTGGTCTACCTCGCCTACGCGCTGCTCGGTCGTCCCGTTATCGACATGCTGCCGGCAATCGTCGACAGTATTCTGCGACAGGATGCAAGGGTGCTCGGCAATATCAACGCATTGTTCGGCGTTCTTGCTATTGCGGCTGGCCTCTTGCTTTCGCTTGTCAGTCATGCTCGGGCCTTGCTGAAGGTTCTGGTGGCTTCGCTTGTCTTCCTTGCCGCTGGCACGGCAATGCTTTCGCTGTCGTCCTCGGAGCTGGGCGGTTATTTCGCCATCGGCATTTTTGCGCTCGGCCAGGCGGCTGTGAACATCTGCTCAAGTGCCTTCGCTCAGATGCAGGCCGTTGAGACGCACAAGGGGAGGGTGGTCGCGCTCCATGTCATGACGTTCCGCGCCGGCGCTGCCGTGGGCGGCTTGCTCGTCGGATATGTGGCAGGGCTGATGGGCCTGGCGAACGTCATGATAGCCATTGCAGCCTGCCTTTGCGTCGTGTTCGCATGTGCCATTGGGAGTGCCATGCGATTCCGCGGTTGATGTTCTTCCACTGGCCGGGTTCAGGTCAGTGCCTCTGCATGCAAGTTTGCGTATCGCGTATCGCGTATCCGGAGACAGTATGGAAATCGAATTGAAGGCGGGTCCCTTTTCATTTCTGGCAAGGCTTGAGCAGGACATCTCGCCAGCAGCATGTGGCTGGCTGATGGAAAGGCTGCCGGCTCATTGGGAGTTCCTGCAAGGGCGCTGGAGCGGCCATGCCGTTTTCGCCAGGCTGAACGGAACCGCAAGGCATATCGGCCAGGGTGGCATATCACGGCCAGACGCTGGCCAGATTCTGCTTTGCGCAGGGGATGACCGTGAAGGCGGAGAGCTTTTGATTCCTTACGGGCCCACGCGCTTTGCCTGCCCCAGCGGCGAACTGTTTGGCCACCACGTGCTTACGGTGACGACGGGGCAAGAGCGGCTTGCCGATCTCGGCACACTCATTCATGAGCGGGGAAGCCTTTCCATTTCGTACCGGCGCTGTTCTACGCCCTGGCGCTAGCGCCGTCAGGTATCGCTGCATGCCCGCTCTGAGCGGGTGCGGCAGATTCAACCAGTCTGTATTGCAGACATTTCCACGGAGGCAGATGATGGCAGGCGGCAGTAATGACAGAACCATGATTCGACAGCGTTCGGAACCTTCGGAAGCGTTTCTTCGCAGTGAACGGGCGTACGTGGACCTGGCGGACGAGCGTTTGGGTGCGATCGTCGTAGCGGCGTCTGACGAGTGGTATGCGCCGGCATCGCGCATGCTTAACCCGAAAGCGGCGAACTACTACTACCATGATGACGAAGGAATGCGCTGGGTAGACGGGTGGGAGACTTCTCGCCGACGCAAGGCTGGCAACGAATGGTGTGTCATCAAGCTTGGCCGGCCGGGCCAGATCACTGCGGTAGGCTTCGACACCAGCTTCTATACCGGCAACTATCCGCTGGCCGCGTCGGTGCAAGCCTGCGCCGTTTCGGCGGATAACGATATCGCTGATGCCGAATGGACCGAGCTAGTGCCCGCTACCGAGCTTGCAGGCGACAGCCAGCGACTGGTTCCAGTCAACGCGAACCGGGTCTTCACACATGTTCGGCTGAACATTTTTCCGGACGGCGGGATGGCTCGCTTTCGTGTCTTCGGGCTGGTCCAGTTGCCGCAGTCGTTCAGCGCCGCTGGCCAGCGCGACCTGGCGGCACTGGAGAACGGCGCCCGCGTTGTCGGCTGCAGCGATACGCACTTCGGCGCAGTACGGGCCATGATTGCCCCCGGTCCCTCAGTGGAGTGGGGCAAGGGCTGGGAAACCAGGCGTCTGAGGAAGCCGGGTCATGACTGGGCTGTGATTGCCTTGGCGGCACCGGGGACGCTGGAGCGCGTCCTGGTCGATACGACCTACTACACGGGCAACTTTCCAGCCGCCTTTTCGTTGCAAGGCGCATGCCTTGAGCATGCTCCCGATGAGGTTGTCCTGAACCAGGCGATGCACTGGCCGGAACTGGTCGGGCGCAGCGATCTGAAGGGTGGCTGCCAGAACACCGTCGAGCTCGGCGCGGCGCATCGGGATACGCTCGTCACCCATGTCCGACTGAATATCTACCCCGACGGCGGCGTGACAAGACTCCGGATCCTGGGAGCGCCTGGACTGATGGCGCGCTAACCGCAGCCATTTCGGAACCCCACTTCGCCAGGCCTGGCGAAGTGGGCACCCGTCATTATGCTTGCCGCGGAGGCGGGTGTCCGGCCATCGTGCCATCCTTTATGAGGACTTCATCTTCCCAGGGCAGGCTGTACTGCCCCGTGACCAGGTCTTGCATATACGTATACGGGCAGTCGTTCGCGCCGCCACGAACCGCTACGAAGCCTCTGTGGCCCAGCTGGTAGATATTGTTTTCAGCACCCCATGTCCGGCGTGCCTCGCGCACCAGGTCCGGTCGGATTTCGGCGGTAATCAATTCATCTTCCTTGTTGCTGCCATAGCGGATGGGCACCCCATCGAACCCCACGACGATGGCTTCGCCCATCCCGCCAAACGGGCCTGTCGCCGAGCATCCGCAAACGCTTGCCGTGTACATCAGGTTGCAGAAGGCGTCGGCCTGTGCAGTCAGATGCCATTGATGACGCAGTGACGAGGAATACCCGGCGATGCGAATCATCAACTCCGCCCCCTTGTAGGCGCACTCCCGAGCGACCTCGGGAAACATCGCGTCGTGGCAGATGGCCACGGCAATCCTGGACCCCTTGGGTCCTTCACACACCGGTATGCCCAGGTTGCCCGGCTCCCACGGCTCTGCGGGAACCCACGGGTGAAGTTTGCGGTAGTGCAGGCAGATCTGGCCTTCATTGTTGACCAGAACTGCCGAGTTGTATGGATTGCCGTCCGGGTTGAGTTCCATGAAGGAGAAGCATGCCCATACATTGGCCCGGCGGCACGCATCCCGAAGCGCGCCAACATGCGGCCCGTCCACGGTGCACTGGAGTTCAGCGCTCAATGCCTTCGATGCCCCATTGAGCGAGTACTCCGGAAAGACAATGATGTCGACGTTTGGACGCCCTTTCTTTACCTGGTGCACGAAAGACGCGAGCCTGTCAGCAGAGAGGCGCAGGTCCTCCGGCGTTGCGATGTCGGCTTTTCGAAGCTGCAGCAGGCCCACGATGACCCCGTTCTCCGTCTGATTCAGCCCGCCCAGTCCGTTCATCAACCTCTCCTCGTCAGTCGCAAGTGTGCTTGACTCTGTCAGCCCGTGTGAGTATCGTATCATACTGGTATGACCAGTATGATAACACCAACGGAGGAGACGTGAGACGTGGACTAATAGGCGGTGTCCTGTGGGCACTGACCGCAAGCGCCGCAGCGCAGGGCAGCGTGACACTCTACGGCGTGGCGGACGCCGCGGTCGATTACGTAAGTGCCAAGGGCGCGGCCGCGGGCTCGGCGGCTGACAAGCCGGGGCTCACCCGGCTGAGTTCGCAGGGATCGTACTGGGGTATCCGTGGTTCGGAAGACCTGGGCGGCGGCCTGGATGCCGTCTTCCAGCTGGAAGGCAACTTTTCGATTGATTCTGGCGCGTCCAGCACGCCCTTTTTTAATCGGGATACGTTCGTAGGATTGCGGCATCGACCGGTGGGGACTCTCACACTGGGTGTGAACACCACCAGCGTTCGTGCACTGGGCAACGCCCTTGATCTTACGCCGGGTGCAAATACAGGCATCGGGGCGTTGCAGTCGTTGGTCTCGAGCATGAACGGAATTTCAACCGACCACGACTCACGGCTGCAAAACTCGGTGCGCTACCGATCCGCCTCCTTCTATGGGGTCGAGATAGGCGCGCAGTATGGCTTTGGCGAGGCACGCGCCGAGGGGACTGGCCGTAACGACTACGTCATTGGTGCTGGGCTTGCTTACTCAAGCGGTCCCCTCTACATCGCTTACGCATACGAAGACCGGCACGACAAGAACAAGACCGGGCTGGCACAGGCCAATGGCCACGACGAAAAGCATCGCGTCGGCGTGAAGTACCAGGTGACTGAGCAGTGGCTCATCGGCGCACTGTATGACCGGTCGGCCAGCAATGGCCAGTTCTCAAATGGTGATGGCCGCCTGCGCCGGGATGCATGGGCTCTTGTTACCGAATATGACTGGGGTGTCCACGAAATCTATGCCATGTATGCACGTGCAAGCGACATCAGTTGCCAGGGGGCCACTGCAGGCAACGGAGTCAATTGTGGTTCCAGTAGCCAGACAGGCGCACAGCTGTGGACCTTCGGCTACAACTACAACCTGAGCAAGCGAACAATGATTCGCACAACGATTTCGAAGATCTTCAATCAGGCGGCGGCCAAGTACGACTTTTCCAACGGCCGTACCGGAGCGGCTGCTGGTGCCGACCCATTCGGCGTTTCGGTTGGACTGCGCCATCGCTTCTAACCCTCAAGCACCGCGCCATTGGTGCTTCCCTCATCTACCAAGGAGTTCGAAAAATGACGAAGCGACAAATTCAGCCCCCCGGTGTATTCGCTCACCATCGTGCGGCCGTAACCACCCACTATGCGGTGATGCCGCCCGAGGGCATTCTGGAAAGCCGCATTCCTGGCATCGAGAAGACCACCATCAGCGTCCAGGCTACGCCTGGGCTGGGCGCGAAGTTTGCTCAGTTACTGCTGCAAATCCAGGGTGGCGGCGGAATGACGGCCGTGCGTAACGACGGTATGCAGGCCTTCTTCTACGTTGTCTCCGGCAATGTGTCCCTGGAACTGGAAGGCAAGACGCACGAACTGAAGGCGGGCAGCTTTGCCTATGCGCCTGCAGGAACTGGCGTGCGCGTGTACAACCCCGGCGCGGACGAAGCGCGCGTCGTATGGATCAAGAAACCGTACGAGCGCCTTGACGGTGTGGAAGCCCCGGCCGCCCTGGTCTCACACGAGCAAGATGTCGAGAAGGTGAACAAGCACACCAAGGGCCGCACCTGGCAGCATCTGTTGCCCGACGAGAATCCGGCGTTCGACTTCGCCATCAACATCCTGAGTTTCGAGCCTGGCAACTACTTTCCCATGGTGGAAACGCATGTCATGGAACATGGTCTCTATATGCTCGAAGGGCAGGGGATGTACCTGCTGCAGAATGACTGGCACGAGTGCTGGGCCGAGGACTTCATCTACATGGCACCGTTCTGTCCGCAGTTCTTCTATGCGACGGGTTGGTCCAAGGCGACGTACCTGCTTTACAAGAACGTGAATCGCGATTTCACCTTCTAACGCATACCGCGGCCGTTGGGCGGGTAACGTCCCGCCTACGGCATGCGGTTGTGCATCAAGGCAGCTGATGCACGTGATCAGGCAGCTCTACCTGGACACGCTTTGCGCTGCGCAGGACGTGGTTGCGCATGGCCATTTGGGCCAGGCTCGGATTGCGCGTTGCCAGGGCTTCCACGATTTCTCTGTGTTCCTTGACCCGGCTGCTGAGGAACGCCGTGTCGGAGAGACGGGGGGCGCCCATTTCTTCCTCCGAGAAAATCGGGGCGAGCAGTGCGCGAATCAGTCGGTTGCCGCAGCAAGCTGCTATCAGCGAGTGAAATTCAAAATCCAGCTGATTCAAATGAGTGACGTCATGATTCTTTACAGTTATCTCCATTTGCCCCAGCAGCTTTCGTAGCGTTGCAATATCGTCATCTGTGATATGGATGGCTGCCAGCGCGGCGGCCCAACCCTCCATCAAGAGACGTGCTTCGTAAAGCTCGCTCGGCGTATGGTCGATTTGATGAACTTCAGAGTTTCTGCCGACCGCAGCTTGCTGCTCGAGCGATGCAACAAACACGCCTCTGCCGGGCTCTACACGCACCAGTCCCATCCCCTCCAGGGACGAGATCGCCTCGCGCAATGAAGAGCGGCTTACGCCGAGCAGCTCCGCCAACTCGCGCTGCGAAGGGATCTGGCTGTCCGCCGCCCATTCGCCGCTGTAGATCAATGTCTGCATTCGCTCCAAGGCGTGCTGGGTGACTGGCGTGCGCAATGCGACAGGTGGCCGCCGTCCAGGCGGGGTAGGAGAAGTCAGCGTCGCTTTGGATGCCAAGGCAGCGGAAGTCGCTTTCATAGTCTGTGCAGGTGACACTTCATACTGGTCTGATAATTTTCACATTTAACACTTGACCCCGCATTCTTGCAAGCCTACAGTTATGACTGGTCATACCAGTATGGCCGCGAACGATAGCGCAACGCTAATAAGCATAAAGGAGACCTATGCGCATCACCCTTAAGCTAGAACCTTTGACCAAGGCGGCCTTTACGCCGTTCGGAGAGGTCATTGAGGCCTGTGCGGGCGCTTTCCACCATATCAACGAAGGGATGGTCGAACGCTACCATGACCTCGCCGTGGTCGATGCACTGGCGCTTGGCGGGAAGGCCGGCATCAGCATCATGCGTGCAAAACCGTATGTGTTGCCGTTGGAAGTGGTGTTTCTTGAGCGTCACCCGTTGTCGAGCCAGGCCTTCATTCCCATGAAGCCGACCAGCTTTATCGTAGTGGTCGCTCCCCGCGGCGCTTCGGTGGAGGCAGGCGAGATTCGCGCATTCATCGCCAAGCCCGGACAAGGAATCAACTACGCCCCAGGGGTATGGCATCACGTGCTGCTGCCCACCGAAGCGTGTGACTTCGTTGTGGTTGACCGGATCGGCTCCGGTCCGAACTGCGACAAGTTTGTGCTTTCAGAGGACGTGCGACCCGTCATTCCCGCGTTCGGGCAGGGAATGGATCATGCAATCTTCGATTGCAGCGCCGCAGAGAAATAAGGAACAGCAGCGAAGACTCGTCGGAGTCAATGATGGCTTCGGGGTGGATGGTGGAGATAAATTGTGTTTAAGCAACTAAAGAAGTTACATATCCAGGTTCTCCTGGGGTTTGCAGTTGGCGCGCTTATTGGCTTCGTGTACCCGTCCTTCGGGGTACAACTGCTGCCGCTGGCAGAAGGGTTCATCAAGCTCATCAAGATGATGCTTGCGCCTATTGTGTTCTGCTTTGTCGTAACCGGGATTCTGCATGCCGGGGATCTGAAGACCGCGGGACGTGTAGCGCTCAAGACAATTATCTATTTTGAAATTGTCACAACAATTGCGCTACTGATCGGGGTCTTCATCACGTACGTCTTGAAGCCTGGCGTGGGTATGAATATCGATGTGTCCACCTTGGATCCGAAGTCGATACAAACCTTCGTTGAGAATGCCTCTCACGTTTCGGACGTAAAGAGCTTCTTGCTGAACATCATTCCATCCACTTTCCTGTCGGCTTTTGCGAAGGGCGACATTCTGCAGGTGCTTTTGATTGCAGTCCTGTTCGGCTGCGCGCTTCAGGTTGCCGGTGAAAAAGGAAAGATGGTTGGTCAACTGATGGACAGCCTCTCCGAAGTCCTTTTCCGTGTCGTTGGCTTCATCGTCCGTCTGTCGCCGCTCGGCGTTGCAGGGGCGATGGCGTTCACGGTAGGAAAATTCGGCTTCGCGACGATTCAACAGCTCGGTCAGCTGGTCCTGACGTACTACGTAGCGTGCGCAATCTTCCTCTTCCTGGTCCTGGGGGTGGTGATGCGCCTTTCCGGGCTCAGCCTGTTCAAGTTCATCGCATACCTGAAGAGCGAAGTGCTCATTGCCCTGGGCTCCAGTTCGTCGGATGCTGTGATGCCGCTCGTGATGGCAAAGCTTCGCCACCTCGGCGTGAAGGAAACTACGGTCGGGCTTGTGATTCCGACAGGATATTCGTTCAACCTCGACGGCTTTTCGATTTGGCTGACGTGCGCCGTTATTTTCATTGCGCAGGCGACCAACACGCCGTTGGAAGGCGGAACCCTGGCTCTGATTCTTCTTGTCTCGCTGTTGACGTCCAAGGGCGCGCATGGAATCCCCGGGTCAGCGACCGTCGTGCTCGCAGCAACGTTGACTGCCATTCCTGCAATCCCCGTACTGGGCGTGGCGCTGATCTTGTCGGTGGACAAGCTGATGGGCTTCTTCCGGGTGGCACTTAACCTGATCGGCAACTGCGTAGGGGCTGTAGCCATTGCTGCATGGGAAGGCCACCTCGACCTTGCGAAAGCACGCAAGGTATTGGAAGGCGATGACGCATTCGTAAGCGAGAACAACGAAGAGATGCCAGTCTTGAGGAATATCTCCTGAAGGGAGAAAACGGTGGGAAATGTTAGCGGCATGTACCTGTGCCGATCACATTTCCTATCCCTCCAAGTGGTAAGCCAGGGAAGGCAAGCAAGGCTGCGCCCTGCATGATATTTAATTTAAAGTATCTGACGTAATGCGAAATCACGACCGCGTGAAGCAGACATAAAGGAGTAGCGATCTTGAAGAACCTTGGTTCCCTGCCTGCCACCGCCCTCGCATGCTTGCGCAAGGTTGCCGTCGCTGTGGCCGCCGCAATAGTTTCGCTTCCTGCATTTGCGTATCCAACAAAGGCAATCACCGTCATCGTGCCGCAGGCCCCCGGAGGGGCAAACGATGCGGTGGCGAGGCTGGTTCTGCAGAATCTCTCGGAGCGGATCGGACAGTCGATCATTGTTGAAAACCGGCCTGGCGCGGGTGGCAATATCGGCATCCAGGCCGCTGCGAAAAGCCCCGCAGACGGGTATACGCTACTCCTGACGGTGGGAAGTTCGCTCACCATCAATCCGGCCATCTACAAGAATATTCCATTCGACCCCAGGAAAGACTTCGAACCGATCGCGCTGGTTGCCACAGCGCCTTATGTCTTGGTGGTGAACCCATCGTTGCCGGTATCGTCCGTCAAGGACCTAATTGCGATGGCGAAGCAAAAGCCTTCCCAGATCGATTATGCGTCTGGGGGGAATGGCACACCCAACCACCTGTTCGCGGAGATGTTCAACCTCAAGGCGGGGGTCAAACTGAACCACGTCCCCTACAAGGGCGCGGCGGCGGCCGCCACCGACGTGGTCAGTGGCCGCGTCCCTGTAACGTTCGGAAGTTTGCCTGGCGTGATGCCCTTTGTTAAGGCCGGGAAGCTGAAAGCCTTGGGGGTCGCAACGGAGAAGCGATCACCGCTCTTGCCAGGCGTGCCGGCAATTGGCGAGACAGTGCCCGGTTATGCTGCAACGTCCTGGTATGCCCTGTTTGCACCAGCAGGAACCCCGAAGGATGTTGTCGCAAAGCTGCAGGTGGAGACAAACAATGTGCTGAGGTCGAAAGCAGTCCAGGAAAAGCTTGCGTTGCAGGGTGCTGAAGCGGCAGGCGGTACACCAGAACAGCTTGCCGAGCTGGTCAACCGGGAACTGGTTCAATGGGCGAAGGTCGTCAAGGAATCGGGGGCATCCTTGGATTGACAGAGTCAAAGTCGGGGTTGGCCTGAATGCTCGCGCATGCGGTAACCCATGCGGTAACTGTTACCCGGCTTTAACCATGATGCGCCAGGATTGCTTGGGCGATTGCGTTGCCGCTCGCACAAGCGCCGGTCAGGAGTGCCTGGGACAGGTAGTCGCCACAGTAGTAGACGGATCTACTCTCCTTAGCTTGCCAAGCGAGAAACTCGACCACCTTCCGACAATACCCCGGGTAGAAAACCGGCAGTTTGTATGGAATCCACTGGTTGACAACAGTGTGCACCCGGCCATCGAAGCGGGGAATGCGCTGCCTGATTTCCGGCCGGATAAGGGTGTCGAGCGAATCGGAGAGGCCGAGGCGCTGCGCTTCCTCGGCCGCCTCGGGTGTCAGCTGACAGTAGAGTTGCGCGTGCGAACGTCCCGCTTCGGGGGCTGCCGGCAACTGTTGCCAGGTCGCAATGCGAGTCGTTGACTGGCGGCCCGAGAACTCCACCTCGGCGGGAATATCGCCGTCCAGCGCGTAGTGGACGACCCCCAGCTTGTTATATCGTACTGCATCGAGCATTGAGCGCTCCGCGTCCAGGGGATCGACAATCAG
Source organism: Cupriavidus oxalaticus (assembly GCF_016894385.1). Classification (NCBI taxonomy): domain Bacteria; kingdom Pseudomonadati; phylum Pseudomonadota; class Betaproteobacteria; order Burkholderiales; family Burkholderiaceae; genus Cupriavidus; species Cupriavidus oxalaticus. The sequence continues at coordinate 341,553 of NZ_CP069811.1, forward strand.
CTTGCCCGCGTGGGCGCCCTCCGTGGCGCAGACGACGACGTTCGCCCGCAACGCATGCGCTTTTCCGAGGCGCTGATAACGTACGACGCATTCACCGTCGGCGCGCCGTTCGATGGCATAGACCGTTGCGTCGCAAAGAACCGGCACCCGCCGGGCCAATTCCTGCGTCACCTGGCCCATGCCATTTGCCAGCGTGTAGACGGTGTCTTTGCCGAGCAGATGCGGCATGGTACTCACGTAGAATGCTGCCGAAATTTCCTCGGGATTCCAGCTGCGCGTTCCGCGGAAGATGGGTTCGATGAGTTGCTTCAGTACGGCAGGTGTGGTGGTTCGGCTGATGTAGTCCGCCAGCGTTTCGGTGTCGCCCGCCAGGTATGAGGCCGCGGCGTCCGGGTCGGTGCGCGAGCGCAGGCGCGCGAGGCTGACGCCAGCCGCGATCATGCGCAGCCGGCTACGCCAATCCAGGCCGGGCGTCATGAGGGTGCGCGGACCAGGCATCAGCTCGACGCGGTAACGATTGCCGCCGACGGAGGTGTTCGCGCCGAGCTTGCGTAGCGGTACAAGCGCACGCGTCAGGTCCAGTTCGGCGAGCAAGGAATGGAATGCCTGGCCAAACGGGTAAATCAGGCGGGCACCGGTATTGTATGAAATGGGACCCTCGCGCCGTTGTGCCATTCGCCCACCCACAGCCGATTGGCTTTCCAGGACCTGAACGGTGAAGCCGGCGGCCGAGAGCCGGTACGCTGCAGTGAGTCCGGCAATGCCGGCACCAACGACGACGATGGAAATGGGTTTGTTCATTCGGGCTTCGCTACGGTGTCGGGTACGGAAATCTCTATCATGGCCGGGCCGGTCCCATTCAGGGCTCGCTTCAGCGCCGGCAGGAAATCCGCGGTGGTCTGAACTCGCTCCGCGAGGGCGCCGAAGGCCGTGGCATAGGCGACGAAATCCGGGTTGCGCAAGGCGGTGCCGACAGGGCGTCCGAACTGCCGGAGCTGGGCACTCCGGATAGCGCCGTATCCCTGGTTATTGATAACGATGACGATGATGCGCAGGTTCTGCTGGACTGCCGTCGCCAGCTCTTCGCCATGCATGAGCAGGCAGCCGTCGCCGGCTACGGCTACGACCAGGCGATCCGGCCGCACCATCGCTGCGCCAATGGCGGCCGGCAATCCATACCCCATGGCACCGCTTTCGGGTCCAAGCATGGTGCCGGCCTGACGGAATGCGAGGTAGCGATGCAGCCAGACAGCGTAGGCACCGGCGCCAACGGTAAAGATTGTGTCGTCGGGAAGCCGTTCTCGCAGCGCCGTAAAGACTTTTCGCAGGTCGACCGGTCCTGGACAGCCACCCTTGCCGATGAACGCCTCGCGCGCCAGGCGAAAGCCTTCTGGCCATTCGGCATCGGACGAAGGCGCAGGCGTCGCAGCAAGGGCGCCTGAGAGGGCATCAAGAAAGGGCGCAGGCGCGGCCTGGATCGCGACATCGGCGCGATAAACCCGGTTGAGTTCGTCGGCGCCGGCATGCACGTGCACCAGGCGTTGGGCCGGCCGCGGGGCATCGAGCAGACGGAATCCGCCAAAGCCGCCGGTGCCGAACGTATTGATCTCGCCGAGGCGAATGTTGATGGCGAGTATCAGGTCGGCTTGCGCTATCCGCTCTGCCAGCATCGGATCGAGACCGATACCGAGTTCGCCTGCATAGTGCGGGTCGGCGTTGTCGAAAAGATCTGCACGCCTGTAGCCAGCGACAACTGGCCAGTTGTGGGCCTGTGCCAATGCATGCAGGCGTAGCCGCGCCGCGTCGTTCCAACCGCTGCCGCCTGCCAGCACCAGCGGGCGACGGGCTTCGCGCAGCAGGGCTGCAGCCGCTGCGACCTGCTCTGGTGCCGGAGCCGGCTCTGGCAAGGATGGCGCGGGCAGGGGAGCGCAGGTGGTATGCTCGCGCCACACATTCTCGGTGACAACCAAGACCACCGGCCCGGGCCGGCCGCTGCCTGCCTTGCACCATGCGCGCATCATCCCTTCCTGCAGCCGCGTGGCGGTGGTCACGGTGATGACGTCCTTTACGAGCGGGCGCAACGCCTGCTGCAGATCAAAGCCCGACATCGGGTCCCGCTCAGCCTCTGCGGCCGCCGGCTGCCCGACGACCAGGATCATCGCCGCGCTGTCCGTATCGGCGGTATGCAGTGCCAGGGCCGTGTTCAGCGCGCCCGGGGCGCGGCCAGCCATGCAAAGGGAAGGGCGGGCGCCGAGCCGCGCATAGGCCTGCGCGGCGTAGGTCATGCCCGCCTCGTTGCGGAAGGTGACGAGGCTGATTCCGGGATGGCGGGTGGCAAGGGCATCCAGTGGCTCGAGGATGCCCTCGCCAGGGATCTGGAAGACGTGCCGGTGCCCGTATTCCTGGATCAGGTCGGCAAGAATGGCGGCCCCGGAGCGGGCCGACTTGGTTTCATGATTCATCACATTGGGTGCAACAGGTGGGCGGGGCTGCCGCAAGGCGGGGTCATCCACCCGCCTTGCCGTCATGCCTGGCCCCGGTTAGAAGACGTGGAAAATACCCGCCAGCAACATGAGCTGCCCGCTTGTGCTGGACGCGCCGCTGCTGCCGAACAGCAGGTAGGCATTCTGTGCGTCCCCCGCCGCGCGTTGGTACGCAACGGCGGCCTGGAGAATGGTTCGCTTGGAGAGAAAATAATTGCCCACGGCATTGACCTGGTGGTATTTCGGCGTGAATCCGGTGGGATGCACCTTTCCGGCCGTGTATGTGTACCCCAGGCCGAATTGCAGGGCAGGCGTCACGCTGTAGGTGCCATTGACGTCGATATTGTTGAAGCGCACATCGCCGTCGGTCAGCCCGTCCGCGGCGTCGCCCAGGTCCTTGTAGCGGCTCTGGGTAAATGACACGGCGAGCTTGAGCTTGTCCAGGTCGTACTGGCCGGCAAGCGCGGCAACCGACATGCTGGACGGGCTGATGCGATTGGGCTGCAGTGGAGAGGTGGGTGAAACGGCTGGGAACAGGATGGTGTTCCAGTTGCCTTCCGGGACTGCGCTTGCGGGATTGTCGATGTGCAGGTAAGCCGCGGCGGCGCGAAAACGTCCGCCGGCGTACGTGACGCCAAAACTCATGGTCGAGTTGCGGTGACTGTCGCCGGCAACTTCGCCGAAACCATACATGGCGCCGGCCTGGAAGCCGCCGAAGCTCGGTGTCACATACTTGACCGCGTTATTGATGCGGAACTGCCAGTTGGTGTTGTCATTGTCGCCGACGTGCGCCATGTAGCCATTCCACTTGCCAGGCGGCGTGAACGGCGCGATCCACTCCGCCACCAGGTCATACTGGCGCCCCAGTGTCAGCGTGCCTGCGGAACTGTCAGACAGCCCGACATACGCCTGGCGGCCAAAGAGCCTGCCGCCCTGCCGTGAATTTCCGGTGCTCATGTCGAAGCCGCTCTCCAGCGTGAACACACCGCGCAATCCGGAGCCGAGGTCTTCCTGACCTCTCAAGCCCCATCGCGATGGGCCGGTTGCCAGGCCGGTCACGTGATTGCCACCGCTGTTGTTCACGTAACGCAACCCGCTGTAGATGAACCCATAAAGCGTGACGCTGCTCTGGGCGAGCGCGCTCCCCGCGCATCCGCTCAGCACGGCGGCAGCCAACGTGGCCTGCCCTACCTTACGCACTTTGCCAGTGCTTTCTCCCCGCTTCGACTGCATCGACTCTCCCCTTTTTCCGTGCCACGTCGCGGTCCGGTGCCGGCGCAATGGAGCCGGGCTTGACAACACGGGCAGCACGAGGCTAGCGCAGCCTAGGCCAGAGCCATTGTGTGTACAAGCAGGCCGGGCGGCTCTGAGCGGAATTCCTAGCAATCGGTATTCGATTGCCACAATCGGGAGCATTGACAGCGTGCGTGGACGCGGTTGGGGTCAGCATTTTCCCTTAGCCGGTCCGGCACCGCGGGCGGCTGGTCCAGGCAAATTGAGGCGAAACGGCTGAAACATTAAGGTGATCGGAAGTTGTCCACCGGGGCGGGAAAAACCGCGCGGAATCGGTGCTAAAAAAGTTCCTGGCCGGCACGGCGTTGCTCGCCTTGTTCATACAGCTCCGATGGTCCTTTCCATGCCCTGGGATACCCATGCCACGTCACAACAAATTCCTGCTGCATACCTTATCCTGCGCCGCCGTTGCGGGTGCCGTGCTGGGTATCGCGCCCGCTGTCCATGCGCAAACCGTGATCGGGATTGCCAACCTTGGCCCGCACCCGTCCATCTCGCAAACCATCGCCGGATTCAAGGAGGAAATGGCGCGCACCGGCTACGTGGAGGGCAAGAACACCACCTATGTCTACGGAGACGCGAACTTCACGCAAGCCTTGATGCCCCAGATGCTCACGCAGATCGCATCGAGGAAGCCGGCCGTGATCCTGACGCTGACGACGTCGGTATCGCAGACGGCACTGTCCGCGGTGGCCGACCGCAAGCTGCCCATGGTCTTCGCCATGGTCACCGACCCGGTCGCCGCGGGACTGGTCGAAGGCTGGGACCACGGCAGCAGCCGCTTTGTGGGCGCCTCGGACATGCAGGATTTCGATGCGGTGCTGGTCTTCGCCAAGAAGCTGTTTCCGAATGCCAGGTCGTTCGGCACGCTGTACAACCCCGGCGAAGCGAACGACGTGACCACCACCCGCAAGCTCGAGGAGGCGGCCAGGCGGGCCGGGCTGAAATTCAAGCCGATCAGTGTCGACACGGCCGCCGATATCCCGCAGCGGGCGGAGATGCTGCGCGGCACCGACTTCATGTACGCGACCGGCTCAAACCTGGTGCAGTCAGCCATGCCGGCGGTGGCGTCCGTGACCAACCGGCTGAAGGTCCCGATCCTGAGTTCGGAAACCGAGTTTGTAAAGAGCGGCATCGCCGCGGCCAACTATGCGGTTTCCCTTCGCTCAATTGGCGTCAATGCGGCGACGCTGGCAGCGCGCGTGCTCAAGGGCTCCGCGCCGGCCGCGCTTCCGGTGCTGACACCCTCCCCGGCGGACTACGTTTCCACGATCAACACCACCAAGTTCAAGCAACTCGGGCTGACCGTTCCGCCCTCGATGGAGTCATGCCAATGCTTTATCAACTAACTGCCAGGCGCGCCAGCAACATGTCTCAGTCATCTGCCCATTCGGCCTCCATGTTGCAGGTAGAACGCCTGCGCAAGACGTTCCACGCCGGCACCCCTGACGAACGGATCGCGATCGACGGCGTGTCACTCGAGTTGAAGCCCGGGGATTTCGTCGTCGTGGTGGGAGGCAACGGGGCAGGCAAGTCGACGCTGCTCAGCATGCTCGCCGGCGAAGTCCTGCCTGAGGCGGGCAGCATTCGGGTCAATGGCGTGGACGTGACCTCGCTTGGCACGCATTTGCGTGCCAAGTACATCGCCAGAGTGTTTCAGGATCCGTCGATCGGTACTGCCGCGGCGCTCAATATCGAAGAAAACCTTGCCGTTGCCGCCTTGCGCGGGCAGCGCAGAACCTTCGGCCGTGGCCTGACCTCCGCACAGGCACGCGAGTTTCAGGAGCGGCTCGGCAGCTTCGGCCTGGGCCTGGAGAACCGGATGAAGGCGCAGGCGGGACTGCTCTCCGGCGGCCAGCGCCAGGCGCTGTCGCTGCTGATGGCGGTGCTCCGTGAGCCACGGTTGCTGCTGCTGGATGAACACACCGCGGCGCTGGACCCGCGCACCGCCGAAGCCGTGATGCGAGTGACCTCGCAAGTGGTCGACCAGGCCGGGCTGACGACGCTGATGGTCACGCACAACATGAACCATGCATTGCAGTACGGAAACCGGCTGATCATGATGCGGCATGGCGCCATTGTTGCCGACCTGTCCCTGGAGCAGAAACGACGCATGACAGTTGAAAAGCTGATTGCCGCTTTCGACGACGAAAACCCCTCCCTTCGCATGGTGAGCGCATGAACCTGTTCGATACATTTCTCAACCTGGTGCCGATGGGCCTGATGCAGGGGCTGATCTACGCCCTGATCGCCATTGCGGTGATGATCCCGTTCCGGATTCTGAATTTCGCAGACATGACCGGTGAGGGAACCCTTGCCTTTGGGGCATGCGTGACCGCGAAATGCCTGAGCCTCGGCCTGGAACCCGTGTCGTCACTGCTCATCGGTGCCGCAGCGGGTTTCCTGGGAGGAAGCGCCACCGCATACATTCACGAGAAGGTGAAGGTAAATACCCTGTTGTGCGGCATCCTGGTGCTGTCGATGCTGTATTCGATCGATATCCGGGTCATGGGCCAGCCCAACACCGCCTTGTTCACCTTCCCGAATCTCTTCCAGTACCTGCCTGGCGACGACGGCACCCTGACAAGCCGGATTGCATTGCTGGCGGTGGTTGATATCGCGCTTATCGCCCTGATCTTCTGGTTTCTGGGGACACAGCACGGGATGGCCATGCGCTCGCTTGGCTCCAGTGTGGCGATGGCCAAGGCGCAGGGCATCAATATCAAGGTCTATGTGCTCGTGGGGCTCGGGCTGGCAAACCTTATCGCGGCGCTTGGAGGCGGTTTACTCGCGCAGAACCAGGGTTTTGCTGACGTCAATATGGGCTTCGGCACGCTGATCAACGGCCTGGCATCGCTGCTGCTCGGCGAGGCGATCATCGGGAACCGGACGATCCTGCGGCAGGTGGCAGCGCCGGTGCTCGGCTCGGTTGTGTATTTTCAACTCATTTCGGTCGTGCTCGCCTTCGGATTCCAGCCGTCGGACCTGAAGATGGTAACGGCCGTTTTTGTACTGATCACGCTGCTTATCCTTGCCAGGCGCAAACCAGGGAAGTCACGCAAGGCGATGCAGGAACGCGTTGCACGGGCAGCCTAATCCAGGGCGGATCATGTAGCGGTTCCACAAGCGGGTGTCTCCGTCCGCAACTTGCCAGCCGTCCTTCGGGACGGCGTCTTTTTGTGTTTGGAACATGGTGTCTTGGACAGCGGAGCGGCGCTCCCTTGGTGCGCTGCCCACGTCGAATTGGGCGCGGTCAGGCGTGCACCACGGTGAGGTCGTCCGATTGCGCACGCACTGACCGCATGTGTGCCCGCATGCCTTCCCAGCGCTGGTAGGCGGATTCCGAAGCGAGACCCAGCTGATCCAGCACCCGCCACACGGTATGGCCAACCAGGTCGTCGAGCGTCCTGGGCAGCGCATAGAAGGCCGGCACCGGGGGCATGATGACGGCGCCCATCTCGGCTGCTGCCGTCATATTGCGGAGGTGGGCGAGAGTCAGTGGCGTTTCCCTTGCGAGGAGTACCAGCGTCCGCCGTTCTTTCAGGGTTACGTCCGCAGCGCGGGTCAGCAGATTGTCGTTGAAGCCGTGGGCGACCGCGGCCAGCGTTCGCATGGAGCACGGCGCCACGACCATACCCTGGTGCCGGAACGAGCCGCTTGCCAGCGTGGCACCGATATCGCGGATGTCGTGGGCCACGTCGGCGAGCGATCGCGCCGCTTGCCGGTCTATGCTGCATTCCTGCTGCAAGGTCAGCCAGCCCGATGCCGACACCACCAGATGGGTTTCGACATCGAGCAGCCGCAAGGCCTCCAGCAGCCGGACACCGTAGATGGCGCCGGTGGCGCCGCTGATGCCAACGACGATGCGGGTGCGGTCCCTGGCCATGTCAGCGCACCTCCGAGGCAAAGGCGGGCAGATACTTGCCGAGTTCGATTTCCGCTTCGCCTGGAATGCGCTTTCGTTCAAACTCCGCTTCGCGGCCCCAGGGTTTCGTCGCATCAATGGCAAGGCGGCCCCAGTGATCCTTGTGCGGATCGCGGTAGAAGCCTGGTACATTGTTCAGCACCATGGTCCGGGTGTCCGCGCGTCCCCGCGTCACGAACGCCCAGATCACTTCATCGAGGTTATAGATGTCGACGTCCTCGTCCACCACCATGCAAAGCTTGTTGTAGTCCAGATGCGCGCCCATTGCCGCGAGCAGCGCATGCTGCGCGTGCCCCTCGTACTGCTTCCTGAGCTTGATGACGGTGTTCATTACCGTGGGCTTGCAGGACACATCGATGATGCCCGGCACCTGTCCCTTGATGGCGCGATAGATGCGCGCAGCGGTGGCAGCCTCGAGCGGACGCAGGTCTTCGTCGGAGCCGCAGATCAGGCCGTGGAAGATCGCACCCTTGCGCCACGAGACATGCGTGACTTCGAACACGTGGTTGTCGCCCACCTCGACGTAATAGCCCATGAATTCGCCGAAGGGACCTTCCGGGCGGCGCACGTTCGGAAGGATCCTGCCTTCAATCACGATGTCGGTGGCGGCGGGAACGCAGAGATCGATGGTCTGGCACCGGCGCGTGCGCAAGGGGCCGCCCCGCATCGCGGCCGCCAGGGCCAGCTCGTTTGCCTGCGGAGGCAGCGAGACGCAGGCTGACATGAAGACCTCGGGCGGGGCGCCGATCAGGATGGCGGCTTCCAGCGCCTTTCCCTGCTGCTCGGCAGCGGCCTGATAGCGGGCGAGATCGTGCGAGCTTCCGAGGCGGATGCGCAGCTCGTGGTCGGAAATCACCATCGAGCGGTGGAACGACAGGTTAGGCACGCCCGTGTCGGGGTCACGTGCGAGAAAGACGCCGGAGGTGATGTAAGGCGCGCCGTCCCGCTCGTGGTAAGTCAGGATCGGCAGGTCGCTGAGCTTGCCGCTTTCGAGGCGCTCGGGCTGTGAGTCCTCTTCCGCATAGGTCTGCAGGGTTGCCGCGACGTCGATTTCCTCGTCCAGCCGCTCGCAGAAGGTGCGCGTGCCACAACGGATCATTTCGCGCAGGCGTTCATGGTCGCTGTAGAGATTCATGACGACCGGAAGTGCGGAACCCCGCACGTTCTTGAAAAGCACGGCCTGGTTCGAGACACGTTGCAGCCGCCTTGCGATAGCGGCTGCTTCAAAACGGGGATCGACTTCGCGCTCGACAATGGCAAGGTCGCCACGCGCTTGCAGGCGGCTCAGGTAGTGCCTCATGGTTTTCTCGGATAGTTCGGAAGGTGGCCCGACGTTACCTTAACGGGCACCTTTGCCGCCTGTGCGGGAGCGCCGGGAACATAGGAAATCCGAACTCAATTCTCTTTGCGTCGAGCAAGGGGCAGCGCAGGACGTTACGATGAGCCGCCACGCGGCAATATCGCGCCTTCTTGCCCCGGGCGGCGAAAACATCGCTGGCTCCGCGTTGTTGCGCATCCTGATTCAGGCGCACCCTTGAAGGCGCAATGCGGTGCAATCGAAAAATTATCTCGAGGTAGACATAATGGCCGGTCTGAATCTTACGTTGCCGGAGCCGGGAAACGATGGCCTGTTCCGTACCCGCCTGGCTGGCCGTCACGCTCGTACCAGCGAGGCATTCAGCGCGCTTCGCGAACAGCCGGAACACTTGTCTTCCGCTCCGCACGGAGAGGCCGGCCTGTATGGTGGATCCGTCCCGGTCTCTGACGATCCCGAGGAAGGGAAGTGGGAGTTGATCAGCATCCGTGACGAGATTCTCCTCGTCGTTTCGGATGGCCACCTTACCCGGCAGCATAGCGAGAGCGTGCTGCCCGAGGGTTATATCGAGTTCCATTTCATGGTCGCCGGTCCGGTTAGCGTTGAGTTCTCCGAGGCGGGAAGGATCGAAGTCGCTTCGCCGAACCTCACGGTGGTGCACCAGGGCGATGACATGCACTATCAGGTGTCGTGCGGTCCGGGCCTGTGGCGCTCCGTTGGTCTCTATATCAGCCGTGACTACTTCCACAGTTTCCTGAGGGCCTCCGTGGGCGTGGACGGCCCCCTTTGGCAGCAGCTGCAGAAGCTGCGGAACGAGCAGGTGTTTTGCCACCAGATGCCGGTCAATCCCCAGGTGCTGACAGCGGTCAAGCAACTGCTGGAGAATCCGTATGAAGGCTATCGGCGCCTGCTCTTCGCTCAAGCCAAGGCATACGAGGTGATGTGCGCGTCATTGGATCTGTGGCAGGCCTATCTCGAAAGCCACCATACCGCCGAGGTGTTCTCCTCGCGGGACCTGCGGCTGATCGAGAAGGCGCGAGATCTTCTGGTCGGCGATCTTCGGCACATGATGACGATTCCGGAACTGGCGCGCGCCGTGGGGACCAACACATCCAAGCTCAAGCGCGGCTTCAAGTTCCTCTACGGCATGACAGTGTTTGAATGCGGCCACCGTGCGCGCATGGACAGGGCACTGGAGTTGCTGGGAAATGAGCGCCTGAGTGTCAACGAGGTGGCGTTCGCAGTCGGCTACCAGCACCAGACCAGTTTCACGGCGTCATTCCGCGATTATTTTGGCTTCGCTCCCAAGGATGCCAGGCGGATGGCAGACTTGCGCAATGTCCGGGCCCGTTCTTCATCCGCGGGGGTTACCGCAGCAGAGGATTCGTAAGTCCCCGCCTCTGCGGAGATTGGTAATCTGCAGCAATTCCTAGTCGATCGGCATTCGTTCCGCGGGCGCACCCTGCGCGCCGTGTTTCCTCGCATAGCATCGTCCCCATACCCGACAGGCGGGTGCGATCAACGACGAGGAACGCATGGCAGTTATCAAAGTGAGGAACCCCCGCACCGGCGCGCACGACTATGAATTTGTCGCCGCCGATGCCGATGCGGTAGGCAAGGCCGTGGCGCGGGCACGCGACGCGCAGCGGGAGTGGTACGGCAAGGGACTGGAACACCGTATCCAGGCCTTGTCAGCCTGGGCCACGGCCCTGGAAACCCGCGCGGATGCCATTACCAGTGCGCTGGCAGACGATACTGCCCGCACCAGGATCTCGCGCGAAGAGCTTGGCGCGGTGATCCATTTCATTCATGGATATTGCGAGGCGGCACCGGAAGTCCTCGCGCAGCCATTCCGCAAGTTCCGCCATAACAGCGATGTCGTGTTCAAGACGACCCTGGTGCCCTATCCCGTGGTTGGCGTCATCAGCCCCTGGAACTTCCCGCTCGTGCTCTCATTCATCGATGCCATTCCGGCATTGCTGGCGGGCGCAACCGTTGTCATCAAGCCGAGCGAGGTGACGCCACGCTTCGTGGAGCCCCTGCAGGCATCGATCGGCGACGTGCCCGGCCTGGACGGCGTCATCAGCCTTCTGCAGGGCGCGGCGGAAACCGGCCGCGCCCTGCTGTCGGAAGTCGATGCCATCGTGTTTACCGGCAGCGTGCCGACCGGGCGAAAGATCGCCGTGGCCGCCGCGGAGCGCTTCATCCCGGCGTTCCTGGAACTGGGTGGCAAGGATCCGGCCGTGGTGCTGGCGGGTTCCGACCTCGCGCGCGCCGCCACCAGCATCCTGCGCAGCGCGCTCTATAACACCGGGCAGGTGTGCTATGCAATCGAGCGCGTGTACGTCGACGCGTCGATCCACGATGCCTTCATGGAGGAACTGGTCCGCCAGGTCCAGGGCATGCGCCGCAGCGCGGCCGCCGGTGACGGCGGCCACTATGGCCCCTTCATCCACGCGGCCCAGGGCGACATTGTCCGCGCACAATTGCAGGACGCGGTTGCCAGGGGTGCGCGCGTGGTAACGGGCGGCGTGGTGGAGAACGCCGGCGGCGCGGTATGGCTCGACCCCACGATCGTGGTCGACGTGGATCACTCGATGGACCTGATGACGCAGGAGACCTTCGGCCCGGTGGTCCCGGTCATGCGCTTTGCCAGCGAAGACGAGGCGGCGCGGCTGGCGAACGACACCATCTTTGGCCTGAGCGGTGCCGTGTTCGGCCCGGATACGCATACCGCGGGCGACTTCGCCACGCGCATGGAAGCCGGCGGAGTCAGCATCAACGACACGGAACTGCAGCGCGGCATGATGTTCGACGGCGAAAAGACCGCCTTCAAGTTCTCGGGCATGGGCGGTTCGCGCTACGGTGCCACCAGCATCCTGCGCTATGTGCGCAAGCGCGCGCTGATCGCGAACGAGGGCGGCATCAAGCCGCTGGACGAACTGTCCGAGATCGACTGATCTGCGGCCCGCTTTCCGCCCGCCGCACCCGGCGGCGGGTGGGGGCGCCCCGAAACCCGGACGTCTTTGCTCCCCAGAGGAAACGCCCATGTTGAAAGCACACAAGACGAAACGCGCCGTGGCCGCGGGCCTGGCGCTCGCGCTGAGCGCGCTGGCGGCGGCCGCCGCGGCGCAGGAGCCGGCAGCCAAAGGCACGCCCCAGGGCAATACCGTCATTGGCATTGCCAACTTTGGTCCGCATCCCGCGCTGGATCAGAGTGTTTCCGGCTTCAAGGAGGAGATGCGCAAGCATGGCTACGTGGAAGGAAAAAACACCACGTACGTCTACAGCGACGCGAATTTCACGCCCGCGATGATCCCCCAGATCCTCGGCCAGATCGAGGCGAAGAAGCCGGCGGTGATACTGACCGTGACAACCCCGGTTTCCCAGGCAGCGCTGTCGAGCATTACGAACAAGTCCCTGCCGATGGTGTTCTGCCTGATCAGCGACCCGGTGGCGGCCGGCCTCGTGCCCAGCTGGCGCCAGGGTAGCGCGCGCTTCGTTGGCTCGGCCAGTGCCATGGACTATGACGCCGTGCTGAGCTTTGCCAAGCGCATGTTCCCCGATGCCAGGCGGTTTGGGGTGCTGTACTCCCCGGGCGAGGCCAACGATGTGGTGGCAGTCAAGGCGATCGAGGCGGCGTCGGCGCGGCAGGGCCTGACCCTGCGCAGCATCAGCGTCGATGCCTCCATGGACGTGCCGCAGCGCACGCAGATGCTGTCGGACGTCGATTTTGTCTATGCCATCGGCTCCAATCTCGTGCAGTCGTCCATGCCGGCCGTGGCATCCGTTACCGACCGCTACAAGATTCCTATCCTGAGCGCGGAGACAGAGCTCATCAAGAAGGGCGGGGTGGTGGCTGTTGCTTACTCGGCATCGTATGCCGCGCAAGGTGCGCAGGCAGCGCAACTGGCGGCAAAGATCCTGGATGGCAAGCGGCCGTCCGAGCTGGCACCGCTCAAGCCGGGACCGAACGACTACACGACACTGATCAGCCGCAAGAAGCTTGCCCAGCTGGGCAAGCCCCTGCCTGCGAGCATGGCTTCATGCAATTGCTTCGTTGACTGACCATGGATGCCTACGACACCGGACTTCGGTCACGCACCGTGCACGGCGTTGCAATCGGCATCCTGATGCTCGACACAGGCTTTGAGCGGCTGCCCGGCGATGTCGGCCATGCCGCGACCTGGCCGTTCCCGGTCCAGTATGGGGTCGTGCGCGGCGCCGATGCCGCGGCGGCTGCACGCGGCGACACCGAGGGAATGCTCGCGGCCCTGGTCGCGGGCGCAACGGAACTGGTGGCAACCGGGGTCGATGCGATTGCCACCAGTTGCGGCTTCCTGGCGCCGCTGCAATCCCGGCTGGCGGCAAGCTGTCCCGTTCCGGTCGCGACCTCCAGCCTGCTGCAGATCCCGCTGGCGCAGCAGCTACTTCCGGCGGGACGCCGGGTCGGGATCCTGGCGGCGACGCGCGCGGGGCTGACTGGCGAAGTATTTCGTGCGATCGGCGTGCCGCCCGACCTGCCGGTCGAGGCGCTCGATGAAGGCAGTGCGTTCCTGCGCGACCATCGTGAGAACAGGCTGCGGGTGGATGGACAGGCGCATCGCCAGGAAGTCGTTGCGGCGGCGCGGCGCCTGCTGCAACGGCACCCCGAGGTGGGCGCGATCGTCTGCGAGTGCGCCAATTTCCCGCGGCATTCGCGCGCCATCCGCGAGGCGACCGGGTTGCCGGTCTTCGATGCGGTCACACTGGTCAACTGGCTGCACGCGAGCGTGAACCCCGCCTTCCACGCCTGACATCCTGCCCCCCGGCCGAGGAGGTTGCGGCAGACTGGCATCGTCAGTCTGCCGCAATGTCTTACTGGGGTTGGTATCCGGCCGCTTTCACCAGCTCGGCATTGGCTTTCCGGCTGGCTTCCGTGACGCGTGCCAGGTCATCCGGCGTGCCGGCGCTGGCGATGATGCCGGATTCCGCGACCCGTTCCCGGAAGGCTTTGGACGCGACAACCTTGTTGATCGCCGCGTTGTACTTGGTCACCAACGCCGGCGAGAGGCCGGCCGGCGCGATGATGCCGAGTGTCATGGCGTCGCTCAGGCCGTTGACGCCGCGCTCGGCGTAGGTGGGGACATCGAAACCAGGCAGCCTTTCGGGCCCGTCGACCGCCAGGAGCCTGAGCTTGCCGGCGCGCACATGAGGCAGGGCGGCAGCCATCGCGCAGATGCCGGCGGGAATCTGTCCCGCCAGCATGTCCTGCACCATCGGAGCATCGCCCCGGTAGGCAACGGCCTTGAGGTCTGCGCTGAAGGCCTTGTTCAACAGCGCTATGGAGAACTCCGGCGCGCTCGCCGGCGCGGGAACGCCGATGTTGCCCCGGCCGGGTTTCTCTCTCGCCCATTGCGAAAATGCCTTCAGGCTGTCCACACCGGGTCCCACTAATTCCGGATTCACGACAAAGAAATTCGGCATCGTCCCGACCAGGCCAACCGGCGTGAAGTCCTTCTGCGGGTCATATCCCGGATGGAGACTGGTAAGGGGAATCATGGCAGTGGTGTGGCTGTTGGTCAGGAACAGCGTACTGCCATCGGGGCGGGCGGCCTTGAGGACTTGCGCCGCAATCTGGCCGCCGGCGCCTGGACGGTTTTCCACAATGACTGGCCGCGCGATCTCCGTCTGCATGCCTTTGGCCAGCAGGCGGGCAACGACGTCCGTCACGCCGCCCGGCGGGAAGCCCACCAGGACCCTGACGGGGCCTTCCTGCGCCGAACCGGTCTGCGCGGCCAGCGCCACGGGTAGTACCACAAGACAGCGTGCCAACGATGCGAGGAAAGGTTTCATGAGAATGGATGTGGTTAAGCGTTGATTTCAGGCTGTGCTACATAACCCATTTCGATGTCGCGTCGACGTGCGTCGTCGTCGCGTTCCTTGGCATGGCCATACCCCGCCCCGCCAGGCACGTCGATGCGCAATACCTCGCCCGCGGGAACCGTCTGCAATCCCAATGACCTGAGCGGCTGGCCGCTGGCGAGGCCCACCCATCCCGGTGCGCCATCCATGCCGCCATTGCGGCCCCTTGCAGGGTTGCGCACGCGGTCGAAGAGACCGAAGAACTGGAATGCCGAGCCGTCGCGGGTGGACACTTCGACGCGCTGTCCGAGGCCGCCTCGCCACCGTCCAGCGCCTCCCGACCCGGGCAGGAGCTCTTTTTGCCAGATGACGATGGGGGCAAAGTTCTCGCAGATCTCCACCGGGATGGAGCGGATGCCGCTGGGGAAACACGTCGCGGAGAGGCCGTCGCTGTCGGCGCGCGCGCCCGAGCCGCCTGCGTTGAAGAACAGGATTTCGAACCCCTGATGCTGCCCGCCGGCGCCATGGCCCCGCAACTGCAGGCCCCAGTTGCACGCCGCACCTTCCGCCGGCACGCTGTCGGGCATCGCCGCCGCAAGCGCGCCCAGGACGACCTCCGGCAGGAATTGCCCGATGATATGCCGTGCGCAGACCGGGGCAGGGCGCTCTACATTGAGAATCGAGCCCACCGGCGCATTGACTTCAACCAGGGCAAGCGAGCCCGCATTGTTGGGAACGGAAGGCGCGACTGCCGCGCGGACGCCGAAGGCGGCATAGGCCCGCGTGTAGTTGAGGACCAGGTTGATCCCCCGCTGGCTGGCGGCGGAAGTGCCGTCAAAGGTCACCGAAATCTTGCCTTCGGCAATCTCGACCTGGCATTCGATATGCACTGGCGCATCGTAGCCATCGAGCGCCATGCTGTGGCGAAACGTACCGCGCGGCAGTTTCCCGATCGCCGCACGCATGCCGGCGGCGGAGCGTTCGCAAACAAAGTTGCCGATCCTCTCCAGCCCGGCCTCACCCAGTTCATCCAGCGTTGCCACCAGTCGCCGGCCGCTGCTCTCATTTGCGGTGATGTAGGACAGGATGTCGCCGGTCACTGCCTCGGGCTGGCGCACATTCGCTCGCACCATGTCCAGCAGGTCTTCATTCAGCCGGCCGTTTCGTGCCAGCTTGAGCATCGGGATCTGGAGGCCTTCTTCGTAGACCGACTTGGCGTCGGGTCCCATGCCAAGGCCGCCGATGTCGACCTGATGGCAGGTGCAGGCAAAGAAGCCGATGGGCTGGCCAGCCTGGAATACCGGCGACAACACGGTAATGTCGTGCAGATGCCCTGAGGCAAGCCATGGATCATTGGTAATGAAATGGTCTCCTTCACGCATTTCCGCGATCGGGTACTTCTTCAGGAAATGCACCGTGCATGCCGCCAGGGAATTCACATGGCCGGGCGTTCCGGTAACCGCTTGCACAATGAGGCGGCCCTCCAGATCGAAGAGCCCCGCTGCCAGGTCACCGGCTTCCCGTACGGTCGGCGAGAAGGCGGTCCGCATCATGGTGCGTGCCTGTTCTTCAACCAGGGCATTGAGGCGATCCCATAGCACTTGCAGGCGAATGCTGGCAGGCATCGCAGCCGCAGCATCGGTCCTGCCTGTTGCACTGTGTTCCTGATTGCGCAGAAGCTGGAGGTCTCCGGCTTGCCCCAGGGCATAACCAAAGCCCAGCGGTACCACAACGGTTGTCTCGTCTGTCACAAGCAGGGCCGGACCCGGGCGCGGGTCGGCACGCTCGAGGTCCGCGATGCGATGCACTGCGGAGCGTCCCCAGGTTCTGGCGCCCTGGTCGAACGCATCGCGGATCCGGGGTGAGGCTGCTCCCGTGGAGCTGGCGGAGGATGGGCGTGCAGGCGTCGGCGCGCTTGTCGCCTGGGGCCCGGAGGCTTCCACCCGAATGGTCCAGCCCAGGATCTCAACCTGCCCCGCCTCGACCGTACGACCATAGGATGCATGGTAGGCTGCCTCGAAGGTCCGCCTGAGGGCCTCGCCGTCGTTGGGTTGGAACCGGCGGGACGGCAATTCGACACGAATCTCGTGGCCCTGGCCCTTGTAGCGCATCCAGGCCATGCGATGCTCAGTCATGGGTTGCGCCGAGGCAGCCCTGGAAACCAGCTGCCGGAGGTCCGCGATGAGGCCATCGGCGATGGCATTGGCCGCATCGGCGTCAAACTGCGCCGTACCAAGCAGCACGCTGCGGGTGGCTTCGAATGAGACCGGCGCCCGGAGAAAGCCCAATGCGGAGCCCACGCCCGCGCCCACCGGGACGATCACGTGGTCCAGGCCGAGTTTGGCGGCGAGGCGGGCGCCGTGGAGCGGGGCCATGCCGCCAATAGCGATGAGCGTCCGGCCATCGAGTCCCTTGCCGACTTCCACGGCGTGCTCGCGCACCGCGCTGGCCATGTTTTCATCGACGATTTCGCATACGCTCCAGGCGGCATCCTGGGCAGACAGGCCGAGCGCGTCGCCCAGTTGCTGATACGCACGTTCGGCCGCGCGCAGATCCAGCTTCATCTTGCCGCCGCCGAATTCGTCGGGGTCGATCCTGCCCAGCAGCAGGTGTGCGTCCGTGACCGTCGGTGCCGTGCCGCCTCGGCCATAGCAAGCGGGCCCGGGCACCGAACTGGCACTTTCAGGTCCCACCTGCAGTCGTCCAAGCGTGTCCCGGTGCGCAATGGAGCCGCCGCCGGCGCCAATCTCCGCCAGTTCGATGACCGGAAAGCGCAGCGGGATGCCGCTTCCCGCCTTGAAACGCGCGATACGCGCGACTTCCATCGAGCGCGCAGTCTGCGGCACGCCATGATCGATGAAGCAAAGTTTTGCGGTGGTCCCGCCAATGTCGACGAGCAGCGCGCGCTCCAGCTTGAGCGTGCGCGCAACATGGGCGGCGAGAATGGCCCCGCCCGCCGGCCCGGATTCGAGCAGGCGCACCGGGAAGCGGCGCGCGACTTCGGCCTCGCACAAGCCGCCATTGGAGAGCATCAGCATCAGTGGCGCGCGGATGCCCAGGTTCGCCATTTCGCCCTCAAGGCGCTCCAGGTATCCCGCCATGACGGGCTGGACGTAGGCGTTGGCGCAAACGGTGGCAAAGCGTTCGTATTCGCGGATTTCGGGTGCGACTTCGCAGGATAGGGAAACGCGTATCCGGGGACGCCATGCGCGGAGCAGTTCCGCGGCCTTGCGTTCGTGCTCCGGATTGGCAAAGCTATGCAGGAAGCCGATGGCAACAGCTTCCACCTCTGCTTCATCAAGCGTCGGCAACAGTTCCCGCATGCCCTCCTCATCCAGCGGAACGAGGACCTTGCCGTCTGCCGCCAGGCGCTCCCGCACCGTCAGCCGCAGGCAACGTGGCACGAGCGGCTCGGGCTTTTCTACATGGAGGTCATAATGGTCGTACCGGCTTTCGTTGCCCATTTCCAGGGTATCGCGAAATCCCTCTGTCGTCAGGAACGCAATGCGTGCGCCGCGGCGCTCGATGACGGCGTTGGTCGCCAGGGTCGTGCCGTGCACGAGGGTCTTGACGTCAGCCGGTTGAAGGCCCGCTGCCGCCAGTATCTGGCGGGTACCTTCCACAACCGCAACTTCGGGTGCGTGGGGCGTTGTCAGTACCTTCTGGAAGTGGTGACGCAAGGCACCATCGTGAAGAACTTCGAGTGCGAAATCGGTGAACGTGCCGCCAATGTCGATACCGAGCCTTGCCATTTTCTGAAATACTCCTCGCCGTGATGTACGGAGGTTATTTCTCGATGGACGAGGAGATATAGCCTCGGCGTACCGTTACTGGATCAATACGATGCACTGCTGCGCATTGTATGAACCGGGGTTTGCCGGGGGAGTATCGAATCGGCGGAACTTTGAGGATTGCGGAACTAACGTGCCGGGAGTGTCGTATCCGGCACGCCTGCTGCGGCCAGAAACTGCTCGGGCCGAAGACCATGGTGTCACGGCTTGAGCGTGCCGGTTTCCCGGCAGGCTCTTCTATCGCATGTGCGCGGCCTGGCCCATCCTGCTCATTCGACCGTGGCCCCGGACGCCTTGACGATGTCCTTCCACTTCAGATAATCGCTCTGGACAAGCTTTGAGAACTCTGCTGCGGACATGGACTTCGCTTCCGCGCCCTGTTCGTTGATGTGGTGGATGACGGCTGGCTTGGCCATTGCCTTGTTCACCTCCATGCCGATGCGTTCTACAACGTCCTTGGGCGTCTTCGCCGGCGCGAAAAGCCCATACCAGGAGCTGACGTCAACCTGCTGGTAGCCGCTTTCTGCAACCGTGGGCACGTCGGGCAAGGCGGAGCTACGCGTTGCCGAGGTGACAGCCATGGCGCGCACCTTGCCCGCCTTGATCTGCGCCAGCGCCGATGGAACCGAGGAGATCATCACATTCACATTCCCTGCCATGGTATCGACCAGCGCAGCGTTGGAGCCCTTGTAGGGGACATGCAGGAGCCTGATGCCGGCGGCCTTGCCGATGATCTCGGCGGCAAGATGGGCCGTGGTGCCGTTGCCCGGCGACGCATACGTGATCGTGCCAGGCGATTTCCGCGCGGCGGCCACCAGGTCCGGGAAGGACTTGTAAGGCGAATCCTTTGGCGTGACGATTACCAGCGGGATGTACGCAACGTGGGCGATCGCCACGAGATCCTTGCGCGGGTCGTAGCTCACGGCCTTGTTCACCCACGGCGCGACCACGACATTGTCCTTCTGCCCCATCACGATGTCGTATCCGGTCGGGGCGGCCCTGACCACATCGGCAATACCGATGGTCCCGCCGGCGCCGGGCTTGTTGTCCGGGACAAACGTCCACCTGGTGCCTTGGGACACCTCGGTCGCAACGATGCGGGACAGGATGTCGGTGCCGCCACCGGGCGGAAACGGGATCACCAGCCGGATTGGCCTGGCCGGCCATGTGGTTTCGGCATGAGACGGGGTGCCTCCCGCCATCACGCCACACACGAGCAGAATCGCTGCGGTCAGTCTTTTTTTCATCCTTGTCTCCTGTTCTCGATATTTCTGAAGCAGCCTGAACGTCGTCAGGCTTCTATGCATTACCAATGCATTGCGTTACCAGCCGGGTATCAGCCGGGTATCAGCCGGGTATCAGGTGGCAGCAGGGTGGTGGTGGCAGCAGGGTCAATCCATGTGGCCGGCGGCCGGTTGGGCGGGATCGGGCCCACAGTGCCTGGCCACGATGGCATCCACCTCGCTTGCCGAACAGCCGACGGATTCCAGCACCTCACGGGTGTGCTCGCCAATGCGTGCGATCGGCATGCGAGGCTGCAGGCGTGCGCCATCCAGGCTGAGCGGCAGCAGGGGAACTTCGGTGATGCTGCCGTCATCGACCTGCAGCTTCGCCAGCCCGCCACTTTCCTTGAGATGCGGATCGTCGAACAGCTCTTCGGGACGGGTGATCTCGGCAAACGGTACGTTGCCCGCTTCAAAAGCGGCCGTCAGCATTTCGGGGCGGAAGGCCTTCAGGGTTTCGGCCAGCGTCGGCAACAACCAGTCCCTTGCCAGTACCCTGTCGTTGTTGGACGCCAGGCGCCGGTCCTCGAGGAGATCGTTCCGGTCGATGATGTGGCAAAGCGTCCGCCACTGGGCGTCACCGGTGGCGGCAATAAACATCTGGTGGCTGTCTGCCAGCTCGAACACATCGTAGACAGCCCAGGCGCTGATCCGTGCCGGCATCGGCGCTGCGGGCTTTCCGGTCACGGCGTACTGCTGCATGTGTTGCGCAGACAAGAGGACGCAGTTCTCGAAAAGGCCGGACTGGATCTCCTTGCCCGTTCCGGTGGCGTTGCGTTCGTGCAAGGCCGCAAGCACACCAATGGCGCCGAACATGCCCCCCATGATGTCATTGACTGAGCTGCCGGCACGCAAGGGGCGTCCGGCCGGGCCTGTCATGTAGGCGAGCCCCGCCATCATCTGTACGACTTCGTCGAGAGCAAGGCGCTTTTCGTATGGCCCGCTGAGAAATCCCTTGTGCGAGACATAGATCAGCCTCGGGTTGCGCTTGCGCAGCGTTTCATAGTCCAGGCCCAGGTCTTTCATGCGGCCAGGCTTGAAGTTTTCAAGAAAGACATCGGCGCTGTCGATCAGCTTCAGCAGGGCTTGCATGTCCTTGCTTTCGCTCACTTCGACTGAGATGCTCTTCTTGTTTCGGTTGAATGCCCGAAAGAACCCTGCGCCCGCGCCGAGCAACCGACGCGTGCCGTCCCCTTTCGGCGGTTCGACCTTGATGACCTCTGCTCCCAGGTCGGCAAGGACCAGTCCGCATGCCGGGCCCATGACCATGTGGGTCATTTCTATGACCCGGATTCCGCTTAGGGGCAGGCGTTGTGCTGCCGGAGTGCTTTCGCTACCCATTGAAGTGCTCCGTTTGTGCCAGAGCGTTGGGGAGCTGCGCCCGGCAGCAGGCCGGGGCGGGCAATGTAGCCATACGACGGTGCACGCTCAAATTCCTATAGACGATCTGGGATCAGAGCTTGCCTCCACGTCGGGCGTGCGGCAATTCCATTCCGGCGATGGCTGCCATCGTCCTGCGCGATGGCCCGGACCGGCAGCGCGCCCGCTGCCGCACTATTGCGAGGAATCCCTCGGCGGCAGGGCTCGCGTCAAATGCGCAAGAAACTTGCTCGCAGCGGAAGAGAGCTGGTCGGCGTGGCGAACGCAGATGACGAATTGCCGTGTTGCCCACGGATCGAGCAACCTGATCGCGCAGATATCGTAGAGCGGCTGGTACTTTTGTATGGCTTCCGCCGGCAGCACCGCAAGGCCAAGGTTCAGGTGTATCAGCCGGCATGCCGCGTCGAACGTCGTGACATTGGCCCGATACCGGATCGTCCGCCTGTTTTCGTACGCAACCCTGCGGGTCAGCGCATGCAGGGCGACGTTGGGTGCGAAGCCGACATGCTCGTAGCCGAGGGTGTCCGCAAAAGATACCTCGCTCCGAGCCGCCAGCGGGTGGCTGCGATGCACGACGGCACAGAAGTGATCCGCGCGGAATGGCAGCATTTCCACCTCTCGCTCCGCCACGAAATCACGACAGATGCCGATGTCGGCGCTACCCTCGGCAATGCCCCTGACGATTTCCGAACTCGCGCGCTCCTCAAGAACGACGTGAATATTCTCGTGGGTCTGCAAAAAGGACGCGATCTCCTCAGGCACGAACTCGACGATGGACGAAATATTCGCAAGAACCCGGACCAGGCCTCGGACCCCGGAGGAAAACTCGCTCAGGTCGGATTGCATTTGCTCAACGCCCTGCATCAGGTGTCTGGCATGGCGAAGGAGGATATCTCCCGCCGGCGTGGGATTCACGCCCCGCGAACTGCGGATCAGTAGCTGCGTGCCGAGCCCGCGCTCCATATCGGCCACCCGCTTGCTCACGGCTGCCGCGGCCATGCCCTCCCGCTCGCTGGCACGGGCGATGCTGCCTTCCTCACAGACCGCGATGAAGAGCCGAAGGGAGATGGGGTCCGGTTGCCACATTGTTGAAGGATGTCCAGGGTCAGGCCAATAAGCAGCAGCCTCCAAGGCACGCTGGCTGCTGGCAGAAAGCTGCTACCCTCTGTAGCACCTTAACGGCCTCACGGAAGGGCGGGCGAGCGTCTGCCACGATCCGGCTAGTATATTCGCGGGTGCCTCGGCGAGTGCGACCGTGACCTGTTCCGGCTACGAAGAAGCGCTTTGGCGACAACCCTTTTACTGGCCAAGAGCAATGGTTTGCTGCTAAGCCGGCATCCGTGAAGGTCAAGATCCGTCCGCTGAAGAATCTGAAGGACGCTGCGCTGTAAAGCGAAAATCAGCCGAAAGAAGGGAGGGCTCCAACCCCCTTTCTCGTTACAAAATTCTACGGCGGCTTGCGGCCTTCCGCGCGCGGCGAGAATCAGCATTTCAGAGTCAGTGCGGTGGCTTTGTCTGGCTGTGGGGTTCAGTGTGTCACCACGACAGTCTTCGAGACGCCCTCGTCCCGCGTGCTCACGGATTTCACCACCAACGCTGCGGCGGCGATAAAGGCAGGGATTGTCAGCAGGGTGAAGATGACTTCGAAGCTCAAGGCCATGCGCAACAGTTCGGCACCAAGCAAGGCACCGCTGATTCCGCCGAAGCGTCCAATGCCGAGCATCCATGCCACGCCGGTGGCGCGTCCCTGCGTCGGGTAGAAAGCTGCGGCGAGCGTTGGCATCGACGCCTGGGCGCCGTTCATGACGGTACCGGCCATAAATATCAGCAGTCCAAGCAATACCTGGTTCGCCGCGCTGCCGTGGCCGACCATGTAGATCAGGACGCCTGCCCCTGCGTACATTATTGCGATGACCTTGTTCGGGTTCATGCGGTCCATGAGCCAGCCTGCGGCAACGGTGCCGATGCCGCCTCCCAACGGAAACAGGGCGGTCAGGAACGAGGCCCGCTGCAGCGTGAAGCCGGCGTCCTTCATCAGCGTGGGCATCCAGCTGGTCAGCAGATAGAAGATGACAAGTCCCATGAAGTATGTCAGCCACAACATGGCCGATCCGAGACGGTATCGCGCAGCGAGCACCGTGCCGATCGCCGAATCGGCGGAGGGTGTTGCTTCATGGATGCTGAAGTGTTGAGCGCCCGAGACATCAGCCCCCGTCACGCGCTTGAGTATGTCCCGGATCGTAGCGGGTGGCGCCTGGCGTACCACAAGGTAACGAATTGACTCGGGCAACGCGAATACCAGGATGACCGCCAGCACCAGTGGTACGACCCCGCCAAATATCAGCACGCTTTGCCAGCCGAAATGCGGGATGATGGCCGCGGAAAAAAAAGCCCCCGGCTGCCGATCCAAGCGGAAATCCGCAGAACATCGTGTTCACCAGCACCGCACGGCGCCGTGCCGGCGCGTATTCGGACATCAGTGTGACCGCGTTGGGCATGGCGGCGCCCAGGCCGAGACCGGTCAGAAACCGCATGGCGGTCAGCCACGCCAGCGAAGGCGCGAACGCGGTGGCCAGGCTGCAGGCGCCAAAGAAGAACACGGACAGGACCAGGACCTTCTTGCGCCCGACGCGGTCAGCCATCGGTCCGGCAAAGATGGCGCCGAATGCGAGGCCGAACAAGGCGGCGCTCATGACGGGACCCAGGGTGGCTTTGTCGATGCCCCAGTCTTGCACCAGCGCGGGAGCAACGTAGCCGATTGCCGCCGTATCGAAGCCATCGATGGCGACAATCAGGAAGCACAGGACCAGGATGAGCCACTGGTAGCGCGAAATGGGGCGGTTGTCGATCAATGTCTGCACATCGACGGCAACTGCGGATGGGGAGCTTGTGGTTTGCATGTCTCTCTCCGGGGGGGCGGACTTGACGCCCGTTTGCACGGGCATGGTGTTGGAATAGCAGTGATGCGAGTGTCGTCAGGCGGTTTGCGCAAGAGCCGGCATATACCGGCGGCATGCGTCGCCAAAACGCGTGAATAGCGATTGCGAGAGCCGATCTGTGCTTGCGCTGACTTCCGGGTGCCACTGGACGCCGATGGCGAAATCCGCATCCACGACCCGGATTGCCTCGATCAGTCCGTCGGCATGCATGGCTTCCGCCGCCAGTCCTTCGCCCAGCGTACGAATACCCTGCATATGCAGTGAATTCACGAGTGCCACGTCGGCACGCGTCCAGTCACGCAGCAGGCCGTCCGGCGCAAGAAAGACGCTGTGCTTGTAGCGGTAGCGCGTGTCGAGCGGATCCGAAAGCTCCTCCCGGTGATCCGCATCGTGGCCGGCCGCGTAGATATCGGGATGCAGCGTGCCGCCGAACGCGACATTCATTTCCTGGAAACCACGGCAGATCGCGAGCATGGGAAGACCCCGCGACACGGCGCCGCGAATCAGTTGCATGGCGACGTGATCGCGTGCGGGATCGAGCAGGAAGCCCGCCGGCTCTTCGCCTCCATAGAGGGCCGGCGCCACGTTGGAAGCGCCACCGGGGAACAGCAGGCCGGACAGCACCCTGAGATAGGGCGTGACATCGGAGATCGCGTCGGTCGCGGGAATGAAAACCGGTGCTACGCCGGCTATGTCGCTCAATGCACGGCGATAGCTTTCCTTGACGCCATGATGATCGTGGTCCCCGACAAAAAACCTGTCGCAGACAATGCCGACGAGAGGCGGGTTGGCGTGGCGCGGAGAGCAGGCTGGGGATGTCATGGCGGGGCGTCGCTTATGCATGGTGTGGCATGGTGTGCTGTCAGCCGATGGTAGGCGAAGGCATCGCCGGCTTGAACGCCTGGGCGCCATTTGGCGGCACCCCCATGCAAAACATGATTGGAGAAGAAAAAAGGCCGCCCGGAGGCCGAGGCGGCGAAGTACGGCTAACGTTACGTCGGTTCAAGAAACGAACTCTGACAAGCGGCATCGCCGCAAGAAAAGCGCCGCATTCACATGAAAGACCCCGGCTGAGGCCTGTTGCTACATTGCCTTCCAGTTTTCGGCCAATCACCAAGGATCAAGCGTGACCAGGATTGCAGCTTCCTGAAATGCGTGAGGATGTGCTGAACGCGAAATACGCCGTCCTGGCCAAACGCGAGCACACACCCGCGCAGGCGATAGCCTGGGAAACCGTCCAGCGAGAGACCGCCCGGCTGTTCGGGTATGACGTCTTCGTGATCAGCACGCCCATGTGGAACTGGGGCCTGCCGTATCGGCTCAAGCACTATATCGACGTCATCACGCAGCCGGGCCTCACCTTCAAGTGGACCCCCGAGCGCGGCTACGAAGGGTTGGTGCTGGGCCGCCGTGCAGTCGTGGCCTACGCCAGCTCCTTTGACTATGGCGATGGCTCTCCGCTGGCGCGCTTTGACCATCAGAAGGGCTACCTTGAGGACTGGCTGCGCATGATCGGGATCGACGACATCCGCACCATCGCGTTCGGTCCGACCCATCCTGACGCTCCGGCCATGCCCGCCGCCCGCGCGCAGGCGCTGAAGCAAGCCGAGGCGCTGGCGCGTACGCTCTGATGCGCGGGCATGCCAGGCATGGATTGCCGCTTGTCGTCATCGTGGCGTTTGCATGCGGTGGCTTCAGCCTGCGCACGCCGATGACGACGATCGGCGCCGTGCTGCAGCGCGTGCAGGCCGATAGCGCGATGTCGGCATGGGCCGTTGGCCGAACCTGGCCTGATGCGATGCCCGATGTCCCGGCATGCACTCAGGTGCGCTCCCGGCGGATGCGTGCCGGCGTGTTGCCGGCGATGCGGCGAAAGCAGGTGGTCATATGCGCCTGGTCGGCAAAGCCGCACTCATGTGCGATCTTGCTCAACGGCGTGCTCGTTTCCACCAGCAGTCGCGTGGCGCGTGTCACGCGCCGCTGCATGATGAAGCGCAGCGGCGCCTCGCCGGTGGAGGTGCGGAAGGCGCGCATGAAATGCGGAAGGCTGACCTCGGCCAACGCGGCCAGCTCGGTAATGGCGATATTGTCGCCAAGATGGGCTTCGATGTAGTCGAGGATACGGCGCAGCCGGAAAGGCGCGAGCCCGCCCTTGCAGGGCTGGCGCGGTGCCGGCGTCCCGAGCCTGGCAAGCTCCACGGCGAGCAGGCCGATCAGGCTCTCGCAGTAGAGCCGCTGGCCGATGCGGGGCGTGACGCATTCCAGCGCGAGCCGGTCGGTGATGGCCCAGATGGGCTTGTTCTCGAACATGAGGCGGGAGTGGAAAAGCTCCGCGCCATTGGCGGTGCCGCAGGCCTCGGCCAGCAGGGCGTCGTCGAAATGGATCGCCACGCAGCGAAAGCTGCGAATGAATGGCGTATGGCCGTACGCTTCGCCGCCACGTTCGATCAGGCTGAGGTGATCGCTGCCGCGATAGCCATCGGCAAGCGGTTTCGATGGCTTGTGGCGTGCCTCGATGCGGCCTCCCGTCTCGCGCAGGGCAGCTCGCAGGCTGACTCTTTTGGAACCGATCGGGCGGGCGACATCCTGCAATTCGCCGTACTCGATGACTTCCACTGCCGTGTTTGCCCAGATGCCGGCGGTGCGGCTCTGATGTGCGTTGGTGACGATGTGTACCACGTTCAGTCTCCTACCTGACCTGACCCCTGACCATGAATACATCCCGGGATCGCAAGGCCGTTCTCGATGCCATGCAAGGCTGCATGGCGCTCGGTTATCGCGACCCCGACGCCCGTGAACTCGCCGTCCGTCAGCCCCGTATCGAGGTGTTTCGGTTCGCTTCGTTTTCGGGCTTCTGACACGGTGGTTCCCCCTCTTCGGCGTCATGGCGACAGCGCCAGGCTCGCCGAACTCTTTTACTGCGTTGCATACAGAGTGTACTAACAAGAGTCCAGAAAATACAGTTATGCATGCAGTCTAGCGAATTCTCCGGTGGTTAAGGGTAAACACCTAAGATTCCTGTCGGTTGTGAGGGTGACGAAGAAAATCTATATAAAACATGTAGTTATAAGAGTGTTTCAGGCATGATGGCTTGTGACGTGATGTCACGACATTAAGAAGTTTGGCGCGATGATTGTTTTCATTGCATGCATCGACTAGCATGGCTGCATACAACGACCAATGCGCAGCGGCCGTTGGCCATCCAAAACCCCCAAGCAGGAGACCCCGACCATGATGTCCAAGGAACAGAACGACCTGATTACCCGCGTGGGCGCCGATGCGCCGGCGGGCCGTCTGCTACGCCAATACTGGCAACCCGTCGCGCTTGTTGATGAATTCGAGGGCGCCCGGCCTGTGCGCGCAGTGCGGCTGATGGGTCAGGACTTCGTCGTGTTTCGCGACGAGCGAGGCCAGTACGGCATGCTCGACCGGGACTGCCCGCACCGGGGTGCCGATCTGAGTTTCGGTCGCCTGGAAGATGGCGGGCTGCGCTGCCCGTTCCACGGCTGGCTGTTCGACCGCAATGGCACCTGCCTGCAGACCCCGGCAGAGCCGGCGGGCAGCAAGCTGTGCTCGCGTATCAGGCAAAATGCCTACCCCGTGGTCGAGCGCAGCGGCATGCTCTTTGCCTTTATCGGCGAAGGCGAGCCGCCGGCATTCCCTGCCTTTGACTGCTTTGTCGCGCCGAGCGAATACACCTTTGCCTTCAAGGGGCTGCTCGAATGCAACTGGCTCCAGGCGCTGGAGGTTGGTATCGATCCCGCGCATGCTTCGTTCCTGCACCGCTTTTTTGAGGATGAGGACACCGCGGAGAGCTATGGCAAGCAGTTTCGCGGTGCGTCGGCCGACTCCGCCATGCCGATCACCAAGGTGCTGCGGGAGTTTGATTGCCCGGATATCAGCCTTGCCTCGACCGGGTACGGCATGCGGCTGACGGCGCTGCGCGACCTGGGCGAGGGACAGCAGCATGTACGCGTGACCAATGTCGTGTTTCCGCAGGCCTTCATCATCCCGATGAGCGCGGAAATGACGATCGCGCAATGGCACGTGCCGATCGACGATACCAGCTGCTACTGGTACGCCATTTTCACGAGCTTTACCGAGCCGGTAAACAAGCAGCAGATGCGCGACCAGCGCCTGGCGTTGTACGAGCTGCCCGATTACCGGCCGCGCCAGAACAAGCACAACCGGTATGGCTTCAACCCCTACGAGCAACGCACCAGGACGTACACGGGCATGGGCAACGACATCAACGTCCACGACCAATGGGCGGTGGAATCGCAGGGCGCCATCCAGGACCGCACGCGCGAGCACCTGGGCACGACCGACAAGGGAATCATTGCGTACCGCAAGCAGCTGGTGGCCGCCATCGAGGCCAACGAACGTGGCGAGAAGGCGCTGATGATGGTCGATGCGGCCCAGGCAGGCGCTTTGACCGGCCCGCCGTCGATCGACGGCGTAAGCGTTGGCAGCATGGCGCCGGACGACTACTGGAGCAGCGCCGATGCAAAGCGACGTGCCGAGTCGCAATGGGCATCGCGCGCCTGACCCGGCAACCCGCAGCACAACCCTTCAACGATCGAGGCGGCCCAGCCGCGTCGTGCATCGCCTCGCGCGATGTGCGGCGCGGGAGGCCGGACCCATATGGCATTTGTAGACAAATTCGGCCTCTGGTCCGATGCACAGGCGCACGCAGCCGATGAGGTGGCCAAGCGCCTGAGCGCGGGTGACATCGAGGTCGTGCGCTTCTCCTTCCCCGACCAGCATGGGGTATTGCGCGGCAAGGCGCTGGTGGCATCGGAGGCCATCAAGGCGCTGCGCAGCGGGCTCAACGTCACGACGACGCTGTTCGCCAAGGACACGTCGCATCGCACCGTCTTCCCGGTATTCAGTACCGGCGGCGGCTTCGATATTCCCGGCATGCAAGGCGGCGCGGACGTGACGCTGATCCCTGACCCCACCACCTTCCGCGTACTGCCATGGTCGCCAAATACGGGATGGGTGCTGTGTGATCCGTATTTCCAGGACGGCCGCGCGGTGCCGTTTGCCACCCGGCGCGTCCTGCGCAATGCCGAGCAGCGGCTGGAAGCCGAAGGCTACCGGCTCGTCACCGGGCTTGAAGTCGAATTCCATGTGTTCAAGCTCTTGCATGAGCACATGACGCCCGACGATGCCGGCCAGCCCGGCGAGCCGCCCGAGGTTGGCCTTCTTTCGCATGGGTACCAGTTCCTGACCGAACTGCGCTATGACGCGAGCGAAGCGGTCATCGAACTGATCCGCAAGAACGTGCAGCAACTGGGACTGCCCGTGCGTTCGCTCGAGATCGAGTTCGGTCCGAGCCAGTTCGAGTTCACGTTCGCGCCGGCTTCACCCTGCGAAACGGCCGACGCCATGGTGCTGTTCCGCAGCGCGGTCAAGCAGGTATGCAAGCGGCACGGCTATCACGCCACATTCATGTGCCGGCCCAGGATCCGCAACGTGGTGTCCAGTGGCTGGCACCTGCACCAGTCGCTGCAGCGCGTTGGCGATGGAAGCAACGCGATGGTGCCGGAGATTGCCGGCGACGATCTGTCGCCGGTGGGCCGTCACTACCTCGGCGGCCTGCTGGCGCACGCGTGCGGCGCCACCGCATTCTCCACCCCGACGATCAACGGCTACAAGCGCTACCGCGCCTACTCGCTGGCGCCGGACCGCGCCATCTGGGCGCGCGACAACCGGGGCGCGATGCTGCGCGTACTGGGCGGCATGGGCGATGCGGCCACCCGTATCGAAAACCGTGTGGGCGAGCCCGCCGCCAATCCGTACCTGTACCTCGCATCGCAAGCCATTTCGGGGCTCGATGGCATCCAGCGCCGGCTGGATCCGGGACCGTCCGCTGACTCTCCCTACGAGACGCCGGCGCCATGCCTGCCGAAGACGCTGGAGGAAGCGCTGGAATGCCTGCATCAGGATACGGTGCTGCGCGAGGGCATGGGCAATGGATTCGTGGACTACTTCTGTCACATCAAGCAGGCCGAGATCGACCGCTTCAACCTCGAAGTCAGCGACTGGGAACAGCGCGAGTACTTCGATACGTTCTGATGCCATTGCAGCGAGGTTGTTATGCCGACAATTATCTACGTCCTGAAGGACGGTAACCGCAAGACCGTGGCGGCAGCCAACGGCAAGACGCTGATGGAGGTGGCCATTGCCAACAATGTGCGTGGCATCGATGCGGAGTGCGGAGGCTGTTGCTCGTGTGCCACGTGCCACGTCTATGTCGACGAAGCCTGGCTTGGCAAGCTGCCGGCGCTTGATGACATGGAGAACGAGCTGCTCGACGGCGTGGCTGCCGAGCGCACCGGATCGAGCCGGCTGAGCTGCCAGATCATCGTCAACGACGCGCTCGACGGCCTGGTGGTGCGCATCCCTGAAACGCAGGGGTAGGCCATGTCCGACCTTGTCATCATCGGCGCGTCCTACGCGGGCACGCAGCTCGCCCTGGCGGCACGCGCCAACGGCTTCACCGGAACGATCACCATGGTTGGCGACGAGCCGCATCCGCCTTACCAGCGTCCACCGCTGTCCAAAGGCTTCCTGCGCAACGAGGCCGACGCGTCCAGCCTCGCGCTGCAGTCGCCCGAGCGCTTCGCCGAGGAAACCGTCTTGCTGCGCACGGGCGTCACTGCGCTTCGCGTCGACCGTGATGCGCGCAGGGTAGAGCTGTCGGACGGCAGCCGCATCGTCTATGGCCATCTCGCGCTGACTACGGGCGCCCGCTGCCGAACGCTGGGCTGCGAGGGCGCGGGCCTTGGCAACATCCACTATCTGCGCGGGCTTGCCGATGCCTGCGCGATCCGCGATGCCGCGGCCCGGGCGCGTCGCGTCGTGGTCATCGGTGGCGGCTTCATCGGGCTTGAGGTCGCCTCGGCGTTGCGCTCGCTGGGACTCGATGTGACAGTGATCGAAATGCAGGACCGCCTGCTCAAGCGGGCCGTGCCACCGCTGATTTCCTCATTCCTGATGCAGGCGCACAGGGACAATGGCGTGCGCTTTTGCCTGTCCTCATCCGTGCGCCGGATGGTCGGTACACAGGTGGTCGAGGCGGTCGAACTGGAGTCGGGTGAGGCCATCGATGCCGATATGGTGGTGGCGGGCCTGGGCGTGATCCCGAATGTCGAGCTGGCGCAGGCATGCGGGCTGCTGGTCGATAACGGCATCGTGGTCGACCGCCACGCGCGCACCAGCGATCCGCGCATCGTGGCAGCCGGCGATTGCGCTTCGTATCCGAATCCCTGGCTGAACACGTCGGAACTGCCTGATCAAGCCGGCCGATGCGTGCGCGTCGAGTCGATCCAGAGTGCCAATGACCTGGCCCGGGTCGCAGCGGCGACCGTGGCAGGGTGCGCCACGGCCTACGACGCCGTGCCATGGTTCTGGTCGGATCAATACCACTACAAGCTGCAAATGGCGGGGACGTCGGCCGCCCATGACCAGGCCGTGGTGCGCGGAGACATAACGGCCGGGAAGTTCACGGCGCTCTATCTGCGCGCCGGCACGCTCATTGGTGCGGATTCGATCAACCGGCCGGTCGACCATATGGCGGCGCGCCGCCTGATTGCGGCGCGCGTACGGCCGGACCCGGGCTTGCTGCAGGACGACACGGTCGCGTTGAAGTCGCTGGTGCCCGCCTGAACGCTCCGGGTTGCGCTCCGGGTTGCGCTTCGGGTTGCGCTTCGGGTTGGTGTACCATTGCCGCATTGCATGCAATTGTGTGCCAACCGGTATGCAATGCGGCCCGACTTTCCGCTGGACGCGAGTGAGATGGAATCCCACCAGACACGTGTATTGGTACAACTTCGGGACTTGATCCTGAAAGGCGAGTTCGAGCCCGGGGCCCGGCTCGCGGAAATTCCGCTGGCCGAGAAGCTCGGCGTCTCGCGCACGCCGGTGCGGCTTGCGCTCGCGTCGCTGGAGCAGGAAGGCCTGATCGAGCCATCGCCGAGCAGCGGCTATATGATGCGGCGCTTCACCCCGCGCGAGATCCAGGACGCGATTGCCGTGCGCGGACACCTGGAAGGCATGGCGGCGCGGCTGGTGGCCGAACACGGGTTGTCGCGGCAGCTGTCGCTGGACCTTCAGGATTGCCTGCGTGAAGGCGACCGCGTGCTGACGAAAGCGCAGCTCGATTACGACGACTACGTCGCGTACAGCAACATGAACGACCGCTTTCACGCGCTGATCGTGGACGGCAGCGGCAACAGCGCCCTGGCGCGCGCCATCGAGCTGAACAACCGCCTGCCGTTTGCCGCGGCCAGCGCCATGCTGCCGATGCAGTCGGCGGTGGCCGAGGGTGCGCAGTGGCTGGTGTATGCGCACCGGCAGCACCACAGCCTGTTCGATGCCATGCAGCGCGGCGAAGGGACGCGCGCGCAGGCGCTGGCGACGGAGCACGTCAACGTGGCAAGGCTGAACCTGGAAACCGCGCTGGACCGGCCCGAGCAGGCATCGCAGGTGATGCCCGCGATGCGGCTGTTCGTGACGGCTGCCTGAGCCGCTTGGCGCCGGATCTGCGTAACAAGGGCCGCGTCAATGCGGCCCTTGTGCTTTTCGGTTTCGATGCCGGACTGCCAGCGCGCCACGGGACGACAGGCAGGTGAAATGAATGATTGCCTGGCTCAAGGCTTTGCAGGGACGGCTACCTATACTCGTGAACACCGACGACATGCCGTCTCTGGAGACCTGATCATGACAATTCCCCCCAGCACATCGACTACCCGCGCCCAACTGAAGACTGCCGCGATCCGCCTGTTGAACGCCGTTGGCGACAGGCCACTAGGCCCCGATACGGAGCGGTGGCTGAACGAGACCTTTCCCCCCGGCAGCGAACTCTACGAAACGCTGGCCACGCTGATACGCGCGGGGGAGAAGGAGGGCTGGGCCTGCAATGTTGAAATCACCGGTCCCGAATATCGCCGCAGTCCGATCTACGACGCCAGCGACGATACCCGGGGGTTCAGCATCAACAGCGTCTACATGGACAACCTCGTTGGGCAGTATCACGCCCATCCCAACGGCGAGATCAATATGATCGTGCCGCTGACGCCGGGCGCGAAGTTCTGCGGTCACCTCGCTGGCTGGACAGCGCCGGAGCCGGGCAGCGAACACTTTCCCGAAGTCACAGACGGGACCGCCATCATGCTGTACTTCTTGCCGCGCGGAGAAATTACCTACACGGGCAAATGATGCGCGGCTTCAGCATCTTCGGTTGCCTCTGCGGCGTCCCCGACTACGCGCTGACCTCGTTGGTGAGCGGCTTGCCGGTCTCGAATTCGGTCACGCTGCGCAACGTGGTCTCGCTGATGGTCGTTACGGCTTCGCGCGTGAGGAAGGCCTGGTGCCCGGTCACGATCACGTTCGGGAACGTGATGAGCCGCTGCATCATCACGTCGTCGACGATGGTGCCGGACAGGTCGCGGAAGAACAGTTCCGCCTCCTGCTCGTACACGTCGATCGCCAGCCCGCCGAGTTGCCCGCTGCTGAGCGCGTCGATGACCGCTTCCGTGTCGATCAGTCCGCCGCGGCTGGTGTTGATCAGCAAGGCCCCGCGCTTGGCGCGCGACAAGGCCTCGGCGTTGATGATGTGATGGGTCTCGGGGGTGAGCGGGCAGTGCAGCGAGATACAGTCCGCGCTCTCCCCGATTTCTCCCTCGTCGGCGTAGCGGCCGCCAAGGGCCTCGAACTGCGGGGACGGGTACTTGTCGTAGCCGATCACGTTACAGCCGAACCCGACCATGATCTTGGCGAACACGCGCCCGATCTTGCCGGTGCCGATCACGGCCACGGTCTTGCCGCACAGGTCGAAGCCCATCAGTCCTTCGAGCGAGAAATTGAAGTCCCGCGTGCGGTTGTAGGCCCGGTGGATCTTGCGGTTGACCGCCATCAGCAGTGCCACCGCATGCTCGGCGACGGAATTGGGCGAGTAGTCGACCACGCGCACGACCTTGATCCCGAGTGCCCGTGCGGCTTTCAGGTCGACGTTGTTGAACCCGGTGCAGCGCAGCGCAACCAGCCTGGTGCCGCCGCGCCCGAGCGCTTCCAGCACGCTCGCATCGGCCCGGTCATTGACGAAAATGCACACCGCGCCGTGGCCTGCGGCGAGGCCCACCGTGTCACTGTCCAGCGGGACCTCGAAGTACCTGAGCCGGTGGCCTTCCGCCGCATTCGCGGCATCGAGATGCTGGCGATCGTAGGACTTTGCGCTGAAGACGGCGATTTCCATGATGTGTCTCCGCGGCGAATCGCCGGCCGCGATTCGCCCAGGTTGCGCTGCACTATCCGCCGGCCAGCGTGGCGGCGACCTGTACGAACAGGATTTTCACGATGGTCATCGACGGGAAGATCATCGAGTAGCCGAGGTCGGGCCGGTCGGTGGGTGCGACGCGGTTGGCAAAGGCAAGAATGGCGGGATTGCCGGTCGCGCCGCAGATCACGCCTACCGCCAGGTCGAATGGGAGCCTGAACACCCAGAGGCAGAAGATCGCCGTGATCAGCAGCAGGGCAAGCAGGATCGCCACGCCGTAGAGCAGGAAGGACACGCCGGTCACGCCGATGGTGGCGAAGAACTTCGGCCCCGAGGCGAGGCCCACTTGCGCGAGGAAGATGGTCAGCCCGAAGTTGCGCAGGACCAGGTTGGCCGAGAGCGGCATGGTCCAGACGAACGGCCCGAAACGGCGCACCCGGCCGAGCACGAGGGCGACCAGCAGCAGCGCGGCGAGCCCCAGCGCCAGCGTGCCCACGCCGGGGATCGGCACCGGAATCAGTCCGACAAGCAGCCCGAGGGCGGCGCCGATGCCGATCGAGATAAAGCTCAGCTCGGCGGTGCCCTTGATGGAGTCGCCAAACAGCGCGCGAATTGGCTTCATGTGGGCGCGATTGACCAGCAGCCCGACGCGGTCACCGAACTCAAGGATGAGATCCTGGTTGGGCATCAGGTCGGCATCGCCCCGGCGAACATGGGCGATCGAGCAAACCGTACCCTCGGGAAAGCGGATATCGCGCAGCGCGTGCCCGACCACGAACCGGCTCGACGCGAACACACGCATATAGTCCAGGTCCTCGCGATGGCTGGTCATGCGGCCCGGCTGCAATTCCCCGCACAGCGAGGTGATTTCACGCAGCACGGCAGGGTCCGTAGCGGTCGCGAGCAGGACGTCGTCCGCCTGCAGCACCAGGTCGTCCGCAGGCGGCTGGTTGTGGTGTGCCCGGCGCACGGCAGCGATCGCCACGCCGTCCGGCAGGCGCGCCAGCAGCTCCGACAGCCGCGCGCCGATGAACGCCTGGTTTGTCAGCGCGATCTCGGCGGTCTCGATCAACTTTGGCGGCGGCCGCGCGATACTCGGCTTGAGCAACGCGGTGAGGACATACAGGAACAGGATCGGCCCCGCAACGCCGATCGGGTACGCGACGCTGTAGCCCACCGCGGCGCCGTCGCTCTTCATCGCCGCCATCGCAGCCTGCAGGCTTGCCGTGCTGGTGCCCGCGCCAGCGAACATGCCCAGGGACTCGTCGAGCTTCACGCCGACCAGTGGCACCAGTGCAACGGCGACCAGCCCCGAGCCGACCACGCCGAGCACGGCGGCGGCGTTGGCCTTGAGGCCGTCGGGGCTGGTCAGGCCCTTGAAGAACTGCTCGCCGTACTGGATCCCGATACCGTAGAGAAAGAGCAGCAGTCCGAGCGTACCGAGCACGGCAGGTGGCGCGGACTTGGGCGCGAATCCGCCGATCGCCAGCCCGACGAAGAGTACCGCGCCCGACCCGAGCGACACGCCTTTGATATTGATCTCGCCGATGACATAGCCCAGCGCAACCGTGAGAAACAGCGTGAGCAGCGGCTGGGTTTCGAGCAATGTCCTGACTGCATCCATGGCAGCTCCTTTTCGATGGACAGGAGCAAGGGCGCAGCGGCAAGCAGTCGCGCAGGATCACGCGCACCCCGCGCGGACGGGATTGCCAGGCCCTTCGGTTCCGGACATGCGTTATCGGGTGTGGATTGCCGTGAATCCGATCATCGTGACAGGGGCTGGCCGGCACGGCGGCAACCACGGGAATGCCCCTCGAAAATATACGATGCGCCGCATGAATTCAAGAATCCAGGCGAATAGCGGATAGTCATATCCGACGGTGAATTGCCATGCCCCTGTTTCCCACGAACTCGATCCTGGGTGAAGCCCTCGTCAATGCTGCATCAGCTTCGCAGTCTGCGTTCGCGCCCGTGCATATTCTCCAGCCAGCACATCAACCAGTTCATCCACGGGAAGCACCCGGTCCACCCCAGAAACGCTGTGCCCGGCGCTCCAGATGTCGACCCAGCGTTTAGGGCCGTGCGCCTCCCGGCCATGCTCGCTGAACAACTCGCGGGCGCGCTCGGGCGACACCTTGCCCTGCAGGGCCTGCGGGTCCAGCCCCGCCGCCACGATGGAGGGGCGCAGCATGTTGGTATCCAGTCCCGTGAAGGCCTGGGTTAGCAGCACGTCGTCGAGCCGGCTGTCCACCAGCATGGACTTGTAGCGATCCGCGCCCAGGCTTTCGGGCGTGGCGATGAAGCGCGTGCCCATCATGCCCAGATCGCAGCCCAGCGTGCGGGCCGCCCACAGCGCGGCGCCGTCGGACATGCCGCCCGACAGCACGATGGGGCCGTCGAACATCTTGCGCACGGCGCGCACAAAAGAAAAAGGATTGGCCCAGCCGGTCTGCCCGCCAGCCCCGGCCGTAAGAAGGATCAGACCATCGGCCCCCGCGGCCAGCGCCTTCTCGGCATGGCGGATCGATGCCACGTCGGCGAACACCAGGCAGCCGATATCGTGCAGCGGCTGGATGACGGCCTCGGGCGAGCCTACGCTGGCGATGACCATCTCCACCCGGTGGCGGATGAGGACCTGCAGGTCCTCATCCAGCGTGGTCTGGCGGCGCATGATGATGTTTGGGCAGACCGGCGCAACCGGCCCAGGCGCTTCGGCGCACCGCGCCTTGATCCGGGTAAGCCAGGCGTCCAGCTGCTCGGCGCCGCGGGCGTTGACCGTGGGAAACGCGCCGATGACGCCGCTGCGGCACGCGGCCGCCACCAGGTCCGGGCCGGACACGCGCAGCATCGGCGCGGCAATCAGCGGCAGTCGCAGGCGCGACGCCAGCGATGAAGGCAAACTCATGCGATCCTCTCCATCGGATGCCTGGGCATCCGCTCACGATGCGGTGCGCCAGGCCATGTCAATCCATCAGTTCGATCAGTTTGCATAGCCGGTCTTTTCGATCAGGCGGGCAAAGCGCTTGCGCTCCTCCTGCGCATAGAGCGTGGTCTTCTCCGGGTCCAGGTCGATCGTCTCGGAGCCGGCGCTGGATTGCTCCACGTAGGCCAGATACTCCTTGGACTTCAGCGCGGCGGAAAACCCCTTGTACAGGCGTTGCACCATCTCGGGTGGCGTGCCGGCCTTGACCCCGTAGCCGATCCAGACGTAAGCCGTCGAACCCGGGTAGCCCAGCTCGCTGAAGGTCGGCACATCCGGGAAGGCAGGGGGTCTGCGCTCGTGCGTCAGGGCCAGCAGGTGGATCTTGCCGGCGCGGAAGAATTCGCGCGCGGCGCCGGCGTCGATGATCATCGCGTCGACATTGCCGCCGACCACGTCGTTGAGCGCGGGCGCCGGGGCCTTGTATTGCACGTTGTTGAGCTGGATGCCGAGGTCGCGCTGGATCATCAGCGCCAGCAGCTTGTAGTAGTGGCCGCTGTAGGTGGCCAGCGACGCCTTGCCCGGGTTGGCCTTGGCGTAGGCGACGAACTCGGCCAGCGACTTGTGCCTGCCCGCCTTCACGACCAGGGCGGCACCGCCGCGCACCGAGGTGATGACGGGCTGCAGCTGGGTTTCCGGATTGAAGCGCAGGCTCTTGTTGACCAGCGGAACGATCACCATGTTGCTGGGCGAAAGCATCAGCACGCGCGTGCCGTCGGCCGGCCCGTTCAGCACGTATTGCGTGGCGATCATGGTGTCGGCGCCCGGCTTGTTCTCCACGATTACGGTGCGCTGCAGTTCGCGGGACAGCACATCGGCAAGGATACGCGTGCTGGTGTCGGCGCCTGTGCCGCCGCCCAGGGGCATGATGATGCTGATCGGGGTCTTGTCCTGCGCAAGCAGTGGCGAATGCGCTGCCCATGCCGTGGCCGCCGCTGCGGAGCCCAGCAGAAAGCTTCGTCTTTGCATAGTTGTCTCCTCCTTGTTCCTGGTGCTATTCGCCGGACCAGACCGGCGCGCGCTTGGCCGCAAAAGCCTTGAGCCCTTCCACCCGGTCCTTTGAGTTGAGCGCGACCTGGGCAATCGGCATCTGGTTCTCCCACGCTTCCAGCTCCTGCCATTCGAAGGCCTTGGACATGATGCGCTTGGACGCGGCCAGCGCCGTCGGGCCGTTCACCAGCAGCGAGCGGGCCAGTTCCATGGCGCTTTCCAGCGTCGTGCCCGGCTCGACCACCCGGTTCAGGATGCCATAGGGCCGCAGGAAATCGGCGTCGTAGATCTTGCCAGTCAGGGCCATCTCGAACGCGATGTTGCAGGGAATCTTCTTGGGCAGGCGGAACAGCCCGCCGCCCACGGCCACCAGGTTGTGCCTGACCTCGGGCAGGCCGAACTTGGCGTTGGCGGCGGCCACCACCATGTCGGCGGTCAGGCACAGCTCGAAGCCGCCGCCCACCGCATAGCCCTCGACGGCGGCGATCAGCGGCTTGCGCAGCGGATGCACGAAGCAGCCGAAGCCGCCGCGGCGCAGCCTGGTGCGCTTGACGCCGCTGGCCGCTTCCTTCAGGTCGGCGCCGGTCGAGAAATTGCCGCCGGCGCCATGGATGACGGCGACGAAGCAGTTCCTGTCTTCATCGATCTCGTCCATGATGTCCTGCAACGCGGTCGCCATGGCGTTGTTGCAGCAGTTCTTGACCTCGGGCCGGTTCAGGGTGATGACGGCCACCCCGTCCTTTTTCTCAAGCACTGCGGCTTGCTCGGTTGTCATGCTGCACTCCTCACAGGTTGAACGAGAAACCACCGTTGACCGGATAGGTCTGGCCCGTGACCCACGAGCTGGATCCCGAGGCCAGGAACAACACCATGTTGGCGACGTCCTCGGGCTTCCCCACACGGCGGATCACGTAGTTCGACAGCATCTTCTTTGTCCTGTCGGGATCGGCCTCCAGCCGCGCCGCGATCGCCGGCGTTGCCGTGGCGGAGATGGCCACGCAATTGGCCGTGATGTTGTAGCGCCCCAGGGCCCTGGCAGCGCCGCGCATGAAGCCGGCGGCCCCGGCCTTGGCGCCCGAGTAGATCTCCAGGTTGGGCTCGCCCACGCGGCCGGCATCGGAGATGATGGTGATCAGCCGGCCCGCTTTCTTTTCGATCATGCCGGGCACCACCGCCGCGGTGCAGTTGATGACGCCGTAGAAATTGACGCGGATGAAGCTGTTCCAGGCCGCCTCGCCGACTTCCCAGAAATGCTTGCGCGCTTCCGGGTCGGGGTTGACGCCGGAGTTGCCGGCGTTGTTGACCAGAATGTCGATGCTGCCGCCGGCCTCGCGCGCGGCCTGCGCAAAGACCGCCTTGACCTGCGCTTCGTCGGTCACGTCGCATACGGCGGCCACGCCCTTCACGCCCAGCGCCTCGATTTCCCGCACCACCGCCTGCGCCCGCTCGGCATAGAAGTCGTTGACGATGACGGCCCGGGCGCCGCTCCTGGCGAAGTGCAGCGCCACCTCGCGGCCCACGCCCTGGCCCGCGCCGGTGACGGCGGCGATTTGTCCGTTGAGATCTGTCAGGTTCAAAGTCATACGTTGCGCTCCTGGGTCTTCCAATGAGGTTGGCGAAGCTCGCGCTTCAGGATCTTGCCGACGGCATTGCGCGGCAGTTCGGCGACATGCACGAAATCCCGTGGCCGCTTGTACGACGCCAGGTGCGCTTGCCCCAGCGCAGCCAGTTCGTCGCCGGCGATGGGCTGGCCGTCCCGGGATTCGTAGTAGGCCACCACCTTTTCGCCGAATTCTTCGTCGGGCAGGCCGACCACCGCGATGTCGAGCAGGCCGGGGTGCTGGTAGAACGCGGCCTCGATTTCCGCGGGATAGATGTTGACCCCGCCGGAGATGATCATGTCCTTGGCGCGGTCGGTGATGTAGAGATAGCCGTCCGCGTCGAGATGCCCCATGTCGCCCGTGCGGAAGAAACCGCGCGCATCGAGCGTGTCTTCATCCAGCGGTGGTGCGTTGAGATAGCTCTTGATCACGGCGGGCGTGTCGACCCAGATTTCGCCGACGGTGCCGCAAGGGCACGGCTTGCCGTCCTCGTCGCGGATTTCCACTTCCACGCCGTCATAGGGCAGGCCGCTGGAGCCGGGTTTGCGGAAGTGGTCGTCCGGCTTCATGCCGGCGACCATGCCGGTCTCGGTGGAGCCGTAGCCCTCATGCAGCACCGGCCCGAACTGCTCGTGCACCCACCGCTTGATCGCCATGGGTACAGGCGCGGCGCCGATGCCCATGCTCTTGAGGCGCGGCACCTGGCGGCCCGAGGCCTCCTGGTAGCTCTTGAGCCGCTTGTACATGGTGGGCACGCCCGTCCAGTGCGTGACGCCGTGCTGCTCGGCCAGGTCGAACCAGTGCGCGGCATCGAAGCGGTTCTGCAAGACCAGCATGGAGCCGCTCGCCATCGCCGCGCGCACCTGCGAAGGGCCGGAACCGTGGTGCAGCGGCATGGACACCAGCACCACGTCGCAGGCCTGGTAGCGCTTGTACGCCCCGCCCTGGGCTTCGAGGTAGCGGTTCAGTCGCTCGTTGCCGGGCTCGGGCCGCAGATGGCGCTCCACGCCCTTGGGCCTGCCCGTGGTACCCGAGGTGTAGATGATCTGCTCGCACAGCTCATCCATGGCGAGCGGTGCGCCGGCCGGCCGGATCAGCGCGTTCCACTGGCTCCCTGCGCCGGTCCGGTTCACCGGAATGATGGCGTCCCGCGGCAGCGCGGAGATCTTGTCCATGAACGCCTGGGGCGGCTCGTCGTCCAGGATCAGCATCCTGGCGCCGGCGTTCTCCAGCACATAATTGACCTCGTCGGCCACCAGGCGCCAGTTGATGCCCAGCAGCCGGGCCTTGAGCTTGGACAGCGCCAGCATCAGGGTGACCCATTGCGACGTGGTCTGCATGCGCAGCGCCACGATGTCGCCGGCGCTTATGCCGCGCCGGGCCAGCTGGTTGGCGATGTTGTCGGCCAGCGTGTTGAGTTCGCGCCAGCTCAGGGTCTGGTCTGCGGCGACCACGGCGGGCCGGTCCGGCTGGACCTGCGCCCAGTGTTCCGGCAAGTTTGGTGCGGTTGTCATCGGCGTGTCCATCCGTCAGCGGAACAGGTGGCGGGCCAGCACGTGGTACTTGTGCACCTCGGTCGGGCCTTCATAGATGCGGGCAGGGCGCTGCGAGCGGTACCAGTGCGCGATGGGGTTGTCCAGCGACACCCCGGCCGCGCCAAACACCTGCACGCCGCGGTCGAGCACGCGGCCGACCACCTCGGTGGCCTGCATCTTGATCAGGCTGGCCTCGACGCGCGTGTCGTGGCCGGCGTCGGCCTTCCTGGCGGCGGCGTACATCATCAGGCGGCACTGGTTGATGTCGATCCACGAGTCCACGACCATGGCCTGGATCGCCTGCTTCTGCGACAGGGCGGAGCCGAAGGCCACGCGCTGCTTCGCATACTCGGTCATCATGTCGAGCGTGCGCATGGCGATGCCCAGCGCGCGCGCGCCGACGCCGAAGCGCGCCTGCGACAGGATGATCTGCGCGTTGCGGAAGCCTTCGCCGCTGGCGCCGATCAACGCGTCCTCCGTCACTTCGCAGTTGTCGAAGATCAGCTCGTTGGTGATCATGCCGTCCAGCGTCTGGATGTCGCGCGACACCTTCAGGCCCGGGTTGGACTTGTCCACCGCGAACATGGAGATGCCGCCGTGCTGGCGCTTTTCCTGGTCAGTCACGGCCACGACGAAGATCACCTCGGCGGGGCCGACGCTGGAGATGAAGACCTTGGTGCCGTTGATCACCCACTTGTCGCCCCGCTTGACGGCCTTGGTCTGGATCGCATTGCCGGGGTCGGCGCCGCCCGAGGGCTCGGTCTGCGCAAACGCATACCGCAGCCGGTCCTCCAGGCAGGGATCGAGGTAGCGCGCCTTCTGCACGCCCGTGGCGTTGAAGAGGAACGGCGGCACCCGCCCCCCGAACTGCAGCGGCACGAGGCATTGGTAGCTCTCCTCGGTGACCGCCAGTTGCTGCGTCACGGTCAGCCTGGCGCCGCCCAGATGCTCGGGCAGCGTCAGGCCCCACAGGCCCACCTCCCTGGCGGCCCGGGTGCCGGGCAGCAGGTCCTGCGGGGTGATCTCGCCGCCCTGCAGCTTCCTGGCCTCCAGCGGCATCTGGTGCTTGTGCACCAGCTTGCGGGTGAGGTCGACGATGGCACGCGTGTCCTCGTCGAATTCGACCATGTAGTCGATCATGGACATGTCTCCTTGTTGTCAGTCGTAATTCAGATGCTGAGCACGTGCGCGTAGCAGACGGCGCCCACGCCCACCATGTGCGCGAGCCCGGTGCGCGCCCGGGGCTGCTGCCGCTGCCCGGCCTCGCCGCGCAGTTGCAGCGTGATTTCGGCGATCTGGCCAACGCCGGTGGGACCGATCGGGTGCCCCATGGCAATGAGCCCGCCGGATGGGCTCACCGCCACCTTGCCGCCGATGTGGAAGTCGCCCGCCTTCAGGGCCGGTATGGCCTGGCCCGGCTTGCACAGGCCCATGGCCTCGAGGTACAGCACTTCCTCGATCGCAAAGGCGTCGTGCAGCTCGACCACGTCGAGCGCCGTGGGCGCTACGCCGGCCTCCTGCAGCGCCTGCAGGCAGGTGGCCTGCGTGAGCAGTTCGTCGAACGCGGTGGCGTCCTTGTAGACGGCCTGGCTCCGGGCGGCCGACGACAGCACCCGCACCGCGCGGCCGGGATCGATGCCATGCGCCTGGATCGCGTCTTCGGACATCAGCACCACGGCCGCCGCGCCTTCGCCGACCGGCGTGCATTGCAGCACCGTGAGGTCGCCCGACACCTTGCGCCCGCCCAGCACCTCGTCGAGCGTGCGCGGCTTCTGGCGCTGGGCGTTCGGGTTGA
This sequence comes from Cupriavidus oxalaticus, assembly GCF_016894385.1. Lineage (NCBI taxonomy): Bacteria > Pseudomonadati > Pseudomonadota > Betaproteobacteria > Burkholderiales > Burkholderiaceae > Cupriavidus > Cupriavidus oxalaticus. The sequence goes on from NZ_CP069811.1 coordinate 384,989, forward strand.
GCGCGCCGTTGTTGTGGTTCTTCACCGCCGCCAGCGCGATGTCGCGCATGTCGGCGCCGGAGCGATGCACGTATTTGTCTGCCAGCAGCGCAAAGTGGGTGAAGGGCGCGATGTACTCGCTGGCCAGTTGCTCGATGCCGGCCTGCGTCTCGCCGCGCACCACCGGCGCGCGCTTGTCCACGCCCAGCACCAGCGCGGTATCGGCCAGGCCGCTGGCCACTTCGATGCAGGCATTGCGGAACGCCGTGGAACCGGAGGCCGAAGCGTTTTCGACATGGGCGATGGGCAGTCCTGTCGCCCCGAGGTGGCGCAGGATGGGCCTGCCGCAGGCCATGCCCAGCAGCGCCCGGGCAACATAGGCCGTGTCCACGCCGGCGATCGGCACCCCCGCGTCTGCCAGCGCCTGGCGCGCGGCAGTCAGGCCCAGGGTTACGTACGGCGTATCCGACGGATCCTGGTAGCGGTGCCAGCCAATGCCCACGACGTACACCGGGCGCAGGTCTTTCAGTGTCCGCTTCATGCCGTCACCCCGAAGCGGAATGCCAGCACCGCGGGGTCTTGCCCGCGCTGACGCAGCACGCCATGCACGCGGCGGCCATGCCAGTCGCCCGCCGCGTGCCCCACGTCCAGCAGGGCGCGCACCACCGGGCCGGCATCGAGCCGGACTTCGGCCACCGTGAATGGCACCGCGGGCTCCGGCTGGGCATGGATGTGGACCTGGCTGCTGCCGAGCACCACGCCTTGCGCGGCCAGTTCGATATCGGCCAGTTCGGCGCTGCCGCAGCACTCGCAGCCGTAGTGCTGGGGTGGGAACGCCACTTCATTGCACGCGGTGCAGCGGACTCCCTTGAGAAAAGGGGTCTGATGGGCGTCCCAACCACAGAGGGTGGGTTTTTCGATCTGGAAGCTTGTCTCGTCTGTCGTCATGTTTTTTCCTCAACTTACTTACCATATGGTCGGTAAGTTTGTATGATTTGGCAAATAGGGTTTTCCGCAGGTCCTGCCTTTCCATCCCATCCATCTCAACAAGGAGCACCAGCATGGGCCCACTCGCAGGCGTCAAAGTGATCGAAATCAGCGGCATCGGACCCGGTCCGTTCTGCGGCATGCTGCTGGCCGACCTGGGGGCGACCGTCATCGCCGTCGAGCCGCCGGAGCGCCTGGCCGCGCCGGAACGGCCCCATGCCATCACCAGCCGCGGCAAGCAATCGGTGGTGCTGAATCTCAAGGATCCCGTCGCCGTGGAGGCCGTGTTGCGGCTGTGCGAGGACGCCGACCTGCTGATCGAGGGCATGCGTCCCGGCGTGATGGAGCGCCTGGGCCTCGGACCAGAGGTGTGTCTGCAGCGCCGGCCCGCGCTGGTGTACGGCCGCATGACGGGCTGGGGCCAGCATGGCCCGTGGGCGCCGCGCGCCGGCCACGACAGCAACTACACCGCCCTCAGCGGCGCCCTGTGGTTTGCCGGGCCGGCCGGTGAGCCGCCGGTGGCGCCGTCCACCGTACTGGGCGACGTGGCCGGCGGCGCGCTGTATCTGGCAGTGGGGCTGCTGGCCGCCCTGCAGCATGCGCGCAGCACGGGGCAAGGACAGGTCGTCGATGCCGCCATCGTCGATGGCGCGGCCCACATGCTGAACCTGATGCTGGGTGCCATCCAGCGGCGCGGCGGCAACTTCGAGCGCGGCACGCAGGCTTTTGACAGTTCGCACTGGGCGGCGCAAAGCTACCAGTGCCGGGACGGCGGCTGGATCAACTTTGCGCCGCTGGAGCCGAAGTTCTATGCCGAACTGCTCGCGCGCCTGGGGCTGGACGGCGACGCGCGCTTTGTCCGCGGCCAGAACGACCCCGGCCTGTGGCCCGAGCTCAGGCAAGCCATGGCCGCACTGATGCGCTCGCGCACCCGCGCCGAATGGGAAGCCCGCCTGGGCGGCAGCGACGCCTGCTGGGCGCCCGTGCTGGCGCCGCACGAGGCCGCCCGCCACCCGCACATGGCCGCGCGCCAGAGCTATGTCGAGCGTGGCGGCGTGCTGCAGGCCGCGCCCGCGCCGCGGTTCTCGGCCACGCCGCTGGCGATGCGGGACATCGCGCCCGTCGGTACCCACACGCGTGAAATTCTGAGCACCCTGGCTCTCACGCCCGATAATCTGGAAAATTTGCTTCGTTCACAAAATACTTGAATTCGCCTGACCATGACCGCAACAACACCCCGTCCCGCCCGAACCCGACGCACCCAGGAGGAGCGGCGCGCCACGTCGGAGCTGGCCTTGATCAAAGCCGCCATGACGGTCATGCGCGCCAAGGGCGTGGGCGGCATGACGATTGCCGAGGTGGCCGAGTCCGCGGGCGTCAGCAAGGGTCTCGTCGTTCACCTGTACGGCAACAAGCAGGCCCTGCAACTGGCCGTGCTGACCGAGCTGCGCACCGAGTTCGCCAAGCGCTTCCACCAGGCGGAAGGGCACACGGTCGGCCTCGAGCGCCTGCGCAGCTTCATACGCGCGCACTTCGGCAGCCTCAGCAAGCCGGACTCCAACACCCAGGTGTTCTCGGCGCTGTTGTCGGAGGCCATCTTTCAGGATCAGGAGTTCGCCGCGGACGTCGCGAGCATGAACGACGCCACGATCGCTTTCGTGCGCGAGTGCCTGGAGGCAGAACAGTCCCGGGGCACCCGCTTCATCGAGTCCGACCTGGACAGCCTGGCCACCTTCATTGTCGCCAACATGCGCGGCATCGCGCAGGTCTTTTCCATCAACGCCACTGCCAGGAGCAAGACCCTTGATACGAAAAAGCTGATGCACCTGTGCGAGGCGATGGTGGACCGCATGGTGGTTTCCGCTTGATGGTGAACTGGCGGCTCCGGCGGCAACCCCGCCAGGCCGATCAGGAAGCGATTCGCCGACGAGGAAATCGCCTTGCTTCCGGAAACGCAATGGTGGGATTGGCCGGACAAGAATTGGAGAGGCCGTGTCTTTGCCGTGCTCATCCAACATTGGCGGCCTCTGGCGGCCGGCGGGCTGGCTGCCATTGGGGTTTGCTCACGCGAGCGACTTGTCGGAGACCCGTGACCTGGAGGTCGGCATCGCACAGGGCCGCTTCGTCGTGCCGCACGTCGAGGTCGCGCGCGACCTGGCGCTCGGTGCGCTCGTCTACGGCATCGGCACCATGCTGCGTCCCGGTGCGCCGGCAGACTATCCGGAGCAGGTCATCCTGGCTGTGCTGCGCGCGCTCGGCCTCAACGAGGCCGAGGCGGCCGCGCTCGCCACGGCGCCGCTGCCGCAGACCCATGCGCCGCAGGGCGTGATCTTCGAGCGGATCGGGGCCAATCCGCAGCCTGACTGATGACGCCCGTCGCGATGGATCAGCTTCCGAATCGCTTGAATGGGGATCACACTACTGCCTTCGATCAGGGCGCGGCATGATGCACTGCAGTGAAAGACACCCTGATCGTCACGAATAACCAGAAAGGAGAGTGAAGTGATTACTAGCGCACGCAATCAATTCTCGGGCGAAGTCGCGGAGGCGAAGCACGGCGCCGTCAACGACGAAGTCACGCTGCGCCTGGCCGGCGGGCAGGAAATCGTTGCCACGGTGACCAGCGAAAGCGCCAGGCGCCTCGGGCTTGCATCAGGCAAGAAGGCTGTTGCCATGGTCAAGGCCAGCTCGGTGATCGTCATGGTAGACGTCGATGTCAGCAAGGTATCGGCGCGCAACGCGATCAGTGGCAAGGTCACCAACGTCACCAAGGGGGCAGTCAACACGGACGTGACCGTGACCGACGATACGGGTCTGGCGATCTCCGCCATCATCACCAATAGCAGCGCTGAGCGGCTCGGGCTGGTCGTCGGCAAGCCTGCAGCCGCCATCTTCAAGGCGTCGAGCGTGATCGTGGCGGTAGATGGCTGACCGGGTGTAACAGGCGTCAGGCCAGCAGCTTCAGCAATGCCTTGATTTCGGCGGAGCAGGCGGCTGAGGCCTGCGCTTCGATGGCGCGATAGAGCCGGATGACGTCTTCGCCTTCCGGCGTCAGCGTACTGCCGCCGCGGTGCTCGCCGCCGTGTTCGGACAGCACGGCGGGCCGCCGCATCGACTGGTTGATTTCCTGCAGCAGCAGCCAGGCGCGCCGGTACGACATGTCGAGGCTGCGTGCCGCGGCCGAAATCGAACCATGCTCGCGGATGGCCTCGAGCAGGTCCACCTTGCCAGGACCGACGGCGACCACGTCGGCCACCGTCACGCGCATCCGGAACCGGACCTTGGGCTTGCCGACAACGGTACGGGAGCGGGGCAATGGACGTTTAACCATCGCGCAAGTGTACTGCAATGCCCGGGTTCCACGGCGTCCGGGTGTGATGACGGCGCCGGGTTCCAGGCATGTTTGGTCGCACGATCGAGCGTTTGACCGCCGTTATATACGACGCTATATTTCGCTCATGAATTGTTCCCTTCTCCTGCTCGATGCCTTTGCCGCGCACCCCGGCGACCCGGTGTCGCGTGCGCTGTCGGGTGTGCTGGAAAGCGCCGGCGCCGGTTGCCTGCCACGTTTCGCCCAGTGGCTGGGGTTGCCGCCGGACGAATTCCGGCAGATGCTGGACACCTGTTTCCCCGGTGCGGCAGCAGCAGGCTGGGCACCTGACGTCCCAGCCGCGGACCCAGGCGCCTTGCCTTGCGAATTTGGCGATCTGGTGGAGATGCTCTGGAGCGGGCGGTCTGCCGGCCACGATAGCCAACTGGTGCGTTGGGCAGCGCACGCCCTCGCCTGCGGATGCTTCGGCCGGACGCACCTGTGGCAGGACATGGGATTGTCAGGGCGCGAGGATGTATCGGGCCTGCTGCGCGCGATGTTCGAGCCGGTGTTCCTTGCCAACACCACGGACATGAAATGGAAGAAGTTCTTCTATCACCGAGTTTGTGAGCGGTTGGACCTGCATCCCTGCCCGGAGCCTTCCTGCAGTGGCTGCGACCAGTTCGCCAACTGTCATGGACCGGAGCCGGGGCTGGACCAGGCGCAGGCGGTGCCCATATTGCCCTCGGCAAAGCGGCCATGAGAGGAACAATCCCGGATATGCGATGAACTCCCCCAGGCCGGCGAGCAAGATGGTGCCGGCCCGGGTTCCCCGTGTGCCCTGAGTCGCTTCGGGCCCCGACGCGGAAGAGATTTCCATCGGCTTCAGGCCTTATACCGCGCGGCCTCCTCCGATCCCTTGGTGGCATTGCCCGCGCTGTACGAGTGCGCGCCATGCCGTGATGTGGTCGGCAGGGGCGGGCTGGGGGAACCAGACGTCATCGGCTACGGGATGGACTCCGGCGATTAGCGCAAGGCTGTCTGCCAGTCGCGAACGGCAATCCGGTTGACCGCGATGGCCTGCCTGGGACCCAGGCGCCGATCCTGCAGCGAAATCAACTGCAGGCCTCCCGCCGTGGCAGGTAGCAGGTCCCCGTCTTGCTCCACCAACAGCATCGCGCCGTTGCCGATATCCGAGTTATACAACTCATGCCAACTGAACAGGCACGCGTAGCCGTCGCCGGCCATGACGGCAATGACCAGTCGCTTGCACTGGGAGCGCGGCAATGATTGCATGCCCGCCGCGTCAAGCAAGTCGGTCAACAGGACGCCGCGCAGATGACTGACTGTCCGGATATGGCGGCCGGAGAAGCATTCGATGGTGACGGGTCCCCTATGCGTTCCCGCCAGGTCCAGCAGGTCTTCCCGTTCGTACCGGCGCCCATGCGGCAGGATGCCATCTATTGAAAGACTGTCGGAATAGTGGTGGATGGCCTGGCTTGTCGAATCAGCTCGCATATCGCCGTTTCCTCTGGATTGGCACTGCGTGCCGCGGCACCAGTGCCCGAGCCACATCGACGACAACGCCGCGCCGCCGTGCGCGAAACACTGCGCTCGGTGAGCAGCATGTGTAAAACGCGGACCAGATGCGAATCGACCAACTCCCTTGGCATGCCATTGTTCCCGAAGCCCTCTACGTCCCGAACCGTTATATACATTGTGACATAGCGGACGGCGAATGGTCATGTTCGGAATGACATGAAGGTTATCGGTAACGGGTTGGGGATTTCCCAGGGAGCGTCATGCCCGGCCGCCACAGGTCATCCGCCGTACCCCAGCCTGGAACACGATTGCGTCGCAAGGTGTCTCTTGAACCAGCCCACCGTGAGCGTTGCGACGTCTTCCAGCGCCTTGCGGTCTTCGAATCCGCGGCCATTGGTTGGGATGATCCTCAACTGCCGCGGGCAATGCATCTGCTCAAACGCAAGATTGTTGATCTGTATGCTCTTTGGATCGCCGCTTGCACTGATCAGCAAGGCAGGGATCTCGAGGCGCTGCAGGCTGGCGGTACCTGCGAGGTCCAGCCGCCCCGCAACACAGGCCACCGCGCGAAGTTCTGCGGCGCTGCACGCGGCCGAGCGCAAGACCGCCGCTGCGGCGGTGCCGGTACTAAGCAAGCCGACAGGCAGGTCTGCGCAGGGCGTTCCCGCGTGCAGGAAGCTCAGCGTCTGGTTTAACCTTGCCACCAATTCATCGACATCCGACTCGGGCGCGTCGTCGAAGCGGCGGTCGGGCTGCAGGTCCACAAGCACGGTAGCGAATCCATTCGCGCGCAGCTTGCGTGCCAGGTAATGACTGCGGGCATCGCGGCGTTGCGCGCCACCGGCATGAACCATCACCGCGACCCCGATGGGGTTCGGGGCGGTTTCGAACATTGCCCGCAGGCAAGTCGTCTGGTACGGAATGAGCATCGCCCTGCTGATTGCCGGCACGCGCGTGTCCGCACCTGGCCGGGCATGGCCCGGGGGTTGCGCCGGCTGCATCGCCGTCACCTGTCGGACAAAATCGTCGGTGACCAGGCTGAACTCGTGATAGAAATGCGCAAGGTTTTCGATGCAATCCGGGGTATCCAGGCAGATGACTTCATCCGCCAGCGCGCGGATCCTGTCCAGTCCCGCCCTTGCGGCGATCGGAAGCGCGCAGACGAGCCGGGCGGGCCGCCGCTTGCGCAGGCTGGAGAGGGCCGCATACATCGTCGCGCCGCTCACCAGGCCGTCATCCACGACAATCACCACCCGACCGCCCGGATCCGCCTGCTTGCGAACCGGCTTGTAAACCGCGCGTTGCCTGCGAAGCTGGTCGAACTGGGCGTCACGTTGGCTGTCGGCGTCGCCATGCGCGTTCGCTTCGCCCGTGCACCAGGTCATGCCTGAGTCGTCCAGTGCCACCCCCGGGACGATGCGGCGCGCCATCACAAGGTCGAATTCGGCGTCCAGCGCGTCGGCGACGACGCGCCCGACTGGCACCCCACCGCGAGGGATCGCCAGGACCAGGGCGCCGGTTCCCCGATATGCACGCAGAGCCCGCGCCAGTTCCGTTCCGGCATGTTCACGGGTCTGAAAACGTGTTTGATAAGGGCGCATTGGGAACGGAAGAGAATCAATGATCAATCTGTAGGACCGCGGCACCGGAAATGCGGCCGTCACGCAGATCGGCTAACGCTGCATTGGCCTGCTCCAGCGGATAGGCGGTGGTGTGTGTATGCAGCAAGGTGCGGGCGGCGACTTCCATCAGCGCGATCCCGTCGGCGCGCGTCAGGTTGGCGACGGAACACAGGCGTCTTTCTTCCCAAAGCAGCTCGTAAGGCATGCTTGGAATATCGCTCATGTGAATGCCGCCGCAGACAACGGTGCCCCCCTTGTCCACGGCGCGCAGCGCTTTGGGCACCAGTGCGCCCACCGGTGCGAAAATCAGCGCGGCGTCCAGGAGCGCGGGAGGCTGGTGATCGCTTGAGCCGGCCCAGCAGGCTCCGGTCTGGTATGCCAGCTGCTGGGCGCCGGTGTCGCCCGCGCGGGTGAACGCGAAGACCTCCCGGCCTTGTGCCACGGCAATCTGCGACACCAGGTGGGCGGCTGCGCCAAAGCCGTAGATGCCAAGGCGACGTGCATCGGCGGCAGGACCCGCCATGCGCAGCGTCCGGTAGCCGATCAGGCCGGCACAGAGCAGCGGGGCAGCGTGCTCGTCATCGTAGGCAGGCGGAATCCCGAAGCAATACTTGCTGTCTGCGACAACATACTCGGCGTAGCCGCCATCGCGCGTATAGCCCGTAAAGAGCGGTGCATCGCAGAGGTTTTCGTGATGACGCAGGCAGTAGCGACAGTGGCCGCAGGTATGGCCAAGCCATGGCACACCCACGCGGTCGCCCGGCCTGAAGGCGGTGACACCCGCTCCGCAGGCATCCACCCGTCCAACGATCTCGTGTCCGGGGATGAGCGCCGGCTTGGGATGGCGCAGGTCGCCATCGACGATATGCAGGTCGGTCCGGCATACGCCGCAAGCAGCAACAGCGATGCGTACCTCGCCGGGCCCGGGCTCGGGTACTGGCACGCGCACCAGTGCCAGGGGCTGCCCCGCGCCCGCATATTGCATGGCTCGCATGGTCTCTGGCATGGCGAGGTCCTTCTCGGCGCCCGGGCGTGGATCAGCCTTCGATCTCGCTGCGGACCAGCAGCAGGGGCTTGCTGGTCTGGGACAGAACGCCTTCCGCTACGCTGCCCATCAGCAGGCGCCTGACGCCGCGCCGCCCATGCGTGCCCATGACAATCATGTCGGCATTCCATTTGTCGGCTTCGACGGCGATGGTCGTGGAGATCCGGCCCGGAGCCACCGGCTTCTCGTCCAGTTGCGCATGGCATCGGATTCCCGCCTGGCTGAGGCGTGCCGTCGCAGCGTCCAGCGCCTTGCCGCCGTACGAGATTTGCTGGTTCGCCACTTCGCGGGGATCGAAATAGCCCGCCTCAAAGTACACATCGCTGTCATCGACCACAAATAACGCCTTGACTTCGGCGCCGGTTGCCGCGGCGATGGCGATGGCCTGGCTGAGCGCCAGGTCGGAGGAGTGGCTGCCGTCCACGGCGAGCAGGATGCGCTGGTACATGCGATGCTCCTGTGAGGGGGGACTGCATAGTCCCGTCTGGATTCGATGCGTTCAGCCTAGACGGCGGCGTTGGATGGAGCTTGATATTGGTCAAACCAAGGTGTGGCCGCAGCATCGCGGGCAGGCTGGTGCCGTGCCCATGCGCTTGCCAGTTCCCATTCCCGGACGGCTGCGCCCTCGGTCGGCGCCGCCTGCTGCACCTGTCGTCCAGCGCCGCTGGACACGTCATCGACAGTGCTGGCGATCCTTGATCCGGATCAAGCGTCCAGGGATGCTGTTTCCTAGACTTGCGGTAATGGCCAGCGTCCCCGTGCCGTCATCGGCTGCCTCGCTCTGGCGTCAAAGGAAACCGCCATGCAACTGCAATTTCTCGGCGCGACCGATACGGTCACCGGCTCAAAGTACCTGCTCGATACCGGCCGGCGCCGGATACTGGTCGATTGCGGCCTGTTCCAGGGATACAAGAACCTGCGCCTGCGCAACTGGGACCCACTGCCGCTGGATCCGGCCAACCTCGACGCCGTGGTGCTGACCCATGCCCACATCGACCACAGCGGCTATTTGCCGCTGTTGGTGCGAAACGGCTTTCGGGGGAGCGTGTATTGCACGATGGGCACCGCGCAGCTGTGCTGCATCCTGCTGCCGGACTGCGCTCACCTTGCCGAGGAGGACGCTGCCTATGCGAATCGCAAGGGATTTTCCCGCCACCGGCCCGCCTTGCCACTCTACACGGGCGCCGACGCTGAACGGTCGCTGCGCCGGCTTCAGCCGACACAGTTCGGCAAGCGCTTCCAGGTCGTTCCCGGCGTCGAGGCCGAATTCACCCGGGCCGGACATATCATCGGTTCGGCGATTGTCACCTTGTATGCCGGGGGCAAGCGCATCGTCTTCTCGGGGGATCTGGGGCGGCAGCAGGACATTGTCATGCGCGCGCCGGAAATGGTGCGGCAGGCGGATTACCTGCTGGTGGAGTCAACCTACGGTGACCGGCGTCATCCGGACGACGACCCGCTGGACGCCCTTGGCGAGATCGTAAGCCGGACGGTAGGCCGCGGCGGCAGCTTGATCATTCCGGCCTTCGCTGTCGGGCGCACGCAAAGCTTGCTCTACTGCCTGCACCGCCTGCGCGAGCTCAAGCGCATCCCGGACGTGCCGGTGTACCTCAACAGCCCGATGGCCATTGATGCGACCACCATCTTCTCTCTGCATCCGGAAGAATTGCGTATCAGCCGCGAGGCGTGCACCGCTGCCTGCAACCTTGCGACGCCGGTGCAGAGCATGGAACAGTCGATCTGGCTGAACCAGGATCACAGCCCGAAAATCATCCTTGCCGGCAGCGGCATGGCGACCGGCGGCCGCGTGGTGCATCATCTTGCTGCCTACGGGCCGAATCCCCGCAATACCATCCTGCTGTCCGGCTTCCAGGCGGCGGGTACGCGCGGCGCGGCGCTGGCTGCGGGCCGGCGCGAGATCCGCCTGCATGGCAAGGACATCGCCGTGCGCGCCACCGTGGAGCAAGTGGAGCACCTGTCCGCGCATGCCGACGCTGGCGAGCTCATGACCTGGCTTGGCGGCTTTCACCAGGCGCCCCGGTGTACGTTCGTCGTGCATGGCGAGCCGCAGGCGAGCGACGCCCTGCGCCAGCACATCGAGCGGGACCTGCAGTGGACAGTGACCATGCCGGAGTACAGGCGGTCATATCCGCTCGATTGATCACGCCGGCACTTGTCGCCGGGGTCGATGCCAGGCTTGCCGTACTCGCCTCGCTTCGATCCCTCCCCGTGCCATCCAATCACTTCGCGGTGGGCATCGCGAACTCGGCTCCACGAGCCGTATCGTCGGGCCAGCGTTGCATGATGCTCTTCTGGCGGGTGTAGAAGCGCACGCCTTCCTCGCCATAGGCGTGCATGTCGCCGAACAGCGAACGCTTCCAGCCGCCAAAGCCATGCCACGCCATCGGCACGGGGATCGGTACGTTAATGCCCACCATGCCCACTTCGATACGGCGGGCGAACTCGCGGGCAATTTGCCCATCCCGTGTGTAGCAGGCCACGCCGTTTCCGAATTCGTGCCCGTTGATCAGCTTCACGGCTTGCGCGAAGTCATCCACTCGCACGCATGACAGCACCGGACCAAAAATCTCTTCCCGATAGATGCGCATGCCGGTTGTCACGTTGTCAAACAGCGTGCCGCCAGTGAAGAACCCTTGCTCGTGGCCAGGCACCTTGTAGTTGCGGCCATCGACGAGCAGCGTGGCACCTTCTTCCACGCCGAGCGCAATGTAGTTCTCGATGCGTTCCAGCGCCTGCCCCGTCACGACCGGGCCCATCTCTGCGTCAGCCTCCATGCCGTTCTTGATGACCAGCTCGCGCGTGCGCGCTGCGAGCTTCGGCATGATCTTGTCCGCCACGTCGCCCACGAGCACCGCCACCGAGATGGCCATGCAGCGTTCGCCTGCCGAGCCATATGCTGCCCCGATCAGTCCGTCGACTGCCTGGTCGATATCCGCGTCGGGCATCACCACCATGTGGTTCTTCGCGCCACCCAGGGCCTGGACCCGCTTGCCGAGCCTGGCGCCGGTTTCATAGATGTAGTTCGCAATGGGAGTCGACCCGACGAAGCTCACGGCCTTGACATCGTCATGCTGAAGCAGGGCGTCGACGACGGTCTTGTCACCCTGAACGACGTTGAACACGCCATCGGGAAGTCCTGCCTCCCTGAGGAGGCGGGCCATGAAGAGCGATGCCGATGGGTCGCGCTCGCTTGGCTTCAGGATGAAGCAGTTGCCCGTGGCGATGGCGACGGGGAACATCCAGCACGGCACCATGCAAGGAAAGTTGAACGGGGTGATGCCCGCGACAACACCCAGCGGCTGGCGCATCGTCCAGTTGTCCATGCCGGTCGAAACCTGGTCCGTGAAGTCGCCCTTGAGCAACTGAGGGACGCCGCAGGCAAACTCAATGATGTCGATGCCGCGGCTGACTTCGCCGGCGGCGTCGCTCAGCACCTTGCCGTGCTCGGCCGTGATGATCGCGGCCAGCTCGTCCTTGTTCCGGTTCATCAGTTCGAGGAACTTCAGCATGACACGCGCCCGGCGAATGGGCGGGGTATCGGCCCACTTCGGAAACGCGGCAACGGCGGATGCGACGGCGGCATCAACGTCCGCGGCCGTACCCAGTCGGACCTGGCGCGAAACCGCGCCGGTGGCGGGATTGAACACCGCCTGCGAGCGCGTGCCGTTGCCTTCGTACGGCTCGCCGGAAACAAAATGGATCACATCTGCGGGGTCGGTGTACGGCGCAGTCACGGGCATCTCCTGTCAGTGCCGGGCGGCGGTTCGGAATGCCCGCCGCGTGGTCGATGCCTGGAGTGTATGGACGGCGCAAACCAGAGGGTAGTCCTCCGGCGGTGAACTCATTGTTCAGGAAATTTGGCTACCACCATGTTATAGATATGAAATGTCACGGGATCGATGTGGCGATTAACGGGGGTTGCATGCGAAAAGACAACGTCGAGGAACTCTGGGAGCACTTGCACTGGCTGGTCGTGCTGCACCAGCAGGGCAGCTTCAGCAAGGCTGCCGCGCGCCTTGGCGTAAGCAAGGCGTCGATGAGCCAGCACATTGCGGATCTCGAGAAGGCTGCCGGGATTGCGCTGGTTCAGCGGACGACCCGCAGTGCGACCCTGACCGATGCCGGACGGCAACTGGTCGAATCCATGCGCGGCGCGTTCGAGCAGATCGCAACCGGCTACGCCAATGTGCGCGACCTGGCTGGGGTGCCAAGAGGTTTCCTTCGCGTGACCGCTCCGGTGGCTTTCTCCAGGCAGCAGCTGGTGCCTCGCCTGCCAGATTTCCTGCGCCGATATCCGCAGATCCAGCTTGAACTCGATATGTCGGATCGTTTGCGACCGTTGGCCCAGGAGGGCTTTGACATCGCGGTCAGGCATACGTCCGTCCCGCCGGAGACCCATGTGGCATGGACGCTCGCGGCAACGCGCGTTGTTCTGGTGGCAAGCCGTGCTTACCTGCGCAGCAGGGGGGCTCCGGAGACGCCGCAAGCGCTGGCCGATCATGCATGCCTTCACTATCCACGGCTGCAGGGAATGGCCACCTGGACATTCGTCCCTGCGGTTGCCGAGCCCAATGCCACGCACGCTGATCCCGTGACGGTGCCCGTTGCCGGCCCCTTCGCCGTCAATAACAGCGAAGCCCTGCGCGATGCCGCGATCGAAGGCCTGGGCATCGCCCTCCTTCCGGACTTCAGTGCTCAGTCCGCTTTGGAAACAGGCCGGCTCGTCGAAATCTTGCCGCAGTGGCGCTCCACCGGCGCATTCGGGGACTGGCTTTACGCCATCCGCCCATACTCCGCCCACGCCTCACGGGTGTCGCAGGTATTTGTGGACTATTTGCGAGAGACCTTTTCGCAGGGCTTTACGTCGACGCCTCCCAAACTGATTTGATGGTAACGGCCAGGCCCGCCCACTATCGAGCCGACATCTTCCGCGCGATGGCGTCGGCGCTGCGCCGCAGCGGCTCCAGGCATTGCGCCACCATCTGGTCGAGCGTGCGCACGCCCTGGATCCAGACGATGTTGACGCAGCCGTACACGCGTCCCTTCTCCTCCATGATGGGCACGGCCAGCGCCTCCAGCCGGTCGTTGGCCTCGGTGCGCGTCTTGTCGTAGTCGCCACCGAATCCCTGCTCGCGCACGCCGTAGCCGCGCCGCCGCGTGTGCTCGATCGAGCGGGTCAGGTTTGCCGCATCCCGTGCGATCGCGTCGCCGCCCCGGCGGCTGCGGCGCAGGGCCGCCAGGATCGTCTCGCGCTCCTTTTCCGGGCAGAAGGCCAGATACGCCCGTCCCACCGCGGAGCGGAGCATGTTGACCTGGAAGCCAATGCTGTCACGCCGGATCATGAAGTACGACTCGGCCCGGTTCGTCTCGCACAGCACCATGGCGTTGCCGCGCCGGATCGCGAGATCCGAGGGCCACAGGATCTCGGCCTGAAGCCGGTCCAGTTCGGGCGCCGCAAACTGGGCCAGCCGGTCGGTCAGTTCGGACTGCCGCCGGCTTCCCTGGGGCGGGCTGCCGGGACAATAGTGCCCGTCGGCGATGCGCCGCCAGATCAGGGCGCGGCGCTCCAGCGTCACCAGGATGCGCAGCAGGGTCGCCTTCGGCAGTCCCGTTTCGTCGTGCAATGCCTGCAGGCTGGTGCTCCCGGTGCTGCGGACCACATCGAGCACGGCCAGTCCCCGATCCAGCGCCGTGATCGTCTTGACCTTCGGATCCCACATTCCTTGTCTCCCCTGGGGACGCGCCGCCCGTAGGTTTCACCCGGTGAAACTCTAGCAGAAGCCGCTTGAGAAGCCCAGCTGCAGGAAATATTGTTCTGGCCATGGCGGCGGCATGCAGCGGCGGCACGGCAAGCGGGTCTGACCGCTTCAACACGAAAGCGAAGAGGAGACGTCGAGATGGAAGCGCAACACGTACGCAATGTCCTTTGGATCATGTGTGATCAATTGCGCTGGGACTATCTCTCCTGCTATGGCCATCCCCGCCTGCACACGCCCAACATCGATCGCCTCGCCAGCCGCGGCGTGCGCTTCACCAACGCGTTTGTCCAGGGGCCGGTGTGCGGCCCGTCGCGCATGTCCTACTACACGGGACGGTATGTGACGAGCCATGGCGCCGTCTGGAATTTCGTGCCGATGCCGGTGGGCGAGATGACGCTTGGCGACTTCCTGCGGCCGCACGGCGTGCGCGTCGCGGTAGCGGGCAAGACGCATGTGGAGGCCGACCGGGCCGGCATCAGGCGCCTCGGTATCGATCCGCGCAGTGCCGAAGGCGTGCTCGTTGCGCAAGGCGGCTTCGAGCCGTTCGAGCGCGACGACGGCATCTGGCCGCCGGGCTTTGCCGACGAGACTCACCAGTACACCGCCTACCTGCGCGCGCGTGGCTACGACGGCGAGAACCCGTGGCACGACCATGCCAACTCGGCCGCCGGAGATAACGGGGAAGTCCTGTCGGGCTGGGACATGCGCCACGCGAGGCGGCCCGCCCGGGTGCGCGAGGAAGACTCTGAGACGCCTTACATGACGCGCCGCGCCATCGATTTCATCGAGCAGAGCGGCGATCAACCCTGGGTGTTGCATCTCTCGTACATCAAGCCGCACTGGCCCTACGTGGCTCCCGCGCCATATCACGCCATGTACGGCCCGGAGGATGTGCTGCCG
The DNA here is from genome assembly GCF_016894385.1 of Cupriavidus oxalaticus. NCBI lineage: Bacteria > Pseudomonadati > Pseudomonadota > Betaproteobacteria > Burkholderiales > Burkholderiaceae > Cupriavidus > Cupriavidus oxalaticus. Next base: position 400,154 of record NZ_CP069811.1, read on the forward strand.
GTCAGGCAGCATCCGGGCGAACTGGATCACGCGCATCCCGTGCTGCAGGGCTTTCGCAACTGCGAGGTGAGCCGCAATTTCTCGCGGGCGGAGGTACGCGAAACCGTCATCCCCACATACATGGGCCTGATCAAACAGCTCGACGACCAGCTCGGCGTGCTGTTCGGGTATCTCGAACGCACCGGCCGCTTCGACGACACCATGATCATTTTCTCGAGCGACCATGGCGACTACCTCGGCGACCACTACCTGGGCGAGAAAGAACTCTTCCACGACAGCGTGGCCAAGGTGCCGCTGATCATCTACGACCCGCGCGTGAACGCCGCGCGCGGGCATGTGGAATCGCGGCTGGTGGAGGCCATCGACCTGGTGCCGACCATTCTCGACGCCTACGGGCTGCCCGTTCCCGACCACGTCGTGGAAGGCCGGTCGCTCGCGCCGCTGCTGCGCGGCGAATCGCCTGACGCGTGGCGCGACGCGGTGTTCGCCGAGAACGACTACGCCTTCCGCGATTTCGTGCGGGAACCGATCGGCCGTCCGGCGCATGGTTGCCACATGACGATGGTGCGCGATCACGACTGGAAATTCGTGCACTTCGAGGGGCTGCGCCCGCAGTTGTTCGACTTGCGCAACGACCCGGACGAGTTCGTCGATCTCGGCGCCGATCCCGCCTACGCGGCGGTGCGCGAGCGTTTCCAGCAGCGCCTGTTCGACTGGCTGCGCAATCGCCGCATCCATCCGACGATCAGCCACGACGCCATGGCCGGATGGACGCGCAAGGAGGAAGAGGTCGGCATCCATATCGGCCGCTGGTAGCAATATCCGGTAGCGGCCGCCAGAGAGCCGCCCGGCATCAGGAAACCCATCAGGAGACAACATGAAGCCCCTACGCCTGGCACTTGCCCTTGCCTGCCCACTCGTCTGCCAGTTCGCGATCGCGCCGCCGGCAGCCGCGCAGGCCGATTGGCCCAGCCGGCCAATCCGGATCGTCGTGGCATTCCCGGCCGGATCGCCCGGCGACATTGCATCGCGACTGGTCGCTGACAAGCTCGGCCGGTCGCTCAGGCAGCCGGTGGTGGTGGAGAACCGGCCGGGCGCAGGCGGCAATATCGGCGCCGACGTGGTCGCCAAGTCGCCGGCCGATGGCTACACCTTCCTGCAAGGCCCGGACACCATCCTGACGGTCAATCCGGCGATCTACCGCAAGCTCAACTTCAAGCCCGGCGACCTCACGCCCGTGATTACGCTTGCGCGCTTCAACCAGATGCTGGTCTGTGTGCCGTCGTCGGGGATCCGGTCCGTTGCCGACCTGGCAAAGAAGGCCCGGTCCACGCCGGAGGGATTGACCTATGCGTCCGGCGGCCCCGGCGTACCGGGCCATCTGGCGATGGAGATGTACGTCGCGCAAGCAGGAATCAGGATGACGCATGTGCCGTACAAGGGGCCGTCGCCCGCGATGCAGGACGTGCTGGCCGGACAGGTGCCGTGCGGATACCTGGCATCGCCGGTGGTCGCGCCAATGGTCAAGGCCGGCAAGCTCGTCGGGCTGGCGGTATCCGGTTCCACGCGCTCGGCGCTGGCGCCGCAGGTGCCGACCATGGCCGAGGCCGGTGTCAGTGGCTACGACGCGAGCTTCAGCGAACTGCTGCTCGCGCCCAAGGGCACGCCGGGCCCGATCGTGCGCCGCATGAACGAGGAGATCGGCCGCATCGTGCAGCTGCCGGAGGTCCGCGCGAAGCTGCTCGCCAACGATCTCGACCCTGCGCCGGACCAGCCCGCCGCGCTGGCCCGGCAGATTGAAGCCGACACCGCCAAGTGGCAGGCCGTGATTCGCCGGGTGGGTGTGTATCTGGACTGATCCCGGCCATCGCCACAGACAACCGCAAACGCAAACGCAACCGCAACCGCAACCGCAACCGCAAACGCAAACGCAAGCGCACGACCGACATTCACCGGCGGCGTACCCCTCAACTCAGGAGACATCCATGACGACATCCATGTCCCGGACCGTATTCGGTTCCCTCGACAACTACCGCAAGGGCGGCATCGAAGTGACCCAGGGCGATGCCCGCCACTACGTGTTTTCCAACGTCTTTGAAGTGGCCGCAACCTCGGCACCGTACGAGCGCGTGGTGGTCGGCAAGAACCTGGAGTACGTGGTGGAAGCCGCGCGTGCGCAAGGGCAGTCGGCATGGTTCGCCTGCTCGCACGATGAATTCGTGATTTCGATGGATGGCGAGGTGCGCGTGGATTTCGTCAAGCTGGATGCAGCTCCCGCCGCCGCGGACGGCGCGGCGCTGGCCGAGCCCGTGGGCCGCAAGATGGGCCACGTGGTGCTGGGCAGGGGCCACCAGAGCCTGCTGCCGGCTGGCTGCGCGTACCGCTTCAGCGCGACCAAGCCGTGCACGCTGCTCGTGCAGTCGAAGCTCGGTGTGCTGTCCGTGCAGAAGTGGGCGCAAATCTGCCTGCAATGAACTGCCCGCACTGATTCCACATCCCCAGCAAAGAACTCAGGAGACACACCATGGCCATGCTCGACGTCGCCGACAAGCCCCAAGCCGCCACCTTCGGCGCCGATAAAGTCCAGTCCGGCGCCCCCGACCCCGTCACCGGCTATCGCGACTTCACCCTCGGCGCCTTCCGCTTCTCGCGCGACGCCTACTTCGCCACCATCCAGTGGCCCGTCAACGGCCAGTTCCGTACGCACGCCATTCCCGCCGACGCCTTCCTGCGCGCCATGATGCGCGACGTGGCCTGGGGCTTCTTCTACGGCTGGGTCAACTTCGACCACGTGTTCGGCACGCGCAACCACTATGGCAAGGTCGACATGTACGCCGGCGCCTTCAACGGCGTGATGAAGGACGCGGGCGTCGACTACACTGAGACTTTCGACACCCCGGTCATCATGGCCACCTTCAAGGCCATTCTGCACGACTGGACCAACGAAGGCTTCGATCCGTTCGCTGCCCCCGAGGAAACCGGCAGCGCCTTTGGCCACAAGCACGGCGACAACGCCGCCGCCATCGAGCGCACGCGCATCGCCACGCGCCGCATGCCTGGGCTGCCGGACGATTCCCCGCTGCGCGACGACTTGCCCGTCAATCGCGCTTTCCTCGACGTTGCGCAGGACGAGCCCGCTGTCCACGTCGAACCCGGCTTTGAGGGCCAGCTTCACGCGTTCAACCTGTTCAAGTACCTGTCGCGCTCCGACGTGACGTGGAACCCGTCGGTCACGTCGGTGTGCGGCCAGAGCCTGTTCTGCCCGACCACGGAGGAATTCATCCTGCCGGTCTTCCATGGCAACGATCGCGTGGAGTGGTTCCTGCAACTGTCCGACGAGATCGTATGGGACATCGGCGACAAGAACACCGGCTCGCCCCGCGCCCGCATCACCATGCGTGCCGGCGACATCTGCGCAATGCCGGCCGACATCCGCCACCAGGGATACTCGACCAGGCGCTCGATGCTGCTGGTGTGGGAGAACGCCACGCCGAACCTGCCGAAGCGGTACGAGAGCGGGGAACTGAAGCCATATCCGGTGGATTTCTGACCGTCCGCGCCTTGCCTTAAAAGCACACATGGAATATCGCATCATGCAGAACAAGCTCTTCATCAATGGCCGCTTCGTCGACGCGCTGGCCGGCGGCACCATCGACGTGCTGAATCCGCACGACGCCAGCCTCATTACCTCGATCGCCGCTGCCGAGGCGGCCGATGTGGATCTCGCCGTCGAGGCCGCTGCCCGCGCGTTTCCCGCCTGGTCCCGCATGGCTGCCGCCGAGCGCGGGCGCCTGCTGCTGAAGCTGGCCGACGCCATCGAAGCGCACACGGAGGAGCTGGCGCAGCTCGAATCGCTCGACACCGGGCATCCGATTCGCGACTCCCGCGCCCTCGACGTGCCGCGCACCGCCGCCTGCTTCCGCTACTTCGGCGGCATGGCCGACAAGCTGCAGGGCTCGGTCATCCCGGTGGAGACCGGCTTCCTCAACTACGTGCAGCGCGCCCCCATCGGCGTGGTCGGCCAGATCGTGCCGTGGAACTTTCCGCTGATGTTCACGAGCTGGAAGATGGGCCCGGCGCTGGCGGCCGGCAATACCGTGGTGATCAAGCCGTCCGAGCTGACGCCGCTGTCGTCGCTGCGGATTGCCGAGCTGATGGCCGAAGTGGGTTTTCCGGCGGGCGTGGTCAACATGGTGCCGGGCTACGGCCACACGGCGGGCCAGCGGCTGGCCGAGCATCCGGGGGTCGGCAAGATTGCCTTCACCGGCTCGACTGCCACGGGCCGGCGCATCGTGGAGGCGTCGAAGGGCAACCTGAAGCGCGTGCAGCTCGAACTGGGCGGCAAGGGTGCCAACATCGTGTTCGAGGATGCGAATTTGGACGCAGCCATCAACGGCGCCGCCTGGGCGATCTTCCACAACCAGGGGCAGGCGTGCATCGCGGGTTCGCGGCTGATGCTGCATGAACGCATCGCCGACGAGTTCCTCGACCGCTTCGGCAAGCTGGCGGCGTCGATCCGGCTGGGCAATCCGCTCGATCCGGATACGGAGATGGGCCCGCTGACGTCGGCGCAGCATCGCGACAAGGTCCTGTCTTATACCGGCGTGGCGCGGGAGCAGGGCGGCCGTGTGCTGACCGGTGGCCGGGCGCCGGCGCTGGCGGGGCTGGAGCAGGGCTATTACGTCGAGCCGACCATCGTCGAGGCCGGGCCGCACGACCGCGTGGCGCAGGAAGAAGTGTTCGGTCCCTTCGTCACCGTGCTGCGCTTTGGCAACGACGAGGAAGCGCTGGCCATCGCCAATGCCACCGAGTACGGCCTCGGCAGCGGCCTGTGGACGCGCGACCTGAGCCGCGCCCACAAAATGGCCAACGGCATCCATGCCGGCATGTGCTGGATCAACTGCTACAAGCGGGTGAACCCCGGCAGCCCGTTCGGCGGGCTGGGCCAGTCCGGCTACGGTCGCGAGATGGGCTTCGAGGCCATGCACGACTACACGGAGGCGCGGTCGGTATGGGTCAACGTGGACGCCACGATACCGCCGCATTTCAAGCGCTGAAGCATTCGGCCAGCTCAATGAGTCAGGAGTCAGGAGGGGGGATGGAATCGTTTGTCTACCAGGCCACGCCGTCGCGGGTGGTCTTCGGGCCGGGTCGGCTGGCGGCGCTGCCCGACGAGGTGAAGCGGCTCGGCGCGCAGCGCGCCCTGGTGCTCACCACGCCGGAGCAGCGTCCGCTCGGCGAGCGCGTGGCGGCGCTGCTGGGAGAGTGCTCGGCGGGCGTCTATAGCCAGGCGGTGATGCACGTGCCGGCCGAGGTGGCGCTAGCCGCCCGGGACGAGGCCGCGCGGCTGGGTGCCGACTGCTACGTGGCGGTCGGCGGCGGCTCCACCATCGGGCTCGGCAAGGCCATCGCCCTGGTTTCGGGGCAGCCCATCATTGCCGTCCCGACCACCTACGCGGGGTCGGAAGTCACGCCGATCTACGGACTGACCGAAGGGCGCCTGAAGAAGACCGGCCGCGACCAGCGCGTGTTGCCGCGCACCGTTGTCTACGATCCCCAACTGACGCTGACCTTGCCGGCCGATGTCTCCGCCGCCTCCGGCATGAACGCGATGGCGCACGCGGTCGAGGCGATGTATGCCGAAGACGCCAATCCGATCATCAGCCTGATGGCGGAGGAGTCGGTCCGCGCGCTGGCCGGGTCGTTGCCCGGTGTGGTGCAACGGCCGGACGACATCGACGCACGCGGCCGCGCCCTGTACGGTGCGTGGCTGGCAGGCGCCTGCCTGGGCACGGTCGGCATGGCGATCCATCACAAGCTCTGCCATACGCTGGGCGGTCGCTTCAACCTGCCGCACGCGCAGACGCATGCCGTCATGCTGCCGCATACCGCCCACTACAATCACGCCGCCGCGCCGCATGCGCTGGAACGCGTGGCGCGGGCGCTGGGCGGCGAACGGGCACAGGACGCCGGTCCGCTGCTGTTCAGGCTGAACCAGTCGCTGGGCATCGCCACGGCGCTGTCGGCCATCGGCATGCCCGAGGAAGGGCTGGACGAGGCCGCCACGCTGGCCTGCACCAATCCGTACTACAACCCCAGGCGCGTCGAACGCGAGGCGGTTCGCGCGCTGCTCGGACGTGCCTGGCGCGGCGAAGGCCCGGCCTGAATGCGGCCCGCCGACCATCCGCCGGCGCGGCGCTTCGGCTTCGATGGGCCGTCCCGCGATGCGCGCCACCACTTCGTCCTCGACCCGACCTCGCAAGGCTGATCGCCATGTCCCGCTTCTATGCCATCTTCGCCACCGACAAGCCGGCCATGCTGGCCGTGCGCGAGCGCGTGCGCCCCGCCCATCGCGCCTATCTGCGCAACGCCGCGAGCGGGCACGGCGTATCCGTGCGGCTCGGTGGCCCGACGCTGGATGCCCGGTCCGGCACGATGAACGGCACGCTGCTGGTCATCGAGGCCGAGCACATCGACGACGTCCAACGCTTCGTCAGTGAGGATCCCTACATGCACGCCGGCATCTTTGAACGTGTGGAGATACGTCCGTGGAACTGGAGCCTGGGCAACCCCGGGCGCGAGGTGTGAGGATATGGACACCACCATGCTCTGCCATCTCGATGCCGTGCCCGACGGCGGCGCTCGCGTGATCGACCGTGACCCGGGCGTCATCGTGGTCCGGCGGGGGCAACAGGTCTGGGCCTACATCAATCGATGTCCCCACTTCTCCATCCCGCTGGATTTCGAGCCGGGCACCATCTGCACGTATGACGCGGAGGTGCTGATGTGCGCCCATCATTCCGCGCTGTTCCGCTTTACCGACGGCGTCTGCATCGACGGCCCGTGCCGCGATGCGGCGCTGTCACCGCTGGCCGTGCAGGTCATCGAGGGGCGGGTGTGCCTGTGTTAGTCGAGGGACGCAGGATGGCCAGACCCGGAATGGCAGGAGCATGGGAATGAGAACGCCCGGCGCTGCTGGCACCGTACGGCGCTTGCGATGCTCGTCAATGGTGCCCCGCTGGTCCGTTCAGGAGCAGAGGCTCGGTCACCGATGGCCCGGACGGTTGCTTTCCTGGTCTTTCTTGCTGCCTTGGCGTTGTTCACGGGGGGGCACAGAACGGCGGAGATTTTGAGCATTCTTCGGATGCTTGCGTAGTTTGCTCGATGCGGGGGAGTAAACAATCTACGACGGATTGTGGATGGGCTCGGACAGATGCTCGCCCGGGAATTGCGGCCGTCTCAAAGCGACCCATCTGCGCCGTTCGAGTCTTCCTCAACACGATGACGGCTATCCTTGTCCAACGGTCATCCGCCTGCTGCTGCTTCGGCAGATGGTCGCCATTTCAGTCATTCGGCAATCAGCGCGCCAACGGCAGAAAAAGGATCGTGGCAGCTGTTACAGGTTGCCATGCCTACGGCCGCTTACCACCGCGGACTCAGCCGACCACCATCCGAAATTACCCTGTACTCATGCTTGTCCGGCGCCATCACCCGGCCACTGGCTCCATTTCCGCCCCGCGCCCCTCCGTAAGGTCGCCCAATACATGACCCGAAGTTCCGAAGACAACTCTGCCTCTTCGATTCCGCATCCAGGTGGGAAGCCGCTCAAGTCAATGCCAAGTTCCACCGCCGCAGCTAGACAGATCACCATGCGCCTCGGGCACGCTGAATGCATCTCCGCGCGATAGAGGAGGAGCAGCGCGGCCTGGTATCCGATACCGTGGCGCCTGGACAGATGCCGTGCCTGCCGTGCGGTAGCACCGCGCCAGTCACGCATCTCGCGCAAGATGTCGCCAAGGCGGTCGATCAACCGGTCTTCGCTGCCGATGCGATGCCGGACACGAGTCTTCTGCTCCGCCACGACCGGGCGCTCACGGATATCCCGAATGTGGAGAGCAGGCCCGGCGGGCCACCGAAAAACATTCACGAGGGAACTCACGCCGGTTCGTGGCCGGGCCGGTGAGCGCCGGAGCTTGCTCGTTGCCTGAGGAGGAACTTCTGGATCTTGCCGGTCGACGTCCTGGGAAGGTGGCCGATGACCACCTTCTTCGGCGCCTTGAAGTGCGCCAAGTGGGCGCGGCAATGTTCGATCAGTTCGCGCTCGCCGACCCTGGCGCCATCGACGACTTCGACAAAGGCGCATGGCGTCTCCCCCCAACGCTCGTCCGGCTGGGCGACGACGGCTGCCACGCGCACCGCGGGGTGCCGGTAGAGCACCTCCTCCACCTCCAGCGAGTTGATATTCTCTCCGCCGGAAATGATGACGTCCTTGGAACGGTCCCGGATCTGTACATAGCCATCCGGGCAGACGACTGCGAGGTCACCCGAGTGGAACCAGCCGCCGGCAAAAGCTTCCGCCGTGGCCTCGGGGTTCTTCAGGTAGCCCTTCATCGTCATGTTGCCGCGGAACATGACTTCGCCGATAGTCTTCCCGTCCCGCGGCACCGGCACAAGGGTTTCGGGATGCAGCACGGCCATGCCTTCCTGTGCGGTGTAGCGGACGCCTTGCCGTCCTTTTCGTTCCGCCAGCGCACCGATGCCGAGGTCCTTCCATTCGGGCTGCTCCACGCAAACCGCCGCGGGGCCGTAGACCTCGGTGAGTCCGTAGATCTGGGTGATCCTGATCCCCATGCGCATCAGGCCTTCGATCACCGGGATCGGCGGGGGGGCGCCGCCGATGAGGCCGTGGACCGGATGGCCGATGCCCGCCTTCCACGCTTCGGGTGCGTGGGCAAGCATCGCATGCACGATCGGCGCCCCGCAGTAGTGAGTGACCTGGTGCTCGCGAATCGCATCGAGCACGGCGGCGGCCTCCACCCGCCGCAGGCAGACGCTGGTACCGGCGTTGGCCGCCAGCGTCCAGGCGAAGCACCAGCCATTGCAGTGGAACAGCGGCAGCGTCCACAGGAAGACGGCGTGCCGGGGCATGTCCCAGTCGAGCATGTTCGACAGCGCAGCCAGATAGGCGCCGCGATGATGGTAGACCACGCCCTTCGGGTTGCCTGTGGTGCCGGAGGTATAGTTGAGGGCGATGGCCTGCCATTCGTCGGCGGGCTCGCCGCCCTCCCAGTGCGGATCGCCCCCGGCCAGGAAGCCCTCGTATTCGATATCCGCCAGCCGGCGGCCCCCTTCGACGGCGGGATCGATGATGTCGATCACCAGCGGCTTGTCGTCGAGCAGCGTCAGTGCGGCTTCGACTACGTCAGCGTACTCCGTGTCGGTGACCAGCACCTTTGCCTCCGCGTGCCTGAGCATGAAGGCGATGGCGGCCGCGTCCAGGCGCACGTTCAACGTGTTCAGCATGGCGCCACTCATGGGCACGCCGAAATGCATCTCCAGCATCTCCGGCGTGTTGGCGGCCATCACGGCCACCGTATCGCCAGGCCTGACGCCGGCGGCCACCAGCGCCGACGCGAGGCGGCGGCTGCGGTCCAGCATTGCCCGCCAGCTCGTGCGGCGCTCGCCGTAGACGATGGCTGTACGCTCAGGGTAGACCTCGGCCGTCCTGCGCAGGAAGGAGATCGGCGTCAGGGGCACGAAGTTGACCGGGCTGCGCTCCAGCCCATCCGCGCTGTGTTCGACGTGTTCCATGGATTGCCTCACTGGCTGCAGCCGTGCGTCAGCGCGTTACGTCGCGGGAGATGATCATCCGCTGGATCTCGGAGGTTCCCTCAACGATCTCGAGCACCTTGGCATCCCCGAACGCGCGGGATACCGCGTACTCCGTCATGATCCCGTTGCCGCCGTGGATCTGCACGGCCTGGTGGGCCGCCTCCATGGCCTTTTCGGTTGCGAAGAGCTTTGCCATCGAGGCCTGCCGATCATAGGGCCGGCCCTCGTCCTTGGCCACCGCAGCGTCGTAGAGCATCAGGCGGGCAGCGTGCGCGTGGGTCGCCATGTCGGCCAGCTTGAACTGCAGCGACTGGAACTGGTCGAGCGTCTTGCCGAACGCTGTGCGCTCGCTCATGTAGCGGGCAGAGCGTTCCAGCGAGCCCTGCAGGATGCCCAGGCCCAGCGTTCCGATCAGGATGCGGCCGGTGCTCACCTGTGACAAGGTCTGCCTGAGGCCGGCCCCGACCTCGCCGAGCAGGTGGTTGGCAGGAATGGCGCAGTCCTCGAAGAACAGCTCGAATGTGGTCGATCCGCGCCAGCCGATCTTGTGCAGCTTCTTGCCATGACTGAAGCCGGGCGTACCGTTCGGCACGATGAAGTTCGATATCTCCTTGCGCCCGTCGGGCCGGATTCCCGTCACCGCCGCGATGACGATCGGGCCGGTGATCTCGGAACCCGAGTTGCTGATGAAGGTCTTGGCGCCATTGATAACCCAGCAGCCATCCTTCAGCACTGCGCGGGTCTGGATATTGGCGGCATCGGAGCCGGCGTTCGGCTCTGTCAGGCCGATGCAGCCGACCTGCGTGCCCGCCAGGATCGGCCGCAGGAAGCGCGCCTTCTGGTCATCGGTGCCGTAGTTGTTGAGCAGGCTGGCCGCCGTCGAATTGGCCATGATGGCTACCGCCACGGCGCAATCGACGCGGGCGATCTCTTCCAGCGCAATGGCAAAGCCAAGCCAGTCGCCGCCGCTGCCTCCCCAGGCTTCAGGGTACGGCAGCCCGATATACCCCAGTTCGCCGGCCCGGCGCCAGACCTCGTAGGGAAAACTCTCCTCTTCCCACAACCGGTGGGCGACCGGTGCGATCTCTTCCTCGGCGAAACGGCGCACCGCCTCGCGGATCATCTCGTGGTGTTCTGCGATGTATGACATCGTCTTTCTCCTCAATACGATTCGTGCAGCATCGCCAGGTAGTCGTCGACCGTGGCAGTGCGGGGATTGGTGGCGTGGCAGTGGTCCTTCGTGGCGGCGACCGCGATGTCCTCCAACACGTCACGCGGCACGCCCATGGCGCCGAGACCAGCCGGCAAGCCGAGACCGGCGTTGAGTTCGCTGATGGCCTGAGCCGGGTCCCCGCCGGCGGGCAGGCCCATGGCCTGTGCCAGTGCGGCCTGCTTGGCTTGGGTCGCCGGCTTGTTGAAGCGCAGCACGGCCGGCAGCAGCACGGCGTTCAGCGTGCCGTGGTGCAACGAGACGCCGGGCACCGCGCCCAGCGGGTGCGACAGGGCATGCACCGCGCCCAGCCCCTTCTGGAAGGCCAGCGCGCCTTCCATGGCGGCCATCATCATGTTCCAGCGCGCGTCGCGGTCGCAGCCGTCGGCGGTGGCCTTGCCGATATTGGCCATGCCGCGGCGCAGGCCGTCCAGGGCGATCGCTTCGGCGGGCGGGTTGATGGCCGGCGCCAGGAAGGTCTCGATGCAGTGGGCGATGGCGTCCATGCCGGTTGCGGCGGTCAGGGCCGGCGGCAGGCCCAGCGTCAGTTCGGGGTCGCAGATGGCGAGCTTCGGCAGCAGGAACGGACTAAGCAGGCCGAGCTTGCGGCCGGACTCCATGACGATGACCGCGCCCCGGCCCACTTCGCTGCCGGTACCCGCGGTTGTCGGGATGGCCACCAGCGGGGCGACCCGGCTGGTGATCCGGCTCGCGCCGCCTTCCACCGCCGCGTAGGTCTGCAGCGGTGCCGGGTGGGTCGCCAGCAGCGCAGTGGCCTTGCCCAGGTCGATGGGCGACCCGCCGCCCACGGCCGCGATGCCGTCGCAGCCATTGCCCAGGTAAAGGCCGGTCGCGGCGGACACGGCGGCTTCCGTCGGGTTGGGTGGGGTGTCCTCGAAGACGGTGGGGGTGCAATCCGGGCCCAGGGCGTCGAGCACCTTGCCGGCGATACCGGCGGCGCGGATGCCGCGGTCGGTGACGATCAGCGGTCGCTGGATGCCCAGGCGCTGCAGCTCGGCCCCCAGCATCCGGATGGCGCCGAAGTCGATGTGAACGGTGGTCAGGTAGTTGATGACAGCCATGTTTTCCTCGTAGATATGTCGATGCGTCAGGCGCGGAATAGCGTCGGGTCCATGCGCGGAAGCGGCTCCGCCACGCGCACCGGAGGGAAGGCCATCAGGTCCAGTACCTGGGACCTGACGTCGATGCCGGGCGCAACCTCCTCCAGCACCAGTCCGTCTGGCGCCACCGAGAAGACTGCGCGCTCGGTGATGACCTTGGCCTCCTGGCCACGCTCGGCCACGTTGCGCCCCAGTGGATAGGTGATTTCGTCCACGCGCTCGACGAACTTGCGCACGCTCCCCTCACGCCCGACCGACAGGAAGCCGTCGGTGGTGTCGGCGACGAGGCCGCCGGTGGTGAAGGTGCCGGTGAACAGCAGCTTGCGCGCGTTGTAGGCGATGTCGATGAAGCCGCCCGGCCCTGGATTGGCCGCGCCGAAGCGGCTGACGTTGATGTTTCCGCCCCGGTCGAACTGGGCAAAGGCCAGCGCCGCCATCGGGCAGTTGCCGCCGTCGATGAAGTCGAACTGCGACGGGCCATCGATCAAGGCCTCCGGATACTTGTTGGCGGAGAATTGCCAGCCGCTCATCACGACGCCGCCGAAGGGGCCGTGCTCGGTGGTAAAGCTGTAGCGACGCAGGCCTCCGTCGGCGAACAGTCCGTCTTCCATCATCACCGTGGGCACGTCGGAAGAAGCACCGAAGCCGAAGATGCTGACCTCGCCGGGTCTGATTTCGCGGGCCGCCCGCCGGGCGATCACCTTGTCGGCGCCGGGCGGCAGGCGGTCCGAGGCGCGGCCGTCGAAAAGCTGGCCGCCGAGGTAGGCATCGTCGTACCGGATGTCGGTGGTCATCATGGCGTCGGGTTCCACCACGACGCGATCCACCAGCACGCCGGGAATCCGCACCGCGTGCGCCGGCCTGGCGTGGCGCGGCACCAGCTTGCGCACCTGTGCGATCACGGTGCCGCCTGACGCCTTCACCGCCAGCGCCATGGCCAGCGCGCACGACGTGATCGGCTCGTCCTCGAAGCTCAGGTTGCCGTCCTCGTCGGCACTGGTGGCACGCAGGAACCCCACGTCGAGCGGCCAGCTCGGATAGAACAGGTATTCCTTGCCGTCCAGCTCCTGCACCCGCACCAGGTCGTCGGTGGCGCGCGCCGTGTACTTGCCGCCCTGCTGGCGCGGGTCGATGTAGGAGCCGAGGCCGATGCGGGTCAGGTAGCCTGGGCTGCGCCGGGCGACTTCGCGCAGCCAGTGCATGGTGGCGCCGATCGGCCAGCAGTAGGCTTCCACCCGGTTCTCGCGGATCAGACGCATGAACTCGGGGCGCTTGCCGGTGGCCGGATTCACCGCATTGGTAAAGTTGCCCGACACGATCCGCTTCATCAGCCCTTCGACTGCCACGTGATCCATGCCGCGGATGCCCATGCCGTCGCCGACACTGACCGGGAAGAAGAAGGTCAGGTCACGAGGCGACCCGGTCTCGTGGAAGCGTTGCGCCAGCGCCTGGAACAACGCGTCCGGCGTCAGCCAGCCGATCACGCCCACGCTACCCACGCTCTGGCCGGGCCGGATATCCGAAACGGCCTGCGCCGCAGTACAGATCTTGCTCATGCGATCTCTCACCTTTCTCGCCGCTCGCAGCCCGGGCTCAGGCCTGGAAATGGATGATGTGGGTACCGACGCAGACCGTCTCGCCCCGCTGGTTGAGCAGCGTCGCCTCGGCCCACAGGCGCTTCTTCTCGTCGTCGGCGCGGGCAATGCGGTAGTTCACGGTGAGGGTGTCGCCGATGCGAACGGGCTTGGTGAAGCGCACGTTGTCGTAGCCGTAGGAGACCGCCGGGCGCTGGATCATGTCGAGATACTTGGTCACGGCGCCGGCGATGAAACCGACCATCATGGCGCCCTGCGCGATGCGGCCGCCGAAGCCCATGCGCTTGCAGTATTCGTCGTCCATGTGGTTGGGGTGGTTGTCACCGCTGATGCCGGCGAAGGCATAGATGTCGTACTCGCCGAGGGTGCGGGTGTAGCTGGTGTGCGTGCCAATAAGGGTGGATACGTTGCCTTCGTGCGGGATCTTGATGTCGGACATGTGGGTTCTCCGGAAGTGGGTTGGGGTTCAGACCTGGGTGGCGTCGATCCTGCCCGCGAGAATGAGCAGGGATTCGAGGAGAAAGTAGTCGCCCCAAACCAGCTCGTTATCCATGGCGACGCCATTGCGCTTGTTGAAGCAGCCGCCGGTGAGGATGCCAGGCTGCCGTTCATCGTCTGGACCGATTGGGGTCAGGTAGCGGGTCACGAGTTGCTCGATGCTGTCGACGGCAGCCTGGCGGTAGACCGCCGCGCGCTCCGGGACAAGCGCGGCCAGTTTGAGGAGGCTGGCGGCGGCGATGGCGGTGGCCGAGGTGTCGCGGTTAGTGTGCGGGATGGCGGGATCGTCGAAATCCCAGAAGGCCACGCGGTCGGCGGGCAGGTGCGCGACCCACCAATCTGCCACGCGGATCGCGTCGGATTTGAACGCCTGCTCGCCGCACGACAGCGCCTGTGCGAGGCCGAGCATGCCCCACGCCTGGGCGCGGGCCCAGGTGCTGCTGTCATGGATGCCCTTGTGCGTGTAGCGCTTCACGAGCGAGCCATCGGCGGCGTTGAATGTGGCGGACTGGCAAACCGAGCCATCCTCCCGCACGCACAGGGCAATGTGCTGGCGCAGGTGCTGGCGGCCGATCTCTCCCGTGCCGAGCGCGGCGTCATGCCGCAGCAGCAGCGCCACGGTGCCCGGAATCGCATCGATGTTGGCCTCGCTCGTCCCCACGCTGGAGGCCTCCTCGGCCTCGGTGCCGAGCGGGATCAGGCGGGCCGCTTCGCTGTACATTTCCGCCAGGCCACGCGTGCCGTCGAGGGCGAGCCCCGCGGCCTGCGGATCGGCCAGCAGCGAGCCCCCGAGTTGCGCGCCGTACCAGAAGAGGAATCCTTTGAATACCGACTTGGACGCCACCCGCGGCGCCAGCCGTGCGGACCACATGCGGGCGCTGTCGCGGTACTTCTGATCGCCAGTGCGCAAGGCAGCCAGCCACAGCATCCCGACCCAGAAGCCGCCGGTCCAGTCGCCGGCCGGGGAGCGTGTCCAGGTGCCGTCGGCCGGATTGCCATAATGCGGAAAGCCCGCCTCGTCCTGCGCGATCGTTGCATCGATGCGTTGCAGGATGCGATCTAGCGCATCATCGGTCAGTCTGGAATCCATATCTTTGTCTCCATGGGTACATTGGCTTGTCCGGCCTCCGGTGCCAGCCTTGCGGACCGGCAGGGGTGGAGCGCGGAGCGGGTATGCATGGAATCGTAGGGATTGCACAAACTAGTGTCCAATATATAATTGATCGCTCTTTTATACTCGCAGGATATAGCGATGGACCTTCGCCACCTCCGCTACTTCATCGCCGTCGCCGAGGAACTCAACTTCACGCGGGCGGCCGAGCGCCTGCACATCGCCCAGCCGCCGCTGAGCCTGCAGATCCGCCAACTCGAGGAGGAGATGGATGTGACACTGCTGAACCGCTCGCGTCGGCACGTGGAGCTGACCGAGGCGGGTCGCATTTTCCTGGAGCAGGCGCGGCAGATCCTGCGCGCTACCGAGAGTGCGGTCGTCCAGACGCAGCGCGCGCATCGCGGTGAGACTGGCCGGCTGACGATCGGCTTCTTCGAGCACACGTCCTATACGCTGCTGCCGCCCATCCTGCGCGCCTACCGAAAGCGTTTTCCCTCCGTGGAGATCCTGCTGCGCTGGTTTCCGGTCGTCGAACAGGCAGAAGCGCTGCGGCGGGGTGACGCGGATATCTCCTTCATGCGGCCCGTGCCCGACCTCGAGGACGTGACGTGGGAAACCATCCTCGAAGAGCCATTCGTGCTGGCCGTGCCGGCAAGGCACCCATTCGCGAACGCGGAGTCAATCTCGCTGAAGGATTGCGCGCAGGAGCCCTTCATCATGTACATGCCCGAGGCGGCGCCGGACTTTCACGCCATGAACATGCGCATGTGCGCGTCGGCGGGTTTCGTGCCGAAGGTCGTGTCTGAAGTGGGGCAGGTCTACACGCTGGTCGGGTTGGTCAGCTCCGGTGCGGGCATCGGCTTCGTGCCGGCATCGGTCCGGCAGATGAAGTTCGACCACGTCGTCTACAAGCCGATCAAAGGCCGGCAACCAACCGTCGAGATCATGCTCGGCTATAGCCAGCGCACCCCAACGCCGCTGATGACGGCTTTCATCGAGACGGCGAAAAGCATGCTGTGAAGGTTCCCCCGGGCCTCGCCCGCTGTAACGTTGGCGAGGGCCGGAGAATGGCGCGGACGTTCAGTCGCGCGGCGATGCCGGCAATAGGCAGCAGCCGTACGTGGCGGCCGGGCGCCAGCGAGTTGCCGTCGGCCAGGGCTGCCCGCAACGGGCTTGAGACGAAGTTCTGATAACACACGGGGCACCGGAACCGCTCGATAGCAGCGCTGCCGACCGACGTGCTGCGCGCATCGGACAAAGGGGCGTTTAGATCTTCATGACGTCTTCTTCCCAACCAGCGGGCAGCCACCTTCTTCCACCGGCCTGAACGCCTCGTTGGCGGGAATGGAGGCGATGAGCTTGTAGAAGTCGCCCGCATACTTCGATTCCGACGGCTTCTTCACCTCGAACAGATAGAGCGGGTGGATCTTCCGGCCGTCTTCGCGAATGCTGCCCTTGCCGAACAGCTTGTCGTCGGTGGGCATCGCCTTCATCTTCGCTACCACGGCGCTGCCGTCGCCATCCGCCTTCATCGCCGTCACTGCCTTCAGGTAGTGGATCACAGCCGAGTACGTGCCCGCCTGCGCCATGGTCGGGAACTTGCCGTTGTTGGCAGTGGCGAATTCCTTGCCAAACTTGCGGTTCTCGTCGGTCATATCCCAATACCAGGTCTCGCTCAGCAACAGACCCTGTGCGGCCTTGAGGCCGAGCGCCTGGACGTCGCTGCTGAAGACGAGCAGGCCTGCCAGCTTCTGACCGCCGGCGGTCACGCCGAACTCGGCGGCCTGCTTGACCGCGCCGATGGTGTCGCCCCCGGCGTTGGCCAGGCCCACTACCTGTGCCTTCGAGGCCTGGGCCTGAAGCAGGTAGGAGGAGAAATCGTTGCCCGGGAAAGGATGCCGGACCTTGCCGAGAACCTTGCCACCGTTCTTGACGACGACAGCTTCGGTATCGCGTTCGAGCGAGTGGCCGAAGGCGTAGTCGGCAGTCACGAAGAACCAACTCTTGCCACCCGACTTGACAACCGCCTTGCCCGTCCCATTCGCCAGTGCCCACGTGTCGTAGGCCCAGTGGATGGCATTGGGCGTGCAGGCTTTGCCGGTGAGGTCGGAGGTGCCGCCGCCGGTGACAATCATCACCTTGTTCTTCTCCTTGGCCACCTGGTTGACCGCCAGGACGACCGACGAGGTCGGCACGTCGACGATAGCGTCCACCTTGTCCACGTCGAACCAGCGGCGGGCGATGCTCGCCCCGACGTCCGGCTTGTTCTGGTGGTCGGCGGCCACAATCTCCACCTTCAGACCATGCTTCTCGGGCGCGAAGTCCTGGACCGCCTTCTTCGCGGCCCAGACCGAACCGGAACCAGCCAGCCCGGCATAAACGCCGGTCTGATCGTTGAGCACGCCGATCCGGACCACGCCGTCCGTGATCTCGGCCTGCGCCGTCGAGGCCGCCAGCAGCGCGGCGAGCGAAAGCAGCTTGATGCGATTGTTCATCCTGTGTCTCCTCTACTGTGGGGATGTATATGGGGTGTTCCGTTCAGCGCTCGATTTCATGCCTTTCCTTCCGCGCGCCGGGCATGCACGCCTGCTCCGGCGGGCGTTTCGTCATGACTTGGTGCCGGCACGGCAGCGTGGCGCGGTGCGGGCCGGCCGCGGCGGTTGCCCACGATGTTCTGGCACAACGCGTTCAACTCGCCGACGATGCCGCGGCGGAACGCCAGCACGCACACGACGAAGATGCTCCCCATGATCACGGTGATCATGGAACCGACCTTGTCCGCCAAGGCGTTCTGGATGGCGACCACGATGCCCGCGCCCACCACCGGGCCGAAGGCAGTGCCAAGGCCGCCCAACAGCGTCATCAGTACGACTTCGCCGGAGGTGTGCCAGTGCGCGTCGGTCAGTGTGGCAAACTGAAAGACAAGGGTCTTGGTGGCCCCGGCAAGGCCGGCCAGGCCCGCCGAGAGGACGAAGGCCAGCAGCTTGTAGCGCGCGACGTCGTAGCCCAGCGAAGTGGTGCGCGCCTCGTTCTCGCGGATCGCCTTCAGAATCTGGCCGAAAGGCGAATGGATGATGCGGTGGATCAGCCAGAAGGTGAACAGGAAGATCGCCAGCACGAAGTAGTACATGCGCAGGTCCGACGCCAGGTCGAACAGGCCGAACAGCCTGCCTCGCGGAATGGCCTGCATGCCATCCTCGCCGCCTGTGAACGGCGCCTGCAGGAACAGGAAGTACAACATCTGTGCCAAAGCAAGCGTGATCATCGCGAAGTAGATGCCCTGTCGGCGAATAGCGAGCGCCCCGACGACAAAGCCCGCGGCAGCCGAGACGGCCGTGCCGAGCAGAAGGCCGAGTTCCGGGGTGAGCCCCCAGGTCTTCATGCCATAGCCCGATATATAGGCCGCCGTGCCCAGGAACGCCGCATGGCCGAACGAGAGCAGGCCGGTATAGCCGAGCAGCAGGTTGAAGGCGCAGGCGAACAAGGCGAAGCACAGCACCTTCATCAGCATCACCGGATAGAGCACGGCCGGGGCCGCCAGCGCGCCCAGCAGCAGGACACCGTAGCCAAGATTTCTCATTTTCATACTCGACCTCACTTTTCCTTGCCAAACAGGCCTGCCGGCCGAACCATCAGCACGATGACCATGATCACGAAAACCACCGTGGCCGACGCCTCTGGATAAAACACCTTGGTCAGTCCTTCGACCACGCCCAGCCCCAGTCCGGCGACGATCGCGCCAAGGATGGAACCCATGCCGCCGATCACCACCACCGCGAACACGACGATGATCAGGTTCGACCCCATCAGCGGACTTAGCTGCCCCGTCGGTGCCGCCAGCACGCCGGCCAGCCCGGCTAGGCCCACGCCGAAGGCATAGGTCATCATCACCATCACCGGCACGTTGATGCCGAAGGCTTGGGTAATGCCTGGGTTCTCGGTGGCGGCGCGCAGGTAGGCGCCGAGGCGGGTCTTCTCGATCGTGAACCAGGTCAGCAGGCACACTGTGAGCGAGGCACCGATGACCCACGCGCGGTATTTCGGCAGGATCATGAAGCCGAGGTTGAAGGCGCCGGCCATCTCGTCGGGAATCGAGTACGGCTGCCCCGAGACGCCGAACTGGAAGCGGAACAGGCCTTCGATAATGAGCGCCAGCCCGAAGGTGAGCAGCAGCCCGTACAGGTGGTCGAGCTTGTACAGCCACCGCAGCAGGCCGCGCTCGATGGCGATACCCGTCAGCCCGACCAGCACCGGCGCCGCCAGCAGCGACCACCAGTAGCTGATGCCGAGATACTCCAGGCCCGCCCAGGCGACGAATGCGCCCGCCATGAACATCGCGCCGTGGGCAAAGTTGATGATGTTGAGCATGCCGAAGATCACGGCGAGCCCGAGGCTGAGAATCGCGTAGAACGAGCCGTTTACCAGCCCGAGTACGAGTTGCCCCAACAGCCCCTGTAGCGGGACTCCCAGAATCGTTGTCATGTTGTCTCCTCCGCAGCGGTCTCAGACACCCAGGAGTTCCTGGAGCAGGTGCTGCTTCTCGTGAATCTCGTGCTGGTGGATCTCCGCGGCGATCTGGCCGTGCTCCACCACGTACATGCGGTCGGCCAGCGGCGCGGCGAACCGGAAGTTCTGCTCCACCAGCACGATCGTGTAGCCCTTTGCCTTGAGGTCGCGGATGACCTGGGCGAGCTTCTGCACGATCACCGGCGCCAGTCCCTCGGAGATTTCGTCCAGCAGCAGCAGCCGCGCCCCGGTGCGCAGGATGCGCGCCATCGCCAGCATCTGTTGCTCGCCGCCCGAGAGCCGCGTGCCCTGGCTATGCCGCCGCTCGTGGAGGTTGGGAAACATCGCGTAGATCTCGTCGAGGCTCATCCCGCCGCCACCCACCTGCGGCGGCAGCAGGAGGTTCTCCTCGCACGAGAGGCTGGAATAAATCGCCCGCTCTTCCGGGCAAAAGCCGACGCCGAGACGCGCGATGCGATGGGCCGGCATGCCGATTGCCTCGCGGCCGTCGATCATGACCGAGCCGGCGCGCCGCCCCGTCAGGCCCATGATCGCGCGCAGGGTGGTGGTACGGCCTGCCCCGTTGCGGCCGAGCAGGGTCACGCACTCTCCCTCGTTCACCAGCAAGTCGATGCCGTGCAGGATGTGCGATTCGCCGTAGAAGGCATGTAGGTCGGTGACCCGCAGGTATTCCGTCGCCATGATCAATGCCCTCCCGGCGCAGCGAGCGCGGCATCAGCGCTGCCCATATAGGCCTCGATGACCTGCGGGTTGGCGGAGACTTCCGCGTACGTGCCCTCGGCCAGCACGCTGCCGCGCGCCAGCACCGTGATGGCGTCGCAGATGCCGGACACCACTTTCATGTTGTGCTCCACCATCAGGATGCTGCGATTGGCCGAGACCTTCTTGATGAGCTGCATGACGCGGTCAACGTCTTCGTGGCCCATGCCCTGCGTAGGCTCGTCGAGCAGCATCAGCTCGGGGTCGAGGGCCAGCGTGGTGGCGATTTCCAGCGCGCGCTTGCGGCCGTACGGCATCTCGGCGGTCGTCATGTCGGCGAAGTCCTCCAGTCCGACGTCGGCGAGCAATGCCATGGCCCTGTCATCGAGCGATGCGAGGACTTTCGGCGAGCGCCAGAACTGGAAGGAAATCCCGAGCCTGCGCTGCAGCGGGATACGCACGTTCTCAAGCACGGTCAGGTGCGGAAACACCGCCGAGATCTGGAAGGAGCGCACCACGCCCCGGCGTGCGACCTGCGCCGGCTTGTCGCCGGTGATCTCGGCACCGTTGAACCGGATGGTGCCGCGCGTGGGATCCAGGAACTTGGTAAGGAGGTTGAAGCAGGTGGTCTTGCCTGCACCATTCGGACCGATCAGTGCGTGGATGTGCCCACGCCTGACCTTGAGACTGACGTCGTTTACGGCGACAAATCCCTTGAACTCCTTCCTCAGTCCGACGGTTTCAAGAATGAGATTGCTTGCCATGGTCATTTCCGCGCCCGTTGTTGGGTCTGCTGGAGAATATGGCCGCAGCTAGATCACGTCCAATATATTATTTGTCAGTCATTGACACTTTTTGTGTATATATGTCGGAGGCGGCGCAGTTCGCACGCCTCGCGGATTGTGGCGACGAAGTATTCAAGATCCAGGCCGAGGACAATCTGGAAGCGGTCCTGGCGCTTCAATACCCCCGCCGATCCGTGATCTTTACCCATCAACCACAGATTCTGAGACGTTAGGACACGAAGGCCATGTCGAAGCGCCACAGAGGCGACAGAAACGAATGCGAACAAGGGTCTGTTGCTTGAGCGAAGCGGACGCACAAACGTCCGCGCGTTGGTGAAGGCAAATGACCCTTCATGGCCGCTAAGCGACGGCCGAAGGGAGAAGCCCAACCGGAAATCTTCAGTTCCTGCTGCAGCGCTAACGCTTGACAGTGTCATGACGAATCCCGGACCGGCCGTCATGGGCGACGACGTACTATCGGCGCTGAATGCGGCCGCAACGCCGTCTGTTCACTCGGCATCGAGCTGCATCAGAGCGCTGACATGCGCCCTCGCACTCGTGGCCAATGCGTCGAGGCTATAGCCCCCTTCCAGGATCGATACGATGCGGCCGTCGCACGTCTCGTCGGCAATCTGCATCAGTTCCTGGGTGATCCAATGGAAGTCACTGTCCTCCAGGTTCATGCCAGCGAGGGGATCCAGGCGGTGCGCGTCGAATCCCGCGGAGACGATGAGGATTTCGGGGGCGAACGCCTTTAGCGCGGGAAGCACCAGGGCGGAAATCGCGGCACGGAACTGCGCCGGCTCACAGCCGCGCGGCAACGGAACGTTGACGATATTGTGGTTCACCCCTGTCTCGGACCGGGCGCCGGTACCAGGATAGAAAGGCGACTGGTGGCTGGATGCATAGAACAGCTCCGGGCGGTCGAAGAATGCTGCCTGGGTCCCATTACCGTGATGTACATCGAAATCGACCACAGCGACGCGCTCGAGTTTGCGGACCTGATAGGCGTAGGCTGCCGCGATTGCCACCTGGTTGAAAATGCAAAAGCCCATCGCCTTGGCCGGTTCAGCATGATGGCCGCACGGCCGCGTCGCGCAGAACACGTTACGCGCCTGACCGTCCATCACCGCATCGACACCCGCGCAAGCAGCACCGACGCAACGCATGACGGCTTCCCACGAGCCCGGCGACATGACCGTATCGCCCCCGTCCAGCGGCACGTATCCCTGGCTGGGAGCGCTTTGCGCGATCTCGTCGATGTAATACGGATCGTGGATCAATTGCAGCTGCTCGACGGTGCCCATCGGCGCATCGCGCCATTCAAGCGTTGCGAACTCGGGCGTTCGCAACGCCTGCACAACGGCTTTCAGGCGTTCGGGCGACTCCGGATGGTGCGGCCCGGGGCGGTGTTCGAGACACGCGGCGTGGGTATAAATAATCGTAGTTGTCATGTTCGGCTGTACTCGGTTTCAACCGGCGACATTCCGTGATCGCACACCGGGCCTACGTTGTTGGTCACGGCGATCCTATCAGATATTCAATATATCAGGAGGTGTGATCGCTTCGCCACGATCACCCGGCGAGCCGGGAGACCGATTGCATAGTTGAGGTCTGGGGGCTGTCCTGTCCCGCAAATAGCTCACCCATGAAGTCATGAATCGAACGTTTTCATCCGACTGAATCAAACTGGTTGGGAAGGGCCGGGGGAGTGGCGGCGTCGCAGCGATGTCCGCTGCAATCGGTTGTCAGGCGCCTGGCTCATTCAGGCCAGGTCTTTCTTCAGAGTCCCGGGCAGTCGTTGGCAGCTCGGTAAGAACAGAAACCACCAATGCAGCAAGGGCGACAATCTGAAGGATCGCACGTGCGGCGTGTGCGAACTCCCACTGGTCTCGCCAACGTTCCCAGTTGGCAGGTAGCGTTTCTGGCGACAGCGGGACTAGCGCAGTGTTCACTGGAGCGACCCAGATCCAGAAGATTGCGTGGGTTGCGGCAAGGCAAGATGCGGCGAGCAATGTCCAACGAAATGCTCTCCGGCGCTTGCGAACTACAGCAACTAGCGCCAGGCAGGCGATGACCGCTCCAATCTCGCAAACGCCAGAGACCTTCCCAAAGGTGGGGTAGAGAGTCTGCAGGAGCTTAAGCCACAGCGCGCCGTCATAGTTGAGCTTGGCCGGCATCTCCAAAAGATGGGCCACGGCTGCGCTCATGCTGAGCGCCGTCAGCATGATCACGAGGAACCGTAGTACTTTCATGGCTTCCCCTTGGATGCACAAGCGGAGCAGCGAACCGCATGACGCCATCGTTGGCCGGACGGGGGATGGAACGCACGCATGCGCCTGTATGGAAGTAGCCGTGCAACTCGAACGCAAACCGGTTGAGCTTGCCAATGACGACCTTGTTGCCTCGATTCAGTGCGTTGTAGCCCAGCACGGCTGGAATGGCGACGGCCAAGCCGAATGCGGTCATGATCAACGCTTCACCAACCGGGCCGGTGACCTTGTCAACCGTTGGAATGCCTGACATCCCGATGCCGATCAATGCATGATAGATGCTCCATACGGTACCGAACAGGCCGCCAAAAGCGCAGTTCTGCATGGCGTGCCATCTGCCTGAGACGGACCAAATCCAGCACCTTGGCGAGAATGACGATCTAGGAAAGCAGAGACATTGCAAGCAGAACGGGCATGGACGGCGCCTTCCCGTCAAGGGAGATGTCGCACGAGCCAGACCGATGCCGATACTGCGGCAATGGCCCAGAGCGTCACGATCACCAGTGCAGCAACGTGGCTGACGGGGCGGTTGGGGGCCGCTGCGGCTGTTGCGCGATGCTGGCGCATCACTTCAAGCGGAATTAACCGTATTGCCAGCAACAAGCCGAGAGGCACCAGCACTACCTCGTCAACATAGCCAAGCACGGGAATGAAATCGGGAATCAGGTCAATGGGCGACAAGGCATAGCCGGCGATCAGCGAGGCGAGCGCTTTCGCATACCATGGCGTGCGCGGATCTTGTGCGGCCAGCCACACGGCGTGCGCCTCGTTTCTGACTGTGCGAGCCCAGCGCCGGGAGCGTGCGACCAGATGATGCAGCAGGTCCCTGCGCCACAAGTGCAGACGGACATCGTCCAGCACCGGGACTGCCGCAAGGGCGAGCAGCAGGGTTGCCAACGCAAGCGTGGCGCTGAACCCGATGTGCTTGAAGCCCAAGGCGCCGATGACGCCTCCGGCGAAGAACAGGGTGACCAGCGTGAGGAGTACCCGTAGCTTGTGCCGATTGGCGAGCACTGGTGGCTTGCCCGAGTCGTCTCTGGACAGGTTCCAGAAGAAGAGCTTCCCCAGTTCGATGCCGATGTCCGTGACCATGCCGGTCACATGCGTGGTGCGGATCTCGGCATTCGACAGCTTGGTAACCAAGGCATTTTGCAGGCCCATGATGAAGCAGAGCACCATGACCGTTGCCGGCACGAACAGCCATTCGTGGTGCTCGAGATTGCTTCCAAGCAAGCCAAAACACACCAGCAGCGTGGCTTCCAGCATGAGCGGCAATGCGTATTCGCTTTGCAGGCGCTCGCGGCGCCCCCAGTTGACCAGGACCGCCGAGCAGGCGGCACCTGCCAGGAATGACAGCAGGGCTCCCAGGCCATCCAGCATTAGCCAGAGACTGCCCAGAGCCAGGTTGTCGGCCATGGCGGACACGATGCCAGACATGTGCGAGGTGTACTGGTGCACCGCCAGGAAGCCCCCGGCATTGGTCGCGCCGGCAACAAAGGCCAGGTAACAGGCCAGTTGCCGGTTGCTTCCGGGGCTGCGCTCCTTTCCGGTCAGCTTGCGCAAGTACAGGATTGGCATGGTTGCGTTGATCGGGAGGCTTGCGCAGGAAGGGGCTTGTCAGTACCGGATCTGCGGCCTTGCCGGCTTGGGCCAGGAGGCACGATCCGAGGCAACGCGCTCGCCGCGTTTCAACCGTCGGGCTGCCCCGGTCAGGTTCAGGGGATGCGCGGTTTCCAGGATGCGCGCACGCGCCAGCAGTGCATCCAGGGAGGGCAGCTTGTGCGGTCCTTTCCAGGCGAACAGCGTGTAGTTGGCACTGTCTTCGGCAAGGGAGAGGGACATCGACTGGCCGAAGGCGGTACTGGCCTCCTCCAGGTAAAGCGGGATATCGGGATCGCTCTCGAGGAAATTCGCGACCAGCACACCGGTATCGGCCAGGCGTGCATGACAGGCGGCATAGAAGTCCGCGGTGCCAAGCTGTACCGGCATGCCGTCGGCCAGGAAGCCGTCCACCAGGATGACGTCCGGGCGCGCATCCTGGTTCGCGACATACTCGGCGCCATCCGCGCAGACCACCTCGAGTCGTTCGTCGTCCGCTGGGATCTGGAACTGCTCGCGCAAGGCGATGACCTCCGGATTGATCTCGATTGCCACAACCTTGGTATTGGCGAGATGCCGGTAGCAGTATTTGGCAAGTGAGCCGCCACCCAGGCCGATCATCGAGATCCTGGCGGGAGTCGGGTGCAGCAGCAGGAATCCCATCATCGTCCGGGTGTAACCCAGCACGAGCTTGTCGGGATCCTTGCGCGACATGAGGCTTTGGGTGGCCAGTGCGTCGAAATGCAGCGACAGCGCGTGCCGGGTTTCCAGCACCTGGGGCGTGCCGTCGTTGGCCGCCTCGGCCAGGAATTTCAGGTAGGCCTCGAACGAGGAGCGGTCGGCCTGCATCTTGTCGGCTCCCATCAGAGAGACTTGGGGAGCGCTTCCCCTCTCAGCAATGCCGCGATGGTGACGAGGGCAGCCGCCTCGTCCGGCCCGGTCGCCTGGATTCGGATGTGCGTGCCCGCCCGGGCAGACAGCCGCATGACCTCCATCACATTCTTGGCATTTGCAACCCAGGCGCCGCTGGCGAGCACGATCTCGCACTCGAACTGATTGGCCGTGAAGGCCAGCCTCGCGGAATTCCGTCCCTGAAACGCGTCCCTCGCAGTGAGTTCGATCGTCACTTCTACCACTGATCCCTCATCAAGAAATAGTGCACCTCAACCCCTCAGCTGAACTGGCATGCGCGTCGTCGCGGCGGCGGGACGCGCAGGGGGTCTCAGCAGGAGTCTCATAGTCGTATACTATGATAATACTATTATCATGAAATGATAATCCAGAGCGCATGGAATCCAGGACCGCACGCCTGACCGTATTGATTGACCCGGTGAAGAAGAAGGCCTTTGAGGCGCTGTGTGCCGCACAAGACCAGACCCCATCGCAAGTCGTTCGCCAGCTGATTCGCGACTACTTGCAGGAGCACGAGGTGGACTACGCCACCAGGCCGAAGCGCTGAGCGCCTGCGCCGATGCGGAGCGTGGGTGACACGCGGCAGGGAGCGCCGGCGCCCGCGTACCGGCCTTCGCTTGAGGCATACTTCACGCATCCGCGTGCGAGACCCCCATCCCGCACACCGCCCCATTGCCTCACACCAACATCCCGGCGCGGTCCCCCGCGCACGCCGGGCCCTCGCCATGCAAAACGTCGGAAACGTCGGAAACGTCGGAAACGTCGGAAGACTCGTCCGCAGCGCCAGCCTGAGCGGCTATATCGAGCTGACGGAGTCGCTCGGGCATGATCCCGGGGCCTTGCTGCGCAAGGCCGGGCTGTCCGCGCGGCTGCTCAGGGACCCGCAGGCGCTGATTCCCAGCAGGGCACTGCGCGAGCTGCTCGAACTCACCGCCAGCGCCACGGGCACGGAGGATTTTGCGCTCCGGCTGGCGGCGCGCCGCACGTTTTCCAACCTGGGGCCGATCAGCCTGGTGCTGAAGGAGGAGCCTTCGCCGAGGCAGGCGCTCGATGCCTTGTGCCGTTACCTGAAGCTGATCAGCACCTCGCTCGTCATGCGCATCGAGGAGACCGGCCAGACCGTGGTCATCCGTGAAGACCTGCTGCCGGGGCCGGGCGCGGCCACGCGGCAGGCGATGGAGTTGAGCGTGGCCATGATGTTCCGGATCCTGCGCGAGCTGATCGGGCCGCAGTGGCGGCCGCAGCAGGTCTGCTTCACGCACCGGCCGCCGGCGGATATGGCGGCGCACCGTGCCTTCTTCGGCCGCAACCCGATGTTCAACCAGCCATTCAATGGCATGGTCTGCGCGGCGGCCGACCTGGACACGCCGCGCACGCCCGACCATTCCGGGGCCATCCAGCTGGCCCGGGACTACCTTGAGGCATCGCTGCGCCAGCGCGGCGAGGGCATGCGCGAGGCGTGCCGCGAGCTGATCATGGCGCTGCTGCCCGGCGGGCGCTGTACCGCCCAGCAGGTGGCGCGGCATCTTCGCGTGGACCGCCGCACGCTGCATCGCCATCTCAT
Organism: Cupriavidus oxalaticus; assembly: GCF_016894385.1. Taxonomy (NCBI): domain Bacteria; kingdom Pseudomonadati; phylum Pseudomonadota; class Betaproteobacteria; order Burkholderiales; family Burkholderiaceae; genus Cupriavidus; species Cupriavidus oxalaticus. Next base: position 427,660 of record NZ_CP069811.1, read on the forward strand.
CGTCGACGGGCTGACCTTCTCGGCCTTGCTCGACGAGGTTCGTACCGAGCTGGTCAGGCGGCACCTGCAGGAGAGCGACCTGCCGCTTGGCGAGATCGCGGGGCTGCTGGGATTCTCGAACCAGAGCAGTTTCAGCCATTGGTTCCGCGCGAGCTTCGGCTGCAGCGTCACGCAATGGCGTTTGCAGGCGGCCGATCAGGCCGCAGCGGAACGCGCCGGCGCGGGTCGCCGGCGCACAGGAGCTGCCGTCAGTCGGCAATAAGCACGATCTTGCCCATATGCTGGCTGCGTTCGATGTAGGCATAGGCCTCGCCGATCGCATCCATGGGGAAGGTGCGGTCGATCGGCAGGCGCAGCTTGCCTTCGCGGAAGAACGGCATCAGGTCGCGCGCGCAGGCCTGCACGCAGGCGAGGCGTTCGGCCTCGGTGCGCGTGCGGAAGGTGGCGCCGATCAGCTTCAGCCGGTTGTGCCACAGCAGGTTCAGATCGAGCCGGGCCATGCTGGCGCCGCCCAGCCGCGCCAGGTTGACCAGGCGGCCCTTGACTGCCAGGCTCTTGATATGGTCTTCGAAGACCGTGCCGCCGATGGTATCGATGATGACGTCGACGCCACGTCCGTCGGTGGCTGCCATGATGGCCTCGACCTGCGCTTCGCACGACGCATTGACGCCGACATCGACGCCATAGCCTGCCAGCCGCTCCAGCTTGGCCGCCGAGCGCGAGGAAGCGATCACCCTCGCGCCGAGCGCGGACGCGGCCATCACCGCGGCCATGCCGACCCCGCCCGAGGCGCCGTTGATGAACACCGTCTCGCCGGCCTTGAGCTCGCCGTTGCTGACCAGGGCGTCATGGGCGGTGATGAACACATTGGGGAACGCGGCCGCGTCGGCCCACGATACCTCGGGCGGCACCGGCATCAGCGCCAGCGGCGCCGCGACGACATACTGCGCATGGCAGCCGCGCCCGTGGCCCATCACCCGGTCGCCTTCGCGCCAGCCACTGACGTCCTCGCCGACGCCGGCGACCTCGCCGGCGAACTCCACGCCGGCCGTCATCGGGGCACCGGTCCGGTGTTCCCGCATGTACTTGATTTCGCCATAGTTGATGCCCGATGCGCGTACGCGCACCAGCACCTCGCCGGGGCCGGGTTGCGGCGTGGGGATGTCCTGCACGGCCAGCCGGCCACCCTCCGCGCCCGGTAGTACTCGTACCGCCTTCATGCTGTCTCCTGTGTCATTCCGGCTTGAACTGAATCGAACGCAGCAGCTTGCCCTGGCGTTCGTATGACTCGCGCACGTCCCTGGCGAGTTCGTCCGGCGTGGCCGGCGTGCCGACCTCCATGCCCAGCTCTTCGATCTTGCGCCGCAGCGTGGGCGCTTGCATGGCGGCAAGCGTCGCCTCGCGCAGCTTGCTGACCACGGCCGGCGGCAAGCCGGGGGCCGCCCACAATCCCATCCAGCCCACCTCGCTGAGGTCCGGATAGCCCAGTTCCGCAAACGTGGGCACGTTGGGCAGCGCGGCGATCCGCTGCGGGAAGGCCACCGCGAAGGCTCGCAGCTTGCCCGCCTTGATGAACGGCATGGACGTCGCCGGGCCGTCGAACATCAGCGGAACCTGGCCGCCCATGATGTCCTGCAAGGCCGGCGGAGAGCCCCTGTAGCTCACCGCGCCGGTATCGAGCCCCGCCAGGCGGTTGAACTGGACGCCGATGGTATGGCCGCGCAGGCCAATGCCGAAGTTCGCGACATCGATCTTGCCGGGGTTCGCCTTGACGTACGTGACCAGCTCGGCGAGGTTCTTCGCGGGAAGACCGGGATTGCCCACCAGGACCAGGCCCTGGCGCGTGAGCTGGACCAGCGGGACAATGTCCTTGAACGGGTCGTAGGACACCTTGATGGCTTGCGGCACTTCCGAGGCGATGCCCTTCTGGATCAGCAGCAAGGTATATCCGTCCCGCGGCGCGGACAGCATGTTCTGCACGGCAATCGTTCCTGCCGCGCCGGCCTTGTAGTCGACCACCACGGGCTGTCCGAGCGGCCGTTGCAGCTCCTGCGCAAAGAGCCGTGCGAGGATGTCCGCGGTGCCGCCGGGAGGCGCGCCGACGAGTATCCGCACGGGCTTGGTTGGCCACTCGGCAGCCGGGGCGGCGTGCACCGCCGGGGCGGCAGGCAGCAGCGCGCCGAGGGCAAGCGCGAGCACAACCGCGCGGCGCCTGGTCTGGGGGAAGCGTTTCATGGCTTGTCTCCTTGTCTTGTGTCCCCTCGGCCCTGTGGGCGGGCCGTGTCAACGGGGGAAGTGCGGCTTACTGGGTCTTGCGCAGGTAGCCCTGGGTGCCGCCATTGCGGTTGGGCGCGAAGCCGTTTGCCTGCAGCGACTCTTCCACCGTGTCGTAGAAGACGCCGATCCTGCAGATCTCGCGTGCCTCCTTGGCGGTGGCGATGTCACGGCCGAGTTCGCGGGAGATGCGCACCAGCTGCTCGATCTGGTCCACCGTGCCCTGCTTCGCCGTGCGCCGCGGGTTCCACAGCACGTCCTCGGTGCCGCAGCGCACGTGCAGGCCCATGGCAATGCCCATCGTATTGACCGGCAGCACGTTGCGCACATTGCTCTCGACCGTCACCACCGCGCCGTCCGGCACGGCGCGCACGAAGTTGGCCAGGCTGTAGACGCTGGGCGTGTCCATGCCGCCGCCGATGGCCACCCAGTTGAGGTTCAGCGGGCCCTTGTAGAAGCCGCGCCGCATCAGCCGCTCCACCGACTCCAGGCTGTTGATGTTGTAGCACTGGAATTCGCTCTGGATGCCGGCGGCAGTCAGCCGGCGCACATGCTCTTCCACCCAGCCGGGATTGGCGGGCACCGTCATGTTCTTGTAGGCGTCGAAGAGCGCCATGTCCTGGCGCGAGGTGCCGCGGAAGTCGGCGTCTTCCGCATGATCGGTAACGTTCATCTGCGAGGTATTGACCGTCACCGTGACCTGGTCCGGGATGGGATCCAGGTCGGCCAGCATGTGGCGGGTGTCGTCCGACAGCCACTTGGCTGCCTGCCCTTCATCCTCCGGCGCGAAGGAGATCGAGCCGCCCACCTGGATGATCATGTCGGGCACCGCGGCACGCACGCCGGAAATCAGTTCGTTGAACTTGGACAGGCGCTTGGAGCCCTTGCCGTCCAGTTCGCGCACATGCAGGTGCAGCACGGTGGCGCCGGCGTTGTAGCAGTCCACGGCCTTCTGGATCTGGGCCTCCATGGTGACCGGAATGTCTTCGGGGAAATCTGAAGGCAGCCAGCCGGGGGCATACGGTGCGGCCGTGATGATCAGCGGCTGCTGGTTTTCGGGAAAGAGGTGGCCATCGAGGAAGTTCATGGGGAGTCTCCGGGTCGCAAGGCGGATTCGGTTCAGTAGGGGATGTCGCCGACGATGGCCGCGCGCTCCATCTTGCGCGGCGCGGGAAAGTAGTCGTTGAGCGCGTAGTGCTGCGTGCAGCGGTTGTCCCATACGGCGATGTCACCGCGCTGCCACGACCAGCGCACCTGGTATTCGGGGATGGTGGCGCGGCTGATCAGGTAGTTGAGCAGCAGCGCCGCGCCGGGCGCCTTGTCGATGCCATGACGCACGTTGGCCGGCGTGCTGTAGTTGGTGAAGTAGGTCGAGAAGCCGGCACCGACGAACAGCACTTTTTCGCCGGTTTCCGGATGCGTGCGCACGACCGGATGCTCCGCCGGCGGATGGTCCTGCGCGAGCTTCGCGCGCGCCTCGGGCGTCATGACCGCACCGAAGCTCTGTTCGATGCTGGCGCGGGCACGCAGCCCATCGATCTTCACCTTGATGTCGTCAGGCAGTTCCTCGTAGGCCTTTACCATGTTGACCCAGATGGTGTCGCCGCCGATCTCGGGGCATTCGACGCAGCGCAGCACCGCACCCATGGCAGGGTTCGGACGCCAGAGGCCGTCGCAGTGGTAGTTGTTCTCGTAGCTGTGCGGGTTGTCGCTGCGGTAGACGCGCACCAGCCCCGGATGATCGGGGTCGCTGCCGGCCACGGGATGGTCTTCCAGCTTGCCGAAGCCGCTGGCGAACGCGACGTGCTCGGCACGCGTGATGTCCTGCTTGCGGAAGAAGAGCACGCGGTGCCTGAGCAGCGCTGCCTTGATGTCGGCGAAGAGCGCCGGGTCACGCGCCGCGTCGCCGAGATGGACGCCTGTGATTTCGGCGCCGATGGCCGGGGTGATCTGCCTGATCTCCATTTCCATGTCTCCAGCAGTTTGGTGGATCTGCGTACAGGTCTTGGCCTGCATGGAGATGGAGTATCGGGCGATCGAAGGGGGTGTGCTTGCTTTACTGGGACATTCGTTTGTTAATTTGGGACATCCGGAATGAGCCCTGCCTGGCAGCGCCCCGCACGGCCGCTGCCAGGCATTAATGCCGTTCAGTTAAGGTATCAATCTCACTACTGTCATTCCCGCGCAGGCGGGAATCCAGCGTCTTAAAGCCCCCCGATGGGGGACAAAAAGTCACTGGGTTCCCGCCTACGCGGGAACGACGGTGGTTAACTGAACGGCATTAGCTGCCAAGCATCGTTTGTGCCGGATGGTGCCTCAACCCGTTTTCGCTCCGCCCACCGTATCCGTCCCGCTCGCCAGCGTGCCGGCCTTGTCCGGAGAGACCGCGCCGCTGCCTCTGGAAGATCCTTCGGTGGTGACGCTGGAGGTGCTCAGCCCGCTGATTCCCCCGCCTCCCGTGCTGCCGGGTCTGGCGGCGCCCTGCGACGGCGCCGTGCCCGATTGCGCGCCAATGCGCAGGCGGTTGTCGACTTCCTTCACCCCGAAGGTGTCATCGACGATTTCCTCGATGCGGTACTTCAGCCCGCGGTCGCGCACCGAACCTGTCAGGGTCACGACGCCGGACGCGACGTCGACTGCCACGTCATGCACGGGGTAGCGGCATTCGATCAGGCGCTCGCAGACATCCTCGCGAATGCGCTCGTCGGAACGCTGATAGCCCTTCGGCCCGGCCCGCTTGCCGCCGGAGGTACCACCGCCGCGGCGGTCAGCGTCATAGACGCCGAAGTTGCTTTCGCCGAAGCCGCCGGCATAGACCTCTTCGTCGGAGAAGCCGCCCCGGTAGTCTGGCTCGTTGCGTCGGTTCATGCCCTGGTTCATGTCTTTCTCCAAATCGTGGACGGACGACGTGCGCCCTCCGGAGGAATGCGGCGAAGGGCGGCACGGACATGCGCGGGCTGCTGCAAATTCTGTACCGGCGGTGAAGGGCCGGTCCGTCCGCCTTGGCAACGCATGCACCGGAATCTGCGAAGGCAACGCAGGCAAACAGGTGTCGTGGTCAAAGTCGACTGCGGTTCACTCGTCAGTCGCGACCACACTGCAGAGGTGGCTTCGGCCCCAACGCGGCGTTTTTTGCAAAGGGGATGGCGCTTGCTGGCGAAGCATTTGCATTTGCAGGAGATACAGGGCGAGACATAGTGGGAGAGACAGGGCGAGAAGACAGGGCGAGAAGACAGGGCACTGAAAACGGGTAGATCCTCGCAGCGGCCGCAGTTGGTGCGTTACCGCTCAAAGCGCGCCGAAGCCCCTGACGGCGCCGGCCTAGAATCTTCCCCATGTCCCGCATTGTGGTCTTTCTTCTCGCGCTGATCCTGCCCTTGCAGGTGCTTTCTGCACCGTGGCGGCATCTCACGCATGCCCCGGATCGTATGCTCGAGCATATGGTGGAGCATGCACGGCATGTCCTGCATCACCATGACAAGGACGGGACCATCCACCAGAGTGGCGGCGGCGAATCGCTTGCGCATCAACTGGATTTCGACTACGGCACAAGCCTGAGCGCGGCGTTGCCGGACCTGCCGGAGCCGCCCGCTTCCACGCGCAGCCAGACGGCGCCGTTATTCTTCGCTTCCGCGCCCCCCGATCCCTACTCCCACCTCCCGCATCCGCCCCCGCGTCCGGTCCGGTGACCCCGGCGTGTTGCCGTGCGCGACACAGCCGGCCTGCCTTTCCCCATAAGACCTGGACGAAAGGCTCGCTTACCGGCGCGCGCTACTGATATGGCCTTGCATCCTGCACGCTGCGGCCGCGCCGGCTATCCAATTGTCGTGGATTGCCCGGGAGTGCTTAGCAATGCGTATTCAGATCGCAAGGAACGTCCTCTGGCTGGTGCTGGAGCGCGGCCTGCAGGTAGTGTTCGGAATTGCCAGTATCGGCATGATCGCGCGTGCCATCGGGCCGGAAGGTTTTGCCGCGTTCCAGTATGCACAGTCGCTGGTGCTGATTGCTTCATCGATTGCACTGATCTGTGGGGCCGAAGTGGTCGTCCCGCGACTGGTTGCCGACCGGGCTCCCGCAGCCCAGCACAGGCTGCTTGTCCATGTGTTTGCCCTGCGCGAAGCTGCAGCCATCGCGGGCTATCTGATCGTGATGGCGGTCGTGGCGCTGACGGAGAAGAACGACGTCATCGTCTTGACCGCCATCATCATTGGCATACCCATCCTGTTCTACGAACCCTTCGGGACCGTCAGGGCGTGGCTGCAGTCGCGCACCGACAGCCGGCCCGGTGTTGTATTCGGCATGGTCGGCCTGGCTTTCCGGGTGGCGGCAATCGGGGTGCTTTACCTGGCGGGATCCCGCGCGGCGCCGGCTTTCGCGTGGGTGTTCGCCGGCGAGGCCATGATATGCGCGTCGCTGCTTGCCCGCTACTACCGCAAGCGCAGCCCTCGCGTCGCGGTGAGCATCGACGTCAGTCTGGCCAGGAGGCTGCTGCGTGACGGGGCGGTGTTCTGGGTCAGCCTGATGCTGCTGTTGCTGGCCAAGCGTATCGATCAACTCCTGCTCAAGCCGCACATCAGCCTGTTCGAGCTGGGCGGTTATGCCGCCTCCATGCAGGTGCTGGATAACTTCATGATGCTCGGCTCGATCGTGGCAAGCTCCGTTGCACCGATGATGGTCTATGCCCAGCCGACTCTTGCGCGGGCACGCCGCAATGTGCTGTACGTCGCCACCGGCATGCTGGTGGCGGGCATCGTCGGGGGCGCGGTGCTTGCTTTCTGCGCACCCTGGATCATTGCGCTGATCTATGGTGAGCACTATGAGGCCGCAGCTGACCTGCTGAGGCTGTCGGCGATGGCATCCGGGCTGGTGTTCCTGGATGCCGCGCTGACGCTGCTGGTGGTCTATCTGCGCAAACCGCGCTGGCTGGTGGAGAAATGGTTTCTGGTGCTGTCCACCATGATCGTGGTCGACCTCATCGCGATCCCGATGTTTGGGGCACGTGGCGCCGTCTATGGCTATGTCGCGGGCAACGCTGTGGCGGTGATGGCGGGCGTCGGGTTTTTTATCCGATCGCGCGAACCGATGGCGGCAGCGCAGCAGGCTGCGTGACAGTCGGCCGAACGGCAGGCCGGAGTTCCATGGACTTGCCGTTGCGAAACCGTTCTCTGGTGCTTCCCCCGTTGCTTCCGTTGCACACTCTGACAGGTGCGCCGTTGCGCGGCATCACCGCTACGGCTCCTGTTGCTCGTCGCAGCACGCGCCGCGCAGAGGCATTTCCCCGTCATGACGATGGATGTGCAATTCGGCGCTCTGCCGCCTGGCCACGTCCCAGCCGGCCGCGATTGCCGCTTCCATGGTTGGAAACCTCTGGGGCTTGATATCGAGGCCGCTGAACTCCAGTACCCAGCCATGTTCCGCGGGAAGAACACGAATGATTCGCGATTGCATGATGACCTTTCAAGAGTTACCGCTACGGATGGCGGCCGCTGTCGTTTTGCGGTCGAAATGCAATCCTCCTTCCCTTAAGTGCAGCGTTCGCGTAGCCTAGGTCCGTACCGGGGTACGGAGTCAAGCGATGGAGCACACACTGACGATCGGGAAGCTGGCCAGGGCGGCCGGTGTTGGCGTGGAGACGGTGCGCTACTACCATCGGTGCGGGCTGCTGCCGGTGCCCGAGCGCGCCCATGGCGCCATTCGCCAGTATTCGCAACAGAGCCTGCAGCGGCTGCATTTCATCCGCCAGGCCCAGTCGCTCGGGTTCACGCTGGATGAAGTCCGGATTCTGCTGCAGCAGAACCATGGCCAGTGCAGCACGGCCCGTGCACTGGCCGAGCGAAAGCTCGGCCTGGTGGAGGAAAGGCTGCGGAATCTGCTGCGGATGCGCGCCGAACTGAAGAACCCTGATCGGGCAATGCCGCGCCAACGGCACCGAGGAATGCTGCCCCTTGATCGACACGTTGGCTGCGAACGTCGAGTCAGATCAGACCTGCCATGCCGCGGCCTTGTCCGCCGGCTTGCCATAGCGCTCCCGCGCCGCGCGCACCGCATCGGGCGGCAGCTTGCCGTCATCCGCCAGCGCCCGCAGTGCCGCCACCACGACGGAATACCGGTCCACCTCGAAGAACGCGCGCAAGGCCTGGCGCGTGTCGCTGCGGCCGAAGCCATCGGTGCCGAGCGTCACGTAGCGTCCCGGCACGCACGCGCGGATCAGTTCCGGCACCGCGCGCACGTAGTCGGTGGCGGCGATCACCGGGCCGTCCGATCCGTCCAGCAACGTCTCGACATACGAGCGGGCATGCGCGTCGTTCAGGCGGTTGCTGCGTTCCACGGCGATCGCGTCGCGCTGCAGTTCGGTAAAGCTGGTCACGCTCCAGACCTGCGCCACCACGCCCCAGTCGTCTTCGAGCAGGCGCGCGGCGGCGATCACCTCGGGCAGGATGGCGCCCGCGCCGAGCAGGTCGACCTGGCTGGCATCGCGCCGTTCGGGCGTCAGTGAGTACATGCCCTTCAGGATGCCGTCGCGCACGGCATCGGCCGGCTGCGGCATCGACGGCTGCGCATAGTTCTCGTTGCCGACGGTGACGTAGTAGAAGACGTCGCGCTGCTGCTCGCCCATCTCGCGCATGCCGTGCTCCACGATCACTGCCACTTCATAGGCAAAGGCGGGATCCCACGCGCGGCAGTTGGGGATGGTCGACGCGGCCAGGTGGCTGGTGCCGTCCTGGTGCTGCAGCCCCTCGCCGCCGAGCGTGGTCTTGCCCGAGGTGGCGCCGATCAGGAAGCCGCGGGCGCGCTGGTCGGCAGCGGCCCAGATCAGGTCGCCGATGCGCTGGAAGCCGAACATCGAGTAGTAGATGTAGAACGGCAGCATCGGCAGGTCGTGCACGCTGTAGGCGGTGGCCGCGGCGATCCAGGACGAGATCGCGCCGGCCTCCGAGATGCCTTCTTCCAGGATCTGCCCGCCGGTGGATTCGCGGTAGTACAGCATCGAACCCAGGTCTTCCGGCTCATAGCGCTGGCCCAGCGGCGAATAGATGCCGACCTGCCGGAACAGGTTGGCCATGCCAAAGGTGCGCGCCTCGTCAGCAACCACCGGCACGATGCGCGGCCCCAGCGCGGCGTCCTTGAGCAGGCTGCCGAGCATGCGCACCACGGCCATGGTGGTCGACATCTCCTTGCCGTCCGCGGCCAGCGCGAAGCCGGCCCACTGGCCGGACGGCGGCACCGTGAGCGCGGTGGTCGCGGCCCGCCGGCGCCGCGGCAGGTAACCGCCGAGCGCGGCCCGGCGTGCGTGCAGGTAGCGCATCTCCGGGCTGTCGTCGGCGGGTTTGTAGAAGCGCACGTTGGCGACGTCGTCGTCCGACAGCGGCAGCTGGAAGCGGTCGCGGAAGGCCTTCAGGTCTTCCAGCTCCAGCTTCTTCTGCTGGTGCGTGGTCATGCGCCCCTGGCCAGCCGTGCCCATGCCGAAGCCCTTCATGGTCTTGGCCAGGATCACGGTGGGTTGGCCGCGGTGGCCCATGGCGCGCGCATAGGCGGCGTGCAGCTTGCGCAGGTCGTGGCCGCCGCGGCGCAGGCGGTCGATGTCGTCGTTGCTCAGGTGCGCGGCGAGGGCGGCGAGCTCGGGGTTCTGCTGGAAGAAATGCTCGCGGTTGTAGGCGCCGTCGTTGGCGGAGAAGGTCTGGAACTGGCCGTCGACGGTCTGCGCGAAGGCTCGCACCAGCGCGCCGGAGCGGTCGCGCGCGAACAGCTCGTCCCAGTCCGAGCCCCACAGCACCTTGATCACGTTCCAGCCGGCGCCGGCGAACAGCGCTTCGAGCTCGTCGACGATGCGGCCGTTGCCCCGCACCGGCCCGTCGAGCCGCTGCAGGTTGCAGTTGATGACAAAGACCAGGTTGTCGAGCTGCTCGCGCGCGGCCAGCGACAGGGCGCCGATCGACTCGGGCTCGTCCATCTCGCCATCGCCGAAGAAGCCCCAGACCTTGCGCGACGACGCCGGCTGCAGCCCGCGGTTCTGCAGGTAGCGCATGAAGCGCGCCTGGTAGATCGAATTGATGGGGCCGATGCCCATCGAGCCGGTCGGGAACTGCCAGAAGTCCGGCATCAGCCAGGGATGCGGGTAGGAACACAGGCCCGGGCCCGCGATCTCGCGCCGGTAGTGCTGCAGGTGGGTTTCGTCGAGGAAGCCCTCCAGGTAGGCGCGGGCGTAGACGCCGGGCGCCGAGTGAGGCTGGAAATAGACGAGGTCGCCGCCCTGTTCGGCGCTGTCGGCACGGAAGAAGTGGTTGAAACCGACTTCGAACAGATCGGCCGCCGAGGCATAGCTGGCGATATGGCCGCCCAGCTCGCCATAGGCGCGGTTGGCGCGCACCACCATGGCCAGCGCATTCCAGCGCAGCGCCGCGCCCAGCCGGGCTTCGATCTCGAGGTCGCCGGGGTAGGGCGGCTGCGCCTGCACGGGGATCGTATTCACATAGGCGCTCGGGCCGGCGCCGGGCGGCGGCAGGCCCTGCGCCGCGGCATGCGCCGCGAGCTGCCGCAGCAGGAAGCTGGCGCGCGCGCTGCCGGCATGCGCCAGCACGCCTTCGAGCGCGTCCAGCCATTCGCGCGTTTCCTGGGGATCGCTGTCCTCGTTGGCCGAAGGCAGCGCGAGCATCGATTGCACACCGTTTGCCAGGTTAGTCATGGCACCGCTCCTGTCCATGTTGCTTGTCTGTGGCTTGTCTGTGGCGGCATGCCCGTCAAAGCCCGCCGATGCCAACAAGGTTACGCCTGGAGCCGCAGAGAATGTGTCTGAATTACCTTGCCTTGACGGGGTGTCACAGTATAAAAATTCTCCAAAACCGACAGAATCAAGAATTGTTACGCCATGAACGACACCTCGCTCAAGCTCGATCGCATCGATATCGCCATCCTCAACCAGCTGCAGCAGAACGCCCGCATCACCAATGCCGAGCTGGCGCGCGCTGTGAACCTGTCGCCGACGCCCTGCTTCAACCGCGTCAAGGCGCTGGAGAAAATGGGACTGATCAAGCAGCAGGTCACGCTGCTGAATGCCGAGGCGCTGGGCCTGCGCATCAATGTGTTTATCCAGGTCAGCCTGGAAAAGCAGGTGGAAGACGCGCTGCGCCGCTTCGAGGCGGCCATCGACAAGCGGCCCGAAGTGATGGAGTGCTACCTGATGACCGGCGATGCGGACTACCTGCTGCGCGTGGTCGTGCCCAGCATGCAGAGCCTGGAGCGCTTTATCCTGGAGCAGCTGACCAAGATCCCGGGCGTGTCCAATATCCGCTCGAGCTTCGCGCTGAAGCAGGTGCGGTACCGCACGGCGCTGCCGCTGCCGGCGGGCGGATTGACCTTGAGCGTGGCGGAAGAAGAGGGCGAATAGCCTGCTGCGGGCTACGGCGCGCCACGCTCCTCGTTGCCGCCATCCGCCGCGAATTCCGATAACGCCACCTCGCGGAAATGCCGCACCACCGGGCTGTCGTGCGCCGGCAGCCAGGTGAGCGCCAGGCCGATACCGGCACTGTCCGGATAGCCCGCCAGGTCGCGGATCACCATGCGGTCGTTGGCAAAGCGCCGCATGATCGACGGCACCAGGGCCACGCCCAGCCCGCTCTCCACCAGCGCCAGCACGGTCTGCACCTGCGTGGCCTCCTGCGTGACGCGCGGCTGGAAGCCGGCCATCTGGCACGCCGACAGCGCGGCGCTGCGCAGCCCCGACGCTTCGCCCTGCTCGTACATGACAAAGCGCTCCTGCGCGAGGTCGGCCAGCGTCAGCGCGGGCTTGCCCGCCAGCGGATGGCTGCGCGGCAGGGCGGCGACAAAGCGGTCGCGCTCCAGCAGCGCCAGCGCGGTATTGCCCGGCGCCAGCAGCGGCGTGCGCACCAGGCCAACGTCCAGCGCCTCGTCTTCCAGCCATTGCATGATGCGGGTCGAGGTCGCTTCGCGCAGCACCAGCTCGACGCCGGGGTATTCATTGCGAAAGCGCGTCACCAGCCGTGGCAGCAGGTGCGACGTGGTGGTGCCGACAAAGCCCACCCGCAAGGTGCCGGCCATGCCGCTGCTTGCCGATTGCACCAGCTCGCTGAACTGGCCGGCATGGAACAGGATGCGCCGGGCCTCGGCCAGCGCGGCGCGGCCGGTCGCGGTCAGCGTGACGCCGCGCGGCTCGCGCACGAACAGGGTGGCGTCGAGCTCCGACTCGAGCTTCTGGATCGAGACCGTCAGCGCGGGCTGGGCGATATGCAGGCGTTCTGCCGCGCGGCGGAAATTGAGGGTCTCGGCCAGCACGACGAAGTGCCGGATGCGGCGCAGTTCCATGGGGTCAGCGAGGATGCGGGAGCCACATCTTAGTGCGCCGCGCGTCCCCCGGGCAACCGCGCGCGCCGGCTGGGCCGATAAACAATGCTTATCAATCGCGCGGCAAACGATATTGGACGCCGCTTCGGCGGCGTCGCTACACTCGAGCGCAAAGCCGCGGTACAGCCTCAAGATTCAGGACCCCTCATGCACAGCATTGCATCGCTCGACGACCTGCGTGCGCTTTGCGCCGCGCCGGCCGCGGTGAGCGAGTACTTCCCCATCGGGCAGGACGCCATCGATACCTTTGCCGAGCTGACGCATGACCGGCAGTGGATCTACGTGGACCCCGAGCGCGCCGCGGCGGATTCGCCCTACGGCTGCACGGTCGCGCACGCCTTCCTGATCCTGTCGATGGTGTCGGCGGCGTTCGGGCAGTGCTTTGCCTTCCCGGGCCGCAAGCTGGCGCTGAACTATGGCTTCGACCGGCTGCGCTTCACCGGCCCGGTGCCGGCCGGCGCGCGCGTGCGCGGCGCGTTCACGCTGCAGCAGCTCGACGATGTCCGCCCCGGCGAAGTGCGCTGCCACTGGAAGGTCGAGATGCAGGTCGAAGGCAGCGAGCGGCCGGCCATGGTGGCGACCTGGCTGGTGCTGATGCGCTTCTGAACTTACCCAATATCCATCCCAAGCAGGACGAGACTCCCATGAGCATCAAAGGCAAGGCATATATCGTCGGGGCTTACGAGCACCCGACCCGCAAGGCCCCGGACAAGTCGGTGGCGCAGCTGCATGCGGAATCCGCACGCGGCGCGCTGGCCGATGCCGGCCTGTCACTGTCGGACGTGGACGGCTATTTCTGCGCCGGCGATGCGCCGGGGCTGGGCGCCACCAACATGGTCGATTATCTGGGCCTGAAGGTGCGCCATGTGGACTCCACCGACACCGGCGGCTCCGCTTACCTGGTGCATGTCTCGCATGCCGCGCAGGCCATTGCCGCCGGCAAGTGCAACGTGGCGCTGATCACGCTGGCGGGCCGGCCGCGCTCGGAAGGCTCGACCGGCACGCAGGCGCGCAACTGGGGCGCCAACCTGCCGGACGCGCCGTTCGAGGCGCCGTTCAATCCCGTCACCGTCAACCTGTACGCGATGGTGGCGATGCGCCATATGTACGAGTACGGCACCACGCCCGAGCAGCTGGCATGGGTCAAGGTGGCTGCATCGCACCACGCGCAGCACAACCCGCACGCAATGCTGCGCAACGTGGTCACGGTGGAAGAGGTGCTGAACTCGCCGTTGATCGCCGACCCGCTGCACAAGCTCGACTGCTGCGTGGTGTCCGACGGCGGCGGCGCGCTGATCGTGGCGCGGCCCGAGATCGCGGCCACGCTCAAGCGTCCGAAGGTGAAGATCCTGGGCGCCGGCGAATACGTCAAGGGCCAGCTCGGCGGCGAGGTCGACCTGAGCTGGTCGGGCGCGAAGTTCTCCGGCGCGGCCGCGTTCGCGGAAGCGGGCGTGACCCCGGCCGACATCAAGTACGCCTCGATCTACGACAGCTTCACCATCACCGTGCTGATGCAGCTGGAAGACCTGGGCTTCTGCAAGAAGGGCGAGGGCGGCAAGTTCGTCGCCGACGGCAACCTGATCTCGGGCGTCGGCAAGCTGCCGTTCAATACCGATGGCGGCGGCCTGTGCAACAACCACCCGGCCAACCGCGGCGGCATCACCAAGGTGATCGAGGCCGTGCGCCAGCTGCGCGGCGAGGCGCACCCGGCGGTGCAGGTCAAGAACTGCGACCTGGCGCTGGCGCAAGGCACCGGCGGCTACCTGGGCTCGCGCCACGGCAGCGCCACCCTGATCCTCGAGCGCGAATGATGAACGATCGCCGGAGCAACTGACATGACGACCCCGTACACTCCCATGGCCTACAAGGCCCCGGACGAACAGCCCGACAACATCGAATTCTGGCAGGCCGCGCGCGAAGGCCGGCTGCTGGTCAAGCACTGCCAGTCATGCGGCAAGACGCACTGGTATCCGCGCACGCTGTGCCCGTTCTGCATGGGCGATACGGTCTGGAAGACCGCCAGCGGCCGCGGCACCATCTACTCGTACAGCGTCACGCGCAAGGCCGGTCCGCAGGCGTATTGCATTGCCTATGTGACGCTGGACGAGGGCGTGACCATGATGACCCATATCGTCGATTGCGATCTCGATGCGGTGCGCATCGGGCAGAAGGTGAAGGTCAAGTTCGCGCCCAGCGTGGATGGGGCGCCGGTGCCGGTGTTTGCGCCGGCTTGAAGCTGAGGCCAGGCGACGTGCGCAACGCGCGTCGCTGGTTTGCTCCCCTCTCCCGCATGCGGGAGAGGGGCAGGGGGTGAGGGCAGGCGCTCGCAATCGCGACGCGCTTCACTCCGTTGACGCTCGGCCCTCACCCCCACCCCTCTCCCACTTCGCGGGAGAGGGGAGCGTCCGCAAGGGGCGGTAGTTTGGGTTTGAAATCCCGCTGCCGTCACGGCTGAATCTGCTGTCAGCCGCTCAGGCCTTCCCTAACACCATCCCACCCGGCACGGCCATCTTCTGCGCTTCCAGCGCCTGCGCCACCACCCCGGCCACCATATCCGCCGTCACCGCGGACAACGTCCAGCCCAGGTGCCCGTGCCCGGTGTTGTAGAAGATGCAGCGCGCCCGCCCGCGGCCCACGCGCGGCAGCATATCTGGCAGCATCGGCCGCAGCCCCGCCCACGGCACCACGCTGCGCGTGCTGACGCCCGGAAAGCACTGCTGCACCCATTCCACCAGCGGCCGGATGCGGTCGGCGCGGATGTCGCGGTTGAAGCCGTTGAACTCCGCGGTGCCGGCCACGCGGAAGCGGTCATCGCCCAGGCGGCTGGTGACCAGCTTGGTTTCATCGTCGAGCAGGCTGACGGTCGGCGCCGCTGCCTGGCTCGCGGCGTCGTTCAAATTGACCGTGATCGAATAGCCCTTGACCGGATAGATGTTGACGCGGTCGCCCAGCCCGGCGGCCAGCGCGCGGCTGGCGGTGCCGGCGCAGATCACCGCGCCGTCGAAGGTCGAGGTGGCGCTGTCCGCGCCTTGCTGCACGGTCACGCTGGCGCTGCGGCCATCGGTGGTGACCTTGCGCACGTCCTCGCCGTAGCGGCAGCGCACGCCCATGCGCTCGATGGCGGCGGCCAGTCCGCTGGTGAACTTGTGGATATCGCCGGTCGAATCGCTTTCGGTGAAATAGCCGCCGTAGTAGGTGCCGGCCAGCGTCGGCTCGATTGCGCGCATTTCCGCCGGCGTCACCGCGCGGCGTTCCAGCCCGCCCTGCGCCAGCAGGGCCGAGACGCGGCCCGCGTGCTCGAAGCCCGCCTTGTCGCGGTAGATATGCAGGATGCCTTCAGGCTTGTGGTCGAAGTCGATGCCTTCCTGCGCCGCCCACGCGAACAGGTGCTCGCGCGCCGCGATGGCCAGGCGCGCCGTTTCGATGGTGTTGCGGCGGTAGTGCGGGATCGAGGCGATGAACTCGGCGAACCAGCTCAGCTTGTGCCAGCTCGGCCGCGGGTTGACCAGCAGCGGGGCGTCGCTGCGCAGCATCCACTTCAGGCCCTTGACGATGGTGGACCAGTGCGTCCAGACCTCGGCGTTGGAGGCGGACAGCTGCCCGCCGTTGGCGAACGAGGTTTCCATCGCGGCGTAGCGATGGCGCTCGAACAGGGTGACGGAGAAGCCGCGCCGGGCGAGCGCGTAGGCCGTGGTGACACCGGTGATGCCACCGCCGATGACGGCGATTGTCTTCATGATCTGGCAGTCCAGAAACGTCGGGGTGGGAGCCCGCACGCGACATGCGTGGCGGACGCCCCCTCTGTTCCTGACCTGAGAGATTCACGACAGTCGCCGGTGGTACCGGGGGTACCGGGGGTACCGGAGGCGGGGCCGCTTGCTCCTTCGGTATGCCGGCTGACGATGGCGGCATTCTTCAGAGTGCTGTGACGCGTGATACCGGTCCTTTTGCCTGAGAGTTTCCGGGGCGGTTGCTCCTTCGGCGCTGTCCGCGGCGGCTGCCGCCGGATCAGTCTCTCCCAGCATCACGTTGGCGCGAACGCCAATCCGGGCAAATCTAGAGACAAAGGCCGCATGTGGATATGCGGGTAAACGTGAATGGAGCCAGGCGTGTTCGCATGGATGGGTCGAGTCGCTTCCGTACCGGCGCGGCGCTATGTCGCACTGCGTCAAACCGGCCCGCCCCCTAGAATGTCAGCACTCGCTACGCGGAGGAAGTGCGCCGTAACACGAGCCGGATACGGCGCACCGGCCGGCGAGGCAAAAGAACAGAAAGGTATTCCAGTGAGAAGAAATCGGATCGCGCTGGCCGCCTCGGCCGCGCTGATGGGCCCCGGCATCGCCGGCGCGCAGCCGGATGAACCCGTCAGCGCGCCGCAGCCCTTGCAGGAAGTCGTGGTCTCGGCGAAGACCGAGCGCGGCGAAACGCCGGCCACGCCGCCCAATACGCCATCGCCCGCCTACGGCATCAGCGCCGCGCGCATGGCGGACTTCAACGTGGTCAACACCGAAGACGCGCTCAAGTACGCGCCCAACCTCGCCGTGCGCAAGCGCTTCATCGGCGATATGAACTCGATCATCTCGGTGCGCAGCACCAGCTCGCGCCAGTCGGCGCGCGGGCTGGTCTATGCCGACGGCCTGCTGCTGTCCAACCTGCTGGGCTCCGATTTCTCCTTCCCCCCGCGCTGGTCGCTGGTCAACGCCGCCGAGATCGAGCGCGTCGACGTGCTGTATGGCCCCTATTCGGCGCTGTACCCGGGCAACTCGCTGGGCGCGACCGTGCTGATCAGCACGCGCACGCCGGAGAAGTTCGAAGGCGATGCCAGCGTGCAGCTGTTCACGCAGCGCTTCAACCTGTACGGCACGCACGACAATTTCAACGGCGTGCATGCCAACGCCTACGTGGGCGACCGCGTCGGGCCGTTCTCGTGGCTGGTCAGCGTCGACCGGCAGGACAGCAAGAGCCAGCCGCTGAGCTTTTACACCGCGGCGCGTTCGACAAGGCCCGCCAATGCGACGGATGTCGCTGTATCCGGTGCCTATTTCGATCAGGACCAGACGGGTCGCGATCGGGTGGTAATGGGTGTCAATAGCGAGGGCGTTACGCACACAGTCCAAGATCAATTCAAGGTCAAATTGGGCTATGACATCACGAACACCCTGCAGGCACAGTTCACGGCCGCCTACTGGCAGCAGGACCGTTCCAACAGCACCGGCAGCTACCTGCGCGATGCCAATGGCAACGTGGTGTCGAACGGCCCGGTCAATATCGGCGGCTATCAATACGTGATTCCGGCCAACGCCTTTGCCCCGAGCAACGGCGAAGACGCGCGCTGGCTCTACGGCCTGTCGCTGCGCACGCGCAACGAGACCGGCTGGAACTTCTCCGGCGTGGCATCGCTGTTCGATGTCAGCAAGGACATCAGCCGCACCGCCAGCACCGCGGGCAATGGCCCGGGCACGGTGACCTATGGCGACGGTACCGGCTGGCGCACGCTTGACCTGAAGGCCGACTACCGCCCGCAGCAGCTCAAGGGCGGCCACTGGGTCACCCTCGGCTACCACTACGACAACTACCGGCTCAGCAACACCACCTACAACACCTCAGACTGGCAGGCCGCCACCATCTCCGCGTTCAACAACGCCTTTGCCGGCAAGACCGAGACGCAGGCGCTGTACGCGCAGGACGCGTGGTACTTCGCCGAGGACTGGAAGCTGATCCCGGGCGTGCGCTGGGAACACTGGCGCGCCTATGATGGCAGCCGCAGCCAGCCGGGCGTGGATGTCGCCTACCCGGTGCGCAGCGAGTCCAACTGGTCGCCCAAGCTGGCGCTGGAAAAGGCCATCGGGCAGGACTGGCTGGGCCGGCTCTCGCTGGGCCAGGCCTACCGCTACCCGACCGTCGCCGAGCTGTTCCAGGGCCGCATCACCGGCACCTCGCTGATCAACAACGATCCCAACCTGAAGCCGGAACGCTCGTTCTCGAAGGACCTGACCTTCGAACGCACGGTCGACCGGTCGTACTTCCGCGTGTCGGTGTATGAAGACGACATCCGCGATGCGCTGGTCAGCCAGACCAATACCACGGTGTTCCCCACCGTCACCAGTTTCCAGAACGTGGACCGCGTGCGCACGCGCGGCATCGAGCTGGCCTATGACGGGCGCGACGTGCTGTTCAGCGGCTTCGACCTGTCGGCCAGCGGCGCGTACAACCATTCGAAGACGCTGGAGAACGCCAACAACCCGGCATCGGTGGGCAAGTATTTCTATCGCATCCCGCAGTGGCGCGCGAACCTGGTCGGCACCTACCGCTTCACGCCGGCATGGGCCGGCACGCTGGCGATGACCTATTCGGGGCGGCAGTACAATACGCTCGACAACAGCGACGTCAATCCCGACACCTTCGGCGGCACCAGCAGTTTCCTGACCTTCGACGTCAAGGTGACCTACAAGCCCGCCAGGAACGTGCGTCTCGGGCTTGGCATCGACAACCTGACCGACCAGCGTTACTTCGTCTACCACCCGTACCCGGGTCGGACGTTCTACGCCGAGGCCAAGCTTTCCTTCTGAGTGCAGTGACCAGTCCGATCCTGACCATTCCCCTGCAGCGCTTGCGCCGCAGCTTCCGCTTCCTTGCCGCCGGCGTGATCGCCTGCACCGCGTTCGCCGCGATGGCGCAGTCCCATGGCAACCATGCCGGCCATGGTGCGCAAAGTCCGGCGCCGAAGGCGATGAGCGAACTCGGCACCGGCGCCGCCTTCGATCGCGATGGCCGGTTGTGGATCGCCTACAAGGATGGCCAGCACGTGGCCGTGCGCGCGTCGACCGACCAGGGCCGCAGCTTCGGGCCGGTGCAGCACGTCAACCGCGTGCCCGAGCCGGTCGCGGCCGACCACGACAGCCGGCCCAAGGTGGCGGCGGGGCGCGACGGCGAGATCTACATCACCTGGACCCAGCCGCTGCCCAAGCCCTATACCGGCTTTATCCGCTTCGCGCGCTCCACCGACGGCGGCAAGACCTTTGCCGCGCCAGTGACCGTGCATGCCAACCGCGACCAGATCGCGCACCGCTTCGACGCAATCGCGGTGGACCCGGCCGGCCGCGTCTTCGTCAGCTGGATCGACAAGCGCGACGTGGTCGCCGCCGAAGCGCGCAAGCAGCCCTATGCCGGCGCTGCGATCTACTACGCGGTCTCTGCCGACCACGGCAAGAGCTTCCAGGGCGATTACAAGATCGCCGACCAGTCCTGCGAATGCTGCCGCATCGCGCTCGCGCCGACGCCGGACGGCAAGATGCTGGCGCTATGGCGCCATGTCTTCCCGCCCAACGCGCGCGACCACGCGGTGGCACTGCTCGGCGCCGACGGCACGCCCGCGCCGATGCAGCGCGCGACCTTCGACGACTGGCGCATCGACGCCTGCCCGCACCACGGCCCGGGCGCCGTGGTGACGCCGGACGGCACGCTGCACATGGTCTGGTTCAACGTGAAGGCAGGCAAGCCGACGGTATCGGTCGGCCGCTTCCGGGATGGCAAGCTGCTGGCGCAGCGTCCGCTGGACGACCCGCGCGCGCAGCATGCCGATATCGTCGCGCTCGACGACCATCGCATCGTGGTGGCGTGGAAATCGTTCGACGGCCAGCAGACTCGGCTCTCGGCGATGCTGTCGCAGGACGGCGGCAAGACCTGGCAGACGCGCCAGCTCGCCGGCACCGCGCGCGATTCGGACCAGCCGCACCTGCTGCAGCACGGCGGCCGCGCCTACGTGCTGTGGCGCACCGAGGCCGAAGGCTTCCAGGTCTTCCCGCTGGTGCAGGAGGGCGCATGACATTGCGTCGCAAACTCGTCGCCACGCTGGCAGGCACCGCGATCGCGCTCGGCGTGGCCGGCATGGCGCAAGCGGCCGAACGCGTGTCGGTCTTCGAATCTGCCAGTGCCGCGCAGCTCAGTGCCAGCCAGCAGGGCAAGCCGTTCGTGCTGGTGGTGTGGTCGCTCGACTGCGTCTACTGCAAGCGTAATTTCGAGGCCATCGGCAAGCTGCAGGCGAAGCATCGCGGCCTGCGCGTGGTCACGCTGGCCATGGACCGGCCCGATGCGCTGCCGCAGGTGCAGCAGCTGCTCAAGCGCGTCAACCTGACGCGCAACGCGTGGATGTTCGGCAACGAGCCGCAGGATAGGCTGCGCTACGCGGTCGATCCCGACTGGATGGGCGAGATGCCGCGCACGTACTTCTATCGCGCCGACGGCCAGCGGCAGGGCGTGTCCGGCGTGATCAGCGACGCCGACTGGGACAAGCACCTGCGCTGGGCTGGTATCGGCGGCTGAGGGTAGCCGCCGACCCGCTCACGGATTTCCTACGACAAATCCGCCGGCAGCTTGCCGCCGTTGGCGGCCAGCTCCTGCATCAACCGCTTGTGCAGCCAGATGTTCATCGCGGCGGAGTCATTCATGTCGCCGCTGTAGTGCAGCTCGCGCGCCAGTTCCTTGCGGTGCTCCAGGCTGCTGTCGATGCCCAGCGCCTTCATGGTATCGACGATGGACGTGCGCCAGTTCAGCGTCTGCCCGCTCTCCTTGACCAGATTGTCCATGATCGATTCGACGTCGACGCCGGACAGTGGCGCGGGTTTGGCCGTGGCCTGACCCGCGCTGCCCGCGGGCGCTGTGCCGCCTGCCGATGCGGGAGACGCGCCTGACGGCGTGGGTGCCGAGCCCGCAGGGGCTGGCGTGCCAGTGGGGGTGCCTGAGGTCGTGGCAGCAGGCTTCGCCCTGCCCAGCAGCTTGTTGAGTATGTCCTTGAAGATGCTCATGGTGACCTCCTGGTGGTGTGGAGACCAGCGCCATGCACAAACTGCACCATCCACGCAGGCCGCGCCTGCTGAGTAACCGGAGCCAGTGCGGTTGTAAATGCTGCATGTATGCCAGGTCAGTCGGGCACGTTTGGCTACTTGCCGAACGCGCCGGCGTTGTCGCCATATCTACTCGAACACCGGATCAGCCTCGCCTCGTAATATCGAATTCGCAGAATCACGATCCTGGGATTTTTCTGTCTATGCATGGGAAATTAATCTGGTGTCAGATAGGAATAATCCGAGCTTAATAAGATTATTTAGAATATAAAATTCGCTTTATTAAGCCGCGTTGCACTTGTTTGCATTTTTTCCGGCCGTGATTTGCGATTATCATCCGGCCAAGTTGGCGGGACCTGGCAGTCCTTGTCGAGACCTTATCTGACTCACCGCAAGGATCGGAACCATGGGCGTTCGAGATTTGCCGTTCCACGCGTCACGTGCCGTCATGGTCAAGGGCACTGGCCTGCCGGTAGTTCTTGGGCAATCGGCCCTGAACATTTCCCGGCTGACGGGGCGCGATGGAATCAATACCCTCTTCGCCTACGAGATCGAACTCAAGACCCCTGACAATCGGCACGCGTGTTTCGGCCCGGAAGCGAATCTTGATCTGCAGGCGATGCAGGGCAAGGAACTCACCGTCGAGATCGAGCTTGAGGGCACTGGTACCGGCCTGGCCGGCAACGTTGGCGCCGGCACCCGCGAGATCACCGGCATCGTGCACGAAGTGCAGGGCCCGTTCATCGTGGGACGGCACGCGCTCTATCGCTTCACGTTGCGACCGTGGCTGTGGCTCGCCACACTGACCACCGACTACAAGACACTGCCGCCGAGAAGGTGCGGATTGCCTGTACCAACGTTACCTACGAGCCGAAGATTGAGGGCTGCGTGGACTGCGAGGAGAGGGCGCCGATCCGCGCTGTCATTCTGAGCCCTAACCTGGGTACTCCGCTCATTCTGCAGCCGGGGCAGACCAAGTGCAGCATCTTCATTGCGGCCGAGGCCATCGCCAGACGGTATTTCGGTGCGAAGCCAGCAAAAGACGACGGCATCAAAAATTGCGTTGGCGAGGCGATCTGCGAGGCTCCGTACGGCCCGGTCTTCGTGGATCGCCACCTGCGCCTCTATCCTCTCCAAAGTGGCAAGCAAATCAAGAAAGAGCCTAAGGACGCCATGCTGTTCCGGGATGGCAAGGCAGCGTCCAAGGCAATGGGGGCGGTCCGGGTCTGGAACGTTGGCAAGTTCGCTGGCGGATTAATTGCGAACCGTTTGGGCGAGCCGGTGGCGATCCTGCGCAGTGCCACGGTGGCGCAGTATTCCACCGGAGTGGCATTGACCGATATCTATGAGATTGAGATCGATCTGTCCAAGCTGCCGGACTCGCCTGACCTCGGCAAGATGTGCACCTTCGCCTGGATGGTACCGGTGCCCAAAGCGTACGCGGTCAGGCCCGAGGTAAAAGGCGTGGAAGCTTGGGAGTATCAGGATCAGGTCATTCTGGATTTCCTCGACGCCGAGCGAAAGGATCCGAACCGCCGGCACTATCCGACACTCTTCGAGTTCGACCTGTCGGAGCCTCCTTCGCCAACGGCTCTACCAGCACACAAGACTGATGCCAGGCACCGCTTGATGGCCTGGCACCCGGTCATCCGCAGCAACGCCGCCGCGCTCAGGGTCGGGCACCTGTCCGATGTCCACGTCAATGTTCGTCAGAATACCCTGGCCAAATCCCCCGCGTACCTGCTGGAGCAGCCTGGCGGGCAGCCAGCCCCCGGAACGCCTGCTGAGCCACCGGCATCGAGGTTGTGCAACAGCTTCATCGGTCTGTACCAATTGGTGAAAGCCTTCGCCGATGGTGATGAGGCGACGAAGGCGGACGTATTGGTGATCACGGGAGACCTGCTGGATTTCAACCGCAACCTCGACCCGAACGCCATCCCCCCGAATAGCATTGGTGCCCAATGGCGCGCCTTCAATGTGCTCAACAACATTCAGAACCCCGGCCTGTACAAGCGCGGTCTGGATGACATGCTGGTCTATTCGCTGGTGCGCCATGCCTATCAGCAATGGAACCTGCCTGTGTTTCTCACAACCGGAAACCACGAGGCGTACCAGGTACCTTATGGCATCTCTCCACGCGAGAACGCTTGGGTAATGGCAATGGGCGCATTGGAAGCCACCAACTCACTCAAGGGCCCCCACGGAAAGCGGCAGATCGAGCCAGGGATACTGGCCACGGCTGCGGGCACCGTCAGCGCCTACAACGACTTCGATCGCGCCAGCGATTGGGATGAGGCCAAGGCGAATGACGGCATTGCCGCCGACCACAACCTCACAATCTACGAAGCTTGCCTCGCCTACGGCCCGACCTATGGCCAGGCACTGACGTCACAGAACTTCGACCGGAAGCAGTGCGACTGGTTCTTTTCCCTCTTCACTCCACTCTCGGATTGGCGACACGTCTATGGCCGGCAATGCCTGCTAGGCCTGGATTGGGGCGAGGGAGAAGAATACATGAACCTGAGCGGCGCCGTGCCGATGCGCGCGGACAAGCAGAGCTACGGCATTCTGCCGCGGTCCACCCGCGCCATCAGTGATCATCAGCATTACCTGCTCGACTGGACCCGATATCTGGCGCGAGAACGGTATCAAGCGCAGTTGCTGCTCTTCTCCCACTTCACGTTCGTCAACTATGACAACAAGGTGGCATTCTCTGACAGAAACCGCCAGTTCGTGCCCGCCTATGGCAAGGGAAAGCCAGTCCTGGCCGGCGAGAACAATGGGGGCTGGAACTTCAACAACATGGGAACCTGCGAGCGCAAGCTGGACTGGTTCTTTCAGAACTGCGTCAATCAGACCAGAAAGGCGGGAGTGAGCGTGCATTTCAGCGGTCACTCACACCGCGCAGGGATCTATACCACAACAATCAGCGGCAACACCGTGACGATAGAGAGCGCCTTTGATCCGGGGCTGCAGCCTGCACATCCGGCCAATACCAGCGAGGCTGGAAAGACAAAGTTCATCGTCAGCTCCTGCGGCGGACCGATTGGCGTGCAGAACCTGAACCACGAACTGGGCGGCTGGACTCTCACTCCGCCTTCCGGCACCCTTTACGATCCATCGGCCAAAATCCCCTTCCGCCAGGTTGCCTATGCCAAGGGCAGCGCGCAGCCGCGGCTGGCGGTGGCGCTGGACTATATGCAGGTCAGCAAGGTCGAGCGGGTGCTCCATTGGGAGCATGCCAAGGGGAATACCTTCTTCATGGTCGTCGGCCCGAAAACGCACCGGTTGGGCTGCATTGCATCTGTTCGCTTGTGGGGTTTTGGCAGAACTCCGGATCAGCCAGGCGGGGCCACATGGATCCCATTCGACACTACGCTCAAATTCCGCCACCTTTCCCGGGGCTCAGCCTATGAAAGCCCGGCAGCGGCACCGCAAAGCGGCATTTATGAGATGGCACTGCCAGCCGGCAGACAGCCTGAAATCGCTGCGCTACAAGATCCACTTCTAGCGAATACCACCCGCTGGTTCTGCGAGGTCAAGCTCCAGGCGCCTAAAGGGCTTCCGGCGGATCATTTCAAGCTTGATCCGTGGTTTTTCCCGGTTGACTTCACCACACGGAAGACGGGTATCGGGCGTGTCCCAATGCTGCGCCGGCGGCTTGGCGAGCAAGGGGAGGTGCCGGATTGGGATTGGCTGAGCGAGACGCTGAGCAAGAGTCGATACCCCAGCAAGGATGACGCCACCCGCGTAGACAACCAATGACCAGCCGCCGCCAGTTCCTGACCATGCTCGGCATGGTCAGCCTCACTACCACCGGATGCACACGTATGACTGCCAAGAACATCGAGGCCATGCCTCATGAGTATGCATTGCTGATGGATCCCGCCAAGCGCCGTGCGGCATTAGGCGAGCAGCGATTGAGAATCAGCGGTGCCGACTTCGGCGTGGGTGGCACCGACTTCTATGAAAAAGAGTGGGAGAGCATCCACTTCTACGACTGCATTTTCTATGGCGTCATCCACCTGAGCCGGATCAGAAACTGCGTGTTCGAGCACTGTCAGTTTCCGGGATCCAACTTTCAGGCCTATCACTTCGAGGGTGTGCTCTTTGTGCGCAGCGACACCCTGGGGGGCGCCTACCTGATGGCTGGTGCAACGAGCAAGAACGTGCGCTTCGTGGAATGCGATTTTGGCGCCAAGAATCCGGACGTGAATCAATACGGAGCCGTCTACCTCAACGGGGATGTTTCATATGAGCGCTGTACTGGACACTATATGAGCGTCAAAGGCAATGGTGTCGTTAGCTACCGGGGCTGCAGGTTTGGCAATGTCAATATGAGCAACGGCACGTTTGACAAGGGCAAATGGGAATACGCCACGGTCTCCATCAACAACTGTCATTTTAGGGGGCGGACAAGATTGTCCCGCTCGTCCATTACCAATCTAACCATCCGCAACAGCAAATTCGACATCCTCGAAGTCGGCCTTTCCGATGTGCAGGGCGACGTGCTGATCGAGGGCGTACAGGCGGGAGCCATGATCAACATGTTCGCCAATGCGCGCTCCATTACCATTCGCAACAGCCAGTTCCGAGGTATCAGCATCAGCCCGGAGGGATACGAAACACGCTATCGCTCGCTAGATTGCCTTGTTGAGCTTGAGAATCAAAAGAACCTGAGATCCGTTGTCCTGGAGAATATCGAATGCGGGCGGGATGATTGGGGAGTGAACGACGTAGTGGACAACAAGCTGACCAACATTTCCCGAGGCTGTCAGATCATGGGCGGCTATGACTCCACTGTCATTCGCCATTGCACCATCCCCAATGCTTCACTCATGCTCGAATCGGCCAGCGTCCTGATCGACCGGTACGAAGGCGAAAAGGCCAGCTTCGTCACTAGCAAGATCGGCTCGTTGACTTTGCGCGATACCGCCATCGTCAAGGCCATCGACTTTACCGGCGTCCAGGTGCAGAAGCTCGACGCAAGTGGACTGGTGCGCTACACCGGTCAGAAGATCGTGACCACGAGAAGCAATGTTTCACTCTGATGATTAATGCTATCTGAAGCAGGGTAACAAGAATGAATAAAAAACAAAAGAATGCTGATCCATCACGTACGGCCTCGTTCAACATCGGGATGCTATTGGCGATACCGGCAATTGCAGTCTCCATTTTCTATGGATCGATGTCGCATGAATTTAGTTTGTCTTTTATTATGATATCGTTTATTAGTGGATTTGCGACGGTGCTTTTTCTGTTCCGCGCAGTAAGCAAACGCAATTATTCGATTCCGCTACTACTGATTGGTATGGTTGTAGCAGCAGCATTGGTGGTCTTCTTGTACATCAATCTTGCATTTCGTGATGCCTGGCACTCGGTACGATAGTTCTGTCCCATCCAGCAGATGGCCGCCAAGACGACAGGCGTGCGGCGGCGCTAGACCAGGCAAGTTTGAAGCTGCTCCACCAGGAACCCGTCAAGGAAACACCTTCTTCATGGTCGGCGGGCGAAGACGCAGAGGCCGGCTTGCATGGAGGTCATTTGGCTATCGGTCGTTGCAGGCTACTCTCTCAGCCAGCGACCTTTGCCCGCTCCCCAAACTCACTGAACTTCTCCTCCATGAACTCCACAAACAACCGGAGCCGCGACGACAGCTGATGCCGCTGGTGATAGACCGCGTAGATGTCGGCCTCCGGCGTGGCGTACTGCGGCAACACCTGCACCAGCCGTCCGCTGCGCAGGAATCGCTCGATATCCCATTCGGCTCGCATCAAAATGCCATGGCCTTCCAGCGCCCAGTTGACCGCGATCTCGCCGTCGTTGGTGGTCAGGTTGCCGCGCACGCGCACGGTTTCGGTACGCGCCTTGGCCCCCTTGCCGGTGGTCAGGCGCCACACGCCATAGGCGTCGCTGCCTTGCCGGATGCCGATGCAGTTGTGGCGGCGCAGGTCGGCCAGCGTGTTGGGGATGCCGTGGTCGCGCAGGTACCTGGGCGAAGCGCATAGCAGGCGCCGGTTGGGCGCCAGCTTGCGCGCCACGATGCGCGCATCGGGCGGCTGGCCGAAGCGGATGCAGACGTCGAACGCGTCTTCGTTCAGCGGCGGCGGGTCGGCCGACAGCTGCAGCTGCACGTCGACTTCGGGATAGGCCGTGACGTACTCGGAAATCACCGGCGCCACGTGCATGCGGCCGAACCCCAGCGTGGCATTGACGCGCAGCAGGCCGCTCGGCCTGCCCTTGGAACGCGTCAGCAGTTGGTTTAGATCCTCGATCTCGCTCAGGATGCGCCGCGCGTGCTCCAGGTAGACCTCGCCCTCGGGCGTCAGGCTCATGCGCCGGGTGGTGCGCGTGACCAGCGGCATGCCGATGCGCGCCTCCATCTGTGCCAGCCGCTTGCTGACCGCCGCGGTGGTGATGCCAAGATCGCGCGCGGCCGCGCTCAGGCTGCCGGCGGTGGCCACCGACGTGAAAAAGCCCAGTTCCGACGGCTGGATCCCTGCGGACGATGCCATGCCAGCTTTAATCTCAGGTTAAGAATGGTTTAACTCTACAAGCGATCCAAAACCTTGTCCACGGCCCAGAATCCGTTCCACGCAATCGCGCATACACGCGGATTCTGACCAGGAGACAAGAGATGAAGACCTACCGCATCGCGACCATCCCCGGCGATGGCATCGGCAAGGAAGTGGTACCCGCGGGCCGCCAGGTGATGGAAGCGCTGGCCGCCGCCGGTGCCGATTTCCGCTTCGAGTTCGAAGACTTCGACTGGGGCGGCGACTACTACCGTCAGCACGGCGTGATGATGCCCGCCGATGGCCTGGACGCGCTGCGCGACAAGGATGCGATCCTGTTCGGCTCGGCCGGCGACCCGCATATCCCCGACCACATCACGCTGTGGGGCCTGCGCCTGAAGATCTGCCAGGGCTTCGACCAGTACGCCAACGTGCGCCCGACCCGCATCCTGCCGGGCATCGACGCGCCGCTCAAGCGCTGCGCGCCGGAAGACCTGAGCTGGGTGATCGTGCGCGAGAACTCGGAGGGCGAATACGCGGGCGTGGGCGGCCGCGTGCACCAGGGCCATCCGATCGAGGCCGCCACCGATGTCAGCATGATGACCCGCGTCGGCGTCGAACGCATCCTGCGCTTCGCCTTCAAGCTGGCGCAATCGCGTCCGCGCAAGCAGCTGACGGTGATCACCAAGTCCAACGCGCAGCGCCACGCCATGGTGATGTGGGACGAGGTCGCGGTGCAGGTGGCCAAGGATTTCCCGGACGTCACCTGGGACAAGGAACTGGTCGATGCCGCTACCGCGCGCATGGTCAACCGCCCGAAGTCGCTCGACACCATCGTTGCCACCAACCTGCACGCCGATATCCTCAGCGACCTCGCCGCGGCGCTGGCCGGCAGCCTGGGCATCGCCCCGACCGGCAATATCGACCCGGAACGCCGCTATCCGTCGATGTTCGAGCCGATCCATGGTTCTGCCTTCGACATCATGGGCAAGGGCCTGGCCAATCCGGTCGGCACGTTCTGGTCGGTGGTCATGCTGCTGGAGCACCTGGGCGAGCACGCCGCGGCCCAGCGTGTGATGGAGGCGGTCGAGGCGGTTACCGCCAATCCCGCGCTGCATACCGGCGACCTGGGTGGCAAGGCCACCACCGCGCAGGTGACGCAAGCCGTGTGCGAACTGCTGACTGGCAAGCAGGTCAAGGCCGCCTGAGCTGGCACGCAGCGTTCAGGCACCAGCGCGTCAGCCACTAGCTGCAAGCGGTCGTGAACGCTCCCTTCTCCCGCACGCTGGCGCGCCACCTGCTCACACCGCCGCGCGGCCGCACCATCGTCATCGGTGCCGGCAAGGCCGCGGCGGCCATGGCCGCAGCGCTGGAAGCGGCGTGGCCTGGACATCAGGAAGCGCTGCAAGGACCGGTGGTCACGCGCTACGGCTACGCGGTGCCTTGCTCGCGCATCGAGATCGTCGAAGCCGCGCCGGCCTGAACCCGCAGGACGCGCTGGCCGCCAACGACGGTCCCGTCAATGACTGTCGCGCGATCGTGCTGACGCGCGCTGCCGGCAGCAAAGCGCTGCGACAGCTGCGACAGCTGTGCCAGCGGCCGAAGCAGCAACCGACAGACAAGCCATGAAGGCTTGCTGAAAAACCATCAGACAGGAGACAAGACATGCGTGCAACTGGCATTCTGCGCCGCGTATCGGCATTGACCCTGGCCGCTGCCGGCTTCGCCCTCAGCGGTGGCGCCATGGCGCAAGCCTGGCCGGCCAAGCCAATCACCCTGGTCGTGCCGTTCCCTTCGGGCGGCACCACCGACGTGCTGGCGCGCGCGCTGGGCGACCAGCTTTCCAGGAGCCTCGGCCAGCCGGTGATCGTCGAGAACCGCCCCGGCGCCGGCGCCACGGTCGGCGCCGACTATGTCGCCAAGAACAAGCCGGACGGCTACACGCTGCTGATGGGCGCGGTGCACCACACCATCGCCACCAGCGTGTACAAGAAGCTGCCGTACAGCTTCGAGAAAGACCTCGCGCCGGTGGCCCCGGTGGCGATGGTGCCCAATGTGCTGGTGGTCAACGCGGCGAAGACCCCGGCGGAGAATGTCAGCGAGCTGGTGGCGCTGGCCAAGCGCGCCTCGCCCGAGTTCGCCTATGGCTCCAACGGCAACGGCACCGCGCAGCACCTGATCGGCACGCAGTTCCAGGCCGCCACCGGCGCGCCGCTGCTGCACGTGCCTTACAAGGGCAGCGGTCCGCTGACGACCGACCTGCTGGGCGGGCAGGTGACCATGTCGTTCGACACGCTGACGCCCGTGCTGCAGCACATCAAGTCGGGCAAGCTGCGCGCGCTGGCGGTGACCACGGCGAAGCGTTCGAGCGTGCTGCCGGACGTGCCCACGCTGGAAGAAGCCGGCCTGAAGGGTTTCGACATCGGCACGTGGTTCGGCGTGATGGCGCCGGTCGCCACGCCGGAGCCGGTCGTGACGCGCCTCAACGCCGAGATCGTCAGGATCGTGAGATCGCCGGACTTCCAGCAGCGCATGCAGGCCATCGGCGCCGAGCCGATGACCAGCACGCCGAAGGAATTCGCGCGCCGCATCCAGGACGAGACGGTGAAGTTCGCGAAGCTGGTGAAGGACGGGAAGGTGACGATCGAGTGAGCCCGGATTCATCACTAGTAGACCGAACATCACTGCTGGTTTGCTCCCCTCTCCCGCAAGCGGGAGAGGGAGCACACAGTTGGTTGGTCACGGCAGACGCCAGCTCAATCCGGCTTGATCTGCGCCCTCGCGATGATCGGCTTCCAGCGCTGCTGCTCCTGCGCGATAAAGCGCGCGAACTCCTGCGGCGTATTGCCTACCACGATGGCCGCATCGGCGCTCAGGCGCTCGACCGAGCTGGCACTCTTTACCGCCTTGATGGTCGCATCCGCCAGCTTGTCCGCCGCCGGTTGCGGCAGCGTCGCGGGCGCAAGCAGCCCATACCACTGCGTCATTTCGAAGCCGGGATAGCCCTGCTCGGCCACGGTGGGCACATCCGGCAGCTGCGGAATGCGCTGCGTGGTGCCGGTGGCGATGCAGCGCACCTTGCCGGTCTTGATGAACTGCAGGATCGCCGGCGCGCCCACGGAGGCCGCTTCCAGCCGCCCGGACAGCAGGTCGGTGATCTGCGGGCCGCTGCCGCGGTATGGCACGTGCGTGATGAAGGTGCCGGTCGCCGCCTTCAGGTATTCGAAAGCCAGGTGCCCGGCGCTGCCGTTGCCGGCCGAGCCGTAGTTGAGCTTGCCCGGCTTGCTCTTGGCCAGCGCCACGAATTCCTTCAGGTTCTTCGCCGGCACGTCGGGATGCACCACGTACAGGCTCGGCACCTTGGACAGCAGCGAGATCGGGCGGAAGTCCTTGACCGGATCGTAGGGCAGCCTGGGGAAGATGTACGGATTGACCGCCAGCGTGCCGATGTGGCCGAGGATCAGCGTATGGTTGTCTTCTGCGCGCGCCACTTCGCCCATGGCGATATTGCCGGCGGCGCCCGGCTTGTTTTCCACGAACACCGACACGCCCAGCAGCTTGGTCAGTTCCGCCGCGGTGGAGCGCGCGACGATTTCCGAGCTGCCGCCCGGCGCGAACGGCACCACCAGCCGGACCGGCTTGGCCGGCCACGCCTGGGCGCGGGCTGGCGTGGGGAAGAGGGCGCCGGCGCCAAGTGCCGCGGTGGCTTGCAGCAGCTGGCGCCGGGTGGGGTTGATGCGGGTCATGTGAGTCTCCGTGAATGTCTCAGCTGTTGTCGCGCAGGAAGCATTTGCCCGCGATCATTCGGGCTTGACGTTGCCGTCCCTGATCACCCTGGCCCACAGCCGGGCCTGGCCGTCGATGAACTGCTGCGCCTGTGCCGGCGGCGCGGCCACCACCTCGCCGCCCAGCTCGGCCACGCGCTGCCGTGTCTCGGGGCTGTGCATGACCTTCTGCAACGCCTCGGCAAACTTGGCGACGATCGGCTCGGGCGTGGCCGCCGGCAGGAAGGCCGCGTTCCATTCATAGACTTCATAGCCGGGCACGCCGGCCTCCTGCATCGTCGGCACGCCCGGCAGCGCGTTGGTGCGCTGGTGGCTGGTGACCGCCAGCGGCTTGAGCTTGCCGGCCTTGATGTGCTGCAGGCTCGATGCAACGTTGGCGAAGAACAGCGGCACCTGCCCGGCGATGACATCGGTCATGGCCGGGCCGCCGCCCTTGTAAGGCACGTGCAGCAGGTCCACCCCCGCGCGCTGCTCGAACAGCACGCCCGCCAGGTGCTGCGCCGAGCCATTGCCGGACGAGGCAAACGCCACCGAACCAGGGTTCTGCTTCGCCATCGCCAGCACGTCGCCGACCCTGGTGGCCGGGAAGCTGGCCGTCGAGACCAGCACGTTGGGATAGCGCGCCAGCACGCCAACGGGCTTGAACGCCTTGGCCGGATCGTAGGGCAGCCTGGCATAGAGGCTGGGATTCACGGCGTAGGAAGAGGCATCGACCATCACCGTGTAGCCGTCCGGCGCCGCCTTGGCGACATAGGCCGCGCCGATCTGGCCGCCGGCGCCGGGGCGGTTCTCCACCACCACCGACTGGCCGAGTTCGCGGCCGAGTCCCGGCGCGATCAGCCTTGCCATCAGGTCGGCGCCGCCGCCTGGCGGATACGTGACCACGATGGTGATGGGCCGCGACGGCCATGTGGCCGCGCTCTCGGCGGCTTGCGCCGGCGCAGGTTGCAGCAGTGGCAGCAGTGGCAGCAGGATGGCGGCGGCGCCAATGGCCGCGGCCATCGCCTTGATGGAATGCATGAAACGGTCTCCTCGGATGCGGATCGGTATCGAATGACTAGCGGACGGGCTAGCGGATGTCCGCGGTATAGCGAAAAGCGAAGGCATCGCCCCGGGTCAGCCGGTATTCGATGCAGGTGCCGCGCAGGTCGAAGGCGTGCCGGGTCACCACCGCGCACGGGTGCGCATCCGGCAGTTCCAGCAAATCCGCCTCGTCATGCGCCAGCGTGCGGAAGGTGACCTCGTCGACCGCGCGATGCACGGTGATGCCGCACTGGCTGCCGAGCAGCGGATACAGCAGGTCGCCCCATTCCCATACCGGCAGTTGCTGCAGCGCTTCGCAACGCGGCAGCGGCAGCCAGATCGATTCCAGCAGGCGCGGCTTGTCGTCCAGCCAGCGGCGGCGCGTGATCGCCAGGCCGCGCGCTCCGGATGGCAGCCCGAAGCGTTCCGCCATGGCCTTGTCCAGCCGCACGGCGCGGCACGACAGGATTTCCGAGCGCGGCACCGCGGTGGCGCCGTCGGCGCCGCCGAAGCGGAAGAAGCGCATCAGGCTGGCGCCGCTCAGGCCCTTGCGCACAAAGGTGCCCCGGCCCTGCACGCGTTCCAGCAGTCCTTCCTGCACCAGCACGGCGATCGCCTGCCGGATCGTCCCCAGCGCGATGCCGAACTCCTTGGCCAAGGCGCCCTCGGCGGGAATTGCCTCGCCCGGCGGCCAGTCGCCGGAAACAATGCGCGCCTGGAGCTGCGCGGCGATCTGGCCATACCGGCTCAGGCCGGCCGCGCTGGTGATTTTTTGAAGCAGGTCAATGTCTGCCATCGGGTTGTCCGTCGGTCTGGAGCCGTGCTAAATTGTTATTTATGTCCTCTAGAGGACTAGAATACTGACGCGGGCTTGCTTCCCCTATCCGGGATTACCCGCGGACACAGCAGGGCAGACAGATGAATCAACCCGCAACGCCGGTGGTGGACTGCCACTTCCATATCTTCGATGCCGGCCCGGCAGCGCCCGCCGCCCGTTATCGGCCCCCGTATGCCGCCTCGCTGCACGAGTGGCAGCGCCTGGCCGGAGGGCTTGGCGACCCGTTCGGGGTGGTGGTGCAGACCAGCTTCCTCGGCACCGACAACGCCGCGCTGCTGGCGGCGCTGCGCACCATGCCGGCGCGGCTGCGCGGCGTCGCGGTGGTCGATCCCGGCGTATCCGATGCGGCGTTGCGCGAGTTGGACGACGCGGGCGTGCGCGGCATCCGGCTGAACCTCTATCGCGATCCCGGCTGGCGGCGCATCGGCACAGCGCCGTGGCGCGCATTGTTCGCGCGTATCGCTGCGCTGGGCTGGCACGTCGAACTCCATACCGACAACGGCGACGGCAGCACGGTGCTGGCCGCGCTGGATGCCGAGCTGGATGCCGCGCTGAGCGAAGGCGACATGCCGGTGGTGCTGGACCATTTTGGCAGGCCGGGCGCAGCGGGCGTGGCGGACCCGGTGTTCAGCGTCGCCGCGGCGGTGCGCGAGCGTCGGCAGGTGTGGGTCAAATGCAGCGCCCCATACCGGCTGGTGGCGCCGGGGGCGTGGCGCGAACTGGCGCAGCGGTGGCTGGAAGTGGTTGGTGCCGATCGGCTGCTGTGGGGCAGCGACTGGCCGTGGACCAATCATGAAGCTGCCGAACGGGCAGGGGAATGCAGTGAACTCAGCGGCTGGCCTGGCACCGCGCCGGCGGATGCTTCGCTGAATGAAGCGCTGCGCTGGCGCAATGCCGCGGCGTTGTATGGGTTTGCGATCGCGCCGGGGGCGGCGGATTAACTTGCCGCCTTGCGCGGCTTGCTGCGGGTGGTCTTCTTCGCGCTCGTGGCCCGCACCGCTTCGTTCTCTGCCGGGGCACCGCCGCGATGCAGCTGTTCCAGCCATGCCATCGCCTCGACATACGAAAAGAACTGCTCCAGGTAGCCCGGCGACAGCTCGTGCATCAGCGTCAGCGCACGATGCACGAGGTGGTCGGAATTGAGCGGCCCGGCATTGCCCGGCAACTGCGCCTGCGACTGCCGCAACTGGCGGCTCACGCTGACGCGCGACCACGTGTCGCGGAAATAGTCGACCAGTTCCGGCGCGGGCTCGGGACGCACGGCGCGCACCGGCGCAGAGGCGCGCGGCGCAGAGGCGCCTGGTGCAGAGTCGATCCCCGCGGCGCGCGTATTGGCCTTGATATAGCTGACCAGGCCGGCAAGCATGCCGGCCGCTTCCGCGGTTGCATCCTGTGCCGTTGCCGCAGCGGCTTCGCGCCCCGCAGCATCTTGCGCGATGGCTTCGCGATAACTGTCGACCAGCGCCGCCAGCCGCGCATCCAGCATCTGTCGCACCGCGCCGTCATGGCTGGCCGAACGCCGTGCCAGCGCTTCGATCAGCCGGAAGCGCACCGGGTCGACGCCGGCGGCATCGCTGTCGCGCCAGGCGTCGAGCTGCGCGCGCGCGCTTGCGGCCACGTCTTCAGCCACGAGGCTTCCCCGTCCCCATGGTCACGCGCGGCACCGGCGCGATTTCCACGCGCCGGTTCTTCGCGCGGCTCCCGGCATCGGTATTGGCGGTGACCGGCTGCTGCGAGCCGAAGCCCGCCGAGAACAGCGAAGCGGGCGGCACGCCGGCATCGATCAGCGCGCGCGTCACGGTCAGCGCGCGCTGCGCCGACAGCTCCCAGTTGTCGGCGAAGCGGCGGTTGCCCTCGCGTACCTGCTGGTCGTCGGTGAAGCCGCTGACCATCAGCATTTCGTCGCGCGTGCGCAGGTAGGCCGACAGCGGCGCGGCCAGGCTGCGCAGCAGCTCGCGGCCCTCGGGCTGCAACTGGTCGGAGTTCAGGGCGAACAGCACGCTGCCGCTGATGCCGATGCGCCCGTTCACCAGCGTCACGCGCCCGGCGGCGAGCGGGCCGGCCAGCGCCTGCTCCAGCGTCTGGCGGCGCTGCGCCTCTTCCTGCCGCTGACGCACCTCGTCCTCAAGCCGCGCCGACAGCTCGAGCTGCACGCCGATGACGCCCAGCAGCACCAGCACGAACGCGCCCAGCAGCACCGACATCAGGTCGCCGAAGACCGCCCAGGCCGGTACCGTCGGCTCGACGCCGGCGTCGATGTAGTCGTCCTTCATGCCGCCTCTGCGCGCGCTGCCTGCCGGCCGCCCAGCTGCTGCAGGTCTTCCAGGATCTGCTTCTGCGACAGCATGCTGAGGTCGACCACCTCGCGCGCCTGCGCCACGTAGTAGGCCAGCTGCTCATCGCTGCGCGCCATCGATTTGTCGAGCGCGGCCTCGATGCGCTGCAGCTGCTCGGACAGCTTGTCGTTGGATGCGCTGAACATCTGCACCGCCACGCCGAAGGCCTCGCCCAGGCTCGCCACCTCGACGGCGCTGCCGGTGACCTGCGCCGCGGCCTGCGCCAGGCGCCCGGTCTCGGACTCGACCTGCTCGGTGAAGCGGCCGCCGACGCGTTCCAGCAGCTCGGACGTGGTCGCCAGCAGCGTGTCGACCGCGGCGCGCTGGCCGGTGGAGGCGTGGTTCACGGCGTCGAGCAGCGTGCCCAGCGTTTCCAGCATGCGGCTGCGCTCTTCCAGCATGGCGTTGTCGCGGGCCATGCCTTCGGTGAGCTTCTGGCGCAGTTCGGCGATGACTTCGGCCGCGGCCCTGGGCGCTTCGGCGGACGCCTGCATCAGGCGCGCGACTTCGGCGATGGTGCTGCTGGCGTGCGCCTCGGCCTGCGCGGTGATGTCGCGCGCGGTCTGCGCCAGGGTGTCGCAGATCTCCTGCTGGCGGCTGGCGCTGTGGCTGCCGGCCTGTTCCCATTGCTCGCGCAGCGAGGCGGCCATGCTGTCGAGGTGGCCGGTCCAGGCGGCCAGGCGCTGTTCGTCGCGCGCGGCCAGTTCGGCCTGCAGCGCGGCGGCGGCCCTGGGTGCCTCGGCGGCGGCTTGCACCAGGCGCTCGATCTCGGCCAGCGTGCCGCTGGCGTGCGCCTGTGTTTCGGTGGAAATCGCTTGCGCGGTCTGCGCCAGTGCCGCGCAGATTTCCTGCTGGCGGGTGGCGGTCTGCGCGCCCGCCTGCTGCCATTCCTGGCGCAGCGTGGCGGCCATCGCGGCGAGGGCTTCGGTCCAGGCGGCGAGGCGTTGTTCGTCGCGCGTGCTCAGTTCGGTCTGCAGCGCGAGAGCGGCCTTGGGCGCGTCGGCGGCGGCCTGCACCAGCCGGTCGATCTCGGCGATGGTGCCGCTGGCGTGGGCCTGCGACTGGGCCGAGATGTCGCTGGCGGTCTGCGCCAGCGCGGCGCAGATTTCCTGCTGGCGGCTCGCGGCCTGTGCGCTCGCCTGTTCCCATTCCCCGCGCAGTCCGGCGGCCATGTTGCCAAGCGCGTCGGTCCAGGCTGCGAGGCGTTGCTCGTCGCGTGCGCTCAGCTCGGCCTGCAGCGCCAGCGCGGCCTTGGGCGCGTCGGCGGCGGCCTGCACCAGCCGGTCGATCTCGGCGATGGTGCCGCTGGCATGCGCCTGCGACTGGGCGGAAATATCGTTTGCGGTCTGCGCCAGCGCCGTGCAGATCTCCTGCTGGCGGCTCGCGGCCTGCGCGCTGGCCTGGTCCCACTGCTGGCGCAGCGCCTCGGTCATGCTGCCGAGCGTGCCGGCCCACGCGGCCAAGCGCTGTTCGTCATGCGATGCCAGGCCCGCCTGCAGGTCGGCGTGCGACTGGCCCACGGTGCGCACCAGCGATACCGCCTGCTGTTCGAATGCCGCCGTGGCGGCGGCCAGCGCCTGTTGGTTGTCGGCGGCGAGCTTCTCGCCGGTGCGGGCGTGTTGCGACAGGGCCTCGGTCCACGCCTGCGCGGTGCTGGCGGAGGTGGTTTCCAGACGTGCCGCCACCTGCGCGATGAGGCCGGCCGAACGTTGCTCGAACGCCTGCGCAAAGCCGTCGAGCGCGCCGCGCAGTTCGCCCGTCAGGGCTTCATTGCTGCGCTGCTGGCTGGCGAGCGCCTCGTTCCAGATCCCGGCGACGCCGGCGGTCGAGGTCTCGAAGCGCGCCGAGATGCCTTCGAGCTGCTGCTGCACGGACTGCGTGACGGCGTCGCGCATGGCGGCGGTCTCGCGCGCCAGGCCGGCCATGGTCGCTTCCACGGCCGGCTGGATCGCCGTGCCGGCGGCGCGCGCGCTGTCGGCGACGCTGTCTTTCAGCGATTGCCCGACCGAGGCGGCCAGTTGGGTGTAGACCGCTTCGGTCTTGCCGTGGAAGGCTTCCTGGCTGGCCGCCAGGCGCTCCGCCATGGCCTGGTTCTGTTGTTCCATGGTCGCCATCATGGCCTGCAGCCGGTCGACCAGCGCCGGCATGGCATCGGCCTGGCGCTGCAGCAGGCGGAACGACTCGTCGCGCTGGTGGCTGCGCGAATAGAGGCGCAGCGTGGTGGCGATGCGCGCATCGAGCGCCTGCGCGGCCTGCACGCGTTCGCGCCGGCACAGCGCCGACAGCAGCCCCAGCATGGCCGACGTGGCCACGCCGGCCACCGAGGTGCCGAAGGCGAAGCCCAGCCCCTTCACCGGCGCCGCCAGCGACGCGCGGATCGCCTGCAGGTCGGTCGCGGTTTCCAGCGCCATGCCGGTGCCGCGCAGCGTCGACACCATGCCGAGGAACGTGCCGAGCATGCCCAGCAGCACCAGCAGGCCGACCAGGTACGGCGTCAGCGCCGGCCCCGGCAGCGCCACGCGCTCGCCCTCGACGCGCAGGCGCACGGCGTTGCGCAGCCCCGCGGGCAGGCGCACGAGCCAGCCATCCAGGCTTGCCGGCGCCTCGGACAGCCCCTGCACCGCCTGCGCCAGCCCCAGCGTGCCCTGCCGGTAGCGCATCAGCTCATGCGCGCCGGCCACGTAGCAGGCGCCGATCAGCAGCGTGACCGACAACGCCAGCGCATTCGAGCCGGCATAGCCTGCGGCGATCCAGCACACGGCCGCCAGGCCCGCCAGGAAAACAACAAGATGGAAGAAGTATCGGTTCATGGTGTCCTGGTCAGCTGCCGCGCAGGGCGGCGAGCAATCCTTCGACGGGTTGGAAGCGTATTTCCAGCTCGGCCAGCAATACGCTTTGCATATCCTTGCGAAACACGGCCAGCCACGCGCCGGGCGCGACCGGGGCTGCGGCGGCCGGCTTTGTGGCGGCCTGGGCCTCGGCCAGCGCCGCGGCTTCGGCCTGGCGCAACCGCTGGAAATGCCCTTCCAGCAGGGTCGGCACGCTGCCGAGCACGCTTTGCTCGCGCGCGCCCAGCACGCGCTCCATCACGGCATCGACCATCGCCAGCCGGGCCATGTCCGGCGCGCGCGTCGACAAGGCGGCCCGCAGCCGCCCGCGCAACGCGCCGATCGCGGTCTCCATGGCCTGCTGCTGCGACACGTAGCGGTGGCGGTAGATGGCGTAGTCCACCTGCGCATCCATGGCCTCGGCCAGCGCCGACGGCCGGCCAGGGCCGCGGCGGCGCGCGGCCAGGGCATTGTCCCCGGCGATGGCATCGGCCAGCGCGCCGCGCACGCGCGCGCACTCCTGCTCTTCGGCGGTGGCGCCGCAGGCACGCGGGTTGGCTGGCACCGCGGCCGACCCGGCTTTCAGCGCCGCCGACAGGGCGATCGCATCTGGCCAGCCCAGCCATTGGCTCAGCTGGCCCGAAAGTGACGTTGCAGGAGGTGGGGCGTCGGCGTCGGTCAGGCGCGCCAGCAGCCGGACTAGCGTCGGACCGCTGAAACCTGTGCGCCGGGGCTCTTGGGACATACCGCCGGATTCAAAAAGCCAGCAGTTTACACGCCTCGGGGAGGCGGGCGGCAGTATCCGGGGGTGGGGAGCGGCGGCAACGGATGCCGCCACGGGCGAGCCGTGCCGTTCAGCAAATCCGGCGGTTCATGATTCCTGGACATGCCGCGGACATGAACCGCGCGGCACAGCCCTTCAGCGCATCAGGCCGCCAGCTTCTGCAGCGACGCGACCGTGCGGACGCAGGCCTGCGCCGCCTCGCGGCCCTTGACCACGAAATGCTCGGCAAAGAAGCGATGGTGCTCGTCGTGCTCGTGGAAGCTCTTCGGGGTCAGCACGGCCGAGAACACAGGGACCTCGGTGTCGAGCTGGACGCGCATCAGGCCGCTGATGACGGCATCGGCGACGAATTCATGCCGGTAGATGCCACCGTCGACGACAAAGCCGCTGGCGACGATGGCGGCGTACTTGCCGGACCTGGCAAGCCGTTGCGCGTGCAGCGGGATTTCAAAAGCCCCCGGAACATCGTAGATGTCGATGGCGTCCGCGGTGACGCCGAGCTTTGCCATTTCGGCCACGAACGCGTCGCGGGCGCGATTGACGATATCGGCATGCCATTGGGCATGGATGTAGGCAATGCGCTTGCCTTCGGGGAGGGAAAAGCCGGCCGCGGGTGCGGTGGCGCGCTGGAAAGCGGAGACAGGCTGATTCATGGTGTTCCTGTACGGATGGAGTTGGCCAGAATCAGGGCGCACGAGACTTGCCCCCGTGAAGACGGGGGCATTTTTGCTCGCTCTCTTTCATCCGGACTATCACCGTCGGCTTCGGATTTGAACCGAATCTGCTGACCCCGGCATGTGGCCATGCCGGGCGCTCGCGGGCTCGTGCGTCAGACGCCTTCACCGCCGGTAGGGACTTTCACCCTGCCCTGAGAACGTTGCCGCGCTGTGCTTCGTTGAGCTTTCAACGCGGCGGGGGAATCATACCGCAGAGTGGCGTTCGGTGTTGGCGGATGCTGTCGTCAGG
This sequence comes from Cupriavidus oxalaticus, assembly GCF_016894385.1. Lineage (NCBI taxonomy): Bacteria > Pseudomonadati > Pseudomonadota > Betaproteobacteria > Burkholderiales > Burkholderiaceae > Cupriavidus > Cupriavidus oxalaticus. The sequence goes on from NZ_CP069811.1 coordinate 468,211, forward strand.
TGCGCGCAGCCGCCAGCGCCTGTACCGGCGCCACCGCCAGCGCCGCCAGCAGCCTGAGCGCCGCCACCTCGGCGGCCGACCAGATGGCGCGATCGGCCAGGTAGTTGAAGGTGCCGACCACTGAGCCCTGGTGGCCCAGCGGCACATTGACCACCGCCGTGCAGCCGAGCTTGCGGATCACCTGCACGTCATCGAACACCGCCGCCAGCGCGTCATCGCCCTCGCCGACAAAGACCTCACCACGCTCCAGCAACTGCCGGCGCCACGGGCTGTCGCCCTTGGTCTTGTGCCCGCCGACCGGGTAGGCTGCGGTGTCGGAGGACCACAGGCGTTCGATCCGCGCCGTCTGCACATGCCAGGCATTGATCGTCAGCAGCCCCGGCCCGAGCGTGCGCAGCGTGGCCGCGCCGATCGCGTCGAGCGCCGCGGCGGGCTCGCGCGCCTGCCGCAGCGCGTCGCACAGCAGGTTGACCTGCGCGATCAGCGAGCCGGCGTCTTCCAGCGGCGCGCCGGCTTGCGGGGCCGGGTGCGTTGCCTGGCTCACTTCATTCCCCCTGGATGCCGAGTTCGCGGATCAGCTTGCCATAGCGGTCGGCATCGCGGCGCAGGATGGTGGCGAACTGCTGCGGCGTGGAGGTCGCGGTTTCGACGCCGATGGCGTTCATCTTGGCCTTCACTTCAGGCAGCGCCATCACGGCGTTGATCTCGCGATTGAGCCGCGCCGTCAGCTCGGCGGGCATGTCCTTCGGCCCGAAGGCGCCGTACCAGACCGCCAGCTCGTAGCCGGGCAGGGTCTCGGCCACGGTCGGCACATTGGGCAGCAGCGGCGAGCGCTTGCTCTCGGTCACGGCCAGCAGGCGCAGCTTGCCGGCCTTGACGTGCGGCAGCGTCTGCGTGCCCGCCGAGAACAGCAGCTGGGTCTGCCCGGCAACGGTATCGACCACCGCCGGCGCGCCGCCCTTGTACGGCACGTGCAGCATCTGGATGCCGGCCATCTTCTCGAACAGCACCGCGCTGAGGTGGTTGGTGGAGCCCGGCCCGGCGCTGGCGTAGGCCAGCTTGCCCGGATTGGCCCTGGCGTAGGCCACCAGTTCCTTCACGTTCTGCGCCGGCACCGAGGGATGGACCACCATGGTGTTGGTCACGTAAGCCAGCAGGCCCAGCGGCGTGAAGTCATCCACGCCGCGGAACGGCATGTTGGGCATCAGCGCCGGGTTCATGGCGTGGGTGCTCATCGAGCCCACCAGCAGCGTGTAGCCGTCGGGTTTGGCACGGGCCACCATGGCCGAGCCGATGTTGCCGGAAGCGCCCGGCTTGTTGTCGACGATCACCGGCTGGCCGAGCGAGCGCGTCAGGTGCTCGGACAGCACGCGCGCGAGGATATCGGTCGAGCCGCCGGCGGCCCACGGCACGATCAGCGTGACCGGCTTCTGCGGCCAGGGCTCGCTGGCGCCGGCCGGGGCCGCCAGGCACATCGCCAGCGCGGCGACGCCGCCCAGCAGGGTTTTCAGTACTGCGCGCATTTTCCTTCCTCCTTGGTACTGGCGCGGACCTGTTGCGGTCCGCTCTCATGTCATCGAATCGTCAGCGGCCCACCGCATAGCCCTGCATGCCGCGCGCATTGGCCCCGGCGCGCAGCACCAGCCGCCCGCGCCCGTCGCGTTCGCGCGAGCAGGCCGACATGCGGCCTTCTGACCAGGGTTCGCCCACGCGGACTTCGTGCCCGCGTTCGCGCAGCGCCGCCAGCGTTGCCGCCGGGAAGCGCGATTCCACGCTGATGCGGTTGAGCACGGTCTGGCGCGGCCAGAACGAGCCCGGGAAATGGTCGATATGCCAGGCCGGCGCGTCGATCGCTTCCTGCAGGTTCATGCCATGGACCGCATGGCGCAGGAAGAATGCCAGCGACCACTGGTCCTGCTGGTCGCCACCGGGGGTGCCGAACACCATGTAGGGCTCGCCGTCGCGCAGCGCCAGCGACGGCGACAGCGTGGTGCAGGGGCGCTTGCCGGGGGCCAGCGTGTTGGGCAGGTCGGGCTCCAGCCAGGTCATCTGCAGGCGGGTATTGAGCGCGAAGCCGAGCGCCGGGATGGTCGGGCTCGACGAGAGCCAGCCGCCCGACGGCGTGGCGGCGACCATGTTGCCATGGCGGTCGATCACGTCGATATGGCAGGTGTCGCCGACAAAGAGCTCGCGTTCGGCCCATTCGGCTACCGGCGGCAGCTCGGCAAAGGTCGGCTCGCCCACGCCGAAGCGTACGTCGGCCTGCCGCAGCGTGCGCTCGGCCACGCCCAGGTCGGGCAGGCGCGGCGCCATGCCATCGAGCGTGCCGGGATCGATCGCCAGCGCCGCGCGCTCGCCGATGCGCTGCGCGCGCGCGGCCAGGTAGCCGTCGTCGAGCAGCGCGGCAAGCGGGCTGTGTGCGAAGCGGGGATCGCCGTACCAGGCCAGGCGGTCGGCCATGGCCAGCTTGGTGGCCTCGGCGATTCGGTGCACGAATTCGGGGGAATCGGGCGCATGCTGCGCCAGCCCGGCGTGGCGCAGCATGCCGAGCTGCTGCAGGAACACCGGCCCCTGGCTCCAGATGCCGCACTTGGCCACCGTGTAGCGGCCGAAGTCGAGCGTGACCGGGTCCTCTTCCTCGGGCCTCCAACCGGCCATGTCGTCGTAGCGCAGCAGGCCGGTGTGCTTGTCGCCGGTGGTGTCGCGCACCGGCGTGTTGCGGCAGTACGCGTCGATTTCCTCGGCGACGAAGCCGCGGTACCAGCAATCCAGCGCGGCATCGATCTGGCCGGTGCGGCTGTTGCTGCGGCGCTGGGCTTCCTCGACGATGCGGGTGTAGGTATCGGCCAGCACCGGCAGCGTATGCAGGCTGCCGGGGCGCGGCACCTTGCCGTCCGGCAGCCAGGTGGCCGCCGAACTGTGCCATTCGTCGCGGAACAGCGCCTGCACCGCCAGGATCGCGCGCGAGATGCGCGGCACCAGCGGGAAGCCGTCGCGCGCGTAGCCGATGGCGGGCGCCAGCACGTCGGCCAGCGACCACGTGCCGCGATCGCGCAGCATCGTCAGCCACGCGCCGAAGGCGCCGGGAACGGTGGCGGGCACCAGGCCGATGCCCGGCACCAGCTCCAGGCCCTGCGCGCGCAGCGCCGCGGGATCGGCAAGCGCCGGCGCCGGGCCCTGGCCGCACAGGGTGCGCATGCGGCGCTCGCGCTCGCTCCAGAACAGGATCGGCACTTCGCCGCCAGGGCCGTTCAGGTGCGGCTCGACCACCTGCAGCACAAAGCCCGCCGCCGCCGCGGCATCGAAGGCATTGCCGCCGCGTTCGAGCACGCCCATGGCGGTTTGCGTGGCCAGCCAGTGGGTGGAGGCGGCAACGCCAAAGGTGCCGACGATTTCGGGGCGGGTAGTGAACATGGATTGCAGCTCCGGTGATGCGAGCCAGTATAGGATCGGGAAATAACCGTGAGCGTCTGATTGGTTATCGTTGTATTACCATTTGGTAATACGACATTCACGCCCCGTTGCAGGATTCCTGTGCCCATCGCCGCCCCCGACAAGCTGGTCCACAACCTCGTCTCGCGCCTGCGCCTCAGGCACCTGCCGTTGCTGCTGGCACTGGAGCGCCAGCGCTCGGTGTCGCGCGTGGCGGCCGAGCTGAACCTGTCGCAGCCCGCCGTCACCAAATCCCTGCGCGAGATCGAGGACATCTTCATGGTGCCGCTGTTCATCCGCACCCGGCGCGGCCTGGAGCCCACGCCCACGGGCCGGGCGGTGCTGGCGCATGCGCGGCTGACGCTGGCGGATACCGACGCGCTGGGACGCGAGCTCGCGGCGATCGGTGCCGGCATGTCGGGGCGGCTGCGCATCGGCGTGATCCCGTTTATCAGCCGCACCGTGCTCGATGCCGCCTGCAGTTTCGGCCTGACGCAGTCGCCGCGGGTCTCGGTGCTGGTGCGCGAGGGCACCACCGACGAGCTGGTGGCGGCGCTGCGCGAGCATGAGCTGGATTGCGTGGTGGCGCGGACCTTCTACGCACCCGGCGCGGACATCGCCCAGCAGCCGCTCTATCGCGAAGAGCCGGTGCTGGTAGTGCCCGCCGCGGCCGCCGGCCGGCTCGGGCGCGGGCCGCTCGACTGGCACCGGCTGGCCGGGCGCGACTGGATTCTGCCGCCGCCGAACACGCCGATCCGGCGCACCATCAACACCATCTTCGCGGTGGCCGGCGTGGCGCAGCCGGTGCCCATCGTCGAGACCTACTCGATCAAGACCATGGCCACGCTGCTGCGCAACCACGCGGCGGCCACCACCATCGTGCCCCGCGCGGTGGCTGCTGAGCTGGTCGAAGGCGGGGGCGCGGCGGTCCTGCCGCATGCGCTGAGCTGGGATTTGCCGCCGGTGGGGGTGATGTGGCGGCGGCAGGCGCTGGAGGACGACGTGGTGGTATCGCTGGTGGCGGCGTTGGGGAAATTGCGGTGGGAGGAGGGGTAGGGCGCCGGGACTGCGCAGTCATCAGAGCTTGCTTCCGCCTCCCGCATACGCTCCCCTCTCCCACTGCGCGGGAGAGGGGAGCAAAGCGCTGGCGCACCTTGCGCGCCTCGGCGATCATAGTCAGCCTCGTCTCCCGTACCATCTCCAACCCAACCCGGAGCCATACCCATGCGACTCATCGGCATGCTCGATTCCCCCTACGTGCGCCGTGCCGCCATCACGCTGCGCCTGCTGGGTTTGCCGTTCACCCACGAATCCATCTCGGTGTTCCGCACCTTCGACCAGTTCCGCGCCATCAACCCGGTGGTCAAGGCGCCGTCGCTGGTGTGCGACAACGGCGTGGTGCTGATGGACTCGACCCTGATCATCGACTACGCCGAAGCGCTCGCCGGCCGCAGCCTGATGCCGGGGGCACTGGAAGAGCGCCAGCGCGCGCTGCGCACCATCGGTCTGGCGCTGGCGGCCAGCGAGAAGGCCGTGCAGCACGTGTACGAGCACAACCTGCGGCCGGCGGAGAAGGTGCACCAGCCGTGGGTGGAGCGCGTCGACGGCCAGCGTGCCAGTGCCTTTGCCCTGCTCGAGGATGAGATCGCCCGCATGCCGGTACCGGCCGATGAGGCGGCCGTGAGCCAGGCCACGCTGACCGCCGGCGTGGTGTGGACCTTCACCCAGGCGCTGCTGCCCGGCCACGTCGACCGGGCAGCGCACCCGGCGCTGGCGGCGCTCGCGGCGCAGCTCGAAAGCTTTCCTGCGTTCAGCGCGCTGCCCCACGCATGACAGCTCGGGGGAGCCGGTCTCCGGATTGCGGTAAGCTTCTGGCGCACCCATCGCTCCCGCCTGGCCGGCTCCGCCGGGTGACGCCGCCAACACAGGCAGCGCCCCGGCGACAAATGCAAGCCGCGCCATGGCCGCAGACCATGAACCACGACCGATCCATTGCCACCCAGATCGTTGCGCTGATCCAGGCCGAAGGCCTGCCGGTCGGCGCGCACCTGCCGGCGCAGATGCTGGCCGACAAGCTGCGCGTATCGCGCTCGCCCGTCAACGAGGCGCTCGCGCTGCTGCACGAGAAGGGCGTGCTCACGCGCGAGAAGAACCGCGGCTTCTTCCTGGCGCAGCCGGTGGCGGCGCCGGCCGCGGAGTTTGCCTCGCAACTGGGACTGGTCGAGCCCGACCCGGCCACCGCGGCGTATTTCCAGATCGCCGAGGACCTGCTGCAGGGCACACTGGAGACGCAGGTCTCCGAGCAGCATCTGCGGCAGCACTACGGCCTGACCGCCACCCAGCTCAGCACCGTGCTCAAGCGGATTGCGCAGGAGGGGTGGGGCGAGCGCAAGCCTGGCTATGGCTGGGCGTTCTCGTCGATGCTGACCACGCCCGATTCGCTGCTGCAGTCGTACCGGCTGCGGCTGGCGCTGGAGCCGGCCGCGCTGCTCGAGCCCACCTACCGGCTCGAGCCGCAGGCCATCGAGCGGCTGCGCGCCGCCGAGCGCCACCTGCTGGAAGGCGGCATCGAGACCGACAGCGCCGACCAGCTGCACGAGCGCGGCGTCCGCTTCCACGAAACGCTGGTCGAGGCGTCTGGCAACCCGTTCTTTATCGACACCATCCGGCGCGTCAACCGCGTGCGCCGGCTGCTGTCCTACCGCTCGATGCGCGACCGCGAGCGCTACCCCGAGCACGCCAGGCAGCATCTGCACGTGCTGGACCTGCTAGCGCGCGGGCGCAACGAGGAAGCCTCGCAGGCGATGCGCGAGCACCTGCTGCACACGCTCAACGCGCTGGCGCAGATCAGCCGGCTGCTGGAGCCGTAGCCGATTGGTTCGGCGGCTGGTTCAGCAGGTCCAGCGCCACGTCGACGATCATGTCTTCCTGCCCGCCCACCATGCGCCGGCGCCCCAGCTCGACCAGCACGTCGACCGTCTTGAGGCCATAGCGTGCCGCGGCAGCTTCGCTGTGGCGCAGGAAGCTGGAGTACACGCCCGCATACCCCAGCGCCAGCGTCTCGCGATCGACCCGCACCGGCCGGTCCTGCAGCGGGCGCACCAGGTCATCGGCGGCGTCCATCAGCCGGTACAGGTCGGTGCCGTGATGCCAGCCCATGCGCCCGGCGGCGGCGATGAAGACTTCCAGCGGCGCATTGCCCGCGCCCGCGCCCATGCCGGCCAGGCTGGCGTCGATGCGGTCGCAGCCTTCCTCCACCGCGACGATGCTGTTGGCCACGCCCAGGCTCAGGTTGTGGTGCGCATGCATGCCGGTCAGCGTTTCCGGCTTGAGCACGTCCTTGAACGCGCGGAAGCGCTCGCGCACGCCGTCCATGGTCAGCGCGCCGCCGGAGTCGACCACGTAGCAGCAGGTCGCGCCATAGCTCTCCATCAGCTTCGCCTGCTGCGCCAGCTGCTGCGGCGTGGTCATGTGGCTCATCATCAGAAAGCCGACCGCTTCCATGCCCAGGTCGCGCGCCGCCTCGATATGCTGGCGCGAGATGTCGGCCTCGGTGCAGTGCGTGGCCACGCGCACGATGCGCGCGCCGGCCTGGTAGGCGTCCTTGAGGTCGTGCACGGTGCCGATGCCGGGCAGCAGCAGCGTCGCGATCCGGGCGTGGCTGACCACGTCGGCAACGGCTTCGATCCATTCCAGGTCGGTATGCGCGCCGAAGCCGTAGTTGAAGCTGGAGCCTTGCAGCCCGTCGCCGTGCGCGACTTCGATCGAATCGACGCCGGCCTGGTCGAGCGCGGCGGCAATCTGGCGGACCTGCGCCACGCTGTACTGGTGGCGGATGGCGTGGCTGCCGTCGCGCAGCGTCACGTCGGAGATATAGAGTGTCTTGTCGGTGCTCATGGCTTGGTTCCGGTTCAGGCGGCAGCGGACTCGGCCAGCATGGCTTCGGCCATGCTCTCGGCGGTGTTCAGCGCGGCGCTGGTCATGATGTCCAGGTTGCCCGCATAGGCGGGCAGGTAGTGCGCGGCGCCCTCGACTTCGAGGAAGACCGTGGTCTTCAGGCCGGCAAGGCGGCCCAGCCCCGGGATATTGAGCGGCGCATCCGCGGCGATTTCCTCGAACTGCACCGCCTGCTTGAGCCGGTAGCCCGGCACGTAGCGCTGCACGTCGGCGGCCATGCGCGCCACCGATTCGGCAATGGCGTCCTGGTCGGCCGGCTCGCTCAGGCAGTACACCGTGTCGCGCATGATCAGCGGCGGCTCGGCCGGGTTCAGCACGATGATGGCCTTGCCGCGGCGCGCGCCGCCCACCTGCTCGATGGCGCGCGAGGTGGTCTCGGTGAATTCGTCGATATTGGCGCGCGTGCCGGGCCCGGCGCTCTTGCTGGAGATGCTGGCGACGATCTCCGCATAATGCACCGGCGCCACGCGCGACACCGCCGCCACCATCGGGATGGTGGCCTGGCCGCCGCAGGTGACCATGTTGACGTTGGGCGCGTCCAGGTGCGCGGCGCCGTTGACCACCGGGATGCAGTACGGGCCGATCGCCGCCGGGGTCAGGTCGACCATGCGCAGCGCGGGGCGCAGCGCGCGCAGGAACGCATCGTTCTTCACGTGCGCGCCGGCGCTGGTGGCGTCGAAGACGATGTCGATGTCGCCGAACACCGGCAGCCGGGCCAGCCCTGCCACGCCTTCATGCGTGGTGGCCACGCCCATGCGGGCCGCGCGGGCCAGGCCGTCGGAGGCGGGGTCGATGCCGACCATCGCGCCCATCTCGACATGCCGGCCATGCCGCAGGATCTTGATCATCAGGTCGGTGCCGATATTGCCCGAGCCGATGATGGCGGCTTTGAGCTTGCGCGTCATAGGGATTCTCCTTGGATGGGTTACTCGACGCTGGCGCCGCTGGCCTTGACCAGCGGGGTCCAGCGCGTGCTTTCGCTGGCGAGGAAGGTGCCGAACTGCTGCGGGCTCATCGGCATGGGATCGAGGCCCTGGTCGGCAAACCGCCTGGCGACTTCCGGCGCCTTCAGTGCCTTCAGCGCGGATTCATTGAGCCGTGCGACCACGGCGTCGGGCGTGCCGCTGCGCACCACCATGCCGAACCACACGCCGGCATCCAGGCCGGGCACGCCCAGTTCGGCCAGCGTGCGCACGTCGGGCAGGCTGGGCGAGCGCTTGCCCGACGCAATCGCCAGCGCCTTGACCTTGCCGCCCTTGATCAGCGGCGAGGTGGTGATGACCGGGTCGAACATCATGTCGACCTGGCCCGCCATCACGTCCTGCAGCGCAGGCGCGGAGCCTTTGTAGGCGACGTGGGTGAACTTGCCGCCGGTCTTGTCGCCGAACAGGCCGCCGAGCAGGTGGCCGATCGAGCCGATGCCCTGGGACGCGTAGTTGACCCCGTCAGCGCGCGACTTTGCCAGCGCGACCAGGTCCTTCACCGAATTGGCCGGGCTGTTCTGCGGCACCACCAGCACCAGCGGCGATGCCGCCAGCGCCGTCACCGGCTTGAAGTCCTTGAGCGGCTCGTACGAGAAATTGCGGTACAGGCCGGGGTTGATCGCGAACATCTCGGTGGCCGCGACGAATACCGTGTGCCCATCCGGCTCGGCGCGCTTGATCGCCAGCGCGGCGATCTGCCCGCCGCCGCCGGGGCGGTTTTCCACGATCACCGGCTTGCCGAGGTCGCTCTGCATCTGCTGCGCAACCTGGCGCGCGATCATGTCGGTGATGCCGCCGGCCGGGAACGGGACCACGATGGTGACGGGGCGGTTGGGGAAGGCGGGCGCTTGCGCCGTGGCCGCGCCGGCGCTGCCGACCAGGGCGGCGCCGATGGCGAAGGGGGCGAGCAGCCTGGCAATCAGGCGATGCGTGCGATGCGTGCGATGGGGGCGTTGCATGGTTGTCTCCGTGTCTCTGTCGTTATGGCTTCAAAAAGCTTCCGGGGGGCGTGTCAGCTGTCGGCGAACTTCGCGCGCACGGTGCCAACCCCGGTGATATGCGCTTCGTAGGTCTTGGCGGCCTGCACCGGCACCATCGGCCCGAGCGCCCCGGTCAGCACCAGGTCGCCCGCGCGCAGCGGGTCACGCAGGCTGGCCAGCTTGCGCGCCAGCCACACCGCGGCGTTGAGCGGATGGCCCAGGCAGGCGGCGCCGCTGCCGTGCGAGACGCGTTCGGCGCCGCACCGCATTTCCATCTCCACCGCTTTCAGGTCAAGGCCAGCCAGCGGCACCGGCACGGCGCCCAGCACGACCAGCCCGCTGGAGGCGTTGTCGGCCACCGTGTCGACATACGAGATGTCCCAGTTGGCGATGCGGCTGCCGACCACCTCGATCGCCGGCAGCACGTAGTCCACCGCGCCCAGCACGTCGAGCACGGTGGCATCGGCCACGTCGAGGTCGCGGCGCAGCACCAGCGCCACCTCGGCCTCGGCCTTGGGCTGCAGCGTGCGCGCCATCGGGATCGGCTCGTCGTCGCCGTAGACCATGTCGGCAAACAGGGTGCCGAAGTCGGGCTGGTCGACGCCCAGCTGGCGCTGCACCGCGGGCGAGGTCAGGCCGATCTTGCGGCCGACCACGCGGCGCCCGCCGGCCTGCCAGACGGCGACGTTGGCGCGTTGCACGGCGTAGGCGGTGGCTGCGTCGTCGGCGGCGATCTCGCTGCGCAGCGGCGCCACCGGCGCGCGCGTGCGTTCGGCTTCGCGCAGGCGGGCGGCGAGGGCGAGGATGGTTTCCTGGTCGGGCATGGCTGTGTCCTTGCGATGGATTCAGGGGAGTGCGTTCGTAAGGCTTTTCATCGTCGCGACAACATGAGGACAACTACCGTCATTCCCGCGAAGGCGGGAATCCAGCGTCTTAAAGACGCTGGGTCCCCGCCTCCGCGGGGACGACAAGCGAGAAGCGTCGTCGCGATCTTTGCAGGCATCAGTAGCGTGCAGGCGCGGCGTGCATCAGCGCAAAGCCGGCGATCCATTCCGGGATCGGGCGGTAGTAGTCCAGTTCGGCGCGGTAGGCGCCGCTCGCGGCGAGCGCGGCAAAGGCGGCGATCCAGGTGCGCACCTCATGGGCCGACTTGCCGGCGTCGCGCGTGATGCCGTCGTTGGTCATGCCGTCGACGCGGGACAGTTCGCCACTGGCGAGCAGCGCCAGCAACGCGCGGTCCCAGTCGGGATTGAGCGCATGCAGGGGGCTGTCGCCGCCGGCAAAGGCGCGCGCGGCGGCCACGGTGCGCTCCTGCCGCGCCTGGCGCGAAGCCCGCGGCGGGTTGCGTCCCGCGATCAGGCGTTCCGCCACTTCCGCGTTGGCGCCGGCAATCTCCGGCACCGGCGGCTCGTGCGAGATGCCGCCGGAGCCGACCACCAGCACGCGCTTGCCCAGGCCCGACAGGTAGCGGCCGATGGCATCGCCCAGCAGCCGCGCGCGGCGGCAGCTTGCCATCGGCGGCGCGACCGAGTTGATGAACACCGGGATCACCGGGTAGCGGTCGAGCGCGCCGGTCAGCACTTCCAGCGCCTGCGCGCAGCCGTGGTCGACCTGCATGCGGTACGACACCGCCACGTCGAGGTCCTGCGCCATCACCGCTTCGGCCAGGCCCAGCGCCACGTCCTGCGGCACGTCGAGCGGACCGGCGAGGCTGTTGAAGTCGCCGATGGCGCTGGCCGCCACGCCAACGCAGAACGGCGGCATCACGTCATAGAAGAAGCCGTTGTAGTGGTCGGGCGCGAACACCACCACCAGCTCGGGATCGAAGGCTTCGACGCGGGCGCGCGCCGCGGCCTGCATGCGCTCGACCTCGGCCACGATTGCCGGCGCGGGGTCGTAGTAGCCGTGCAGCGGGGTGTGCGACAGGCATTCGAGACGGATCGGCATGTCAGGCTCCTGCGGCAAGCTGCCGGACGGCGGCGGCCTGCGCGTCATACGAAGGCGCTGCGGCGCGGGCGGCGGCACGGGTGTCGGCTTTCTCGGCTTCCCCGGCAGCCGGCGTGCGCAAGGCCAGCTTGCACGCCAGCGCCACCACCGAGTCCGAGACCTGCTGCGGCGAGCACATGCCCGCGACAAAGCGGTCGGGCCGCAGCAGCACCACCGAGCCGGGCTGGTTGCCGAACCAGTCCTTGAGCCGGTTGTGCACGTCGCCCACGGCGAGCACGCCGGCGGGCACGTCGTCGCGGTAGTCGAGCTGCGGATCGGGCTTGGCCAGCACGAACACGCCGCCGAGCTGGCGCCACACCGCACGCGCCTGCGCCGTCAGGCCGAAGGTGGGATCGGTGCCCCAGCCGAGGATGGCGAAGCGGTTGCCGATCACGTCGTCGAGGCGCTCGACGGTATTGGCTTCGGTGCGTACCAGCGGCTGGATGAACATGCGGCCCACCGGCGAGTTGCCGGCCGGGTCGCGGCCATGCACCAGCCGGCCGGCCAGCGATTCGCGCTTTTCGCTCATCAGGCCCAGCAGGCGGCCCAGCGCGGAGTTGCCCGAGCGCTCCAGCCAGCGGGCCAGCAGGCCCGGACGCGTGTCACACCGGCTTTCGGGCAAGAGCACGACACCTTGCTCGTAGCGCGGCATCGGCTTGAAGCGCATCTCGACAAAGTACTGCTTGACCGAGGGAAACCGGTTCAGCACTTTCGTGAGGCCATCGCGCAGCGCCGAGCCCGCACGGCTGGCAGGCGCAAAGATATCGCCCGCCACCTCCGACAGGTGGATCATCGAACGCGCATGGGCGCGGCGCTCGGCGGTGTAGGTGTCGAGCAGCGCATCGCCGGCCTGGCCCTTGACCACCATCGCCAGCTTCCAGCCCAGGTTGCTCGCGTCGCGGATGCCGCTGTTGTAGCCCTGGCCCTGCCACACCGGCATGATGTGCGCGGCGTCGCCCGCCAGCAGCACGCGGCCGGCGCGGAAGTCGCGCGCCAGGCGCGCGTTGTGCGTATAGACGCGCTTGCGGATGTAGTCGACCTTGTCCGGGTCGGCCACGACCTTGCGGATCAGCGCGGCCATGCTTTCGGGGCGCGACAGTTCTTCCTCGGTCTCGCCCGGCATGACCATGAACTCGAAGCGGCGGATGCCGTGCGGCAGCGCGGCCGACACATAGGGCCGCTCGGGGTCGCAGTGCATGTAGATGTGCGGCGTGCCGATCGGGTCGTTGCGCACGTCCACCACGATCCACTGGTTGGGCTTGGTGCGGCCTTCGAACGGCATGTCGAGCGTGCGGCGCACCAGGCTGTTGCCGCCGTCGGCACCGACCATATAGGCGGCACGGATGCGCACCGGCCGGCCGGCTTCGTCGGCGGCATCGACCTGCACGCCGTGCTCGTCGTGCGTGAACGACGCCACGCCGTGGCCGAGCAGCGTGCGCACATGCGGAAAGCGCTGCAGGCCCTCGAACAGGATGCGGTCGGCCAGCGGCTGGATAAAGGCATTGCGGCGCGGCCAGCCGAACTCGTCGGTGCGCGGCTCGATCGACGCAAAGCAGCGCCCGCCCGCGGTGACGAAGCGCATCCAGTGGTTGGGCGTGGTGTGCGGCAGCAGCGTCTGCGCCAGGCCGACCGACTGGAATACGCGCAGCGCTTCGTCGTCGAGGCCGATGGCGCGCGGGTAGTCGATGATCTGCGCGAGCTTTTCCACCAGCACCACGCTGACGCCCTGCAGGCCGAGAATATTGGCGATCATCAGGCCGACCGGCCCGGCACCGACGATGGCGACATCGCAATCGACAGCGTCGGGACGAGCGTCGCCGCCCGCCATGGCGATGGCGTGGGTCATGTCTGTCTCCGTGTTGTGTTGTGGGTGTCCGGGCGCGGCCCGGACCGTCAGGGATGCGCGTAGCCCGGTTGTCAGGGATGCGCGTAGCGCATCAGACCGTGGTGGCCTCGGGCACCGGCTTGCCGAGCAGGAAGTTCAGGTGGATGCGGTTGAAGGTGTCGGCATCCTCGAACTGCGGCCAGTGGCCGCAGCCATCCATCACCGTGAACAGCGCGCCGGGAATCATGGTGGCGATGCGCCGGCCTTCGGACACATCGGCGGTGGGATCGTCCGAGGTCCACAGCACCAGCGTCGGCGCCTGGATGCGGCCATAGTCGCCGGCGCGCAGGATATTGCGCTGGCGCGTCTCCATGTCCTGCAGGACCATGTTGCCGCGCTGCGCCTCGACCATGCCGGGCTGCGCATAGATCGCCTGGCGCGTGGCAACGAGGTCGTCGAAGACCTTGGACTTGTCGGCCATCAGCCATTCCACGCGCGCCTTGATGAAGTCCCAGCTCGGGTCTTCGACGGCGCGCATCGACAGCGTCTTCAGGCGCTCCATCACCACCGGGTCGGCCTGCGAGCCGCCGGCGGTGTTCAGCACCAGGCGCTCGACGCGCCCGGGATGGTCGATCGCCAGTTGCGAGGCGACCCAGCCGCCCAGCGATTCGCCGCTGAACGAGGCGCGTTCGATGCCGAGCGCATCGAGTACGCGGATCACGTGGTCGACATAGGCCGACACCTCGCGCGGGCCGTCCGGCTTGTCGGTCCAGCCGTGGCCGATCATGTCGATGGCCCAGACGTCCAAGTGCTCGGCGTGCGCCTTCAGGTTGCGCACATAGGCTTCGGCGTGGCCGCCGACGCCGTGCAGCAGGATCAGCGCGGGCTTGCCGCGGTCGCCGGCGTGCAGGTAGCGCGTCTGGATGCCGCCGGCATCTAGCCAGCCCTGGGTGAAGCTGACGCCGCGCAGGTCGGTCCAGATGCTCTGGAAGGGCTTGGCGGCAGTGGGGGAAGGGGTTGGGGCGGTGGCCCGGACGGCTTGCGTCGACATCGGTTGTCTCCAGGTTCTGTGCAGGGTGCCTGCATTCGGGGGGCTTGCTTTGAACGGAAGTCTAGAGACCGCATTGCCCGCGGCAAAAAAAATGTGCAAACTGTGCAAGGAGTGCACAACATTGATTTAAAAGGATTTTTCATGGCGCTACAGAGGGATGCCATTTACGCCAATGTCAGGGGACTGACGCGCGGCCTGGATGTGCTGCGCGCGCTGAACCGGATGGAAAGCGGCCGCGCAACGGCCCAGCAACTGGCGCAGGAGACGGGGCTGCACCGCACCACGGTGCGGCGCCTGCTGGAGACGCTGGTGGCAGAGGGCTTCGTGCGGCGCAGCGAGTCCGACGACACCTTCGGCCTGACGCTGCAGGTGCGCGCGCTCAGCGAAGGCTTTACCGACGACGAGTGGATCTCCACCACCGCCGCGCCGCTGATGGGTGAACTGCTGCAGCAGGTGGTGTGGCCGTCCGACCTGACCACGCCCGACGGCGACGCGATGATCATCCGCGAGACCACGCACCGCTTCAGCCCGCTGTCGTTCCATCGCGCCATGGTCGGGCGACGCCTCCCGATGCTGCTGACGGCGTCGGGGCGCGCCTACTTTGCCAACTGCACCGAGGCCGAACAGGAGAGCATCGTCGCGATGTTGCGCGCTGGTGCCGGCGGCGAGCACCAGGCTGCGCTCGCCAGCGATGCGCAGTTTGTGCAGAACCTGGTGAGGCGTGTGCGGCAGGACGGTTTCAGCACCAACCATGGGGATTGGAGCGAGCAGCGCAATATCAGCGCCATCGCCGTGCCGCTGCGCGCGGGGGAACGCGTGCTCGGCAGCCTGAACGTGGTCTACCTGTCGCGCGCGCTCAAGCCAGCGGAGGCGGAGGCGAAGTTTGTGGCGCCGCTGGCCAGCATTGCCGGCAAGATCGCAGCGGGCCTGGCTGACGCCTGAGCGGACTGGCGCAGCAGCTGAATACACCCACCGTACACCGTACCGCGCCCATCCCGCTACAGCACATTCACATCCGCCGTGCCTGCCGCCACTTCAAGCACCCGCGTGCTTGCGGTCGCCGGCAGCGCCGGTGCGACGCCGCCGCTGACGGACTTCAGCGTATGGAACGTGCAGCTGAGCTTGTCCGGCGTCAGCGTCACCAGCGCGTACCCTTCCGCGTTGGTGTCGGCGTGGCGGATCCAGGAATTGAAGGCCCGCAGCGTGTTGTCGAACGCGTTGACCAGCACGCCGCCCACCTCGCTGTAAACCAGCTCGCGCAACGCGGCAAATGCCTGATCGTTGTCGACGATAGACCGGAACGAACTCAGCAGCGTATTGCTCGACAACCCCGCAGTCACAAGGTCGACCATCACCGGCGTGGGCGAGGCTGCGTCGTAGTCGTCCATGACCTGGCCGCTGAAGAACCCGTGGATGTCACCACTCAGCGCCACCACGTTGCGCACGCCATTGGCCTTCAGGAACGCCATCAGGTTCTTGCGTTCGGCGTTGTAGCCGTCCCACTGGTCGGCATTGAGGATAAAGCGGTCGAGCAGCGCGATCGCCGGGAGCTGGCTTTCGATCAGCGGCCGGATATTGGCATCGAAAGCCGTCGCATCGATGCCGGCCTGCGACAGCACGTTGCGCAGTGCGGTGTACGCCAGGTTGGCATAGGTGCCGGCCGCCCTGGCCGCGGCCAGGTCGCTTTCCAGCGCGCTGGCGATGGCCGACTGCAGCGATGACAGTGCGCTGTTGGCCTGCACCAGCGCCCGCGCGATCAGGTCGGCGACCGCCTTGGTGATATCGACCTGCATGCGCAGCAGCGACAGCTGGTTGCCCCACAGCTTCCATGTCGTATTGGCGCCGCCGACACGGTCCTGCCACCACGCGCGCTGCGCGTCGCCGAGCATCGACACCGGCGTCAGCGCATTGCCGGCTTCGCTGATCTTCTGCGCCTCGGTGGCGGCCAGCGTCGCAGCGGGAACGAAGTACAGGCTGCCGACCGCGCGGCCGGTGGATTCCTCCGGGATGACGTGGTCGGCGCGGTACAGCCGCTCGTCGGTCATCAGCAGCGTGGCCAGGTTGCCGAAGGTGAAGGCGCGGTAGATCTGGATGTTCTGGAACGACGGGTTGCTGGTGTCGAGGCTGACGTCGGCGGGCAGGTATTCGAACCACGCCTGGCTGGCGGCGCGCCGGCGCGCGGTGCGCGGGGTCAGGTCGTCGTCCGAGTCGTAGGTCTGGCGGTCCTGCCAGCAGTTGTCGGAGAACTCATGGTCGTCCCAGATCGCGATCATCGGGAAGGCCGCGTGCAGCGCCTGCAGGCGCGTGTCGCTGCGGTAGCTGCGGTACAGGTAGCGGTAGTCGTCGAGCGTGGTGGCGTAGGCGCTGCCGTCCGGCAGCACCGTGCCGTTGGGCAACTGCAGCGCGGCGTGGCGGTCTTCTACCAGCCCGGCGCGCGAGCCGCCGGGCACGGCTTCGTAGATGTAGTCGCCCACGTGGACGATGAAGTCCAGGTCCTGCTGCACCAGTTCTTCCATGCCGGCCCAGTGGTTGGCGTTCCAGTCCTGGCAACTGACAAAGGCAAAGCGCAGCTGCGACAGCGGCGTGCCGGCGGCCGCGGCGGTGCGTGTGCGGCCCACGGTGCTGGGGCGATTGCCGAGCAGGAAGCGGTAGTAGTAGCGCGTGCCGGCAGTGAGTCCGGTGACCTTGTTGCGAATGGTGTAGTCCCATTCCGGACGGGCCATCAGCGGCTCGTTGACCAGCAGCGACTGCGGCGGGAAGTCCTGCTGGGTCGAAACTTGCAGGCGCACCACCACGGGCCGCTTGCCGTTGTTGCCTTCGACGCGGGTCCACACCACCACGCTGTCAGGCTTGGGGTCTCCCGAGGCGACGCCATGTACGAAATTGAAGTTTTCCGGATTGCCGGTATCGGGCTCGTCGTCGTCACCGCCGCCACCGCAGGCAGTCAGGCCGCCAGTGGCGATCGTGACGGTCATGAAACTTCCCCACTTCAGGAACTGGCGTCGATCCATGATCGTTCTCCTTCTCTCGGGTTGCGGAACGCAGCCGCAGCCCGGACGCCGGAGAGGGCATCAGTTCTTTGTGGGGGGCGAGACTGCTTGATGCATGGATACTAGTGGCCGCCTTCTGTCTTCGCTGTCGGTGAAGCGCCGACATCGATATAGGAAAAGGATGACTGGTGCCGCGATACATTGTGCACGGACTTGCCAGTCGTGCATGGCAACTAGATTCCCGAGGTGCGCATACGCATAGTCCTTCGCCGCCGGTTCGCGATGCAGCGGATCGCGCCGGATGCATAAGCTTGCGCGACATTGTTCGTTGGCTTGCGCATCGCCCGTGATTATGCTGGCCCTCTTTGCCATTGCCGGAGTGCAACCATGAATTCCCGATACAACGCCCGCCGCCGCCAGTTGCTCGCGGCCACAGCCGCCGCGGGCGTTGCCGCGGCGGCCGGCGCGTGGACCGGCTCAGTCCGTGCGCAGCACCAGCCGGCGCCGCTGCGCATCGGCTACCAGAAGTCCTCCACGCTGATGATCCTGCTGAAGTCGCGGCAGACGCTGGAGAAAGCGCTGGCACCGAAGGGCGTGGCGGTGCAGTGGTACGAATTCACCTCCGGCCTGCCGCTGCTGGAGGCGCTCAACATCGGCAACCTCGACCTCAGCGCCGACGTGGCCGATGCGGTGCCGCCGTTCGCGCTGGCCGCGGGCGCGGACCTGACCTATTACGCCAGCGAGACGCCCTCGCCGCAGGCGCAGGCCATTGTCGTGCGCGGCGATTCACCGCTCCGCGAAGTGGCGCAGCTCAAAGGCCAGCGCGTCGCGTTTGCCAAGGGCGCCGGCGCGCACTACCTGGTGCTTGAAGCGCTGGCGCGCGCGGGCCTGTCGATCCGCGATATCGATCCGGTGTACCTGAGCCCGGCCGACGCGCGCGCGGCCTTCGAGCGCGGCAGCGTGGCGGCATGGGCGATCTGGGATCCGTTCCTGTCCGCGGTGCAGCGCCAGGCCAATGCGCGCGTGCTGCGCGATGGCGACGGGCTGGCCAGTTACCGCCGCTTCTACCTGGCCGCCACGCCGTATGCGCGTGCGCACGCCGAAGTGCTCGACGTGGTCTTCGATGCGCTGCGTGACGCCGGCGAGTGGGTCAAGCGCAATCCGGCCGAGGCCGCGCGCTGGCATGCGCCGCTGATCGGGCTGGATGCGGCCACGGTCGAGGCCGCCAACGCGCGCCGCAGCTACGCGGTGCGCACCGTCGACGGCGCGGCGCTGGCCGAACAGCAGCGCATTGCGGATGCCTTCACCGCGCAGCAGATCCTGCCGCGCAAGGTCGCGATCTCCGGTTCGCCGGTCTGGCGCAAGGCTTAGACGCTTCGGGCTGCGCTGCGCAGCCGCAGCCCCGTGCTGGCCTCCCCTCACACCGCAGGCACCCGCGCTCACGCGGGTGCCTGCGCGGCCTTCCCCCGCCTCCTTTCCCACCTCCTTTCCCACCTCCTTTCCCACATCTTTCTCGCCGCGGCAGCGTGCCTCACGGTTGCGGCCCGCATGCGTCTTCATGTCTTCATTGTCTCGGCGCAGTGGTGATCGCTGACGTGTCGTAAGCGGCTGCCGTGCTGCCCGATTCCTAAGTAATAACCCTTGGAGGCCTGAAAATATATCACGACATGATGTATTGTTCGGGCTCCAGAAGCCGGCGCCACCCCGTTGGCGCCTTCTGTCGCCCCCCAGCTTCAAGGATCCTGCATGCGCATACGCAAACAAACCGACTTCTTGTCCGGCCTGATGTTCATCGTCGTCGGCCTGAGTTTTTCCTTCGTCGCCCGTGGCTATTCCATGGGCACAGCGGCCCGGATGGGCCCCGGATATTTCCCGTTCTGGCTCGGCATCGTGCTGGCGCTGCTCGGCGCGGTGGTGGCGCTCGGCGCCATGTCGAAGGAAGGCGAGGCCGACCATATGGCCCGCTGGGACATCAAGACGCTGCTGTGGATCCTCGGCTCGGTGGTGCTGTTCGGCCTGGTGCTCAAGCCGCTGGGCATGGTGCTGTCGGTGCTGGCGCTGGTGCTGGTGTCGTCGATGGCCAGCCATGAATTCACCTGGAAGGGCGCCATCCTGAACGCGGTGGTGCTGGTGGCGATCAGCACGGTTGCCTTTGTCTACGGCATCAACCTGCAGATGCCGGTGTGGCCGGCGATCTTCACCAACTAGGAGACATCCGATGGAACTGCTCAGTCATCTCGCACTCGGGTTCTCCACCGCGCTGTCGCTGCAGAACCTGGCCTATGCCTTCCTCGGCTGCGTGCTCGGCACGCTGATCGGCGTGCTGCCGGGGCTGGGGCCGCTGGCCACCATCGCCATGCTGCTGCCGATCACCTATACGCTGCCGCCGGTGGCCGCGCTGATCATGCTGGCCGGCATCTACTACGGCGCGCAGTACGGCGGCTCGACCACCGCCATCCTGGTCAACCTGCCGGGCGAGTCGTCGGCGGTCGTGACCACGCTCGACGGCTACCAGATGGCGCGGCGCGGCCGGGCCGGCGTGGCGCTGGCCACGGCGGGGATCGGTTCGTTCTTCGCCGGCAGCGTGGCCACGCTGATCCTGGCCGCGTTCGCCACGCCGCTGTCGGAGCTGGCCTTCAAGTTCGGTCCTGCCGAGTACTTCTCGCTGATGGTGCTCGGGCTGATCGGGGCGGTGGTGCTGGCCTCGGGCTCGCTGGTCAAGGCGGTGGCGATGATCGTGCTGGGCCTGCTGCTCGGGCTGGTCGGCACCGACGTGAACTCGGGCGCCGCGCGCTTTTCCTTCGACGTGCCGGAACTGACCGATGGCATCAGCATCACCGCGCTCGCGATGGGCCTGTTCGGGTTTGCCGAGATCATCGTCAACCTGGAGCAGAAGGAGCACCGCGAGACCTTTACCGACCGTGTCACCGGCCTGTTCCCGAACAAGGAAGACTTCAAACGCATGATCCCGGCCGTGCTGCGCGGCACCGTGCTGGGCTCGTCGCTGGGCATCCTGCCGGGCGGCGGCGCCTCGCTGGCCTCCTTCGCCGCGTATTCGCTGGAGAAGAAGGCGTCGAAGTATCCGCAGGAATTCGGCAAGGGCGCGATCGAAGGCGTCGCGGGGCCCGAGTCGGCCAACAATGCCGCGGCGCAGACCTCGTTCATTCCGCTGCTGACGCTGGGCATCCCGCCCAATGCGGTGATGGCGCTGATGGTGGGCGCGATGACCATCCACAACATCCAGCCCGGCCCGCAGGTGATGACCAGCAACCCGGCGCTGTTCTGGGGCCTGATCGCCTCGATGTGGATCGGCAACCTGATGCTGGTGGTGCTGAACCTGCCGCTGATCGGCATCTGGGTCAAGCTGCTGACCGTGCCGTACCGCTTCCTGTACCCGGCGATCCTGACGTTCTGCTGCATCGGCGTCTATTCGGTCAACAACACGGTCTTCGATGTCTTCGCCGCGGCCGCGTGCGGCCTGATCGGCTACATCTTCCACAAACTGCGCTGCGAGCCCGCGCCGCTGCTGCTGGGCTTCGTGCTGGGGCCGATGATGGAGGAGAACTTCCGCCGCACCTTGCTGCTGTCGCGCGGGGACTTTTCGGTGTTCACCACGCGCCCGCTGTCGCTGGGCCTGCTGATCGCTGCCGCGGCGCTGGTGGCCGTGGTGGCGCTGCCGTCGATCAAGGCGAAGCGGGAGGAGGCTTTCCAGGAGGAATAGGGCAGCGGTCAGGCCCTTCCTCACGCCGGCACGCAGGCATCGCCGCCTGCGTGCCGGTTTTTTTCGTCGGCAGAATTTTCACCAGCCAGAAGGCTGGCACGGAGCAGCGGCAGGCGCGGCAATTGCTGACAGTTGGATGATCTTGTTATCGGCATAAAGCCCTCAATAGATATCAACTATCTATCCGATAGCGAGCACCGATCGCGAAGGTTCCCATTCCTCCCGTCCTCCAACTACCAGCGCAAGGAGACCGATATGGCCGACAAACCAGCAAAGCCCAGGGCAAACAACGCCGCAGGCCAGACGACAGCAGGCACGCCGGCGGGTTATGGCGACGCCCGGCGCGGCACCGGCGGTGAACTGCACCAGACCGCCGGCGGCAGCCATCCGCCGCTGACCACCGCACAAGGCATTCCTGTTCCGGACAACCAGAACTCGCTCAGGGCCAATCCGCGTGGGCCGACCTTGCTCGAAGATTTCATCCTGCGGGAAAAAATTACACACTTCGACCATGAGCGCATCCCGGAACGGATCGTCCACGCACGCGGTTCGGCCGCGCATGGCTACTTCGAGCTGACCGGGTCGCTTGCGCCTTACACCACTGCCAGGATGCTCACCGAAGTCGGGGAGAAGACGCCGGTCTTTACCCGCTTCTCCACGGTGGCCGGCGGCGCCGGTTCGGTCGACACACCGCGTGACGTGCGCGGCTTCGCGGTCAAGTTCTATACCAAGGAGGGCAACTGGGACCTGGTCGGCAACAACATCCCGGTGTTCTTCATCCAGGATGCGATGAAGTTTCCCGACGTGGTCCACTCGGTCAAGATGGAACCGGACCGGGGCTTCCCGCAATCGGCCAGCGCGCACGACACCTTCTGGGATTTCATCTCGCTCACGCCCGAGTCGATGCACATGGTGATGTGGATCATGTCGGACCGCACCATCCCGCGCTCGCTGCGCATGATCGAAGGCTTTGGCGTGCACAGCTTCAGGCTGCTCGATGCGCAGGGCAACTCCACCTTCGTCAAGTTCCACTGGCGGCCCAAGCTGGGGCTGCAGTCGACGGTGTGGGACGAGGCGGTCAAGATCGCCGGCGCCGATCCCGACTTCCATCGCCGCGACCTGTTCAACGCGATCCAGGCGGGCAACTTCCCCGAGTGGGAACTCGGCGTGCAGCTGTTTACCGAGGACGACGCGGCGAAATTCCCGTTCGATCACCTCGACCCCACCAAGATCATCCCGGAAGAGACGGTGCCGCTGAAGATCATCGGCCGCATGGTGCTCGACCGCTGGCCCGACAATTTCTTTGCCGAGACCGAGCAGGTGGCGTTCTGCCCGGCCAATATCGTGCCGGGCGTGGACTTTTCCAACGACCCGCTGCTGCAGGGGCGGCTGTTCTCCTACCTCGATACGCAGTTGCTGCGGCTGGGCTCGCCGAACTTCCACCAGATCCCGGTCAACGCGCCCAAGTGCCCGTTCGCCCACCACCAGCGCGACGGCAAGATGCAGATGGAGGTGCCGCGCGGACGCGTGGCCTATGATCCCAGCTCGCTCGACGACGCATCCCCGCGCGAGGCGCCGGACCTGGGCTTCCCCAGCGCGCGCGTGCCCGAGCAGGGCGACAAGGGCCGCATCCGCGCCGAGAGCTTCGCCGACCACTACAGCCAGGCGCGCCTGTTCTTCCGCAGCCAGGCCCGCGCGGAGCAGGCGCATATCGCCTCGGCACTGGTGTTCGAGTTGTCCAAGGTCGAGCATGTGCACGTGCGCGAGCGCATGGTGGGGCACCTGCGCAATGTCGACGAAGAACTGGGCCGGCGCGTCGCCGATGGCCTGGCGCTGGACCAGTTGCCCGATCCGCTGCCGTCCGCCATGCCGGTGCAGGACCTGCCGCCGTCGCCGGCGCTGCAGATCATCGGCCGCATGAAAGACACGCTGCAGGGGCGCGAAGTCGGCATCCTGGTTGCCGATGGCTCCGATGGCGCCACCGTCGAGGCCATCCGGCAGGCAGTCATCGCCGCCGGCGCCACGGTCAAGATCGTCGCGCCCAAGGTCGGCGGCGCCGTGCTGGCCGATGGCTCAAAGCTGGCTGCGGACGGCCAGCTTGCCGGCACCCCGTCGGTGATGTTCGACGCGGTGGCGGTGGTGCTGTCCGCCGACGGCGCGGCGCAGCTGGCGCAGGAAAGCGCCGCGCTGGACTTTGTCTGCTTTGCCTATGCGCACCTGAAGGCCATTGCCGCCGATGACGGCGGCAACGCACTGCTGGCGCGGGCCAGCCTCAAGCCCGACCACGGGGTGGTGCCGGCCAGCGATACCGCGCGCTTTATCGCGGCGGCCAAGACGCGGCAGTGGGACCGCGAGCCGCAGGTGCGGATGCTGGCGTAGCCAGGCGGGACTGCCATACAGCGCCGGCGCCTCTCGCGCTGGCGTTGTCCCCGCGCCGGGGGGCACACGCATTTGTGAAATCGGACGCATACGGACAGGACAGGGGCTACTTTGTCTGCCTATCTCCCTACTCTCGTAGGGATCAGTTCGCCGCCCCGGGGGCCGTTAGGCACCGCAACGTCTGACCGGACGGGCAAGGGGAGCGATCATGGCTTTGAAGAATCTGTCTATCCGCACGCGGCTGCTGGCGGGATTCGGCACACTGGCGGGCGTGGTGCTCGTGGTTTCGGCGTATTCGCTGCATGCGCTGGGCGATGCCACCGAGGGCTTCAACGGCTATCTCAACGGGCTGAACGCGCGTGCCGAGGTGGCGGCGCAGGTGCGCAGCGCGGTGGACCGGCGCGCCATCGCGGCACGCAACCTGGTGCTGGTGACGGACCCGGCCGACCTGGAGCGCGAGCAGGCCGAGGCGTTGCGCGCGCATCAGGACGTGCAGGCGCGGCTGGCGCGGCTCAACGAGATGGTGCGGCAGGCTGATGCCAGCGACGAAGCGCGCAAGCTGGTCGAGGACGTGGCCAGGGTCGAAGCGCAGTACGGCACGGTGGCCACCGCCATCGTCGGCCTGGCGGTGGAGCGCAAGGTCGAGGAAGCGGTATCGCGCATCGACAAGCAATGCCGTCCGCTGCTGGCGGCGCTGACCAAGGCGACCGACGCCTACGCGGACTTCACCAAGGCACGCCAGAAGGCGATGGAACGCAAGCTGGAAGCCGACTATGAGCACCAGCGCAACCTGCTGATCCTGATCTCGCTGGTGTCGGCGGCCATTGCCGCGGCGGGCGGGGTCCTGGTCACGCGCGCGATCACGCGGCCGATCGAACGCGCCGTCGAGGTGGCCGACACGGTCGCGGCGGGCAACCTGGGTGTGCGCATCGTGGTGGACCGCAACGACGAAACCGGCCGCCTGCTGGCGGCGCTGCGCGACATGAACGAGCGCCTGACCGCCACCGTCACGCAGGTGCGCGCCAGCAGTGCCAATATCGCGCTGTCGACCAGCGAGATCGCCGCCGGCAATGCGGACCTGAGCAGCCGTACCGAAGAGCAGGCCGCGTCGCTGGAGCAGACCGCGGCCAGCATGGAAGAGCTGACCGAGACCGTGCGCCAGAATACCGACAACGCGCGCCAGGCCAGCGAGCTGGCGCGCAACGCCGCCGAGGTGGCGCAGCGCGGCAGCACCACCGTGCAGCGCGTGGTCGGCACCATGCAGGACATCAGCGCCAGCTCGGCCAAGATTGCCGAGATCACCGGCATCATCGAAGGCATTGCTTTTCAGACCAATATCCTCGCGCTCAACGCCGCGGTCGAGGCGGCGCGCGCGGGCGAGCAGGGGCGCGGCTTCGCGGTGGTGGCCAGCGAGGTGCGCGCGCTGGCGCACCGGTCGTCGGGCGCGGCCAAGGAGATCAAGGAACTGATCGAGGCTTCGGGCCGCCAGGTGCAGGACGGCTCGTCGCTTGCCAGCGAAGCCGGCCAGACCATGGCCGAGGTGACGCAGGCGGTGGCGCGCGTGACCGGCATCGTGGAAGACATCGCCACCGCGTCGGCCGAGCAGAGCCGCGGCATCGAGCAGGTCAACCAGGCCATCGTGCAGATCGACCAGGTGACGCAGCAGAATGCGTCGCTGGTGAACGAGGCCGCCATGGCATCGCGCGCGCTGGAAGAGCAGGGCCGCGAGCTGAGCGAGGTGGTGGCGTTCTTCAGGCTGCCGGGCGAGGGTGGCGGGCGTGTCGGGGCGCCGGGTTTGGCGCGGCGAGTGGTGGGTGCGATGGCGACGGCGTAAGCGCCGCCGTACTCCCTCTCCCCCGGCCCCTCTCCCGCAAGCGGGAGAGGGGAGCAAACCGGCGGGTGCGTGGGCGGCGCGGGGCGGGTAGACTTGCCTGTCCCGCTTCCCATTTTCCGCCGCCACCATGCCCAATCTGCCGATCTCCTTCGAAGACATCGCCGCCGCCCACGACCGCATCCGCGACGCGGCCCACCGCACGCCGGTGCTGACTTCCTCCACCGCCGATGCGGCCACCGGGGCGCAGCTGTTCTTCAAGTGCGAGAACTTCCAGCGCATCGGCGCCTTCAAGTTCCGCGGCGCGTATAACGCCATCGCCCGGTTCACGCCGCAGCAGAAGGCCGGTGGCGTGCTGGCGTTCTCGTCGGGCAACCATGCGCAGGCGATTGCGCTGTCGGCACGGCTCTTGGGCGTGCGGGCGGTGATCGTGATGCCGCAGGACGCACCCGCGATCAAGATCGAAGCGACCCGCGGCTACGGCGCCGAGGTGGTGCTGTACGACCGCTACAAGGACGACCGCGAGGCGCTGGGCCGCAGCATCGCGGCCGAGCGCGGCATGACGCTGATCCCGCCGTACGACCATCCCCACGTGATGGCCGGCCAGGGCACGGCGGCCAAGGAACTGCTGGAAGAGACCGGTCCGCTGGACATGCTGGCGGTATGCCTGGGCGGCGGCGGGCTGCTGTCGGGCTGCGCGGTGGCGGCCAGCGCGATGGCGCCCGGCTGCGCGGTGTATGGCGTGGAGCCGGAGGCCGGCAACGATGGCCAGCGCAGCCTGCGCAGCGGCCAGATCGTCCGCATCGACACCCCCCGCACCATCGCCGATGGCGCGCAGACGCCGTTCCTGGGCCAGCATACCTTCGCGGTGATCCGCGAGCTGGTGACCGATATCGTCACGGTTTCGGATGCCGAGCTGGTCGAGACCATGAAGTTCTTCGCCGGCCGCATGAAGATCGTGGTCGAGCCCACCGGCTGCCTGGCCGCCGCCGCGGTGCTGCACGGCAAGCTCGATGTGCGGGGCAAGCGCGTGGGCATCATCGTCTCCGGCGGCAATGTCGACCTGGGCAGCTTTGCCGGCTTCCTGCAGGGGCAGGCAGGCTGATCCGCGACTGCCTTGCGTTCTGCCTTGCGTTCTCCGGAATCCGTCCGGCACCCCGCCGTCTAACCTGCAACGCAACGCCAAAGCAGGACCAGACCATGACGGCCAGGCAGCACTATGACGTTCTCGATACCGGCGCCGGCAAGCCGGTAAAGATGTGGACCCGCGGCGTCCCCGTGGAAGACGCCGCGCGCCGGCAGCTGCTCAATACCGCGCAGATGCCGTTTATCTTCCGCCACCTGGCGGTGATGCCGGACGTGCACCTCGGCAAGGGCTCGACCATCGGCTCGGTGATTCCGACCGTGGGCGCGGTGATCCCGGCCGCGGTGGGCGTGGATATCGGCTGCGGCATGATGGCGGTAAAGACCTCGCTGACCGCCTCGGACCTGCCCGACAACCTCGGCCCGCTGCGCAGCGCGATCGAGCATGCCGTGCCGCACGGCCGCACCGCGCAGGGCGGGCGGCGCGACGAGGGCGCCTGGGGCTCGGTGCCCACGCACGTCGACGCGGTGTGGGCGGGCATGGCCGCGGATTTCCGCCGCATTACCGACAGATATCCGCAGCTGGCGCGCACCAACCACCGCAACCACCTGGGCACGCTCGGCACCGGCAACCACTTTATCGAGGTCTGCCTGGACGAGTCGCAAGCGGTCTGGTTCATGCTGCACTCCGGCTCGCGCGGCGTGGGTAACGCCATCGGCACCACCTTCATCACGCTGGCGCAGCAGGACATGCGGCGCCACCTGGCCAACCTGCCCGATCGCGACCTGGCCTACCTTGCCGAAGGCTCGCAGCACTATGAGGACTATGTCTTCGCGGTGTCGTGGGCGCAGGCGTTCGCGCGCCGCAACCGCGAGCTGATGATGGAAGCGGTGCTGGCCGCGGCGCAGCGCGTGCTGCGCAAGCCGTTCCAGGCACGGCTCGAAGCCGTCAACTGCCACCACAACTATGTGCAGAAGGAACATCACTTCGGCAAGGAAGTGCTGGTGACACGCAAGGGCGCGGTCAGTGCGCGCGCCGGCGAGCTGGGCATCATCCCCGGCTCGATGGGCGCGCGCTCTTTCATCGTGCGCGGCAAGGGCAATCCGGAATCGTTCTGCTCATGCAGCCACGGCGCGGGCCGCACCATGAGCCGCAGCGAAGCCAGGCGCCGCTTCACCGTGGCCGACCAGAAGCACGCCACCGAAGGGGTGGAATGCCGCAAGGACGCCGCGGTGATCGATGAGATCCCGATGGCGTACAAGGACATCGATGCGGTGATGGCGGCGCAGTCGGACCTGGTCGAGGTGGTGCATACGCTGCGGCAGGTGGTGTGCGTGAAGGGGTGAGGGGCAGGCGCCAGGCGCTCGCGCATCGCGTTTGCCTGGCGGGGCGCGGGCAGCGCTTCCTCAGAACTTGTGGCGCATCCCCATCACGGCGCCGAACTGGCTGGTGCCGGCCGGGCCGATGGACGCCGAGGCGCCGTTCAGGCCGATGCGCGAGCCATCGTCATTGTGGATGTATGCCACCTGGGCGTAGACGTCGGTGCGCCTGGACAATGCGTAGTCGAGCAGCACGGCCGTGCTCCACGCGTCGCCGTTGCGGCGCCGGTCGTTCAGCAGATAGCCAGCGCCGCTGAGCGACAGCGCGGGGGTGAGCTGGTAGCCGGCGCCGATCCAGAACAGGTCGGTACGCCGGGCGGGCACGGCGGCCGTGGCGCCGATGTCGCCATTGAGCCAGCGGTATCCGGCATACACCCTGGCGTTCGCGAACCGGTAGGCGGCGGCAACGGCAAGCCGCCGGTCCTTCTGCGAGGAATTCTGCCCCGCGATGCCGGCGGTGCCTTGCTGCTCGTCGTAGATCACCGTGAAGCCGGCGTTGCCGGCGCTGTACTCGATGCCGCCGCTCAGCGCGCGGTCGCTCTTCATGTCGCCCGGCACCTCGCCCGCCACCGCGCCGCCGCCCAGCGAAGTGCCGCGCGCGAACGAGTACAGGCCCGTGACCGTCAGTGCGCCGAACTTGCCGACGTACTTGGCCGTGTTGTCGTAGCGCCCGGCGGTCATCGCATCCATCATGAAGACCGAATAGCGCGGGGACACCGCCATGGCATCGTAGCGGATCAGGATGTCATACAGGATATTGTTCTGGCGGCCCAGCGTCGCGCGGCCATATGGCGACGACATCCCGACGAATGCCTGGCGCCCGAACAGCCGCCCGCCCTGCGCGGCGGTGCCGGCGTCGATGTCGAAGCCATTCTCGAGCACGAACAGTGCCTGCACGCTGCCGCCGAGGTCTTCGCTGCCGCGGATGCCCCAGCGCGAGCCGGACAGGTTGCCCGATGTCATGCGCGTCAGGCTGTTGCCGTTGGCATCGGCGTGCGTCAGGAACTCGATGCCGGCATCGGCCACGCCATAGAGCGTGACCGAGGCTTGCGCCTGCGCGGCGCCGGCGGCGAGGATGCCGGCGGCCAGGATGATGTGTCGAAGCAGGGAATGGTGTTGGCTCATGTTGTCGATGTTCTTGTACTTCTTGTGTTCTGGTACTGGATGCGCCGGTCGCTGTCGAAAGTCCTGTCCCCCCGCCCGGAATCGGGCGCACGCGGCCATTGCCTGACGGACGATGCCAGGACGCAGGGACGAACGCGCGCTCACGGGGGCCGGTATGCGCCCGTGCAGGAACGATCCAGGTCGGGATGTCGGGGTCGGGATGTCGGGGGGAGGGGCCTGCTGTTACCTGGCCGGTGCCCCGGGATGGTCAGTCGACGAGCAGATTGATCTTCGTCGCGAATTTCTGCCAGCGATCGATATCGGAGGTCACCAGCTTCTGGAATTCGGCAGGGGTGCTCGTGGTCGTGGCAAAGCCGAGCTGCTCCAGCGAAGACCTGACCTCGGGCTTGGCGATGGCCCTGGCGATTTCCGTGTTCAGCTTCTGCACGATTTCGGGCGGCGTGTTCGCCGGGGCCAGGATGCCGAACCATTGGTCGACGTCATAGCCGGGGATGCCAAGCTCGCTCACGCTCGGCACGTCGGGCAGGAACGGCGAACGTGCCTTCGACGTGACGGCCAGCGCGCGCAACCTGTTGCTTTTCAGGTAGGGCATGGTGTTGGTCAGCGTATTGATGCTGACATCCGCCTGGTTGCCGAGCACGTCGGCGATGGCGGGTGCACAACCCTTGTACGGCACGTGAAGCATAGCGATCCTTGCCGAGACCTTCAGCAATTCACCGGCCAGATGCTGGGGCGTGCCGTTACCGCACGAGGCATAGCTGGGGGGTGAGGCGCTCTTGCCCGTCGCCAGCAAGTCGTTGAAGGTGCGGATCTTCGAGAGCGATGGCACGGCGATCACCGACGGCACCGAAGCAAAGGTGATGACGGCGCTGAAATCGGACTTCGGGTTGAACTGCAGCTTCTTGAAGACGCTCGGGTTGATGGCGAAGCTGCTGTTGACGATCAGCAGCGTGTAGCCGTCGGCAGGGCTCTTGGCGACGAACTCGGCACCGATATTGCCGCTGGCGCCCGGCCGGTTGTCGACGACTACCTGCTGCCCCAGCGATTTGCTGATGTCCGCCCCGATCAGGCGCGCAAGGGAATCGGTCCCGCCTCCGGCCGGGAACGTCACCACCATGCGGATGGGCTTCTGCGGGAAGGTACTGGCGATATTGGCCTCGGCGCGCCCGGGCAGGGTGCCCAGGCTCCCTGCGACAAACAGGAGCGATGCCAGGCTGTTGACGACGGATAGGGGTCTCATGGATATGCCTCGTCGGTTAGGTTGAAGGAAGGGGAAATGCTGGTCAATCGGGATCTATACGCACTGCCTGATGGCACTCGCCACCAACGCGGACCAGTGCCGCTGCCGCCTCAAGTGCTGCAGCGGAGTCGGCGTGGATACGGTAGAGGGGTTGCCCCGGCGCCACCTGCGCACCGACCGTGCACAGCAGGTCGATGCCTGCGCCCGCGGCGCGCGGTGCCCCGGCAGCGCGCGCCACGCCGGAAATCTGCAAGCCCTCGATGGCCGTCACCTGGCCCCGCGTGGTGGCGGCCACGATCCGCGTATGCGTACCCGGCGCCACCGGGCGGGAGCGAATGCCCTGCGCTGCGGCGATCCGGTCGAACGCGGCCTTCGCCTTGCCTTCGTGCAGCAGCGCAGCCGCAATGCGCATGCCCTGTTCGGCGCAGCCCACGCGGGGATCGAAGGCGATGATCTCGCCGGCAAAGCGCAGGGCTTTTTCACGCAGGTCCGCGGGAGCCGCGGGATCGTTGTCGAGCACCAGCCGGACGTCGCGCACTTCCAGCGCGGGGCCGATGCCACGGCCGATCGGGTGGCTGCCGTCCGTGACCAGCGCGCGCACGTGCAGGCCCAGTCCCTTGCCGACGTGTTCGAACAGTGCGCCGAGCGCCTCGGCGTCGGCGCGCGTCGCCAGCTTGGCCTGCGGCCCGAAGGGCAGATCGACGATGACATGGGTCGCGCCGGCGGTGAACTTCTTCGACAGGATCGATGCCACCGACCAGCGTCGCGAATCGAGGCGCAGGGGCCGGGTGATCGCGTTCATCACGTCGTCGATCACGGAATGGTTCAGGCGTCCGTTCCACGCAATGCATGCGCGCGCCTGCGCCACGCATCGGCGCACGTCCTCGTGCGTCAGGTCGACCCGCGCGATGGTTTCCATCGCATCGGCAGTGCCGGCAGCAGATGTGATCGCGCGCGATGACGTCTTGGGCATGGCCAGGCCGTACGCCGCGACAATCGGCACCACCACCAGCGTGATGCGGCTGCCGGGAACGCCGCCCATTGAGTGCTTGTCGACGACAAGCGGCTCGTCCCAGTCGATGCGGGGTGTGAAGGCCGTCCGTGCGCGTGCCAGCGCCACCACTTCGGCGTCGGTCAGCGTGCGGGTTGCGGCAATGAGGAAGTCGGTCAGCTCTGCCTCGGTGTACCGCCCGGCGATGGCGTCTTGCAGCACGGCAACATAGGCAGCTTCGTCGAGCGGCTCGCCGCGCAGCTTGGCCATGAGGTTGGCGCGGCTGGCCGGCTGCCTGGTGGCGGATGCACTGGTGCCGCTTTGCAGCGCTTCGACAAAGCGTGCCATGCCCGCTTCCAGCGTGCTGTCGTTTGACACCGTGATGCAGGCGACCTCGGGAGGCATCGATACTCCCGCTCGCGCCACCCGCCTGGCGACCTGGTCGCCCGATTCACGTCCGCGCGCGCTGATGCGCTGTGCCAGCACCTCCTGCGGTGCCGTCACCAGGATGACCACGAAGCGCGGCAAGCGGGCGGCGAGGTCGGCGACGACGCCGCGCGAGCCATTGGCTACGACGTTGCGCCCGCGTTCCAGCTCGCGCATCAGCGACATGGGCAATCCATAGCGAAGGTCGTGTGCGTCCCAGGTGACCAGGAACTCGCCCCTTCGCTGGCGCCGTGCGAACTCGGCTTCCGTAACGCCCTCGTGATCCTCGCCGGCCGACCCGCCCGGGCGCGTGATGACGCGCCGTGCGAAGACATAGTCGTCATCGAGCGAGGCGCGCGCACCGTCGATCAGGGAATCCTTGCCAGCGCCACTGGGCCCCACAACGAGAAAGAATGTGCCGGTTGCCTTCATGATTACCTTAGATGTCGAAGTTGTATGGCTATGCTAGCACCGGCCGGGTGGGTGTCAAGATAAGTTCGATGTCTAAGGTAATGCAAGCAATGGGCCATCCCCCGCAAATCCAGTGTGTACGCGGGATTCGCATGGTCGTAGGGGAAAACACGGGTAACCGCATGCGCGCTGCCGGTGCCTCATGCATCGGCAGCGCGCACGGTGCACTAATGGAGTGAATACTACATAGAGGGGGCGGGCGGTCCGGGCGTGGTGCCGGATGCGCGAGCGCGCGAGGCGCTATCATGTGCACTGTCGCTTGCACCGCATCATGGTGCCGCATGCATACCTTTCATTTCCCGTCACGACTATGGCCACAAGGAAGCCGGATGCTCCGGTCAACATCACGCCGCCGGATGAAGCCGATGAAGAACGGCTTGCCCACCTGGTAAAGGACGCCGCGCGCGCCTATATCCGGGCGCTGCAACTGCGCCTGGCGGAACATTCGGTTTCATACGGCCACTGGACCATCCTGCGTATCCTGTGGCGCCATGACGGCCTGTCGCAGCGCGAGTTGAGCGAGCGGGCCGGCGTGACCGAGCCGACCACCTTTGCGGCGGTGAAGGCGCTGGAAGCGCTGGGCTATGTGGAACGCACGCACCTTCCCGGCAACAGGAAGAAGGTGCACGTGTTCCTGAGCAAGACCGGGCGCGCGTTGCGCCGCAAGCTCGAACCGCTGGCCACCGAGGTCAATGAACTCAGCGTGGAGGGCGTGAGCGAAGAGGATGTGCTGACCACGCGCCGCGTGTTGATCACGATCGCCAAGCGCCTGGTCGCCGACGAGATCGCGTCGGCTGAGAACGGCCGGCGGGTGCCGTCCACGCAGGAGGTGGGGCGGCTGCTGTCGGACCTGTAGCGGCAGTCGGCTGGCGCCAATGAAAAGGCCCCCGTCGGCCAGGCCGGCGAGGGTGAATGCCTTGGGTAGAAGGCGTGAAACCGATGTCGGGGCGCCTGGGCCCCGGGGCCCAGGCAGGCGCGATGCGTCAGGCGTCGTCCAGTCCGATATCCACGGCCGGTGCCGACTGCGTGATCTTGCTCGTCGAGATGTAGTCCACGCCGGTTTCCGCCACGGCCCGGATCGTTTCCAGGCGAATGCCGCCCGAGGCCTCGACCTTGGTCCGGCCATTGACGATCTGCACGGCCTCTTTCATGTCGGCCACCGACATGTTGTCCAGCATGATCACGTCGACACCGGCGGCCAGGGCCTCGTGCACCTGCTCCAGCCGGTCGCATTCCACTTCCAGTTTCGTCAGCACCGGCAGCTTGCGGCGCACGCGTTCGACGGCGGCGGCGATGCTGCCGCACACAGAGATGTGGTTGTCCTTGATCATCACGCCATTGTCCAGGCTCAGCCGGTGGTTCAGGCCACCGCCGCAGGTCACCGCATGCTTTTCCAGCGCGCGCAGGCCTGGCGTGGTCTTGCGGCTGTCGATCAGGCGCGCTTTGGTATGCGCAATGGCCTGGGCATAGGTGGCCGTGAGGTTGGCGATGCCGCACAGGCGCTGCATGATGTTCAGCGCGGTGCGCTCGGCCGTCAGCACGCTGCGCGCATTGCCGCTCACGTTCAGCAGCACCGCCCCTTTGGCGACCTTGTCGCCGTCCGCGACGCGCACGTCGACAGACAGCGTGGGATCGTAGCGGGCGAAGATACGTGCCGCCACGTCGATGCCGGCGATGATCATCGGCTCGCGGGCGTTCATGCAGAAGGTGCCGGTCTCACCCGGTTCGATCATGGTCTGGACGGTCAAGTCGCAGATGCCGATGTCTTCGGTCAGCCAGAGGTCGATCAGCTTGTCGGTGGCAAAGAGGTCGTACATGTGAGGGCTCCTGAGCGGTGGTTGCGTACCTCAATAAACTTAGAGATCGAAGTACATGGCGTAATATTAGCGCCTTGCCACCCCGTGTCAAGAAATATTCGACCTCTAAGATAATGTGCAGGATTTCACTGCGGGAACCACGCCCGCCGAGCCATTGCCAAGGCAGTAGACCTGAAGGCGCAGTAGTCGGCAGCAGTGCCCTGCACAGGGCGCGCAGGTGTCCATCATTTGCCCGCGCCTAGCGCCCGAACTGCCCCAGCACCGTGCCGATCGACTCGAGCCCGGCCTCGATCATGTGCTGCATGTAGGTGCCCATCTGCGGCATCACCAGCATCAGCACCAGGAAGCCGCCCGACAGCGTCACCGGGAAGCCCACTGCGAAGATCGACAACTGCGGCGAGGCGCGGTTCAGGATGCCCATGGCCAGGTTCAGCGTCAGCAGCGCGGCGATCATCGGCAGCGCCAGCAGCATGCCCGACGCGAACACCATGCCGCCGGCGCGCGCCACGGCCATGGCGCCGCCCGCCGACAGCGGCGTGCCGCCGGGGTTGCCACCAACAGGCAGCCCATTGAAGCTGTCGACCAGGGCGCCCAGCATCATCAGGTGGCCGTCCAGCGCCAGGAACAGCAGCACCGCGATGATATTGAGGAAGCGCGACAGCACCATGGTCTGGCCGCCGGCGGAGCGGTCGAAGAACGAGGCGAACGACAGGCCCATCTGCAGGCCGATGATTTCGCCCGCCTGCTGCACGGTAGCAAAGACCAGCCGCATGACAAAGCCGGTGGCCAGGCCGATGCCGACCTCGTTGAGGATGATCAGCAGGCCCTCGAAGGAGTACACCGGCGCCGCCGGCAGCTGCGCGATGGTGGGCGAGACCACCATTGCGATCATCGCCGACAGCGCGATCTTGGCGCGCCGCGGGATGGTCGATTCACCAAACAGCGGCGCGGTGCCGATCAGCGCCAGGATGCGGAAGAAGGGCCACAGGAATGCCGCGAGCCAGCCGTAGAGCTGGGCTGAAGTGAATTCGACCACGGCAGTCTGTCGGAAGGGGGGAAGCGGAAAGGAGAGAGCGTCAGTGCGCCAGCGCGGGGATGCTCTGGAACACCTCGCGCATGTAGTCGACCATGGTGTTGATCATCCACGGACCGGCCAGCACCATGGTGACAAACAGCGCGATCAGCTTGGGGATGAAGGTCAGCGTCATCTCGTTGATCTGCGTCGCGGCCTGGAACAGGCTCACCACCAGGCCGGCGGTGAGCGCCACCAGCAGCAGCGGCGCGGCCAGCAGCAGGGTCATCTTCATCGCCTGGGTGGCGATGGTCATTACGGTTTCCGGGGTCATGGCTCGGATCCTGCGGATAGGAATGCGAAGGGCGAGGCAACTGGCCTCAGTTCATGAAGCTCTGCGCCAGCGACCCCAGCAGCAGCTGCCAGCCGTCCACCAGCACGAACAGCATCAGCTTGAACGGCAGCGAGATGGTTGCCGGCGGCACCATCATCATGCCCATCGCCATCAGCACGCTGGCAACCACCAGGTCGATGATCAGGAACGGGATAAAGATGGTGAAGCCGATCTGGAACGCGGTCTTCAGCTCGCTGGTGACGAAGGCGGGCACCAGGATGCTCAGCGGCACTTCTTCCGGGCCCTGCATTTCCGGGGCCTTGGCCATCTGCGCGAACATCGCCAGGTCCTTTTCGCGGGTCTGGCGCAGCATGAAGGCCTTGAGCGGCTCGGCGGCCCTGGCGGCGGCCGTTTCCAGGCTGATCCTGTTTTCCGACAGCGGCTTGTAGGCGTCGTTGTAGATGCGGTCCAGCACCGGCGCCATCACGAAGAAGGTCAGGAACAGCGACAGTCCCACCAGCACCTGGTTGGGCGGCGAAGTGGCCGTGCCCAGCGCGTTGCGCAGCAGGCCCAGCACGATGATGATGCGGGTGAAGCCGGTCATCATCAGCATCGCCGCCGGCAGGAACGACAGCGAGGTCAGCAGCACCAGCGTCTGGATCGGCAGCGACCAGATCTGGCCGCCGCCCGGGGCGGGCTTGCTGACCACGCCGGGCAGCTGCTGCGCCCACGCAGGCGCTGGCGCCAATGCCAGTACGGCGGCGGCAAGCGTCAGGAGCAGGGCAATCGACAACGGGCTGCAGCGCGCGGCCACGGCGAGGCGCGCGGGCCGGAAGCGGCGCCGCCATGCGGCACGCAGGGAATTCATGACTTGAACTGGGATTGCAGCGAACGCAGCAGCTTCTCGGCGAAGGTGCCGCCGGTCGGCGGTTGCGGCATGCCGGTGGCGTGTGCCGGGGTCAGCGGGTTGGCGGAGCTGCTGCCGGCGGTGTGCGCCGGCATGCTGTGCAGCGGGCGGATTTCGCCGGGGCTGACGCCCAGCACCAGCCAGGTATCGCCGACTTCCACCAGCACCAGCCGCTGGCGTGCGCCCAGCATGGTGCTGCCTACGACCTTCATCACCCCGCCGGTGGCGTGGCGCACCAGCCCGGCGCGCCGGGCCAGCCAGGCCATGCCGAGGATCAGCGCGATCACGGCGAACAGCCCCAGCCCTGCCTGCGCCAGGCTGCCCGCGCCGCTGATGGCCGGTGCCGGCTTGTCGTCGGCGGCCAGTGCCAGCGTCGGGGTCAGCGCCGGGATCAGCGCGGCGAGACTGGCGCCAGCCGCCCAAAGGCGGCCAGCACCGCGCGTGGGGTACTTCCGGACGGTCATTTGTTCAGCTTGCGGATGCGTTCGGACGGCGTGATGATGTCCGTCAGGCGGATGCCGAACTTGTCGTTCACCACCACCACCTCGCCCTGCGCGATCAGGTAGCCGTTGACCAGCACGTCCATCGGCTCGCCGGCCAGCCCGTCCAGTTCGACCACCGAGCCCTGTGCCAGCTGCAGCAGGTTCTTGATGGGCACCTTGGTGCGGCCCAGCTCGACCGTCAGCTGCACCGGGATATCGAGGATCATCTCGATATCGTTGTGGAAGCCGCTGGTCGCTTCCTTGGCCAGCGGCTGGAAGACGGTGGCGGCGGCTGGCGTGGCCGCGGGCGCCGCGGCCGGGATCTCGGCAGCTGTGGCGCTGGTCTGCTCCGCCAGCGCGCTGGCCCAGTCGTCCATCGGATCGACCGGTTTGTCCTCGAAGCCGTCACTCATAATCGGTGTCCTCGGTGTCCAGGTGGGATTGGCCGTCCTGGTGATTGATCATTCGTTCTACCCGCAGCGCGTACTGGCCATTCATGGTGCCGAAGCCGCACTGCATCACGGGCACGCCGTCCACCTTGCCGAAGATCTTCTCCGGCAGCTCGATCGGCAGCACGTCGCCGGCGCGCAGCGCCAGCACCTCGGCCACCGTGCTCTGCAGGTGCGCGAACTCGGCGACCAGTTCCACTTCGGCCGCGCGCAGCTGCCTTGACAGCTGGTTGACCCAGCCCTTGTCGACTTCCTTCTCGTCCTGCAGCGGATTCATCAGCAGGTCCTTGAGCGGCTCGATCATCGCGTACGGCAGGCACACGTGGAGCTGCCCGCCGACGGCGCCCAGTTCGATATGGAAGGCGGTGGTCACCACGGCTTCGTTCTGCGTGGCGACGTTGGCAAACTTGGTGTGCATCTCCGAGCGGATGTACTCGGTCTCGATCGGGTGCACGGTGCGCCAGGCGCTGCCGTAGCTGGCCAGCGTCAGCTCCAGCATGCGCTGGATGATGCGCTGCTCGGTCTGGGTGAAGTCGCGCCCTTCCACGCGGGTGTGGAAGCGGCCGTCGCCGCCGAACAGGTTGTCCACCACCAGGAACACCAGGTTCGGGTCGTAGACGAACAGCGCCGTGCCGCGCAGCGGCTTCAGGTGGACCAGGTTCAGGTTGGTCGGCATCGGCAGGTTGCGGGCGAAATCGCCGAACTTCTCGATCCTGACGCTGCCGACCGAAATATCCGCGCCCCGGCGGATGAAATTGAACAGTGCCGAGCGCAGCGAACGGGCAAAGCGCTCGTTGATGATCTCCAGCGTGTGCAGGCGGCCGCGGATGATGCGTTCCTGCGTCGCCAGGTTGTACGGGCGCACCCCGCTGTCGTCCAGCGCCGGCTCGCTGGCCTTGGGCGTATCGGCCTCGCCGGATACGCCCTTGAGCAGCTCGTCGACCTCGTCTTGCGAGAGGAACTTGTCGTAGGCCATCTGGTGTCCTGCCCCTTTTGCGGCTCTATGCGGCGTTGTGGATGAAACGGTTGCGGCGCGGCCAGGTGCGCATCACCGTGCCCCGCGGCATGCGGGGGCGGGGCGTTGCTGGGTGGCGGCGGACAGTTTCATATCGGTTGGCGGGCGGGCAGGGCGCAAGCGGGCGCTTACTGCACCACGAAAGAGGTGAACAACACATCCAGCACGCGCTGGCCGGGCAGGCCGGTGGCGAAGGGCTGGGCGATGGTGGTGCGGATGTCGTCGGCCAGCTTGCGCTTGCCTTCGACCGTGGCCAGGTCCGCGGGCTGGCGTGCCGACAACAACAGCAGGATGCGGCTGCGGGCCTCGGGCAGGTACTGCGCCAGGCGCGCCTGCGTCTCCGCATCCGCCACCTTCAGCGACAGGCCGGTATGCAGGAAG
Organism: Cupriavidus oxalaticus; assembly: GCF_016894385.1. Taxonomy (NCBI): domain Bacteria; kingdom Pseudomonadati; phylum Pseudomonadota; class Betaproteobacteria; order Burkholderiales; family Burkholderiaceae; genus Cupriavidus; species Cupriavidus oxalaticus. Next base: position 506,459 of record NZ_CP069811.1, read on the forward strand.
CGGTCGCCGTCCTCGCTTCTCAGGTTGACGGTGAACGCATCCAGCGGCACGAAGATCGGCGGCGGAATGACCGGGGCGGCGGGCGCGGCGGGCGCCGCCGGCTGGCCGTTGCTCAGCACGCTGCCCAGCACAAAGCCTCCGGCGCCCAGTGCCAGGACAAGCACGCCGCCGCCGATCAGCAGCAGCCGGCCGCGCTTGCCTGTGTTGCTGCCAGTCCGGGAAGGGGAAGCCGTGTTCGCCATGAGAAGCCTGTGTCGGAATGCCTGCCATTCTTCCGGAATCGCAGGCCAGCAAAGGGCCGAAAAAAAGGGGGAAACCCTTTCAGCTTGGCCGTTTGAGCGGAAAGGGAGCAGGCATGGCTACGCCAGCGGGCGCTTTGTGGTGCGCGCCTGCAGGGGGGTTAACGTGTGGTGGGGTGGGAACTTGAGGTTTGGGGGTTTTTGGCTGGGGTATGTCTGCGGCTGGTATCTGGTGGTGGTTGATGCGCCCGGTTCCGCCCTAAAGGGCGGGTAACTCTTTGTCCGAGCGACAAAGAGTCACCAGAAAGCGCGTTTACTGCCCTGCGGGCGGCCACTCTTAACGTAGTGTGCCTGGGTTTTTGTACGGGGCTTGGCTTCGTTGCAGGGCGGGACTGCCTGACGCCGTGGTGCGCCACGGTGGCTTGGGATTGACGCGATTGTTGAACGCGCCCAGAGCTGGGCGTGGCCCCTGCTGCTGGCGTCAACGCAAGGACGCCTGCGGCTGCGCTGCGCGCCGGCAGCATCTCAGGTCAGGAGCTCTGGCACGGAACGCGTCGCTGCGCTCGCTTGGCGCTATCGCGGGGGCTGAATCCTTTATCTTCCGCCTGTTTGCTCCCCTCTCCCGCGCGCGGGAGAGGGAGCACACAATCGGCCATCGTGGCGCACCAGGGCGTCAGGCAGTCCCGCCCTGCAACGAAGCCCAGCCCCGTACGAAAGCCCTGCCCACTACGATAAGAGTGGCCGCCCGCAGGGCGCGTCAACGCGCTTTTGGTTACTTTTGCCGCTCGGGCAAAAGTGACTCGCCCCTTTAGGGGCGAAACCAAGGCATATCAAATATCTGCCAGATACCAAGCCAAGGCCACATCCTCCGATACAACAATCCCTACTGCTCTACTCAGGTAGTCCCCATGTAACCCTACAAAGTCTTCTATCCAAAACCCCATTGATTTCTAAGGATTTTCAACAATCAACTCTTATATAAGATATAAGACATTTGACCGACGCCCCCCAAGCGACTACAATCGCGACGTCAAAGGAAGTTTTTCAAAACCTAATTACTCAGCAGGTTCCCATGCTTGAAAACTATCGCGCACATGTGGCCGAGCGCGCCGCGCTTGGTATCCCTCCTCTGCCCCTGACCGCCAAGCAGACGGCCGAGCTGATCGAACTGCTGAAGAACCCGCCCGCCGGCGAAGAGCAGAACCTGGTCGAGCTGATCACCAACCGCGTCCCCGCCGGTGTGGATGACGCCGCCAAGGTCAAGGCCTCGTACCTGGCCGCCGTCGCGCTGGGCAAGGAACAGTGCGCGCTGATTTCCCGCGCCAAGGCCACCGAGCTGCTGGGCACCATGCTGGGCGGCTACAACATCTCGCCGCTGATCGAGCTGCTGGACGATGCCGAAGTCGGCACCGTCGCCGCCGACGCGCTGAAGAAGACCCTGCTGATGTTCGACGCCTTCCATGACGTGAAGGAAAAGGCGGACAAGGGCAACGCCAATGCCAAGGCCGTGCTGCAAAGCTGGGCCGACGCCGAGTGGTTCACCAGCCGCCCGGAAGTCCCGCAAAGCCTGACCATCACCGTGTTCAAGGTGCCGGGCGAAACCAACACCGACGACCTGTCGCCGGCCCCGGACGCCACCACCCGCCCGGACATCCCGATGCACGCGCTGGCGATGCTGAAGAACAAGCGCGACGGCGCGGCGTTCCAGCCGGAAGAAGACGGCAAGCGCGGCCCGGTCAAGTTCATCGAATCGCTGAAGGAAAAGGGCCACCTGGTTGCCTACGTGGGCGACGTGGTCGGTACCGGCTCCTCGCGCAAGTCCGCCACCAACTCGGTGCTGTGGTTCACGGGCGAAGACATCCCCTTCATCCCGAACAAGCGCTTCGGCGGCGTGTGCCTGGGCAACAAGATCGCCCCGATCTTCTACAACACCATGGAAGACGCCGGCGCGCTGCCGATCGAGCTGGACGTGTCCCAGATGGAAATGGGCGACGTGGTCGAGCTGCGCCCGTACGAAGGCAAGGCCCTGAAGAACGGCGCCGTGATCGCCGAGTTCAAGGTCAAGTCGGACGTGCTGTTTGACGAAGTGCGCGCCGGCGGCCGCATTCCGCTGATCGTCGGCCGTGGCCTGACCGCCAAGGCCCGCGAGGCGCTGGGCCTGGCCCCGTCGACGCTGTTCCGCCTGCCGCAGAACCCGGCCGATACCGGCCGCGGCTTCACGCTGGCGCAGAAGATGGTCGGCCGCGCCTGCGGCCTGGCCGAAGGCAAGGGCATCCGCCCGGGCACCTACTGCGAACCGAAGATGACCTCGGTGGGCTCGCAGGACACCACCGGCCCGATGACCCGCGACGAGCTGAAGGACCTGGCCTGCCTGGGCTTCTCGGCCGACCTGGTGATGCAGTCGTTCTGCCACACCGCCGCCTATCCGAAGCCGGTCGACGTCAAGACCCACCACACGCTGCCCGAGTTCATCAGCACCCGCGGCGGCATCTCGCTGCGCCCGGGCGACGGCGTGATCCACTCGTGGCTGAACCGCATGCTGCTGCCGGATACCGTCGGCACCGGCGGCGACTCGCACACCCGCTTCCCGATCGGCATCAGCTTCCCCGCAGGCTCGGGCCTGGTGGCCTTTGCCGCCGCCACCGGCGTGATGCCGCTGGATATGCCGGAATCGGTGCTGGTCCGCTTCAAGGGCCAGATGCAGCCGGGCGTGACCCTGCGCGACCTGGTCAACGCCATTCCGCTGTACGCGATCAAGCAAGGCCTGCTGACCGTGGCCAAGCAAGGCAAGCAGAACATCTTCTCGGGCCGCATCCTGGAAATCGAAGGCCTGCCCGACCTGAAGGTCGAGCAAGCGTTTGAATTGTCGGACGCCTCGGCAGAACGTTCGGCCGCCGGTTGCACGGTGCGCCTGAACAAGGACCCGATCATTGAATACATCAACAGCAACATCACGCTGCTGAAGTGGATGATCGCCCAGGGCTACCAGGACCCGCGCAGCCTGCAGCGCCGCATCAAGGCCATGGAAGCGTGGCTGGCCGATCCGAAGCTGCTGGAGCCGGACGCCGACGCCGAGTACGCCGCCGTGATCGAGATCGACCTGGCCGACGTGCACGAGCCGATCGTGGCCTGCCCGAACGACCCGGACGACGTGAAGACCCTGTCGGACGTGGCCGGCGCCAAGATCGACGAAGTCTTCATCGGTTCGTGCATGACCAACATCGGCCACTTCCGCGCAGCCTCCAAGCTGCTCGAAGGCAAGCGCGACATCCCGGTCAAGCTGTGGGTGGCCCCGCCGACCAAGATGGACCAGAAGCAGCTGACCGAGGAAGGCCATTACGGCGTGTTCGGCACCGCCGGTGCCCGCACCGAAATGCCGGGCTGCTCGCTGTGCATGGGCAACCAGGCGCAGGTGCGCGAAGGCGCGACCGTGATGTCGACCTCGACCCGCAACTTCCCGAACCGCCTGGGCAAGAACACCAACGTGTACCTGGGTTCCGCCGAACTGGCGGCAATCTGCTCGCGCCTGGGCCGTATCCCGACCAAGGAAGAGTACATGGCCGATATTGGCGTCATCAACCAGAATGGCGACAAGATCTACAAGTACATGAACTTCGACCAGATCGAGGACTTCAAGGAAGTGGCCGACGGCGTGACGGTGTAAGCGCCAGCACGGCAGTCAGGCATGACCTCGGGGCCCCGCGTTTGCGGGGCCCTTTTTTGCTTGCTGACAACAGAGTTCCGTCACCCCTGGAGACTGCACGTGCGAAACCTGGATTTCAGTTCCTGGCAGGGCTTGCTCACCACGGTGGTGGGCCTGGCCGTCATCACGCTGATCGGCGTGGGCATCCGGCTGCTGGTCATGCAGACCGTGCAGCAGCGCCGCGAACGCGAGAACCGGCAGATCAACGAGCGCTTGCGCACGCTGATCGCCGCGTACAAGACGCTGGGCGGTTCCTTTACCGGCAACCTCGCCGTCGATCCGACGCACCTGCGCGACCTGCGGCGCCAGGCCGATGCCGCGGATACGGCCGATGCCGCCGATGCCGCGGTCGCGCCATCTTCTCCAGCCGCGCCATCCCCGGCATCGGGCGCACGGCAAGCGCTGCCCGCCACCGACCGCGCCCGCCGCATCCGCGATGCCGTCGAGGCGGCCCTGTCCGACATCATCCTGCTGGGCACGGAGGAGCAGGTGCGGCTGGCGGCCGCGGCGGCGCGCGAGCTGGTGGAGGGCCGTCCGGTGCATACCGCCGAACTGGTGGTGTCGTTGCGCAACTTCATCCGCGAGGTGCTGGCACTGGACCCGGTGCCGGCGGACGTGTCCATCCCACGCCAGGGGCCGGCCAGGCCCGGCACCGCGCATGGCAGGGGCGAGGCCGGTGCGGCCGGGGCCGGCGGCGGCAGGCAGGGAGGCGGCAACAAGGGCATGGGCGCGGGCGGCGGCATGGGCGTGAGCGGCGGCATGGGCGTGGGCCTGGGCCTTGGCGCGGGGCTGCCGGTGGATGACCGCCAGGACCCAGACCGCCAGGCATGACGAACGCGGAAGTGCGCCGTCAGCAACGTCCTGGCCGGCGGGCTATCATCGGGATTTCTCGGGACTTCCGGCGTTTCCTGGATTCCCCGATTTCCCCACAACCCGGTGTGCCCGCCCCCGCGGCCATCGCGCAACTGGAGGCCATGTGTCCGATCTCTCCGCCTTTCCCATCACCCGCAAATGGCCGGCGCAGCATCCCGACCGCATCCAGCTCTATTCGCTGCCGACGCCCAACGGCGTCAAGGCATCGATCATGCTGGAAGAGACCGGCTTGCCGTATGAGCCGCACCTGGTGCGCTTCGACACCGACGACCAGCTTTCACCGGAATTCCTGTCGCTCAACCCGAACAACAAGATCCCCGCGATCCTGGATCCCAACGGTCCGGGCGGCAAGCCGCTGCCGCTGTTCGAATCGGGCGCGATCCTGCTGTACCTGGCCGACAAGTCGGGCAAGCTGATTCCGGCCGATCCGGCGCGGCGCTACGAGACCATCCAGTGGCTGATGTTCCAGATGGGCGGCATCGGCCCGATGTTCGGGCAGGTCGGCTTCTTCCACAAGTTCGCCGGCAAGGCCTATGAAGACAAGCGCCCGCGCGACCGCTACGTGGCGGAAAGCCGGCGCCTGCTCAACGTGCTCGAGCAGCGCCTGGCCGGCCGCGCGTGGATCATGGGCGACGAGTACACCATTGCAGACATCGCCACCTTCCCGTGGGTGCGCAACCTGGTCGGCTTCTATGAGGCAGGCGACCTGGTCGGCTTCAAGGACTTCGCCAACGTGCGGCGCGTGCTGGACGCGTTCGTGCAGCGTCCGGCAGTGGTGAAGGGGCTGGATACGCCGCATCGGGGCTGAGCGCCGGCATGCGGTGGGCCGGCGTGGGCATTGTCCTACACCGGGCCTTCCCGGATGCCTACAGAGGGGCCGCCGGCACGCATCCTATAGTCCAGGAGCAGGCGCATCCTGCCTTGCCCGAGGAGTCCGGACCATGCCGCTGCCCAAGCCCTTCCCGTCTTCTTCCCGCCGGTGCGGCGCAGCGCTGCTGGCGGGTGCCGCCGCGGCGCTGGCCGCGTGCGGCGAATCGGCCAAGCTGCCCTCCGAGGCCGGCTTCGGACCCACGCCGCAGCTGCCGCCGCCGCACCAGACTGCCATCCCCACCGTCAAGATCGCGCCCGCGGTCGGCTGGGCCGAAGGCCAGCGCCCGGTGCCGGCCGAGGGCATGGCGGTGACCGCCTTCGCCGACAAGCTCGATCATCCGCGCTGGGTCTACGTGCTGCCCAACGGCGACGTGCTGGTGGCCGAGAGCAATGCCCCGCCCAAGCCCGACGACGGCAAGGGCATCAAGGGCTGGATCATGAAGACGATGATGAAGCGCGCCGGCGCCGGCACGCCCAGCGCCAACCGCATCACGCTGCTGCGCGACAGCAACGGCGATGGCGTCGCCGACCAGCGCTCGGTATTCCTGAAGGACATCAACTCGCCGTTCGGCATGGTGCTGGTCGGCAACGAGTTCTACGTGGCTGCCACCGACGCGGTGCTGCGCTTCCCGTACCAGCCCGGCCAGACGCAGATCGCCGCGGCGCCGCAGAAGGTGGTCGACCTGCCCGGCGGGCCGCTCAATCACCACTGGACCAAGAACATCATCGCCAGCCGCGACGGCAGCAAGCTCTACGTGACGGTGGGCTCGAACAGCAACGTGGCCGAGCACGGCATGGACAAGGAAGCGGGCCGCGCCGCCATCTGGGAGGTCGATCCCAGGAACGGCTCGCACCGCATTTTTGCCAGCGGCCTGCGCAATCCCAACGGCATGGCGTGGGAGCCGGTCACCGGCGCGCTGTGGACCGCGGTCAACGAGCGCGACGAGATCGGCAGCGACCTGGTGCCGGACTACATCACCTCGGTGCGCGACGGCGGTTTCTATGGCTGGCCGTACAGCTACTTCGGCCAGCATGTCGACGAGCGCGTCAAGCCGCCGGCGCCGGACCTGGTGGCCAGGGCCATCGTGCCCGACTACGCGGTCGGCGCGCATACCGCGGCGCTGGGGCTCGCGGCTGCCACCGGCAACAGCCTGCCGGCGCGCTTCAGCGAGGGCATGTTCGTGGGCCAGCATGGATCCTGGAACCGGCGGCCGCTGGCAGGGTACAAGGTCATCTTCGTGCCGTTCAGCAACGGCCGCCCGAACGGCGCGCCCTTCGACGTGCTGACCGGCTTTGTCGACGGCGAAGGCAATGCGCGCGGCCGGCCCGTGGGCGTGGCGATCGACAAGCGCGGCGGGCTGCTGGTGGCGGACGACGTCGGCAATGTCATCTGGCGCGTGAGCGGGGCGAAATAAAGGCTGTGCCCATGCCGGCCAGCGCCGGCGCGGCGGCGCCGCCAGACTGATCCGAGCCGCAGTTTGCCGCGATCCCGCGCGGCCCATTGCCAGGCCATTGCCTGACCATTGCCTGGCCATTGCGCCGGCGCCGCGCTGACTATACTTCGCTTGGATGGGGGCGCGGCGCATCAATCGTGCCTGCTTCGCCCCCGCGCAAACCGCAGCCTGGACACCGACGCCGGGGAGGGGGCATGGATCACACCGGAGGTTCGTTTCGCGCCTTTGAGCTCGCTGGCTGGGAGGACCCCGAGGTCGTCAGCCGCTACCAGGAGCACCTGTCGCACGTGACCCGGCAATCGATCGAGGCGCTGCTGGACGAGGCGCGCGCCGGCAGCGGGCTGCGCGTGCTTGATGTCGCCAGCGGCTCGGGCCATATCGCCGCGGCGGCGGTGCGGCGCGGCGCCGAGGCCATCGGCATCGATTTCTCGCTGGCGCAGTTGCAGCTGGCGCGCAAGCTCTATCCCGACATCCACTACCAGCAGGCCGACGCGCAGGCGCTGCCCTTCGGCGACGCCAGCTTCGATGCGGTGGTCAACGGCTTCGGCATGTGCCACCTGTCCGATCCCGATGCCGCGCTGCGCGAAGCATTCCGCGTGCTGCGCCCCGGCGGCCGCATCGCGTTCACGGTGTGGGATGCCCCCGAGCGCGCGGTGGGCTTCGGCGCGGTCTATGCCGCCATCCGCGCCTATGGCTCGATGGAGGTCGACCTGCCGGCGGGGCCCAATTTCTTTCTCTTCAGCGATCCCAACCAGTGCCGCAGCGCCTTGCAGCAGGCCGGCTTCATCGCCGCGTCGTGCCGGCACGTGCACCAGGTGTGGCGCTTTTCCACGCCGGACCAGCTGTTCGATGCGCTGGCGCAGGGCACCGTGCGCGCGGCCGCCACGCTGCGCGCGCAGACCCCGCGGGCGCGCGACGAGATCCGGGCCGTGCTGCGCGGTACGGTCGCCGGCTATATGCGCGGCAGCGGCTTCGAGGTGCCGATGCCGGCGGTGCTGGCCGCTGCGGTGAAGCCCTGAACTTGGCGACGGCTCGTATACCTGCCCCTGCCCCGAGTCGCGGCTGGTGTTGGACGGATACCGACAGCTTTTCGCTGCTCGTCGGTCTGGCGCCAACGAGTGATCGTTGGAAAGGCCCGGGAAAGTGCCCCACACCGCGCTGCAGGCGGCGTAGTGGTGGTGGCACGGTCATTGCGGAATTAGGCAGCGAGCGCGGCGCCGATGCTCGTTGCCCTACCCGCCAGCAATGGCTTCCCGGAGAACACCGATGAACCCCCAATCCCCCTGCCAACGCGGGCAGGCCGCATCGCGCCCGCAAAAGAAAATGCTGCACCGCACGCGCCGCGCCGTCGTGCTGCTGCGCGTACTGGGGCTGTGCCTGAACAGCGTCGCCTGCGCACAGGCCGAGGCCCCGCAGCCCGCCGCCCCGGCGGCCGCGGCTGTCACCCCCGAACAGAAATTCGCCCCCGGCTACCTGGAGGCCGTGTCCACTGGCTATGACAACGGCGTGGCATGGCAGGAACCGGAAGGCATCGCGCCACTGCGGCAGCCGCGCGAGATGCGTGGGCCGGCTGGCGGAGATGCCGGCGCGGCGGTGCGAACGGCCTTGGCAAAGCCGCCGGTCCGTTGAGCGGGGGCCGCGCGGGAATCGTCCGCCTAAAAGGTTCGCTTGGACTCCGTCTGGTCACCGCGTCCCTCGATCAGGAAGTCCGGCGGAAAGCTGGTAAACACTGCAAGCAGGCCGGCTAAGTGCGAAGACGAGGGCCAAATGCGCAACTCATCGCCGATACGCTCGATTTGCAGCGTCAGATCCTCGTTGGCGTACGCGAGTTCAGCAGGAATGGCTATGGTTTGGCCAGTGTGGTCGTGAATGATTCGGGTCATGTTCATGTTCGGGTCCTAACGCATCAGTCCACGAGTGAAGTTACCATGCTCGGCAGTGCGATTTGTCCGCGATGAAGTAGACGATTTCCGTTTCTCGATTGGGATCTGCCTACAATGCGTCACACCGGCCCAACGCAGCTCCGACCATGGACATCGAACTCGCCCGCACCTTCCTGCAAGTCGTGCGTACCGGCAGCCTGCTGGCGGCAGCCGACAAGCTGCACGTCACGCAAACCGCGGTAACCGCCCGCATCAAGAGCCTGGAGTCACAGCTGAACTGCCGCCTGTTCGAGCGCAACAAGGCCGGCGCGCGCCTGACTGCCGACGGCCAGCGCTTCCTCGGCTATGCCAGCCAGCTGGTGCAGACCTGGGAGGCGGCGTGCCGCGAGCTGCCGCTGCCGGCGGGGCTGGAAAGCCTGTTCCGCTTCGGCGCCGAGATCAGCCTGGGCAATCCGCTGGTGCTGCTGTGGGCCACGCGCCTGCGCCAGCAGATGCCGGCGCTGGCGGTGCGCGCCGAAGTGGGGGAGGGCGAGGCGCTGCAGTACAAGCTGCAGTCGGGCACGCTCGATGCGGCGCTGGTGTACCAGCCGGAATATGCGCCCGGCGTGCACGTCGAGACGCTGATGGAAGAGAAGCTGATCCTGATCCGCTCGACCCAGCGCGACGGCCCCTATGTCTACGTCGACTGGGGGCCGGAGTTCCGGCGCCAGCATGACAGCGTGCTGCCCCAGCATGCGCGCGCATCGCTGTACTTCAACCTGGGGCCGCTGGCGTTGCAGTACATCCTGCAGTTCGGCGGCAGCGGCTACTTCCGTACGCGCGTCGTGCAGAGTTACCTGGACAGCGGCGTGCTGGAGCGCGTCGAGCGCGCATCGGAATTCTCGTATCCGGTGTTCCTGGTTTGCGCCAGGACGCCAGCCGGCACGACGCAGGAGGCCGTGCGCATCCTGCGCGATATCGTGCGCGAAGAATCTGACTGGTCGCAGCGCTGGGACGTGCCGCTGTAGCCGGAGCCACCGGCATCAGGCGCGCACTGGCACGGGCTGCGCCGCCAGCCCCGCCCAGCCGGGCGTGCCTGCAGGCACCAGCCGGTATTGCCGCACGCGCTTGCCGCCGCGCGGCCGGCGCGGCGGCCTGGGTTCAAGGCCCGCGAAACGGCCATGCCGCTGCACGCGCTCGAATACCGGTTCCGGTACCCGCGTGCCGATCAGCCAGGTGACGCTGCCTCCCAGCGCGACCAGCGCCAGCGCCAGCGCAATCCAGAGGACGGCTTCCATGGTTTCCCGCTCCATCGAATAGGTGTGCTTCCAGTATCGGCACAAAGCATGCCCGCGGGTAAATGAAAGTTATCGTCGCTTCATATCAATAAATTTGCACTGAAACGCCCGTGGTGCCAAACCGCCGGCAGCAACGCGTGCGCGCGGCCTGTAGAAAAATCATCTTTTCCGACGAACCTGAGCCGGGCGGCACGGCAGACACTCGACCGATCCGAACCACACCAAAAGGGACTCCAGCCATGCAACGCCTGATCTTCGAAGCCGAACACGACGCCTTCCGCGAATCCGCCCGCCGCTTCTACCAGCGCGAGGTCGGGCCGCACGGCGAGCGCTGGCGCGAGCAGGGCTGTGTCGACCGCGAGGTGTTCCGCAAGGCCGGCGAGCAGGGCTACCTGCTGATGTGGGCCGACGAAAAATACGGTGGCGCCGGCGTCGATGACTTCCGCTATGAGCAGATCCTGATCGAGGAAAACGCGCGCCATGGCGACTCCGGCTTCTTCGGCACGCTCCATTCGCGCCTGGTGGCGCCGTATGTCGGCCGCATCGGCAACGAAGCGCAGCGCCTGCGCCTGCTGCCGGCCGCGGCGCGCGGCGAGGCCATCTTCGCCATCGCCATGACCGAGCCGCAGACCGGTTCCGACCTGGCCGGCATCCGCACCCGCGCCGAGGACCGCGGCGATCACTGGGTGCTGAACGGCGCCAAGACCTATATCTCCAACGGACAGCTGGCCGACTACGTGGTGGTGGTGGCGCGCACCGACCCCGAGCGCAGCCACGGCCTGACGCTGTTTATCGTCGAGCGCGGCATGCCGGGCTTCGAGCGCGGCCGCAAGCTGCGCAAGATGGGCCTGCATTCGCAGGACACCTCGGAGCTGTTCTTCGACAACGTCAAGGTGCCCAAGGCCAACGTGCTGGGCGAGCCCGGCCAGGCCTTCCGCTACCTGACCCGGCACCTGGCCGAGGAACGCCTGATCGGCGCCTGCGGCTACATGGCGTCGGCGCAGGTGGCATTCGACCTGACGCTGGATTACGTCAAGGAGCGCAAGGCCTTCGGCCGGCCGATCGGCACCTTCCAGAACTCGCGTTTCAAGCTGGCCGAGCTGCGCGCCCAGCTCGACGCGATCCAGACCTTTGTCGACCAGTGCGTGCTGCAGCACAACGCCGGCACGCTGACGGTGGAGACGGCGGCGTCGGCCAAGCTGCTGACCTCCGAGTTGCAGGGGCGCGTGGTGGACGAGGGCGTGCAGCTGCACGGCGGCGCCGGCTATATGGAGGAGTACCGCATCTGCCGGATGTACACCGATGCGCGGATCTCGCGCATCTACGCCGGCAGCAGCGAGATCATGAAAGAGATCATCGGGCGCAGCCTCGGGCTGGACGACCGCGTCAAGGCATAAGCGCTGCCACCCAAGCGCCAGGGCTGAATCACGGCCCGGAAGTTGCCGATCTCTGCGTCGGCGATTTCCGGGCCGTTTGCCGTTTTTCATGGAGTATCAACACTATCGTCGTTCCCGCCTGCGCGGGAACGACGGTGGCTAACTGAACGGAACTTAGTGCATCGCTAGTGTTTTCACGCAGTTAAAGGCTTTTGTCAGCAATATGAAAGCCGTTTGTAAAGCGATTCGGTTTGAATGCCGTCGGGAGATCGTGTCCGGGTGGTGTTTGAAGCATCGGGACAGCAGGCGCGGGCGCGGCAAGACGGCCCAGCCGGGCGACCGCGGAGGCAGCTGCCTCGACGAATGAAAATTCATCCGTCGGTGCACCGCCTGGCGGACACGGTCGTTTACCGCAGACCGCCAACCGCCAACCGCCAACCGCTTTCGAACCGAGCCAGACTGACCGTGCCCGTTGTATTTACCCGTGCCGCCGCGGGGACCCTGCTCCTGCTGGGTGTTCTCGCCAGACCCGCGGCCAGCATTGCCGCCGAACCGCAGCCTTCAGCCGATACTGCCGATGCCGCCGCGCCCTGCACGCCACCGCCCGCCGGCGCCGCGCTGACGCTGGCCCAGGCGCGCCTGGACGCGCTGCGCTGCAACCGCACCATCATGGCCGCGCGCCGCGGCGTGGAAGCCAGCCAGGCCGATGTGCAGATCGCCTCGCAGCGGCCCAACCCGGTGCTGAGCCTGGGGGTCGAGAACATCAACCCGCATGCCGGCGTCGGCGCCGGCAACCTGCGCAGCAAGACGGTGGACTCCACGCTGCGCGTCGACCAGCTGATCGAAACCGCCAACAAGGGCAACCTGCGCGTGGACGCCGCGCGCAAGGCCAGCGCCGCGGCGGGCGAGGCGGTGCAGGCCGTGGTGGCGCAGCAGACCGCGCTGGTCGAGCAGGCCTTCTTCGAGGCGCTGGTCAGCCAGGAACGGGTGGCGGTGCTCAGGGAAACGCTGGCCTTGTACGAACGCACCCGCCAGGCCAGCGAAACGCGGCTGAAGGCGGGCGACGTGGCGCGTGCCGACGTGAACAAGCTGCAGCTCGACGTACTGCGCGCGCAGAGCGACATGCGCCAGGCCATGACCGACCATTACAGCGACAAGGCCGCGCTGGCGCAGGCGATGGGGGTGCCCGGCACGCTGTCCGACAACCGGCTGGTCGCCGACTGGCCTGCGCTGGATACGCCGGCACCGCAACCCGATCCCTACCTGCTCGAGCACCGCCCCGACGTGACCGCCGCGGAGGCGCGGCTGGCCGCGGCCGCCGCCTCGCGCGACCTGGCCCGCGCGGGGCGCGTGCCTGACGTGACCATCGGGGCGCAGGCCGAGCATTACCCGGTCTCGCCCACCAACTCCTATGGCAGCGGCAACAGCTTCGGCGTGTTCCTGTCGATCCCGCTGTTCGTGCGCCACCGCAACGGCGGCGAGGCGCGCCGCGCTGAAGTCGACTACTACGCCGCGCTGGACGACCGCAACCGCGTGATGCTGGAGGCCGGCAACGAAATCGACCGGCTGCGCAGCCAGCTCGACACCGCGCGCCAGTCGCTGCGCCAGATGCGCGACGAGGTGCTGCCCGCCGCGGAAAGCGTCGCCGGCAGCGCCGAGTTCGCCTACAGCAAGGGCGCCACCGGCGTGCTCGACCTGCTCGATGCGCGCCGCGCGCTGCGCCAGACCCGGCTCGACGCCGTCGAAGCGCAGGGCGCCTACGCCAAGGCGCTGTCGGCCTACCGCGCCGCTTTACAGACCTCCAAGACCTCCAAGACCTCTGCCACCACGGGCGCGCCCGTGGCCTCGCAGGTTCCCTGACAGGCACGTCCCTGAACCCGCAGTTCCCGCGCATTCTTCATGTCTCACTTGTCACGCATGTTCCGCCGCACGTCCTGCACCCGTCGTTCACTTTTTCCCGCCGATTCCGATTCCGCACGGCTGTCTGCCGTCTGCGCCGTGGCGCTGTGCGCGCTGGTGCTCGCCGCCTGCGGCAAGTCCGAGCCGCCCAGGCCCGATGACGATCCCAAGGTCAGCGGCAACACCATCCAGTTTCCGGCCAGCGTGAAATCGCTGCCCGGCATTGCCGGCGAACCCGCCCGGTCCGGCGGCGAGCGCATGCTGAACCTGCCGGGCCGGCTGGTGTGGAACGAGGACAAGACCGTGCGCGTGTCCACGCCCTTTGCCGGCCGCGTGACCGAGATCCTGGTGCAGCCGGGCGCCACCGTCAGGGCCGGCCAGCCGCTGGCCAGCCTGACCTCGCCGGACTTCGGCGTGGCCCAGGCCGACGCGCGCAAGGCCGCCGCCGACAGCGCGGTCGCGGCCAAGGCGCTGGCGCGCCAGCGCGAGCTGTACGGCGCCGGCATCATCGCGCAGAAGGAACTGGAGCAGTCGCAGGCCGACGCCGCGCGCGCCGCGGCCGACCTGCAGCGCACGCAGGCGGCGCTGCGCCAGTACGGCGCTGCGGCAGGCAGCGACGGCGTGAACCAGCGCTTCGCGCTGCGCAGCCCGATCGACGGCCTGGTGGTCGAGCGCAACATCAACCAGGGCATGGAGCTGCGCCCCGACCAGCCGCCCGCCGCGCCGCTGTTCCTGATCACCGACCCGACCACGCTGTGGGCGCAGGTCGATGCCGGGGAATCCGACCTCAGCCTGTTCCGCGACGGCGTCACCGTGCAGGTGGTCACTGCCGCCTACCCCGGCGAAACCTTCACCGGCACCGTGGTCAAGATCGCCGACTATGTCGACCCGACCGCGCGCAGCATCAAGGTCCGGCTGAGTGTGCCCAATCCCGGGCGCCGCCTGAAGGCCGAGATGTTCGTCACGGCGCGCATGCCCGCGGCCTCGTTCGAAGGCATCGCCGTGCCTTCCAAGGCGGTGTTCCTGGCCGACAACCGCAACTATGTCTTCGTGCGCACCGCCCCCAACACCTTCGAGCGCCGCCAGGTGCGCGTGGGCGTGACCATGCCCGGCACCACCGAACTGCTGGAAGGCGTGAAGGAAGGCGAGACCGTGGTGACCGAGGGCAACCTCTACCTGCAGGACATCCTGCGCGATGCCACAGCGGTCAATGCGGCGCGTGCGGCCGACAAGAAGTGAGGACGGCCGCCACATGATCTCGCGCATCGTCAGTTTTGCCCTGCACCAGAAGCTCTTTGTCTGGCTGGGCCTGCTCATCTTCGTCGGCGGCGGCCTGGCCGCGTTCAAGAACCTGCCCATCGAGGCCTTCCCTGACGTTTCCGACATCCAGGTCAACGTCATCACGCTGTACCCTGGCCGCGCCGCGGAAGAAGTCGAGCGGCAGGTCACCATCCCGATCGAGACCGCGCTGGCCGGCACGCCCAACGCGGTGCGGGTGTTCTCGCACACCCAGTTCGGCCTGTCGTTCATGATGGTGACCTTCAACGACCGCGCCACCGACGTGACCGCGCGCCAGCAGATCCTGGAGCGGCTGCGCAGCGTCGACCTGCCCGACGGCGTGCACCCGGACCTGGCGCCGCTGTCGACCGCGATCGGCGAGATCTTCCGCTTCCGCCTGACCGGCAAGGGCTATACGCCGCAGGAGCTGCGCACGCTGCAGGACTGGGTGGTCGAGAAGAACCTGCGCCAGGTGCCGGGCGTGGCCGACCTGGTGACGATCGGCGGCACCATCAAGCAGTACGAGGTCAACCCCAACCTGGCGCGCATGCGCGACGCCGGGATCTCGCTGTCGGAGCTCTTTACCGCGCTGCAGCGCGGCAATGCCAACGCCGGCGGCGGCGCGGTCGCGCACGGGCGCCAGCAGTTCCTGCTGCGCTCGCTGGGCAGCTTCCGCACCTCGGCCGACATCGCCAGTGTGGTGGTGGCCGAGAACAACGGCACGCCGATCCTGGTCAAGGACATTGCCGAGGTCAAGGTCGGCAGCGCGCCGCCGCAGGGCCTGATGGGCCAGGACGACGAAGACGACATCGTCTCGGGCATCGTGGTGATGCGCAAGGGCGAGAACCCGTCGGCGGTGCTGGAGGCACTGAAGGCGAAGATCGAGTTGCTCGACGACCAGATCCTGCCCAAGGGCGTGAAGATCGTGCCGTACTACGACCGCTCCACGCTGATCGACAAGACCCTGCACACGGTGTTCGGCAACCTGGTCGAAGGCGCGCTGCTGGTGATGGCGGTGCTGTACCTGTTCCTGGCCAACGTGCGCGCCGCGGCGATCGTGGCGCTGGTGATCCCGCTGGCGCTGCTGTCGACCTTCATCGGGCTCACCTGGGTCGGCATCCCGGCCAACCTGCTGTCATTGGGGGCGATGGACTTCGGTATCATCGTCGACGGCGCGGTGATCGTGGTCGAGAACATCTTCAAGCGCCTGGGCGAGCTCAAGGCGCAGCAGATCCGCGACAGCAAGGCGCGGCTGCACGCGATCCTGCAGGCCACGACCGAAGTGGGCCGCCCGACCGTGTTCTCGATGGTCATCATCATCGCCGCGCACATCCCGATCTTTACGCTGCAGCGGCACGAGGGCAAGATCTTCGCGCCGATGGCCTATACCGTGACGGGCGCGCTGATCGGTTCGCTGATCCTCTCGCTGACGCTGGTGCCGCTGCTGTGCCACCTGCTGCTGACGAAGAACATCGCGCACGACGACAATTTCATCGTGCGCCATTGCAAGCGGCTGTACGAGCCCATGCTGGGCTGGGCGCTCGACCACAAGAAGCTGGTGGTGGGCGCCGCGCTGGGCCTGCTGGTGGCGACGGTGGGCGTGGGCAAGTTCCTCGGCAGCGAGTTCCTGCCCGAGCTGGATGAGGGCTCGATGTGGGTCAGCTTCGACCTGCCGGCCTCGGTCTCGATCGACGAGGCGCGCGACCAGGCGCGGCTGCTGCGCAGCGTGATCCGCAAGACGCCGGAGGTCAACACCACTATCTCCAAGGTGGGCCGCCCCGACGACGGCACCGATCCCAAGCTGATCAACACCGTCGAGGTCTTGGTCGACCTCAAGCCCGAGAAGCAATGGCGCGACGGCTTGAACAAGCGCGCCATCATCGGCGAGATCGACAGGCACCTGCGCCAGCTGCCCGGCATCGAGCCCAATTTCTCGCAGCCGGTGCGCGACAACATCCTGGAAAGCATCTCGCAGATCAAGGGCCAGATCGTGATCAAGGTGCAGAGCGACAGCCTTGAGCAGAACAAGAAGGTGGCCGACCAGATCCTGGCCAACGTGCAGTCGGTCAAGGGCGTGATGCGCGCCTTCATCGACCGCGACGGCGAGCTGCCGCAGTACGTGCTGGAGTTCGACCGCGCCCAGGCCGCGCGCTACGGCATCAACGTGGCCGACGTGCAGGACCTGATGGAGACCGCGCTGGCGGGCAAGGCCGCCACCGAGCTGTGGGAAGGCGAGCGCCACTTCAGCGTGGCGGTGCGCCTGAAGCCGTCCGAGCGCGAGCTGCCCAACCTGCCCAATATCTTCATGCAGACCGCCGACGGCGCGCAGGTGCCGCTGTCGCAGCTGGTGACGTTCCGCGCGGCCTCGGGCGCAATGAACATCAGCCGCGAGAACGGCCAGCGCACCACCTCGATCGGCATCTTCATCCGCGACCGCGACATGGGCAGCGTGGTCAAGGACATGCAGGCGCTGGTGAAGAAGAACGTCAGGGCCGACGATGTCAAGATCAGCTGGTCGGGCGAGTTCGAGAACCAGGAGCGCGCCATGGCGCGGCTGGCGATCGTGGTGCCGCTGTCGGTGCTGATGATCTTCCTGCTGCTGTTCAACGCGTTCAAGTCGTTCAAGAGCGCGACGCTGATCATCTCGAACATCCCGTTCGCGCTGATCGGCGGCGTGTTCGCGCTGTTCCTGACCGGCATCCCGCTGTCGGTGTCGGCGGCGATCGGCTTTATCGCGCTGTTCGGCCAGGCGGTGCTCAACGGCGTGGTGATGGTGACCTACTTCAACCAGCTGCGCGACGAGGGCATGCCGGTGCGCCAGGCCGTGCTGACCGGCTCGATGGACCGGCTGCGCACGGTGCTGATGACCGCGCTGCTGGCGATGCTGGGCCTGTTCCCGATGGCGGTCTCGCGCGCGATCGGTTCGGAGACGCAGCGCCCGCTGGCCATCGTCATCATCGGCGGCCTGATCACTGCCACGGTGCTGACGCTGATCGTGCTGCCGACGCTGTACGAATGGATGGTCGGCCGCAACTGGCCGGACGAAGAAGGCGAAGCGCCTGACGAGAACAAGCTGACGACGTCGATTGCTGGCTGAGGCTTTCCGGTTGGTGCGCTCCCCTCTCCCGCGAGCTGGAGAGGGGAGCCTTCTTCACGCGCGATCTCCCGCAAGTGCCGCCCCCGGACCCTGGTGTCGGAATAGTCTGACGCGCCTTTCGGAGCCCAACGCCTGCTTCCCATTACCCCTGCCGCCTACGCTGTACATACGGCGTGGCCAGCAGCGCATCGCCGCCGGCCCCTTAATGCGTACGACCCTTAGTGCGTACGACTATGCGTACGACTATGCGTACGACTATGCGTACGACTACGCAATCAACTGGAAAGGAGCTCGACATGATGAAGAAATGGCTGACTGCAGCAGTGTGTTCGATGATGGTCGCGGCCCCCGCGGGCTATGCCCTGGCGCAAGCGACAGCGCCCGGTACGCCGCCATCCACCACGGCCGCTACCGGCGCCCGCGCCGACTACAATGCTGCGGCCAAACAGGCTGACGCGGACTACAAGGCTGCCACCACCAAGTGCGACGGCATGAAGGACAACGCCAAGGACGTGTGCAAGGCGGAAGCCAAGCGCGACCGCGACGTGGCCAAGGCCCAGGCCGAAGCCAGGCGCGACGGCACGCAGAAGTCCATGGCCAAGGCCGAGAAAGTGAAGGCCGACCGTGACTATGACGTCGCCAAGGAAATGTGCGACGACAAGACGGGCAACGACAAGGACGTTTGCAAGAAGGACGCCAAGGCAGCCCATGAGAAGGCCCTGGCCGAAGCCAAGGTCGACAAGGCCGCGGCAACCGGCTCGCGCACCGATGTAGCGGAAGCCCGTGCCGAGGCCAGGAAGGACGCCACCGACGCCGCCTACAAGGCTGACAAGGAGCGTTGCGATGCCATGTCCGGCGATACCAAGGACAAGTGCCAGGCTGACGTAAAGGCCAAGTACGGCAAGTAAGTACGGCAAGCAAGGCGGAAAACAGGCCGGCAGGCAGCACATGCCGGCACTGTCGCCGACACGGCCCAGCCGGGCCGCCCGCCAGCCACTGGCGGACCATTCATCGACGCATTGACGGGCGGCCCCTGGTGGGGCCCGTCCGCCCCGCATGAAGGAGCACAGCATGAACTGGGACCAGGTTGAAGGCAAGTGGGAGCAGGCCAAGGGCAAGATCAAGGAAAAGTGGGGCAAGCTCACCGACGATGACATCGCGCAGATCAACGGCAAGCGCGACCAGCTCGCCGGCCGTATCCAGGAGCGCTATGGCTATACCAAGGAACGCGCCGAGGAAGAAATGAAGGCGTGGGAGAACGACTCGCGCTGGTAAGCCGGCTTGTCATGGCAGCAAAAGGCGGGACGCCCTTGGGGGTGTCCCGCCTTCTTTTTTGAGTTTTCGCCGGACGTTGTGTGCCGATGGTGTGCTCCCTCTCCCGCCTGCGCGGGAATGACGGTGGCCTTTGATTCTTTGGTGGTACTAATAAAATCAAAAGATCAGCGAGGGTTCCTGGGTAGGGGAGCAAACAGGTAGGGGCCTTTGACTATCCCCACGACGTGGAGAG
The DNA here is from genome assembly GCF_016894385.1 of Cupriavidus oxalaticus. Classification (NCBI taxonomy): domain Bacteria; kingdom Pseudomonadati; phylum Pseudomonadota; class Betaproteobacteria; order Burkholderiales; family Burkholderiaceae; genus Cupriavidus; species Cupriavidus oxalaticus. Next base: position 525,915 of record NZ_CP069811.1, read on the forward strand.
TGGCCCGCACTGCTTCAAGCAGGCGTTAGCTCTATATGCAATGCGGTGCGCTGATGTGCATGGTGTGGCACGCAGAGGGGCCGCTGGTGATCTGACCGGACGACAGCGGAGGCCATTGCAACGGCGGGCACGCCGTAAGGCGGGCAGCCGCGGCGTTCACGCGTCGCGCCGCGGCGCCTCCGCGCCATACCCCAGCAGCCCCGCCAGCAGCGGCCAGCGCCGCGCCGCCGCCTGCGCGGCGCGCTGTTCCTGGTGGTCGAAATAGCGGCGCGGGTCGAAACCGGCGACCTCGCCGCCCAGCACGTCGATATCGCTGCGTGCCAGCGGCAGCCCGCGTGCGTTGGCCGGCTTCATGGCTTGCCCTCGATCCAGACCCCGTCCGGCGTGCGCACGACATAGCCGTTGCCTTCGCGCATGGTCACGGTGGCCTCGTTCTCGCCGACCATCTGCGTCTGCGGCAGGTCGCTGGCATAGCTGGCCAGGGCCGGCGCCTGCGCGGCGAACGGGTTCTCGGCAACCAGGTTGGACAGCAGCTGCGACAGGCCCAGGTAGCTGCTGGGCGCATCGATGGTGACGGTGCGTTCGTTGGGCCTGGGCAGTCCCACCAGCTTGACGCCCACCGGCACGTTGATGATGCGCGGGGTCGGGATCTCGCGCATGCCGGCGATCTGGTTGGCGTCGCCGCGCAGGGCCGCGCCATGCTCGGGCACGAACACGATCACCGCGCGCCGGCCCGATTGCGCCACCATCTCGATGACCTTGTCGATGTCGCCCAGCAGCCGCGACAGCCGCAGCGGATAGGACTCCAGGCTGGACAGCCGGTTGTCGGTCATGCGGTTGCCGTCGTGCAGCGTCACGGTGTTGTAGTACAGCGCCTGCGGCCCGCCGCCGGCCTGCTGGCGATCGCGGAACCAGCGCTGCAGCACGTCGAAGTCGCCGATGACGGGCGAGTTGTCGAACGAGCGCATCGCCACCGGCAGGCCGGTGTTGGGGGGCGGCGCAACGCCGTCGACGCCGATCTCCTTCTGCACTTCCTTCAGGAAGTTGTCGAAGTGGCCATCGTGGTTGAGCAGCATGCGGGTGGAGAAGCCCGCATGCGCCAGCGCCTGGAACAGGTGGCACTGGCCCGGCGCCGGGTCGTACAGCGCCTTGTGCTCGGGCTGGCCGCAGGCCGCGCGCAGCACGCGGATCGCCGCCGGGCCGCTGTAGCTGGCCGCGGAGCTGAAATTGGTGAAGAGGAAATCGAAGCGCTGCAGCAGCGGGTTGTCGCGCGCGCGCGCCGTGTCGAGGTCGTCCCATGACAGCGAGCAGATATGCAGCACGATCACGTCGTACTGCGTCTGCGGCGTGGCCGCCAGCCGCGGGAAGCCGACCTGGCGCAGCGCTTCCTGGCTGCGGAACGCCGCCAGCCGGGCATCCGGGCCGCTTGCGGCGACCTCGGCGCCGCCACCGGCCAGCGCCGCGCCCGTGGTCAATGCCGCGGTCGCGGTGCCGGCGCGAACGTCCGCGATGCCGCCCGGCCCGCCGGCATCGTACAGCGCCTGCCACAGCGGCACCGCCACCAGCGCGCCCAGCACCAGCGTGGTCACCCGCACCCAGCGGTTCACGAGCCAGAAGATCACCAGTGACGCCAGCGCAACCAGCAGCATCTCGCGCGTGACGACGCGCTGCGCCAGTTCCAGCATGTACGCGGGCGTAAACGCCTGCAGGTTGGCGAACTGCGAGACCACGCGCGAGAACTGCGGCAGGTCCGACTCGCGGTACATCAGCGCTGCGCCCGCCGCCACCGCCAGCACGTGCCGCAGCGCCGACAGCGCCGGATGGCGGATGCGCACCACCAGCAGCAGCGCGAACAGCAGGTTCAGCAGCCATTGCGGATGCAGCCGGCCGATAAAGAACAGGTACAGCTTGGCGATGAAGTAGAGGTTCCAGATGCCCATTGTCCGAAGCGTGGCGTGGCCGCGTTTGCGTTGTGTTTGAGGTCAGAGCCGGCGCGGGCGCACGCGCCCGGCCAGTGCCGTGGTGGCGCCGCGGAATGCATCGACCAGCCGCAGCAGCCCCTGGTAGCCCATCTCGATCACTTCCTTGAGGCCGCGCAGCGGCACGTCCACCGGCTGTTCGTCGACCCAGTGGATCCAGGCGTCGGCGCGGCCGAAGGTGCACTGGATCAGTTGCTGCTCGGTGCGCGCGTCCATGCCGTCGAAGCGCACGCCCATCTGCCGCTCGGCATTGCGTGTCACCACCGCCGGAAAGTGGTAGCTGCGGGTGCCGCGCGACAGGCACACGCCCACGTGCGTGCCGGGCTCGACCCTGGCCTCCACCGGCAGCGCCAGGCCCAGTCCGCCGAGCGAATAGTTCTCGGTCTTGCAGGCGAGCGTGCGGCCATCGGGCAGCAGCAGCGTCGCCGGCACGCGCATGGGGATGCGGTGCGACACGCGCACCTGGCGCGCCTCGCGCGCCACGCCGATGGCCGCGCCCAGCATCACCAGGTTGGCCAGCGCCCAGCCCAGGTTCATGATGATCGCCGAGGGCTCGAAGGCCGGATCGAACAGGATGCGCCCGAGGCCCAGCAGCAGTGCGATGGCGTTCAGCGCCAGCAGCACCAGGTAAGGCTTGGAAATGGTCCAGTCCAGATACTCTTCCTGGATCTGTCCGCCCTTGGCCGTGACGTTGAACTTGCCCAGCTTCGGGTTGATGAACGCCATGGTGGTCGGCAGCACGATGTACCACGCCAGCACCGATTCATAGACCTCGGCCCAGAACGAATGCCGGTAGCGTCCCTGCAGGCGCGAGTTGGTGACGTTGGCGACGAACAGGTAGGGCAGCACGTACGCCATGATCAGCACCGCCGAGGTGTGGATCACATGCAGCCCGAAATACAGGTACGCGATCGGCATGGTCAGGAAGATCAGCCGCGGTATGCCGTAGAAGAAATGCAGCATCGCGTTGGTGTAGCACAGGCGCTGGAACAAATGCAGGCCCTTGCCGAACATCGGGTTGTCGATGCGGAAGATCTGCGCCATGCCGCGCGCCCAGCGGATGCGCTGGCCGATATGGCCCGCCAGGTTCTCGGTGGCGAGCCCGGCGGCCTGCACGATGCGGATATAGGCGCTGTTGTAGCCGCGCCGATGCAGTTTCAGCGCGGTGTGGGCATCCTCGGTCACGGTCTCCACCGCGATGCCGCCGACTTCTTCCAGCGGCGCGCGCTTGATCACCGCGCACGAACCGCAGAAGAAGGTGGCGTTCCAGAAGTCGTTGCCGTCCTGGATCAGCCCGTAGAACAGGCTGCCTTCATTGGGCACGCGGCGGAAGGTATCGAAGTTGCGCTCGAACGGGTCCGGCGAGAAGAAATGGTGCGGCGTCTGCACCATCGCGCATTTGGGGTCGGCGAGGAACTCGCCCATCGTCATCTGCAGGAAGGAACGCACCGGCATGTGGTCGCAGTCGAAGATCGCGACGAACTCGCCCTGCGTGTGCCGCAGCGCCGAATTGATATTGCCGGCCTTGGCGTGCGCGTGCTCGGTGCGCGCCAGGTAGCCCACGCCGGCGTCGCGCGCGAAGTCGCGCACCTCGTCGCGGGCCCCGTCGTCGAGGATGTAGATGCGCAGCTTCTCGGGCGGCCAGTCCAGGCCCAGCGCGGCGTAGACGGTTGGCTGCAGCACCCGCAACGGTTCGTTGTAGGTGGGGATCAGCACGTCGACGGTGGGCCAGGAGGCGGGATCCGGTGGCAGCGGCGCCGGCTGGCGGTTGAGCGGCCAGATGGTCTGCACGTAGCCCAGGAACAGCACGATCCAGGTATAGACCTCGGCCGCGAACAGCAGGTAGCCGAAGACCGCCTCCGGCACGTTTTCGAACTGCAGCGTGCTCGTGATACGCCACCAGATATAGCGGCCGGCCATCAATACCGACAGCGCGGCCATGGTCAGCGTGGCGGCGCGCCCCGGGATGCGCCGCAGCACCAGCAGCCCCAGGATGATCAGCATGGCCAGCAGGAACTGGTCGCGCAGCGGCAGCGGCGTGGTGCACAGCAGGATCCCCGCGGCGGCGGCCAGCGACAGCAGCGCCGGCATCAGCCACGGCACGCCGGACAAGGTGGGCGACAGCGACTCGAGGCGTAGTCCCACGCGCTTCCAGTCGATGCGCGGCAGCCGCGCCAGGACCCGCCGGCGCAGCCGCTTGGCGCGGAAGTAGACCGGCTCGAGCCAGCCCCGGAACCAGCGCCGCAGCGCGCTGGGCTCGGGCGGCGCCTGCGGCCTGCGGCGACCGTGCACGTCGGCGGCGAGCGGCACCAGCGCGCGTGGCGGCCGCAGCAGCGCGCGGTGCAGCCAGATGCCCGCGCCGTACTGGTGGCGCGGGATGTCCAGGCGCTGGCGCAGGCGCCGCCGCACCCAGTTGGCGGTGAGCAGCGCCACGTCGGGGCGCCCGCGCGGCGGGGTGCGGAAGAACACCCGCAGCAGCCACAGGCTCGCCGGGGCCTCGGCGGCCACGCCCAGCTCTCGCGCGAGCGCGCGGCGCAGCGCCTGGAACCAGTCGGCCACGCGCCGGCGCAGCGGCAGGGGCAGCAGCGCGCGCATCATGTGCGGTCGGCCTCGGCGGCCATCGGGCGGGCGCCCATGTCGCGCACGCTGTCGGGACCGGCCTTGCCGCGCACGGCCAGCAGGCTCCAGCCCGATACCCACGAGGCCAGTCCCTGCAGGTCATGCGCCGCCTGCGAGTAGGGCGTGCTGCGGCAGAAGCTCTCGCCGCGGGCGAAGGCCTCGGGCACGGCGGCGTCCTCATGCACGTCGTAGGGCAGCAGGTCGCCGTCCAGCGTGGCGCGCAGCAGCACCGAGATATCGGTATGGAGCTGGCGCGCCGGCTGCAGCCGCGTGACCGCGTAGGCGACAGCCGTGCCGGTATCGCGCAGCGCCGCGCGCAGCGGCGGCAGCGTGGCGCAGGTCTGCGGCTGCGGCGGCACCAGCACCAGCACGAGATCCGCCGCGGCGATGGCCTGGCGCGCATACGGCGACGGCCACGGCGCGCTGTCGACCAGCGCCAGCGCATTGGCCGGCAGGTCGACCTGGGCCAGCAGGTTGCGCAGCCAGTGCGGCTCGCGCTCCAGGCGCTCGGCCATGCGGCCTTGATCGGCGGCGCTGCCGGGATCGCCCCACGGCACGAACAGCACGCCGTCGTCGCTGCGCTGCCCCGCCTCGCTCCAGTTCGCGGTGTTGCACAGCCCTGCCTCCGCCGGTGCGCGCAGGCCGAAGTGGAAGCCAAGCAGCCCGCGCGGGTCGCATTCGACGGCCAGCGCCGGATGGCCGTGCCAGGCCAGCAGCGTGGCGAGTTCGGCGGTGACGGTGGTGCGGCCCGCGCCGCCCACGGCCGAGACGATGGCCACGGTCTTCATTCGCGCTCTCCGCGCTCTCCGTGCACGCCGCGCCACGGCCGGCCGCGGATCACCACCGGTTGCAGCTGGGGCGGCAGCCGCACGGCGCGGCGCGCGCGCGGCAGGCGCCAGCGCGGCAGCAGCCGCAGCAGCCGGAAGTGCCAGACGACCCAGGCCACCGGCACGGCCAAAATCAGTCCCCAGATGAAATAGCCGAGAAACACGTCCATGGTGGTTTCCTGTCGGTCTTGCCTAGCGTTGCGGTTTCAGCGGGATGGCAAACGCCTGCGGCTGCGCGCGCCGCCCACGGCGCGCGCGCGAGGTCGCGGGCAGCGGGATCGGGGCGTCCTGCGGCGGCAGTTCTGCCGGCGCCGCCACCGGCGACGGATCGGGCTGGCTGGCCAGCCAGCCGCTGTAGTCCTGCACCGGGCGCTGCGCAATATCGGCTTCGAGCCGCTTGAGCGAGCCCAGGATCGATTCGGCATCGCCGCAGCGCAGTTCGCCGCCGAACAGCTCGGACATCGGCCGCACGAATACATGGCGGCAAGCCGTCTCTATGTTCTCCATGCGGCAGGCAAAGAAGAAGGCGTAGACCGCGTTGCTGCCGGCGGTGCACAGGTCGCCGGCATCCTGCATCTGGCACGCGCGCAGCGCGTCGACATGTGCCACCTCGGGCAGCAGCGGCAGTTCCAGCAGCACGTGCGGCAGCCGGATCACGCTGCTGCGCTCGAGCGTGGTGCGCACCAGCGAGATAAAGTCGGCGGGCGGCACGTAGCCCGTGGCGGCGGTGGCCACCACCGCGGACAGGGCGCTCTTGTAGTCGGGCAGGATCGGGCGCGAGAACACCTGGCCCTGGATCGCCTCGATCATGGTCTGCACGCGCGCGAACGGCGTGTTGCGGTGGATCACCAGGCTGGCGCCCAGCGTCATCATCAGCAGCTCGTAGCGCTGGCGCAGGATCTCGTGGTCCTCGCGCACCACGATCTTGAGCGCCTTGCCGCCGTCGTGGCGCAGCTGGTGCACCTGGCTGGCCAGGGTCTCGAGCTCGGCGATCTGGCCGTAGTGCAGCACGACGGTGGCGGCGACCGCACCGGCAGCGGCGGCCACCGCGGCGGCATTGTCGTCGACCACCTGCCAGTGCGCGGGGATCCAGCGTTCGCGCAGCACCGCTGCGCGGCTGACGATGATGCGGTCCTCGTCGGGAGCCAGCAGCGTGGGCGCCTCGCCGGGCGCGATGGCGTCGTCCGCGCCGCTGCCGGCCACCAGGCCCCGGTCCACCGGCGAGAAGCGCAGCGGCACCACCTCGGGCGGCAGGATCGCGTCCTTGTGGCGCCAGAAGCCGACTTCCCAGACAAAGTGCCCGTGCTGCTGCGCCAGCCGCGCCACGCCGGCGAAATGCCGGTGGAATCCCGCCAGCGACGCCAGCTGCAGCGCCTCCGTATCGCCGGGCGGCGCCATCACCAGCAGCACGCCACAGCTGTTGCTTCTGCACCATCGTGCCAGCAGCTCGCCGTCATCGGCCAGCGCGACCGGGTCGTCCCAGCGGAAATATCCCGGCGCGCCTTCCACCAGGAACTGGCTGCCCTGTGCGCCGCACTGGTCCACCACGGCCTGCAGCGCTTCAGTCAGCACGGCGATGCCGGAGCGGCCGGGCACGCCGCGCAGCGTGCAGATGTTGGCGCGCGGATGCAGCGTGCGCGAGCGTTCGATGTCGAGGCCGTGCGCGCGCAGCATGTCGGCGATCCCGGCCGGTTCGCGCGGGGACAGCACCGTGGTGCGCGCGCGCAGCAGCCGTGCCGCGCTCTGCCAGAACAGCGCGTCGCGGGCGGGCGTGGCGTCGGCATAGACCACGTGCACGGCGGTGGGCTCGAGCGCTGCCAGCGCCGGCGGCAGCGCATCGATGGCCAGCGCCGGGCGCGCCTGCAGCCAGGCGCGCGGCTTCCTGCGCGAGCGCGGCGGCGGGGCGGTTGGGCGGCTAGCGTCGTTCATGGCGTGGCTATGTGGCTCAGTAGGTAGAGTAAGGCCGCACCGGCGTGGGCGGGTAGGGCACGGGCCCCTGCTGCTTGTCGAAGACATAGCGCACGTAGGCCTGCGCGCGGTTCGGCGCATAGTCGCGCGAGCGGTCGATCTCGAACACCGCGCCGGCTACCCAGTGCGGGGCAAAGCGGTACTCGATGGCCGCGCCGATGGTGTAGCTGAAGCCGCCGCCGGAGCCGCCGTCGTAGGTGGCATTGCCGGAGCGTTCCTGCAGCCGGGAATCGGTGGGGTAGTACGGCATCGACTTCTCATACGTGCTCGACAGCCCCACCGAGCCGCGCACGCGCCACGACAGCTTGTCGCGGCGCCCGGTCCAGTCCAGCGGGATGCCGAACGACAGGTAGCGCTGCGGGCTGTAGTAGCCGCCGTGGCCGAAGCTGTAGAAGCGGTCGTTCTCGCTGTAGCGCCAGTAGTTCAGCACCAGGCCGCTGGTGAGGCGCTGGTCGCGCCGCACGAAGACGGGCACGTCGAAGCCGGTGCGCACGGTGAACTCGCGGTTGGTCAGGACATTGTGACCAGTGTAGATGCCGTAGCCCAGATCGGCGAACAGGCCGAAGCGCCCCACGTCGCGCGCATAGCGCACATGCACGCCGTTGCGCACCACGCCGCCCCAGGTGGCCGCGGGCGTGACCACGCCGGTGGCCGGGTCGACATGGGCGGGATCGGTGGCGCCTGCGTACGACACCAGGCTGCTGGTGACGGCGCGCCGCGAGACGTCGATGGTGGTCGACGCCGGCCCCATTTCGCCGCGCCAGCGCACCCCGCCGACGAGGTTCTGCCGCAAAAAGCCCAGCGGCGTGGTGCCGATGTCGGCACGCCAGCTGTTGTAGGCGCCGTTGAACTCGTAGCCGGCGGCCAGCGCCACGCCGCGGTCGTTCTGGCCGATGGGGCCGAGGCCGGTATTGCCGAGCGCGCGGATGCGCCCGAAGTCGCGCGAGGCGGACAGGTTGTCGGCGGGCAGCGTGCCGGCTTCGAGCAGCACCGTGTCGGCATGGAAGAAGGTGTGGCCGGTGTAGCCGTGCGGGATGCGCACGTACAGCGGGATCTCGGTCGCCAGCAGGCGCGAGATGCCGGGATCGCCGGTCTTGTGCGAGAACAGCACCGCGGAGGCCACCTGGCCTTCGCGCCGGGCTTCGAGCGAGGCCAGCGCGCGGCCGGCCGCGGTGCCTTCGGTGCCTTCGGCGCTCGGGCTGACGCCCTCGCGCTGCTCCAGCACGCGCGCCTCGCGGTACCGCGCCGCGGCCTCGTCGAAGTTGCCGCGCGACTGCGCGATGCGCCCGGCCTGCACCGCGATGTCGGCGCGCTCGGGATAGCGCTGGCGCAGCGGGCCGACCACCGCCAGCGCCTCATCCTCGCGCCGCATCGCGGTGAAGCGGCGCGCGATCGACAGGCGCGTGTCGATGTCGTCCTCCGGGGTATCGGCGAGCACCGCGCGCACGATCTCCAGCGCCTGCTTCTCGTCGCCCTGGCGCTCCAGCATGTTGGCCACCATCAGCCGCGCGCCGGCGTCCCTCGGGTTGATCGCGAGCACCTGCCGCGCAGCGTCGGCGGCGCCGGCATAGTCGCCCCGGGCCTCGCGCAGGTCGGCCAGCGCCAGCAGCCAGCGGCGCTCGCTGCGCTGCGCTGCGGGCACGGCCATCAGCGTGCGCTGCGCCCCGGCGAAATCGCCCCCGGCGATCAGGCGGTCGCTTTCGCGCACCGCCAGCCGCAGCGACTGGTCGTCGAGGTCGGCGCGCTGCGCGGCGTTCAGGCCGGGACGCGCGCGCACGTCGGCGATCCAGGCGCGCAGCACCTCGTCGCGCCCGGCCGCGGCCAGCAGTTCGCCATAGCGGATGCGCACGTCGATGGCGGGATCGTCCGGATGCGCGTCGAGCCAGTCCGTGACCAGCTTCAGGCCGGTGTCCGGCTGGCCCAGCGCGATCCATTCGCGCCCGACCGAGGCCAGCATCTGCGGATCGTCGGGCACCTCGGCCGCGGCCGCGCGCAGCCGGGCCATGGCTTCGTCTTCGCGGCCCTGCGCGGACAGCTGGCGCGCTTCGCGCAGCAGGCGCTGCGCGGCCAGGTTGCCGGACAGGCGGCGCATGCCGTCGGAGCGTTCGGCGTCCGGCACGCCAGCCAGCAGCGCACTGGCGGCGTCGATGTCGTCGACCGAATTCAGGTACAGCGCCGCGGCATAGCGCATCTCGGCGTTGCCGGCGGCGACCACGCCTTCGTCCATCACGCGCCGGCCCAGCGCCGGCAGGCCCAGGTCGCGGTAGGCGCGTGCCAGCGTGAAGCGCGTCCACGGGTCCTGCGGCGCCAGCCGGATCGATTCCTCCAGCAGCGCCAGCGCCGGGCCCTGCTTGCGCTGCGCCAGCAGCTGTTCGCCCTGTAGCGCGAGCAGTTCGGCGCGCAGGCTGCGCAGCTCGTCGGCCGAGCCCTTGAGGCGGCTGGCGGTGCTGGCGATCAGCGGCCCGGTCTCGTCGCCGCGCCCGCTTTCATTGAGCAGCCTGACCAGCGTGCGCAGGCTGCCGATATCGGGCTCGGGGCCGGCAAGGTTGGCGCGCAGCAGGCGCTCGGCCTCGGCCGGCTGGTCCTGCGCGATCAGCGCGTCGGCGAGGATGGCGCGCGCATTGGCATTGTCCGGTTGCTGCTGCAGCGCCTGGCGCGCCAGCGCTTCGGCCTGCGCCGGCTTGCCCTGGGCATTGGCCTCGCGCGCGCGCGCCAGCGTGCCCCAGAACGTGGCGGTGCCCTGCAGGCTGCGCCATTTGCCGCGGTTGCCGGGATCGAGCTCGGCGGCGCGCGTGAACAACTCGCGCGCTTCGTCGTGGCGTCCCTGGCGCAGGCGCACCAGCCCCAGGTTGCCAAGCGTCTCGCCTTCGTTGCGGCGCTTGCGGTTGGCGCTCTCCAGCGCGGTCTCGGCCTCGCGCACATTGCCGCGCGCCAGCTGTTTTTCGCCCTCGCGCCGCGCCTGGTAGGCCTGCTCGCGCTGGTGTGCGGTGGTGCGCTTGCCCAGCTCGGCCAGCGTCTGGCGCGCGGCCTCGTCGTCCGGCACTTCCTGCAGGTAGGCCTCGTACCACTTGTAGTACGCGGGATCGTCGCTGACGTTGTAGAGCGTGCGCCGCCACATCTCCAGCGCGCCCTTGCGGTCGCCGTCGGGCCGCCGGGCGATGCGCCGCAGGATGCCGAGCCCTTCCTGGCGCGTCGCCTCGCGGTCGGTCAGCAGGCTGGCCAGTGCCATCTGCAGGCGCAGGTCGTCCGGGTCCTGGCGCACGCGCGTGCGCAGCTCGGCAATGGTGGCGGTGCGCCCGGCGGGTGTGCCGGCCAGGATGCGGTAGTAGTCGATCGCCAGCTCGCCGCGCGGGGCGCCGCGCGGGAACAGCTGGCGCAGCCGGGCAATGGCTTCGTCGGACTTGCCGGCGCGCGCCAGCAGCCGGATGCGCGCCATCTCGGCCTTGTCGCGCGTGGCGATGCGCCAGGCGTCTTCCAGTTCGAGCGTGGCGGGGTGGCCCGGGTTGGCCTGGCGCAGCCGGCGCAGGATCTTCTCGGCTTCGAGCGGGCGGTTGGAGCGCAGCTCGATCAGGCCCATCAGCATCAGCGCGTCTGGCTGGCCAGGATCGATCAGCAGCGCCTTGTCGAGGATGCCGCGCGCCACGTCGGCGCGGTTCTTGGCTTCCCACATGCGCGCCGCGGACAGCAGCTGCGCCAGCTCGGGCGAGGGTTTGGCGGCCTGAGGGGCCTGAGGGGCCTGAGGGGCCTGAGGGGCCTGAGGGGCCTGAGGGGCCTGAGGGGCCTGTTGGGCCTGCTGGGCCAGCGCCGGCGCTGCCGCCATCGGCGCCACCGCGGCGGCGCCGAACAGTGCCGGCAGCAGGATCGGGTTCAGCGCGCGGGGCATCCGGTCTTCCAAGCGGGCAGCAGCGCGCCGTCCCGGGCAAAACGGTACTGGCCGTCGAGATAGCCGAGCCCGAACAGCGTCAGCACGTGGGTGTAATAGCCGGCCTGGCCGCCGGGCTCGCGCTGCGCCAGCTCGCGCGTGCGGCGCACCTGCGCGGCGGCCTGGTCGGCGCGGCCGAGCGCGGCCAGGTACGGCGCCACCGCGGCGCTGAAGCCGCCGTTGCCCGCGTTGGGCCCCGGTTGCCCGGTCTGGGTGTCGATGCGCTCGGGCGGGTAGCCCCTGGCCGCGACATAGTCGGCCAGCGGCGTGAAGGTGCGCAGCAGCGCGGCGCGCTGGGGCTCGTCGGCCGGCAGCGTGCCGACCCACAGGTAGACGCGGATCGCGTTGTAGGCGCTTTCGGCGTGGGTGGCCGCGTCGGGCAGGAAGCCGCGGCCAACTTCATATTCGACCCAGTCGGGCGAGAAGCCGCGCGGCGCGGTGTCCAGCATCAGCCGCGCCGACGTGCCGACCATCTGCTGCCACGCCGGTTCTTCCGGCAGCGCGGCGGCGAGCCGGCGCATCACCTGCAGTGGCACATAGCTGGGGTTCAGGCGCCAGCGCTTGTCGCCCAGCCTGAAGCCCTGCGGTCCCGGCAGCACGGTGCGGCCCAGGCCCGGCAGCAGCGCGGTTTCCTCGCGCAGGATGCGCCGCGCCAGCAAGGTGCCGAGCGCGGTGAAGCGGCGCTCCTGCCACAGCCGGCCCGCTTCCAGCAGCGCGTAGGCGATCCACAAATCCGCGTCGGATGCCGGGTTGCTGTCGATCACGCCCCAGCCGCTGCCCGGGTTGCCGGGGTTGGCCGGATGGCCGGCGCTGGCCGCCTGCTCGGGCGTGAGCCTGCCCCAGATCCAAGCCGGCAGGTGCGAGACCAGGTCGCCCTGCGCCAGGTTGTTCTCGGTCCAGGCCAGCAGCTTGTCGAAGCTCGCGCGATCGTTGGCCACCAGCGCGAAGAACAGGCCGTAGGCCTGGCCTTCGGAAACGGTGGCCTGCTGCTCCGAGCTGCGGTCGATCACGCGCCCGTCGGCGCTCATCAGCTGCTGGCGGAAGGCATCCCAGTCGGCCCACTTGCAGGCCGGCGCGGGCGCGGCAGCAGCGGCAGCAGCGGCAGTAGCGGCCGTAGCGGCGATCGGGGCCAGCGCTGCACAGGCCAGCGCGCCGGCCGCCAGCCATCGGCCCAGGCCTGTCAGCGTGCGCCGCATGTCAGCTCCCGCCGCGCCGCGCCGCCAGCCTGCCCAGTGTCCAGAACAGCGACAGCGCCACCACCAGCCCGGCCAGCAGGCCGCCGATCGCCAGCAGGCTGGGGAAGGCCGACACCCGCACCCAGATGCGCGCGTACCACGGCAGGTCGCCGACGTAGTAGCGCTCGCCCAGGCGCAGGCCATCGACCTGGTCCTGCCGGATCACGGTCAGGTCGCCGCGCATCTGTGCCACCTTGCCGGGGTTCTCGAGGGCGTCCAGCACATCGGCCACGCGGCGGTCCTCGGTGGCGGTCAGCGCGACCACGGTGTTGCCGTCGGCCAGCGGCGATTCGAAGCCGACCAGCGCCGCCACCGGGCCATCGGCGGACAGGATGGCGCGCCCGACCGGCGTGACCGGGTCTTCGCGCACGCCGGCCAGCCAGTTCGACCAGACGCCGGTGCGCTGGTCGCGCAGCGAAATCTCGGTCTTGCCGCGCGCGATCAGCAGCGGCAGCGACTTGCCCCATTTTTCCAGCGTGGCGGCGCCGCTGCCGGTGCCGATCAGCAGCAGGTTGCGGTCGCGCACGCTGTCGAGCTCCGTCGTCGGCACCACCGTCACGCGCAGCGACGGCAGGCCGGTCCACTTGCCCATATGGCCCAGCAGCGACAGCAGCGCTTCCTGGTCCGTCGCGGTCGGTGCATCGGGCACGACCACGGCGGTGTCGGCGAGATCGGCCAGCCGGGTGAAGGGATAGCCGCTGTTGGCGAAGTACGCCAGGTTGGGCAGCCCGGTGTAGTGCGAGAAGCGGCTGAAGTCGATGGTCGAGTCCGGGTCGATCGCCGCGCGCGCCACGTCGGTCGCGGTGGAGGTGCACAGCCCTGTCTTCTGCGAATCGATATGGAACTGGAACTGCATCTGGTTGTTGCTGCCGACGCGGAACGCCGGGATGCCGACCCGCTGCGATGCCGACGCGGTGGTGCCCGACAGCAGCGGCACGCTGACCACGTTGTGGTCGTCGGTGCTGGCCAGCGGGCGCAGGCGGTATGAGCGCACCAGCTGGTCGTTGATGTCGATGCTCAGTACCGAGTCGTTGTAGGTGGGCGGCGCGGTATAGCGGTAGCGCAGGTTCAGCGGCACGTGGCTGCGGGTCCAGTCGTACAGGTCCGCCGGCACGCGCAGGTTGACGCGGATCGGGTTCGGGTTGCTGCCGGCGACCTGCAGGTCCTGCGGGTCCGGCACCAGTTCGCGGAACAGCACCGGGCGGTCGGTCGGCGCCCACGCCGGCGCGTCATAGGGCCGGCGCGGCTTGCCGATGTCCACCGACTCCACGCGTGCGCTGTTGCCGGCCATGGCCGCCTTGCCCAGCACCAGGGCATTGACCGCGGTCTGCAGTTCCTGCGCATTGCGCCCGGCTACGACCAGCAGCTTGCGGTCCGGGCTGGCGGGGTTGGGCATGAGGCTGACGGTAGGGCCGGCGATGGGGCTCGCGATCGCCGACAGGTTCAGGCCTGCCGGGATGGTCTGCGGTGTGACGAAGGCGATGGCGTCGCTGCCGGCCGGCACGGTCCGCGCCACCGGGAAGCGCGCCTCGCGCCAGGCGGCCAGCGCGCCCAGCCATGACGCCGCGACGCCCGCGGCGCGCAGCGTTGCGCCGTCGGCGCCGGCCGGCAGCACGAACGGCACGGTCACGCGGCGGTTGTCGCGGCGATCGAAGAACGGCGCCGGCAGCAGCGCCAGGTTATCCGGCAGCGTCACGCGCGAGGTATTGAGCGTGAGCGTGGTCGCCGGGCTGATGTCGGCCCACAGGCTCGAGTGCAGCGGGTCCTCGCAATGGTCCAGCGTGTAATGCGCGATCAGCTGCACGCGCAGGTGGTTGAAGTCGGTGAAGAAGCGCGGGTCGATATCGATCTCGCGCGTGACCAGGCGCCCGGCTTCCTTTTCTTCCAGCGGCAGCGTGGCGATGACTTCGTCGTTCAGCGTCAGCTTGATATGCGACAGCGGAAACACCAGCGCCGGCGAATAGCTGAAGGCCAGCTTCAGCCTGGCCGCCGTGACCACTTCATCGAGCCGCACGCCGATATCGAGCCGGCGCGCGTGATCCACGCCGCGCAGCGCGATCGGGCCGTAGGCGCCCATCTGGCGCAGGGTCAGGACGTGGGTGGCGGTATTGGCCGAGGCGGTTGTGGCAGTGCCGGCAACCGTGGCCGGCCGCGTCGCGGCAGGCACGGGCGGCGCGGCGCCCGCGGCCGGAGCTTGCGCGCCCGCCGGCCATGACAGGCACGACAGGGCGAGCAGGCTGGCGGCGCATAGCGGGGGCCGGCGGAAGCGGAGCGGGACGGAGCGGGTCATGGGCTGTACGGCTTCCGGCGGAATACGGTCGGGCCAGTGTAGCTGTAAAGGCACCGCGGGCTCCACATCGCGCCAATACTCTAAAAAAGATTCAACAACGAATAAAAAAAGCGGAAATGCCACCCTCTTGCCAAAGGGGACATTTCCGCTCCGGGTTTGTAGGAGAAGCACCGGCACCTGCGCACGGCAAGCGCCCGCGCTTTACTGCGGCGAGCCGCCTACCCGCAGGTGTTGTCTGCCCGGCACACGCCGTGCACCACCATCTCTCCCATCAGGTCCAGCGCTGCCTGGTCGGATATCGCCTCGCGCATGGCGTCGAGCGCGGCATCGTGCGGGTCGCCGGGGTTGCCGGCCGCGAGCGGCGTGTCATGCCAGCGGCGGGGGACGGCGGCGGGATCGATATCGACACCGGCGCCCTCGGCCAGCGCCTCCAGCACCGCCTGCTCGGCCGCCGCGACGGCGTCGGCGGCCAGGCGCGCCGCGTGCTCCGGGCCGAAGCTGTCGAAGACGCGCGCCGGCGGCCCGTCCAGCAGCTTCCACAGTGCCAGCTCGGTCAGCGGGGTGCAGTTGATGGTTTGCCCCGCCAGCACCAGGCCGTGCAGCTGCTGCCGGTTGGCCTCGCCCTGTGCAAGACCGCCGTCGCATCGCACCATCACCGCGCCTTCCGCCACGCGGGCCAGGCGGAAGGCTCCGCTGGCGTCGGTTGTCGCCTGGCGCACCTGGCCTTGCGTGTCGCGCAGCTGCACCGATGCGCCCGCCAGCGCTGCGCCGACCGCAGCGGTGCCGCTGAGGTCGCGCGATTCGTCATCCCCGCATGCCGCCAGGGCTGCCACCGCGCATGCGAGCACGAGATGGCGCCAGTTTTTTCCGGGTTGCTTGCCCATGATGTCGTCCTCAGGGCGCCAGCGCGGCCAGGTCGCGGTGCGAGCGGTTGAACAGGCCGCGCGCCAGCGGCGTCGGGCGGAAATCCACGTCGAGCGGCGAGATGGTGATGAACTTGGCCAGGAAGGCCGGCGTCTCCGCGGTGCGGGCGAGCGCTTTCAACTCGGCATCCGCTGCGCCGGCCTCGATCGACACCGTGTTGTCGGCATTGCGCTTGTATGCGGTGGTGAACGAATCCACCGTGCCCGGCATGGTCAGGCGTACGCCGGCGGGAGCCTGTCCGCCGGCGATGATCGGGTAGTTGATGCTGAGCGGATGCGCCACCGGCAGCAGCGGCTGGCCGGGCGTGCGCGTGGCTTCGAGGCTGGCGATCACGCGGGCCAGGAAGGCCCCGGCCTTGGGGAAGGCGGCCAGCGTCGCGGGAAAGCCGCTGCGCGCCTCGGCAAAGTCGACGCCGACGCTCAGCGCGATGGCCGGCACGCCGCGCCGGGCGGCGAACAGGACGTTCATCACCGTGCCCGAATGCGGGATCGAGTCCGACAGGTTCTCGCCGAAGTTGGCGCCGGAAACGACGAGGTCGGGCGTGAAGCCGCTTTCCGGGCCGACGATCTTCAGGCCCATGGCGGTGGCATCGACCGGCGAGCCGCTGCCGATGTAGTCGGCGTTGGTGGCATCGAGCGCGCCGCCGGCCACGTAGGTGGGCTTGACCCGGTGCACGCAGTACGTGTCGGCGCCGCCGGCGAGTGGTTCCACCACCAGCCGCGTGCGCCCGTCGGGCACGGCGTAGGCGGCACCGGAGCCGCTCTGGTTGCTGGCCGGGCCAACCGTGATGACGCGGTGCCCCGCATCCTGCAAGGCCTTGCGCACGGCGGTGATGCCGGGCGCGGCGCAGCCGTCGTCATTGGTCAGCAGAACGTTGAGCGCGTGGGCGGGGTTGGCCGCCGCGGCCAGGGCCGCGGCGGCGAGACTCAGCCGCAAGGGGGCGGGAAGTCTAGGCATGGAAACCAGTCTCCTGTTTCTGATGGATAGGAAAGGCGCTGCATGGCCGCGGCGCCAGGGCGAGGCAACAAGCAGAAGTCCTATGCCGCGAGCAATCCCCGCGCGCGCGCCAGCGTGATCGCGGTGTCCTCGATCATGTCCTCCTGGCCGCCCACCAGGCGCTGCCGGCCCAGCTCGACCAGGATCTCGCGCGCGGGGATGCGGTACTTGGCCTCGGCGCGCTTGGCGAACAGCAGGAACGACGAATACACGCCGGCATAGCCCAGCGTCAGCGCGTCGCGGTCGATGCGGATGGGGTGGTCCATGATCGGCACGACCAGGTCCTCGGCCACATCGGCGATGCGGAACACATCGACGCCGGTCTCGATGCCCATGCGCTCGCACACGGCCACCAGCACCTCCATCGGCGTGTTGCCCGCGCCGGCGCCCAGTCCCGCGGCGGCGGCGTCGATGCGCGTGGCACCGGCGGCAATCGCGGCGAGCGAGTTGGCCACGCCCATGGCGAGGTTGTGGTGGCCGTGGAAGCCCAGTTCGGTTTCGGGACGCAGCGCCTGCCGCACGGCGCCCAGCTTTTCGGTGACGTCGTGCGGCAGCATGTGGCCAGCCGAGTCGGTGATGTACAGGCAGTTGGCGCCGTAGCGTTCCATCAGCAGCGCCTGCTGCACCAGTACTTCCACGGGCGCCATGTGCGCCATCATCAGGAAACCCACGGTATCCATGCCAAGCCGGCGCGCCATGCCGATATGCTGCTCGGACACGTCGGCCTCGGTGCAATGGGTGGCGACGCGGATGGTCTGCACGCCGATGTCGTGCGCCATGCGCAGATGGTCGACGGTGCCGATGCCGGGCAGCAGCAGCGCGGACACGCGTGCATGCTTCAGTTCGCCCAGCACTGCGCGCAGGTATTCTTCGTCGCTGTGCGCCGGAAAGCCGTAGTTGACCGAGGCGCCGCCCAGGCCATCGCCGTGGGTCACTTCGATCAGCGGCACGCCGGCGGCGTCCAGGCCGCGGGCGATGCCCTTCATCTGTTCCAGCGAGATCTGGTGGCGCTTCGGGTGCATGCCGTCGCGCAGGGTCATGTCGTGCAGGGTGATGCGTTGGCCCATGGCGTGGCTCCTCAGGCAGTGGTGGTGGCGGTGGACAGCATCGCGGCGGCGATGCACTCCGCGGTGCGGGCGGCGGAGGCGGTCATGATGTCGAGGTTGCCGGCGTACCTGGGCAGGTAGTCGCCCAGGCCCTCGACCTCCAGGAAGATCGAGACGCGCTTGCCGTCGAACACCGGGCCGTTCTTCAGCGTGTAGCCGGGCACGTACTTGCGCACCTCGGCGATCATGTCGTGTACCGACGCGGTAATCGCCGCGACGTCGGGCGCCTCGTCGGTCAGGCAGTGGATGGTGTCGCGCATGATCAGCGGCGGCTCGGCCGGGTTGATCACGATGATGGCCTTGCCCTGGCGCGCGCCGCCCACGGCTTCGATCGCACCCGCCGTGGTGCGCGTGAATTCGTCGATGTTGCGGCGCGTGCCGGGCCCCACCGAGCGCGACGACACCGTCGCCACGATCTCGCCATAGGCCACCGGCTGCACGCGCGACACCGCATGCACCATCGGAATGGTGGCCTGGCCGCCGCACGTGACCATGTTCACGTTCATCTCGTTGCTGCCGATGTGGGCCTCGAGGTTGACGGGCGGCACGCAGAACGGGCCGATCGCCGCCGGCGTCAGGTCGATCACGCGCACGCCGCGCGCCGTCAGCCTGGCCGAGTGCTCGGCGTGGACGTAGGCGGAGGTGGCATCGAAGGCAATGCGGATATCGTCGGCCTCCAGGTGCGGCAGCAGGCCGTCGATGCCGTCGCTGGTGGTCTTCAGGCCGAGTTCGCGCGCGCGCGCCAGGCCCTCGGATGACGGCTCCACGCCGACCATCCAGACCGGTTCCAGGATGTCGCTGCGGCGCAGCTTGTAGAGCAGGTCGGTGCCGATATTGCCGGGCCCGATCAGGGCGCATCGGATCTTGTTCATGGTGTCTCGCGTGGCAAGTGGAAGGAATCAGGAAGTCAGCAAGGGAGTCAGCAAGGGAATCAGCAAAACGCGACGCTGCAGCCGCCGATGCCGGTGATATGCATGGACAGCCGGTCGCCGGCCTGGACCGGGATCAGCGCCGCGAGCGAGCCCGACAGGATGGCCTCGCCGGCCAGCAGCGGGATGCCGAAGCTGCCCAGCATGTTGGCCAGCCAGGCCACCGCATCGGCGGGATGGCCGAGCGCGGCGCTGCCCAGGCCCGTGGCCACGCATTCGCCGTTCTTCTCCAGCGTCATCGCGCAGGCGGCCAGGTCGAGCGCGTGCGGGCTGACGCGCTCGCCGCCGAGCACGTAGACACCGCAGGAGGCGTTGTCGGCGACGGTGTCCTCGATGCGGATGCGCCAGTCGCGGATGCGCGAGTCGACGATCTCGAAGCACGCCGCCACCGACTCGGTCGCGTCGAGCACGTCCTCGCGCGTCACGCCCGGCCCGCGCAGCTCGCGCCGCAGGAAGAAGGCGATCTCGCCCTCGGCGCGCGGCTGGATCAGCGTGTGCGCCGGAATGGGCTGGCCCGCGGCGTAGTGCATGCTCTGCAAGAGGATGCCGAAGTCCGGCTGGTGCACATCGAGCATCTGCTGCACGGCCTGGCTGGTCACGCCGATCTTCTTGCCGGTGATGCGGTCGCCCGCGGCGAGCCGGTGGGCGATGAAGCCTTGCTGGATGCGGTAGGCGTCGCTGACATCGAGCTTGAGCCCGCGGCCGCTGAGCGGCGGCACGGGCGAGCGCGTAACGAGCGCGTGGTGGAGTTCGTGGCTGAGTGAGGCGATCTGGTCGGCGTGCATGGCGATGCGGAGCGGTTGCGCTGCCACGGCAACGTGCCGCGGCAGCTCGGGGCGAAGCAGGCGTCAGAACGAGTACTTGGCGTTGAAGGCCACGTAGTCGCGGTCCGCCAGCGGACGGTTGGTGATGCTCGGCCCGCCGATAAACGCGGCGTAGGTCAGGTTGAGCTCCAGGTTGTTCAGGTACTTGAAGGTCACCCCAACGCTGGCGCGCCGGTCGCCATAGCCCATCAGCGTGCCGAAGGCGCCGGCCACCGCCGAGCGGCCGCTGAACTGGTGCGCGTAGGTCAGCGGCACGGTCATGTCCCAGCCATCGAACACGTTGTTGTAGGTCAGCGACCAGCCCAGCTGGAACGCCGCCGAGTTGCGCGTGTTGGTCAGCTGGCTGAAGCCCATCACCGGATCGACGCTCAGCACGTGCAGGTAAGCGATTTCACCGAGCAGCGTCTGCGAGTTGGCGAGGAAGGTGGGCCCCACCGAGTAGATCGCGGACAGCTGCCCCTGCAGCGCCTTGCCGCGCGAGGCCGTGGGCGAGCCGGCCACGTCCACCAGCATCGGGATGCCGTCCTTGTAGCTGACCTCGCCGGCGATGTTGGCGCCGAGCACCTGCGTGGAGAAGCTGGCGCCGGTCAGGTTGATGCCGCCGAAGAACTTCTCCTGGTATTGCAGCGTGGGGAACAGCGAGGTCACCACGCTCGGGTTCTTGTCGTGGTAGCGCAGCTGGTAGAGGCCGAGTTCGGTGCCTTCGAACACGCGCCAGCGCGCGCCCACGCCCCACTGTCCCCAGTCTGACGGGCGGATGTCCGGCCCGCGCGGGATGCGGAAGCCGGGCCCGATGATGAACTCCGCGCCCGGGCCGACCACGTCGCTGGTGCTGAAATAGCTGCCCGGCGCCGACAGCTGGTTCGGCTTGAAGGTGAACTGGTAATAGCCCACCAGGCTGAACGACGGCGTCACCTGCAGCTGCAGCGAGGCCTGCGGCACCGGCAGCAGGATGTCCTTGACCTCGGCGCCCGGCACGAAGGCCTTGGTGGCATCCGCAGGCCCCTGCGCACCCGCGATATTCGCGAAGAACAGGCTCTCGCCCCATGCCACCACCTGGTTACCCAGCTTGAAGCTCAGCTGGGTGCCGCCAATCGGCGTGGTGCCGTAGACATAGGCATCGAGCAGCTGGGCGCGATGCTCATGGTAGTCCTGCGCCGATTCCGTGAACTGGTTGAACGGGCCGCTGTGGTTGACCGTGAACGGCGCATTGTTCGAGTTGGTGCCGCGGTAGGCCCAGTCGTAGAACACGCTGCCGCGCAGCAGCGCGCCGAAGGCGCCGTGGCGCAGGTGGGCCTCGCCCAGCAGCGACACGCGGTTGGCGATCATGTCGCCGGGCTTGAAGTTGCGGTCGCCGTCGTCGCCGTTGATATTCGCCGGGCTCAGCAGCGTGTCGCTGCGGTGGCCGGTGCGCACCGCTGCGCCGTAGGACGCCGTGACGCTGTAGTCGAGCGTGGTATCGCGGCCGAAGTCGATCGTGTCGCCGGCCTGTGCCGACGGCGCCAGCAGCGTGGCCAGTGCGGCCGCGGCGGCGATCGGCCGCAGCCGGCTGCGGCGCTTCACGGGGCCGCGTGGTGGTTGGTGCATGGTGGTCTCCCCTTGGTTTCGGTGGTGGTGCATGGCCTGGCACTTCGAATGGCGCGCATCTGGCCGCAAGCGTAGAGAGGGGGAGACCTGCACAAATCGGCAGAACGGACTAGGCGGATTCCCTACTCAGTGCGGTTCAGCGACGCGGCGTCGAGAAAGGCCGGACGTTCGCCGCCGCCATCGATCACGAGGTTGGCGCCGGACACATACGACGCCTGCGGCGAAGCCAGGAACAGACATGCATTGGCGATGTCATCGGGCTGTGCCAGGCGGCCCAGCGGCACTGTCGCGGCCATCGCGCGCAGTGCCTCGGGGTCGCCGTAGTGCTGGTCGCGCGAGGTGTCGGTCAGCACCATGCCCGGACTGACCGCGGCAACGCGCACGCGCGGCGCCCATTCCACCGCGAGGGTGCGCACCGCATTGAGGATGCCGGCCTTGGCGGCGCCATAGGCCGCGGTGCCGGGCGAGGGCCGCAGCGCGCTGACGCTGCCGACAAACAACTGCGTGCCGCCGCCGGGCTGCCGCTGCATGCGGGCATTGACACGCTGCGCCAGTTGCAGCGGTGCCACCAGGTTCAGCCGGATCACCGATTCCAGCAGCCGTGGCGAGGCTTCGGCGACCAGGGCGTACGGCGAGCCGCCGGCGTTGTGGATCACGACGTCCAGCGTGGGGCTGGCCTGCGCAATCTCGGCCAGCATGGCATCGGCCTGTTCGAGGTCGCGTATGTCCGCGGCGATGAAGCGGGCGCTGCGCCCGTCTGCGCTCGGCAGTTCGCCGTCGTGCGCGGGCGCGGTGCGTCCGCACACGAAGACCTGCGCGCCGGCGCGCAGGAAAGCCTCGCCGATGGCGCGGCCGATGCCGCGCATGCCGCCGGTCACCAGCACGGCCTGGCCGGTGTAGTCGAATCCTGTCATGGGTCCCCCTGATGCATGGAGGGCCCATCGTAGGAGAAGTGGCCGGATCGCTCGTAGTCCGAATGAACGATGCCCGGCAGGCCATGGCTGCGCAATATCGCTGGACGATTCCACGGGAGACGCTTTCATGTCCGCTACGCCACAGCAACCGCCTTCATCCCTGCATCCCAACCTGCCGGTCGGGCGCTTCGTCACCATGTCCGGGGGCCTGCGGCTGCACTGCCTGGACGCGGGCAGCGGCGAACCCGTGGTCTTTATCCACGGCAGCGGCCCGGGCGCGAGCGGGCACAGCAACTTCCGCTTCAACGTGCCGGCCTTCGCCGCGGCGGGCTTCCGTACCGTGGTGGTGGACCTGCCCGGCTATGGCTTGTCGTCCAAGCCGGATGACGTCGAATACACGCTGGATTTTTTTGTCGCCGCGCTGCGCGAGCAGCTGGTGGCACTGGAGCTGCCGCGCTGCGTATTGGTCGGCAATTCGCTCGGCGGCGCGATTGCGCTGAAGTACGCGCTGGACTATCCCGAGCATGTGAGCCGGCTGGTCATGATGGCCCCGGGCGGCGTGGAAGAGCGCGAGACCTACTTCCAGATGGAAGGCATCCAGCGCATGGTGTCGCTGTTCACCGGCGGGCACATGAATCCGGACACCATGCGGCAGCTGCTGCAATTGCTGGTGCATGACGCCAGCCTGGTCACCGACGCGCTGGTGGACGAGCGCATGGCGGTGTGCCGCGAGCAGCCGCGCGAGGTGCTGGCCACCATGAGCGTGCCCAACCTGACCGCGCGGCTGGGCGAGATCGCATGCCCGGTGCTCGGCTTCTGGGGCATGGAGGACCAGTTCAATCCTGCTTCGGGCGCGATGAAGTTCCTCGGCGGCTGCGCCGATGCGCGCTTTGTCATGATCAACCGCTGCGGCCACTGGGTGATGGTCGAGCATGCCGCATATTTCAATCGCGAATGCCTCGGCTTCCTCGCCGATACCGCGCCGGCCGTCGCGGCATAATTGGCGCCCATACCCATACAACGACACCCGAGGAGACACCATGGAATACCCGTATAGCCTGTTCGACCTGCGCGGCAAGGTAGCCGCCATCACCGGCGCCGCGCGCGGCATCGGCGCGGAAACCGCCCGTGTGCTGGCGGCCGCCGGCGCGAAGGTGGCCGTGCTCGATGTGCTGGAAGCGGACGGCAAGGCCACCGCCGAGGCCATCTGCGGCGCGGGCGGCGAGGCCGCGTTCTGGCAGCTCGACGTCACCAGCGAAAGCGACGTGGCACGCGTGCTGGATGCGGTGGCGGCGCGCTTCGGCGGGCTGGACATCCTCGTCAACAACGCCGGCATCGAAGGCCCGAACGAACCGACCCACCAGGTGGCGCTGGAGCAATGGCAGAAGGTGATGGCGGTGAACGTGACCGGCACCTTCCTGTGCACCAAGCATGCCATTGCGCACATGGAGCGCGCCGGCAGCGGCGCCATCGTCAACGTGTCGTCGATGTATGGCATTGCCGCGGGGCCGGACGTGCCGCCCTACCATGCATCCAAGGCCGCGGTGCGGATGATGGCCAAGACCGATGCCATGCTCTATGCGGCCAAGGGGATTCGCGCCAACTCTATCCATCCCGGCTATATCCGCACGCCAATGCTCGAGCACGTGGCCCAGGTCTCGGGGCAGGGCGAGGCGCTGTTCGGCTACCTCGGCAGCCAGACGCCGATGGGCAAGGTCGGGCAGCCGCGCGACATCGCGGCGGGCATCCTGTACCTGGTCTCCGATGCCGGACGCTATGTCACCGGCGCCGAGCTGGTGATCGACGGCGGCTACACCGCACGCTGACGGACAAGGAGAGCACGATGCCCGATAGCGCCGCGATGAAAGCCACGCTGCTTGCCTATGTCGAACGCTTCAATGCCGGCGATGCCGAAGGTGTCGCCGCGCTCTACGCGGACGATGCCACGGTGGAAGACCCGGTCGGCGCGCAGCCGCTTGCCGGCAAGCCGGCCATCCTTGCCTTCTACCAGCACGCCACCTCGCTCGGCGCCCGCCTGGAGGTGGTGGCGCCGCCGCGCGGTTCGCACGGCAACGCCGCCGCGCTGACCTTTGCAGTGCATGCGCGCCTGGAGGGGAAGCCGGCACGCATCGACGTGACCGACATCATGACGTTCGGCGCGGACGGGCGCATCCAGGGCATGCGCGCCCACTGGGGGCCGGACGACGTGCATTTCGTGTAAGAACGGCGGCAACCGCAGCGATGGTCCGGCGTAGCCGCGACGATGCTGTTGCCACGCGCGGGCGCATTCTTGCCAGCGCGCAGCAGCTGATGCGCCAGCGCGGCGTGCACTGCGTCACGCTGGAGGATGTGGCCCGCGCCATCGGCATGACGCGCGGGGCGGTGTATGCCCATTTCCGCTCGCGCGCCGCATTGATGGGGGCGCTGCTGTCCTGTGCCGAAGCGGATCTTGCCGACCGGCTCGCGCCGCTTGCTGCCCGGCACCACGCCGGCGCGGCCACGGACATGCTGGAGCCCGCGCTTGCCGCATTGCTCGATGACGACGGCATGGCACGCCATGTCAGCCTGCTGGCGTTCCTGCTGCAGCACAAGTGCGGCACCGCCTGCGAGCTGTGTCCGCTGCGCGCGCGCGTGTTGCGGGGTGCCGATACCTTGCGCAACGCGCTGGCGGTCCGGATGGCCGAGCCAGCACAGGCCGGCCTGCTGGTCGCGCACCTGTGGGGCTTGCTGAGTGCCCATGCGCTGCAGCTGGCGCCGTCCGGCTTGTCCGGGTGCGCGGCATCGCTGGCGCGGCTGTATGCCGCGCCGGGTATGCAACGCGGTGCATGGCATGGCGCCGGCGCTCCGGCATTTCCTCGGGATACCCCCTAGTCTGCTCGGACGAAGAGCCGGCGGCGGGCGCCGCCTACGATGCTGTCAAAGGACCCGGAAAGGGTGCGGAGGAGACAGCGATGAAGCGGCTCGGATTTCGTTGGGCGGCCGGGCTGGCCGCGGTGGGGGGCGGCCTGGCCGCGGCCTGGGTGCTTGCCGGCGGGAATGGGGTCGCCGTGGCGTACGGCGGTCATGATGAAGTCCGTGCGGCCGACACGGGTCCGGATGGGTGTGATGCTGCCTGCGTGCGCAGCCGGGGCGCTGCGGCCATGGTGATACTTGGCCAGCGCCCGCCGCAATGACGGCGGCGGGGCTGTCTTCCACGCCGTCGGTCAGCGCTGACGCTGCGCGTGCAGCGCTTCAGCGCGCGCCTTGACGTCTCTTGCAACCTGGTCGAAGCCCTGTTTTACCCAGGCGCCGTGTTCGCGCATGATGGTTTCGGCGTTCAGGCCCAGGAACAGGTCGGTGGTGAAGTAGCGGGTGCGGGCGGGGGCGATTGCTTCGATGTACTGGTCGCGGCGGGCGGCGTCCTTGTTTGCGTCCGTGGGACGTTGCTCCCACGACAGCAGGCGTTCCGGTTCCCACGCCACGAGGTATTCGTTGACCGGGATGATCTGGCCGGTGCCAGGGATGCGGACTTGCATGTGGACCATGTCGCCAAGCTTCGCTGTTGTTTCCAGGCCGGGGCAGAAGGTGTTCCATTCCGCGTAGCGGGGGAAGTCGGTCAGGACTTCCCATACCAGGGAGGCGGGGGCTTCGATTTCCACGGTGATCGAGGTGACCAGGTTTTCTGGCTTGGCCATGTTGTCGTCTCCTTTCATTTCTTTGTTTGGGAATCCAACACTAGGGCTGGGCTGTGCGGGGCGCATACCCTGAATGGACGAGTCTGGGTGGACGATGATGATGGTGATTGAACGAGCCCAAAGCTGTGGGTGGCCCCTGCCGCGGGCGGCAACGTAGGAACGCCTGCGGCTGCGCTGCGCGCCGGCAGTATCTCAGGTCAGGGGCCCTGGCACAGAACGCGTCGCTGCGCTCGCCTGGCGCTATCGCCGGTGTGTTTGCTCCCCTCTCCCGCTTGCGGGAGAGGGGGCCGGGGGAGAGGACCGGCGCTGCGACGGAGTGCCACGCGCTACCGTATGTAGCGGGTCTTTCCGGGCGCCTCACCCCATCCCCACCACACTAGACAACAGCATCTTCACCAACACCGCCTGCCTGGTCGCCCCGGTCTTGGCAAAGATCCCCCGCAGGTGCGCGCGTACCGTGTTCTTCTTCACGCCGAGCCTGACTGCCGCTTCATCCAGCGTCAGCCCATCGACCATCAGCAAGGCCAGCTCGATCTCTGTCGGCGTCAGGTGGAACAGCTTGCGCAGGCTGGCGTGCGTGTTGCGCGGCGACCCGGCCGGGTCGCGGATGAATACCGCGACCGCGGGGCGGCGGGCCTTGTCTTCGGTGCGGTAGCTGAGCGGAATGGGCCGCACCAGCACGCTCAGCGGCGTGGCCGCCGCGGGACGGCTGAGCAGCGTGACTTCGCTGCGCGAGGTGGCCAGTGCGTGGGCCTGCGCAGCGTCTTCGAGGATCTTGCGGAAGCGGCGGTTTTCCACCGGGCAGTGTGCGTGCAGCGTGCCGTCCGACAGATAGAGACCGTCGCGTGCCTGCAGCAGGCGCCTGGCGACGTCGTTGCTGCGGATGGCCTTGCCGTGCTCGTCGAGGATGATGGTGCCGACCAGCAGCCGGTCCACGGCTTCCGCGTACAGGGCGCGCTCGGATTGCAGCAGGTCGAGCGCGGCATGCAGGTCGACCGCGCGCTTCAGGTGCGGCAGCAGGCCTTGCAGCAGTGCCTTCTCGATGGCGCCGAAATCCTGGCCCGCCTCGCCGCGGCTGATGAACAGGGCGCATTCCACGCCGTCGGCGGTGACGAGATTGGCGGCGAGGATATAGCGCAGGCGCAGCGGCGCCAGGTACTGGGTATAGAACGGGTGGGCCAGCCATCCGGCTTCGCCGAACAGTTCATCGGCGCTGAAGAGGCGGTCGGGATGCAGGTCGAGGAAGGGACACAGCGCGTAGTACTGCTCGCTGTACGAGGGCTCGCCCGGCAGGTGCGGGCCGTAGGCGGAGGCATTGACGATCAGGCCCGGGCGGTCGGTGGCGGGATGGCGCAGCACCAGCGTGACGAACACGGCGTCGAGGCGCTGGCGCACGGTTTCAAGGAAGCCGGCCCAGGGCACGGCTTCGGTGGGGCCCTGGTAGAGCTGGGCGAGCAGGGCGCTGAGTTCGGCGGCCTGGAGGGGGGCTGACGGCATCGTGGCGGTGCGACGGTTTGCTCCCCTCTCCCGCTTGCGGGAGAGGGGCCGGGGGTGAGGGCTGGCGCATGGCAAGCATGACAGCGCCTCACTTCGTGGAAGCGCCGGCCCTCACCCCCACCCCTCTCCCACTACGCGGGAGAGGGGGGCGCATGTGTCGGACGGTGGCGAGCATCAATGCTTTCGCATACCGGCTGTTCGCTCCCGTTTCCATCGTATCGATACCGTTCACCACCTCATCGTCCATTCAGCCTAAGGCCTGTCCCGCAGCCACGCCACGACTCGCTCGGCCGCCTGCTCCGCCGTGTCGGCGGTGGTGTCGATGCGCAACTCGGGCCGGTCGGGCGCCTCGTACGGCGAATCGATGCCGGTGAAGTTCTTCAGCTCGCCGCGCCGCGCCTTGCGGTACAGGCCCTTGGGATCGCGCTGCTCGGCCACCGCCAGCGGCGTATCGATGAAGACCTCGACGAATTCCCCGTCGCCTGCCAGCGTGCGCGCCATCTCGCGCTCGGAGCGGAACGGCGAGATGAACGACACCAGCACGATCAGCCCCGCATCGAGCATCAGCCTTGCCACTTCAGCCACGCGCCGGATGTTCTCGACGCGGTCGGCCTCGGAGAAGCCCAGGTCCTTGTTCAGCCCATGGCGCACGTTGTCGCCGTCGAGCAGATAGGTGTGGTGGCCGAGCGCATGCAGGCGCTTTTCCACCAGGTTGGCGATGGTGGACTTGCCCGCGCCGGACAGCCCGGTGAACCAGACGATGCGCGGCGACTGGTGCTTGAGCGCGGCGTGGGCGCGGCGGTCTACGTCGATCGCCTGCCAGTGGACGTTCTGCGCCCGGCGCAGCGCAAAGTGCAGCATGCCGGCGCCGACCGTGTTGTTGGTCAGGCGGTCGATGATGATGAAGCCGCCCAGCTCGCGGCTGCGCGCATAGGGGTCGAACGCCACCGGCCGGTCCAGGTGCAGGTTGCACACCCCGATCTCGTTGAGTTCCAGCGTGCGCGCGGCCAGGTGCTCGAGCGTGTTGACGTTGACCTTGTACTTGGGCTGCGCGACCGTCACGCCCACGGTGCGCGTGCCGAGCTTGAGCAGGTAGGGGCGGCCGGGCAGCATCGCATCCTCGCTCATCCACACCAGCGTGGCTTCGAACTGGTCGGCTACCGCGGGCGGGTCTTCCGCGCACGCGAGCACGTCGCCGCGGCTCACGTCGATCTCCTCGGCCAGCGTCAGCGTCACCGCCTGGCCGCGTAGCGCATGCTCGCATTCGCCATTGGCGCCGACGATGGCGGTCACGCGGCTTTCGCGGCCCGAGGGCAGCGCGCGCACCCGGTCGCCGCGGCGGATTTCGCCGGCGCTGACGGTGCCGGCGAAGCCGCGGAAATCCAGGTTGGGCCGGTTGACCCACTGCACCGGCAGCCGGAACGACTCGTCCTGCACGGGTGCGCTGTCGATCGGCACGGTTTCCAGGTGCTGCATCAGCGTCGGGCCCTGGTACCACGGCGTGTTGGCGCTGGGCGCGGTGATGTTGTCCCCGCGCAGCGCCGACATCGGGATGCAGGTGATATCGGCCAGCCCGATCTGGCGTGCGAATTCGCGGTACTCGGTTTCGATGCGCGTATAGACCTCGCGCGAATAGTCCACCATGTCGAGCTTGTTGACCGCCAGCACCACGCGGCGGATGCCCAGCGTGGACACCAGGTAGCTGTGCCGGCGCGTCTGCGTCTGCACGCCGCGGCGCGCGTCCACCAGCAGGATGGCCAGGTCGGCGGTGGACGCGCCCGTGACCATGTTGCGGGTGTACTGCTCGTGCCCCGGCGTGTCGGCGACGATGAACTTGCGCTTGTCGGTGGCAAAGAAGCGGTAGGCCACGTCGATGGTGATGCCCTGTTCGCGCTCGGCGGCCAGGCCGTCCACCAGCAGCGCGAAGTCGAGGCTGTCGCCCTGCGTGCCCATCTTCTTCGAGTCGGCCTCGAGTTGCGCCAGCTGGTCCTCGAACAGCATCTTCGACTCATACAGCAGCCGGCCGATCAGCGTGCTTTTGCCGTCGTCGACGCTGCCGCAGGTGATGAAGCGCAGCAGGCCCTTGCTCTGCTGCGCACGCAGGTAGTGAGCGATGTCGTCATGCGCCGCTTCTGGCACCAGTTCCGGTGCGGTGTCGATCAGGGTTTCCATCAGAAATATCCCTCCTGCTTCTTCTTCTCCATCGAACCGGCCGAATCGCTGTCGATCAGCCGTCCCTGGCGCTCCGACGTGGTCGCCAGCAGCATTTCCTGGATGATGCCGCCGAGCGTGTCGGCCTCGCTCTCGATCGCGCCGGTGAGCGGGTAGCAGCCCAGCGTGCGGAAGCGGACCTTGCGCATCCGCGGCGTTTCGCCGGGGCGCAGCGGCAGGCGCTCGTCGTCGACCATGATCAGCGTGCCGTCGCGCTCGACTACCGGACGCTCCCTGGCAAAGTAGAGCGGCACGATCGGGATGTCGTTGAGGTAGATGTATTGCCAGATATCGAGCTCGGTCCAGTTCGACAGCGGAAACACGCGCAGGCTCTCGCCTTTGCGCTTGCGGGTGTTGTACTGGCGCCAGAGTTCGGGGCGCTGCATCTTCGGGTCCCAGCGGTGCTGGGCGGTGCGCACCGAGAACACCCGCTCCTTGGCGCGCGACTTTTCCTCGTCGCGGCGCGCGCCGCCGAAAGCGGCGTCAAAGCCGTAGTGGTCCAGCGCCTGCTTCAGGCCCTGCGTTTTCCATACGTCGGTGTGGACGGCCGAGCCGTGCTCGTGAGGGCTGATATTGCGCTCCACCCCTTCGGGGTTGATATGCACGCGCAGGTCCAGGCCGAGCCGGTCGGCGGTCTGGTCGCGGAACGCGATCATCTCGCGGAATTTCCACGTGGTATCGACATGCAGCAGCGGGAACGGCGGCCGCGCGGGATGGAAGGCCTTCATCGCAAGGTGCAGCATCACGGCGCTGTCCTTGCCGATGGAATAGAGCATGACGGGGTTTTCGCATTCCGCCACCACCTCCCGCATGATGTGGATGCTCTCCGCCTCCAGTTGCTCCAGGTGGGTCAACATCGGGTTCTCCTCTTGGTTTGCCGGCCCATGCACGGATCTCGCGGTGGCCTGGCATGGCCACAAGGTAGCGAGCCGGGGCCCCGCGCCACTTCGTCCGGGCGGACTAGGAAATCGCGGGCCGCGGCATGCAATTCCTAGTCCGCCCGGACGAGGAAGCGCTGGGCCTGCACTGGGTATCGTTGCTTCGCCGACGAACCACGGGAGCAGGCAGATGGCGACCTCCGCCGAAGACCAATTGCTGAGCGGCCACACCTGGGCCGAGTTTTGCGAAGTGCTCAAGCGCAGCGGGCAGCAGATCCTGCGCCCCGAAGCGCCGACCGACGCGCTCACGCGCGCCGAGGGCTTCCGCTACCTGAGCCGCTTGCTGCGCATTGCGCTGGAGATGCATGTGGAGTTCGCCGATCCGGCGTTTCCCGGCTTCTTCTCGCCGTCGCACGAGACCGCCAAGATCGGCGCGGACAATCCGGACAACCTGTACCGCTACGCGCGCCTGGACGGCAATGCGGCGTACCGCATCCGCGGCCGGCGCGGCACGGTGGCGTACCTCAGCTTCGGCACGCAGAAGGGTGGCTACGAAACCGATGGACGCATGGTCCAGACCGGCTTTATCGACAGCAGCCAGCTGGCGGTGGCGGCGGACGGCAGCTTCGAGATCGTCCTCGGCGCTCAGCCGCAGCAGGGCAACTGGGTGCGCATGGAGCCGGCCACCAATGCGCTGGTGGTGCGCCAGACCTTCCTCGACCGCAAGGCAGAGATCCCGGCCGAACTGCATATCGAACGCGTTGACGGCAACGGCAAGCCGCCCGCGCTGAGCGCCGAGCGCCTGCACGGCGGCCTGCTGCGCGCCGCCGGCTTTGTCGAAAGCACCGCGCGCATCTTTGCCGACTGGGCCAGGGGCTACGGTGGCCACGTCAACGCCCTGCCGCCCGCGGACCAGGCCGTGTGCCAGGCGGCGGGCGGCGATCCCAACATCTTCTACTACCACTCCTGCTGGCAGCTCGCGGATGACGAGGCGCTGGTGGTCGAGGTCGACCGGGTGCCGGACTGCGAGTTCTGGAACTTCCAGATCAACAACTACTGGATGGAGTCGCTCGACTACCGCTACCACGACATCTGCATCAACAAGCACGGCGCCCGGCTCGATGCCGGTGGCGGCGTCACCGTCATCCTCAGTGCGGGCGATCCGGGCCTGTCCAACTGGCTGGAGACCGCCGGCCATCGCAACGGCACCATGTGCTGGCGCTGGGTGGGCGCGGCGCAGCCGGCGCATCCGCGCACGCGCGTGGTCAAGCTCGCATCGCTCAGGGAGAACAACGCATGAATGGCATCAACGTGAAGGGCCTGCTTGCGCAGGCGAGCGAGCAGGCCGGCGGCCTGGCCGACTTCGGCCCGGGCAACTACCGCGAGGCCCTGGACGTGCTGTCCGATTCGCTGGCACGCGAGGCCGGCCTCTCGCAGCAAGGCGAGCAACTGCTGCAAGCCAAGCTGCAGGCCCAGCTGGTGAACCGGCTGGTGATCCAGGACTACTGCCGGCGCCATCCGGGGATCCTGCAGGAGCGCGTGGAAGACCCGCTGGTCATCGTCGGGCTGCCGCGCACCGGCACCACGCTGCTGCAGCGCATGCTGGCTACCGACGCGCGCTTCTGCTCGGCGGCGTGGTGGGAAACCCGCTACCCCGCGCCGCTGCCCGGCGAGGACGTGCGCGATGCCAGCCGGCGCATTGCGCTGGCGCGCGACGAAGTGGCGCAGATGATCCGCTTCATCCCGGACATCCTCGCCATCCATCCGCTCGACGCCATGGCCGCCGACGAGGAATTCATGCTGATGGAGCATTCATTCCTGTGCGCAATGGACTCCTACGCCAACGTGCCCGGCTACACCGGCTGGCTGGCGTGCCAGGACCGCACCGAGGTCTACGACTACCTGAAGACCATACTGCAGTTCCTGCAGTGGCAGAAGCGCCAGCGCGGCGAGGGGACCGCGCAGCGCTGGGTGCTGAAGACCCCGCAGCATTTGCATACGCTGGAAGTCCTGTTCCGGGTGTTCCCGGGCGCGCAGGTGGTGCTGACCCACCGCGATCCGGTCCAGACCATCCCGTCGATGGCCAGCATGGCGCATACGTTGTGGAAGATGTACGCCGATGCGCCGGATCCGGTCGCGGTAGGCCGCCAATGGAGCGAACAGATGCGGCGCGGCACCGATCACGCCATGGCCGTGCGCGACGCCATGCCCGCCGGCCGCTTCCTCGACGTGCGTTTCGAGGATACGGTGCGCGATCCCTTCGGCGTGGCGCAGGCGGTCTATCGCTTCGCCGGCATGCCGCTGACCGAGGCCGCGCGCGCCGGCATGTGGGCATGGATGGAAAGCAATCCGCGCAACCGGCGCGCGGCGCACGCCTATACGCCCGAGCAGTTCGGGCTGAGCCAGGCACAGCTGGCACGCGATTTCGCCGGCTATCGCGCACGCCATGTGCTGAGCCGCGACTGATACCGAAAACACACCGAGGAGACATCCACATGCTGCTGAAAGACAAGATCGTGATCGTATCGGGCATCGGCCCGGGTCTGGGCATCAAGCTGGCGGTAGAGGCCGCGCGCGAGGGCGCCCGCGCCGTTGCCATCGCCGCGCGCACCGCCGCGAAGCTGGACGAGGCCCAGGCCCGCATCGATGCACTGGGCGCCGACTGTGAAGTGCTGAAGGTGGTGACCGACATCACCGACCGCGCCCAGTCCCGCCATCTCGCCAGCGAGACCGTGCGCCGCTTCGGCCGCATCGACGCGCTGGTCAACAGCGCCTTCCAGCACGGCAATTTCCCCGAGCCGGTGGAAGCAGCCGACCTGGACGTCTGGCGCCAGGTGTTCGACACCAATGTCTTCGGCACCATGACGCTGACGCAGGAGGTGGCCGCGCTGATGAAGCCGCAGGGCGGCGGCGCCATCGTGATGATCAACACCCAGGCCACGCGCAAGCCGATGCCCGGCGAATCGGGCTACGCCGCCTCAAAGGGCGCGCTGGCGGTGGCGGTCAAGTACCTGGCGCGAGAGCTGGGGCCGCATGGCATCCGCGCCAACAGCATCTTCATGGGCTGGATGTGGGGCGCGCCGGTGCAGGGCTATGTGCGCCACGCCGCGGCCGAACAGGGGGTCGCCGAGGACGCTATCATCGCACCGGTGGCCGCGCAGATCGCGCTGGGCCGGATGCCGACCGACGACGACTGCGCGCGCGCGGCGCTGTTCCTGGTGTCGGACTACGCCCGTGCGATCACCGGGGCCTCGCTGGATGCCAACGGTGGCGACTTCATGCCCTGATCACCGACCAATTGCCATGACACGCTACTTTGCCTTCAACGGCGACGCCGACGGCCTGTGCGCCTTGCAGCAGCTGCGCCTTGCATCTCCTGGCGATGCGACGCTCGTCACCGGCGTCAAGCGCGATATCCGGCTGCTCGAGCGGATCGACGCCTGCGCCGGCGATACCGTGACGGCGCTGGACATCTCGCTCGAACAGAATCGCGACGGGCTGCTGCGGCTGCTCGCCGCCGGTGCGCAGGTGGACTACTTTGACCACCACCACGCCGGCGAGCTGCCGTCGCATGCCGGTCTGCGCGCGCATATCGACGAAAGCGCGGCGGTCTGCACCAGCATCCTGGTCGACCGCCATCTCGACGGGCGCCACCGGCACTGGGCGATCACCGCCGCCTTTGGCGACAACCTCGGCGACGTGGCGCGCGCAATGGCGGCGCTGGCGCGGCTGGACGCGCGCGAAACCCTGATGCTGGAACGGCTCGGCACCTGCCTGAACTACAACGCGTATGGCGAGTGCGTGGAAGACCTGCATTGCGATCCCGCCGAGCTGGCGCAGCACATGCTGGCGTTCGCCGACCCGCTGGATTTCGCCGCGCAGTGCGCCACCTACACGCTGCTGTGCGAGGGCTACGAGGACGACATGGCACAGGCGCGCCGCCTGTCGCCCGTGCATGAAGTCCCCGGCGCGGCGCTGCTGGTGCTGCCGGACGCACCGTGGGCACGGCGCGCGATCGGTGTGCTGGCCAACGAGCTGGTGCGCGGGCGTCCCGGCGATGCGATCGGCCTGCTGTCGCCCAAATCCGGCGGCGGCTTTGCGGTCAGCGTGCGCGTGCCCGCGCACAGCATCACCGGCGCGGCCGACTTCTGCCGCGCCTTCGAGACCGGCGGCGGCCGGCGCCTGGCCGGCGGCATCAACCACCTGCCCGACGCCGAAGTGGAGCGCTTTACGCGCAGCTTTGCCGACTGCTTCGGCGCGCCGCTCACCCAGGCTGGCCCGGCGGGACAAACTCCGTCACCTCCAGGTCGAAGCCGGTGACCGCGCGGTAAGGCACCGGATGGCTGAGCAGGCGCAGCTTGTGCGCGCCCACATCGCGCAGGATCTGCGCCCCCACTCCCAGCGCGCGCTGCGCGAAGGCCGGCGCCGGCGCGGCGGCAGGCGGCGCCGCCAGCCGCGCCAGCCGCTGCTGCGGTGATTCGCGCTCGTCCAGCAGCACCAGCACACCGCAGCCTTCAACGCCGATGCGGGCAAGCGAGCGTTCCAGGTTCCAGGCGGGCTGAGAGGCGGGCTGAGAGGTGGACTGAGCCGGCGTGCCGAAGGCCAGCACGTCGCGCTGCATTTCCACCGCCTGCACGCGCGTCAGTACCGGCCTGGACGGATCGGGCTCGCCCAGCACCAATGCCAGGTGCAGCGCGTCGGCAGGGGCGTCGTGGTACGCGTGCACGGTGAAGCGCCCGAACGGCGTATCCAGCCCGGTCGAGCGGGTACGGCGCAGCGCGCCTTCGGTCAGCAGCCGGTGGTGGATCAGCCCGCTGATCGAGACCGCGGCTAACCCGTGGCGTTGCGCAAAGGCCAGCAGGCCGGGGCCGCGCAGCAGGTCGCCGTCGTCATCAAGCAGCATCGCATAGGCGCCGGCGGCGACACGCCCGGCCAGCCGCGGCAGGTCGGAGCAGGCCTCGGCAAAGCCGGCGCGGCGCAGCACGCCGTCGGCCTGCGCTACCACCGGAAAGATGTGTCCCGGCTGGACCAGGTCTGCCGGTTGGGCGCGCGCCGCTGCCGCCACGCGCAGCGTCAGCGCCCGGTCCGCCGCGGAAATGCCGGTGCTGACGCCGGTGGCCGCTTCGATCGACACCGTGTAGCGCTCGCGCTGGCGCTGGCTGGCGGCCATCGGCGGCAACTGCAGCCGGTCGCGGCGCGCCTCGGTGATGGCCATGCAGACCAGGCCGCGCGCCTCGGCGGCCATGAAGTTGACGTCGGCCTCGGTGGTGCGTTCGGCGGCCACCAGCACGCAGCCGGTGGCCTCGGTGGTCTCGTCCTCGATCACCACCACGCGCTGGCCAGCGGCCAGTGCGGCAAGCACGTCGGCCATCGGCGGCAAGGCGTTGGCCGTGCTCATGCTGCCTCCTGCCGGCTGCTGCCGAACGCGTGGCGCAGCGCCGCTGCGGCCGCATCCAGTGCGTCGCTGGCGGCATCGATCACGCCCTGCATGCTGATGAAGCCATGGAACTGCCCCGGCCAGCGGCGCACGGTGGCGCTGTGGCCCGCGCGCTGCAGCGCTTCGCCGTAGCCTTCGCCCTGGTCGCGCAGCGGGTCGTACTCGGCGGTGATGATGGTGGCCGGTGGCAAGCCATGCAGGTCGCGCTGGCGCAGCGGGCTGGCGCGCACGTCCTCGGCATCGGCGCGATTGGCAAGGTACTGGGCGCGATACCAGTCCAGTTCCGCTGCGCTCAGGAAGTAGCCGGTTGCGCATTCGCGGTAGCTGGCGCTGCCGGTCGCGGCATCGGTGCAGTCCAGGTAAGGGTAGAGCAGCAGCTGGTGCCGCAGGGCGATGCCGCTGCCGCGCAGCTGCTGGCAGGCTACGGCGGCGAGGTTGCCACCGGCGCTGTCGCCCGCCACGGCGATCCGCGCCGGATCCGCACCCAGTTGCGCCGCATGCGCAGCCGCCCATCGCACCGCCGCTACCGCGTCTTCCGCGGCGGCCGGGAAGCGCGCTTCCGGCGCGAGCCGGTAGTCGACCGACAGCACCAGCGCGCCGCTGCGGCGCGCCAGGCTGCGGCAAATGTTGTCATGCGAGTCGAGCCCGCACAGCACGAAGCCGCCGCCGTGGAAATAGACCACCAGCGGCAGCGCGGCGCTGTCGTCCGGCCGGTACAGGCGCGCCCGCAGCGGGCCGGCCGCACCGTCCAGGGTCAGGTCGTGCTGCGCGGCGATGGTATCGCCGGGCGCGAATCCCGGCATGGCCGCCAGCGCGGCACGGTAGTCGGCGGCGCGCAGCGTGGAGAAGTCGGGGCTGGGCATGGCGGCCATCGCATCAAGCATGGCGCGGGCCTGGGGGTCGAGCGGCATGGTGTCTCCCGGTTGCCGTTGAGGGTTCAAGTTCGGAGCGCAGTTTCAGGGCGCAATGTCAGAGCGTGAAAGCCGGCTGGCTGCCGGCGGCAATGCCTTGCGCGCGCGCCAGCGCGGCGTGCGCCGCCTGCTCGTGCGGCAGGATCCAGAAGCGGCCGGCCGACACGCCATCGAGGATCACGCGCGCGACCTCGTCCGGCGTCATGCCGGCGGCGATGCCGCTGCGCAGCGCACCGTTCATCTGGTTCACCTCCTGCGGCCCGGCGCCGTCCAGGCCCGCGGCGATGCCGGTGGCGACCGGGCCGGGGCAGACCACCGACACCCGGATGGGCAGGCCGGCCGCCTGCAGCTCCAGCGCCAGTCCTTCGCTAAGCGCTACCACGCCCTGCTTGGACAGCGTGTAAGGCGCCAGCCAGGGTCCGACCGCGAGGCCGGCCATCGACGCCACATTGACGATATGGCCCGAACCCTGCGCCGCCATGCGCGGCACGAAGCAGCGCAGCGCGTGCAGCACGCTCCACAGGTTGATGCGCAGCACGCGCTCGAATACCTCCGGCGCCAGCTCCCAGCAGCGGCCGGTGGCCAGCACGCCGGCGTTGTTGACCAGCAGGTCGACACGGCCCAGGCGCAGGAAGGCTTCCGCGCACAGGTGCTCCATCTGCCGCAAGTCGGATACGTCGGTCGGGACCGCGATCGCGATGGCGCCCTGGCCGGCAAGCGCCGCGTGCGTCGCCTCCAGCGCGTCGGCGTCGATGTCCGCCAGTGCCAGCGCATAGCCCTGCGCCGCCAATGCGTGTGCCAGCGCGCGGCCGATGCCGCTGCCCGCACCGGTGATCACTGCGGCCTGCTGCCGCGGGTTTGCCGCCATGGTCGTGGTTCTCCGTGAAAGAAATCGGGAATGACGGGCAGCGCGGATCGCCGCCCATGGCTGACTTGTAGCGGCGGCGCGGCGGCGCGGCATCGTCTGTTTGGGTAGGGCAGCGCCACATGGCGCCATATGGCATCTAGGGGTTTGCCCGCGCCGCGCCGGCCATGGGTCTGTCCTTAGTCTGTTTGGAGTATGTGTTCGCGCCGCCGGCGCGTGAGGATTGGCCTGTCCCTCGGGACTAGTCCGGCATGCGTGCCATGCCGGCGTGGACTAGGGCAAACCATGAAGGCAGGGGGCAAGCCGCGAGCCCTGCGCCGTCCCTATAATCGGGGCACAAAAAAGGGCCACAGAGCCCGCACAGGAAGGCCAGCCGACCGGCACGTCCGGTGCGCTGCGCACGCCACAATGGAGACAGAGGAAATGCTGATGGAGGCGAGCCACAACCAGGCAGCCGCGCACCTGTTCGCGCAGACGACGGTGTCGCTGTCTGACTTCAGCGCGTTGCTGGGCAATATCTACCAGGGACCGATGGAGCAGGTGCCGTGGGGCAAGGCGCTGGAGCAGATCCGCAGGCAGCTCGACGCCAACTACGTCACGCTGATCCTGCGCTCGCCCGCCACGGACCGGCGCGGGCTCATGATCAATGCCTCGGAGCACGGTGGCTCGACGCTGCCGGGCGAGACCTCCTACAACAACTACTACTACGCGCTCGATCCCTTTATCGGCCTGCCGTCGGACCGCGTGGTGACCATCGACGAGCACCTGGGGCCGGGCGTCTGGTGCCAGAGCGAGATCTACCTGCAGTTCCTCAAGGACATCGGCATCCGCTATATCCTGGGCGCGGACCTGCGTACCGACGACGGCGTGGAATGCCGCTTCCGTGTCTGCCGCAAGCATGAGGGCCGCGATTTCTCGGCCGCGGACAAGGCGCTGTGCACCGCGCTGCTGCCGCACCTGAAGCGCGCGGTGGACCTGCATTCGCGCCTCGACGTGGTGGAGTCGGAACGCACCGTCTATGCCAGTGCCATCGACCGCATGCTGGTCGGCATGGTGATCCTGGACGAGACCGGCGCCATCATCAAGACCAACGCCGCGGCCGACGAGATCCTGGGCGCCAAGGACGGCATCCGCATTGCCAAGGGCGGACTGGACGTGGAGTACGGCCAGGAGAACCGCAAGTTCCAGCGGTCGCTGCGCCAGGCGATGATGGGGCACTTGGGCACCGCGCCGGCGGTGATGGAGGCGATGTCGATCACGCGTCCGTCCGGCAGCGCCAGGCTGGGCGTGCTGATCCGCACCATTCCGCTCAGCGAGTGGTCGGAGGACAACCGCAAGCGCCCGGCCTGCGTGGTCTTTATCCGCGATCCGGAGCGGCGCTCGCAGGCCTCGCACGATGTGGTGCGCCAGCTGTTCGACTTCACGCCGGCGGAGACGCAGCTTGCACTGCAGCTTGCCAACGGCCTCACGCTCGACGAAGCCGCCGACGAACTCGGCATCAGCAAGAACACGGCACGCGCGCACCTGCGCGCGATCTTCTCCAAGACCGGCGTGACCCGGCAGGCCACGCTGGTGCGCATGCTGCTGAGCAGCGTGATTTCGCTGGGCTAAGGCCAGGCGTCAGGGCTTTGCGCTGAGCACCAGCGCAAAGCCCTCCGGGGTCTGCAGTACCGCGCGGGTCTCATGCGGGCCCTGCGCCGCGGGCAGCGTCACGCTGGCCCCCGCATCCACCAGCCGCGCAATCGCCGCGGCGATCTCTTCCCCCTCATCCACCTTGAACGCGAGCGCAGGCTGGCCAACCGGCCGTTCCTCGCCGGCCACCAGCGCAAGCGTCAGCGCGCCCGCGTCCAGCGCGCAATAGCGATCGCCGTCGCGAAACTTCACGGCGAGTCCGAGTCCTTGCGTGAAGAACGGCAGCGCGGCGTCGATGTCCGCGACGGGGTAGAGCAGCAGTCTGGCTTGCATGGTGTCCTGGTCCTTTCGATGGTCAAAAGCGGGCATCGTTGCCCGCGGTCCATGATAGGGATGGGCCATGCACTGCTCATAATCCAATCAGACGATGTTGCAACGCCTTGCGCCGCCCACACTGCAAGCACACAGGCCGCTTCCGGCCCGAGGCGCGGCAACCGGCGGCGTCCCGGCAGCGGTCCTGAACCATCAATGCCAGGGAAGGGGACTGCAATGCGTTTTTCGCTGATCTATGAAGCACAGACCGTCGATGCCTCGCGCGCCGGCGACCACAAGGTGTTCGATGAAATCATGGAACAGGTGGTGCTGGCCGAGGACATGGGCTTCGACGTGATCTGGGCGGTCGAGCACACCGCGCTGACCAACTACGCGCACATGAGCGCGCCGGAGACGTTCCTCGCCTTTGTCGCGGGGCGCACGCAGCGCATCGGCATCGGCCACGGCGTGGTGTGCCTGCCGCCGGCGATGAACCATCCGGTCAAGGTGGCCGAGCGCATCGCCACGCTCGACATCCTGTCCGGCGGCCGCGTGCACTTCGGCGTGGGCAAGGGCGGCACGCAGCAGGAAGCGGGTACGTTCGGCTACGACCTGAACAGCCTGCACCCCATGATCGACGAGTCGATGTACCTGATCCCGAAGATCCTGACGCAGGACGAGATCGAGCACGATGGCGAGTTCATCAAGATCCCGCGCCGCCCGATCCACCCCAAGCCGCGCCAGGACCCGCACCCGCTGATGTACCTGGCCTGCACCAATGCCGATACGCTGCAGCGCGCAGGCGCGCGCGGCATGGGTGCCCTGGTGCTCGGCTTTGGCGGCCCCGAGGATGTGGCCAAGAAGAACGAGATCTATCGCGCCGCGTGGGAGAGCCGCAAGGCCGAGGACCAGGTGGGCTTCCGCCCGCACCAGCACCTGGCGGCGCTGTGCCCGACCATCGTGCTGGAAGACGGCCTGGCCGCGCGCAAGATCGGCATCAAGGGGCAGCGGTACTTCATGGAGTCGCTGTCGTACTGGTATGCCGGCGGCGAGCGCCCGGATCCGTCAGCATGGGACGACGAGCATGTCACGGCGACCGACGCGCAGGGCAAGGCTGTCATCAACACAAAGTTTGCTTCCGAGAAGGTCTCGGTGGACTTCAGCGACCCGTCGATGATGATGCTGAACCCCAACCACGCCTACGGCACGGTGGAGGATTGCATCGGCTACGTGCAGCGCCTGATCGATGCCGGCGCGGACGAGATCCTGTTTATCTGCCAGATGGGCACGGTGCCGCAGTGGGCGCAGATGGAGACCATCCGCAATATCGGCGAGCACGTGATCCCGCATTTCCGCAAGCAGGGCCGCAAGCTGAGCGCGGTGGCGTGAACGCAGAACGTTTGCTCCCCGAGGGTTTGCTCCCCTCTCCCGCCTGCGGGAGAGGGGCCGGCGGTGAGGGCAGGCGCATCAACGAAGTGCCGCACAAAACAGCTAGTCCCATCAGACGATGGCGCCCCGCCCGCCCGATGCAAACATCAACGCCAGCCCCAACACAAAGCGAAAAGGAGACCGCGGTGCATCACGACAACAACAAGGAACTGGCCGCACGCCTGATCACGCGCGCCGAGCAGATGATCCCCGTGCTGGCGCAACGCGCCACCCAGGCAGAGTCCGAAGCCCGCATCCCCGCCGAGACCATCGCCGAAATGCAGGCTGCGGGCTTCTTCAAGGTGCTGCAGCCGCGCCGCTACGGTGGCTATGAACTCGACCCGCAGACCTTCTTCCGCATCCAGATGGCGCTGGCCAAAGGCTGCATGTCCACCGCCTGGGTCTACGGCGTGGTCGGCGTGCACAACTGGCAGCTCGCCCTGTTCGACGAACGCGCGCAGAAGGAAGTGTGGGGCAACGACCCCGGCACGCTGATCGCTTCGACCTACATGCCGGTCGGCAAGGTCACCCCGGTCGAAGGCGGCTACCGCTTCTCCGGCCACTGGAAGTTCTCCAGCGGCAGCGAACTGTGCGACTGGATCTTCCTCGGGGGCCTGGTGCCTCCATCCGAACCGGGCGGCGCCTACGACTACCGCACCTTCCTGCTGCCGCGCTCCGACTACAGGATCGTGCGCAACTGGGACGTGCTGGGCCTGCGCGCCACCGGCAGCCACGATATCGTCGTCGATGACGTATTCGTCCCCGACTACCGCACCCACCGCGCCGTCGATGGCGCCATGGGTACCAGCCCGGGCCTCGCGGTGAATGACGTACCGCTGTACCGCCTGCCGTTCGCGCAGATCTTCGTGCGTGCCGTGTGC
Source organism: Cupriavidus oxalaticus (assembly GCF_016894385.1). Lineage (NCBI taxonomy): Bacteria > Pseudomonadati > Pseudomonadota > Betaproteobacteria > Burkholderiales > Burkholderiaceae > Cupriavidus > Cupriavidus oxalaticus. Next base: position 567,761 of record NZ_CP069811.1, read on the forward strand.
ACCGCGTGCATCGGCGCGCTGGAAGGCACCCTCGACGACTTCGTCGCCTACGCCGACGGCCGCGTCAGCAGCAACGGCGGCAGCAAGACCGCCGAGGACGGCGGCGCGCAGCTGGCCTGCGCCAATGCCCAGGTCGCCGTCGACGAAATGCGCACCGTCCTCGAACGCAATTTCGACGAACTGCTGGCCGTTGCGCGCGAAGGCGGCCAGGTGCAGACGCCGCGACGGCTGCATTTCCGCTACCAGTCGTCGCAGGTGGCCGAGCGCTGCGCACAGCTTGCCAACAGCCTGCTGCGCTATGCCGGCGGCAACGGCATCTACCGCTCCAACCCGATGGTGCGCCGCTTTCTCGACCTGCACGCGGCGCGCGCCCACTACGCCAACAACCTGGACCGCTTCGGCCAGAACCTGGGCGGCGTGATGATGGGCCGCGCCAACACCGACTTCTTCATCTGAAGCCGCGCACCGGCAAGGGAACCCATCATGACCCAGAGCACAGCGCGCATGCAGGCCAGGGAGTTTGACGTGGTGGTGGTCGGCTCGGGCGCCGGAGGCATGCTGGCCGCCTGCCGCGCCGCCGACCGCGGGCTGTCGGTGGTGGTGCTGGAGAAGAGCGGCCAGTACGGCGGCACCTCGGCGGTGTCCGGCGGCGGCATCTGGATCCCGCTCAACCACCATATCGCGCCGGCGGGCGGGCAGGACGACTACGCCAAGGCGCTCGAGTATGTGCTCGCCTGCACCGGCGACGACGGCGACCCGCGGCGGATCCGCGCCTACCTCGAGCAGGCGCCGCGCATGCTGCAATACCTGGAGCAGCAGGCCGGCGTGCGTTACTACACGCTGCCGCGCTACGCCGACTACTTCCAGAAGCTGCCCGGCGCGATGCCCGGCTACCGCGCGCTCGACCCGATGCCGTTCGACGGTGCGCGCCTGCGCGAGGAGTTCGACCGGCTGCGTCCGCCGTCGCCCGGTACGCTGGTGGGCGGCCGCGTGGCCGTGACCTCCGGCGAGGCGCACGCGCTGCTGTGCCGCTCGCCGGGCTGGTTCGGGCTGGCGGTGCGCCAGTTCGCCCGCTACTGGCTCGACTTCGGCTGGCGCCGCAAGACCCGGCGCGACCGCCGCCTGACGCTCGGCAACAGCCTGGCCGGCGGCCTGCGGCGGGCAATGATGGACCGCGCGATCCCGCTGTGGCTCAATACAGCGCTGCAAGACCTGGTCATCGAAGACGGTTCGGTCCGCGGTGTGCGCGCCGTGCAAAACGGGCAGGTGCTGGAAATCCGCGCGCTGCATGGCGTGATCCTGGCCGCCGGCGGCTTCGAGCGCAGCCAGGCCATGCGCGAGCAATACCTGCCGCAGCCGACGCAGGCGGGCTGGAGCGCGACGCCGCCCAACAACACCGGCGATGCGATCCGCGCGGGGCAGGCCGCCGGCGCCGGTGTCGCCCTGATGTCGCATGTGTGGGGCGCGCCTACCGTGCAGGTGCAGGGCGAGGAAAAACAGCGCGCGCTCTTTATCGAGCGCGCCATGCCGGGCTGCCTGGTGGTGAACGGGCAGGGCCGGCGCTTCGTCAACGAGGCCGCGCCGTATTCCGAGTTCGTGCCGGCCATGTACCGCGACCACGACAAGACCGGCTGCAGCGTGCCGGCATGGATGGTGTTCGACGCCACCTTCCGCCACAAGTACCCGTGCGGGCCGATCCTGCCCGGCTCGGTGATGCCGGACCGCAGCATTCCGGCCGGCCTGTCCGGCATCCTGGTGCGCGCCGACACGCTGGCGCACCTGGCGCAGCGGATCGGCGTGGACGCCGACGGGCTCGCCGGCAGCGTCGCCCGCATGAACCGCTACGCCGCCACCGGCGTGGACGAGGAATTCGGCAAGGGCGACAACCTGTTCGATACCTACTACAGCGACCCGGCGGTGCGCCCCAATCCGTGCCTGGCGCCGATCGGCAAGGCACCGTTCTACGCCGTGCGGCTCGATGCCGGCGATATCGGCACCAAGGGCGGGCTGGTGACCGACGCCAGCGCGCGCGTGCTGCGCGAGGACGGCAGCGCCATCGCCGGGCTGTTCGCCATCGGCAATACCAGTGCCTCGATGATGGGCACCAGCTATCCCGGTGCGGGCTCGACGCTCGGGCCCGCGATGACCTTCGGCTATATCGCTGCGGACGCGATCGCGCAGCAAGCGCGGCAGCCCACCGCCGCGCCCCACGCTCAACCCGTACAGGAGGCCCTATGAGCGCCAATCCGGAAACCAGCCCGACCCTGCGCGACGACATGCTGAAGGCGATGCGCCGCATGGCGCGCTCGGTGGCGGTCGTCAGCTGCCGCGATGGCGAGCGCCGCTATTCGATGTCGGTGACGGCGGTCGATTCGCTGTCGGCGGATCCGCCATCGCTGCTGATCTGCATCAACCGCAACTCGTCGATCTACCCGCCGCTCGATGCCGGCACCGACTTCTGCATCAACCTGCTGGCCGCCGACCACCAGGACATCGCGGTCGATTGCAGCGGCCGCCTCAAGGGCGAGGAACGCTTCACCAGCGGCGAGTGGGAGGACGACCTGCTCGGCGTGCCATGCCTGCGCAATGCACAGGCCAACCTGGTGTGCCGGCAGGACGGCCGCTTCGACTATGGCACCCACGCCGTCTTCATCGGCCGGCTGCGCGAGGTGCGGCTGGCGGGCGAGGTGTCGCCGCTGGTCTATGTCGATGGCGCCTATACGACTTCCGCGCCGCTGCGCGCGCTGTGTTCCGCCTGAGCCCCGGAGGCGCCAGCATGCATCCCGATTCCGTCACGCCGGTCTACGCGCCGCTGCGGCTCGATGACCCCGACGCGCATCCGTGGCAGGCCGCCTGCGATGCCGTGGTGGTGGGCTTCGGCGCCGCGGGTGCCTGCGCGGCGCTGGAAGCGGCGCGCGGCCGCGCGCGCGTGATCGTCGCCGAGCGTTTCGAAGGCGGCGGCGCCAGCGCGAAGAGCGGCGGCGTGGTGTATGCGGGCGGCGGCACGTCCTACCAGGCCGCCGCGGGCTATGCCGATACGCCGCAGGCGATGGCGGACTACCTGCGCCAGGAGACCGGCGGCGTCGTCAGCGAGGCCACGCTGCAGTCCTTCTGCGAGCGCAGCCGCGACATGCTGGCCTGGCTGGAAGACGTGGGCGTGCGCTTTGCCGCCACCGTGCCGCCGCGCAAGACATCGTATCCGGCGCAGCCGTATTACCTCTACTACTCCGGCAACGAAGCCGTGCCCGCGTACGCGCAGCACGCCGCGCCGGCGCCGCGCGGGCACCGCGTGAAAGGCCCCGGCATGTCCGGCCGCACGCTGTATGGCGCGCTGCGCGCTGCCGTGGAGGCCCGGGCGGAAATCACGGTCATGCGCCAGGCCGCGGCGCGCCGGCTGATCGTCGGCAAGGACGGCGCAGTCATCGGCATCGAGCTGTGGCAGGTGCCGCCTGGACGCCACCAGAGGCGCCACGCGCGCCTGGCGCGGCTGGCCGAGCGCCTGCACAACGCCATGCCGGGCGTTGCCGACCTGCTGCGCCAGCGCCTGCTGCAGCTCGAGCTGCGCCATGCGCAACCCGTGGCAGTGCGCACCCGCGCCGTCGTGCTGGCCACCGGCGGCTTTATCTTCAACCGCACCATGGTGGCGCGCCACGCCGGCAAGTACCTGCAGAACTGGCGTCTGGGCGCGACCGGATGCGATGGCAGCGGCATCCGGCTCGGCGAGTCGGCGGGCGCGGCCACGCGGCACCTGGAGCGTGTGTCGGCCTGGCGCTTTATCAATCCGCCGTTCGAGTGGGCGCGCGGCTGCGTGGTCGACGCGCAGGGCACGCGCATCGGCAACGAGGAAACCTATGGCGCCACGCTGGGCCACGCCATCTGCGAGCGGCATGGAGGGCGTGCCTGGCTGATCCTGAACCGCGCGCTGGCGCGCGCCGCACTGCGTGAATGCCTGGGCGGCCGCCTGTGGGCGTTCCAGGCCGTGCCCGCGGCGATGCTGCTGCTCGCCGGCGCCAGGCGTGCGTCCAGCATCGAGGCGCTGGCCGGCAAGCTGGGCATGCCGCCCGCCGCACTGCGCGCCACTGTCGACGCCTACAGCGCCGCTGCCCGCGGAGAGATTCCCGACCCGGCCGGCAAGTCCGCGCCGATGTGCGCCTCGCTGGAGGCCGGGCCATGGCTCGCCATCGACATCTCGGCGAACTCTCGCGTCTTCCCCTGTCCGGCGATCACCCTCGGCGGCTTGTCTGTGGAAGAGTCGAGCGGCCGTGTGCTGGCCGTCGCAGGCGGTGCCCCCATTTCGGGCCTCTATGCCGTCGGCCGGACCGCGGTGGGCATCGCCTCCAATCATTACGTAAGCGGCCTGTCGCTTGCCGACTGCATCTGGTCGGGGCGCAATGCCGGCCGCCACCTGACACAACAGCCCGCCGGCGAGCGGCAGGCACACACCAACGAGGAGATTACCCATGAGCCGACGTACTGAAGGCAAGATCGCGATCGTCACCGGGGCCGCCAGCGGCGTCGGCAAGGAAGACGCCCTGCTGCTGGCCCGCGAAGGCGCGCGCGTGGTGCTGACCGACCTGAACGAGGAAGCGGGCCACGCGCTGGCGCGCGAGATCGGCGAGACCGCGCTGTTCGTGCCGCACGACATTGCCAGCGAAGCCGGCTGGCAGCAGGTGATGGCGCGCACCGGGCAGCGCTTCGGCGCGCCCAGCGTGCTGGTCAACAACGCTGCCATCCTGATGCTGGGCTCGGTCGAGGACGCCACGCTGGAGCAATGGCAGCGCGTCATGCGCATCAACGCCGACGGCTATTTCCTCGGCTGCAAGTACGGCGTGGCTGCGATGAAGGCGGGCGGCGGCAGCATCGTCAATATGTCGTCGGTGGCGGCACTGGGCGGCATGGGGGCGTTCTGCGCCTACAGCGCCAGCAAGGGCGCGGTGGCGGCGCTGACGCGTGCCGTCGCAGGCCATTGCAAGCAGAGCGGCTACCGCATCCGCTGCAATGCGATCCATCCCGACGGCATCCTCACGCCGATGACCGCTGCCTTCCTGCCGGGCGGCGCGGCGGCCCTGCCGGAAGAGGTTGGCGGCGCCGAGCCGATGCAGCGCATGTGCCATCCGCGCGACGTGGCCAACCTGGTGCTGTTCCTGGCGTCGGACGAATCGCGCTTCATCAACGGCGCGGAACTGCGCATCGACAACGCGCAGACCATCATGGGCGTGGCCTGACGCCGCACCTCAGCTATAGAAGGACATCCATGGCGCCAGTGCAATTCCATCGGCTGCAGATCGCCGAAGTCATCACGGAAACGGAGCAGGCGCATTCGCTGGTCTTCGCGCTGCCTGACGGCTTGCGCGACGCCTTTGCCTACCGTCCCGGCCAGTTCCTGACGCTGCGCGTGCCCGTCGACGGCGTGCCGCTGCAGCGCTGTTATTCGCTGTCGAGCACGCCCGAGGTCGACCATGCCTTGCGCGTGACGATCAAGCGGGTGCAAAGCGGGCGCGTTTCCAACTGGATCTGCGACCACCTTGGCGCGGGCGATACGGTCGAGGTGATGCCTCCGGCCGGCGTGTTCACCCCGCCCACGCTGCATGGCGATTTCCTGCTGCTGGCCGGCGGCAGCGGCATCACGCCGGTGCTGTCGATCGCCAGGGCGGCACTGCGCCACGGGCGCGGCGCGGTGACGCTGGTCTATGCCAACCGCGACGAGCGCTCCGTCATCTTCCGCGAGGCGCTCGGCGAACTGGCGAACAGCCACCCCGGCCGGCTGCGCGTGATCCACTGGCTGGACAGCGTGCAGGGGCCGCCGACGCAGCGCCAGATCGAGGAACTGGTGCGGCCGTGGAGCCTGGCCGAGTGCTTTGTCTGCGGGCCGGGCCCGTTCATGGACGCGGCGCAGGCGGCGCTGCAGCAGCTTGGCGTGCCGCGCGGCAAGCTGCATGTGGAACGCTTCGTGTCCCTGCCGGATGTAGCGGCGGCGAAGACGGCGGTGGCGCCTGTCCCGCTCGAGCCCGCCGCCATGCGCGGCGCGGCGCTGACCGTGCAGCTCGACGGCGCAAGCCACCAGCTCAATGTCGCGCCCGACGAGACGGTGCTCGATGCGCTGCAGCGCGCAGGCGTGTCCGCGCCCAGTTCCTGCCGCGCGGGCCTGTGCGGCGCCTGCATGTGCCAGGTGACGCAGGGCGACGTGACGCTCGGCGAAAACCATGTGCTCGACCGCACCGACCTCGACGCGGGCTGGACGCTGGCCTGCCAGGCGCGCCCCGCGAGCGACGAACTCCACCTGAAGTTTCCGGATTGACATGACCCCATCTGACACCATCGACGACATTGCGGTGCTGGCCGGCCAGGACGCCCCGGAAGCAGCCGCCAACGAGGATATCCCCGCGACCATACCCGAGCTGGTGCGGCGCGCGGCGCTACGCCACGGCGAGCGTATCGCCATCCAGGAGGACGGGCTGCGCCTGAGCTACGCCGCGCTGGATGCCTGCCGGATCGAGGCGGGCCGCGCGCTGATGGCGCTCGGCGTGCAGCCGGGCGACCGCGTGGCGGTATGGGCGCCGAATTTCTCCGAATGGATCATCGCGGCGCTGGCCACGCACAGCGTGGGTGCCGCGCTGGTGCCGCTCAATACGCGCATGAAGGGCGCCGAAGCCGGCGCCGTGCTGGCCGACAGCGGCGCGCGGCTGCTGGTCTGCGTCGACGACTTCCTCGGCGAAAGCTATCCGCAGATGCTGGCGCCGCATCGTCCCGCCACGCTGGAGCGGCTGGTGATCCTGCGGCCGGGGCAGGGCAGGGCGCTGGCCGACGGCGAGCTGGCGTGGGATGGCTTCCTTGGACTGGCGCAGCAGGTGGACATGGCGGCGTTCGCGCAGCGCGAGGCCGGCGTGCGCGGCGACACGCCGATGGACATCATGTTCACCTCGGGCACCACCGGGCGGCCCAAGGGCGTGATGAGCGCGCACGCGCAGAACCTGCGCGCCATCGACGGCTGGGCCGCGATCACGGGCGTGCGCGCCGGGGACCGCTACCTGATCGTCAATCCCTTCTTCCATACCTTCGGCTACAAGGCAGGATGGCTTGCCGCGCTGTCGCGCGGGGCCACGGTGCTGCCGCACCTGGTGTTCGATGCCGATGCCGTGATGACGCGCGTGGAGAACGAGCGCATCACGGTGCTGCCGGGGCCGCCGACGCTCTACCAGACGCTGCTCAACGCGCCGCGGCTGCGCGAGTTCGACCTGTCATCGCTGCGGGTTGCGGTGACCGGCGCTTCGGCGATCGCGCCGGTGCTGATCGAACGCATGCGCGAGGAACTGGGCTTCGACACCGTGATTACTGGCTACGGCCTGACTGAATCGTGCGGCTTTGCCACGCTGACCCGCGCCGGCGACGATGCCGAAACGGTGGCGGGCACCTCCGGCCGCGCCATGCCGGGGATCGAGCTGCGCTGCGTCGATGCGCAGGGACAGCCGGTCGCGACCGGCGAGCCGGGCGAGGTGCTGGTGCGCGGCTACAACGTGATGCAGGGTTACTTCGGCTTGCCGGCGGCGACGGCGGAAGCCATCGACGCCGACGGCTGGCTGCATACCGGCGACGTCGGCACGCTCGATGCGCGCGGCTACCTGCGCATTACCGACCGCATCAAGGACATGTTCATCGTCGGCGGCTTCAACTGCTATCCGGCCGAGGTGGAGAAGCTGCTGACGGCCCATCCGGCGGTGGCCCAGGTGGCGGTGGTGGGCATGCCGCACGAGCGCCTGGGCGAAGTCGGTCGGGCCTACGTGGTGCTGCGACATGGCGCGCGCCTCGATGCCGAGACCCTGATCGTCTGGGCGCGCAGGCACATGGCCAACTACAAGGTGCCGCGCGAGGTGCAGTTCGTCACATCGCTGCCGGTGAGCGCGGCGGGCAAGGTGCTGAAGTATCAGCTGCGTGAAGCCTGATCAACGGGGACTGACCATGACCGAGATTGCCGGCATTGCCGACCGCCTTGCACGGCTGGAAGCCGCGGATGCGATCCGGGCGCTCAAGCTGCGCTACCTGCGGGCGTGCGATGACAAAGATACCGAAGCCATGCGGGCCTGCTTCGTGCCGGACAACGCGCATATCCACTATGACCGCATCGGCAGCTTTCCCGGGCGTGATGCGCTGGTGCAGTGTTTTGTGGAGCTGGCGTGCCGGACTACGCTGCGGGAGATGCATTTTGCGGGGGCGTCGGAGATCCGTGTGCTGGATGCCGATACGGCGCAGGGCAGCTGGGATCTGGCGTACCTGGCGCTGGACGATGCCAATGGCTCGCGTACGTTCCTGACCGGGCGCTATGCGGATGAGTATGTGCGGGTGGATAGGGCGTGGTTGATCCGCTCGACGGTGTTTACGACGGGGTTGCTGTCGCAGGGCAGTTAATGCTGCGGCAGGTAGCGCTGTATTTGTTTGCTCCCCTCTCCCGCTTTGCGGGAGAGGGGAGCGTATGCGTGGGGTGATGGCTAGCCCGATCGCCATTTACTCCACGATCGCCGGATGCACCGCCGGCGGGCCACCCAGCACCTCCCGGTACGAAGGTGGCTGCACCCCCTGCGCATCGACAATCCCATACCCCAGCGCCGCCTCCGCCGCGATCAGCACCTGGCCCGATTTCTCCATCAGCCCAGGATCGCGATACAGCGCTGCAATGACTTTCCCGGTGAATTCAGGGGTCTCCGCCACGGTGGCGAACGACGCGTACTTGTCGGGATGCTGTTCCCACACGCGCTGCGTGCGCGCGGTGCGCAGCGGCCCCATCCACACCGAGACCGCCGCCACGCCATGCGGGCGCAGGTCGACCGCCATGTCATGGGCGAACTTGTCGATGCCGGCCTTCTGCGCTCCGTACGCGGGCCCATGCATATAGCAATTGGCGCCGAACGACGAGGTGAACACGATCAACCCGCGCCCCTGCGCCGCCATTATCGGAGCCGCATGCCAGCTTGCCACGTAGCCCGAACGCAGGCCCACGTCGAGGATGCCGGCCATTTCCAGCGGCTTCTGCCAGAACGGCCCTGGCACGATCAGCTCGTCATGCAAGAACGTGGCGTTGTTGACCAGGATGTCGAGCCGGCCTGCTTCGTCGCGCACCCGGCGGAACAGCGCCGCCACTTGCTCGTCGTCGCCATGATCGCAAGCGACAGCGATGCCGCGCCCACCCAGCGCATCGATCTCGCGCGCCGTGGCGTGGATCGTGCCCGGCAGCGGCGTACTGCCTTCCAGCTCGGTGCGCCCGGTGACATACACGGTAGCGCCTGCCGCGCCGAGCGCCAGTGCAATGCCCCGTCCGGCGCCGCGCGATGCGCCGGTCACCACGGCAACGCACGGTTGTCCTGACTCCTTCATGTCTGCTCCTCCTGTAAGCGGCTTGTGCCGCCTCAAGCGTGCGGCGCATAGCGACACCGCGCATCACATGTTCGGACTAGACCCCACAGCGCCTGTGGCAGGAAATCCCGGCTAGTCCGCCAGGACGATGCGTCGCCGGACTGCAAGCGAAAGAATCGGCTCCATCGCAACGAACCAGTGGAGACCGGCATGTTGGATATCCGTGCACTTGGCTACATCGTGGTCGAGTCCACCGACCTGGGGCAATGGCGGCACTATGCGGAGCAGGTGCTTGGCATGACTTGCTCCGGCGCCCCCGGCGGCGCGCTGTACGTGAAGATGGATGAGCGCGACTACCGCTACCTGGTGGTGCCGGGTGCGCGCGACCGCTACTTCGCATCGGGATGGGAACTGGCCGACGAGCTGGCCTATCGCCACGCGCTCGACACGCTGCGGCAGGCCAACGTGGAAGTGGTGCATGCCAGCGCCGACGAACTGGCCCAGCGCCGCGTGCAGGCGATGGCCTGGTTTGCCGATCCGTCGGGCAACCGCCACGAGATTTCGTGGGGCATGCGCTCGGACTTCCTGCGCTTCGTCTCGCCGGTCGGCGTGCCGCGCTTCATCACCGATCCGATGGGCGCCGGCCACACCGTGCTGCCCGCGCCGGCCTTCGACCGGACCTACGCCTTCCTGCGCGACGTGATGGGCTTCGGCCTGTCCGACATCTACCGCGTGCGCTTCACCAGCGATCCCAATGAGCCGGAGAAGCGCATCCACTTCCTGCACTGCGCCAACGGCCGCCACCACAGCCTGGCGATCTTCGAGATGCCGTCCGAGGCCGGCTGCATCCACGTGATGGCCGAAGTGCCTGACATGGCCGAGGTGGGGCGCGCGCTCGACCGCGTGCAGCAGCACGGCGTGAAGCTGTCCGCCACGCTGGGCCAGCACTGCAACGACCGCATGACCTCCTTCTACATGAAGACCCCCGGCGGCTTCGACCTCGAATACGGACACGGCGGACTGGTGGTGGACTGGGGCCACCACGCCGCCTACGAAGCCACGCGCGTCAGCCTGTGGGGACACGACTTCAGCATCGGATACCGCTAAACACCATGACCAAGACAATGGACAAGACCCTGAGCGCGGCCGACGTGGTCGGCCAGCTCGCCGACGGCATGACCATCGGCATCGGCGGCTGGGGCCCGCGCCGCAAACCGATGGCGCTGGTGCGCGAGATCCTGCGCTCGCCGCTGAAGGACCTGACCGTGGTCGCCTATGGCGGCCCCGAGGTGGGCATGCTGTGCGCCGCGGGCAAGGTGCGCCGGCTGGTATTCGGCTTTGTTTCGCTCGACGTGATCCCGCTCGAGCCATATTTCCGCCAGGCGCGCGAGCGCGGCGCGCTGGAAGTGACCGAGCTTGACGAAGGCATGCTGCAGCTCGGCCTGCGCGCGGCGGCGGCGCGGCTGCCGTTCCTGCCGACGCGCGCATCGCTGGGCACCGACGTGCTGGCGAGGAATCCGCGGCTGAAGACCGTGCGCTCGCCCTATGCCGATGGCGAGGTGCTGGTGGCGATGCCGGCGATCGAGCTCGACGCGGCGCTGCTGCATGTGAACGAGAGCGATGTGCTCGGCAACACCCGCATCGACGGGCCCGATCCGTTCTTCGATGAATGGTTCGCCCGCGCCGCGCGGCGCTGCTATGTGAGCTGTGAAACGCTGCATCCGCGTCTTGAAGAGGAGGACCTGGCGCACGCCCGCAACAACCCCTTCGAACGCTCGCTGGTAACGGGCGTGGTGCACGCGCCCGCCGGTGCCCATCCCACGTCCTGCGCACCCGCCTATGGCTGGGACCTGCCGGCGCTGAAGGCGTACTGCGCCAGCGCCGAGGCCGAGGACGGCTTCCGCGCGTACCGCGACGAGGTGGTGGGCGCCAGCGAAGCGGCCTACCTGGAGCGCATCGGCGGGCTCGGCCACGTGCACGACCTGCCGCTGCCGGTTCTTTGACTTCGCCAACCAACTCGCCAACCAAGGAGCGACCGTGAGCGCCACTTATGAATTCACCCGCGCCGAGCTGATGATCGCCGCCGCCGCCCGCGCCTGGAGCGACGACGGCGAGGTGCTGGCCACCGGCATCGGCACCGGCCCGCGCATCGCCGCCGGCCTGGCGCGGCTTGCGCACAACCCCGGGCTGCTGATGACCGACGGCGAGGCCTACCTGGTGGAAACGCCGGTGCCGCTGGGTCCGCGCGAGGCCGGCTTCAAGGTCCGCGCCAGCGGCTGGATGAGCTATGCGCGCGTATTCGACTGCCTGTGGGGCGGGCGCCGCCACGCGCTGGTGATGCCGACACAGATCGACCGCTTCGGGCAGGCCAATATCTCCTGCCTGGGCGGCACGCATGCGCAGCCTAAGACGCAGTTGCTCGGCGCGCGCGGTTTCCCGGGCAACAGCATCCACCACGCAAACTCCTTCTTCGTGCCGGGGCACAGCACGCGCGCGTTTGTCGGCGGTGAAGTCGACATGGTCTGCAGCGCGGGCTACAACCCGGCGCGCCAGATCGAAGGCATGCGCAGTTTCGTCGACCTGCGCGTGATCGTCACCGACCTGTGCGTGATGGATTTCAGCGGGCCTGCCCATGCCATCCGCGTGCGCTCGCTGCACCCCGGCGTGAGGTTTGAGCAGGTGCAGGCGGCCACCGGCTTTGCGCTGGCGAATGCCGCCGGCGAAGCCTTGTCGGAAACGGCGGCACCGACGCCGGAAGAGCTGCGGCTGATGGCCCAGCTCGATCCGCACAACCTGCGCGCCACGATCGTGCGTGGCAACCCTTCCGGACGCGCGTGAGACTGACATGAAATCGCCTGCCATCGAACCCATCAGCCTGGGCCCGAACGCCGAGGTGCTCTACCAGGTGACGGACGGCATCGCCACCGTGACCATGAACCGGCCGCAATTCCACAACGCGCAGAACTCCAAAATGACGTATGCGCTGGACGAGGCGTATCGCCGTGCTGCCGCGGACGACGCGGTCAAGGTGATCGTGCTGCGCGGCGCCGGCAAGCATTTCTCCGCGGGGCACGACATCGGCACGCCGGGCCGCGATATCAACGAGTCGTTCGAGCGCGCCTCGCTCTGGTACGACCACGTCAACAAGCCGGGCGGCGAGTTCCTCTATGCGCGCGAGCAGGAGGTCTACCTCGGCATGTGCCGGCGCTGGCGCGAACTGCCCAAGCCGACCATTGCGATGGTGCACGGCGCCTGCATTGCCGGCGGCCTGATGCTGGCCTGGGTGTGCGACCTGATCGTCGCCTCGGACGATGCCTTCTTTGCGGATCCGGTGGTGCGCATGGGCATTCCGGGCGTCGAGTACTTCGCGCATGCCTACGAACTGCACCCGCGCATCGCCAAGGAGTTCCTGTTCCTGGGCGAGCGCATGGGCGCGGAGCGCGCCGAGCGCATGGGCATGGTCAACCGCGTGGTGCCGCGCGACGCACTGGAGGACGCCGCCTACGGCATGGCCGCCAAAGTCGCGCAGATGCCGCGGCTGGGCCTGACGCTGACCAAGCAGGCGGTCAACCATGTGGAAGACCTGCAGGGAAAGCGCACGGCGATGGATGCGGTCTTTGCCTGGCACCACTTCGCGCATGCGCACAACGAGCTGGTCAGCGGCGACAAGCTCGGCGGCTATGACGCGCGCGCCATGGCGGCGTCGCAACGCACCGGCGGCGAGGAGAAAGCATGAGCACGGGCATGAGCAACGCGAGCCTGCACACCGTGCTGTGCGACCTGCTGGGCTGCCGCTACCCCATCGTCCAGACCGCGATGGGCTGGGTGGCGGACGCGAAGCTGGTCGCCGCCAGCGGCAATGCCGGGGCGTTCGGCTTCCTCGCCGGCGCAACCATTCCGCCCGGCGAGGTCGAGCAGGAGATCCTGCGCGTCAAGGCGCTCAGCGACCGGCCCTTCGGCATCAACTTCCACATGTTCCAGCCGAACGCGGACGAAGTGATCGAGATGGCGATCCGCCACCGGCTGCGCGCGGTCAGCTACGGGCGCGGCCCGGACGCGAAGATGGTTGGCCGGCTCAAAGCGGCGGGGATCGTCTGCATGCCGACGGTCGGCGCCGCCAAGCATGCGGCCAGGGCCGTGGAGATGGGTGCGGACGTGGTCACCGTGCAGGGCGGCGAGGGTGGCGGCCACACCGGCGGCACGCCGACAACGCTGCTGCTGCCACAGGTGCTGGACAGCGTCAGCGTGCCGGTGGTGGCCGCGGGCGGCTTCTTCGACGGCCGCGGGCTGGCCGCGGCGCTGGCCTACGGTGCGGCCGGCGTGGCCATGGGCACGCGCTTCCTGATGTCGGCCGAATCGCCGGTGCCGGCGCAGACGCTGGAGCGCTACGTCAAGGTGCGCGATCCGGGCCAGATCCGCGTGTCGCTGGCCATTGACGGGCTGCCGCAGCGGATGATCGACAACACGCTGCTGCTGGAACTGGAGAAAGCCGGCCCGTGGCGGCGCACCTGGCTGGCGCTGTCGGCCGCGCGCAAATGGCAGGCGCGCACCGGCATGCGCAGCGCACAGATGCTGGCGACTGCCTGGCGCGCGATGCGCGCGCAGGACTACAGCGCCGCCCAGACCCTGATGGCCGCCAACGCGCCGGTGCTGATCCAGCGCGCGATGGTGGAGGGGTGCCCGGATGAAGGCGTGTTGCCCAGCGGGCAGGCAGCGGCGGCAATCGGGGCGATCGAGTCGTGCGAACGGATCGTGGCAGGGATGGTCACCGAGGCGCGAGCCCGGATGGAGGCGCTGGCACTGCGGCAGGCTGCGCTTCGTTGATGCGCCCGGCCCTCACCCCGGCCCTCTCCCGCGCGCGGGAGAGGGAGAACCCCGGCGGAATCGAACAGGACAGTAAGCGTTGCAAGCGCCACTGGTTTGCTCCCCTCTCCCGCATGCGGGAGAGGGGCAGGGGGTGAGGGCAGGCGCTTCCGGCGCAGCGAGCCGTCAAAGTCGAACCAACGCATCAACAACATGACAAGCAAATCCACCATGCAACCGAAGGACCAACCCTTCCGCATCGACACCGCCGACGGCATCGCCGAACTGGTGATCGACCATCCGCCCGTCAACGCGCTCGACAACGCCGGCTGGCACGCGCTGGCCGCCGCCATCGACCGCCTCGGCGCCGACCCCGCCGTGCGCGTGATCGTGCTGCGCGGCGAAGGGCGCGGCTTCTGCGCGGGCGTCGATATCAAGGAGCTGTCCGCGCACCCCGAGCGCATCGTCGAGGTCAACGCCGGCAACTACGCCACCTTCCGCGCCGTGCACCGCAACCCCAAGCCGGTCATCGTGGCCGTGCACGGCTTCGTGCTGGGCGGCGGCATCGGCATCTGCGGCGCCGCCGACATCATCGTTGCGTCCGACTGCGCGCGCTTTGGCGTGCCGGAAATCGACCGCGGCGCCATGGGCGGCGGCGCGCACCTGCGGCGCATGTTCGGCGTGCAGAAGGTCAGGGCGATGTACTTCACCGGCGAGATGATCGATGCCGCCGAGGCGTACCGGCTCGGCGCGGTCGAGCGCGTGGTTTCGCGTGCCGAGCTGCGCGACGCGGCCATGACGCTGGCCCGCCAGATCGCGGCAAAGAGCCCGGCCATGCTGCAGCTCGCCAAGGAAGCGCTCAACGGCGTGGAAGACGGCAACCTGGAGGACAAGTACCGCTGGGAGCAGGGCTTCACGCTGCAGGCCTATATGAGCGCCGATTCCGGCGAGGCGCGCGCCGCCTTTGTCGAAGGCCGCGAAGCCAGTTTTGCGCAGGGAGAGCGCGATGCAGCTTGAATACACCGACGCCCAGCGCGCCTTCCGCGCGGAGGTGCGCGACTGGATGGCCGCCCACGTGCCGCGCTCGCCGCTGGCCAGCTTCGACACCGGGGAAGGCTTTGCGCAGCACCGCGCCTGGGAAGCCACCCTCAACCAGGGCCGCTGGAGCATGGTCACGTGGCCGGCCGAACTGGGCGGGCGCGGCTGCGACCTGATCGAGTGGCTGATCTTCGAGGAAGAGTACTGGCGCGCCGGCGCGCCGATGCGCGTCAACCAGAACGGCATCTTCCTGCTCGGGCCGACGCTGATGGAGTTCGGCACTGCGGCGCAGAAGGCGCGCTTCCTGCCGCGCATGGCCTCGGGCGAGCATATCTGGGCGCAGGGCTGGTCCGAGCCGAACGCCGGCTCCGACATGGCCGCGATCCGCTGCAGCGCGATCCGCGATGGCGATGACTATGTGATCAACGGCCAGAAGATCTGGTCGACGCGGGCGGTCTGGGCGGACTGGCTGTTCGGGCTGTTCCGCACGGACCCGGCCTCGACGCGCCACCACGGGCTGACCTTCGTGCTGGTGCCGCTCGATACGCCGGGCATCACCGTGCGCCCGATCCGCCAGCTCAACGGCCAGACCGGCTTTGCCGAGATCTTCTTCGACGACGTGCGCGTGCCGGTGGAGAACCGGCTGGCTGCCGAAGGCGCCGGCTGGCAGGTGGCCATGGCCACCGCCGGCTTCGAGCGCGGACTGATGCTGCGTTCGCCCGCCCGCTTCCAGGAGACCGCACGCGCGCTGGTCAGGCTGTACCAGGCCAACCGCGAGGCGGCGGACCGCGATCCCTCGCTGCGCGACGCGGTGCTGCGCGCGTGGATGGACGCCGAAGCCTACACGCTGTCCACCTACGCCACCGCGAGCCGGCTGGTGCAGGGTGGCCATATCGGCGCGGAGTCGAGCACCAACAAGGTGTTCTGGTCCGAGCTGGACATCCATATGCACGATACCGCGCTGGCCATCCTGGGGCAGGCCGCAGAAGTCGCGCCCGCCGGGCAAGCCCCGGGTTCGCTCGGCCACTGGCTGGATGGCTTCCTGTTCTCGCAGGCCGGGCCGATCTATGCCGGCACCAACGAGATCCAGCGCAACATCGTCGCCGAGCGCCTGCTCGGCATGCCGCGCGCATGACGGCACCCGGGGGAAACACCATGGATTTCGCATTGACCGAAGAGCAGGAACAGTTTGCCGAGGCGATCCGGCGCTTCCTGATGACCGAGATGACGCCCGAGCTGACGCGCGAGCTGTGGAGCACCGGTACCGGCCGCTCCGACGCGCTGTGGCGCCAGCTTGCCGACCAGGGGCTGACCGCGCTGATGGTGCCGCAGGAGCAGGGCGGGCTGGGGCTGGGCGAGGTGGAATGGGCGCCGCTGGCGCAGGCTTGCGGTTATTTCGCGCTGCCTGAGCCGCTGCTTGACACGGCGCTGGTGGCGGCCGGCCTGCTGCGCGATGCACTAGCGCTCGGGCCACACTCGGCGCCGCATGCATCGGCGCGCGAGCGCTGCGCCACGCTGCTGGAGCGCATCGCCGCCGGCGATGCCCGCATCGCGGTCGCCCATCCGCAGGAGCGGCTGGTGGCCGACGCCCATGTCGCCGACGCCATCCTGTGCGCGCACGAAGGCGCCGTCCACCTGCTGCGGCCGGACCAGGCCACGCTGACGGCGCGCACCGGCCTCGATCCGTCGCGCCGGCTGTTCGAGCTGTCGTGGACGCCGGCCCCGGACACCGAGCTGATCCCCGCCGGCACTGGCCTGTGGGACATGGCGCTGAACCGCGGCGCGCTCGGCGTGGCCGCGCAGCAGCTCGGCCTGACGCAACGCATGCTCGACCTGGCAATCGACTACAGCGCGCAGCGCAAGCAGTTCGGCAAGGCCATCGGCGCCTACCAGGCGGTCAAGCACCTGCTGGCCGACGTGGCGATCCAGCTCGAGTTCGCCAAGCCGGTGCTGCTGCGCGCCGCCGCGGCGCTGGCGCATGGCTTGCCACACGCAGGAATGCATGTCTCGCATGCCCGCGTCGCGGCCGCGCGCTGCGCATGGACCGCGGCGCGCCAGGCCATCCAGGTGCATGGCGCGATGGGCTACACCTGGGAGCTGGACCTGCAGATCTTCACCAAGCGTGCCTGGGCCCTGGCGGGAAGCTGGGGCGACCGGGCCTTCCACAAGGCGCGCCTGGGCGCGCACATCCTGGACGGCGAGCATGCCCTCGGCGCCGGCGCCACGTTTGCCTGAATTGCCCGATCCCAAGGAGAACCATGACCATGAAAGACGCCTATATCGTTGATGCCCTGCGCACGCCCACCGGGCGCCGCAAGGGCGGACTGTCGCACGTGCACGGCGCCGACCTGGGCGGCTTCGTGCTGGCCGAGCTGGTGCGCCGCAACGGCATTCCCGCGGAAGACTACGACGACGTGGTGTTCGGCTGCGTCGACACCATCGGCCCGCTGGCCGGCAATATCGCGCGCAGCGCGTGGCTGGCCGCCGGCCTGCCGCTGACGGTGCCGGGCGTGACCGTGGACCGCCAGTGCGGCTCGTCGCAGCAGGCCGTGCACTTTGCCGCGCAGGCGGTCATGAGCGGCACCCAGGACGTGGTGATCGCCGGCGGCGTGCAGACCATGACGCAGATCCCGATCTCGTCGGCCATGCTGGCCGGGCAGGCGCTGGGCTTTGCCGATCCGTTCTCGGGCAGCAAGGGCTGGCAGGCGCGCTTCGGCGATGCGCCGGTATCGCAGTTCCACGCCGCGCAGCGCATTGCCGACCACTGGAAGCTTTCGCGCGAGGCGATGGAAGCCTATGCGCTGCAAAGCCACCAGCGCGCCGCGGCCGCGATCGAGGGCGGCCGCTTCGCCCGCGAGATCGTGCCGTGCGAGGGCGTGAAGCATGACGAGACGCCGCGCCCCGATACCACGCTGGCCAGGATGGCCGCGCTGGAACCGCTGATGCCGGGAAGTTCGCTGACCGCCGCGGTGTCCAGCCAGACCGCCGATGCCGCCGCCGCGCTGCTGATCGTTTCCGAGGATGCGCTCAAGCGCTACCAGCTCAAGCCGCGCGCACGCATCGCGCATATGAGCGTGATGGGCGATGACCCGCTGTGGATGCTGACGGCGCCGATTCCCGCGACCAAGCGCGCGTTGGAGCGCAGCGGCCTGCGCCTGGCGGATATCGACGTGGTCGAGATCAACGAAGCCTTCGCCTCGGTGGCGATGGCCTGGCTGGCCGAGACCGGCTACGCGCCCGAGCGCACCAACCCCAACGGCGGCGCGATTGCGCTGGGCCACCCGCTGGGCGCCACCGGCGCGCGCCTGATGACCACGCTGCTGCACGAACTCGAACGCACCGGTGGCCGCTATGGCCTGCAGACCATGTGCGAGGGCGGCGGCCTGGCCAACGTCACCATCATCGAACGGCTGTAAGGTCGTCGTCCCCGCGCAGGCGGGGACCCAGTGACTTTCAACGGCTATCGGATGGCCTGAAAGACGCTGGATTCCCGCCTGCGCGGGAATGACGATTGCCATTTTTGCCTGATCGCAAGGGGTATGGACATGGGAATCTGCGACGGACGCACCGTCATCATCACCGGTGCCGGCGGCGGGCTGGGCCGCGCCTATGCGCTGGCCTTCGGCGCCGAGGGCGCCAACGTGGTCGTCAACGACATCCGGCGCGAGGCGGCCGAGGCGGTCTGCGCGGAAGTCCGCGCGGCCGGCGGCACCGCGCTGGCCAGCGATGACGACATCACGCAACTGGCCACCGCGCAGCGCATCGTCGATGCGGCGGTCGAAGCTTTCGGCGAGGTACACGTGCTGGTCAACAACGCCGGCATCTGCCGCGACCGCATGTTCGTCAGCCTGACCGAGGCGGACTGGGACGACGTGATGCGCGTGCACCTGCGCGGCCACTTCTGCCTGGCCAACCTGCTGGCCAGGCGCTGGCGCGATGCGGCCAAGGCTGGCCGCGCCGTCGACGCGCGCATCATCAACACCAGCTCCGGCGCGGGCCTGCAGGGCTCGGTCGGGCAGTCCAACTACGCCGCCGCCAAGGCCGGCATTGCCGCACTGACGCTGGTGCAGGCCGCCGAACTGGGCCGCTACGGCATCACCGCCAACGCGCTGGCGCCGGCCGCGCGCACCGGCATGACCGAGCAGGTGTTCGCCGCCATGATGAAGGCGCCGGAAGGCGGCTTCGACTACTACGATCCGGCCAACGTTGCGCCGCTGGTGGTGTGGCTCGGCAGCGCGGACTCGGCGCAGGTCACCGGGCGCATGTTCGAGGCGGCTGGCGGCATGGTGTCCATGGCCGACGGCTGGCGCACCGGGCCGAAGGCCGACAAGGGCGCACGCTGGCAGCCGGCGGAAGTCGGCGCGGCGGTGGCCGGACTGCTGGCGCAGGCCCAGCCGCCCCAGCCGGTCTACGGAACCTGAGCGCGACGGCCATGGACTTCTCCATTTCTGTCGAACACCAGATGGTCCGCGACAGCGCGCGCGACTACCTTGCCGCGCACAGCGACCCGGCGGCGGTGCGGCGAGTGACCGAGGCAGGGCCGGCGCACGACGACGCGCTGTGGCGCGCGATCGCGGGCGAGCTTGGCTGGTGCGGCATCGCGCTGCCCGAAACTGCGGGCGGTGCCGGCCTGGGCGCGCCCGGGCTGGTGCTGCTGCAGGAGCAACTGGGACAGCGCCTGGCTTGCGTGCCGTTCTGGTCCACCGCCTGCGTGGCGGCGCCGTGGCTGCAGGGCAGCGCCGCACACAGCGCGCAGCGGCTGGAACGCCTGGCTGCTGGCGAGTGCCGCGCCGCGGCAGTGCTGCCGGACGATGGCGGCTGGCACTACGACGGTGTCGCGATCACCGCGCAAGCAGGCGCGGACGGCTTCGTGCTGCACGGCAGCGCCGCCCAGGTCGCCGATGCCTGCGGCACCGACTGGTTGCTGGTGCCGGCACGGCTCGATGACGGCTCGCCCGCGCTGTTCCTGCTGGAACCCGCTGCGCTGGCGCGGGATGTGCGTTTCGTGCTGGCGCCGCTGGACACGCTCGACCGCACGCGGCCGCTGGCGTCGCTGCGACTGGACGGCCTGTCCGTTGCGCCAGGTGCCTGCCTGGCACGCGGGAACGACGCGGCGCAGGGCCTGGCCCGGGCCTGGTGGCACGGCAAGCTGATGCTCGCGGCGGAGCAGCTCGGCGCGGCCCAGCAATGCCTGGACCTGACCGTCGCCTATGCGTCGGAGCGCATCCAGTTTGGCCGCGCGATCGCTTCGTTCCAGGCGGTCAAGCACCGCTGCGCGCAGATGATGGTGCTGGTCGAGGCCGCGCGCTCGGCGGTGTATGGCGCGGCGCAGGCGTGGGAATCGGAGCCTGCCGACCATGCCCGCCTCGAAATCGCCGCCGCTTCCGTCGCCGCCGACGATGCCCTGCGCTTCTGTGCGCAGGAGGCCATCCAGCTGCATGGTGGGGTCGGCTTCACCTGGGAATACGACCCCCAGCTCTATTTCAAGCGCGCACAGGCTGCCGGCCACTGGCTGGGCGGCGCCCGCGCGGCGCTCGCATATCTCGCGGACCATGGCCCGCAAGCCTGGAGGACAGCATGAGCGCGCATGAAGAGCAGGCATTCCGCGCCGAGGTGGCGCAGTGGATGGCCGCCAACCTGGCCGGCGGGTTCGCCTGCCTGAAGCACCGCGGCGGCCCCGGCGACGAAGAGGCCTTCCCCGAACTGCGCAAGGCGTGGGAACGGCGCCTGGCCGAGGGCGGCTGGACCGGGCTGGGCTGGCCGCGCGCGCATGGCGGGCGCGGGCTGCCGGTGATGCAGCAGGTGATCTTCCACGAGGAATATGCGCGCGCCGGCGGCCCGGGCCGCATGGGCCATATCGGCGAAGGGCTGATCGGCCCGACCCTGATCGCGTTCGGCACCGAAGACCAGAAGGCGCGCCTGCTGCCGGGCATCCGCAACGGCACCACCTTCTGGTGCCAGGGCTATTCGGAACCCGGCGCGGGCTCGGACCTGGCCAATGTGCGCACGCGCGCGGTTCGCGACGCCGCCAGCGGCGACTGGCTGGTCAGCGGCCAGAAGGTGTGGACCTCGCTCGCGCACGATTCGGACTGGATCTTCGTGCTGGCGCGCTGCGCGCCGGGCTCGCACGGCAGCAAGGGGCTGGTGTTCCTGATGCTGCCGCTGGACCAGCCCGGCATCGAGATCCGCCCGATCCGGCAGATGGGCGGCGGCGCCGAATTCAACGAGGTGTTCTTCGACGGTGCGCGCGCCGCGGCCGCCGACGTGCTGGGCGAGCCCGGCGACGGCTGGCGCATCGCCATGGCGCTGCTCGGCTTCGAGCGCGGCATTTCCACGCTCGGCCAGCAGATGCAGTTTACGCATGAGCTGGAATGGGTGGCGCAGGCCGCGCGCGACAACGGCAGCAGCCGCGACGCACTGGTGCGCCAGCGCATCGCGCGCGCCTGGGCCGGCCTGCGCGTGATGCGCGCCAATGCGCTGCGCATGCTGGCCGGCGCCGCGCAGGCCGGTCAGGACGGCGGCACCGCGCTGCAGCGCGAGGCGCTGATCTACAAGTACTACTGGTCCAACTGGCACCGCGACCTGGGCCAGCTCGCGCTCGACGTGCTGGGCCCGCTCGCCAACGTGCTGGACCACGGTGACACGCGCCGCACGCGGCTGCAGCAGATGGCGCTGTTCTCGCGCGCCGACACCATCTACGCCGGCACCAACGAAATCCAGCTCAACATCATCGCCGAACGCGGGCTGGGCATGCCGCGCGAGGCCCGAGGACAGTCATGATCCTGAACACTGAAACCACCGCAGTCCCGGCCTATGTGCCCGGCCACCAGTTGCTCGAGGGCAGGAGCGTCCTGATCACCGCCGCGGCGGGTGCCGGCATCGGCTTTGCCGCCGCGCGCCGCTGTGCGGAGGAGGGCTGCCGGGCGCTGATGATTTCCGACATCCATCCGAAGCGGCTGGACGAGGCGGTCGAACGCCTGCGCGCGGAAACCGGCCTGCAAGCCATCCACGGCCAGTTGTGCGATGTGTCCGACGAAGCGCAGGTACGCGCACTCGTGGCCGCCGCCGAAGAAGCGCTCAGCGGTACCGACGTGCTGATCAACAACGCCGGCCTGGGCGGCTCGCGCCGCCTAGTTGATATGGACGATGCCGAGTGGTCGCGCGTGATCGATATTTCCCTCACCGGCACCTTCCGCATGACGCGCGCGATGCTGCCGCATATGCAGGCGCGCCGGCGCGGCGCCATCGTCAACAACGCGTCGGTGCTCGGCTGGCGCGCGCAGAAGGAGCAGTCGCACTATGCCGCGGCCAAGGCCGGGGTCATGGCGCTGACGCGCTGCAGCGCGATGGAGGCGGCGGAGTTTGGGGTGCGCATCAATGCCGTGGCGCCGAGCATCGCGCTGCACGACTTCCTGAAGAAGTCGGCGCCGGCGGACCTGCTGCGCCAGCTGAGCGAGCGCGAGGCGTTCGGGCGTGCGGCGGAGGTGTGGGAGGTGGCCAATGTGATGGTGTTTTTGGCTAGTGACTATGCGTCGTACATGACGGGGGAGGTGCTGCCGGTGAGTAGTCAGCGGGCTTGAGTCGGCGGTACGTAAAAACGCTGACGCTAGCCACCACCGCTGGCAAAGGCTCCCCTCTCCCGCGTGCGGGAGAGGGGAGCAAACAAGCGGGATGCGGGGCTTGTCGGTAAGCCTCGCGCCCATGGGCAGGGGAAACACAGTTGGAAACAGCAATGCCAAGAATCTTCCGCTCCGCACAGGACATCCACGCCGCCGTCGGCCAACCTCTCGGAGAAAGCCCCTGGACCCGCATCACCCAGCACCAGGTCAACCAGTTTGCCAACGCCACCGGTGACCACCAGTGGCTCCACGTCGACCCCGAACGCGCCGCGCAAGGCCCCTACGGCGCCTGCATCGCCCACGGCTACCTGACGCTCGCGCTGGTCAACCAGTTCCTGCCCGAGCTGGTCACGGTCGAAGGCATGAAGTTCGGCGTCAACTACGGCTGCGACAAGGTGCGCTTCCCGGCGCCGGTGCGCGTGGGCGCCCGCGTGCGCGGCGTGGGTGAGTTGATACGAGCCGAGCCGTTGCAGGGCGGCGTGCAGTCGGTGGTGCGCATGACGGTGGAGATTGAAGGCGAAGCCAAGCCCGCCTGCGTGGCCGAGACGATCAGCCGCTACTACTTCTGAAACAGGAATCCAGCATGAATGAAGCTGTCATTGTCGCCGTCGCGCGCACTCCCATCGGCAAGGCGTTCCGTGGCGCCTTCAACGATACCGAAGCCCCGGTGCTGGGCGGCCACGTGGTGCGCGCGGTGGTCGAGCGCGCCGGCGTGGACCCGGCCGAGGTGGACGACGTGCTGATCGGCGCGGCCGCGCAGCAGGGCACGCAGGGCTACAACCTGGGCCGCCTGTGCGCGGTCGCGGCCGGCATGCCGGACAGCGTGCCCGGCATGACCATGGACCGCATGTGCGGCTCGGGCCTGATGACGATCGCCGCGGGCGCCCGCGCGATCCAGTGCGGCGAGGCCGGCATCATCGTGGCCGGCGGCGCGGAGTCGATCTCGCTGACGCAGAACAAGCACAAGAACGGCTACCGCGCCCAGTCCGAAGCGGTGCTGGCGCGCCAGCCGGCCGCCTACATGGCGATGATCGAGACCGCCGAGGTGGTGGCGCGCCGCTACGGCATCAGCCGCGCCGAGCAGGATGCCTACGCCTGGCGCAGCCAGCAGCGCACCGCCGAGGCGCAGCGGCGCGGCGCCTTCGACGACGAGATCGTGCCGCTGGCAACGCGCCGCGCGCTGTTCGACAAGGCCGGCGCACTGACCGGGCACGAGACCGTGACGCTGGCGCAGGACGAATGCAACCGGCCCGATACCACGGCCGCAAGCCTGGCGGCGCTCAAGCCGGTCTGGAGCGGCGGGCAGGCGGTGGCCGAGGGCGAGCACATCACCGCCGGCAATGCCTCGCAGCTGTCTGACGGCGCCGCCGCGGTGCTGCTGATGAGCGCGGACGAGGCGCGCCGCCGTGGCCTGCGCCCGCTGGGCCGCTATCGCGGCATGGCGGTGGCGGGCTGTGCGCCGGACGAGATGGGCATCGGTCCGGTGTTTGCCGTGCCGAAGCTGCTCGCGCGCCATGGCATGACGGTGGCGGACGTGGGCCTGTGGGAGCTGAACGAGGCCTTTGCCTGCCAGGTGCTGTACTGCCAGCAGAAACTGGGTATCCCGGATGCGCGGCTGAACGTGAATGGCGGCGCGATCTCGGTTGGGCATCCGTTCGGCATGTCGGGCGCGCGCATGACGGCGCATGCACTGGTCGAGGGCCGCCGCCGCGGCGTGCAGCAGGCGGTGGTGACGATGTGCATCGGTGGCGGCATGGGTGCTGCTGCGCTGTTTGACGTATTGCCTTAGCGACCCGCCGGTTTGCTCCCCTCTCCCACGCCAGTGGGAGAGGGGAGCAAACAATCCGCACACCACTCCACACGGAGGAGACATCATGAAACGACTGATCGGCCTCGCCATGTCGCTGGCGGTGCTGGCCACCGCGGTCTGGGCCTTCGCGCCGCGCGCGCTGCCGCCGTTCCCGGCCACCGCACTGCGCCCCGACGGCCTGCAGGTCAACGGCATCGCCCGCGCCGGCGAGCGCCTGGTGGCCGTGGGCGAGCGCGGCAAGATCCTGTTCAGCGATGACCAGGGCCGCGACTGGCGCGTGGCCGCCGTGGACAAGCCGCAGGGCGCCACGCTGACGCAGGTGGCCTTCGCCGACAGCCGCCATGGCATCGCGGTCGGCCACAGCGGCCTGATCCTGCGCACGGAAGATGGCGGCACGCACTGGCAGCAGGTCGCCTTCGACGCGCAATCGTCCGACCCGTTGCTGGGTGCCCTGGCGCAGCGCAATGGGCCGTGGTTCGCCGTGGGCAGCTTCGGCCGTTTCCTGGTCTCGCGCGACCAGGGCAGGCATTGGGAAGAGGCTGCCCTCAATGTCAACTCGGCCATGCAGGACCGCCACCTCAACGCCATCGCCGGCGACGGGCAGGGACGCCTGATGCTGGTCGGCGAAGCCGGGCTGGTGCTGCGCTCCGCGGATGGCGGCAGCCGCTGGGAGCCGGTCAAGACCCCATATGAAGGCTCGCTGTACGGCGTGCTGCCGCTGCGCGACGGCGCCTGGCTGGCCTTCGGCATGCGCGGCAATGCGCTGCGCAGCGACGACTTCGGCACCACCTGGCAGGCCGCGGAGACCGGCTTGCGGACCTCGTTCTTCGGTGGCGCCGAGTTGCCCGATGGCCGCATCGTGCTGGCCGGGCAGGGCGGCACGCTGGTGATGTCCGCGGATGGCGGACGCCACTTCGCGCCGTTGCCGGCCGGCAGTCCGCAGACGCTGGCCGCACTGGTGCCCGCCGGCAAGGACGCGCTGGCGCTGGGGGGCAGCAGCGGCCTTGCCGGCGCCACGCTCGCCGCAAATCGCTGAACCCCCGGTTGAACCCCGCCTGACCGAACGCGAGAACGATCATGACCCGCCCCCAATCCTCCGGCCGCCTGGGCCGCTTCGTCGATGCCTGCGCCGGCGTGCTGATGCACCGGCGCCGCCTGCTGCTGTTGCTGTGCCTGGCCGTGACCGTGGCGCTGGGCTGCTCGGCCACGCGCCTGCGGCTCGATCCCGGCTTCAACAAGATGATCCCGCTGCAGCATCCGTACATGCAGGTGTTCACCAAGTATGCGAACACCTTCTCCGGTGCCAATACGGTGCTGGTGAGCCTGCGCTGGAAGGGCGACGGCGACATCTACAACGCCGCCTTCATGGACAAGCTGCGCCACGCCACCGATGAAGTCTTCTTCATCCCGGGCGTGGACCGCTCGCGCGTGTTCTCGCTGTTTACGCCCAACGTGCGCTACACCGAGGTGACCGAGGCAGGCTTCCGCGGCGACGTGGTGGTGCCGGGGCGCTTCTCCGGCGCGCCGGACGAGCTCGACAAGGTGCGGCGCAACGTGGCGCGCTCCGGGCAGATCGGCCGGCTGGTCAGCAATGACCTCAGGTCCGCGCTGATCCGCGCGGAGCTGCGCGAGACCGATCCGGCCACCGGCAAGACCATCGACTACGGCTCCGTCGCGCGCCAGCTGGAGAAGATCCGCGCGCAGTTCAGCGGCCAGGACGTGGAAGTCAATGTCGTCGGTTTCGCCAAATTGGTGGGCGATGTCGAGGAGGGCATCGCCGGCGTGATGGGCTTCTTCGCGCTGGCGTTTGCCGTCACGGCGCTGCTGCTGTGGCTGTACACGCGTTCGCTGCGCATCACCGTGCTGGCGCTGGTGGTGGCGCTGCTGCCGGTGGGCTGGCTGCTGGGGCTGCTGCCGCTGCTGGGCTATGGCATCGACCCGATGTCGATCCTGGTGCCGTTCCTGATCTTCTCGATCGGGGTTTCGCACGCGGTGCAGATGACCAATGCCTGGAAGCAGGAGGTGGTGCAGGGGCACAGCCCGCTGGAGAGCGCCAACGCGGCCTTCCGCAAGCTGTTCATCCCCGGTACGGTGGCGCTGCTGACCAATGCGCTGGGCTTCATGGTCATCATGCGCATCGAGATCGATATCGTGCGCGAACTTGGCATCACCGCCTGCCTGGGCGTGCTGCTGATGATCGTGACCAACAAGGTGTTCCTGCCGATCCTGCTGTCGTACACGCGGCTCGAGCCGTCGGCGCTGGCACGGTCGCAGGCGCGGCGCGCGCACGGTGGCGGCGGGCTGTGGCACAAGTTCGGCGCGCTGGCGCGTCCGGCACCGGCACTCGGCGTTTTCGTCGCCGCGCTCGCCCTGCTGGCGGCGGGCGCGATCGAATCGCGCGGCCTGAAGATCGGCGATGTCGGCAGCGGCGCGCCGGAGCTGCGCGCGGATTCGCGCTATAACCGCGACAGCGCCAGCATCGTGAGCCAGTACAACATCGGCTCGGATGCGCTCACCGTGGTGGTGGAGCCGACCGGCTTCGACGACGGCTGCCTGCACTACCCGGTGATGAGCGCGGTGGAGCGCTTCGAGATGCATATGCGCGGCGTGTCCGGCGTGCAGTCGGTGGTGAGCGTGTCGTCGCTGGCCAAGGTGGTGATCGGCGCCTACAACGAGGGCAACCCGCGCTGGGAGGCGCTGCCGCGCAGCGCCGAGGGGCTGAGCCAGGGCGCCAAGGCCTACGACCCGGACAACGGCATGAACACGTCCAACTGCCAGGCGATCCAGGTGCTGATCTACACCGCCAACCATGAGGGCGCGACCATTGCCCATATCGTCCGTGAGATCCGCCGCTTTACCGCCGCCGACAAGACGGCCAATGTCGCGTTCCGGCTGGCAGGCGGCAATATCGGCGTGATGGCCGCCACCAACGAGGCCGTGGAAGAGGCCGAGGTGGCGATGCTGCTGGCGATCTTTGGCGCGATCACGCTGCTGTGCCTGCTGACATTCCGCTCGTGGCGCGCGGTGCTGTGCATCATCGTGCCGCTGACGCTGGTGTCGGTGCTGTGCAACGCGCTGATGGCGCGCCTCGGCATCGGCCTGAAGGTATCGACGCTGCCGGTCATCACGCTGGGCGTTGGCGTTGGCGTGGACTATGGCATCTACCTGTACGAGCGCATCCAGCACCAGATCCGCGAGGAAGGACAGGCGTTGCCGCAGGCCTTCGCCGAGGCGATGCGCCAGCGCGGCTCGGCGGCGCTGTTCACGGCGCTGACGATGTGCATCGGGGTCGGCACCTGGGCCTTTGCCGCGCTCAAGTTCCAGGCCGACATGGGAATCCTGCTGGCCTTCATGTTCCTGGTGAACCTGTTCGGCGCGGTGTCGCTGCTGCCGGCGCTGGCCGCGTGGCTGGGTGTCGAGCAGGAGGAGCGCGCCCGCGTGGCGGCAGGTGTTGCAGCAGGCGCAGACACGACGCCGCCGGCGCATGCCCTCAAATCCGATGCGGCCTGAACGTCGCGGAAGAATCCGGGGAGACAGCATGCACGATAGCCAGGCATCCGCTGCGCCGGCATTCACGCCGCTGCGTCTCGGCCCGCTGACGCTGCGCAACCGCTTCATCAAGGCGGGCGCCAATGAGGGCATGACGCCGCACGGCCTGCCGACGCAGGCGCTGGTCAGGCACCATCGCGATCTCGCCGCCGGCGGCGTGGGCATGACCACGGTGGCCTACGCCGCCGTGGCCGACGACGGACTGACCTTCGCGCACCAGCTCAGCATGCGGCCTGAACAAGTCCCGCACCTGCGCGTGCTGACCGACGCCGTGCATCGCGAAGGCGCGGCGGCCTGCCTGCAGATCACGCATGCGGGCTCGTTCACCACCATGCGCCACGGCGGCAGCCGCGCGCCGGTCAGCGCCTCGTCCGGCATCAATGCCTTCGGCATGATGCACGGCGTGTATTTCCAGCGCGCCATGCGCGAGGCCGACATGGCGCGCGTGGCCGGCCAGTTTGCCGCGGCGGCGCGGCTGGCGCGCGAGGCCGGCTTCGACGCGGTCGAGATCCACATGGGCCACGGCTACCTGCTCAACCAGTTCCTGTCGCCGCTGAGCAACCGGCGGCGCGACGCGTTCGGCGGCAGCGTGCAGAACCGCACCCGCTTTCCGGCCGCGGTGCTGCGGCAGGTCAAGGATGCCGTTGGCAACGGACTGGCCGTCTGCTGCAAGCTCAGCGTCAGCGACGGCGTGCCGGGCGGCAACCAGCCCGCGGATTCCGCCGTGACCGCGCGCATGCTGGAGGCGGAAGGGGCCGACCTGCTGACGCTCAGCGGCGGCCGCAACGTGGAAAGCCCGTGGGTGCTGTTCGGCAGCCCGATGCCTACGGCGCAGATGAAGGCCGCGGCCCCGACCGCGCTGGCGCGCTTCGGCATCACCATGCTCGAGCGCAGCACGCCGCGCGACCTGGCCTTCCGCGAGCTGTATTTCATCGAGGCGTCGCGCGTGGTGCGGCAGGCGGTGCGCATGCCGCTGGCTTACGTCGGCGGCGTCAAGTCGCTCGACAACGTGGCGCAGTTGATGGCGGAAGGATTCGACTGCATCGCGCTGGCACGCGCGCTGATCCACGATCCCGCGCTGGTCGACAACTGGCGCGGCGGCACGGTGCGGCGCTCGGCCTGCGACAGCTGCAATGGCTGCGTGGCCAGGATCTACGATCCCGCCGGCGTCAGCTGCGTGCATGGCCCGGGCAACGATCCGGCGCTGACGCGCCTGGTCGCACTGCAGTAGTCCGATGGGACGATGAGGCTGTGGCCGGAGGCTCTTATCTTGAAGTTCCCACGGGATTTCAAGGAGACACCATGAGCCAAACCGGCATCAGCGGCTACAAGATCGAATCGCGCCCGCCCGAGGCCCGGTACGCGCGCGGCTGGCATTGCCTGGGCCTCGCCGACGCCTACCGCGACGGCAAGCCGCACACACTGGACATCTTCGGCCGGCGCCTGGCGGCGTTCGCCGACTCGACCGGCGCCATCCGCGTGATCGATGGCTTCTGCCCGCACATGGGCGCGGACCTCAGCACCGGCACCGTGCAGGGCGACAACCTGGTATGCCCGTTCCACGGCTGGCAGTGGGGCGGCGACGGCGGCTGCAAGTCGATCCCCTATTGCAAGCGCGTGCCGCCCAAGGCGCGCGTCGGCGCGTGGCAGACTTGCGAGCAGAACCGGCTGCTGTTTATCTGGCACGACCCCGAGGGCCGCCCGGCGCCGCCGGAGGTGGCGATCCCGCGCATCGACGCGTGCTTCTCGCCGGAGTGGTCGGAATGGGCCATGGACGAGATGGTGATCCGAACCAACTGCAGGGAGCTGGTCGACAACATCTCCGACATGGCGCACTTCGGCACCGTCCACGGCTCCCCGGTCGACTACTTCGCCAACCTGTTCGAAGACCACAAGGCCACGCAGCTGATGATCGGTCGCAGTGCCCGGCTCTCGGGCGATGCGCAGCTGACGGCGTTGTCCACGTACTTCGGTCCGGCCTACCACATCACAGATATGAGCGGCCGCATGGGCGACCAGGAGATTCATTCTGTCCTGCTCAATTGCCATGTGCCGATCGACCTGAACAGCTTCGTGCTGCGCTACGGTGTGCTGGTGAAGAAGATCCCGGGGCTGGGCGACGAACAGAACCGCGCCATGGCACAAGCCTACGTCGACCAGGCCCGCGCCGCCTTCTATGAGGACGTTGCGATCTGGGACAGCAAGATCCGCATCGACAACCCGCTGCTGTGCGAGGGCGACGGGCCGATCTACCAGATGCGCGACTGGTACCAGCAGTTCTACACGGACGTGGAGCAGGTGCGGCCCACCAGCGTGGCGCGGCGCGTGTTCGAGCTGAACCCGGGCAATATCGAGCCGCCGGTGCTTCGGCACGTGTTCGAGGGGTGAAGCGAATTTTCCTGGCTTGCTTGGGGGCATCCGTGCCGTAGTGCCTGGGCTTGCCATCTGGCGCAATGCCTGGGTTTGGTGGCGCATGCTGCTGGCGCGCCACCGGCCCAGCGCCAGGCAGATGATGATGACGTCTTGGCCCGGACAGCGTAGCGCTGAACCTGGGCAGCCATCCGGGCTACTGACTCGAAAATCGAAAGACCGACAGAACAAAAATCAACGCTACTATTATTCTTTCATTCGCCGGTTGTTGGTCTTTCAATACGCTGGCTGATATGAGCATTGCGAGCAGGCCTGTCGAGTTCAGGATTGGCCAGGCTACCGCCGAGGCCGGGCTGGTCATCACCGCGACAAATGATACTTGCGTGGCAATCGTCAGGATGCATCTCAGAATGAATGCGGGACTAGCTAGCAAACGGGTGTGCCAGAAATCTCGACTTCGTGCCAAATGAAAGGCTGGCGCCAGACTCCAGAGTGCCCGCCAAACAATGACCGCCGTAGTAAAGGCCAGGAATTTTCCTGAATCGTAGTCATCCAGGGTGCCTGTCAGCAGGGGCGAAAGGCTTGCTTGCGCTACCAGCGCCACGCATAGAACCATGCCGACCACCAATATCGAACCAGCTCTCGCTGCATTTCCGACCCACAGGATCGGGATGCAAACCAGCGTCGTTGCGACGGAGAACCAGTACGAATGCCAGCTCCAATCGCCGGTCGTCAGGAATAATCCGAGCGGGATTCCCAGGTCGGAGAATTTTGCCGCTACCGTAACTTGGTTTACGTTCAGATTCCGAAATCCGTACGAGAAAGCGTACGCTACTCCCTGCGCCAAAGCGGCAAACAGCATGGGGCGCCAGTCAAAGAGGGCCACCAGAAATTCCGAGCCAACAGTTGCTATTGAGGCGGCAGTAAGAATTATGCCGGGAATGACGTTGTTCCAGAAATTGATGGTGCGGATTGAGATGTTGTTGATGCCTATCTGGTGTCGGTCTATGACATTCAGGCCAGCTCTTGCCAAAGCTGAAAGCAAGGCCATTAATATGGTTGCCTGAGTGATAGTCATTGGGATCATGCGGGCTGGCTCGTAAATTGTTCAAGCCAGATGTCGGCAATAAAGCGCTTTTTGGTGTCGCTTTAGCATACATTTTCTGGATGGCTTCATGAAGTACTCTCCCGATCGCATCGAAGGCAGGAAGGTGTTTGTCATGCCTTTTTGAGTTTCATCCTGTACAAGAACGCACGGAAATTCGGTCAGAAGATTCTCAAAGCGGAACCGAAATATCTGTTTTTGTTTGGTTCATCCACGCCCTACGTGGCGAGGCCACCAACACGGTCCTGTCACAACGGCGATGGGGAGGCGGGCGTAAGCTTGTCTGAGCGGATCAGCCCGCAGCACATGTCTGCCCTGGCCAGTCGGAGCCGCCAGGCTTTGACATCGAACGGAACGCTGCTGGCAGCGACGCGTTGGGAATGGCGGCGGGGCGTGAGCCGTTGCGGCGGGTGTGTGCGCCGGAGAGGCGCGGCGGAGAGGCACGAAAGGGCCCGCGGGCCCTTTGGGACGGCGCCGGGCGCGACGAATGCGCACCTGGCTGGCAGTAGCGATGCGATCAGGTACCAGACCCGCGCGCGGCGTCCGGCGAGAAGAACGCTTCGGTGAACTCGGGACTGTTGTTCAGCTGGAACATCGGGCCTTCGTTGGTCAGGCGGTCCGCAAAGTAGGCGCCGGAAATCAGGTCGTGGTAGAACACCGCGGTCGGATGATAGCGGCGCGCATCGTAGGCGTAGACCGAGGCCTGCAGGTTGGTGCGCCACAGCTGGCCGCGGGCATCGTAGTTGTCGGCCGCGAGGGCTTGCCAGCCGTCTTCGTCGAGATGCAGCACGCGCTTCGCATACTGGTGACGGAAGCCGGACTTGAGTGTTGCTTCCAGGATCCACACGCGATGCAGTTCATAGCGCATGACGTCGGGGCTGGCGTGGCCGTTCGTCAGCAGGTCCTTGTACTTGATCGACGTGCTCAGCAGCTTGTAGTTGTGGTACGGGACATAGATCTCCTTCTTGCCGACGATCTTCCAGTTGTAGCGTTCGCCGGAGCCGTTGAAGAGGCGATCGTCATCCACGGTGCGGAAGCCGCCGGGGCCCTGGGGCTGATCGAAGCCGAATTCCGGCGCCTGGCGCACGCGCCGCGTGCCCGGGTTGTAGATCCAGGTGCGGTTGGTGTCCGAGCCTTCCTGGTCCCACACGGCATAACCCACGATTACCTGGCCCCGGTCGCGCAGCGGCAGGTCGGTCGCCGTGCGGAAGAAGGAACGCTCGTTGAGTGCACTGTGCGGGTCGAACTTGCCGTTGTTGCGCGGCGAGAGGATGCTGTACGAGACCCGTCCCCACGCGATCGAGCCATTGGGGTAGACCACGGCCTGGTCGTACTGCGCCTTCTCGGTGCCGACGGCCGACGAGAAGCGCTGGTTCCACAGCAGCTCCATGGCCGTCTTCGGAATCGGATAGGGGACCTGCGGCCCGGCGTCCTTGAGACCGTTGGCATCGCCCGTCATGGTGACGGTCGTGGCGTAGGTGCGGATGTCCTTGTAAACCGCTTCCTCGTAGCGGAAGTCTCGATGGCTCGGATACACCGGCATCTTGAAGGTGTCGGGGTACTTCTTGAACAGCGCCTTCTGGCCGTCGGTCAGGCGTTCGGCGTATTGCGCCATGTTCTGCGCGGTGATGACGAACAGCGGCTTTTCGTCGGCGTACGGGTCGGGATAGCGTTCGCCGCGCTGGTATTTGACGTGCGGCGGCGTGCCCAGCCATTTGCCGGCCCATGCGGGCACGTCGCCGTCCTTGCTGGCGGCCCGCTCCGCGCCCATCGGCGTCAGGTTGCCGTCAAGCTGCTTGAGGTCTTCCGGGGTGACCTTCGCCCACGATGCCGCGGCCAGTGCCATGCTGGTCACCAGCAGGCTGCCGCGCAGCAGTCTATGTGTAGTGGATGTCATTGCAGTCTCGCTCCTAGGGGAATGGCCGGCGACGCCCGTGCCTGTGCTCACAGGGTAGTGATGGCGCCGCGGCCGGGAATCGTTGGAACGGACTAGTGGATTTCCCTAGCCTGCGGAGCGAGGTGTAAACAAAAAAAGGCCGGGGAATTACCCGGCCTCATTGCAACGTTGCGGCCAGCGGCCGCGGGGATCAGGCTTCCATCACTTCGCCGAAGCGCTGCAGGTGGTAGTCGCTGTCGCCCAGCAGCTGGTCCAGCATGGTCAGGCGCTTGAAGTAGTCGCCCACGGACAGCTCGTCGGTCATGCCCATGCCGCCGTGCAGCTGCACCGCCTGCTGGCCGACAAAGCGCCCGGCGCGCGCGACCGTTACCTTGGCGGCCGACAGCATGCGGCGGCGCGCGGCAGGATCGGTTTCGTCCAGCGCCTGCGCCGCCACGTAGGCCATCGACAGCGCCAGTTCCTTCTGCACCAGCATGTCGGCCATGCGGTGCTGCAGTGCCTGGAAGGTGGCCAGCGGCTTGCCGAACTGCTGGCGCGTGCCCAGGTATTCGCCGGTGATCTCGATCAGCTTTTCCATGGCGCCCGCGCCTTCGGCGCACAGCGCGGCGATGCCGTGCTCCAGGCCGACCCCCAGCGCTGCCAGGCCGTCGGCAGCCTGGCCCACCAGGGCGCTGGCCGGCACGGTGACATCCTGCAGCGACAGGTCGGCGGCGCGCAGGCCGTCGATGGTGGGGTAGGCGGTCACGTCCAGGCCCTTGCTGTCGCGCGGGACCAGGAACAGCGCGATCTCGTTGCTGCCGGATACCCGTGCAGTGAGCAGGTAGGCGTCGGCGGCCGCGCCGTGCCAGACCACGCTCTTGGTGCCGCTGATCACGTAGCCGTCGGCGCTGCGTTCGGCGCTGGCGCGGGCCGATTCCGGGCGGTAGCGCGTGGTCGGCTCCAGGTAGGCCAGCGTGACGATGCGCTCGCCCGAGGCGATCGCGGGCAGCCATTCCTGCTTCTGCGCGTCGCTGCCGTAGGCGTTGAGGGTGGCGGCGGCCATCACGCCGCTGGGCGTGACCGGCTCCAGCACCAGGCCGCGGCCCAGTTCGCGCTGCACCACCAGCTGGCTGGCGGGGCCTTCGCCGAAGCCGCCGAAATCCGCCGGCACGGTCAGGCCCAGCACGCCCATTTCGGCGAGCTTGTTCCACACGCCGCGATCCAGGCTTTCGCCCTGGCGCGCGCTCTTGCGGCGCGCCTCGAAGGTGTATTCGGTATCGATGAAGCGACGCAGGCTGTCCGCCAGCATCTGTTGCTCTTCGCTGTAGGTGAAGTCCATGTCAGCTATCCCTTCAGAAACCCAGGATCATCTTGGAGATGATGTTCTTCTGCACTTCGGTCGCGCCGCCGTAGATCGAGGTCTTGCGCATGTCGTAGTAGGTGGAGGCGGCGGGGGCGGCCCACTCGGGGCCGGACACCGGCTGCGTCGCGCCGGCCTCGAGCCAGTCCGGCGAATACGGCCAGGCGTTGGGGCCGGCCACTTCCATCATCAGCATGCCCAGGTCCTGCTGCACCTCCGAGCCGCGGATCTTGACGATCGAGGCTTCCGGTCCGGGCGTGCCGGCGGCCTGCGTGGCGACGCGCAGCAGCAGCATTTCCAGCGCCATGATGTCCATCTCGACGCGGGCGATCTTGTCGCGCATGCGCACGTCTTCGATCAGCGGGCGGCCGGCGCCGTCGGTGGCCTGGCTGGCGTAGTGCTTGAGCTGGCGCAGCTCGCGGTGGCAGTGGCCGATGCCGGCAATGCCGGTGCGCTCGTGGCCGAGCAGGTATTTGGCGTAGGTCCAGGCGCGGTTCTCTTCGCCGACCAGGTTCTCCACGGGCACTTCCACGTCTTCGAACCAGGTCTCGTTGACGTCGTGGCCGCCGTCGAGCGTTTTGATCGGGCGCACCGTCACGCCGGGCGACTTCATGTCGATCAGCAGCATGGAGATGCCTTCCTGCGCCTTGGCCTCGGGGTCGGTGCGCACCAGGCAGAAGATCCAGTCGGCGAAGTGGGCCATCGTGGTCCAGGTCTTCTGGCCGTTGACGATGTACTTGTCGCCGCGGCGCACGGCGCGGGTCTTCAGCGAGGCCAGGTCGGAGCCGGAGCCCGGCTCGGAGTAGCCCTGGCACCAGAAGTCTTCCACGCCCGGGATGCGCGGCAGGAAGCGCTGCTGCATCTCGGGGCTGGCGTACTTCATCAGCACCGGGCCGATCATGGTCAGGCCGAACGGCAGCAGGCGCGGGGCGCCGGCGCGGAAGGTCTCGATTTCAAAGATCAGGCGCTGCAGCGCGGTCCAGCCGGTGCCGCCCCATTGCGTGGGCCAGGTGGGGGCGCCCCAGCCTTGTGCCTGCAGGATGCGGTGCCAGCGGACGTAGTCGTCCTTTTCCACGCGCTGGTGGTTGAGCACCTTGTTGCGGATGTCTTCCGGCAGTTTGGCCTGCACGAAAGCGCGGACTTCCTCGCGGAAGGCCTGTTCCTCGGCGGTGAAACGCAAATCCATCTGAATGTCCCCTTGTTACGCGGGCGGCCCGTTGCGGCAAGCTACTGGTTGCAGCCCTAGGTGTGCCGGCCGATTGTAGGACGCGGGCGTTCTTCATTGCTTTATCAATCATAAAGTCGCCCTTCGTGCCGGCGGAACCACCTGAGCCGGGTGGGGCGCGGACGAACACGGCCTTAGCCAATTCCAAATACCGCGGCGCGCGGCCTTGGCGCAAACTGGCACGGCCTGCTCAAGTGCGTCGGGGTGCATTCCCGCGCATTTGCCGCCGGCAAGCATCGCTAACCCAGCCGTATCCCGAACGAGCCCAGCCGCATGTCGTCCTTCCGCCCCGAATATATCCACGATATCCCCCGCCACTGGGCCGCGCAGACGCCGGCCGCGCCTTGCCTGTTCGAGAGCGGCGCCGTGATCAGCTATGGCGAGTTGTGGCAGCGCATCGAAGCAGCGCGCGACTGGCTGGTGGCGCAGGGGGTGGGCGAGGGCGACCGGGTCATGGTCGTCGGCGAGAACTGCAACGAGATGGTGGTGACGCTGTTCGCCTGCAGCGTGCTGCATGCCTGGCCGATCCAGGTCAACGCGCGCCTGTCCGCGCGCGAGATCGACAATATCCGCGACCACGCCCAGCCGGCGCTGATGCTGTTCACCGGCCACGTGTCCGACGTGGCCGCCGCGCATGGTGCGCGGCTCGGCGCGCAAGCCAGCGCTTGCCCCGTCTTTGCCGACGGCGTGCTCGCACTGCGCGCTGCCAGCGCGCCGGAACGTGTGGCCAGCGCACAGGCGCGCCAGGTCGCCACGCTGATCTATACCTCGGGCACCACCGGCGCGCCCAAGGGCGTGATGGTGCCGCACGCCGGCCTGACGCACTTTGCCCGCATCTCCGCCACCTCGCGCGACATGGGGCAGGCGGACGTGGCCTACGGGGCACTGCCGATGTCGCATATCTTCGGCATCGCCACGGTGCTGATGGCCACGCTGTACGCCGGCGCCAGCCTGTTCATGCGCCCGCGCTTCGATGGCAACGACGTGTTCGAGGCGCTGGCGTCGCCGGGCGTCACCATCCTGCAGGGCGTGCCGACCATGTTCACGCGCATCCTGGCGGTGGCGGCGGCGCATGGCGCCGGCCCGGGCAGGTATCCGCGCCTGCGCTACCTCTACACCGGCGGCGCGCCGCTCGATCCCACGCTCAAGCGCGACGTCGAGGCGCTGTTCGGCCAGCCGCTGCACCACGGCTATGGCATCACCGAATATGCCGGCTCGCTGTTCATCACGCGCATGGACGCGCCGCGCGCCGACTGCTCGGCCGGGCATATCGTCGAAGGCGTCGAGATCGAGATCACCGACGATGCTGGCACGCTGCTGCCTGCCGGCGAGCGCGGCCAGATCCGCGTGCGCGGCCCGGGCGTGATGCTCGGCTATTACCGCAACCCCGAGCAGACCGCCGAGGCGCTGCTGCCCGGTGGCTGGCTCAATACCGGCGACCTTGGCTACCTGGACGCCGACGGCGCGCTGTTTATCTCCGGCCGTTCCAAGGACCTGATCATCCGCTCGGGCTTCAACGTCTATCCGATCGAGGTCGAGTCGGTGATCAACGCCTTCCCCGGCGTGCGCCAGTCGGCGGTGGTGGGACGCCCCGCCAGCGACGGCAATGAGGAGGTGGTCGCCTTTATCGAGACGCAGGAAGGCGCGAGTGTCGATCCCAAGGCGCTCGACGCCTACCTGCGCGAAAGCCTGGCACCGTACAAGCG
Source organism: Cupriavidus oxalaticus (assembly GCF_016894385.1). Lineage (NCBI taxonomy): Bacteria > Pseudomonadati > Pseudomonadota > Betaproteobacteria > Burkholderiales > Burkholderiaceae > Cupriavidus > Cupriavidus oxalaticus. The sequence continues at coordinate 605,567 of NZ_CP069811.1, forward strand.
CCCGGCCGAGATCCGCACCGTCGACGTCATTCCGACCACTGCCAGCGGCAAGCTGCTCAAGCAGCCGCTGCGCGCGCTGCTGGACTGAGCCCGAATCCCTTTACCCGAATTCATTTACCCGAATTCTTTTACCGGGCTGGTTCGATACGCCAGCCCGGGCATTTCAGCCCTATCTGGAGGAGACAACAATGAAGACCTGGACCACACTCGCGGCACTGACCACGACCCTGCTGCTGCAGGGCGCGGCCTGGGCGGCGGACGCCTATCCGTCGCGGCCGGTCAAGCTGCTGGTGGGCTACGCCCCTGGCGGTCCGGTCGACACCGCCGCGCGCATCTACGCCGAGCAACTCGGCCGCGTGCTCAAGCAGCCGGTGGTGGTGGACAACCGCGCCGGCGCCAGCGGCGCCATCGCCGCCGACATGACCGCCAAGGCAACGCCGGACGGCTATACGCTGTACTTCGTCGCCAGCCCCACCATGACCATGACTCCGCTGATCCAGCGTTCGGTCAATTTCAACCCGGTCAAGGACTTTACCTACATCGGCCTGATCACCGACTACACCAATGTGCTGCTGGTGAACAAGGATTTCCCGGCCAAGAACGTTGGCGAACTGGTCGACTACGCGCGCAAGCATCCGCAGGACGTTTCGTTCGGCTCGGCCGGCGTGGGCGCGTCGAACCACCTGTCGGCGGAGCTGCTGGCGCAGATGAATGGCGTGAAGATGCTGCATGTGCCGTACAAGGGAAACTCGCCGGCGATGGCGGACGTGATGAGTGGCAAGGTGACGTTCATGTTCGATATCACCGGTACCGCCATCGGCCATATCAACGGCGGCAAGGTGCGGGCGCTGGCGGTCACGTCGAAGACGCGTAATCCTGCGTTGCCTACGGTGCCGACCATGATCGAGTCGGGGCAGAAGGACTATGACCTGACTGGCTGGTATGCGCTGGTGGGGCCGCAGAAGCTGCCGGCGGATGTGGTGGACAAGCTGGTCAAGGCGCAGAAGGCCATCGGCGACGATCCGGCTTATCGCCAGCGCATGGCGGCGGGCGGTTATGACGTTAATGTCAGCACGCCGAAGCAATTGGGGGACCGGATCCAGCGGGAGCTGGCGTTGTGGGGCGGGGTGGTGAAGAAGGCGGGGATTCAGGCGGATTGAAGGGGGCGCTACGGTTAGCTCGGCGTCCTTTCGCCGTGCCCGTGCATGGCGCCTTTGATTTGATGTTGTCGGCCGTTGAACCGCCTGGTTCCGCCCTCCTGGGCGGGTCACTTTTTGGCCGAGCGCCAAAAAGATGGAATGAACGCGCCCCGGCCTGCGATCAAAGGTGCCGGTAGTCGGTTATGCATCCGGGAAACGTGACAGGGTAGGTGGGTCCCCCCTCACGAAACGGCATCGATGTGCCAGAGTGGGAGTGTGACCAACCACGCGAGGATGGAGGGACCCGAGATGAATACTACGACTTACGGTCTGGACATTGCAAAGACTGTCTTCCAGCTCTATTGGGTCGAGCCTTCGGGCAAGTGTTTCAATCGTCGCTTCAGTCGGTCCAAGCTGCTGGAGTTCCTCGCGAATCGCGAGCCTGGACGCATCGCGCTGGAGGCGTGTGGCAGTGCGCACTGGTGGGCCCGCCAAGTGCGAGCCTTGGGTCATGAGCCGGTGCTGCTGCACGCCCGGTACGTGCGACCGTTCGTGCAGACGAACAAGACCGATGCGGCCGACGCCCGTGCTATCTGGACCGCAGTCCAGCAGCCGGGCATGCCGGTCGTGGCAGCAAAGACCGAGTCCCAACAATGTGTGCTCGGCCTGCACGCCATGCGCCAACTGCGCGTGAAGATGCGCACCATGCTGGTCAACCAGCTGCGCGGCATGTTGTTCGAATTCGGGATCCGGATCCGTCCCGGGCTGCGAGCTGGCCTGAAGGAAATCGTACAAGGGATGGACGAAATCGAACGGGGCGTGCCGCCCCTGCTGTTCGAGTTCGTGCATGAGCAATTGCAAAGCATCGAAGGGCTCGATCGAGAGATAGCTCGCCTGGATCAACGCATTGATGCCTGGGGTCGGCAGAATCGGGCCTGCAAAACGATTCTGGCCATTCCTGGCATCGGCATGCTGACCGCCACGGCCATGGTCGCCACCATTGGCGACGCGCGCACCTTCAAGTCCGGGCGGCAACTGGCGGCGTATCTTGGCCTGGTGCCCAAACAGACCGGCACCGGGGGCAAGGTCTGGCTGAGCGGCATCAGCAAACGCGGCGACCCCTACCTGCGCACCTTGCTGATTCATGGCGCTCGGGTCGTGCTGAGTCACCTGCGCAGAAAGAACCAGCCGGGCTGGAGCCTGCTGCTCGCGCAGCGACGGCCGAAGAACGTCGCGGCGGTTGCCTTGGCCAACAAGACGGTGCGTACCATCTGGGCCCTGTTGACCCACGATCGGGCCTATGACCGAGACTACGTCTCGGTCAGGCCTGCCTGACGGCAGGCTGAGCTAGCAAGGAAGGAACCCGTCCACAGGTTGCGACGGTAATGTCAGCGTGATGGCAAAACAGGTTGGACCGCGGGAGTGCAAGCTCAATTGGTTACTGGTGCTCAAAGCACGGCAAAAAGATAGGGACACTCCCCGGTGAAATCCATCAGGGCCCGCAGGCATGGCCTGCATCGCAAGGCCGGATATAAGTCTGCAGCCAATCCTGTCCAAGCCTGATGTTGGCGTTACCTTGCAAACCGGGGCGCGTTCATATAAGTAACCAAAAAACGCGTCGCCTGAGCGGCTGGCTATCAATTTGGCGGCGTGGGTGGTTCAGGCGGTGGTGATTTCCGTTTGGCTTGGGTGCCCGTTCGAACCTGCTAACGCCAGGTGATTCAGGGCCTGTGCCTGGCGTTAACCGGCTCTTGAACGATCCCCATGCCGGGCGTAGGCCGCCTGCTACCCGGGATATCGGTGAGACGCCTTCGGCTGCGCTGTGCGCGGGCCCAAGGTGGCAGAGCGGCCGATCTCGCCCCGGCCATTGCCGCCACTCCTAGCGAGCGAAGCGATGCGGGTTTGTGCCCGGGCACCTCACCCGCGAGACTGAGCCGCGCGCAGCGCAGCCGTAGGCGATGACGCGATACCGCAGGCAGCAGGCGGCCTACGCCCGTCCTGGGGATTGTTCAAAGTGGGGATTCGTCAGGCACCCACACTCACTCACTTGGCGTAGCAGGCTGGAATCGCGACCACGCCTCACTGAGACCAAAATCGCCAATATCACCAGAAGCACCAAATTGGCTCAGCCAGCCGCAGGCGACGCGCTTTTTGGTTACTTTTTGGCGCTCGGCCAAAAAGTGACCCGCCCAGGAGGGCGGAACCAGGCGGTTCAAACTGCGACAACATGTCACCAGCACCACAAGCAGACGACAAGAACCTCATTGAATGCCATCCAGGCATAGTCAATTGCCTTGATGTATCGATCCTTCACAATCTGCGCCTTGATTGTGAACGGCAAGCGGCTCTAGACTGGCTGGGCTCCTGACACAGCAGGAGCCGGGAGTGAGAACCTGGATAACGTTACCTCTACTACCTTACGGAGGTCAGTAATGCTCCAATCCACCCTCGAATCCGACGCCTTCATTCCCCCTCGACTAGATGATTCCCTTTCGCGTTTCAGTCCCGAAACCCGGCGCGCAGCGCGTGAGGACGCGCTACCTGTCCCCCGGCAACTCTTGTTATTGAATCTGCTGGATCAAGCCGATGCGATTGTGCGAGGCGCGGCCTGCGTACTGACATTGGTGACACACAGCGATTGCGACGCACAGGAAGAAGGAAGCGTAGCCTTGCAGGCGACTACGCTGGATGCCTTGCGAGAGCTCTGCCGGACCTCACTTGGATTGCTGGCCGACAGGGTAGAACAAGTCGCGGAGGGAATTGAGGAGGCGATGGTCGGGTAACCAATCGAGGTTGGGCGCTGATTCCCTGAGATGGCAGGCGCTGCTGGTGTCAATTGTGGGTACCGCCGGACTGGACCGACCGTTTGTGTGCTCCCTCTCCCGCTTGCGGGAGAGGGTTGGGGTGAGGGTGGGCGTGTCTGACGAAGTAAGGCCTGCGGTATGCCACCGCCTGCCCTCACCCCCTGCCCCTCTCCCGCAAGCGGGAGAGGGGAGCAAACCTGCGGTGCGGATAAGGCTTCAGGCTCTTAACCTTCCACTTCCGCCCACCCCTGCATCGCCTGCCCGCCAGCATCATCGCCCGTCCAAAGCACCAGCCGGCCAGCCTGCGCCGGATCGGCCGCGCCGCCAACGGTGATGGTGTCCTGGTCAAACAGCGGCGCCAGCCCCCGGAACCCAAAGCGCTTCACGCGCGCCTGCGGCTGCTCGCGTGCCACCAGGTCCAGCATCAGCATGGCCTGCATCGGCCCATGCACCACCAGGCCGGGATACCCTTCGACGTCACGCGTATAGCTGCGATCGTAGTGAATACGGTGGCCGTTGAAGGTCAGCGCCGAATAGCGGAACAACATGACCGGGTCGGCCTGCAGCGTGCGCTGCCATTGCGCGGTTTGCTCCAGCCGCGGGCGCGGCGGCTGCGGCTTGGACGGGTCCGGCATGGCGCGGTAGACGATGTCGTGGCGCTCGTTGATCGCGGTCTTGCCGTTGACGGTCAGCTCATGGTCGACCGCGACGAACCACAGTTCGCCGCTGCGGCCGGTCTTGTACTGCACGTCAGCAATGGTCGAGGTGCGCGTGACGGTATCGCCGATATGCAGCGGATGGCTGAAGGTCAGCTCGCTGCCGGCCCACATGCGTCGCGGCAGCGGCACCGGCGGCATGAAGCCGCCGAGGTGCGGGTGGCCGTCGCGGCCAATGTCGCGCTGCTGCGCGCGCGGCAGGAAATACAGCCAGTGCCACAGCGGCGGCAGCGGGCCGGCGGCAACCGCCTCGGGGTCGAGGTCGAAGGTCGCGGCCAGGCCGATCACCGGTTCGGGCGACAGCGTTTCGGTGCGCGCTTCGCTGCGGCCGATCCAGCCGCGCAGGCGTTCGAGTTCGGAAGTGGCGTCAGTCATGAGCTTGCGGGTTCGGGTTGGACAGAAAAGGCGGGGCGCTATTGCGCCAGCGCCAGCAGGCGTTTCGCCTGCTCGATCACGGGCCGGTCGACCATTTTGCCATCGACCTGCACGGCATGGCTGCCACTGGCGGTGGCTTCGAGCACGCGGCGGGCCCAGTCCAGCTGTTCCGCGCTGGGCAGGAAGCCCGCGCGCACCGCGCCCAGCTGCGCCGGGTGGATGCACAGCTTGCCCGCAAAGCCGAGTTCGCGCGCGTAGGCAACGTCGCTCGCCAGCACGGCTTCATCCTTCAGCGCGGTGGTGACGCCATCTACCGGCGGCGGCAGCCCGGCCACGCGTGAAGCCAGCACGATGCGGGCGCGCGCGAACGCCAGCGCGTCGCGGGTATGGCTGCAGCCCAGGTCGACGGCATAGTCGAGCGAGCCGAGCGCCAGCCGCGCCACGCCGCTGGCCGTGGCCACCGTGTCGACCTGGTGCAGGCCGAGTGCGGTCTCGATGATGGCGACCAGTTCACCTTGCGGATTGATGGCGTGCAGCGCTTGCGCGATCTGCGCCAGCGCGGCGGCGTCTTCGGCCTTGGGCACCATCAGCCCGGCCAGCGCCGTGCCGGCCGGCAGCGAGCGCAGCCAGGCCAGGTCGGCGGCAAACGCGGGCGAGGCGCTGTCGTTGATGCGGACCATCGCGCGCGCGGCGGGTTTGCCCGCCAGCCAGGCGCCGATCGCCTCGCGCGCGGCGGGCTTGGCGTCGGGGTGTACGGCGTCCTCGAGGTCGAGGATCATCACGTCGGGTCCCGCGGCGGCGGCCTTGTCGAAACGCTCCGGCCGGTCGCCGGGAACGAACAGGTAAGTGACGGCAGTGGTCATGCAGCGTTCCTCAGCGTGCGGCGGGCAGCCAGTCATTGACGTTGGGCGCCTGCTCCAGTGCCCACACGCGCGCGATGATGGCGCGCATCTCGGCCTCGCTGGCACCGTTGCGGAACGCGCCCAGCTGCAGCGCCTTGGCTTCCAGCTCGGGGCGCGACAGGGTGTTGTCCGGGTCGCCCTTGGGCACGTCCACACGGGCGGCCAGCGTGCGGCCGTCGGTGGTCTTGACCGTGACGCGGCCGATCCACTGGCGCGGGTAGGCGGCGTTGATTTCCTGGTCGAGTTCCATCGTGACCTTGCCGCGGAAGTCGACGACCCTGGCGTCGGGCAGCGCGTGCTGCTCGAATTCCGCCAGGCCGGCATGGCCATGCACGGCGACCAGCCCCAGCACCGTGCCCATCGAGAACTTGGCCTGGTGGATGGTGACCGGGTTGACCACCGGGCCGAGCACGTCGATGGCGCCCTGGTGCACGTGGGTGGTGACGCTGGCGATCTGGTCCGCGCTGATGCCTTCGCGCTGCATCAGCACCTTGAGCGCGTCGGCGGCCGGGTGCGTGTGGCGGCACGAGGCAAAGAACTTGAACGAGGTCTCGGCGGTGGCCCAGCGCGTGCCCAGGCCGTCGGTCAGCGCGGCGGGATCGGCGTCGCTCGACATGCCGGCGGCCATGCCTTGCTTGCCTTCCAGGATCTGCTTCGCGCCGGTGAAGCCCGCGCGCGCCAGCCACGCCGATTGCAGGCCGTCGGCGGCGGCCTTGGCGGTGTGCAGTTGCTTGGAATCGGCGGCGTCGCGCAGGAACTCCCACAGGCCCGCGGCCTGCGTGCCGGCCGAACCCAGCGCCTGGTTGATGCCTTCGGCATCCAGGTTGTAGAGCTTGGCCACGGCGGCCGCGGCGGCGAGCGTGCCGACCGTGCCCGTGGTGTGGAACACGGTGTAGTGCGAGCGGCCCATGAACTCGCCGATGCGGATGCCGGCCTCATAGCCTGCGATCGATGCCAGCAGCACTTCGGCACCGGTCTTGCCTTCGGCCTGCGCCGCGGCGACGACCGCCGGGAACACCACCGCGGCCGGGTGCAGCACCGAGCCATTGTGCACGTCGTCCTGCTCGACCACATGCGACGAAGCGCCGTTGATCAGCGCGGCGAAGTAGGGCGACGTGCGGCGGCGGTCGACCAGCACTTCGGCGTCGCCCTGGTCCGGCCCCATGGCGGCGGCAAATTCCTGCAGGCGGCGCACGGCCGGGGCGTCCTTGCCGGCGATGGCCGAGGCGATCCAGTCAAGGAACAGGTCCTTGGCGCGCTCGATCACGGGCGCGGGCACGTCCGCCAGCTTGAAATCGGCCAGGAACTGGCACAGCTGGCGGGTCGGGTAGTTGGTGTCTGCGGCTTGGCTCATGCAGGCTCCGATGCGGAATTGGGTTTCGTGGAAAGGGAAAAAGCCCGGCGCTCTGTGCGAGATGGCCGGGCGTCGTGTGTTCGGATTTCAGATGGCCTGCTTGTCGGCCAGCGCGGCGATGTCGCCCTCGGCATAGCCGAGTTCGGCCAGGATCTGCCGGCTGTGCGCGCCGAGCGCCGGCACGTCGCCCATGACAGGCTCCACGCCCGACAGGTTGGCGGGCGGCAGCAGCGCGCCGATCGGACCGCCCGGGGTGGCCACTTCGCGCCAGCGCTGGCGTGCCTGCAACTGCGGATGGTTCCATACGCCCTCGATGTCGTTCATCGGGGCATTGGCGATCTGCGCCTCGTCCAGCAGGGCCTCGGCCTGCGCCACGGTCATCGACGCGAAGCGCGCTTCGATGATGGCGGTGAGTTCGGGGCGATTGCGCACGCGGGCCGTATTGCTGGAGAAGCGTTCGTCCTGCGCCAGTTCGCGGTTGCCGAGCACGATCTCGCAGAAACTGGCGAACTCGCGTTCGTTCTGCACGCTGAAGATCACGCTGCCGTCGCCGGTGCGATGCACGCCATACGGGGCGATGGTCGGATGCGAAGCGCCGAAGCGCGCCGGCGCCTTGCCGCCGTAGTGGCCGAAGTAGAGCACCTGGTTCATCCACTCGGCCATCGCCTCGAGCATGGTCACCTGCACGCGCAGGCCCTTGCCGGTGCGGCCACGCTGCAGCAGCGCCGACAGGATGCCGCTGTAGGCGTACATGCCGGCCGAGATGTCGGCAATCGAAACGCCGGCGCGCGACGGCTCATTCGGGCCGCCGGTGAGGCCCACCAGGCCGGCGGCGGCCTGGATCAGCAGGTCGTAGGCCTTCTTGTCGCGATAGGGACCGGAGTCGCCATAGCCCGAGATGTCGCAGACGATGAGCTTGTCGTACTTGCCGTGCAGGCTGTCGAAGTCCAGGCCCATGCGCGCGGCCGCGCCGGGGGCGAGGTTCTGCACCAGCACATCGGCATCGGCCAGCAGCCGGTGCAGGATGGTCTGCGCCTCTGGATCCTTCAGGTCCAGGGTCAGGCTTTCCTTGCCCCGGTTGAGCCACACAAAGTACGAGGCCTGGCCGTGCACGGACTGGTCATAGCCGCGCGCGAAGTCGCCCACGCCGGGACGCTCGATCTTGATGACGCGGGCACCAAGATCGGCAAGCTGGCGCGTGGCGAAGGGGGCCGCAACCGCGTGTTCGAGCGAAACCACGCGGATGCCGTCGAGCGGGCGGATGCCGTTGGAGTTATTGGGGGACATGCAAAAAGCCTCAGAACGAACGCGGCAGTTCGAGCACGTGCTCGGCCACGTAGGACAGGATCAGGTTGGTGGAAATCGGCGCGACCTGGTACAGGCGCGTTTCGCGGAACTTGCGCTCGATGTCGTACTCGGCGGCAAAGCCGAAGCCGCCGTGCGTCTGCAGGCAGACGTTGGCCGCTTCCCAGGAAGCATCGGCGGCCAGCAGCTTGGCGATATTGGCTTCCTTGCCGCACGCCTTGCCGGCATCGAACAGCCGCGCCGCCTTGTAGCGCATCAGGCTGGCGGCCTCGACATTGACGTACGAGCGCGCGATCGGGAACTGCACGGCCTGGTTCTGGCCGATCGGGCGGTCGAACACGATGCGGTCGCGCGCATAGTTGCTGGCGCGCTCGACGAACCAGTAGCCGTCGCCGACGCACTCGGCGGCGATCAGGATGCGCTCGGCGTTGAGCCCGTCGAGGATGTACTTCAGGCCCTTGCCTTCCTCGCCGATCAGGTTTTCGGCCGGCACTTCCAGGTTGTCGAAAAACAGCTCGTTGGTCTCGTGGTTGACCATGTTGCGGATCGGCTTGACGGTCAGGCCCTTGCCGATGGCATCGCGCAGGTCAACCACGAACACCGATAGCCCCTCGGACTTGCGCTTGACCTGGTCCAGCGGCGTGGTGCGCGCCAGCAGCAGCATCAGGTCGGAGTGCTGCACGCGCGAAATCCATACCTTCTGGCCATTGACGATGTACTTGTCGCCCTGGCGCACCGCGGTGGTCTTGAGCTTGGTGGTGTCGGTGCCGGTGGTGGGCTCGGTCACGGCCATCGACTGCATGCGCAGCTCGCCCGAGGCGATGCCGGGCAGCCAGCGGCGCTTCTGCTCCTCGGAGCCGTGGCGCAGCAGGCAGCCCATCACATACATCTGGCCGTGGCAGGCGCCGGAATTGCCGCCGCTGCGGTTGATTTCTTCCATGATGACCGAGGCTGCGGTCAGCGACAGGCCCGAGCCGCCGTAGGTCTCGGGAATCAGGGCCGACAGCCAGCCGGCCTGGGTCAGCGCCTGCACGAAGCGCTCGGGAAAGGCTTCCTGCGCTTCCACGCGCTGCCAGTATGCCGAATCGAAGCCGGCGCAAAGGTCGCGCACGGCCTCGCGGATTTCGGGATACAGCAGTTCCGGATCCTGTTCTGCAAGCATGGGGAGGCCCCGTCCATTTCGAATGGGGCCATTATTCCCGACCCCCTTGCTCACTGAAATTCGGATTTGCGAAAGAGCGGCTTAGGGCCGCCGGAAGCGCTTGCGGCGCGCTATGCACCTGGTTGCGCAATGCAAGACGCCCGGCTCTGCCGGGCGTTTCAGGGGTGTTGCGGGGGCGTTTCGGGGCCGTTTCCGGGGCGCTCGAAGGGCAGGGCGCGCGGCCCCGCGGGGTGGTATCAGTGTACGAACAGCCAGATCAGGATCAGGACAAAGGCCGGGACACCAAGTAGCCAGGCGAGGATGTAGGGCATGGTGTAGCTCCTGTTTTGCACTAGTCGTGGTGATTCCAATATAGGGTCGGCGCCGCGGCGGGACTGTCGGGGAGGTTCCGCTTGCCGTGTAGGACGCCGCCGCACGGACCGGTAAGGCGCAGCCGCATCGGCGTGCGGCCGGCGCCATAGGCTTGCGGCGCGTGCTACGCTCAGGTCTGTACCCAAGCACCTGGAGGCGAGCGATGGACGGGGTCTGGTCGGAAATCTACAGTGCCATCCGCGCCGAGTTCAGCGATCTGCCTGACGCCGGCGAAGCCACCCGCCTCCTGGTGCGGCTGACCTTGGCGGTGGTGCTGGGCGGGCTGATCGGCTATGAGCGGGAGGCCTCGGGCAAGGCCGCCGGGCTGCGCACCCATATGCTGGTGGCGCTCGGCTCGGCGCTGTTCGTGCTGGTGCCGCTGCAGGCGGGCGTGCCGCTGGCGGACATCAGCCGCGTGCTGCAGGGGCTGATCGCCGGGATCGGCTTCCTGGGCGCGGGTGCGATCCTGAAACAGAACAGCGAAGCCGACATCAAGGGCCTGACCACGGCAGCCAGCGTCTGGATGGTGGCGGCAATCGGCGTGGCAGCCGGCCTCGGGCGCGACACCACGGCGGTGATCGCCACGATCTTCACGCTGGTCATCCTGCAGATCCTGCTGCGCTTGAAATAGCGCTGCGGGAGACAGCACGCCGGCCTTCTCCCACCGGCTTGCCCCAATCTCCTTTCAATGCGCGCCAGCGCACGCAGCGCCGGCGCGCACCGGCCTATGCTGTGCAGACACTGTTCCGCGATGACGGGGCAGGCAGCAGGCAGGGGAGGGTGGCATGAAATCATCGATCCGTGACGATGCGGCGCTGGCCGCTTTCGTGGGGCCGCGCTACGCGTATTACAGCGGCCGCTGGGCCCTGGCCGAGGTGCGCGGCGGCATGTCGTGGAACTGGGCGGCGTGCCTCCTGGGCCCGTTCTGGATGGCCTACCGGCGCATGTACTGGCAAGTGGGCGTCTATGCGCTGATCGTCTGCACGGAGCCGGTGCTGCACGCGCTGTTCCGCATCGACATGCCGCTGGCGCTGTCCCGGCCGCTGCTGTATGCGCTGGCGCTGCTGCTGGGCATGTACGGCAACCAGCTGTACCGCTGGCATGCCGAATCCACCATCCGGCGCCTGCGCGAATACCACTGGTCGCCGGAGCTGGTCCACGATTCGCTGGCGCGCTGCGGCCGCACCAGCTGGCCGGGCGTATTCGCCATGGGGCTGCTGCTGGTGGTCATGGCGGTCTCGCTGCGCCCGCTGGCCGGGCTGGTGGCGCACTCGACGGGGCTGCTCGCCGGCTAGGGCGCTGCGCTTATACCCGCGCTTATACCCGCTTGTACCGGCTTGTACCCGCTTATACCGGCTCGCGCGACGCGTCCACCAGGTACTGGATCAGGGTCTCGGCGAACTGGGGCAGCTCGCGCCCCGGGCGCCGGACCAGGCGCAGCTCGCGCTTGGCCCATTCGTCTTCCAGCTGGATAAAGCGCAGCACCTTGCGGCTGGCGTAGCGGCGCGCGCAGCTGTTGGGCACGATGGCGATGCCGGCGCCGGCCTCCACCATGCGGCAGACCGCGTCGAAGCTGCCGACCTGGATGCGCAGGCTGATGCGCTTGCCCATGCCGCTGGCGATGCGGTCCAGGAACGACTGGATCGCGCTGAACTGGTTCAGCCCGACGAAGCGGCAGGTATCGAGCAGGTCGGCGAAATGCAGCCGCTTGAACGCCGGCAGCGGATGGTTCACCGGCGCGATCACGATCAGCTCGTCGCTGCACAGGTGCATCACGTCCAGGTCCTGGGTCGCGACTTCACCCGCCACGATGCCGAGGTCGGCTGCGCCCGCGCTGATGGCCGACACGATTTCCTGCGACAGGTGCTCTTCCAGTTCGATATCGATGTCGGGATTCTCGGTCAGGAAGCGCGACACGCCGGTGGCGAGGAAGGAATTGGTGGCGGTGGTATTGGCCAGCAGCCGCACGCGTCCCTTGACGCCCTTGGCATAGGGACGCAGGTCGGCGTGCAGGCATTCCAGCTCGCGGAAGACCTCGCGCGCATGGCGCAGCAGCGCATCGCCCGCCGGGGTGAGGCGCACGCCCTTGACCTGCCGGATCAGCAATTGTGTCTGGAACGCCTCTTCCAGCTGCTTGATCCGGGTACTGGCGGCCGGCAGCGACAGGAAGCTGCGCTCGGCGGCGCGGGTCAGGTTTTCCGTCTCGCCGACGTTAAGGAAAAGGCGCAGATCGGTCAGGTCGTAATGCATGGGCTTCCGTCAGGCCAAAGGCCACTTTTGTGATTCGTGAATTCCAAAGATGCGGATGCCAATTTATCGTATCCCACGCGGCAATGACATCCGGAATGACAGCACTCGGGCGTCGCCAGTCGGGCGGCGTGCCGATAATCGCACCGGAATTTGGACCGGACCGGCATGTGAACGGCGAATCCGGACGATCATCGCGCCGTACGCGCCGTGATCTCCCTGCCGATGGCAGCGGCGACCGGACGACAGGATTTCAGAGGATTTGAGAGGAGCAAGGCAATGAGCGGTTTGATGGCAGGCAAGGTTGCGCTGGTAACGGGCGCGGGTGGCGGGATCGGGCGCGGCATCGCGCTGGCAATGGCCGCCGCCGGGGCCAAGGTGGTGGTCAATGACCTGGGCGTGTCGATGACCGGCGAAGGCGGCGACACCGGCCCCGCGCAGCGCGTGGTGGAAGAAATCCGCGCCGCCGGCGGCGAGGCCGTGGCCAACACGGACAGCGTCTCGACCTGGAACGGCGCCAATGCCATCGTGCAGTGCGCGCTGGACAATTTCGGCCGCATCGATGCCGTGGTCAACAACGCGGGCAACCTGCGCGACCGCATGTTCTTCAAGATGAACGAGGAAGAGTGGCGCTCGGTGATCGACGTGCACCTGCACGGCACCTTCTTCGTCAGCCGCGCCGCGGCCAACTACTTCAAGGACCAGGAGAGCGGCGCCTACGTGCACATGACCTCGACCTCGGGCCTGATCGGCAACCTGGGCCAGGCCAACTACTCGGCGGCCAAGCTGGGCATCGCCGCGCTGTCCAAGTCGATCGCGCTGGACATGCAGCGTTTCAACGTGCGCTCGAACTGCATTGCGCCGTTCGCGTGGAGCCGCATGACCAGCTCGATCCCGGCTGAAACGCCGGAAGAAAAGGCCCGCGTCGCCAAGCTGCAGAAGATGGAAGCCGGCAAGATCGCCCCGGTGGCGGTGTACCTGGCCAGCGATGCCGCGTCCGAAGTCAACGCCCAGATCTTCGCGGTGCGCGCCAACGAGATCATGCTGATGAGCCAGCCGCGCCCGGTGCGCTCGGTGCACATGAGCGAAGGCTGGACCCCGGAAAGCGTGGCCGAGATCGCCATGCCGGCGATGCGCAACAGCTTCTTCAAGCTGGAGCGCTCGCCCGACGTGATCGGCTGGGACCCGATCTGAGATGGCGGGGGCGCAATCGCTGCCCGGCACCCGCGGCGCCCGCGGTGCCCTTGAGGGTGTGCGGGTGCTCGACCTGTCGCGCATCCTGGCGGGACCGTGGTGCGCGCAGAACCTGGCCGACCTGGGGGCCGAGGTCATCAAGGTGGAGCGCCCCGGCGCCGGCGACGATACCCGTTCGTGGGGGCCGCCCTGGCTGCCCGATGCCAACGGCGAGCCGTCGCGCGACGCCACCTACTTTGCCGGCGCCAACCGCGGCAAGCAGTCGGTGACGCTGGATATCGCCAGCCCCCAAGGGCAGGCGATCGTGCGCGAACTGGCGGCGAAGTCGCAGATCGTGCTGGAGAACTACAAGGTCGGCGACCTGAAGCGCTACGGGCTGGACTATGAAAGCCTGAAGGCGGTCAACCCGGCCATCGTCTATTGCTCGATCACGGGCTACGGCCAGACCGGGCCGAGCGCGCACAAGCCCGGCTACGACTTCATCTTCCAGGGCCTCGGCGGCCTGATGAGCGTCACCGGCGAGCGCGACGACCTGCCCGGCGGCGGGCCGCAGAAGGTCGGCGTCGCGGTGGTCGACATGCTGACCGGCATGTATGCCACGGTGGCGGTGCTGGCCGCGCTGCGCCATGCCGAACGCACCGGCGAGGGCCAGCATATCGACATGGCGCTGCTCGACGCGGTGGTGGCGGTCGGCGCCACGCCGATCATCGCCCAGCGCGTGACCGGCCAGGCCATGCCGCGTTTTGGCAACGCGCACGCCAACATGGTGCCCTACCATGTGTTCGCCACCGCCGACGGCTACATGATCGTGGCGGCGGGCAACGACGGGCAGTGGCAGGCCTACTGCCGCGGTATCGAACGCCCTGACCTGGCCGCCGACGAGCGCTTTGCCACCGGCCCCGGCCGCATCGTCCACCGCGAAACGCTGGTGCCGATGCTGGAGGCGCACATGCGCACGCGCGAGACCGCCCACTGGGTCCAGGCGCTGGAAGCGCAGGGCATCCCGTGCGGGCCGATCAACGACTACGGCCAGGTGCTGGAAGACCCGCAGGTGCGGCACCGGGAGCTGCAGGTCGACCTGGTGCGCGACGACGGCAGCCTGTGCCCGACGGTCAAGAGCCCGTTGCGGCTGTCGGCAACGCCGGTGCGGTACGATGCGCCGCCGCCGCGGCTGGGGCAGCATACCGAGCGCGTGCTGGAAGACGTACTGGGATTGTCCGCCGCACGCATTGCCGCGCTGCGGGAGCAGGGCGTCATCTGAAGCACAGGTCCCCGGGGGCGCCTGCACAAGGCCCCCGCATCGCCTAGGCTGTTTCCAGGGCGCACCGCGCGCCTAACTCCCGGAGACAGCACATGGATGAGGAAACCTTCAACCTCAGCATCCGCAAGTTCCTCAAGGTCGTCGGCGTCAGTTCCCAGCGCGAGATCGAGCAGGCGATCGCCCAGGCCCTTGCCGACGGCACCATCGCCGGCACCGGACGCTTTCCGGTGACGATGACGCTGGAACTGCCGGCGGCAAAGCTCAAGGCGAAATTCGACGGCGAGATCCAGCTTGAATAGCGGGAGGCGGACCGCAGTGCTATTCGTTTAGTGCCTGTCGTTCCCGCGCAGGCGGGAATGACGGTGGTTCAGGCCGCGTCGTGCTCGCCGCGCATCCCCCGCAGCCGGTACTCGCCCGGCGCTACCCCGGTCCACTTCTTGAACGCGCGATGGAAGGTGCTCGGCTCCGAGAAGCCGAGCCGCAGCGCCACTTCCTGCAGCGTCATGCCGGGGTGTTCCAGCATGCCGATGGCGACGTCGCGGCGCAGGCTGTCCTTGATGCTCTGGTAGCCGCGGCCTTCGTCGCGCAGCCGGCGGCGCAGCGTCTGCGGCGTCAGGCGCAGCATCTGCGCCATCTGCTCGAGCGACGGCAGTTCGTCGTTCAGGTGCGAGCGCAGGTGCTGGCGGATGCGTTCGGCCAGGCAGCAGCTGTCGCGGTAGCGGATCAGCAGGTTGCGCGGCGCCTCCTGCAGGAAGGTGCGCAGGCTGGCGCCGTCCTGCATCACCGGCAGGCGCAGGCAGGCGGCATCGAAATGCAGCGCCGTAAGCGGCTGGCCGTAATGCACGGCGGTCTTGAACACGCGTTCGGTGTCGCTGCAGCCCTGCGGTCGTTCGTTGGCCAGGTCGACGCGCAGCAGCGGGATATGCTGCGCCACCAGCCAGCTCACCAGCGCATAGCCCTGGAACACGAAGGTCGATTCCGCGAAGCTGCGGCAGGCGGAGGTCGGTGCGCGCCGGTGCAGCCGGATCGAGGCAATCCTGCCGTCGGCGCTGACATGCAGGCGCGGGGTAAAGGCATCGAGATGCAGCCGGTACAGGCGCATGGCAGCGTGGATCGCGTCTTCCAGCGTGGCGCAATGGATCATGGCCCGCGCCGCCTGGGCAAACGTGCCGGGCGGGACCGGCCGGTCCAGCAGCCCCCACAGTTCGTCGCGCATGACGCGGCGCAGCGTGCGGATCAGTGCGGCGTACTGCCCCTGTGTCACGCGCGCGCTGGGCGAGGGCAGCAGCGCCGGCGAAATGCCGGCGCGGCGCAGCAATGCGTCGACGTCGTGACCCAGGCGGCGCGCACCCTGGAGGATGCGGTGCACATGCTGGATGGCGACCGTGTGGCGTGCCGGGGCCTGGGCAGGCGCGGCTGCCATGGCTCCCCTGGCTTGCACCGCGCCGGGCAGGCGACCGGGGGTGCCGGGCAGCGGACCCTGCGTCAGGGCGCCGGCGATGTGCAGCTTGCCCGGTAGTGGCGGGCGCAGCGATGGCTGGACAGCGGTGTGCATGGGTCTCCTCGTCACGTTGACGCGCCGGCGCGGGCATTCCCGGTCTTTGCGCCACCTTATCAAGCGCCGGCTGCACCGCACAATCGGGATTTGCCAAAGCCTGCCTTTTGCCTGAACGATTCGGCCAATCATTTTGGCCCGTCTGGTCATTGTCCACGCACCGCAGCATCGCGCACTCTCCGGCTAACACAAGAGAACCGGCCCGCCAAGGCGGCCAGTACCGGGCGAGCCGGGGTCAGACGCCCCACCCGCTCCGGAAAAAACCAAAGGAGACAACACATGCAGGCAAATCGTCGTAGTGCGCATCTTCGTCATGCATTGAGACGCCTCGGGGCAGGGTTGCTGGCGGCGGCGGGCGTGGGGCTGCTGACCTCGGGCACGGCCTGGGCCGAGGCAGCCTTCCCGAACAAGACCGTGCGCCTGGTGGTGCCATATCCGGCCGGCGGCGCCACCGACGTGCTGGGGCGCGCGGTCGCGGACGGCCTGGGCAAGGCCTGGAAGCGCCCGGTGGTGGTGGAGAACCGCCCCGGCGCCAGCAGCATGATCGGCTCCGAAGCGGTGGCCCGCGCCGAGGCCGACGGCCATACCGCGCTGCTGACCATTACCACGCTGGTGCAGGCGCCCAGCCTGTACGCCAAGCCGCCGTTCGACCCGGTCAAGGATTTCGTGCCGGTATCGGAGCTTGGCACCACCAACCTGGTCTTTGCCGTGCACAGCGCCGTGCCTGCCAACAACATCAAGGAATTCATCGAACTGGTCCGCACCAAGCCGAAGCAGTTCTCCTACGGCTCGTACGGCACCGGATCGAGCGGCCACCTGTACGGCGAGATCTTCAAGGAATCGGCAAAGCTCGACATGGTGCACGTCTCGTACAAGGGCGAAGCGCCGGAGCTGAACGACCTGCTCGGCGGCCAGGTGCCGGCCGCCATCATTTCCGTGATGGGCGCCAAGCCGCACAACGCCTCGGGCCGCCTGCGCGCGCTTGCGGTGACCGGCGCGGCGCGCTCGCCGCAGCTGCCGGATGTGCCGACCTTCCGCGAAGCCGGCGTGGCCGGCATGGACGGCCAGGGCTGGTTCGGCCTGTTCCTGCCGGCGGCAACGCCGCGCGCGGTGGTGGACAAATACGCCGCCGAGGTCAACCGCATCCTGGCCCAGCCCGAGCTGCGCAAGCGCATGGGCGAAATGGGGATCGTGCTGACCGGCAGCACGCCCGACGCCTTCGCGCAGACCGTGCAGACCGACTACGCCCGCTGGGGCAAGGTGATCCGCGTCAACAACATCCGGCTGGACTGATTTCCCGCTTTTTGATTTGAACCGCTTGAACCGCTGACCCCTGCTGCAAATGATGCCTGCTACAAGTACCAACCCGCCGTTCCGCTCCCCGGCCTGGCCGCCGGGCCTGCCCGCCACGCTGCACACGCCGCGCACCAGCCTGTACTACAACGTCGAGGCCGCCGCGCGTCGCTATCCGGACAAGGCCGCAATCCAGTACTTCGGCACCGCGATCTCGTACGCGCAGCTGCAGGACGAGATCGAGCGCATGGCCGGCTACCTGCAGCAGGGCTGCGGCATCCAGCCCGGCGACCGCGTGCTGCTGTTCAGCCAGAACTGCCCGCAGTTCATCATTGCCTACTACGCGATCCTGCGTGCCGAAGGCGTGGTGGTGCCGGCCAACCCGATGTGGCTGGAGGCCGAGCTGGCACATGTGGTCGCCGACAGCGGCGCGGTCGCCGCCTTCGCCGGCAGCGAGCTGTACCAGTGCCTGTCGCCGCTGCATGGCCCGGCCTTGCGCCACGTGATCGTGCACGACTACGCCGGCATGCTGCGCGACGACGGCGGCCTGCCGGTGCCGGCATGGCTGCGCGAGCCCGCGCCGGCGCTGCAGGCGGCGCCCTCCGGCGCGCTGCCGGTGGCATGGGAGTCCGCCAGCGCGGCCGGGCACCGTCCGCTGCCGCACCAGGCCGGCTTCGACACGCTGTGCATGCTGGCCTACACCTCGGGCACTACCGGCAACCCCAAGGGCTGCATGCATACGCACGGCAGCATGATGACCGCCGCGGTCGGCTCGCAGATCTGGCGCAGCAGCACGCCGGAGTCAGTGGTGCTGGCGGTGGCGCCGATGTTCCACCTGCTGGGCATGCAGAACTGCATGAATTCGCCGATCTACCTCGGCGCCACCGTGGTGCTGATGCCGCGCTGGGACCGGGCGCTGGCCGCCGACCTGATCGAGCGCTACCGCGTCTCGGTGTGGGGCGCGCCGCCGGCGATGATGGTGGACTTCTTCTCCCAGCCCGGCATTGCGCAGCGCGACCTGTCGAGCCTGGCCTTCCTCGGCGGCGGCGGTGCCGCCATGCCCGACGCGGTCGCCAACATGCTGCAGGAGCGCTTCGGCCTGCCCTACGTCGAGGCCTACGGCATGACCGAGACCGCCTCGTTCCTCTTGTCCAACCCGCGCAACAAGCCCAAGCGCGAATGCCTGGGCATCGCCACCTTCGGGGTCGATGCGCGCGTGATCGACCCGCAGACGCTGGCAGAGCTGCCGCAAGGCCAGACCGGCGAGATCGTCGCGCATGGCGGCCAGGTGATGCAGGGCTACTGGCGCAACCCCGAGGCCAACGAGGCCTCGTTCGTCGAGCTCGACGGCAAGCGCTTCCTGCGCACCGGCGACCTGGGCTTCATGGACGAAGAGGGCTACTTCTTCATGCGCGACCGCCTCAAGCGCATGATCAACGCCTCCGGCTTCAAGGTCTGGCCGGCCGAGGTGGAGAACCTGCTGTACGGCCACCCCGCCATCCACGAGGCCTGCGTGATCGCCGCGCGCGACGAGCGCCGCGGCGAGACCGTCAAGGCGGTGATCGCGCTGCGCCCCGAGGCGCGCGGCACCGCCGAGGCCGATCCCGAACGCATCATGGCCTGGTGCCGCGAGCGGCTGGCCGCCTACAAGGTGCCGCGCATCGTCGAGTTCGTCGAGGCGCTGCCCAAGTCGGGCACCGGCAAGATCCAGTGGCGCGCCTTGCAGGAGCGCGAGATGCAGGAACGCGAGATGCAGGCCGAAGCCCCGCGCCCCTGAGCGCGCAGCCAAACACAGCACAAAGAGAGACACAGCATGCAGCAAAGCAGACGCAACTGGCTGGCGCAGGCCGGCACCCTGGCCGGCGCGGCCATCCTCGGCACCACCGGCCAGGCCTTCGCCCAGCAACCGTATCCAAGCAAGCCGATCCGCCTGATCGTGCCGTATCCCGCCGGCGGCGGCACCGATACCGTCGGCCGCCTGGTCGGCCAGCGCCTGGCCGAGATCCTGGGCCAGCCGGTGGTGGTGGAGAACAAGCCCGGTGCCAGCGGCATGCTCGGCAACGACACCGTCGCCAAGGCGCCCGCCGACGGCTACACGCTGCTGCTGGCCATCACCGCGATGATCCAGTCGCCCAGCCTGTACAAGCGCATGCCGTACGACGTGGCCAAAGACTTCACGCCGGTGTCGCTGATCGCCAAGTCCTCGGACCTGTTCGTCGTGCCCAACCGCGTGCCGGCCAGCAACATGCGCGAGTTCCTGGCGCTGGCCAAGTCCGGCAAGCTCAGCTACGGCTCCTACGGCAACGGCACCTCGTCGCACCTGCATGGCGAGCTGCTGCGCCAGCAGGCCGGCATCGACATGGCCCATATCCCGTACAAGGGCGCCGCGCCGCTGATGAGCGACGTGCTCGGCGGACAGGTGGATTCGGCCTTCGTCGACGTGACCTCGGCCAATCCCTACCTGGGCAGCAACAAGTTCAAGATCCTCGGCATCACCGGCAGCCAGCGCTACAAGGCGCTGCCCAATGTGCCGACCTTTGCCGAGCTGGGTTTGAAGGGCTTCGAGCCGAACGGCTGGTTCGGTCTGTTCCTGCCGGCCGGCGCGCCCAAGGACGTGACCGCCAGGCTGGCGGCCGAGACCGCGCGCATCGTGAAACTGCCCGAGGTCTCGCAGAAGCTGGCCGGCATGGGCCTGCAGCCGGTCGGCTCGACCCCGCAGGAGCTGGCCGAGGTGGTCAGCAGCGATATGCCCAAGTGGGCCAGGATCGTGCGCGACGCCAACATCCAGCTCGACTGAGCGCCCACGGCACCGCATACCGGAGTCTATCCATGGAAACCATCCGCTTTGCTATCGAAGACGGCATCGCCACCCTGACCCTGAACTACCCTGAGCGCAAGAACGCGCTGTCGATCCCGATGCGCGGCGAAATCGGCGAAGCCATCCGCCAGGTGCGTGCCGACGAGAGCGTGCGCGCGCTGATCCTGACCGGCGCCGGCACCGACTTCTGCTCGGGCGGCGACATCAGCTCGATGCAGGTCGAGATCGACGCGCCGCAGGGCCGCCGCCGGCTGCAGCAGGCGCACGGCTGGCTGGAAGACCTGATCCAGCTCGACGTGCCGGTCATTGCCGCCGTCAACGGCGCGGCCTACGGTGCCGGCTTCAGCCTGGCGCTGACCGCCGACATCATCCTGGCCACGCCGCGGGCGCGCTTCGGGCTGCCGTTCCTGCGCATGGGCCTGATTCCAGACTGTGGCGTCTTCTACACCTTGCCGCGGATGATCGGCCTGCAGCGCGCCAAGGCGCTGATGTTCTCGATGCGCGAACTCAATGCCGAGGCCGCGCAAGACCTTGGCATCGTCATGGAAATCGTGTCGGAAGAAAGCCTGGCCGGTCGCGCGCAGGCGCTGGCGCGCGCCTTCACCGAGGCCTCGCCGGTCGCGGTGGGCCTGACCAAGCAGGCGCTGAACGCGTCGCTCAACCAGGACCTGCACACCATGCTGGCGATGGAAGCGGACGGACAGGGCATCGCCTTTTCCACCGGCTACCGCCGCGAGGCGGTCGACCGCTTCATGGCCAAGCAGCCGCTGCGCTACCGCTGGCCTGA
This sequence comes from Cupriavidus oxalaticus, assembly GCF_016894385.1. Taxonomy (NCBI): domain Bacteria; kingdom Pseudomonadati; phylum Pseudomonadota; class Betaproteobacteria; order Burkholderiales; family Burkholderiaceae; genus Cupriavidus; species Cupriavidus oxalaticus. The sequence continues at coordinate 626,830 of NZ_CP069811.1, forward strand.
CTGAGCACTGCTGACATGCTGCTCTGCAGCATGTCGTCTCACCGTTTACGTATACAGCCAGGCCGCGCCTGACGTCGCTTGCCTCTGTCGATTACTCGTTTACTCTCCTATCCGCACACCTATGGCATCCCAACCCCAACATGCGGCGCCCGCCGCACGCCAGATTCCCTGGATGACCGAAGACCTAGAAATGTTCCAGGACACCGTACGCCGCTTTATCGAGCGCGAGCTGGCACCGAACGAAGCGCGCTGGGCCGCGCAGGGCTACATTGACCGCGACGTGTGGCGCCGCGCCGGCCAGGCCGGCCTGCTGTGCGCCAGCATCCCCGAAGAGTACGGCGGCGGCGGCGGCAACTTTGCGCATGAAGCCGTGATCACGCGCGAGATGGCGCGCGCCATCTTCACCAGCCTGGGCAACAACGTGCACAGCGGCATCGTGGCACATTACCTGCTCAACTACGGCACCGAAGCGCAGAAGAAGAAATGGCTGCCGCAGATGGCCAGCGGCGAAATGGTCGCGGCCATCGCCATGTCGGAACCCGGCGCCGGCTCGGACCTCAAATCGGTACGCACCCGTGCGGTGCGCGAAAAGACCGCCAATGGAGACTGCTATCGCATAAACGGTGCAAAGACGTTTATTACGAACGGTTACCACGCCGACCTCGTGTGCCTGGTTGCCAAGACCGATCCGGAAGCCGGCTCGCGCGGCGTCTCGCTGATCATGATCGAGACGCGCGACCTCGAGGGATTCCGCCGCGGCCGCATCCTCGAGAAGATCGGGCAGAAGGGCCAGGACACCGCCGAGCTGTTCTTCGACGACGTGCTGGTGCCATGCGAGAACCTGCTCGGCGAGCAGGAAGGGCAGGGTTTTTACCAACTGATGCAGCAGCTGCCGCAGGAGCGGATGATCATCGCGCTGGGCGCGACCGCATCGATGCATCGCGCGATCGAGCTCACCACCGAATACGTGCGCGAGCGCAAGGTCTTCGGGCAGGCGCTGGCCGACCTGCAGAACACCCGCTTCCGCCTGGCCGAGTGCAAGACCGAGGCGACCATCGCCGCTACCTTCGTCGACGACTGCATGATGCGCCTGATGGCGGGTACGCTGGATGCCGCGACCGCCGCGATGGCCAAGTGGTGGTGCACGCAAAAGAATTGCGAGATCATCGACGAGTGCCTGCAGTTGCACGGCGGCTACGGCTACATGCTGGAATATCCGATCGCGCGCATGTACGCCAACGCACGCGTGGGCAAGATCTACGGCGGCTCCAACGAAATCATGAAAGAGCTGGTGGCGCGCACGCTCTGATGGCCGCGCGCAGTGCTTGCTGCTATCAGCACTCCGCTTATGCTGATGCGCGCCTAAGCTAATTCTGAAACCAACACCAAAGCCGGCACCTGTGCCGGCTTTGGTGTCTCCGGTTACAAAACCGGCTGTGCACGGATCTGTGGAAAGGTGTAAGGTTTGTCACAAGCATGGTCAATGGCCCGTCGCGCGCGGGGTGCGGCACCGGGATGAAATATCAGCCAAAAGCTGACAGCGCCACCAGCGGAATCAGGCAATAAATGCAGCGTGGAAACCAGCGTTGCATCGACGCAAGATTCGTCAACTCGGACTCCACCATCGCCGTTATTTGACTATGATGAAGTAAAGTCTTCGCAACATTCACCGGTCGTCAAGCCGGGGTGGCGAACCACGGAACTTGCGAAGTCTTGAAGGGTAGAACTACCTTCGCCTCGGATGTGAACTCTGACGGGAGTGAGGTATGGACATTTTCGGCCATTACGCTACGCGCTTCGAAGCCCGCAAGGAAGAGGAATACTCCATCCAGGAATATCTGGAGATCTGCAAGAAGGATCCCACTGCCTACGCGACCGCCGCCGAGCGCATGCTCGCCGCGATCGGCCAGCCGGAACTGGTGGATACCCACCATGATCCGCGGCTGTCCCGGCTGTTCTTCAACAAGGTCATCCGGATCTATCCGGCCTTCCGCGATTTCTACGGCATGGAGGACACGATCGAGCAGATCGTCTCGTTCTTCAAGCACGCCGCGCAGGGCCTGGAAGAACGCAAGCAGATCCTGTATCTGCTCGGGCCTCCCGGCGGCGGCAAGTCCTCGCTCGCGGAGAAGCTCAAGGCGTTGATGGAGCAGATCCCCATCTATGCGCTGAAAGGTTCGCCGATCCACGAGTCGCCCCTGGGTCTGTTCTCGCCGGAAGAAGACGGCAAGATCCTGGAAGAGGACTACGGCATCCCGATCCGCTACCTGAACACGATTGCCTCGCCATGGGCAGTCAAGCGCCTGCACGAGTTCAACGGCGACATCACCAAGTTCAAGGTGGTGAAGCTGCGCCCGTCGGTGCTGTCGCAGATCGCGATCTCGAAGACCGAGCCGGGCGACGAGAACAACCAGGACATCTCGTCGCTGGTGGGCAAGGTGGACATCCGCAAGCTCGAGGACTTCCCGCAGGATGATCCGGATGCGTACTCGTATTCCGGTGGGCTGTGCCTGGCCAACCGCGGCCTGCTCGAGTTCGTCGAAATGTTCAAGGCGCCGATCAAGGTGCTGCACCCGCTGCTGACCGCGACCCAGGAAGGCAACTACAAGGGCACGGAAGGCTTCGGCGCGATCCCGTTCGACGGCATCATCCTGGCGCACTCGAACGAGGCGGAGTGGACCACCTTCAAGTCGGACAAGAACAACGAGGCATTCCTGGACCGTATCTATATCGTCAAGGTGCCGTACGTGCTGCGCGTGTCCGACGAGGTGAAGATCTACGACAAGCTGCTGCGCTGCAGTTCGCTGTCGGCCGCGCCGTGCGCGCCGAACACGCTGAAGATGATGGCGCAGTTCGCGGTGCTGACGCGGATCAAGGAGCCCGAGAACTCCAACGTCTTCTCGAAGATGCGCGTCTACGACGGCGAAAGCCTGAAGGACGTGGACCCGAAGGCGAAGTCGTATCAGGAGTACCGCGACTACGCCGGCATCGACGAGGGCATGAACGGGCTGTCGACGCGCTTTGCATTCAAGGTCCTGTCCAAGGTCTTCAACTTCGACAATACCGAAGTGGCGGCCAACCCGGTGCACCTGCTGTATGTGCTCGAGCAGCAGATCGAGCGCGAGCAGTTCCCGCCGGAACAGGAAGCCAAGCTGCTGGCGCACATCAAGGAGTACCTGACCACGCCGTTCGTGGAGTTCATCGGCAAGGAGATCCAGACCGCTTACCTGGAGTCCTACTCCGAATATGGCCAGAACATCTTCGACCGCTATGTGGTGTTCGCCGACCTGTGGATCCAGGACCAGGAGTACCGCGATCCCAACACCGGCGAAATCCTCGACCGCAACGCGCTGAACGACGAGCTGGAGAAAGTGGAAAAACCGGCGGGTATCTCGAACCCCAAGGACTTCCGCAACGAGATCGTCAACTTCGTGCTGCGGGCGCGGGCCAACAACAGCGGCAAGAACCCGGTCTGGACCAGCTATGAAAAGCTGCGGATGGTGATCGAGAAGCGCATGTTCTCCACCACGGAGGACCTGCTGCCGGTGATCTCGTTCAACGCCAAGTCTTCGCGCGAAGACCAGGACAAGCACGAGAACTTCGTCAACCGCATGGTCGAGAAGGGGTACACGCCCAAGCAAGTGAGACTTCTGGTGGAGTGGTATCTGCGCGTAAGAAAATCATCGTAACGGCGCCGCGGAAGCAGTCTCTCAACGAGGGCAACATATGGCTACGGTCATCGATCGGCGCGAGAACGGCGGCAACAAGAGTGCCGTCAACCAGCAACGCTTCATCAAGCGCTACCGCGAACAGATTCGGCAGGCGGTGGCAAAGGCGGTGTCCGGCCGGAAGATCATGGACATCGAGCAGAGCGGCCAGGTGTCCATTCCGGTCAAGGACATCACCGAACCGATCTTCCACCACGGCCCGGGCGGCCGGCGCGAGTGGATTCACCCTGGCAACAAGAAGTTCGTCAAGGGCGATTCCTTCGACCGGCAGCAGCAGGGCGGTGGCGGGAGCGGTTCGCGGGCCAGCGACAGCGGCGAAGGCGAGGACGATTTCGTCTTCACGCTGTCGCGCGAGGATTTCCTCAATTTCTTCTTCGAGGACATGGCGCTGCCGGACCTGGCCAAGCGCCACCTTGCCAAGATCGCCGAAGTGCGCAAGGTGCGCGCCGGCTATTCCATCGATGGCACCCCGTCCAACCTGTCGATCCTGCGCACCATGCGCAGCTCGATCGGGCGGCGCATCGCGTTGTCCAGTCCTTACCAGAAGCGCCTGCGCGACCTGGAGCTGGAGTACGCCGAGGCGCTGGACAAGGACGGCCCCTACGCCGAAGGCACGCTCGAGCTGATGGAGAAGATGCGGCACCTGCGCGCCTGCATCGACCGCGTGCCCTTTATCGAGAAGCTCGACCTGCGCTACAACAACCGTGTGCTCAAGAAGCGCCCGCAGGCCCAGGCGGTGATGTTCTGCCTGATGGACGTGTCCGGCTCGATGGACGAGAGCCGCAAGGACCTGGCCAAGCGCTTCTTCATGCTGCTGTACCTGTTCCTGAAGCGCAACTACGAGCGTATCGACGTGGTGTTCATCCGGCATCACACGGTGGCCAAGGAAGTCGAAGAGGAAGACTTCTTCCACTCGCGCGAGTCCGGTGGTACCGTGGTGTCCAGTGCGCTGAAGCTGATGGTGGAAGTGGTCCATGACCGTTATCCGCCCAGCCAGTGGAACATCTACTGCGCGCAGGCCTCCGACGGCGACAACTGGGCTGGCGATTCCGAGCTGTGCGGGCGCCTGCTGCGCGAGTCGATCCTGCCGCTGGTGCAGTACTACGCATACGTGGAAGTGGCGTCCGAGGAACCGCAGAACCTTTGGGAAGAGTACCTGACGGTCAAGGGCCAGTTCGAGCACTTTGCGATGCAGCGCATCATCGGCGCGGACGAGATCTACCCGGTGCTGCACGACTTGTTCCAGAAGCGGACGGCTTAGTTGGGGCCTGCTGCCGAGGCAACCGGCAGTGAAGGCTGCAGTGAAGTCTAGTGGCAAGGCAACGCTTGCCCCGGCGGCGCGCCGGTTCGCGCGCGCCTGCGGGATCGGCTGCCTTGCCCGCAACCAGGGGCGAAGATGGCTTATCTGTCCACGGGTTCGGAATGGACCTTCGAGCTGGTCAACCGGTATGACCGCGAGATCGCCCGCATCGCCGGCGAATTCGGGCTGGATACCTACCCCAACCAGATCGAGATCATCACGGCCGAGCAGATGCTGGACGCCTACGCGTCGGCGGGCCTGCCGGTGGGCTACAACCACTGGTCCTACGGCAAGCACTTCCTGGCATCGGAACGCAGCTACCAGCGCGGCCACATGGGCCTGGCGTACGAGATCGTCATCAACTCCAATCCCTGCATCGCCTACCTGATGGAGGAGAACACGATGCCGATGCAGGCGCTGACGATCGCGCATGCCTGCTACGGCCACAATTCCTTCTTCAAGAACAACTACCTGTTCCGCACCTGGACCAACGCGGACGCCATCGTCGATTACCTGCTGTTTGCCAAGAACTACGTGGCCGAGTGCGAGCAGCGCTACGGCGAACAGGAAGTGGAGCTGCTGCTCGACTCCTGCCATGCCTTGCAGAACTACGGCGTGGACCGCTACAAGCGGCCCAAGAAGCTCTCCATCACCGAAGAGAAGGCGCGCCAGGCCGATCGCGAGAACTACCTGCAGATGCAGGTCAACGACCTGTGGCGCACGCTGCCCAAGCACCGCCCGCATGCGCTGACGGCCGACGACGAGACGCCGGAAATGACGTTCCCGCCGGAGCCGCAGGAGAACCTGCTGTACTTCATCGAGAAGAACGCGCCCAAGCTGGCGCCGTGGCAGCGCGAGATCGTGCGCATCGTGCGCAAGATCGCGCAGTATTTCTACCCGCAGCGCCAGACCAAGGTGATGAACGAGGGGTGGGCAACGTTCTGGCACTACACCATCATCCACCAGCTCTACGAAGAGAAGCTGGTCAACGACGCCTTCATGATGGAGTTGCTGCAGGCCCATACCAACGTGATTTACCAGCCGCCGTACCACAGCCCGTATTACAGCGGGCTGAACCCGTACACGGTGGGCTTCCTGATCTTCCAGGACCTGCGCCGCATGTGCGAGAACCCGACCGACGAGGACTACCGCTGGGCGCCGGAGATCGCCGGCAGCGACTGGCGCACGACGCTGGACTTTGCGATGCGCAACTTCAAGGACGAGAGCTTCCTGCTGCAGTTCCTGTCGCCGCGGGTGATCCGCGAACTGAAGCTGTTCTCGGTGCTTGACGACGACCGCGAGGGCAAGCTGCGCGTCACCGCCATCCACGACGACGAGGGCTATCGCGCGATCCGCCAGCTGATGGCGGCGCAGTATGACCTGTCGACCATGGAGCCGAATATCCAGGTCACCAATGTGGATATCGGCGGCGACCGCTCACTGACGCTGCGCCACCTGCAGAATGACCGCCGGCCGCTGGCGCACAACTTCGACGAAGTGGTGCGGCACGTGACGCGGCTGTGGGGCTTTACCGTGCGGCTGGAAGTGGCCTATGAAGACGGGCGCACCGAACTCAAGTACGAGTGCAAGCCGGAGCGCCGGCACCGCAAGCCGCATGGCGGCCTGAGCCTGGCCGCCTGATCGCCCGATCCTCCGCAGTGCTTGCCGCGCGCGTTGCCTGAAACCTCAGGCAACGCGCTAATGCTGTTCAGTTAGCACAGTCGTTCCCGCCTACGCGGGAATGACGGTGGGGCTTGATACCTTAATTGAACGGCATTACAGGCAACGCGCGCGCTTTCATTTTCACTCGCACCATCCGCGCACCAGTTCGACCGCACGGCTGTCCGTGTCGGCAAACACCGCCTCGCCCAGCACGCGGCTCCACCAGCGCTCCGATCCGTCCGCCACGCGCCAGGCATGCAGCCGGCGCGTGTAGAGCTGCAGGTCGTATTCCTCCGTGATGCCGATCGCGCCGTGCACCGCATGGGCGATGGCCGCCACCGGCGTGACGGCATCGCTGGCGCGCAGCTTGCCGATCGCGGCGCGCAGGCGGTCGGGCTCACCGCTGCTGCTGCCGCAAGCGAGTTGCGCCGCCACGCGCGCTGCCGCCACGTGCTCGGCCATCTCGCTGACCTGGTGCTGGATCGCCTGGAACTTGCCGATGGCTCGGCCGAACTGCTGGCGGTCGTTGGCGTACTGCAGCGTCAGGTCGAGCACCCGCGACAGCGCCCCGGCCAACTGGACGGCGTGCAGGCAGGCACCGAGGGTGCGCAGCGTGCCGGGCGGCAGGCGGAACGCGGCCGGCGCGGCGGCGTCCGGGCGCGGCAGGCGCAGGGTCAGGTCGGCGTGCGCGCCGGTGGGCTCGGTGCGCACATCGGCTTCATCGGCCGCCGGCAGCAGCAGGCAGCGCTCGCCGTCCTGCACCAGGAACCACTGGGCGTAGCGCGCATCGGCGACGAGCGCCACGGGCGCGCCGTCGTCGAATCCCGCCAGGGCGATGGGTCCGTCGGGCAGGGCGATGCCCTGCGCGTGCAGCACGGCGCGGGCGAAGATGGTTTGCGCCAGCGGCAGCGGCAGGACATGCCGGCCGGTGACGAACAGCACCGGCGCCAGTTCAGGCAGCGGCAGCGCGGCGCCGCCGGCGGCCTCGGGCAGCAGGCAATCGGCAAAGCCGCTGTCGCGCAGCGTTTGCCACAAAGGAGAGGGATCGGCCTGCCGTTCCAGCGCGCGGACCGTGGCGGGCGTGCAGCAATCGCGCAGCAGCGCGTCGAGGGCGTCGGAGTAAGCGTTATGCATGATGGGTCTCGTCGGGCGGGGGGCGGGACGTCAGGACGTCGGGACGTCGGGACGGTGCGGCGGGTCTTCAGCGCAGGCCGAGACCGCGCGCGATCATGCCGCGCAGGATCTCGCGCGTGCCGCCGCGCAGCGAATACGACGGGGCGATCTGCGTGACGTAGGCCAGCGTGCGGTACAGCGCGCCGTCGGCGGCCAGCGCCGGTTCGTCGCCCAGCGCCGCTTCCACCAGCGCCGGGACCGATTGCTCGAAGGTCGTGCCCAGGTCCTTGACCAGCGCGGCTTCGACCACCGGGCTTTCACCGGCCGCCAGGCGCGCGGTCACCGCCAGCGACATCGCGCGCAGCACCGCCAGGTGCCCGGCAAGGCGACCCGCGGTCACGGTGTCGCGCCGTGCCGGCGGCAGGCGGCGCATGGCGTCGAGCCAGGTGTCGAGCAGTACCACGCTGGAGTACAGCCGCTCGGGCCCGCTGCGCTCGAACGCGAGTTCGGCGTTGACCTGCTCCCAGCCGCTGCCCTCCTGGCCAACCAGCGCGTCCGGGGCCAGCGCGACGTCGTCGAAGGTGACCTCGGAGAAGTGCGCATCGCCGGCCAGGTCGTGGATCGGCCGCACCGATACGCCGGGCGCGTGCAGGTCGACGATGAACTGCGACAGGCCCGCCTGGCGGTCCTGCGGCGTGCCGGAGGTGCGCACCAGCGCGATCATGAAGTGGCAGCGGTCGGCGTTGGTCGTCCAGATCTTGCGGCCGGCCAGGTGCCACGAGCCATCGGGCTGGCGCACGGCGCGTGTTGTCACGCTGGCGAGGTCGGAGCCGGAATTCGGCTCGCTCATGCCGATGCAGAAGAACGCCTCGCCGCGGCAGATCGCGGGCAGGTAGCGCGCCTTCTGCGCGTCGCTGCCGTAGCGCAGGATCAGCGGGCCGCTCTGGCGGTCGGCGATCCAGTGCGCCGACACCGGCGCGCCGCGGGCCAGCAGCTCCTCCACCAGCACGAAGCGCGAGTAAGGATCGAGGCCGGCGCCGCCATATTGCGCCGGCAGCGTGATGCCGACCCAGCCGCGTGCCGCCAGCGCGCGGCTGAACGCCGCATCGAAGCCCATCCACGAGCGTGCGCGGATTTCAGGCGGCAGGGCGGGCAGGTGCTCGTCAAGAAAGGCGCGTACCTCGGCGCGGAACGCGAGCGCGTGCGGCGGCAGGGGCGTCAGGTCGAAGGTGGATAGCAAGGCGGTCACGGTGAAGTCCGGTAGCTGTGGCACGCGAGCCCTGCGGAACGCGGCGGCGGCTGCCTTGCATTCCGGATGGCTCAGGGTGGGCCACAGCGTAGTTCACGCGTCGAGCGCCAGTCCAATATTGATTTATTGCGAAGCGATACCGATTCGATATGGAGGCGCCCCGCCCGGGGCGCGCGGGGAGGACCGGTGCTGGCGCTTCAGGCCGTTCCCGATCGCGGCGCACGCGGCCGGACCGCCGAGGTCGCGCCGGCACGTTCGAGATTGACGCCCGGCAGCAGGTGCAGCAGGCGCACCAGCTCGGACTGGCGATGCGTGCCGGTCTTGCGCAGCGTATCGCGGATATGCACGCGCACCGTATGCGGCGACAGGAACTCGCGCTCGGCGATTTCGTTCAGCGTCTCGCCGGCGGCCAGCCGGATGGCGATGATGCTCTCCTTGCGCGACAGCCCGAACAGCGAGGTCAGCACGCCCGCATCGAGCACCGAGCGCGACTCCGAATTGCCGAACAGCATCATCGCGGCCGGCAATTGCCACGGGCCTTCCACCGGCTGGCGCGACACCAGCGGTGTGACGATGATCGGCACCGGCTGCCCGCCGGAGGTGATGTGCATCCATGAACCGGACGCGGCCTCGGCGCCGCGGCCGCGCACGGCGCCGTCGAGCAGCTTGCGCAGCACCGCCTGCAGCGTGTCGCAGTGGGCGTGCAGCACGCCGTCCTGCAGCGACAGGTGGCTGTCGGCCTGCACCAGCGCCTCGGCCCAGCTGTTGGCGTAGCGCACGCGCAGGTCGGCCTGCAGCACCATCACGCCAAAGTCCAGCGTGTCGAGCCCGGCCAGGCCCAGGCTGGCCAGCCCGCTCAGTTCGAAGTTGCGCTGCTGCATGCGCGCGGCGCGCACCCAGTGCGGCATGACGTGGGCCAGGCGCCGCTCGCGCTGGCCGGCGCTGATGCTGCCCGCGCTGGTGCCGCTCATCAATACGCAGACTTCGGCGTTCTCGATCAGGCGGATGCCTTGTTCGAGTCCGCTGCAAGCCAGCGTGGCCGCCAGGCTCGCGGCCACGGCGCCATCGTGCGAGGCGGCATGCATGGGCGTGCAGTCGGGGCTGTCAGGCGTGCCGGCCGGCGCGCAGCAGGGACCGGCGCCGGGCAGGTCGAGCGGGCTGGGCAGCCATGGGGGAACGCTGGCGCTGTTGGTGAAGCAGCCGTGGGGCGTGACGCCCAGGCGTGCATGGCCTGCGAGCTTGTCCCAGATCAGGTACCGCGGGCTGCCGGTGGAGGTGTACCGGGAAAAGAGATCCAGGGCTGCAGGCATTGCCGCAACGTCCAGCGCGGACTCGTAGATCGAGTCGACCAGACGATGGAAATCCTCGTCCGCAGTCGGGTGTTCGCCCATGTTCACATTTCCCCTGGTGGCAAACGCCGCTTGCTTCGTGCCACCGCAAATGGCCACTTTCTTTTGTGTTGTCGGTGCCGTTCTGGCGTTCTGAAGATGCGCCGATACGGTCATTGCAGCGATCCCGCCATGTTTCGGCCGGCAGGATGCGACCAGACAATCATGCCAAACAATGCTGTTTGTTTTATCTCCCCGGGCCGGGAGGGAAAACCCGGATTGCAGCCATGGCGCAGGGCTGGCCGGCAGCTCCGATTGCTGCTTTGCAGCGAATGAGGGGCGGTCAAATCCCTGACCCTGCCGGAGCGTGATGGTATTGCAGGTGACGAGAACGATGAATTTTTCGGCCCGGAAAGCGTCCCAGGCGTTTCACAGACACCACAAGTGTCCGAAATATTTGGGACAGAAAGACCATGACACCGACATGGAAAATCGGTTGCCGTACCCATTTCTGCGAACGGGACGGGAATGACCCGGCTGCTATGGCGCCGCCGGGTTGCCTTGCTCGTCGCCTGTCAGTTGCAACCCTTTGCCATCGACCTGGATGGTCAGGCTGGGCGACGCCATGCGGATGCCATTGGCGTCGAAGTTGCGCTTCAGGCGGGCATTGAACGCGCGCGTGATTTCCGACTGCGTCAGCGGCCGGGTCTTGAACTGTGCCATCACCACCGGCCCGCTCGGGTCGAAGCGGTCCAGCCCGAGGATGTCCAGCCCAGACAGCAGGTTGCGCGCGTAGCGGTAGTCGCGCGCGATTTCCGCTCCGGTGGTGCGGATCAGCTCGAGCGCGCGGTCGAGGTCGCTGTGGTAGCTGATGCCGATGCTGAACACGGCATAGCCATAGCCGCGCGACAGGTTCTTGACTGTCTTGATCTGGCTGTACGGCAACGTGTGCAGCGCGCCGCGGCCGTCGCGCAGCTTGACCGTCCGGATGGTCATGCCTTCGACCACGCCGGCATGGTCAGGCAGCTCGATCGAGTCGCCGATGGCAATCGAATCCTCGACCACGATGAACAGCCCCGTGATCAGGTCCTGCACCAGGCTCTGCGCCCCGAAACCGATTGCCAGCCCGACCACCCCCGCACCCGCCAGCAACGGCGTCACGTTGACGCCCAGGTTGGCCAGCACGGCAATCACCGCGATCACCAGCAGCCCGATAAACGATGCGTTGCGCACCAGCGGCAGGATGGTCTTGGCGCGCAGGCTGGGCTGCGCGCCGCGCCCGTGCGCGGGCGACAGCGTCTGCGTGATGGCCGTGTCGATCAGCAGCCAGACCAGCCAGGCGAGCAGCACGGTACTGGTCACGCTGAACACCGTCTCGGTGAGATGGCGGCCCGCTGCGGAAGAATCCGCCAGCCGCATCAGCGACGTGCCCCAGATGCGCATCACCATGGCGACGAATGCCATCCAGATCAGCACCCGCAGCAGCGCCATGGCGAAGCGGCCGAAACGCTGCACGTAGGCCGAGCGCCGGCGGTCGCGGAAGCGCGGCGGCCGCGCCGTCGCCTTGGGCGAGTGCCCGGCGACCATCGTCAGCAGCAGTGCCGCAACGAACAGCGCGACCGAGGCCACGGTGCGGCGCAGGAACACATCGGCGTGGCCGGCGGCGAGCAGCGTGCCGATCACGGATGCCACCACCACCGCCAGCACCGGCAAATGCCATGCCTGGCCGATCAGCCGCAGCAGGTCGGTCAGGCCCGGGTGAGACTGGCGGAAGGCCAGCGGCCGCTGGCTGATCAGCTGGCCGATCTGGCGCCGGAAGACGAGCGCGAACACGCCGATGCCCAGCGCCGCGGCGATATTGGCGGTGGTCGACACCAGCGCGGCAAGGTTGGTGCCGATCACCGCGACGACGCGGCCGTCGGCGGCGCTGTCGCCCAGGGCCGCCAGTGCGCCGGTGCAGAACAGCAGCCACGGCGAGCGCGCCAGCAGCTGCCGTACCGCAAGCTGGCGGTGCGCGGTGCGGAACAGGACGAAGATGACCTGGCACACCGCGGCGGCGATGGCGCCCGCCACGATGGCGTACGCGACCAGCACCGCGGCCAGCGCGGCTGGCGAATGCGTGAAGATACGCGTCGCCATCAGCAGCGTGATGCCGAAGGCGATCACCCAAGGCCCGACGTGGCGCAGCATGTAGACCCCGACATCCACCCAGGAGGGCACCTCGGGCAGGCTGGCGCGCTCGGTACGGGGGCGCGGCGGCGCGCGCCGGCGCCGGATGCGGTGGCCGATCTCCCACAGGCCCCAGCCGCTCGCGGCCCACACTGCCAGCACCAGCGCGAATTCGCGCAGCGAGTCCAGCGCCGGGCGGGTGCCGTGATGGGTCAGCGCGGCGCGCCATTCGTCGCCGGCAAAGCGCGAGCGCCAGCCCCAGTATTGCCACGGCCCGCGGTCCTTGCGCAGGTGCGTGTCGACTTCGTCGAGCACCTCGGCCACGGCGCCGATCAGCCCCGGTGCCGAGGCCCCGCCCGCCGCGGCGGAAGCCGGCGCCGGCACCGCGCCGGAAGCGTCCAGGCCGCGCCGCAAGGCCTGCAGCTGGTCCACCAGCGCGCGCCGTTCGCGGTCGTCCTGCAGGGTGGCGATGACCTGGTCGAGCGACTGCGCCAGCGGCACGCTGGCCGGGGCCGCCGGCGCGCTCGCGGGCCTGGCTGGTGCCGACAGCGTGGCAAGCGGGCCTGCTGCCGCGGCCGGCGCCGGCAGCGCACACCAGAGCGCCAGCACCAGCAGCGTTGGCACCAGCAGCGTTGGCACAAGCAGCGTTGGCACAAGCAGCACGACATGCGCGGCCAGGCGGGCGCATGGTGCGAGCCGGCGTGGCCACATCGATCGGGAGAGGGCGTTGCGATCGGGTTTGCACATGGCTGGATGTCCGTGTCCGCTCCGGCGTGACGCTGCCGGCGGGGCGCGGGAATGACCGTCGATCGCGCCACTGTAGCGCATCGGCGGTGCCGGGTGCGGCACCGCGGCATCCGGCCTGCCGGACCGCCGCCGGACCATCGCCGGACCATTCGTCGCTTCGGACGATGCGTCGCTTGCGCCGATCCACGAATCTCGAACCCACTCCGGCGTGGGCAGTTCCGCACCCGCCGGCCCTCACAGATCGCGGACAGATCGCGGGCGCGCGCACCGGAACCGGTGGCCCGTCCGGCCAGACACAAGACACAAAGGAAAGACGGCATGGAACTCAATGCATCGGTATCGGCAGTGGTGACGGGCGGCGCCTCTGGCCTGGGCGCCGCAACGGCGCGGGCGCTGGCGGCGCACGGCGTGCGCGTGGCGCTGTTCGACCTCAACGCCGAGAAGGGCGAAGCGCTGGCGCGCGAGCTGGGCGGTGTGTTCTGCCAGGTCAACGTGACCTCCGAGGCCGAGGTCGAGGCCGGCTTCGCCAGCGCGCGCGCCGCCATCGGCCAGGAGCGCATCCTGGTCAACTGTGCCGGCACCGGCAACGCCATCAAGACCGCCTCGCGTTCCAAGGAAGCGCCGGACCAGATCAAGCACTTCCCGTCCGATGCCTTCGAGCGCATCATCCAGATCAACCTGATCGGCACCTTCCGCTGCATCGCGCGCTCGGCGGCCGGCATGCTGACGCTGGACACCGCGGGCGGCGAGCGTGGCGTGATCATCAACACCGCATCGGTGGCGGCGCAGGATGGCCAGATGGGGCAGGCCGCGTACTCGGCGTCCAAGGCCGGCGTGGTCGGCATGACGCTGCCGATCGCGCGCGACCTGGCGGGTGAGGGCATCCGCGTCAATACCATCCTGCCGGGCATCTTCAATACGCCGCTGCTGCAGGGCGCGGCCGAGAACGTCAAGGCCGCGCTGGCCGCTTCGGTGCCGTTCCCCAAGCGCCTGGGGCAGCCGGAGGAGTTCGCCTCGCTGGCCGTCGAGATGTGCCGCAACGGCTATTTCAACGGCGAATCCGTGCGGCTGGACGGTGCCATCCGGATGGCGCCGCGCTGAGCGAAGCGGCCTGGATCCAATCAATACGGAGACGCGGATGGATTTCAGCTACCTGAGCACGCTGCCCGATGCCGTGCGCCATTTCGCCGGGCTGCGGCCCGACGCGGTGGCGTACGCGTTCGAGGGGCGCCAGACCACCTACGCCGAGTTTGAGCGCAATACCGACCGGGTCGCGCAGGCGCTGCTGGCCGAGGGTATCCGCGCCGGCGACCGCATTGCCTATATCGGCAAGAACAGCGACCACTACTTCGAGCTGCTGCTCGGCGCGGCCAAGGCCGGCGTCGTCACCACGCCGGCCAGCTGGCGCCTGGCGCCGCCGGAGATCGAGTTCATCGTCGGCCATTGCGATGCGGTGGTGTTGTTCGTCGGGCCGGAATCGGCGGCGATGGCGAAGTCGCTGCTGCCGGCGCTGCCGATGGTGCGCAAGGTGGTGCTGATGGAACCGTGCGCCGACGGTGGCGATGCGCCTTGCTACACCGACTGGCGCGACGCGCAGCCGGCCACGCCGCCGGCACACCGGCCGGCGCCGCATGACGTGGTGCTGCAGCTGTACACCTCGGGCACCACGGGGCGGCCCAAGGGCGCGATGCTGACGCACCGCAACCTGACCATCGGCACGGAGGTCAGCGAGCGCGAAGGCATTGCCTGGTCGCACTGGACCGCCGACGATATCTCGCTGGTGGCGATGCCCGTGGCCCATATCGGCGGCTCGGGCTGGGGACTGCGCAATCTCCTCTCGGGCGCCAAGGGCGTGGTTGCGCGTGAATTCGACCCGCGCGCGGTGCTGGATTTCATCGAGCACGAGCGCGTCAGCAAGCTGTTCATGGTGCCGGCGGCCATGCAGATCGTGCTGCGCGACCCGCGCGCGCGCCAGGTGGACTACTCGCGGCTGAAGTACCTGCTGTACGGTGCCGCGCCGATTCCGGCGGCGTTGTTGCGCGAGGGCATCGAGGTGTTCGGCTGCGGCTTCGTGCAGCAGTACGGCATGACCGAGACCACCGGCACCATCGTCGCCTTGCCGCCCGAGGACCACACCACCGAAGAGGTGCCGCGCATGCGTGCCGCGGGCAAGCCGCTGCCGGGCGTGGAAATCAAGGTGGTGGACTATGAAGGGCGCGCGCTGGGTCCGGACGAAGTCGGCGAGATCGTGGTGCGCTCGCAGCACAACATGGCCGGCTACTGGAAACAGCCCGAGGAGACCGCGCGCACCATCGACGCCGATGGCTGGCTGCGCACCGGCGACGCGGGCTACCTGGATGCGCAGGGCTACCTGTACATCCATGACCGCGTCAAGGACATGATCATCAGCGGGGGCGAAAACGTCTATCCGGCCGAGGTCGAAAGCGCGATCTACGGCCACCCGCAAGTGGCCGACGTGGCGGTGATCGGCGTGCCGGACGAGAAGTGGGGCGAGGCGGTCAAGGCCATCGTCGTGCTCAAGCCGGGGCAGTCGCCAGACCGCGACGGCATCATCGCGTGGACGCGCCAGCGGCTGGCCGGCTACAAGGTGCCGAAGAGCATCGAGTTCGTCGACGCGCTGCCGCGCAATCCGTCCGGCAAGCTGCTGCGGCGCAAGCTGCGCGAGCCGTTCTGGGAGGGGATGAGCCGCCAGGTGAACTGAGCCATCATCGTTCCCGCCTGCGCGGGAACGATGTGGCCCAATGCAATTCCACCGCGTCACGACTTCTTCTTGATCACGCTGACCTTGCCATCCGCCTCCAGGTACAGCGCCTTGATCTCCTCGAGCTTCTCTACCCCCTGCTCGCGATATTTGGCTTCCAGCTCGTCGTCGGTGATCGATTCGCGCCGCATGTTTTCAGCGAGCTTGGTGCCGTCGCGCACGAGCAGGATCTTCCTCGCTTCGGCAAAGCGCTGGAACGTGGGGAAATGGTAGGCAAGCAGGTCGATCAGCCGGTTCCATGCGATCAGCGTGGCGACCAGCAGCATGGCGTCGGCAACGCCTTCACCCTTGCCGGCCATGCCGTTCTGCGCCGCATCGGCCACGATCACGACCACCAGCAGGTCGGCAATGCCCAGCGAGCCGATGTCGCGCCGTACCACGAAGCGAAACATCAGGAACAGCGCCCAGTACATCACCGTGCCGCGAACGACGATCTCGAGCGGCGAGATGGTGAAGAAGAGGGCTTCGCGCCAGTCGAACGAGAGGTCCATGCCCGCAACGTTGCAACTTCCGGGCCACTTTGCAGGAACAGCGCCTGGGCACGCCACGCCGCTTTGGTGACGGTAATTCTTGCAGCGGCTGCGTACGGATTGCCGTAGCGCCGCCAGACGGACTCCTGCTTTCGCAGGAAGCCCGCCGGTGCGAGGCTCAGTCGGCCTGGATGCCGAACTCCTTCACGATCTTCGTATAGCGGTTGGTATCCGCGGCGATCAGCTTGGACAGCGCGGCCGGCTCGCCGCCTGCCGGGGTCACCGCGATGGTGGCCATGCGCGCGACCACGTCGGGCATCTTCAGGATGTCGTTGATATGCGCGTTGAGCGTGCGCACCATGTCGGCGGGCATGTTCTTCGGGCCCAGCAGCGCCTGCCAGGCGCCGATCTCGACATCCTTGTAGCCCAGCTCCGCCAGCGTCGGCACGTTGGGCGCGAACGGCGAGCGCTTCAGGTCCGCGACTGCCAGCGGCACCAGGCTGCCGTTGCCCACGTATTGCGCCACCGCGCCGTAGGTGACGTAGGTCACCGGCACCTGTCCGCCGATCACGTCGACGATGGCGGGCGCGAGGCCGCGATACGGCACCTGGCTGATCTTGATGCCGGCGGACTTGTTGAACAGTTCGCCCATGATGTGCATCGGCGAGCCGTTGCCCGGCGTGGCGTAGGTTTCCACCTTGCCCGACTTGGCGCGTGCCACCAGGTCGCTGACCTTGGTGATGCCGGTGCCCTTGTTGACCACCACGAACAGCGACTGCGTGCCGATCTGCGCGATCGGGGTGAAGTCATGCTGCACGTCGTAGGTGGCGCCGGTGCCGGCCCTCAGCACCAGCGGAGCGATGGCGACGGTGTTGGGCGCCAGCAGCAGCGTGTAGCCGTCGGGGTTGGCGCGCGCGACATACGCACTGCCGATGGTGCCGGCGGCGCCGGTGCGGTTTTCCACCACCACCGACTGCTTCAGCCGCGGTGCCAGCTTTTCCGCGAACATGCGGGCCAGGACGTCGACATCGCCGCCGGCCGGATAGGCGACGACGATGGTGATGGGTTTGCTCGGGTACGCGCCCTGCGCCAGGGCGGTGCCGGTGCAGAGCACGGAGGCGGCGGCGGCCAGCGTGGCCAGGACTTTGCGGCGTGCAGACTTCATGATGTTCAGACCTCGGTAAAACCTGGCGCCCGGCGGGGGCCGGGGCCAACATGGCTGGTGAAGCGGCTGGTGAAGCCCGGCGTGCGGCGCCGGGGCAGGGTGGCCGGTTTGGCCGATTCGGCCGACTCAGAAGATGTGCTTGATGCCCAGCATCGAGCCCCACTGGTTCGCGCCCGGGCGCGGGTTGGAGCCGGGCGAACCCCCGCTCACCGACATGGCGAGCTGGCCGTCGTTGTTGATATAGCCCGCGGTGGCATAGACCGAGGTGCGCTTGCTGAAACTGTAGGTCGCGCGCAGCGCGTACAGCATGGCCTCGTTGTCGCTGCCGTGGTAGTTCAGGAAGTAGACCTGGCCGGCCAGGTTGATCGCGGGCGTGATGTCATGCGAGACGCCGGCGTAGTACAGGTCGCTGATCGGCGTGGGGCTGCCTTCGTTGTCGCGGCGGATCCAGCCGGCGCCGAGCTTGGTGTTCTTCAGCAGCATGTAGCCGCCCAGCGACAGGCGGTCGTCGGTCAGGTTGCTGCTGGTCAGGCCGCCGAACGCGCCGGGGCCGCCGCGCTGCGAATCGTAGGCCGCGATCAGGCCCCAGGTCTTGCTGTCATAGCCGACCATGGCCGACCACTCGCGGCAGGCCTTCTTGTCGGCAGGGTTCTCGCCGGCGCAGTTGGTGCCGGCCGGGCTGGGGCCGGCGTTGACCGCGTCACGGCCGAAGCTGTAGGTCGCGCCGACCACGAAGCCGTTGAAGTTGGCCTTGTACGCGACCGCGTTGTCGGCGCGCGTGTTGGGCAGGTAGCTGTCGAGCGAGCCCGAGCCGTACACGTTCGGCCCCAGGATATCGCTGTCGAGGATGGTCCAGAACAGCATCGTGTACTGGCGGCCGAACGACAGCTGGCCATACTGGTTGCTCAGCCCGACCAGCGCCTGGCGCCCGAACAGCCGGCCGCCCTGGTTGGCGTTGCCCGTGTCCGGCGAGAAGCCCGATTCCAGCACGAACAGGCCCTTCAGCCCGCCGCCCAGGTCTTCCGTGCCGCGGATGCCCCAGCGCGACGGCACCGTGGCGGTGTTGTTGGGCATGCGCATCAGGCTGTCGCCGTTGGCGCCGACATTGCTCACGTACTCGACACCGGTATCGATGACGCCGTACAGCGTCACCGACGATTGGGCCGAGGCCAGCAGGGGGGAAGCCGCAAGCAGCGCCGCGGCGGTTCGTGCAAGTTTCATCTACCAGTTTCCTTCCGTTTTTCCGTCTTGTAATCGTCTTTGTGGTACGGGCCGCTGCGATGGCGGCCGGGTTTCAGGGCAGGCTTGTTGTTGGCTGGGTGTTCTCCTCTGTGGGCCCGCAGGGGCTGTCAAAAAGCCGCGATGACGCAAAAATGCTGCCAGATACGCTTTTATGTTTTATATGTGGAACATCGAACAACATAAGAAACGTTGAGCAAAATATAGCTGCGAGTTTCCAAAAGCTGTGAGGAGGGTTATCCCTAGTGCGGCAGGGCGGCGACACGCCGGACAGCCGCCGGCTGCACCTGAGCAGGGCCCGCCGTGCGCGCGGGGCGGTGCATTGGCGCAGCGCGGCGCGCGGCATTGGCGGCCCATCCGCCGATGCGCCTTGCCGCACCGGCAAAGGCGCTGCGCCCGATGCCATCGGCGAAGGCCGGCCACGCCGTGCAAACGGGTGCGTGCACCAGCCCGGCGCGTGGACGTCTTCGTGTCGGACAGGCCTATCGTTAACCCTGATCCCGCTTCCCGATGCGCACGCCTATGCTTCAAAAGTTTTATTCGCAAACCTAAGTTTTATATATGAAACAAAATCAGCCCCCCATTTTTCCGCAGCCGGACCGGCAGCTTCTGGAGGCCCTGAGCAGCGGGTTTGCGGAACGCCAGGTAACGGTAGACGGCGGCGCGCAGGTGGCTTACCGCAGCGGCGGCACCAGCGGGCCCGCCATCGTGCTGCTGCATGGCATCAGCTCCGGCGCGGCCTCATGGCTGCCTTGCGCGAGCCTGCTGGCCGCGCAGGCGCGGGTGATCGCCTGGGATGCGCCGGGCTACGGCAACTCGACACCGCTGGCGCAGCAGCGCCCGCTGGCGTCCGACTACGCGCAACGGCTGGACGGCATGCTGCAGGCGCTGGCAGTACAGCCTGCCCTGATCGTCGGCCATTCCCTTGGCGCACTGATGGCAGCAGCCTATGTCGCCAACGCGCGCAACCTGCCCGCGCGGCTGCTGTTGCTGAGCGTGGCCCAGGGCTACGGCGCGGCGGGCAAGGAGGCGCAGGCGCAGCAGGTGGCACAGCAGCGGCTGGCGGCGCTGGACACGCTCGGCGTGCAAGGGCTGGCGCAACGCGGACCGGCGCGGCTGCTGAGCGAGCTGGCCGATGCCGGCGCGCAGTCGTGGGTGCGCTGGAACATGCAGCGGCTCAACCCGGACGGCTATCGCCAGGCCGTGGCGATGCTGTGCGGCGACGATATCGACCGTTACCTGTCGCGCCGTCCGCCGTCACTGCCCACGCGCATCGCCTGCGGCAGCCACGACGTGGTGACCACGCCGCTGGCCTGCGGCACGCTGGCCGAACGCTTCGACCTGCCGCTGGCGCTGATCCCCGACGCCGGCCATGCCTGCTACATCGAGCAGGCCGCCGCCACCGCGCGGCTGATCCGCTCGGCGCTGCCCGAGACCGCTGCCTGATACCCGAACGGCGCCGCCATGGTGCGGTGCCGTCTCACTGGCGCGCAGTTTGCGCCGCCTGACCCGGCTTCGCGGGTTTACCCCAGTCAATTTTTGTCATCGCGTTGTCTATAGTCGTACCTGTGTTCAATATCTAAACCAGTGTTTCATTAGTAAAACACGACGGACGCAGAAGCAGGGCGCATCCGGACGGCGTTGGAACACGGTCCCCCAAGCTGCAAGACATGGAGCAAAGCGCAATGGAAAGCCTCTCGTACAACCCGAACCTGGTGCCCTGGGAGCGTCCGGCGCCGAACAACGTCGCAGGCAAGGGCCATATCGAGCAACCCGGCAAGGTCGCCAACATCGTCTGGCAGACCCGCGCCAGCGCACCGAGCGCCTACGAGAACGCGCTGGGCGATGCCATCGAAGCCGCGTTCGAGGGCGGCGCGCAGAACCCGCAGGACATCGTGCGCGCGTTCAACGCCGCCGGTTTCCTGGGCGTCGACGGCCAGCCCTGGACCGAAGAGCGCTTCCTCTCCGAAATGCGCCGGCTGGGCGCCTGAGCCCGCCCCACGAACCGCGTCGACAGCGAGAACAACATGGAATCGAACAAGCAAGCCCGCGCCGAAGCCCGCCTGAACACCGGCCTGCGCAACTACTGGTACCCCGTCGCCGCCTCGTGGGCGGTGTCCCACGCCCCGATCGGCATCACTCGCCTGAGCCAGAACATCGTGCTGTGGCGCGACGGCGCCGGCCAGGTCCACGCACTGGAAGACCGCTGCCCGCATCGCGGCGCGCGGCTGTCGATGGGCTGGAACCTGGGCGACCGCGTCGCCTGCTGGTACCACGGCGTGGAAGTCGGCGGCGACGGCCAGGTCAAGAGCGTGCCGGCAGTGGAAAGCTGCCCGCTGGAAGGCCGCACCTGCGTGCGCAGCTACCCGGTGCAGGAGCAGGCCGGCGCGATCTTCCTGTGGTTCGGCGACCAGGCCCCGCAAGGCGCGGGCAGCCCCGACGAACTGCGCCTGCCGGAAGAACTGGTCAGCGAAGAGCACAGCCACTTCCTGTGCGTGGCGCACTGGGACTGCAACTACCGCTACGCCATCGACAACGTGATGGACCCGATGCACGGCGCCTACCTGCACGCGGTGTCGCACTCGATGGCCTGCGGCGAGAAGTCCGCCGTGATGCAGATCCGCGAAACCGAGCACGGCCTGGTGTTCGAGAAGACCGGCCAGCGCGGCGTCAACTTCGACTGGGTGGAATTCGGCGAGACCGGCACGCTGTGGCTGCGCCTGGCGATCCCGTACCGCGCCAGCGTCGGCCCCGGCGGTCCGTTCGGCATCGTCGGCATGGCCACGCCGGTGGATGAGGACCACTGCATGGTGTTCTTCTGGCGCACCCGCCACGTACAGGGCTGGGAGCGCGACGTGTGGCGCTTCCTGTATCGCAACCGCCTGGAGCAGTTGCACTGGGACGTGCTGGAGCAGGACCGCGTGGTGCTGGAAATGATGGCCCCCAACGCCCGCGACCACGAGATGCTGTACCAGCACGATGCCGGCATCACGCGCGTGCGCCGTCTGCTGAAGCGCCGCGCCGACCAGGAGATCGCCGACGAGCCGGTGGCGATGCTCAAGCCCACGCAAGCCGCCGGAGCCGCCAGCCATGCCTGAGGCCATCAAGAACAACACGCTGCTGGCCGGCCGCAAGGTGCTGGTCACCGGCGCCGCGCGCGGCCTGGGCCTGGCCTTCGTCAAGGCGCTGGCCGAAGCCGGCGCCAGCGTGGCGATGGCCGACATCCTGGCCGAGCGCCTGCAGCAGGAAGCCGAGGCGCTGCGCGCCCGCGGCCTGAAGGTGGTGCCGGTGACGCTGGACCTGTCCGACCCCGCCTCGGTGCAGGCCTGCGCCGACGCCGCGGTCAAGGCGCTGGGCGGTCTCGACGGCCTGGTCAACAACGCCGCCGTGACCGACTCGGGCGGGCGCGACGCCGGCGCCATCGACGTCGCCACCTGGGACCGCGTGATGAACGTCAACGTGCGCGGCACCTGGCTGATGACCGCCGCCTGCCTGCCGGCGCTGCGTGCCAGCGGCCGCGGCGCGGTGGTCAACCTGGCCTCGGACACGCCGCTGTGGGGCGCGCCCAACCTGCTGGCCTATGTGGCCAGCAAGAGCGCCATCATCGGCATGACCCGCTCGCTGGCGCGCGAACTGGGCCGCGACCAGATCACCGTCAACGCGGTGGCGCCGGGCCTGACGCTGGTGGAAGCCACCGAATACGTGCCGCAGCATCGCCACGACCTGTACCGCGAGCAGCGCGCGATCTCGCGCGAGCAGCTGCCCGAAGACGTCTGCGGCGCGGTGCTGTTCGCGCTGTCCGACCTTGCCCGTTTCGTGACCGGCCAGACGCTGGCGGTCAACGGCGGCTTTGTCATGCATTGATCCACCGATCCACTGAAAGCAGAAGGAATCCAAATGAGCGATCTTTCCCAACAACAAAACATCAAGCGTTCCTGGGACCAACCGGAGGACGCCTCGTTCGACCAGTGGATGGAAAGCCGCGTGGCGCGCTTCTCCACGCGCAAGTACGACTGGAACGCGCTGAAGTTCCAGGCCGACTACGACCCCAAGTACCGCCGCGCGCAGATGCGCTACCTGGGTACCGGCGGCACCGGCGTGGCCGCGGACACCAACACCGTGCCGTCGGAGCACTTCACCTTTTCGACGATGATCATCCCGGCCGGCCATGAGGGCCCGTCGCATATCCACACCGACGTGGAAGAGGTGTTCTTCATCCTGCGCGGCAAGGTCAAGCTGATCCTGGAGAAGGACGGCGAGCGCTTCGAAACCATCCTGACCGACCGCGACCTGGTCTCGGTGCCGCCGGGCGTGTATCGCGAGGAAATCAACATCGGCGAGGAAGACGCGCTGATGTGCGTGATGCTGGGCGCCCAGAAGCCGATCACGCCGACGTACCCGCCCGAGCACCCGCTGTCGAAGATCAAGCGCTGATGCCGGCCTCCGCCCGTCCGCAAGCACAGACCATGAGCACCAGCGCCATCCCGGCCACGACGCCAGCCGCCAACGAGACCCCGGACAAGTACATTGTCCCGGGCCTGGAGCGCGGCCTGCGCCTGCTCGGCGAGTTCAGCAGCAAGGACCGCACCATGTCGGCCGCCGAGCTGGCGCGCCGGCTCAAGGTGCCGCGCTCGACCGTGTTCCGGCTGCTGGCCACGCTGGAGATGCTGGGCTTTGTCGAGCGTGCCGATGGCGGCCGCGATTTCCGGCTGGGCATGGCGGTGCTGCGGCTCGGGTTCGAGTACCTGGCGTCGCTGGAGCTGACCGAGCTGGGCCGCCCGCTGCTGGAGCGGCTGCGCGACGAGATCGGCTACCCGACCAACCTGGTGGTGCGCGACGGGCGCTCGATCGTGTATGTGGCCAAAGCGGTGTCGCCGCGGCCCTTCGCCAGCTCGGTCAACGTCGGCACGCGGCTGCCCGCGCATGCCACGGTGCTGGGGCGCGTGCTGCTGGAAGACCTGCCGCTGGCGGAACTGCGCGCGCTGTATCCGGAGGCGCAGCTGGAAGTGTTCTCCGACAGCACGCCGCGCACGGCCGATGCGCTCTTTGCCATCGTCCAGCGCGACCGCGAGCGTGGCTACGTGCTGCAGGAAGGTTTTTTCGAATCGAGCATCTCGACCATCGCCGCGCCGGTGCGCGACCGCACCGGCAAGGTGGTGGCGGCGCTGGGCGCCACCATTCCCGCCGCGCATATCGATCCGGCGCATTTCGATCCGGACCAGCTGGACGCGATGGTGGAGAAAGTGCGGAACACTGCAGGCGAGCTGTCGCGCCTGCTCGACTACCGGCCGTCGCTGCACAGCGCCGGCAAGGTCGTGAATCTGTATCGGGAGTGAGGACAATGTCCATGATTGAACTCGGCGGCAAGGTTGCCGTCGTTACCGGCGGGTCCTCCGGCATCGGGCTGGCGACCGTCGAACTGCTGCTCGAAGCGGGTGCCGCCGTCGCCCTGTGCGGCCGCGACGAGGCCCGCCTGCACAGCGCCGAAGCACAGCTGCGCGAGAAATTCCCCGGGTGCAGCCTTCATGCCGCCACCTGCGACGTGCTCAAGCCGGAACAGGTCGCCGCCTTCGCGGCCGACGTGCAGCAGAAGCTCGGCAACGTCGACATGCTGGTCAACAACGCCGGCCAGGGCCGCGTGTCCACCTTCGCCAATACCGAAGACGCGGCCTGGATGGACGAACTGCAGCTCAAGTTCTTCTCGGTGATCCACCCGACGCGCGCCTTCCTGCCGCAGCTGGAAAAGTCCGGACAGGGCGCGATCGTCTGCGTCAACTCGCTGCTGGCGCAGCAGCCGGAGCCGCACATGGTGGCGACCTCCGCCGCGCGTGCCGGCGTGCTCAACCTGGTGCGCTCGATGGCCACCGAGTTCGCGCCGAAGGGCGTGCGCGTCAACGGCATCCTGATCGGGCTGGTCGAGTCGGGCCAGTGGCGCCGCCGCTTCGAGGCGCGTCCCGAAGAGGACCGCCACCTGGACTGGGCCGCGTGGACCGCGCGCCTGGCCCAGCAGAAACATATTCCCCTTGGCCGCCTGGGCCTGCCCGTCGAGACAGCCCGCGCCATCCTGTTCCTTGCCTCGCCGTTGTCTTCGTACACCACGGGCAGCCATATCGATATCTCCGGAGGACACTCCCGTCATGCCTAATCAACACCAGTACGAACAACAGCAGGTCACCGTTGGCTGCGCCATCACGGCGTTCCTTGAGCAGTGCGGGGTCAAGGCCGCGTTCGGCGTGATCTCGATCCACAACATGCCGATCCTCGACGCCATGGGCGAGCGCGGCAAGATCCGCTTCGTGCCGGCGCGCGGCGAAGCGGGCGGCACCAACATGGCCGACGCCTACGCCCGCACCACCGGCGGCCTGGGCGTGTGCCTGACCAGCACCGGCACCGCCGCGGGCAATGCCGCCGGCGCGATGGTTGAAGCGCTGACCGCCGGCACGCCGATGCTGCATATCACCGGCCAGATCGAGACCCCGTACCTGGACCAGAGCCTGGCCTACATCCACGAAGCGCCGGACCAACTCACCATGCTGAAGGCCGTGTCCAAGGCCGCCTTCCGCATCCGCAGCGCCGACACCGCCCTCAGCACCATCAAGCTGGCCGTGCAGACCGCGCTGACCGCGCCGACCGGCCCGGTCAGCGTGGAGATCCCCATCGACATCCAGGCCGCGCTGATCGACCTGCCGGCCGACCTGCAGCCGCTGCCGGTGCCGAGGCACGTGCCGTCGACGCACGCGCTGGACGCCCTGGCCGAACGCCTGGTCAACGCCAAACGTCCGCTGCTGTGGCTGGGCGGCGGCGCGCGCCACGCCAGCAAGCAGGTGCAGCGCCTGCTGGACCTGGGCTTCGGCGTGGTCACCAGCACGCAGGGCCGTGGCATCGTGGCGGAAGACGATCCCCGAACGCTCGGCGCCTTCAACCTGCACAAGCCGGTCGAGCATTTCTACCAGACCTGCGACGCGATGCTGGTGGTGGGCTCGCGCCTGCGCGGCAATGAAACGCTGAAGTACGAACTGAAGCTGCCGCGCCCGCTGCTGCGCATCGACGCCGACCCGGCCGCCGAGGGCCGCTGCTACCAGAGCGACTACTTTGTCAGCGGCGATGCCGCGCTGGCGCTGGACGCGCTGGCGGACCGCCTGGAAGGCCGCATGAAGGTCGATCCGGCTTTCGCCGCCGACCTGCGCCGCGCGCACGACGTTGCCGTCAGCAGCCTGGTCGACGGCCTCGGCCCGTACTCGGCACTGGTGCAGGCACTGCAGGGGGCCGTGGGCCGCAACTTCAACTGGGTGCGCGACGTGACCGTGTCGAACAGCACCTGGGGCAACCGCCAGCTGCGCATCTTCGACTCGCGTGCCGGCGTGCATGCGCTGGGCGGCGGCATCGGCCAGGGCCTGGCGATGGGCATCGGCGCCGCGATCGGCGCGGCGGCCACCGCGTCGGGCAAAAAGACCTTCACGCTGGCCGGCGACGGCGGCTTCATCCTGAACCTGGGTGAGCTGGCCACCGCGGTGCAGGAACGCGCCGACATGGTCATCGTGCTGATGAACGACAAGGGCTACGGCGTGATCAAGAACATCCAGGACGCGCAGTACGGCGGCCGCCGCCACTACGTGGACCTGCATACGCCCGACTACGCCGCGCTGGCCAGGTCGCTGTCGCTGCGCCATGCCCGCGTCAGCAGCCTGGCGGAAGTCGGCGCGGCACTGGAGCAGGCCACGGTCGAGCCCGGCCCGTTCCTGCTGGAAATCGACATGCTGTCGATCGGCAGCTTCAAGACCGTGTTTGCCGGCCCGCCGGTGAACAAGGAAACCCCGGCTTCGGAACAGGCCACCATCAGCGCCTGAGGAGAGCAGAAACATGCTGCATGTGTCCATGATTGGGTGCGGGGCGATTGGCCGGGGCGTGCTTGAGCTGCTCAAGAGCGATCCCGACGTCGCCTTCGACGTGGTGATCGTGCCCGAGAACGCGATGGACGAGGCCCGCGGTGCGCTGTCGGCGCTGGCGCCCGGTGCCCGCGTGGCCACGCACCTGGACGACCAGCGCCCCGACCTGCTGGTCGAGTGCGCCGGCCACCATGCGCTGGAAGAGCACATCGTGCCGGCGCTGGAGCGCGGCATCCCGTGCATGGTGGTGTCGGTGGGCGCGCTGTCCGAGCCCGGCATGGCCGAGCGGCTGGAAGCGGCGGCGCGCCGCGGCGGCACGCAGGTGCAGCTGCTGTCCGGCGCGATCGGCGCGATCGACGCACTGGCCGCGGCCCGCGTCGGCGGGCTGGATGAAGTGATCTACACCGGCCGCAAGCCGGCGCGCGCCTGGGCTGGCACGCCGGCCGAAAAGCTGTTCGACCTGGATGCGCTGACCGAGGCGACGGTGATCTTCGAAGGGACGGCACGCGACGCCGCGCGCCTGTATCCGAAGAACGCCAACGTGGCGGCCACGGTGTCGCTGGCCGGGCTTGGGCTGGACCGCACGTCGGTGAGGCTGCTGGCCGATCCGCATGCGGTGGAGAACGTGCATCACGTGGAAGCGCGTGGGGCGTTTGGCGGGTTCGAGCTGACGATGCGGGGCAAGCCGCTGGCGGCGAATCCGAAGACTTCGGCGCTGACGGTGTTCAGTGTGGTGCGGGCCTTGGGCAACCGGGCGCACGCGGTATCGATTTAAACGACCGACGGTTTGCTCCCCTCTCCCGCATGCGGGAGAGGGGAGTTCCGCAGCAGCATTTGATGGTGCCGTCGCAACAAGACACCGCACATAGACAGACATAGCAGGCAACGACATGAACCCACAAGAAGTCCTCCCCATCTGCATCGCCGGCGAATGGCGCCCCGGCACCGGCGATCGCTACGGCACGCGCTACCCGGCCACCGGCGAAGTCGTCGCCGAACTGAACGCCGCCAGCCTGGCCGATGTGGAAGAGGCAGTGCAGGGCGCTCACCACGCCTTCCTCACCAGCGGCTGGGCTCAGCGCAAGCCGCACGAGCGCGCCGCCGTGCTGTACCGCGTGGCCGAACTGATCCGCGCACAGGCCGAGCCGCTGGCCCAGCGCCAGCGCCTGGACAACGGCAAGCCGATCAGCGAGACGCGCGCCCTGGTCGCCAGCGCCGCCGGCACCTTCCAGTTCTTTGCCGCTGCCTGCGAAACGCTGGAAGAAACCATCACGCCGCAGCGCGGCGATTGCCTGACCATGAGCGTCTACGAGCCGATGGGCGTGGTCGCGGCGATCACGCCGTGGAACTCGCCGATCGCCAGCGAGGCGCAGAAGATGGCCCCTGCGCTCGCCGCCGGCAACGCCGTGGTGGTCAAGCCCGCCGAAGTCACGCCGCTGATGGCGCTGGAACTGGCGCGCATCTGCGAAGAAGCCGGCGTGCCAAAGGGCCTCGTCAGCGTGCTGCCGGGCAAGGGCTCGGTGATCGGTGACGCCATCACCAAGCATCCGCTGGTGCGCCGCGTGTCGTTCACCGGCGGCACCACCACCGGCAAACACATCGCCCATATCGCCGCCGACAAGATGATGCCGGTGTCGCTGGAGCTGGGCGGCAAGTCGCCGACCATGGTGTTCGACGACGCCGACCTCGACCACGCGGTCAACGGCGTGCTGTACGGCATCTTCAGCTCGTCGGGCGAGTCGTGCATCGCCGGCTCGCGCCTGTTCGTGGCGCGTTCGCAGTACGAGGCCTTCATGGATCGCCTGGCGCACGGCGCCGCGCAGTTGCGCGTGGGTGATCCCGCCGACGAACGCACCCAGATGGGGCCGCTGATCACCGACCGCCACCGCGACAGCATCGAATCGTACGTCGCGACCGGCGTGCACGAAGGCGGGCAGCTGCGCACCGGCGGCGTGCGTCCCGAGGTGGCCGGCCTGCCCAACGGCTATTTCTACACGCCGACCATCATCGAAGGCCTGGATAACAACGCCCGTATCTGCCAGGAAGAAATCTTCGGCCCGGTGCTGGTGGCGATCCCGTTCGACGACGAGGACGACCTGATCGAACAGGCCAACGACAGTGTCTACGCGCTGGCCGCCGGCATCTGGACGCGCGACTACAAGCGCGCGTGGCGCGTGGCACGTGCGGTGCAGGCGGGCAATGTGTGGATCAACACCTACAAGCAGTTCTCGATCGCGACGCCGTTCGGCGGCTGGCGCGACAGCGGCCTGGGCCGCGAGAAGGGACGGCTGGGCATCCTGCAGTACATGGAGCAGAAAAGCGTGTACTGGGGCCTGAACGAACAACCGCTGCCGTGGGCCAACCACTGAACCCGGCAGGCTGGAGAGAAGCAATGATCAAGGTATTGGGAATCGACGAGATCGTCTACGGCGCGGATGACTTTGACGCCTGCCGTGGCTTTTTCTCGGACTGGGGCCTGGCCATCAAGCGCGACGACGCGCAGGGCCTGGACTTCGAAACGCTGAACGGCTGCCGCGTGCTGGTGCGCCGCATCGACGATGCTTCGCTGCCGCCCGCGATCGAGGCCGGCCCGACGCTGCGCGAAGTGGTGTGGGGCGTCGAGTCGCAGGCATCGCTCGATCATCTGGCTGATGCGATCGCCGATGCGCCTGGCTTTGTGAAGCAAGGCGAAGGGGCCACGCTGCGCATCGGCTGCACCGATCCGAACGGCCTGGCGGTGCGCTTCCAGGTCACGCGCAAGCATGACGTGCAGGTCGAATGCGCGCTGATGAACACGTGGAACGACAAGCCGCGCATGAACCAGCGCAGCCCGATCTACGACCACGCCACACCGATCGAAGTCGGCCACGTGGTGTTCTTCGTGAAGGACGTCAAGGCCACCGAGCAGTTCTATGTCGAGAAGTTCGGCTTCGTGCCGTCCGACCGCTACCCGGACCGCGGCGCGTTCCTGCGCTGCACAGCCGACGGCGGCCACCACGACCTGTTCCTGCTGCAGCTGCCGGAACCCAAGAGCGGCCTGAACCACGTCGCCTTCACCGTGCGCGACATCCATGAAGTCTTCGGCGGCGGCATGCACGTCTCGCGCAAGGGCTGGGATACGCAGCTCGGCCCGGGCCGGCACCCGATCTCTTCGGCCTACTTCTGGTACTTCAAGAACCCGGCCGGCGGCCTGATCGAGTACTACGCCGATGAAGACCAGCTCGACGAACACTGGGAGCCGCGCGCCTTCGAGCCGGGCCCGACCATGTTCGCCGAGTGGGCGATCGAGGGCGGCATCGACGGCAACACCCGCCGCCAGAAGAACGCGGGCGGCCCGGCAGGCAAGTTCCTGACCGAGAAGCGCTGAGCATAACCACCGTCGCTCCCGCGAAGGCGGGAGCCCAGCGTCGTTGAAGCGCTGGCAAAAGGCAAAGTCACTGGGTTCCCGCCTGCGCGGGAACGACGAAAGAAGGAAGCAGCAAATGAGTGCCCACCAGTCCCTGACCCTGCGCGTCCAGGCCATGCGTTATGAAGCGCGCGGCGTGGTCAGCATCGAACTGCAAGATCCCGAAGGCAAGGCCCTGCCCGAGTACAGCCCGGGCGCCCATATCGACCTGCACCTGGGCAACGGCCTGGTGCGCAGCTACTCGCTGTGCGGCGCGCCGGAAGCGCGCAACCGCTACACCGTGGGCGTGCTGCTGGACCGCGGCAGCCGCGGCGGCTCGCGCTACGTGCACGAGCAGCTGCGCGTGGGCGCCACGCTGACCGTGGGTGCGCCGCGCAACAACTTCGAGCTGGACGAGAGCGCCGCGCACACCGTGCTGGTCGCCGG
This sequence comes from Cupriavidus oxalaticus, assembly GCF_016894385.1. Classification (NCBI taxonomy): domain Bacteria; kingdom Pseudomonadati; phylum Pseudomonadota; class Betaproteobacteria; order Burkholderiales; family Burkholderiaceae; genus Cupriavidus; species Cupriavidus oxalaticus. Next base: position 657,500 of record NZ_CP069811.1, read on the forward strand.
CGGCATCGGCGTCACGCCGATCGTCTGCATGGCGCGCCGGCTGGCGGAGCTGGGCAAGTCGTTCACGCTGATCTACTGCGCGCGTTCGCGTGCCGAGGCGGCATTCGCCGAACCGCTGTCGGCCTACGGCGACGCGGTGCGCTTCCACTTCGACGACGAAGCGGGCGCGCCGCCGGACCTGAAGGCAATGCTGGGCGGACAGGACGCGCAGACGCACTTCTATTGCTGCGGCCCCGGCCCGATGCTGAATGCGTTCGAGGCCGCGTGCGAGGCGCACGCCTACCCCAACGTCCATATCGAGCGCTTTGCCGCAGACCCGTCGACCGAGGCGGTGCAGGAAGGCGAATACGTGGTGCAGCTGTCGCGCACCGGCTCGCTGGTCAAGGTGCCGTCGGGCAAGTCGCTGCTCGATGCGCTGCTCGACTCCGGTGTGGAGGTCGAGTACAGCTGCCGCGAAGGCGTGTGCGGCTCGTGCGAGACCGCCGTGCTGGAAGGCTGCCCGGACCACCGCGACAGCGTGCTGAGCAACAGCGAGCGCGCCAGCAACAAGACCATGATGGTATGCGTGTCGGGGTGCAAGGGCAGCAAGCTGGTGCTGGACTTGTAAGCCCGCATAACAGCGCCAGAACACCGACGGTGTTCCCCTCTCCCCTCACGGGGAGAGGGTAGGGTGAGGGGTGGTTTAGCAAGGCACCACGCCGCTAGAGCCGCCGCCCCTCACCCCCGGCCCCTCTCCCGCAAGCGGGAGAGGGGAGCAAACCTCCCGCATGCCGGGCAGTTCCCAGAATTCAACCGAGAAGTCTCCCCCGTGCTGACCCAAAGACAAGACGCAGCGTCCCCCGGCGCACCGGTGGCCGCCACCGCAGGTATCGTGACGACGGCCGACAGCGCCGGCCAGAGCGCCGCCACCACGCGCAGCGGCCCCGTCACGCGCGGCAATATCGTCGCCCGCATCGAACGCATGCCGGGCAACGCCATGCATATCCGCGCCCGGCTGCTGATCGGCCTGGCCACCTTCTTCGATGGCTTCGACGTCATCGCCATTGCCGCCACGCTGCCGCTGCTGATCGCGCAGTGGTCGCTGACGCCGGTGCAGATCGGTGTCCTGATCGCGGCGCCGTCGGTCGGCCAGCTGGTCGGGGCGCTGCTGTTCCCGGGGCTGGCCGAGCGCTTCGGCCGGCTGCGCTCGATCGGCTGGAGCGCGGGCATCATCGGCCTGATGAGCATTGCCTGCGGCCTGGCGCCGTCGTTCGAGATCTTCCTGCTGCTGCGCATCGTGCAGGGCCTGGGCCTCGGCGGCGAGTTGCCGGTCGCCGCCACCTATATCAACGAAGTCACGCGCGCGCACGGCCGCGGGCGCTTCGTGCTGCTGTACGAGGTGGTGTTCCCGATCGGCCTGATGGTGTCCAACGGCGTCGGTGCCTGGCTGGTGCCGCACTACGGCTGGGAGGTGATGTACTTCATCGGCGGCGTGCCGCTGGTGCTGTTCTTCATCCTGAAGCGCGTGATCCCCGAATCGCCGCGCTGGCTGGCCGAGAAGGGCCGCCTGGAAGAGGCCGACGCCGCGCTGCGTGCGTTCGAGGCGTGCGCGAAGGGCCCGCTGCCGCCGCCGCAGAATGCCGGCGCCTACGAACGCATGACCCAGCACCCGCGCCGGCGCGTGCGCGACCTGGTCGGCAAGGCCTACCTCGGCCGCACGATGGCGGTGTGGATGCTGTGGGCCACCTGCGGCTTTATCCAGTACGGGCTGTCGACCTGGCTGCCGACGGTCTACAAGACCGTCTACGATGCGCCGCTGCAGCTGGCGCTGAATCTTGCTGCCGGCGCGTCAGTGCTTGGCGTGATCGGCTCGCTGGTATGCGCGATGATCGTCGACAAGGTCGGGCGCAAGCCGGTGATCAATGTGTCGTTCCTCCTGTGCGCGCTGTCGCTGGTGCTGGCCGGCGTGTTCCACGCTTCGTCGGTCTATGTGGTGGCGACGTTCTGCGCGCTGGCAATGGGGTTCCTGGCCAGCGGCTTCATCACCGCCTATGTCTACACGCCGGAGCTGTACCCGACCAGCGTGCGGGCGATGGGCTGCGGGCTGGGCGGCGCCTGGCTGAAGCTGGCCGCGATCTTCGCGCCGGCGCTGATCGCCAGCACCATCGGCGGGGGCAACCTCAACGTGGCTTTCTTTGCGCTGGCCGTGGTGCCGGCGCTGGCGGCCATCACCGTGCACTTCCTTGGCATTGAAACCAAGGGACAGGTGCTGGAGGAACTGGAGGTCTGAACGGGCGCGTGCTCGTCCCGTTCATCTTTGCAGGCCGCGCCGGGATCCGGGGCGGCCTTTTTCTATTGCTGTGCGAGCTGGCGCTGCACTATCCCTGCGCCCGCAGCAGCTTGCGCAGCCCCAGGTAGACCGCCTCCCTTTCCTGCGGCGACAGCATCCGGATCACTTCCGCCTGCCCCTTGCGTGCCAGCGGCATCACCTGGTCGTGCAGCGTCGACCCGGCTTCGGTGATGGCGCAGATCAGCTTCTTGCGCGGGGTGTTGCCGGCCGAGGTCAGCCGTACCAGCCCGCGGTCTTCCAGCAGCCGCAGCGTGCGGCTGACCAGCGCCTTGTCCGAGGTCGATTGCGTGACCAGCTCGGAGAAGGGCAGTTCTTTCGCATGCGCCAGCAGCGCCAGGATGCGCCACTCCGGCACGGTCAGGCCGAACTGCTCGGCGTAGGGCTTGGTGACCGTGCTGCGCAGCGCGGTCACCAGCTGGCTCAGCATGGTGGTCAGGAAGTTATCGACGGTCAGGCCATTGCCGGCCTCGTCGAGGTCGGTCCAGGGGCTGGCGGTCAGGTCTGGCGCGGGCTGGCCCTGGGCGGGCGCGGCGTCACGGGGCATGCGGTCCTCTTGTCTGGTGTCTGCCGGCCAGGTTTGTCCGGGCCGGTGGGCGGGCCAGATTGTCTCACAGGCGGCGGCGAGTCCGCCGCAAATGTCTCGACATTACCACTGTAAAAACAAAATAGGCATACGTTGAAAGTCAATTGGTGATTTCAGTAAGTTGAGTTATCAATATTGGCGACCTACAGTGAATGTGTTCCTGATGTGAACCTATGTTTTACTAATAAAACAACCGCAGTGTTGTTACCCGAGCCAACCCTGTTTTCGCGGTGCGCACAACAGCCCACTCCAACGCCGCGAATGCGCCCCCACAGGAGCTGTTGATGAGACATGATCGCCCCCGCCGCCTTTTCCTTGCCGCCACTGCCATGGCCGCGCTCGCGCTTGCCGCGGGCAGCGCGGTGGCCGCGGCTTATCCGGCAAAGACCGTGACCATGGTCGTGGCCTATCCGCCCGGCGGCGATACCGACGCCATGGCGCGGCTGTATGCCGACAAGCTGTCCGCGCGCCTGAAGCAGCCGGTGATTGTCGAGAACCGTCCCGGCGCCGGCGGCGTGGTCGGCGCCAGCTTTGTCAGCCGCGCGCCCGCCGATGGCTACACGCTGCTCTACACGCCGAACCCGTTCACGCTCGCGCCGATGGTGCTCAAGCTCGCCCCGGCCGCCAGCTACGACCCGCTGCACGGCTTCACGCCAGTGATCCAGACCGCCGTGCAGGCGGTGCTGCTGGTGGCCAACCCGGCCGCGGGCGTCAAGACCGTGCCGGAGATGATCGCGGCGGCGAGGGCGGGCAAGACCTTTACCTACGGCAGCCCGGGTGCCGGGTCGCCGATGCACGTCGCCGGCGAGATGCTGAACCGCGCCGCCGGCGTGAAGATCCAGCACGTGCCGTACAAGGGCGTGGCGCCGGCGGTCAACGACGTGGTGGCGGGGCATGTGAGCTTCGCCTACGTCACGCTGGGTCCGGTGGCCCAGTACATCAACACCGGCCGGCTGATCCCGCTGGCGATCACGGACGCGAAGCGCTCGCCGCTGCTGCCCAACGTCCCCACGCTGGCCGAGCTCGGCTACAAGGACGTGGTGGTCGGTGCCTGGCATGGCGTGATGGCGCCCAGGGGCACGCCGCCGGAAGTGGTCAAGGTGCTGAACCAGCAGCTCAACGAAGTCATCCGCCTGCCCGACGTGGCCGAGAAGATGGCCACCTTCGGCGCCATCCCGGTGGGCGGCGCGCCGGCCGCGCTCGACAAGGTCAACGCGGGCGACTACGAGCGCCTGGGCAAGGTGATCCGGGATCTCGGCATCACCGCGGAGTGAGGGCAGCCAGCGCATCGCATTCATGCAACACGTTATTTGCAACACGACACGCAGGAGGCCGGCATGAGCAAGGCCATCGTGGGAACGTCCACGCCGCAGGTGACCGCGCGGGAAAAGGTCATGGGGCGCGCGCAGTATGCCGGCGACATCAAGCTGCCCGGCATGCTGCACGCCAAGGTGCTGCGCAGCCCGCACCCGCATGCGCGCATCGTCGGCATCGACACGTCGGCGGCGCGCGCATTGCCCGGCGTGAAGCTGGTGGTGACCGGGCACGACGTGCCCGCCCGCAACTGGGGTCCGCACCGCAAGGAGCAGCGCATCCTGGCCTGCGGCGTGGTGCGCCACGTGGGCGAGGAAGTGGCGGCCGTGGTGGCCGTCAGCGACGAGGTGGCGCGCGATGCGCTGGACCTGATCCGCGTCGAGTATGAACCGCTGCCGGCATTGCTGACGCCGGCGGCGGCGCTGGCCGAGGGCGCACCGGAGCTGCACGCCGGTACGCGCAATATCGGCCACGAGATGCGGATCGAGCGTGGCGACGTGGAAGCGGGCTTCGCCGGGGCCGCCGCTGTGTATGAAGCCACCTACGACATGCACTCGCAGTACCCGGGCTACCTTGAGCCGATGGCCTCGGTCGCGGCGCAGGACGGCAACGGCCGCCTGACACTGTGGGCCTCGACCCAGTCGGTGTTCCTGGCGCGCATGCGGTTGGCCGAGGCGCTGGACCGGCCGGTGTCGACCATCCGCGTGGTGCAGGCCACCACCGGCGGCGGCTTCGGCGCCAAGATCGTCGAGGAGAACAACAGCCTGATCTGTGCGTTCCTGGCCAGCAGGCTGGACCGTCCGGTGCGCCTCGTCAACAACCGGCTGGAAGACTTCCAGGGCGCGCGCGCCAGCGTGCCGATGACGGTGTGGTTGCGCATGGGCCTGTCCGCGGACGGCATGATCGTCGCCAAGGATGTGCGCATCACGGCCGAGTGCGGCGCATATTCCGGCTTGGCCGGCGACGTGATGCACGTCACCGCCATGCGCAGCGACAACATGCATTGCCTGCAGAACGTGCGCTCGCACGCAGTGCTGGCCTATACCAACAACCCGCCGCGCGGCGCCTTCCGCGGCTTTGGCGGGCAGCAGATGCTGTTCCCGCTGAACTGCCACCTGACGGTGCTGGCCGGCATGCTCGGCATCGACCCGATAGAAGTCCACAAGCGCAACGCGATTCCCGCCGGCGCCACCAGTGTGCACGGCTGGAAGATCAGCAGCACCGGCATGGTCGAGTGCCTGGAGATGACGCGCAAGGCGATCGGCTGGGACCAGAAGCGCGCCGCCTCGAATTCCGCTGCGCGCGGCACCGTCACGCGCCGGCGCGGCGTTGGCATCGCGGCGGCGATGCATGTCAGCGGCAACCGCACGCTGGGCAACTGGGACGGCTCGACCATCCTGCTCAAGCTCAACGAAGACGGCCGCGTGATGCTGCAGACCAGCGAATGCGACATGGGGCAGGGCGCCAACACCATGCTCAGCCAGATCTGCGCGCAGGAGCTGGGCATCCCGCTGTCGCACGTGACCGTGATGGTGCCCGACACCGACACCGCGCCGTTCTGCCTGGGCTCGCTGGCGTCGCGCGTGACCATCATCGCCGGCAATGCGGCGTTGCGCGCCGCGCGCGAGGCGCGGCAGAAACTGCTGGCGCTGGCGGCGGAGAAGCTCGGCGCCGATCCTGAACAGCTTGTGATCGCCGATGGCCGCATCAGTGTGCCGGGACAGCCGGACAAATCCGCCACGCTGGCCGAGATCGCGCGGCTGCATATCTTCCGCCACGGCGGCGAAGGCATCCATGTGCGCGCCACCTACGACGCGCCCACCGTGATGCACGACGACAACTACTACGGCAACGTCGCGCCGTCGCACTCGTTCGCGGCGCAGGCGGTCGAGGTGGAAGTCGACACCTGCACCGGCCAGGTCACCGTGATCGACAGCTTTGTCGCCGACGACTGCGGCAAGGCCATCAACCCGCTCGCGGTGCACGGCCAGACCCACGGCGCCACGGTGCAGGCGATCGGCTGGACGCTGTACGAGAACCTGCACTACGAGGAAGGCCGCCTGATGAACGGCAACTTTGCCGACTACACCATGCCTACCGCCGACGCGGTGCCGATGCTGCGCACCGACGTGGTCGAGTCGAACGATCCCAACGGGCCCTACGGTGCCAAGGGGGCGAGCGAGACCGCGATCCTGCCGGGCGCGGCGGCGATCGCCAATGCCGTGTTCGATGCCGTGGGGGTGCGCATCCAGTCGCTGCCGATCACGCCCGAAAAGGTGCTGGCCGGCCTGCGTGCGCTGCAGCAAGAGGAGGCGGACCATGCGTGATTTCGAATTCCTGGAACCGGCCACGGTGGCCGAGGCCAGCCGCATGCTGGCCGACCTGGGCGACAGCTGCCGCGTCTTTGCCGGCGGCACCGCGCTGATGCTCGGCATGCGCCAGCGCATGCTGACGCCGGGCCACCTGGTCTCGCTGGGGCGGCTGGATCCGCTGCGCGGCATCACGTTCGATGCGCGCGAGGGCCTGCGCATCGGCGCGCTGACGCGGCATGCCGAGGTGGCCCGTTCGCCGCTGGTGCAGGCGCACTACCCGATGCTGGCCAGCATGGCCGCGCGCGTGGCCAACCCGCAGGTGCGCAACCAGGGCACCCTCGGCGGCAACCTCTGCTACGCCGATCCGGCCACCGATCCGCCCGGCTGCCTGATGGCGCTGCAGGCGCAGGTCGTGGTCAGCGGCCGCGGCGGCGAGCGCGTGATCCCCATTGAAGATTTCCTGGTCGATTACTACGTGACCGCACTGGCGCCCGACGAGGTGCTCACGCAGATCCGCGTGCCCGCGCCGGGCGCGGGCGCCGACGGCCGCTACGCGCGCTTCCTGCGCACCGCCGCCGAGCACCGGCCGCTGGCCAGCGTGGCGCTGGCGGTGCGCCGCGAAGGCGCGTTCTGCGTGGAGGCCCGGCTGGCAGTGGGCGCATCGACGCCGATCCCGGCGCGCCTGCGCCGCGCCGAAGCGCTGCTCGCGGGCAAGACCGTGACGGCTGAACTGGCCGCCGAGGCGGCCGCCATCGTCGCCACGGATATCAACGCGGTCTCGGACATGCGCGGCTCGGGCACGTACCGCCGCGAGATGGTGCGCGTGGTCGCGCGCCGCACCATAGCCGAGCTGTTCGGCGTGGCTTCGGAGTAAGGAATCGCCATGAACAAAGTCAGCATCGAACTCACCGTCAACGGTGAAGAACACCAGGTGGAAGTGCCGGCCCGGCGCCTGCTCTCCGACCTGCTGCGCGACGACCTCAACCTGACCGGCACCAAGCGCGGCTGCGAGACCGGCATCTGCGGCGCCTGCTCCGTGCTGGTTGACGGCGAGGTGATCAAGTCCTGCCTGATGCTTGCCGTGCAGGCGCGCGGGCGCCATGTGATGACGGTCGAAGGGCTGGCCGCCGATGGCCAGCTGCATCCGCTGCAGCAGTGCTTCATGGACAACGGCGGGCTGCAGTGCGGCTATTGCACGCCCGGCTTCCTGATGGCGTCGTGCGCGCTGCTTGCCAACCATCCCAACCCGACGGAAGACGAGGTCCGCCACGGCCTGAACGGCAACCTGTGCCGCTGCACCGGCTATGTGGGCATCGTCGAATCCGTGCTGTCCGCCGCGGAGAAAATGCGTGGAAATTGAAAAGACCCTTGTCACCGCGGCGCCGCCGGCGCGCGTGTGGGAACTGCTGCTCGACCCCAACGTGATGGGCGCCTGCGTGCCCGGCATGGAATCGATCGAAGTGCTGAGCGATGTCGAGTACATCGCGCACATGGCGGTGAAGATCGCCTTCATCAACGCGCGCTTCCGGCTGCATACGAAGATCGTCGAGACCCGTGCGCCGCATTACCTGCGCACCGAGGGCACCGGCGAGGACGCGTCGGTGGCGAGTTCGCTGCGCCAGTCGAGCGAGATCTTCCTGACCGAAGGGGACGATGGCTCGACACAGCTGCGTATCAGGGTGCAGGTGGATGTGCTGGGACGGCTCGGCACCTTCGGGCTGAGCGTGATGAAGACCAAGGCGGACCGGATGTGGGATGAGTTCGGCGCCAACCTGCTGGCGCGGCTGTCGCCGCAGGGGCAAGCGCAATCACTACCGCAAGCACAACTGCAAGCGGTAGCCAAGCCGCAGCCATCCGCGCCCGTGCGCATGCAACCCGCCGCCGCGCCTGCCGCCAACGGCCACGCGGTGCTGCCGCCGCCGGCTCCGCCGGGCCTGTTCGCGCGGCTGCTCGGGCGTGGCGATGCCGCGCGCGGACCGCTGAGCGACATCTGCGTCGAATTGCGCCGGCGCGACGAGACCATCGTGGTGCGCTGGCCGGCGGCGCAGGGGGAGCAGTGTGCGGCTTGGTTGCGGGGGTATTTGGGGTGATGGTTTTTGGGGGCTTGCTGGGGGCGCTGCGCGCAATCCTTTCTATCCCGCTTGTTTGCTCCCCTCTCCCGCTTGCGGGAGAGGGGCCGGGGGAGAGGGCCGGAGCATCAACGAAGTGCTGGTCGTCAAGCCCCCACACCTGACTGAATGGACGGTCTCCTCCCCAGAACGGTTACCCTATCGCCCTCAGGCGTGATATATGAAGCGTTACGCCAAGACCGAAACCTGCAGAGACAGACCATGACCACCGATACGCCGCCAGAGGACGACAAGGACAGCGGCCAGGATAAATACATTGTGCCCGGCCTAGAGCGCGGGCTGCGGCTGCTGGGCGAGTTCAGCAGCCGCGAGCGCACCCTGTCCGCCGCCGACCTGGCGCGCCGCCTCAAGGTGCCGCGCTCGACGGTGTTCCGGCTGCTGGCCACCCTTGAAATGATGGGCTTTGTCGAGCGCACCGATGGCGGGCGCGAATTCCGCCTGGGCATGGCGGTGCTGCGGCTGGGCTTTGACTACCTGGCGTCGCTGGAGCTGACCGAGCTGGGCCGGCCGCTGCTCGACCGGCTGCGCGACGACATCCATTACCCTTGCAACCTGGTGGTGCGCGACGGGCGCTCGATCGTCTACGTGGCCAAGTCGGTGGCGGCGCGGCCGTTCGCCAGCACGGTCAACGTGGGCACGCGGCTGCCGGCGCACGCCACCGTGCTGGGCCGGGTGCTGCTGGAAGACCTGACGCTGGAAGAACTGCGCGCGCTATATCCGGAAGACCAGCTCGAAGTGTTTTCCGAGAGCACCCCGCGCACGGTCCAGGAGCTGTACGAAATGGTCCAGCGCGACCGGGAGCGCGGCTACGTGCTGCATGAGGGCTTCTTCGAGGCCAGCATCTCCACCATCGCGGCGCCGGTGCGCGACCGCACCGGCAAGGTGGTGGCGGCGCTCGGTGCAACCATCCCCGCCGCGCGCATCGAACCCGACCAGCTGGACGGCATGGTCGAGAAAGTCCGGCAGGCGGCGGCCGAACTGTCGCGCCTGCTCGACTACCGTCCGGTCATGCCGAAACCGTTTGCATAGGCACCAGCAAAACAAGCCAGCCGAGCGGCGTCAGCGCTGCCGCTCGGGGCGATGGCCCAGCAGCGCCGACAGGTCGCGTGCCGCTGCCTTGACTTCCTTCTCCACGCGTTCGCGCAGCGCGGGGTCCTGCTCGAAGCGCTGCTGCGGTCCCGCCACGCTGAGCGCGGCGACGACTTCGCCATCGGCGCCGCGCACCGGCGCCGCGCAGGAATCGATCCCCGCTTCGTAGGCCGAAAAGCTCCACGCGCAGTCGCGCTCGCGGTCGGCGGCCAGGATATCGGCCAGCCGGGCGTGGGTGGCCGGGCTCTGGCCGGTCACGGTCGGCAGCGGGTCCGGGCCCAGCAATTCCTTCAGCGCCTCCGGCGCCAGGCCGGCGATCAGCATCCGGCCGGGCGTCGTCAGGTGCGCCGGCACGCGGCTGCCCACCTGGATATTGCTGACCAGCGTCGCAGCCGGCATATGGCGCAGCAGGTAGAGGGCGTCGCCGCCGTCGCGCACCACCAGGTACGCGGACAGCTGCAGCGAGCCGCTCAGCGTGGCCAGCACGCGCGTGGCCAGGCTGGTCAGATCGTTCGATGCCAGCACGCGCGACGCGAGCTTCAGGAAATTGAAGCCGACCTGGTGGCCGCCATGCGGCAGGCGTTCCACCATGCCTTCGTGCTCCAGCGTATCCAGCAGCCGCATCACGGTAACGCGGTTCACGTCGATGCGGCGGCCGACCTCGCTCAGGTTGGCGGTGGAGCCGCCTTCGGCGATATAGCGCAGCAGGCGCAGGCCGCGTATCACCGGCGATACCAGTTGGGCTTCGCGGGCGTCTTCGGTGTCGGCGCTGGCGTCGAGGTCGGGATCTGCAGGCGGGCGGGACTTGGGCATCGTCGGGTGGCTGTCAATGGAAAACGGCCGCGAGCAGGCGGCCGTGCTTGGGGAACGAAGCGGCTGCGTCAGCCCAGCGCCACGTTCCAGGCGTCGTAATCGTACACCCAGTCGGCATTGCCGCCTTCCTTGAGCCACGCATTGCTGCGCGAGCCGATCTGGATGCGGCTGGTGCGCTCGTGGCGCGCCGCCTGGTAGCGGGCCAGCGCCGCGGGTATGGCGGCAGCGCCATCCTTTGCCGCATCAGCCAGGCAGCGAGCCAGCACCACGCCGTCCTCGATCGCCATGCCGGCGCCCTGCGCCATGAACGGCATCATCGGATGGCAGGCATCGCCCAGCAGCGTGACCGGGCCGGACGACCACCGCGGCAGCGGGTCGCGCACGTACAGCGCGGAAATCAGCACGTCGTCGCAGGCATCGAGCAGCGCGCGAGCCTCCGGATGGAAGCCGGCATACGCGCTGCGCAGGTCCTCCACGCGGCCCGGCGTGGTCCACGATTCATGCCGCCAGGCTTCCTGCGCCACCGTGGCAAAGATAAAGATGTCGCGGCCGCGGTTGAGCGGGAAGGTGACGATCTGCGTGGCGGCATCCGGCCCCCACCACTTGGTGAAGGCGTCCAGGTTGGGCACGCCGGCCAGCTTTTCGGCGGGCACCACGGCGCGGTATGCGACCACGCCGGTGAAGATCGGGCTTTCCTGGCCGAGCAGTGCGGTGCGCACCGTGGAGTGGATGCCGTCGGCGCCGACCAGCACGTCGACACGCTCTTCCGTGCCATTGGCAAAGCGCAGCGTGGCGCCTTGCGCATCGGGCAGGATCGCCACGGCCTTGTGCCCCAGGCGCACGTTCGCGGCGGGCACCGCGGCTTCCAGCGCGGTCATCAGGTCGGCGCGGTGCATGGTGAGCTGCGGGGCGCCGTAGCGGTGCTCGGCGTCTTCCTGCATCGGCAGGCGCGAGGTTTCTGCGCCGGTGTCCCACATGCGGCTGATGCGGTGGGTGGGCCGCGCCGCGGTCTCGCGCAGCGCGTCGCCGACGCCCAGGCCGTCCAGCGCGCGCACCGCGTTGGGCGTCAGGTTGATGTCCGCGCCGACGCGGGCAAAGCGCGGTGCCTGCTCATAGACCACCGCGTCCAGGCCGAACTCGCGCAGCGCGATGGCCGCGGCCAGTCCGCCGATGCCGGCGCCGTTGATGCCGATCTTCAAAGTCATTGTTGCCGTTCCGGTAACGCCAGCGAGGCGTTCCGGAAACCGGTGGGGCGCGCGCTGACTTTTTATGTTCATAAATGAACGATATGTTCATAAAAAGTCTATGCGCGAGGGGGTAGAGCGTCAACCAAGGGTTAACGCGTAGGCGGAAGAGGCTATTCGTGTTGTCGACTGAAACTCCCGACAATGCCCTTGCGGAAGGCCAGCACGCAGACGACGAAGATGACGCCGGTCACCATCGACACCGATTCCCCCAGCCCGTTGAACCACTGGATCCCGGTGGCCGAGGCCAGCAGGCTGCCGATGTCGCCGAGCTTGTTCTCCAGCGCCACGATCACGAAGGCGCCGACGATCGGGCCTGACAAGGTGCCCAGGCCGCCGACCAGCGTCATCAGGATCACCAGTCCCGACATCGACCAGTGCATATCGCTGAGGGTCTCGAAGCCCAGCACCAGCGCCTTGACCGATCCCGCCAGCCCCGCCAGCGCCGCCGACAGCACGAAGGCAGCCAGCTTGAAGCGGTCGACGTCATAGCCCAGCGAGATCGCCCGCGGCTCGTTTTCCTTGATCGCCTTCAGGATCTGGCCGAACGGCGAATGCACCGTGCGCACGATCAGCGCGAAGGCCGCCACGACGATCGCCAGCGCCACGTAGTACAGCGTCAGGTCGTCGGACAGCGGCAGCACGCCGAACAGCTTGCCGCGCGGGATGCCCTGCAGGCCGTCCTCGCCGCCGGTGAACGGCGCCTGCAGGCAGAGGAAGAACAGCATCTGCGCCAGCGCCAGCGTGATCATCGAGAAGTAGATGCCCTGGCGCCGGATCGCCAGCGCACCCATCACCAGGCCGACCAGCGCGCCGGTGCCCGTGCCCAGCAGCAGCCCGATCTCGGGCGTCACGCCCCACACCTTCATGGCATGGCCCGCTGCGTAGCCCGCACCGCCGAAGAAGGCCGCGTGACCGAACGACAGCAGGCCGGCATAGCCGATCAGCAGGTTGAACGCGCACGCGAACAGCGCGAAGCACAGCACCTTGAGCACGAATACCGGATAGGCGCCGGCCAGCGGCGCGGCCAGCAGGCAAGCCAGCAGCGCGCCGTAGAGCGCCCGCTTTGGCAGGCGGCGCGCGGCCTGTGCAGGCTGCATCCCGAGGGTAGCGATAGTCGATCCGTTCATCACTTCTCCTTTCCAAACAGTCCGGCCGGGCGCAGCAGCAGCACGACCACCATGACCACGAACACCACCGTCGACGACGCCTCGGGGTAGACCACCTTGGCCAGGCCCTCGATCACGCCCAGCCCCAGGCCGGTCAGGATCGCGCCCAGGATCGAACCCATGCCGCCGATCACCACCACCGCGAACACCACGATGATCAGGTTCTGCCCCATCAGCGGCGACACCTGCATCACCGGTGCCGCCAGCACGCCGGCGAAGCCGGCCAGCGCGACGCCGAAGCCGTAGGTGAGCGTCACCATCCTCGGCACGTTGACGCCGAATGCCTCGACCACCTTCGGGTTCTCGGTGCCGGCGCGCAGGCAGGCGCCCAGCCGGGTCTTCTCGATCACGTACCAGGTCGACAGGCACGCCACCAGCGATGCCGCCACCACCCACACGCGGTAGTTCGGCAGCCGCATGAAGCCCAGGTCCGACGCGCCTTGCAGCGCTTCCGGCGGCGCATAGGGCAAGCCAGAAACGCCGTAGACCGAGCGGAACACGCCTTCGATTACCAGCGTGATGCCCAGCGTCAACAGCAGGCCGTAGATGTGGTCGAGCTTGTAGATCCAGCGCAGCATGGTCTTCTCGATCACCACGCCGACCCCGGCCACCGCCAGTGGCGCCAGCGCCAGCATCGCCCAGTAGCTCAGGCCCGCATAGGACATGCCGGCCCAGGCCAGCACCGCGCCCAGCATGAACAGCGCGCCGTGGGCAAAGTTGATGACATTGAGCAGGCCGAAGATCACGGCCAGGCCCAGGCTCAGCATGGCGTAGAAGGCGCCATTGACCAGCCCCAGCAGCAGTTGAGACAGCAGCGCGGGCAAGGGGATTTCAAACAGGTTCATGGATGCTCCTCGTCAGACTCATACGCCCAGCAGCTCATGCAGCACCGGCATCTTTGCCTCCAGTTCGCCGGCATCGAAGCGCTCGACGATGCTGCCGTGCTCCATCACGTAGAAGCGGTCGGCCAGCGGCGCGGCGAAGCGGAAGTTCTGCTCCACCATCACCACCGTGTACCCCTTCTGCTTGAGCATCAGGATCATGCGCGCGAGCGCCTGCACGATCACCGGTGCCAGCCCTTCCGAGATTTCATCGAGCAACAGCAGGTTGGCGCCGGTGCGCAGGATGCGCGCCACCGCCAGCATCTGCTGCTCGCCGCCCGACAGGCGCGTGCCCTGGCTCTGGCGGCGCTCCTTCAGGTTGGGAAACATGTCGTAGAGTTCGGCCTCGCTCATGCCTGCGGTCGTCTCGCCACCCTTGCCCTTGAGCTGCGGCGGCAGCAGCAGGTTCTCCTCGCACGAGAGGCTGGAGAAGATCGCGCGCTCCTCCGGGCAATAGCCGATGCCGTAGTGCGCGATCTTGTGCGTGGGCAGGCCGACGGTCTCGTGGCCATTGACCTTGATCGAGCCCTTGCGCGCGCCGGTCAGGCCCATGATCGCGCGCAGCGTGGTGGTGCGCCCGGCGCCGTTGCGGCCCAGCAGGGTCACCACTTCGCCGCGGTTCACGGTGAGGTCGACGCCGTGCAGGATGTGCGATTCGCCGTACCAGGCCTGCAGGCCCTTGATTTCGAGTGCGGGCGTGTTGTTCGTGCTCATCTTATCGTCCCCCGGCTCAGTGCGCGCCCTGCAGTTCGGCGTCCGCGGTGCCCATGTAGGCCTCCATCACGCGCGGGTCCTTTGACACCTCGGCGTAAGGCCCCTCGGCCAGGATCGCGCCACGCTGCAGCACGGTGATCTTGTCGGCGATCGACGAGACCACGCTCATGTTGTGCTCGACCATCAAAATGGTGCGGCCGGCGGAGACCTTCTTGATCAGCTGCGTGACGCGGTCCACGTCCTCGTGGCCCATGCCCTGCGTGGGCTCGTCGAGCAGCATCAGCTCGGGCTCCATCGCCAGCGTGGTGGCGATCTCCAGCGCGCGCTTGCGCCCGTATGGCAGGTTCACCGTCAGCGTCCGCGCGAACTCGGTCAGCCCCACCTGCTCGAGCAGCTCGATGGCGCGGTCATTGAGCACATCGAGCGAGCGCTCGCTGCGCCAGAACTGGTACGCCGTGCCGAGTTGCCGCTGCAGCCCGATGCGCACGTTCTCCATCACCGTCAGGTGCGGGAACACGGCCGAGATCTGGAACGAACGGATCACGCCGCGGCGCGCGATCTGCGCGGGTTTTTCGCGGGTGATGTCGATGCCGTTGAATACGATGGTGCCGGTGGTCGGCTCCAGGAACTTGGTGAGCAGGTTGAAGCAAGTGGTCTTGCCTGCGCCGTTGGGGCCGATCAATGCATGGATCGAGCCGCGCCGGACTTGCAGGTTGACGCCGTTGACCGCGGTAAAGCCGCGGAACGACTTGCCGAGGTTGCGGGTCGCCAGGATCAGGTCGTCATGCGGCATGGGCGTGCCTCCTTGTCGTTGGCCGCCACGTTGCCGTGGCGAAAGGGATGGCGCGCCATGCTCAACCCTCCACCGGCAGCGTTGCGATCGCGTACGCGTGGCGCAGCGTGCGGCCCAGCACCGGGTCTTCCAGCTCGATCTCGAAACGCTGCGCAGGCCGGATGCCGCCGATGGCCGGCAGCGTGCCGCACAGCATTGCGGAGCCCGCGCCGAAGCTGCCGCCATGCCCGGCAAAGCGGTCCAGCAGGTCGGCCGGCGAGCGCATCGCCGTCACCGCGCCTTGCTGGTACAGCACGCGCTCGCCGTCGATGGTGGCGTACGAGCGCAGCACCAGCTGGTCCCAGTGGCCTTCCACTTCAGCCAGCTTCCACAGCGTCTGCGCACAGGGCTTCTCGCACATCTGCTTGGACACGGTGATGCCGTAGGTCTCGGCTTCGCGGTCGGTGTGGTCCGAGGCGATGCCCACCAGGATCTCGCCGCCGTCGTTGACGAGCAGGAATTCCGCTTCGCCGCTGCTGGCTGCGCCGCTGACCTGGATCTCCGGCGCGGCGCCCAGCCGTTCGGCGGCAACGCGATAGAACACGGGCGTGTAGGGCGGGCGCTTGACGCCCAGTTCTTCCAGCTCGCGGATATGGGCTTCCATGGCGTCGACGTCGCGGCCGGTCCACCCCGCCACCACCAGCTGGCGGATGGCGACGGCGCGTTGCGACTTGCCCTGGCGGCTGTCGATATCAAAGGTAAGGGTCTTCATGATCGGGGGCTCTCTGTGCGGGGAGGGGGCGGCCAGCGTCAGCGCCGGCCGCATGGACGGGCAGGCTTACTTTTTGACCAACGGGCAGGCGCTGGCGCTGAGCGGTCGGAACGCTTCGCTGGCCGGGATCACGCTCTTGATCTTGTAGTAATCCCACGGGCGCTTCGATTCCTGCGGCCGCTTGACCTCGACCAGGTACATGTCGTGCACCATCAGGCCATCGGCGCGAATGGTGCCGTTGGCCGCGAAGAAGTCGTTGACCGGCGTGGCGCGCATCTTCGCCAGCACCGCGTCGCTGTCGTCGGTACGCGCGGCCTGGATCGCCTTCAGGTAATGCATGGTCGACGAATACACGCCGGCATGGACCAGCGTCGGCATCTTGCCGGTCTTGGCGAAGAAGCGCTGCGACCACGCGCGCGTGGCGTCGTCGCGGTCCCAGTAGAACGAAGTCGTCAGCGTCATGCCTTGCGCGGCCTGCAGGCCAAGGCTGTGAATGTCGCTGATGAACATGTGCAGGCCCGCCAGCCGCTGCTTGCCGCTGCCGTTGATGCCGAAATCCGCCGCGGTCTTGATTGCGTTGACGGTATCGGCGCCGGCGTTGGCCAGGCCGATCACGCGGGCGCCCGACGCCTGCCCCTGCAGCAGGTACGACGACAGGTCGGCGGAGTTGATCGGGTGCTTCGCCTTGCCCCTGAGCGTGCCGCCGACGCTCGACAGCGCCTCGGTGCCGTCCTTCTCCAGCGAGGCGCCCAGGGCGTAGTCGACGGTCAGGAAGTACCAGCTGTTGTCGCCGCGGCGGGTCAGCGCCTTGACCGTGTTGGCGGCGAAGGCATAGGTGTCGTACGAATACTGGATCGTATAGGGCGAGCAGTCCTCGTTGCTCAGCCGCGTGGTCCCGGCACCGCTGGCAATCACGATCTTGTGCTTGAGCTTGCCCAGGTTGGAAACGGCCAGCGCCACCGACGACGGCAGCGCGTCCTGGATGACATCGACCTTCTGGTTGTCGAACCAGCCGCGCGCCAGCGTGGCGGCCACGTCGGTCTTGTTCTGGTGGTCTGCGCTGACCACCTGCACGGGCGCGCCGAGCACCTTGCCGCCGAAGTCGTCGACGGCCATCTGCGCGGCGATCACCGAGCCCTTGCCGCCGATGTCAGAGAAGATGGACGACATGTCGGTGAGGACACCGATCTTGACGACGCCGTCGCTGATGGGGGCAGGGTCGGCCGCCAAGGCGGTTCCCGAAATGAGGGTGGCGCAGGCGAGGGCGGCCGCACCGATACGGATATCAGGCATGTTGTCTCCTTGGGTCTTTGTAGGAATAGTGGGTACTGCTCTGGTGGCGCTTATCTGTACGCCGGCCGCAGCGCCGCTTCCACGGCCATGCCGAGCGCCAGCAGCCTGCGGTCGGCGCCGTGCCGCCCGAACAGCATCAGGCCCACCGGCGCTTCACCAGGGCGATGGCACGGGACGGACAATGCGCACAGGTCGAGCATGTTGGCGATGGCCGGGTTGCGCAGCAGCAGGCGGTTGGTGGCAAAGAAGGCCTCGTCGTGGTCGTGGTCGGCGAGGTCGGCGATGAGCGGCGCCACGATCGGCACGGTCGGCAGCACCACGGCGTCGAAGCCCGCCAGTTCGGCATCCGCCTGCCGGCACAGCGCGGCACGGCGCTCGCGCATGCGCAGGTAGTCGGCGGCGAGTTGCCCGTCGGCCAGCCGGATGCGCGACAGCACGCGCGGGTCGTAGCGGTCGGCGTGCGCCGCCATCAGCTTGCCGTGCCAGGCGCTGGCCTCGGCGGCCACCAGCCCGCCGCCGTGACCGAGTTCGCCGAGCTGGCCCCAGCTGTCGAAACCCACGTCCTGCAGCAGCGCGCCTGCGGCGGAAAGCCGGCGCAAGGCATCGCTGAAGGCTTGCGCGACCGTATCGTCGATCCCGTCCAGCACCATCCCGCCGGGTACGGCCAGGCGCAGTCCGGCAAGGCTGGCCGGCCCCGCAGGCGCTGCTTCCCCGGCCATCACCGCGTCGACCGCCGCGCAGCACGCCACGGTGTTGGCCAGGCAGCCGACCGAGTCGTAGCTGGGCGACAGCGGTACCGCGCCCTGCAGCGGCACCCGGCTCGCGGTGGGCTTGAAGCCGACGATGCCGCACAGCGCCGCCGGGATGCGGCAGGAGCCGCCGGTGTCCGAGCCGATCGCGGCCAGTGCCATGCCGTCGGTCACCGAAACCGCCGCGCCGGACGACGAGCCGCCCGGAATGCGCCCGGCCTGCCGGTCGAACGGGTTGCGCGGCGTGCCGTAGTGCGGATTGATGCCGACGCCGGAATAGGCGAACTCGGTCATGTTGGTGCGGCCGACAAAGACCGCTCCCGCGGCACGAAGCCGCGCAATGGCCGGGGCATCGGCGCTGGCGGCGCGCTCGGGCAGCACCTTGGCCCCGGCGCGGGTGACATCGCCCTGCACGTCGAACAGGTCCTTCACCGACACCGGCACCCCCGCAAGGGCACCGGCCACGCCCTGTTCGCGCAGCATGTCGCTGGCCTGCGCCTGCTTGCGGGCGGCCATGCTGACGCCGTGCGGGAAGACGCGCGCGCCTTCGCCGCCGGGATTGCAGATGCGTTCGACACACGAGGCCAGCAGGGACAGCGCATTGGCGCTGCCGTCGGCGAGCTGGCGCTTTGCGGCGGCTACGGTCGCTTCCATGATCAGGCCGGGTCGTAGTAGTGGATTTCCAGCAGCATGCAGCCGCCGTCGGACTTGAACGGGCCGTGGAAGGCGCCGGGCGGGCGGCAGGCGTAGGTGTTGGGCGCGAAGGCTTCGCCGCCCTCGCCGTTGACATCATTGCCGACGGTCAGGTCGCCGCTGAGCAGGTACACCTCCTCCCAGTACTCGTGGACGAACGGCGCCTTGGTGAAGATGCCCGCATCGAAGCGCAGCAGGCGGGTGCGGCTGCCGCGGCGGCCGCTTTCGTCCAGCGCGCCGGACAGGATCTTCTGCTGGATGCCGGCGGGGTAGCCTTCGGGCACCTCCCAGCCGGAGGTGAGGTCCAGGGTATGGAACTCGTCGTGAAGCTTGTTGATTGCCATGCTGATCTCCGTTATCGAGGCAAGGATGGGGACGGGGTCTTGCTGCGTTCAGGCGGCCTGCGGCAACCGGCCCAGTTCGTCCTGCAGGGAATAGCTGCCGAGCAGGTTGTCGACCAGGCCCGATGCGCGCTTCCAGTCATAGGTGCGGTAGGCGTGGCCCTTGGTGACGAAGGTGGCGCCGGCGTAGAACATCTCGTACTGGTTGTGGCGCGAGGCAAACTCGGAGCCGACCGCGTCCCAGGCGAGCTTGAAGAACTTGACGCGCTCCTCCGGGCTGCACACCGGAGACTTCTGCGTCTTGGCGATGATGTCGGCCAGCGCGGGATTGGCGAAATCCTCGATGCTGGAGGGCAGCATGATCATGCCGCCGCCGGCCAGCTCGCGCAGCGTATTGAGGACCTTGGCATAGAGCTGCTGCGTCACCACCTGCGAGCCGTACAGCATGCCGCGGTCGGGAATGAAATAGCCGTTCTGGTTGACCTGGCCCTTCGCTTCCATGCCATAGACCCACGCCTCCACCATGCCCGCCTCGGCGGCGAGCTGGCCCAGCAGTTCCCTGACCTGCGGGAAGCCGGCAGTGCCGTTGATCTCGGTGATGCGGTGCGCCAGCCCGACCAGGAAGCGCAGCTTGACCATCAGCCGCACCTGGCACTGGTAGTTCTGGTAGACGTGCGCCGGCGTGGCATGGAACTGCTTCGCGCACATGGTAACGTCGCCCGCGACGAAGATCCGCTCCCACGGCACCTTGACGTCGTCGAAGTAGAGCACGGCGTCGTTCTCGTCGAAGCGGCTCGCCAGCGGGTTGTCGAAGACCGAGGTGGCGCTGGCCTCGTAGGACTTGCGCGACAGCACCTTCAGGCCCTTGCTGTTCATCGGCACCGCGAACGACAGCGCATACATCTCGTCGCCCTCGCGCAGCGGCTGGATGCAGCTGCAGAAGACCTCGTTGGCCATGATGCCGCTGGTGGCGAGCATCTTGGCGCCGCGCACGGTAATGCCTTCAGCGTCCTGGTCGACGATACCCACCGCCAGGTACTTGTCTTCCTGCTCATGCGCCGCCTTGGCCTGGTTGGCCTGCGGGTTGACGATCACATAGGTGAGGAACAGGTCGTTGTCGCGGGCGTAGCGGTAGTAGTCGCGCAACGCGCCGGCGCGCGCCGGGTCGGCCTGCTCGAGCACGTCGATGCCCATGTACATGCCGGAGATGCACGACGCGACATGGTCGGGCGAGCGGCCCATGAAGCCATAGTGCAGCGCGGTCCAGGCTTCCAGCATCTCGCGGCGCTCGACCAGCTCGTTGTAGCTGGTGGGCAGCTCCCAGATGCGGCTGACGCGCCGGTCGCTGCCTTCGGGCCGGAACGTCATCCTGTCGACGTTCTCGGGACGCGCCTGGAAGTCGTAGAGATTGGCATAGCTGCGGATCGAGTTGCGGAAGGCGGGATGTGCCGTGACGTCGGTCACGCGCTTGCCATCGAGGTACACTTCGCGCCCATCGCGCAGCATGGCGATGTGCTGGGTGCCGGTCTTGATCATGTCGTTCTCCTGTGCTGACTGCTTGTGTTGTTGGATTCAGGCGGCGGCGGGGCTGTCTTCCAGCGCCCGGTATTTGCCGCCAAAGAAGATCAGCGGCCGGCCGTCGTGGCGGGCCTGGTGACGGACCACCCGCCCGATGAAGATCACGTGGTCGCCGCCGTCATGCATCGCATAGGGCTCGCATTCGAACGTCGCCAGCGTGTCCGGCAAGAGCACGTGGCGGTCGCCGAGGTTGCCAAAGTGGATGCCATCCCACTTGCCCGAGTTGGCGCGGGCGAAGCGGTTCGATATCTCCTGCTGCGCCTCGGCCAGCACGTTGACCGCGTAGCGCGGCGCGCTGCGCAGGTCGGCCAGGCTCAGGCAGCGGCGATCGACCGAGAACAGCACCAGGGGCGGATCCAGCGATACCGAGTTGAACGACGCCACCGTGATGCCAACCGGGACCTCGCCGGCACGCGGCGCGGTGATCACGGCGACGCCGGTGGCGAACATGGCCAGCGCGTTGCGGAAACGGCGCTGGGCGTCGGCGTCCGTTACGACGCCCTGATCGACAGATGACTCAGCCATCACGACTCCTACACATGTTTGGGCAACCGGTCCGGCCGCCGCAGTTTGTTTGCTTAATTAGCTTTGTAAGTTAGGTTTTATTGAACGATAACAAACTGCGGTATTCAAGGTGGTAAAAACCCTAGGCGCAGCGCCGGCATGCGTGCCGCGGCGCGCGCGTGGATGCCGCAAAGCCTTGTGGTGCGGCGGTTTGCGGCAGGCGGGGGCGGCGCTCCGGTCTTGCAAAAGCGCGGGCGGCAGCCCGGAGCAACCCTATCGGCAGCATGGCGGCCAGCCTCGTGGCGCGCTGCCCGGTGCTAGACTCGGCCGCACTTTCCCTGACCAGCGGGTTCCGCCTTACCCCGCTTTACCCCCGGTCGTACTCTCTCCGCAGCCAGGAATGCGCCCCATGCAAAACCAGCAAGACAACCTCCCCATCTACATGGACTACAGCGCGACGACGCCGGTGGACCTCCGCGTCGTCGACAAGATGGTGCCGTTCCTGCACCAGCAGTTCGGCAACCCGGCCTCGCGCAGCCACAGCTACGGCTGGCAGGCGGAAGCGGCCGTGGAAGCGGCGCGCACGCACGTCGCGGCGCTGCTCAATGCCGACCCGCGCGAGATCGTCTGGACCTCCGGCGCCACCGAAGGAAACAACCTCGCGATCAAGGGCGCCGCGCATTTCTATCGCGGCAAGGGCAATCACATCATCACGGTCAAGACCGAGCACAAGGCCGTGCTCGATACCTGCCGCGAACTGGAGCGGCAAGGCTTTGACGTGACGTATCTCGATGTGGGCCCCGACGGCCTGATCGACCTGGACGGGCTGCGCGCGGCGCTGCGGCCGGACACCATCCTGGTGTCGGTGATGATGGTCAACAACGAGATCGGCGTGATCCAGCCGGTCGCGCAGATCGGCGAGATCTGCCGCGCGGCGGGCATTGTGTTCCACTGCGATGCGGTGCAGGCCGCGGGCAAGATCGCGATCGACCTGGCCGCGCTGAAGATCGACCTGCTGACCGTGACCGCGCACAAGGTCTACGGGCCGAAGGGGATCGGCGCACTGTACGTGCGCCGCAAGCCGCGCATCCGGCTCGAGGCGCAAATCCATGGCGGCGGCCACGAGCGCGGCATGCGTTCCGGGACGCTGCCGACGCACCAGATCGTCGGCATGGGTGAGGCGTTCCGGCTGGCGCGGCTGGAACTGGAAGAGGAGGGGCGCCGTGTCGGCGCGCTGCGCGACCGGCTGCTGGCGGGGCTGTCGCGGCTGGACGAGGTCTACGTCAACGGCAGCCTGGAACACCGCATCCCGCACAACCTGAACATCAGCTTCAACTACGTCGAGGGCGAGTCGCTGATCATGGGCATCAAGGACGTGGCGGTGTCTTCGGGATCGGCCTGCACCTCGGCATCGCTGGAACCGTCGTTCGTGCTGCGCGCGCTGGGCCGCAGCGACGAGCTGGCGCACAGCTCGATTCGCTTTACGCTGGGCCGCTACACCACCGAGGCCGAAGTCGACGAAGTCATCCGGCAGGTCAGCGCGACGGTGTCAAAACTGCGCGGACTCAGCCCGCTCTGGGAGATGCACCAGGAGGGCATCGATGTCGGCACGGTGCAATGGGCCGCGCATTGACGGCGCCGCGCCGTTAGCCTTTCAGCCGGCGCGCCTGCAGATGCTCCAGGTCGAGCGCGGCACGGTCGCCGTTGGCGACGAGCCGGTCGACCACCGAGCACAGCACCTTGAATTCGGTGCGGGTGACGCCGTCGAACAACACGTCGTTGATCTGCTGCTGCACCGGCAGCAGTTCATTGAGCAGCTTGCTGCCCGCGGTGGTGATGGTCAGGCGCATCTTGCGCTTGTCATCGGGATGCGCCTTCTTGTCGATCAGGCCAAGCTTTTTCAGCTTGCCGGTCTCGATGGTGATAAACGGTCCGCTCAGGTGCAGGTGGTCGGCCAGCTGGTTCACCGTCACCTCGCCCTGCTGCGACAGGTGGGCGATCGAGCGGATCAGCGAATATTGCACGCCGGTCAGTCCGACCAGGTTGCCAAAGCCGTCCCGCACCGACAGCAGCCGCGCGGCAAACGGCAGCAGGCCATTGACGAGGTGCCGGAACTCGCGGTCCGAGCCGTCGACCAGGCAAGCCGGATGCGTGATTGTCAGGGTCTTGTTTGCAGGAGTCGTAGCCATCGGCGGATTGTTCGATTAGCTTGTAATGCAAGCTTTGTGCCAAATTCTACCAAACTCGCCGCGCGGCCTGCCGTGCGGTCCGGCCTCTCTTTTTTGCGCGAACGCGTTGCCTGTATGAACCCGATTTCACTACCCGAAGCACGAGCGCTGCTGGCCCGCTATGTCGAGGCCAAGGACCACAACCGCCCCGCCCTGATCCACGAGGCATTCGCGCCCGAGGCGACGCTGACCTTCTCGATCGACACCGACACCATCAGCTTTCCGGAAAAGACCGAAGGGGCCGCGGCGATCGCGGCGACGCTGGTCGCTGACTTCGCCAGGACATTCGACCGCTGCCGGACCTACTACGTCGGCGACTTGTCGCTCGCGGCGGACGGAACCACGCTGACGGTCCCGTGGCTGGTGCTGATGCGCGAGACGGCGGCGCACACCTTGCGCGCGGGGAAGGGCGTCTACCGCTGGGGCTTTGCCCGGCAGCCGGATGGCACGTACCGCATCGGCAGCCTGCACATCCATATCGCGCGCATGGACGTTGTGCCGGATGCCGGCGCGGCCATGCTGGCGGCCTTGCAGGCGGCACTGCCGTATCCCTGGCTGCCCTCGCCGGCGCTGCAGGCGGCAGTGCAAGCCCAGGCATCAGCCGACGCCAGGCTGGCGTTCCTGGAAGAATTTGTCTGAGGGCCTGGCCGGCAGGATGAACCTGCCGGCATACCACCTCAAAGCCCCAGCACCAGCTTGGCGATGATATTGCGCTGGATCTCGTTCGATCCGCCGTAGATCGATGCCTTGCGGTAGTTGAAATAGCGCGGCGCCAGCACGGCCGCATAGTCCGGCCCCACGCGCGGGGCGGCCTCGCGGCCCTGGATCCCGGCCCAGGTGTCCTGCACGAACGGCAGCGCCGCGGGGCCGGCAGCCTCGACCGCCAGCTCGCTGACCGCCTGCAGCGTCTCCGTGCCGGTGAGCTTCAGCATGCTGGACGCCGCGCCGATCGACGTGCCCGATTCCACGCCCGAGAACACGCGCAGCTCGACCGCCTCCAGCGCGGCCGTGCGCACGTGCAGCGCGGCCAGCTTGCGCCGGAACGCGGGGTCGTCGAGCAGCCGCCCGCCATCGTCGGCGGTCTGCTCCGCGGCGATCTGCGCCACCTTGGCCAGTTGCTTGCGCAGCATCGGGCTGTAGGTGCCGCCACGCTCGAACTCCAGCAGGTACTTGGCGTAGGTCCAGCCCTTGCCTTCCTCGCCGATGCGGTTCTCCGCCGGCACGCGCACGTTCTCGAAGAAGACCTGGTTGACCTCCTGCTGCCCGTCCACCGGACCGTCCAGCGTCGGCAGCGGCGACACCGTGATGCCGGGCGCATGCATGTCGAGCAGCAGGAACGAGATGCCTTCCTGCCGCTTCGACTCGCGGCTGGTGCGCACCAGGCAGAACATCCAGTCGGCCCACTGCGCATGCGTGGTCCAGATCTTGGAGCCGTTCAGGATGTAGTGCCCGCCGTCGCTGTCGGTGCCGGGATCGGCGCGCAACTGCAAGGACGCGAGGTCGGAGCCGGAATTGGGCTCCGAATAACCCTGGCACCACCACACGTCCGAAGCCAGAATCGGCGGCAGGAAGCGCGCTTTCTGCGCCGGCGTGCCGTACTTCATGATCACCGGCGCCACCATCTTCAGCCCCATCGGCGACACCGGCGGGCAGCCGGCCGCGGCCAGCTCGGACTGGAAGATAAAGCGCTGCGTCGGCGTCCAGCCCGGGCCGCCGTATTCCTGCGGCCAGTTGGGCGCGGCCCAGCCGCGCGCATGCAGCGCCTTCTGCCAGCGCACCTGGCCGGCCTTGTCGAGATAGCCGTTCTTGGACTGCGCCATCAGCGCGCGCAGTTCGTCGTCATACGCCTCGGCGATCCAGGCGCGCACGTCCTCACGGAATTGCTGGTCTTGCGGGGAGAAATCGAGATGCATCGACGGGCCTCGCTGGGTAGTCGTCAGGAATTTGCGATTCAGGCGGCGGGATGGAGCAGGTCGGCGTAGCGCCGCAAGTGGTGCTCGGCCGAGCCGAACTGCAGGTCGATCGCGGTGACGCGCTTGAAGTAGTGGCCCATCGCCAGCTCCGCCGTGACGCCCATGCCGCCGTGGATCTGCACCGCGCCCTGGCCGACGAAGGCACCGGCCTGGCCGGCCTGGGCCTTGGCCGCGCACGCCGCCTGCGCAAAGGCCGCCGGCGCGCCGCCGGCCTGCATCGCGGCGACCTGCGTCAGTGCCACGGATTGCTCCAGCTGCATGTACATGTCGGCCATGCGGTGCTGCAGCACCTGGAAGGTTCCGATCGGCACGCCGAACTGCTTGCGCTGGCGCGCGTAGTCGATGGTGTCGGCCAGCATGCGCGCCATCGCGCCGTTGGCTTCCGCGGCCAGCGCGACCATGGCGTGGTCGCACAGCCGCTCGATCAGCGCGAAGGCCTCGCCTTCGGCGCCGATGCGCTGGCTGGCCGGCACCTGTACATTGTCGAGCAGCACCTCGGCCGCACGCATGCCGTCGAAAGTGGGATATTCGCGCAGCGTCACGCCGGGCGTGTCGCGTGCGATCCAGAACAGGCTGATGCCCTCGCGGTCGCGGCGCGCCCCGGCGGTGCGGGCGCTGACCACCAGGTGCGAGGCGAACGGCGCACCCACCACGACGTGCTTGTGGCCGCTCAGCTTGTAGCCGTTGCCCGCGCGCGTGGCGCTGGCCTGCACGTCATGCCGGCAATAGCGGCTGGCGGGTTCGGCATGCGCCCAGGCGCCGGTGGCCTCGCCGCCGATGATGGCGGGCAGCCACTGTGCCGCCAGTTCCGGGCTGCCTTGCGCCAGCGCGCCGCCGGCCAGCACCACGGTGCCAAGATACGGCTCGAGCACCAGGTGGCGGCCAAACTGTTCCATCACGATCATGTGCTCGGCAGCGCCGCCGCCCAGCCCGCCGAGCGCCTCGGGAAAGCCCGCGCCCAGGATGCCGAGGTCGCGCGCAAAGGCGCGCCAGCAGTCGGAGCGCCAGCCCGCGGGGGACTGCACTGCGGCGCGGCGCGCTTCAAAGTCGTAGTGGTCGGCCAGGTAACGCGCGAGCGTGTCGCGCAGCATCGACTGTTCTTCGCTGAACTTGAAATCCACCTCGGCTCCTTCGGGAATGGGGGAAGGCGTGGCTGCGATAGCCTGTGCCAGCATGATCCGGGCAGGCCGCCGCGCGGCGCATCGTCGCATCGGACGAAGGTGCGCAGGCGCCACGCACCGCCGTTTCATGCGGCACCGCATCAACATGCCGACACCCCGCTTCGTCGCTTCCGACGATGGTTGAACCGGCGGGTCGTTCACAGAATGCGGGATCACCCATCCCAATCCAGCGAACCGCTGTCGAGGAGCTCAACGCCATGCATCCGTCCATCCACGCGCAGCACACGCCGGAGAAGCCGGCCGTCATCATGGGCAGCAGCGGCGCGGTCGTCACGTACCGCGAGCTGGACGAGCGTTCGAACCAGGTGGCACACCTGTTCCGCGCGCTGGGACTGCGCCCGGGCGACCGCGTGGCCTTCATGCTGGAGAACCATCCGCGCCTGTTCGAGCTGTGCTGGGGCGCGCAACGCAGCGGCATCATCTATATCTGCCTGAGCACAAAGCTGAACGCGGCCGACGCCGCCTATATCGTCAATGACAGCGCTGCGCAGGTGCTGGTGACCACGCACGCGCAGGCGGAGATCGCGGCCTCGCTGGTGGCGCAGACGCCGGCGCTGACGCGCCGGCTGATGCTCGACGGCACGGTGCCTGGCTACGACGCTTATGAACCTGCGCTGGCAAGCTGCCCCACGACGCGCATCGCGGACGAAGTGACCGGCGGCGACATGCTTTATTCCTCCGGCACCACGGGCCGGCCCAAGGGCGTGTATGCGCCGCCGGCCAGCCCGCGCATCGAGGATCCCACCACGCTCACCAGCCTGTGCCAGCGGCTCTATGGCTTCGATGCCGAGACCCGCTACCTGTCGCCGGCGCCGCTGTACCATGCCGCGCCGCTGCGCTACAACATGTCGGTGCAGGCGCTGGGCGGCACGGCGGTGGTGATGGAGCATTTCGACGCGGAACAGTACCTGCAGCTGGTGCAGCAGCACCGCATCACGCATACGCAGCTGGTGCCGACGATGTTCTCGCGCATGCTCAAGCTGCCCGAGGCGCAGCGCCAGGCCTGCGATGTGTCGTCGCTGCGCGTGGCGATCCATGCCGCGGCGCCATGCCCCGTGCAGGTCAAGGAGGCGATGATCGCGTGGTGGGGCCCGGTGATCTGGGAGTACTACGCCGGCACCGAGGGCAACGGCGTGACCGTGGTCAGCACGCAGGAATGGCTGCAGCGCAAGGGCACCGTGGGCCGGGCCATGGTCGGCAAGCTGCGCATCTGCGGCCCCGACGGCGAACTGCAGCCGCCGGGCGAGCCCGGCACAATCTATTTTGCCGAAGGCCGCCCCTTCGAATACCACAACGACCCGGCCAAGACGGCGGAATCGCGCCATCCCCGGCATCCGGACTGGAGCACCATCGGCGATGTCGGCTATGCCGATGCCGACGGCTACCTGTTCCTGACCGACCGCAAGGCCAACATGATCATCTCCGGCGGCGTCAACATCTATCCGCAGGAGGCCGAGAACCTGCTGATGACGCACCCCAAGGTGCTTGACGTGGCGGTGATCGGGGTGCCCAACGAGGATTTCGGCGAAGAGGTCAAGGCCGTGGTGCAGCCGGCCGACATGGCGCAGGCCGGGCCGGAGCTGGCAGCCGAGCTGATTGCGTTCTGCCGCGCCAACCTGTCCACCATCAAATGCCCGCGCTCGGTCGATTTCGAGTCCGAGCTGCCGCGCCTGCCGACCGGCAAGCTGCTCAAGCGGCTGCTGCGCGACCGCTATTGGGCAGGCCACGGCAACAAGCTGGTGTGAAGGCGGCTCCAGCGCGGCCTTAATCCAGCCGGAAGGCCGCCTGAAGCGACCCGGAACCCTCGGCGGCGCGCGGCCGCCCGCGTTTACGCCATAATTCCGTGTTCCATCACAGTCACGGCCGCCCGCGCCGCTGCGCGGGCGGGCGCATCGCTTCGCATTGCCCTTCGCATTGCCGCAGGGGCGGTGCGGCGCGGAAGACGACAAATCGCCAATGGCAAGTATCGAGGAGACCGGGCGGCGCATGCCGTCTGCCACCGGCGCCGGCGCCGCTGCGCTGGCAGCCAAGCTGCGTCCGCCGCTGCTGACGCCGTTCCAGGTCGAGCGCACGGCGATCTGCGACGCCGTGTGCGCGGCGGACTTCGTCAAGCTCGTGCTGGTGCGCGCGCCTGCGGGCTTCGGCAAGACCACCGCCATGCTCCAGTGCCGTGCGCGCCTGGACGCCGCCGGCGGGCGTACCGCCTGGCTCACCCTTGACCGCTCAGACAACGATGCCACCCGCTTCCTGGGCTCGGTCGAGGCCGCCATCGCGCAGGCGCTCGGCACTGCGGCCCAGCCGCCGCGCTCGGGGCTGGTGCAGGATCCCGGCGAGCAGGCGCTGGCGCTGATCGACCGGCTGGCTGGCCACAGCGGTGCCTTCACGCTGTTCCTCGACGATTTCGAATCGATCCAGAACGCCGCCGTCAGCGGCCTGGTGTGGCAGATGGTCGAAAGCCTGCCGCCGGGCTGCCGTGTCGTGATCGGCACGCGCTGGGTGCCGGAGAGCGGCCTGGGCCGGCTGCGCGCGCGCGGCGAACTGATCGAGATCGAGCCCGCGCAACTGCGCTTCAGCGCCAGCGAGACCGAATCCTTCCTGCGCCAGGCCCGTGGGCTCAAATTGCAGCCAGCCGCAATCAGCGCGCTGCACCGGCGCACCGAAGGCTGGGCCACGGCACTATGGCTGGCCTCGGTGGCGATGGAGCGGCGCAGCCAGCCCGAGGGCTTCATCGCCGGCTTCTCCGGCTCCAACGCGGCGATTGCCGACTACCTGGTCGAAGACGTCTTCCTGCACCTGCCCGAGGCGGTGCGTGACTTCCTGTTGCGGACCTCGATCCTCGACCAGCTGTGCGGCCCGCTCTGCGACGCGGTCTGCCAGGCCGCGCCGCCTTCAGCCGGCGGCGCTGGCGGCAGCGACGAGATCCTGGCCTGGCTGGAGCGCGCCAACCTGTTCCTGCTGCCGCTGGAGAGCGAGCGCTACGGCGAGCGCGGCACCGGCGCGGCGCCGGAGCAGTGGTACCGCTATCACAGCCTGTTTTCCGGCTTCCTGCGCGGCCAGCTGGCGCAGTCGATGCCAGAAGCCGTGCCGCCATTGCACCTGGCCGCCTCGCGCTGGTATGAAGCGCAGGGCCGCCCGGTGCCCGCCATCGAGCACGCACTCGCGGCCGGCGCGCTGGGCCATGCGCTGGAACTGCTGGACAGCGCCGTCGATGACCTGCTGGGGCAGGGCCGCATGCGGCTGCTGACGCGCTGGCTGGAGGCGGTGCCGGCGCAGGAGCTGGCGCGCTGGCCCAAGCTGCAGATCGCACATGCGTGGGCGGTGGCGTTCACGCGCGGCCCGGCCGACGCGATCGCGCTGCTGCAGGCGATCCCGACCGAAGGCGCGGCCGGCGACCTGCTCGCGCATATCCGCGCGCTGCGCCACGTGCTGCTCAACATGATGGACCGCTTCGACGACGCGCGCGCCTTCGCCCGCAACGAGGTGCCGCCGCTGCCGATGGGCTACGCCTTCCCGGACGCGATCCTGGGCACGTCGATGGCGCGGCTGGCCGCGGTGATCGGCGACTATCCCGAGGCGCGCCGGCTGCTGCAGATCGCGCGCCAGGCCGTGCGCGGCTCGGACAGCAACTTCAACAAGATCTTCTCCGAATCGGTCGAAGGCCTGATCGACCTGCGCCAGGGACGGCTGCAGCAGGCGCTGGCGCGCTTCCGCATTGCCGCGCGCACGATGCTGCCGAACCGCTTCGGCCCGACCAACGGCAACGCCATGGCCGGCATCCTGCTGGCCGAAGGGCTGTACGAGAGCGGCGATACCGAACGCGCCAGCCGGCTGCTCAACGTGTACCTGCCGCTGTCGCGCGATCTCGGCCTGCCGGACCAGATCATCACCGGCCACACCGTGCTGGCTCGCATCGCCTTCGAGCGTGGCGACAGGGACCAGGCTCACGAATGGCTGGCACAGCTGGAGGCGCTCGGCCACCACCGCGGCCTGAGCCGGCTGGTGATGGCGGCAATGCTGGAGCGCGCGCGGCTGGCGCTGCGCCAGGGCAATGTGCACGCCGCGCAAGAGGCGATCGAGCGCGCCGCCGATCCCGCGCTGTGGCGCACGCGCCCGGGCGTCAGCTCGTTTGCCAGCGACGTCGAGGACATATTTGTCGGCAGGCTGCGGCTGGACGTGCATGCCCGTCCCGGCGCGCAGGTGCGCGACGCGATCGAGCGAGAGCTGGCGGCCGCCACCAGCAACCAGCTGATGCGCCGCGCGCTCAAGCTGCGCATCCTGCTGGCGCAGGCGTGCCAGCGCAGCGGCGACGGCGCGCATGCGCTGGTGGTGATGGGCGAGGCATTGCGCTTCGGCGCGGCGGAGGGCTTCGTGCGGATTTTTGCCGACGAAGGCGACGACGTGCGCCGGCTGGTGGCCGACGCCTGCGCGCGCCAGGGCGCCAGCCTGCCATCCGCCTACGTGGAAAAGCTGCTGCAGGCATGCGGCAAGCAAGCCGGCGCAGCGCCTGGCGGCACGGCCGGCCGGCCCGCACCGCCGGCGCTGGTGGAGCCGCTGACGCCCAAGGAGCAGAAGGTGCTGCAGTTGCTGGCCGAAGGCTTCTCCAACGTCGCCATGGCCGAGCGCCTGTTCGTGTCCGAGACCACGGTGCGCACGCACCTGCGCAATATCAGCGCCAAGCTGCACGCCAGCAACCGCACCCAGGCGGTGGCGATCGCGCGGCAGCTGGGCCTGCTGTGAGCCGGCCGCCGCGAGCGATAGCTGCGTGCGGCGGTCGGGCTCGATACCGACTCAAACGCCGACTCAGACGCCGATGAATTCGGCGAACTCCGTCAGCGGCGCGCGCGCTGCGCGCAACTGGTTGGCCGGCGCCTCGGGATCCTCGTAGCCGATCGCCATGCCGGTGAACAGCATGCGCTCGGCCGGCAGCTGCAGGAAGCTGCCGATGGTCTCCGGATACATCGCCCAGCATTCCTGCGCGCAGCTGTCGAGCCCTTCCTCGCGCAGCAGCAGCATCACGGTCTGCAGGTACATGCCGAGGTCCGACCACTGCGGCGGGCCCATGCGCCGGTCCACGGTGCAGAACAGCGCCAGCGGCGCGCCGAAGAAGGTGAAGTTGCTGGCGAACTGCGCCAGCCGCCGGGCCTTGTCTTCGCGCGGGATGCCGAGGTAGTGGTAGAGCGACTCGCCCACCTCGAAGCGGCGGTCGCGGTAGGGCGCAACCAGCTCGGGCGGGTAGACGTGGTATTCGCGGTCTTCGCCCTTGGGCGCGTGCGCGATGCGCTCGCGCATGATGCCGCGCAGGCGCTCCAGCGCCTCGCCGCCGATCACGTGGATGTGCCAGGGCTGCAGGTTGCCGCCCGACGGCGCGCGCGCCGCGGCATCGAGCACGCGGCGGATGGTGTCGGCTGGCACGGGCTTGTCCAGGAAGCCGCGGACGGACTTGCGGCTGGCGACGGCTTGACTGACTTTCATGCTGACTCCGGTAGGACTGTGGGCGCTGGCTTCAGGCGAACGGCGGCTCGCCGCGCCAGTCGAAGAAGTCCGGCAGGTCGTGCGAGACGGTGTCGGGGAACGCGGCCGGGCGCTTTTCCAGGAACGCGCTGACGCCTTCCTTGACGTCGGCGGAGCGCCCGCGCGACTGGATCGCCCGGCTGTCGAGCTTGTGCGCCTCCATGGGGTGGCTGGCGCCGGCCATGCGCCAGATCAGCTGGCGCGAGATCGCCACCGACACCGGCGCGGCGTTGTCGGCGATCTCGCGCGCGATCGCCTGTGCCGCAGGCAGCAGGTCCTCGGGCGCGTGCAGCGAGCGCACCAGCCCGCGCTCGTGCGCCTCCTGTGCCGAGAACACCCGGCCGGTGTAGCACCATTCCAGCGCCGTCGAAACGCCGACCACGCGCGACAGGAACCACGACGAGGCGGCCTCCGGCGTGATGCCGCGGCGCGCGAACACGAAGCCGAACCTGGCGTCGGTCGAGGCCAGCCGGATATCCATCGGCAACTGCATGGTCACGCCCACGCCCACGGCGGCGCCGTTGACCGCGGCAATCACCGGCTTGAGGCTGCGGAAGATGCGCAGCGACACGCGGCCGCCGCCGTCGCGGTGCGCGGTGTCGGGGCTGGCGCCATAGCGCTTCTCGAAATCGAAGGTCGAGCCGCCGCCGGACAGGTCGGCGCCGGCGCAGAAGGCGCGGCCCGCGCCGGTGACGATCACCGCGCGGACGTTGTCGTCGGCATCGGTGGCGTCGAAGGCGGCGATCAGGTCCTGCATCATCTGCGCGGTAAAGGCGTTGAGCTGGTCCGGGCGATGCAGCGTGATGGTGGCGACACCGTCTTCGACGGCGTAGCGCAGGGTTTCGAACGAAGGCGTGGCTTGCGTCATGGCGACTCCTGCTGAGGAAAAGGGGGCGGGGTGCTGCGGGCCGGAGGGCGGCAAGGGCCCGGAACGGCGCGGGGACAGCCAACACTAGTGCAGAATGCGCCGCCCGCAATCGTCGCTTCCGACGAAGCATGCCGCGGGCCCACGCCTTAGACTGGCCCGACCGCCGTCAAGGCCCGCTGGCTGACAGCACAAAGGACAATCATGAAGACTCGAATCACCGAACTGCTTGGCATCCGCTACCCGATCATCCAGGGCGGCATGCAATGGGTGGGCTACGCGGAAATGGCGTCGGCCGTCTCCAACGCCGGCGGGCTGGGCATCCTCACCGCGCTGACGCAGCCGACCCCCGAGGCGCTGGGCGAAGAAATCCGCCGCTGCCGCGATATGACCGACAAGCCATTCGGCGTGAACCTGACGCTGCTGCCGTCCATCAACCCGCCGCCGTACGCGCGCTACCTCGACGTCATCATCGAGAACGGCGTCAAGGTGCTGGAGACCGCCGGCAACAACCCCAAGGAACACATCGCGCGCGCCAAGGCCGCCGGCCTGAAGGTGATCCACAAGTGCGTGGCGATCCGCCATGCGCTGTCGGCCGAGCGCCTGGGCGTCGACGCGGTGTCGATCGACGGCTTCGAGTGCGCCGGCCACCCGGGCGAGGACGATGTCCCCGGCATGGTGCTGATCCCGCTGGCGGCACGCAGGCTGTCGGTGCCGGTGATCGCCTCGGGCGGCATCGCCGACGGCCGCGGCATGGCCGCCGCGCTGGTGCTGGGCGCCGAGGGCGTGAACATGGGCACGCGCTTCTGCGCCACCCAGGAAGCGCCGATCCACGACAACGTCAAGCAGGCGCTGGTGCAGGCCAGCGAGCGCGACACCAACCTGATCTTCCGCACGCTGCACAACACCGCGCGCGTGCTGAAGAACGCCGTGTCGGACGAAGTCGTGAGCATCGAGCGCCGCCCCGGCGGCGCGCAGTTCGAAGACGTCAAGCACCTGGTCGCCGGCGTGCGCGGCAAGGCTGCGCTGAAGGCGGGCGAGACCGATGGCGGCATCATCAGCGCCGGCCAGTGCGTGGGCCTGATCGACGACGTGCCGAGCTGCGAGGAACTGCTCGCGCGCATGGTCCGCGAATGCCGCGAGCACCTTGGCTCGGCTTCGCGCTACTTTGGCTGACGCCATGGCCGAAGCCGGAATCGAGGCGGCAATGCCGCAGGCGGCCGACAGCACCATCCCGCCAGGCTTCGTGCCGCTGCGGCAACTGGGCGGCTACATGGCCAACTTCGGCCAGCTCTACCTGAACCGCGAACGGCGCACGCTGGCGGTGCGCATCGACGAGAGCCATCTCAACAACCTCGGCATCCCGCACGGCGGCATGCTGGCGACGCTGGCCGATACCGCCATCGGCATGATGATGTCGCTGGAGACCGGGCGCGAGAAGAGCGCGGTCACCGCCAACCTGAGCCTGGACTTCCTGGACTCCGCGCGCCTGGGCGACTGGGTCGAGGCACGCGTGGAGTTCGACAAGCTCGGCTCGCGGCTGCGCTACGGCAGCTGCCGGCTGGTCAGCGGCGAGCGCTGCCTGCTGCGCGCCACCGCGATCTTCGCGGTGCTCGCGCCGCGCGCCTAGACGCCCAGGGCGGCAGGCTAACTTCGTCGCTTCCGACGACGCTGGCCGGCCGGCCCGGGACAACAATACGGTCCAACCTGCCGGCAGCCGCCGGCACCCCGCATCAAGCACCGGCCGGCCGCGGGGCGGCTGGCACCGAACAAGGAGATCACATGGCAGAGGCATATATCGTCGCCGCGGCACGGACCGCCGGCGGGCGCAAGGGCGGCAAGCTGTCGGGCTGGCATCCGGCCGACCTTGCCGCGCAGGTGCTCGATGCGCTGGTCGAGCGCACCGGCGCCGATCCCGCGCTGGTCGAAGACGTCATCATGGGCTGCGTCAGCCAGGTCGGCGAGCAGGCCGGCAACGTGGCGCGCAACGCCATCCTCGCTTCGCGGCTGCCGGAAAGCGTGCCGGGCACGTCGGTCGACCGCCAGTGCGGCTCGTCGCAGCAGGCGCTGCACTTCGCCGCGCAGGCGGTGATGTCGGGCGCGATGGATATCGTGATCGCGGCCGGCGTGGAAAGCATGACGCGCGTGCCGATGGGCCTGTCGTCGCAGTTGCCGGCCAAGAACGGCTTCGGCGTGCCCAAGAGCCCGGGCATCGAGGCGCGCTACCCCGGCGTGCAGTTCAGCCAGTTCACCGGCGCGGAGATGATCGCGCGCAAGTACAACCTGTCGCGCGAGCAGCTCGATGCCTACGCGCTGCTCAGCCACCAGCGCGCAGCGGCAGCGACCAAGGCGGGCCGCTTCAACGCCGAGATCGTCCCGGTCGAGGTGCGCACCGCGGACGGCGCCAATGGCGAAATGCATACCTCCGACGAGGGCATCCGCTATGACGCATCGATGGAAAGCATCGGCTCGGTCAAGCTGATCGCCGAAGGCGGCCGCGTGACCGCTGCCTCGTCGAGCCAGATCTGCGACGGCGCCGCCGGCCTGCTGGTGGTCAACGAGGCTGGCCTGAAGAAGCTCGGCGTCAAGCCGCTGGCGCGCGTGCACCATATGACCGTGATCGGCCACGACCCGGTGGTGATGCTCGAGGCGCCGCTGCCGGCAACCATGCACGCGCTGAAGAAGGCCGGTCTGAGCATCAGCGACATCGACCTGTTCGAAGTCAACGAAGCCTTTGCACCCGTGCCGCTGGCCTGGCTGCAGGCAACCGGCGCCGATCCGGAACGCCTCAACGTGCATGGCGGCGCGATCGCGCTGGGCCATCCGCTGGGCGGCTCGGGCGCCAAGCTGATGACGACGCTGGTGCATGCGCTGCATACGCACGGCAAGCGCTACGGCCTGCAGACCATGTGCGAAGGCGGCGGGCTGGCCAACGTCACTATCGTCGAACGCCTGTAAGGCGTTGGCGCCTGCGTCGGCGCCCGGCGAAGGAATGCAGCAGTAAAAGGTAGAAAAAGGTAGTAAAGGGAGAAGGACCGGCGGCGCGGGCATGTCAAAGTGCTCGCGCCAGTTGCCGGAGCGTTCCACGCCAAAGAGAAAACCCGCTGTCAGGCGTAATGCCGTTCAGTTCAGGTATCAAGCCCCACCGTCATTCCCGCCTTCGCGGGAACGACTGTGGTTAACTGAACAGCATTGCGCCTTCAGGCGGGTTTGTCGTTGTTGCGCGTGGCGCCTGTGTATCGGCATTCAGGCAAAGGTCAGCGCGCCGCGGCGTTCCGGCCGATCGAGGTGCGGGATATTGTTGAAGCTCAGCAAGCGCTGCACGCCGCGGCCGACGATGATTTCGCAGAACGCGGTATTGCGGAACTGCAGGTTCATTTCGATGGCAGTGGCTGCGGGCGCGCCGAGCAGGTCGGCGGTGGCGCGGCCGATGGCGCCGCCGGAACTGACCACGAGGATGGCGTCTTCACGCGTGGCGCCTTCGCAGGCTTGCGTCAGCGCGCCGGCAATGCGCGCGCCGAAATCGGTCCAGCTTTCCGTCATGTCGGCCAGGCCATCCTGGGTCCAGGCATGGTACGCGGCGCGGAACGTGCGCCAGTAGTCGTTGTAGTCGCCGTTCTGGTGGGCGCGGTGGTCGGCGCCGCCGGTGTGGCAGCGGTACAGCGCCTCGCCGTCATATTCATTCAGGCCCGGATGCGTGGCAATTTCCGCTTGCGGCTGGCCCATCGCGGCCAGGATCTCGCGCGCGGTGTCCTGCTGCCGCACCAGGTTGCCCGCGGCCACGTGTGTGAAGCGCAAGCCGCGCTCGCTGAAGTATTCGCCCAGCCAGCGCGCCTGCTGGCGGCCTGTCTCCGACAGGCAATCGTAGTTGGCGGCGCCAAACGAGGCTTGTCCGTGACGGACGAGGAAAAGCGTGGCCATGTGCGGTCTCAGTGTACGTCGATGCAGTCAGCGTGGACGCATTCTAGAGAGACCGTGCGCCGCCGCCAAGCAAGCACTACGGAATTCATAGCAGCCATGGGCGCGCTGCATTACCGTGCCAGTTCAGGCCTGGGCGTTGTCAGTGACGCCGAGGTACCCCGCCATCATGCGGCTCAGTTCGGGGATCATCCGTTCATCGTCGAGATGCAGCGGCCCGGAATCGTTCAGCAGGGCATTGACCAGCACGCTGAAGACCGCCTGCATGGCAAAGCGCACACGCAGTTCGGCGATATCGGCGGGCAGCGACAGCCGTGGTACCAGCAACTGCACCATCCGCTCGACGATCGCTTCGCCATTCTGGCGGTGGGGCTGCCACTCTTCCGGCTTCGTCGAGGCATGCCGCAGCGATGCGCGCATCACGCCGCGATTGGCCAGCGTGCCCAGCACCATGAAGCGCGCGGCCTTGTCGAGCAGCACGGAGGTCGGCACGTCTTCCCAGCGCTCCTGCGCGAGGTAGCGGTCGATCGATGCCGAGGTTTCCTCCATCACCAGCGCGCGCAACGCCTCGAAATAAGCCATCTTGTCGCGGAAGCGGCCATAGAAAGCGCCCACCGACACCTGGCACGCAGCGGCGATCTGGGCCACCGAAACTGCGGCGAAATCGCGCTTCGCCAGCAGTTCTCGGCCTGCGCCGAGCAGGGCCTGCTCGGTTTCGCGCGCGCGCCGCTGCCGCGGCGGCTGCAGGATCGAGGGCGTATCGATACGGGGGAAGGAAGATGTGGCCGAAAGGCCGGACGACGTCGCTGGCATAGGGATTTTCCGTATTCGAATTCGGATTCGCTTTTGCAAAATACCGGTGCGCGCCGCGCTGCGTCAAGGCTTTTGTCGGGTGGCTGGTCGCGGCGAACGGGTGGGTGGCCACGCATGCGCGCACGGCACGCATGCTCGTCTAACGCTGTCTCAGCGGAAGCGCGGACCGAGGTCGTCGCGCATCCAGTCGATAAAGGCGCGCGTGCGCGCCGGCAGCAAGCGCGCATGCGGATAGATCAAGGACAGCGGCCAGGCTGGCTGCTCGAACGTCTCCAGCACAATGCGCAGCTTGCGTGCCTGCACCAGTTGCGCCACCTGGTACGAAAGGAAATTGCCGAAGCCGGCGCCTTCCGCGCAAGCGGCAACGGCCGGCGCGGTCTGGTTGAACTCGAGGTTGCCCGTCACCTGCACCTGGAACGGCTTGCCGTTTTCCTGGAATGTCCACCAGTGCGCGGCATTGCCGGTGAAGCGCACGCAATTGGCGCGCGCGAGGTCGTCGGGGTGGCGCGGCGTGCCATGCTTGCGCAGGCAGGCGGGGGTGGCTACCACCACGCGCCGGATATGGCCGAGCGGCTGCGCCACCAGCGTCGAGTCCGCCAGCGGGCCGATGCGTATGCCCACGTCGAGTTCTTCTTCCAGCAGGTTCACCACGCGGTCGGTGAATTCCATGCGGCAGCGCACGCGCGGATAGCGCTGCACGAAGCGCGTGACCGCCGGCGCGATATACATCTGCCCGAACAGCACCGGCGCGGTCAGCGTGAGCTGGCCGCTGGGCTCGACATGGCTGGCAGTCAGGCCGGCCTCGACCTCATCGATGGTGGCTAGGATGCGCCGGCAGCTGTCCAGGTAGCTGCGCCCCTCGCCGGTCAGCGACAGCCGCCGCGTGGTGCGGTTGAGCAGCCGCACCTGCAGCTCGGATTCGAGCGCGGCCAGCGTGCGCACCACCGCGGGCAGGGAGGTGTGCAGCGTCGCCGCGGCGGCCGTCAGGCTGCCCGCGTCGACGATCCGCACGAAGGTCTGCATGGCTCGGAGCTTGTCCATGGCGCCACACATTACTCCGATTTCCGGAGTAGTCAAATATCAAACGCCCCATTTATTGCATCTCCTTCCGCGTCCAGAATCCCGCTATCCCAACCCGCCGAGGAGCGTGTCATGCAAGCCGCCAACCATTCCGCTGAGCCCAGGGTTCCGCTCGTCCTTTACCGCTCGCCGCTGTCGGGCCACGCCCATCGCGCCGAGTTGTTCCTGTCGCTGCTCGGACTGCCGTACCGGCTGGTCGATGTCGACCTGCGCGGCGGCGAACAGCATCGCGAGCCGTTCCTGCGGCTCAACCCCTTCGGACAGGTGCCGGTGCTGGACGACAACGGCGTCGTGCTTGGCGATTCCAACGCGATCCTGGTCTACCTGGCCACGCGCTATGACGATGGCCGCTGGCTGCCGCGCGACCCGGTCGGCGCCGCGCGCGTGCAGCGCTGGCTGTCTGTGGCCGCTGGCGAAATCGCGTTTGGTCCGGCTGCGGCCCGCCTGGGCGTGCTGTTCGGGCGGCCGGTGCCGCTGGATGACGCCATCGCCCGCGCGCAGCGCCTGTTCGTGCTGATGGAACCCCTGCTGGCCGAGCAGCCGTTCCTGGCCGCCAGCCATGCCACGCTCGCCGACGTCGCCGCCTACAGCTACATTGCCCGCGCCGAAGAAGGCAACGTGCCATTGGCGCCATATCCCGCACTGAACGCGTGGCTGCGCCGCATCGAGGCATTGCCCGGCTTCGTGCCGATGATCGCATCCCGCGCCGGCCGGGCTGCCTGAGGCCGGACAACCCGAAGCCGCCGCGCGTAAGCGCCGGCTGCATCAGCCAAGGAGTCCATCATGGAACTGCCAGCCTGGCCGCATGCCGGCCTGCCTTTCCACACCGGGGAACTGGCCGCGCAGCAGCGCGCCGGCAAGCGCGAGCGCATGGCGGCGGCCGGCGCGCGCGTGATCCGCGGCGAAATGCCCCAGCAGCATCGCGACTTCTTTGCCCAACTGCCATTCCTGCTGGTCGGCGCGGTCGATGCCGGCGGCTTGCCGTGGGCATCGGTGCTTGCCGGCGCGCCCGGGTTTGCTTGCAGCCCCGCGGCCACGACCTTGCGCATCGACGCCTTGCCGCTGCCTGGCGATCCGCTGGAACAGGCACTGGAGCACGGTACGCGCGTCGGGTTGCTTGGCATCGAGCTCGCCACGCGCCGGCGCAACCGGATGAACGGCATCATCGTCGCGCGCGACCAGCGCGGGTTCACGGTCGAAGTCGAGCAGAGCTTCGGCAACTGCCCGCGCTATATCCAGCTGCGCGAAGCCACCGCGGCCCTGCCGGGAACGCCCATGCCGGCCTGGCACGGCACGGCGCTGGACGACGATGCGGCAGCATGGCTGCGCGCGGCCGATACGCTGTTCATTGCCACCAGCCATGCTGCGTCGCCGGAGGAGGGCGAGCATACCGGCGGCGTCGATGTATCGCACCGCGGCGGCAAGCCGGGCTTTGTCCGCGTGGACGACGATGGCACGCTCACGTTCCCGGATTTCAATGGCAACAACTTCTTCAATACCGTCGGCAACCTGCTGGAGAACCCGCGCGCCGGCCTGGTGGTGCCCGATTTTGCCGAAGGCGCGCTGCTCCATGTCGGCGGGCATGCCGAAGTGATCTGGGACGGCGCCGAGCTGGCGGCATTCGCCGGGGCGGAGCGGCTGGTACGGCTGCATGTCGAGCGGTTGGCGCGGCGCCCGTCGGTGCTGCCGATGCGCTGGCAGTTGCGCGAATACTCGCCGGTGCTGGCTGCCACCGGCGCCTGGCC
The DNA here is from genome assembly GCF_016894385.1 of Cupriavidus oxalaticus. Classification (NCBI taxonomy): domain Bacteria; kingdom Pseudomonadati; phylum Pseudomonadota; class Betaproteobacteria; order Burkholderiales; family Burkholderiaceae; genus Cupriavidus; species Cupriavidus oxalaticus. The sequence goes on from NZ_CP069811.1 coordinate 698,093, forward strand.
GGCGGCCTGAGCGGTGCTGCCCGCTCTGCGACGAGACGGGTTCAGATGATGGCGGACTCGATCCCGCTGCTCACGCCGTGCCTCAAGGCGCCGTGCCGCCAGTCAGCCGCGTCCGCGGTATTTCAGTGCGGCACAGTGGCCGATCAGCGTGCTGATGCAGCAGGCATCGCCGCTCCATTCGCCGCCGATGACAATGCCATCCGGGCCCGCGATCAGCTTGCGCTGGCAATGGCCCGGCGTCGGCGTGCGTTCCATGCCGGCATCGCGGGGACCGCTGCCTGGCGCGCGGGCTGCCGGGATGGTCTCGTTCCAGACATAGGCGGTGCCGGACGGCATCGCCTGAACCGCATGTGGCGGTCCCCACTGGCGCTTGGCCTCGTCGACAGAGACGTTCTTCCAGGAGTCGAAGATGTCCTGCATGGCGTTGCCGCCCAGGATGGCACACGCGCCGGTGAAGGCCCCGGCCCAGAGGATGGCCAGGCACGCGCGCATTCGCGCGGCGCCGCGGGCCGTTTCGGCAGGACGGAACAGTTTGGCAGGCATGGACACTCCGCATCGGCGCGCCCGGCGGCAAGGGCGGTCCGTCGAGACTAACGGAAGGGCGCGCTTGCCCACAAGCACGGACTGCGCGCCAGCACACACAGCGGGCAGCCGGCGCCGCGGTTCAGTCGGCGAACAGATCCAGGGCTTGCTGGCCGGCCACGCGGGTTGGCCTGCGTGGGGCGGTCCCCGGTGCGGCACGCACCGGCCGCACTGCATCCTGCGGCATGGCCGGCGGGGTCAGTTCGAACAGACTCGCTACCGGCAGCGGGACCGTTTCCGGCATCCACTGTGCCATGCGCGGGGCCAGGATATGGTAGGTGTCCAGATCGAAGTGCGCCGGGGCAGCGGCCAGCGCGCGGGCCTCGTCGAGCGTGGCCGAGCAACCCAGATAGCACCAGTCGCTGGCGACATGCCACCACGCGCGTCCGGCATGTTCCTCGCGCCATGCCACCGGGCCGTCAAAAGGCCACGGCACCAGTGCCAGCGGCGCCAGTGCGGTGGCCAGGCGGGCGCGGTGCGCGGCGGACGGCTCCGCACCGACGCAGGCGCCGGCGCAGCGGTGGACCTGCCGCGCGAAGCAGGGGTTGCCCCGCCTCGTGGTCTTTTCCAGTGACAGCGTGGCCATGCACAACCCGTGTTCCTCGGCCAGCGCACGCAAGCGCGCCTCGGCCGCACCGCGGCTGCCAAAGGCGCCGAACAGGTCGCGATGCCGGCAGAAATCAGTGTCGCGGCTGGTGCGCAGGCGCGGCACCGGCAATTGCGGCGGCAGCTCCCATGCGTAGAGCCGCGCATTGCTGCGCAGCAGCTGGTTGTGGACAGGCTGCATCACCTTGACCAGCCTGGCCTCGAGCAGCAGCGCGCCGGTCTCGCCGCCGGTCTCGCGCCACTCGACCCGGCGCACCAGCCGCGCCAGCCGCATATCCTTGCCATAGCGGTAGTCACCCGAGAAATGGGCGCCGATGCGCTGGCGCAGGTGCACGCTCTTGCCTACGTATAGCGGGACGTCGTCGTCGCCATAGAAGATATAGACACCGGGGGTGGCAGGTACGTCTTCCAGTGCGGTCTCGTCAAGGCCGGCCGGCAAGCTGGCGCGGCGAACCAGGGAACGCACCGCAGCCTCGACCAGTTCGACCGAATAGGTGTGGTGGATCTTTTGCCAGAATTGCCATAGCAGCTCGGCATCGGCCAGGGCGCGGTGCCGGCCCTTGGGCTTCAGGCCAAAACGGGCGATCAGCGCATCGAGGCCATGGCGTTCCACGGACGGGTACAGCGAGCGCGAAAGGCGTACCGTGCACAGCACATCCGCACGGAACGTGACGCCGGCGCGCCGGAAGGCGTTCTTCAGGAAGCCATAATCGAAGCGGGCGTTATGGGCCACGAAAAGACGGCCCTGCAGGCGTTCGGCAAGTGGCTCGGCGAGTGACTCGAACGTGGGCTGGCCGCGCACCATCTCGTCGGAGATGCCGGTCATGCGCTGGATGAACGGTGGGATCCCTATGCCGGGGTCCAGCAACGTGTCCCATTCAGTAATCCCGTCCGGGCCGACCTCGACGACGCCGATCTCGGTGATCCGGTCACGCTGGGCATCGGCACCGGTGGTTTCCAGGTCGACAAAGACGATGGGGCGCGACAGCGCCGTGGCGAGCGCCAGAGCGTCTGCAAAGTGTTTGCCGTCCGCAGGCATGCGCGACGGCAGGTAAGTGGGGATATCCGGCATCAGCCGATTTTAAGTGTCCCGCGATGGCGGCACGAAGAAGTTTTCAGAAACCCCTTGCCAAGCACCTTCGGGTCCCTTAATATTCGCCCCCTCGCAACACAACGCGGCGCTGCAAGGCAGCACTGGCAAGGGTTGCGGGGTCGACCGGTGGGTTGGCGCGGCGAAGTTGGCGCGCTGGCTGCAGCAAAAAAAGATTGCTGAAACGGTTGACGAAACGAAGAAAGCTCTGCATAATCTCGCTTCTCTGCTGCAGACAACGCAGCGCGCTGAACGGCAAAGCCGGTGAGCGAAGTTCTTTAACAAACAAACAACCGATAAGTGTGGGCGCTGGGTAGCGGACGCCGCTGTCTTCGGACAGTGTGGCTTCACAAGTTATACAGTGCTCGCACAGCAAAACGTGACTGGGTCTTCGGATCTGGTCAGTCAGTTTTCTGAGAGTGAGCGACCGCTCGAAAGAGCGAGGACCTTCGGGTCCACACAGAGATTGAACTGAAGAGTTTGATCCTGGCTCAGATTGAACGCTGGCGGCATGCCTTACACATGCAAGTCGAACGGCAGCACGGGCTTCGGCCTGGTGGCGAGTGGCGAACGGGTGAGTAATACATCGGAACGTGCCCTGTCGTGGGGGATAACTAGTCGAAAGATTAGCTAATACCGCATACGACCTGAGGGTGAAAGCGGGGGACCGGTAACGGCCTCGCGCGACAGGAGCGGCCGATGTCTGATTAGCTAGTTGGTGGGGTAAGAGCCTACCAAGGCGACGATCAGTAGCTGGTCTGAGAGGACGATCAGCCACACTGGGACTGAGACACGGCCCAGACTCCTACGGGAGGCAGCAGTGGGGAATTTTGGACAATGGGGGCAACCCTGATCCAGCAATGCCGCGTGTGTGAAGAAGGCCTTCGGGTTGTAAAGCACTTTTGTCCGGAAAGAAAACGCGCTGGTTAATACCTGGCGTGGATGACGGTACCGGAAGAATAAGCACCGGCTAACTACGTGCCAGCAGCCGCGGTAATACGTAGGGTGCGAGCGTTAATCGGAATTACTGGGCGTAAAGCGTGCGCAGGCGGTTTGATAAGACAGGCGTGAAATCCCCGAGCTCAACTTGGGAATGGCGCTTGTGACTGTCAGGCTAGAGTATGTCAGAGGGGGGTAGAATTCCACGTGTAGCAGTGAAATGCGTAGAGATGTGGAGGAATACCGATGGCGAAGGCAGCCCCCTGGGACGTGACTGACGCTCATGCACGAAAGCGTGGGGAGCAAACAGGATTAGATACCCTGGTAGTCCACGCCCTAAACGATGTCAACTAGTTGTTGGGGATTCATTTCTTCAGTAACGTAGCTAACGCGTGAAGTTGACCGCCTGGGGAGTACGGTCGCAAGATTAAAACTCAAAGGAATTGACGGGGACCCGCACAAGCGGTGGATGATGTGGATTAATTCGATGCAACGCGAAAAACCTTACCTACCCTTGACATGCCACTAACGAAGCAGAGATGCATCAGGTGCCCGAAAGGGAAAGTGGACACAGGTGCTGCATGGCTGTCGTCAGCTCGTGTCGTGAGATGTTGGGTTAAGTCCCGCAACGAGCGCAACCCTTGTCTCTAGTTGCTACGCAAGAGCACTCTAGAGAGACTGCCGGTGACAAACCGGAGGAAGGTGGGGATGACGTCAAGTCCTCATGGCCCTTATGGGTAGGGCTTCACACGTCATACAATGGTGCGTACAGAGGGTTGCCAACCCGCGAGGGGGAGCTAATCCCAGAAAACGCATCGTAGTCCGGATCGTAGTCTGCAACTCGACTACGTGAAGCTGGAATCGCTAGTAATCGCGGATCAGCATGCCGCGGTGAATACGTTCCCGGGTCTTGTACACACCGCCCGTCACACCATGGGAGTGGGTTTTGCCAGAAGTAGTTAGCCTAACCGCAAGGAGGGCGATTACCACGGCAGGGTTCATGACTGGGGTGAAGTCGTAACAAGGTAGCCGTATCGGAAGGTGCGGCTGGATCACCTCCTTTCCAGAGGCTTGCGTCTCAAGCCTAGCGTTCACACTTATCGGTTTGTTTGCTGTTACAGCCAAGGGTCTGTAGCTCAGGTGGTTAGAGCACCGTCTTGATAAGGCGGGGGTCGTAGGTTCAAGTCCTACCAGACCCACCAAGTTATCCGAAGGGGGATTAGCTCAGCTGGGAGAGCACCTGCTTTGCAAGCAGGGGGTCGTCGGTTCGATCCCGTCATCCTCCACCATCGCTTCGATGGGCCTGGTTACCTTGGATTGGTGGTCAAATGCAAGCGCTTAAGGATTGAGCGTTTGCATTTGGCATTGCCAAGCGACGAAAGTCGGCTGTTCTTTAACAATATGGGATGTAGTAAAGGTGTCGCGCGAGCGTTGATGAGACGCTGTAGCACAAAACGCGATACCGGGTTGTGATTGTATCAACCAAAATGTATTTAAGTGATCGAAAGATGACTTGGAATACGGCACAAATGCGAGAACTCAACCTGTAGCGACGTTTCGAGCAATCGAGACACACTCGTTATAGGGTCAAGCGAACAAGTGCATGTGGTGGATGCCTTGGCGATCACAGGCGATGAAGGACGCGGTAGCCTGCGAAAAGCTTCGGGGAGCTGGCAAACGAGCTTTGATCCGGAGATGTCCGAATGGGGAAACCCGGCCCGAATGGGTCATCCCACACTGAATCCATAGGTGTGGGAAGCGAACGCGGCGAACTGAAACATCTAAGTAGCTGCAGGAACAGAAATCAACCGAGATTCCCAGAGTAGTGGCGAACGAAATGGGAACAGCCTTGTACTCTTTAGCAGTGTTGTTAGCAGAACGGGATGGAAAGCCCGGCCGTAGCAGGTGATAGCCCTGTATGCGAAAACAGCGTTGTGGAACTAGGTGTACGACAAGTAGGGCGGGACACGTGAAATCCTGTCTGAAGATGGGGGGACCATCCTCCAAGGCTAAATACTCGTGATCGACCGATAGTGAACCAGTACCGTGAGGGAAAGGCGAAAAGAACCCCGGGAGGGGAGTGAAATAGATCCTGAAACCGCATGCATACAAACAGTCGGAGCCTCTTCGGGGGTGACGGCGTACCTTTTGTATAATGGGTCAGCGACTTACATTCAGTGGCAAGCTTAACCGATTAGGGCAGGCGTAGCGAAAGCGAGTCCGAACAGGGCGTTGAGTCGCTGGGTGTAGACCCGAAACCAGATGATCTATCCATGGCCAGGTTGAAGGTGCGGTAACACGTACTGGAGGACCGAACCCACTAACGTTGAAAAGTTAGGGGATGAGCTGTGGATAGGGGTGAAAGGCTAAACAAATCTGGAAATAGCTGGTTCTCTCCGAAAACTATTTAGGTAGTGCCTCGTGTCTCACCTTCGGGGGTAGAGCACTGTCATGGTTGGGGGGTCTATTGCTGATTACCCCGCCATAGCAAACTCCGAATACCGAAGAGTGCAATCACGGGAGACAGACATCGGGTGCTAACGTCCGGTGTCAAGAGGGAAACAACCCAGACCGCCAGCTAAGGTCCCCAAATATAGCTAAGTGGGAAACGAAGTGGGAAGGCTAAAACAGTCAGGAGGTTGGCTTAGAAGCAGCCACCCTTTAAAGAAAGCGTAATAGCTCACTGATCGAGTCGTCCTGCGCGGAAGATGTAACGGGGCTAAGCTATATACCGAAGCTGCGGACGCGTGCGTTCCTTTAAGTGCACCAAGCTTGTCGATGCGCAGCATCGACAAAGCACACCAACAATGATCGTTGTGGTGTGCATGCTAGTGGATTTAAAGGAGCGCACGCGTGGTAGGAGAGCGTTCTGTAAGCCTGTGAAGGTGTCTTGTAAAGGATGCTGGAGGTATCAGAAGTGCGAATGCTGACATGAGTAGCGATAAAGGGGGTGAAAGGCCCCCTCGCCGTAAGCCCAAGGTTTCCTACGCAACGTTCATCGGCGTAGGGTGAGTCGGCCCCTAAGGCGAGGCAGAGATGCGTAGCTGATGGGAAGCAGGTTAATATTCCTGCACCGTCGTATGATGCGATGGGGGGACGGATCGCGGAAGGTTGTCCGGGTGTTGGAAGTCCCGGTCCCTGCATTGGAGAAGGCGCTCAGGCAAATCCGGGCGCGGGATTCAAGGATGTGGGGCGAGCGGCCTAGAGCTGCGAAGCAATTGGAAGTGGTTCCAAGAAAAGCCTCTAAGCTTCAGTCATACGAGACCGTACCGCAAACCGACACAGGTGGGCGAGATGAGTATTCTAAGGCGCTTGAGAGAACTCGGGAGAAGGAACTCGGCAAATTGGTACCGTAACTTCGGGATAAGGTACGCCCTGGTAGCTTGACTGGCCTGCGCCAGAAGGGTGAAGGGGTTGCAATAAAATGGTGGCTGCGACTGTTTAATAAAAACACAGCACTCTGCAAACACGAAAGTGGACGTATAGGGTGTGACGCCTGCCCGGTGCCGGAAGATTAAATGATGGGGTGCAAGCTCTTGATTGAAGTCCCGGTAAACGGCGGCCGTAACTATAACGGTCCTAAGGTAGCGAAATTCCTTGTCGGGTAAGTTCCGACCTGCACGAATGGCGTAACGATGGCCACACTGTCTCCTCCCGAGACTCAGCGAAGTTGAAGTGTTTGTGATGATGCAATCTCCCCGCGGCTAGACGGAAAGACCCCATGAACCTTTACTGTAGCTTTGCATTGGACTTTGAACCGATCTGTGTAGGATAGGTGGGAGGCTTAGAAGCGTGGACGCTAGTTCACGTGGAGCCGTCCTTGAAATACCACCCTGGTTTGTTTGAGGTTCTAACCTTGGCCCGTGAATCCGGGTCGGGGACAGTGCATGGTAGGCAGTTTGACTGGGGCGGTCTCCTCCCAAAGTGTAACGGAGGAGTTCGAAGGTACGCTTGGTACGGTCGGACATCGTACCTAAAGTGCAATGGCAAAAGCGTGCTTAACTGCGAGACCGACAAGTCGAGCAGGTGCGAAAGCAGGACATAGTGATCCGGTGGTTCTGAATGGAAGGGCCATCGCTCAACGGATAAAAGGTACTCTGGGGATAACAGGCTGATACCGCCCAAGAGTTCATATCGACGGCGGTGTTTGGCACCTCGATGTCGGCTCATCTCATCCTGGGGCTGTAGCCGGTCCCAAGGGTATGGCTGTTCGCCATTTAAAGAGGTACGTGAGCTGGGTTTAAAACGTCGTGAGACAGTTTGGTCCCTATCTGCCGTGGGCGTTGGAATCTTGACGGGGGCTGCTCCTAGTACGAGAGGACCGGAGTGGACGTACCGCTGGTGTACCTGTTGTCTCGCCAGAGGCATCGCAGGGTAGCTATGTACGGAAGAGATAACCGCTGAAAGCATCTAAGCGGGAAACTCGCCTGAAGATGAGGATTCCCTGGAGGCTTGACCTCCTTGAAGGGTCGTTCGAGACCAGGACGTTGATAGGCTGGGTGTGGAAGCGCAGTAATGCGTTAAGCTAACCAGTACTAATTGCCCGTAAGGCTTGATCCTATAACCAGTGTGTTTCACCTGGTGAGTCGATCGCCTTGTGCCACGATACACACAACCAAGACTACATCCCTATTCGCGACGTTGACGCAAGCGCAACGCCGCAACCCCTCATGCCTGGTGACCATAGCGAGTTGGAACCACCCCTTCCCATCCCGAACAGGTCCGTGAAACAACTCCGCGCCGATGATAGTGCGGATTCCCGTGTGAAAGTAGGTCATCGCCAGGCTCTTATTGTGCAAAACCCCTCGACAGCGTGTGCTGCGAGGGGTTTTTGCTTTGTTGGTTTTGAAATTGGCTGCCGGGTGGTGTTTTTGGGCTGGTCGCTGTTGATGACATGCTGTCGGCCGTTGAACCGCCTGGTTCCGCCCTGCTGGGCGGGTCACTTTTTGGCCGAGCGCCAAAAAAATAACCAAAAAGCGCGTCGCCTGAGCGGCTGGCTATCAATTCATCGGTGTGGGTGGTTCGGGCGGTGGTGATTTCCGTTCGATGTGGCTGGTGGTTCGAACCTGCTACGCCAGGTGAGTTTGGCCCCTCTCCCGCTCGCGGGAGAGGGGCCAAACAAGCGAGGAGGGACAGGCTTGTGGGCTCATCGGCGATAGCGCCAAGCGAGCGCAGCGACGCGTTCCGTGCCAAGGCCCGTGACCTGAGATACTGCCATGTCACAAATAACGACACCGGCGCTACAAAGCGCAGAATGTCACCAACCGCAGCCAAAAGCCATCAAACCGCCTCAACCACCCGTATCTCCACCAACAACTTCTTAAGCTCAGGCACACAAGACCCGCAGTTGCCGCCAGCCTTGACGCAGGCAGTAATCTCAGCCGGCGTCTTCAAATCATGCTTCCGCACAGCATCGCAGATGGTATTGCGCCCCACGCCAAAGCACGAGCACACCGTCGGCCCGGCGTCAGCACCTTTCTCCATCGGCTGGCCGAGCAGCAGCCCGATACGATCCGTGTCCTCCAGCCGATCACGGCCGAACAGGCCGGCCAGCCAGGAACGCGACGGCAGTTCAGGTCGCGTCGATACATAAACGCAGGCCTCAAGCCGGTCATTGACGACATAGCCAGCGTGGTAGACGCCCGCGGTACGGTCCTCGTATTCGAGCCAGTCCGCTTCCGGATCCGCCACGCCGAGTAATTCACGCGCCCATGCGGCACGGTCGGAAACGGCTTCACGGCCAGCAAATTCGTAGCGCTGGAATTGGCGGCCTTGCACGCGAGTCCAGTAGGTCAGCGCCTCAGCCGGCAGCTCGCCGCGGCTCAGCACGAACCCGTGCCAGCTGACACCGAACGGCTCCACCCGCACCGGCGTGTGCTTGAACTCCGGCTCGCCCGAGACCGGATCCACCACCGGATTGACCAGCGCGCCAACACGCGCATCGGAACTGAACTGCCCATTCCAGTGAATCGGTACAAATACGCTGCCACGCGGGATGCCGCCGCCATGGCGCACCCGCGCCACCATCGCGCCCCATCGGGTGCTGACCCGTGCCAGCTTGCCTTCCCCGACGCCGCACAGCAGCGCATCCTGCGGGTGCATATCGACGAAGGGCTCGGGCAGATGGTCTGCGAGCCGTGCCGACTTGCCGGTGCGCGTCATGGTGTGCCATTGGTCACGCACGCGGCCGGTGTTGAGGATCAGCGGGAAATCGTCGTCCGGCGCATTGGCGGGCGCGCGCGTCGGCGTGGCGACGAAGTGGGCCAGGCCATCGGCGTGGGCATAGCGGCCGTCGCCGAACAGGCGCTGCGAGTCGGTCGCGCCGTTGGCAGGGATCGGCCATTGGACCGGTTCCAGGCTGTCGTACTCGGCTTTGTCCAGTCCCGCCAGTCCGCCGATGTCGAAAACGCGCGGCGCGTCGTCGTTGCGCCAGGCACTCAGGCGCGCGTGCTCGTCGAAGATCTCGTGCGGCCCGGCATAGTCGAAGCCATTGAAGCCCATGCGGCGTGCCACGTCGCACAGGATGTCCCAGTCGGCGCGCGCTTCGCCCGGCGCGGCCAGGAAGGCGCGCTGGCGCGAAATGCGGCGTTCCGAGTTGGTGACGGTGCCGTCCTTCTCGCCCCAGCCCAGCGCGGGCAGCAGCACGTGCGCGCCCGCGTTGGTATCGGTGCGTTCGATGATGTCGGTGGCCACAACCAGTTCGCACCTGGCGAGTGCGCGGCGCACCTGGTCGGCATCGGGCAGGCTGACCACCGGGTTGGTGGCGATGACCCAGACCGCCTTGACGCGGCCGGCTTCGATCGCTTCGAACAGCTCCACGGCTTTCAAACCGGTGCGGTCCGCCACCACCGGTGACTGCCAGAAGCTCTGCACCACGTCGCGATGCAGCGGATTGGCCAGCTCCATATGCGCGGCCAGCATGTTGGCCAGGCCGCCGACCTCGCGCCCGCCCATGGCGTTGGGCTGCCCGGTCAGCGAGAACGGGCCCATGCCGGGCCGGCCGATGCGGCCGGTCAGCAGGTGGCAGTTGATGATGCTGTTGACCTTGTCGGTGCCGGCGGAAGACTGGTTGACGCCTTGCGAGAACGCGGTCACGGTCTTTTCCGTGCCGGCGAACAGGGCATAGAAGTCCAGCACGTCCTGCACGCCGAGCTTGCAGGCGCGGGCGACGGCAGCCGGATCGGCGCAATCGACATTGGCTGCCTGCAGGGCCAGGTCCAGTCCCGCAGTGCTTGCGTCGACGAAGGCCGCATCGGCATGGCCTTCCCGCGCGAGATAGCTGAGCAGGCCATTGAACAGCCAGACGTCGGTACCGGGACGCACCGCCAGGTGCAGGTCGGCCAGCTCGCAGGTGGCGGTGCGGCGCGGGTCGATCGCCACGATCTTCATGTCGGGGCGGGCTTCCTTGGCCTTGGACAGGCGCTGGAACAGGATCGGGTGGCACCACGCGGTGTTGGAACCCACCAGCACCACCAGGTCGGCCAGTTCCAGGTCTTCATAGCTGCCCGGCACCAGGTCTTCGCCGAATGCTCGCTTGTGGCCGGCAACGGCCGACGACATGCACAGGCGCGAGTTGGTGTCGATATTGGCGCTGCCGATGAAGCCCTTCATCAGCTTGTTGGCAACGTAGTAGTCCTCGGTCAGCAGCTGGCCCGAGACGTAGAGCGCCACCGAGTCGGGGCCATGGCGGCGGATGATGTCGCTGAAGCCCTGCGCCACGGTATCGAGCGCACGGTCCCACGACACCGGCTGCAGCTGACCATCGGCATCGCGCAGCTTGGGATGGAGCAGGCGGCCTTCCAGGTCCACGGTCTCGCCCAGTGCCGAGCCCTTGACGCAGAGCCGGCCCTGGTTGGACGGATGCTGCGCGTCGCCCTCGATCTCGACCTGGCCGTCGGCGCGCACCGTGGCACGCACGCCGCAGCCGACGCCGCAGTACGGGCAGGTCGTGGCGGTGGTAGTGGTCAGGGTTGCGGACACAACCGGGATGTCGGACAGGTTCACGCGTTCTCCGTGCGGGGGGCGTTATATGGCTTTGGTAAGGCTCAGGCAGCGAGCGCTTCGCACTGCGTCTTGCCGAACAGCAGGCGCTGGCGCAGCGCACCAACCGGCGTGCGGCGCTGGATCATGTCGAAATACCACGGCCCGTCCTGCACGTCGCCGTACAGCACGGCGCCGACCAGGCAGCCGTCCTGCAGCACCAGGCGCTTGTAGACACCGCGGCGCGCGTCGCGCAGCACCAGGTCTTCGGAGCCTTCCGCACCGATGAAATCGCCGGCGGAATACAGGTCGACGCCGGTCACTTTCAGTTTAGTCGCGGTGGCCTGCTGCACGTAGCGGCGATGGCCGGCGCCGGCGAGATGGGCGGCGCACACGCGCGCCTGGTCCCAGATCGGCGCGACCAGCCCGAAGGTGGCCTGGCGATGCTGGACGCACTCGCCGACGGCATAGATGCGCGGATCGTAGGTCTGCAGCGTGTCGTCGACGACGATGGCGCGTTCGCAGTGCAGGCCGGCGCCGGCGGCGAGTTCGATGTTGGGGCGCACGCCGGCGGTCATCACCACCAGGTCGGCAGGGATTTCGCTGCCGTCCTTGAAGCGCACGCCGGTGACGCGCTCGGTACCGAGGATCTCCGCGGTCTGCGCGCCCAGCAGGAAACGCAGGCCCTTGCGTTCCAGCGCGCCCTTGAGCAGCGTGGCGGCGGGCTTGTCGAGCTGGCGTTCCATCAGGCTGTCGGCCAGGTGCACCACGGTCACGTCCATGCCCTGGCGCAGCAATCCGTTGGCAGCTTCCAGTCCGAGCAGGCCGCCGCCGATCACCACCGCATGGCGATGATTGCGCGCGGCATGCAGCATGGTCTCGACGTCCTGGATGTCGCGGAACGCGATCACGCCGTCGAGCTGGTGGCCCGGCACCGGGATGATGAACGGCTTGGAGCCGGTGGCCAGCAGCAGGCGGTCATAGCGCACCTCGCGTCCCGAGGCCGAGCGCACCACGCGGCGTGGCCGGTCGATCGACACCACGGGGTCGCCGGCGAGCAGCTCGATGCCGTTCTCTTCGTACCACTCGCGCGTGTTGAGCATGATGTCCGCCACCGTCTTCTCGCCAGCCAGCACCGGCGACAGCAGGATGCGGTTGTAGTTGCCGTGCGGCTCGGCGCCGAACACCGTGATGTCGTACAGGTCCGGGGCGAGCTTGAGCAGCTCCTCGACGGTGCGCATGCCGGCCATGCCGTTGCCGACGACGACCAGGCGCGGACGGGCCTGGGTGGAATCGGGCGGCGTCATGCCGGCATCTCCGGGGCTGGGCGTGAAGGCGGTGGTGAGCATCGGGGGCGCGACGAAAAAGGTGGATAAAAGGCGGATCAGGCGGCGAGTTCTTCCTCGGCCTCGCGCAGGGCCACGCTGGCGGCAACCCACACCTTGCCGTCGTAGACGCGCGCGCCGTAGGCGTTGACCGACTGCTCCGGCGCTTCCAGGCATTCGCCGGTGCGCAGGTCGAAGTGGTGCTTGTAGATGGGCGAGGCGACCACCAGGCGCTCGCCCAGGTTGCCAACCAGCCCGCGCGACAGCACCGCTGCCTGCGAGTTGGGATCGAAGTTGTCGATGGCGTAGACCTCTTCGCCGCGGCCGATGCGGAACACGGCGATCTGCTTGTCGTCGACCAGCGCGCACACACCAGTATTGGGCACGATATCGCGAACGGTGCAGACCGCGGTCCAGGTTTCGGGATGGTGGGGATGGCTCATCACGTTCTCCTTGAATGCTTGCACGATCAGGCTGCTTTTGCGGGCACGGCGACCACGGGAATGTGGCCCAGCCGCGAACGCTGCAATTTCCGTTCCTCCGGCGTGGCCGGGCGGATCTGGCCGCGCTCTTCGATGAAGACCAGGTTCTCGTCGCGGCGGTCGCTGTTGACGAAATGGCGGAAGCGCTTGCGCGTCTCGGGATCGGTCACCGCCTTCTTCCACTCGTCTTCGTAGGTGTCGACCACGTGCTGCATCTCGGTCTCCAGCTCGGCGGCGATGCCGAGCTTGTCGTCCAGCACCACGGCCTTCAGGTAATCCAGGCCGCCTTCGAGGTTGTCGCGCCAGACGCTGGTGCGCTGCAGGCGGTCGGCGGTGCGCACGTAGAACATCAGGAAGCGGTCGATGTAGCGCACCAGCGTGTCGTGGTCGAGGTCGCTCGCCAGCAGTTCGGCGTGGCGCGGCTTCATGCCGCCGTTGCCGCACACGTACAGGTTCCAGCCCTTGTCGGTGGCGATCACGCCGACGTCCTTGCCTTGCGCCTCGGCGCATTCGCGCGTGCAGCCCGATACGCCGAACTTGATCTTGTGCGGCGCGCGCAGGCCCTTGTAGCGGTTCTCCAGTTCGACGGCGAGGCCGACCGAGTCGCCCACGCCATAGCGGCACCAGGTCGAGCCCACGCACGATTTCACCGTGCGCAGCGCCTTGCCGTAGGCATGGCCCGATTCGAAGCCCGCGGCGATCAGCTCTTCCCAGATAAAGGGCAGTTCCTCGGCGCGCGCACCAAAAAGATCCACGCGCTGGCCGCCCGTGATCTTGGTGTACAGGCCGTACTTCTTGGCAACCTGGCCGACGGCGATGAGGCCTTCGGGCGTGACTTCGCCACCCGGCATGCGCGGCACCACCGAGTAGGTGCCGTCCTTCTGGATGTTGGCCAGGTAGTAGTCGTTGGAATCCTGCAGGCTGGCGTGCTCTTCCTTCAGCACGAACTCGTTCCAGCACGAAGCCAGGATGCTGCCCACCGCCGGCTTGCAGATGTCGCAGCCCATGCCGCTGCCATGCGCTTCGAGCAGCGCGTCGAAGGTCTTGAACTTGCCCACGCGCACCAGGTGGTAGAGCTCCTGGCGCGAGAACGGGAAGTGCTCGCAGATGTGGTTGTTGACCGCCATCCCTTGCTTCTTCATCTCCGCCTTCATGATCTGCGTGACCAGCGGCACGCAGCCGCCGCAGGCGGTGCCGGCCTTGGTGCAGGTCTTGAGCGCGCCGATGCTGGCGGCGCCGTCGCACACGGCGCCGCAGATCTCGCCCTTGGAGACGTTGTTGCAGGAGCAGATCTGCGCGGTGTCGGGCAGGGCGTCGGCGCCCAGCGCCGGCCTGGCCTTGCCGCTGCTGTCGGGCAGGATCAGGAATTCCGGCGACTCGGGCAGCTCGATCTTGTTCAGCATCATCTGCAGCAGGGTGCCGTACTCGCTGGCATCGCCGATCAGGACGCCGCCCAGCAGGTACTTGCCGCAGTCGGACACCACCAGCTTCTTGTAGACCTCCTTGCGGTCGTCGCTGAACTGGTAGATGCGCGTGCCCGGCACGGTGCCGTGCGGGTCGCCGAGGCTGGCCACGTCGACGCCCATCAGCTTGAGCTTGGTGCTCATGTCGGCGCCGCCGAATTCGGCCGCCTCGCCGCGCAGGTGGCGCGCGGCCACGCGGGCCATGTCGTAGCCCGGGGCCACCAGGCCGTAGATCTTGCCGTCCCACAGCGCGCATTCGCCGATGGCGTAGATGTCCGGGTCCGAGGTGCGGCAGTTGTTGTCGACCGAGATGCCGCCGCGCGCACCGACTTCCAGGCCGCTGGCGCGCGCCAGTTCGTCGCGCGGGCGGATGCCGGCGGAGAACACGATCATGTCGGTGTCGAGGTGCGTGCCGTCGGCGAACACCATGCGATGCGTGCCGTCCTCGCCGTCGACGATCTCGACGGTGTTCTTGCCGGTGTGCGCGGTCACGCCCAGGCCGGCGATCTTCTGGCGCAGCATGCGGCCGCCGCCTTCGTCGACCTGCACCGCCATCAGGCGCGGAGCAAACTCGACCACATGCGTCTGCAGGCCCATGTCGCGCAGCGCCTTGGCGCATTCCAGGCCGAGCAGCCCGCCGCCGACGACCACGCCGGTCTTCGAGCGCGCACCGCATTCCTGCATCGCTTCCAGGTCTTCGATGGTGCGATAGACGAAGCAGTCCTTGCGGTCCTTGCCCGGCACCGGCGGCACGAACGGGTACGAACCGGTGGCGAGGATCAGCTTGTCATAGGACAGCGTCTCGCCGGTGGAGACCTTGACCGTGCGCGCGGCGCGATCGATCTCCACCGCACGGGCATTCAGGCGCAGCAGCATATTGTTGTGCTGCTCGAAGAAGCCCGCCGGCACCAGCGACAGGTCTTCCGCCGACTTGCCGGAGAAGAACTCGGACAGGTGCACGCGATCGTAGGCGGGACGCGGTTCTTCGCACAGGACGGTCACTTCCAGGTTTTCGGCACCGGCTTCCGCCAGCGATTCCAGGAACTTGTGACCTACCATGCCGTGGCCGACGATGATCAGTTTCATGATGCTTTCCTTGTCCGGTAGTCAGTCTTTGCTGCTTGTGGTGCTTGTGGTGCTTGTAGTGCTTGCAGTGCTGTGGGGCGATACGACATTCAGTTGGCCAGCGCGCTGTCGTACAGCGCCTGTTCGCGGGCCTTGTGCTCGGCGCTGAAACGGATGGCGATGGCGCACAGTGCGGCGATGGTGGCCATCACGCCGAGCACCGTCAGCGTCTGCTGCACGTTGCCCATGCCCTTGAGCAGGAAGCCCGCGGCCACCGCGCCAACGTTGCCGCCGGCGCCGATGATCCCGGCCACGCCGCCCAGCGCCTTGCGGTCGATAAAAGGCACCAGCGCGTAGGTCGCGCCGCAGGCCATGTGGGTGAACAGGCCGAACATCAGCATCGCGACCACGGCCATGGCGACGTTGCCAGCCTGGGCGAACCACAGCAGCCCCAGGCCTTCGCCCAGGATCAGCGCGAACAGCAGCGTGGTACGCGCATCCAGGCCGCGGCGGCGCGCCGCCTTGTCCGACAGCCAGCCGCCCAGTGCGCGGGCAAACAGCGCCAGCAAGCCAAAGCTTGCGGCAGCCATGCCGGCGGCCTTCAGGCTCAGGCCGAACTGGTCGACGTAGTACATGGCGGCGATGTTGTGGATGAAGATCTCCACGCCGAAGCAGGCGCCGTAGGTGATGAACAGCAGCCACACGCGGTAGTTGGCGCTGGCGGCGCGGAAGCTGGCCCAGCCGCCGCCCTTGCCACCGTCCTTGCCGCTGATCTCGATGCCCCGGGCGCGCAGGTCCGAGTAGTTGCCTTCCGGGCAGTCCTGCGTGAAGCGGTAGTAGACGACGGCCATGATCAGCATCAGCACGCCCGGCACCAGCAGCGCGATGCGCCAGCCGAAGGCGTGGTCCGCGCCCATCATCAGCACGGCGGCCAGCAGCAGCGGCATGAGGGCCTGCGCGGCGCCGCCGCCGGCGTTGCCCCAGCCGGCCGAGGCCGCGTTGGCGGTACCGACCACGTTGGGCGCGAACATCACCGAGGTGTGGTACTGCGTGATCACGAAGCTGGCGCCGACCGCGCCGATCAGCAGGCGGAACACCAGGAAGGTCTCGTAGTTCTGCGCCAGCGCCACGCCCAGCACGGGCAGCGCGCCCAGCGCCAGCAGGCCGGTATAGGTCTTGCGCGGGCCGTAGCGGTCGCACATCGGGCCGATCACCAGGCGCACCAGGATAGTCACGGCCACCGCCGCGATATTGATATTGGCGATCTGGCCCGGAGTCAGGCCGAACTCGCCCTTGAGCACCGGCATCAGCGGCGCGCAGGCAAACCACGCGAAGAAACAGACGAAAAACGCCATCCAGGTCAGGTGGAAGGCGCGCATCTGCGGGGTGCTCAAGCTCAGCAGCTCGATGCGGGTGGCTTTGCCGGTCATCGTCACTTGCTCCAAAAAAACAAATGGCGTCCCGCGAGCCGACACATCGATGGTCTGATGAGCCAGTTCAGGGGACGCCGTTGTCCTGACAGCCGCTACATGGGATAGCCGCTGCGTATGTGGGGTGGACCGGTCGCCGTTGACGGGCCCGGACCACATTACGCAAGGGGTGTGCCAGAGCGTGAAGTGACGGCGGATGGGGCTTTCGGGCGCGCAGTGGCGCCGGCGGCAAGTCCCGATGCGCTGTGCTGGGGCGGCCAGCGGACCGCCGGCACAGTCATGGTGCAGTGCGGTGTGCCGCGCCGGTGCGGCGCAGCAAGAGGCGGAAGCGGGTTATGGCTCGCCTTCGGTGCGGCGGGGAGCGACGGGGATGATCTGCATGTCGCGCGGAGACACCAGCGTGCCGTCCTCGTCGACCAGCGCCGCGCGCACCAGCTTGCCGCTGGCCTGCGAGCGGACCTGCACCGGGCCTTCGCCGCAGGACGTCATGTGGCTGTCGCCCCACTGCATCAGGCCGATCAGCACCGGTAGCAGCTCCACGGCCGCACGGGTGGGGCGGTACTCGAAGCGCTCGCGTTCGCCCGGCTCGCGGTAGCCGACCTTGCGCAGCAGGCCGGCTTCGGTCAGCGTCTTGAGCCGCGCGGACAGCACGGCAGGAGAGCATTCGAGCCGACGCAGGAAGTCGTCGAAGCGCGTGACGCCCTGGAGAACGTCGCGCAGGATCAGGATCGTCCACTTTTCACCGATCAGCGAAAGCGTGGCGGCGATCGAGCATTGGCGCAGGTCGGACGCAGTGGAGGTCATCATGCCGGGAAGCTTAGCATGCTGGCTTCATTTGCAAAAGTCAGGTTATTGCCTATACTCTGGCTACAAATAATGTATTCAGGGGTGCGGCATGACAGGCAGGACCGGATCGACGACAGGGCTCGTAGCCAGCGAACCACCGGCAGAAACCTGGCCGGCAGGACGGGGCGGGCGGGTGACGATGCGCCGCACGAACGAGCAGGATCGCGGCGCGCTGCGGGCCATGGTCGACGGGCTGTCGCGTGAAAGCCGCTACTTCCGCTTCCTGACCGGCGGGCGGGTGGTCGACGAGATCGTCGATGCGCTGGCCGGTCCGGCGCCGGGCAGCCTGGCTTTGGTGGTGGTCGCACCCGACGCGCAAGGGACGCCGGCCATCGTCGCCAGCGCCGAATATGTGGTGACCGGCCGCGTCGCCGAGTTTGCCGTGGTCGTTGCCGATGGCTGGCAAGGGCAGGGCCTGGGGCGGCGCCTGATCACGCGGTTGCGCGACCATGCCCGCGCGGCCGGCCTGCGCGCCATGCGCGGCGACGTGCTCAGCGAGAACCGCCGCATGCTGGCGATCCTGCGGGACCTCGGCTTCAGCAGCCGCCGCAATCCGGAGGACAGTTTCCTGCACGAAGTCTCGATGACGCTGCGGGAGGAAGCCGGCAGTGGCCAGTGGCTGCCGGCGGACTGGTTCGGCGCGTACTGAGCGCTACGCCGGGTCTCGGCCGGCATCGCGCTTGCCGCGCGAAGTCGCCGTGCAACCGACCGAAGCCGTGATGATGCTGGCGATTGCCAGCCACTGCAGCGGGCTGAGCTGTTCATGCAGGAACACCAGCCCCGCCAGCGCACCCATGGCCGGCTCCATGCTCAGCAGGATGCCGAAGGTGCGCCGGTGCAGGCGCTTGAGCGCCACCATTTCCAGCGAATAGGGAATCGCGCTGGACAGCACGCCCACCGCCAGCCCCGCCAGCAGCAGCGGCGGGCTGAGCAGCGCGCTGCCGGCGTGCGCCACGCCGAACGGCAGCACCACCAGCGCCGCCATGGTCAGCCCCAGCGAAGTGGCCTGGCCGCCGTGCGCATTGCCGGCCCGTTGCCCGAACACGATATAGAGCGCCCAGCCGACGCCAGCGGCCAGCGCGTAGCCGATGCCGACCGGATCGAGCGTGCCGGCCGCCTCGCCCATCGGCAGTAACAGCAGCAGCCCCGTCACCGCGCACGCAATCCACAGGAAGTCGATGGCGCGCCGCGACGACAGCACCGCTACGGCCAGCGGCCCGGTGAACTCGATGGCAATCGCCAGCCCCAGCGGCACCGTGCGCAGCGACATGTAGAAGAGCAGGTTGGTCGCGCCCAGCGCCGCGCCATACAGCGCGATCGCCAGCGCGTTGGCGCGCGTCAGCGGGATGCGCCACGGCCGCCATACGCACAGCAGGATCAGGGCCGAGAAACTGACCCGAAGCGCCGTGGTGCCTTGCGCGCCGAGCGCGTCGAACAGATGCTTGGCGAACGACGTGCCGACGCACAGCGAGGCCATCGAGCCGGTCAGGGCCAGGACGGCAATCAGGGTCGAGCTTTTTCCGGAGGCGGTGTGCGGCAATTGGAATCCTGGGGGAACGCTCGCGTCTGGTGCGCGATGCAGCCGCATCATGCGGCAAGTCCCGCCAGGGCGCCATATACAGGTTTCGGTGCGCGGCGCTGTACAGTTGTTCCGGTCTGCCCGCGTTCCATGGCGGTGCGCCGCCGCCTTGCGCCGCTTGCCCGGCTTGCCGCTGGGTTATTGGCGTTGCGGCGCCGTGGGAACTGTTGCCGGTGCCGCCGCCGCCCGAGGGGCCGCCTGAGCCGGCGCAGCCTGCGGTGGGTTTGCGCCGGGCGCCGCAGGCTGCGCCACCTCCCGCCATCCGCCGCCGAGCGCCTTGTACAGCGACACCCGGCTGGTCAGCCCGGCCAGCTTGTATGTGACCAGCGACTGCTGGGCGGCATAGAGCTGGCGCTGCGCATCGAAGACGCCGAAGTAGTCATCGACCCCGTTCTTGAAGCGCATCTCCGACAGTCGCCGGGTTTCGCTGCCTTCGCGCACCAGCGCTTCCTGCGCCTTGACCTGGCGCTCGTAGGTCGCGCGCGCCGCCATGCTGTCGGCCACCTCGCGGAAGGCGGTCTGGATGGCCTTCTCGTAGTTGGCCACGTTGATGTCCTTGCGCACGTTGGCGGCATCCAGCCCGGCACGATTGCGCCCGGCATCGAAGATCGGCACCGTCAGCTGCGGCGCGAACAGCCAGGCCATGCCGCCGGAGAACAGCCCCGCCAGGCTGGTGCTGGCCGCGCCCAGCGCGCCGGTCAGCGAGATGCGCGGGAAGAACGCCGCGCGGGCGGCGCCGATGTTGGCGTTGGCGGCCTTGAGCTGGTGCTCGGCGTCGAGGATGTCGGGGCGCCGCGTCAGCAGGCTCGATGGCAGCCCCTCAGGGAACTCCTGCATCAGCGTGCGCGGCTCGAGCGGGTCTGCCGCCGCGCTCGCCGCCGGGTTGCCGCCCGTGGCGATCGATTTCGGCAACTGGGTGCCGACCAGCAGCGTCAGCGCGTTCTCGTCCTGCGCCACCTGCCGCGTGTACTGTTCCACGCCGACCTGCGCGGTCTGCACCTGGGTTTGCGCGCGATGCTGGTCCAGCTGCGCCATCGCGCCCACCTGGCGCCCGCGCCGCACCATCTCGGCCGCTTCCTGCTGCGTCTTCAGCGTGTCCTGCGACAGCCGCAGCAGCTCGCGATCGGCGCGCAGCGTCAGGTAGGCATTGGCAACCTCCGCCACCAGCGCGATCTGCGCGCTGCGGCGCGCTTCCTCGGTGGCCAGGTATTGCTCCAGCGCCGCATGCTTGAGGCTGCGCACCCGGCCGAAGAAATCGAGTTCGAACGAGGTAAAGCCGATGCCGGCGTTGTAGGTGGTGATCTGCTGCGACTGACCCGGGGCACGCACCCGCGACGGCAGGCGCTGCGACACCATGCCGGCATTGGCCTCTACCGTCGGGAACTGCGCCGCGCGTTCGATCTGGTAGAGCGCGCGGGCTTCGTCGATGGCGAGCGTGGCCATGCGCAGGTCGCGGTTGTTCGCCAGCGCGAGCTCGATCAGCTGGCGCAGTTGCGGGTCGACGAAGACATCGCGCCAGCCAAGATCGGCGGCGGAAGGCCCGGGCGGCTGCGCCGCCTGCGCGGGCTGGCCAGGCTGGCCGCCGGCCTGCGGTGTGCGGTAGGCCGCGCCTTCCGGCCATGCCGAAGGAATCGGCGCGTCGGGCCGCTGGTATTGCGGCTCCAGCGTGCAGGCTGCGAGCGCCAGCGACAGCGCCAACACCGGGGCGCGGGGCAGCAAGCGTTGTGCAGGGGAGGAGTGGCGGCTCAGGCTTGGCATGAAGGGTTTCCGGAGAGTCAGAGAAAGGCGGTCTTTGTTCAGCCCAGCAGCGCGCGCCGCATGAAGCGCGAGATCGCCAGCCGCGGCTGGCCCTGGCGGGCGATGTTGTGCGCGGGATCGCTGAACAGCAGGCGGATCAGGCTGTGACGCGCCGCCATGTCGGCATGCAGCGCGATGCCAAGCAACTGGTGATCGCGCCGTACCACGCGACATGGAATCCAGCCGGTCTGCGCCAGCCACAGCGCGCCTTCGGCGCCAGGTTGGAAGGCGGCGGCCAGCGGCGTCGTCACGGCCACGCCGTTGCAGGACAGGTCGCGCGTGGTGACGCGGTATTCGCGCCCGTACACGCGCAGCAAGGCCGCGGCGCGATGCGGGAAACGCTCTTCCCTGCGCGGCCGCGGCAACTCCACGCAGACCAGGAACGAAGCCAGGTAGAGCATCAGCGCCACGCCGGTCCATACCGTATTGAAGGCCAGCCCCTGCGCATCGGCATCGACCACCAGCGCGCGCCCCAGTCCCAGCGCCGATAACGCCAGCAGGCTCGCGTACAGCGCCGCGAACTTGCCGTGGATCACCAGCTTCGAACGGTCCAGTCCCTTGTTGGTGACCTTGAACGGCCGCCCGAACGGCTTGAACATCGCGCTGACCAGCGACACCGTCACCGCCAGCGACGCGACGATCTGCGTGACTTCGGTAAAGATCGGCAGCGCGCGCTGGCCGGTGATCCAGATGCTGTAGGCCCAGTACGCCACCAGCGCGGGCAGGCCGTAGGCGAGGAACTGCAGCGGCTCGCCGTACAGCGTGGAGACGCCGAAATACCAGTACAGCAGCGGCCCCGCCAGCAGCATCAGCGTGAACGGCCGCGACATCCAGTGCAGCAGCCCGTGCACGTAGTGCAGCCGCTGCACCGCGGTGTAGCCGCGCCCGCGCAGCGGCCCGTCGGCGGTCAGCGCCACCTGCACAGTGCCCAGCCCCCAGCGGCTGCGCTGGCTGATGTACTCGGGCAGCCCTTCGGCGGACAGTCCCACGCTGAGCCGCTCGTTGAGCCAGCGCGTGATATAGCCGTGCCGCAGCAGCCGGTAGGTGAGGTGGATGTCTTCGGTCACGGTGCCGGTCGGGAAGCCGCCGATCTGTTCGATCAGGTCGCGCCGCACCACGAACGAGGTGCCGATGCAGAACGCAGAGCCCCACGCATCCTTGGCCGGCTGCATCACGTCGAAGAACGCGCGCTGCTCGTCGACCCAGCACTCGGTGGCGCGCAGGTTGTACTGGATCGGGTCGGCGTTGTAGTAGAACTGGGGCGTCTGCACCACGCCCACGCGCGGGTCGCCGAACAGGCCCACGGTGCGCAGCAGGATGTTGCGGTGGGGCGCGAAGTCGGCGTCGAGCACCAGGATGTACGGCGCGCCGCCGGCTTGGGCGCTGTGGTGCAGGCCGTTGTTGAGATTGCCGGCCTTGGCGTGGGTATTGTCCGGGCGGGTCACGTAGTACGCGCCGACGCGGCCGCAGAATTCGCGCAGCCAGTCGCGGCGCGTGTCGTCGAGCACCCACACGCGAAAATCGGGATAGTCGATCGCCAGCGCCGAGACGATGGTCTTTTCCAGGATGTCCAGTCCTTCGTTGTAGGTGGCGATGAAGATGTCCACGCGCGGTACGTGTGCGGCGCGGCGCAGCGCGGATTCGCCGGCGTCGGCCGCGGGCGAGTGGTTGCTGTTGCGGCCGAGCACCATGATCGACAGCAGCGTGTAGGCCAGCGTCATGCACTCGAACGCAAAGAACACATGCGCCCATGCGCTGGCGAAGGTCGGCTGCCAATCCGGCAGCGTCTCACGGACGCGCCAGGTCAGGTAGACCAGCAGCAGCAGGGCGGTGATGCCGCCGAACAGCATGCGGTCAGCCGGCCGCTCCTGGCGGCACAGCAGCGTCAGCAGCACCATCGCCAGCAGCACGCCGCCGTTGATGGCCAGCAGCGACTGGTTCTCGAGGAAGAGGGTGAACATCGTCAGTCCTTGCCGGGGGCGTTGGCGTTGGTGGCGTTGGTGGTGTTGGCATTGGCCGCGGCAATGGCCGGCGGCGGACACGACGGGTCCAGGCAGCCGCCGGGACGGAACGGGTTCCAGCGCGCTGCCGCCAGCACGGCCCACGCGGTGGCGCCAAGGTGCGGCAGGTGGAAGTAGTAGAAGTCTTCCGTGGTCGACGTGGGTCCGATCGAGAGCCCCGTGCTGATGCGCGCATCGGGCGTGGCGTAGAGCATGCCCGAGGGAGCGCGCTGCGACAGCAGCAGCGGCCACAACGGCTGCGCCTGTTGCGCGCGGCCAGCGGCCTGCAGCACCAGCGCGGCCTGGCCGGTGCCCTCGGTCCAGATGCCGTCGGGGCTGGCCTTGAAGCCATAACCCGCGCCGGCGCGATGGCGTGCGTCGACCCAGCCCAGCGCGCGGTACCAGTCCCGCGGCGGATCGGGCAGCGCGATCAGCGGCCACAGTACGGCATCGAGCGCGGACGGGCCGGCATTGAGGCCGCGGCCGTCGTCTTTCGTGCCGATCACGAAGCGGCCCTCGCGCGGCTGCCACATGGCATTGACAAAGCCGCGTGATCGCGCCGCGCCGTCGCGCCAGCGCGGGTCGTTGCGCAGGCTGGCGAGCCAGCTGAAGGCGGCATAGGTATCGACGTTGTGCTCGGTCGACTTCCAGCCCTGGCGGATCTGCCTGGGCTCATGGCCGAAAAAGCCGCCGGTATAGGCCGCCGGCGCGCCGGTATCGGGCACGCTCGCGTGGACCCAGCCCATCAGCGCCGCGGCGCCGTCCAGGTAGCGCGCGTCGCGCGTGGCTTCGTGCACGGCCAGCAACAGCAGCGCGGCCCAGGCGACGTTGCCGGTGGCGGTGCCGGCCTGGTAGGCGTCCTCGAACCAGCGCTTGCTGGGCTCGTCCCACCAGCCGGGCAACGGTGCCGGCCCTGCGGGCAGCGGGCCGGCGCGATAGGCGTTGCGCAGCCGCGCGTCGCGATAGTGGCGGTCCTGCCGGCTGGCCTGCAGCACGGCGTCGGCGATGCGGCGTGCTTCGGCGGGGCGCTTGCACGCGACCAGCGCGATGCCGGCCAGCGCGTTGTCGTAGACGAAGGCGGCGTTGCGCAGCGCCGGCACCAGCGGCTCGCCGCCCGGCGCGGGCTCGTAGCTGGCCAGGAACACCGGGCCGCTGCCGGCTTCACGGCCGACACGCTCGGCCAGTGCCTTGCAGCCTTCGGCCAGCAGGGTTTGCTGCGACGCCTGCGCATGCGCGGCGGCAGGGGTGAGTGCCAGCGCTGCCGGCAGCAGCAGCGCAACGGTGAGCCGGCGCAAGCGCGGCGGGGACAACGGTGGTCGGATCATGCTCGTCTCCGTGGTGTCCGTTCAGATACGTTCAGGTCGGCGAGTTCAAGTCAGCGTTGCCCGCAGCTGGCCCAGCCAGCTTTGATCCAGCGTCACGCGCGCCCAGCGGCCCATGCCGCAGTGACCCGAGGTCGCCGGTGCGGTGCCGCCCGCGCTGGCCGTGGCTGCCGATGCGGCTGCATTCGGCTTTTCCGGCAGCTTGCCCAGCGGCCGGTCGAGCTTGGCGATGACGTAGATCTCGTTCTTTTCGATCGGCGGGAACGGCACGAAGTAGCGCGCCTGGTCGCCGTCGGGCGCGCGCGGCAGGATCTCCGCCACCGATGCAGGCAGCGCCGCGGGCAGCCCGTCGACATGCACGTTCAGGCGCGCACCCGGCAACAGGTTGTCGCTGAGGCTGCGCGGGAACACTGCCACCACGCGCGTCTGCGCGCAGTTGCTGGCGCGTGCCAGCGTGGCGCCCGCTGCCACGCGCATGCCAGGCTGCGCGATCAGGTCTTCGATGATGCCGGGCTCGGTCGCGCGGATCTCCAGGTTGGACAGCCGATCGATGCGCTGCTGCTCGGTGGCGAGCAACTCGTCGACTGACTTGCCGTACGCCTCGAGCTGCTCCAGTTCGGCGGTCAGCTGCGTGGCTTCGGCGCTCAGCGCCTGGCGCCGCTGTGCCAGCGATGCGCTGGGGCCGTCCGCCGACGAGGCATAAACCTTGTTGCGCGACGCTTCGCTTTCGCCGACGGCGCTGTCCAGTTCGGCTTTCGCCGCGGCCTTGGCGTTGGTCAGCATCGACAGCTGGTAGCGCGAAGCATTGGTGTAGGCCTCGCTCACCGCGCCTGCCCACTGCATGTTCTGGTTGCGGTTGACGATCTCCTGCTGCTGGTCCTCCTGCGCGGTAGCCGACGCCAGCCGTGCCTGCAGCGCGCGCACGCGCGTCGCATGCTCGCGCTGCGCGGCGCTGTTGTAGCGCTGCAGATCCTGCTCGGTGGCGCCCATCAGCCGGCGGTTCGATTCCAGCCGCGCCCGCGCGGAATCGTAGCGCTGCTGCGTATCGAGTTTCTTGCCGGTCAGCTCGACCAGCAGCGAGCGGTCGATGTTCGGGTTCTGCACCACCATCAGCGGCTGGTTGGCGGTGAAGCTCTGGCCCGCTGCCACCTTCTGCTGCATGACGATGCCTTCGACCGGCGAGGTCACCAGGCTGACGGGACTGTTGATCACGGCACGCTCCGACGAACGCGTAAACACATTCGGAAACATAATCGTCAACACCGCCCACACGATGAACAGCACCACGCCATAGCCGGCCATGCGCGGCACGATATGCCACAGCGGTACGGTCACGGGCTGCTGGCGCTGCACCAGGCCGTCGCCATGCGGCTGGCGCGGCGATGCGGGGGCCAGCGTGTGGCGCGGGGGCTGCGGGGAAGGCGGGGGCGGTGGGTTGTTGCGCTGGTCGGCCATGGTCTTTGTTCTCCGGCAAGCAGGTCAAAAGCATCCCTCCCGGCTGCAGGCACCGCATGCCGGACGAGCAAATTCGCAGGCAAGCGCATGGCGTCGCGCAAGGGCTGTCGCGCGATGCCCCGGCCTGCAAGTCCCCATTCAGATTGTTGTCTGCAGCACGCGCGCTGCGGCAGTCAGCCGCGGCGGCGCACCTTGCATCGGACCTCGGTCCGGTCCGTGGATTTGCCCGTTCTGTTTCGGGCAGCGTTGAACCATGGCCGATCGCTGCTGCGGGCAGCAAGCGTTGGCCACAATGTGGCAGCCTGTTGACGCAAAGAATCATGCACTCAGGCCGCCGCGTGTGAGTTAAGGCTAGTCAGTTGCCCCTTGGCTTGCTGTAAGAATGTGTAAGGGGAGGTCGTAGTATTGCTTAATACGGCCGTCATGCTGGCCGTTATGGAAGTGAGGAGGCGGTGCGGGCAGATAGGCCTTCAAACCGTTGCCAGGCGCGGGTTGCGGACTGCTGCAAAAGCGCCGGCTAACCGCTTGCTTACCGTTGCATGTGATCGTCCGCAGCAAGCGGTGGGGCGACTTGTTCCAGCGGACGGCGTTCGGCATCGATGCCAAAACGCAACGCCAGCAGGCCGGCAATGATGACAAGTGCCGCACCGAGGCCATAGCCCGCAGCCACGGCTTCGCGGCTGCCGCTCTCGATCAGCGTGCCCAGCAACAGCGGCGCGATAAACCCGCCGGAGCCGGTGCCCGCGGCATAGAACACCGAGATCGCCAGGGCACGCATTTCCAGCGGGAACACTTCGCTGGCGGTGAGATAGGCCGAGCTGGCAGCAGCCGAAGCGAGGAAGAACACGGCCGACCAGCACAACGCCTGCGCGCGCGCATCGAGCCAGCCTTCGACAAAGGCCCAGCCCGTCAGCGCCAGCCCGACGCCGGCCAGTACATAGGTCGCGGAGATCATGCGCCGGCGCCCGACATGGTCGAACAGCGGTCCCAGCAGGAAGGGCCCGGCGGCATTGCCCAGGGCGAACGGGAAGATGTATAGCGCCACACGCGCTTCCGGCACGTGGTAGAAGCGCGTCAGCACCAGCGCATAGGTGAAGAAGATGGCGTTGTAGAAGAATGCCTGCGCCACCATCAACGCCAGCGTGATCATGCTGCGCTGGCGATAGCGCAGCAGCAGCAGGCGCATGACCTCGCCCACGTCGGGGGCAGCGCGCCGGCGCATCGCCACCGCGGCGCAATCGGATGCGACCGGCGGCAGCGGCCCATGGTCCACGCGCACCTCGGCTTCGATCGCGGCGACCACGCGCTCGGCCTCTTCCAGCCGCCCGTGCGTGGCCAGCCAGCGCGGGCTCTCGGGCACGTGCCGGCGCACCAGTACGATCGCCACCGCCAGCAGCGCGCCCAGCGCAAAGCAGGCACGCCAGCCCCATACCGGCCCGAGCACGCGCGCATCCAGCAATACCAGGCTCAGGCCCGCGCCCAATGCCGCGCCGAGCCAGAAGCTGCCGTTGATCGCCAGGTTGACGCGCCCGCGCACGCGCGCGGGGATCAGTTCGTCGATGGCGGAATTGATTGCCGCGTATTCGCCGCCAATGCCCAGCCCGGTCAGGAAACGGCAGGCGGCAAAGAAGGCAAAGCCCGGCGCGAACGCGGTGGCCAGCGTCGCAAGCATATAGACCGCCAGCGTGGCCAGGAACAGCCGCTTGCGCCCGAGCCGGTCGGCCATGCGGCCGAACACCAGCGCGCCGATGACCGCGCCGAGTATATAGAGCGAGCCGGTCCAGCCGACCTGCGTCGCGCTCAGCGCCAGCGTGTCCGGGCGCTCCAGCACGGCGCCGACCGAGCCCACCAGCGTGACCTCGAGGCCGTCGAGCACCCAGGCAATGCCCAGCGAGAGGGTCACGCGCCAGTGCCAGCGCGACCACGGCAGGCGGTCCAGCCGCCCGGGGATGTCGGTGCGGAATGCGGTATCGAGCGGAAGGGTGGCGAGCGCGCTATCGGCTGGCGTTGCGTTCGGCATTGCCAACCAGTATAGGCGCCGCGGCGCCCGGCTTCAGCGGTACAGCGCCGTGGGGAGCCAGAGGCCGATGCCGGGGAAGACGTACAGCAGCACCAGCGCGATCACCTGGATGCCCATGAACGGCAACATGCCGAGGAAGATCTGGTTCAGCGTCACGTGCGGCGGCGCCACGCCCTTCAGGTAAAAAGCCGACATCGCCACCGGCGGCGACAAGAACGCGGTCTGCAGGTTCAGCGCCACCAGCAGGCCGAAGAACAGCGGATCGATGCCGAAGTTGTCCAGCAGCGGGATGAAGATCGGCATGAAGATGATGATGATCTCGGTCCACTCCAGCGGCCACCCGAGCAGGAAGATGATGACCTGCGCCAGGATCATGAACTGCACCGGCGACAGGTTCAGCGACAGCACCCATTGCTCGACCAGCGCCTGCCCGCCCAGCAGCGCGAACGCCGCCGAGAAGATCGACGAACCCACGAACAGCCAGCACACCATGGCGCTGGTCTTGGCCGTCAGCAGCACCGATTCCTTGACCACGCGGAAATTGAGCTGGCGATAGGCGGCTGCCAGCACCGCGCCGCCCAGCGATCCCACCGCCGCTGCTTCTGTCGGCGTGGCCAGCCCGAATACGATCGAGCCCAGCACCGCCAGGATCAGCAGCGCCAGCGGGAAGAACGACGCCAGCAGCATCTTGAAGATTTCCAGCCGGGCGAAGCTGAAGCGCCAGTAGAAGTAGGCCAGCAGCACCACGACCACGCCCAGCATGATCCAGAACCAGCGCGGCGCCGGCTTGGCCGCGCCCGCAGCGGGTGCCGGCGGTGCCTCGGCTTGTGCGACGGGAGTTGCAGCGGAAGTTGCATCGGAATTTGCGGGCGGAGCCGCGGCCGGTGCGGCAGTGCCCGCAGGGGTGTCTGGCACCGGCGATTCTTCCGGCGGCGCTTCCAGATCATCCAGTGATGCGCTGCTGTCCTCGGCTCCGCCAAGCGACAGCGGCACTTCAGCCGCAACGCTGGCAACCGGCGCGGTCACGGCCTCATACAACGTGCCCATGATCACCGCCACGGCCAGCGCGGGCAGCAAGACGATGCCCAATTGGCGCGCGAACGCCGCGGTGGATACGTCTGCATTGCGCGGGCCCTTGAGCGCGCGCAGCATGCCGGCGCCGAAGGCGGGCAGTGCGCGTACCGCGCCGCCGGCCTGCAGCGTGCCGGCCAGTGCCGGCAGCGGCACCGCACGCTCCGCCTCGGGCAGCGGCGGCGCCACTGCCGGCTTGAGCTTGGCGGTGAGCATGATGTACAGGACGTAGAGCCCGGTCAGCATCAGCCCCGGGAAGAAGGCGCCGGCATAGAGCTGCACCACCGATACGCCCGCCGTGGCGCCATACACGATCAGCAGCACCGACGGCGGGATCAGGATGCCCAGGCATCCGCCGGCAGTGACCGCGCCGGCCGACAGCGTCGTGCTGTAGCCGGCGCGCAGCATCGCGGGAAACGCCAGCAGGCCCATCAACGTCACCACCGCGCCGACAATGCCGGTGGCTGTGGCGAAGATCGCGCATGTCACCAGCGTGGCCACGGCCAGCGAGCCGGGGATCCAGGCCAGCGCCAGGTGCAGGCTGCGGAACAGCTTCTCGATCATGTTGGAGCGCTCGACCAGATAGCCCATGAAGACAAAGAGCGGGATCGAGATCAGCACGTCATTGGTCATGACGGCATAGGCACGCTGCACCATCAGGTCCAGCGTCTGCTGCACCGCGATCTCGGGATTGGCGTGGCGATAGGCCAGCCATGAGAACAGCACGCCCATGCCCATCAGCGTGAACGCGGTGGGAAAGCCCAGCATGATCGCCACCACGATCAGCGCGAGCATCAGCAGGCCGAGATGTCCGTTGGTCCAGTCGCCCGGCGCGGGCATGAACCAGATCACGGCGCCGACGATCAGCGCCATCAGCGTCACGCCGAACCAGAGTTCCTTTCTCATCGCGCGGCGTCCTCGCGGTGGGGTGGCGGGGGCGGCTCAACCAGCTCGGCCGTCGGCGTGCCTTGCACCATTTCCTTGAGCTGTTCGACGTCCACTTCTTCGACATCGCCTTCGCGCGGCGGCCATTGCCCGCGCTGCAGGCACAGGATGCAGCGGATGGTCTCGGCCACGCCCTGCAGCAGCAACAGCGCGCCGGCAATCGGGATCACCGCCTTGAACGGGTAGATCGGCGGGCCATCGGCGGCGATCGACGAGTGTTCGTTCTGCGCCAGCGAGACCTCGAAGAAGTCGATGCCGGCCCAGGCCAGCGCGATCACGCCGGGAAAGAAGAAGGCCAGGTACAGCACCAGGTCGATCGTCGCCTGCATGCGCGGCGACAGGAAGCCATACAGGATATCGCCGCGCACGTGCCCGCGCTTGGCCAGCGTGTAGGCGCCGGCCAGCATGAACAGCGTACCGTACAGCATGTTGCTGGCATCGAACACCCATGCGTGCGGCGCGCCGAGCGCGTAGCGCGAGAACACCTCGTAGCTGATCATCAGCGTCAGCGCGATGATCAGCCACGAGCCGGCCTGGCCGACGAACGTGCTGATCCGGTCGATGCCGAACAGCAGGCGTTGCACGATGGCGCCCCGGCGTTGCTCAGGTGCGCTTGGAGAAGTAGTGGCTTGTCGCCAGCCGGAAGTCGACGTTGGTGTCGTTCTGCCAGCGGGTGGCGCGCTGCGCGAAGGCCTTCATCGAGTCGTTGACCTTCTTGAACATCGGGTTTTCCTTTTCCTTGCGCGCCACGATTTCGTCCCAGATCTTGAGCTGTGCCTGCAGCACCGAGTTGGGCGTGGCGTAGAATTTCACGCCCTGCGCCTGCAGTGCCTGGTAATCCTTGGAATAGCGGTCGATCGCCTTCATCGACATATCCGCCGAAGCCGCCTCCACCGCGTTGGCGATCAGCGCCTTCATCTTGGCGGGCAGCGCGTCATAGCGCTTCCTGTTGAACAGGATCTCGAACTGCTCCGAGGCCTGGTGGAAGCTGCGCAGCATGCAGACCTTGGACACGTCCTGGAAGCCCAGCGCGCGGTCCGAGCTGGCATTGTTGAATTCGGCGGCGTCGAGCAGGCCGCGGTCCAGGGCCGGCACGATCTCGGCGCCGGGCAGCGCGTTCACCGCGGCGCCCAGCCCGGTGAAGATATCGATCGACAGGCCGACCGTGCGGAACTTCAGTCCCTTGAAATCCTCCGGCTTGGTGATGGGCTTCTTGAACCAGCCCAGCGGCTGCGTCGGCATCGGCCCATACAGGAACGAGACCACGTCGAGGTTCAGGCTGCGGTAGATCTCTTCCTGCAGCTGCTTGCCGCCGCCGTACTTGTGCCAGGCCAGCAGCATGTTCGGATCCATACCCCACGCGGGGCCGGAGCCCCACAGCGCCAGCGCGGAGTTCTTGCCATACCAGTACGCGATCACGCCGTGGCCGCCGTCGAGAGTGCCCTTGCTGACGGCATCGATCAGGTCGAACGCCTTGACCACCGCGCCGGCGGGCAGCAGTTCGATCTTCAGGTCGCCGCCCGACATGTTGTTCACCTTGGCGACGAAATCGCCGGCAAACTCGTGGAAGATGTCCTTGGTCGGCCATGTGCTCTGCCAGCGCATGGTGACGGGACCCTGCGCCTTGACGATGGCGGGGAATCCCATTGCCGCAGCGCCGGCTGCTGCCCCGGCGGCGCCGCCGAGAAAGCCGCGCCGCGAGACACCGCCCGCGCCGCCAGTCTCGCCAGCGGCCTGCTTCGCCTGTGTTTTCCTCGTCCTGGATGCCATGATTGCCTCCATGTGTGGGTGGGGTGGCCGCGAGCGCCGGCCATCGGCCGAGGCAGCTCGTCACTGTCTTGAACACCGGAAAAGTCGGGAAAATCGGGAAAGCAATGGACCAGGAAGCTGCGCGCGCCCTGCGCAGGGTGGTCCCTGATTCCCTTCATGGTAGGAAAGGGACAGAGAACCACAATCTAGGGATTACCCGCGC
This sequence comes from Cupriavidus oxalaticus, assembly GCF_016894385.1. Classification (NCBI taxonomy): domain Bacteria; kingdom Pseudomonadati; phylum Pseudomonadota; class Betaproteobacteria; order Burkholderiales; family Burkholderiaceae; genus Cupriavidus; species Cupriavidus oxalaticus. The sequence goes on from NZ_CP069811.1 coordinate 730,062, forward strand.
AGTGTGGGCTGGCTCACTTTGGCTTTGCTGCACGGGCGCCGATGCGGCATTGCCGCAACTTCAGGCGCGCGCAATCCCTACCGTGAACTCGCCGTCGAGCGCGCCGCCGGTATCCCCGGCCTGGCTCACGCGCACAGTGCTGGGCCTGCTGCCGGCAATCGGATCCCGTGTGGTCGGCCGCGTCGGCACGCCGTGCGCGCGGTAGGCAGGGTGGCTGCCGAGCACCTGGCGGCTGAGTGCATCGTCGAAATACAGCTGGCTGGTCAGCACTTCCGACTGCGCCAGCAGCACCTTGAAATGGATATGGATGGCGCGCGACGGATACCAGCCGGGATAGATAGTGGTGAACGTCGCCACGCCGTCGGCCCCGGTGGCCTGCACGCCGCGCAGGTAGCGTGCCTGCCGGTTGGCGGCACTTTCGCCGCTGTAGCTGCCTTCGGCGTCGCAATGCCATACGCTGACCAGCGCGCCCGCGACGGGCGCGCAGCCGCGCTGTGCCTCGACCACGCGCAGGCGCAGCCGCAGCGGCTGGCCGGGACGGCCGTCGCGGATGTCGGCGCGCATCAGCGCGTCGTCCAGGTAAAAGGGCCCTTCGGTGGCTTCAGGGGTGAGCAGGCAGGCCGCCGGCACTTGCGCTTCTGCGGTGCCGATGCCGGCCAGCGCAAGCAGGGCACCCAGCTCTTGCAGGAAGCGGCGGCGTGCGGTGTCGGGATGGGCTGTCCCGACCAGGCCGGCTCCAGGGCGCACGTCCATGTGGGTCTCCGTGGGATGGCGGGGTGTGCGCTGCTGCGCGAATCGCGGGTCAGCCGGTCGGGGGATGGGCGGGACGCCTCAGCGTCCCATGGCTTTCAGCATCGAGTAGCCGTGGCTGGTGATGCGCGGTTCCTGCCGGCAACCGTGCAGGACTTCAAGCTGGACCAGTTGTTTTTCGACCAGGGCCTTCAGGTCGGTGGGATCGATCTGACGGGAATCGCTCGAATCGAGGGAGTCGGGGCCGTCGCTCAGTAGCAGCAGCGTAGCAAGTTCATGCGGGCTCAGCACGTTCATCTCCTTGGCTAGAGGGGGCGTTTGCTGGGAGTCTGCAGGGCGCACGCGGCGCCCGCGCGAAGAAGCGCGCCGTGGAGACCATGGCACTTGCGGAAGGGAGTGCTGCGTTGCGGCACGAATGCTGCAGCGCGGTGCCCAGCCGCATGCCCGGTCTCAGGCGGCTAGCTTGTTTGACGGCACCGGTAGCGCACGGTTCCTTGCCACGGCTCGCCGTTACAAGTTGCCTCGCGGTCACCGGTGTCGGAATCATTATCGGCCAGCGACGATGACAGTGTGATGGCCATGCCGGTGGCGCGGCCTTGGCCGGCGGCCCGCGCGAGCCGGTCATTCGCTTTGGCACTGGATCCCATTCAAAACCTTAACTTCCGGCGCGCGGTGCCAGCGTGACAGAATGCGGCGGCCAGGCCGCCTCAGCTGCGCGACCATGGCCTTGTTTTTTCTCATTCCGCATTCCGCACGGAGATCCTTGCATGCTGGCTGCGCGCCTGCTCCTCTGTTTCGCCTTCGTCATTGTCATGCTGACCCACGTTTCTTCCGCGGCCGGCGCTTTGCCGGCCACCGAACTCCATGCCGCCGCTGCCAGCGGCAACACCGCACGCGTGCGTGCGCTGCTTGCCAGCGGCGCCACCATCGACGCCCGTGATGCGCAGGGACGTACCGCGCTGCTGGTCGCCACGCATCACAACCGGGTGCAGGCGGCAACGGTGCTGATCGAGGCCGGCGCCGACGTCAATGCGAAGGATGCGATCCAGGACAGCCCCTACCTCTACGCCGGCGCGCGCGGCCACAACGAGATCCTGCGCATGGCGCTGGCCCACGGCGCAGACCTGCGCAGCACCAACCGCTACGGCGGCACCGCGCTGATCCCCGCCGCCGAGCGCGGGCATGTCGAGACCGTGCGCATGCTGATCGCGGCGGGCGTGGACGTCGACCATGTCAACCGGCTGAAATGGACGGCGCTGCTCGAGGCCATCATCCTCGGCAACGGCGGCGCCGCGCATACCGAGATCGTGCGCCTGCTGGTGCAGGCGCGCGCCAATGTGAACCTCGCCGACGGCGAGGGCGTCAGTCCGCTGCAGCATGCGCGCCAGCGCGGCTATGCGCAGATCGAGCGCATTCTCAGCGCCGCTGGCGCGCGCTGAGGCGCCGGCACTCCGGGCCATTCACGCGACGCGCTGTGACCCGTTCCGGCGAATCGCCTCCACCATGCCTCATATATACTGTCAGTGTGCATACAAAATGGTGAAGGCGATGTCTCCGAGAGCAAAGCGCAACGCAACGAGTGAAAGCGGCAGCACGGCAACTGCGGTGCCGGAAGCGGATCCGGCCAAGGAACTGCTCTGGGCACGTCCCGGGTTTCTTGTGCGGCGGCTTCACCAGATCCACGTGGCGATGTTCTTCGAGGAGTGCAAGGCGCCCAATATCACGCCGGTCCAGTACGCCATCCTGACTGTGTTGTCGGTGCTGCCGGGACTGGACCAGACCTCGCTGGGGCAGGAAGTGGGGCTTGACCGCACCACGACCATGGACGTGGTGCGCCGGCTGGAAGACCGCGGCCTGGTCGAGCGCCGCGAGAACCCTGCGGACCGGCGCACGCGCCATGTCCACCTGACGCGCGAAGGCAAGAGCGTGGTCACGTCGCTGCGCGCCGACATGGCGCGCGCGCAGGAACGCATGTTGGCGCCGCTGAAGCCGGCGCAGCGCGAGGTGTTCATGGAGTTGCTGGCGACGCTGGTGGAGGCCAACAACCAGTACAGCCGCACGGTGTTGCGAAGCATGTAAGCAAGGACGGCGGGCGCAAGGCCCGCCGTCCTTCATTGCGATGTGGCTCAGACCGGATAGACCAGGTCGTTCGCAATGATGGTGGTGTCATACACCACCTGCCGCTCGCGCAGCAGCAGCCTGCCGCCCTGGCGGCGGAAGCGGTCGTGATAGCTCCCGGCGAGGTGGATCGTGGTGGGGCCTTCGACCAGCGTCTGCAACAGCATGAAGTTGGCCTGCGCCACGATATCGCCGTCGGCGGTTTCAGCGCTGACCCGCGTGTTGGTCACCAGGTGCAGGTTGTAGCGCGGCGCGAACATCTGCGTATTGGCGATCGCCGCGGCGCGATCGCGCATCATGCCGATGCCTTCGGCATACACCAGCCCGACGGGCAGGTTGCGTTCGGCGTTCTCGCGCGCGGTGATGCGGTAGAGCGCATCGTCGGTGAAGAAGCCCGGCCAATGCTCGACCATGCCGGCGTCCAGTGCGGCGCAGTAGTCCGCGTGGAAGGCATCGATCTCCAGCCGCAGTTCGATCGCGCGCGCCGTGCCGAGGGTGCTCTCGCGATAGAGGGAGTAGTTCATCGGTTTCATATGCTTTTGGATTCCCGTCAGGCCGCGTTCAGAACCCCATCACGCCGCGGTAGTACTGGTACATCGCGCGGATCGCGGATTCGGAGATCAGGGAACTGGACGTGCCGACCTGCTGCGCATCCAGCTTGAGCACGTTGAGGTCGCTGCTGGAGCGGCGCACGCCTTCCTGCACGAACTTCATCGCCTCGTTGTCTTCCAGCCCGAGGAAGCCGGCGGGGCCCATCAGGTTGCCCTGGCGCAGGCGATGCTGCGTCATTTCCTCGGTATCGTCCTCGTAGCCGAACATGGTCCACAGCATCAGCATGCTGTCGGGGCCGTTGGGCACGATCTGGCGCACGCCCAGCGTGTTCATCTCGCGCTGCACGATCAGGTTCGGCCAGATCGTCTGCATCGTCACCGACCACGGCGAGTCGAACTCACGCACGTACTCCAGGAAGCGTTCGTCCTCCAGTCTCATGCCTTCGTGGTACGAGCGCATCTCCTTCTTGTTCTCGTCGCTCACGGCCGCGTACTTGTCTTCCTTCTTGGCCGATGCCATGGTGCCGTGGCGGCCGTGCACCGGGTCGGCGATCATCGCCGACTCGTTGCCCGCCACCAGCAGGCCGAACACCACCAGGAAGGAGTGCAGCAGCGTGGCGTGGTACGGGTCCTTCAGGTTCTCGTGGTACATCTTCCAGTTGCACGGCAGCTCGTTCTTGTAATAGCCGAGCACCTTGAGCGGCTTGCCGTTGAAGACCACGTCGAAGTCCTTCAGGATCTCCGGCGTCATGTAGTCTTCCAGGCTTTCCATGTCGGGGGCGTAGGAGGCGAAGATCACGCCGTTGCGCGTCGCCACGTGCAGTTTCACCAGCCCATGGTCCTCGTTGCGGAAGTCCCTGGGCATGCCGCCGGCGCGGTTGACGCCGCGCTTGAACGGAACCCCCTGCAGGTTGCCCTTGAGGTCATAGGACCACTGGTGGTAAGGGCAGACGAATTCCTTGGTGTTGCCCTGGCTGTGGCGGCAGAACTCGGCGCCGCGGTGCGCGCACCGGTTCTCGAAGACATGGATCGAGCCGTCCTCGGCGCGCGACACGACCACCGGCGTCGCGCCGACATACGAGCGCTTGAAGTCCCCGGCATGCGGGATTTCGGCTTCGAGCGCGACATAGTTCCACGAGCGGCCGCGGAAGATCTTCTGCAGCTCCAGGTCATGGACGGCCTGGCTGGTGTAGACCCAGTCGGGGATGTAGTGCAGCCCATCCTCGGGCCAGCGGCATTCATCCAGTCCCGGGTTCTTCTTGCCCAGCGTGTGCTGGATCACCGCTTGTGTCTGGTACATGTGGGGTCCTCTCAGAGTGTGATGGAGCTGTCAGCGTCGGCGTGGCATTGGCGGACGACTTGCCGCAGCGGCAATGTGCCGTCGCACAGGCGGGCCAGATGCGCCGAGACGTCCTGTCCGACCAGTGGGCGAAGCTGGCGCAGGTCGCCGCCGGCATTCACGGCAATGGCATGGCTCAGGCGGCCGTGGCGGGTGCCGAGCAGCATGAACTTCGGGGCGGCGGCATCGTGGGCGGCGGAGCCGCGCCAGGCATAGCGGATATCCGGATGCGCGGCGCCGAGCATCTGCACGTTGCAGCCGAACTGGTCGGTCCAGAACCACGGCAGCGCCGCGGGTTCCGCATCCACGCCCAGCATGGATGCCGCCGCGATGCGCGCCTGTTCATTGGCGCTTTGCCACGACTCGAGCCGCATCTCGGTGCCGAACAGCGGCTGGTGCTGGCTGCAGCAGTCGCCGGCGGCATGGATTCCCGGCGCGCTGGTGCGGCCCTGCTGGTCGACCCGGATGCCGCCATTCTGCGGATGCAGCGCCAGGCCGGCGCCGGCGGCGAGCGTCACTTCCGGGGTCAGGCCGATGGCGACCACCACCAGTGGCGCGCGCAGTCCGGAGCCGTCAGCGAGCCGCATCTGCACGGCATAGCCCCGCACATCACAGTGGGCGATGCCGCAACCGAGGCGCAGGGTCACGCCTTGTGCCCGCACCCGGTCTGCCAGCCAGGTGCCAAGCTCCGGTGGCAGCGCGCGGCCAAGCAGGCGGTCCGCGCTCTCTACCAGCGTTACCTTCAGGCCCATGCCCGCGGCGGTCGAAGCGGTCTCCAGGCCAAGGAAGCCGCCGCCGATCACCACAAGTTCGCCAGCGCGCCGCATGGCGTCGCGCAGGCGCGTTGCATCGTCCAGCGAGCGCAGGTAGTGCACATGCGGCGTACCCGGCGGCAGCGCCGCCAGCACGCGGGCATTGCCGCCGGTGGTGAGCAGGCAGGCGTCGTAGCCGATGGCGCTGCCGTCCGCCACGTGCGCGACCCGCTGCGCGGGATCGAGCGCGGTGACGCAGGCGCCCAGCCGCAGTTCGATGTCCTGGTCCGCATAGAAGCTGGCGGGATGCACGCCGATCCTGCCTTCCTGCCCGGCGTCGGCCAGCACGGACTTGGACAGTGGCGGGCGCTCGTACGGCGCGTGCCGTTCGCTGCCTGCCATGACGATGCGGCCGCCGTAGCCAAGGCCGCGCAGCGCGGCGGCGGCCATGGCCCCGGCCTGTCCGGCGCCGATGATCAGGATGGGCGTGTGCTGTGTCATGAGCGGCTCCGTTACAGCTCGACCCACACCCGGCTGTCTTCGATCTTGACCGGATAGGTGCGGATATCGCCGGTGGCGGGCGCGCACATCGCCTTGCCGGTGCGGATGTCGAAGCGTGCCTGGTGCAGCGGGCATTCGATGCAGCCGTCTTCCAGGTAGCCGTCCGACAGCAGCGCGTACTGGTGCGTGCAGACGTTGTCGGTGACAAAGTACGCATCGTCGCTGCGATAGACGGCAAGCTGGCGTTCGCCCAGCGTCAGCGGCATCACCTCGTCGTTCTGCAGCGTGTCGGCCGCATCGATGTGAATCCATGCCATGGTCATCTCCGTGAATCTGATTTGTCAGTATGCTGAATATATAAGCTCAGTGTACTGATGTTTGTGGCGCGAAATATTCTCGTTAACCCTGACTGGTGCGGGCCGCGCCGGGCGTGGGCGCGGCATTGTGCTGAAGCGCGGGACGTGCCTGCCAGCGTGCCAGGATCTCGCCCATGATGCCGCGGCGGAACGTCAGCACGCAGACCACGAAGATCAGCCCGGTCACCATGCTGACCGACTCGCCCAGCGTATCGAACCAGCTGATCCCGGTCATGGCCGCCAGCGCGTTGCCCGCATCCCCCAGCTTGTTCTCCAGCGCAACGATGACCAGCGCGCCGACCAGCGGGCCGGACAGCGTGCCCATGCCGCCAACCAATGTCATCAGGATCACCGAGCCCGATATCATCCAGTGGACATCGGTCAGCGTGGCGAAGCCCAGCACCAGGGTCTTGAGCGCCCCCGCCAGCCCTGCCAGGGCCGACGACAGCACGAACGCCAGCAGCTTGAACCGATCCGCGTCATAGCCCAGCGAGACCGCGCGCGGCTCGTTCTCCTTGATCGCCCGCAGGATCTGCCCGAAAGGCGAGTTGACGATGCGCATGATGCCGAGGAAGGCTGCGACCGTGATCGCCAGCACGACGTAGTACATGGTGTGGTCGGACGCCAGCGGCAGCACACCGAACAGCTCGCCGCGCGGCACCGCCTGCATGCCGTCTTCGCCGCCGGTCACCGGTGCCTGCAGGCAGAAGAAGTAGAACATCTGCGCCAGCGCCAGCGTGATCATGGCGAAGTAGATGCCCTGGCGGCGGATCGCCAGCGTGCCGAACACCAGTCCCAGCAGGGCACCGAACGCGGTGCCGCCCAGCAGCGCCAGTTCCGGCGTGAGCTGCAGCGACTTCATCGCATATCCGCAGGCGTAGGCCGCGCCGCCGAAGAAGGCGGCATGGCCGAACGACACCAGCCCGGTGTAGCCCAGCAGCAGGTTGAAGGCGCAGGCGAACAGCGCAAAGCACAGCAGCTTCATCACCAGCACCGGGTAGGCGCCCAGCCAGGGCGCGAGCAGCAGGGCCGCCAGCAGCAGTCCGTATGCGAACAGAGGCCGCGTTGCGTTAGTGGGACTTGCCATCATTTCTCCTTTCCAAACAGGCCGGCCGGCCGCACCAGCAGCACGCAGACCATCGCGACGAAGACAACAGTCGCGGAGGCTTCGGGGTAGTAGACCTTGGCGATGCCTTCGAACACACCCAGGCCCAGGCCGGTAAAGATCGAGCCGAGGATTGACCCCATGCCGCCGATCACCACCACCGCGAATACGGTGATGATCAGGTTCTGTCCCATCAGCGGCGACACCTGCATGACCGGCGCCGCGAGCACGCCCGCGAACGCTGCCAGGCCCACGCCGAAGGCATAGGTCAGCGTCACCAGCAGCGGCACGTTGACGCCGAAGGCCTCCACCATGCGCGGATTCTCGGTGCCGGCGCGCAGGTAGGCGCCCAGCCGGGTCTTCTCGATCATGAACCAGGTGGCGAAGCACACCGTCAGCGAAGCCAGCACCACCCAGGCACGGTAGTTGGGCAGCACCATGAAGCCCAACTGGCTGACGCCGGTCAGCGCTTCCGGGGTGGGGTAGGGCAGGCCCGAGACCCCATAGACCGAGCGCAGCAGGCCTTCGATCAGCAGGCAGATGCCGAGCGTCAGCAGCAGCCCATACAGGTGGTCGAAGCGGTACAGGTGGCGCAGCATGGTGCGCTCCAGCACCACGCCCAGCGCGCCGGCCGCGAGCGGCGCCAGCAGCAGCATCAGCCAGTAGTTGATCCCGAGGTAGTTCAGGCCCATCCAGGCCAGCACCGCGCCCAGCATGAACAACGCGCCATGCGCGAAGTTGATCACGTTGAGCAGGCCGAAGATCACGGCCAGCCCGAGGCTCAGGATCGCGTAGAACGATCCGTTGACCAGCCCCAGCAGCAGCTGGCTCAGCAGCGCGGGCAGGGGCACTCCAAACAATTCCATGACAAGGTCTCCTTACACGCCCAGCAGGGCATTGAGCGCGGGCATCTTCCGCTCCAGCTCGCCGGCGGCGAAGGCCTCCACGATGCGGCCGTGCTCCATCACGAAGAAGCGGTCCGCCAGCGGTGCCGCGAAGCGGAAGTTCTGCTCCACCATGACGATGGTGTAGCCGCGCCGGCGCAGCGTGGCGATCATCTTCGCCAGCTTTTGCACGATCACCGGCGCCAGCCCTTCCGAGATCTCGTCGAGCAGCAGCACGCTCGCGCGGGTGCGCAAGATGCGCGCCACCGCCAGCATCTGCTGCTCGCCGCCCGACATGCGCGTGCCCTGGCTCTTGCGCCGCTCGTGCAGGTTGGGGAACATCTCGTAGATCTCGGCAACGGACATCGGCTCGCGCAGCCCCGTCGCGCCTGGCCCTGCCTCGAAAGCCGGCGGCAGCATCAGGTTCTCTTCGCACGACAGGCTGGCGAAGATGGCGCGCTCCTCCGGGCAATATCCCAGCCCCAGCGGCGCGATGCGGTGTGTCTTCATGCCGATGGTTTCCTGGCCGAATACGCGCACCGATCCCTTGCGCGTGCCAACCAGTCCCATGATGGCGCGCAGCGTGGTGGTGCGACCCGCGCCGTTGCGGCCCAGCAGCGTCACCACTTCGCCCGGCTGGACCGCCAGGTCGACGCCGTGCAGGATGTGCGATTCGCCGTACCAGGCATGCAGGCCGCTCAATTCCAGAGCCGGGGTGGCGGTTGCGCTCATGCGGCCTCCTGCTGGTCTTCCGTGGTTCCCATATAGGCTTCCTTTACCTGCGGGTCGCGCGAGATCTCGTCATACGTGCCCTCGGCCAGCACGGCGCCGCGCTGCAGCACCGTGATGCGATCGACGATCGACGACACCACGCTCATGTTGTGCTCCACCATCAGCACGGTCCGTCCCGCCGACACGCGCTTGATCAGCGCCGTCACGGTCTCGACGTCCTCATGGCCCATGCCCTGCGTGGGCTCGTCCAGCAGCATCAGCTCGGGATCGGTGGCGAGCGTGGTGGCCAGCTCCAGCGCGCGCTTGCGGCCATAGGCCAGTTCGGCGGTGCCCAGGTGCGCGAAGCCGGCCAGCCCCACGTCGTCCAGCAGTTCCATCGCACGCTTGTCCAGCTGCGACAGCGAGCGCTTGCCGCGCCAGAACTGCCACGACGTACCCAGCTTGCGCTGCAGCGCGATGCGCACGTTCTCGAGCACGGTCAGCTGCGGGAACACCGCGGAAATCTGGAACGAGCGGATCACGCCCATGCGGGCGATCTGCGCCGGGCGCAGCGCGGTGATGTCGGTGCCGTTGAAATGGATGGAACCGGATGACGGGGCGTGGAACTTGGTCAGCAGGTTGAAGCAGGTGGTCTTGCCGGCGCCGTTGGGGCCGATCAGCGCGTGGATCGAGCCGCGCCGCACCGACAGGCTGACATCGCTGACGGCGGTGAAGCCCTTGAACGCCTTGGTCAGCCCCTGCGTGCGCAGGATCACGTCTTGCTCGGGCATTGGCGCGCTCACTTCTTGACCAGCGCGCATTCGCTGGCGGACAGGGGGCGGAAGGCCTCGTCGCCGGGAATCGTGCCGATGTACTTGACCAGGTCCCACGGCCCCTTCGATTCCGCCGGCGTCTTGGCCTGGGCCAGGTACATGTCGTGCACCATGCGGCCATCGATCCGGACCTTGCCGTTGCGCACGAAGGCGTCGTTGACGGGCAGGGCGCGCATCTTGTCCGCCACCGCGGGGCCCTCGACGGTCCTGGCGGCTTCCACGGCCTTCAGGTAATGCAGCACACCGGAATAGACGCCGATCTGCCCGTGCGTGGGATACGCCTTGTGGCGCTTGTAGTAGCGTTCGACGAAGTCCTTCGACTTTGCGTCGAGGTCGAGCCTGAACGGGTCGACATAGGTCAGGCCCTGCGCGGCGGGCAGTCCCAGGCTCTTGATGTCGGTGATGAAGGTGGACGGGGTGATGACCGTCTGCCCCGCCTTGATCAGGCCGAACTCGCCGGCCGCCTTGACGCCGTTGATCATGTCATTGCCGGCATTGGCCAGCACCACCACCTTGGCCTTGGAGGCCGAGGCCGCGACCACCGGGCTGCTGAAATCGCTGGCATTGAGCGGATGGCGGGTGCTGCCCACGTTCTTGCCGCCGCCGGCATCCACGGCCTTGCGGAAGTCGGCTTCCAGCGACTGGCCGAAGGCGTAGTCCACCGTGATGTAGTACCAGCTGTTGCGGCCCTGGTCGATCAGGCGGCGCACCAGCGGATACGACACCGAGTAAGTGTCCCAGGCCCAGTGGAATCCCGTGGGCGAGCAGTTCTGGTTGGTCAGCGCCATGGCGCCGCCGGTGGAGACGATATCGATCTTCTGCTTCTGGCGCGCGACTTCCTGCACCGCCAGCGCGGTCGACGAGTTGGGGAAGTCGATCACCATGTCGACACCGTCCGTATCGAACCAGCGGCGCGCCAGCGACGAGGCGATATCGGCCTTGTTCTGGTGATCGGCGGACAGCACTGTGACGGGCTTGCCCAGCGCCTTGCCGCCGAACTCCTCGACGGCCATCTGGGCGGCAACGACCGAGCCCTTGCCGGACAGGTCGGCATAGGAACCGGACATATCGGTGATGACGCCGATCTTCACGCCGCTGGCGTCGGCCAGGGCGGGCGCGGCCTGCGCCAGGCCGAGCAGGGCGGACGACGCGGCAAGGGTGCGGAGAATGCGAGAGGTGGACATGGGGGCTCCAGTTTGTCTGCGCGAAGGGACGGAAGTTGGCGATGGCTGCATTCGCCCGACGCGGGCGCCATCGCCGCGCTCGCGTCGGAAATAATTCAGTATGCTGAAGATGTATGGGTGAAAAGGGCGGACCTCTCCGCCCTGTCAATGCACTGTCAGCAGCGCTCAGGTGGACAGGTCACGCCCGCGCGTCTCCGGCACGAACACCATGCCGATGACGAAGGCGAGTCCGGCGATGACCACCGGATACCAGAGGCCAAAGTACACGTCGCCGCTGGACACGTTCATCGCCGTGACCACGAACGACAGCATGCCGCCGACCCAGCCCGCACCAAGGTGGAAGGGCAGCGACAGCGAGGTGTAGCGCACCCTGGCCGGGAACAGCTCGACCATGAAGGCGGCCATCGGGCCATAGACCATGGCCAGGAACAGGATCGGCACCAGCAGCAGCATGAATACCATCGGCGTATTCATCCTGGCGGGATCGGCGCGCTCGGGCCATCCGGCCTCGATCAGCGCGCCCTTGATGGCGGCGCGGTCGAAGCCCTGCAGAGTGCGCTCGCCGATCCGTACTTCGGCCTGTGCCGGATCGCTGGCCGGCACGAAGGTGTAGCCCACGCCCAGGTCGGTCAGGTAGCCGCGGATCTTGTCGCAGGCCGACACCGGTTCGCCGAACAGGCGCGCCCGGCAGTCGCCGGCGCTCACCTGCACCGCGCCTTGCCGCTGGAACTGCTCCAGCGCCGGATTAGCGTAGTGGGTCAGCCCCTTGAACACCGGCTGGATGCATAGCGCCGCCAGCAGGCACGCCGCCATCATGATGTACTTGCGGCCGATGCGGTCCGACAGCCAGCCGAAGAACAGGTAGCAGGGCGTGGCCACCACCAGTGCGATCGCGATCAGCTTGTGCACGGTTTCGATCGGCACGTGCAGCGTCTTGTTGAGGAAGAACATGCTGTAGAAGTGGCCGGTGCCGAAGATCGCGCCAAGGCCTGCGGCCACCACGAACAGCAGCAGCACCGACTTCAGGTTCTGCCACTGGGTGAAGCTCTCGCGGATGGGGGACTTCGAGGTGGCATTGCTCGCCTTCATGCGCGCGAACACCGGCGATTCATGCAGCTTGCCGCGGATATAGACCGAGATCACCAGCATCACCAGCGACACGATGAACGGGATGCGCCAGCCCCACGTGCGGAATTCCGCTTCGGTCAGGAAGGTCTTGAGCAGATACACCACGAACAGCGAGGCCAGCAGCCCCAGCGTGGCCGTGGTCTGCAGCGAGCTGGTGTAGAAGCCGCGCTTGCTTGCCGGCGAGTGCTCGGCGACGTACGTGACCGCGCCGCCCACTTCGCCGCCGAGCGCCAGGCCTTGCAGCAGGCGCAGCAGCACCAGCAGCACCGTGGCGGTGATGCCGATCTGCTCGTATGTCGGCAGCACGCCGACGCCCACGGTGGCCACTCCCATCAGCAGGATGGTGACCAGGAAGGTGTACTTGCGGCCGATCCGGTCGCCCAGGCGACCGAACAGCAGCGCGCCCACCGGGCGGATCAGGAAGCCTGCGCCGAAGGTGGCCAGGCTGGCCAGGAAGGCGGCCGTTTCATTGCCCGGCGGAAAGAACAGTGCGCCGAAGTACACTGCCAGCGCCGCGTAGATGTAAAAGTCATACCACTCCATCAGGGCGCCGAAGGATGAGGCAAGGATGACCTTGCGTTCTTCGGCGGTCATGCCGGAGGCTGGGGCGCGCTTGTCGGCGTGCTTGTCGGCACGCTTCTCGGCGCGGGTCAGGCTGATCGTCATGGCGGGGGCTCCTCTTGGTCAGGCCGTTGTCTCTGTTGTTTGTTTGCTTCCCGGTGGTGCCGGCGCCGGTGGCGCGGGTCGTCATGACCCGCCACTGTGCAGCGCCGCATGCCGCCGGTGCATCAGTCAGTATGCTGATGAGAAACGCAGTATGCTGAGCAAAATGCGGGCCAGTGCCGGCGCTTCCTGGTGTCTCCCCAAGTCGCCGGAAAGCCCGATTTAAACGGTTATTTCATATTGTCAGCATACTGAGCATCTGCGAGTCAGTGTACTGAGCGACTTTGCCCATCGTTATAGGTGTTAACCCTCCGCGCGGCGTCTGGACTTTTGAAAATCCGCTGACTAGAATCCGAAACTAATCAGTGTACTGAGCAATTAGAGAAACAACGCGTTTGCGCACGCGGGACAAGCTCGGCACGCAGCGATTCCACCCATCAGGAGCCCCCACCAGCATGACCTACGTGAAGAAGATCGCCCTGGAAGAGCATTTCATGACCCCCGGCTTCCAGGCTTATTCCAAAGGGTTCACGCGGCATATCGACCCGGCGGTGTTTGCCGAGCTCGGTCGCCGCCTTGCCGATTTCGACGAAGAGCGCCTGGCCGAGATGGACCGGTGCGGCATCGATATCACCGTGCTGTCGCAAACCGGGCCCGGCGTCCAGGGCGAACCCGACACCGGGCTGGCGCTGGCGCGGGCGCGCGAGAGCAATGACTTCCTGGCGGCGCAGATTGCGCGCCATCCGACGCGCTATGCCGGCTTTGCCGCGCTGCCGATGCATGACCCGCTGCAGGCGGCAGCCGAACTGGAGCGAGCCGTGCAGCAGCTCGGCTTCAGGGGCTCGCTGGTGAACGGCCATACACATGGGCGCTACTACGACGATCCCGCCTATGACGCATTCTGGGAACGCATGCAGGCGCTGGATGTACCGATGTACCTGCATCCGACCGATGCCTTCGTGTCGCCGCAAGTGCTCGCCGGCCATCCGGAACTGGCCGGGGCCGCGTGGGGGTGGGGCGTGGAAACCGCCTCGCACGCGCTGCGGCTGCTGTTCAGCGGCGTGTTCGACCGCTTTCCGCGGCTGAAGCTGATCCTCGGCCATATGGGCGAGGGCCTGCCGTACCAGCGCTGGCGCTTCGACAGCCGCTTCGCGGTCTATTCGCACGGCGTGCAGCTGGAGCGCGCGCCATCCGAGTACATCGGCACCAATATCGTCATCACCACCTCGGGCGTGTGCTCGCACGGCGCGCTGACGGGTGCCATCGCCGAGCTGGGGCCGGAGGCGGTGATGTTCTCGGTCGACTATCCCTATGAATCCACCGAAGTGGCCGCGCGGTTCATCGACAGCGCGCCGCTCGACGACACCACGCGCGCGCTGGTCTGCCATGGCAACGCGCAACGCCTGCTCAGGCTCTGATCGCACCAACCGGGAACCCTCATGCAAAAAGTCTTTCGTATCGGCCAGATCGTCCCCAGCTCGAACACGACGATGGAAACCGAAATCCCCGCCATGCTGATGGCGCGCCAGCAGATCCGCCCGCAGCGCTTCACCTTCCATTCGAGCCGCATGCGGATGAAGAAGGTGGTCAAGGAAGAGCTGGCGGCAATGGATGCCGAGTCCGACCGCTGCGCGGTGGAGCTGAGCGATGCCCGCGTCGACGTGCTCGGCTATGCCTGCCTGGTCGCGATCATGGCGATGGGCCATGGCTACCACCGGCAGTCCGAACAGCGCCTGAAGGCGCACACCACGGCCAACGGCGGCGACGCGCCCGTCATCACCAGTGCCGGCGCGCTGGTGGATGCGCTCAAGGTGATGGGTGCAAAGCGCATTGCAGTGGTCGCGCCCTACATGAAGCCGCTGACCGAACTGGTCGTGGACTACATCCGCAACGAGGGCCATGAAGTCGTGGACTACCGCGCGCTGGAGATCCCCGACAACCTCGACGTGGGCCGCCATGACCCGGCGCGCCTGCCGGAGATCGTCGCGCAGATGAATTTCGCCGATGCCGACGTGATCGTGCTGTCCGCCTGCGTGCAGATGCCATCGCTGCCGGCGGTGGCGAAGGTCGAGGCGATGACCGGCAAGCCGGTGCTGACCGCCGCCATTGCCACCACCTACGCGATGCTCCGGGCGCTGGACCTGGAGCCGGTGGTGCCGGGCGCGGGCGCGCTGCTGTCCGGCGCCTACTGAGGAGCGGCGATGAGTACCTTCCAGTACGGCGGCCACGTCCACGCCAACGGCATCCGCCAGCATTACCTGCGCTACGGCGGCAATGAGGGCGAGCGTGCCGCGCGCGACGCCGTCGTGATCGTGCCGGGCATCACCAGCCCCGCGATCACCTGGGGCTTTGTCGGCGAGCGCTTCGGCACGCGCTTTGACACCTACATCCTCGACGTGCGCGGCCGCGGGCTGTCCTCGGCGGAGCCGGAACTCGACTACGGCCTGGATGCACAGGCGCGCGATGTAACGGCCTTCGCCGAAGCGCTGGGCCTGCGGCGCTACAGCGTGGTCGGCCATTCGATGGGTGCACGGATCGGCCTGCGTGCCGCGGCGGCACAGCCGGGCGGGCTGGCGCGGCTGGTGATGGTCGACCCGCCCGTGTCGGGGCCCGGGCGTCGCCCGTATCCGGCGCAACTGCCGTGGTACGTCGATTCGATCCGGCTGTCCCGGGAAGGCACCGGCCTGGAAGGCATGCGCCGCTTCTGCCCGACCTGGACCGACGAGCAACTGCGCCTGCGCGCCGAATGGCTGCACACCTGCAATGAAGACGCGGTGGTGCGCAGCTTCGAGGATTTCCACCATGACGATATCCACGCAGACATGCCGCGGGTCAGGGTGCCAACGCTGTTGATGACCGCAGGGCGCGGCGACGTGGTGCGGCCCGAAGACGTCGCGGAGATCCGCATGCTGCTGCCCGGCATGCTGGTCAGCCACGTGGCCGATGCCGGCCACATGATCCCGTGGGATGACGAAGCGGGCTTCTACGCCGCGCTGGGGGATTTCCTCGGCGCGCCGCTGGCGCAATCGCTGGCGCAATCGCTGGCGCAATAACGAGCAAGGAGCCGACATGCCGGTAACTGACCACCAGATGATCGAGGCGTGGCGCAAGGTGCTGCGGCTGTCCCGGCTGGAGCGGGGCCAGACCGTCACCATCCTGACCAGTGCCGCCACCCACCCGCAGACGCTGTCCACCGCGCTGACCGCCACGCAGTCGATGGGCGCCATCGTCAACCGGCTCGACCTGCCGCCCGTCAACGGCGAAAAGGCGCTGAGCCGCGATGCGCTCGCCTACCTCGGCACCACGCCGCTGACCGGCAACCCGGCTGCCATCGCCGCGCTGAAGGCGAGCGACCTGGTGCTGGACCTGATGACGCTGCTGTTCTCGCCCGAGCAGCACGAGATCCTGCAGGGCGGGACCAAAATCCTGCTGGCCGTCGAGCCGCCCGAGGTGCTGGCGCGCATGGTGCCCTGCGAGGCCGATCGCGAACGCGTGAAGGCGGCCTCGCAGCGGCTGGCAAGCGCAAAGGAGATGCACGTCCTCTCGCCCGCCGGCACCGACCTGCGCTGCCCGCTGGGTGAATTCCCCGCCATCAGCGAGTACGGCTTTGTCGACGAGCCCGGGCGCTGGGACCACTGGCCCAGCGGCTTTGCGCTCACCTGGCCGAACGAAGGCGCCGCCCACGGCACCATCGTGCTGGACCAGGGCGACATCCTGCTGCCGCAGAAGGCCTACGTGACCGAGCCGATCCGCCTGACGGTGGAAGCCGGTTTTGCGACGCGCATCGAAGGCGGGCTCCATGCCGAGCTGCTGAGCGAGTACATGGCGTCGTTCAACGATCCGGAGGCGTATGCGATCTCGCATATCGGCTGGGGGCTGCAGCCGCGCGCGCACTGGTCGACGCTGGGCCTGTACGACCGCGAGGCCACCATCGGCATGGATGCGCGCGCGTTCGAGGGCAACTTCCTGTTTTCGCTCGGTCCCAACAACGAGGCCGGCGGCCATCGCACCACGGCCTGCCATATCGACATCCCGCTGCGGCGATGCACCGTGCGCCTGGACGGCGTCGACGTGGTGGCCGCGGGCAAGGTGACCGACGGTTTCCGCTATCCGGAGGACAAGTCGTGATGCACAAGGAAATCGGCGCGTACCAGCGCCAGGGCTTCGGCAATGCGCTTGAGTTGGCTGGGCCCTTCGGGCTGCTGATCGTGGATTTCGTCAACGGCTTTGCCGATCCGGCGGTATTCGGCGGCGGCAACATCCGCGACGCCATCGCCAGCACCGTGCCGCTGCTCGCGATAGCGCGGCGCGAAGGCTGGCCGGTCGCGCACAGCCGCATCGTATATGCGGACGATGGTGCGGACCACAACGTGTTCTCGATGAAGGTACCGAACATGCTGACGCTGAAGGAGCATGCCTTCCACAGCGCCATCGTAGAAGAACTGGCGCCGCAGCCGGGCGAACTGGTGGTGCGCAAGACGGTGCCGTCGGCGTTCTTCGGCACGTCGCTGGCGGCGTGGCTGACGCAGCGCGGCGTGCGCACGCTGCTGGTAGCCGGTGCCGTCACCAGCGGCTGCGTGCGCGCCAGCGTGGTCGATGCGATGCAGTACGGCTTCCGCCCGCTGGTGCTGTCCGACTGCGTGGGCGACCGCGCGCTGGCGCCGCACGAGGCCAACCTGTTCGACATGGCGCAGAAGTACGCGACGGTCGCCACGCGGGCGGAGGGGCTTGCCGCCATCGGCGTGCGGGAATAGGCGCATGTAGGGGCGGGATGCGGTAAAGCCGCAATTGACAGGGCCGCCCGCATTTTCATAGGATTTTGGTCAGCATGCTGAATAAACCACGCTTATCATCGGAACGGACAGGGCAATGACATCGTCGATGGAACCGGATCATCCGGAAAGCCCGCGCGGCCAGGGCGTCGGCGCCCGCGTGGCGCGCAAGGAGGACGCGCGGCACCTGCACGGCAAGGGCCGCTTCGTCGCGGACATCGCCATGCCGGACCTGCAGGAAGTGGCGTTCCTGCGCAGCCCGGTGGCGCACGCCCGGCTGCTGTCGGTGACCAAGCCGTCCCGGCACGCCGCCGCGGTGATCGTGCGTGAGGACATGGCGGCGGCCAGCGACATCGTCGCCGACTCGGCCTTCCCGTCGTACCAGCCCTCGGCACAGCCGCCACTGGCCAGCGGCAAGGTGCGCTTTGTCGGCGAGCCGGTGGCGATGGCGTTCGCGCCCACGCGCGCCGAGGCCGAAGACATCGCCGAGCAGGTTGCCGTGTCGTTCGACGAACTGCCCGCGCTGGCCGACGTGACGCAGGCGCGCCAGCTTGCCGGCGAGGTGCGCGTGCACGAGCACTGGCGCGACAACACCTTCCTGACGCTGACCGCCGACAAGCACTTCGAGGCGCGCCAGCACGAGGCCACGGTCGTGGTGCGCCGCCAGATCGACCTCGCGCGGCAGTGCATGGTGCCGATGGAAGGCAAGGCGGTGCTGGCCTGCTGGGACCACCAGTTCGACCAGCTGGTGGTCTACAGCGCGACGCAGGTGCCGCACATGATCCGCACGATCCTGGCGCATTGCCTGGGGCTGGAGCAGGAGCGCGTGCGGGTGATCTCGCCCGACGTGGGCGGCGCCTTCGGCTACAAGTGCGTGCTGCAGCAGGAAGAGCTGTGCGTCGCCTGGCTGGCGCTGACCTACAAGCGCCCGTTCCGCTTTATCGAGGACCGGCGCGAGCACCTGACCGCCGGCGCCAACTCGCGCGAGCACCACTATGACCTGACGGCGTATGCCGATGCGCGCGGCCGCCTGCTGGCCCTCGATGCAAAGATCGTGATCGATGGCGGCGCCTATTCGGTGTGGCCGTTCACCATCGGGCTGGAGCCGGGGCAGGCGATCGGCAACCTGCCGGGGCCGTACGCCTTCGACGGCTACCGCTGCGAAACCACATGCGTGGCGACGAACAAGCCGGGCTTCGTGCCGTATCGGGGCGTGGCGCGTACCGGTGTCTGCTTTGCCATGGAGCTGATGATCGATGCCATCGCCCGCAAAGTGGGGCGCGAGCCGTGGGAGGTGCGCAGCGAAAACCTGGTGCCGCCCGAGGCCATGCCCTATGTCAACGTCACCAACAAGCATTTCGACGGCGGCGACTATCCCGCCAGCGTGCGCAAGGCCATGGAGATGATCGGCCTGCCCGCGATCCGCGCGCGCCAGAAGGCGGGGCCGCAGGGCAGCACCTATGTCGGCGTGGGTTTCGGCACCTACACCGAGCAATCGGCGCACGGCACCTCGGTGTTTGCCGCGTGGGGCACGCCGGTGATCCCGGGTTTCGATTCGGCGACAGTGCGGATCACGCCGGACGGCGGGCTGGAGGTGCGCGTGGGCGTGCATTCGCATGGGCAGGGCATGGAGACCACCTTCGCGCAGATCGCCAACGAGATCCTCGGCATCGATATCGCGCGGATCAAGGTGGTGCACGGCGATACCGGCCTGACGCCGTTCTCGACGGGCACGTATGCGTCGCGCTCGCTGGTGATGTCGGGCGGCGCGGTGTCGCGTGCATGCAAGGCGCTGCTGCCGCGCCTGCTGAAGATCGGCGCGCACATGCTGGGCCAGCCGCAGGATGCCGTGGTGTTCCGCGACGGCGCCGTGGCGGGCGGGGATGCTGGCACCACCGACATCGCGCGCATCGCCAACGCCTGGTACATCAACCCGCATTTGCTGCCGCCGGACGTCGACGCGCAAGGTCTTGAAGTGACGATGGGCTTCAAGCCGGCTGTCGATACCGGCAGCTTCACCTACGCCACGCATGCCGTGGCGGTAGAGGTCGATATCGATTCCGGCCACGTCGAGATCCTCGACTACGTGGTGGTGGAGGACTGCGGCACCATGATCAACCCGATGGTGGTCGAGGGGCAGACCTACGGCGGCGTGGCGCAGGGCATCGGCACCGCGATGTTCGAAGCCATGCATTACGACGGCAACGGCCAGCCGCTGGCGTCGACGCTGGCGGACTACATGCTGCCGGGGCCGACCGAGATCCCGTCGATCCGCATCCATCATTTCGAGACGCCGTCGCCGCACACGGAGTTCGGCGCCAAGGGCATGGGCGAGGGCGGGGCGATCGCGCCGCCGGCGGCGATCTTCAATGCCGTCAACGACGCATTGCGCGATTTTGGCGTCGAGCTGAAGGAAACCCCGCTGACGCCGCGCAAGATCCTGGAGGCGCTGGCTGCGGCCGAGGCCGATGCGCATAACCGGAAGGCAGCCTGAGCGATGAAAGCCGTTGCATTTTCTTACCACGCACCCGGCTCGCTGCCGGAGGCGCTGTCCCGCCTGGGCGCGGGCACGGATATATCCAAAGCCATGGGTGGCGGGCAATCGCTCGGGCCGATGCTGAACCTGCGCCTGACCCGGCCCGATACGGTGGTCGATGTGTCGGCGCTGCGCGAATTGCGCGACGTGACCGCAACCGCCGATGGCATCCGTATCGGTGCCTGCGTGACCCACGCGCAGATCGAGGACGGCGTGTTCGAGCCGCTGCGCGGCACCATGCTGCAAGGCGTTGCCGGTGGCATCGCCTATCGGGCGATCCGCAACCGCGGCACCGTGGGCGGCAGCCTCGCGCACGCCGATCCGGCCGCGGACTGGGTCGTGGCGATGACCGCGCTGGGTGCGCGCATCGAGATCGCGTCCGCGGCCGGCATGCGCGAAGTGCCGATGGAATCGTTCATGCTCGGCGCCTATACCACGGTGCTGGCCGACGGCGAGCTGATCGCCGCGGTGCGGGTGCCGCCGAAGACCGCGCACAGCCGCTGGGGCTACCACAAGCTGTGCCGCAAGACCGGCGAATTCGCCGAGGCCAGCTGCGCCGCATACTTCGACGCCAGCCGCCGCTTCGCCCGCATCGTGCTCGGCGCGCTGGACGGTCCGCCCCTGGTGCTGCCCGGCCTGACGCGCGCGGTCGCGGCGCAGGGCGCGGCCGCGCTGACGGCCGATGCCGTCGCCGAAGCCATCGCGCAAGCCGCACCGGGCAAGGACGCCATCGACCGCAAGCTGTACCGAACCGTCGTGATGCGCTGCGTCACGCAACTGCTGAACTGAGGAGCGCCGTGCAGACCATCGAATTCACCGTCAACGGCCGCCGGGTGTCCGGCGCGTGCGCGGACCGGACGCACCTGGGCGACTACCTGCGCGACACGCATCGCCTGACCGGCACTCACCTTGGCTGCGAGCACGGCGTGTGCGGCGCCTGCACCGTACTGGTCGACGACAAGCCGGTGCGCTCGTGCATCACCTTCGCCGCCGCCTGCCAGGGCGCCGACATCGTCACGGTGGAGGGCTACGAGGACGACGCGGTCATGGCCGACCTGCGCGCCGCGTTCAACCGGCACCACGCGCTGCAATGCGGCTACTGCACGCCCGGGATGCTGGCCACCGCGCGCGATATCGTGCTGCGCCTGCCCGATGCCGACGAAGCGACCATCCGGCATGAGCTGTCGGGCAACCTGTGCCGCTGCACCGGCTATATGGGCATCGTCGCCGCGATCCGCTCGGTGCTGGACGCGCGCCGCGCGGCCGCGGGTGTGATCGCGCGGCACGCCGGCGCGGTCACCGCCACCATGCCGTTCGCGGGCTTCGCGGTCGCGGAAGAGGCGCTGGGCGCGCAGCCGCATCTCGCGACGGCTGCCGGCGCCGAGCCCGAGCGCTCGGCTGACAAAAAGGGCTGGTCGCGCATCGAAGGCGGCTTCACCGTGCCTTATTCACTGGACGCGGTATGGGCCTTCATGGCGGACCTGCCGGCCGTGGCGGGCTGCCTGCCCGGCGCGGTGCTGACGGACGTGGCCGGGGAGAAGGTCAGGGGCCATATCGCCATCAAGTTCGGCCCGATGTCGGCAAGGTTCGAAGGCGCCGCGCGCCTGCAGCGCGATGACGCGAACAAGCGCGGCGTGCTGAAGGGGGCAGGGCAGGACTCGCTCAGCAACTCCAAGGCCGCGGGCGATATCGCCTACGCGCTCAGGGCCTTGTCCGCCGGCGAGACCGAAGTCGCGGTCGACCTGCAGTATTCGCTGCAAGGGCCGCTCGCCCAGTTCTCGCGCTCGGGGCTGGTACGCGACTTCGTGCGGCGGATGATTGCCGACTTCGGCAAGTCGGTGTCGCGCAGGATGGACCCCACGCTCAGCGAGGCCGAGCGCAACCAGGCCGTGCGCCTGAACCCCGTGGCGATGTTCTTCGGTGTGCTGTGGGAGCGTGTGAAGCATTTGTTCGGCGCCCGCTGAGCAACGCTGTCCAGGGAGGCGGGGGCGTGGCCCCCTTGCCCGCCTTACCCCGGATGCACTACAACCAGTAGTGCGGTGGCAGTGGTCTTGCCGCCATTGGAGATCGCATGTGCGACATCGGCCGCATAGCGCGCGGTCTCGCCGTGCCGCAGCTTCTTCTCGTCGGCGCCGGCGCGCACCGTCATCGACCCGCCCAAAACCGTCAGGTGTTCCTGCGTGCCGGCCTCGTGCGGCTCGGAGGCCAGCTCGCCGCCGGCCTGGATGGTCAGCTCATACCACTCGAAGCGCCCGGCCAGCTCGATCGGGCCCAGGATGCGCAGGTCGCAGCGGGTATCGGGGCTTTTCAGCGACGGGATCGCGTGCGGCTGGACCACGGTGATGCCGCTGCCGGACCGTTGCGCGGCGCCGCCGGCGAGGAAGTCGGCCAGGCTCACGCCGAGCGCATTGGCCAGTCGCCACAGCACCGCAACGGTCGGGTTGGCCAGGTTGCGTTCGATCTGCGACAGCATCGACTTGGATACGCCGGCGCGGCGCGACAGTTCGTCGAGCGAGAGGCGCTGCTGCTGGCGCAAGGCCTGCAGCGCCAGGCCGACGGCCGGCGGACCCTCTGCCTGCGGGGTCTGGAGCGGGGCTTGCGTCATGGATGGATGTTCGTTATATTGCGAAGAATGTTCGATATACAGAACACGTTCGATTTATCGATCGAATCCTAGCACATCCCCAGCACACCACTGCACATCACCGGGAGCCAGCCATGTCGAATGCCGAGGCATTCTACGCATCCATCCGCACCGAACTCGACGCGATCCGCGAGGCGGGGCTGTTCAAGCAGGAGCGCGTGATTGCCACGCCGCAGGGCGCGCGGGTGCGCACCACCGACGGCCGCGAGGTGATCAACTTGTGCGCCAACAACTACCTTGGGCTGTCGTCGCACCCGCAGGTGATCGAGGCCGCGCACGAGGCGCTGCGCACGCATGGCTTCGGCCTGAGTTCGGTGCGCTTTATCTGCGGTACGCAGGACCTGCACAAGACGCTGGAGGCGCGGCTGTCGGCGTTCCTGGGCACGGAGGACACCATCCTCTACGGCTCCGCGTTCGATGCCAATGGCGGACTGTTCGAGACGCTGCTGGGCGCCGAGGACGCGGTCATCAGCGATGCGCTCAACCATGCCTCGATCATCGACGGCATCCGCCTGAGCAAGGCGCGCCGCTACCGCTACCAGCACAACGACCTCGACGACCTGCGCGTGCAGCTGGCGCAGGCACGCGCGGACGGCGCGCGCTTCATGCTGGTGTTTTCCGACGGCGTGTTCTCGATGGACGGCACGATCGCGCGGCTCGACGAGATGCGCGCGATCTGCGACGAGCATGGCGCGCTGCTGGGCATCGACGAATGCCATGCCACGGGCTTCCTGGGTCCGCGCGGGCGCGGCACGCATGAGCTGCGCGGCGTGTTCGGCAAGATCGACATCATCACCGGCACGCTGGGCAAGGCGCTGGGCGGGGCCTCGGGCGGCTTCACCAGCGCGCGCCAGGAAGTGGTGGCGCTGCTGCGCCAGCGCTCGCGGCCGTACCTGTTCTCCAACACGGTGGCGCCGGCGATCGTCGGGGCGTCGATCGCGGTGCTCGATATCCTCGAAGGCAGCACCGAGCTGCGCGACCGGCTGGAACGCAGCACGAAGTTCTTCCGCGCGGGGCTGGACCAGCTGGGCTTCGACGTCAAGGCGGGCGAGCACCCCATCGTTCCGATCATGGTCTACGACGCGGAGAAAGCGCAGCAGCTCGCGCAGCGGCTGCTGGAGCTGGGCGTGTACGTGGTGGGCTTCTTCTACCCGGTGGTGCCCAAGGGCCAGGCCCGCATCCGCGTGCAGATGAGCGCGCTGCATGACGAGGCCGCGCTGCGGGCGGCGCTGGATGCGTTCGGCCAGGCCGGCCGCGAACTGGGGCTGATCTGATGGCCGACGGCACTCCCAGGATCCTGATCGTCGGCGCCAACGGCCAGATCGGCTCGGAACTGGCACTGGCGCTGGCCGAGCGCTACGGCCGTACCAGCGTCATCACCTCCGACGTGGTGCCGACCGGCCGGCACGTGCACATCACGCACGAGATGCTCAACGCCACCGACCGCGGCGAACTCGCCACCGTGGTCGAGCGCCATGGCATCACGCAGGTCTACCTGCTGGCGGCGGCGCTGTCGGCCACCGGCGAGAAGGCGCCGCAGTGGGCGTGGAACCTGAACATGACCAGCCTGCTCAACGTGCTGGAGCTGGCGCGGCAGACCGGGCTGGAGCGCGTGTTCTGGCCCAGCTCGATCGCGGCGTTCGGCCCGACCACGCCGTCGGTGGATACGCCGCAGAAGACCGTGATGGAGCCGACCACCGTCTATGGCATCTCCAAGCAGGCGGGCGAGGGCTGGTGCCGCTGGTACCACGCCAACCACGGCGTCGACGTGCGCAGCGTGCGCTATCCGGGGCTGATCTCGCACAAGACGCCGCCGGGCGGCGGCACCACCGACTATGCGGTCGACATCTTCCATGCGGCGGTGAAGGGCGAGCCTTACACATGCTTCCTGAAGGAAGACGAGGCCCTGCCGATGATGTACATGCCCGACGCGCTGCGCGCCACCATCGAGCTGATGGAGGCGCCGGCGGAACGGCTGGGCGAGCGCGGCAGCTACAACATCGCCGGCACCACCTTCACGCCCGCGCAGATCGCCGCGGCGATCCGCGAGCATGTGCCGGACTTCGAGATCCGCTACGAACCCGACTACCGCCAGGCGATCGCGCAAGGCTGGCCGGATTCGATCGACGATTCGGTCGCGCGCGCGGACTGGGGGTGGAAGGCGCAGTACGGCCTGAAGGAAATGGTCGCGGACATGCTGGCTAACCTGAGGGCGACGCTGGCCGCCTGAACGCTATGGCACGGCGGCGTCGATCGCGATCCGCACGCCTTCGCTGCCGACCGCCAGCGGACCGCTGCGCCCGACCAGGTCGCCCGACTGCGGCATGGCATTCCCGCTCGCGGAAATGCGCGCTTCCACCACCACCTGCGTATGTCCCGACAGCTTGCGGTCGGGCCGCATCGCCATCGCATCGTCCAGCGTGAACGTCAGTGGCAAGTCGCTGGCCTGCCGGCGCACCACCGCCAGCGGCATGCGCGAGCCGTCGGCAGGAAGGGCGTAGACGAAGAGGGTGTCGCCCGGCTGCGGCGTGCGTCCCGCCTTTTCGCTGAGCGTGACCAAGCCGGTAATCTTCGCCGGCTGCGCGGCGGAAGTGCCGCGCGCTGCGGCAAGGTTGGCGGCAACGCGTGCCGCGGTCTGCGAGTCCGGGGGCAGCAGCCGGTGCAGGTGTTCCCAGTAGCCGATCGCCGCTGCCTTGTCGCCGCGTTCCACCGCGGCGCTGGCCGCCAGCGCCAGCGCCTTGGGGTCATCCGGATCCAGCGCCAGCGCCCGGCTGATCTCCGCCATCGGCGCGCCTTGCAGCGAGCCATTGTCGAGGCTGGCCAGCACGTCGGCATAATCGGCGCGCAACCATGCCACGTCCGGCGCCAGCTCGACGGCGCGGGCGTAGG
The DNA here is from genome assembly GCF_016894385.1 of Cupriavidus oxalaticus. Taxonomy (NCBI): domain Bacteria; kingdom Pseudomonadati; phylum Pseudomonadota; class Betaproteobacteria; order Burkholderiales; family Burkholderiaceae; genus Cupriavidus; species Cupriavidus oxalaticus. The sequence continues at coordinate 755,778 of NZ_CP069811.1, forward strand.
CCGCGGCGGCGTCGGCATACCGCTCCAGCACGCTGTAGGAACGCGCCAGCATGGCCCAGCCTTCGGGATCGGCAGGGGCTTCGCGCAGCCGCTGCGCCAGCTGGTTGACCATGCCTTCGACCTGCGCGCCGCTGAGCTGGTGCTGGCTGCTGGTCGCTTGCGGCACGTCGTCGGCGCGCCAGAGCGCGACGGGATTGCCCAGGTGCAGGTAGAGCAGGATGGCGGCGCTCGGCAACGCCGCCAGCAACGCTGCCGCGAGCAGCGGGGAAGTGCTGGCGCGGTGCGTGCCGACGGCGGCGTCCGCGGCTTCATCCAGCAGCCGGCGGCCGAGTTCGTCGCGGGCTTCGGCATGCCGGGCTGCGCTCAGCGTGCCCACCCGCAGGTCGGCGTCGAGTTCGCGCAGCTGGTCGCGGTACAGGTCGACCAGCAGCGTGCGCTCCGGCGTGCCAGGGTCCGGAATGGTGTGGCGGCGCAGCAGCGGCCACAGCAGCCCGGCCATGGCGGCGGCGATCAGTGCGGCGGCGAGCAGCCAGAAGGTCGTCATGGTTGGCGAGGGCCGGTGTCGGTGGCGTTGGCGGTATCGTTAAGCAAGCGTTCAAGGTCGCTGCGCGCGCCGCCGTCGAGCGCAGGGCCCGTGCCGCGATGACGCGCGCGGGTGCGTACGATCGCCCACGCCACGCCGGCAACCAAAAGCAGCGGACCAAACCACAACAGCCATGTCACCGGCCGCAGCGGCGGCCTGTACAGCACGAAGTCGCCATAACGCTGCGCCAGGTAGTCCTTGACCGCCTGGTCGCTGGCGCCGCCGCGCAGCTGCTCGCGGATCTGGCGGCGCAGGTCGACGGCAAGGTCGGCGTTGGAATCGGCCAGCGTCTGGTTCTGGCACACCAGGCAGCGCAGTTCATTGGACAGTGCATGCACGCGCGCATCGAGTTCCGCCTCGGTCGGCGCGGCGGCCGCCTGCATCGACAGGCAGCATAGCCACAGGGCAAGCGCGGCGCGCAGCCTACGCATGGCCGCCTCCCTGGCGCTGCAGCCGCTCGATCAGCGGGATCAGCTTCTGCTCCAGCACCTCGCGCGTGACCGGGCCGACCTGGCGGTAGCGCACCACGCCGTGCTGGTCGATGACAAAGGTCTCGGGCACGCCATAGACGCCATAGTCGATGCCCACGCGTCCGTCGGCATCGACCAGTGATGCCGTATAAGGGTTGCCGAGCCGCTGCAGCCAGTCGCGCGCGGCGCCGGCCTCGTCCTTGTAATTCAGGCCGTACAGCGGCACTGGCGCGCGCGCGGCGAAGTCGACCAGCACCGGGTGCTCGGTGCGGCAGGCTGCGCACCACGAGGCCCACACGTTCAGCAGCCACACCTTGCCGCGCATGTCGGCGGACGCCAGCGTGCGGCCTTCCGGCTCCAGCAGCGGCAGCGTGAAGGCCGGTGCGGCCTTGCCGACCAGCGGCGAGGGCAGCTCGCGCGGATCGTGGCGCAGCCCCGCGGCCAGCGCGACGGCCAGCGCCAGGAAGGCGGCGAGCGGCAGCAGGAAGCGCGTCATGCCGGTGTCTCCTCGCGCGTGGAGGCGAGGGCGGGCGCGGCGGGTGCATTCGCCGGTGCAGGAGCGGCTTCGGCCGCGACGCGGCGGCGCAGCCGGTAGCGCTTGTCGCACGCCGCCAGCAGGCCACCCAGCGCCATCAGCACGCACCCGGCCCAGATCCAGTCGACAAAAGGCTTGACGTGGATGCGCACGGCCCAGGCGCTGCCGTCGACATTCTCGCCCAGTGCCACGTACAGGTCGCGCGTGAGGCCGCTGTCGATCGCGGCCTCGGTGGTCGGCATGTCCTGGCTGCGGTAGATGCGCCGCTCGGGATGGAGCACCGCCACGCGCTTGCCGTCGCGCGCTGCGGTCAGCGTGCCGCGCAGCGCATCGTAGTTGGGGCCGGCGGCCTGCCTCACGCCGGCGAAGCGGAAGTCGTAGCCGCCGACGCTGACGGTATCGCCCGCGCGCATCGGCAGTTCACGCAGGCTTTCCTGCCCGGTGACCAGCGTCACGCCCGCGATGAAGATGCCGACGCCGGCATGCGCCAGCAGCATGCCCCAGTAGCTCGGCGCGAGCTGGCGCAGCGCGCTGAAGCGGCGCCCCTGCTGGTGGCGCAGCCGAGCCGCCAGGCTCGCCACCGCGCTCAGCACGCACCATGCCGCCAGCAGCAGCCCCAGCCCGGTCATGGCGGAGGCGTTGCGCAGCACCAGCAGCAGCCCCAGGCCGATGGCCACGCTGGCGATGCCGGCCCAGCGCAGCCGCTGCGCCATGTCGGGCAGGCTGCCATGGCGCCAGCGCGCCAGCGGCGCCGCGCCCATCAGCAGCACCGCGGGAGCCATCAGCGGCACGAACACCTGCTCGAAGTAGGCGGGGCCAACCGAGATCTTGCCCAGCCCCAGGACATCGACCAGCAGCGGGTAGAGCGTGCCGAGCAGCACCGTTGCCGCCGCCACCGCCAGCAGCACGTTGTTGGCCAGCAGCAGCGATTCGCGCGAGACCGCGGCAAACTCGACACGCCGCGACACGCACGACAGGCGCGGCGCGCGCCATGCGTACAGCGCCAGCGCGATGCCGGTGACCAGGCCGAGCAGGGCCAGGATGAAGATGCCGCGCTTGGGATCGACCGCGAACGCATGGACCGAGGTCAGCACGCCGGAGCGGACCAGGAAGGTGCCGAGCAGGCTCAGCGAGAAGGTGAAGATCGCCAGCAGCACGGTCCATGCGCGGAACGCCCCGCGCTTCTCCGTGACCGCGAGCGAATGCATCAGCGCGGTGCCGGCCAGCCATGGCATGAACGAGGCGTTCTCGACCGGGTCCCAGAACCACCATCCGCCCCAGCCCAGTTCGTAATATGCCCACGCGCTGCCAAGCATGATGCCCAGCGTCAGGAAGGCCCACGCCACCGTGGTCCACGGCCGCGACCAGCGCGCCCAGGCGGCATCCACGCGTCCGGCCAGCAGCGCCGCCACGGCAAAGGCAAAGGTCACCGAGAAACCGACATAGCCCATGTAGAGCAGCGGCGGGTGGAATACCATGCCCGGGTCCTGCAGCAGCGGATTGAGGTCGCGCCCCGCCATTGCCGGCGGCAGCAGCCGCACGAAGGGGTTGGAGGCAAACAGCAGGAACAGCAGGAAGCCCGCGCTGATCGCGCCCATCACGCCCAGCACGCGCGCCACCGCGGCCAGCGGCAGCTGGCGGCTGAAGTGCGCCACCGCCAGCGACCACAGCGCCAGCATCAGCGTCCACAGCAGCATCGAGCCCTCATGCCCGCCCCATACCGCTGCCACGCGGTAGGCCAGCGGCAGCGCGCTGTTGGCGTTGGCGGCGACATAGCGCACGCTGAAGTCGTTGGCGATGAAACTCCAGGTCAGCGCCGCGAACGACAACGCCACCAGCGCGCATTGCACGCGCGCCGCCGGCCGCGCCACCGCCATCCACGCCAGCCTGCCGCGCGCTGCCCCGGCCAGCGGCACCACTGCCTGCACCAGCGCGGCCAGCAGCGCGACGATCAGGGCAAAGTGTCCCAGTTCCGCAATCATTGGCGCGCTCCCTGCGCCGGCGCACCGGCCGCCATGCGGCGGTTCACCTGTTCGGCCTGCTTCAGCGCATCGGCGGCTTCGGGCGGCATGTAGTTTTCGTCGTGCTTGGCCAGCACCTCGCTGGCGACGAAGGTGCCGTCGGCTTCCAGCTTGCCGCGCGCGACCACGCCCTTGCCCTCGCGGAACAGGTCGGGCAGCAGGCCGCGGTATCGCACCGGCACCTGGCGCGCGGTGTCGGTGACGACAAAGCGTACGGTCATGCCGTCGCCTTCGCGCCGGATCGAGCCGGGTTCGACCAGTCCGCCGAGCCGGAAGCTGCGCGCCACCGGCGCCTCCTGCGCGGCCACCTGGCTCGGGCTGAAGAAGAACACCAGGTTGGAGCGGAAGGCATTGAGCACCAGCGCCAGCGCGATGCCGCCGCAGGCCAGGGCCGCGGCGAGCATGCCGAAGCGGCGCTGGCGCGGCGTCATCGGCGCGTGCCGGCCGGTTGCGCGCCGGCGCGGCAGCGGCGCGCCAGCAGCGCCAGTTCCAGCGCCAGCAGCAGCGCGCTCATGCCGAACGCGCCGGCGATGAAAATGCCATGGTGCCCGTAGGGCAGCAGCGACGACAGGCTCATGATATCTCTCCGTTGATTGGCACCTCGCCGCGCTCGCGCAGGATGCAGCGCACGCGCACCAGCGCCACGGCGATGGTGTACATCCAGCATGCCAGCGCCATCAGCAGCATGCCGGCCAGCATGGTGGCCGCCATCGACGGCGCCGCGGTCAGGCTGACGGAAGCGCCCTGGTGCAGCGTGTTCCACCATTGCACCGAGAAGTAGATCACCGGGATATTGGCCACGCCCACCAGCGCCAGCACCGCGCAGGCGCGCTCGGCGCGGCGCGGCTCGTCGATGGCGGATTCCAGCGCGATAAAGCCAAGGTACAGGAACAGCAGGATCAGTTCGGAGGTCAGCCGCGCATCCCAGACCCACCACGTGCCCCAGGTCGGCTGGCCCCACAGCGCGCCGGTCCACAGCGCCAGCGCCGTGAACAGCGCGCCGGTGGGCGCCAGCGCCGAGGCCATCATCGACGACAGCCGCGTGCGCAGCACCAGCGCCAGCGCGCAGTAGCCCGCCATGACCAGGTAGATGAACATCGACATCCATGCCGCCGGCACGTGGATGAAGATGATGCGGTAGACCTCGCCCTGCTGCGCGTCGGTCGGCGCCACGGCAAAGCCCACATACAGGCCGGCCAGGGCAAACAGCGCCGCCGCGGCGAAGAACCACGGCGCCATGCGCCCGGCCAGCGGATAGAACCGTACCGGCGCCGCATATGCCATCCAGGCGACACGCGCCTGCGGCGCCTCGGCAGTGTGCAGCGATGGCAGCGGCTGGCTCATGCCGGCGTCTCCATGGCGATGCGCAGCCCGGCGGCGGTGGCCAGCGGGCACAGGAACAGCGACAGCGCCAGGCATGCGCCCAGCAGCGAGAACTGCGGCACCACGTCGAGCCCGGCATCGGCGGCCGCCGCGGCGCTGGCGCCGAACACGAGCACCGGCACGCACAGCGGCAGCACCAGGATGCACAGCAGCACCGCGCCGCCGCGCACGCCCAGCGTCAGCGCGGCGCCGACGGCGCCGATCAGGCTCAGTGCCGGCGTGCCGACCAGCAGCGAGGCCGACAGCAGCAGCGCTGCGCTCCACGGCAGCCCGTATTGCTGCGCCAGCAACGGCGTCAGCAGCAACAGCGGCAGGCCACTGGTCAGCCAGTGCGCCGCGATCTTCGCCAGTACCAGCAGCGCCAGCGGATGGGGCGACAGCAGCAGCTGGTCGAGGCTGCCGTCCGCATGCTCCTGCGCGAACAGCCGCGACAGCGACAGCATCGACGCCAGCAGTGCCGTGACCCACAGGATCCCGGGCGCCAGCGCGCGCAGCTGCTGCGGCTCGGGGCCGAGCGCCAGCGGGAACAGGCTCGCCGCGATGACAAAGAACACCACGCTGCCGAGCAGGCTGCCGCGCCGGCGCCAGGACAGCGACACGTCGTGCGCGACGATGGCGGCCAGGGTGCGGGTCATGCCGGTGCCTCCAGCCGCAGCACCGCGCCGCCGGCACGCAGCAACTGGTGGGTGGCGATCACCGCCATGCCGCCCGCTGCCAGGTGCGCTTCGAGCTGCGCGTCGAAGCGCGCGCAGGCGTCGGCATCCAGCGCCGCCACCGGTTCGTCGAGCAGCCACAGCGCGCGCCGCGCCAGCGACAAGCGCGCCAGCGCCACGCGCCGGCGCTGGCCCTGCGACAGCGCGCGCACCGGTGTGCGCGCGACGCGCTCCAGCGCCTGCGCGGCGAGGGCACGGTCGAGCGCGCCCGCATCGCCGGCACCGGCCATGCGCGCGGCAAAGCGCAGGTTTTCAGCGGGGCTCAGGTCCGGGTCGATGCCATTGGCATGGCCGACATAGGCAAGCGCCTGCAGGTAGGCAGGATCGCCGGCGCGCACCGGCCGCCCCTGCCAGTGCAACGTGCCTTCGTCCGGCACGGCGAGGCCGCACAGCACGCGCAGCAGGCTGGTCTTGCCGCTGCCATTGGCGCCCAGTACCTGCAGCAGGCAGCCGGGCGACAGCGCCAGGTCGATGCCGCGCAGCACCGGGCGGCCGGCGCGCGACAGGCCCAGCCCTTCACCGCTCAGCGCGGGGGCGTGGTCTGGCCGGACGGCGGATGGCGGCACGCGTCATTTCTCCTCGGCCTTGGATACGTCTGGCAGGTGGTGCGCGATCCCCTTGTGGCAGTCGATGCAGGTCTTTTCCTTGTTGGCGAGATAAGTCGAGTGCATGGCCTGCGCGCGCGGGCTCTGCCGCGTGAAGTCCATCGACTGGTAGTCATGGCAGTTGCGGCATTCCAGCGAATCGTTGGCCTTGAAGCGGGCCCATTCGTGCTGTGCCAGCGTGAGCCGGTGCGCCTGGAACTTCTCGCGTGTGTCGACGGTGCCGAAGACCTTGGCCCAGACCTCCTTGGACGCCTGCATCTTGCGCGCCATCTTGTCGGTCCAGTTGTGCGGCACGTGGCAGTCCGAGCATTTGGCGCGCACGCCGCTGCGGTTGGTGAAGTGGATGGTGCCCTGCAGCTCCTGGTAGACGTTGTCGCGCATCTCGTGGCAGCCGGTGCAGAACTGCTCGGTGTTGGTCAGTTCCAGCGCGGTATTGAACGCGCCCCAGAACACCACGCCGGCGACAAAGCCGCCCAGTGTCAGGAAGCCCAGGCTGAAATACGCACTGGGCCGGTTGATGGTCCGCCAGTAGCGCTTGAGCAGGTCGAGCATGGCGCGCATCCGCAATGAGGTTGATGTCGTGGCCGGGCGCAGCTATCTGGTCGCTCCCTTATTTGGCCGCTCCCTTGGTGTCGGCCGCTCCTTTCGCGCCGGGCTTGCGCTTGAGCATCTGCTCGACATCGATGAAGCTATTGCCCACCAGTGGCTTGGCCTCCGCCTGCGGCACGTGGCATTGCGTGCAGAAATAGCGGCGCGGCGACACTTCGGCCAGCACGTTGTTGTCGCGGTCCATGTAGTGCGTGATGCTGACCGGGATCGCCTGGGTCTCTTCGGTGCGGGTGCGCGCGTGGCAGAACATGCAGCGGTTGAAATCCTTGTCGACCTGGTAGCCGTCGATCTTGTGCGGGATCGTCGGCGGCTGCATGGTGTAGTTGCGGTTGCGGCGGATGTCCTTGTTCTCGGTCGGGTACAGGATCGGGGCCTTGGCCTCGTTGCCGATGGGTGTGGGCCCGCGCATGGCATCGACCAGGCCTTGCTGCGGTTGCTGCTGCGCGCGCGCCGGCAGCGGTGCCGTCGCCAGCACCGCCAGCAGCAGCGTGAGCAAGGCCAGCAGTGGCAGCCAGGATCGACTCGGTTTCATGGCGTCTCCCTGTTGTATCGGCCGCGCTAGACCTTGACGATCTTGACCGCGCACTTCTTGAAGTCGGTCTGCAGCGAGATCGGGCAGGTCGCGTCCAGCGTTACCTTGTTGATCAGCTGGCTGGCGTCGAACCATGGCACGAACACCAGCCCGCGCGGCGGCGCGTCGCGTCCGCGGGTCTCCACGCGCGAGCGCATGCGCCCGCGCCGCGACACCACTTCCACTTCCACGCCGCGGCGCAGGCCCATGGCCCTGGCGTCTTCGGGGTGCATGAACACCACCGCGTTGGGGAAGGAACGGTACAGCTCGGGCACGCGCCGCGTCATCGAGCCGGAATGCCAGTGCTCCAGCACGCGGCCGGTGACCAGCCAGTACGGATACTCCTTGTCGGGCGATTCGGGAGGCGGCTCGTAGGGCAGGGCGAAGATCACCGCCTTGCCGTCCGGGTGGCCGTAGAACTGGTAGCCGGTGCCGGCCTTGACGTACGGGTCGCTGCCTTCGCGGTAGCGCCAGCGGGTTTCCTTGCCGTTGACCACCGGCCAGCGCAGGCCGCGCGCTTCATGGTAGGCGTTGAACGGCGCCAGGTCGTGGCCATGGCCGCGGCCGAAGGTGGCATATTCCTCGAACAGCCCCTTCTGCACGTAGAAGCCGAAGGCCTTGGCCTCGGCGTTGTTGTACTCGGCGCTGATTTCCTTGAGCGGAAACTTGTCGACCTGCCCGTTGCGGTAGAGCACGTCGAACAGGGTCTTGCCGCGGTACTCGGGCTTCTTCGCGATCAGGTCGGCGGGCCACACGTCCTCGACCTTGAAGCGCTTGGAAAACTCCATCAGTTGCCACAGGTCCGAGCGCGCATCGCCCGGCGCATCGACGAGCTGGTGCCAGAACTGCGTGCGGCGCTCGGCATTGCCATAGGCGCCTTCCTTCTCGACCCACATCGCGCTGGGCAGGATCAGGTCTGCGGCCAGCGCGGTGACGGTGGGATAGGCGTCGGACACCACCACGAAATTCTGCGGATTGCGGTAGCCCGGCAGCCCTTCCTCCATCAGGTTGGCCGCTGCCTGCATGTTGTTGTTGACCTGCACCCAGTACGCATTGAGCTTGCCGTCCTTGAGCATGCGGTTCTGCAGCACGGCGTGGTAGCCCGGCTTGTCGGGGATGGTGCCTGCCGGCAGCTTCCAGATGCGCTCGGCCTCTTCGCGGTGCTTGGGATTGGTCACCACCATGTCCGCCGGCAGCCGGTGCGAGAAGGTGCCCACCTCGCGCGCGGTGCCGCAAGCGGACGGTTGCCCGGTCAGCGAGAACGGGCTGTTGCCCGGCGTGGCGATCTTGCCGGTCAGCAAATGCAGGTTGTAGACCATGTTGTTGGCCCAGCTGCCGCGCGTATGCTGGTTGAAGCCCATGGTCCACAGCGACATCACCTTGATGTTGGGATCGGCATAGAGCTCGGCCAGCTGGTCGAGCTTGGCCTTGGGCACGCCCGACAGCTTGCTGACGGTATCGGCGTCATACTTGGCCACGAAGCGCGCGAAGTCGTCGAACGTGATCGGGCGCGAGGCGCCGGGATCGGCCGCGTTCTTGGCCGCCTTCTGCAGCGGATGCTCCGGGCGCAGGCCGTAGCCGATATTGGTCACGCCTTCCTTGAAGACGGTGTGCTTGTTGACGAAGTCCTTGTTGACCTTGTTGTTCTTGATGATGTAGTGGGCGATGTAGTTCATCATCGCCAGGTCGGTCTGCGGCTTGAAGATGACCGGGATGTCGGCCAGGTCGAAGGAGCGGTGCGTAAAGGTGGACAGCACCGCCACGCGAGTCTTCGGATGGCTCAGGCGCCGGTCGGTGATGCGGGTCCACAGGATGGGATGCATCTCGGCCATGTTCGAGCCCCACAGCACGAAGGCATCGGCGGCCTCGAAATCGTCATAGCAGCCCATCGGCTCGTCCATGCCGAAGGTGCGCATGAAGCCCTGTACCGCCGATGCCATGCAGTGGCGCGCATTGGGATCGATGTTGTTGGAGCGGAATCCGGCCTTGTAGAGCTTGGATGCGGCATAGCCTTCCCACACGGTCCACTGGCCCGAGCCGAACATGCCCACCGCGGTGGGGCCTTTCTCCTTCAGCACGCGCTTGAACTGCCGCTCCATTTCGTCGAAGGCGCGCTCCCACGTGACCGGCGCGAATTCGCCGTTCTTGTCGTACTGGCCGTTCTTCATGCGCAGCAGCGGCTTGGTCAGCCGGTCCTGGCCATACATGATTTTCGACAGGAAATAGCCCTTGACGCAGTTCAGCCCCTTGTTGACCTCGGCCTGCGGGTCGCCGTTGGTGGCCACCACCTTGTTGTCCCTGACCGCCACCGTGACGCCGCAGCCGGTGCCGCAGAAGCGGCACGGCGCCTTGGACCATTTCAGCTTTGTCACTTCGCTGTCCGTGACAAAGTTGGCGGCCCCGGCCGGCAGCGTGACGCCGGCCACCGACGCCGTCGCGGCGACGGCGGTCTGCTTGATGAAATCGCGGCGGGAGATGTTCATCTTGCGCCCTCCTCGTAGATGGTCTCGCTCATGGCTTCGGCGTCTTCGTTGTGCTGGTAGACAAGCGCGGCCGACAGCACGCCGGGGAGCTGGTGGAGGTAGGTGAGGTGCGCGGCAATGGCGCGCGAGGTGGGCGCTTCGATGGTGACCACGAGCTTGCCGGCATCGCTGGCGGCGTGGACCTCTGCGCCGGTGAGGGATTCGATGGCGCTGCGTACCTGCGCCACGCTGGCCGGATGCGCATGCACGACGATGCCGGCAATATGCCACTCGTCGCTGGCTGGCAGCGGCTGGATGGGAATCGCACATCTGGCTGCGGGCATGCGCATGCTCCGGTTCAATGCCGTTTCAGTCTGTGCTGCAGCTTGTTTTTTTATCTTACAACTCGCGCCAGCGGGGCGTGCCGCGCGTTCAGTGCGTTGGGGGACCGCTGACCAGCTGGGTCATCCAGACAATGAACCCATAGCCTGCCACGATGATGACGGAAAGTACCGGCACCATCACGGCGGTCAGAAACAGGAAGCTGCGCAGTTCTTCTTTCTTGCGCTGCGGATCGTGGACTTCCCCGGTTTCCATCATGGCTTGAAGTAATCGGTGAAAGTGGTCAGGCAATGCACCTGATGCGTAACACCATTAAAGGAAGCGTGGCCGAAGGTGTCAAGACTGCACTCGTGCGGCGTGCCGGCAGCCTGGGCAATGTCCGGTGCAACGGCTCATGCGATCAGCCCGCGCGCACGCGCCAACGCCACGGCTTCGGTGCGGCTTTGCGCGCCGAGCTTGGCGTGGATGCGGCGCAGGTGCGACTTGACCGTCAGTTCCGAGACGAACAGCTTCTGCGCAATCACCCGATTGCGGTATCCCGCGGACAGCATGTGCAGGACTTCGAGTTCGCGCGCGGTCAGCGGATCGGCGGATCCCGCGCTTGCCGCGGCAGGTTCTGCGCCGGGTGCGTTTGCCTGCGTACCGGCCACCGGCGCTTGCTGCAGCCGCGCCAGCACGCCGGTCACGAACGGCGCCGCCACGCCCAGCGCCGCCGCCTGCTGCAGGTGCGCGGCGGCCCAGTGGCGCAGCAGCGCGGACACGTGCTGGCCCTCGTCCAGGAAGCTGCGCACAAAGCCCTCATGGCTCGCCAGCCGCAGCGCGTCGGTGACATCCTGCAGTGCCGCATCGCGCTGGCCCAGGCCGTCGAGCGCGGCGGCGCGCAGCAGGCGCAGGCGGATCAGGCGCCAGTAGCGCTGGTGCGCGATGGCGGTGTCGATGGCAGGCTCGACCAGATCGAGAGCCTGCGCGAACTCGCCCTGCGCGATGGCGAGGCGGCAGCGCGCCACGCTAGGCCGCTCGATATCGTTGGCGTGGCCGGCGGCGTCGCCGGCTTCCCAGGCACCGTACAGCTGCGCGGCGCGCACCGCCTGCGCGGCGGCTTCGAGCCGGCCCTCGAGCGTGGCGACGCGTGCCCGCTCCAGCCACGCCGAGCACAACGCGCGTGCGGCATCGGCCTGCTGGCCGAGCTGCTCGAGCTCGGCCAGGCGCTGCAGCCACTGGCCGCGGTCGCCGCGCAACAGCGCCACGCGGGCGCTCAGCACGTGGCAGGCGATCAACGCGTCGGGCGGGCCATTGCCCTTGCTGTATGGCAGCGCATCGGCGAGCAGCCGCGCGGCCTGGTCGACGGCATCGTGCTCGTACAGCGCCTGCGCCCAGCAGATGTCGCTGGAAGGCTTGCCGCCGGTGACTTCGCCGGGGGGTGCGCTCCAGTCGCCCCAGCTGCCGCCGGAGGCCGCGCGAAAGCGTGCCAGCGCATTGCCGAGCCGGCCTTGCACCAGGTCGATGACGCCTTCCAGGCTGTCGGTGATGCCGCGCATCGGCAGCGGGCGCGGCGCGCGCTGCATGGCGCGCGACAGCACGCTGCGGGCTTCGTCGTAGCGGTGGGTGCAGAGCAGCGCATAGGCCAGCGAGTTGGCCAGGATGCAGTACTGGAAGCTGTCGTCCGGCGCGAGCCGGTGCAGGTGGGGCGTGGCGGCGTCGCGGCAGGCGTGGACCCGGTCGGCCATGGCCAGCACCACGCAGTGCAGCGTCTGCGCCTCCACCGCCAGGCCGGTATCGGCATCCGCCGCCTGCGCCAGGAACGGCTCGACCGCCGCCATCGCTTCGCCGTGGCGGCGGTTGAGCAGCAGGGCCCAGGCGCGCGTCAGGGCCAGCGCGGGCTGCTGGGCCAGCGCGGCCGGTGCCACCTGGTCGAACCAGCGCAGCAGCAGCCGCACGCGGCCGGTGGCCAGCAGCGTGCCGGATTCGCTGGCAATCGCGGCCAGCGCCTCGTCGTGGTGGCCGGCCTGCAGCAGGTGGTCCACCGCGGGCACCGGGTAGCCGTTGGCCAGGTACCAGCGTGCGGCGGCAAGATGCAGCTGCGGTGCGCGCCCCGGCGCCTGCGCGGCCAGCCGGTGCTGCAGGAAGCTGGCAAAGAGACGGTGGTAGCGGTACCAGTTGCGCTCGGCGTCGAGCGGGAACAGCAGCAGGTTTGCGCGTTCCAGGTGGTCGAGCATCTGGCGCGCGTCGCCGCGGCCGGTGAGCGCATCGCACAGCGGCGCGCTGAGCTGGCCGAGCACGCTGGTGTCGAGCAGGAAGGCGCGGCAGGCGTCGGACTGCCGCGCCAGGATGTCTTCGGCAAGGAACTCGCCCAGTTCCAGGTGCGTGCCGGAGAACGATGCGACAAAAGCCGCGTGGTCGCTGCGCTGCTGCAGCGACAGTGCCGCGAGATAGATCGCCGTGGCCCAGCCCTCGGTGCCGCGGTGCAGCGTGTCGATGTCGGGGTCGCGCAGCGGCAGGCCGCAGCGGCCGCGCAGCAGTTCGGTGGTCTCCTGCAGCGAAAAGCGCAGCGCCGCCGGCGTGATCTCCAGCAGCTGGCCCCGTGCGCGCAGCCGCCCCAGCCCGATCTCCGGCGTGGCCCGCGACCCGGCCACCAGCGTGCCGCACTGTGGCAGCGCCGCGATCAGCTGCTGCAGAAAGTCGAGCGCGGGCGCGCCATGCAGCGTTTCGAGATCGTCCAGCACGATCGCGAACGGCTGTGACGCGCTGGCCACCCGCTCGAGCAGGGCGTGCGCCAGCCGCGGGCCGCTGCCACCGGTCTCGGCCGACGCCCCGCGTTTGCCGCGCAATGGCGCCAGGCCCGCTTCCAGGTGCGCCAGCAGGCGCTCCAGGTCGTTGTCGCCGGCATCCAGGCGCAGCCAGGCGACCGCGTGATGCTGCGCCACGCAATGCGCGGCGTATTGCTGCATCAGCGTGGTCTTGCCGAAGCCGGCTGCGGCGCGCAGCACGATCACGCGCGCCGCGCGCGCTTCGGCCATCTGCGCCACCAGGTGCGGGCGGTGCAGCATGGCCGCATGCGCCACCGGCGGCGCGAGCTTGGAGGCAAGGACGGCGGGCCTTGGCGGTTCGGCCCGGGATGTGGCGTGAAGGGCAGGCGGTTGCAAGGACGTTCCTGGCGCGGGAGCGCGGGTGGGGGCTGGAGAGCGGCCGATTCTTCCATGGCCTCAGGGTTGCGTCCTAGTTCGTTTGGACGATTTTGGCGGCCGGCGGGATTTTGCTCCTTTCGATGGACGACACTGCCGCGCGCTGCGCCTAAAGTGGCCCGCACGCGCCGCTGGGTGCGCAGCAGGGGAGCAAGACTGGCACCTGTTCGGAACGGCACGCAGAGGCCGACCGGCAGCGTGGCGCAGTCCGAGCCGGCACGGGCGCTGCCCGGATGCGGCCAATGACAGGGAACCAAGGAGACAAGCAATGCAGCAAGGCAGGCGCAGGGTACTGCGGCAATTGGGGCTTGGCGCCGCGGGCGCGGCACTGGCGGGAACCGCCTGGACGGCACGCGCACAGGGCGCGGCCTATCCCGGGCGCACGGTGCGCATCGTCATGCCGTATGCCGCGGGCGGCACCGGCGACGTGGTTGCGCGCACCATCGCCGATGGCCTGGCCAAGGCCTGGGGCAAGGCGGTGGTGGTCGACAACCGGCCCGGCGCCGGCGGCATGATCGGTGCCGACATGGTGGCCAAGGCCGAGCCCGACGGCTATACGCTGCTGTTCGCGCTGACCGGGCTGGTGCAGGCGCCCAGCCTCTATACCAGGGCGACCTTCAACCCGGTGCGGGACTTCGCGCCGATCTCGGAACTGGCAACCTCCCACCTCGCGCTGGTGGTGCAGCCCGACGTGCCCGCTGCCAACATCAGGCAGCTGGTCGAATACATCCGCAAGCTCGGCAAGCCGCTGCCGTACGGTTCGTACGGGCTGGGCTCGAGCGGGCACCTCTACATGGAGATCTTCGGCCGCAACGCGGGCGTGCCGCTGACGCACGTGCCGTACAAGGGCGAGGGACCGATGCTCAACGACCTGCTCGGCGGCCAGTTGCCTGCCGGCATGGTGGCAGCGGTGTCGGCACGCCAGCATGCGCGCACCGGCAAGCTCAAGGTGATCGCCGTCGCCGGGCAGGCGCGTTCGCCGCTGCTGCCCGACGTGCCAACGTTCCAGGAGGGCGGCGTGCCTGGCCTGGAGCGGCAGGGATGGATCGGCCTGTTCGCGCCGACGGGAACGCCACGCGACATCGTCGACAAGGTGTCGGTCGACGTCAATCGCGTGCTGACCAACGCCGACCTGCGCGCGCGCATGGTCGAACTCGGCATCTTGCTGAAGGGGTCATCGCCGGCGGCGTTTGCCGACGTGGTGAAGCAGGAGCAGGCCTACTGGGCCGAGGCCATCCGCGCCTCGGATATCCGGCTCGATTGAACGAAAGAACGGGCGGCCGCGCCGCCCCGTCCCGCTCCATGTGCCACGCCTACTGGTAAGTCACTACCATCACGTAGCCGTCCGGCCTGCCGCGCCGCCCGCCGAGCAGGCTGCGGAACACCGGCTCCACGCGCATCTTCGCCGTCGCAACACGCGCGTGCGCGCCGGCGCGCGCCGGTGGCATTGGCACCGGTGCCGAGACTGTCCGTCCCGAAGCATCGACGCAGCGCGCCTGCACCTGCACCGCCGTGGGCGTGAAGCCGCATGACGGATTGGCGATGGCGCCGCGAAACGTGATCGTGCCTGTCTGCGCCGCCGCGATGCCGGCCAGCGCCAGCGCCAGGACTCCACCCGCCATCAGCTGCCCGGTGATGCCGGGAACTGTCCCGCTTCGTTTCATTGATCTCATGTCATCACTCCGCTGTCGGTGTCGTGCGGATGCAAGCCTCCGAGCGATGCGGTGCTGCCACTGCGCGACCGGAAGGCAGTACATGCGCCACTTGATGTTAGCGGCCGCAATAGTGATATCTTGAGATTTGGAACAATGCTGTGACCATTGTGCCGGCGAGTGGGGTGCAGGGCGCGAAGGCGCCCTGCGCGGCTTCAGCCTGCCTCGCCAGTGCCCTGCCGCAGGATCAGGCGCGAACGCGCGAAACCGGCGTGCGTGCGCAGCGCCTGCATCAACTGGCCGGACGGCACGCGGTCGAGATCGGTCACCACATAGCCGGTGGTGCCCCGCGTCTGCAGGTGCTGGCCGGTGATGTTGACCCCCTCCTGCGCCAGCAGCGTATTGAGCGCGGCCAGCGCACCCGGCGCATTGCCATGCACGTTGAGCAGCCGCGCCGGTGCCTGCAGCGGGCCCGGATCGACCTCGGGAAAATTCACCGCCCCGATGGTGCCGCCGGTCGCCAGGAAGTGCGCCAGCTTGGCCGCGACCTCGGCGCCGATATTCTCCTGCGCCTCTTCGGTGCTGCCGCCGACGTGCGGGGTCAGCAGCACGTTGGGCAGGTTCTGCAGCTCGCTGGCAAAGGGATCGTTGTTGGTCTTGGGCTCCTGCGGGAACACGTCGATGGCGGCGCCGCCCAGGCGCTTTTCGCGCAGCGCCGCGGCCAGCGCGGCAATGTCGACCACGCTGCCGCGCGAGGCATTGATCAGGATCGCGCCAGGCTTGAACGCGGCCAGCACGCTCGCATCGATCATGTTCTTGGTGCGCGGCGTGGCCGGGACATGCAGCGTCACCACCTCGGCCTGCGACACCGCGTCTTCGAGCGAGCCCGCGGCACGCGCGGAGCCGTGCGACAGCCGCGCCAGCACGTCGTAGTAGACCACGCGCATGCCCATCGATTCGGCCAGCACGCCGACCTGCGAGCCGATATTGCCGTAGCCGACGATGGCGATGGTCTTGCCGCGCGCCTCGAAGGCGCCGCTGGCCCCCTTGGCCCACTTGCCGGCATGCGCCAGCGTGTTTTTCTCGGGGATCCGGCGCAGCAGCATCACCGCTTCGGACACGACCAGCTCGGCCACCGAGCGCGTGTTGGAAAAGGGCGCGTTGAATACCGGGATGCCTGCATGCGTGGCGGCCTCCAGGTCGACCTGCGAGGTGCCGATGCAGAAGCAGCCGATCGACAGCAGGCCCGGGGCGCTGCGGATATCGTCGCCGCGCAGGTGCGTGGCCGAGCGGATGCCGACCACGTCGTGGCTGGCCAGCACTTCGCGCAATTCAGGGCCGGCCAGTGCGCCGGTACGGCGCTCCACCTGCAGGCCGGCTTCAGCCAGCCGTGCGGTGGCGCTCTGGTGGATGTTCTCGAGCAGGATCGCAGTGGTCACGTTCGTTTTCCGCCTGGAGGGATGGGTATGCCTCCATTCTGCGCGCAAAACGGCATGGGACCCCGGGAGTCCCTGCTGCCGGCAATGACACCGGCGTTGCGCCGTGCCGGTTCAGCGCGAGCGGCGCGAGTCGCCGCCGAGCGGGTCGACGATGATCATGGTCTGGCGCAACACCCCGCCGTCATCGAAGTAGGCGCTGAAATGCGCGCTCTGCAGGCCGTCCTTGTACATCCGCCACGACCACGCTTCACGCTTCATCAGGGGGTAGTACTGGATCGGTTCGCGGGGCAGGCCGAAATGCTCCTGCATGTCTTTCTTGGTCCAGACATTGACCTGGGCACGGTAGACCTCCGTTTCGGTCAGCATCTGGCGATACCTGGTGAGCTTGCCGCCGGCATCGAAATCGGCGGCATAGACCTCATGGCCGAAGGGCTGGCGCGACCACAGCCAGCGGGTGGTGCCGTCGGCCAGGCGGAAAGTCTCGGTGGGTGGCCCGAAGGTCTGGCGCACCGCACTTTCCGGGCTGCCGATCAATTTCTGGCCGGTCTGTACGGGCTGCAGCGTGGCGCAGCCCCCGAGCGTGCCGGCCAGCCATGCGGCCGCGCACAGGCGGCCGGCGAGCCGAAGTTGCATGCGAAGCTGCATGGCGTTCTCCTGCGGGCGTCATGCCCGCATCCGCCATTCTCCGACTAGTGCGATGGGCGGCGCAACAGGACCCGGCGTGCCGGGATGCCGGCTGCCGCCGGGGCGGTCAGCAGCGGCCCTTCTTGGCTTGCCCCGGCGGGCAGAAGGATTCATTGCCGTATGCGTCGACGCGGCAATTGCCCTTCTTGGCTTGTCCCGGCGGGCAGCCGGGACCGCCGCCGCCGTAGGTGTCATACGGGGCAACCACGCAGCCGCCAAGCAGGACGCTGCAGGCAACGAGCAAGGCCAGGACTGGTTTCATTGATTTCTCCTTATTGTGGGGATCCGGATGCGCCCGAGGATAAGGCTTCGGCCTGTCGTCAATTGTAAGGAATCGTGAATAGGCGGGCCGCCGCCTGGCCTGCGGAGCCTTGCGGGCGCGTCATGGCAGCGTTGGCCTGCCCGGCATCGCAAGGCGAAGTCAGGGCAGTTTGTTATCAGTCATCCTATGACATTGCGCAAATCGCTGCTGAACGGATTCTGGCGGAGGCAAGTGGTTACATCGAGCGAATTCCCGGGGGAAAAAGGCGATTTGTGGCGCCATTCTTCGCCTCTCTGGGCGGTGATACCGGGTAATCCCCAGCACCATTTTTGTCATAACGGCATAAAATGTTGTACGACAACGTATTACAAAAGGCAGCGGAGACCCAAGATGCGCGAGAACCGGATCCGGAAAATGTGGGCGGCGGGCCAGGCGGTGGTGAACGGCTGGCTGTCCATCCCCAGCGCCTTTGCCGCCGAGACCATGGCCCACCAGGGCTGGGACGCGCTCACCATCGACCTGCAGCATGGCGCGCTCGACTACGCCGATGCACTGGCGCTGCTGACCGCGATCTCGACCACGGACACCGTGCCGGTCGTGCGCGTGCCGTGGAACGAGCCCGGCATCCTGATGAAGGTGCTCGATGCCGGCGCGTATGGCGTGATCTGCCCGATGGTCAATACCCGCGCCGACGCCGAGCGCCTGGTGGCCGCCACGCGCTACCCGCCGCTGGGCGCGCGCAGCTTCGGGCCGATCCGTGGGCTGCTGTACGGCGGCGCCGACTACGCGCAGCACGCCAACGACACCGTGGTGGTGCTGGCGATGATCGAGACGCGGCAAGGGCTGGAAAACCTGGACGAGATCCTGTCGGTCGACGGGCTCGACGGTGTCTATATCGGCCCGTCGGACCTGTCGCTCGCGCTGGGCTGCCGGCCGACCTTCGACGACGTCGACCCGCCGGTGGCGCAGGCCATCGAGCACGTGGTTGCGCGTGCCAGGGCGCACGGGCGTGTTGCGGGCATCCACAACGGCGCGCCGGCGGCCGCGTTGCGCCGCATCGGGCAAGGCTTCGGCTTTGTCACGGTCAGTTCCGATGCGCGGCTGATGGCCGCGGGGGCGCAGCAGGTCATGGCCGAGATGCGCGCCGGACAGCCACCGCAGGCACCGGCGCCCGACAGCGGCGGCTACTAAGCCCGCCTGGTTCCAGACAACACAAGACAACACCGAACCGTACCGAACGCAAGGAGAGCAAAACGTGAAACTCGGATTCATTGGCCTTGGCATCATGGGCAGCCCGATGGCGCAGAACCTGATCGCCGGCGGGCATGAAGTCAGGCTGTCGAGCCGCAGCGGTGCGCCGCGGGCGCTGGTCGACCTGGGCGGCATCGCCTGCGCGTCGGGCCGCGAAGTGGCGCAGGGCGCCGACATCATCTTCCTGATGGTGCCCGACACCCCGCACGTCGAAGCGGCGCTGTTCGGTGAAGACGGCGTGGCCGCCGGCCTGAGCGAGGGCAAGATCGTGGTCGACATGAGCTCGATCTCGCCGATCGCCACCAAGGGCTTCGCCAGCCGCATCAACGCGCTGGGCTGCCGGTACCTCGATGCGCCGGTGTCCGGCGGCGAGGTCGGCGCGCGCAACGGCACGCTTTCGATCATGGTGGGCGGGCCCGAAGCAACCTTCGCGACCGTGCGGCCCCTGTTCGAGCTGATGGGCAAGAACATCACGCTGGTCGGCGACAACGGCGCCGGCCAGACCGCCAAGGTCGCCAACCAGATCATCGTCGCGCTGAACATCGAGGCCGTGGCCGAGGCGCTGCTGTTCGCCGCCAAGGCCGGCGCCGACCCCGCGCGCGTGCGCCAGGCGCTGATGGGCGGCTTTGCCTCGTCCAAGGTGCTGGAGGTGCATGGCGAGCGCATGATCAAGCGCACCTTCGAGCCCGGCTTCCGCATCGGGCTGCACCAGAAAGACCTGAACCTCGCGCTGTCCAACGCGCGCGAAATGGGCGTGTCGCTGCCCAACACGGCGACCTGCCAGGAGCTGTTCAACGCCTGCGTGAGCCACGGCGGTGCTGGCTGGGACCATTCCGCGCTGGTGCGCGCGCTGGAGCTGCTGGCCAACCACGAAATCGGATCCTGAACATGACAGCAACCACATCGTCCACCCAACCCGCCGACAGCATCGCCTGGATCCGGCTGTCTTCCAGCTACCTGCCGCTGGCCACGCCGATCAGCGACGCCAAGGTGCTGACCGGCCGGCAGAAGCCGATGACCGAGGTGGCGATCCTGTTTGCCGAGATCCGCACCGCCAACGGCCATGAGGGGCTGGGCTTCAGCTACAGCAAGCGCGCGGGCGGCCCCGGCCAATTCGCGCACGCGGCCGAGATCGCGCCGGCGCTGATCGGCGAAGACCCGAGCGATATCGCGCGCCTGTGGGACAAGCTGTGCTGGGCGGGCGCGTCGGTCGGCCGCAGCGGCCTGTCGACGCAGGCCATCGGCGCCTTCGACGTGGCGCTGTGGGACCTCAAGGCCCGCCGCGCCGGCCTGTCGCTGGCCAAGCTGCTGGGCGCGCATCGCGACGCGGTGCGCTGCTACAACACCTCGGGCGGTTTCCTGCATACGCCGCTGGACCAGCTGAAGGTCAATGCCGCGGCGTCGGTCGAGCGCGGCATCGGCGGCATCAAGCTCAAGGTGGGCCAGCCCGACGGCGCGCTCGACATCAAGCGCGTGGCCGCGGTGCGCGAGCACCTGGGCGACGCGGTGCCGATCATGGTCGACGCCAACCAGCAATGGGACCGCCCGACCGCGCAGCGCATGTGCCGCACCTTCGAGTCGTTCAACCTGGTGTGGCTCGAAGAGCCGCTCGACGCCTACGACCACGAAGGCCACGCCGCGCTGGCGACGCAGTTCGACACCCCGATCGCCACCGGCGAAATGCTGACCAGCGCCGCCGAGCACTGGGACCTGATCCGCCACCGCGCCGCGGACTACCTGATGCCCGATGCGCCGCGCGTCGGTGGCATCACGCCTTTCCTCAAGGTGGCGGCACTGGCCGAGCATGCGGGGCTGATGCTCGCGCCGCATTTTGCGATGGAACTGCACGTGCACCTTGCCGCCGCGTATCCGCGCGAGCCGTGGGTCGAGCATTTCGACTGGCTCGAGCCACTCTTCAACGAGCGCCTGCAGATCCGCAACGGCCGCATCCAGGTGCCGACCGCGCCGGGATTGGGCCTGAGCCTGAGCGAGCAGGCAAGGGCCTGGACGCGCCAGCAGGCGGAATTCGGCCAGCAGCCGTAACCCCGAACAACCCATATACAAGACACACAGCAAACAGGAGACAACCCATGAAAAAGCTGATCGCATCCCTGCTGCTCGGCGCAGCCATGGCCACCGCGCACGCCGCCTGGCCGGAAAAGCCCGTCACGCTGCTGGTGCCGTTCCCCGCGGGCGGCTCCAGCGACAACGTCGCCCGCATCCTGGGCGCCAAGATGCAGTCGCAGTTCGGCGGCAGCTTCGTGGTCGACAACAAGCCGGGCGCGGCCGGCATGATCGGTGCCGCCATGGTCAAGCGCGCGCCGGCCGACGGCTACACCGTGTTCGTATCGTCGCTGGGCCCGTTCGTGATCGGGCCGCACCTGACCAGGAACGCCGGCTACGATCCGCTCAAGGACTTCGACTACATCAGCGTGGCGGTGCAGGCGCCCAATGTGCTGGCCGTTCCCGCCAACTCGCCGCACAAGAGCCTGCAGGACGTGATTGCCTACGAGAAGGCCAATCCCGGCAAGATGACCTTCGCTTCCGCCGGCAACGGCACCAGCGACCACCTGACCGCCGAGCTGTTCTGGCAGCAGACCGGCACCACCGGCCTGCACGTGCCGTACAAGGGCGGCGCGCCGGCGCTGAACGACCTGCTCGGCGGACAGGTCGATGCCACCTTCATGAACATCAACACCGCGATCCCGCATCTCAAGGCGGGCAAGCTGCGCGCGCTGGCCATCACCAGCAGCAAGCGCTCGCCGATCCTGCCTGACGTGCCGACCATGGACGAAGCGGGTGTGAAGGGCGTGACGGTCTACTCGTGGCAGGCCGTGGCGGTGCCGAAGGGTGTGGCGCCGGAGATCAAGGCCAAGCTGCACTCGGCCGTGGTCGCGGCGCTCAACGATCCCGCGGTCAAGCCCAAGCTGCTCGAGCTGGGCTTCGAGGTCGTCGCCAATACGCCGGAACAGTTCACGGCGTTCCAGGCGTCGGAGCATGCGCGCTGGAAGAAGGTGATCGAGGTGGGCAAGATCACGGCCGACTGAGAGCACGTTATCAGCCCGCCGGTTTTCTCCCCTCTCCCGCGTGCTGTATAGACCGGGGACATGGGTAACACATGTGCCGGGACATGGGTAACAGTCCAGTCATCAGTTTAGTCGGCCTGCTGTAGGTCTATTGTGGCCACCTTTTGATGGCAGAAGTAGACGTCAAAGGTGCCGTCCAGATCCACGCGAGGGCGCAACGCTACGGGCGTTCCGATCAAGGCTCGTCCGACCCGGAACGTCTTTCCTCGGAAGCAGATGCGCCCACCGTCGCCTACCTTTCGCACGATGTCATCGCTGCCGTACTCGATGGGCGGGAGTTCGTGCGGCATCGCCCGTGGACTAGGCGCATAGCGGCTTGCGGGTGTCTCCATATCCAGCGCGTGGTGTGGGCGCTTGAAGTTGTACACGTGGCGCCAATGGCTGAAGTGATGCTGCGCATCATCCAGATCCCGGAAGCGCTGGTTGGCCAGCAGCTCTGCCTGCATGGTTCGATGGAAGCGCTCGTCCTTACCGTTGGTCTGAGGATGGCGAGGTCGGCTATGACTGAGCCGCACGCCCAGGCGAATCAGCCAAGCGCCCAACGTGGTAAGTGCCCGGGGCACCGGAGAACCCCAAGGTGGGCCATTGTCTGCATTGATCCGCTCGGGCAGCCCGTAGCGCGCGAACGCGTTCTCTAACGCTTCCTGTACGGATTCAAACTGTTCGTTGCCCAAGGCCCTGAGCAGCACATTGAAGCGGGAGTGATCGTCCAAGACTGTGAGCGGATGGCACCGCTGCGTGTCGGTGGCGAAGTGGCCTTTAAAGTCAATTTGCCATAGTGCATTGGGCCGGTCGTGCTCGAAGCGCTGCCATGCTGTAGCGGCCGCACTGGCGGCCGGATCGATCAAGCCATGGCGGCGCAGCACCCAATTGACTGTGCTGGGAGCGATTTGGACGCAGTGGTCACGTTCCAGCACGCGTGCGATCTTGCGGGCGCCCCAAGCCGAATGTTCGGCTCGTATCGCTAGCACGCTCTCTTCGACTGCCGCTGGAGTTCGGCCGGGAGAGCTATGTGGCCGCCGAGTTCGGTCGTCCAGATCTTCTCGGTTCAACCACTTGTAACCGGTCTTGCGACTGATGCAGAAGCGGCGGCAAAGCTCCGCAATATTGGCGTCCGCCTGGCGTGCCAGGCGGACGAACTCTTCTCTTTGCTGCTTCACGGTGATTTGGCTCCACGGCAACGTTGTCCTCCCGCTGACTAAGCGGGAAAAGTGTTACCCATGTCCTGGCACACCTGTTACCTTTGTCCCCGGTCCATACAGCGTGCGGGAGAGGGGCAGGGGGTGAGGGCGGGCGTTTGGCAAGCACGATGCCGGGCCACTCCGTGGATACTCCGGCCCTCACCCCCACCCCTCTCCCACTTCGCGGGAGAGGGGAGCGATTGCGGGGGCGTCAGCAAGCGCCATTCCGTTTGCCCGCCTGCAATACTCAACCCCGCGCCAGCCGCCTGAGCGCCCCCGGCTCCAGCAGCTCGATCTGCCGGTACTGGCGCCGGATCCATCCGGCGTCTTCCCATGCCTGCAGGTACTTGGCCACCGTCTGGCGCGAGCGGTTGACCATGTCGCCCAGGTCTTCGGCGCTGATCTGCACGACATGGTCGGTGCGGTCGGCCAGCTCCAGCAGCCGCGCGGCCATGCGCGCATCGACCGGCGCCTGCGCTGCGCTCTCGGCGTGGTCGAAGGCCACGCGCAGCCGCGCGCAGATCTGCTGCACGATCAGGTGCATCCCCTCGGGGTGCTGCGCCAGGATCCGGTCGAACGCGCGCCGGTCGAGCACCAGCAACTCGGTATTGCCGACCGCGAAGGCGTCATGCGTGCGCGGCTTGCCGTCGAGCAGCGAGATCTCGCCGAACCAGCGGCCGCGCCCGATCACCGAATATACCGACTCGCGCCCGCCGCTGCTGACCCGGCTCATGCGCACGCGCCCCGACACCACCATGCAGAAGTAAGTCGGCGGATCGCCGCGCGCGAACACCATCTCGCCATCGGCAAAGCGCAGCCGGCGTGCGGCGCCAGCCACGGCGTCGAGCACGCCGGGC
Source organism: Cupriavidus oxalaticus (assembly GCF_016894385.1). Classification (NCBI taxonomy): domain Bacteria; kingdom Pseudomonadati; phylum Pseudomonadota; class Betaproteobacteria; order Burkholderiales; family Burkholderiaceae; genus Cupriavidus; species Cupriavidus oxalaticus. The sequence goes on from NZ_CP069811.1 coordinate 779,666, forward strand.
GGCGCATTGCGCAGCCAGCCGCTGGCCAGCACGCTGCGCGGCAACGCCCGCACGGGTTCGATGTGCTTCACTTTGCTGGCCACCTGCGCTCTCATTGCCGTTCCGGTTGAGCCGAGATTGTCCAATACTTAACAGACTTTGGCACGGTGCGCCGCGACAATGCCTGCGTCCAGTCACACACCTCACCCCCGGGAGACCACGCAGATGGCGCAGATCCAGCTCGTCGATTCAGTAAGAGACCGCGTTTCCGACGCGGAATGGCAGATGCGCGTCGACCTTGCCGCAGCCTACCGGCTGGTGGCCCACTTCGGCTGGGACGACCTGATCTTCACGCATATCTCGGCGCGCGTGCCCGATGCGCCGGACCAGTTCCTGATCAACCCGTACGGCATGATGTTCGACGAGATCACCGCGTCGAGCCTGGTCAAGGTCGACCACGAGGGCCAGCCCGTGCTGGAGACGCCGTACGACGTCAACCCGGCCGGCTTCATCATCCACAGCGCGGTGCACGAAGCACGCCCCGAGGTCGGCTGCGTGATGCACACCCATACCTCGCACGGCGTTGCCGTCTCGGCGCAGCAGGCGGGCTTGCTGCCGATCTCGCAGCAATCGATGTTCGCGCTGACCGGGCTGGCCTACCACGACTATGAAGGCGTGGCGCTGCGCGAGGACGAGAAGGCGCGGCTGGTGGCCGACCTCGGCCGCTGCAAGCAGATGATCCTGCGCAATCACGGCCTGCTGACGTGCGGGCGCACCGTGTCCGATGCCTTCCTGGCCATGTACACGCTGGAATCTGCCTGCCGCATCCAGATCCTGGCGCAGAGCGGCGGCACGCCGCTGACCATGGTGCCGGAAGCCGCCAGCGCCAACATGGGCCAGCAGGCGCGCCAGGCCACCAAGGGCAAGGGCTCCAACCTGGCCTGGCCGGGCCTGCTGCGGCGCCTGGATCGCATCAACCCCGACTATCGCAACTGAGCCCCAACTGAGCCCCAACTGAGCCCCAACTGAGCCCCAACTGAGCCCCAACTGACCATGGCCATTCTTGTTCACCTGCCGTCGTTCATGGCGGTCCCCATCACGGCCCTGCTGCGCGAGCAAGCGCCGGATATCACCGTCTGGAACGGCCGCGAAGCCGCCGTGCCGGAAGAGGTCGAAGCCATCATCGCCTGGGGCCTGAAGCCCGGCGTGCTGCCGGCCTACCCGAAGCTGCGGCTGGTCTGCGCCGCCACCGCCGGCGTCGACAAGCTGCTGGCCGCGCCGGACCTGCCGCAGGACATGCCGGTCACGCGCATCGTCGATCCCGGCCAGCAGACCGGCATCGCCCACTTCGTGCTGGCCATGGCACTGCGCCATACCCGTGAACTGGGTGTGTATGCCGAGCAGCGGCACCGCGGCGAATGGAAGCGCCACCGCGGGCGCGCGCTGTCGCGCTGTCGCGTGGGCGTGCTGGGGCTGGGCGAGATCGGCAGCGAGGTGGCCCGCATGTTCGCGGCCATCGGCTTCCCGGTGGCAGGCTGGAGCCGCAGCCCCAAGCACCTGCCCGGCGTGGCGGACTTCACCGGCGACGACGGGCTGGATGCGATGCTGGCGCAGACCGATATCCTGGTCTGCACGCTGCCGCTGACGCCGCAGACCAACGGCATGCTCGACCGCAAGACGCTGGCGCGGCTGCCGCAGGGCGCTTACTTCATCAACGTGGGGCGGGGCGAGCATGTGGTCGAAGCCGACCTGCTCGCGCTGATCGACGAAGGCCACCTTGCCGGCGCGGCGCTGGACGTGTTCGCCAAGGAGCCTCCGGCAGCCGACGACCCGATCTGGACCCACCCGCGCATCGAGGCGACGCCGCATATCGCCGCCGATCCTTCATACGAGCTGGTCGCGCAGCAGTGCATCGAAAACCTGCGCCGCGCGCGCGACGGGCGCCCGTTGCTGAACCAGGTGGACCGGCACGCCGGCTACTGAGCGGCGCGCCCGGCTTGCGTTACAGCGGCGCGGGCTGTGGCGCCGCCACCGCAGCGGCTGGCTTGCTGCCGGCACCGCTGTAGGAGAAGTACCTGGCCTTGGCGTTGCGAGCCCAGTAGGCCACGGTGAAGTGCTTGCCGTCACGGCCATACAGCAGTTCCAGGCTGCCATTGGCCGCGGCCCATTCCGCATAGCCGTTCTCCGCCGAGGCTTCGGTCCTGCGCAGCGAGGCGTAGCGCGCATCGAGCTTGCCGCGCACGTCTTCCAGCGCCGAGCGATCGAAGGTCATGGTGATCAGCGCCACCGTATCCTGCGCGTCGCAGTTCAGCGTCACGCGCGTCAGGCCAGCCAGGTGAAAGCGCTCCAGGTGCCTGAGTTCCACCGTATCGCCGCCGGCCCATTCGGATTTGCCGGTGCGGACGTGGTTTTCGGCCGGGGCGAGCCGCGCGCATTTCGATTTGCCAAGCTCCAGGCCAAGCGGTGCCGCGGTGTTGGTGGCGGCAGCGGTGGCGTTGCTGGTGGGGGCGGTGGCATTGGCCGCGGCCTGCGGCGCGGCTTGTGCGGCAAATGCTGCAAACGCGGCCAGCAGGGCGGCGCAGAGGGGGAGAGCCTTCGTCATCTTCTGGGTGCGGAGCGGATTCACGGGGTGGGATCGATAAGTCACCGCGGATTCTACGGCCTTTTCCCGTGCGCACCTGCAGGCCGGTGGCTATTGCCACGAACGCCTTGCTCGACGCTGGTGCTGCTGAAGAAGCGCACTCCCTGGCGGACCTGGTCGCGACGCTCGGCGAGCTCATCGCTGACTACGACCAGATTCACTACGCCTGTCCGGATGTCACCGGAGTCGAAGCCTTGCGCTTCCTGATGGTGCCTACCGTCGCTGCGCCAGCCAGATCCCCGCACCGATCGCCGCCAGCCCGACCCCGTGGTACCACCGCGGCCAGTCGCCCAGCAGCAGCGTCGACAGCAGCGCCGCGAACACCGGCGTCAGCGTGATGAAGAACACCGGCAGCTGCGCGCCAGCCCGGGCAATGGCGCGGTCCCAGGCGAAGTAGGCCAGAAGCGAGGGAATCGTCGCCACGTAGAGCAGGATCGCGGCGACCTTGCCGTTCCAGGGCAGCGGCTGGTCCTGGACCATCAGTTCCCATGCCGTGACCGGCGCGCTCGCCAGTACGCCCATGACGATCTGGGCAAACAGCAGGACCGGCAGCGGCACGTCGGGCCGTTGCTTGCGCAGCAGCCAGGTATAGGCGCTCCACGCGATGGTGGCGGCCAGCATGTAGAGGTCGCCGGGCACGAGGTCGAGCTGGGCCAGCCGCGCGGGCTCGCCGCGCACCAGCACGAAGGACACGCCGACCAGGCACAGCAGCGCGCCGGCGACTTGCAGCGGCTTGACCCGCTCGCGGAAGCACAGGGCGCCAATCACGATCAGGAACAGCGGCGTGGACGCGCCGATCAGCGTCACGTTGATCGGCGTCGACGTGGTCAGTGCCAGGTACTGCAGCGCGTTATAGCTGCCGATGGACAGCACGCCCATGGCCGCGATCACGCCGGCGTGCCGGCGCAGCGCCGCACGATGTTCCAGCACGCCGCGCCAGGCGAATGGCGCCAGCAGCAGGCCAGCCAGCACCCAGCGCACGGCATTCAGCGTGATCGGCGGCACCGTGCCCGCGGCAAGGCGGCCGACGATGGCGTTGCCGGCCCAGCTCAGCGGCGGGAAGGTCAGCAGGAACAGGGTGGTCCAGTCGATGCGTCCGGAGCCGGCGCGGCTTGCTTGCATGGCGAAGGAGGGTGTTGGCGAATCGCGCATTATCCGCCAACATCGCGCCAACACCGGCATGGTCCGCAGCGGGGACCGCAAATCAGGCGTTGGTCTTGCGTCCCACGCTGCGGATCAGCTGCGTGACCCGCGTCATGTACTGGTCGAACGCCTGGTTCGCCTGGGCCTGGCTGTCGATGGGTTTGGCGACGGTGCGTCCTTCCGCCTCCAGCTTGCCCAGGATATCCGGCTTGGACAGCGCTTCGCCGATCGCCTTGCGCAGCACCGTGACCCGCTCCGCCGGCGTGCCGGCCTTGACGAAGTAGCCGCCGCCGATGGTGTATTCGAAGTCCGGAATCTGCCTGCTTTGCGAGATCAGCGGGATATGCTTCAGCGCCGGCGGCAGTGCCCTGGAAAAACTGGTCAGGATGCGCAGCCGGCCTTGCTGCTGCATGGCGTCGAAGCTCGACTGGTAGGGCAGGATGGCGAAGTCGACTTCGCCGCCGGCCAGGCCCTGCAGTGCCGGCGCGCCGCCCTTGTACGGCACGTGCAGCAGCGGTGCGCCGAGCCTGGCGGCCAGCGCGTCCCCCATCAGGTGATAGATCGAGTCGATGCCAACGGTCGCATAGGTCAGCGGCTTGGCCTTGCTCTGCTTCGCCAGGTCGAGGAACTTGTCCAGGCTGTCTGCGCCCAGGCCGTTCCTGGCCATCAGCACGATATTGGCATCGCTGATCGGCGCGGCCAGCATGAAGTCCTGCGGCTTGTAGCGAGCGGCCGGGTTCAGCAGCGGGGCCAGGAACACTTCGTTGATCGAGCCGTGGAAGAAGGTGTAGCCATCCGCCGGTGCGGCCAGCACCTTGTTGGCGCCGATCAGGCCGGTGCCGCCGCCGTAGTTCTCGACCACGACCTGCTGCCTGACGCTCTTGCTGATCGATTCGCCGAAGATGCGGGCAGAGGTATCGCTGGCCCCGCCGGCCGGATACGGCACCACCAGCGCCAGCGGCCGGGCGGGGAAGGTTTCAGCGGCAAGCGCGGGTCGTGCACCCAGCGCACCCAATGCCGAGGTGCCGGCGGCGCAGCCGGCCAGTTGCAGGAAGCGGCGGCGGTTCAGTGAATACATGAAGACTCCCGAAAAAAGCGATGCTCAAACCAGGTAGCTCTGCGCCAGGTGCGCCCAGAATGCGGCGCCCACGGGCAAGGCCTTGTCATTGAAGTCGTACCGGGGGTTGTGGACCATGCAGCCGCCGTCCTCGCCCAGGCCGTTGCCGAGCCGGATATAGGCGCCGGGCCGCTGCTCCAGCATGTAGGCGAAGTCTTCGCTGCCCATGACCGGCGGGCGCTCGACCACGTTGCCGGTGCCTACCAGCCGGATGGCGGCCTGGCGTGCGGACTCGGTCTGCACGGCGTGATTGACCAGCACCGGGTACTTGCGCTCGTAGACCACCTCGGACTGCAGCTGGTAGCTCTGCGCCTGCGCCGTGACGAATTCGCGGATGCGCGTTTCCACCAGCGTGCGCACCTTCGGATCGAGCGTGCGCACGCCGATCTTGATGGTGGCGCTTTCCGGCACGACGTTGTAGGTGCTGCCGGCCTGGATCGAGCCCACCGTGATCACCGCCGACTTCAGCGCATCGATCTCGCGGCTGACAATCGACTGCAGGCCCAGCACGATGCTGGCCGCGCATTGCATCGGGTCGATGCCGTGGTGCGGCATGGCGCCATGCGCGCCGCGGCCGCGCAGCGTGACCGTGGCGCGGTCGAACGATGCCATCGCCGGGCCGGCGATCACGCCGATCTGGCCGACCGGCATCCCCGGCGAGTTATGCAGCGCGTAGACCTCGTCGCACGGAAAGCGCTCGAACAGGCCGTCCTCCAGCATGCGCAGCGCGCCGCCTTCGTTCTCCTCGGCCGGCTGGAAGATCAGGTTGAGCGTGCCGTTGAAAGCGACCGACTCGGCCAGGTATTTCGCCGCGCACAGCAGGATCGCCGTGTGCCCGTCGTGGCCGCAGGCGTGCATCTTGCCGGCGATGGTGCTGGCGTAGGCCAGGCCGGTCTGCTCCTGGATCGGCAGCGCATCCATGTCGGCGCGGATGCCGAGCGCCCTGGTGCCCTGGCCCTTGCGCAGGGTGCCGACCACGCCGGTCGTGCCCAGGCCGCGATGCACCGCGTACCCCCACGCCGCCAGCTGTTCTGCGACCAGGTCGCTGGTGCGGCGCTCCTCGAAGGCGAGCTCGGGATGGGCGTGGATCTGGTGGCGGACCCGGACAAACTCGGGCGCGATGGCCTGGACGGCCTGCCGCAGGCTGGTGGTGGGGGACTCGGTCATGGTTGTCGGCGTACGTGGACTTCCGTCCTATTCTCTACGGCCTGGGTCGCGGCATCCATGACAATGTTTGAGCGGAAACGTTGTATAAATAGCAACAATCCAAAAAACGCGGCCCGGCATGAGCGGGCCGCGCCAGGAAAAAGGGGAGCAAGCGACATGGATGACGTGCTGGACCGCAAGCGGGCAATGTGCCTGCTGCAGATCATTGAAACCGGTACGGTGCGCGGCGCGGCCGAGGTCCTCGAGCTGGACCCCTCGGTGGTCAGCCGCGCCGTGGCCAAGCTGGAGCAGGACACCGGGCTGACGCTGCTGGAGCGGCGCGGGCGCGGCGTGGTCGCCACCGACGCCGGGCGCCTGCTGGCGCTGTTCGCGCGGCGCCAGCAGGATCTGAACGACACGTTCCTGGCCGAGGTCAACAACCTGAAGAACGCCCGGCGCGGCCATGTCGAGCTGGTCTTCGGCGAGGGCTTCGTCGACCTCGTGCTCGAGCCGGTGCTGCAGGGGTTCCTGAGCAAGCACCCGGACGTCACCTGCAGCATCCAGGTGGCGGGCACCGACGAAACCGTCCGCCATATCCTGGAGGACCTGGCGCATATCGGCTTCGCCTTCCAGCCGCCCGACGATGTGCGCCTGCGCTCGCACTATTCGCGGCTGTCGCCGATCCGCGTGCATGTGCGCAAGGACCATCCGCTCGCGCGGCGCCGGCGCGCGCTGACGCTGGCGGACCTGGCCGCGCACCAGGGCGCAGCGCTGGCGGAATCGTTCGGCGTGCGCAAGCACGTGCAGGCGGCGGAGCTGGATGAGCACATCACGCTGAAGCCGATGCTGGTGACCAACTCGTTCAAGGTGCTGTGGGAGTTTGCCGCGATGGGCCTGGGCTATATCCTGACGCCGCGCTCGGTGCCGCTGAAGGGCGCGCAGTTCCGGCAACTGGTGTCGCTGCCGCTGGCCAACCCGATCCTGAACAACAGCCGCATCCATATCATCACGCGGGCGGGCAGGCACCTGTCGCCGGTGGCCAGCAGCATGCTGCGGCACGTGATGAAGGCGTTCCCCCAGATCTGACGGGGCGCGGCGGGCATCGTTGCATCGGATGCAACGGATAGCCTGCTCTCTTGTCATGCCTGGAAGCGGGGAAGGCGCCGCCGCGGCCTCGCGCAGCTGCTGCAGTCCTGGCAGTGGATCGCGGGCAACAATGCGCCCGCACTCGATTCACCCCTTCAGGATTGCGCGCCGCTGCCGTTGTACCGGCAACGCCAACCAGTACGCCCTGAACCCTGCCGACATGACCCGCCAAGCCCACACCCACAGCCCGCTGCAGGCCGAATTCCTGCGCCACGAAGCCACGCTCGCCCCGTCCAGCCGCGTGTTCGGCGACGACGACAGCGCGGTCTACCGCACCCTGCTGGAATCGACCAAGGCCATTCCCTGGAGGATCGACTGGGCCACCATGGCCTTCACCTACATCGGCCCCCAGATCGAGGCGCTGCTGGGCTGGGAGCCGTCGAGCTGGAAGACCGTCAACGACTGGGCCGAGCGCATGCACGCGGACGACCGCGCCGCGGTGGTGGCGTTCTGCGTGGCGCAATCGCAGGCCGGCACCGACCATGAGGCCGACTACCGCGCACTGACCCGCGACGGCGGTTATGTCTGGCTGCGCGACGTGGTGCACGTGGTGCGCAACGAGCAGGGCGAGGTCGATGCGCTGATCGGCTTCATGTTCGACATCAGCGAACGCAAGCGTACCGAGGAAGAACTGGCGCGGCTGCAAAAGGAACTGGAGGACCTGTCGTTCCGCGACAGCCTGACCGGCGTGGGCAACCGCCGGCTGTTCGACGGCGCGATGGAACGCGAATGGGAAGCCGGCAAGGCATCGGGCAGGCCGCTGTCGCTGGTGCTGGTCGACATCGACTTCTTCAAGTCCTACAACGACTACTATGGCCACCTGCAGGGCGATGCCTGCCTGAAGCAGGTCGCCGGCCTGCTGGCGCAGGCGGCTGGGCCGGACGTATTCCTGGCGCGCTTCGGTGGCGAGGAATTCGTCATGGTGCTGCCCGATACCGACGCCGAAGCCGCCATGCGCGTTGCCGAACGTTGCCGCGCGCTGATCGCCGCCCAGGCTATCCCGCACGTGCGCTCTCCCTACAGCCAGTGCGTGACGGCGAGCTTCGGCATCGGCACCATGGTGCCGTCCGAACGCGAGGAAGCGTCGGCCTTCATCAACCTGACCGACGCGCAGCTGTACCAGGCCAAGGACAACGGGCGCAACCGCATCGCGGCGGTGGACAGGGCAGGGCGGCGCGGCGAGGCGTTCCGGCTGCATTCGCGCTGAAGACGCAGCGCTGATGACGCAGGCCTGGTGGCGCATGAGCCTGCAGGCAGCCGTTACGCGCAGGGAATTTTTTTGTAATAACCACCTGGCGCAATTGCACTGGCCCATGGCGCGCCGGCGGCGGCGCCGCCACACCGGCGCAGCATGCTGCCCGCGCCCCGTGGATAAGTGCGTACGGATCTACGGCACGCTTGTTGCTGGAACAATGGCAGGTGAGCCATCCGGCCCGTCACCTCGTCCACGTCCCTACGGACATCACCAAGGAGCCGCCATGAATATCGTCTGGCTAGTTGGCGCGGTTGTCATCATCCTCGCGGTGCTCAGCTTCTTCGGCCTGGGCTGATCGACCGCTGCAAGCGCCCGGTGCTGACGCGGTTCGTCACCGCGTCCGCAGCGCCGATATTTTTCCTTCCTTTGTCATGACGGGGCGTGTACCGGGCGCGCCCTTACAAATCCGGCGTCCCCAGCGCCCGGCTGATGCGCAGTGCCGCCAGCGTGCTGATCACCCCGGACAGCAGGTAGAGACTGACCGCCACCAGCCCGAACAGCGACGACAGCCCCAGCGCCACCAGTGGCGCGAACGCGGCGCCAAACAGCCAGCCGAAATCCGTGGTCAGCGCCGCTCCGGTGTAGCGGAAGCGGGGTTCGAAGTTGGACGTCACCACGCCCGCCGCCTGTCCGTACGACAGCCCCAGCAGGCCGAATCCGACCAGGATGAAAATATTCTGGCCGGTGGCGCCGCCACCCAGCAGCCACGGCGTGACCAGGCTGAAAACACCGATCAGCACCGCCATCGTCGCCAGCGTGGTGCGGCGGCCGATGCGGTCCGCCAGCCAGCCCGAGATCAGCGTGCCGATGAACGCGATAAAGCCGCCCGCGATCTGCACGGCCAGCACCTCGGAAATGCTCTGCTCCTGGTGCAGCACCACCCACGACAGCGGGAACACGGTGACCAGGTGAAACAACGCATAGCTGGCCAGGGCCGCGAACGCGCCCAGGAAGATGTTGAAGCCCTGCGCATTGACCATCTGCAGCGTGCTGATCGGCTCCAGTTCGTCTTCTTCGAGCAGTTGCGTGTATTCGTGCGTGACCACCAGCCGCAGCCGCGCGAACAGCGCCACCACGTTGATGGCAAAGGCCACGTAGAACGGATAGCGCCAGCCCCATTCGATGAACTCTTGCGGGGTCAGGCTGGTATGCAGGAACAGGAACAGCGCGCCGGCGATGATAAAGCCGGAGGGCGCGCCAAGCTGGCCCACCATGGCATACCAGCCACGCTTGTCTTCCGGCGCGTTCAGCGCCAGCAGCGAAGGCAGGCCGTCCCATGAGCCGCCGAAGGCAATGCCCTGCAGGAAGCGAAACAGTGCCAGCAGGTAGATCGACGCGGCCCCGATCGACGCGTACGACGGCAAGAACGCAATCCCCACCGTGGCGGTGCCAAGCAGGAACAGCGACGCCGTCAGCTTGATGCCGCGGCCCCAGCGCCGCTGGATGCGCATGAACAGCGCCGTGCCGAACGGCCGCCCGATGAAGGCGAAGGAAAAGATAGTGAAGCTGTACAGCAGCCCGGCCAGCTCGCTCGCGAACGGAAAGTAGACCGCTGGGAAGACAAGCACGGAAGCAATGCCGTACACGAAGAAATCGAAGTACTCCGACGCTCGCCCGATCACCACGCCCGTGGCGATTTCGGCAGGGGCCACCTCATGGTGGCCGGGGGCCGGAGGTGCAGTCGGCGACGCTCGATGCTGGTGGGACAGGCTGGCCATCGTCAGTCTCCTCTCGACAGGAGTGCTTCGATACTGCACTTTAATCTCGCACAGTCACAAGAATAGCGCCTAAACTGCCTTAGAAAATCGAAAGGTGGATTCATCGGTGCTTGCCGACATTCCTCAGACGCCACTTTAGTGACTATGGGCCACTTCGACGCTGCAGTCCCGCATTTCCGTGTGCCGAGAAGACTACTGCAAGGATGTGGCGCGGTAGTCGCGCTGGCGTGCCTGTCCGGCTGTCACGCCGTGCTGCTTTCGCCATCCGGCGACATGGCCGTGCGACAGCGCGACCTGATCATCATCGCCACCTGCCTGATGCTGCTGATCATCGTGCCGGTGATCATCCTCACGCTGGCGTTCGCATGGCGCTACCGCGAAAGCGCGGCCGACGCGCCCTACAACCCCGACTGGGACCATTCCACCGTGCTGGAGCTCGCCATCTGGGCCGCGCCGCTGCTGATCATCATCGCGCTGGGCGCGGTGACCTGGGTCAGCACCCACCAGCTCGACCCCTACCGCCCGCTCACGCGCATCGACGCCAACCGGCCCGTTCCCGCCGATGTCAAACCGCTGCCGGTGCAGGTGGTGGCCATGGACTGGAAGTGGCTGTTCCTGTATCCGGAGCAGGGCATCGCCACGGTCAACGAGGTGGCAGCGCCGGTGGACCGGCCCATCGCCTTCCACATCACCGCCACCTCGGTGATGAACGCGTTCTTCGTGCCGTCGCTGGCCGGCATGGTCTATGCCATGCCCGGCATGGAAACCAAGCTGCACGCGGTGATCAACAAGCCCGGCGAGTACGAGGGCTTGTCGGCCAACTACAGCGGCGAGGGTTTCACCAACATGCGCTTCAAGTTCCACGGGCTGTCGAACGAAGACTTCGACCGCTGGGTCCAGCAGGTCAAGTCCTCGGGCCAGGGCTTGTCGACGGATGCTTACCTGCAGCTCGCGCAGCCCAGCGAGCGCGTGCCGGTGCAGCGCTACGCCAACGTGGCACCCGGCCTCTATGACCTGATCCTGAACCGCTGCGTGGGCGGCGGCCGGTGCATGGCCGACACCATGGCACTCGACCGCAGCCGCGGCAAGTTCGACCCGTCGCGCGAGATCTGCACCGCGAGCAACACCCGGGCGGTTGCGCCTGCGTTCGCGGCCGACGTTGCACGCAACGAGGGCCGGCTGCTGCTGCAGTAAGACGCGGATCTCCCGGATTCTCATTTTTCCAGCGGTACTGGCCAGCTACCATCGGCCACGTTTGGTTACTTCAGGCCCCAGGTGACAAACATGCCCGAGCGCTCGGAACTCGCCAATTTGATCTTCGGACGGCTGACGTGGGAAGCCATCCCGCTGCATGAGCCCATCCTGATCGGCACCTTCGCCGTGGTGGTGCTGGGCGGGCTGGTGCTGGTCGGTGCGGTCACCAAGTACGGCCTGTGGGGCTACCTCTGGCGCGAGTGGTTCACCAGCATCGACCACAAGAAGATCGGGATCATGTACGTGATCCTGGGCATCATCATGCTGCTGCGCGGGTTTGCCGATGCGGTCATGATGCGCATCCAGCAGGCCATTGCCTTCGGCGACAACGCGGGCTACCTGCCGCCGCACCACTACGACCAGATCTTCACCGCGCACGGCGTGATCATGATCTTCTTCGTGGCCATGCCGCTGGTCACGGGGCTGATGAACTTCGTCATGCCGCTGCAGATCGGCGCGCGCGACGTGGCTTTTCCGTTCCTCAACAACTTCAGCTTCTGGATGACCACGGGCGGCGCCATCCTGGTGATGATGTCGCTGTTCGTCGGCGAGTTCGCACGCACCGGCTGGCTGGCGTATCCGCCGCTGTCCGGGATCATCCACAGTCCGGATGTCGGCGTCGACTACTACATATGGTCGTTGCAGGTGGCCGGGGTCGGGACATTGCTATCCGGCATCAACCTGCTGGTGACCATCGTCAAGATGCGCGCGCCGGGCATGACGCTGATGCGCATGCCGATCTTCACCTGGACCGCGCTGTGCACCAACGTGCTGATCATCGCCGCCTTCCCGGTGCTGACCGCCGCGCTGGCGCTGCTGTCGCTCGACCGCTACGTGGGCACCAATTTCTTCACCGCCGACCAGGGCGGCAGTGCGATGCTGTACGTCAACCTGATCTGGATCTGGGGCCACCCCGAGGTCTACATCCTGGTGCTGCCGGTGTTCGGCATCTTCTCTGAAGTGGTCGCCACCTTCTGCCGCAAGCGCCTGTTCGGCTATGCGTCGATGGTCTACGCCACGGTGGTGATCACGGTGCTGTCCTACCTGGTATGGCTGCACCACTTCTTCACCATGGGCTCGGGCGCCAGCGTCAACTCCTTCTTCGGGATCACGACGATGATCATCTCGATCCCGACCGGCGCCAAGATCTTCAACTGGCTGTTCACGATGTACCACGGCAAGATCCGCTTCGAGGCGCCGATGCTGTGGACCATCGGCTTCATGGTTACCTTCGTCATCGGCGGCATGACCGGGGTGCTGCTGGCGGTGCCGCCGGCGGACTTCTCGCTGCACAACAGCCTGTTCCTGATCGCTCACTTCCACAACGTGATCATCGGCGGCGTGGTGTTCGGGCTGATGGCCGGCATCCACTACTGGTTCCCCAAGGCGTTCGGCTATCGCCTGGTCTCGTCGTGGGGCAAGGCCTCGTTCTGGTTCTGGCTGACCGGCTTCTACTTTGCGTTCATGCCGCTGTACTGGCTGGGGCTGCATGGCGTGACGCGCCGGATGAACCGTTTCGACGATCCGTCGCTGCAGATCTGGTTCCAGATCGCCGCCTTCGGCGCCGCGCTGGTCGCCATCGGCATCGCCTGCTTCATCATCCAGCTGGTGGTCAGCTTCCTGCGCCGCGAGGAGCTGCGCGACCTGACCGGCGACCCGTGGAACGGCCGCACGCTGGAGTGGTCCACTTCGTCGCCGCCGCCGCAATACAACTTCGCCTTCACGCCGGTCGTGCACGACACCGACGCCTGGTGGCACATGAAGCAGAACGGCTACGCGCGTCCGCTGCAGGGCTTCAATCCCATCCACATGCCGAAGAACACCGCGGCCGGCATCGTGCTGGCGGGGCTGTCCACGCTGTGCGGCTTCGCACTGATCTGGCACATCTGGTGGCTGGTGGTGGCGTCGTTCGCGGCGACCATCGTTGGCGCGATCATCCATACCTTCAACTACAAGCGCGACTATTACATTCCGGCCGACCAAGTGGTCCGGACCGAATCGGCGCGCACACAACTGATGGCCGGCCATGGTTGAGACGACCTATCCCCAGTACGTGAGCGAGACCTCCGCGGCGGCTACAGTGCCGCCGGGAAGCTTCACCTTCTACCTGACCGAAGAGCACCACCCGCAGAACGGCACGCTGCTCGGGTTCTGGCTCTACCTGATGAGCGACTGCCTGATCTTTGCGTGCCTGTTCGCCGCGTATGGCGTGCTGGGCCGCGAATACGCAGGCGGGCCGAGCGGTGCGGAGCTGTTCGAGCTGCCGCTGGTGGCACTGAACACCACCTTCCTGCTGCTGTCCTCGATCACCTATGGGTTCGCCATGCTGCAGATGCAGCAGAACCGCATCGCCGGCACGCAGATCTGGCTGGCAATCACCGGCGTCTTCGGCGCGGCCTTCCTGGCGGTCGAACTGTATGAGTTCGCGCACCTGATCCACCAGGGTGCCGGGCCGCAGCGCAGCGCGTTCCTGACCTCGTTCTTCGCACTGGTTGGCACGCACGGGCTGCACGTGACCTTCGGCATCATCTGGCTGGTCGTGCTGATGACGCAGGTGGCGCGGCACGGATTGATCACCGCCAACAAGCGCAGGCTGATGTGCCTGTCGATGTTCTGGCACTTCCTGGACGTCGTCTGGATCGGCGTCTTTACCTTCGTCTACCTGATGGGGTCGCTGCCATGAGCGCGCATGACCAGACGCTGGACGGCCACGGGCATGGCCACGAGCATGAGCACGAAGAAGATGTGGGGCCGCACGCCACGCTGGGCGGCTACCTGACCGGCTTCATGCTGTCGGTGTTCCTGACCGCGATCCCGTTCTGGCTGGTGATGGGCGGGGTGTTCGAGAAGTCTTCCACCACCGCCATCGTCATCCTGCTGATCGGTGCGGTGCAGATCGTGGTCCACATGATCTACTTCCTGCATATGAACGCCAAATCGGAGGGCGGGTGGAACATGCTGTCGCTGATGTTCACGCTGGTGCTGGTGGTGATCACGCTGACCGGATCGCTGTGGGTGATGTTCCACCTGAACAGCAACATGATGCCGAAGATGCATCACGAGCGCACCGTTGACCCCGGCACGACAATCTCGCCGCCCAGGGCGCCGTAGCCCGGCATCCCTCCAAGCGCTGCCGCGCCGCTGGTTTCGCCCGCCTTCTGGTTGCGCCTGCCCTCAGATCGCCGGGACATGCAACTGGCCATCGGTGCCAGGCACGCGGCCATCCGGCGTCGCCGGCAGATGGGCGAGCTCAAATGCCAGGGCGAAATGCCCCTGGCCCATTTCGCGGCAAGACAGGTATCGAAGGGATCATAGATATCTGTCAGATTGATCTGGGACAAGAACCCAGATCCTGCTGCAGCTAAATTGCTATCGATCCTCGCCTCTCAGGAGCAGGCGGTCCACGCCCCCCCATGCCCCGCGCCACATACCCTGATGCCATACCCCCACCCCCGCTCGCCTTGCTTGCCGGTTCCCCGCGTGCTGGAAATGTCTTGCGTAATCCAATATGGCATACCTGAGCTCCCTCCCGGAGCGGGCCTCTGAGCAGGCCGGCTCCATGGCAGACCGCGCCGCCACTGACGACCCCAACGCCCCGCCCGCGGCCTGGCATACCCTGTCCTGGGTAGAGATCGAGCAGATGCTGCAAACCGGCTCGGCCGGCCTGGCCGAGGCGGAAGCCAGCCGGCGCCTGGCCCGATACGGCCCGAATCGCCTGGCCCCGCCGCCGCGGCGTGGCCCGCTGCGGCGCCTGCTGATGCAGTTCCACAACATCCTGCTGTATGTGATGATGGCGGCGGCGGTTGTGACGGCCGTGCTTGGCCACTGGATCGACACCGCCGTGCTGCTGATGGCCGTGGTCGTCAATGCCGTCATCGGCTTCATCCAGGAAGGCAAGGCCGAAGCCGCGCTCGATGCCATCCGTGCCATGCTTTCCCCCCATGCCACAGTGATCCGGGACGGCACTCGCCACGAAATCGACGCGGCCGATCTGGTGCCCGGCGACCGGGTGCTGCTCGCCTCGGGCGATCTTGTGCCCGCCGATATGCGCCTGGCGGCCGTCAACGAGCTTCGTGTGGACGAAGCGGCCCTGACCGGCGAGTCGCTGCCCGTGGAAAAGACCGCCCACGAGTCCGAGCCGGATGCCCCGCTGGGCGACCGCTACGGCATGGCTTATGCTGGGACGCTGGTCGTCTACGGCCAGGCCAGCGGAATCGTTGTTGCCACCGCCTCTGACACCGAACTGGGCAAGATCAACCGGATGCTGTCCAGCATCCAGGGCCAGGCCACGCCGCTGCTGCGCCAGGTGGACCGCTTCGGCCGCCTGCTGGCTTTGGCGATCCTCGGCCTGGCAGCGGTCACTTTCCTGTTCGGCACCCTGTGGCGCGGCCACAGCCCCGCGGACATGTTCATGATGGTGGTGGCGCTGGCGGCCTCAGCGATTCCCGAAGGACTGCCAGCGATCATGACGGTCACGCTCGCGCTGGGCGTGCAACGCATGGCGCGACGCAATGCCATTGTCCGGCGCCTGCCGGCGGTCGAGGCGCTGGGGTCGGTGACGGTGATCTGCTCGGACAAGACCGGCACGCTGACGCGCAACGAGATGACCGTGCAGCGCGTGGTCTGCGCCGATCATGTCTTCGAGGTCGACGGCACCGGCTATGCGCCGGTGGGAGACCTGCGTTTCAACGATCACATCATCGATGCGGGGCACTACCCCGCACTGGCACTGGCGATCCGTGCCGGCGTGCTGTGCAACGATGCCCACCTGCGCGAGAAGGATGGCCTGTGGTGCGTAGAGGGCGACCCAACTGAAGGCGCCCTGCTGGTGCTGGGCGGCAAGACCGGCTTCACGCAGGTATTGGGCGACGCGTCCTGGCCGCGGCTCGGCGTCATTCCGTTCGAGTCCCAGCACCGCTTCATGGCTACCTACCACCGCGACGCCGACGACGAGGCGTGGATCTTCGCCAAGGGGGCCCCGGAACGGATCCTCGACATGTGCACGGCGGAACTGGGCCATGCCGGCGAGCAGCCGCTGGATGTGGACTACTGGCGGCGCATGGCCACAGATACCGCCGCACAGGGACTGCGGCTGCTGGCGCTCGCCTGCAAGCGGGCCGCGCCGCGCGATGGCAGCCTGTGTTTTGCCGACATGGAGGCGGGCTACGTGCTGCTGGCGCTGGTCGGCATCATCGACCCGCCGCGTGACGAGGCGGTGCGGGCCGTGGCGGAGTGCCACCGCGCCGGCGTCCGCGTCAAGATGATCACCGGCGACCATGCCGAGACCGCGCGCACCATCGGTGCGCGGCTCGACATAGGCGTGGGCAAGCCGGCCATCACCGGCGCCGAGATGGCCATGATGGACGACGCGGCCCTGCGCCGCGTGGCCCTGGAGGTCGACGTGTTCGCGCGCGCCAGTCCCGAGCACAAGCTGAGGCTGGTGCAAGCGCTGCAGGCCAACAGCCAGGTCGTGGCAATGACCGGCGACGGCGTGAACGATGCGCCTGCCCTGAAGAGCGCCGATGTCGGCGTAGCCATGGGCATGAAGGGAACCGAGGCTGCCAAGGAGGCCGCCGACATGGTGCTGGCCGACGACAATTTCGCCACCATCACCGCTGCCGTGCGCGAAGGCCGCGCCGTCTACGACAACCTCAAGAAATTCATCCTGTTCATGCTGCCCACCAACGGCGGCGAGGCCATGGTGGTGATCGCCGCGATCCTGTTCGAGCTGGCCCTGCCGCTGGCGCCGGCGCAGGTGCTGTGGATAAACATGGTCACATCGAGTACGCTCGGGCTGGCGCTGGCCTTCGAGCCCGCGGAGCCCGGAATCATGCGCCGGCGGCCGCGGCCGCCGGGCGTGCCGCTGCTGTCCGGCTTTTTTGTCTGGCGCGTGCTGATGGTCTCGATCCTGATGATGGCCGGCGCGCTCGGCCTGTTCCTGTGGGAACTGGACCACGGCACCAGCCTGGAGACCGCGCGCACGATTGCCGTAAACGCCGTGGTGGCGGCGGAGATGTTCTACCTGCTCAACAGCCGCTTCCTGCTCGCGTCCGTGCTCAGCCCCAAGGGCCTGACCGGCAACCGCTACGTCCTGCTGGCTATTGCCGCCTGTATCCTGCTGCAGATCGCCTATACGCACGCCCCGGCGATGCAGCGGATCTTCGGCTCCACCGACCTGTCGCCGGACGAGTGGGGCAGGGTGCTGGCCGCAGGCCTGCTGGTGTTCTGTGTGGCCGAGATGGAAAAGGCCATCATTCGGCGCACCCGCCTGGCCCAGCGCCTGGGCATCGCCTGATCCGGCCCGCCAACGATGCAGGAAATCGCCATGAACGAAACCGCCAAGACCGCCGAGACCATTGCAACTCCCCCGTCGGATGTTACTGGCCACCGATCTGAGCGCGCGCTGCGACCGGGCGCTGGATCGCGCCGCCCAGCTGGCGCAAGAATGGCAATCCGAGCTGATCGCGCTCAATGTGTTCGATCTGTCGTCGCTGCCGGACCAGTCCCTGGCCTGGCTCGGCGGAGCCAGCGACGCGCAGTTGCTGCAGGTCGCACGCGAGGAACTTGCCCGCGACCTGGCTATCGCCGGCATCCAGACCACCCCGCGCGTGATCCGCGGCACCGATACTCCGGCCGCGATTCGCGACATGGCGGCCACGATGCAGGCCGAACTGGTGATCACCGCCGTGTCGGCCAACGAGACGCTGGGGCGTTTCCTGCTCGGCTCCACGGTCGAAGCGCTGGCGCGCTCGCTGCCCCTGCCTCTGCTGGTCGTGCGCAACCGACCTCGCGGGCCGTACCGCCGAATCGTGGTGGCGAGCGATTTCTCCGAGCTTTCGCGTCACGCGCTGAGGGTCACCGCTGAGCGTTTCCCGGGGCGGGAACTGGTCCTGTACCACGCGCACGCTTCGCCGATGGCAGGCCTGGTCGACGATCTGCCGCCTTCCGAGGATTTGTTCGCGGTGCAGAGGGCGGAGTGTGACGCCTTCCTGGCAGCCACTGCGCTGCCGCAAGGCACGAGCGTGCGGCAAAAGATCGAGCGGGGGGCCGTTGAAGCCGAGCTGGCCCGGTATGTGCGCCGGCACGATGTCGAACTCGTCGTGGTCGGCAGCCGCAGCAGCAGCGGCATCAATAGTCTCCTGCTGGGCAGCACCGCGGCCCGGCTGCTGGACTGGCTGCCATGCGACACCCTGCTGGTGCCGCATCCGTGACTCAGGCCAGGCGAAGGGTAATCGTGGACGGCGAGTGTGGCCTTCATGCGATGCGCCGTCATCGCATGTTCGCCGAGCCCGACGGCTTGGCCGGTACCAGCAGCGGCACGTCTTTCCTGACGATGTAGGTCGCCAGTTCCGACGCCTTGCCGTTACCGACATTGCGTGCGGAGTGCACGCTTCCGGCCGGAATGAACAGCGCCTCCCCGGCCTTCAACGTGACGGGCGGCTTGTCGTCGAGCTGGTATTCCAGTGTGCCTTGCAGCACATAGGCGATTTCTTCGCCAGGGTGCGAATGCTTTGGCGCGAACGCGCCGGGGTCGAAGTCGACGCGGACCTGGATGGCGTCGCGACCGGGAATGCTGAGCGCGTGGTGGACCAGGTCTGTGCGCTGGATGTCGGTTTGCGCCTGGGCGTTCAGCAGAGGCAGGCTGCTGCCGGCAATAACCAGGGCGGAGGCGATGAGTCTGGGCATGTTCATGAGGCAGGTTTCCTTGTCGCCGTTCAGGGGCGGATGGGGTGTGCAGGACGCTGCGGCGGGAGTGCGTCTCTTATGAGGTGGGTGAGATCCGGGCGTCCTCAGACGATGTGGTAGTTGTTCCTGGAAACGGCATGTCCCATCAATGGACCCAGCGCTCGACCTGCGCTTGCAGGCGCGGCCCGACCAGCAAGATGGCGGGGATCACGATCACGTAGCCGAGGCCCCAGGAGCGCAGCCAGGTCAGCGCAAAGCCCTCCGAGAATCCCATATTGAGAGCGAGCAGGGCGAACGAGATGATCCCCGTGGTCACGACGCCCATCGACAGCGCGAAGGCGATTTTCCGTTTCAGTTGCACATTCATGACTGCTTCCCTTTACGTTAAAAAAATACCGATTGGTATATTTCAGGTCAAAAAAATCAAGCGAGATCGATGATGGTTTTCTTCACCGCCGACATGACGGCCTGGTTGTAGGCCGCGTTGTCGGTGAGCCGGGAGATCATGATCGCGCCTTCGATCAATGCGATCAGCGTGATGGCAGTCTCTTCAGGTCCCACGTCCTTGCGGAACTCACCGGAAGCAATGCCCGCCTTGATGACCGAGACGAGGTTAGCCTTCCAGCCGCGGAACGCCTCCATGGCTTTGTCCCGCAAGGCAGGGTGGGTATCGTCGGCTTCAATGGCCGTGTTGAGCAGCGGGCACCCTCCCTTCGGGAAACACGCGGGAAGGTTCTCGAACACGCCGGTCAGGGCAAGCAGCTTCTCCTTGCTGGTGCTCCTGGCGGCCATCTGGTCCCGGACCGCGGATTGCGCCTGCTTCCAGTTGTAGTCGAATGCAGCGAGCGCCACCTCTTCCTTGTTGGCAAAGTTGCCATAGACACTGCCCTTGGTCAGGCCGGTGGCCTCGGTCATGTCAGCGAGCGATGTTCCGGCATAGCCCTTGGTGTTGAAAATGGGAGCCGTCTTCTCGACGATCAGCTGGCGGGTGCGTTCGGCTTTGGTCATGCAGTCCAGAATATACCAATCGGTATTTTTGTCAAGGGCCCGGACTTTTCACGAAAAGTACGACGATAAGTTACCGATAGCGCGCCACAGCGTACGCTCGGGTTTCGTCAGACCGAAGGCTTCTTTTGCGAATCGTGAATTCACTTTGCCTCGACGGTCAATTTATCGTCACTGTTGTAGCGATAGCTCCACATCACAAAAACACGGCGTGACCGATAAAGGAGACGACAATGAAGCAGGTTGTGGACGGGCTGCGTCTGGCAGGCGCCAGGCTGGCATTAGTGGCGACCGGGATGGCAGGCGCGGTTGGTGTGGTCGTTGGTGTGGTCGTTGCGGTGACCCCGGGCGCAGCATTGGCGGCATATCCCGACAAGCCGATCCGGCTGATCGTGCCGGCGGCCGCGGGGGGTACAACGGATATCGCGTCGCGCCTGGTCGGCAAGCGCATGGGCGAGTTGCTTGGCCAGCCGGTGGTGGTGGAAAACCGCGCCGGCGGCGGCGGCATCATCGGCGCGCAGGCGCTCAGGCAGTCTGCCGCCGATGGTTACACCCTGATGATGGGCAATATCGGGCCCAATGCCATCAACTACAGCCTGTACCGGCAACTGCCCTACCGGGCGGAGGACTTTGCACCGATCACCATGGTGGTGTCGGTGCCCAATGTACTGGTGGTCAATGCGAACGTGCCGGCTCGCACCGTGGCGGAACTGGTCGCGCTGGCCAAGGCGCAGCCCGGCAAGTATTCCTTTGCCTCCTCGGGTACCGGCCAGTCGGTCCACCTTTCCGGCGAGCTGTTCCGCAAGCGCACCGGCACTGACCTCATCCATGTGCCTTACAAGGGCGCAGCACCGGCCGTGGCCGACCTCGTGGCCGGGCAGGTCACCATGATGGTGGACAATCTGCCCAGCTCGCTGCCGCATATCCAGTCGGGCAAGCTGCGCGCGCTGGCTGTGACCAGCGCCAGCCGCGTGCCCGAGCTGCCTGACGTGCCCACCATGAAGGAAGCCGGGGTGGACGACTTCCAGGTGACGGCATGGTTCGGCCTGGTCGCGCCCGCCGGCACGCCGCAGGAGGTGATCGATCGGTTGCAGAAGACCGTGGCCGGCATTCTGGACGAGCGCCAGGTCAAGGCAAGGCTGGTGGAGTTGGGCGGTATCCCCGGCGGCGATACGCCGGCCCACTTCGGCAACTTCATCAAGAGCGAGCGCGAGCGCTGGGCACGCGTGGTCAAGGACACCGGCGTTCCGCAGCAATAAGCCAACAGGCCGACCGGCTATGTTGGCCGCCACGAGACCATCAACATGATCGACAAGACTGTGGCATCACTGGAACAAGCGGTGGCCGGCATCACGGATGGCGCCACCGTGCTGGTGAGCGGCTTCGGCGGCTCTGGCATTCCCGGTGCGCTGCTTGACGCGCTGCTCGCCTGCGGTGCGCGCGATCTCACCATCGTCAACAACAACGCCGGCAACGGCGACACGGGCATTGCGGCGCTGATACGCGCCGGGGCTGTGCGCAAGGTGATCTGCTCCCATCCGCGCTCCAGCAATGCGGAAGCCTTTATCGAAGCCTACCGCGCCGGCAAGGTCGAGCTGGAATGCGTGCCGCAGGGCACCCTGGTGGAGCGCATGCGCGCCGCCGGCGCCGGGCTGGGGCCGTTCTTTACGCCGACCGCGTATGGCACGGCCCTGGCAGAGGGCAAGGAAACGCGCGAGATCGATGGCACAGGTTATGTGCTGGAGCAACCCTTGCGCGGCGATTTCGCGCTGGTCAAGGCGCATCGCGCCGATCGGGTTGCTGGCGGGCGCTTCCATCTCCGACCATGCGACATCCTTCGCCATGATGCGCGGCGGACATCTCGACATCACCGTGCTGGGCGGCTTCCAGGTCTCCGCCAGGGGCGACCTGGCCAACTGGTCGACCGGTGAGCCCGACGCGGTACCCGCCGTGGGCGGTGCCATGGACCTGGTGGCAGGAGCGGCCAATCTCTTCGTGATGATGGAGCATGTCACCCGCGACGGCCTGCCCAAGATCGTGGAGCGCTGCAGCTATCCCCTTACCGGCCTCGGCGTGGTGGACCGCATCTACACTGACCTGGCCGTGATCGACGTGCAGCCCGGCGGCGGACTGCTGGTCACCGGCCTGGCCGAAGGCGTGTCCTTCGACGCGGTGGCGGCACTGAGCGCGGCGCCGCTCATGTTGAAGGGGCAGTGCCGGGTGTTGCGTTAGTTCGGCCTCGTGTCCACCTGGGCACATAGCGCAGCGCGGGCCGGCGAGCGGCGTTCGCCTTGCGCTTCGGCGTGGATGATGTAATACGTATCCAAGCCGTGACCTCGCGCAAAAGTCGGCCTTAGTTCGCCTGCAGCGAGGGACCGCCAAACGACCCGGGCTATCGCCCCGTCATCTCCTCGGGAGGGGAATGATGGAACAACTGCTGGTTGACGCGGTGATCTTCCTCGCCGCGGCGCTGATCGCCGTGCCGCTGTCGGTGCGCTTCGGCTTTGGCTCCGTGCTGGGCTACCTGGTTGCCGGCGCAGTGATCGGCCCGTGGGGGCTGAGGCTGGTCACGGACGTCAACTCGATCCTGGACGTGTCCGAGCTGGGCATCGTGCTGATGATGTTCATCATCGGCATTGAAATGGACTTCGAGAAGCTGTGGGCGATGCGCCGCTCCATCTTCGGCTACGGCGGGCTCCAGGTGGCGCTGTGCGCGGCGCTGCTGGCGGCGATCTTCATTGCCTTTGGCGTGCAGTGGCGCGTGGGCGTGGCGGCCGGCTTTGCGCTGTCGCTGTCGTCCACGGCGATGGTGCTCGCGATCCTGGAACAGAACCGGCTGATGGACGCACCCGTCGGGCAGTCAAGCTTCGGCATCCTGCTGTTCCAGGACATTGCCGCGATCCCGATGATCGCGCTGTTGCCGTTGCTTGCGCCGGTTGCGGCGGACGCCGGCATGTCGAGCGGCTGGGTTTCCGCGGCGAAGGCGCTGGCCATGCTCGCAGCGGTCGTCGTCGTCGGGCGCTTCGTGCTGAAGTACGTGCTGCGCATGATCCAGCGCAGTGGCACGCGCGAGATCTTTACCATCTTCGCGCTGCTCTGGGTCATCGGCATCGCGCTGCTGATGCACGTGGTCCACCTGTCGATGTCGCTCGGCGCGTTCGTGGCCGGGCTGCTGCTGGCCGGCTCCGAATGCCGCCACGAGATCGAATCGGACATGGCGCCCTTCAAGGGCATCCTGCTCGGCCTGTTCTTTATCGCGGTCGGCATGTCGATCGATTTCTCGGTGCTGGCCAACAAGCCGCTGCTGGTGGCGGTGCTGGTGATTGCCCTGGTCGTGGGCAAGTTCCTGGCACTGATGTACCTGGCGAACCGGATTGAACTGCCGCGCCAGCATCGCCTCTACTTTGCCATCCTGCTGTCGCAGGGCGGTGAGTTCGCCTTTGTCGTGATGGGCGCTGCGCAGGCGGCGAACCTGATCGATGCCGAGCAACTCTCCGTCGTCACTGTCGTCGTTGCGCTGTCGATGGCGACGACACCGCTGCTGCTGCTCGCCCACCGCAAGCTGCCGCGCACCCGCGCGGCACCGCGCGAGGTCGAGGCGGATGGCCAGTAGCGGCCTGGGTTCGCCAGCGCCGCAAGCAAACCGATCGCGCGAGGGAGGTGCCGAGCGATGACTGTCCTCAACTGGCTGCGCCGTCGCGGCAAGCATCCTGACGGGGCGCGCGACGCGGAGCGCGCCGCGCTGGCGGAGCGCGTGACCCGGCTCTGTCCGTACGTGCGGCTGGTAGGCGGCTATCGCAAGCGGCTTGCCCCGGCGCTGGCTATCGCGGACCGGTACGTGCGCGATGTCGTGGCGGGCTTGCCGCCGGCGTCGGTGGCGAGCGAAGCCACCTGGAACAGCGATCCGTATATCCATGCCTTCTTTGGCACGGCGCAGGACGTCATGCCGGTGTTCAGCCGGTCGCCGGACCTGCGCGACTATTTCAGCAATGCAGCGTCTCCCGCGGAGGCTTATTGCGTGCTGGGGATGGAGAAGCTGGAACGCCGCACGCTGGGCGTGGCGCTGGAAGGCGACGTGATGCGCACGGAGGTGCCCCAGACCACGGTCAGCTTCACCGATCACCGCGTCAGCATCTGCGCGGCGACCGAAGCCGCGCTGCGCGACGAAATCGCCGGCCGCATGCTGGACCAGTTCGCGCTGCAGGCGCTGGCCGAGGTGGCCGGCGGCACGTCCCGCCGCGACCGCATCGAGCGCGAGCAGGCGCTGCTGACCACACGGCTCCACCTGCTGGAAAAGCAGGGCGTCGGCATGCGCGGCGTGCTTGGTGAAGGTGACGGCGCACAAGCCGGCGAGTCCGCGCGCCTGCGCGAGCAAGTGGCGCAGAACGAGGCCGCGCTCGCCGCCCTTAGCGCAGCCGGCGGGCAGGGCGGCCGGGCCGGCATGCCGGAGCGCCAGCTGCACGCGCTGGTCGACGTGCTGACGCATGCCGCAGCCAGCTTTTCCGTGGAGCGGGAAGCGGTGCGGCTGAGCCCCATGAACATCGTGCTGCCGCCCGGCAGCGCCGGGCCCGGCGCTGACCTCCAGCTGATGACCGCGCGGGTTCCTGGCGATCCGCCGCTGGCACGCACTTTTTCGCTGGTGTGCGTGGCCCGCGCCGGGATGCTGTCGCCGATGCAGTTGCTCGATGAGGCGGCGCGCATGCTGTGAGCCACCGTGGCGTGGTGAGTGCCGGAGTCAGGCCATGTCCAGCACCAGGTTGCGATAGATCTCGCGCGCACCCTCCAGCTGTTCCAGCGCGATCGATTCATCAATGATATGCGCGTCCTCCTCGCACCCCGGCCCCAGCCCGATGGTCGGGATGCGACGGCGGCCGGCGGATTCGGAGCCGTTGGTGCAGAACGCCCAGCTTCCGACCTGCGGCGATCGGCCGGCTTGCGCAATGGCGCGCACCGCGGCTTGCACGAGCGGGGCGCTTTCCGGCTGCCGCCATGCCGGCAGCCAGCGGACTGGCCGAGCCGATTCGCCGGTGAAGGTCCGCACCTCATCGTCGGACACCGCCAGTGCGAAATCTTGAAGGCCGGCAGCGCGCAGGCAAGCGTCGATCTGACCGAGGACGTCCTCGCGCGTCTCGCCGTCGAGGGTGCGGCGATCGAAGCGGATGGTGGCGGACGCCGGAATCATGGAGATCGACGGATAGGGCGACGAGATGATGTCCGTCGGCACCAGCAGCGCCGCGCCAAGGATGGGGTCGACCGGCAGTTTCAGGCCTTCCAGCGCCGTCAGCGCACGCGCGGCGGCGAGTAGCGGATTGACGCCGAGGTGCGGCGTCGCCGCATGCGCGGGTTTGCCGTGGAAGGTGAGCTGGATTTCCAGCCGGCCCTTCTGTCCCGTCTTGACCTGCAGTTTCGACGGCTCGCAGATGACCACTGCCGCGGGCCCGCACCTGCCGAGAACCGACGCCAGCGCATGCCCTTCGATGACTTCCTCGAGCACGCTGGCGGAAACCGCGATGCGCTTGCGCAGCGGCCGCTCCCGCGCCGCCGCGGCAACGCCGCAGATGGCAGCGGCGATGCCGCCCTTCATGTCGGTACTGCCGCGTCCGTACAGCCGGCCGTCGTGGATGGTGCCGCCGAACGGCTCGAAGCGCCACGTGCCGGTGACCGGCACCACATCCATATGGCCGTCGAACAGCAGCGCCACGTCGGCATCCTCGGGACCAATCAGCCCGAGCACGCTGCCGTTGCGGTCCGTCGTCACCGACGTGAAGCCGGCTTCGGCCATGCGGTGCGACAGCAGCGCGGCCAGGTCGCCCTCCTGGCCGGACAGGCTGGGAATGCGCACCATCTCGCGCGCCAGCGCGACGACATCACTGAGATTACTTGCTTGATCGATCATCTTGGTATTTCTCCTGTTGTCACCGGTTGACCAGCGCAGCCGGCACGCGCAGCACCAGCAGCGCGCCGATCACGGTGAAGGAGGCGAGGAAGTACATGCCCCAGTCGGTGGAGCCGGTCAGGTCCTTGATCCAGCCAATCGCATAGGGACTGGCGAAGGCAGCGAGGCCGGCGAAGGAATTGATCGCGGCGATACCGGCCGCCGCGCTGCGCCCGTCGAGGAAGGCAGTCGGCAGGCTCCAGAACAGCGGCGAGCAGACCATGCACCCGGCTGCGGCCACCGACAGCATCGCCACCGCGAACGCCGGGTTATGGCTGAACATCGTGCTGAGTGCCAGGCCGGTGCCGCCGACCAGGAACGGGATGACCATGTGCCAGCGCCGCTCGCGTGTCTTGTCCGAATGCCGGCACACCAGGATCATCGACACCACCGCGAATGCATTCGGGATCGCCGTCAGCAGGCCGACGTCGAGCAGCGAGACCACGCCCGTCGAGCGGATCACCGACGGAATCCAGAACGCCAGGCCCGACAGGCTGGATACCGTGCAATAGCAGATCAGCGCCATATGGATCACGCGGCGGTCGCGGAACAGCTTCAGCAGCGATACGTGCTCGGTCTTGCTTGCCTTCTCCGCCGCGATGTTGTGGGCGAGACGGTGCTTCTCGGCCGCGCTCAGCCAGCGTGCATCGGCGATGCTGTCGTCCAGGTACCAGATCACCGCAAGACCCAGCACGACCGACGGAAGCGCCTCGAGCAGGAACATCCATTGCCAGCCGGCAAAGCCGTAGTAGTTGTGCATGCTCTCCATGATCCAGCCCGACAGCGGCCCGCCAAGGATGCCGGCCAACGGCACCGCGGTCATGAAGACCGCGATCACCTGGCCGCGGCGGTGCGACGGGAACCAGTAGGTGAGGTACAGGATGATGCCGGGATAGAAGCCTGCCTCGGCGGCGCCGAGCAGGAAACGCAGGATGTAGAACTGCGTCGGCGTCTTGGTCAGCGCCATGCAGGCCGAGATGCAGGCCCACAGGATCATGATGCGTGCCAGCGTCTTCTTGGCGCCGATGCGGTGCATCAGCACGTTGCTCGGCACTTCGAACAGGAAGTAGCCGATGAAGAAAATGCCGGCGCCGAGGCCGTACACCGTGTCGCTGAACTTCAGCTGGTCCAGCATCTGCAGCTTGGCAAAGCCGACGTTGACGCGGTCCAGGAAGGCCGCGACGTAGCAGGCCATCAGGAAGGGCAGCAGCCGCCAGGCCACCTTGCGGTAGAGCGCGTTGTCGTGCGCTGCCATCGTGCCGGATGTGTTCGGGACCGCGGCCGGGGCGTGAAGCGCCGGCGCGGAATGCAGGGAATCGCTCACTTTGTTCCTCCTTTGGATTTGGTGAGACAACAACGCCCCCTGCGGGCGCCCGCAGGCGCCTGCATGTTCTTTTATCTCGATTTGGGAAGGGGGCGGAAAAGTGCGCCGCTACGCAGCGGCCAGGGCTTGCGGCGGTGTGGCCCCGCGCTGGCTGGTGATGCGGCCGTAGGCCTCGGGGCGGCGGTGCCGCTCGAAGTTGAAGGTCGTGGTCTTGTACGACTGGCACAGGTCGAGGTCGCAGCGCGCGATGGCCAGTTCGTCGCCCTTGGTCGAGCAGGCCGCGACGATCTCGCCGGACGGCGCGATGATGCAAGTGCCGCCGATCATCTCGCAGCCCTCTTCCTTGCCGGCCTTGGCCACGCCGACCACCCAGGTGCCGTTCTGGTAGGCGCCGGCCTGCATCACCAGGTGGTTGTGGAACATCGACAGGTCGTCGTGCTCCGGCGCGGGCGGGTTGTGCACGGGCGTGTTGTAGCCCAGCAGGATCATCTCGGCGCCTTGCAGGCCCATCACGCGATAGGTCTCCGGCCAGCGGCGGTCGTTGCACAGCGCCATGCCCATGACGCCGCCGAACCCTTGCCAGACGCCGAAGTCGTCGCCAGGCTCGAAGTAGCGCTTTTCCAGGTGCTGGAAGGCGCGCCATGGCTCATGCTGGTCGTGGCCGGGCAGGTGCACCTTGCGGTATTTGCCGATGATCCTGCCGTCGCGGCCGACGAGGATGGCGGTGTTGTAGCGCTGTTCCACGCCACCCTCCAGCGCCAGTTCCGCATAGCCGAGGTAGAAGCCGATGCCGAGCCGCGCGGCGGTCTCGAAGAGGACACGCGTCTCGGGTCCGGGCATCTCGCGCTCGTAGAAGGCGTTGAGTTCCTCGGGGTCTTCCATGTACCAGCGGGGGAAGAAAGTGGTCAGCGCCAGTTCGGGGAACACCACGAGGTGGCAGCCCATTTCGTGAGCATGGTGCAGGTGGGCCAGCAGGCGGGCGACAACGTCGCGGCGCGAGTCGCTGCGCTGGATCGGGCCGAGCTGGGCTGCGGCGACGTGGACGAAGCGGGACATGATCGGGAAGTCTCCTGTTATGCGGGGAATGTCAGGCGGCAAGTTCGAGCATCAGGTCGAGCAGCACGTCGGCGCCGGCCTGGATGTCGCGGTCGTGGGTCAGTTCGGCGACGTTGTGCGAAAGGCCGGCCACGCTCGGCACGAAGATCATGCCGGCCGGGCACATGCGGGCGAGTATCTGGGCGTCGTGCCCCGCGCCGCTCGGCATGCGCCGCACGCTATGTCCGTGCCGGCGCGCGATGGCCTCGACGCGGTCGACCATGCCGGCGTCGAACGCCACCGGCGCGAAGTCGGCCAGCGTGCGGCGGCTGAGGCGTACGCCCTCGGTCTTCGCAACGTCCTGCGCATAGGCCAGCGTGCGCTGCACGGCCTCCGCCAGCGCGGTGCCGTCGGTATTGCGCAGGTCGACCGTGAACACCGCGCGGCTCGGGATCACGTTGACGAGGTTCGGGAAGCACTGCACCTGCCCAACGGTCGCAAGCTGCGCGCCGCCCAGCTCGCGCGACAGGTCGCGCACGAAGCAGGCGACGCGCGCGGCGACGAGGCCCGCGTCGTGGCGCAGCCGCATCGGCGTCGTGCCGGCATGGTTGGAAGTGCCCTCCACGGTGAATTCGGACCAGTGGATGCCCTGCACGCCGGTGACCGCGCCGATGGCGATGTCCTCGTGCTCGAGCACCGGGCCCTGCTCGACATGCAGTTCGACGAAGGCATGCACGCGGTGGCGGCCCACCGGTGCGGGGCCGGCATAGCCGATCCGCGCGAGGTTCTCGCCCACCGTGGTGCCGTCGATGCCGCGCGTATCCAGCGCTTGCTGCAACGGCAGGTCGCCCTGGAAGACGAGGCTGCCCATCATGTCGGGGGCGAAGCGCGCGCCTTCCTCGTTGGTGAAGAAGGCGACCGCCAGCGGACGGCGGGTGACGATACCGGCATCGTCGAGCGCGGCGATGACTTCCAGGCCCGCGAGCACGCCGAGGTTGCCGTCATAGCGCCCGCCGGTGCGCACGGTGTCGATGTGCGAGCCCGTCATCACCGGCGGCAGGTCTTCGCGACCGGCACGCACGCCGACCACGTTGCCGATGCCGTCGACGCTGACCGCCAGCCCCAGCTCGCGCATCCACGACACCACGAGGTCGCGCCCGGCGCGGTCTTCGTCGGTCAGCGCGAGCCGGCAGACACCGCCGCCTTCGATGGCGCCGACATCGCCGAGCATGGCGATCCGGCGCAGCAGCCGAGGCAGGTCGATCCGCGTGGTCCGTTCGAGGTCGAGTGCCGCGCTCACGCTGCCTTCCTCACGTCTTCCGGCAGGCGGCCGACGATACGCTGATACAGCGCCACGTCGGTCGCGCCTTCGCTGCCGAACACCAGCACCCGGCTGTCGGCGGTCAGGCCAAGCTGCTCGCGCGTGGCGGGATCGGCCATGGCCCCGAGGCAGCCGGCCAGCCCCGCGACCGCCGATTCGCCCGCAACGATGGGTGCATCGCCATACCGGCCATCCGCCAGCAGGCGCACGCTTTCCAGCGCGGAGGCATCGTCGATGGTCAGGAACGCATGCGCGCCGGGATGCAGCACTTCCCACGCCAGCAGCGAGACTTCGCCGCAGGCGAGCCCGGCCATCACCGTGTCGAGGTCGCCGTGGACCGCGACGGGCTTGCCGGCGCGCGCGCTTTCATAGAGGCAGGCGGCCTTGTCCGGCTCGACCACGATAAAGCGGGGGCGCTTGTCGCCGAGCACTTCCCAGAAGTGCGCGCACACGGCGGCGGCCAGCCCGCCCACGCCGCCCTGCAGGAAGACGTGGGTCGGAAGCTGGCCGTCCGGCAACTGGCGCAGCGCCTCGTCGGCCATTACCGCGTAGCCCTGCATCACGTCCTTGGGCACCTCCATATAGCCTTCGTAGGAGGTGTCGGAGACCACGAAGCGCCCCAGCCGCGCGGCGTCGTCGGCCGCCTGGCGCACCGAGTCGTCGTAATTGCCGGCGGTGCGGACCACCTGCGCGCCGTATTGCTCGATGGCGGCCTTGCGGCCTTCGCTGACGGTGGCGTGGATATAGATCACGCACTGGCAGCCGAAGCGCTGCGCGCCCCAGGCTACGGAGCGGCCGTGGTTGCCGTCGGTGGCGCAGGTGACGGTGATGTCCCGCACCACGTCGGCATAGCGGCCCGACAGCAGGTCGTCGACCGGCACGTCGCCCACGCCCAGCCGGCTGCCGATCTCGCGCACCAGCAGGCGGCTGACCGCATAGGCGCCGCCCAGTGCCTTGAAGCTGCCCAGCCCGAAGCGGTCGCCTTCATCCTTGTAGAGGATCTGTGCGACGCCGGCGGCGCGCGCAAGGCCGTCGAGGGCTACCAGCGGCGTCGGTGCATAGCCCGGCCAGCGGCGGATCTGCGCGGCGGCGCGGACAAAGGCTTCGCCGCCGAGCACGGCCTGCTGGCGCACGCCATAGGGGGCGCCGGGCGTGGCCGCCGGGTTCAGCGCGCACTGCAGCTTCAGGTTGGGGAGCGGGTGGTTCAAGACAGTCTCCTGGGTTGGGGTCTAGCGATGCAGGTCGCCGTAGTGGTCATGGAGCGACTCGATTTCCTCGAGCCGCTCGCGTGCCGCGTCGCCGAGGATCAGCGCGATGCTTGTGCAAAGGTGGTTGATCAGGCTGACGGCCGCGACATAGGAGTCGAACACCGCAGCGCCGTGGTTGACGCAGCGGAGCACCACGTCGGAGCGCGCTGGCAGGTCCGTTGCGCTGGGATCGGTCAGGATCACGACCTTGGCGCCGACGCGGTTGGCGTGCGCCACCATCGGCCACAGCAGCGTCACGCGCCGGCGGAAGTCCATGACCAGCAGCACGTCGTCGGCGCCGAGGTCGGCCAGGTCTTCGGCAAGATTCAGGCCGGCGCCCGGCGCCAGCGTCACGCCCGGCCGCAACTGGGTCAGCAGCGCCCACGCGTATTGCGCCAGCACGCGGCCGTTGCGGAAGCCGGCGATGAAGACGCGCCCGGCACCGGCGAACAGCGCGACGGCGCGCTCGACATCGGCCGGGTTCAGGCGATCGAAGGTTTGAGCCAGGTTCTGCAAGTCATTGGCGAGATGGCGGGCCAGTGGCGCCTGGTCGTCGACAGGTGCCTGCACGCCGGCCAACTCGTATAGCGGCGAGCCGCGGTCGGCCTCGTCGCGCAGCAGGGCGCGGACCTCGTTGAAGTTCTCGTAGCCGAGGCGGCGGAAGAACCGGCCCGCGGTCGCCTTGGAAACGCCGGCCTTCTGCGCCAGCTCGGTGGCCGAGTAGGCGGCGAGATTGCCGATGCACTCCAGGGTTACGGCAGCCAGGCGGCGCTCGCTTTCGGTGAGCTGGTCGTTCAGCGCGAGAATCTTGTCTTGCAACGATGAGGTCATGATCGGGTCCGAATGAAACTTCGGTTTCAGAAATATAGGTTAATGAAACTTTGGTGTCAAATAGAATTCTTCGTGAAACTTTGGTTTCATGAGGGGATTGTCGCGCACATATATGCCGCCGGTCGAGGGCGGCGCTTGCTTCGCTAGAATCACGTCAATAGCGGTTTCACCCAAAGGTTTAAGCGTGGCACACCAGCAGGGTTTCATCCTGACCCGACATTGGCGCGATACCCCCGCCGGCACCGAGGTCGAAGTCTGGCTGGCCACCGACGACGGGCCGCGCCGGCTGCGCCTGCCGTATCAGCCGTCGATTGCATTCATTCCCGAGGCACAACGCGAGCGTGCCGAGGCGCTGCTGCGCCGCGAGCGCGAGGCGGAGTTGCGTCCGCTCAAGCTGCAGGACTTCAAGGGCAGGCCGGTCATGGGCCTGTATTGCCAGCAGCATCGGCAACTGATCCAGCTAGGCCGATCGCTGCGCGATGCCGGCGTGGATGTCTATGAAGCCGATATCCGCCCGCCAGAGCGCTACCTGATGGAGCGCTTCATCACGGCCCCGGTCTGGTTCGATGGCGAACCGGACGGCGACGGCGTGCTGTGCAACGCCCAGCTGAAACCCGCGGCGGACTACCGGCCCACGCTGCGGCTGGTGTCGCTCGATATCGAAACCAATGCATTCGGCGAGCTGTATTCGATTGCACTCGAAGGCTGCGGCCAGCGCCAGGTCTATATGCTGGGCGCTGTGCCGCAGGAGCCGGCCGATGTCGACTTCGTGCTGGAATACTGCACGACACGGCCAGAGCTGCTGGAGAAGCTGAACCAGTGGCTGGCTGAACACGACCCCGACGCGATCATCGGCTGGAACCTGGTCCAGTTCGACCTGCGCGTGCTGGTCGAGCATGCGCGCCGGCTGCAGGTGCCGCTGCGCCTCGGCCGGGCCGGTGCGGAAATCGAATGGCGCGAGCACAACGCGCAGCAGCACTATTTCGCCAGCGCGCCGGGCCGGCTGATCATCGATGGCATCGAGGCCCTGCGTTCCGCCACGTGGAGCTTCCCGTCGTTCAGCCTCGAATCGGTGGCCCAGGCGCTGCTCGGCGAAGGCAAGGCGATCGACAACCCGTACGACCGCATGGATGCCATCGACCGCATGTTCGAGCAGGACAAGCCGGCGCTTGCGCGCTACAACCTGCGCGATTGCGAGCTGGTGACGCGGATCTTCGGCAAAACCGAGCTGCTGTCGTTCCTGCTGGAGCGCGCCACGGTCACGGGCCTGCCGGCCGACCGCAGCGGCGGTTCGGTCGCGGCCTTCACGCATCTCTACATGCCGCTGATGCACCGCCAGGGCTATGTCGCGCCCAACCTCGGCGAGCTGGCGCCGCAAGCCAGCCCCGGCGGCTTTGTCATGGATTCGCGGCCGGGACTCTATGAATCGGTGCTGGTGCTGGACTACAAGAGTCTCTATCCGTCGATCATCCGCACCTTCCTGATCGATCCGATCGGCCTGGTCGAGGGACTGGCGCACCCCGACGATGCCGACTCGGTTCCCGGCTTCCGCGGCGCGCGCTTCTCGCGCACCAGGCACTGCCTGCCGGCGATCGTCGCCCGGGTCTGGCAGGGCCGCGAGGCCGCCAAGCGCGACCGCAACAAGCCGCTCGCGCAGGCGCTGAAGATCATCATGAATGCGTTCTATGGCGTGCTGGGCTCCAGCGGGTGCCGGTTCTTCGATCCCCGGCTGGCCTCGTCGATCACCATGCGCGGGCACGAGATCATGCGGCAGACGCGCGCGCTGGTCGAGGCGCGCGGCTACGAGGTGATCTATGGCGACACCGATTCCACCTTTGTCTGGCTGCGCCGCGCGCGCACGCAGGCCGATGCGCAGCAGATCGGCCGCAGCCTGGTGGCCTATGTCAACGACTGGTGGCGCGACCACCTGTGGCAGACCTATGGCCTGGAAAGCGCGCTTGAACTGCAGTTCGAGACGCACTTCCGCCGCTTCCTGATGCCGACCATCCGCGGCACCGACCTTGGCAGCAAGAAGCGCTACGCCGGCCAGGTGGAGCGGCCGGACGGCACGGTCGAGATGGTGTTCAAGGGGCTGGAGACGGTGCGCACGGACTGGTCGCCGCTCGCGCAGCAGTTCCAGCAGACGCTGTACGAGAAGGTCTTCAACCGCGAGCCGTACCAGGACTATGTGCGCGACATCGTGCGCCGCACGCTGGCGGGAGAACTCGACGAGCAGCTGGTCTATCGCAAGCGGCTGCGGCGCAGGCTGGAGGAGTACCAGCGCAACGTGCCGCCACACGTGCGGGCAGCCCGCATCGCCGATGACTATAACGAGCGCCACGGGCGCCCGCGCCAGTACCAGCGCGGCGGCTGGATCAGCTATGTCGTGACCATCGCGGGGCCGGAGCCGCTCGAATGCCGATCCGCGCCGATCGACTATGGCCACTACGTCGGCAAGCAGCTGCAGCCGGTTGCCGATGCGATCCTGCCTTTCCTGGACGATGATTTCGAACGACTGTTGTCGGGGCAGATGACGCTGTTTGCGCAGTAGGGCAGCGTTACAGCACCCTGGCACCCGCACCCTGGCACCCTGGCATGTCAGGCGCCGGTCCCGCTGTCGGTTTCGTTGCCGGTCTCATTTATCGCAGCCATCAGGTCGTCAGGATGGACCATCAATTCGCGCACTTGCCACAGCGTCGGATATTGGTTGAGCACGCTGTGCCAGCGGGGCGATTCCAGTAGCTGGTGCCAGACCGGCGCAAGCGCGGCTGAATTCGCGGCTTGTGCGTGCGCCAGCGCGCCAGCGAAGTCGAGGCTGGCCTGCGCCGACAGCAGCTGCATCCGGCTGGCGGCGCCGAGCAGGCGCGGACCGGCTTCGGCAGGCGCATCGCAGCAATACAGCACCGTGCCGGCAAGGCCGGCCGCGTCGGCGCGCAGCGCGCCGAGCGAGGCACCATGCAGGCGTACCACGCCTTGCTGCGTATCGAACGCATAGACCGTGTCCCTGTCGGCATGCGCCAGCAAGCGCAGGCCGCGCAGCAGCTTGGGCAGGTCGGTGGTGGCGGCATCGACGGAGGCCTTGGCCTCTGCGAGCAGGCAGATCTCCCACGCCGGTGGTTCCTCAACCGGCAGCACCTGCCTGAGCAGCACCGCATCCCATTCGGTCTTGGCACGTTCATGCGTGGCGGGGATCGAAGCCGGCACGCGCATCGAGGTCACGACACGGTATGACGCCGGCGCTCGCCCGGACGCGTTGAGTCGCTGCGCCAGCGCCTCCAGTGCCTGTGCGGCCTGTGCCTCGACGGCAGCGCCACGCTGCCGGGCGGCGACGCCTTGCGCACTGGCGCCGGCGCTTCCGGAGCGGGGGCCATGCCGCTCCCACAGCAGCTGGTACTGGCGGACCAGGTCATCGGACGCCAGCGCTTCAAGACGCTGCAGGCGCTTCAGCGCGGGACTGTCGAGCAGCCTGGCCAGGCCCTGGGCACCGTTCGCGATCTCCGGCATATCGGGCAGGCTGCGCACGGCTTCGTGCAGCGCGGACCAGGATGAGGCGGCGGCGCAGGCGTGGAGCCGGGCCAATGCTTCGCGCCACGGACCTGGCACGAGGCGTTGCTGCCGGCCCGGATGGGCGATGGCATTGACGGCGGCCTGGACTTCGCGGCGGTCCTGGCCGGCGCCCGCGGACAGCGAGGCGTACTCGCGCACGTGCGCCGCCCGGTGCCGCATGACCATGGCCTGGAACACCGGGTCGCCCGCATCCGCGCGCAGCGCTTCGCGGATCAGGTGCGCGAGCGCGTCGACGAAGCGGTCTTTCAGGGCCGCGGTTGGCGTGTCCCCGCGTGCCACGGCTGCGCGAGCCTGTTCGATCGCGAGCGCGAGCGTCGTGGCCGGGCTGTGTGACTGCGGATCGGAAACTGCGGCGGCACTTGCCGGCAGGCGATAGCGGCGCGCGACGGCGCGAAGCGTTGCATCGAGTAGAGCAGGCGCGGACAACGGTGGCATGGCAAAGGAAGAGGGGGCGCAGGGGCCGCACACGGCCGGCGCACGCGGACCTGGTCAAGTCTCGGCAATCCGCAAGGGTTTGTCCATCGCGGACACGGCTCGCTGTACGTTAATGACGGATTTCCGACATGCGGCGCATGGCCGGAAATCCGCAGGCGGGCGCTGCTGGCCGCATGGGCGTCGCGGCGTTTCCACAGCGCCGTCCGTGTGCTTCCTCATTCGCCTTGCGCCGTAATAGAATCGGGGCTTTGCAAATACCGTGCGGGGTACCGACAGGCTTGACGCGTCCTGTCGTCAAGGTCCCGGCATGACAACAATCCCCGGCGACAGCGTGGCCGGGCAGGGCGGGTCGATTCACACCGTATGCACGCATTCACGTATGACGCCGTCCTGGCGAACGACGAAGCGGAATGGGCCCGCGACGACGAGGCGGATCGCGCGCCGCCATCTCCGGCCGGGCGGCACGGCTGGGCCTTGCTGGAAGCGTCGGAAGGGCTGGCCCTGCATGTCGGCCTGACCGGCCAGATCCTGCACGCCACCCGTGCATCGGGCGCGCTGCTGGGCCTGCCGTACGCGTACCTGAGCCGCGCGGCCATGCGCGACATTCTTCCCATCGGCGAATACGAACGCACCGCTGCGCTGTGGCAGGCCTGCCTGCTGGATGGCCAGGCCCGGCGGACCACCGTCCGGTTCACCGATGCCTCGGCCGGCAGCCGCTATGTCGATCTGCAGATCCGCCGCGACACCGACGAATCCGGACAGGCCTCGCTGCTGCTGTTCGGGACCGATGTCACGGCGTGGATGCAGAAGCTGCAGCAGCTGACGGAACAGTCGCTGATCGATCCGTTGACCGGGATCGGCAACCGCAACCTCATTCGCCGCCGGATTGAACAGTACCTGGCCGGGGAGCATCCGGCGGGACGCCGGCTGGCGGTCGCGCTGATGGACCTGGACGGATTCAAGAAGATCAACGATTCCCTCGGGCATGGCGCCGGCGATGCCTTGCTGAAGGAAATGGCGGCCCGTTTGCGCGGCGTGCTGCGCGGGACGGACACCGTGGCGCGGCTGGGCGGCGATGAATTCGTATTGCTGCTCGAGAACATCGCTGCCGACGAGGCAGCCGCCGACATCGTTGAACAGGTCATGCGGATATGCCGACAGCCATTCCAGCTGTCCGCACGCCAGATCCGTGTCACCACCAGCATCGGACTGGCCTTCGCCACCGGCGCCCAGGATTCCGATGCCGAGCTGCTGCGGCGCGCCGACCGGGCCATGTACGAGGCGAAGACGCTCGGCGGCAACCGGTGTTTCCGCTATTCGCCGGAGTTCGACGAGAGGCTCAACGAGCAGTTCCGCATCGAGCAAGACCTGTTCGAGGCCGTGCACAACGGCGAACTGTCGCTGCAGTACCAGCCCATCGTCAGCCTCGATGGCAGCAACCTGTGCGCGGTCGAGGCGCTGATGCGCTGGGATCGGGCCGGCCGCGCCGTGTCTCCCGAGATCTTCGTGCCGGTCGCGGAAAACAACGGCCTGATCCATCATCTCGGCGCCTGGGTGCTGCGCTGCGCCTGCGCCCAGCTTGCCATGTGGGATGCCAGGGGTGCGCACGTCGGCTACGTGTCGGTCAATGTGTCGCCGGTGCAGTTCAGCCATCCGGGCTTTGCCGACCAGGTGCGTAGCGCGATCCGCGATACCGGTGTCTGCGCCGGCCGGCTGGTGCTGGAAATCACCGAGGGGGCGCTGATGATCGATCCCGAAGCGGCGGGCCACGTCCTGACCGAGTTGCGGGCGCTGGGCATCCGCTTTGCGGTGGACGATTTTGGCACCGGCTACTCCAGCCTTTCATACCTGCGCCGGTTTCCGCTGTCGGCACTGAAGATCGACCGCAGCTTTGTCGCCGACATGGTCGATTCGCCGCACGCGCAGACCATTGTCTATGCGGTGCTCTCGCTGGCGCGCGAGCTTGGGCTGGCGGCGATCGCCGAAGGCGTCGAGACGGCATGCCAGCGCGAGCTGCTGGCCGCGCAGCGCTGCGAGATGGCACAGGGCTGGCACTATGGGCACGCCATGAGTCCCGCCGACCTCGAGGCGGCTTTCGCCGCGGGCAGGTGGCGCCTGGACGCCCCGACCCTGTTGCCGCAATGAGGCATGGCCATGGATAAACAGGCATTCCTCGACCAGCTCTGGGCCCGGCTCGCCGAGCAGGGAGATTTTCCGACGCTGCAGTATTGCATCGATCATGTCTTCAGTTCGCTCGATGCGGAGCGGAACGTCGGCGAAATGGCCAGCAGCATCTTGTCGGACTTCAGCCTGTCGCAGAAGATCATCCGGCTGTCCAACTCCGCCATGTACCGGTCGTTCGGCGGCGAAGTCACCACCGTTTCGCGCGCGATCATGGTGCTGGGGGTGGATACGATCATCCATCTGACGCTGGGCGTGCGCGTGCTCGACTTCTTCCAGACCATGCCGGAAAACCGGCCACGGGCGGCGCAAGCGCTCAAGCAGGCCATGGTCGCGGCCGAATTCACCCGGAGCCTGGCCGATGCGCGCGGCATCGCTGAGGGGGAGGAGGCC
The DNA here is from genome assembly GCF_016894385.1 of Cupriavidus oxalaticus. NCBI lineage: Bacteria > Pseudomonadati > Pseudomonadota > Betaproteobacteria > Burkholderiales > Burkholderiaceae > Cupriavidus > Cupriavidus oxalaticus. The sequence goes on from NZ_CP069811.1 coordinate 818,025, forward strand.
GTGGTCTGCACGCTGATGCACCATGTGAGCCGGCTGCTGCTGATCCTGTATGTGCCGGAGGCGTGGGACCGCATTACCGCAATGTGCGAGGCCGGTGCGCAAACCGGCGCGCAAACCGGTGCGCAAACCGGTGCGCAGGCCGGCGGGCAGATCAGCGAGGATGAGGCCTGCCGCGAAGTCCTGGGCGTGTCGCTCGGCGAAATCGCCCGGGCGGCTGCCGTCAAATGGCGCTTGCCCCCGCTGATCGCCGGCGCCATGAGCGCACCCCCGTTGCCGGAAGGCGCCATGCCGGAGGCGCATGCCGACTGGCTGGGCGCCGTCGCCCGATTGTCGTCGCAGGCCGCCGCATCGATCCTCGCAGGCCAGGACGACCCATCGGCCGACAGTCCGTTGCTGGCCGAGGCGCAACGGCTGGGCCTGGAGCCGGGGCACCTCGGGCGGGCGCTGGAACAGGCCAGGGTGCTCACCACCTCGATGGCGGCCACGGACGCCGCCAGCCAGGCCGGGGACGACGCCGGCGAGCAGGGCGGCAAGCCCGCCGACGCGCTGGCCAGGCTGCAACGGGCCGTCGCCGAAGTCCGGCAGGAGGGCCGTGCCATGTCCATTGCCGAACTGGCGCCCTTTGCGCTGGAGTCAGCGATGCGCGCGCTGAATTTCTCGCGCTGCTTCCTGATGCTGCTGAATCCGTCGGCCCGGCGCTTCGGTGCGCGGCTCGGCTTTGGCGAGGGCACGCGCGACAAGCTCGACCAGCTGTCCTTCGAAGAAGGCTTCGTTCCGGACGTGTTCCACTTCGCCACGCTGGCGGACCGGCCCTTGCTGATCGAGGACAGCTTTGACAAGGAGGCCGCGCACCGCGTGCCGCGCTGGTATCGCGAGGCCCTGCCCGATGCCCGCGCGCTGCTGCTGATCCCGGTGCGGGTGCGCAACCGCTGCGTGGCCCTGATTTGCGGCGACTGGGGAGAGGCGCGCTTCACCGGGTCGCTGAGCGCGGAGGAGGCCGACGCGATCGTCCAGCTGGCCGCGGAGATTTCGGCCGGCTTCCTGCGATCGGCACCGGCGCGCTAGGCCGGCGGCGCTGGCGCCGTCGCGCGCAGGCAGCCATCAGGAAATCTCCGGGCCGGAAAACGGGTGCTGCGGTGCTGCGCTGCACACATGGATTTGTGCCGCGCCAAGGCACACAATGCCTGCATGAGAGCTTCCCTGCATCCCGCCCGCGCCGTCGTCATGGTGTTCCTGCTGGCCATCGTGGTGGGCAGCGTGCTGCTGATGCTGCCCTGGTCGCGCGACGGCGGCGGCAGCGCACCATGGCTGACCGCGTTCTTCACGGCGGTGTCCGCGGTGTGCGTGGCCGGGCTGATCGTGGTCGATACCGGCACGTACTGGTCCGGATTTGGCCAGGTGGTCATCATGGTGCTGTTCCAGCTTGGCGGATTCGGCATGATGACGGCGTCGACGCTGCTGGGGCTGATGGTCAACCGCTCGCTGAGATTGCGCACCAAGCTGCTGACCCAGGTCGAGACCCACGCGATCGGGCTGGGCGATGTCGTCAGCGTGGCCAGGCTGGTGCTGGTGGTAACCATCGGGATGGAACTGTTGCTGGCTGCCTGGCTGTCGTGGCGGCTGCATTTCGCCTACGGCGCGCCGTGGGGCGACGCCGCCTGGAACGGGCTGTTCCATGCCATCTCCGCCTACAACAATGCCGGCTTCTCGACACATGCCGACAGCCTGGTCCGCTATGCGGCCGACCAGTGGGTGCTGCTGCCGGTGATGATGGCGGCGCTGGTCGGCGGCATCGGCTTTCCGGTACTGCACGACCTGCGCAACAAGACCTTCCACCCGCACCGCTGGTCGCTGCACAGCAAGCTGACGCTGGCCACCACCGGGGTGCTGTTCCTGGTGGGCCTGTGCGGCGTGCTGATGTTCGAGTGGACCAACGCACGCACGCTCGGCCCGATGGCCGCGGGACAGAAGCTGTTGTCGGCGGCCTTCGCCTCGGTCGCCGCGCGCACCGTCGGCTTCAACACCATCGACATCGGCGGCCTGACCCGCGAAAGCATTGCGCTGCATTATTTCCTGATGTTCGTCGGCGGCGGCAGCGCCAGCACCGCGGGCGGCGTCAAGGTCGGCACCATCGCGATCCTGGCGCTGCTGGTGATTGCCGAGATCCGCGGGCGCGCCGACAGCGAAGCCTTCGGGCGCCGCGTCAGCAGTTCGGCGCAGCGGCAGGCGATCACGGTGCTGGTGCTGGGCAGCGCGCTGACGACGATCGGGACGCTGGCCATCCTGTTTGTCACGGAATTCCCGACCGACCAGGTGATTTTCGAGGTCATCGCGGCCTTTGGCTCCGCGGGCCTGTCGACCGGCATTACCGCCGACCTGCCGGCTTCCGGCCAGCTGATCCTGGCCGGGCTGATGTATGCCGGCCGGGTCGGCACCATCACGCTCGCGGTATCCCTTGCCATGGGCGAGCGCCGTACGCCGTACCGTTATCCCGAGGAGCATCCAATTGTTGGCTAGATTGTTTTCCGAACAGTTCGCCTTCTCGGCAGGCGACAGCGTGGCCGTGATCGGGCTGGGGCGCTTCGGCGGTTCCGTGGCGCAGTCGCTGATGCGGCTGGGCCATGACGTCATGGGCATCGACAAGGATCCCGACCTGGTGCAGCGCTGGTCCAATGTGCTGACCTGCGCGATCCAGGCCGACTCGACCGACGTCAATGTCATGCGCCAGCTGGGGGTAGCGGATTTTTCACACGCCATCGTGGGCATCGGCACCGACATGTCGTCCAGCCTGATGACGCTGATGGCGCTGACCGAGCTGCAGATCAAGGACATCTGGGTCAAGGCGTTTACTCCCGAGCACGGGCAGATCGCGGAGCGCATCGGTGCGCACCATGTCGTCTATCCGGAAGCGGACATGGGCGCGCGGGTGGCCCACCTGATCACCGGCAAGATGATCGATTTCATCGAGTTCGACGACGGCTTTGCCATCGCGCGGATCCATGCGCCGGCGTCCACCCATAACAAGACCTTGCTGATGTCCCATGTCCGGGAGCAGTTCGGCGTGACGGTGGTGGGCATCAAGCGCGGCAACGCGGAGTTCGAGCACGCCACGGCGGCCACCATGGTGCTGCCCGGCGACCTGCTGGTGGTGTCGGGCCTGACCAGCAAGATCGAGCGCTTTGCCGGCAGTTCGGAAAAGAGGTAGGGCAGGGGCAAGGGCCGCAGTTGCCGTGTAAGCTTCACGTTGATTGCAGCACAGCGAGAGCCCAGGAGAAGGGCATGACCCTTGCCGATACCGTCCCGCCCCCAGACCTTTACATCACCGCCGAACTGGAACGCCGGCCGCCCAGGCGCATTGACCACCAGGTCGAGAAGCTTGCGCTGAAGGACATCGCGGCGCAGATGCTCGACCACCCCGAGCAGGTGCTGCCAAGGCTGGTCGAGCGCGCGATGCAGCTGACCGGCGCGATCTCGGCCGGGATCAGCGTATTCGAACTCGAGCGCGGCACGACTACAGCCCCTGCGGCGTGTGCCTGGACCGCTTCGAACCGATCTTGACGCGGCATCCGGAACGCTACTATGCCTGGATCGCCGAGGCTGGCGTGGTCTGCCCCGAGGTGCTGCTGGTTCCGCTGTACATGGCGCACGGGCAGCCGCTCGGAACCCTGTGGATCGTCGCCGAGGAAACCGGGCACTTCGATGCCGGGCATGCCGGCGTGATGCAGGAGCTGTCAGGCCGCGGCCGGCTCTTCGACAGATAGCGCCGGTTCAAGCCGATTGCCCCCCCGCGATTTCGCGCGGTACAGCGCGCGGTCCGCGGCGGCAAGCCCGTCGGCCAACGCCGGCACTTCGTTGTCGAACCGCGCCAGGCCAATGCTGACCGTTGCCGGAACCCGGATGCTGTCGATGCGGCCCGGGATGGCATCGGCGAAGCGTCTGGCAATGGCCTCGCCCAGCGCGCGGGCGCGGCGTGCGTCTTCGCCGCATAGCAGCGCCGCGAACTCTTCTCCGCCGATGCGCGCCAGCAGCACGTTGGGACCAAGGACGCCGCGGGCGGTTTCCGCAAAGGACTTCAGCACCTTGTCGCCCGCCTGGTGCCCGTACCGGTCGTTGATCGCCTTGAACTGGTCGAGGTCGAACGCGAGCCACGCAACCGGACGGGAGCAGCCTGCGTGGCCGAGCAGACGTGCGCCTTCTTCAAAAAACCAGCGGCGGTTGCCGAGCCGGGTCAGGTAATCGGTCTGGGATTCGCGCAACAGCTGGCCGTGGGTCTCCTCGCGCACGAGCTTGAGCAGGGCCATCGGCAACAGGACCGAGTACAGCACGCCCTCGTAGACGGTGATCTTGCTGGCCATCGACTGGATCGACGGTCCGTATGCCGTCACCAGCCATGGCAGGACACAGGCCCGGACGGCGTAGAAGAGAGCATGGATCCCTGTCACCGCCACGACGACGCGGCGTGCATGCAGCGCTTTCATCGGCTCGCAGCGCAGCATCTCGAGTACGGTCAGCGCGCTGACCACCGCAATCGGGAACGAGCTGACGTAGTTCCACATGGCCTCCGGCCAGCGCGTGCCCGCCACCGCCCAGGCCAGCGCCATGCCAGCCAGCACGGCGGCCGATGTGCCGCGATACCGGCGCCCGCGCAACGATGCGACCGCGCAGAGGACCAGCAGGTAGCCGCTGAGAATGACGAGATTGCAGAGGGCCGGGCCGATCGCACTGGGCAGGTTGCGACGAAACAGCACGGCCGTGCACCCGATCGCGAGCGTCGCGAAGCCTGCAGCCAGGGTCCGCAATGCCTTGCCATGCGTGGGATGGGACCGATGCTCCCAGTACGTCATCCCGGCACTGGCGAGAAGGGTTCCGATTGCTAGGAGATAAAGGGTGAGGAGATCGACGTACATCCCAAATGTAAAGACATGGTGCCGGCAGCTGGCGGGAGCACGTGGATTCTACGTGGGAAACACGATAGCGCGTGCCAGGCATCATTGGCGCGGGCCCTGCGGGCCTGCTGCTATCGCAGCTTTTGCATCTTGCAGGTATTGAGTCCGTCGTTCTTGAATCAAGAAGCCGGGACGCAATTGAAGCCACGACTCGGGCTGGCATTCTCGAACATGGAACCGTCGATCTGATGGAGCGCATCGGAGCTGGGGGCGCCTGAAGCGCGAAGGCTTCCGACACGACGGCATCCGCGCACGCCTGGAAACCAGGGATGGCTGGCTACCTGCGGAAGGACCGATCTTTAGCAAGGTCTTCACCTACGTTTTGACGTGGCAGGGCTGGCTGTACGTGGCATTCGTGATCGACGTGTTCGCGCGCCGCATCGTCGGCTGGCGGGTCAGTTCGTCGATGACCACGGACTTCGTTCTGGATCAGATGTCGAAGTAGAGGTGGAATTCCCACGGGTGCGGCCGCAACTTCAATGTGTCAATCTCGCGTGTGCGCTTGTAGTCAATCCAGGTCCTGATCAGGTCTTCAGTGAAGACATCTCCCTTTCGCAGGAACGCTGAGTCGGATTCCAACGCAGAAAGCGACTCTTCGAGCGAGCCTGGAACCTGCCGGATACTGGCCGCTTCCTCCGGTGGCAAATCATAGATGTTCTTGTCGAGCGGGTCGCCCGGGTCCGTCTGGTTTTCAATGCCGTCAAGGCCGGCGAGCAGCATTGCCGAGAAGGCGAGGTAGGCATTGGCCGACGGGTCAGGACAGCGAAATTCCACGCGTCTGGCGCTTGGGGAATCCGAAACCATTGGAATCCTGGCTGCGGCAGACCGGTTGCGCTGCGACATGGCCAGATTGACAGGCGCCTCGTATCCGGGCACCAGTCGCTTGTAGGAGTTTGTGCTCGGCGCGCAGAAAGCCATCAGGGCGGGGGCGTGCCTGAGCAAGCCGCCTATGTACCAACGGCACATCTGCGACGTCTGCGCCCAACCGTTCTCGTCATAGAAGAGGTTCTGGCCGCCGCGCCAGAGGCTCTGGTGGCAATGCATGCCGCTCGCGTTGTCGGCAAACAGGGGCTTGGGCATGAATGTGGCGACCTTGCCGTGGCGGCGTGCAACATTCTTGCAGATGTACTTGTACATCATCACGTTGTCTGCCATTCGGGTCAGTGGCGCAAAGCGCATGTCGATTTCATTCTGGCCCGCCGTGGCTACCTCATGGTGATGCACCTCGACCTGGACGCCTGCCTGCATCAGCGCGAGTACGATTTCGGAGCGGATATCCTGCAGCGTATCGCTTGGCGGCACGGGAAAGTATCCTCCCTTGTAGTTCTGCTTGTAGCCAAGATTGCCTCCGCCATAGGCGCCTTCGTCGCGACCCGAGGCCCATTCGCCTTCGGCCGATTCGACATAGTAGTAGCCGGAGTGCTGGTCCTGCCCGAAGCGAATGGAGTCGAAAATGAAGAATTCCAGTTCGGGGCCAATGTAGCAAACCGTAGCCAGGCCGGTTTGCTGGAGGTACAGCTCCGCCTTTCGTGCGATGTGGCGCGGATCGCGCGAATATGGCTGGTGCAGGACCGGGTCCAGCACGTCGCAGATCAGCGCCAGCGTGGGTGCCGTGCAAAACGGATCGACGAATGCTGTGGCGGGGTCAGGCCTGACCAGCATGTCGGACTCGTGTATTTCCTGGAAACCACGAATGGAAGACCCGTCGAACCCGATGCCGGCCGAGAACAAATCGTCGTTGACTTCCGGCAGCGTGATCGAGAAGTGCTGCCACATGCCGGGCAAGTCGGTGAACCTCAGGTCAACGACCTGGATCGCGTGCTTCCTGATCAGCGCGATGACTTCACCGGGGTTTTGCGGCGGTGCAACCTGATAGCTGCCGGGTTCGATTGAGACCGTGCTCATAACTGCCTCCGTCGTCTGGCCCCCGGAGCATAGTCCAACATTAGTCTGTCAGATACCGATTGCAAAGGGCCTCACCAACGTGTGCGGTTTTCCCGAAACGGGCTTTATGTGTGAAAGCCGCGTTCTCATCAGGCAGTTCGCCACAACGCAGATACTTGGAGGCAAGTGATGTACGGCGATCTTTTGAGGGGAGCCTGGCGATTGTCTGGATCGAACATCTGTGCGGCATTGAACATACGGTGGCGAAGCTTTTTTATACCGTCCTTGAGGTGGAAAGGCGCATCGCGCGGCAAAGCACCGGAGGCAATTTTGGCATCACTACTTTATGGTGCCGGTTGGGCCGGCGGACTGGTGTTTGTGATCGGATTGTTCACCAGTATCCTGATCGCGCTGGAACTCGGCCGGCTGGTATGGCAATGGCAGGTTGCGTCCGGCCGCGAACCGGAGACTACGGGCGTCGGCGCGGTCGCAAGCGCGATATTTGCGCTGCTTGGACTATTGATTGCCTTCACCTTTTCCGGGGCGGCAAGCCGCTTTGATATGCGGCGTACGCTGATTGTCCAGGAAGCCAACGACATCGGCACTGCTTACATGCGCCTGGATCTGCTGCCACAACCGGCACGTGGCGAGTTGCAGGAGATATTCAGGCAGTATCTCGATGCCCGGCTTGATGCCTATCGAGCCGTTCCTGACCGCAAACGCGTCGATGCCGCCCTGGCACGTTCGGACGTGCTGCGTGAACGCCTCTGGACGGATTCCGTCATGGCGTCTCAGCGAACCTCCAGTACGGCGGCAACCATGCTTCTGCTGCCAGCGCTCAATGCAGCGTTCGATACGGCATCGACCCGGCTCGCCTCAACGAAGGAACATCCGCCGAGCGTCATCTTCGGCATGCTTTTCGCGCTTTGCTGGATTGGGGCTTTGTTCGCGGGCTATGGCATGGCCGGCCGCGGTCCTCGAAACTGGTTGCATGCGCTTTTCTTCGTGGCCTCGTTGACGATGACGCTCTATGTCATCGTCGACCTGGAGTTTCCTCGTTTAGGCCTGATTCGCGTTGACGCTTTCGACGAGGTGTTGCAGGAGGTCCGCACTGGAATGCAGAAATGAACTGAGCGGCGCCGCAGCGCGCCAGTGCCACGAAACAGGTGGCGGTCCTCCGCCCATCCTGTCTTCGTGCTGTTGCCTTCATACCAGTTCCTGTTTGGTCCCAATCACTATCGAGCCCGGCCCTGGTAAGAGGCTCGGCCCGTGTTTTTGCCCGGTGCGAAGCGCTTGGGTCACTCGCCATCCGCGCCAGGTTCGCGCAGTGCCCGAATACCGGGGGGCGACCACGTCCTTCCTGCAACACGGCTTACCGCACTCACAAAAAGATTCACTTCACTTCCCCCCTCCCGTCATAGAAGATTCCCCAGCATCTCCATCGCTGGCCTGAAGCCGCACGCGGCCGGGCGATTGTCCAGTCAACCGGGAGTTCACCATGGCACGCATACCGGCCCTGTCCCTGCTCGTCATCGCGCTGGCGGCCTGCAGCAGCACGCCGCCCGCGCCGCCAGCCGCTACGTCTGCAACCTCGGCCGCATCCGCGGCGGCGCCGGCACAGGCACAGGCGCAACCTCAGCCGCAGCCGAACGCAGTCGACCCCGCGGTGATCCAGGCGCTCAACGACATGGGCAAGTACCTGCAGTCGCTGCGCCAGTTCGAGGTGTTTATCGACCTGTCGGGCGAACGGGTGCTGCAGGACGGCCAGAAGCTGCAGCACACCGCCACGGCGGACCTGGATGTGCAGCGGCCGGACCGGCTGCGCGCGCTGATGCGCAGCGCGCGCTCGCAGCGCGACCTGATCTATGACGGCAAGAAAGTCACGCTGTACTCGCCTGCGCAGAAATCGTACTCGCAGGCCGATTTCAGCGACAACCTGGGCGTGCTGGCGCAGCGGCTGCGCGAGCGCTTCGGGGTCGAGATCCCGTCGGCCGACCTGTTCCTGTGGGGCACGCCCGAGGCGCCGGTGGACAACATCGAATCGGCGATGAACGCCGGGCAGGACATCGTTGGCGGCGAGCTGTGCGACCACTATGCGTTCCGCCAGGGGCAGCTCGACTGGCAGATCTGGATCGCCACCGGCAACCGTCCGCTGCCGCGCAAGCTCGTCATCACCAACCGGTCCGACGAGGCCAGGCCGCAATCGGTCACGCAATACAGGTGGAACCTGAATCCGAGGTTCGGCAATTCAGCGTTCGCCTTCGCGCCGCCCAAGGACGCCAGGAAGGCGGAGTTCGTTCCCCTGAAGGCCACCCGGTAACGGGGCCATGGACACAAGGAGCATTGCCATGACCTACACATTCGCAAAGCCGCTCGCGGTGTGCACGGCCGCGCTCGTGCTGGTGGCGTCCGGCTGGACTCCGGTGGCCGAGGCCGCCCGCGGCGACAGGGGGGGCGGGCATGCCGCTGCCGGGGGACATGCCGCAGGCGGGCAGCGCGCCGCTGCCGGCGGCGCCAACCGAGAAGCGCGACAGGTGAACAACCAGCGTGCCGACGCGCGCACCAACAATGTCCGCAACACCAGCGTCAACAACGTCAACGCCAACCGCAACGTCAACGTCAATACGAGCCGTAACGTCAACGTGAACGTCGACAGTCACGGCGGCTGCTGCGGGTGGGACAACGATTACCACCCGGTGGCGACGGCCGCGGCGGTGACCGCCACCGTTGCCGTGACGTCGGCGGTGGTGGGGTCCATGGTGCGCTCGGTCCCGCCGAGCTGCGTGCCGGTCAACTACGGCGGCATGGTCTACCAGCAGTGCGGCAGTACCTGGTACATGCCGCAGGGCGCGCAGTACGTCGTGGTCAATCCGCCGTACTGATGGCTGATGGCGGGCTTACCCATGGCGCCGCTGCAGGTCATGGAATGACAGCAGTTCGCCCGCCATCGCACTGGCGGCCACGGTAGGCGGGCTGGCCAGCCACACCTGCCCGGGCCCCGAGCGTCCGGGGAAATTCCGGTTGATCGAGCTGACCGTCACCTGCCCGGCCCGTTCCGACGAGCCCGGGCCGCAGTTGGCGCACGCCCCGCACGATGGTTGCAGGATACGCGCGCCAGCCGCGTGGAACGTTTCCATGTAGCCCTGGCGGATGCAGTAGTCCCGGACGTCGGTGGTGCCGAACTGCAGGTAGAGCGTGACGTGCGACGGCAGCCGCAGGCCGCGCTGCGCCATGATCCGCGCGCTCCAGCCACGTACCGCGGAGGCTATGCCGGGAACGGTATTACCGCCCACGGTGCGATTTCAATAGACGGAGACAAGGAATGCGGACAACGCTGTTTCGGCGGGCGTGCCATGCGCTTGCGGGTATCACCACACTGGCCGTGCTGGGGGGCCTGCCCGGCGCGGTCAAACCGCAGGACACCAGGCCGCTCAGGCTGATCGTGCCGACCCAGCCGGGCTCGCAGGCAGACGCCGTGGCGCGTGCGCTGAGCCAGCCGCTGGGCAAGCACCTGGGCCAGTCGGTGGTGGTCGAGAATATCGCCGGTGCCGGCGGCGTGCCGGGCACGCAGCAGATCGTCAGGGCGCCGAAAGACGGGGCGACGCTGGGCCTGATCTCGTCGAACCACGTGATCAACCCGTTTATCTACAAGAACCTGCCCTATGACTCGCTCAGGGACATCACGCCGATCACGGTGATCGGCACGCTGCCGCTGGTGCTGGTCGTCAATCCTTCGGTCAACGCGCAAACCACCCGCGAACTGGTGGCGCTGCTCAAGGCAAAGCCGGGCGAACTCAACTGTGGTTCGTCGGGCAACGGCACGGTGCTGCATCTGGCTGGCCAGCTGTTCGCCAGCGAAGCGAAGGTCGATATCCGGCATGTGCCCTACAAGGGCGCCGGCAACTACACCACGGACCTGATCGGCGGCCAGGTGCAGGTCGGCTTTTTGACGGTGCAGGCGGTGCTGCCGCTGCTCAAGGCCGGCAAGCTGAAGGCCATCGCGGTGTCGACCGCGCAGCGCGTGCCGGCGCTGCCGGATGTGCCGACGCTGGCGGAGTCGGGCCTGCCGCGCTACAGCTTCGATGCCTGGCTGGCGATCGTCGGTCCGGCGGGCATGCCGACGGCCAGCGTATCGGCGCTGCAGTCCAGGATCCAGGCCACGCTGCAGGAGCGCGAGGTGCAGGAGCACCTGGCGGCGCAGGGCGTGGTTGTGGCGGCCACGGGTGCCGACGCGGCCGTGCCGTTCTTCCGCAGCGAGCTGGACAAGCATGCAACGATCGTCAGGCAGGCGGGGGCGACGCTGAACTAAGGCAACGTACCTGGCACCGGGGGGCCGCCGCTTGCGGCGGGCCTGTGGTTGCTGACAACACTTGGATCCGCGAATGTTGTCTCCCCTCTCCCATAAATTGTATGGACCGGGGACAAAGGTAACAGGTGTGCCAGGACATGGGTAACACTTTTCCCGCTTAGTCAGCGGGAGGACAACGTTGCCGTGGAGCCAAATCACCGTGAAGCAGCAAAGAGAAGAGTTCGTCCGCCTGGCACGCCAGGCGGACGCCAATATTGCGGAGCTTTGCCGCCGCTTTTGCATCAGTCGCAAGACCGGTTACAAGTGGTTGAACCGAGAAGATCTGGACGACCGAACTCGGCGGCCACATAGCTCTCCCGGCCGAACTCCAGCGGCAGTCGAAGAGAGCGTGCTAGCGATACGAGCCGAACATTCGGCTTGGGGCGCCCGCAAGATCGCACGCGTGCTGGAACGTGACCACTGCGTCCAAATCGCTCCCAGCACAGTCAATTGGGTGCTGCGCCGCCATGGCTTGATCGATCCGGCCGCCAGTGCGGCCGCTACAGCATGGCAGCGCTTCGAGCACGACCGGCCCAATGCACTATGGCAAATTGACTTTAAAGGCCACTTCGCCACCGACACGCAGCGGTGCCATCCGCTCACAGTCTTGGACGATCACTCCCGCTTCAATGTGCTGCTCAGGGCCTTGGGCAACGAACAGTTTGAATCCGTACAGGAAGCGTTAGAGAACGCGTTCGCGCGCTACGGGCTGCCCGAGCGGATCAATGCAGACAATGGCCCACCTTGGGGTTCTCCGGTGCCCCGGGCACTTACCACGTTGGGCGCTTGGCTGATTCGCCTGGGCGTGCGGCTCAGTCATAGCCGACCTCGCCATCCTCAGACCAACGGTAAGGACGAGCGCTTCCATCGAACCATGCAGGCAGAGCTGCTGGCCAACCAGCGCTTCCGGGATCTGGATGATGCGCAGCATCACTTCAGCCATTGGCGCCACGTGTACAACTTCAAGCGCCCACACCACGCGCTGGATATGGAGACACCCGCAAGCCGCTATGCGCCTAGTCCACGGGCGATGCCGCACGAACTCCCGCCCATCGAGTACGGCAGCGATGACATCGTGCGAAAGGTAGGCGACGGTGGGCGCATCTGCTTCCGAGGAAAGACGTTCCGGGTCGGACGAGCCTTGATCGGAACGCCCGTAGCGTTGCGCCCTCGCGTGGATCTGGACGGCACCTTTGACGTCTACTTCTGCCATCAAAAGGTGGCCACAATAGACCTACAGCAGGCCGACTAAACTGATGACTGCACTGTTACCCATGTCCCGGCACATGTGTTACCCATGTCCCCGGTCTATACAATAAATGGGAGAGGGGAGACAACAGGCGGGAAATAAACGCAGCTTTTCTTTTCCGTTGCCTACAGCGCGGCGCAATCCTCGGGATCCACGACAGCAACATGTGGCACCGGCTGCGGTGGGCCTGCCACGTCCTTCGGTTTCGGTTGGCCCGGGCCGGGCCCCATTGCCTGTCCCAGACGGGCACCACGTTGCAGCGCCACGTGGACCGCTTCGCCCTTGCTGCGTACGCCGAGCGCCTTGTACAGGGCGCTGCAATGGCACTTGACCGTCGCCACTGAAACGTTCAGCTGCCGGCTGATGGTCTTGGCCGGATAACCGCGTGCGAGCAGTACCAGGATTTCATACTGGCGCGGCGTGAGGCCGAGCATGTGGGCCTCGCCGGGCGAACGGGAGCCGGCCACGGTATCCGCCTTCGCGGCGGCACTGCCTTTGCGCGTGCCATCGGGCGATGCCGGTGCAATGCCCGGCCGCCGGCCGAACGGACCCAGGCTGACCTGGTAGCCGCTGGCGACCAGCTGTATCGCTGCTTCCAGCACATCGGGCCGCACCGATTTAGGCAGGCAACCCACGACGCCCGCCGCGACCTTGTCATCGACCCAGTTCCGGGGCGCGATGTCGCACAGTACCAGTATCCGCGCCGCGGGCCAGGTCCTGCCGACCTGGCATAGCAGCAGCCATGCCGCCTCCGCATCGTCCGGCAGGCCGAGCACGACCAGGGCGACGGCTTCGCCGGCAGCACGGTGCCCCGCGAGTTCCGCCGGGTCGACGGTGACGACCTCGCCGACGGCCCCGACGTGTTCCAGCGTCCTGCGCAACGCCACCCGCAGCAAGGGGTGGGATTCAATCAACAGCACCTTCATTGCACACTTCTCTCTTGCGCGCGGACGCGGCACCGCGCGCCGCGGCAGGAAGCGGCATGCGGCGCGTCCGGCGGCCGTGGTTTATGCGGCGACTCGCGTTGCGACTGCCGACGCGGTGGCGTGGCTCAGCCTGGATTGCGCAAGTTCGATCGCTTGCTGGAAGCGTTCCTGCGTCAGCTGGGCAAGTTCGGCCTGCGTTTCGGAAGCGATTTCGCATACCTGCCGCGTGTAGGCACAGGCCTTGTCGGCGGCAAGGGGCGTCAGGCCGTTCTGCATGTCGAGGACCTGGCGCAGGTCCCTGCTGGCCAGCAGCGCCTGCATGCGTTGCTGGCTTTCCTCGAAGGCGGCCTGCGCGGTCTGCAGGTTCAGCTCGGCGATCCGCTGGAAGCCGGCAAACAGGATGCTGGAGTAGGCGAAGCAGTCGGCGAAGCCGCTGCCGTGGGTGACAGCGAACTGATCGGGCGCGAAAACGGGCATGCAGTGGTTTCCTAGGATCCGCTGGGCATGGTTGCCCGACGGCAGGTTTGCTGGTGAACGCACGACCGGTGTGTGTCGAAGGAGGCACCCGACGTGCTGCGTTGCATCATGCGCGACCAATTCTAGAGTAAGCACTCTAAACAATGTGGTCGGGAGCCCTAGGGGGATTCCCCGATGGTTTCAGCGTTTTTGCACGGTTTTGTGCGTTCGTTTTCGTTTTGTTGGTGCATTCTCGTTGGCGTGCCCTGCAATTGTCCAAGGTCACGTCCATCACCGGAAAACGCACTATCCTTCGTCACATACGCCACCGCGTACGCCACCCACACCTCACTCTTGCGCCACGCTGTCCGCCGGCATCCCGTCTTCGCCGGCCTCCTGCTTGTTGTATTCCTGACAGTTCAGCTGGCAGCGGTCGCATACGCCTGTACCGGCACCCGCTACCAGCTGGAAGGCAGCGGCACCGCGGCGGCAATGACCGAATCGTGCGCGGACATGGCGCCTGGCAGCGACTACCAGGGCATTGACCAGAGCGGACTATGCCAGGCGCACTGCCAGGCCGATTCCAAGAGCGTGGACCACGCCTCTGCGCAGCTGCCGGCATTCCTGCCGGTGCTGAGGAGCATCGTGGAGCCCACGCGCGTGGTCCTTGCCGATGTCCGCGTCGCGCTGCGCGCGGAAGTGGAAGCCCGCGGCCCGCCGGCCCTGAACATCCTTCACTGCAGTTTCCAGACGTAGCCTCCGGATCGACGTCCATACAGTGCTGTCCCGCCAGACCGGGCAGCTGTCGTCGCTCACGGAGGCTATATGCTTTCTCTTCGTCGCCTGACACTGGCGCTGCTGTGCGCGCCTGCGCTGGGCCCGGCGTGGTTGCACGCCGCGGCTGCGCAAGCCGCCCCAACTCTTTCCCTCGAGGAGACCGTCGCGCTCGCGACCGCCCACGCGGGAAATGCCGAATCATCTCCCGGCGCCGTCGAGTCGGCCGTGCAAATGGCGGTCGCCGCCGGCCAGTTGCCGGACCCGGTGCTCAAGCTCGGGCTGAACAACGTCCCCCTGAACGGGCCGGACCAGTTCTCGCTGACCCGGGACTTCATGACCATGCGATCGGTCAGCGTGATGCAGGAATTCACGCGCGCGGACAAGCGCCGCGCAAGGGCGGCACGTTCCGCGGCCGAGGCGACTGCCGCCGAGGCGAAACGGGCTGTCGGACTGGCCGGCGTGCAACGCAACGCGGCCGGTGCCTGGCTTGATCTGTGGTACGCCGAGCAGGCCGCCGTCCTCCTCGGCCATCACGTCCACCCGCTGGATCTGGCGCTCCAGGCGGCGACGGCCGCCTATCGCAGCGGGCGCGGCTCGCGTGCGGATGTCCTGGCGATGGAGCTGGAAATCGAGAAGCTGCACGACCGCCAGGACGAAAGCCGTGCCGCTGTTGCCACGGCCATGCTCAATCTCGAGCGCTGGGTCGGGCCCGCGGCCAGGCGTCCGTTGTCGGAGCGCCCGCCGCTTGACGTGCCGCAAGGCATTCAGCACCTGTTGCAAGGCGAGTTCGACACGGTGCCTGAGGTGACGGCGGCGCAGCGCGAAGTGGCCCTGGCGGAGTCGGAGATCCAGGTGGCGACGGAAGCCCGCAAACCGGATGTGACGGTCGAGCTGATGTACAGCCAGCGCGGCCCGGCTTACTCCAACATGGGATCGCTCAATGTCAGCTTCCCGGTGCCCTGGGACCGCGGCAATCGCCAGGACCGCGATGTCGCAGCCAGGCTCGCACAGGCCAACGAGGCGCGCGCCAGGTTCGAAATCGTCCGCCGCAACACACAGGCCATGGTGGGCGCCAGGCTCGCCGAACTGCGGCGCAACCTGGAGCGGCTCAAGCGCTACGACGAGAAGACCTTGCCGCTCGCCCGCGCGCAAGCGGATGCCGCGCTCACGGCCTACCGGGCCAATACCGGGGCGCTGCCCGCTGTTGCCGAGGCCAGCCATCGCGCCATCGACATGGCGGCGGAACGGCTGGCACTGGAGGCCAGGACGGCCAGGCTCTGGGCCGACCTGACCTTCCTGATCCCTCTGCCGACCGCGCAGACCGGGCCGGCCATCAAGGATCTCAAATGAAGAAAGCAGTCATTGCCGCGGCCGCAGCCGCAGCCGTCGTTGTCGCCGGCGCCGCCATCTATGGCGCCTATCATCTTGGCGTCACGCGCGGGACACAACTTGCCCAGTCGGGGGCATCGGGCGCCGGGTCCGTGCTCAAGGCTGGCGACATCGACCCGAAGACCGGCAGGAGGATCCTGTACTGGCATGATCCGATGGTGCCCGGCCAGCGCTTCGACAGGCCGGGCAAGTCTCCCTTCATGGATATGCCGCTCGTGCCGGTCTATGCCGACGGGGAAGGCGGAGGCGGCGGGGTCACGGTCGACAGCCGTGTCGCGCAGAACCTCGGCATCCGCACGGCCGAGGTCATGACCGGCCGGATCAGCGCCGTGCTCGAGGCGCCAGGCAATGTCGCCATCGACGAGCGCAGTGTCCAGGTGATCCAGGCACGAACCAGCGGTTTCGTCCAGCATGTCGCGGTCAATGCAACCCTCGACCCGGTGCGGCGCGGGCAAGTCCTTGTAACGGTGTATTCGCCCGACTGGATCGCCGCGCAGGAGGAATACCTCGCCGTGTCCCGCGTGGCCGCCGATGGCGGGGTTGACCTGCGCGCTGCGGCCAGGGCCCGCATGCTGCAGGCAGGCATGACGCCAGGCCAGGTGCGCGCAGTCGAGTCGTCCGGCAAGCTGCAGCTTCATGCCGGCATCGTGAGTCCGGTCGACGGCGTCGTGACCGAGGTTGCGGTCCGCGAGGGCATGACGGTCTCCCCAGGCACGACACTGTTCCGCCTGGCCGACCTGAGCCGGATCTGGGTGATTGCCGAGGTCCCGGAGGGCCAGGCCCGCGCCATTGCTCCCGGCCAGGCGGTCAGGGTATTGCCCACCGGCGCAACCGAGCCGCTGGCCGGAACGATCGATACCGTCCTGCCGGACGTCAATCCGGCCACGCGTACCATCAAGGTGCGCATTGTCCTGCCCAACCAGGGCAGGCGGCTGTTGCCGGGCATGTTCGTGACAGCCCGTTTCGACAGCGTCGACAGCGGCGGGCAGGAAGAGGTGCTGATGATTCCGCTGGAATCCGTCATCCGCACCGGCCGGCGCAGCACCGTCATGGTGGATGCCGGCACGGCAGGCTTTGTGGCAACCGAGATCAAGACCGGACGCGAGGCCGCGGGCATGGTCGAGGTGCTGGAGGGGCTGCAGGCGGGCCAGAAGGTGGTCACCTCCGGACAATTCCTGATCGATTCGGAGGCCAGCCTGCGCGGCACCGCAGAGCGCATGGGTGCCTCCCCGGCGGCTTCCGCGCCGGCGGCAGCCACGCCCGGGCACGAGGGGCTCGGCCGGATCGAGTCAGTCAACGACACCGGGAGCCTGACGATCTCGCACGGCCCCATCCCCTCGTTGCAGTGGGGCGCGATGACCATGGATTTCGCGGCGCCGCCTGCCGGCCTGCCGAAGGGGCTCAAGCCCGGTGACCGCATCCGGTTCCGCTTCCACCTGGACAAGGACGGCATGGCGATCCTGTCATCGGTCGAGCCGGCGGGCACCACCCCGGAGGCCAAGCCATGATCGCCCGGCTGATTCTCGCGTCCATCCGCAACCGCTTCCTGGTGCTGCTGGTCACGGTCATGGTGACCGCATGGGGACTGTGGGCGGCGCGCAGCATGCCGCTCGATGCGTTGCCGGACCTGTCCGATGTGCAGGTGATCATCCGCACGCCGTTTCCCGGCCAGGCGCCGCAGATTGTGGAGAACCAGGTCACCTATCCGCTGACCACCACCATGCTGTCGGTGCCGGGCGCCAAAACCGTGCGTGGCTATTCGTTCTTTGGCGACTCCTTTGTCTACGTGCTGTTCGAGGATGGCACCGATCTCTATTGGGCACGGTCGCGGGTGCTGGAATACCTGAACCAGGTGCAGTCCCGCCTGCCCGCCGCCGCCAGGCCGGCACTGGGGCCGGACGCCACCGGCGTCGGCTGGATCTACGAGTACGCGCTGGTGGACAAGACCGGGCAGCATGACCTGAGCCAGTTGCGCGCGCTGCAGGACTGGTTCCTGCGCTTCGAGCTGAAGTCGCTGCCCAACGTCGCCGAGGTCGCCTCGCTGGGCGGCATGGTCAGGCAGTACCAGGTCGTGCTGATGCCGGATCGGCTGCGTGCCTACAACCTGTCGCAGGCCAGGGTGCTGGCGGCGCTCAGGGGGGCCAACCAGGAAACCGGCGGCTCGGTGCTGGAACTGGGGGAAGCGGAGTACATGGTCCGCGCCAGCGGATACCTGAAGACACTCGACGATTTCCGGCAGATCCCGCTGGTGACCAGCGAGGCCGGCATCCCGGTGCGGCTCGGCGATGTCGCCGTGATCCAGCTCGGTCCCGAGATGCGGCGCGGCATTGCCGAACTCGACGGCCAGGGCGAGGTCGCCGGCGGCGTCATCGTGATGCGCTCGGGCAAGAACGCGCTGGAAACCATCGAGGCGGTCAAGGCCAGGCTCGCCACGTTGCAGCAGAGCTTGCCGGCCGGCGTGCAGATCGTGACCACCTACGACCGCTCCGCGCTGATCAACCGGGCGGTGGAAAACCTGACGCACAAGCTGGCCGAAGAGTTTATCGTCGTCGCCCTGGTGTGCCTGGTCTTCCTGTTCCATCTGCGCTCCGCGCTGGTGGCCATCGTCTCATTGCCGCTGGGTGTGCTGGCCGCGTTCCTGGTCATGCGCTACCAGGGTGTCAATGCCGACATCATGTCGCTGGGCGGCATCGCGATCGCCATCGGCGCCATGGTCGATGCCGCGGTTGTCATGATCGAGAACGCGCACAAGCACCTGGAGCACTGGCATGCGGACCATCCCGGCCATGAGCTGGGCGCGCACGAGCGCTGGGGCGTGATCGGTGCGGCGGCAGCCGAGGTCGGGCCCGCGCTGTTCCTGTCGCTGCTGATCATCACGCTGTCGTTCATCCCGGTGTTCACGCTGGAGGCGCAGGAGGGCAGGCTGTTCTCGCCGCTGGCCTACACCAAGACCTATTCCATGGCCGCGGCGGCGGGCCTGTCCGTGACCCTGGTGCCGGTCCTGATGGGCTACATGATCCGCGGCAGGATCCCTGCCGAGCAGTCGAATCCGCTCAGCCGATGGCTGATCCGCGCCTACCGGCCGGTGCTGGCCAGGGTGCTTGCCTACCCGCGGGCCACCGTGGCGATCGCCGCGCTGCTGTTGCTTGCGACCGCGTGGCCGATCATGCGAATCGGCGGCGAATTCATGCCGCCGCTCGATGAGGGCGACCTGCTGTACATGCCGTCGGCACTGCCGGGGCTGTCCGTCGGCAAGGCAGCGCAGCTGCTGCAGCAGACCGACCGCATGATCAAGACCGTGCCGGAGGTGGCCACCGTGTTCGGCAAGGCGGGCCGCGCCGATACCGCGACCGATCCGGCGCCGATCGAGATGTTCGAGACCACCATCCAGTTCAAGCCGCGTGACCAGTGGCGTGCCGGCATGACGGCCGACAAGCTGGTGGAGGAGCTCGACCGCGTGGTGAAGGTGCCCGGCCTGTCCAATATCTGGGTGCCGCCGATCCGCAACCGCATCGACATGCTCGCCACCGGCATCAAGAGCCCCGTGGGCATCAAGGTGGCCGGCGCCGACCTGCAGGAAATCGACCGCCTTGCCATGCGCATCGAAGACGCCGTCAGGACGGTGCCTGGCGTCACCTCGGCGCTGGCCGAACGGCTGACCGGCGGGCGCTATATCGATGTCGACATCGACCGCATGGCGGCCGGCCGGTATGGCCTGAACATCGAGGATGTCCAGCGCATCGTGTCGTCGGCGATCGGCGGCGACAACGTGGGGGAAGTCGTCGACGGGCTGGCGCGTTTTCCCATCAACGTGCGTTATCCGCGCGACTACCGCGAATCGGTCGAGCAGCTGCGCAACCTCCCCATCGTCACCGACAGCGGCCAGCAGATCGTCCTGGCCGACGTTGCGCGCATCCAGGTGGTGCAGGGGCCGCCGATGCTGCGCAGCGAAAACGCCCGCCTGTCCGGCTGGGTGTACGTGGATATCCGCGGGCGCGACCTGCGCTCGGCCGTCCGGGACATGCAGGCCGCCGTGGCAAAGGCGGTGCCGATGCCGGCGGGCTACTCGCTCAGCTGGTCGGGGCAGTTCGAGTACCTGGAGCGGGCGACGGCGAAGCTGAAGGTGGTGGTGCCGTTCACGCTGCTGATCATCTTCGTGCTGCTTTACCTGGTGTTCGGCCGTCTCGACGAAGCGCTGCTGATCATGGGCACGCTGCCGCTGGCGCTGATCGGCGGGTTCTGGCTGCTCTACCTGCTGGGCTACAACCTGTCGGTGGCCGGCGTCGTCGGCTTCATTGCGCTGGCCGGGGTTGCGGCGGAGTTTGGCGTGATCATGCTGCTCTACCTGAAGCAGGCCTGGAGCGCACGCGAGGACCGTGGCGAGACCGGCTCGGCCGCCCTGATGGATGCCATCCAGGAAGGCGCGGTACTGCGCGTGCGCCCCAAAGCCATGACGGTCGCGGTGATTCTCGCCGGCCTGATTCCCATCATGTGGTCGCATGGCACGGGCTCGGAAGTCATGCAGCGCATTGCCGCCCCGATGGTCGGCGGCATGGTGACTGCGCCGTTGCTGTCCCTGTTTGTCGTGCCGGCGGTGTACCTGCTGATGCGCAGGCGCAAGACAAGATCCACCCCACTTTCCGCTCAACCCTCGCTTCAGGAGAAATCAGAGTGAAACACGTCAAGACTCTCGCAATCGTGCTGGCCCTCGCTGGCCCTCCGGCGGCATTCGCTGCGGGATCGATGGACGGCATGGACATGAAGCCGTCGGCCGGATTGAAGCAGGCTCCCCGCCCCGTTGCGGCCGAAATCAGGAAGATCGACATGAAGGCCGGCAAAGTCACCCTCAGGCATGACCCGATCGAGAACCTCGGCATGTCCGCCATGACCATGGCGTTCCCGGTCCAGGATCCCGCCTCGTTGAAGCATTTCAAGGAAGGCGAGTCGGTGTCGGTCACGTTCGACAACGTCAATGGCAAGCCGACCGTCGTGGAAATGCAGCGCAAGTAAGTGCGGCGCCGTACGCAGGAGCCCGGCGCGGGCCTCAGCGGTAACGCACCGGCGTGCCGGTGTCAGTCGTGCAGGTGCTCGTCCACGAACCGCCGGAACAGCGCCATGCTCGGCGCCTCGGTGCGGCCCGCCAGCGTGAAGAACGCGTACCGCGGGCCGTCGTCGACCGCCGGCGTGGTCGCCAGCTCGCACAGCGTTCCCTCGGCGATTTCCGTCCGTACCGCCGCGACGATGGTGAACAGGATCGCGTCCGAAACCAGCACGGCCTCCACCAGGCTGCGCACGTTCTCGCAGCGCAGGCCCAGGCAATGCTCGGGATCGGCGCGCGGGCCGAAGCGCTTGACCAGCCCGCGCGCGACTTCCGGGCTCAGCGGTGCCGATGCCAGCGGATAGCGCATGACATCGTCGAAGGTCACGGCCTCGCCGGCGGCGGCCTGCAGCAGCAGCGGATGGCCCGCGCGGCAGATGAAGCGGCCCTGCAGCTGCGCCAGCAATTCGTGGCGCAGGTCGGTGGCGGGCGCCACGCTGGTGACCTCCACGATGACCGCGTCCAGCGTGCGCTGGCGCAGCTGGATCAGCAGCGCGTCGGAAGTGCCGAGCGACACCGCCACCTGGATGCCGGGGTGGTGCATGGCCATGTGGCGCAGGAACGGCGTCATCAGCACCGCACCGGGGCCAGCGCCCAGCCCGACGCGGATGGCGCCGAGGTGATGGCGGTGGAACAGTTCGACGCTGCGGTGCAGTTCGGCTTCCTCGAACAGCATGCGCCGGGCCCGCCCGGCGATCAGTTCGCCCAGCGGGGTCAGCACATTGCGCCGGCCATGGCGATCGATGAGCTTGCCGCCAAGCTCGTCCTCCAGCGCCTGGATGCTGCGGCTCAGCGCCGACTGGGTCAGGTGCAGCCGTTGCGCGGCGCGGCTGAACGATTCCACGTCCGCGACCATGAGGAGGTGCCGCAGGTGTTTGAGGTGCATCGATTGCCTTGTGAATGAGTTTTGTGAATAAATTTTAGACGAGTAATGCATTGGACACATAGCAGGCCGGCCGATACGATCCGTCGCACAACACACACACAAACGACGCAAGCCGCCGAGGAGACTGCCATGACCCGAATCCGATTCCAGAACATTGCCCGCCGGCTGCTGCGCGGGGCGCTGGCCGGCCTGCTGTGCGCGGGCCTGGCGCCGGCCTACGCCTATCCCGACCGGCCCGTCACGCTGCTGGTGCCGTTCCCCGCGGGCGGGCTGTCGGACGTGGTCGCCCGCAACCTCAATGCGCCGATGGGCCGGCTGTTCGGCCAGCCGGTCATCGTCGAAAACCTGGGCGGGGCCGGCGGCGCGATCGCCGCGCAGAAGGTCCTGCATGCACCGGCCGACGGGCACCTGCTGCTCCAGGCCGGTCCCGGCGAGCTGATCACGGCGCCGCTGGCGAACGCGGCGATCAGGTACAAGAGCGAGGACTTCCGGCTGGTCCACATGGTCGGCGCGGTCGACCTGGCCATCCTGGTGCGCAAGGACCTGCCGGTGAAGGATGTCGATGAACTCGCGGCCCATGCCGCGCAGGCGGCCCGGGCGGGCAAGCCGCTGACGTATGCCAGCGTCGGCGTCGGCTCGCTCTACCACCTGCTGGGGGCGCACCTGTCGCAGACCATCGGCGCGCCGATGACGCACGTGCCTTACAAGGGCGGCGCGCCCGTGATCCAGGACCTGGTGGGCGGCATCGTCGATATCTTTGTCTCGCCGTTCGGCAAGCCCGACATCGAGCGCATGCGCACCGGCCAGGTCAGGATGCTGGCGGTGCTGTCGCCGACGCGGCTCGACGCGGTCAGGTCCGTGCCGAGCGTCAATGAGAGCAAGGCGCTGCGCGGGTTCAACTACTCGACCTGGGCCGGCGTCTTCGTGAAGAAGGACACCGCCGAGCCGGTCGTGCAGGCGCTGCACAAGGCGCTGGCGCAGACGCTGGCCGAGCCGGCGGTGCGTGCCAGCCTGGATGCCGCGAACCTGCCCGCGTCCCGTCCGGCATCGCTGGCGGAAAGCCAGAAGGCGTACCAGCAGAGCATCGACCAGTACCGCGGCATCGCCCGTGCCATCGGCCTGCAGCCGCAATGAAGGACGCCATGCATCCCCTACTGGAAACGCTGCAAGACAGTGCGGAAGCCTTCGTTGCCATCCGCCGCGATATCCATCGCCATCCGGAACTCGGCTTCGAGGAACACCGCACCAGCGACATCGTGGCCAGCCTGCTCGCCGAATGGGGCTACGAGGTGGAACGCGGCCTCGGCACCACCGGCGTCGTTGGCCGGCTGCGGCGCGGCAGCGGCGGCCGCCGTCTCGGCATCCGCGCCGACATGGACGCGCTGCCGATGGCGGAGGCCACCGGGCTGCCCTATGCCAGCTGCCATCCCGGCGTGATGCACGCCTGCGGACACGACGGGCATACCGCCATGCTGCTTTGCGCCGCCAGGCATCTGGCGCGGCACGCCCGTTTCAGCGGCACGCTGAACCTGATCTTCCAGCCGGCGGAGGAGGGCCTGGGCGGTGCTAAGCGGATGATGGAAGCGGGCTTGTTCGACAAGTACCCGTGCGACGCCATCTTCGCCATGCACAACGTCCCCGGCACGGCGCCCGGCCGGTTGCTGCTGCGCCAGGGCGCGGCGCAGGCTTCGGCCGACAACGTGACCATCACGCTGGCCGGCATCGGCGGCCATGCGGCGTTCCCGCACAACGCGGCCGACCCGGTCGTAGCGGGCGCGTCGATCGTGATGGCGCTGCAGTCCATCGTGGCGCGCAATGTCGATCCGCTGCAAACCGCGGTGGTCACCGTGGGCGCGTTCCAGGCGGGCACCGTCTCCAACATCATTCCCGCGCAGGCCGTGCTGCGGCTGAGCGTGCGCGCGCTGGACCGCGGCGTGCGCGACCAGCTCGAGCAGCGCATCCGCGCACTGGTCGCCGCGCAGGCGCAAAGCTATGGCGTGACGGCGCGGATCGACTACGAGCGCGGCTACCCGGTGCTGGTGAATACGCCGGCGGAAACGGCGCTTGCCGGCCAGGTTGCGCTGGAGCTGCTGGGGCCCGGCCACGTCGACTGCCAGGCGCCGCCGATCGCGGCGAGCGAGGACTTCGCCTTCATGCTGGACGCGGTGCCCGGCTGCTACCTGTGGATCGGCAACGGCGAAGGGGCCGAGGGCGGCTGCATGGTGCACAACCCCGGCTACGACTTCAACGACGGCAATATCCCGGTGGGCGCGGCGTACTGGGCGCTGCTATGCGAGCGCTTCCTGGTGGACCAGCCGTGGCCGGTGCATGTGACGAACGCGGCCGCCCGGACACCTGCCTAGGCCGGCCTGCCGCTCTGCTGCACCAGCCATTGCCGGAAGGTGCGCGCTACCGACGTCTCCACCCGGTCCCGATGCCACAGCGCGTAATAGCCGCCACCGAGCGTGGCGCTGGCCTCGCAGGCGCGTACCAGCCTTCCGTCCTTCAGGCAGCCGTCGATCATGTGGCGCCAGCCCAGCACGATGCCGTGGCCTTCGATCGCGAGCTGGACCAGTATGGGGTAGGCGTTCGACACCACCGTGTTCTGCACGCGTGCCTTGCCCAGCCCGTTCTGCGCCAGCCACGCCGGCCACGACATCCACTGGCGCTGCGCGTCTTCCAGCACCAGCAGCGTCTCGCCCGGCAGGTCGGCGACGGACAGCCGCCGGCCGCGCAGGTAGCCGGGCGCGCACACCGGTATCACTTCCTCGTCGTAGAGGCGCTGCGCGGCCAGCCCTTGCGGCGGGCCTTCGCGCAGGTAGTACAGCGCGACATCGAAGCTGGTATCGACCAGCGACGCGAGCCCGTCGCTGACGAACAGCCGCACCTGCACGTCGGGATGCTCGGCGCGGAACTGCGCCAGCCGCGGCGCGACCCACAGCGTGGACACGCCCGACGACGCCGCCACCGTCAGCTCGGTGCTGCCCTTGCGCCGCATCACGCGTTCAGTCGCTTCGGCGCAGTCGACCAGCAGGCGCTGGATCTGCTCGGCGTATTGCTGGCCGCTGACGGTCAGGCTCAGCGCGCGCGGCCCGCGCTCGAACAGTTTCTTGCCGAGGAAGCGTTCCAGCTGCGCCACCTGCCGGCTGATCGCGCTCTGGGTCAGGTGCAGTTCCGCCGCCGCGCGGGTGAAGTTGCCGTGCCGCATGGCCGCCTCGAAGGCGACCAGGCAGGGAAGGGGAGGAAGCGGGGAGATGCGCATGGGGGGCGGCCGGACGTCGGGGAACCAGCCGCCCATCTTAAGGGAAAGCCGGAAGGCTCACCCCTGCCGCGCGTGGATGCGCCCGGCCTGCATGACCAGCGAGATATGCTCGCCCTGGCCGCACAGCAGGCCGATGTCCTGCAGCGGGTCGCCGTCGACCACCAGCAGGTCGGCCAGCGCGCCGGCCTTGACCGTGCCCAGCTCATCCTCGCGCTGCAGCACCGCGGCGGCGATGGAGGTCGCCGAGCGGATAGTTTCCAGCGCGCCGAGCAGCTCCGCGCGGATGCGGAATTCGTCGGACTGGTAGTGGTGCATCTCGCCGAGCAGGTCGGAGCCGAAGGCCATCGGCACGCCGGCCTCGGCGTAGATCGCCAGCGAGTTGCGGCCGGCCTCGCGCACGGTCTCGATCTTGGCGACCGATTCCGGCGGCAGGCCCAGGCGTGCGCCGTCGCGCGCCAGCGCGTCGTAGGTAACCAGCGTCGGCACCACGAAGGCGCCGTGCTCGCGCATCACGCGCGCCGCCGCGGCATCGACCAGGTTGCCATGCTCGATGGTGCGCACGCCGCAGCGGATCGCCCGCGTGATCGCGCGGCCGGTGTAGGCGTGCGCCATCACGTAGGTCTGCGCGGCTTCGGCCTCGGCCACGATCGCGCGGATCTCGTCCTCGCTGTACTGAGTGTTGCCAATCGGGTCGGTCGGCGAAGCCACGCCGCCCGACGCCATGATCTTGATCTGCGTGGCGCCCTTCTGGATCTCTTCGCGCACTGCCAGGCGCACCGCGTCGACGCCGTCGGCAACGCGCGCGATGGCGCCGGCGCGGAAGGCGCACGAGCAGGGCTCGAGCACGTCGGCGCGCGGGCGGAAATCGCCATGCCCGCCGGTCTGCGACAACGCCTTGCCGGACGGGAAGATGCGCGGCCCGGGGATCAGCCCGGTGGCGACCGCCTGCGACAGGCCCCAGTCGGCGCCGCCGGCGTCGCGCACGGTCGTGAAGCCGCGCTCCAGCATCGACTTCATGATCGGCATGGCACGGAAGGCCACCAGCACGTTGGGCTGCACCGCGTTCAGGCCCAGGTTGGCCAGCGACGCCAGCACGTGCACGTGGCAGTCGATCAGGCCGGGCATCACGGTCTTGCCGGCGACATCGATCTGCCGCGCATGCGGCGCCAGGATGCCTTGCGCGGAGACTTCGACGATGCGCTCGCCTTCGATCAGCACGTCGGCGCGCGGCAGCGCGGTGCCGCGGGCGGGGTCCAGGACGTTGCCGCCCTTCAACAGGATCTGGTTCATGGTCATGCCTTGCGGAGGTAGGCCGGCTCGCGCACCAGCAGCGTGCCGGCGAAGCTGATGGCGGCGGCGATCATCACGTAGAACGCGGGCGCCATGGTGCTGCCGGTGGTGGCGATCAGCCAAGTGATGATGAAGGAGGCGAAGCCGCCGAAGATGGTAACCGCCAGGTTGTAGGCGACCGACAGGCCGGTCGACAGCACCTTGGCCGGGAACAGTTCGGAGAAGGCCGCCAGGATCGGGCCGGTGTAGCCGGCGATCAGCACGCCGAAGACCAGCTGGAACACCAGCAGCGAGAACAGGCCGGGCACCTGGTTGATGAACACGTACATCGGCCAGGCCAGCACGAAGATCAGCGCTGCCGAGCCCGACAGCAGGATGCGGCGGCCGAAGCGGTCGGCCAGGCGGCCCACCAGCGGCGCGAACACCAGGATCGCCATGCCGCCGACCATGCCGGCCACGAAGCCCGACGACTGCGGCACCTTCAGCACCTTGACGGCGTAGGTCGGCATGTAGAACAGCAGCACGTAGGTGCACACCGTCCACAGGATCACCATCGAGAAGCTGGCGGCGGTCTGGCGCGGGTAGTCGCGCAGCACTTCCTTCAGCGGCGAATCGGTCTTGTCCTTGGTCTGCTGGAACGTGGGCGTCTCATCGAGATGATGGCGGATGTAGTAGCCCACCGGGCCGATCAGCATGCCGATCAGGAAGGGCAGGCGCCAGCCCCAGCTGTTCAGCGCCTCGGGCGGCAGCGACGAGGTGACGAAGGTGCCGACCGCCGCGCCCAGCAGCACGGCCACGCCGATGCTGGCCTGGATCCAGCTGGAGTAGTAGGCACGCTCGCGCTCGGGCGCGTACTCGGTCAGGAAGGCGGTGGCGCCGCCCATTTCTCCGCCGGCGGAGAAGCCCTGCAGCAGGCGCGCGAGCACGATCAGCATTGGCGCGAACAGGCCCACCTGATCGTAGGTCGGCGCGATGCCGATCAGCGTGGTGCCCACCGCCATCAGCAGGATGGTCAGCGACAGCGCCGCCTTGCGGCCGACGCGGTCGGCATAGATGCCGATGATGATGCCGCCCACCGGCCGCATGAAGAAGCCGACGCCGAAGGTGGCGACGGCCAGCAGCAGCGACGACAGTTCGTCGCCGGTGGGAAAGAACAGCCGGGCGATGATGACCGCAAAGAAGCTGTAGACGGTGAAATCGAACCACTCGAGACCGTTGCCGATCACGGTGGCAACGATGGCGCGGCGCCGCTGGCTGGCGCCGATGGGCGCGCTCACGCGGTCAAGGGTTGGGTTGGCTTGCATGTCACTCCACTCCAGGCGACAGATCGGGGGCTAGGGGCTACGGGGATGCTGGGGCGCATCGGTAGGCAAGCCGATGATAGGTGTCGGCCCGATGATGAAAAAAACGATATCTGCGCATGGAGGCATGCGCGTAGCGCATGGCAGGGCGGGCGAAGCGGGCGGGGCCTCACAGCAAAGCCGCGCCGGGGCGAGGCTGGCGGGCAGCGGGGCGGAAAGCCTTGTGCCACGCCGCCGGCAAGGGCAGAACAGCGGATATCAGGGTTTGCACTGATGCCCGCGCAGGGCATGCGGGCCGCGCATGCCTCGGCCCCGGGGCGCCGGCGGTCAGCCCGGCTCGCGCCGCAACCCGCGCCGCAGCGTCTCCACCAGCGCATTGCGCACCGCTCTTGCACTGGCATCGCTCATGCCGAACAGGTACTGCGCCGACACCCCGCGCATGGCGCCGATGATGGCCACCGATTCGGCCACCGGGTCGACATCGGCGCGGATATTGCCCGCTTCGATGCCGCGCCGGATATGCCCTTCCAGGATAGCGACCGACTCGCGGTTGAGCCGGTCCAGCGCGTCCGCCACCGCGCCGCGGGTGACCACGCTTTCCGACAGCAGCACGTGCAGCGCGCGCAGCGTGGTGTCGAGCGATGGGTGCCGGCCAACGTAGAAGCCGACGATCCCCAGCACGCTTTCCAGCCCCGGGGCCCAGTTGGCCACCTGCTGGCGCACGTCGCGCACATCCTTGCCGATCTGCTCGACCAGCGCCACCAGTAATTTTTCCTTGTGGCCGTAGTGGTGCGCGGCGAGGCCGCGGCTGTAGCCGGCGCGTTCGCCCACCTCGCCCAGGGTCAGGCCGGCGATGCCTTTCTCGCACACCAGCGCCATGGCGCTGTCCATGATCCGGCGCGCGGCCTCGTCGCGCCGCTCCTTCTGCGTGCGGCGCCGGGCGGGGGCCGGCGCGGCCCCGACTTCGGTCGTCATCTGTGTTCTCCGTGGGAATCTGCCGTGCACACGCCCGATGGTAACGCAGTGATGCTGGCATAACCCCGCGTGGCGCCTCGGGATTTCACTTACTTGCTTATCAATAAGTAAGTTATATGCTTCTCTGGCGGGCATGCCCGACCCATGGACAGACCGGCCCGTCACGACAAGAACACCAGGAGGAGACAGCTGTGACCGTAAGCGTTCCAAGCAGGAAGGCCGGTGCCGTGGCGATGACGGCATGCGCGCTGGGGTGGCTCGCAACCCCGGCGCTGGCCAGCCCGGCCGAGGCGGGCGACTACCCGAAGAAGCCGATCCACATGGTGGTGCCGTCCACCGCCGGGGCCGGCGCCGACATCCTGGCGCGGCTGGTCGCCGACAAGCTCGGCAAGACGCTGGGGCAGCCCGTGGTGGTGGAGAACAAGCCTGGCGCCAGCAGCGTGATCGGCACCACAGCGGTGGCGCGCGCCCAGCCGGACGGCTACACCATCCTGTTCACCTGGACTGCGCTGATCCAGTCGTCGGTGCAGAAGACAAAGCCGCCATACGATGTCTTTGCCGACCTCGCGCCGGTCGCGGAAGTGGCGCGCTCCAGCTTCGTGCTGATCGGCGCCACATCGGCGCAGACCGGCAGCGTCAAGGACTTCATCGCCACGGCGAAGCAGCGCCCGGGCCAGTACAGCTATGGCTCGTACGGCAACGGCACCTCGTCGCATATCCTCGGCGAGCTGTTCAAGCAGAGCGCCGGCATCAGCATGGTCCACGTGCCGTACCGCGGCGGCGCGCCGTTGCTGTCGGACCTGCAGGCGGGCCATATCCCGGTGGCGTTCCTCGATCTCGCCAGCGCGCGAGCCAATGCCGGCAACGAGCGCATGAAGATGCTGGCGATCACCAGCAGCGAACGGTCGCCGTATTTCAAGTCCACGCCGACCTTCGGCGAACTCGGCATCGGCGGGCTCGACCTGGAAGGCTGGTTCGGCATCCTCGCGCCAGGCAAGACCGATCCCGCCATCGTGCAGAAGCTGTCGGCGGCTGTGGGCAAGTCGTTGCGCGACCCCGGGGTGTCCCGGCGCATGGAGGAGCTGGGCGTGACGGTGGTCGGCAACAGCCCCGAGGAATTCACCGCCAAGCTGCGCCGCGACGAGGAGAAGTGGCGGACCGTCATTACCAACGCCGCCATCCGTGCCGACTGAGGCGCCGACCGATCCAGGACCCCGACGATGATCCACGCTTCGCCTTCGTTCTTCACGCTCGCACTGGCGGCACTGCGCCGCTATCCCGAACGCATCGCGTTCCAGTGGGCCGGCGGCCGGCTGACTTACCGGCAGGCCACCAGCCTGATCGGCCGCTACCAGGCCGTGCTGGCGCGGCATGGCATCGGCGCCGGCGCGCGCGTGGCCCTGCTCAGCGCCAACCGTGCCGACAGCTGGTGCGCCGGCGTGGCGGTGCAGGGCCTGGGCGCCGCCGCCAGCTGGCTGCACCCGATGGGCTCGCTCGACGCGCATTGCTTCCAGATCGAGGATGCCGACGTCGCGGCAATCATCGTCGATGCCGCCGGTTACGGCCACCGCGCCGGCGAGATCGCCGCGCGCCTGCCGGGCAGCCGCATCCTGACCCTGGGCAGCGCGGATGCTGGCATCGACCTGGCGGCGCTGGCGGAGGCGGCCGGCGAGCCCGCGCCGGTCGACCAATCGTCGGCCAGCGCCATGGCCACGCTGTCCTATACCGGCGGCACTACCGGCCGGCCCAAGGGCGTGATGAAATCGGGCGGCGCCAACGGCCATGTCGCGCTGCAGATGCTGGCCCATTTCGACATGCCGCTGGCGCCGCGCTTCCTGGCGGTGGCGCCGATCACCCACGTCACCGGCACCAATGTCGTGCCGACGCTGCTGCGCGGCGGCACGGTCTACCTGATGGCGCGCTTCGACCCGGACGAGATGGCCGCCACCATTGCGCGCGAGCGCATCAATGCGACCATGATGGTGCCGACCATGGTCTATGGGCTGCTCGACCATCCGCGCTTCGATGCCTGCGACCTGTCTTCGCTCGACACGCTGCTGTACGCCGGCGCGCCCATCTCGCGCCAGCGCCTGATCGAAGGCATCGAGCGCGTCGGCCCGGTGTTCTGCCAGCTCTATGGCCAGTCCGAATGCTCGCCGATGACCGCGCTGCGCAAGGCAGACCACGACCTGGCGCAGCCGGCGCTGATGGATGCCTGCGGCTTTCCGCTGGCCGGCTGCGAGGTGCGCCTGCTCGACGACGACGACCGCGAGGTGGCAGCGGGCCGGCATGGCGAGATCTGCGTGCGCAGCCCCGCCGCGATGAGCGGCTACTGGCGCCAGCCGGAACTGACGGAGCAGGCCTTTGCCGGCGGCTGGCTCCATACCGGGGACGTTGCCGTGGCCGATGAATGCGGGCGGCTTTACATCGTCGACCGCAAGAAGGACATGATCGTCAGCGGCGGCTTCAACGTCTATCCGCGCGAGGTGGAGGATGCGCTGGCCACGCACCCCGCGGTCAGCATGGGCGCGGTGATCGGCGTGCCGGATGCCAAATGGGGCGAGGCCGTGACCGCCTACGTGGTGCTGCGCGCCGGCAGGTCGGCGACGGCGGACGAGCTGATCCGGCACGTCAAGGCGCTCAAGGGCAGCGTCAATACGCCCAAGCGCGTCGAGATCGTCACGGCCCTGCCGCTGACGGCGCTGGGCAAGCTCGACAAGAAGGCGCTGCGCGCGCGCCACTGGAGCGGCCAGGGCCGCAACGTTGCCTGATCCCGCAAACGCTTACCTGCCTGCATCGCTGCCTGCCTCGATATGAACGCTATCCTTGTGAACGCCGCTGCCTGCGGCCAGCGCCTGCCGCAATCGATCACCCGCCGCCTTTCGCTGCCGCTGATCGCCGCGCCGATGTTCCGCGTCTCGGGACCGGAGCTCGTGCTGGCCGCGTGCCGTGCCGGCGTGATCGGCTCGTTTCCCACGGCGAACTGCCGCTCGACCGAAGAACTCGACGCATGGATGACGCGCTTCGGCGCGGAACTCACGCCCGACGACGCGCCGGTCTGCCCCAACCTGATCATGCGCCGCGAGGCCTTGCAGCAGGAGCTGGACTGCCTGCTGCGCCACCGGGTCGAGATGGTCATCACCAGCGTGGGCGCGCCCGATGCCGTGGTCGGTCCGCTGCACGAGATCGGCTGCCTGGTGCTGGCCGACGTGGCCTCGGTGCGGCATGCGCGCAAGGCGGTGGCGGCCGGCGCCGACGGCCTGATCCTGCTGACCGCCGGCGCGGGCGGGCAGACCGGGTGGGCCAATGGCTTTGCCTTCGTGCGCGCGGTGCGGAGCTTCTTCGACGGGCCCGTGGTGCTGGCGGGCGGCATCTCCGACGCCGTGGGTTTGCTGTCGGCACAGGTACTGGGCTGCGACCTTGCCTACATGGGAACGCGCTTCATCGCCACGCTCGAAAGCATGGCCGTCGACGGGTACAAGGACATGCTGGTCAGCAGCGAGCTGGACGACGTGATGCTGTCGCGCGCCTTCACCGGGCTGGAAACCAACACGCTGCGTCCGTCGATCGTCGCCAGCGGCCTCGACCCGGCCAACCTGCCCACCGACATGACGCAGGAGCGCGCCGATGCGCTCTATGGCAGCCAGGGCTCGGCCGGCATCAGACGCTGGCGCGATATCTGGAGCGCGGGGCACTCGGTGTCCGGTGTCGCGCAGGTGGAGACGGTGGCAGAACTGGTGGCGCGCACGCGGCGGGAATTCGACGCGGCGCGCGCGGCGGCATGCCGGGCGCTGGCGCCGGACGCTTGCATCTGACGCCCGAGGCAGCGCCCCGCCCAAGCCGCCGCACTACATCACCCGACCAAACCACCACAGCGACAGCAGCCCCCCCATCGCCGCCAGCAGCGCGCCCAGCGCGGCGAAGAACGCGGTGACCTCCACCTGGTCGCGCTTGTCGGAGGCCAGCTTCGCGTTGAGCGCGCTGTACACCTTCTTCAGCTGGGCCGTATCCTCCAGCCGGAAGTACTCGGCGCCGGTTGCGTCCGCCACCTGCTTCAGCACTTTCTCGTCCAGCCGGACGCGGGACGACATGCCGTCGACCGACAGCACCACGCCCTCAGGCGTGCCGACGCCCACGGTATAGATGCGCACGCCGTAGGTGGCGGCAAGCTGCGCGGCCTGCAGCGCGCCCGGGCCGGCGTTGCTCTCGCCGTCGGAGAACAGGACGATCGCGCCCGCGCTGTACGAGCCGGGCGTGACGGCATCCGTGTCGCTGTCGCTGGAGGACGAGGAGGTGCTGCCCGAGGCCGGTGGCTTCCGCGACTGCGGCATGTCGTCGTTCATCAGGCGTTCCGCTTCGTTGGTGGCCTCCGGCAGCAGCGCGGTCAGCGCGATCAGCACGCCATTGCCCAGCGCCGTGCCGCCTTGCGGCTTCAGGCGCGCGATGGCGGCAGCCACGTCGTCCTTGCTGCGGCTGGGGGCTTGCGCCAAGGCCGCGGTGCCCGCCATCGCCACCACGCCGACGCTGACGCTGGCGGGCTGGTCTTCGAGCAAGACCCTGGCGGCCTGCTGCGCGGCGCGGATGCGGCTGGGCTTGATGTCCTGCGCGCGCATGCTGCCGGACAGGTCGATGACCAGGATCACGGTCTTGATGCGCGAGGGCAGGGTCAGCAGGGCCTGGGGCCGGGCGATGGCGACGATCAGCGCGGTCAGCGCCAGCAGCGTCAGTGCCGGTGCCACATGGCGGCGCCAGCCGGCGCCGCCACGGACGGGCGCGCCGACAGACTTCAGCGCAGGGTATTGCACGGTCGCGCTCCGGCGGCGCGCGTCCAGCCACAGGTAGCCGCCCGCCAGCACCAGCACGGTCGCCAGCCCCCACAGCATGCTCGGCCACAGGAAGCTGAAGACGGGCAAGCGGCTGATCGCATCGGTCATGCGCCCCCCCTGGCGGTTCCTTGCCGGTGGCGCCGCTGGCGCGTGAAATTCAGCAGCGCCAGGTCCAGCCGGGCGTAGGTCGACAGCGTCAGGCACTGCACGCCGGCGCGCGCGAAGGCCTGGTGCAGCTCGGCCTCGCGCGCCTCGGCCGCGGCGGCGAAGCGCTTGCGGAAGGTCGGGTCATGCGTGTCGACGAAGATCTGCTCGGCGGTCTCGGCGTCCTGCAGCACCACCAGGCCCAGGTCGGGCAGGGCCAGCTCGAGCGGGTCGACCAGCCGCACCGCGACCACTTCATGGCGCCGTGCCAGCATGCCGAGCGATGCCTGCCAGCCCGTTGCGCTGATGAAATCGGACACGACGAACACCACCGAGCGCCGCCTGGCAACCGCGCGTGCCTGCTCCAGCAGGTCGCGCAGGCGGGTATCGCCCGGGCAGGCCGCCGGCGTGGCATGCATGCGGTCGAGCACGTGCAGCAGCTGGCGCCGGCCCGAACGCGCCGGGATCACGGTCGCAGCGTTGTCGGTGGCGCCGCCATAGAGCACCGCGCCGACGCGGTTGCCGTAGCGTGTCAGCAGCAGCGCGATCACGGCGGTGAAGTCGGTGAGCAGGTCGCGCTTGCGCACCGCGCCGGAGCCGAACTCGACCGATCCGCTCAGGTCCAGCACGAACCACGCGGAGACGTCGCGGTCTTCCTGGAACTCGCGCACGTGCGGGGTCTGCAGCCGCGCGGTCACGTTCCAGTCGATATGGCGCACGTCGTCGCCGGGGCGGTATTCGCGCAGGTCGGCCAGGTCCAGCCCGAAGCCGCGGAACAGCGTGCGGTAGTCGCCCTGCAGCAGCCCGTCGAGGCGGCGCGCTACGGTCCATTCGAGCCGGCGCAGCAGCGCCTCGGTCTGCTTCGATCCGACCGCGGCCACCGCGGCGCTGGCGGCTGCGGGGACCGGCGGCGCAGCCTCCGCCTGCCGGCGTCGCCTAGCGCTCAGTCGCCCGAACATGGGATTCCAGCGGCCGCTCGGGGACCGGCTGTGCGTGCAGGATGCGGCCGATCAGCTGGTCTGCGGTGACGCCGTCGGACATGGCCTCGTAGGACAGCGCCAGGCGGTGGCGCAAGACGTCAGGCACGAGGTCCGCCACGTCTTCCGGCAGCGCATAGTGCCGGCCGCGCAGGAAGGCCAGCGCGCGCGCGCCTTCGATCAGGCCGATGGTGGCGCGCGGGCTGGCGCCGAAGGCAATGTAGCGGTCCATGTCTTCGACGCCATAGTTGCCGGGCTTGCGCGTGGCCGCGACCACGCGCACCGCGTACTGGATCAGCGCGGGATCGACATAGACCTTGCGGCACGCCTCCTGCAGCGCGGCCAGGTGCTCCGGCGTGGCCACCGCGCCCACGTTGATGCGCGGGCCGGTGACGCGGTTGACGATCACGACCTCTTCTTCCTCGCTCGGGTAGCCCACCAGCACCTTCATCATGAAGCGGTCGACCTGCGCCTCGGGCAGCGGGTAGGTGCCTTCGGTCTCGATCGGGTTCTGCGTGGCCATGACCAGGAAGGGCGAGGGCACGCGGTGGGTCTCGCCGGCGATGGTGACCTGCTTCTCCTGCATGACTTCGAGCAGCGCGCTCTGCACCTTGGCCGGCGCGCGGTTGATCTCGTCGGCCAGCAGCAGGTGGGCGAACACCGGTCCGCGCACGGTGGAGAACTCGCCGGTGCCCTGGTTATACATGCGCGTGCCGATCAGGTCGGCGGGCAGCAGGTCGGGCGTGAACTGGATGCGCTTGAACGTGCCGCTCATGGTCCGCGCCAGCGTGTTGACCGTCAGCGTCTTGGCCAGCCCCGGCACCCCTTCGACCAGCAGGTGTCCGCCCGCGAGCATCGCCACCAGCACCCGTTCGAGAAAGTGGTCCTGGCCCACGACCACGCGTTTCACCTCGTACAGCAGGCGTTCCATCAAGTCTGCGCTGTCCGCAGCGTCCCTGGCTTGGTCGTTCATAGGCCCCCACGTTTCAGGAAGTTTCAGAAAGGAGAAGATCCGATGGCAGCGCCGGCGTTCTCGATGGTGACGGCAAAGCCGATACCGAGGAACGTGCCGCTCTGGTTAGGGTTGAGGATGGCGGTGACGATGCCGACCACTTCGCCGTCCATGTTCACCAGCGGCCCGCCCGAATTGCCCGGGTTGGCGGCGGCGTCGAACTGGATAAGCTTGTCCAGGCTCTGCTTGCTATCCGGCGAGATGAAATGGCGGTCGAGCCCCGAGACCACGCCGGCCGACACCGACGGGCCGATGCCGAACGGGAAGCCGACCGCCACGACTTCGCTGCCGGGCGCCAGTTCACGGCTGGAGCCGAGTGTCGCTGCCGGCAGGTCGTCGGGAATGGATCTGGGCCGCAGCACGGCGAGGTCTTTTTCGGGGATGGCCTGCACCACGGTGGCTTCGGCCATGTGACCGTCGTGGAACCTGACCTCCAGCCGCTTGGCATCGGCGACGACGTGATAGCTGGTCAGCACCATGCCGCTTTCGGTCACGACCACGCCCGAGCCGATGTGGCGCGCTTCGCGCTTGCCGCCGGCCGGATCCTTGCCGTCGGGCGGTTCGCGCTTGCCGAGCTCGTCCTGTGGCGCGGGCTGGGAGGCTGGCGACGATTTGCGGCGTGTGGCAGGGGGATCACGCCTGGCCTTCGGCGCGGAGGCGGCTTCCACGGGCTTCTCCGCCGCCGTATAGCTGCGGACCTCGACCACCGATTCGCGTACCGCCTCGGCCGCCCTGGCAGTGCGCGATGGCAGGCTCTTGGTCTGCAGCGTGTGCAGCACCGCCGCGTCGATGTCTGCCTGCTTGAGCACGCGGGTTGGCGGCTGCGACCGCCAGGCGATGGCCGCGCCCACTGCGATGACCACGACGACCGCCGCCGAGACCAGCCCGTAGATCGTCACCCGTTTCATCGCAGCCCCCGAGGTCCCGTCCCGCCTTAAAAAATACAGTACCATCCTCTTAACCACGCGCCAAGGAGCAGGGCATGCAGTTTCTCTGGCCGCAGATGCTCTGGTTGCTGCTCGCGCTCCCGGTGCTGGCAGCTGCCTACCTGTACCTGCTCGCGCGGCGCAAGAAATCCGCCCTGCTGTACGCCAGCCTTGCGCTGCCCCGCGCCGCGCTGGGCCGGCGCCAACGCCTGCGGCGCCACATCCCGCCATTGCTGTTCCTGATCGCGCTGGGCGCGGCGCTGCTGGCGTGCGCGCGGCCTACCGCAACCGTCACCCTGCCGTCCGACACGATCACGCTGGTGCTGGCCATGGACACCTCGCGCAGCATGGAGGCGAGCGATGTGCCGCCCACGCGCTTCGCCGCCGCGCAGCAGGCCGCGCGTGACCTGATCGTGGGACTTCCGGCCAGCGTGCGGCTCGGCATCGTATCCTTTGCCGCCACCGCGACCGTGGTGCTGCCGCCGACCAGCAATCGCCAGGACATGCTCGACGCGGTGGATCGCGTCCAGCTGCAGCGCGGTACCGCCACCGGCAGCGGGCTGATCCAGGCGCTGGCGGTACTGTTCCCCGACGATGGCATCGACCTGGAGGCGATTCTCTTCAGCGACAGCACGACCCTGTTCGGCGGGCGCGCGCCGTCGCTCGACGAGGCCGCCGCCGCGGAGGCAGCGCGCAAGCGCGAGCAGGAGCGCCAGCCGATGCAGCCGGGCGCATACCGGCACGGCGCCGTGATCCTGCTCAGCGACGGCCGCCGCACCACCGGCCCGGACCCGATCGACGCCGCCCGCATGGCGGCCGAGCGCGGCGTGCGCGTCTATACCGTGGGCTTCGGCTCGCCCCAGGGCGGCGGCGTGCCGGAGTCGAGCCTGGCGTACTTCATGCAGCTCGACGAACCGGCCCTGCGCGCGGTGGCGACGCTGACCGGCGGCGAGTACTTCCAGGCGGGATCGGCCGCCGACCTGACCAGGATCTATCGCCAGCTCAGCGCCCGGTTCGCGCTGGAGCGCCGCGAGACCGAGGTCAGTGCGCTGTTGTCGGCGGCAGCGGTAGTGGTGCTGGTGCTGGCATCCGGGCTGTCGTTACTGTGGTTCCGGCGCTGACCGGCGTTGCAAGCGCAGGCTGCGTCACGTTGCATCCCGCTGCGGCGGTCGTACCGGTCACTTCATGGCCTGCGGGATCAGCGGCGTTTCTCCACGCGAGCCGGCGCGGCGGGCAGGGACAGTACAATGCCGGACGCTTGTTTTACCGGACCTGCCTGTTCCGTCACCTGACCCGCCACACGATCCGCCACCCGACCCGCTTCGCCCATGTCCAATCTCATCGTCCACGGTGGCACGCCCCTGCGCGGCCGCATCATTCCCTCGGCCAACAAGAATGCAGTGCTGCCCGTGCTTTGCGCCACGCTGCTGACTGACCAGCCGCTGCGCCTGCACGGCGTGCCGGACATCACCGATGTCCGCAAGATCCTCGATATTTTCCGCATGCTGGGCAGCGATGTCCGTCTCGATGAAGCCACCGGCACGCTCGACCTGCACCACCGCGACACCGCTTTCGACGCCACCTCGCACCGGCTGCCGGAAGAAATGCGCTCGTCGATCATGCTGGTGCCGCCGCTGCTGGCCCGCTTCGGCGTGGCGCGGCTGGAAGACAACGTCAAGGGCTGCACGCTGGGCGTGCGCGAGATCGACCCGCACGTCGACATCTTCCGCTCGTTCGGCGGCGAGGTGGAGCGCGCCAGCGGCTCGCTGCTGGTGCGCAGCGGCGGCCCGCTGCAGCCTACGCACCACTGGCTCGACTATGCCTCGGTGACCACCACTGAAAACTTCGTGCTGTGCGCGGCGGCCGCCGAAGGCGAATCGACGCTGACCAACGCCGCGTCCGAGCCGCATGTGCAGGAGTTCTGCCGCTTCATGCAGATGATGGGCGCCGACATCGACGGCATCGGCACCTCGCGGCTGACCGTGCGCGGCGGCGCCCGGCTGCGCGGGGGCGAGTTCACCTTCGAGGAAGATTTCCACGAGATCACCACTTTCCTCGCGCTGGGCGCGATCACCGGCGGCGACGTGGCGGTGCGCAACAGCACGCCGGGCAATTTCCCGCTGATCGACCGCACCTTTGCCAAGTTCGGCGTGCAGGTGGTGCACCAGGACGGCTGGTCGCGCGCGCTGCTGCAGGGGCCGCTGAAGGTGCAGACGCCTTTCACCAGCAATGTGCTGACCAAGGTCGAGGCCGCGCCGTGGCCATACTTCCCGGTCGACCTGCTGCCGATCTTTATCGCGCTGGGCGTGCGCGCCCAGGGCAATGCCATGTTCTGGAACAAGATCTACGACGGCGCGCTGGGCTGGACCGGCGAGCTGTCGAAGTTCGGCGCGCATGTGTTCCAGTCCGACCCGCACCGGCTGATCACCTTCGGCGGCAATCCGCTGACGCCGGCGGTGGTGGAAAGCCCGTACATCATCCGTGTCGCGATCGCGCTGTTCATGGTTGCGGCAAGCATCGAAGGGCGCTCGGAAATCCGCAACGCCACGCCGATCCGGCGCGCGCATCCGCGCTTTGTCGAGAACCTGCGCAGCCTCGGCGTCCATGTGGAGTGGACCAGCGAGGAATGAGCCTGCCGCGCACGCGCTGTTCCCGGCTGCGCTATTCCCGGTTGCGCTATTCCCGGCTGGGAACCCGCGTTGCCGATTCGCCGAAGATCCAGGCCAGCGCCACGCCGGCCGCGAGCGCGTTCTTGCGCCGGACCAGCGGGCTGTCCTCGAAGGTGGCGCCGTTCAACCGGTCGTAGCGCACGAAGGCACCCACCCAGACATGGCGGAAGCGGCGCGACAGCGTTGCCATCGCCATGCTGCCGGCGTAGCCGCCATGGGCGGCGTAGGCCGGGCGCGCAGCGGTCGCGAACTGCGCCTCGACGGCGTAGAAGTACTGGTTGTAGCGTGCCGTGGCGAACAGCGGCCCGCCCGTGAGGCCCAGGTTCCAGCCCGCGAGGCCGCCCACGCTGGCGATGTCGAGATGCAGGTTTGGCGAGAAGATCCAGCCAATCGCGCGGGGCGGCGATTCCACCGTCAGCGCCAGCCGCACCGGCAGCCGCAGGTCGAGGCGGGTGCGGTCCGAGTCGGAATGCCATAGCGTCAGGTTCAGCGACGGGCCGATTTCCACGGCGGTCTTCAGGTCGGGCATGCCGCGGCGCGCATCGTCGTCGCCGCTTTTCACCGGCAGCGAAAGCCCCAGGCTGACATTGAGTTCGAGGCGGTCGCTGTCGAACAGCTTGCCGCGCACGCCACTGCGGTCGGCGCGCAGGTGCTCCCCGCGGTAGATGACATAGGGCACAGGCAACAGCAGGCTGGCGCGTTGGTCCGAGCCGCGGTAGTGCGGCAGGGTGATGCCGCCGAGGCCAAGGCCGGCTTCCCATAGCGGACGTTCCACCTCATCGAGGTCCTGTGCCGCGCAGGTCGTGCCGAATGCCGCGGCGACAAGCGCCAGCGCGCCGCAACCCCTGCGCCGCCGCATGCTGTGCCGGGAAGATTGCACGCCGTGCAAGATTTACATGCCTGCCGTGCAGCGCCGCTGCTTCTCAAAGGACAGGATCCACAGGCCGATGGGGAGGGCGACCAGCATCGGATGAATCGGGTGTCTGGCAATACTGGCGGGTGTGCGCACGGCGATTCTCCTGGGCGGGCCGATGTTACGAGGCCCGCCGCAAGAGCCGTACCACTGACACGCGGCGGCCGCGCTGCAGGCGACATGGAGACTGACGCCAGCGCAGCCCGCCGCGCAACGGGCGCGTCACGAGCGGTCGTCGTCCCGCCGGTCCCAGCCGGGCGGATAAAGCGGATGACGCAACGCGGCATACACCAGAACCACGGTTGCCACGGCGGTGATCCAGTCGAGCAGGTCCATAACCCTCCTTGCGGCCCCCGGCGACCGGCATGCGTGGGGGAACGCTTCCACCATAGCCGGGCCACGGCGGCGGGGGAACTAAGGTGTGCGCAGAACCATATGCCTGCGGCGATGATGGCACGATCGCGCCTGGTCGAGGCCGTTGCAACGCCGCGGCAGGGTCAGCGGCCTCAGCGCTCCGGGGGCGGCACGGTGACGCCGCACGCCTGCGCCACGGCCAGCAGTTTGTCGAAGTCCGGCGGGCCGGGCGGGATTTCCTCGTCCAGCTGCGTGAACAGGCGCGACGCGTTGCCGTTGTGGCTGGTGACCGAAATCATTTCTCCGCCCCCGGCACCGAAACGGAAGTAATGTACCGTGCCCGCCGGCACGTGGACAAAGGTGCCGGCGGCCGCCTGGAGCGCCTGCCCGCCATAGCCGATCTCGATCGTTCCTCGCGTCACGAAGAACGATTCGTCCCAGTCGTGGCAATGCGGCGGCGGGCCGGTGCCTTCGTCGCCCTGCTGCAGGAACACCTCGTAACCCTGTGTGGCAGTGTTGGAGGCGAGTACCGTGATCTTCTCTCCGACCACGTTGAGTGCGCGCGCATACTTGTCCGGCGTTACCACAAAGGGTTCTGGCTTCATGATGCGCGCCTCCGTCTGTCGGGACCTGGATCCGGGAGTGGCACCGGTGCCCGTGCCGGGCGCCGTGGTGTCACGCCTATTCTAGGCGCGGGCGCCGGGCTGTCCTAGCCTGGAATCGCGCGCGCATGGCTCAGCCGCGCGCGTGGTGCGGGCAGCCCGGCGGCGGCTCGCCGATCACGCTGCGGGCCGACCACAGTTCCGGGAACGGCAGCTCGTCCAGTGTCGGCTTCAGCCACGCGATGCCCTCCGTGCCGAAGTAGGCCGGCCGCGTGCCGAAAGTGCGGCGGGTGGCCATCAGGTGGCGGTACTTCCAGTCCGTGAACGCTTCCGCCAGGTCGGCCAGCGTTTCGCCAAGCCGCACCAGCCCGGCGTTGCCCCCGGGATTGGCGTAGATGTCGCGCCAGGCTTGCTCGACCTGCCGGTGCGGCACATAGGGCTCGGCCAGGTCCCGGTCCAGCAGCGCGCCGGGGATGGCCAGGCCCGCCCGCGACAGGTAGGCCAGTACGTCGTCATAAAGGCTTGGCGCGGACAGCGCGTCGTTCAGCATGGCCCAGCGTCCGGGTTGCGGGACAAAGTGCTGCAGGTGCTCGCGCTGCTTGATGCCGAGCAGGTAGACCATGTGCCGGTAGGTCCAGCCCTGCAGCGCGGTGTCCTTGCCGTGCGCCTCGCCGACACGCGACAGGATCGCCAGCAGGTCGTTTGGCGTCATCCACGCGATGGATCGCCAGGTGGCGTTGAGCGGCACGTGGTGGGCGATCGCGCGCTGCAGCGCGCCCAGCGCCGCGCCGAGGTCTGCGGCGCGCAGGTGGCCCTGTGCCGCCTGGAGATCGCGGATGATCAGCATCCAGTACAGCTCCGAGACCTGCGCGGCAATGATGAAGCCGTATTCGCCGGGATGGTCGCTGACGGGGCGTTGCAGGCTGTGCAGTGCGTCGGTCTGCAGCCAGGCGCTGTAGGGGGTGTGTCCGGCTGCGCCATGGTCGGATGTGGCGGATGTGGCGGATGTGGCGGATGTGGCGGATGTGGCGGATGTGGCAAGTGCGGCGGCTGGTGTGGGATTCATGTCGTGCTCCTCCGGGATGGCAATGCGCTTCCGGCAAGGTTCGGGTGGTCCGGGCTGGATGAGGTCTGCAACAGGCGTTCGATTTCCAGTGCAATCTTCAGCAGGGCGCCGTCGTCGCCGGGGCGGGCGACGACCTGCATGGCGGCGGGCAGCGCGCCGTCGCGGGCG
Source organism: Cupriavidus oxalaticus (assembly GCF_016894385.1). Classification (NCBI taxonomy): domain Bacteria; kingdom Pseudomonadati; phylum Pseudomonadota; class Betaproteobacteria; order Burkholderiales; family Burkholderiaceae; genus Cupriavidus; species Cupriavidus oxalaticus. The sequence continues at coordinate 860,469 of NZ_CP069811.1, forward strand.
GGCAGCGGGATGGAGATGGCGGGAAAGCCGGCAAGGTTGAAAGGGGCCGTATAGCCCATCAGGGCCTGGCGCACCGTGCCGGACCAGCGACCGATCGCGATCGAGTCGGTGCCGTGCGGCGGTGCCAGGCATGGGCAGGTCGGCAAGACCAGGTAATCCACGGTCGACAGCAACGCCCGCAGCGCGCGGACCAGCCGGTGGCGGATTTGCTGGGCCTTGGCATAGTCGCGCATCACCAGGTCGCCGGCCAGGGCCAGGCGGCCCTGCGTTTCCGCGCTGTAGCACGCGGCAATGCGCGCCGCGTCGTTCCTGCGGAAGTGCTCCATGGCGGCTTCGGCCAGTACGATGCCGGCGAAGGCTTCGCAGGCGCCGTCGAACAGGTCGTCGGCGTGCAGCGCCTCGCAGGTGAGCACGTTGCCGAGCCGGGCGATGGCGTCGTCGAACGCGGCCGCGACCGCCGCCTCGGGCGGCACCGGCGCAATGCCCGCCAGGACGCCGAGCCGTGCCGACAGCCACGCATCGCTGTCGGGGATGGCGATGCCGAAGGCCTCCGCCAGCACGATGATGTCGTCCACGCCCCGGCCCAGGATGCCCGGATGGTCCAGCGTGGGCGCCAGCGGGAAGATCCCGCGCGTCGGCAGCGCACCCAGCGTCGGCTTGAAACCCGCCACGCCGCAGAGCGCAGCCGGAATCCTGACCGAGCCGCCGGTATCGGTGCCAAGCCCGGCCGCCACCGCGCCGCCGGCGATTGCCGCGGCGGTACCGCCGCTGGAGCCGCCCGGGATCCTGTGTGTGTCCAGCGGGTTCATGGTGTCGCCGAAGGCTGCGCTCGACGTGGTGACGCCCCACGCGAACTCATGCGTGGTGGTCTTGCCGACCACGATCGCGCCGCGTTCCACGAGGGTCTGCACGACCTCGGCATCGGCGGCGGGCACGTGGCCCAGGTATGCCGCGGAGCCGTAGCGGGTCTCGATGCCGCGGGTGTCGATCAGGTCCTTGACCGCAATGGGCAGTCCTTCCAGCGGCCGTGGCTGGCCTGCCGCGTAGCGGCGGTCGCTGTCGGCCGCGGCCTTGAGCGCGCGCTCCCAGTCGATGACCGAAAAGGCATGGAAGCCGCTCTTGCACGCTTCGGCGCGAACCAGGGCTTGCTTGATCTCCGCATGGGCCGTCGTGCCGCCCTGGCGGAGCGCCGCCAGCGTGTCGCGCAAGCCCGGACCGCGGGCGAGCGTGGTGCGATGTTCCGGTGTCTTCACCACAGGCTCTCCAGCAAGGCATCGAGCGCGGCGTCATGGCCGTCGCCGAGGTCGCCAACCTCATCGGGGTAGTGCTGCCGCAGCAGGGCGGCGACTTGCGCCAGTTGCGCGCGGTCGAAGCCGAGCGTGCGCAACCGGTCAGGCAGGCCCAGTTGCGTGACTGACCGCGCGATCCTGTCGGCCAGCATTGCCGCAGCGTCGTGGCCTGCGCGGCCGGCGCAGAAGATCCGCAGCTTGTCGCCATAGCGCGCGCCGCAGGCGCGCAGCACCGGTGCCAGGGTGATGCACGAGGTCACACTGTGCGGCAGCCCGAAGGTGCCGCCGAGGATATGCCCGATGCGGTGGCTGAGGCCATAGACCACCGATGCGGGGAAGAAATAGCTCTGCCACGCAGCAAGCTGCAGTTGCAGCAGGTCGTCGGCCGTGATGCGTCCCGTGGCGAGCGCCTGCGCGGTATCGAGCTGGCCCGGCCACTTCTCCAGCACCGAAAAGAACCGCGCCACGCCGGCGGCCGCCAGCATCGCGTGCGGATGGTCGGCATCGATCCGCCGCATCCCTTCCACGGCATGGTCGATGCCCTTGATGGCCGAGGACAGCAGCAGTTCGCGCGGGGTATGGCGCAGCAGCAGCGGGTCGAGGGCCACCACCTTCGGCACCGTTTCGCGCACGGCGTGGCTGCGCTTGAACGGCTTGGGCCCCGAGGTCTCGGTCACGCCGAAATAGTGCGAGAACTCGGACCCCGACAACGTCGTCGGAAACGCCGCGATGGGCAGGTAGCGCCCGGTCTGCCGGTGGTGCAGGTGCGAAACCGCCTTGGCCGCGTCGAGGACCGAGCCGCCGCCCAGCGCGATGATCGAATCCGCTCCGGCCCGGACACAGGCGTCCAGCGCGCGGCGCACGCCGGTATCCGGCGCATGCGGCGGCAGGTCGGTGAAGATGCCGGCGGCGCCCTGCACATGCGGCTGCAGGTGCTGCGCGTGGAAGCCGAGCAAGGGCTCGACGGTAAAGGTCAGCGGGCGCCGGATGGCGTGCTTGCCGAGCGATGCGGCGGCCGCCGGCAGGATGTCGTGGCCCCACAAGACCGCGTCTTGTGGCAGGCAGTTCAACTGGTTCATCAGTCTCCTCCAGGATGACAGCGCGAGCGGCTGGTCTCTGGATGGAAACGATAGTGGAACGGCCCGGGGTTGAAAGCCGGCCGCGGGCGAACGCAGCGTCCGGGAATCCCGAACGCCGGAGATGGCCGTCGAAACGCCCCGCTCAGGAAGGATCGAACGCCGTGATCCGCGGAAACTCCGCAGCCAGGAAATCGACCAGCGACCGCACCGCCGGCAGCAGCCCGGTCCGGTACGGAATCAGCGCCGAGATGCGCGCGTCCGCGGCGATCCAGCCCGGCAGCACCTGCCGCAGCACGCCGGCCTGCAATTCCTCCCGGCAGATATAGCCGGGCAATGCCGCCACGCCGATATTGGCGCAGGCCGCTTCCTTCAGCGACATCATGCTGTTGCTCTGGAAGCGCGGCTCGACCGGCAGCGTGACGACGCGGTCGCCGGGGCCTTGCAGCTGCCACTGCAGCGGCCCCTTGCGCACCATCGAGATGATCGTGTGCGATGCCAGCTGCTCGGGCTGCTCCAGCGGCGGCATCCGTTCCAGGTAGCCCGCGCCCGCGAACAGGCACCAGGGCGCCCGCGCCAGCGGCCGCTGCACCAGGTTGGAATCCTGCAGCGGGCCGGTATGCCCGCGAATCGCAAGGTCGAAGCCTTCGCCGACGATGTCGACGAGCCGGTCGGTGGCGACTTCCACGAAACCGACCTTGGGATGCCTGCCCAGGAACGCCGGCAGGATATTGCGCAGCGCGAACTGCGCGACCTCCACCGCGACCGTGACGCGGATGATCCCGCTCGGCTCCGCCATGCGCTGGCGCATCGCCTGCTCGGCGACCTCGGCGCTCTGCAGCAGGGAGACCGCGTACTGGTAGAACTCGGCGCCCACGTCGGTCACGCCGAACTGGCGCGAAGTGCGATTGATCAGCCTCACGCCGAGCGATGCCTCCAGCTCCTTGACCCTGTGACTCAGCGTCGACTTGGGCAGCCGCAGGCTGTCGCCGGCGGCCGTGAAGCCGCCGCGATCGACCACGTGCACGAAGTAATAGACATCTTTCAGGTCGAGCATCGGCTTGGCTGGGAGGGTGTCTGCGTTCGCTCGCATGGTACTGCCTGGGTTCGCGCTTTGCCATGGTGCGGCGCCACTGGGTGCCGCCGTGGCGCGATCGTTCGGCGGCCTTGGACATTGCGTACAAGCGCGGGGGCCTGCTCAACCGGGTGGGAGCAACTAAGCTGCGTTCCACGATACGAGGAGACACGAACATGGATGTTGCAGGTGTAGTCGATGCGCTGATCCGCGGGCGCCAGACCAAGCGCGGCTTTCTCGACCGCGCGGTGCCGCTCGATACCGTGCGCGAGATCCTTTCCGTGGCGCGCTACGCGCCGAGTTCCAGCAATACGCAGCCGTGGCGCTGCCACATCGTCGTCGGCGACGCGCGCGAGCGGCTCGTCGACGCCGCGGTGGATGCGTACCGGGCCGACCCCGGGAACCTGGAGCCGGAATACCCGTTCTTCCCCAAGCCGCTGCACGAACCCTATTCGGCGCGCTTCGACACGTTCCGCGGCCAGCTCGGCGATGCGCAGGGCGTGCCGCGCAACGACAAGGCCGGGCGCCGGCGCGACGTCGAGCGCCAGTTCCGCTTCTTCGATGCGCCGGTCGGCCTGATCTTTACCATGGACCGACGCCTCGAGCGCGCCAGTTTCATCTGCTACGGCTGCTTCCTGCAGAACATCATGCTGGCCGCCCGCGCCCGGGGGCTGGACACGTGCCCGCAGCAGATCTGGTCGCTGCAGTACGCGGTGCTGCGCGAACACCTTGCCATTCCGGACAGCGAGCTGGTGGTGGCGGGCATGTCGCTCGGCTATGCCGACGACAGCCTGCCGGAGAACCGGATGCAGCTGCGCAAGCTGGAGCTGGAAGAGTTCGTTTCGGTCGTCGGCGCATGAGTGCCGCCGGCAGCGGTACCGTGCCGCATTGCTATTCGCATGGTTCAACTTCAAGTGGGAGAGACAGATGTCGATGATCAAAGGATTTCATCACCTGACCGCGGGGGTCAGCGGCGCGCAGGAAGACGTGGATTTCTACGTCAGCCTGCTGGGGCAGAGCCTCGTCAAGAAAACCGTGCTGCTTGACGGCGAGGACCCGATCTACCACCTCTACTACGGCAACGCCGGCGGAGACCCCGGCACGCTGGTGACGTCGTTCCCGTTCCGGCAGAAGGGCGTCAAGGCACGCCCCGGCTCGGGCCAGGTGCGCGTGATCAACTACTCCGTGCCGCGCGGCGCGCTGGAGTTCTGGCGCGAACGCTTCGCGGCCAGGAGCGTGGCTTACGAACCGGACATGACTGAACGCTTCGGCGAACGCCGCCAGCGCTTCTGTCACCCCTGCGGCATCGAGTTCGACCTGGTGGAAACCGATCACGACGCGCGCCCGCCATGCACATCCGCCGGAATTCCGGCCGACGTGGCCATCCGCGGCGTGCACAGCATCACGCTGTCGCTGCGCGAAGTGGCGGAATCGATCCTGTTCATGACCGAGGCGCTGGAATTCCGCCATGTCGGCACGTCCGGCCCCTACCATCGCTTCGAGACCCACACCGGCGGCCCGGGCATGGTGGTGGAGTTCCTGCATGAGCCCGAGCGCCTGCAGGGATCGTCCATCTATGGCGAGGGCACGATCCACCATGTCGCGTTTGCCGTCGACAGCGTGGCGCAGCAGATGGTGCTGAAGGACCGCTTCATGGCCATGGGCTATATCGACATCTCCGAGTCGGTCAACCGCAACTACTTCCGCTCCATGTATTTCAAGATGCCCGGCGGCGTGATCTTCGAAGCGGCGACGACCGACATCGGCTTCGCGATCGACGAGGAGCCCGGTCACTTCGGCGAGGAGTTCCAGCTGCCGCCCTGGCTGCGCGAGCGCAAGGACGAACTGCTCGGCCGGCTCGAGCCGATCGCCGTCTGACGCCCTTTTACTTCCACCAACCCAGAATGACGATGTCCAAACCTAAGGTCCTGATCGCCTTTTATTCCCGCAACCGCAACACGGAGCTGCTGGCCAGGGCCGTCGCCGAGGGCGCCATGGAGCTTGGCGCCGAAGTGCGGCTGCGCCGCGCCCGTGAAGTCGTCGGCCCGGAAGTCATGCGCCAGGCGCCGGGCTGGCTCGAGAACGCCGCCGCGATGAATGCGCGCTACGAAGCGCCGACGCCCGCGGACGCCGAATGGGCCGATGCCATCGTGTTCGGCACGCCGACGCGCTTCGGCTCGATCGCCACCGAGCTGAAGGCCTATATCGATGGCCTCGGCGGCCTGTGGTTCCAGGGCAAGCTGAACGGCAAGGTCGGCTCCGTGTTCGGCTCGGCCTCTTCGAAACATGGCGGCAACGAATCGACGCTGCTGTCGATCTACACGCCGATGGCGCACCTGGGGCTGATCATCGTGCCGCTTGGCTATGCCGATGCGGTGATGTTCAAGGCCGGCACGCCCTACGGTGCGACCCACGTGTCGAACCGCGACGCCGACCTGCCGGATGACGATCACCTGGCGGTCGCCCGCTTCCAGGGCCGCAGGGTGACCAGTGTCGCACGCGCGCTCCATGCCGAGCGCGAGGCGGCCGCGGTGCCGGCCTGAGTCGGTCCCAGTGGCATGAACTGGCGCCGGCGCCGCCGGCCCACTACGCTTTGTTGCAGGCGGCGCCGCGCCGCGAACGGTGCCACCCCGGGGCACCGCAACTTCAATCTCAATCCAGCAGGAGATACCATGACGCAACGCATCAACTACATCAAGCAATCCCCCGAGCTGTTCAAGAAGTACCTGGAATTCAGCACGCTGCTCGACAACAGCGCGATCGAGGCGTCGATCCGCGACCTGGTCGAGATCCGTGCCTCGCAGCTCAACGGCTGCGGCTTCTGCCTCGACATGCACATCAAGCAGGCCCGCATTCACGGCGAGCGCGAGCTGCGCCTGCACCATGTCGCGATCTGGCGCGAATCGACGCTGTTCCAGCCGCGCGAACGCGCAGCGCTGGCATGGACCGAGGTGCTGACCAACCTGCCGCCGCACGGGGTGCCCGACGACATCTATGAGCGCGTGCGCGCACACCTTTCCGAGAAGGAACTGTCCGACCTGACCTTCCTGGTCATGTCCATCAACGGCTGGAACCGCGTGAACGTGGCCTTCCGTACCGTGCCGGGATCATCCGACAAAGCCTACGGCCTCGACAAGGCCAACCTGGAATAGCCATCATGAAACGCGCCAGACAATACGGCATCGCCGCGCTGGTGCTCAGCGGACTGCTGGCCCTGCAGCCGGCGGTGGCGGCACCCCCGGAAGCCAAGGTCACGCTGCTGACGACGGAGCCCTTGCCGCAATACCCGGGCAAGGAGGTGCAGATCATCATGGTGGAATATCCGCCCGGCGGTGCCGATCCGATACATCGCCACGATGCGCATGGATTCATCTATGTGCTGGAAGGGACCATCGTGATGGGCGTCAGGGGCGGCAAGGAAGTCACGCTGACCCCCGGCCAGACCTGGCACGAAGGCCCTGACGATATCCACTCGGTGGGACGCAACGCCAGCAACACCCAGCCGGCGAAGTTCCTGGTGATGCTGCTGAAGAACAAGGGGGCGCCGATCCTGACGCCGGTGAAGTAGGGCGTCTATGCCGAGAGTACGAGGGGGCTATGAAGCCCCTTCGTGCAGCGCGCGATGGCATCAGCTGCCGCACGCGTGGATCAGGAACTCCCGCAGCGCATCGGCCGGCTTGCCCAGCTTGCGCCCCGGCTGCCACAGCATCCCGACCTCCATGTCCGGCACCGCGTTGGCGATGGGCCGGGCTTCGATCTGCTTGCCTTCCAGCGACCACGGACGGTACACCATGTCGGACAGCACGGTGACGCCGAAGCCGTGCGCGACCAGCCCGCGCAGTGCCTCCATCGACCCGGTGCGGAAGGCGATATTGGGCGCGAGCCGCAGGCTGCGCCAGTAGCGCATGGTCGATTCCTCGGCCTCGTCGACCGTGATCAGGATGTACGGGTAGGCCGCGATGTCGCGCAGCGACGGCCGCTCGACCTCCAGCAGCGGATGGCTGGCCGAGGTCCACAGCTGGCGGCGCGAGCGCATCAGCGTGTGGCGCTTGAAGCGCTGGGGCCGCTCCAGGTTGGACAGCAGCGCGATGCCCAGTTCGATCTCGCCCGCCAGCACGGCGCGCTCGATGTCCGGGCGGTCCATGTCGAGCAGGTCCAGCTCGATATCCGGGTAGTTGGTGCGGAAGCGCGCCAGCAGGCCCGGCAGGAAGTAGCCGAGCACGGTATAGGAGGCGGCCAGGCGCACGCTGCCTTGCAGGCCGTGCACCTGGAAGCGTGGCTCGCGCAGCGCATCCTCGACCGAATCGAGGATCTGGCGCGCATGCTGGTAGAACAGGTGGCCTTCCGCCGTCAGCGTCACGCCGTGCGGGCGCCGCTCGAACAGCCGCACGGCCAGCCGCTGCTCGAGCGCCAGCACGGCGTTGGTCACCGCTGACTGCGACACGTGCTCGGCGGTGGCCGCCATCGAGAACTGCCCGGTTTCCGCCGCCGCGACAAAGTAGCGGAACTGCCGCAATGTGATTTCCTTGGCAAGTCTCTCCGAGTTCTCGCGCGCCTTGGCCATGAATGTCTCCGGGGGTATCCGTTTTGCAGATATCAGGTGTTGGAATTCTTGATTTTACGATAACCAGCGGCCTTCCTACACTGCTCCGGACACCAGAATAGGCACGGAGACATCGTGAACGCACCGCTACCCCACACCCTGCTCGACACCCTGGCCAGCGCCAGCCTGGACGACAAGTACACCCTGGACAAAGGCCGCGTCTACATGAGCGGCGTCCAGGCGCTGGTCCGGCTGCCGATGCTGCAGAAGGCGCGCGACCGCGCCGCCGGCCTGAACACGGCCGGCTTTATCTCCGGCTACCGCGGCTCGCCGCTGGGCGGCGTCGACCAGGCGCTGTGGAAGGCCAAGAAACACCTGGCGGACAACGACGTTGTGTTCCAGCCCGGCGTCAACGAAGACCTTGCCGCCACCGCGGTGTGGGGGTCGCAGCAGGTCAACCTGTTCCCCAACGCCTCGCGCGATGGCGTGTTCTCGATGTGGTATGGCAAGGGCCCGGGCGTGGACCGGTCCATCGACGTGCTCAAGCACGCCAATTCGGCCGGCTCGTCGCGCCATGGCGGCGTGCTGCTGCTGGCCGGCGACGACCATGCCGCCAAGTCCTCCACCGTCGCGCACCAGTCCGAGCACGTGCTGCAGGCCGCCGGCATCCCGGTGCTGTATCCGGCCAACGTGCAGGAATATCTCGACTACGGCCTGCACGGCTGGGCCATGAGCCGCTATTCCGGCCTGTGGGTGTCGATGAAGTGCGTCACCGACGTGGTCGAGTCGACCGCCTCGGTCGAGATCGACCCCGACCGCGTGCAGGTGGTGCTGCCGCAAGACTTTGCCATGCCGGCCGGCGGCCTCAATATCCGCTGGCCCGATACCCCGCTGGAACAGGAAGCGCGCCTGCTCGACCACAAGTGGTATGCGGCGCTGGCCTATGTCCGCGCCAACCGCCTGAACCGCGTGGTGCTCGATTCGCCCAACGCGCGCTTCGGCATCATGACCGCCGGCAAGGCTTACCTGGACGTGCGCCAGGCGCTGGCCGACCTCGGCCTCGACGACGAGACCTGCGCCCGCATCGGCATCCGCGTCTACAAGGTGGGCTGCGTGTGGCCGCTTGAAGCGCATGGCGCGCGTGAATTCGCCACCGGCCTGGAAGAGATCCTGGTGGTGGAAGAGAAGCGCCAGATCCTGGAATACGCGCTCAAGGAAGAGCTGTACAACTGGCGCGAGGACGTGCGGCCCAAGGTGTTCGGCAAGTTCGACCAGCGCGGCAACGACGGCGGCGAATGGTCGGTGCCGCGCGGCAACTGGCTGCTGCCGGCGCACTACGAGCTGTCGCCGGCGCTGATCGCCAAGGCCATCGCCCGGCGGCTGGAGCGCTTCGACCTGCCGGAAGCCGTGCGCGCCCGCATCGCCGCGCGCGTCGCCGTGATCGAGGCCAAGGAGCGCGAGGCCGCGCAGCCGCGCATCTCGGCCGAGCGCAAGCCCTGGTTCTGCTCGGGCTGCCCGCACAACACCTCCACGCGCGTGCCGGAAGGCTCGCGCGCGCTGGCCGGCATCGGCTGCCACTACATGACGTTGTGGATGGACCGCAATACCGACACCTTCAGCCAGATGGGCGGCGAAGGGGTGGCGTGGACCGGCCAGATGCATTTCACCGGCGACAAGCACGTGTTCGCCAACCTGGGCGACGGCACGTACTTCCACTCGGGGCTGCTGGCGATCCGCGCCTCGATCGCGGCCAAGGCCAACATTACCTACAAGATCCTGTTCAACGACGCGGTGGCGATGACCGGCGGCCAGCCCATCGACGGCGTGCTGACGGTGCCGCAGATCGCCCACCAGGTGCTGGCCGAGGGCGCGAAGAAGCTGGTCGTCGTCACCGACGAGCCGCAGAAGTACGGCGACGGCGGCATGCTGCCGTCCGGCGTGACGGTGTTCCATCGCGACCAGCTCGATGCCGTGCAGCTGGAGCTGCGCGACACCGAGGGCGTCACCATCCTGATCTACGACCAGACCTGCGCCACCGAGAAGCGCCGCCGCCGCAAGCGCGGCACGTATCCCGATCCGGCCAAACGCGCCTTTATCAACGACGCGGTGTGCGAAGGCTGCGGCGACTGCTCGGCCAAGTCCAACTGCCTGTCGGTGGAACCGCTGGAGACCGAGCTGGGCACCAAGCGCCGCATCAACCAGTCGTCGTGCAACAAGGATTTCTCCTGCGTCAACGGCTTCTGCCCCAGCTTTGTCACCGCCGAGGGCGCGCAGGTGCGCAAGCCGGCGGCGGCGGGCGGCAAGGGCGCCGGCGCCGATTTCGAGGCGCTGCCGATGCCTGCGCTGCCGGCACTGGAACGGCCGTACGGCGTGCTGGTGACGGGCGTGGGCGGCACCGGCGTGGTGACCATCGGCGGCCTGCTCGGCATGGCCGCGCACCTGGAACGCAAGGGCGTCACCGTGCTCGACATGGCGGGCCTGGCGCAGAAGGGCGGAGCGGTGATCAGCCACGTGCAGATCGCCCCGGCGCCGCACGACCTGCATGCCACGCGTATCGCCACCGGCGACGCGCGGCTGGTGATCGGCGGCGACGCCATCGTCTCGGCCTCGGCCGAGGTGCTGTCCAAGACCCGGCACGGCGTGACCGCTGCGGTGGTCAACAGCGCCAACACCCCGACCGCCGAGTTCATCAAGAACCCGAAGTGGAGATTCCCCGGCGCCAGCGCCGAGCAGGACCTGCGCAACAGCGTGGGCGAGGCCAGCGCCTTTATCGATGCCAGCGCCTGGGCCGTCACGCTGCTGGCGGATGCCATCTACTCCAACCCGCTGCTGCTCGGCTTTGCCTGGCAGAAGGGCTGGATCCCGCTGCAGCATGCCAGCCTGCTGCGCGCGATCGAGCTCAATGGCGTGTCGGTCGACAAGAACCGGCAGGCGTTCGAATGGGGCCGGTATCTCGCGCACCACGGCGAGGCCGCGGTCAAGGCGCTGCTGCCGGATGCGCCGGCGCAGACGGCCCACGTGGTGGCGTTGCCGCAGACGCTCGACACGCTGATCCGCAAGCGCGAGGCGATGCTGACGGACTACCAGAACGCCGCGTACGCGCAGCGCTACCGTGAAGCCGTCGAGCGCATCCGCGCCGCCGAGCAGAAGCTGGGCGCCGACCGCAAGCTGCCGCTGACCGAAGCGGTGGCGCGCAACCTGGCCAAGCTGATGGCGTACAAGGACGAGTACGAGGTGGCGCGCCTGTACGCCGATCCGGCGTTCCTCGACAAGCTGCGCGCGCAGTTCGAAGGCGAGCCCGGCCGCGACTACCAGCTCAATTTCTGGCTGGCCCCGCCCACGCTGGGGAATGCGGGCAAGACTGACAGCAAGGGCCATCCGGTGAAGCGCCGCTTCGGCCCGCGCACCCTGACAGCCTTCCGCCTGCTGGCCCGCCTGAAGGGCCTGCGCGGCACCGCGTTCGATGTGTTCGGCAAGACCGCGGAGCGCCGCGCCGAGCGCGCGCTGGTGGCCGACTACCTGGCCATGGTCGACGAGTTCGCCGCCTCGCTGGGCGCCGACAAGCTCGACACCGCGCTGGCGCTGGCCGCATTGCCCGACGACATCCGCGGCTACGGCCATGTCAAGGAAGCCGGCATGCAGGCTGCGGCCGAGCGCCGCGAAGCCCTGCTGGCGCAGTATCGCGGGACGGCACGCCGAGCCGCGGCCTGAGCCTGGCGGGCGTGCAACCCCGGGGAAGCCCGGCTGGCCGGACCTGGCATGGTCCGGCCACAATCGGCTATCCTCCCGGCTGCACCCGGAGACTCCCTTGACGCAAGACCCAGCCTTCCACCGCAAGACCGCCACCGACGACGACCTGACGCTGCGCCGCGAGTCCATCCGCTGGATGGCCGAGTTGCCTGAAGCCGTCCGTCCGGTGGAGCTCGGGCGGGCCTTCCCGCGGATCGTCAACACCATCGCCGCCAGGTGGTTCGATGCGGTCGGGTGCCGGGATTACCTGAACGGCCTGCAGTTCGACGACCGCGGCGGCCGTCAGGGCTTTTCGTTCGCGATCGTGCAGGAGATCGCCGCGCTGCGCGAGCATTTCGATGCGGTGTATCCGCCGGGCCATGATGTCTGGCTGAAGGCCTTCGACGCCGGCCAGCGCTGACCCGGCGCAAGCCGGGAAACCGCGGCGCCATAAATCAAAAACGTGCAGATCAGACCCGGGACCACCCGCGCTATAGTGGTGCGGCCATCCACGGCATGACCGCTCAAGGAGTCCTCCCATGGCCGTCTTCTCCGTTGCCGCCACCGTGCGCCGCACCGCGTGGCTTGCAGTCCCCGCGTCACTGCTTGTCCTGTCCGGCATCGCCAATGCGCAGCTCGGCGACATGCTGAAATCGTCGCCCCTGGGCGGCGGCAGCACCGGCTCTACCCAGGGCGCTGCCGGTGCGCTAAGCGGCCTGGGGCTGTCGCCGTCATCGCTTACGTCCGGCACGGCCGGCAACGCCGCCGGCGTGATCGAGTTCTGCATGAAGAACAACTACCTGAACGCCGATGCCGCCACATCGGCGGTGAAGGACAAGCTGCTCGGCTCGGTGTCCGGCGGGACCCAGGACAGCGGCTACACCGATGGCTCGCGTGGCATCCTGTCCACCAGCGGCGGCAACAAGCTCGACCTGAGCGGCAGCAGCCTGAAGGCTGAAGTCACCAGGCAGGTCTGCGACAAGATCCTGGCACAGGGCAAGTCCATGCTCTGACCAGCCACGCCACGCGCCCGCACCTTCGTTTCCCGACACTGTCATCGCGGCGTGATAGCGTCGCGCGAGGCAAATTCCATATGAAGGGAGCAGGCATGCAAGCGGGCATTGTCGAGGCGGGCTATGGATCGGACCCGGTCGGCCTGGTCAGCGGTTTCCTGTTCGCGCCCGGCGGGGCCGTGCGCGAGATCGATTCGCGGGGCGCGGCGGCGTGGCTGCAGCAGGCGCAGCCGGAGGCCGCGCATGAGCGACCCTTCCGCCCCTTCCTCTGGCTGCATTTCAACCTGTCGCACAGCGCCTGCGAACGCTGGATGAAAGCGCACCTGGGGTTGCCGCACGAGTTCTTCGAAGCGCTGCGCCAGGGCTCGCGCTCGACCCGGATCGAGCGGCAGGACGCCGCCTTGCTGGCCGTGGTCAACGACGTGATCTATAACTTCGGCGTCACGTCGACGGACATTTCGACCATGTGGGCCCACGCCGACCACCGCCTGCTGGTCACGGCCCGGGCGCGGCCGCTGCGCTCGGTGGACCGGCTGCGCGAGGCGGTGCGGCACGACGAGGCGTTCCGCTCGCCGCTGGACCTGATGGTGCACCTGCTGCGCGACCAGGCCGACGTGCTGGTGCAGATCGTGCGTGAGACCGGCGTGACCGTCGACCAGATCGAGGACCAGTTGCTGTCGCAGCGCCTGCACGGCAACCGGGCCGACCTGGGCGCGATGCGGCGCGGGCTGGTGCGGCTGCAACGGCTGCTGGCGCCCGAGCCGGGGGCGCTGTTCCGGCTGCTGAACCGGCCGCCGGCGTGGCTGCAGGAATCCGACCTGCAGGAGCTGCGCGAATCGACCGAAGAGTTCTCGCTGGTGCTCAACGACCTGGCCGCGCTGGTCGAACGCATCAAGCTGCTGCAGGAAGAGATCGCCGCCAAGCTCAACGAGCAGACCAACCGCACGCTGTTCACGCTGACGCTGGTGACCGTGCTGGCGCTGCCGATCAATATCGTCGCCGGCTTCTTCGGCATGAACGTGGGCGGCATCCCGCTGGCCGGGCACCCGCACGGTTTCTGGGTACTGGTGGCGCTGGTGGCCAGCTTCACCGTGCTGGCGGGGCGCTGGGCGTTCCGCAAGCAGGCGGGGTAGCAAGCGCGATCCGCTGCTCGTGCTACCCGGAGCGTGCCTGCCGGCGCAAAGTGTGAGCGCTGGCGGCGAGATAGGCCAGGTTTGCCGCGACAAAGAGCGCCAGCAGCAGCGCCCCTGCGCTCCACGCCAGCGCCGGCACCCACGGCATCAGGCCGGCCAGCAGCGCGCCCTTGGCGGCGCCGGACGCTACCATCGCAATGCGCAGGAAAGCGGCGATGGCAAGCACGGCAAACACCAGCCCGGTGCACCTGCCTTCACGGCCCACGTGCCCGGCATCGAGCGCGGCATTGGCCGCCGCGCCGAACATGATGCCCCACATGCCGCCGGCCAGGCATTGCGCGGCCAGTACCGCCTGCAGCGAGGCGGCCGCAGTGAAGCCGGACAACGCCAGTGTGCCCAGCACCGACGCGGCGAGCAGCAGCACGCAGGCGGGAAAGCGCCGCAGCCATGGCGTCTCGGGCAGCAGCACGCACAGGGCGAAGCCGATCCAGAACGCCGGCATCACCCGCACCAGCTCGGTGCTGGCAACGAAGCGCAGGTAGGCCGGTCCCGAATTGATCGCGGTGTGGACCTGGAAGCCCAGTGCGAGCAGCCAGACCGCCACGAACAGCAGCCACAGGCGGCGCGGGCCGGCGCCGGCAACCGGCTCCGTCCCGCCACGCTGTGGTGCCGGCGGCAATTCCACCCAGCGCAGCGCGACCACGGCCAGCACCAGTGCCGCGCTGGCCGCGGCAAAGGGGATCAGCGGCGAAGCCTCGCGCAGCCGCGCCGTCAGCACCGGGGCCACCGCGCCGGCCAGGCCGATGCCGAGCAGCGACGCCAATACCAGGAACGACGAAGCCGACCCCTGCAGCCGCCGCGCGATGATCACCATGGGCGGCGCGCGCAAGGCCGAAGAGGTGGCCGCCCATAACGCGGTGAGGGCAAGCAGCAGCACCGGCGAGGAAGCCGACGGCAGCAGCACGAACGCCAGCGCGGAAATGACCGACAGCGCCAGGATCCAGCCGCCGAGCCGGCGCATGCCGTTGGCGACACGGTCGGCGGCGATGCCCAGCGCCAGGTCCATGGCGACGAAAATCACCTGGTCCATCACCAGGATCCACGCCACCTGCGCGCGGGGGATGCCTGCCTGCGTGGCCAGCTGCGGCAGGAACGCCACGTAGAGGGTCCACGTGACCGCCAGCAGGAACTGCACGGAGCAAAAGATCAATGCGCGCATGCGGGCTAATGCCGTTCAGATAAGGTATCGAGCACTATTGTCATTCCCGCGGAGGCGGGAATCCAGCGTCTTTTGAAGTCACTGGGTTCCCGCCTCCGCGGGAACGACGGTGGTTAACTGAACAGCATTAGCGCATGCGCATGCGGGCCACCTTGCCCGGTGTTTTTCCCTGGAAGGATAGGGCAGGGATGGCAGGGCGGTGGCCGGCGCGCCTTCAGCCGCCGGGCCTGACCGACCGGATCAGGTTGTTGCGCAACGTCGCGACCGCTTTCTGCAGGCGGGCGAACTCGTCCGGCGCCAGGCCGGTGGCATCGGCCAGGCTGCCTTCGAGGCGCTTTTCGCGCAGGCGCCGGCCGCTGCGGGTCAGGCTGACCCGCACCTGGCGCTCGTCCTCGGGATCGCGCTGCCGCTCGACGTAGCCCATGGCTTCCAGCTTCTTCAGGATCGGCGTCAGCGTGTTCGATTCAAGGAAGAGCTTTTCGCCCAGGCTGCCCACGGTCTGGTTGTCCTCCTCCCACAACGCCACGATGGTGATGTATTGCGTGTAGGTCAGGCCCAGCTGTTCGAGGATGGGCTTGTACGCCTTGCCGAACGCCAGGTTGGCGGAATAGACGGCGAAGCACAGGAAATCGGACAGCTTGGGGTCCGCGGCGGCGGCCTTGTCGGCGGCCTTGTCGGTGGCTTTCATGGGCTGGCTCCCGTGTCTGGATGGCGATGTGCGAAATTATAGGTCGTATGCGATTGCATCGGTGGTGCGATAAACGTTTGCGACCCATGGCCCGCGGTCCGCGCCGTGGTCGGCACGGACCGGGCCGGCGCGCCTGCGTCAGCCGGTGATGACGTTCAGCACCACGTCGATGTTGCCGCGCGTGGCCTTGGAGTACGGGCAGATTTCATCGGCGGCATGCGCCACCGCCGTCGCCACGTCGTGCGGCACGCCGGGCATGCGCACGTTCAGGCGGGCCTGCAGCAGGTACTCGCGGCCGGTCTGGCCCAGGTCCACCTCGATCTCGACGGCAAGGCCGGATGGCAGCGTCAGCTTGTGCGTCTTGGCCGCAAGGCCCACCGCGCTGATGTAGCACGCCGACCACGCAGCCGCGAACAGCCGCTCGGCGGTGGGGTGCGCATCGCTGCCGTCGAAGACGTGCGTGGGGTTGGCTTCGCTGCCGGGCGACGACAGCCGCATGTCGACGGTGCCGTCATGTCCGCGGGGCGTGTTGCCGGCGGCGCTGAGGGTGGTGTAGGTCTTGCCGGTGGCCAGGACTTTGTCGATCTTGCTCATGGTGGGGTTCCTTTGGGTCAGGGTGTCGGTTTTATATCGCATTAGATTAAATCGCATACGATATATATCGGTAAAAAATAAGCAGCGCTTCCGCTGATCTGTCGCAATAGATTAGATCGCATGCGATGGAAATCATGATGGGATACGAAACGACTGAAGTCAAGGAGAATTTCCACGCCACCGTGCAGCTGTGCGGGGCGCGCCTCAGTCTTCCTCGACAAAGAACTCGATCGCTTCCTGGCCGGCGTCGCCGGGCGGCGAGAACGTGATCCAGCCGTGGCCCCGCAGCGTGATCTCGTCACGGCGCAGCATCAGGCTGTCTTCGCCGTCGATGCGCACGTGGGTGCCGTTGGAGCTGCGGTCGATCAGCACGAAGCGGCCGCCGCGCGGCTCGACGGTGGCCTGGAAGCGCGACACCTGCCGGTCCAGGATGACGATGCTCATGGTGCCGTCGCGGCCGATGGTCAGCGGCGCCGAGGTGGCGTCCATCTCGAACAGGGTGTCGCGGTAGCGCAGCGACAGGAACAGCGAGCGGCGCACGGCGACGTCCATCGGGGCGACCAGGGTCAGCTCGGTGTTCTGTTGCCAGATCCCCTCGTACAACTCCACCAGCTGGTGCTTGCCGCGCACCTGGATCGGATACAGCGCGCGCGTCATCTGCCGCAGCGGTGCCGACAGCTGCTCGACAGCATGCTTGCTGGTGATGATCTGCCCGCGCGAGGCCAGCTTGACCAGCCGCGCGGCCAGGTTGACGGTGTCGCCGAACACGTCGCCGCCTTCGTCCGACAGGATCGGGCCATGGTGGAAGCCGATATGGATCGACAGGGCAATGCCGGCGATCGGCGCCAGCCCCGCCACGCCTTCCTGCATGTCGAATGCGGCCTGCATCGCATGGTCGGCAGCGGGGAACAGCACCATGATCTCGTCGCCGATGGTCTTGACCACGCGCCCCTGCGCCAGCGCGGCGCGCGTCTTCATCAGCGCCAGGCACTGGCGGATGGCGGCGAGTGCTGCCGCGTCGCCGGCCTTGTCGTAGAGCCGCGTGCTGTCGCAGATGTCCGCGAACATCACGGCGCCGTCGCATTGGTCGGCTGGCGAACCTGGATCCTTTTGCATCACCGGCGATGTTGTCAGTTTTCCGGGCGGGCCGCGCCGGGCTACTTCAGGCGGCGCGCCACGTCTGCATGATAGGAATTCCACTGCCGGATTGCTGCCCCGCACGCGCTCGCCGGCGGTGCGCGAAGCCTCAGGTGTGGCGTGGCGCCGACTAGAATGAATCAGCCTCTTTTTTGTCCCTGCAACCGTGAGGAAGATGCCATGGCGGAAATCGAGAAAGACAAGGTCGTCGGGGTGCTGAACCAGATACTGGAAGCCGAACTCGCCGGGGTTGTGCGCTATACGCACTATTCCTTCCTGGTGTTCGGTTTCGGCCGCATCCCGGTGGTGTCGTGGCTGCGCGAGCAGGCCAACGAATCGCTGCTGCATGCGCAGCAGGCCGGGGAGTGGATCACCACCCTGGGCGCGTATCCCTCGCTCGGCATCGCCGCGCTGCTGGACAGCCACACCACCGACATCGGCACCATCCTGCGCGAATCGCTGGCGACCGAGCGGCAGGCGCTGGACCTGTACCGCCAGCTGCTGGGCCTGGTCGAGGGCCGCTCGGTGGCGCTGGAAGAATATGCGCGCGAGTCGATCCAGCTGGAGGAACTGCATGCCGGCGAGGTCGAGAAGATGCTGCGCAAGCCTGGACAAACTTAGGTCGGGGCGAATCCGTACCGAGGGCGCGCATGTGGCCCGGGTGACGGAAAGGTTGCCCGAGCCCTCTGGCTCGCCTAGACTGGATTGCGGCCGGCGCTGAGCGCAAGGCTGGCGTACCGATGTGAACCTTTGCGGCTTGCACCGCAGGGAGACGATCGATGTTGCCCACGCCCATTTCCGAGAAAGCGCTATCCCGCGGGTTGCTTGACGTCCTGATCCGCGCCGGGCTGATCGCCGTCCTGGCGATTTTCTGCTTCCAGATCTTCCATCCGTTCGTCGACCTGCTGCTGTGGGCGGTGATCCTGGCGGTCACCATGTACCCGCTGCAGGTCAGGCTGCGCGCGCGCCTGGGTGGCCATGACGGGCGCGTCGCCACGCTGATCGTGGTGCTGGTCCTCGCCATCATCCTGGTGCCGACCTACCTGCTGGGCGAGGCCCTGGTCGGATCGGTGGAGAACGCCATCGCCATGGTCAGGGACGACCGCGTGCATATCCCGATGCCCGCGGAGTCGGTCGCCGCGTGGCCGCTCGTCGGGCAGCAACTCTACGATTTCTGGCTGCAGGCGGCCACCGACATGACTGCGGTGATGGAAAAGCTGATGCCGCAGCTCAAGGGTTTCAGCCTGGCGCTGCTGGGCAAGCTGGCCGGCGTCGGCGTGGCCCTGCTGGTCCTGCTGTTCGCGCTGATCATCGCCGGCATCATCATGGCCTACGGCGAGGAAGGGACGCGCAGCGCCAGGCAGATCGCCTCGCGCGTGTTCGGGCCGGAACGCGGCCCGCGGCTGGCCATGCTGTGCACCGCCACCATCCGCGCGGTGGCGCAGGGCGTGGTGGGGATCGCCTTCATCCAGATGCTGCTGATCGGCGTCGCCTTCGTGGTCAAGGGCATTCCCGGCGCCGGCCTGCTGGCGCTGGCGGTGCTGCTGCTCGGCATCATGCAGCTGCCGGCGACGCTGATCACCATCCCGATAATCATCTTTGTCTTTGCCACCGAGGGTGCCAGCGTGGCGAGCGTGGTATTTGCCGTCTACACCTTTGTCGCGGGACTGGCCGACAACGTGCTCAAGCCGCTGATGCTCGGCCGTGGCGTGGATGTGCCGATGCCGGTGGTGCTGATCGGCGCGCTGGGCGGGATGGTCACAGGCGGCGTCATCGGGCTGTTTATCGGCCCCGTGATGCTGGCCGTGGCCTACCGGCTGTTCTGGCAGTGGGTCGAGGACCAGCCGCCTGCGCAGCCGCAGCCTGCCCAGCCGGTGCCCGAATCCATCGAGCAGAGCGCGGAATAGGGCGCGAAACAGAGCGAGCCGGCCCGCCCGATGCGCGCCCGCAACCGGCCGAACGGAATGCTGCTGGCCGGCGCGTTGTGCCTGGGCGCGTGCGCGCGGGTGGGGCCGGATTTCCAGCCGCAGCGCGAGGCGTGGACGCCGTCCTGGGACAGTCCGGCGCTGCAGCGCGCCACCGAGCAGCGCCCGGCGCCCGACCTGCGGCAGTGGTGGCAGGTATTCGGCGACCCCACGCTGGAGCGACTGATCGCCGAGGCCGATGCCAACAATGCCGGCCTGCGCATCGCCGGCCTGCGCGTGATGGAGGCGCGCGCGCAGCTCGGCATCGCCCAGAGCGGCCGCTACCCGCAGCTGCAGCAGGTGAGCACCGACGCGCTTTATACCTCCAGCCGCCAGGCCGGCGGGCGCAATCCGCAGAACAGCCGCTTCTGGCAGTTCAGCGCGGGTTTCGACATCGGCTGGGAGCTGGACTTCTGGGGGCGCTTCAGCCGCGCCATCGAATCGGCCGATGCCGCGTATTTTGCCGCGCGTGCCAACCACGAGGATGTGCTGGTGCTGCTGCGCGCCCAGATGGCCGAGACCTACTTCGCGCTGCGCACCGCCGAGGCGCGGCTGCGCATCGCCCGCGACAATGCCCGGCTGCAGCAGCGCAGCTATGAAATCACCGAGCGCCTGTTCCGCAGCGGCGAGACCGACGAGCTCGACCTGCAGCAAGCCAAGACGCAGTACCTGGGCACGCTCAGCAGCATCCCCGAGTTCGAGGGCCAGATCCTGCGCACGCGCAATGCGCTGGCGGTACTGGCGGGCCATCCGCCCGGCGCGCTGCCGGAGCTGCCCGACCTCGCGCAGCGGGAAGGGGCGCTTCCGCTGATCGACCGCGCCGTGGTGCAGGACGTGCCGGCCAGCCTGCTGCTGCGCCGTCCGGATGTGCGCGCCGCCGAGCTGCAGATCGCGGCGCAGTCGGCGCTGATCGGCGTGGCCGAGGCCGATCTCTACCCGTCGCTGTCGCTGCTGGGCAGCATCGTCTGGTCCGCCGCCACGCTGGCCGGCACGCCCAACACGCTGGCGCTGGTCGGCGGGCCCAGCCTGCGCTGGAACGTATTCGACTATGGCCGCATCCGCAACAACGTGCGGGTGCAGGATGCGCGTTTGCAGCAGCTGATCGTGGCCTACCAGGACGCGGTGCGGCAGGCCGCGCGCGAAGCGGACGATGCCGCCAGCGGCCTGCTCAAGTCGCTGGAGCGCGAACAGATCCTGCGCGAAGGCACCGTCGCCGCCAACCGCTCGCTGTCGCTGGCCAACTCGCTCTACCGCGAGGGCTATTCAGACTTCCAGCGCGTGCTGGACGCGCAGCGCGCGCTGGCGGCCCAGCAGGATGCCTACGTGCTCAACCGCAGCAGCGCCGTGAGCAACCTGATCGCGCTGTACAAAGCGCTGGGCGGCGGCTGGCACAGCGAACTGCCGCTGGTGGACCCGGCGACGCGCCAGCAGATGCAGCAGCGCACCAACTGGGGCGACCTGTTCGACCAAGCCGGGCGGCCGGCGGTGCCTGCCGGCGCCGGCGTTCCTGCGACATCACGGCAGGTATCCAATGTGGAGGACCGATGAGCGACACGCCGCAGCCCGCAGCGGTTCCGCCCCCGCCCGTGCCCTCGCCACCCGCGCCGCCACCCGCGCCGCCACCCGCGCCGGCGCCGGCCGCCGATCCGGCAAGGAAAGGCATCCGCTGGGTCCTCGTGCTGATCGCCGTCAGCCTGGTGTGGTACCTGCTGGCCGACCGGCTCACGCCCTATACCCAGCAGGCGCGCGTGCAGGCCTTCGTGGTGCCGGTGGCATCCGAGGTGGCGGGGCGCGTGACCCGTGTCCATGTGCGCAACAACCAGGACGTGGCGGCTGGCACGGTGCTGTTCGAGGTCGACCCGCAGCACTACCGGATCGCCGCCGACCGCGCGCGCGCCGACCTGGAGTCGACGCGCCGGCAGATCGGCGCCAGCACCGCCGGCATCGAATCGGCGCAGGCGGCGCTGCGCGCGGCGCGCGCCAACGAGGTCAAGGCGCGCCAGGACAGCGAACGCCTGGAGCGCCTGTACCGCGAGGACCAGGGCACCATCTCGCTGCGCCGGCTCGAGATCGCGCGTGCCAGCCTGGAAGCGGCCACCGCGCAGGTTGCCGCAGCCCGCGCCGAGGTCCAGCGTGCGCGCGAGCAGGAGGGCGGCAGCGCCGAAGACAACGCCAAGCTGCGCAGCGCCGCGGCCGCGCTGGAAAAGGCCGAGCTGGACCTGGCCAATACCAGCGTGCGTGCGCGCTCGGCCGGGCTGGTCACCGACCTGCGCACCGAGACCGGCCAGTTTGCTGCCGCGGGCAATCCGGTCATGACGCTGATCACCATCCACGACGTGTGGATCAACGCGGAGATGACCGAGAACAACCTTGGCCACGTGGTGCCCGGTACGCCGGTGGCGATCGTGCTGGATTCGCTGCCGGGGCGGATTTTCACCGGGCGCGTGCGCAGCGTCGGCTACGGCGTCAGCATCGGCGGCCCCCCCACGCCGGCCGGCAGCCTGCCGACGGTGCAGAACAGCCGCGACTGGCTGCGCCCCGCCCAGCGTTTCCCGGTCACGGTGGAGATCGATCCAGGGCAGCTCACGTCGCTGCGCGGCGTACGCGTGGGCGGGCAGGCCGAGGTGATGGCGTTCCCGACGGAGGGCAACCCGCTCAATCCGCTCGGCCGCGCCTTCCTGTACCTGATGAGCTGGCTGTCGTATGTCTACTGACGGGCCCGCGCCGACACCGCCGCCGCCGCCACCTTCGCCCCGCGCACGGCGCGCGCTGCGCCTGGCCAGCGGCACCGCGTTGTGCCTGGCGGCCAGCTTCGGGCTGGGCCTGCCGATTCCGATGCTCGCCCCCGTGCTAGCCATATTCCTGCTGGCCAGCATGAATCGTCCGCTTTCCTTCAAGGCCGGCGTGGGCCTGGCGCTGGTGACGATGCTGACCACCGGCAGCGGCCTGCTGCTGATTCCCTTGCTGCGCCACTACCCGGCGAGCGGCGTGCTGCTGACCGGCCTGTGCCTGTTCCTGGCCTTCCGCTATGGCTTGCGCGGCGGCAACAACCTGGTGTCGACCTTCCTGGTGGTCGGCCTGACCATGATCTCGTCGGCCGGCACCTTTGATTTCGGGCTGGCCGTCACCGTCATCGCTGCGCTGGTCAAGGGGCTGCTGCTGGCGGTGCTGGCGCTGGCGCTCGGGCACTGGCTCTTTCCCGAGCCCGCGGGGACGCCACCGGCGCCGGCGGCCAGCGCGCTGCCGGACGACCGGGCGGCTTGGGTGGCGCTGCGCGCGGCGCTGGTGGTGATGCCCGCCTTCCTGCTCACGATGACCGATCCCACCGTCTACATGCCGATCATCATGAAGGCGGTCAGCCTGGGCCGGCAAAGTTGCACCACCTCCGCACGCAACGCCGGGCGCGAACTGCTGGGCTCGACCCTGCTCGGCGGCCTGCTGGCGATCGCGTTCTGGGGCGCGCTCAGCCTGTTCGTGCACCTGTGGATGTATTTCCTGTGGATGCTGCTGTTCGCGCTGCTGGTGGCGCGCAAGCTCTACGGGCTCAGCCCCACGCGCCTGGCGCCCGGCTTCTGGCTCAATACGCTGGTGACGCTGGTCATCCTGCTGGGGCAGTCGGTGCAGGACAGCGCGGCCGGCAAGGATGTCTATACCGCCTTTATCGTGCGCATGGGGCTGTTTATCGGCGTCACGCTGTACGCGTGGCTGATGATCGAGCTGCTGGACCAGCCGCGTGCGGTGCGCCGGAGGCAGCCACAGTCGTCGCATTAGACGCTTGACATCAATCCACCCAGGGGTTGGCCAAAACGATCCCGGTCCCTTCGAAGTCCTTTCCGTTGCGCGTGGCGAGCGTGGCGCCGTGATGTCTGCAAATGGCAGCAATCTGCGCATCTGCCATGCTGATCGGGCGACCATCGCGCTCCCACTGGGAAACTAGCGCGGCATAGTGCACGGCGGCGCTCTCGTCGAACGGAAGCACCCGCTCGGCAAACTCCTCGTCGAGCATCTTCAGTGCGGCATCCCGCAGCCCGGTCTTGCGGCGCCCGTCAGGCAAGCGCGCGATGCCATACAAGAGCTCGGCAACGGTGACGGCCGTGACGACAAGCAATGCTTCTTCCTGCCGGTCCAGCCAATCGATGACGGCAGGCTCCGCCTGGACCCGCATCAGTTCCGACAAGACGTTGGTGTCGAGGACAATCATTCAGGCAAATCCGCGGAGCGCGGCCGCTCGGTGCGGGAGGGCAGTTCTAATCCAGGATCGGCCAGCACTGCAAAGCGTTGGTGCAATCGGCTTCCCATGCCGCCAGCGCCTGCCCGTTTGCTGAGTGCGCGCCGCAAGATCTCGCGGACCTCTTCTTCCATGGAGCGACCGTGTTGCGCGGCTTCAATCCGCAACCGCGCTTTCAACTCGTCATCGAGGTTTCTGATGGTCAGTGTTGCCATAAGCCCTCCTGCTTGCATTGACAGCAATGCTAGCATGATCGGACGTGCTGTTAAGTCACTTCTTACTGAACGAGGTGCGAGAGACCGCTGGTGCAAACCGCGGCACGGTGGCCGCTGGAGCGTCTTACCCCAGCGCCAGCCCGCCATGCGCGAGCAACTGGCGGAACACTGCCAGCTGGGTAGCGCCGGTCTCGGCCAGCCGGTGGCACACGTGGACATGGGCATCCATGTCGCTGTGGCCGCGCAGGGCGTCCTTGCACTCGCGCTCGGAAATCTCCAGGTGGACCCCCGTCAGGATGGCGCGCCCATAGCCGACGCGCGCGGCCACGATCGCGGGCGGGGTGCCGGCCATGCCCGTGTAGACCGCCAGGACCTGCGTATCGGGGCCGGGCTCGCCCCCGAAATCGAACAGGCAGCCGCCGTGGTAGTGGGTGTAAAGCGAGAGCGGCGTCGGCGTCAGGTGATCGGTGGTGCGGATCTCCACGGCGGCGGCGGTGCGCGGCGTGCCGTCGTACAGGCGTCCGCCGGTGAGGTCCGGCAACGAGCCGACCGCCACCGCATCGACAAAGCGCAACTCGCGCTTGCCGCAGATCGCCCCTGAAGTGCCGGCGTGAAAGGCAAGTTCCCGGCAGGCGTAGTAGGCGCCGGCGCAGATGCCGAGGTAGACGCCGCCCCGTTCGACAAAGCTGCGGATGCGCGCGTTGGGTGCGCCGTTGAGCGCCGCGCAGTAGGGCAGGTCGGCGCCGCCGGGCATCACGAACATCACCGCGTCGTCGAACAGCGTGGGGTCGTGGCGGATATCGTCGGCCATGACCGCGCGGATTTCGTAGGCGCCGGCCTGCAGCTGGTGGCCGATGGTGCGCATCAGGCAGGCGGTCCAGTCGGAGGCGCCGGCGTCGACATACGTCAGGATCTGGGGTTTGGACATGCTGGTCGTGGCGATTTGCTCGGGGTGGCGCAGGCAACGCGTGCCCTTGGTTTAATGCCGTTCAGTTAAGGTATCAAGCCCTACCGTCATTCCCGCCTTCGCGGGAACGACTGTGGTTAACTGAACAGCATTAGTGCCCTTGGTTTGCTTTCTACCTTAGTTTGCGCGCTGGCGCAGTACCGGCTTTCCTGGGGATTGCCCGCGCCGCCATGGTTTCACTGACGGCTTCGCGCACGCATTCCGCCAGCAGCGCCGCCGCGCGCGTCTGGCCGGTGCCGGCCTGCGCGATCACCAGCGGCTGGCGCACGGTTTCCTCCAGGATCGGCTTTTCCACCACGCTGGCCGACTGGCCGGAGGCGGGCACCTGCGTGATCAGCAGCGCGCATCCCAGCCCGTTCGCCACCATGCTGCGCGCCAGCTCCAGCGACGTGGCGCGGTAGCGCACCTCCGGCTGCAGGCCGAATTGCCAGAACGGCGCCATCAGGAATTCGCGGCTGTGCGGCAGGTCGATCAGGATCAGCGGCTCGCGCGCCAGCGCCTGCAGCGAGATCGCGGCCTTGCCGCGGGCCAGCTTCGATGCGGCCGGCACCAGCCCGTAGGGCCGCAGTTCGGCCAGTACTTCGCGGCCGATCTCGGCAGGCAGCCCCACGTCGTAGGTCAGGGCCAGTTCGATCTGGCCGCTGTGCAGCCAGTCTTCCAGCTGGGCCAGGTCGCCTTCGACAAAGCGCACCGCCAGCCTGGGATAGCGCTCGCGCGCCAGGCGCAGTACCGCCGGCAGGTAGGCCGGCGCCAGCGTGCGGAATACGCCGATGCGCACCTCGCCGGCGTCGCCTTCGCCACGCTTGTCAATCTCGAATGCCGTCGCCGCGCCCAGGATCTGGCGCGCTTGCGCGAGCTTGCGCGCGCCGAAGCGGGTCAGGGCCAGCTTCGTGCCCGCGTCGCGGGCGAACAGGGCGTCGTCGAACAAGGCTTCCAGCTCCCGGATGGCGACCGAAATGGAAGGCTGCGACACGTTCAGCAGCCGTGCCGCAGCCGTGGTGCTGCCGGTTTCCGCCGTGGCGGCGAAGTAGCGCAGCAGGCGCAGCGAGACGCGCGAGGAGCCCGAGGAGCCCGAGGAGGGGGGCAGCGATGGCATTAAAAAAGCCTATAAGTGCTAATCGAAATCAATATTTTACTTGATAGCCTGCGCTGCGCAGAATCGCTCCACAAGCCCTGGAGGAGCAAGACTGATGACGCAATCCAACCTGCCCGATTTGCCCGACCTGCCGCTGACCGGCCTGCGCGTGATCGATTTCTCGCGCGTGCTGGCCGGCCCCTATTGCACCGCGCTGCTCGGCGACCTCGGCGCCGAGGTGATCAAGGTCGAGCCGCCCGGCGGCGACGACTATCGCGCGGTGGGTCCCTTCGCCGGCGGCAAGAGCGGCCTGTTCTGCGCGATGAACCGCAACAAGCAGAGCATCGTGATCGACCTGAAGACGGAGGACGGCCTGGCTGTCGCCCGCGCGCTGTGCCGCGGTGCCGACGTGGTGGTGGAAAACTTCCGCCCCGGCGTGGCCGACAAGCTTGGCATCGGCTACGCCGCGCTGCGCGAACTGAACCCCTCGCTGGTCTATGCCAGCGTGTCGGGCTTCGGCCAGACCGGCCCGGAATCGCACCGCCCGGCCTACGACATCATCCTGCAGGCGATGTGCGGGCTGATGGACGCCACCGGCGCGCCCGACGGCGCGCCGACCATGCTTGGCGAAGCCGTGTCCGATGCGGTCAGCGGCCTGTTCGCCTCGTGGGGCGTGCTGGCCGCGCTGCTGGCGCGCGAGAAGACAGGGCGCGGCACGCATGTCGATGTGTCGATGTTCGATGCCACGCTCAGCCTCAGCGCCACGCTGGTCGCGCGCTACGCGGCCACCGGGCTGGCGCCGCGGCGCGTGGGCAACCGCCACCCGTCGTCGGCGCCGTTTGGCGCCTACCGCGCCGCGGATGGCTTCTACGTGGTCGCGGTGCTGAACAACAAGCTGTTCCAGGCGCTTGCCGACGCCATCGGCCGGCCCGCGATGGCGCACGACCCGCGCTTTGCCGATGACGAGACGCGCTGCCGCTTCGAGTCCGACCTGCGCGCCATGCTGGAAAACTGGTCGGCCACGCGCACGGTGGCGGAGGTGAACGCAGCGCTCGGCGCCGCCGGCATCCCGGTCGCACCGATCCGCAATGTCAAGGAAGCGCTGGAAAGCGAGCACGCGGCGCATCGCCGCCTGCTGACCGAGGTGCCCGACACGGACGGCGGCACCGTGCGCCTGCCGTCGCAGCCGGTCAAGTTCTCCGCGTACGGCACCAACCGCGTGACGCCCGCGCCGGCACTGGGCCAGCACACCGGGGCCATCCTGGCCGCGCCCGATTTCAGTAATTTCAATAAGGAGAAGCAACATGCATAAGCGCATGGGCGTCGAAGCGGAAGACCTGGAGATCGCCGACGCGATCGGCCGCTTCGCGCAGAGCGAACTGGCCCCGCACGCTGCCGAAGTGGATCGCGCCGAAACCTCCACCACGCGCTACGTGCCGCAGCTTGCCGAGCTTGGCCTGATGGGCATGAACCTGCCGGAGCGCTGGGGCGGCGCCGGGACCTCGCCGGTCGCGCTGATCCTGTCCCTGGCCGAAGTCGCCAAGGCTTGCGCTTCGACCTCGTCGATGATCGGCGCGCACTACCTGGCCACCGACTCCATCCTGATCGGTGGCGACGACAGCCTGCGCGAACGCTACCTGCCTGATGCCGCCGCCGGCCGCAAGCTGGGCGCGTTCGCGCTGACCGAGCCGCGCGCCGGTTCCAACCCCGCCGACATGGCCACGCGCGCGACGCCGGAAGGCGACGGCTACCGCCTGCGCGGCGTCAAGCATTTCATCTCCAACGCCAATGCAGCCGACTTTATCGTCGTCTACGCCAAGACCGATCCCGCGGCCGGCACGCGCGGCATCAGCGCCTTCGTGGTGGATCGGCACAGCGCCGGCGTGGACGTCGCGCCCGCCGAGAAGCTGATGGGCATCCGCGGCGCGCCGGCGCACGAGGTCGCGCTGGACTGCTTCGTTCCCGCGGCCAACCGGCTTGGACCGGAAGGCAGCGGCTTCCGCACCGCGATGAAGGTGCTCGACAACAGCCGCCTCGACGTGGCCGCCACCAGCCTCGGCATCAGCGAGGCGGCGCTGGCGTGCGCGGTCGACTGGGCCAGGCAGCGCCAGGTCGGCGGCGAGCCGCTGGCGCGCAAGCAGGGCCTGCAGTGGCTGTTCGCGGACATGCGCACGCGGCTGGAAGCCTCCTGGCTGCTGACGCTGCAGGCCGCGGTGCGGCGCCGCGACGGCGAGCCTTTCACCGAACATGCGTCGATGGCCAAGCTCTATGCCTCGGAGACGGTCGCGTTCGTCACCGATACCGCCTTGCAGATCCACGGCGGCTACGGCTTCACACGCGAGATGCCGCTGGAACGGCTGGTGCGCGATGCGCGCATCCTGCGCATCTACGAAGGTTCGTCGGAGATCCAGCGCACGGTGATTGCGCGCGCTGTGCTGGCATAGGGCGTGCGCCGCAAGACGCCCCGGCTGCATCCGGCGATCTCGCCCATTCAGGAAAACGACAAGGGCGCCGCCGCCCGCCGCTGGCTATAGTCTGCGAGGGCCGGGGCTTGCCAGCGCGCCGATTGCGCAACTTATGCGCAATCGGCATGAATGCATGCGCACCCCGAATCAATCCGAAAGACCGGAACGGCAGGGCGGCGGGCGGCCCTGCAAGGGGGAGGCATGGATGTCGAACTGCAGCGCGCCATATTGAACAACATCCCGGACCAGGCCTGGCTGAAGGACGCCGGCTCGCGCTACGTGCTGGTCAATGACGCGTTCATGGCCGCATGCGGACGGACCGAGGCCGAGATCGTGGGCAGCACGCCGGACCAGGTCTGGTCGGCGGAATGGGGCCAGGTCTACCTCGATACCGACAAGGCGGTGGTCGACAGCGGCGTACGCCGCCGCTACGAAGAAAGCCGGCATGGCAAGGACGGCAGCGTGCGCTGGTTCGACACCATCAAGATGCCGATCCACAACCCTGGCGGCGAGGTCATCGGCACGGTGGGGATCTCGCGCGATATCACCGACCGCAAGCGCTCCGAGCAGGAACTGCTGGCCTCGCGCGCGCAGCTGCGCGAGCTGTCCGCGCACCTGCAATCGGTGCGCGAGGCGGAACGCACCCGTATCTCGCGCGAGCTGCACGATGAGCTGGGGCAGTCGCTGACGGCGCTGCGCCTGGGGCTCAGTTACATCGAGGCGCAGCAGGGCCCGGCTGCCGACGACGCTTACCGCAAGCACGTGCAGATGCTCAAGGAGATCGCCGATTCGACGGTGGAAGCCGTGCAGCGCATTGCCGCGGACCTGCGCCCGCCCGTTCTGGACGAACTGGGGCTGGCCTCGGCGATCGACTGGCTGGTCGAGTCATTGTCGGAGCGCAGCGGCATCGCCTGCGAAAAGGCGCTCCAGCCGGTGGCGGACCTCGGTGCGGAAGTCAGCACCGCGGTCTTCCGGATCGCCCAGGAAGCGCTGACCAATGCCTGCCGCCACGGCCAGGCCGGTCGCGTGCGCGTCGAGCTGGGCGAGGCGGGCGGCATCGTGCGGCTGGTGGTTGCTGATAACGGCTGCGGCATCGATACCTCCGTGACCGGGCGCCGGCGCAGCCTGGGTTTGCTCGGCATGCGCGAGCGCGCGCTGATGCTGGGCGGCAAGCTGGTGGTGTCCAGCGGCAAGGGCCACGGCACGCGGATCGAGGCGCTGATTCCGCGCGATGCCGGTGTTGCCGGTGTTGCCGATGTTGTCGGGATGGCGGGGGGAGATGCCAGATGATCCGCATCCTGCTGGCCGACGACCACACCATCATCCGCGACGGGCTCAAGAAGATCCTGTCCACCGTGCCGGACATGCAGGTGGTGGCAGAGGCCGCCGACGGCAATGAACTGCTCGCGCTGCTGCGCGCCGGCCTGCCGGACGTGCTGCTGCTCGACATGTCGATGCCGGGCCGCAGCGGCATCGTGCTGATCCAGCAACTGCAGGCCAGCTATCCCGCGCTGCCCGTGCTGGTGCTGAGCATGTACCGCGAGTCGCAGTACGCGGTGCAGGCGATCCGCGCCGGCGCGGCCGGATATCTCAGCAAGAATGTCGAATCGGACCAGCTGATCGGCGCGATCCGGAAGGTGGCGCGCGGCGGCACCGCGGTGTCGGCCGCGATCGCCGACAAGCTGATCGGGCAGGCGCGCCAGCCGCTGGCGGCCTTGCCGCATGCGCGGCTGACCGCGCGCGAGCTGCAGGTGTTCCAGATGCTGGCCGAAGGGCAGGGCATCAATGAGATTGCATCGGCGTTGTCGCTCAGCGGCAAGACGGTCAGCACCCACAAGGCCAACATCCTGGCCAAGCTGGAACTCTCCTCGACCGCGGGGCTGGTGCACTACGCCATCCGGCACGGGCTGCTGGCGGAAGCGGGAGAACTCGGGGAGGCGAGCCACACCCCATAGCATGGTGCGGCGCAGCTAGGCCGATCCTTAGGTCGAATTCAGCCGATCCTGATGCAGCCGGCGCGCGCCGGCACCTACGCTTCAGGTCACGGGGCAGCGGCTCCGGCAGAACGACAAGACCTGAGGAGACACGCCATGCAGCTGGACCTGCTGATCCGGGATGCGTGCGTCCGCGACGACGCGCCCCTGACCGATATCGCCATCCGCGACGGGCGCATTGCCGCCATCGAACCCGGCATCGACGCGCCGGCGCACGAAGTGATCGAAGCCGGCGGCCGCGCCGCCATCCCGGGGCTGGTGGAACCGCACCTGCACCTGGACAAGGCGCTGCTGCATCGCCGGCTGCCCGCCCGGCTGGGCACGCTCGACGAGGCCATCCGCGTCACCGGCATCCTGAAAAGCAAGCAGCAGCGGCACGACGTGCTGGACCGCTCGCGCCAGGTGCTGGACATGGCGGTCCGGCATGGCACCGTCGCGATCCGCGCCCATCCCGACGTCGACCTGATCCAGGGGCTGGTCGGGGTGGAGACGCTGCTGGAACTCAAGGCCGAGTACGAGGACCTGCTCGACCTGCAGATCGTGGCCTTCCCGCAGGAGGGCATCCTGAAGTCGCAGGGCACGCGCGAGCTGATGATCGCGGCCATGGACATGGGTGCGGACGTGGTCGGCGGCTGCCCGTACAACGAGCTGAACTGGGCCGACACCATGCGCCATATCGACATGGTGTTCGAGCTGGCGCAGCGCTATGACGCGCCGGTCGACATGCATGCCGACTTTGCCGACGACACCGCCGACCAGCGCTTTGCCGCGGTGGACTACATCGCCCGGAAGACCATCGAATGCGGCTACCAGGGCCGCGTCTCGCTGGGCCATGTGACCAGCCTGGGCGCGCTCGACACGGCCCAGCTGGAGCCGCTGGTGGCGCAACTGCGCGAGGCCGGCATCAGCATCGTCACCCTGCCGGCGACCGACCTGTACCTGGGCGGGCGCAAGGACGCGCAGAACCAGCGCCGCGGGCTCACGCCGGTGAAGGCGCTGCATCAGGGCGGAGTCAACGTGGCGTATTCGTCCAACAACATCCGCAATGCCTTCACGCCGTTCGGCAAGGCCGACATGCTGCAGATCGGCAACATGCTCGCGCACGTGGCCCAGTTCGGCGTGCCGGAGCACCAGCTCGCGGTGCTCGGCATGGGCACGCACAACGCCGCGCGTGCGATCGGGCTGCACGACAGCTATGGCCTGGAAGTGGGCCGGCAGGCCGATATCGTGATCCTCGACACGTTCAAGGTGGCGGACGCGCTGATCGACATTCCGCCGCGCCTGTGGGTGGTCAAGCGCGGGCGGATCACGGTGGTGACGCAGCACCGCTGCGACATCCGCCGGCACCGTTGCTGCGCGCACTGAACCGCCCCAACCTCAAGGAGAGCATCATGAAGAAGCTGCCCGCCGAAGTCGTGGCCTCGCTGCTGGCCATCACCACCGTTCCCATTGCCGCGCATGCCTCGCACCTGCCGCCGTGGGCCATCTTTATCAGCTGGGCCGCGACCTTTGCCATGGGCGGGCCCACGCCGGAGAACCTGAAGAAGATCTGGCCGACCTTGCCGGTGGGGTCGCTGTTCGCGTTCGTGATCGTGCTGTGCTTCCGGCAGGCCGCCGAGCAGTTCTCGGGGCCGGCGCTGATCGCGGCGGAGATGGTGATCCTGTTCATGCTCAACGCCGGCATGATGTTCCTGGCGCGCGTCTTCTACACGCTGCGCTTCATTCCCGGCATGTTCTTCGGCTTTGCCTCGTACTTCGCCACGCTGTTCGGCGGTTTCGGGCCCACGCCGGGCGATCCCGTCGCCGCGCTCGGCGCCGTGGTCGCCATGAATGCCATGGGACCGGCCTATGCCTGGATCAAGGCGCGCTACTCGGCGCCGGAAAGCCTGGTCGAGCGGTCATGGCAGGCGCACAAGCGCGAAGCCTGAGCCGCCATCACATCGTCATCATCATCGCGGCTGTGCGCGCGGCGACAGCGCGGCGCAGCCGCTTCCGGGGAATGAGCATGGAACATACGATTGAAGTCGATCCCTGCGGCGGCACTTCGCGCAGGGCTTTCCTGGCCGGTTCGGCCGCGCTGGCGGGCAGCACGATCCTCGCGCCGGCTCGCGCAGAGGCAGCGCAGGATGCCGCGCCCGCCGCGCGAACGGGCCTGGCGCATTCGGATGCGGGCATGGTCACCAGCCCGCACGGGCTCGCCAGCCAGGCAGGGCTGGAAGTGCTGAAGGCCGGCGGCAATGCGATCGAGGCCGCGATTGCGATCGGCGCGGTGCTGAGCGTGACCTACCCGCATTTCACCGGGCTGGGCGGCGATGCCTTCCTGGTGATCAGCGACCGCGACGGCAATGTGCGCTCGTTCTCCGGGATCGGGCAGGCCGCTGCCGAAGCGCCGGGCTACAGCGGCAGCATCCCGCTGCGCGGGCCGGGCGCTGCGCTGACCGCGGCCGCGACGGTCGCGATCTGGGACCGCGCCTTTGCCTTCAGCAAGAGCCTGTGGGGCGGTACCCAGTCCTGGTCGACGCTGCTGGCGCGCGCCACCGAGTACGCCGCCAACGGCTTCCCGGTCACGCCATCGCAGTGCTTCTGGCAGGAGTTCCGCGCCGCGGACCTGCCGGCATGGAGCGGTTTCGGCCGCGTGTTTGCCCCCGAGGGGCGCATGCCGAAGCCGGGCGAAATGTTCCGCCAGCCGCAGCTGGCGCGCACGCTGGACCGGCTGGCGACGCAGGGCGGGCGGGAGTTCTATGAGGGCGACCTCGCCGGCCGGCTTGCGGCAGGGCTGGCGCAGGCCGGCTCGCCATTGCGCGCGAGCGACCTGGCGCGCTGCCAGGCACGCGAGGAAGTGCCGTTGCGCGTGGCCTACCGTGGCGGCGAACTGCTGGGCCTGCGTCCGCCCACGCAGGGCGTGACGACGCTGGAGATCATGGGGATCCTCGACCGCTTCGACCTGTCGGGCGTGCCCGAGGGCAGTGCCGATTACTACCACCTGCTGGTTGAAGCCGTGAAGCTCGCGTTCCTCGATCGCAATCGCTACGTTGCCGATCCCGACTTTGTCGACGTGCCGGTGGCTCGGCTGCTGTCGCGCCCGCATCTGGATGCGCAGGCACAACGCATCCGCATGGCCCGTGCCATGCCGTGGCCGCATGTCTACCAGCACGGCGATACGGTGTATATCGGCGCGGCCGACCGCGAGGGCCGCTGCGTCAGCATGCTGCAGACGGTGTATTTCGACTGGGGCAGCGGCGTGGTGGTGGGCGACACGGGCGTGCTCTGGCATAACCGCGGCGCGTCGTTCAGCCTCGATCCCGCCAGCCCCAACGTGCTGCAGGGCGGCAAGCGGCCCTTCCATACGCTGAACCCGGGCATCTACCTGAAGAACGGCCGCCCGCGGCTGCTGTACGGTACGCAGGGCGCCGACGGGCAGCCGCAGACGCTGGCGGCGGTGCTGACGCGGATGATCGACTACGGCATGGATCCGCTGGCCGCGCTCGGGCGGCCGCGCTTCCTGCTGGGCAAGACCTTCTCCGACAGCCGCGACAGCCTCAAGCTGGAGCAGGACGCCGGCAGGCAGGTGTTCAGTGAACTGGCGGCGCGCGGCCACCAGCTGAGCCCGATCCCGGCGCAGAGCCAGCTGGCCGGGCATCCGGGCGCGATCCGGATCGGTCCGAAAGGGCAGCTTGCCGGCGCGCACGATCCGCGCAGCGACGGCCGCGCGCTGGGGCTGTAGCCGGCGCGGTGCTAGCCGCGTCCGCGCAACGGCTTGAGCAGGTGCGACAGCCCGTTGTGGTCGAGCTCGTGCATCAGCGCCAGCAGCCCGCCAATCTCCCCTGGCGGGAAGCCTTCGCGGGCGAACCAGTTCAGGTAGTTGCCCGGCAGGTCGGCGATCACCGTGCCCTTGTGCTTGCCATAGGGCATGGTGACGCTGACGAGCCGCTTCAGTGCATCGGAATCGAACGGAGTCATGGTGGCGTCAAATCGGCAGGGCGCTACGCTACCACAGCTTGCGCCCGCCGTTGACGCGCGGGGGGCTGGCGTCAGGCGCCGTCGAGGAACGCGCTGCGCTGGCCCAGGCGGGTGCCGAGCGCATCCGGGGCCAGGCTCATGCTGGCGGGGTCGACGGCGCTGGCAGGCGCGCTCGCCTGCATCGGATCGACCGGGGCGGGCGCCATGCCCGGCTGTGCGGACTGGCCTGCCGGGGCGTACGGGCTGGCTGCGCCCGGGGCCTGCGCGACCTGGGCGGACGGCGCGGCGCCCGGCATGGCTTGCATCGGCTGCGCGGACGGGGTGACCGGCATCGGCTGGGTGGCTTGCATCGGTTGCGTGGCTTGCATCGGCTGGGCCGGTTGAAGGGGCTGGGCCTGCTGTGCGAACAGCGGGTAGGACGCGACCATCGCGCCAGCCATCAACAGGGATTTCGCCAGATGTTGCTTCATGCGTGTACCTCCAAAATAGCCTTCAGGCATGGGAAAGGCCACTTTAGCGCCGAGACGCCTGACATTCTGTTTGTTTTTGCAACGGTGATTTACCAGCCTTGCCAAGCGCGCATGAGCCGGTTATTTGCGCGCGCGGTGCCAGCGCCACGGCCGCCTTGATCCGGGTCAAGGCTCGGTCGGTCTTGCGGCCTAGACTGGATGCAAACTGCAAACAAGACCGAAGCGAGGGCATCATGGCCTACGACAGCATCCTGGTTCACCTGGACGGCAATCCACAGTCCTCCCGCCGCCTGCACCTTGCCGGCCGCCTCGCCAGCACCGCCGGTTGCCCGCTGATCGGCCTGCTGGCCGGGCGCGTGCCCGACCCCGGCTGGTCCTACCGCATGGACAATGCCCAGCGCTGCCTGGCCGAAGACCAGGAGCGCCGCCGGCTGCAGCGCGAAAACATGCATTGCGCCTTCGAGGCCGCCACCCGCGAACTGGGGATCGTGGCCGAGTGGCGTGCGGTCGATCATGACCCCGTCTCGCTGGCGCTGCGCGAAGCGCGCGAGGCCGCGCTGATCGTGTCCGGCCAGTACGATGGCGACAACGTCGAAGGCCCGGTTGCCAGGCAACTGCTGGAAGCGCTGCTGCTGGAATCCGGCCGGCCCGCGCTGGTGGTCCCGTGCGCCGGCGAGTTCAGCACCATCGGCACACGCGTGCTGCTGGCCTGGAATGGCAGCCGCGAGGCCGCGCGCGCCCTGCACGACGCGCTGCCGCTGCTGGCTGGCGCGCAAGTCCGCATACTCGGCGCCCATACCGCCGCCAAGGAGTTGCGCGCGGATGCCA
Source organism: Cupriavidus oxalaticus (assembly GCF_016894385.1). Classification (NCBI taxonomy): domain Bacteria; kingdom Pseudomonadati; phylum Pseudomonadota; class Betaproteobacteria; order Burkholderiales; family Burkholderiaceae; genus Cupriavidus; species Cupriavidus oxalaticus. The sequence goes on from NZ_CP069811.1 coordinate 896,131, forward strand.
CGCCGGTCAGCCACGCGGTGCGGGTGCTGGAGCGGCAGGGCGCCTCGGTCGAGGTCGAGCACGGCCCCGGCGGCGCCGACCTGACCATCGGCGAGCTGATCCTGTCGCGCGCCGCCGACTTTGGCGCCGACCTGATCGTGATGGGCGCCTACGGCCATGGCCGGCTGCGCGAACTGGTCCTTGGCGGCGTGACCCGCGTGCTGCTGCAGTCGATGACGGTGCCGGTCTTGTTCTCGCACTGAACACCGCACGCCGGGCGCAATGGCGTGCGCTACTTCAGTTGCGCGGCAAATTCCTCGAGTTGCGTGATGCAGGTATTCCAGCCCTCGTGGAAGCCCAGTTCTTCATGCTGCTTGCGCGTGGCTTCGTCCGGATGCATCACGCGCGCGGTGTAGCGCGTGCCGTCGCCCTCGTCTGCCATGGTGATGACCGCGGTCATCGACAGCCACGGCTTGGCCGGGCGATAACCCGCCACCAGCGCCGAGGTGGAGACGATGCGCTCCATCGGCACCACTTCCAGGAAGCAGCCGGGATTGTCGCTGGTGCCGCCGTCGGGGCCTTGCATGAAGGTATGGAAGGCGCCGCCCGGGCGCATGTCGAAGGCGCGCACCTCGGTGGTCCAGGGCTTGGGGCACCACCATTGCCTGAGCAGCTCCGGGTCGCTCCACGCGCGCCAGACCTTGGCGCGCGGGGCCTTGAGCAGGCGCGAGATGACCAGGTCCTGGGTGGCGTCAGGGCTTGTGTTGGGGCTTGCGTTGTTTCCGTTCGGCATCAGACAGTTCCTCCTGGTGAAGCGCTTCGACAAAGGCGGCGAGGCGGTCGGTGCGGGCCTCCCAAAGCGCGTGTTGATCGGCGATCCATTGCTGCGCCTCGGACAGCGGCTGCGGCACCAGCTCGCAGGTGCGCACGCGCCCCGTCTTGCGCGAGCGGATCAGGCCGCTGCGCTCCAGCACCTGCAGGTGCTTGAGGAACGAGGGCAGTGCCATCGCGAACGGGGCTGCCAGGGCCGAGACCGTTTCCGGACCGCGTCCGAGCATGGTGACGACGGCGCGCCGGGTGGGATCGGCCAGCGCATAGAAGACGTCGGACAGCTCGGGAACGGCAGGAAGCGCGGCGTAATGGTTAGCCATGTGGCTAACTATAGGGGCGATGTCGCGTCTGGCAAGGAAAAAATGCAAACGCCCCGGCGATAGCCGGGGCGCGGGTTGCCGGGTGAAAAGTTATTGTTGGCGCACGTATGCCGCCAACGCGCGCACTTCTTCCGGCTTCAGGCTGGCAAACGGCGGCATCGGCACCGCGCCCCACTTGCCGCTGCTGCCGCCGCGGATGCTGGTTTCGAGCTTCGCCTGGGCCTGCGCATCGTTCTTGTAGCGCACGGCGACCTCATGGTAGGCCGGCCCGACCACCTTCTGCGTGACGCTGTGGCAGCTCAGGCAGGCATTCTTTGCCAGCAGTCCCTGCACGTCGACGCTGGTCGTGGCGGGGCTGGGCGCGGCCGGCTTGCCGGCCTTCTGGGCGATTGCCACGATCTCGGGATCCTTCGCTTTGGCCGAGCCATAGGCCACGGCCAGGTAGGCGCCGAGCTGCTCGACCTCGCCATCGTCGATCGGCGCGCCGTAGGCCTGCTGCATCTTCCTCATCTCGGCCGTCCACTGCGCCAGGCTCAGGCCGGGCGGCTGGTAGGAGACGTAGTCGGCCGAATGGCAGATCGCGCATTTCTGCATGGCGATGCCGTAGCCCGGCAGCTTGGCGGGTTTGAGCTTGACGTTTTCCGCCGGCAGCCTGATGTCCTGCGGCGCGGCGCCGGCATGGCCGGCACCGAGCAAGGCGAGCGCCAGCAGCGCGGGGGCGATGGTTGCTTTCATGGCGCGTTCCTCAGGCGATGGTGACCGGCGTGGCTTCGATGGCATTGCGGCGGTAGCCGGCGGGATTCCAGCTGGCCTTGGCCGGCTGGGTCTCGCCCTTGTTGCTGGTCGCGCGCACCATCAGCACCGCGGGGCCCTGGCGGTCGAACTTCACCGGCAATCGCCAGGCACGGAACGAGAAGCGGCCCAGGTCTTCGCCGAGCGTTGCGGCCTGCCAGTTCCGTCCGCCATCGACGGAAACCTCGACCGCGCGGATGCCGGAGCCGCCGTCAAAGGCGATGCCCTTCAGCGCCACGGTGCGGCCGGCCGGCAGCCTGCCGCCGCTTTCGACGCTGGTGATGAAGCTGCGCACGGCCAGCGTGGAGATCGGCCGCGTCCTGGCCGCCGGCGTGCCGGGAGCCACGCACTGGCAATCGTTGTCCGGCACGCGGTAGCCCTTGGTCATGAAGAACGCGTCATGGCCCTCGAACGGGTGGTCAAGGACTTCGATCTCGGACAGGTGCTTGATCCAGTAGGTGCCGAAATACCCCGGCACCACCAGCTTGAGCGGATAGCCGTTGAGCAGCGGCAGGTCTTCACCGTTCATGCCCCAGGCCAGCAGCGGCTCGCCGTTCATTGCGTGCGCGATATCGAGCGACTTGCGGAAATCCGGCGTGCTCGGCAGCACCGGCGTATCCATGCCGTTGAAGGTCACCACCCTGGCGCCGGCCTTGATGCCCGCATGCTCCAGCACCTTGCGCAGCGGCACGCCGGTCCAGCGCGCATTGCCCATCGCGCCGTTGGCCAGCTGCGCGCCGAACACGCGCGGCTCGGCAAAGCCGCGGCTGTTGCCCGAGCACTGGTTCACCGCGACCACCTCGACCGGGCCGGCCAGCTTCTTGAGTTCGTCCAGCGACAGCCGCAACGGCTTGTTGACATGGCCGCTCACGCTCAGCCGGTACGTGTTCAGGTCCACCGACAGCGGGATATTGGCCAGGTGGTAGCGCACGAAGAAGGCGTCGTTGGCCGTGATCGGTCCTTCGTTGAACGTGGAGAAGGGGGTTTCCAGGTGCGGCGGGCGGGTGCTGACGCGCACCAGCGGGCGCTTGCCCGGATAGCGGACCAGCGGGCGCGGGCCATCGGCGAGCGTGACGCCGTCGGTTGCCTTCGCCGCGAGGGCGCCGAGCGGGGAGGCGGCCAGCGCCAGCCCGCCAGCATGGCGCACGAAGCGGCGGCGGGCGGGAGCGGGCTGGTGTGCGCCGGCAAGTTCGGCGGGCTTGTTCTTGTCTCGCATGGGCTGTCTCCTTGGCGCTCGTGGGGCGTGCGCGATGCGTTGTGGCGCTCACTTTGCGCCCGGCAGCCTTAGCTTGTGAAACGGGTTTTCCCGCTAGCAACTATCGATTGAATCGATATAGGGGAAACACCGCCGTGGCTGCCTCCAGAAACCGCTTGCCTCGCGGATTCGCTTTCCCTACACTTACCAAAACGTTTTTGTTAGCGGAATCCATTCCATCCGAGGCTAACTGCGCACAGACGCAGCGGCTGGCCGCCGGCCACCGCACAACGCCCGGCACACCAAACGAGGAGCCTATTCATGTCCCACGCCGCCCCCGCGCCGGTGGACGAACTGCTGCCATGGCGGCGCCTGTTCGTCTTCGGCCTCCAGCATGTCCTGGTCATGGCCGCGTCGCCGATCGCGTCCGTGTTCCTGATGAGCAAGGCGCTCAACTTCCCGCCGGCGCTGGCGGTGCAGCTGCTCAGCGCCACCTTCGTGATCTGCGGACTGGGCACGCTGCTGCAGTCGCTCGGCAAGCGCGGCATCGGCGCCAGGCTGCCGTTCGTGATGCTGCCCGGCGGCGCGCCGATCGTGCTGTTCATCCTGATCGCGCAGCAGACCGACGTGCAGACCGCCGCCGGCGCGGTGATCCTGACCGGCGTCTTCTACTTCTGCGTGCTGCCGGTGTTCCGGCGCTGCCTGCGCTATTTCCCGCCGGTGGTGGTGGGGACGATGCTGCTGCTGGTGGCGATCAACCTGGCGCAGGTCTCGGGCCGGCTGGTCGCGGGCCACCCCGCCGCGGGCACCGCGGTCGATCCGCTGAACCTGCTGCTCGCGTTCGTCACCATCGCCTGCACGGTCGCCGCTTCGCGGCTGCTGACGGGCATGCTCGCGCAGCTGGCGATCCTGCTGGGATTGCTGGGTGGCGCGCTGGTCGCGGTGCTGACCGGTGCCTTCCAGGTCGGCCATGTGTCGATGACGCCGGTCATCGCGCTGCCCACGCCGTTCCCGTTCGGCATGCCGACCTTCGACGTGGTCGCCGCGATCCCGCTGATGGTGTTCGCGGTGATCTCGATGGTGGAGGCCACCGGCCAGACGCTGGCGATCAGCGACGCGGTCGGCAAGCCGGTGGACCAGCAGCGCGACGTGCCGCGCACCATCCGTGCGGATGCGCTGACCTCGCTGGTGGGCGGGATGTTCGGCACCTCGCTGATCATCACCAGCGGCGAGAACATCGGCATCGTACGCGCCACCGGCGTGCGCTCCCGCTTCGTCACCGCGGTGTCGGGCGCGATCCTGGTGGTGTTCGGCCTGCTGGTGCCGGTGTCGTCGCTGATCAGCGCGATCCCCGAGGCGGTGGTGGGCGGCACCGGGCTGGTGGTGTTCTGCATCGTCGGCACCATGGGCATCGACATGCTGCGCAAGGTCGACCTGCGCCATCACGCCAACATGTATGTCGTCGCGGTGGCGCTGGCCGTGGGCCTGCTGCCGATCCTGGTGCCCGGCATCTACGGCGGGCTGCCGGCCAACCTGCGCATCCTGGTCGGCAACGGCGTGGCCATGGGCGCCATCACCGCCGCGCTGCTCAACTTCCTGTTTTTCCACACGGGCTCGCGTGCCGCGGCGCCGGCCCCGGCGGTCGGCGACGATGCCGCCGCCACGCACTGATCCCGATTCCTGAATTGCAATGACTCGACACGATGCAACCCTGCCGGCCTGGCCCGGCGAAAATACTCCGGCCCTGCAGCCGGACCTGTTCAGGCAACCGCGCATCCTGCTGCCGGAATGGACGCTGCTGCGCCAGGGCGCGGTGCGCGGGCATGCCGTGGTAGTGGAAGATGGCTGTTTCACGGTCGTGGGCAGCGCCGATGAGGTGAAGGCGCGCTTCCCCGAACTGGAAACCCTGCCGCTGCCGCGCATGCTGCTGATGCCGGGCATGATCGACACGCACCACCACCTGACCCAGTCGTTCGGCAAGTCGCTGGTCTTCGGCGAGCCGTCCGAGATCTTCCGCCGCGTCTGGGTGCCGCTGGAAGGCAGCCTGACGGCGGAGCACCTGTACCTGTCGTCCAAGCTGGCCGCGCTGGAAGCGCTGCGCGGCGGTTTCACCACCGTGGTCGATGCCGGCACGCGCAGCGATGCCGGGCTGGATGCGATCGCGCGCGCGGTCACCGATGCCGGCGTGCGCTGCGTGCTGGGCCTGATCTGCAACGACAGGCCGGGTGCCGAAACGCTCGACGCCGCGCCGATCCTGCGCCGCGCCGCCGCGCACCTGGACAAGTACGCCGGCGACCCGTTGGTGGCGCCATCGCTGGCCATCTCGATCCCCGAGGTCGCCTCCGACGCGATGCTGCACCACGTCTACCAGCTCTGCGCCGAATCCGGCCGCATCTTCCAGACCCACGCCAACGAGCACCTGGTGGCAGTCGAGCGCTCGCTCAACGCGTGCGGGCGCCGGCCCATCGAACACCTGGCGGCGGTCGGCGCGCTGGGCCCGGCGGCGCTGCTGGCGCATGCCACGCTGGTGACGCCGCACGAGATCCGCCTGCTCGCCGATACCGGCGCGGCAGTGGCCTACAACCCCGTGGCCAGCGCCTGGAAGGGCAACGCGGTAGCGCCCGCCGAAACCATGGCGACCTTCGGCGTGCGCCTGGGCCTCGGCACCGACGGCACCCGCAGCGACGCTTTCCGCCTGCTCGACTACGCCGAGGCGGCGCAACGCTTTGCCTTCGGCATCGGCGTGGGCGATTCGTCGTGCGGCGCCGGCTGGCGCTGGGTCGACATGGCCACGCATGATGCCGCCGAGGTCGCGGGACTGGGCGCGCTGACCGGCGAGATTGCGACCGGCAAGCGCGCCGACTTCCTGCTGGTCGACCTGGACGTGCCCGAGCTGGCGCCGTCGTGGGACCTGACCTGGGAACTGGTGCGGCTGGCCAACCGCGACCAGATCCGCGCGGTCTTTGTCGATGGCAGCCTGCGCCTGTGGCAAGGCTGGCCGACCGACTGGGATGCACGCGCGCTGATGCAGGCCATCCATGCGATGGCCGCGGACACGGTCGCCAACGCCCCGATCCGCAAGCTGCACGAAGCGGCCGACGTGCACCGCGCGCGCCATGCCTGCGGCAGCGCAACCAGCGAGGCAGCGTGACGATGGACATGACGTGGTTCAGTGTCGGCGTGGCGGTCTTTACCGGCGCGCTGATCCAGGGCGCGACCGGCATGGGCTTCGCGCTGATCGTGGTGCCGGTGCTGGCGCTGGCCGCGCCGGCGATGCTGCCCGGGGCATTGCTGCTGGCGATGCTGCCGCTCAACGCCTACGTGGCCTGGCGCGAGCGCCATGCCATCGACCTGCGCGGCGCGGGCTGGATCAGCGCCGGGCGGCTGGCCGGCACCTTCGGCGGGCTGTGGGTGCTGGTGGCGATGCCGATGGCGTGGCTCAACGCGCTGGTCGGCGGCAGCACCATCGCCGCCGCGCTGGCGTCGCTGCTGGCACCGGCCTTTACGCCGGGGCGCCTGACGTTTGCCTCGACCGGACTGATCACCGGCGTCACCGAGACCGCCACCGGCGTCGGCGGCCCGCCGCTGGCATTGGCTTACCAGCACGCTCCCGTGGCAACGCTGCGCGCGACCGTGGCGCTGTGCTTCCTGGTCGGCGAAGTGATTTCGCTGGTGGTGCTGGCGCTGAACGGCAAGCTCGGCATGGAGCAGGTGTTCTATGCCGCTGGCCTGCTGCCGGTGCTGGGCGTCGGCATGGTCGCCAGCCACCTGGTGCACCGGCGCATCAACCAACGGATGCTGCGCATCGGCGTGCTGGTGTTCGCGCTGGTGTCCGGCGCGGTGGTGCTCCTGCGCGGCTAAGCGGCTAGGCGGCTGGCGTCGACGAGGCCCGCACCACCAGTTCCGGAGCGGGCCCGGCAATCACCGTGCGGCTGCGGTCGCCGGACAGGTGGGCAAACAACAGCTCCACCGCCAGCGATGCCACCCCCTCCAGGTGTAGGTTGACCGCGGTGATCGGCGGCTGCGCGCCGCGGGCGCGGATGCCGTCGTAGCGCGTGACCACCAGCACGTCGTCGGGCACGCGTTTGCCCATCGACTGCAGGTGGGCCATCGCGCCCACCGCGAACGCATCCACCGGCGCGCACAGCGCATCGAGCTGCGGCATCTGCGCCAGCAGCTGCGCGCAGGCATCGGCCCCGCCGGCCTCGCCGCGCTCCTCGGGCGCCTTGGCGATATGGCAGGGCAGGCCGGCCGCCTGCGTGAACTCGCGATAGGCGCGCTCGGTTTCCACGTACGACTGCCGCGGCGCGGCGCCGATCATCAGGCCGATATGGCGGCGGCCGTGGCCGTGCAGGTGTTCCAGCAGCAGGCGGGCGGTCTCGGCCGATTGCAGGTCCACGCAAGGCACCGGCGTCTCGGTCAGCGGCTCGCGCCCGATCGACACGATGCTGACGCCGCGCTCGCGCAGCCGCGCGATATGCGGGTCGCCGGCAATCGGCTCGATCACGATGGCGCCATCGATATCGAGCGTATCGAGCAATCCGCCCGCGCCTTCCAGCGGCGGCACCAGCACCACGCCGAGCCCGCGCCCCATCGCCGCTTCCGCCGCGATCGCCGCCACCTCCATCATGAAACCCAGCCGCGAGGTCCCGCCCGCCACCGCGAACGGCATCGACGACAGCAGCGCGATGCAGTTGGCGCGGCCCGACTGCAGCCGCTGCGCGCGCACGCTGGGCCGGTAGCCCAGCTCCGCCGCGATGCGCTTGACGCGCGCGCGCGTGGCCGGGTCCAGCACGCCGCGGTCGTTCAGCGCGTGCGAGACCGTGGTCAGCGACACGCCGGCGGCGCGGGCGACGTCGTGGATGGTGAGGCGGCGGGGGCGGTCTGGCGTGGAATCGGTCATGCCGGGTTTGAGCGAAGGGTCAGGGCGGAGCATACATCAGCGGTGATGGGCAGGTCAGCGGCCAGCCGGCACTATCCAAACCTCTCCGCATAAAGCGCAACCAGCCAGTCGACGAACACGCGCACCCGCGGAGACAGCTGCCTGTGATGCGGATATAGTGCCGACACCGGCAGGTCCGGGCTGAGCCAGTCGCTCAGGACCTCGACCAGCCGCCCCTCGCGCAAGGCGTCGTCGACGTGAAAACGCGGCACCTGGATCAGCCCGCAGCCGCGCAAGGCGGCCATGACATAGTTCTCGGCATCGTTGACGGACATCCACCCGGCCAGTGAAAACGACTGGAGTTGCCCATTGACGTGCAGCTCCAGCGGATAGCTGGCCGCGCCGCTGCGCGAGAAGAATTTCACGACTTCGTGCCGGGACAGCTGGTCGGGATGCTGCGGGACGCCAAACGCTTCCAGGTAGGCCGGACTGGCGCACACGACCTGCGGCATCAGCGCCAGGCGCCGCACAACCAGTGAAGAGTCACGCGGCGTGCCCGCGCGGATGACGCAATCCACGCCCTCCCGTACCAGGTCCACCAGGCGGTCGCCGCCGGACACCACCAGGTCGATGCGCGGATAGCGCGCGCGGAATTCGTCGATGCGCGGCAGCACGATCTTCGTGGCGTGGGTACCGTGCATGTCGACACGCAAGACCCCACGCGGATTCGCCGCCACGTGCTGCAGGGACGACTCGGCGTCGTCGAGTTCAGCCAGCAGGTGGACGCAGCGCTGGTAGAACGCCTGGCCATCGAGCGTCGGCCTCACCTGCCGCGTGGTGCGTTCGAGCAGCCGCACCCCGAGCCGCGTTTCCAGCGCCTTGATGGCATGGGTGGCGGTGGCGCGCGGGATGTCGAGCGCCGCCGCGGCGTGGCTGAAACTGCCCAATTCGACGATGCGGGTGAACAGTTGCAGGGAATCGAAGCGGTCCACGGGAAGGCAGCTATTGTTGAGGCTGGTTGAATTGATATGGCGATTCTGCACCATTTATCTAGCCGGAGCGAACAACCACAATTGGCTCCAACGGCATGTCGCCTTGTCCTTTTTGGAGCCTTCCCATGAAAACCCTGACTACGAACCCCACCAAAGCGGCCATTGTCACCGGCGGATCGCGCGGCATAGGCCGGGCCGTGGCCTTGCGGCTCGCGGCCGACGGCTTTGCCGTTGCGGTCGGCTATGCCGGCAATGTGGCGCACGCCCGGGACACCGTCGGGGCGATCGAAGCGGCCGGTGGCCGGGCCATCGCGATCCAGGGCGATGTCGGCAGCCCTGGCGACGTGGCGCGCCTTTTTGTGGAGACCAGGGCGGCATTCGGCGGCATCGACGTGGTCGCCAACTGCGCCGGCGTGATGCCGCTGGCACCGATCGCGCCCGGCAGCCTGGCCGACTTTGACAAGGTCATTGCGACCAACCTGCGCGGCTCGTTCCTGGTGCTGGCCCAAGCGGCCGAAAACGTTCGCGCGGGTGGACGGATCATTGCGGTGTCGACCAGCGTCATCGCCAAGTCATTCCCGTCCTATGGGCCGTACATTGCGTCCAAGGCCGGCGTGGAGGGGCTGGTCCGCGTACTGGCCAACGAGCTGCGCGGACGCGGCATCACCGTCAATGCCGTTGCGCCGGGGCCGGTGGCCACGGAGCTGTTTCTCGATGGCAAGAGTGCGCAGCAGATCGACCAGATCGCGCGGCTCGCTCCGCTCGAACGGCTCGGGACGCCCGAGGATATCGGTCGCGTCGTGTCGTTCCTTGCCGGCGAGGATGGTGGCTGGGTCAACGGGCAGGTGCTGCGTGCCAACGGAGGCTTCGCATAAGCCTCTGCGCCGCACGCGTTCATCGCGCACGTCAGGTATGGAACTCGCCGGTGGGAGCGTCCGAAGCAGGTGGCCGCTCCCAGCCGCTGCGCTCGAATTCCGCGATCACCTGCGCGCCCAGCAACAGCAGCGTCGCCGCGATCTCCAGGCTCAGCAATACCACGATCGCCGTGGTCAGCGAGCCATAGACCCGTCCCACCTGCGACAGCGTGGTGAAGTACCACACCAGCGCGTGGCGCGAGATCTCCCACAGCACCGCGGCAAGCACCGCGCCGCACAGCGCATGCCGCCAGGACAGCCGGCCGACCGGCATCACCATGTAGATCGACGTCAGCAGCAGGATCTCGCCCACGAAGCCGATCAGGTAAAGGAGCGTGGTGGAAAGCCGGTCGAGCGACCAGTCATGGCCCAGTACCGCCACGTGCCGTTCGCCAATGGCGATCAGCCCGCCCGAGACCACGGTCACCAGCAGCAGCCCCAGGCTCAGCACCGCGATATAGCAGTAAGGCAGCACCGCCGAGATCAGGAAATGCCGGCGCCGGATCGCCACGCGATGGACGAAGATCACTGACATGGCGTTTTCCAGCACCGTGAACGCCAGCGAACTGAAGAACAGCATCGTGCCGAGCAAGACCCAGCCGACCGTGGCGCGGTTGCGCAGGAACGACGCCAGCTCGGGCACCAGCGTGCGGGACTGTCCGGGCACGACCCACTCCAGGTAGCGCGCCAGTGTCGACAGCAACAGTTGCGGGTCAATCACATGCGACAGCGCGATCACCATCAGGATCAGCAGCGGCACGATCGACAGCAGCGCGTAGTAGGCCACCGCCCCGGCCAGCAGCAGGCCCTGGTTGGCGCGGAACTGGACCAGCGTGCGCCACAGGAAGCGCCCCGGATGTCGGAGCAGGTCGCGGACGCGGGCGTCGAGAAGCGGCATGGCGGGCACCGAGAGAGCAGGTGCCGACATTATGCGTCGGCGGGCGCCAAGGTGCCCCGCCTGCGGTGCCTGCAGCGCCCGCGCCGCAACGGCTTGCGCCGCGCGGAATCAGACCTTGATGTCGATGCTCTGGCCCAGGTGCGGCGGGTTGCTGGCCGCTACCGGCTGGGGCATGGCCTGCAGCAGTGCAGCCACGCCTTGTGCCTGCATGTCCAGCGACTTGCGCAGCATCAGCAGGCTGACCGGATCGGCGCCCGGATCGCCCGCCAGGCCGGCGGTGACGTTGGAAATTTCCATGAAGAGGTCCTTGATGAAGTTGGGAGAGACGGCGGCGAGCCGCCGCGCCGGTGGCCGGAACGGAACTGCCGCCAACAACCATTGACGGCCCCGGCCGCCCAACCTTGAGCGCCGCGGGCGCCGACGACATTCCCTTGGGTTATGGCGCTATGCCGGATACGCCATTGTGGTCATGACTGGCCGCGCGCAATATGGCGCCCGCGGATTGCCTCACGCGGGCCCGTATCGACGCAAACAGCGGCGCCGGACTGTGCGTGCGGACGCCCCAACAAGAGAGGAGACAGCATGCGAGCGCATTCGGCATGGCGCAACACGGGATTCGGACTGGGTCGGGCATGGGTGGCGGCGATGGTGCTGGCGCTGCCTTCGGGTGGCTTGCTGGCGCAAGATGTGGCGCAGGGTGGCGTCGTCGGGGACGGCATCATGCAAGGCTTCCCGCCGCCGCCCGACAAGCAGGTCAGCCGCGGCAACGGCCTGCGCCCGCCGTTCATGCGCTGGGCGCTAAGCCACGCGCGTGAGATGTCGCCGACGGCCGGCATCCGGCATGCCGCGCACCCCATGGCGCTGGCCGGGGACGCGGGCGACGGGCTGGATGGCGCCACCTTCAGCGTGGCGGGCAATACCGTGCGGCTGGCCGACTACCTGCGCGATACCCACACCGACGGCTTTATCGTGCTGCACCAGGGCCGCATCGTGTACGAGCGCTACTTCGGCGGCTTCGGGCCGTACCAGCCGCATATCTGGGCGTCGATGACCAAGTCAGTGACGGGCTTGCTGGCGGCGATGCTGGTGGAGGAGGGCAAGCTCGACCCGCAGGCCCGGCTGGCGCAGTATGTGCCCGAACTGGCGGGGAACCCGTTCGGCGAGGCCACGGTGCAGCAGAACCTCGACATGGAAGTGCAGGTCGGCTACGCGGAATCGCTGCCCCCTGACCTCGGTTTGTTTGGCGCGGTGGGCGTGGTGCCGCGCAAGGCCGACGCGCCGGACAACATCTATGACTTCCTGAAGACGGTCCATGCCACCCGCGATGGGGGCGAGGGCGGCACCTGGTATTACCAGAACGGATCGCCGGAAGCCGTCGCCTGGGCGATCCGGCGCATCACCGGCAAGAGCTGGTCGCAGCTCGTCACCGAACGGCTCTGGTCCCGCTTTGCCGAGGACGATGCATACACCCATGTCGACCGGCAAGGCACCGAGATGGCCAGCGGCGGGCTGAACTCGACGCTGCGCGACGCGGCGCGCTTTGCCGAGGCGGTGCGCCGGGCCGCGGCCGGGGATGCGTCGGCCGGGATCTCGCCCGGCGCCGCGCGCATCGCGCTGCAGCCCGCCGGCAACCAGGCGCGCTTTGCCCGCGGCAACCTCGCGGCGGGCCGCGCTGGCTACAGCTACCGCAACTACTGGTTCCAGCGCAACGACGGCGATGGCGGCATCGAGGCCAGCGGGCGCTTCGGGCAGAAGATCTATATCAATCCGCGCATCGGCCTGACCGTGGTGAAGCTGTCGGCCAGCCCGGACAACGCCGCACGCCCGACCAGCGCCGCCGGCGTGCGCCAGCGCGGCGAATCCGCCCGCGTGCTGGAGTCGTCCGAGGCCCTGGTGGCCGCCGCGCTGGCGGTCTATCGCGCTTCGGGCCGCTGAGCGGCCAAGGCCGGGATTGCGCCGCTACGCCAGCGGCGCTTCCGCCGGCACCTGCGGCGCGCCCGCCGCCCGCCGCAGGCAATCCAGCATCGCCGCCACTGCCGCGCGCGACTCGCCGTCCGCGCGCCAGTACATCGACACCGAGCCGAACCCCGCCAGCCGTAGCGGCACGATGCGCAGCGCGCCCAGCTCTTCGAGCCGGCGCGCGGTGCGGTGTGAAGCCAGCCCGACCATGTCGCTGTTGTTGAACAGGGTCAGGTTCAGCACGGTCGAGTTGCTCTCCACGCAGTCCGCCGGCAGCGCGCGTCCGGCGCTGGCCAGCGCGCCTTCCAGCGCGTTGCGGATCGGCGTGCCGCGTGGCCAGACCACCCAGCGGTGGCGGTACAGGTCGTCCCAGCCCACCTTGCCGCCCTGCAGCAACGGGTGCCGCGGGCGGGCGACGAAGTGGATCGGCTCCATATAGAGCGATTCGGTCCGCATCTGCGCATCCTGCAACTCCGGTGCCGAACGGCCCACCACGATATCCAGCTCGCTGCGCGCGAGCTGCCCCATCAGCCGGTCCATGGTGGTTTCCAGCAGCCGCACGCTGGCGCGCGGCATCTGCTGCAGCAGATGCAGCGCGGCCAGCGGCACCGTGTCCGCCGCCGAGGCCCCGGACGTCCCCACCACCACCAGCCCGCTGCCGCCGTCGCGCATGGCCTGCAGGTCGTCGCGGGCGGTATCGAGCTGGGCCTCGATCCGGCGCGCGTGCTCGATCAGCGACTCGCCGTAGGGCGTGGGCCGCAGGCCGCGCGCCTGGCGCTCGAACAGCGGCAGGCCGATATCGTCCTCGAGATCCTTCAGCCACTTGGAAAGCCCGGGCTGGGTGGTGTTCAGCACGGCGGCGGACTGGCTCATATTGCCGGTCTCGGCCAGGCTCAGCAGCATCTGCAGGTTGCGCAGGCGCAGTCTCTGGGTCCAATCCATGGTGGTGTGACCTATACGGTAAATCGTATCGATAAGATGAAAACTTCATTTCAAATCTTATAGGGCGCGGCGTATAACGACAACACAGACGGTGCGCAGTGATGCAGGCACCCACCCAAAGCGCTCTCAAACGCCCTGTACAAAGTTACGGAGACAGCATGTCCGAGCACACCCCAGACCCGGCCCGCGTGGCCTACTACGAAGAGATCGGCCGCAGCCACATGACCCCGCTGTGGGAGTCGCTGCACGCCCTGGTGCCGCCGCAGCCGCGGCCGCAGATCGTTCCCGCCATCTGGAAGTACGCGCAGATCCGCCCGCTGGTGATGCAGGCCGGCGGCGTCATCAGCGCCGAGGAAGCGGTGCGCCGCGTGCTGGTGCTGGAGAACCCCGGCATCCCCGGCAAGTCCAGCATCACCTCCACGCTGTACGCGGGCCTGCAGCTGATCCTGCCGGGCGAGATCGCCCCCAGCCACCGCCATACACAGTCGGCGCTGCGCTTTATCGTTGAAGGCAAGGGCGCCTGGACCGCCGTGAACGGCGAACGCACCACCATGCATCCCGGCGATTTCATCATCACGCCGTCGTGGACGTGGCATGACCATGGCAACCCCGGCGTGGAAGACGGCGGCGAGCCCGTGGTATGGCTCGATGGCCTCGACATCCCGCTGGTGCAGCAGTTCGACGCCGGCTTTGCCGAGAACTACCCCGAGTCGCAGCAGCCCGTGACCCGCGCCGAAGGCGACAGCTTTGCCCGCTTCGGCCAAAACATGGTGCCGGTGCGGCACCGCGTGACCGATCCCACCTCACCGGTCTTCAGCTACCCGTATGCCCGCTCGCGCGAGGCGCTGGACCAGCTCTACCGCAACGGCGAACTCGATCCCTGGGACGGGGTCAAGCTGCGCTATGTCAACCCGGCCACCGGCGGCTGGCCGATGCCGACCATCGCCACCTTCATGCAGTACCTGCCGGCGGGGTTCCAGGGCAAGACCTATCGCAGCACCGACGCCACCGTGTACAGCGTGGTGGAAGGGCGCGGCACGGTGCGCATCGGCGATGCGCAGTTCCAGTTCGAGCCGCGCGACGTGTTCGTGGCGCCGTCGTGGGCGCCGGTGCAGCTCGGCGCGCTGGAAGACGCCGTGCTGTTCAGCTACTCCGACCGGCCGGTGCTGTCCGCGCTGAACCTGCTGCGCGAATCGCGCACCTGAGCCCGCCAATCCTGACCACAGCCGCCGGGCCGGCGCTCACCTGACAAATCCCTGGAAGCCTTGACCATGTCCTACGTCTTCACGCCCCCCGCCACCGTTGCCATCCCCGTTGCCGGCAGCGATGATCAGTTTGCCGTGCGCCGCGTCTATTGCGTCGGCCGCAACTACGCCGCCCACGCCCGCGAAATGGGCTTCGATCCCGACCGCGAGCCGCCGTTCTTCTTCTGCAAGCCCGCTGACGCCATCGTCCCGGTGCAGACCGGCACCACGCTTGACCTGCCGTATCCCGCGCAGACGCAGAACTACCACTACGAGGCCGAGCTGGTGGCCGTGATCGGCAAGGGCGGCTCGGATATCCCGGTCGAGCAGGCGCTCGAGCACGTGTGGGGCTACGCCGTCGGCCTCGACATGACTCGCCGCGACCTGCAGATGAAGATGCGCGAAATGGGCCGCCCCTGGGAAATCGGCAAGGCCTTCGACGCCTCTGCGCCGGTCGGCCCGATCCACCGCGCCAGCGACATCGGCCACCCGCAGCAGGCCGGCCTCTGGCTGACGGTCAATGGCGAAACGAAGCAGCGCAGCGATGTGTCGCACCTGATCTGGTCGGTGGCCGAGACCGTGGCCTACCTGTCGCAGTTCTTCCGCCTGGAACCGGGCGACGTCATCTTCACCGGCACGCCCGAAGGCGTGGGCGCGGTCAAGGCCGGCGACACCATGGTCACCGGCGTCGACGGGCTGGGCGAACTGACCGTGCGCGTGGTCTGACTTCACGCCACGCACAGCACACAGGCAATCCGACCATGCAGCTCTACAGTTTCTTCAACAGCTCGACGTCCTACCGCGTGCGTATCGCGCTGGCCCTCAAGGGCCTGCCGTATGACTACCTGGGCGTCAATATCCGCACCGGCCAGCACCGCGAGGCGGAGTATGTCGATGGCATCAACCCGTCCGCTTCCGTGCCCGCGCTGGTCGATGGCGACTTCACGCTGGGCCAGTCGTTCGCGATCATCGACTACCTGGACGCGCGCCATCCCGAGCCGCGCCTGCTGCCTCAGGATCCTGAGCAACGCGCGCGCGTGCTGGAGCTGTCGATGCTGGTCGGCTGCGATATCCATCCGGTCAACAACCTGCGCGTGCTGCGCTACCTGCAAGATGTGCTGAAGGCCATGCCCGAGCAGAAGGACGCCTGGTACCGCCACTGGATCGACGAAGGCATGGCCGGCGTCGAGCGGCTGCTGGCGCGCCACGGCCATGGCACTTGGTGCTTCGGCAATGCGCCCACGCTGGCCGATGTTGCGCTGGTGCCGCAGGTGGCCAACGCGCTGCGGATGGGCTGCGACCTCGGCCGCTACGAGCGCGCGATGGCCGTCTACGCCCATGCCAGCGCCCATCCCGCCTTTGCCCAGGCCGCGCCCGCGCGCCAGCCGGACTACACCGCCTAAGCACCGCCCAAGCACCGCCTGACGCCAGCGGCGCAGGCCAGGAGACAGACATGAGCAGCACCCACAACGCGACCAACAACGCGACCGGCAAGGTCCTCATCATCGGCGGCGGCATCGGCGGCCTGGCCGCGGCGCTGGCGCTGGCACGCCAGGGCATCCGCATCGAACTGCTGGAACAGGCCGAGCAGATCGGCGAGATCGGCGCCGGCATCCAGCTGGCCGCCAACGCCTTTGCCGCGCTGGACGCGCTGGGCGTGGGCGAGGCCGCGCGCGGCCGCGCGGTCTTTACCGACTACCTCAGCCTGCGCGACGCCATCGACACCAGCGTCATCGCGCAGGTCGATGTCGGGCAGGCGTACCGCGAGCGCTTCGGCAACCCGTACGCGGTGATCCATCGCGCCGACATCCACCTGTCGATCCTGGAGGCGGTGCAGGACCACCCGCTGATCACCTTCCGCACCAGCACCCGCGTGGAGCAACTGCTGCAGGACGACCACGGCGTGACCGTGATCGACCAGCATGGCGAGCACCACCGCGGCGACGCGGTGATCGGCTGCGACGGCGTCAAGTCCGCGATCCGCCAGGCGCTGATCGGCGACGAGGCGCGCGTGACCGGGCACGTGGTCTACCGCGCGGTGGTCGACGTGGCCAACATGCCGCAGGACCTGCAGGTCAACGCCCCGGTGGTATGGGCCGGCCCGCACTGCCATCTGGTGCACTACCCGCTGCGTGGCGGCCAGCAGTACAACCTGGTGGTGACCTTCCACAGCCGCGAGCAGGAAACCTGGGGCGTGCGCGACGGCAGCAAGGAAGAAGTGCTGTCGTACTTCGAGGGCATCCACCCGCTGCCGCACCAGATGCTGGACCGCCCGACCTCATGGAAGCGCTGGGCCACCGCCGACCGCGACCCGGTCGAGCGCTGGAGCTTCGGCCGCGCCACCATCCTTGGCGATGCCGCGCACCCGATGACCCAGTACGTGGCGCAGGGCGCCTGCCAGGCGCTGGAAGATGCCGTCACACTGGGCGCGGCGGTGAAGGCCGCGGATGGCGACTACGCCGCGGCCTTCAGGCTCTACGAGCAGGCGCGCATCCCGCGCACCGCGCGCGTGCTCTATGCCGCGCGCGACATGGGCCGCGTCTACCACGCCAGGGGCGTCGACCGCCTGGTGCGCAACAGCCTGTGGACCGGACGCACGCAGGCGCAGTTCTACGACGCGCTGCAATGGCTGCACGGCTGGCGCGCCGATAAATGCCTGAGCCCCACGCCCTGGCTGTAGGCCGCTGAGCGCGGCGTTCTTTCCGCGCTGAAAACCCTGATAGCGAGCTGGCGGCCGACGAAGCTGCCGCCCCTCTCTCGCCCCTGATCCTGGCAACAAGGAGGAGACACCATGCCTGCCAGCCAACCGCTCAACGTCACCGCGTTCATCGACCGCCAGCCGCTGTCGGCGTTCCAGGTGACCATCGTCGTACTGTGCTTTTTGATCGTCGCCGTCGACGGCTTCGATACCGCCGCGATCGGCTTTATCGCGCCCGCCATCCGCGCGGAATGGCAGCTGACGCCGGCACAGCTCGCGCCGCTGTTCGGCGCCGGTCTGGGCGGCCTGATGGCCGGCGCCTTCCTGTTCGGCCCGCTCGCGGACCGCTTCGGCCGCAAGGGCGTGCTGGTGCTGTCGGTGCTGTTCTTCGGTGCGGCCAGCCTGGCTTCGGCGTGGTCGCAAGACCTGTGGACGCTGGTGCTGCTGCGCTTCCTGACCGGGCTTGGCCTCGGTGGCGCCATGCCCAACGCGATCACGCTGACCTCCGAGTTCTGTCCGGACAAGCGCCGCTCCTTCCTGGTCACCACCATGTTCTGCGGCTTTACGCTAGGCTCCGCCTTCGGCGGCCTGGCCTCGGCCGGGCTGATCGACGCCTTCGGCTGGCGCTCGGTACTGGTGGTCGGCGGCGTGCTGCCGCTGCTGCTGGCGGTGGCGCTGGTCTGGATGCTGCCGGAATCGGTGCGCTACCTGGTGATGACCGGCAAGTCGCGCGAGCGCATCGTCGCTACGCTGCAGAAGATCGCACCGCATGAAGACCTGCGCAGCGCCACCTTCGCAATCGGCGAGCAGCGCGCCACCACCTCGCCGGTGCGGCACCTGTTCCGCCCCGAGCTGCTGCGCGGCACGCTGCTGTTCTGGCTGACGTTCTTCATGAGCCTGCTGGTGATCTACCTGCTGTCGAGCTGGCTGCCGACGCTGCTGCGCACGACCGGCCACTCGCTTCGGACGGCCGCACTGGTCACCACCATGTTCCAGGTGGGCGGCACGATTGGTGCCATCGCGCTGGGCTGGCTGATGGACCGGATCAATCCGCACTATGTGCTGGCCTCCAGCTATTCGCTGGCAGCGCTGTGCATCGCGGCGGTGGGCAGCTTTGCGTCAGAGCCGGTTGCCGCGGGCATTGCGGTGTTCCTGGCGGGGTTCTGCATCTCCGGGTCGCAGGTGGGGGCCAATGCGCTGTCGGCCAGCTTCTATCCGACGGATTGCCGCGCGACCGGCGTGAGCTGGGCCAACGGGGTGGGGCGCATGGGCTCCGTGGTCGGGTCCGTGGGCGGAGCGACGATGCTGTCGATGGGGCTGGGGATGCCGGCGCTGTTCGTGCTGATCGGGGTGCCGGCGCTGGTGGCAGGGATGTCGATGTTCTCGCTGGGGGTGGTCAGGCGGCAGAGGGTGGCGGAGAGGCTTGCGGTCTAGCCTGCCAAGCTGCTGGTTTGCTCCCCTCTCCCGCTTGCGGGAGAGGGGCCGGGGGTGAGGGCAGGCGCGTGGCAAGCATCGCGACGCGTCACTTTGTGGAGGCTCTGGCCCTCAGCCCAACCCTCTCCCGCGCGAAGCGTGTGTGGCTCGAATGCGGCGGCAAGTCGCCGCATATCGTCTTCGACGACTGCCCCGACCTCGACCGCGCTGCGCAGGCGGCAGCCATCGGCATCTTCAACAACCAGGGTGAGATCTGCATCGCCGGCTCGCGGCTCTATGTCCAGCGCGCCATCTACGATACGTTTATGGAGAAGCTGGAAGCCCATGCCCAAGCGATGCAGCCCGGCGATCCACTTGATCCTGCCTCCGCCATGGGTGCCATCGTCGACGCGCGCCAACTCGACCGCGTGATGTCCTACGTGGACGGTGGCCAACGCGAAGGCGTGCGGCTGCGCCTGGGTGGCGAACGCGTCGGCACGGGTCAACTGCTATATGGATGGGGATATCACGGTGCCGTTTGGCGGGGTCAAGCAATCCGGGTCGGGGCGGGACAAGTTGCTGCACGCGCTGGACAAGTACAGCGACCTGAAAACGACGTGGATCGGCCTGGAGTAAGTGCAGGCGCCAGCATTGGGCCGCCGATGCCGGCGGCTTGCCGCCTGAAATGACCATGCGCACGGCAATCTCCAGTTGCTAAAGTGGACTTGCTCTCAGCGGAAGTTGGACGACAATGAGGTGAGTCGGGCTGCGGTACCAATCATGCATTGGTTCTTGATTCCTGCCATTATCAGCCCTCGCCGATAACCGCTGAAGCCGTTCAACTCGCAGCTCATGGGAGCACAGGCATGGCCGCAGTCAAACTCGAAGATCTTTCCATTGCTTTCGACTTTGTTAATTCCGGAGCGCCGATGGAGAACGAGGCGTATGTCTCACTCGATACGGGGAAAATCTATTGGATTTCTGATTTCAACGATGGCTCCGAAGAGGAGATCCCAGAGGACCTTGAAACCTCGGACCGGTACCTTGTGATCCCGCACAAGAATGAACTCGGGCTTGGGAAACGTCTTGTCCTCCAGTTTGTCGCACAAGAGCTGCCTGAGTCCTACGACGAGGTCGATGGGTTCTTCCGCCGGAAAGGGGCTTACGCGCGCTTTAAGGATCTGCTGGAACACAAAGGCATTCTCCAGCGCTGGTTTGCGTTTGAAGCCGAGTCTGTCGAAATTGCGCTTAAGCAATGGTGTGCCGACAACGGGCTGGAAATTCTGCTGTCGTAGTGCCGGAATTCTTGACGGCAATCAGGCGTGCATAGGCGGACCAAGGCAGGTCGGAAAGCCAGCGAAGGATTGGAGAGATTGAGTGACTCCACGCCCCTAATGTAGGCTCTCCTTTATGGCTTTCCGAGAGCCGGGATTTGACAGATGGATTGAATCGACGATTTTTTGAAGTACCTCATTTTTCCTGGTTGCCACAGGCTTGCCGATACGATTGACGATCATGTCAACCGTTATGCCGTAGGTTTTACCTAGAACAATCACTGAGCGGCAAAAGCCGCCGGCAGCGTGAAAGCCTGCAGCATCTTCAATCCCGCAACTAGCGTCTCCGGAGATAGTCACCTGACTCTCGCAAGGTGAGGGCGGCGGGTCAGACAGCGAGGTTGGAAACGCCGGTCAGAGGTGAGAAACCGGCCCAGCCTTGCGGCTGCCGCGCTCGACCCGCCATGGAACCAACAGGTTCGCGCGAGTACACAGACGTCGCCCGTTGGACGGACAACGTCTGTTCACCTTGGTTTCTCGGGGTTTCCAAGCCCGGTCACCGGCAATCCGATGACGCATCCAGTATTTCCCGGATGAGCCATCAAGGCGATAAGAGTTGTCGCATTCCCGTTGGGAAAGCGAAGCTTGCAGGAAAGCATCTCCCAAGGAAATCGCGGAGTCCTTAAAACGGTGCGAGCGATGGAGGAGGGAAGTACAGCCGCTTAGCCGAGCGCCAGCGTCACCGCAGCCTGCGCATGCAGTGCCGTGGTATCGAACACCGGCAACGCCACGTCACCCTGACCGAGCAGCAGCGTGATTTCCGTGCAGCCGAGGATCACGCCTTGGGCGCCCTGCGCCGCGAGCGCGGCGACGATGTGCTGGTATTCGGCCCTTGCCTCATCGCGCACGATGCCGTGGCATAACTCTTCATAGATGACATCGTGAACCCGCTCGCGGTCGGCCTGCCCAGGCATCACCACGTCGATGCCATGCAGTTCGCGCATCCGACCGCGGTAGAAATCCTGCTCCATCGTGAAGCGGGTTCCGAGCAAGCCGACGCGCCGGATGCCGGCCAGACGCAACGCGTGCGCCGTCGGGTCGACGATATGGATGAAGGGCACGTTTAGCACTGACTCGATCGCCGGCGCCACGCGATGCATGGTGTTGGTACACAGCAGCACAAAGTCCGCGCCACCGGCCTCGACCCGCCGCGCGGCCTGCTGCATGAGCCGGCCAAGTTCATCCCATTGCTCGGCGTGCTGCAGTGCCTTGATTTCTTCAAAGCAGACGGTGGCCATGAGGCTGCGGGCATTGTGGTGCCCGCCCAGCCGTGCTTTCATGTCCTGGTTGATAAGCCGGTAGTACTCCGCGGACGACTCCCAGCTCATGCCGCCGATCAGTCCGATGGTCTTCATGCTCTGACTCCCCTTGCGCAGCTGGCCCCTTTGACATTGAGAAAAATAGCAAGGAAGGGCGGTAGCCGACAGGAACAGTTCTGCTGATTTCCACCCGGCCAGTGCCGGCACGAAATGCGATGAAGGCGAGATATGAAAGGCGGCGGCGATCTCGCTTCCCGCTACAGCTTGCCTTCAAGCGACTTGCGCTCCAGCCAGATCTCCTGCACGAATGGGTCCGTCACGCCATAGACCCCGTGCCCTTTGCGCATGATCAGGTTCGTCGCCATCATCTCATTCACCACAGGCTGTGCTTCCTCGATGCGGACATCACGTCCCAGGGCAGCGGAGTATGCCGCGGCGGACTCGGCCGAGAACAAGCCGCGAGCGTCACCATCAGCGCAGGCGATGCGATCGAATATTGCGGTAGCCAATCCACCCAGCTGTTCGAGCTTCATCAGTTCAAGGTCGGCAGCAGTCGAGCGGAGCGTGTTGGCAATGACCGGCAAGTGTTCGTCCGGATTGCTGCCCGAGGGCAGGTGGAAATGCAGTTGCCGCAAGGCCTTGATCATCTCTTCCGGCCGGTTGCCCAGTGCGCGGAACGCCTGGACGGCAACGTCCAGCGATGGACGCGCGCTGAATCCCTCTGCCGACAAGCGCTCCAGCAGATGGGCGATGTAGTCTTCTCCAAGCACGGGGTAGGAGACCGAGGTAGCGCCCGCAAAGGCCTGGTTGCGGCGCGCAGTCAGTTCGCCAACCAGCGCCCGGTGCGAGCCAGTGCCTACAAAGATGACGTAGCCAGGCGTATTGGGGCGTGGATTGACGGCATCGCGGGCCGCCTTGAGTGCCAGTAGCATCCGATTGCCCTCGTCGGAGGTGATGGCATGCTGGACCTCGTCCACGATCAGGACTACGTTGGTTTTTGCCTTGTCGACGACTTCGGCAAGGGCGTGGGCCAGCGTGGCACCGCCGGGCTCGCCAACGCTTTCAAGCTTGAACCCGAACTTGAGGCCAAAGGCGCCAAAGTCGGCACCCGACACGCGCTTGAGCTGCCTGAGGGCGGCGGAGCCTGGCTGCTCCAGCTCGGCAAGGGTCTTCTTTACCGCGGCAAGGATGAGGGACGCAGGGCTGCGTTGTGTGTCGCTCCAGAGGTCGACGTAAATGACGATCGCA
This sequence comes from Cupriavidus oxalaticus, assembly GCF_016894385.1. Taxonomy (NCBI): domain Bacteria; kingdom Pseudomonadati; phylum Pseudomonadota; class Betaproteobacteria; order Burkholderiales; family Burkholderiaceae; genus Cupriavidus; species Cupriavidus oxalaticus. The sequence continues at coordinate 919,031 of NZ_CP069811.1, forward strand.
CCCTCGGCCTCCAGGGCAGGGACGAGGTCGTTGATAAGGAACGTCGTTTTTCCGGTGCGTCGTAAACCTGACAGGAACAAACCGGACCGTAGCCCTTCGTCCAGTACGCCGGGGTGCAGCAATTGCTGCGACATCTGGCTCGCAAGGGCCGGGCGACGATAGATGTTAGCCATGGCGCACTTAGTGGGAATTATGGAATTCCAATAATTATAGCCGAGCAATAATTCTCACTAATCCCGTGAGGGTTCAGGGCTTCGTACCCTCGCTAAGTGACGAAAAGAATTCTTTTTTGCAGTTTAGCGTGCCGTTCCTTTTCCAAGACCGGCCACAAAGTCGTCCCCCTCTGGCAACCCTAAGGAGAACCCGACTGGGAAGTTCACCGCAATCCCGTCTTCTCCTGCTGGGCGTCGCACCACCCCCCGCGCCCGCACGTGCGCATCCTCAAACAATTCACCCGCCCCAAGCACCGGCGAGAACGGAATATCCAGCGGCCCGAAGAATGCCTCCCACTCGGCCAGGTCACGCGTCCGGAACATCGCCGCAAGCAGGTCATTGACCGCCAGCTTGTGCCCATAGCGCCCGGCCCGCGTGGCATATCGGGGATCGCGCAGCGCAGGAAATTTCTCGCCAAGCGCCTCGCCCAGGTTGACCCAGAACTTGTTTTCCAGAATCCCCATCGCCAGATGCCGCCCGTCGCGCGTCTCGAACAGGTCGTTCTCCGGCATCACCGTCGGCGATTCCTGCGGCGCGGCCTCGTGCCCGCGTGCGGCCCAGGCGCCGTGGGCGGTCCATGACAGGATGGCGTCGTGGATCGACACGTCCAGATGCTGCCCGCGTCCGTGCTGCCGCGCGCTCATGATGGCGACGGCCAGCGATAGCGCCGCATAGCCGGAGGCCGCATAGTCCGATACCCGTACGCGCGGACGTGAAACCTTGTCATGCACCTGCACTGGCGTAGCCCAGTAGCCGGCCAGCGCCAGGTAGTTGAGGTCATGCCCCGCATGGCTGGCGTACGGTCCGGTCTGGCCGAATCCCGACACCGAGCACAGCACGATGGCCGGATTGACGGCGGCCAATGCCGCATAGTCGAGCCCCAGCCGCTTCATGACGCCGGGGCGGAAACCTTCCACCACAGCATCGGCATTGCGCGCCAGTTCGAGGAAGGCCTCGCGGCCGGCGTCGGTCTTCAGGTCCAGCGCGATGGACTGCTTGCCGCGATTGAACTGCGCATACGCCGCCGGACCGAGCTGGCGGATGGAGTCGCCGCTGCCGGGCTGCTCCACCTTGATCACATCGGCGCCGAGTTGCCGCAGCAGGCTGCAGGCGTGCGGGCCGGGCAGCAGCTGGCTGGCGTCGATGATGGTGACGTCCTTCAGGCAGGACCATTCTGGTTTCATGTGCAATCCCGGTGCAAAAGCAGGGCGCTCAGCCCAGGTCGCCGACCATGCCGATCGACTTCATCAGCTCGCCATAGCGCGAGTTGTCCGCGGCCACGACCGTGCCGAACTGGGCCGGGGTGGCGCTGCGGCGCAGTTCGCCCGCGTTGGCCTTCAACTGCGCGTCGAACACGCCGGCATTCTGCAGCGCGGCAACCGCGGCATGCAGCTTCTGCGTCAATTCGGACGGGAAGTTGGCCGGCGCAAACAGCCCGCTCCAGTTATCGATGACAAAGCCGGGCGGCAGCGCTTCGGCCATGGTCGGCACGTCCGGGAAGAACGGTGAGCGCGCGGCGGCGGTGACGGCCAGCACGCGCACCTGCTGGTTGCGCACGTACTGGGTGGCCGTGCCGAGCACCGGCATGCCGAACTGGGTTTGCCCGGTCAGCATGGCGGTGATGATTTCCGGCGCGCCCTTGTACGGAATATGGACGGCATCGCAGCCGGTCTGGTGCAGCATGGTTTCCACCGCCAGGTGGGCGATGCTGCCCTTGCCGCCGGAGCCGTAGTTGAACTTGCCCGGCGCCTTCTTCATGGCGGCGACCAGGTCGGCCGCGGTCTTGTACGGTGAAGAGGCCGGCACGACCAGCGCGGTCGGCCCGCCGGAAAGCGCGGTGATCGGCGTGAAATCGCGCGCCGGGTCATACGGCATCTTGCGGTACATGTGCACGTTGATCACGTGCGTATTGGCGAGGATGCCCAGCGTGTAGCCGTCGGGCGCGGCACGCCGCAGCGCATTGGCGCCGATGATGCCGCCGGCGCCGGGCATGTTCTCGACCACCAGCGGCTGGCCGAGCTTCTGGCCCAGCTCCGCCGACAGCGTGCGCGCAGTACTGTCCGGCGTGCTGCCGGCGATGAACGGAACGATCAGCCGGATCGGCCGGTTGGGATAGTTGGCAGGGGCCGCGGCGCGGGCGGGCAGCAAGACGCTTCCCAGTGCGGCGGCGCCAGCGGTAGCGAGCCATTCTCGGCGGTTCATGCTTGGTCTCCGTGATCTTTTTTGTGGTGTCCTGATGCCGGCGGCGACCGTGCCGCCGGCACGGTCATGCCTGTTGCTGTTTCGGCGGCTGCGCCTGCTGCTGCAATGGCTCCAGTATCGCGCGCGCGATGGTGTTGCGCTGGATCTCGCTGGTGCCGGTGAAGATGCGGAACATGCGCAGCTTGCGGAAGGTCTGCTCGACCGGATGCCCGCGCGTGACGCCGACGTTGCCGTGGATCTGCACCGCCTTGTCGGCCACTTCGAAGCAGCGTTCCGAGACAAAGAGCTTGCATGCCGCGGCCTTCATGCGCAGGTCCGCACCGGCGTCGGCCAGTGCCGCGGTGTGCGCGATCATGCTTTCACAGGCCCACAGCGCCGCGGCCATGTCGGCCAGCATGTGCTGGATCGCCTGGAAGCGCGCGATCGGGCCGCCGAACTGGCGCCGCTTGCCGGCGTATTCCACCGACGACTCGTAGGCACGCATGGCCAGCCCCAGCATCGACGGGCAGTGCAGCAAGCGGTTCACGTTGATGCGCGACATGCCGAGCTTGAAGCCGTTGCCCTCGCCGCCAAAGATATTGGCACGCGGCACGCGCACGTTGTCGAAGCGGATATCGCCGTCGATATGCTGGCCCGACATCGGCACGTACTCGTTGGTCACGGTCACGCCCGGCAGGTTCAGGTCGACCAGCACCGCGCTGATCGCCGGCGGCGTGGCGGTGGCATCCGTCACGCACATGACGATCGCAAAGTCCGCGAACGGCGCGCCGCTGATGTAGTGCTTGCCGCCGTTGATGACGAGATCGTCGCCGTCGGCGACCGCGGTGGTCTTGATGCTCTGCGCGTCGGAGCCGGAATGCGTTTCGGTCAGCGCGAAGCAGGTCGATTTCTCGCCGCGGATGACCGGCTCGAAATACTGCTTCAGTTGCGCCGGCGTGGCGTACTTGAGCATGTTGCCCACGCGCGGCGGACCGCCCAGGTCGCCCAGCACGTGCGCGGCCAGCGTCGAGCCGCTGGCGGCCAGGTCGGCCTTGAGCGCGCATTGCTCCTGGATATTGAGCCCCTTGCCGCCGAGCGATTCCGGCAGGCAGGCGGCATAGAAGCCCAGTTCATACGAGCGGCGCCAGACCTTGCGCAGCACTTCGCGCGGCCACGGGTCTTCGGAGCCGAGGCCCAGTTCCTGCTCCAGCGGGCGCAGCTCTTCGTCGATAAAGCGGCGGATGCCGGCGCGGGTTTCCACCAGCACGGGGTTGGTCAGGTGATCGAACATGACAGGCGGGCTCCTTAGTTGACGCGACGCGCCACGCCTTGCCAGTAGCGTTCGCGCACGATCTTGCGGGCCAGCTTGCCGCTGGCGTTCTTGGGCAGCTCGGCGACAAAGTCGACCGAACGGGGCGATTTGTAGTCGGCGATGCGCTCGCGGCAGTGCGCGATCAGCTGCTGCGCGCTGGCTGCGCGGCCCGGGCGCAGCGTGACCACGGCCTTGACGCTCTCGCCCCAGGTGTCGTCGGGCACGCTGATGACGCAGGCTTCGAGCACGTCGGGGTGTTGGTACAGCGTCGCTTCGACCTCGGTCGGGTAGACGTTGAAGCCGCCGGAAATGATCATGTCCTTCTTGCGGTCGACCAGGTACAGGTAGCCGGCATCGTCCACGCGCGCCATGTCGCCGGTATGCAGCCAGCCGTCGACGATCGTCTCGGCGGTCAGCGCGGGCTCGCCCCAGTAGCCCTGGAACACGTCTTCGCCGCGGATCACCAGTTCGCCGATCTCGCCGACTGCGACCTCGCGGCCTTGCTCGTCGACCACGCGCACTTCGGTCTCGCCCAGCGCGCGGCCGCAGGAGGCCAGGCGTTCGGGGTGGTTGGCGATCGCGTCGGCGTGGTCGGCGGTCGACAGGCGCGTGACGCCGGAGGTCGATTCGCTGGCGCCATAGCCTTGCGACAGGATCGGGCCGATGCGCTCCCACGCCTCGCGGATGCGCGCGGGCGCCATCGGTGCGGCGCCGTAGGCCAGCGTCTTCAGGCTGGACAGGTCGGCCTGCGCCAGCGTGGGCTCGGCCATCAGCATGTTGATCATCGCCGGCACCATGAACACGTGCGTGATGCGCAGCCGCGCCACCTCGGCCAGGAAGTGCGCGGGCTCGAACCTGTCGAACAGCACCAGCGTCGCGCCCAGGTACAGGTAAGGCTGCATCAGCATGCCGGAGGCGTGCGTGACGGGGCCGATCAGCGCGAGCCGGTCGCCGGGGCGAGCGGGGCGGTCCATGCCGGCCACCATCTTGCGCAGCGCCGCCATGCGGTTGCCGTAGGTCTGCATCGCCGCCTTGATCTTGCCGGTGGAGCCGGACGAGAAGTGCAGCACGGCGAGATCGCCGGCAGCGGGGGTGATGTCGGGCGGCGTGGTGCCGGCGTTGGCCAGCAGCGATTCGTAGCCGACATAGCCTGCGGGCGCTTCACCGATCGCGATGAACGTCTCCACGCTGCCAAAGCCCGGCGTGGCGCGCGAGTAGCCGGTGTAGCCGGGGCCGGCGATCAGCACGCGCGGCGTGCAGTTCTCGACCACATCAGTGGCTTCCGTGGCGGTAAAGCGCGGATTCAGCGCCGCCTTGACCAGGCCGGCCTTGTACAGCGCGCACTCCAGCTCGACCAGCTCGGGCCGGTTGCGCGCCTGCACCGCCACGCGGTCGCCGCGCTGCAGCCCGAGGGCGAGCAGCGCGTTGGCGAGGCGGGTGGAGCGCTCTTCCAGCTGGCGGTAGGTCACCACCTGGTCCTGGTAGAGGATGGCGGGCTGGTCGCCCCAATAACGCGCGGCGCGGCGCAGGAAGTACGCGAAACTCATGCTGTCTCCGTGATGCGAATGGTGTTGTGCTGCGGCTCTGCGGCTAAGTCTGTAAGATGACAGGCATCACCACAATGCGGCATTGGCTATAAGGTCATAACCATCGGGAATGTGAGGCAATGGAGACGCGGGACCTGGAATACATCCTCGCCGTGGCCACGCACGGCGGCATCGGCAGGGCGGCGGAGGCCCTCGGGATCAGCCAGCCGGCCCTGACCAAGGCGGTGCAGCGGGTCGAGGCGCAGGCCGGGCTGCCGCTGTTCGAGCGGACCGCCAACGGCATGACCGCCACTTACGCCGGCGCGCGCTTCCTGGAGCGGGCGCGGCGCATCCGGCTGGAATACGAGGACGGCATCAAGGAAATGCTCGGCATCCGCACCGGCGAGCAGGGCGTGCTACGGGTGGGATATTCGCCATCGATTCCGGGCGGCGTGATCCTGGGCGCGTGCCAGCAACTGATGCGCGAGCGCCCGGTCGCGCGGCTGCGCTTGCGGCGGCGGCTGGCGCGGGACGTGCTGGACCTGCTGGCCGCGGGCGAACTCGATCTCGCGGTGGCGCCGGTGCAGGCGTCAACGGATTTTGCGGTGGAGCTGCTGTTCGACGACCGGCTGGTGGTGGTGGCCGACCAGGGTCATGCGCTACTGCGCCGGCGCAAGCTGCGCCTGGCGGACCTGGCCGACCAGGATTGGCTGCTGCCGGAGGCGCATATCACGCTGCGCCAGCAGGTCGATGCCGCCTTCCGCCAGCGCGGCCTGCCGGCGCCGCAGCCGCGCGTCGAGATCGATTTCGGCAGCACCTCGCTGTTTGCGCTGATGCAGGGCACGCAGATGCTGAGCATCGCCAATGCCGGCGGCGACGCCATGCAGCACGGGCTGCGCGCGTTGCCGCTGGACGTGGAAGAGCTGGACCTGCGCCGGCGGATCGGCGTGCTGACCCGCGCCGGCGCGTACCTGTCGCCGCTGGCGCAGCGCCTCACGGCGCTGCTGCGCGAGCACAGCGGCTGAGCGGCTTTGGCGGATTACTGCAGCGGGATCTTGGCCACCGCCGCCAGCCGCTTCCAGCGCACGATCTCGTCCTTCTGGTACTGGCGCATCTCCGCCGGCGACGACAGGATCAGCGTGGTCGACTGGCGCGTGTAGTAGTCGCGCACATCGGGTGCGTTGCCGGCCTGCATGAAGAGCTCCTGCAGCCGCTTCACCACCGCCGGCGGGGTCTTGGCGGAAATCGCCGCGGCCACCCAGTTGTAGGCCAGGAAGTCGGGCAGGCCGGCCTCGACGACGGACGGCACGTCCGGCAACAGCGGCGAGCGCTGCGGCGCGGTATAGGCCAGTGCCCGGATCCTGCCGCCGCGCACCAGTTCGATCGCGCCGCTGGCATCGACCACGGCAAAGTCGACGTTGGCCGCCATCACGCCATTGATCGCATCGCCCGCGCCCTTGTACGGCACTGGCGTGGTCTTGACCTTGGCCAGCTCGTTGAGCCATTCGCTGTACAGCGTGTACGAGATCGAACCCGTGCCGTAGTTGAGCGCGCCGGGCCGCTTGCGCGCGTCCTCCAGCAGTTCCGCCAGCGTGCGGTAAGGCGAGCCGGCCGGCACGATGACCACGCACGGCCCGCGCGACAGCAGCGTGATCGGCGCGAAATCCGTCAGCGGGTCGTATGGCAGCTTGCGGAACGTGGCGGCATTGGTCGACAGCGTGGAATTGCTGCCGATAAACACCGTGTAGCCGTCCGCCGGCGCGTTCAGCGCGGTCTGCACGCCGATAAAGCCGTTGCCGCCGGGCTTGTTCTCCACCACCACGCCCTGGCCCGTCAACTCGCCGATCTTCTTGGCGAACATGCGCGCGGTGGTGTCGGTGCCGCTGCCGGCCGGGAACGGCACGATGAAGCGCATCGGGCGCGAGGGAAAGGCATCTTCGGCAGCAAGCGCCGGCAGCGGCGCGATGCCGGCCAGTGCCGCGGCGGCGAGGCCCAGGAAGCGGCGGCGCGAACGGTAAGGCTGTTGCATGGTGTCTCCTTTCGGTCGGAAAATCCCGGCGTGTTCCCGCCGGTGCAAAGAGGTCGGCAGATCAGCGGCGCAGGCCGAGCAGGTCGCGCGCGATCACCCAGCGGTGCACTTCGCTGGGCCCTTCGTAGATGCGCATCAGCCGGGTCTCGTTGGCCATCTGCTGCAGCGGCAGTTCCTTGGTCATGCCCATCGCGCCGAAGGTCTGCATCGCCTGGTCGATCACTTCCCACGCCATTTCGGTGGCGAAGACCTTGATCATCGAGACCTGCGTGCGCGCCTCTTCGCCGGCGTCGATGCGGCTGGCGGCTTCGTAGGTCATCAGGCGGCAGGCGTGGATGCGCGTGGCGGCGTCCGCCACCCACCACTGGATCGCCTGGCGCTGCGCCAGCGGGGCGCCAAAGGTCTGCCGTTGCGGCGCGTACTCGCAGATCATGTCGAGCGCGCGCTGGGCCCGGCCGATGCACCACGCGGCCATCTGCACGCGGCGCGTGGACAGGCGCGCCTGCATCGGCGCGAAGCCCTGGCCTTCGTTGCCCAGCAACTGCGAGGCGGGGATGCGGCAATCCTCCAGCACGACTTCGTAGGTGGAATGGCCGCCGATCATCGGGATGCGGCGCTCCACGCGCAGGCCGGGCGTGCCGCGCTCGACGATAAACGCGGAGATGCCGCCGCGCGCGCCTTTGGCCTTGTCGGTCACGGCCATCACGATGGTCCAGTCGGCGCGCGCCGCGCGGCTGATCCAGATCTTGCGGCCATTCAGCACCCAGTGGTCGCCGTCGCGTTCGGCGCGCGTGGTCATCATGGCCGGGTCGCCGCCGGCGCCGGGCTCGGAAATGGCGATGGCCGATACCGTTTCGCCGCGCGCATACGGGTCCAGGTAGCGCTCGCGCTGGGCGTCGTTCGCGGTCAGCATCAGCATGCGCAGGTTGGGCGAATCCGGCGGCAGGTCGTAGGGCGTGATGGTCTTGCCGAGTTCTTCGTTGACGCCGACCATCGCCACCACGGGCAGGTCGGTGCCGCCCATTTCCGCGGGCGCATCCAGGCCCCACAGGCCCAGCTCGCGCGACAGGCCATCGAGCCGCGCCTGTTCTTCCGGCAGCAGCGCGTGCTGCCCGCCTCCGGCCTCGCGCGCCAGCACCGCCGGCTCCAGCGGGATCAGCTGCTCGCGCACGAAGCGCGCGACCAAATCCTTGAGCATGCGGTGTTCTTCATCGAGCTGGAAATTCATGCGTGTCTCCTTGTTATTCCTGAGCGCCGGCGGGTGTGCCGGCATGCGCGGCGGGCAGGGCGATGCCGGCTTCCTGCAAGACTTCGGCGGTGTGTTCGCCCAGTGCCGGCGCATGCCGGCGCAACGACAGCGGCGTGGCCGAGAAGCGCGCGGCCGGGCGCACTTCGCGCAGCGGGCCTTCGGTGGGGTGCTGCGTGGCCTGGAACAGTCCCACCGCGCGCAGGTGCGGATGGTCGACCAGCGCATCGAGGTCGTAGATCGGCGTGGCGGGGATGTCGAGCGCTTCGAACAGCGCCATCCATTCTGCGGTGCTGCGCTCCGGGGTCAGTTCGGCAAGATGGCCGTACAGCGCGCGGATATTGGCATTGCGCTGTGCGCGGTCGCCGACTTCGTAACGGTCGGCAAGGTCATCGCGACCCACCGCGCGGAAGAAGGCATGCCAGTGGCGCTCGGTATAGGGCAGCGCGCAGATCCAGCCGTCGCGCGTCGGCGCCGGGCGGCGGCCGCCCTGCAGTAGCCGCGCATAGCCCGCGCCGGCGGGGGCGGGCTCGAAGGTCAGCCCGCCCAGGTGCTCGGTCATCACGAAGGCGGCCATGGTCTCCAGCATCGGCACTTCGACCGACTGGCCCACGCCATGGCGTTCGCGGTGCAGCAGCGCGGCCAGCACGGCATTGGCCAGCGCCAGCCCGGTGGTCTTGTCGGCGATCAGGCTGGGCACGTATTCCGGCCGCTCGCCGTTGCCGGCGCCCAGCGCCACCAGTCCGCAGCCGGCCTGGATGATGTCGTCGAAGGCGGGCTTGTCGCGGTGCGGGCCGTCCTGGCCGAAGCCGGTGGCGACGCAGTAGACGATGCGCGGGTTGATGCGTGCGACGGCCTCGTAGCCAAAACCAAGCCGCTCGATCGCCGCCACGCGCATGTTGTGCACCAGCACGTCGGCGCCGGCGATCAGCGCGCGCAGCGCTTCGGCGCCCTCGGGGATTTTCAGGTCGAGCACGACCGAGCGCTTGTTGCGGTTCAGCGCCAGGTAGATCGAGCTCATGCCGGCGTGCTGCGACACGCCGTTGGCGCGCATCAGGTCGCCTTCCGGCCCCTCGATCTTGATCACGTCGGCGCCAAAATCGGCCAGCACCTGCGTGGCCAGCGGGCCGAGCACGACCGCGGTCAGGTCGAGCACGCGGATGCCGTCGAGCGGGCCGGCGGGCGTGGCATGGGTGTGTTGTGCAGGCACGGGCGGCTCCTTAGCGACGGTGGAACACCGGCGTGCGGCGCTCGGCCATCGCGGCCACGCCTTCGCGGAAGTCTTCGCTGAGGAACTGCCCGCGCTGGATTGCCAGCTCGTGCTGGTTGACCTCGGCGATGCGGTCGGCCAGTCCCTTGCGCAGCGTGGCGCGCGTGGTTTCCACGGCCAGCGGCGCGGAGCTGGCGATCTCCTGCGCCAGCGCCATGGCGCGGTCGTTGACGTCAGCCTTGGCCACCAGTTCATCGGCCAGGCCGATGGCGACGGCGTCGGTGCCGGAGATGCGGCGGCCGGTGTAGAACAGCAGCGCGGCCTGCTGCTCGCCCACCAGCCGCGGCAGCGTCACGCTGAGGCCGAAGCCGGGATGGAAGCCCAGCCGGTTGAAATTGGCACTGAAGCGCGCCTCGGCGCAGGTCACGCGGAAGTCGGCGACCAGCGCCAGGCCCAGCCCCGCGCCGACGGCGGCGCCTGCCACCGCGGCGACGATGGGTTTGCGGTTGCGGTACAGCTTCATCGCATGCACGTAGAAGCCGGCGGGATCGTTGGCGACTTCGCCCTGGCCGGCGCCGCTGAAGTCGGCGCCCGCACAGAAGGCGCCGACCCCGGAGGCCAGCACTATGGCGCGGCAGCCGGGGTCGTCGTCCAGTGCCAGCAGGGTGTCCGCGAGCCGGCGCATCACGTCGGCATCGACAAAGTTGTGCGGCGGATGGGACAGCACGATGCGGGCGACGTGGCCGTCGCGGCTGAGCTGGATATCGGCGTCGGATGACATGCGGGGCGCTCCTCTGTGATGTGGGCCGGCCGCAAGGACCGGCGGAGCACACAGTATTCGCGCTGCGGCGCCTCGCCGCTATACTCGGATTTCGCTTACTGAAATTATGCGGAGATGGCCCATACGGCACCCGAAGCACCCGAACCGGTATCGACGCGCCGCGTGACCCACCAGACCGGCCGCTTTACCCGCGACACCGCCGGCAGCCAGTCGCTGGAGCGGGGTCTGGTGCTGCTGCGCGCTTTCCGCGTGGGCACCACCAGCCTGACCAATGCCGAGCTGGCCGCGCGCACCGGCCTGCCGCGGCCGACCGTCAGCCGGCTGACGCGCTCGCTGGTGGATGCCGGCTTCCTGCGCTACGACGTCAACGAACGCGCCTACCGGCTCGCGCCGGTGGTGCTGAGCCTGGCCGACGCCTTCCGCCACGCCAACCGCGCCGCGGATATCGCGCTGCCGCTGATGCGCAAGGTGGCCGAGGCCGACAAGGTCAACGTGGGACTGGCGGTGGGCGACAAGCTGGACATGGTGTATCTGGCTTCGATCCGCCACAGCCGCGACAGCGTCTCGCGCACGCGGCGCGTGGTGCCGGGCACGCGCGTGCCGATGGAGCTGACATCGATCGGGCTGGCATGGCTGGGGGCACAGCCGGACAGCGTGCGGGAAGACCTGCTGGCAGGCATTGCGGTGCGGCAGGCAGAAGCCTGGCCGGCGATGCGCGCACGCGTGCTGCGGGCGATCGGGCAGTCGCAGCAGCGCGGCTTCTGCACCGCCGCCTACCAGCAGGGGCATTTGCTGGCGGTGGGCGCGGCATTCCGTGGCCCCGACCGGCAGCTCTATGGCCTGAACATCAGCTTCCCGTATTCAGCCAGCGAGCGCAGGCGCGACAACGCCCGCTATGCGGCGAAGCTGGCGCGGCTGATGGACGATATCCAGTCGGCGTGGCAGCGCGCCGGCGGCGGCTAGGGCCGGGCTCAGTACACCGGCGCCATGCCGGCGGGCCGGTTCTTGAAGCGGCGGTGGACCCAGTAGTACTGCTCCGGCATGGTCGCGATCTGCTTTTCCAGGAAGGCATTCATGCGGCGCGAATCCTCCTCTACGGAGCCGGACGGAAAGCCCTCCAGCGGGTCGAACACGCGCAGGCGATAGCCCCGGTAGTCGGGCAGCACTTCGGTGGTAAACGGCACCACGCGCGCGCCCGTCATGCTGGCCAGCCGCGAGGCCGACGTCAGCGTGCACGCCGGCACGCCGAAAAACGGCACGAACACCGAATCGGTCAGGCCGAAGTCCATGTCAGCCGCCAGCATCACCGGGCAGCCGGCACGCAGCGTGCGCACCACCTGCTTGCCGCTGCCGCTGCGCGGAATCATCTCGGCGCCAAAGCGCCCTCGCTGCGTCCGCGCGATCTCTTCCAGCAGCGGGCTCGACATCTTGGTGTACAGCGATGCGACCGGGTGGCGGATCGAATAGAACATGCACCCGGCTTCGATCCCGACGAAATGGAAGCCCAGGAAGATGGTGGGTTGCTCGGTGCAGGTGGACAGGTCGATGCGGCTGTCCAGCTCGATCAGCTGGTCCAGCCGCCTGGCATCGCCGAACCATTGCACGCCGCGCTCGAGGTAGCTGCGCATGACATGGCCGAAATGGCGCCGTGCCAGCTGCTGCCGGCGGGCTTCGTCCATGTCGGGGAAGCATAGCGCCAGGTTGGTCAGCACAATGCGGCGCCGGCGGCTGGGGATCTGGTACAGCAGCTTGCCGATCGCGTCTCCCAGGCGTGCCGTCACGCCATAGGGCAGCGCGGCAAAGAGCTTGAAGACAGCGACGGTGAGCGCGGCCCGGAGCCGATGGGTCATGGGAATCCTGTGGGGCGGTGGCGGCAGCGCGGCGTCCCGGCGCGCGGCTGCACAGCGATGATTCGGCGCCACGGCAGGTGGCGGGCGGGGGCGGGCGGGGCGCGCGCGGTCGGCAAGAGCGATGGCTGGCGGCCCGGCACGTCGATGGGCAACGCCTGGCGCGCACGGTGTGCGCGTCGGAAATGGCAGAAAAATGCGGCAAAAAATGCGGCAAAAAAATGCCGGAAAGCGGGCCATGGCGCGCATTTGCGCTGGCCTGTGCGAAGCGCGCACTGTAGCACGTTGCGGCAGGCAGGCTTGTAGCGAGGTGTTACAACGACGACAAGTGCCCCTTGCGCGGCGCATCGCGCGAACGGGCGGCGCACAGGCCCTGCGCCCTCAGTGCTTCAGTTCGCCCAGGTAGTAGTTGATTTCCGCCAGCAGCGTGTCGTGGAATTCCGCCGGCAGGCCACGGTCGTCGGTCAGCGTGAGCAACTGGTCGACGCGCACGCGGAAGCGCCGCTCCACCCCCGCCTGGGCCGCCGGCGGCAGCCCGGCGGCCAGGGCGCCGAGCAGCTCCCGTATCACCAGCAGGCGCGCGCCGTACTGGACCATGGCGTCGCCCTGGGTCTTGAGGTTGGCGGCCAGCGGGTCCGGGCTGGCCGGCGCCGCGGGCGCGGTGACGGCGGGCGCCGGGGGCACGGCATGCGCTGGCGCCAGGTTGCCTGCATCGTTGGCGGCCTGGGGGGGCGCCGCGGCGCCCAGTATGCGGGACAGCAGGTTGATCCTGAACATCGGCAGGGCTCCCCGAGGACAATCGTGAAGACCGCGTGCATGCGCGCGGCCGGCCGGTCTGGCTGGACTTGCCTAATGTTGGAAGGCCGCGGCGGCGCTGACAGTGCGGCAGGAGACAATGCCTGCCACCGGCGCGCTCAGGGCACCGTGCGCGCGGGCGACTTGCGGCCCTTGCCGGCGCGCGCGGGCGGCATGCACAGGCCGCAAACGTAGTGGCGGCGCGGGCCATGGGCGTGGACCACGTAGTCGCCTGCGCAGTGCCGGCAGCGCGCCAGCTGCAGCATGCCGTTCTCGTGGAAGCGCACCAGCGTCCAGGCGCGGGTAAAGCTGAGTTCCGCGGTTTCCCCGGTCACGGACAGCTGTTCCCGGTAGACGCGGTAGCCCGACAGCACCGCGCGGATACCCGCCAGCCCGCCGGCATCGCGCATGAAGCGATAGGCATTGAGCAGCATCGAGGCATGCGCATTGGGCCGCCATGTGACGAACCAGTCGGTCGAAAAGGGCAGCATGCCCTTGGGCGGCGATGCCCCGCGCAGTTCCTTGTACAGCCGGACCAGCCGCACGCGCGGCAACGACAGCGCCGATTCCAGCACCTGCAGGCGTGCACCCAGCCCGATCAGTTCGATTGCCAGCTGGGTCTGCTCGACGTCATGCAGCACGCTCTTGCCGGCGGACGGCGGGATAGCGGGTGGCGGGGCTGGCTGGGCTGGCGGGGCTGTGGCGGTGCGCAGATCCATCGTTTCCTGAGGTGTTTTCGCTAAATTGCGATGGATTTTATGAATCACCGTTTTGATATAACTCTGATATGTATCAAAAGTCGCTTTTTAGCCAGGCGTGTAGGAGGAGTGCCCACACGGTATAGGACGGACGCCGATTTTGCCCTGGCACCCATGCGCTACGCTTCAAGAACACGTAAACGACTTGGGAGCTACCCATGGCTGCGAACTTCCTCATCAGGCAGACGCCCCAAGGCTGGGAACTGACGGTGGAAAGTGCACGCAAGGGCCTGGTTCATTGCGAGGACCGGGACGTCGCCGTCAATATCGGCAAAGCCGCGGCAAAGCGGCGTGGCGTCGGCCTGATCATGCAGGAAGACCAGGACGGCAGCGAACCCGCGCTGGGCTTTACGGAATCACTGGCCGCCTGAGGCGACGCATCACCGGGGATCCACGCCAGGATCCCTTTGACGAATATCCGGGGTCTCCCAGGCATCGCAAGGATGCCTTACAACGGCGGGCGCTTTTTACAGGGCGCCCGCCGTTGCGTTGGCTTGCCTTGGCGTGAACTGCAAGCAGTGTGCGGCGGCGGGGGATGCCTGCCGCAGTGGTACGGAACTTGCGCCCTCTGGCAACCGGTGCGGCGCGGCTGCATGCCGGCGCCGCAGTTCTCATCCCGCAGTTCCGATCGGCAGGAGACCAACCATGCATCCATTCCGGAATCCAGGCAGCAGCTCGTGGTGGCGCGACGAAGAGGCGCCGCGCCGCGACCGCGCGGACGACCCGCGCGGCTACGGCGAAGGACGCTACGGGCAGTCGGGCGGGCCGGCCCGCGACTATGGCGAAGGGCGGTACGAAGGCCGCCAGCGCCACGGCGACGATGCCCAGGGGCAGGGCTATTACGGCAGCCGTCAGGGCGGCGGCGAAGACTGGCAGCGGTCCGGCCAGCGCGCGCCGTGGGACGACGATGAATCGTGGCGCGGCAGCGGCGGGGACCAGGGTGGCAACGTGCGCGACGAGTGGGGCGAAAGCCGCCGCGGCGGCCAGGCCATGACCGGCCGCCAGGGCGGCATGCGTTCGCGCCGAAGCGAGTATGACCAGGGCTACGGCATTTCCGATTACGCCTCGCCCGGCGCGCAGACGCGCCCCCCGCGCAGCGGGTCGTCCACCTCTTCCTATGGATGGGAGAGCGGCTGGGATGAGGACGACGACGGCCGCACCGGCATGTCGGAGCGGCCCGGTTCGGCGGGGCGCAGCGCCGGCGATTTTGGCAGCCAGGGCCCGGGCGAAGGGCGGTTTGCCCAGCAGTTGCGTGGGCGCGACCGCGTCGGCCCGAAGGGCTACCAGCGCAGCGACGAGCGTATCCGTGAAGAAATCTGCGAGCGCCTGGCCCATGCGCCCTATGTCGACGTGCAGGACGTTGAGGTCGACGTGGAGGGCGGGGTGGTGCGGCTGAGCGGCAACGTGCGCGATCGCCGCCAGAAATACTGCATCGAAGACATCGCCGACGATGTGTTCGGCGTGCGCGAGATCCATAACGGTATCCGGCTGGGCGCCGCCGGACCGTTTGGCGTCTCGGGCATTTCCGAGGGGGCCGGGGATACACGGCGCACCGGTTCCGCCGCGGGCGGGCAAGGCCATGTCAGCGGCGTCAGCAGTGCCGGCAGCGCGACCGGGTCGACGGCCAGCAGCTATGGCGGCGGCATGGAAATGGGCAGTGGCGGCCCGGGTGCCGGCCGGGACAGCACCGGCGGCACCACGCGCATCTGATTTCCCGCACCATGGCAGGGGGCGGCGCCGCTGGCGCGCGCCGCGCTCGCCGCCCCGTTCAAACGTCGCGGCGCGGTGCGCCAGGCGGGTCCTCCGGCGGCAGCCGGTCGTCGGCCTCGCTGCGCGGCTGCGCCATGCGGCGATGCTGCTCGGCCAGCACGTCGGCTGGCGTGACCATGGCAATCGCCGCACGCAGCTTGTTCTGCCACCCGGTGATGACCTCGCCTTCGCCGCGCATCATCGTATCGAAACCGGTCCGTGCGACCTCGGCCGGGTCGGCCTTCTTCTGCTGGCCGATCCTAGTGTCGAGCAGGTCGGCCCGCTCGAAGAACTCCGTCTCCGTCGCGCCGGGCATCAGGCAGGTCACGGTGACGCCGCTGCCCAGCAACTCGTGCCGCAGTGCATATGAAAACGAATCCAGGAACGCCTTGGTGGCGTTGTACACCGCCTGGTAGGTGCCGGGCATGAAGCCGGCGATCGAGCCCGTGATCAGGATGCGTCCGCTGCGCTGCTCGCGCATGCCTTGGCCCACCCGGTGCAACAGGTGGACGGTGCCCGTCACGTTGGTTTCCAGCACGCGCTGGATGTCGGCAAAGTCCTGGTCCAGGAACGCGTGGCCGAGGCCGCGGCCGGCATTGGCGCAGAGCACGTCGACCCGGCGGTTGTCCAAGGCCGCGCACAACTGCTCCACGCCGGCCGGTGTGGAGAGGTCCGCCACCAGCGCCTCTACCCGCGCACCTTCGTCGCGCAGTTGCGCGGCGGCAACCTCGATCTGCGGCTCATCGGCGGCGATGACGAGGTCATAGCCGCGCTGCACGCAGCAGCGCGCCAGTTCGTAGCCGATGCCTGACGAGGCGCCGGTGACCACCGCAAGCAGGCCTGTGGGGGCCGGGGATGGAGTCGGGATTGGAGT
The DNA here is from genome assembly GCF_016894385.1 of Cupriavidus oxalaticus. Taxonomy (NCBI): domain Bacteria; kingdom Pseudomonadati; phylum Pseudomonadota; class Betaproteobacteria; order Burkholderiales; family Burkholderiaceae; genus Cupriavidus; species Cupriavidus oxalaticus. The sequence goes on from NZ_CP069811.1 coordinate 935,552, forward strand.
CGGGGAGGGAATGTCAGCCACGATGGTCTCCGGTGACGGGGCAGCGCAGGGCATTCTTACCGCCGCGTTGTAAGGTTTAGCGACACCCGCCGCCGGGCAGCACTTGCCTCAGCCCACGCGCCGCCAGGCATGTATGCCGAACCAGACGCCCAGCAGTGCCACGATCGTCGCCAGCAGGGCCAGCGCCGCGCATGCCGCCGGCGCGAGCGAGCCGAACCAGGCAAAGGCGTCGGTGCGCCGCCACAGGACCCAGGCGAGCGTGGCCGCCATCAGTACCAGGGCGGTCTGCGTCAGCGCCTCGACCACGCGCATGGGGCCGCGGGCGGTGCTGTCCAGCGGATCGCGGCGGGCTTCCGCGGCAGTGACTTCGGGATCTTCCATGGCGCTGCGCTCAGGGGGCGGATGCCATGGCCGTGCAAATCCCGTTCCCGGGCGGGAACTACGCTGGCACAGGTTTCAGGCCGGTCAGAAGACGCCCAGCGCCAGCCCGGCCGCCAGGCCTTCGCCCAGCGCCGCGCAGCGCGCCAGGTCGTCCGCCTCGATCTGCTTGGGTGCGAGGATGCGCTCCGGTGTCTGCGCGTGCGTGCAGACGATCAGCCCGGGCGCAACGGGATTGAGGCGCCAGCCGGTGGCGATGCGCTCGACCTGGCGCAATGCGTTCTGGCCGTCGCTGCCGGCGCAGATCATGGTGGCGTAGGGGCGGCCGTTGATCCGGTCCAGCGCGGGGTAATAACAGCGGTCGAAGAAGTCCTTCATCATCCCCGCGATGGCGGCGAGGTTTTCCGGCGTGGCGAACAGGTAACCGTCGGCAGCCAGCACATCGTCCGGGCCGGCTTCGGCCGCACGCTTGAGCACGACGGCGACGCCTTCCTGCGTGCGCGCGGCCGCCGCCGCGGCCTCGGCCATCTGGCGGGTGCCGCCGGTCATGGTGTGGTAGACGATCAACAGCGTTTTCATGCTTGCGTGGTGCGGTGGTGCGGTGGTGCGGTGGTGCGGTGGCGCGGCGGTGGTGCAGGTCAGGATGCGCCGGGTCACTGTAGCACGCCGGTGCAGCCCGCCGGGCACCAGTGGCGACCTGGGAACTTTTGCAACGCGCCGGCGGACTGACCGGCATGGGCGCCGGCGTTAGAATGTGGCGCCTGTGCAAGTTTACGCCCCCGCTCCCAGGAGTTTCCAAGATGCTTTCGCCGCGCCCGCCGCTGTCTCCGCGTTCCCTGTCCGCCCCGCTGGTGCTGGTGTTGTTGCTTGGCAGCGCGGCGATTGTGCAGGCCGCGGATGAAGCGCCAAAGCCGCGCGGACGCGACGAGGCCCCCGAAGCCCCGATCGCCTGCATGAAGGCGGTCAAGGCCGCGCTGCCCAATCCCGGCAGCTTCAAGTGGGTCAGCGGCAAGACCCGCAAGGTCGCGGAAGACGCTTACAGCGTGGTGGGCGATGTCGAGTACCTCGCGCAGGACGGCGCGGTGCGCAAGGCCAAGGTCCAGTGCGACGTCATGCGCGCGCCCGGCAACCAGTTCGTGGTGCCCAAGGTGCGGCTGCCGCAGTAGATCCGGCCGGACCGCCCAGGCACTGCGTGCCCTTCGCGATGTGCGCCAAAGAGAAGTGGACGCTGTCCATTTCCTTTGCTAGTCTATGTGTACGGCATCCACAAGCGCCCGTGCCGGGCGCAGTGGCTGCCGCAGTCGCCGCAACCGCAAGGAGACCTGCATGAAGACCGAAGCACAGAAGGAACACCGCTGGCTGCAACGGCTGGTGGGCGAATGGATGGCCGAAGGAGAGGCCGTGATGGGACCGGACCAGCCTGCGCAGAAGTGGCAGATCCCCGAGCGCGTGACCGGTATTGGCGAGCTCTGGGTACAGGGCACGGCGCAGGGCGACATGCCGGGCTGCGGCCCCGCCACCACCGTGATGACGCTGGGCTACGACCCGGCCCGCAAGCATTTCGTCGGTACCTTCATCGGCTCGATGATGACCCACCTGTGGGTCTACGAGGGCGACCTCGATGCCGGCGGCCAGCAGCTGACGCTGCGCGCCGAGGGGCCGGACTGTTCGGGCAATGGCCGCACGGTCCGGTACCGCGATGTGATTGCCTTCAAGGATGACAACGAACGGACGCTGACGTCGTTCATGCAAGGCGAGAACGGCGAGTGGACCGAGATCATGAAGGCCACTTACCGCCGCAAGCGCTAGCGCGGCGCCCGTTCCTGACGCTCAGGTGCGCTCGCCCGCAGCATGGGCGACGCACGCCATCCGGCGCCCGGGACCGCCTGGCCCGCGATGCTGGCCGTCATGCTGGCTGGCCGTCCTGCCGGCTGTCCGGGTGGCTGTCCTGTTGCTTGACTGGCCGGTGCCGTTCCGCCTTGCGGCGTTCGGCATTGCGCCGGCGCCGGCGCCGCAGCAACAGCAGCAGCGATGCCGGCAGCAACAGCACCAGCGCCAGCAGGGCAAAAGTCGCCAGCCCCGGGTGGCGCGCCGCGGCGGCAACGCGGTCGACCAGGAAGGCGGAGATCGCGATGCCCGGCAGCATCCCCAGCGCCGTGCCCGCCAGGCAGTCGCGCAGGCTGATGCGCGAGGCGCCAACCACCAGGTTGACCAGCGAGAACGGTGCGATCGGCACCAGCCGCAACACCACCATCGCCAGCACGCCGTGCCTGCCCAGCTGGTGGCTGACCCGGTTCAGCCGCCGGCCGCCGAAGCGCCGCACGGTATTGCGCCCGAGCAGGCGGCCCGCCAGGTAGCCCGCGCCGGTGCTCAGCATGGTGCCGCCCAGCGCCAGCGCGGCGCCGTAGAACGGCCCGAACACCACCACGGTCACGAGGATCAGCAGCGTCACCGGCAGCATGGTCACCGCGCCGGCCAGGTATATCCCCATCATCGCCAGCGGCGCCATGGGCATGTCGTCCAGGCGCTCGACCACGGCCAGCAGCGCGCGGAAATCCGCCCATTCGCGCAGCGGCGTGTAGCGCCAGGCGAAGGCCAGCCCCGCCAGCACCAGGGCCAGCGCCACCATCATGCCGACACGGCCCATCACGCGCGGGCGTGCTTCGTGGCTGACGAACTCGGCCAGCACCTGGTCGGTGTCGATGGGCTCGATGGGGTCGAGCAGGTGGTCGGCCGGCGAGGCGGCATCGAGATCGTCCGGCAGCGGCGGCTCGTAGTCTTCCAGCGTGCGGCCATCGGTTCGCTGCAGCGCGCGGATGGCCGCCAGCAGGCTGCGCGTTTCGGCCACCTTGGCCTGGAATGCCTCGGGCGCGACGTCCAGGTGCTCGCCCAGCAGCCGGGCCCGCATGGCCGCGATGGCTTCACGCACGCGCGGGTCGCCGCCCGAGGTCACCACCACGTTGCATTCGGTGTCCAGCCCCAACGAACGGTTGCTGAGGTTGGATGAGCCGATGGTCAGGAAATCGTCGTCGATCACGGTGACCTTGCTGTGGATGTTGACGCATTCCGGCAGCAGCCCGGGGATCGTCGGGCAGTACAGGTGGAAGCGGTCGCCGCTGTCCGCGGCGCGCAGGCGGCGGTACAGGCGCGCGCGCAGCACGCCCATGCTGTGCGCTTCCAGCCAGCCGCTTTCGTTGCGCCGCGACACCAGCACGATGTCTGGCCCGTTGTCCCGCCCCAGCCGTCCGGCCAGCGCCTTGGCGATCTCGCCCGAGCTGAAGTACTGGTTTTCCATGTAGATGCTGTGCCGGGCCGACGCAATGGCGTCGCGCATCAGCATGCGGATCTCGCCCACGCCTGGCTCGTCCTCGCACACCGGCATGGTGCGGGCGATGCCGACGCGCACGTCGGTCAGTTCCGGCGCCAGGCTGGGCGGCCAGGGATCCGAGGATGTCGCCGCTGGCGGACGCGGCTTGCGCCCGGTCGCGCGCAGCCAGCGCGCCGCGCACAGGATGGCGAGCGCGGCGGCGGCCGGACCATCGAGTGCGCACTGGACGTCATGGAAGGGCGGGTAGGACTTGCCCTCGGCAACGCGCAGTGGCGCGCCTGGCGCGTGGCGGTTGTCGTCCCAGCGGCGCAGCGTCAGGTCCAGCCCGCCGACGAAAGCAACCTTGCTGTCGATCACCACCACCTTCTGGTGGTGCGAGGCGCCTGGGGGATGGTTGCCGTCGAGGCGGAACGACAGGTGCCGGTGCGCCTGCCAGTGCGCGCTGGCCGACGGCAGCCATTCGCGCTCCATCGCCATCACCATGGCGTAGTCCCAGCTCAGGATGTAGATGCGCAGTTCGGGACGGCGGTCGGCCAGCGCGCAAAGGAAGTCGCGCAGCCCCTCGGGCAGGCCGTCGTGCGCGCCTTCGGGCACGAGTTCCATGCGGCTGTCGATGTCCCAGCCGAGGATAAAAATGGTGTGCTCGGCGCGCGGCAATGCTTCGCGCAGCGCGCGGAAATAGGCGTCGCCGTCGACGAGCATGGCAAAGCGGTGGCAAGGTTCGACACGCCAGCAGTTGCGCCCCGGCTCCAGCGTAAAGGGGCGCAGTTCCTGCGATTCAGGCGGAGTGTCCGGCGCTGGCGGCGTCGGGGTGCCGGGCGGATTCGGGGTGCCGGGCGGATTCGGGGGCCTCATGTCGCACGCTCAGGGGGATAAGCCTTAAGCGCGGCGCAAGTTCCATACCGGAGGGCCTGCCGGCAGGCCGGGGAGCGTTGCCGCAACAGGGGAAGGGTCGTACGTCGCGACGAGAATGGCGGTGAGGTGGGTACGCTGCGTGTGCGATGTGCGTGGGCCGCTTGTACACCGCTTGTTCTCCGCTTGTTCTCTTTACCTGCCTTTTGTAATAACTGCCAGCGCAAGTGGCGCCGGCAGTTCTTGCTATGCCTGACGGCGCGCGGGGCGTGAGATCCCCCAGGCGTCAAGCAGTGGCTGGAAGTGCGGCGTATTCTCGCGTGCGACCGGCGTGACCTTGCGCGGCGGCGGCAGCGGCCTGCCGGTCAGTACCAGCAAGGTGCCGGCCTGCGCGGCCACGTCTGGCTCGCCGGCATAGGCGACGACCCCCATCTGGCGGGCCGATTTCAGGGCGCGGGTCAGTTCCGCGGCGCTCAGGCGACTGGCGGCGGCAAGCTGGTGCCGGGGCATGGGCCCCTTGGCACGCAGGCAGTTCATCAGCGCCAGCACGCATTCCCGGGTGGTTCGATCCATGTCGCTGCGTCAGAGGATTGGAGCATCCGGCTGACCCTTTCGGGCCATAGCGGATGCGGGAATCCATTCTTTCGCAGGGGTCATGTCTTTGCCAACCGGATATGACACTTGTTCACATTCTGCGGCAAGTCGTGGGGAAAAGGCCTTCAGTGCCGTAATGCCGTTCAGTTAAGGTATCAATCACTACTGTCATTCCCGTGCAGGCGGGAATCCAGCGTCTTAAAGCCCCCCGATGGGGGACAAAAAGTCACTGGGTTCCCGCCTGCGCGGGAACGACAGTGGTTAACTGAACGGCATTACTTCAGTGCCGGGTTTGCGGATTGCCGCACGGAAACCGGTGTTCCGGGCCACCGGCGGCCCCGTCGGCGTCGTTCTGGCGGCGCCATCGGCGGGCTTGCCTGGCGTGCACATCAGTGGCCATTTCGTGCAGTTCGGCGATCCTCGCCTCAAGCGGGTCGGGATAGATGTCGAGCGGACGGTACCTGAGGATGCGGGACATGACGTGGGTCTCGGTAAGTGCCTGATCTTAGTATCGGCACTGGACCCGCGGAATGCATGCTGCGTTTTTCGCGCCGTTGACCTGACTCAACGTTGTCTGCGCAATGAACTATTGCCGGTGATAGCGAGACGGGCGGCGAATGCCGGGCTCGGGCCGCCGTTTCCGGCCCGCCGGACCGGATTCAATGCCCCGGGCGGGACATGGTCCCGGCAGCGCGGCAATAGATTTTGCGCTCGCGCACCAGGCCATCGCGCCCATGGATGCACAGCGACACGCCGGCCTGGCGCGCCCGCGTCCAGCCCTCGGCGATGGCGGCTTCCTGGGTGGGAAAGTGCAGCGCCGTGGCTTCCTCGCCATCGCCCATGCCATCCATGCCTTCGATGGTCAGGGCCCATTCGCCGTCGCGGGCGGCATTGTCGTTGTCGGTGGCGGCAGGAAGCACGTGGATGCTGCGTGAAGTCATGGCGGTCTCCCGGGAAGTGGACAGGTGGGGCCCTACCTTTCTAAGCGAAGCCGCGGCGCGCAGGTATCGGTCGTTGTCCTACACCCGTGCGGGCATGTCGCGCCGTCGGCTGACATTGGGGTAGGACGAAAGCCGACTTTTCCTGCGGTTGCCGGTTGCTACGATCCAATTGCCGGTTGGGCATGAAGCTGCCCGGTCAAGCCATTCCTAGCTATTCCATCCTGGCGGCGCATGCCGCTTCCACACGAAGCAAGGAGATCGTCATGAGAAAGCTATTCGCACTGTTTGCCCTCGCCGGCGTGATGCTGGTCACGGGTTGCAACACCATGGCCGGTGCAGGCAAGGATATCGAACGCGGCGGCGAGAAGGTGCAAGGCGCGGCGGAAAACACCAAGCAGAAAATGTAAGCGCCTGCGGATCGCAGGCGCTGCAGAGGCCAACGGCCCGTGCCCCCAAGGCACGGGCCGTTTTTCCTTCACAGGAAATCCCTGAAATCGGGTTTAGTGCGCGGCGGTCACCGCCACGCGCTCCTCGTCGGCGCGGCTGCGGCGCCAGCTTGCCGGCGGCAGGCCGAACTCGCGCTTGAAGGCGCGGCTGAACGCCGCCTCGGAGTCATACCCGACCGCCCCGGCGATCTCGCCGACCGAGCGGTTGCCGCTGCGCAGTTCCGCCGCCGCGGTGCGCAGGCGCCAGTGCGCCAGGTACTGCATCGGCGGCTGGCCGAGCAGGTCGGTAAAGCGCTGCGCCAGCGCCGAGCGCGACAGTCCTACATTGCCGGCCAGCTCGTCCACCGTCCACGGGTAGGCCGGGCGCGCATGCATGCGCGACAGCGCACGCCCCACGTAGCGGTCGCGCAGCGCGGCGAGCCAGCCGCTTTCGTTTTCCGGCAGCGTGTCGATGCAGCGCCGCACCGCCTGCACGAAAAGCAGTTCCGACAGCTTGGCCAGCACCGTGGCGGTGCCTGCCCGCGGTTCGGCGGCTTCCGAGGTGGCAAAGGCCAGCGCGGTGGCGAGCCACGCCGATTCGATGCCGTTGTCGAGTCCCACCTTGAACAGGCGCGGCAGCGAGGTCAGCAGCGGGTTGCCCATGGTGTCGTCGAACCCGAGGAAGCCGCACACCATGCGCGTGGTCTCGCCACCGCCGCCGTACGACACGCGCATGACTTCGCCCGGGCTGTTGCGCAGCATGTCCGCGACCAGCGGGGCGGACTGCACCGGCTGCAGGTGCAGGTCGCTGCCCAGCACGTGCGGCTCGCCCTGCGGCACCACCAGCAGCTCGCCGCTCTCGACGCGCACGCCCGGCCCCGTGCTGCCGAGAAGACGGGCCCAGCACACGCCTTCGGTAATCAGATGGTAGGAGACGACGCGATCGGTGCCGGGCAGGAAGGCGGCGCGCAATTCAGCATCCGCTTCAGACACCAGGCACCACGGCGACTTGAATTCGCCGTTGAGGAAGACGGCGCCGCTCAGTTGCACGGCGCGCAGCAGGTCGGACAAGGCATCCATGGCCACATTCCTCCAGATCCGGTGTTTCGCGCAAGAAAGCCGGACGCCCGATCATACGGGCGAGGGGACCGGGCTCCGATACTAGCACCGTGCCCCGGGCCGGACAACGGTAGCGGGGCACGGATCAGACAAGCCGGAGACAACACCATGGAAACAGTTATCGCCCCCGATGCCAGCGCCGGTGCGCAGGCCGACTGGCTCGCACTTGCCGCGGCGCTGGGCCGCACCTTCGACACCCGCGCCCCCGAGATCGACGCGAGCGAGCAGTTCGTCAGCGCGAACTACGACGACCTGCGTGCGCACCGATTCTTTGCCGCCGCCGTGCCGCAGGAGCTGGGCGGTGCCGGCCTGTCGCACCAGGAGCTGGGCGCCGTGCTGCGCGAGCTGGGCAAGTACTGCGGATCGACCGCGCTGGCCTTTGCCATGCACACGCACCCGGTGGCCACCGCGGCATGGCGCTGGCGCAACCAGAAGGCGCCGGTGGAAGGGCTGCTCAAGCGCGTGGCGGGCGAGCAGATGGTGCTGCTGGGCAGCGGCGGCTCGGACTGGCTGCAGGGCAGCGGCAAGGCCACGCGCGTCGATGGCGGCTTCCGCGTGGACGGACGCAAGATTTTCGCCAGCGGCGCGCCGGCGGCGGACCTGTTCATGACCTGCGCGGTGTACGACGATCCCGAAGCGGGGCCCACGGTGCTGCATTTCGCGCTGCCGATGAAGAGCCCCGGTGTGAGCGTGATGTCGAACTGGCACACGCTGGGCATGCGCGGCACGGGCTCGCATGATGTGCTGCTCGAAGGCGTGCTGGTGCCCGACACTGCCGTCGCCGCGCGCCGCCCGCAAGGCGTCTGGCATCCGATGATGCATACCGTCTCGATGATTGCGCTGCCGCTGATCTATGCGGTCTACGTCGGCATTGCCGAAGCGGCGCGCGACATTGCGCTGCAGCTGGCGCGGCAGCGCCGCCTGAACGCGCATGCGGTGGAAGCGGCCGGCCGCCTTTGCAACGAAGCGGAAGCCGCGCGCATGGCGCTGGATACGATGTTCGACGCAGCGGCGGGGCAGGCGCCGGGTGCGGTGACCACCAACCGCATCATGGGCGGGCGCGCGCTGGCGGCGCGCGCGGTGCTGGCGACAGTGGAAGCGGCGATGGACCTGGCCGGCGGGGCGGGCTTCTATCGCGACGCCGGGCTGGAGCGGCGCTTCCGCGATGCGCAGGGCGCGCGCTTCCATCCGTTGCAGGCCGGTGCCCAGCAGGAGTACGCCGGGCGCATGGCGCTGGGCCTGGATATCGATGCGCCTCCCGGCGAGGTGCGGCAGGCCGCGCAATGATCCCCGCCCTGGCCCCGCTGCCGTATGCCACCGAGGCCTGCAACGACAGCGGCTGCGATGACCTGGGCGGGGCCTCTGGCGGCATGGGCGACGACACCCGGGCACGGCGCGCGCTGCGCGACGCGCTCGGGCAGTTCGCCACCGGCGTGACGGTGGTGACCGCCGCGGATGCGCAGGGCCGGCCGGTGGGCGTGACGATCAACGCCTTCACTTCCGTATCGCTGGCGCCGCCGCTGCTGCTGTGGTGCCTGGCGCGCGAATCCGGCAGCCTGCCGGCACTGCGCGCCGCGCCCTGCCATGCGATCAACGTGCTCGGCGGCGGGCAGCTGGCCCTGTGCCGGCGCTTTGCGGGCCGTGATATCGACCGCTTTGCCGGCATCGACTGCCGCCCCGGACCGTGCGGCACCGTGCTGCTCGCCGGCGCGCTGGCGACGTTCATCTGCCGGCACCGCTCGGTGCGCGCGCTCGGCGACCACGTGGTGTTTGTGGCCGAGGTAGTGGCCTATGACACAGTCCCGGGCGCGCCGCTGGTGTTCCATGGCGGCGGCTTTGGCGACGGGGTGGCGAGCATCGACGCCGGCGCGGCCTAGCGCAGCACCCGTGCGCCGCGGGCCTTGCCGGCAATCACCAGTGCAATGCCGCCGAGCACGGCCGCCGCGCTGACGGCGAGCCGCAGCGTCAGCGTTTCATTCAGCAGCACGATGCCGCCCGCCGCGGCGATGACTGGCACGCTCAGCTGCACCGTCGCGGCGGTGGCCGCGCGCAGGCGCGGCACCACCGCATACCAGACCACGTAGCCAAGCCCGGAGGTGACCGCGCCGGACAGCAGTGCGTACACCAGGCCTGCGCGATCCAGCGAACGCTGTGCCTGCATCACCGCGGCCAGCGCCAGCGTCAGCGGCACCGCGCGCAGGAAATTGCCGGCCGTGGTCGTTACCGGATTGGCATTGCGCCGGCCGTGCAGCGAATAGATACCCCATGCGATGCCCGCGCCGATCATCAGCAGCGACGACAACAGCGGCGGCGTCGCCAGTCCCGGCAGCAACAGCCACACCAGCCCGGCAAGCGCGAGCGCCAGGCCGATCCATTGCTGCATGCGCAGCGGCTCGCCGGCCGCCAGCCCGTAGCCTGTCATGGTGGCCTGCACGGCAGCGAACAGCAGCAGCGCGCCGGTGCCGGCGCCCAGGCGCAGGTAGGCAAACGAAAACGCCGCGGCATAACAGAACAGCGCCAGCGCGGAGACCCAGTTGCCGGCCAGCGGCGGAAACCACGCCATGGTGTCAGTGCGCAGCAGACGGTGCTGCACCACCACGATGATCCACAGCACCGCGGCCGCCGCGGCGACGCGCGCCAGCGTAAAGCTGGCCGCATCGATGGTGGTGCCTTCCAGCGCCAGCCGGCATAGCAGGGAATTGCCGGCGAAAGCCAGCATGGCCAGCGTGGTCAGCAGGACGGTGTTCGCACTCGGCATGCGGGCCAGAGGGCTATGCACGCTCGGCAAAGCGGCGGCCGGGGGCTCAGGCCGCCGGTGGTGTGTCGCCGATGGCGAACGACGACAGGTGCTCGATCGCCCGCACCAGCGCCGAATGGTCCCAGCCGCTTCCGCCAAGGCCGTGGCAGACATTGAACAGCTGCTGGCACGACGCCGTGTTCGGCAGGCCCACGCCCAGCTGGCGCGCGGTGGACAGCGCCAGTTCCAGGTCCTTCTGGTGCAAGGCGATGCGGAAGCCCGGATCGAAGGTCCGCTTGATCATGCGTTCGCCATGGACCTCAAGGATGCGCGAGCTGGCAAAGCCGCCCATCAGCGCCTCGCGCACGCGCGCGGGATCGGCGCCGGCGCGCGCGGCCAGCACCAGGGCCTCGCCGACTGCCTCGATGGTCAGGGCCACGATCACCTGGTTGGCCACCTTGGCCACCTGGCCCGCGCCGACTTCGCCCACGCGCACGATGTTCTTGCCCATCAGCTGCAGCAGCGGCAGCACGCGGTCGAACACTTCCTGCTTGCCGCCGGCCATGATCGACAGCGTGCCGGCCCTGGCGCCAACCTCGCCGCCGGACACCGGCGCATCGACATAGTCGACGCCCAGCGCCTCGATGCAGCGCGCAAACTCGCGCGTGGCGATCGGCGAGATCGAGCTCATGTCGATCACCGTGACCCCGCCCGGGGTCTCGGCAAGGCCGTCGGCGACGCCTTCCTTGCCGAACAGGACCTGCTCCACGTCGGGCGTGTCAGGCAGCATCAGGATGATGGTTTCCGACTGCCGCGCCAGATCCTCGGCGCTGCTGCAGGCCTGAACGCCCGCGTCCAGCAGGTCCTGTGGCACGCCGCTGCGGGTGTGGGCGAGCACGGTATGCCCGCCGTCGACGATATGCTGCGCCATGGGCTTGCCCATCACGCCAAGCCCGATAAAACCGATCTTGCTCATGATAGTGTCCGGTGGTTGCGTGGAAGCGCCGCGCATGGGCGGACGCATAACTCTGATCATAGTCAGTTACGCGCCGGCAAGGCTGCATCCTTGGCCGGATCGCCCGGACGCTGGCCCAGGATCTCGCGGATGCGGGCCAGGTACTGGTCGCCCACGGTCCGGTGCACGCGCGCTGCCTCTGCGGCGAACTGGCGCCGGCCAGGCGGGCGGATGCCGAGGCTGCGGCAGATCGTCGACAGGTAAGGCTTGCGCTCGCGGCCCAGGCGCAGCGCCACGGTCTGCAGCGCGGCATCGCCGATGCGCCCGCGCAGCCAGGCCAGCACCTGGCGGTCGTAGTCGTTTTGCACGCGGATCAGGTGTTCCATGGCCAGACTCCTACTGTTTATCCATACAGGTACTGTAAATATATACAGTATCCTGGTGGAGGCAAGAAAAGTCTGCACGGTAATGACTACGGGCTCACATCTGCCGACCTACAGTCAACCCATCATGTCCCCGACCTCGGACCCAGGATCCGCTCGGTATCCTCGCCCAGACGGGGAGCAGGCTTATAGATCGATGCAGGCGTCCTGGAAAAAAGGGCTGTCGGGCGGGTTGTAACCACGTCCCCTTCGGTAGGGTGCGTCATGGTCTGGAACAGGCTGGTGCTTTGCACCTGGGGATGGGTCTGGATGGTGTGGATGGAATACATTTCCGCGACCGGGATATCCATCTCCCGGCACACATCCATCATCTCCCTGGTGGTGTACTGCGCCGTGATCTTGCGCAGTTCCGCATAGATGGCCTGGATGTTCTTGTTGCGCTCGATCCGGCTGCTGATGTTGAACTGGTCGATGAACTCGCCGCGGCCGAAGCGGTGGAAGAAGGCCTTCCAGTGCTGCTCCGTGTAGGGCAGCAGGGCGATGTACCCATCCTTGGTGGGCGAGGGCTTGCGGCCGCCCTTGAGCAGGCGCGCATAGCCGGCGTCGCCAATGGGCGGGTTAAAGCCGTGGCCGCCGAGGTGCTCCGTCATCGTGAAGGCGACCATCGTCTCGAACATCGGCACTTCGACGTACTGGCCTTCGCCGGTGCGGACCTTGTGGACGATCGCGCCAAGGATGGCGTTGGCCGTGGCCAGGCCCGCGATCTTGTCGGCCAACAGGGTGGGCGGGTAGTCAGGGACGCCGCTTTCGTGCCCTATCAGATGGGCCAGGCCGCAGGCGCCCTGGATGATGTCGTCGAAAGCGGGCTGGCCGGCAAACGCGCCGCCCTCGCCAAAGCCGGTGGCGGCGCAGTAGACGATGCCCGGATTGATCTGCGCCACCGCCTCGTAGCCGAAGCCCAGCCGCTCGATCGCCTTGACGCGGATGTTGTGCACCAGCACGTCGCAGCGGCCGATCAGCTCTCGCAACCGCGCCTTGCCTTCTTCCGTCTTGAGATCGATGCACACCGAACTCTTGTTGCGGTTGATGTTCATGAAGGTGGAGCTCATGCCGGGCGTGCGGCTCACGCCGTTCGCGCGCATCAGGTCGCCCTCGGGCGGCTCCACCTTGATCACCTCGGCGCCATAGTCCGCCAGCACCTGGGTGGCGACAGGGCCCAGTACCACGGCGGTCAGATCCAGCACGCGGATGCCGGCAAGAGGACCCCGGGGAGCGGTGGCGTCCACCTTTGGCTGGCCGGTCGTCGTGTCGCTTGCAGTCATGGTTGCCTCGCTTCTCATCGTAATTACCTAGTAGCAGATTCGATGTATCCACTCTATAGTGTTGCTTGATAGCAAGCAAGTAAGGATAAACATGGATACGTTGCACATCACGGTCGGGGACCTTCCACCCGAATGCGAGGCGCTCCGGGAAGAAGCAAGAGCCTTTGCCAAGGAACACATCACGAAGTATTCACGCGTCGAGCGGGCCCACAACTGGGCCGGCCGCGACCCGGATTTCTCCAGGAAGATGGGCGAGAAAGGGTGGCTCGGCATGACCTGGCCGACCGACGCCGGGGGCGGCGGAAAGAGCATGCTGGAGCGCTATGTGATGCTGGAAGAACTGCTGGCCGTCGGTGCCCCGATGGGCACGCACTGGGCCGCCGACCGGCAGATGGGGCCACTGCTCATCCGCTACAGCCGCGACAAGCTTGCTCCCAAAATCATCCCGCAGATCCGCCGGGGCGAGGCCTTCATCTGCATCGGCATGAGCGAGCCGGACTCGGGCTCGGACCTCGCCTCCATCCGTACCCGCGGCACCAGGGTGGAAGGCGGCTGGAAGATCAACGGCCGCAAGGTGTGGACATCGGGCGCGCACCACGCGCACTACATGGTGGCCCTGGTGCGCACCAGCGAGCGCGGCGAGGACCGCCACGCCGGCATGAGCCAGATCTTCATCGAGATGGACCGCCCCGGCGTGACGGTGCGGCCCATCGTCTCGCAGCTGGGCACGCGCATCTTCAACGAGGTGATCCTCGACGACGTGTTCGTGCCCGACGACCACCTGGTGGGCGAGGAGGGCAAGGGCTGGAGCCAGGTGATCAATGAACTGAAGTACGAGCGGTCGGGCGCGGAACGCTTTCTGAGCAGCACGCAGCTGCTGCTGGAGATGCTGGATGCGGCGCAGGCAGACAACCGTCAGCAGGCGGTGGCCATCGGCAAGGTGATCGCGCGCTATGCCACCTTGCGCCAGATGTCGCAGGGCATCGCGCTGATGATGGCCGAAGGGCAGGACCCGTCGCTGGCCGCCTCCATCGTCAAGGACCAGGGCGCGCTGCTGGAGCAGTCGCTGCCCGACATTGCCTACGAGGTATTCCCCGACCGGCTGGGCGACGGCAGCGAGTTCGACCAGGTGCTGAACCTGGTGACGCTGGCGGCGCCATCGTTCTCGCTGCGCGGGGGCACGCGAGAGATCTTGCGCGGGATTATTGCGAAAGGACTGGGGCTGAGATGAGCGACAACATGATTGAAGAAACCGTCAAGCGGCTGCTGGCCAACGAGGTGAGCCGCGAGCTGCTGACCGCTGTCGAGGCTGGCGAATTCGCCGGCGTGCTGTGGCAAACCATCGCCGACAGCGGCATGACCAAGATCCTCTGCCGCGAGGCGCACGGCGGCATCGAGGCCTCCTGGCTGGAAGCGTTGTCCCTGTTCTACCAGGTGGGCTATACCCAGGCGCCGGTGCCGCTGTCGCAGGCGGTGGTGGGGCAGTACCTGGCATCGCGCAGCGGGCTGGACCTGGCGGCCGACAGCGTATTTGCCCTGGCGGCGGGCGCACAGGCGCGGGCACTTGCAGTGACCAGTAACGAGGCGGGCACGCCCGCCACCATCGACGGCACGATGAAGGCCGTGAAGTGGGCGCGCCATGCTCATTGGCTGGTGATCGAGGCGGCAGGCCAGCTCTGCCTGGTGGCGGCGAAGGGGGCGGGCGTGCGCATAGAGCCGAAGGCCGATGCCGCATCGCTGCCCGCCGACACCGTGGTGCTCGACCATGCCCCCGTGGCCCACGTGCTGCCACCTGGCATTGCGGGGCTGAACCGGCCGCTGGAAGTCTTCTACGCCGCCACCACTGCCGCGCAGCTGACCGGCGCACTGGAGTACGCGCTGGACCTGGCCGTGCAGTATGCGAAGGACCGCGTGCAGTTCGGCAAGCCCATTGGAAAGTACCAGGCCATCCAGCAGCAGCTTGCCGTGCTGGCGGGCGAGGTGGCCTGCAGCTATGCGGCTGCGACCACGGCGCTGCGCGATCTGCCCGCCATGCAGCAGGACAGCGCGCCCCAGGCGGAATTCAGTGCCGCCGTCGCCAAGGTCACGGCCAGCGACGCGGTGCGCACGGGTGCCTCGATTGCGCACCAGGTGCATGGCGCCATTGGCTTCACCTACGAATACGCACTGAACTTTGCCACCCGGCGCCTGTGGGCCTGGCGTGCCGAGGCGGGTACCAGCACCGAATGGGCAGAGCGCCTCGGCCAGGCCTTTATCGAGGCAGGCTCGGACCGGTTCTGGCCGCACCTGACCGCGCGCACGCTGCCGTCCGGGGACCTCCCGGAAACGCCGGCCGGTCATCACGGCCGACCCATGCAAGCAGAAAGGACCACCACCCATGTCTGAGACGCCGAACCCGGCCATCTTGACCAGCCGCGACGGCCATGTCGCGCTCATCGAGCTGAACCGCCCCCCGCACAATTTCTTCGATGTGGAGATGATTGCCCGCATTGCCGACGAGCTGGACCGGCTGCAGGCGGACAAGACCTGCCGCGCGGTGCTGCTGCAGGCGGGCGGCAGCGCGTTCTGCGCGGGAGCGGATTTTTCGCGGCGCAATGGCGGTGAGGCGCGCAGCGCCTCGCGCATCAACCCCATCTACCTGGAGGCGCTGCGCATCTTCAGTTTCAGCAAGCCGATCGTGGCCGCCATCGAGGGCCCGGCCGTCGGCGGCGGACTCGGCCTGGCGCTCGCGGCGGATTTCCGCGTGTCGTGCGCAGAGGCCCGGTTCTCGGCCAACTTCAACCGGCTCGGCATTCACCCCGGGTTTGCGCTCTCGTACACGCTGCCGGCGCTGATCGGCAAGCAGATGGCGGCGTGGCTGCTGTACACCGGCGCCCGCGTGGATGGCGCGCGCGCCAAAGAGATGGGACTGGTCGACTTCATCGTTCCCCAGGCGGAGGTGCGCACCGCTGCGATGGCACTGGCGCGGGAGATGGCCGCTTCATCGCCGCGTGCGTTGCAGTCTACTCGCCAGACCTTGAAGGCGGATTCGCTCAGCCACATCCGCAACGCCATCTCGCGCGAGAGCGCGGAGCAGGCTGCCCAGTTTGCGGGGCCGGACATGGCCGAGGGCGTGAAGGCCATGGCCGAAAGGCGGCTGCCGGTCTTTGAAGACTGATTTCGATAGATAGGAGACAAGCACATGCAACGGAGACAATTTGGCGCCACGCTGCTGGCGGGCGCGGCAACCCTGGGCTTCCCGTACATCGCGCGGGCGCAGGGCAAGGTGATTCGCGTCATCGTGCCGTTCACGGCGGGCAGCGGATCGGACGAGGGCGCGCGCTTTTACGCGGAGCAGATCGGCAAGGCGCTGGGACGCTCGATCGTGGTGGAGAACAAGCCGGGGGCCAGCGGCCTGATCGCCGTGCGCACCGTGCTGGCGGAGCCGGCGGATGGCAACACCATCCTGTTGGGCAGCAACTCGCTGATCGCGGTGAACCCGGTGATGGTGAAGAACCTGGGCTACGACCCGTTCAAGGACCTGGTGCCGCTGCACGGCCTGGCCATCTCCGCCGCTGCCTTTGTCGCCAGCAACGATTCTCCCTACCGCAGCATTGCCGATGTGGTGGCGCGCTACAAGGCCACGGGCAAGCCGATCTCGGTCGGCAATTACTCCGAAGGCTACCGCCTGGTGGGCGAGTGGCTGGCACAGGAAACGGATATCCAGACCACGCCCGTGCCCTACAAGGGCGGAGCTCCCATGGTGACCGACCTGGTCGGCAACCGGCTGGATATCGCGCTCAACGACATCACCGGCATCGCCCCCATGGAAAAGGCCGGGAAGCTTCGCGTGCTCGCCATCACGGGCGGGACGCGCGACAAGCTCTTGCCGAACGTCCCGACGATGAAGGAGCAGGGCTATGCCGACTTTGAATCCTACGTGTGGTCGTCCTTCTCCATGAAGGCGGGCACGCCGGCGGACAAGCTGAAGGAACTTGCTGCGGCCATTACCGCCGCACAGCGCACGGAGGCGGCAAAGGCATACCAGGCCAAGCGGGCCGGTACGTTCCTGACCAAGGCGCTTGCAGACCTGGGCGAATTCCAGCGCGCGGAATACCTGCGCTTCAAGCGTGTGGCGGAAAAGGCCAATATCCGGCCCAGCTGAGCCGCCGGGCTCCCCCGGCCGCACCGGCGGTGCGGCTGCAGGGGCTTGCGTCGAAGCAGTGTGGAAAGGGGGCCTTTGGCTTCGGTACAATTCGGGGCCGCAGGCGACATAACGTTCACGACCTATGAAACAGCAAACCAGCCGCACCCAGGAGCAACGGCGCGAGGAGTCTGTCGGCCGTATGGTGCAGGCCGCTATCGAGCTGATTTCCGAGAAAGGCCTCGCGGGGCTGACGATGAATGAAGTCGGCACCAAGGCCGGCTATAGCCGCGGCCTGGCGCACACCCACTTCGGCTCCAAGGAAAAGCTGCTGGAGGAATGCCTGGAGCAGCTCTCGCGCGAATTCAATGCGCAGCGCAAGAAGGATGGCAGCGATACGCGCGGCATTCACGGCATCTATTCGCTGGTGGATGCCTACACCCAGCGCCCGGAAAACGCGGTCAACAGTATCCGTGCGATGTTTTTCATCGTGCTCGACTCGTCCGTGGCCGATTCGCCGCTGCATGGCTTTGTCCACGACTACAACGAAAAGAACATGGCCTACGTCGAGTACAAGCTCAACGAGGCGAAGACCCTTGGGCAGATCCGGGCGGACGTCGACGTAAAATCCGCGGCCTTCATCCTGATGAGCCTGCTACGCGGTATCTCCGTGCACCGCCTGAACCGCGCTTCCATGGACCCTGCGGCCGTGAAGGCGGAAATCCTGCGGATGATCGGGGAGTGGTTGCTGTAGACGAACCATCGCCATGGCGATGTTGAGGGCGGGCTGAAAGGCAAGCACCAGGGCGACGCCGGCCGGTCCGAAGCATGGCAAAGACAGCGCCTGAGAGGCGCGCGAGCCAGGGAGGGACGGCTATGGACAGTGGCATGGTCAAGTCGGCGAACCGGGTGTTCGATCTGCTGGAATTGTTCGAGCGGGTGCGCCGGCCCTTGCGCGTGGGCGAGATCGCCGAGCGCCTCGGCATTCCGCAGTCCAGTGTGTCGATGCTGCTGCGGACCATGGTGGCGCGTGGCTACCTGGAGTTCGACGCCCAGCTTCGAACCTATTGCCCGTCGGTCCGGGTCGCGTTCCTGTGCGGGTGGACCACCAGAAAACAGGGCACCGGCGCCTCGGTCCACGACGCCCTGCGCCGGCTGTCGAGCGAGACCGGCGAGACGGTGCTGCTGGGCCGCCAGAGCGGCAACATGCTGCAATACCTGTCCGTCATCGAATCCAGCCATGCGTTGCGCCTGTCGGTATCGTCGGGCACGATCCGGCCGATGCATCGCACCGCGATCGGCATCATGCTGATGAGCCGGATGGAGGACGAACAGATTGGGCGGCTGCTGCGGCGCTACAGCGCCGAGGTGGCCCCGGGCGAGCCGCCGGTGCGCACTGACGAGATCCTGCGCGCGGTGGAGCAGGCGCGCCGCCAGGGCTACTACGAGTCGGCCAGCCTGGCGTCGCCGGGGGCCGGTGTGATCGCCACGCTGGTGGCAACGCCCATACGCGGCCAGTGGCTCGGCATCGGCACCGGCGGCCCGGTTGCGCGCTTGCACGCACGCCGCAAGAAGCTGCTGGCGGCCGTGCTGGCGGTCGCGCAGGACTGCTGAGCGCCGCCTGAGCGCCTCAGTGGCGCGAAATCAGCAGCCGGGCCGTTCCCTGCGCGCACGGATGGCATCGAGCCGGGCCAGCAGGCGCGTGGCCTGCGCCAGGTGCAGGCGCTCGACCATGCGCCCCTCCAGTTTGATCACGCCCGCCGCGGCATGCTCCGGCCGCGCGAAGGCCGCGACGATCGCCTGCGCCTCGGCGGTGGCGGCATCCGATGGCGTGAACGCCGCGTTGGCCGGATCGACCTGCGACGGGTGGATCAGCGTCTTGCCGTCAAAGCCCATCCGGCACGACTGCAGCACTTCGTTGTCGAAGCCGGCGCGGTCGCCGAAGTCATTCCAGACACCGTCGAGCACGTCCATACCGTAGCGCTTTGCCGCCAGCACCACCGACATCAGCCACGGCAGCAGATACGCACGGTTGTCGCCCGGATACACGCCGGTCTCTTTGGCAAGATCGTTGGTGCCGACGACCAGGCAGTCGAGCTGCACCTGCCGGCGCTGGCCGGCTTGCAGGATGCCGTCGAGGTGATGGATCGCGGATGCCGTTTCGATCATGGCCCACAGCCTGGGGGCAGGGCCATTGGCAATGGCGCCGATCGCCGCGGCAAAGCGTTCCAGATCTGCGCCGGTGTCGACTTTCGGCAGCAGGATCGCATCGGTCCCGCAGGCCACGGCGGCGCGCAGGTCGGCATCGAACTCGTCCGTTCCGAGGGCATTGACCCGGATCACCGTTTCATGCGCCGCGAATGGCTGCGCGGCAAAGGCGCTGGCCAGGTTGTCCCTGGCCTGGCCTTTCATGGCCGGCGCCACGGCGTCTTCCAGGTCGAACACGATGGCGTCGCAGGGCAGGTTGCGGGCCTTTTCGATGGCGCGGGTATTGGTCGCGGGCACATACAGCACGGAGCGCCGGGGCGCGGTCTGGTTCATGGTCATGAGAGGTAGCGTCGCCGGTGGCGACGTGGGCGTGGAGAGTTGAGGGGCAGCGCGGCCATCGCGCACACCGTGCGCCGCGAATGGCCGTGGATGAGAGTTTCGATCCCGCACGCTCGCGCCTTCATCACATATGTGATCAATGTTCCGGGTCGGCATCCATCACATATGTGATGCCCCGCCCGCCGGCGTTCGCCAATACTCGGTCCATCGACAACAACACGGCGCCGGCCAACGCGGCGATTCCTTCGAGTGGAACCTGACCATACCATCGACAAGACAGCGGACAGCACCGGCTTCACCCGGGCGCTGGCCGGCTGGATCAGCTCGGTCGACGATGCCGCGCTCGGCGCACCGGCTTTCGCCTGGGCGCGGCATGCCATGCTCGACTGGATCGCGGTGACCGTTGCCGCCGCCCGCGAGCCGCTGGTCGAAATGCTCGTCGCCGAATATGCCGGCTCGCGCGATTTGCCGTGCGCGCTGGTGGGCAGCCCGCTGCGCGCCGATGTGGCGCAGGCCGCGCTGATCAACGGCGCGGCCGGCCACGCCCTCGACTTCGACGACGTCGCCTCGGCGATGCACGGCCATCCGACCGTGCCCGTGGCGCCTGCCGCGCTGGCGGTGGCCCAGGCCGCCGGCGCCAGCGGCAAGGACTTGCTGCGCGCGCTGACACTGGGGCATGAAGTCGAAAGCCGCGTCGGCGAAGTGGTCGGCGCCGAGCAGTATCGCCTCGGGCTGCACCCGACCGGTACCACCGGCACGCTGGGCGCCGCCGCTGCCTGTGCGCGGCTGGGTGGACTAGATCCGGAGCGTACGGCCCACGCGCTCGGCCTCGCCGCGACGCAGGCAGCCGGGCTCAAATGCATGTTCGGCACCATGGCCAAGCCGCTGCACGCAGGCAAGGCCGCCATGAACGGCGTGATGGCGGCACGGCTGGCGGCACGCGGGTTCACCGCCAACGCCAGCGGCATCGAGTGCGAGCAGGGCTTCGGCCGCACCCAGGCGCCCGCCGCGCCGGCGTTCCCCGCCACGTTCGAGCGCCGCGCCGGCATGGCAATCGAACGCACCCTGTTCAAGTTCCATGCGTCCTGCTACCTCACGCACTCCACCATTGAAGCCGTGCGCCAGGTCTGCCGCGAGCACCGCATCGACCTGGATGCGCTCGAGTCGATGACCATTTCCGTGTCCGGTCCGCATCGTGGCGTGTGCGATATCGCCAATCCGCAGACCGGCCTGGAGATCAAGTTCGCGATCCAGCATCTTGCGGCGCTGGCGATGGACGGTGCGCCCACCGCGTCGCTCGCCCTGTATTCGCCCGAGACCGCGCTCGCGCCGCGCTATGTCAGGGCGCGGCAGCGGATCGCGCTGCAGGTGGTGCCCGGCCCGGACCGCAATGCGGCCACCGTCGAGATCCTGACGCGCGACGGCCGCACGCTGCGCGCGCAGGCCAATGTCGCGGTGCCGGCCGCGGACCTTGCCATGCAGTGGCGGCGCCTGGTCGACAAGGCGCAGGCCATCGTCGTGCCGCGCATCGGCGCGGCCAAGTTCGCGAAGCTGGTGTCGGTGGTCGACACGCTGGACCGGCTTCCTTCCGTCGACCCCTTGTTTGAGGCAATGCAATGACATCCACCCATCCCGCCACCGGGCGCGTCCCCGAGATCCCCGCCGATCCGGTCGTCGCCCGCCTGAAAGCAGAGGCCCGGCTGCGCGCCCGCGGCAACCGCTACGAGGATTTCGAGCCGGGCCGGCGCTTCGACCATCACTGGGGCCGTACCGTCACCGCGTCGGACAACACCCTGTTCTCGGTGCTGACGCTGCACTACAACCCGCAATACACCAACGAAGCGGTGGCGCGCGCCAACGGCCACGCGGGCGTGCCGGTCAATCCGCTGCTGGTGTTCAACACCGTGTTCGGCCTGTCGGTGGAAGACCTGTCGGAGGGCGGCGGTCCTTTTCTCGGGGTCGACGAGCTGGCCTATCTGCGGCCGGTCTACCCCGGCGAGACGCTCTATGCCAGTTCCGTCGTGGTGTCGCGCAGGCCGGCCAGCAACCGGCCTGGCTACGGCATCGTCACGTGGCACACGCATGGCACCAATCAGCAGGGCGATGCAGTCATCGAATTCAAGCGTACCAATCTGGTCAGGATGAGGGGATAAGCATGTCAGGAGACGGTCTGGGATACATGACGGAAGCGCGTTGCATGATCCGCGATGCGGCGCGCGAGTTCACGATGAAAGAGGTGCTGCCGGTTGCCAACGCGCTGGACGGCCCGGATGCGGAGATCCCGATGTCGCTGCGCGACAAGATGGCCGAGATGGGCTACTTCGGCATCACCATCCCGGAGGAATACGGCGGCCTGGGCCTCGGCATCTTCGAGTATTGCCTGATCTGCGAGCAGCTGTCGCGCGGCTGGATGTCGGTGGCGTCGATCGTGGCCCGTGCGCAGGGCGGCTGGATCATGAAGTCGATGCCGGAGGACATGCGGCGCGAATACCTGCCGCGCGTGGTGCGCGGCGACTTCCTCAATGCCAGCGCGTTGTCCGAGCCGGATACCGGCTCCGACCTGGCGTCGATTTCCTGCCGCGCCGTGCTGGATGGCGATGAATGGGTGCTGACCGGCAACAAGTACTGGTGCACCTTTGCCGACGGCGCCGACTACCTGATCGTGTTCGCGCGCACCTCGGCGCCGCCCTCGCCCGACAAGCGCTGGGAAGGCATTTCCTGCTTCATGATCGAGAAGCAGCGCGGCGGCTTCCCGCCGGGCATGACGGGTTCCCCGATTCCCAAGATCGGGTACTTCGGCTGGAAGACCTTCGAGCTGGCGCTCGACGGCGTGCGCGTGCCCAGGCGCAACCTGATGGGTCCGGAAGGCAAGGCCTTCCTGCTGATGGCCAAGGGGCTGGAAGGCGCCCGCGCGCATACCGCCGCACGTGCGATCGGCCTGGCGCAGGGCGCGCTGGAAGACGCGATCGCCTATTCGCTGGAGCGTCGCCAGTTCGGCATGCCGATCGCCGAGTACCAGGCGATCCGCTTCAAGATTGCGACCATGGCCACCGAGATCGAAGCCGCGCGGCAGTTGCTCTACTTCGTCTGCAACGAGATCGACAGCGGGCGCCGCTGCGACAAGGAGGCGTCGATGGTGAAGTACTTCGCCTCGGAGATGGCCGAGCGCGTGACCTCGCAGGCGCTGCAGATCTTCGGCGGCGCGGGCTACACCACGCTGTTTCCGGTGGAGCGCTACTGGCGCGACGCGCGCCTCACCAAGATCTTCGAAGGCACCTCCGAGATCCAGCAACGCATCATCGCCAACAGCCTGCTTGGCAAGTCCGAGGTCGAGGGCATGATCGCCAGCCGCGCATTCGGCGGGCAGGTCCGACAGTCGCAGGAGGCGGCATGAAACTTTGCGCACTCACCAGCCCCGACGGGTACTTCGAGCACTTCGAGCCCGGCATGCTGATCCGCCATGCGCGCGGCAAGACGGTGACCGAGATGGACAACGTCATGCTGACCAACATGGTCATGAATACCGCCGAAGGGCACTTCAACGAAGACGCCATGCGGCGCGCCGCCGGCGGCATCTTCGCGCAGCGCGTGGTCTTCGGCGGGATCAACCTGTCGATGGTGCTCGGGCTTGCGGCGCAGGACACCGCCGAGCAATGCCTGCAGGAACTGACGCTGGACAAGATCCGCCTGTCGCATCCGGTCTTCCACGGCGACACGCTCTACGCCTTCACCGAAGTGCTGGGCAAGGAGGAGGGCGACCGCGAGGATGCCGGCATCGTCCGCTTTCGCCACTACGGCGTGAACCAGGACGACAAGCTGTGCGTGCAGGCGGAACGCACCGCGCTGATCAAGCGCAAGAGCCACTGGGGCGGGCGATGAGCGCGGATCGCGGCATAGCTGGTGCGCTCGACGGCATGGTGGTGCTCGACCTGACCCAGATGCTGGCGGGCCCCTATTGCTCGATGATGCTCGCCGACCAGGGTGCGCGCGTGATCAAGATCGAGCCGCCGGGGGGCGACCAGACCCGGCGCAACGGCCCGCATCTCGAGGGCGCGTTGCGGATGGAGTCAGGCGGATTTGGCGGCTACTTCGGCTCCATCAATCGCAACAAGGAATCGCTGGTGCTGGACCTGAAGCAGTCCGCCGGGCGCGAGACCCTGCTGCGGCTCGTGCGCGGCGCCGACGTGCTGGTCGAGAACTACCGCGCCGGCGTGATGGAGCGCTTCGGGCTGGGCTATGAACGACTCGTCGAGGAAAACCCGAAGCTGGTGTACGCGGCGCTGCGCGGCTTCGGCGACCCGCGCAGCGGCGAGAGCGCCTACGCCGGCTGGCCCGCCTACGATCCGGTCGCGCAGGCGATGGGCGGCATCATGGGGATTACCGGCCCGCAGCGCGGCGGCGCGCCGACCAAGATCGGCCCGGGCGTCGGCGACATCGTGCCGGCCATGTTCCTGGCCTACGGCATCGCGGCGGCGTGCTGGCATGCCCAGCGCACCGGCCGCGGCCAGTTCGTCGATGTGGCCATGGTCGATGCCGTGCTGGCCGTGTGCGAGCGCATGGTGTTCCAGTACAGCGCCTCGGCGCAGGCGCCGGGACCCGAGGGCAACGGCCATCCGCTGCTGTGCCCGTTCGGGCTCTTTCCGGCCCGTGACGGCTTTATCAGCCTTGGCGTGCCGAACGACCGCTTCTGGCGGCTGCTGGTGGAGCGGATGGGCAATCCGCCATGGGCCGGCGATGCGCGCTTTGCCACCAATGAATCGCGCGTGCGGCATCGGGCCGAGGTGGAGCAGTTGGTTGCCGCCTGGACGGTGCGCCATACCAAGCGCGCGCTTGCGGGGATGCTGGGCGGCGAGGTGCCGTTCGGCCCGGTGTTCGATGCCGCCGACATCTTCGACGATCCGCATTTCCGCATCCGCGGGATGCTGGTCGAAGCCGAGCAGCCCGGCGCAGCGCGCGCGCTGACCATTGCCGGCAGTCCGGTGCGCATGAGCGCCACGCCCGGAGGCGTGCGGCAGCGGGCGCCCATGACCGGCGAGCACACCGACCGCACCCTCGCCGACCTCGGCTTCGATGCCGGCGAGATCGCCGCGCTGCGCGCGGAGGGCGTGGTGCAGTAGGGGCGCGCCGCAATGACTGACAGACAAACACTAGTACAACAAGCAGGAGACAACATCATGCAGGAAAAAACCAGGCGGCTGCGCCGCTGCCAGCTGTCCGTGCCGGGCTCGAGCGAGAAGATGATGGCCAAGGCCGCGGGCATGGGCGTGGACTTCGTCTTCCTTGACCTGGAAGACGCGGTGGCACCCAGCGAAAAACGCCCGGCGCGGCGCAAGATCGTCGACGCCCTCAACGGGCTGGACTGGGGGCGCACCACGCGCTGCGTGCGCATCAACGACCTGACCACCGAGTACGCGTACGAGGACATCATCGAAGTGGTGGAGGGCGCCGGCCGCAACCTCGATGTGATCATGCTGCCCAAGGCCATGTCGGCGGCGGATGTGCAGTTTGTCGACAAGCTGCTGTCGATGATGGAGAAGAAGCTCGGCCTGCGCCACCGCATCGGCATCGACGTGCTGATCGAAGAGGTCGAGGCAATGATGAACGTCGAGGCCATTGCCGCGTCGACGCCGCGGCTGGAATGCCTGATCTTCGGCATGGGCGACTATTCGGCCAGCCAGGGCGTATCCATGCGCGACATTGGCGGCAGCGGCGGCTATCCGGGCGACATCTGGCACTACCAGCGCCAGCGGCTGACGATTGCCGCGCGTGCCCACCGGCTCGACGCCGTCGATGGGCCGTTCGCCGACTTCCGCAGCCCCGACGCGTTCCGCGAGGAAGCGCGCCGCGCCATGATCCTCGGCATGGTCGGCAAGTGGGCCATCCATCCGTCGCAAGTCGAACTCGCCCAGGACGTGTTCTCGCCGGCCGCCGCCGACGTGGCGCGCGCCCGCGACATGATCCGCGCCTATGACGAAGCCCTGTCGCAAGGGCTGGGCGCGGTCCAGTACGAGGGCAAGATGATCGACATCGCCTCGGTCCGCATCGTCAGGAACCTGGTGCAGCGGGCGGACCTGATCGGCATGTAGCGGCATGTAGCGCCGGCCCCCCTGGTGCCCGCGAGCCGTCGCGGGCGCAGGCTTGAAGCTTTCGGGAGAATACCCATGCGTTCCTCTCTTAGTCCGGGCAACGACTTGCCCGTGGATACGATCAACCTTCGCCGGCGTCGTGTGCTGGGCGCAGCGGCGGGGGCTGCGGCGTTGCCCTGGCTGCTGCCGCGCCATGCGCTTGCCGGCGACTGGCCCTCGCGCCCGATCCGGATCATCGCGGCGCAGGCGCCGGGCTCATCCAACGACAGCACCGCGCGTGCGTTCGCGGAGTTCTTCTCCGCCAGGCTGAAGGTGCCGGTGGTGGTGGAAAACAAGCCCGGCGGCATCGGCATGATTGCCGCCGAGGCGGTGGCGCGTGCCAGGCCCGACGGATGCACGCTGCTGTGCACCTTGCACAGCCAGCTGGCGCAGGCGCCGGTGTTGCTGAGGAAGCCGCCCATCGATCCGTCGCGCGACCTCACGCCGGTGGCGTCGATCAGCACCGGCGTCGGCGTGATGGTGGCGACCAAGGGGCTGCCGGCCAACACCTTCAAGGAATTGCTCGCCCTCGCGCAGAAGCGGCCGGTCAGCGTCGGCAACTACGGCATCGGCTCGGGCTGGCAGCTGATGGTGGCGCAGCTGAAGAAGCTGACCGGGGCGCAGCTCGACATCATCAACTACAAGGGCACCGGTGCCATGATCGGCGACCTGCTGGCCGGCCATATCGATATCGGCGCGGGCTCGCTGCTCGGGATGTCGGGCGGGCTGGCCTCCGGCGGGTTGAAGCCGCTGCTGGTGATCTCCGGGCCGCGCACCGCGAAATTGCCCGGGATACCGACGTGGGCGGACGAGGGCATATCCGACCCGATCTTCGGCAACCTGGCCGAGTGCAATATGCTGCTGGGCCCCGCGGGGCTGCCTGCCGACATCGCTAACAGCCTGGCCACGCTGGTGCGGCGGTCGGTCACGGAATCGGAAGCCGTCAGGAATGTGCGGGAGCAGCTTGGCAGCCAGGACACGCCATTGACCGGCGAAGCCCTGCAGCGCTTCATCGCGCGCACCTGGCCGACCTACCAGGCCATGACCAGGACCGTCGGATTGAAAATGGAGTGATCGCGCCGACGGCAGCGCGCCCGGTGCGAAGGGAAGCCGGTGCAGTACTTTCCCCGGCTGTCCCAAATTGCAAAGGTTTTGTCCCGGAAAATCAAACGCATGAGCCAGGATTTCCGAAACTGGTAGCAGCCGTCGCTCTCCTCCCGGGTTGGCGACACTCCTCGGATCCCATTCGTGTTTGAGCCATGTTCGCTATCGCTTGCTGGTTGATCTTCTCCGTTTCAGTCGGGTTCGTGGCCAATGCGCTGGGACGCTCCGGTGTCGCCTGGACGGCATTCTCTCTGATATTGAGCCCGTCCCTTGGCCTGGTATTCGTGGCCATCCTGGACAAGAAACGGACCCGGTCCGGCATTTCACCGCAGGTGGCCTGGCACTGAAGCCCTGGCTGCAGACGACATCGGATGCGGCAGGCCGAGCGCGTTAACGACCTCGGGGCCTCCAGAGGATGCCGGAGCCGTACCTACTTGCTGCCGTCCCGCGCGTCGCCCCCGATTGCGTCAAGGATGATCATGGTCCGGTCGAGCACGCCGCGCTCATCAAAGTAGGCGCTGAAATGCGCTGGCATGTAGGCACCTGCATAGAGCCGGTAGGACCAGGCTTCACGCTTCATCAGCGGGTAGAACTGGATGGGCTCGCGCGGACGGCCAAAGCGCTCGGCAATATCCTGCTTGGTCCACACTCCGGGGCGCGCCTCGTAAATCTCTTTCTCGGTCAGCATCTGCCGAAACCTTGTCAGCTTGCCGTTTGCGTCGAAGTCTGCCGCGTACACCTCGAATCCGAGCGGCTGCTTCGAATAGATCCACCGGGTGGTGCCGTCAGCGAGCTGGTAGGTTTCCGTGGGCGCCCCGAACGTATCGCGCACCGCACTCTGCGGGCCGCCGAGCATCCCCTCTGCGGTTTCGAGGGGCCGCAGGGTAGCGCAGGCGCCCAGCACAAGGGTCGCCAGCGTAGCGGTCAGGCAGGCGCACAGGCGATAACGCATGATCGTTCTCCAGTCGGTTTTGCAGCTCCGCGCCAGTTCAGCATAGCGCAGGCAGAGTCCAATCGGATGCGCATTCATCGGGGCCTTCCGAGGCAGAAGTTTTTCTTATCTCATCGTCCGAAAAGATTCAGTACGGCTGCGATCACGGCCGACGTTAGAGTCTGGAGCGGCGGTGATCCAGTCATTCGACCCAGTGCCGGCCTGGAGCGAGGCGACACCGTGACATGCTGCATGCGGCTTGCCGGCCGTCGACTGATGCTGCCAACGGCATTTTCAGATTCCTGGCCTAACTGCGGAGCTGAGTCATGTCTATTCTCTTGCTTGGAAACCTCGACCCCAAGACAACCGACGAGGAAATTGGCGCTTTCCTGGTGAAGTATGGCCTTCCGGAATACAACGGCATCGAGCACATGGAAGGCGACGGTACCAGGCCTGCCGTGCGGCTGACCTTCGATACGCTTGACGACGACAGCCTGGACAAGCTGCGCGAGCGTATCCATGGCATGTTCTGGAAAAGCCACAAGATCACGGCCGTCGTGATGAGGGAGCGCTTCAACTGAGGCGAGGGGCGGCAGTCCCCAATAGGCGTAGTGCAAATCTGATCAGAGGGAAAGAGCATGAAACGGACAACACTACTGGCTGCGGCGCTGATGGCAGCGGCGACCGCTTCTGCATGGGCCCAACCCGAAACCCGCGTGGATGTCACGCAGTCACCCGGACAGGCGACTGCGACCGGCACGGCGAAGCTCACCGCCAGGATCGTCAAGATCGACGCGCCGACGCGAACGGTCTCGCTGAAATCCGCCGACGGCAGGACCACGGATCTCGTCGTGGGGCCGGAGGCGAGGAACTTCGAACAGCTCAAAGTCGGCGATACCGTCACGATCGAGTACAAGGAAGCCCTGACCATGAGCCTCAAGAAGGGGAAGGGCCCGCTTGCCATGAATGAGCGCGAGATCTCGGACCGTGCTGCGCCCGGAGCCAGGCCAGGCGGCACGGTCGGGCGGGAGGTTACCGTCACAGCGGACGTTGTCGCTGTCAACACCAGCGCCAGGACCGTCACCCTGAAAGGTCCGAAAGGACGCACCGTGGACCTTGTCGTGGAGGATCCGGAACGTCTTAAGGAAATCAAAAAGGGTGACCGGGTCGAAGCGGTCTATACCGAGGCCGTTGCTGTGTCCGTCCAGCCGGCCGCTGGCAAGTAGCAGCACCGGATCATCACAGGACAGGCAAGCCCGCCAACCACGCGGGCCCTTCCTCGGGGCCGCGGTGGCTACCCTGTCAAAGAATGTCTAGCGGAGAACGGCATGGATGCAGCAAAGCAACTGGTTCACGCGCGTGAAGTTGGCCTCAAGACTGGCATGGTGCTGCAAAAGCGCCTGAAAAATGCGCAGGAGGCCTACAGTGGCCGCGTGCAGCAAGCCGTGGGAGACCCGGGCACCGGTCCGTCCGGGCTGATGGCCGGCATGGACCCGATGAGCGGCTATGCCTATGCCATCGACAGCATGCAGCGTGCCATCCTGTTCTGGGACACGCTCAGGCAACGGGGCAACAACTTTGTCGAGAACACCATGCAGGGGCTCAAGCCGGTCCTGCATTTCGGCTACGAGACGGTTCTGGACGGGCGCCAGTTCGAACGGCCCGTCAACTATGCGCTGCTGAAGATCACGCCCCCCGATGGCGTGACGATCGATGACAGCCGCCGTCCCTACGTCATCATCGATCCGCGCGCGGGCCATGGCCCCGGCATCGGCGGTTTCAAGGACGACTCGCAGGTGGGCGTGGCCATGCGTGCCGGCCATCCTGTGTACTTCGTCATCTTCTTTCGCGATCCCGAGCCGGGACAGACCCTGCTGGACGTATGCGAGGCCGAGCAGCAGTTCATCAAGAAGGTGCGTTCGCTGCATCCGCACAGCGCCAAGCCGGCCATCATCGGCAATTGCCAGGGCGGCTGGGCGGCGATGATGCTCGGCGCCTCGGACCCGGATGACACCGGGCCGATCGTGATCAACGGCGCGCCGATGTCGTACTGGAGCGGTGCCTGGAGCGAGGGCGAAGGCGATAACCCGATGCGCTATTCCGGCGGGCTGCTGGGTGGGACCTGGCTCGCTTCGTACACGGCGGATCTCGGCAACGGCAAGTTCGACGGCGCCTGGCTGGTCCAGAATTTCGAGAACCTGAATCCGGCCAACAGTCTCTGGGACAAGTATTACAACCTGTACAAAAAGGCCGATACCGAGCCGCCGCGCTTTCTGGAGTTCGAGCGCTGGTGGGGCGGCTACTACCTGATGAACCGCGAGGAGATCGAATGGATCACGCGCAACCTGTTCGTTGGCAACAAGCTCTGGAGCGGAGACGTCAAGGCGGCCAGCGGCAAGGCGTTCGATCTGCGCGAGATCCGCGCGCCCATTGTCCTGTTTGCCTCGATGGGCGACAACATCACCCCGCCACAGCAGGCATTCAACTGGGTCGTGGATATCTACGGCAGTACCGAGGAGATCAAGGCTCGCGGCCAGGTGATCGTCGGCATGATGCACCGGAACGTCGGCCATCTCGGCATCTTTGTCTCCGGCAAGGTCGCGCAGAAGGAGCATGCGCAGATCGTCTCGGTGCTCAAGAGCATCGAACTGCTGCCGCCGGGGCTCTATGGCATGGTCATCCATGAGCGCAAGGGCAGCGCCGGCGTGGAGTATGAGGTCGAGTTCGAGGAGCACTCGCTCGAGGAGATCGCCAGCAGGCTTAACCGCTTCGAGCGCGCCGATGAGAAGCCGTTCGAGACGGTCGCCAGCCTGTCGGACTTCACGCAGCGCGCCTACGAACTGTTTGCGCAGCCTTACGTCCAGGCGGTGTCCAATGAGTTGACAGCACGGGTGCTGCGCGAATTCCATCCGCTGCGCGTGCAGAACTGGCTGTTCTCGGACCTGAATCCGTGGATGGCATGGTTGAGGCCTGCCGCCGACGCGGTCCGGGCCAACCGGCAAGCGCTGGAACGGGAGCATCCGCTGCGCCAGCAGGAGCAGGCAGGCGCGGAAATGCTCAGCGCCGGACTGGATGCATACCGTGCCGTGCGCGACGCGATGACCGAGTACAGCTTTTTCAATGTGTACGCCAACCTGTTTCCGTTCATGCCAAGGAGCGAGGCTCCTGCCCGCACGGGTACGCCTGCGGCGACCGCCCCGCAGGACCTGCCGGAAGTCAAGGCGGCGCTGGCCGCGGCCGGCGAGGGCGGATACGCCGAGGCCGTTGCCCGGCTGGCATGCCTGCTGAGCCGCAAGGGCGAGCCCCTGCCGCTGTCCCGGCTGGAGCTGCGCAAGGAATTGGTCACGGACTATGCGGATCTGCTGCCGGAACTGGAGCCGCACGCCTGGCGCAAGATCCGCGGCCAGCAGGAACTGATCACGCGGTACGCGCCCGAGCAGGCACTTGCCACGCTGCCGGCCTTGCTCAGGCATCAGGCCGACCGCCAGCGGCTGCAGGCACTGGCGGAGAAGCTGCAAGCCGATGAGCGCCTGCTTGGCGCGACGCCCACCGCCGAGCAGGCGGCAATGCTGGAGCGGATCCGCACGGTGCTGGGTGCCAAGCCTGAACGCGTGCGCGGTGCGGCCGTACCGCTCAGCCGCGCTTCCTAGCGAGTGGGCAGCGGACGGTTAGCGGACAGTTAGCGGACAGTTAGCGGACGGTTAGCGGGCGCATGCATCGCAGCCGACCGACATCGACGATTCTGACGCAGGAGTAACCCGTGAACGTCAAGCATGAGAAGTACCAGCGTCTGATTGATTACTGCAAGACCATGCCGCCTACGCCAACCGCGGTGGCGCACCCGTGCGACCAGTCCTCGCTGGAAGGGGCGGTAGAGGCCGCCCGGCTGGGCCTGATCGCCCCGATCCTGGTGGGGCCTCGTTCGCGCATCGAGGGCGCCGCGCGGGCCGCCGGCCTTGACATCCGCGAGTACCCGATCGTCGACGCCGAGCATAGCCATGCGGCGGCGGCCGCAGCCGTGCAACTGGTGCGCGAAAGCAAGGCCGAGGCGCTGATGAAGGGCAGCCTGCACACCGACGAACTGATGGGAGCCGTGGTCAAGGGCGATAGCGGCCTGCGTACCGCCCGGCGCATCAGCCACTGCTTCGTGATGGATGTGCCCGGGCACGAGGAGGCCTTGATCATCACCGACGCCGCCGTCAACATAGCGCCGACGCTGGCCGAGAAGGCCGACATCCTGCAGAACGCGATCGACCTGGCCCATGCCTTGCGGGTCAAGGAGGTGCGCGTGGCGATTCTTTCGGCAATGGAGACGGTCAACCCCAAGGTGCCATCCACGCTCGATGCTGCCGCGTTGTGCAAGATGGTCGATCGCCACCAGATCACGGGTGCGGTCGTCGACGGGCCGCTTGCCCTGGACAATGCCATCAACCTGGATGCGGCACGGATCAAGAAGATCGATTCACCGGTGGCCGGGCGCGCCAATGTCCTGCTGGTGCCGGATCTGGACGCCGGCAACATGCTGGCCAAGAGCCTGACTTTCCTGGCCGGCGCCGATGCCGCGGGCATCGTGCTGGGCGCGCGGGTCCCGATCATCCTGACCAGCCGCGCCGACTCCGTCACGACCCGGCTGGCGTCCTGCGCGGTGGCGGCGCTGGTGGCCCGGGCCCGCCGGGATTCCGGCCAGGTTGCGGGGTGATGCCATGGCCGAACTGATCCTGGTCCTGAATGCGGGTTCGTCGAGCCTCAAGTACTGTGCCTATGACACCCATGACGACGCGCTGAAGCTCGTCCTGCGCGGCAGCCTCGAAGGGCTCTACACGGCGCCAGCCTTTCGCGCCACCGACGCCGACGGCGCCGAGATCGAATCCAGGCGATGGGACGCCGGCACCGAGCTCGGACACGAGGGGGCCATCGCCTTCCTGGCGGACTTCCTGCGTGGCCACGGGAAGGGGCATACCTTGAGCGCGGTGGGGCACCGGGTGGTGCATGGCGGGGTACGCTTCACCCAACCGGCAAGGGTAACCGATGCACTGCTGGCGGAGCTGGACACGCTTTGCCCGCTCGCGCCCTTGCACCAGCCCCACAACCTGAAGCCGATCCGCATCCTCGCCGCGCAGCGTCCGGAGCTTCCGCAGGTCGCCTGTTTCGATACCGCCTTCCACCGGGCGCAGCCGGAAGTGGCACAGGCATTCGCCTTGCCGGCTGACATTACCGCGCGAGGCGTCAGGCGCTACGGCTTCCACGGATTGTCCTACGAGTACATCGCCAGTGTCCTCCCGAGCGTTGATGCGGTCGCAGCCGGGGGCCGCACGGTTGTGGCACACCTCGGCAACGGCAGCAGCATGTGTGCGCTGGTGGCAGGGCGCAGCGTGGCCAGCACCATGGGCTTTACCGCGGTGGACGGCCTGCCGATGGGAACCCGGTGCGGCAGCCTGGATCCGGGCGTGATCCTGTACCTGATCAGCGAGCTCGGCATGGATGCCCATGCCATCGAGGACCTGATCTACCGCAAATCCGGGCTGCTTGGCGTCTCCGGCTTGTCGAGCGATATGCGCGCGCTGCTCGCCAGCGACGATGCGCAGGCTCGCTTTGCCGTCGAGTTGTACACGTACCGTATCGCCCGCGAGCTTGGCTCGCTGGCCGCTGCCGCGCAGGGGCTGGACGCGCTGGTTTTCACCGCAGGCGTTGGCGAGCATGCCGCGCCGATCCGGGAGCGCGTATGCCAGCTCGCAGCGTGGCTCGGCGTGAGCGTCGATGCAGCGGCGAACGCCGGCGACGGGCCGCGCATCAGCGCGGCTTCGGGCAAGGTCCCCGTCTGGGTCATCCCCACCAACGAGGAACTGATGATTGCCCGGCATACCAGGGAGGTCCTCGCAGCGCCCACGCAATGACCGCCGTCATGGCCGATCAAGGATCGGCATGGTCGCCGGCGGCTCACTGGCAATGATGAATCCGGAGAGAGTGACATGACTGCAGCGCAGCAACATCCGATCCTCGCCAACGCCCGCGCACTCGTCTGCGGGATTGCGAACGAGCATTCCATTGCTTATGGGTGCGCCAAGGCCTTCAGCGAACTGGGAGCGGAGGTTGCGATTACCTATGCCAGCGAAAAGGCGCGCCAGTTTGTCGAGCCGGTGGCGCAGGAGCTTGACGCTTCCATCTTCCTTCCCCTGGATGTCACGAGCGAGGCGGAAATGGACGCGTTGTTTGCGCGAATCCGGGAGCAGTGGGGAAAGCTGGATATTCTGGTGCATTCGGTCGCCTGGGCGCCGAAAGACGATCTGCAGGGCGGCCTGCTCAATTGTTCGGCCGAAGGCTTTGCCAGGGCCATGGATGTGTCCTGCCACTCCTTCGTGCGCATGGCCCGGCTGGCAGCGCCGCTGATGGCTGACGGTGGCACCATGTTTACCATGAGCTACCACGGCGCCAACAAGGTCGTGCCGAACTACAACGTCATGGGCCCGGTGAAGGCCGCGCTGGAAGCCGTGTCACGCTATCTCGCGTACGAACTGGGCCCACGCGGCATCCGCGTGCATGCAATCTCGCCTGGGCCGTTGCAGACGCGCGCTGCGTCCGGGCTAAAGAGCTTCGACCTGATGCTTGCCGACGCTGTGGAACGCGCGCCACTGGGCGAGTTGGTCGACATCATGGATGTGGGCTACACCTGCGCTTTCCTGGCCACGCCGTACGCCCGACGGCTGTCGGGCGAAACGCTGTATGTGGATGGCGGGGTCAATATCATGGCGTGAGACGTCAGCCGCGAGACCGCTCGGGCATCAAATACTCAGAAGCCGTGTTTCACGCGCGGCCGCCATTGAGGGGGTGAATGGCTACCACATCATGACCGGCGCCTTGCCAGCCTTGACAGAAAAAGGGACGGGAGGAACTGAGCCGTTCCTCCCGTCCCATCGTCCCATGAGTACTATCCGCTGATTGCTGCAGTGCGTTTCAATTCCAGATCGGATCTTCCTTTTGCATCTGATCCTTGGTTTTCTTCATCCAGTACGCACCGATCTGGCGCTCCGTGACGTTGCCCTGTTTCTTGACGTCGATCTTGTCGAAGTTCTGGTAGACCTGCGGCATTCCCGCCTGCGCTTCGTCACGGCTCAGCTTACCGTCATGATTGGCGTCGGCCGCCTTGAATCGCTCGGCAATCAGAGCCTTGGCCTGCGCCGTGGTCGGCGGGGCCTTGGGCACCTCGGCTGACGCCGCTCCCTGTGGTGCCGAGGCGGTCTGGGCGGCCGCGCCAATGGAAATCAGTGCCATCAGGACTGCACAACCAACTGCGGGCAATTTGCGTGCGGTCATATCGCTCTCCTCAAGACATTATGTGTGCCTGGACTTCTGGCGTAGGAAACGTTTCTATTCGAACTTCTGTGAGCCTTGGCTCACTCAGCATTCTAGGCGCTCGCAGCCGAAATCGCGTATCAAATCGCGCCAGAAGTTCTAATATCAGAGGCTGCGGAATCGATTCAATAAATTCGCCTTCTTCTTTGTGACACTGCCATGCAAGACAAGTCTGAAGGGACAAACTTCGCGCCATTCAACATGCCCCTCGGCGATGGCCGGGAAGTGCTGGTGCGGGAGATTACCGAAGACGACAAGGCCGGCTTGTTGGCGGCATTCAACAGGCTTTCGGCAGATGCACGGTACACCAGGTTTATGGCTGCCATGCGAGAGCTTCCGGAAGCAATGCTCGAACACGCGACGCATCCCGCGGTTGAGCGAGAGTTTGCATTGGTAGCGCTGGACACGGGAAACGAGGGGCCATCTATTGTGGGTGGCGCGCGCTACGCCGCGGCGCCGGGCAGCGATACCTGCGAGTTTGCCGTGACCGTCGCCGACGACTGGCACAGGCTTGGCCTGGCCAGCAAACTGCTGGGGACACTGATCGACATCGCGCGGCGCCGCGGCTTTCGACACATGGAAGGCTACGTCTTGTCGTCGAATACCGGCATGCGGCGGCTGGCTAAACGTCTTGGATTTGCCGATGTGCCGTGTCCGGACGATGCCACGCTGCGCGTGGTGACCCTTGCGCTTCAAGAGGGTGTACGTGGATGCGATGTGTAAGCAGCCTGCGGAACCTGGTCAGCTGCGTCAGAAGCTCAGCGCTACAGAAACCACGGCGATCTGATCATCCGCAGCGGGGTTAAACCAATAGACCGCGCCCGAGATGTGCTTGCCCTTTACTTGCGCAAACACGCCCCGCTGCAGATTGCGGCCGTTGTCCGGCACGTGCGTGCGCTGGGCCGCCAGGCCCAGCCGCAGCCAGTCACGTGGACGCCAGGCCAGCTCGCTCCACGCATAGGCATACCCGGACGGCTCGGCGTCCGGCACGTACTCGAACTCGACATAGGCATCGAAATGACGGCCGGTCAGCGTAGCCTCGAACCCGCCCACGACGCTGTGTACGCTGCCGGTGACCACGCCCAGGATCGGGGTGAAATCCAGGCGCAAGGCGTCACCCCAGCCGAGGTTGTAGCCCACGAAGAACGAATAGGCATCCATGCCTTCATAATTGCTGCGCGCTTCCAGGTGCAACGCGCCGCGCTTGGCGATGGCGATGCCGGTGACGTAGGATTCGCTGCCGCGCGGCAGGTTGAGATAGGCCGAAACCCCGCCGCTCCAGCCCGGCGCCTCCGCGGTCGCAGGGGCGGTCGCAGGCGCGGCGCTGTCCTCGGCAGCGCACAACGGCAGCGGCGCGGTTACCGCGGCCAGCAGCAGCCAGGGTGCGGCCAGCCGTGCTGTCATGCTCTTTGCAGGCATGGTCAGCCCCCAAGCGCGATGATGGCCATGGTCAGGGCGATGCCGACCAATGTCATCACTACCCCCGCCATCCATCCGCCGAAGCCGGCAGAGCGCCCAAGGGCAATGCCCGCCCCGAACAGCATCAGGATGGTCAGCACGCGCGAAACCAGCAGCGCGGTCGGGACGTCCGAGAACAAGATGAAGGGCAAGGCCACGGGGAAGGTGGCAAGCACCACCAGCAGGAAGATCCCCGCGGCTGCCAGCAAATCCTGTGGAGCCAGTGCCGGGCGCACGGGCAAGTCGGCGTGTTGGGCGATATGGCCTCGCATCGCTTCCAGCTGGGCGTCGTCGACCAGCGTGCGCAAAGCCGGCGAAAGCGCTTCACGCAAGCGTCCGATGGCGTCAGCCGGGTCGCCGGCATTGCGCACCGCCTTGACCAGAGACAGCCTGCGGCCGCGTTCGGTCAGCGTGCGCACCAGGTACATCACTGCGTCAGCCAGCCCCCAGGCCAGGTTGCAGCCCAGCGCCGTATAGAACATCGTGCGTGAGGCGTCAGCTGGCGCGCCAACGGCCGACACCGCGCCCACGAACGTCAATGCCATGAACAGGCCGAAGCACATCTCGCACACGCGGTCGACGGTATCGAGCAGGCGCGGCCGCGCCTCGGCGGCTTGGGGATCGAGGGAAGTGGTCAACACTGGCGTGCACCCCAACAGGCCTGCCCACGGCGGAGGTCTGCAACGATGCCCGCCCACCTTGTCGGGCGTGATGGCATCGATCCTGAGGATCCCGGGCGGCAGGCACTCTCCGGGTGAGACCGGACAAGGCGGCGCCACCGGACTGGCCAACGGCCGCCACCTTTACTGTAGGCAAAGATTCACACCGCTGGTAGCGCCGCGCGCACTCCGTGCGGCCGTCGTCGCGCACGGATCCGAGCTGTCCTGGCCGATAGTGACCGTGGCATGTAATGCAAAGTCGTTGGCATCGTTTGCACGGCGTGCACCGGGTTCCATGCGGCATGATTGCCGGATGGGAGATTGCACAGTTTGTCCGCCAGCGTTTCCCGGTTTGCGAAGATGGCGGGCCTGATATCGAGATGGGTGGCGACCTGCATCGATGCATCGGAGAGACATCCATGTCCGTAAGATTCCTGACCCCGGGCTTGCTAAGCACCTGCCGGGGCTATTTGCCCGGCATGGTCATCAGCGCGGTGGTAACCGTGGCAGCCATGTCGCTTGCCGCGCATTATCAGGCGCCGGTGATGCTGTTCGCCTTGCTATTGGGCATGGCGCTGAATTTCCTGTCCCAGGAATCCTCCGCGGCTTCCGGCATCGACTTCAGCGCCAGGCAGGTGCTTCGGCTAGGTGTGGCCTTGCTGGGATTGCGCATCACCGCCGCGCAGGTGGCCGCACTGGGCTGGCACTCCCTTGCCATGGTGGTATTGGCGGTGGCGCTGACGATACTGTGCGGCATCGTGCTGGCCCGAATGATGGGCTTCCAGACGTTCTTCGGCCTGCTCACCGGGGGCGCTGTGGCAATCTGCGGCGCTTCCGCGGCGCTTGCCCTGTCGGCGGCCATGCCTCAGCATCCGTTGAAGGAGCGCGCGACGCTGTTCACGGTGATCTCCGTCAGCACGCTTTCCACGGTGGCGATGGTGCTGTACCCGATGCTGGCGCAATTGCTGGCCCTGCCGTCGCTGCAGGCCGGGGCCTTTATCGGCGGGACGATCCATGACGTGGCTCAGGTAGTGGGGGCCGGTTACAGCATCTCGCACGAAGCCGGCGATGCGGCGACGCTGGTCAAGCTGATGCGGGTGGCCATGCTGCTGCCGGTGATCGCGCTGGCTGCATGGCTGTCGCAGCGGCATCAGCGGGCACAAGGCGACGCCGGAACGGGCCAGCGTCCGCCGCTGCTGCCGTGGTTTGCCGTGGCGTTCGCGGTGCTGGTGGCGATCAACAGCACCGGCTGGCTGCCTGCGGCACTGGTCAAGGCGGGGCAGTTTGCTTCGCAGTGGTGCCTGGTCATGGCCATGGTGGCAATCGGCATGAAGACGCATCTCAAGGAGATCCTGTCCGTAGGCTGGAAGCCGGTGGCACTGATGGTCCTTGAGACGCTGTTCCTGGCGACCTTGTTCTACGGCATGCTGATGGTCATGCAACCCTAGTCCGCAACCGCAGGTCCCGGCGTCGCGCCTCTGCCACCTCTGCCACCTCTGCCACCCCTGCCACTTCCACCACCTCGATCAGCGCATCGACCACGGCCACGCCATCGGCGCTCGCCATCACCGGATTGAGGTCGACCGAGCGGATCGCACCGCCGGCCGCATGGACCAGGTCGCCGACCTGCACCGCCAGCCGGCACAGCGCGGCGATATCGACCGCCGGCTCATTGCGCACGCCTTGCAGCAGCGGCGCGATGCGCAGGCCGTCCAGCGCGCGGGCGACGTCGGCTTCGCTGCACGGCGCCAGCAGCACGGCGGTGTCGCGCAGCGTCTCGACATACTTGCCACCGTCACCGATCACCAGCACCGCGCCGAATACGGGATCCCAGTTCGCGCCAATCATGCATTCGCGCTGGCCACGCGACATGCGGGCGACCACGATGCCTTCGCAATGTGCTTCCATTGCCTGCAGCGTGCGCGTCTGGGCGGTGAATGCGCGTGCCACCGCCTCGGGGTCATTGCAGTGCAGCGCGACCAGCCCATGCTCGCTCTTGTGCGGCACCTGCGGCGAACTTGCCTTGACCGCCACCGGTGCGCCGATGCGCTGCCACGCGGCCACCGCGGCGTCCACGTCGCGGCAAAGATAGTGTTCGACCACCGGCATGCCTGCTGCCGCGAGACGCGCAAGACTGGCGGCTTCGCTCAGCGTCGTGCTTTGCTCCGGTGACGCAGGCAAGGCCGGTGCAGCTGGCAGTGGTGGCTCGCCTTCAGCCGCGATCTGCCGCAGCCGTTGCTGGTGCGAGACCAGTTGCGAGAAGGCTGCCAGCGCCTCGGCTGCGCTGGCGTAGGTCGGAACGTTGGCCTGCCGGAATGCGTCGGCCACCGGCGGTTGCCATACCGCGACCGCGACAGGCTTGCCCGCGGTGTCGGCAAACGCGGCGGCATCGCGGGCAAAGCGCGGCACGTCGTAGCCCATGCCGGAGACGGGGATATCGAGCAAGAACAGGTCGGCGGCGGGATCGCGCGCCACCACCGGCAGCACCTCGCCGAACAGCGCGCTGTTGGTCAGCAGTGCGGCGGTGACATCGACCGGGTTGGCGGTGGCCGCGAAACCGGGCAGGCGCTCGGCCAGCGCGGCCTGCGTGGCATCGGACAGCGGCGCCAGCGTCAGCCCGCACGACGGCGCCGCATCGGCGGCCATCACGCAGCTCGCGCCGGAGTTGCTGACGACCACCAGCCGCCTTCCCTCGGCCTGCCATCCGCGCAGATACATCGGCGCGCAGCGCGCCAGCGCGTGCGCATCGTCCACGCGCCAGATGCCATGGCGCTGCAGGAAGGCCTCGACCGCGCGGTCCTCGTTGGCGATGGCGCCGGTGTGCGACGCGGCGGCGCGCTGCCCGTCCTGCGAGCGCCCGGCCTTGACCGCCACCACCGGCACGTTGCGCGCCCGCGCCACGCGCGCGGCCTCGGCCAGCACCTCGGGATCGGACAGGCTTTCCAGGTACAGCAGCACCAGCCGCACGCCGGGATCGTGCGCCACCGCCAGCGCCAGCTCGCTGACGGTGATGTCGGCCTGGTTGCCGGTGGCATGCATGTGGCGCACGCCGATGCCCTGGCCGCGCAGCAGCCCGTAGACCATCGCCGCCACGCCGCCGCTCTGGCTGACCACGGCGACCGGCCCGTCCTGCGGCGGCACCTCGATGAACATGGTCGAAAAGCTGGCGATGGCGCCGCTGCCGAAGTTGGCCAGCCCCTGGCTGTTGGGTCCGACCAGCCGCAGCCCGCTGGCGCGCGCGGCGCGCACCATCTCGTCCTGCTGGCGCCGGCCTTCGGCACCGGCCTCGCCGAAGCCCGACGCAATCACGATGGCCGCGGCCACGCCCAGCCGCGCGCAGTCCCGCACGGCCTGCACGGCGGCGTCGCCGGCGACGATGATGATGGCGAGTTCGGGGACTTCCGGCAGCGCATCCAGCCTCGGATAGGCGCGCAGGCCCTGGATGGCGTCGCGCTGCGGGTTGACCGGGTAGAGCGTGCCGGCGTAGCCGTGCGTCTTCATGTAGTGGATGGGCCGGCCGCCGATCTTGTGGATGTTGTCGGAGGCGCCGATCACGGCGATGGAGCGGGGAGCGAGCAGGGACTGGAGGGGAGCGGGCATTTGTTCCTGGGAGGCTTGTCTGGGGGTTGGGGCATTGCAGCGATGCGGACTTCGTTGAAGCGCCGGCCCTCACCCCCAACCCCTCTCCCGCCGAGCGGGAGAGGGGAGCCGATGTCGAGGGGCGGCGGCAGGCACCGGCGCATTTGCATACCGACGGTTTGCTCCCCTCTCCCGCTTGCGGGAGAGGGGCAGGGGGTGAGGGCAGGCCTATCCGGACCACTGAGTCCTATTCGCGCCGAAAGCGCAGCAGCGTCCCTTCCCCAAATCGCATGAACCCCGCACGCAC
Source organism: Cupriavidus oxalaticus (assembly GCF_016894385.1). Taxonomy (NCBI): domain Bacteria; kingdom Pseudomonadati; phylum Pseudomonadota; class Betaproteobacteria; order Burkholderiales; family Burkholderiaceae; genus Cupriavidus; species Cupriavidus oxalaticus. The sequence continues at coordinate 976,769 of NZ_CP069811.1, forward strand.
GCGGTCGCCGATCGCCACGCCGGGATCGGCATGGCCCATCACGCGCGGGCCTTCGTCCAGCGTGGCCAGCACCAGCGTGTAGGGCGCCAGCGCGCGGAAGGCGTCGGTCGGGGCGCGGCTGATCTCGGTGACCGCATAGACCGTGGCCAGCCCGCTGGCCTCGCGCCAGTGCAATTGCAGGCTGCCGCAGGTGCGGCAGGCGTGGCGCTCCAGCGGCTGCCAGGCGCCGCAGCCGTCGCAGCACTGGTAGCGCACCACGCCGGCATCCAGTCCGTCGGTATAGGGATGGCTGATGGGATGATTCACGGCGCGGCCTCCAGCACCAGGCTGACATGGGACGACAGCACGCCGCCGTCGGCATGGAACAGCGCGCGGCGGCGCTTGCTCAGTTGACGTTCCCCGGCGCGTCCGGCGAGCTGGCGCGCGGCTTCGGCAAGATGCATCAGGCCGCCCGCCACGCCGGAGTGGCCGAACGCAAGCAGCCCGCCATGCGTATTGAGCGGCAGCGCGCCGCCGCGGCAGAAATCGCCGGCCTGCAGCCGCGCGTGCGCTTGTCCGCGCGGCGCCAGTCCAAGTTCTTCCAGCAGCATGACCAGGGTGATGGTGAACGAGTCGTAGATCGCCAGGCAATCGATGCTTTCAACGTCGCCGCCGGCTTCGGCAAAGGCGCGCCGCGCGGCGTCGGCGGCGCCGGTCCGCATCACGTCGCCGATCGCGCCCAGGTGCTGGTGCCGGTGTGCCTGGCCCGCGCCAGCGATGCGCACCGGCGTGCCGGCGCCAGGATCGGCGGAGACGAGCACCGCTACCGCGCCATCCGAAATCGGGCAGCAGTCGGACAGCCGCAACGGGGTGGCGATCGGACGGGCGGCACGGGCGTCGGCAAGGAACAATGGCTCGCGCAGGTGCGCATCGGGATGGGTTGCAGCGTGCTCGCGCATCAGCACCGCAAAGCCGGACAGCGCATTGGCATCCATGCCGGTCTCATGCAGGTAGCGCGACGCCAGCAGCGCGTAGTAGGCCGGTACCGAGGCGCCGTTGGGCACCTCGGCATGCGGCTCGCCCACCTGCGCCAGCGTCTGGCTCGACTGGTCGCGGCTCTGGCCGCTCAGGCGGTTCTCGCCCGCGACCACCAGTACATGGCGGCAGCGGCCGGCGCGCACCAGTTCGTGCGCCAGCATCGCCATCACGCCGCCGGTGGCGCCGCCCGCGGCCACGCCGTGGGCGTAGGCTGGCGTGAGCGAGGCGTATTCGCAGAAGCGGTCGGCCAGCATCAGGTGCGGCAGCGTGGTGGCATAGCCGCACAGCACGCCGTCGATGTCGGCGCGCGCGAGCCCGGCATCGGCCAGCGCGGCATCGGCGGCCTGCGCCATCAGCGTCAGCGGCGTGCTGCCCTCGATGCGGCCGAAGCGCGTGTTGCCGGTGCCGCGTACATAGGTGGTACAGGTGGCGCTCATGTCAGTGCCTGAGCAGCGGGCATTGCGATTTCGATGCCGGCATGAAGGCCTGCTCGCCGGGCACCGTCGCCACGACCTTGTAGTAGTCCCATGGGTATTTGGATTCGGCCGGCGTTTTCACCTCGAACAGGTACATGTCGTGGATCATGCGACCGTCTTCGCGAATGCGGCCGTTCTTTGCGAAGAAGTCGTTGATCGGCAGCGACTTCATCTTCTTCATCACCGCCGCGGTCTCGTCGGTCCCCGCTGCCTGCACCGCCTTCAGGTAGTGCGTCACCGACGAATACGCGCCGGCCTGGCTCATGTTGGGCATCTTCTTCAGCTTCTCGAAATAGCGGCGCGACCACGCGCGGGTGGCATCGTTCATGTCCCAGTAGAAGGCTTCGGTGAGCACCAGGCCGCCCGCGGTCTTCAGTCCGATGGCGTGGATATCGTTGATGTAGAGCAGCAGTCCCGCCATGCGCTGCGCGCCGTTGCGCGTGAGGCCGAACTCCGACGCCGCCTTGATCGCGTTGATGGTGTCGCCGCCGGCATTGGCCAGTCCCACGACCTGCGCCTTGCTGGCCTGCGCCTGCAGCAGGTACGAGGCAAAGTCGCTGGCGCCGATCGGGTGGCGCGCGGCGCCCAGCACCTTGCCGCCGGTCTCGTTGATGACCGCGGTGGCGGAGTCCTGCAGCGTATGCCCGAAGGCGTAGTCGGCGGTCAGGAAGAACCAGCTCTTGCCGCCGCGCTGCACCGTGGCGCGCGCGGTGGTGTTGGCCAGCGCGTAGGTGTCGTAGGCGTAGTGCACCGACACCGGTGTGCACAGGTCGTTGGTAATGCGCTCGGTGCCCGGTCCGGAGAACACCACGATGCGGTTTTTCTGCCTTGCCACTTCCAGCACGGCCAGCGCCGGCGCCGAGGCGGCCACGTCGAGGATGGCATCGACATTGCCCGTGTCGTACCACTCGCGCGCCTTGTTGGCGGCGATATCGGCCTTGTTCTGGTGGTCGACCACCACCAGCTCGATCTTCTTGCCCAGCACCTTGCCGCCAAAATCGTCGATGGCCATCTGCGCCGCGGTGGCGCTGCCGCGGCCGGTGACATCGGCGTACAGGCCGCTCATGTCGAGCAGCATGCCGATCTTGACCACGTCGTCGGAGATCGCTGCCTTGGGCTGTGCGTGCGCGGCGCCGCAGGCAAGCGCCGCGGCCACGGCGAGGACGCCGGCGGCCCGGCGCTGGATCGAATGGCGAAGCTTCATGGTGTCTCCTCTGGCTTGTTGTGGTTCTTGTTTGGGCTAGACGGTGGCGATCGGCGTCACCGGGGACCCCACCGCCCCAGGCAGCCGCAGCGGCGGCGCGGTCAGCTGGAAGCGGGTGCGGCCGTTGGCGCGCAGCCAGTCGGCCAGCTCGCGCAGGTACCACAGCTCGCCCAGCGGCAGGCCCAGCTTGAACAGGCAATGGTGGTGCAGCGGCAGCAGCGGGTGGTGCTTGTCGCCATCGGGCGCGGGGCGGGCCGGGTAGCGCTCGACCGCGTAGTTGTCGGCGATCAGCGCGGCGATGCCGGCATCGGTGATCCACTGCAGCAGGCGCTCGTCGCGGCCGTCGAGCGCGCAGCAGCTGTGGTGCAGCACGGCTTCGTCGGGCTCGCGCTGCATCGACAGCACGACCTCGGCAAAGCCGGTGCGCAGCAGCAGCATGTCGCCGGGCTCGACCTCGGCCTTGCCGGCGTCCAGCGCGCGCATCAGCTCGTCATAGCCGACATTGCGGAAGTCCTGGCCGTACACGTGCGCCAGGTCCACCAGCACGCCGCGCCCCTGCATGCCCTTGACGGCGAAGTGCTCGATGCCGAGCGCGTGCGCGGCGCTGTGGTCGTGGCCGCAGGGGTGGGCCGCGAAGTGGTCGTCGTCGGCATAGTCCACCGGGCCGACGATATGCTCGTTGGCGCGGAAGCCGTTGTAGTAGACCCGCTCGGGCCGGCCGTCGCCGTCGGCATCGAACAGCGCGCCCACGTGCGCCAGCGCATCCCACTGCGTGCTGTACTGCAGGCACAGCAGCACCTGGTCGTCGCTGATCACATCGGTGGCGGCAGGATCGACCTTGGCCAGCGGGAAATTGAGGCAGGGGCTGTCGTCGCGAAAGGTCGGGCGCAGTTGCGGCGGGTGTCGGCGCTGGTTGAGCTTGTTGCCGCCCGGATAGTCCAGCGGCAGCGACAGGCAGAAGCTGATGCCGGCCTGCACCTCGCGCGCGCCCTTGACGACCTGCTCGGGGCCGATCAGGTTGACGCGGCCCAGCTGGTCGTCGGGGCCGAAATCGCCCCAGTTGGAACCCTGCGGACGTTGCTTCCAGCGCATGTCATGCCTCCTCTCGCGTACGTGGCCGGGCGGCCGGCCGTTGGATGTCGGGTCTGGTGCCTGGCTTCACGGCGGCGTGCGCGCGCCAGTGCTCGCAGATGGCGTCGGCCTCGCGCCGCAGCGCGCGCGCCATCGCGGCCTCCCGGCCGGTGATGCGGTCGTTGAGCGCCGCAATGCTGATCGCGCCCAGCGGGTAGCCGTCGGGGCCGGGCAGCGCGATGGCGATGCCGCCCATGCGCTCGACCACGACGTCCAGCAACACGGCGTAGCCGCGCTCGCGCGTGGCCCGCACATGGCCCAGCAGCATGTCGCGGCTGAAGCGCGGGTAGCGGCGCATGGCCGGGGCGATGCCGTCGAGCACCGCGTCGACCTCGGCATCGGGCAGCGCGGCCAGCAGCGCCAGGCTGCCGGCGCCGATGCCCAGCGGCCGGCGGCTGCCGATGTCCAGGTAGTTGGCGCGAATCGGGAAGGTACCCAGGCGCAATTCGATGCAGACCGATTCGCAGCCGCTCGGCACGGACAGGATGGCGCTGTCCTCGAAGGCGTTGGCCAGCCGGATCAGCGCGGGGCGCACCAGCGGGCGCAGATCGGTGCGCGCCAGCGTGGCGGCATGCAGCGCCAGCCATTCGCGCCCCGGTGTGAAGGCCTTGGTGGCGGGATCGCGCGCAACCAGTCCCTCGGCCGCCAGCGTTTCCAGCAGGCGCAGCGCCGAGGCCTTGTCGACGCCGGCGGCCAGCGCGAGGTCAGTCAGGCGGCTGTTGCGGGCATCGGTCAGCGCGCGCAGCAGGCGGCAGGCTTTCTGCAGCGAGGTGCTCGGGGTCGTCACGGCGGTGGTCTCCTGGTCCGGTTTTCGTCACGTGAAACCGGTTGGAGCCGTTATAGGCTATCCGTGGCTGCGCGTCATTCTGCGCTGCCAAAAAGTTTTGCCGGATGAAATAGATGGCTGTCGGCGGCAGGATGAACGAATGTTGTCGTACAACAATGCCAAGAATCAATGACTGACAACGCAAGAGTTGAGTTCATGCCAAAAATTTGATGCATTATATGGCGTTTAAGCCTCTTTAATCAGGGTAACTCCGAGCACCGGCGAGCTCAAGAGTCTCTACAATGTCATCAGACAACGTAACACATGACCGGCATACTGCCGTTCCCTGAAGAAAGCCTGCAATCATGAGCGAAGCGACCCCAGCCCCGGCATCGCGCCCCCTCTACATCACGATGCACCCCGACGACAACGTCGCCATCGTCGCCAACGACGGCGGGCTGCCGGCCGGCGCCACGTTTCCGTGCGGCCTGACGCTGGTCGAAGGCGTGCCGCAGGGTCACAAGGTCGCATTGACGGACCTGCGCGAAGGCGACGAGGTGATCCGCTACAACGTGGTGATCGGCTACGCGTTGAAGGACCTGCCGCGCGGCAGCTGGATCAACGAGCGCGTGATCCGCATGCCGGCCGCGCCGGAGCTGCACGACCTGCCGGTCGGCACGCGCGTCAAGCCGCTGCCGCTGCTGGAGGGCTACACCTTCGAGGGCTACCGCAATGCCGACGGCTCGGTCGGCACGCGCAATATCCTCGGCATCACCACTACCGTGCAGTGCGTGGAGGGCGTGGTCGAGTTTGCCGTGCGGCGCATCAAGGAAACGCTGCTGCCGAAGTACCCCAACGTCGACGACGTGGTGGGCCTGGAGCATACCTACGGCTGCGGCGTGGCGATCGACGCGCCGGATGCCGGCATCCCCATCCGCACGATCCGCAATATCGCGCTGAACCCTAATTTCGGCGGTGAAGTGATGATCGTCAGCCTGGGCTGCGAAAAGCTGCAGCCCACGCGGCTGGTCGGCGCCGGCACCATCCCGATCCAGAAGGAAGGCGAGCCCGACGTGGTCTGTCTGCAGGACGAGCAGCACGTCGGCTTTGCCTCGATGATCGATTCGATCATGGCCACGGCCGAGAAGCACCTGCAGCGCCTGGACGCGCGCCGGCGCGAGACCTGCCCGGCATCGGACCTGGTGGTGGGCGTGCAGTGCGGCGGCAGCGATGCCTTCTCCGGCGTGACCGCCAATCCCGCGGTGGGCTTTGCCACCGACCTGTTGGTGCGCGCCGGCGGCACGGTGATGTTCTCCGAGGTCACCGAGGTTCGCGACGGCATCGACCAGCTCACCGCGCGCGCCGCCACGCCGGAAGTGGCCGAGGCGCTGATGAAGCAGATGGCCTGGTACGACGCCTACCTCGAAAAAGGCAAGGTCGACCGCAGCGCCAACACCACGCCGGGCAACAAGAAGGGCGGCCTGTCCAATATCGTGGAAAAGGCGATGGGCTCGATCGTCAAGTCCGGCACCGGGCCGATTCACGGCGTCAGCGGCCCGGGCGAGAAGGTCACGCAGAAGGGCCTGATCTACGCCGCCACGCCGGCCGGCGATTTTGTCTGCGGTACGCTGCAACTGGCCGCCGGCATGAACCTGCACGTCTTCACCACCGGCCGCGGCACGCCCTACGGCCTGGCTGAGGTGCCGGTGATCAAGGTCTCGACCCGCAATGACCTGGCGCGCCGCTGGCATGACCTGATGGACGTCAACGCCGGCCGCATCGCCACCGGCGAAGCCACCATCGAAGAGGTGGGCTGGGAGCTGTTCCACACGCTGCTGGCCGTGGCCAGCGGCAAGAAGTCGTGGGCGGAACACTGGAAGATCAGGAACGCGCTGGTGCTGTTCAATCCGGCGCCGGTGACCTGAGGCCCCTGACCTGGAAGTTCACAGGACAACAGAAAAGACTAGTCACCTTCGAGGATCCGGCCAGGGGAATGCTGCTTCCATTCACCGCCGGGTTCACGAATTGACGATATGGCTCCCGCAAAGAGAGCAACCCGGCTTTGGACTCTGTCCGCCGGCGCCCGCCCGCTGCCAATGCCTCACGCGGCGTCCGGCGCTCCCACCAGCGCCATCAGTGGCGCCATGCATGGGCTGGCCGCCGCCAGCGCGCGCTGTTCGTCGAGGATGTCCTGCAGGATGGCATGCGTCGTATCCGGGTTGGCCAGCACCACGCGGAACACGGCAATCGGGCGGCCACCCCACTGTGTCGACGTCAACTGCGTGCGCGATACGAACGAGCGGCCGGCATCGCGCTGCATTTCCTGGATGCTGATGGTCAGCGCATCCAGCGCGTCCAGGATCTGCTCGCGCCGGTCGGCCGAAGCCGTTGCCAGCGCGGCACGCACGGTCTCGGGCACATGGCGATAGGTCAGGATGCAAAGCTGCGGGTGGCTGTCGAGCTCGAAATCCGGCTGCTGCGCGATCAGGGAGGCAAAGTAGCGGGCATTATCGATGCTGCGATCAATCAACTGCGCCAATCCCTTGCGACCGAGCAGGTGCAGGTTCGCATAGAGCATGACGGCCGCAGCGCCGCGCGATCCTTCGAGCGTATGGCGCCCCAGGTCCACCGAGCCCTTGCGCACGATGTAGTTCGCATGCTGGATGATTTCCTGCGTCCACGCCGGGCTGCGGAACAGCACCATGCCGGCACCCATCGGCACGTAGAACTGCTTGTGCGCATCGATGACGACGGAATCGGCACGCTCGATGCCCGCGAAGCGCCAGCGCTCGCGCTCCGACAGCAGCGTTGCGCCGCCCCATGCGGCATCCACGTGGAAATGGCAGCCGGCCTCCTGCGCGACATCCGCAATCGCGTCGAGCGGATCGACCGCGCCCGTCTCCGTCGTCCCCGCTATGCCGACGATCGCCATCGGCCGGATGTTGCGCCGCTGCAGGTCGCGCATGGTGTCGCGCAGCAGGTCGATGCGCATGCGACCGTCTGCATCGACGCCGACCGGCACGAGATTGTCGCGCCCGATGCCAAGGACATCGGCCGCCTTGCCCAGCGAGTAGTGCCCGCGCTCCGAGACGACGATGGCAAGCCCGTCATGGCCGTAATGGCGTAGCGCAGCCACCAGTCCGGTGCGATGGATGCCGGCGAAGCCATCACGCGCGCCCAGCAGGTTGTTGCGGCTCGCCCATAGCGCGGTGAGGTTGGCGACCGTGCCGCCGGAACAGATCGCGCCGAGCGCGTGGTCGGCATCGTGCAGCCATCTCGCATAGAACGCGCTGTCCTGCGCAAACACCAGCTTGTGCAGCATGCCGATGACCTGGCGCTCGAGCCCTGTCAGCGCGCCAGAGGTCTCGAGCTTCACGACGTTCTGGTTCAGCGCGGCCACCACCTTGGCCAGCGAGGGCATGAACGACGGCAGCGACGACGTCATGTGTCCGACGAAAGTCGGTGATGCCACGGGGATCACGTGCCGAAACACATCGTTGAGCAGATGATCGGCATGCGCTTGCGGCGATGTCGGCGTCTCGGGCAGCTCAACCGACGCGAACACCGCCTCGCGTGTGGCGCACGCGCCAACCGGATCAAAACGCTCGCCCGCAAAGAAATCCGCCGGATGCTCGGCAATCAATCGTTCGAGCGATTCGAATGCACCCCGATCCGCGTCGAACCAGCGCAAGGGGCAGTCGTCGCCCCCGGCCGTGCTTTGTGAGGTCTGTTCGCGAAAGATGTCCGGCTTCATTTGCATTACTTCAGTCCCGTAGCGCCATGTTGCGCCGGGCATTATGCCGGATCGGGACGGATGCGGGAGGTCGAAGGCCGGCACGCCCCCATGTCGGGGGTCTGAAAGTCTGCTTCCCGAAAAGTAAAAACCCCACACTCTGGGGAAGTGCGGGGTTCAGGAGCGCGGAACCGGGTTGGGGGACGGGTGTCCCGGGCCGGGATTTGCAGCCCTCTTAGAGGGGGGCGCGGTCGGAGGCAATGTAGTACCTGGCGCCGTCCGTATAAGTGTCGAATTTGCCGCTTTTTGCACCGTCAGTGTAAACATCGTACTTCCCGGACCGCGCGCCGTCAGTGTAAGTATCGAATTTGCCACTTTTGGCAAACACCGGAGCGGCCGCCAAGGTGGCAGCGAGGGTGGCGACAGCGACTAGGGCACGGCGATTGATATTCATGGCTCTCTTTCTTCCATCTGGTGAATGCCATCCTGGGTCCAGTGCGTGTTGCACCGCGGCATTCGATGGGTGCCATATTAGGGATTTCCCTGGTGGCGGTAAACCCTTACGCTCACAATGATCGGTTCCAAAAGCCACAATAATCTGCCCTGAACCGGAAAAATCCACGGTTGCTTGGCATGCCGCATAGTCGACCTGCCCCTTGAAGCGCCAATCGTCCGCTGCCATGAACAGAAATCCAGGAGGCAGGATGCAAACGCGGCAGCTTGCACTCTATGCGGCGGAAGCTTCCAGCAAGTCAAAGCGTCGAGGCATTGCTTACGCGCCGATAGTAAAGCTTGCCAACAAAGGGGAGGTCCAACGAGATTCGGTCGGCTTCTTCAAAATGGAATGAGAGCCCGATGCTCAACGGGCCCTCGAGCGTTACCTGGTCTCCCTTTGCCGTGATGGCAGAAATGGGAATCTCGATTTCTCCGTCCGGACTTCGCACTGCATGGGGGGTAATCTCGAACTCCGGCCCCATCGGCACGCTGATACCCTGCGTGGCGAAGCGCTCGGCACGCCAATGCCCCAGAATCCGATTGCCGTCGGACTTGCCACAGGCAAGCAGGACAGCGGCGGCGAGTATCGCAGGAACGGCGCGTACCGCGGCGCTCGTCGTGCGATGCTTGCCCCGGTGCAGCAGGGCGATGGCGTCTGGCAGCATCATGTGGTTTGCTTCCGATACTGGTCAACGAGCTTGTTGAATCGCGGATCCTTTCTCATGCTGTCGAGATCCGGGTCCTGGTCCATTTTGTCGAAGTAGGGGAAGCCGGCCATGAAGCTCGCTTCGAATTCCTTCAGCGCATCTTCGGTACGGCCCTGTTTCAGGCGCAGCACGGCCATGTTGTAAGGCACCAACGATTGCTTGGGATCGAGTTCGCGCGCCGACGTCAGGGTCTTTTCCGCTTCATCCAGCTTGCCTTGGCTCATCCTTGCAATGGCGAGCTTGAGCATCTCGTTGGCCGCGGCCTTGTTGCTGGACAGCTCGGCTGCCGCGGCGTCTCCCGTCCTCAGGTCAGTTTCTCCTTTTGCACGGAGTGCCTTGGTTTCTGCCTCGTCCGGCCCGATGCCCCCGGCTGGCGCAGCACCTGTCGCCACCGGTCCCACGGCCGGTGCCGAAGCGGACGAGGCTTCCGTAGCCGGCGCCTCCGCTACCACAGCCGGTGCCTCCGCTACCACAGCCGGCGCCGATTCTGCACCACGACCCATGAAGAAGTAGCCTGCCCCGGCCATGACGGCAACGGCCGCAACGACTGCCCCGGCGATGACGGGCTTGCTGACACCGCCTTGGCTGCCGCCGCTCGGGGTATTCACCTGGTCCAGCAGAGTATTGCACCCTGGGCAACGAAGGTCCTCGCCCGGGGAGCGTTCGAAGATCTCGCCGGCATTTGCCTTGTCGCAGTCGCCCAGGGTCGGGCACTTGTATTTCGCCATGTCTTTCTGCTCTCTCGATTCACTGTATGGGGAGGGGCCTGCCACGCTTGCGTGGCGACAGGCCGTGCGTGCTGTCAGTCGGCCACGGCGGGCAGCCCGGCGATTTCGAACACAGGTGCCTGCATGGCGCTGAGCGCAACGAACTGCGGGTCCTGGTCATCCTCGCCGGCTTCGGTGAAGCGGGTCATCACCAGTGACGTGTAGGCATCGCGCAGTTCAATCTTCTTGTCGATATGCTTGTAGTCGGCGTCGATGCGCCTGGCCACTTCCTTCTCGAGGATGGACTGCAATTCACCGGGGTGGTCGGCTTCGAGCACGTCGTGCCAGGTCTTGCCCTGCAGCACATGGACTTTTGGCAGCCCGCCGGTGACATGCGTGAACACCCATTCCATCAGGCCGGTGGTCTTGTTCTGACGCTCCTTCACCATGTTCAGCATGCGCGCAAGGAGGATGTAGGGTTTGCGGCGAGCTTCGGCGCGGACCTCGGCCGCGGAGCGGGCGAACAGCGGCGGCAATTTTCCGCCGTCGCCTTCGCCGTGCAGCAGCACCGCTTCCTTGGCGTCCGCCAACAGGCCGTCATAGTGGCGCTTGAACTCGCCAAGCGACTCCACGAAGCGCGCCGGCATCAGGGACGCGATCTTCATGATCACGATCTGGTTCGAAAGCTTGCCTGCCGCGACCTTCGTATCGGAGGCCGGATCCTTCTGCGATTCGAACAGCCCGGCCAACGCATTGCGGAATTCCTTCTGGCTTTCGCAGTCGGGCAGGAATACGCCGATGGTCTGTGTGCGTCCCTGGCTGCCGCCCACATTGTTGGCCACGATACGGTCGACTTCAGTCTTGTTGAAGACCAGCGTCGTTCCGGCTTCCTCATACAGCTGCGAGACAAACTCCTTGAGGCCGGCCGGATTGGCGTCGTAGCGCTTCTGCAGACGCTCCACGATGTTGACGTGCAGCACCGGCGGCAGCGTCTTGGCAATCTCGGCGTGCGCCATCTCTACAATCTGTGCGGATTCCTGCGAGAGCGTGGAAATGAGGCTGCCCAGCGAAATGCTCTGCAGCAAGGCGTCGAAACCATCAGTATCCGTCCCCGCCAGGTCGATGATCGACTGGCGCACGCGCTGCGTACGGGCCGTCTGGGCAGCCTCGTCGACAACCAGCGCCTTCATCACATTGCCAATCGCAGCCTGGTCGAAGATGCGCTTCTGATAGACGGCGTCCGACGCGCCCAGGCGAGCCGCACGTTCCTGGGCAACCTTGTCGGTCGCAGCCACGAGGTTTTGGTGCAGGCTGTCGATGGTGCCACGCAGTGTGACCAGTTGTTCCTTGATAAACGGAACGAGGCTGCAGGCGAACTTCAGACCCTGGTGGTTGGTGTTCAGCGTGAACTGATCCTGCAAAAGCGCGCCGATGTCGGAGAACAGCGCGCCCCGCTTGTCCGTCAAGTGCTTGCCCAGGAAGCCAACCTTGTTGAACTGGCCGCTGAGTTCCGCCACTCGCTGCTGGATGGACTCCAATTCGGCAGGCATCTTCGCCACACGCTCGGAAAGCAGCGCGAGGCGCTCGTCAAGCATCGCGATGAGCGCGTCGGTGAACTGGCGAAGCTGGAACAGTGACGCGTTGCCCGCCTTCCAGCGCGCGAACAGATCCTTTTCGATGTGGCGCCCAATGTGGCGCGCCATCTCTACGCGCGCGTTGCCCTTGACCTCGAAAAACTTGCGAACGCCCCCCATGGTCCGATACGTATCGTCGAACACCTTGGCAAGGCGGCCAGTGAGCACCGGCACCCAGTTTGTTTCCTCGATCGTCTTGTCGGCCTTGATGTCGGGGACCTGCAGGCTGACGATCTGCTTCCAGTATTCGCGCGGCGGCTTCCAGGAAGCGTTCCTGGCGTCGTCCTCGAGGATGCCCGTGTCGAGCGTCAGATGCGCATCAGTCAGCAGCAGCGACTGCAGCGTGTCAGGCTTGCGGGCTTCGAAGCCCCAGTCCTTCTCGATTGCCTCGTCGGCATAGCCTTCGCCCTGGCGGAAGTTGTTGTACATCAACTGCCGGGTTGCCTGCTCGGCAAAGCCATAAGCCAGATATTCCTTGATCTCCTGCTCCGGAACAACGACGCGCTTGATGCCGAAGGACATGAACAGCTTCGCGCGAGCCTTGCCGATATGCTCGTCGCTCTCGAAGTTCTTGATGTCGTTCTCCCCCTTCTCGGCACGCCCGAGCCCCTCCCACTCCTTGTTCATCGTCTTCTGGAAGATGAACTCGGCAACGATCCGCGGCACCTCAAGGTCGACATCAAACTGCACATTGTGCTCGTTGATGTTGTTGACCAGGTAGCAGCCGTTGAAGTAAATGTCGTGGTCAAGCCGCGAACCGTCCAGCAGGTTGACCGGCTTGTACTTGCCGACGGCCAGCGCGTTCAGCTCGGACAACGCGGCGTATCCGTTGGCATAGTAGGTGGACAGGCCTGCCACGTCCTTCACGCGGCGCGAGTTCTTTTCCGGCAGGACGGCATAGACCAGAACACGATAGAGATCGTGGTCGGCGCACTTGTGGCGGATCTGCGCCACCGCGTCGACAATGGAGCCGCTGCCAGTGCCGCCCGCGAGGCCGCAGACGATGTGGATCACTGCGCCTTTCTTGCTGCCGGGGGCCGACTCGAGTACGGCCAGGCGGTCTTCGATGGCCTTGACGAAGCGTGGCGCGTTTTGCGCGAACACAACGCGTCCCAGCTTGCGGCGCTGGGCGGCGCCGGCAGTGGTGGCGTTGACGAAGTCAAACACGTCCCGCGGTTCGATCCAGTCCTTCAGGCCCGGGAACGACTCCGGATCGCTCAATACCGGGCGTACATTGCTGGCGGTATTGATCAGATACTGGCTGCGATCAAGATCGATGTCCTTGCCCAGGACTTTCCATTCCTCCTTCTTGTTGATCTCGTCGTCGGACGTATCGACGTAGAGGTACTCGAAGCGCGCTTCGGAAGGGCTATTCCCCTGCGCGTCCCTGCTGCGTTCGATTGTCTTGCGGAGATGACGAATGATCTTGCCGCCGGTGCCGCCGAGGCCAACGATCAGATGGTTGTTGCTCATGGAATCCTTTCGCGTAGATGCGATGCGGGCAGACGCGACTTGCGCCGCCGTCCCCCGGAACTGGTCGGGTCGTTATGGTTCGGTTATTCGTGCAGCAGCCTGATCTTCAGGAAGAGGCTCGCATCCGGCGTGGTGGTTTTCTTGACGACATAAGACGCGGCTTGCATGCCGCCGGTATCGGCATCGTCGCTGAACACAATGGCCTTGGAAGCATAGAGCGCGGCGGGGGCCGCCTTTGCGCAAGCGGCATCGTCTGCAAGCTTGATCGCTTTCGAGGCATAGAGCGGCCGCTCGTCAGCGCCTTCGGGTTGCGGTGTGGTGTTCACGGCAGTCGTGGACGCCGGTACGTCGCAGCGCGCCATGGCGGCGGCATCAGGCGCGGTGTAGGTGGCGGTCACAACATCGGGTTGCATCTTTCGGATGCCTTCGGGGATATTCGACGGCGCTGGCTTCTGCGACACGTAGACGAGCAGGTGTTCGACGCCTGGCTCGTGGTCGAACTCGAAGGCGCCCTGGCTCGGCAAGAACACCACTCCCATCGCGTTTACAAAATTGTCGTTGCCGGGACGGGGGTAGATCTGGGTAACCTTGCCATTGCCGTCCTCGTTGAACACGGTAATAAAGGCAGGCTTGTTTACCTTGACGCCGAGCTGGAAGCGCTCACCGCTTTTGAACTTGCGGCTGGCCAGTACGTCGCGCGTGCTGCCATCCGGATGCTTGAGGCGGATGAAATAGCTCGCGCCGATGTGGCTGGCCGGCTTCTTGCTGGCGACCTTCACGGGCGCGGCCTTCTGCGCGGGTGCGGCAGCAGGTGCAATCGCGGCAGCGGTGGGCCTGGTCGTTGAAACGGCCACGACGTCATTGTCTTCGCCGAAGAACAGCGACTTGGCGCTATAGCTTTCCTGTGCGCATGTGGCAGCGGAGGCCGCGAGCAGGAAGGGCAGGGCAGCGTATTGAAGACGCATGGTCAACCTTCTTGTTATCCAGATTGCGTTGATCGGGTATGCAGTCGCAAGCCCCTGTGAGGCTTGGCTCCAGCTATTCGTAGATACTGCTCGGGTCACCTGCAGGCAGGGGCGGGTTGAGACGCGGCACCTGCCTGATGGGCAGGGGGCCTTTATAGTTCGGCGCCGCCGGGATGCCGGCAACTTTCTGGACCGTAAACTGGCGCGCCTTGTTGAACGCCGGCTCGATGTGTCCATTGGATTCCGCCAGGTATTCGAAGAACGCCTGGGTAAAGAAGGAACCCTGCAGGCGCTTCCCCGGGCTGACGGGGCTGTCGAAGCTTCCGCCTGCCGCAGGTCCCCACGATTCCTCGCCATCGCTTGTGGCGGTGATGATCGTGTACCGGTTTATGTCCCCGGGTGAAATCTGCGTCCCGCGAGCATCCTTCTGTTGCGCCTGCGTACCGCGACTGGCGGCCTCCGCAAAGCGAATGCCCTTTGCCTCGTACGCCTCGCCCGTCCATGCTGCCATCGAGATGCCTGCACGCTCCGGAACGCCTCCGTTGGCTTCGAGGACATAGCGCCGCGAATCATCCGGAATGCCCTTCAGAATCTCGCCGCTGTAGCAGGTATCGATGATGAGGCGAGTTTGTCGGCTCGGCATCTGAGCGACTTCCTGCAGCTTGATATCGGAAACCGAGGTTTCGAATACGCTCATCGGGAAGTCGCGGTCGGAAGCCATGGGATTGCCCGAGTCATAGGCAATGATCGACATCTTGCGTGCGTCACGCAGGCGGGGGGACGGTACGGGCATGGTGCCGTGGCTGGACACATAGATGAGAACCGTATCGTTCGGGCCCACCTCGTCCCTGAACCGCTTCAATGCCGCTTCAATATTTGCCTTGGTGGCTTGCTGGCCGAGCAGGGCGGTAGTGCGATAACTTGCTTTCTCGGCCTCCATCTTCACGCGCCGCGCGTCATCCTCACCGAGGATTGCCGTTATGCGCTTGTCACGGAAGGTATTGATGCCGATGATCAGTGCACGTTTCGCGGCGGGTGCAGGACGGTTGCGGACGGCGCGCGCATGGGCGGTCAGCGCCTGGCCGGCGTGGATATCCCAGCGCTTCTCCTTTACGTTCTCCGGATAGAACGGCGACGTCGACTTGATGCCGACAATCGACTGGACGACGAAGAATGCGCGATCAACTTCGTCCTCGTTCTGGTAGCTGCCGACCAGACGGATGCGCCCGGCATTGTCGCGTGTCACCTGCGCATTCGGCAGGCCGTTCCGTTTCAGCTCATGGCGAACCGTGGCAACGAGTGGCTCAGGGACGTTATAGCCTTTGTAGGCGTTCTGAAAGCCGGGAAGCTGGTTGGCGGCACAGCCCCCAAGCAATAGCGCACCCACTAGGACAAAGGTGCGATGCAATGATGTCATGCGCATAGTTTGCAGGGCGTGGATACGGCCGGCGCGCGTGCGCCGGCCGGGCTGCCCAGGCAGCCCGGCCCATCGCTTCGGATTATTGGACGGTGACGGTCTGGGCGGCGACGGAGGCTGGCTTGCCGGCCATGCTCACGGCGAACTCGTAGCGGTACTGAGTGCCGCTTTTTGCTTCCGCTGGGATCGGCAGGCGGGATGTCTCAATGTTTTCACCCGGCTCGACGGTGCGGTCCTCTTTGACCTTGCCAGGGAAGGGCAGGAGCGTCTCTTTGCCGTCTTCAATGACCGTCAGCTTACGCTCAAAGGCAACGTTGGCTTCCGAGCCATCCGGCGTCATGGCAATGAAGCGGCTGGCCATGTCGATCTTGTCCCCCGCCTTTGCCGTAGCGGGCATGTCGATCTTTGAAACGAGCGTCTTGGCGCCATCGCGCTTCGGATCGTAGCGAATCTCCTTCTTGACCCTTGCGTAATCCTTGGTTCGCTCGATCTTCGACTCGGGAATCCAGCTCGGATTCTTCTTGTAGCAAGTATCGATGGCGGTGTAGTAGGCGGTCGCAAAGCCCGCGGCAGCCCCAACAGCGCCCCCTACCGCGGCGCCAATCGCAGCCTTTTTGATGCTGTCATCCTTGTTCTTGCCAAACAGCGCTGCGCCCAGTCCCGCTACGACGCCGAGACCGGCGCCCTTGGCGGTGAGGATGGTCTGCTCCTGGACCACGCAGGAGTCGAGGTCGGCATTTGCAGATTCCTGTGCATGGCAGAGGATAGAAGCGAATGGAAGCAATACAGAAGCTGCAACAAGCTTTTTGAAGCGAAGACTACGAGTGACCATGATGCTTGCGTATTTTACTTTTTATGAAAGAGGTGGTACGCATCGGTGCTGGTGAGAGCACCGCTGATTGTCCCATTCTCAAAATAAATGAAATTGCCTGCCGCAATCTATAGGAGATTGGTGGGGTTGATGTCGTGGTGTGTCTCCATATAGCTGCATCCTTAAGCTCATCTCGTTATACAGATCTCACAGCTGTTCGGCGCGTAAAGCCTGCAAAGTTTGAGCGGCGACCATGACCTGCTGCAAGCCAAGCCAGATGGTTTTGACGCCTGGTTCACCATCGCCCCTGCGGCCCAGGAAACCACCGAGCGATGCAATCAGGCGAATCATTTGATTGAGCGTAGGTGGCGTCTGGGGCCGCGGCTTCTTCGACAGCAGATAGGTCCCTCGTATCTCATCGGCGTCGAAGAACAGCGACGCATCAAGATCAGGACACGTCCTGCCCAGGCGCATCAGCCGCGCAATGCGCCATGAGATCACCATGTACAGCACCAGCGCCCGTTCGACGCGATCCATCTGCGATAGCTGCAAGGCCTCCACCTTGCAGGCGTTCTTCAACACATGGAAGAACAGCTCGATCTCCCATCTGGCCCGATACCAGTCGATGAGCTCAATCACCGCATCCAAGTCTTGCGCTTCTCGGTTAGTCAGCAAGCGCCACACCACCGGCTTCACGCCGGCCGGGGCGCCGCATTCCTGGGCCACCAGGCAAGTGAGCGCCAGACCGTTCTTGCCCGGCAACCTCACGCGCTGGGCGCGCAACTCCTGTTTGACTTCACGTGCCTTCTGGCCGGCACGTCCGGGCAGGATGAAGGTAATCTCCCCGAGCGCTTCACTTGCTTCCACCGCCTCCCACAGCTTGCCCTCGGCCCCAAGGCTGCGGTTGTGTTGCGAACGAATCAACCAGTCTGCAGGATGACCCAACTCCTCGGCTCGCTGCATCAGCGCAGCGATGTCGCCTTCACGATCCGTTACGTAGACCAGGCGGGTCTCTGGCAGCGTGCCCGCCTGCTCAGCCACGCGTTCATAGCTTTCAATCCACCGCACGCTCTCCTTGATGCCGCCGCGCTCTCCGTTCGCATCCCGCAGCTCGCGTGCCCACATCCAGGCGTCCACAACCCCCAATGGCTCCCGATCCGGCGTCACCGCGTAGGTCGGATGCAGATAGATCCCTCGCTGCGCTTCGTAGCTCAACGGTCCCGCGCCTTCCATCTCCTGACCGTTGAAGTCCAGTTCGGTCGTATCGGCAATACACAGCACCACCGGAAATTGCCCCATGCGCTCAGCCGTACGCTCCCAATGCGGCTGCATCAGGTCTCGCCATGCGATCTCTTCGTTGCCGAGAAAGCGGTAAGCCGCCATGGTCTCGCCCCAGCCGTCGCAGGCGCTCGGAATGCTTGCCGTTGGCATGGCTGCAAACCGCTTGAGCAGCGCCTTCGCTCGCCGATCCCGTCTCGGATCGCCCAGATCCAGCGTTTCAAATTCCTCGTCCACCCATGCCCCCGACTCGTTGCCCATTTGCTCTGGAAAATCCAAGAGTAAACGCCATTCCGAGCAGGTTTACAACAGTCATATCGTCCAGTTCCGTCAACTTCTGGCGGCCAGGGCGGCGATCGCGCGCCTCGACTTATGTATAACGAGATGCCTTAAGCTAGGTTGCCGGTCCGGAGAAGTAACGACTGCTATTTTGTTTTTTATACCCCCCGATAGGAGGGGCGGTGCGCCAGTGAATAGCTGCGCTGGGATGAAGCCTGTCGGGAAGCTGATCCCGAAGGTGATCCCGAAGGTGATTCCTATGGCCGGGCAAGATTGCGCGCTTCTATCTTGCCTTGTCGCCTGCAGGAGATGCGAGTGTGCCGGCCGGCGCTGAATCGGTCGTCCGGGGCGCCACGGGGACGGCAGAGCCTAAAGTTGGCGGCACATGTAGTGGGAGCGTGCGCCGAAGCGGCGGAGAAAATCCATTGACAGCCGCATCTCGCGAATGACGGTATCCATCGGGGTCAACGTGAAGCCGTATCGGGCGAAGAAGCCTGGATTTTCGTCTGTCAGGACGGTGGCCTTGGTGCAGCCATTGGCTCGTGCTCGCGTGAGCAGGACGCTCACGAGATGAGTGGCGAGACGGTGCCCCCGATAGCCGGGCAGCACTGCAACCGTGTGAACGACAAAGGTTTCAGCGCGCTGCTCGCCACAAGCGCAGCCAACCACACTGTCCTCGACGATGGCAACGTGGTATAGCGCTGTGGCATCGCTCGATTCAGGAATCGTCAGTCCGGATGCAGCCACTACCTGTCTCACTGCCTCCAGGTCCTCTGCTTTCGCAGCGCGGAGTCTGGCATTTCTTATCATTCTCGCTTCTCACGTCATGGCACCTCGCCACAACTATAGTCGCCCGTCCGCGACTCCCCGTGAGCAAGTACACCAAAAAAATAAAACTATGCACGAAAGAAATCCATGGAGCTATCCCCCAACCGAGCTAAGGCTCAGAGCCAAAGCAGCGAGGACGTGCATTCCCATTCACTCTGAAGTGATTTGATACAAAAAAAGAATGGCGCGCGTCGACCGGGCAACTGGCGTCGCAAGGGTGTCGGAAGACTTCGGGAAGGCGAGGCCGTCGCAGGCTACCCCAGCCGGACACAGCAGAGGGGAACTACCGAGGGGAAACATATCATAGCATGAGGTATATCTCGTAGTTCAGATTTGCCGTGGATATCGTGGGAGTATGTACTGGGTGAATATCCAGTATGACTGCGCCAACTCAAGTCGAGGATTCCGCGCTAACCATGCTGGGCACCGCCCCAACGCCAACCTACCAAGCGGCATCCGTGCGCTCCGCAGATTCGCTTGCTTCGGCTCGCAGCGCGCCGTCAGGGCCGAAGTGCTACACCGGTCCGCGCGGTGGGACGTATACGATCACTGCAAGCGGGCGCAAGAATTATGGTGGTTGCTAGGGATCCGCTTTGCACCGTCGGGTCCTGGTGGCTTGCGGAGGATTGCAAAGCGCTAGCGCGGCAATGGAAGCCGGATGCCGCTGAATGCCAGCGCCAGCCCGCCGACAAGCACCAGGCTGAGCGCCCATGCCACGTCGAGGTTGAACCAGCTGCGCGACACGAATCTAAGCCCGACATAGCGATAGACCAGCCACGCCACCATGCCGCCGGTCGCGATCATGGCGGCGGCATGCACGACGGACACGAGCAGCGCCATGGAGATATTGGCGCCCATCAGCGCGGCGGCGGCCTTGTGGCCGGCATCCTCGTCGGCGCGGCACAGCCCGAGATAGATCGGCACCAGCATCAGGCCCGCGCCATGCGCGATCGCCACGGCGAAGGACCACACCGCGAGGCGCGAGGGCGGAATGCGCGCCAGCGTGCGCGGATGGCGGCGCCGGACCAGCAGCGCCAGCCCCCAGCCGATCACCAGCAGCCCCGCGGCAAACTGCAGCGGCGCCTGCCAGCGGACCACCATGGCCAGCATGCCGAACGGCAGCATGACCGCGATCATCGCCAGCAGATGGCCCAGCGCGAGCCATCCGAGCGCCGACACCACCGCGCGATCCTGCTGCGCCAGCAATCCGTTGGACACGGCCAGCGGCCATCCCATCGCGGGATTCAGGCCGTGATAGA
Source organism: Cupriavidus oxalaticus (assembly GCF_016894385.1). Lineage (NCBI taxonomy): Bacteria > Pseudomonadati > Pseudomonadota > Betaproteobacteria > Burkholderiales > Burkholderiaceae > Cupriavidus > Cupriavidus oxalaticus. The sequence goes on from NZ_CP069811.1 coordinate 996,949, forward strand.
TGCCGCTTGCCAGGACCGCCGACCACAGGCCGGCCTGCTCCCAGGAGAGCGCCGTCAAGACCGGACCGACGGATAGCAGAACGAGTCAGTCGAGCAGTCGCCGCCTTCCAGCCGCACCTGGTGCGCGCGGTAGCCGTCGGGGAATGCCAGCCAGTAGTCATCGGCCAGCGCCAGCCCGCCCTCCGGCTCGGCCCGTCCCATCACCTGCACGCCGGGCACGCCGTCGGGATAGAACTGGTTGTCCCAGGTGGAGTAGAGCGAGTTGGTCCAGTAAACGCGCTTGCCGTCGCGGCTGATCTCGACCATCTGCGGGCCGCCGGCGAAGCTCTTGCCGTTCGGGTGCGGCGTGCGCCGTGCAATGCCGCCGAGATGGACCGAGCCCGACAAGCGTGGCTTGCGCGGGTCGGTGACGTCGTACTGGCGCATCTCGCCGGTGCCCCAGCACGACACGTAGAGGAATTTGTCGTCGAGCGACAGGTCGATGTCGGTGATCAGCGGCGGCACGGCACCGAAGCCCTGCAACAGCGGCGGCAGCAGGTCGGCCGCGGCTGGCTCGGGCGGGATGGTCGCAGTCTTTTCCGCATGGAACTTGCCGCCTTCGCGCCACCAGGTCCAGATCGAGCCTTCCAGGTTGGTGGTGTCGACTACCACGCCGACAAAGCCGTACTCCCGCACCGGATCGTGCGCGGGCCTGACTTCCAGCGCCATCTGGTGGTTGGCGCCCAGGTCGATGGTCTGCACGTTGCGCCGCGCGCGCAGGTCCCAGAAGTGCAGCTTGTGGCCGTATTTGTTGGAGAGCAGGTCTTCGGCCACCAGGCCGTTCTCGAACTGCGGCGGCAAGGCCCATTCGCTCGACACCATGTAGTCGCGCGGCAGGTTCCACCAGAAGTCGTAGTGCTTCTCCTGCTCGCCGCGGTCGATTTCCCAGCGGCCGAGCACCTCGAAGGTCTCGCAGTCCATGATGAAGATGCCGGGCAGCCCGTCGGTGCCGTCCTTCCCCGCGCCGCCGAGCGTGCTGACGTAGATCCCCTCCGGGCCGCAATGCACGGTGTGCGGCCGCGAGTAGCCGGTCTTGCCGATGATCTCGTCCGGCTCGATGATCTTGTGGATGCGCGCCTGCGTGGGATGCGGCCTGGTGTCGACGATATAGATGCGCGACGAGCGCATGCCGGGAATGATCAGGTAGCGCCGCTCCAGGAACGCGTGGCCGGTCAGCGGCGACAGCGCGGAGGAGCAGGCATTCCAGCCGAAGTGGTGCAGCTCGTCGCCCTTGTTGGTCATCGGCACGGTATGCACCACCGTGCTGTAGGTGGGCGAGCCGGGCTTGACGTCGATCACGGCCAGCGCGTCGGGGCGCGAGCCGTCGGGGCTCAGCAGCAGGGTGTAGGCGAATTCCTCCGGTGGCGCGCTCATCGCAAGCTGGGGCGACGGGTAAAACGTGGGATCCGGCCGCATGTTCATGGTTAGCCCTCCTTGTTCTACGCCGGCCACATGCCGCGAGATCGCGCAGGCCGGCATGGCTGCGTCCCCGCGCACGGAAGTGGACTTCGAGCCTACTTAGCCTAGGTCGTTCTCTATCCCTAGTCAAACGCGGCCGGCGCGGCGGCGCAGGGCCGTTCTCGTCACGCTAAACACGCCCGGCGCGTGAGCAAATGCGATGGTGCACCGCAAGTGCGCCGCCCGCGCCGGCAGGCATATCGTTATCGGCAATCGTTCGTTCCGGCCGAACGGATCGGGCCCGTATGCTCTGGCTTCGATTCCCCGAAATGCCCCGCGAGCCATGGCCAACTATCTCGACGACCGACAGCGCAGCGAACTCGCGCAAGCCGCGCGTCACTGGCTGTGGCGCACCGAACTGCCGACCTGGCTGCTGATCGTGGCGGTGTATGGCGCCTGGTTCGGCGTGGCCACGCATGCGAGCCGGCTGGGCTTGCCGCTCGCATGCGTGCTGCTGACGCTGTGTACCACCTGGTACCTGTCGCTGCAGCATGAACTGATGCACGGCCATCCAACCCGGCTGCCGTGGCTGAACGCGCTGCTCGGCGCCGCACCGCTGGGCGTGTGGCTGCCGTATGGCCTGTACCGGCGCTGGCACCTGCAGCACCATGAAGCCGAACTGACGCATCCCGGCGGCGATCCCGAAAGCTATTTCCTGTACGCGGCGGACTGGCATGCGTCGGGCCCGCTCGCGCGCAGGCTCTACGCCGTGCGCAACACGCTGGCGGGCCGCGTGCTGCTGCAGCCCGCTTTCTCGATCCTGGCCATCGGCGCCGATGCATGGGGCAAGCTGCGCGCCGGCGACTGGCGCGATGCGCCGATGTGGCTGGCGCACCTGCTGGCGCTGGGCGTGCTGCTGGCCTGGCTGCATGCGTACTGCGGCATGCCGGCCTGGCTGGTGCTGGCCGGCGTGGCGTATCCCGCGCTGTCGCTGTCGGCGATCCGCTCCTTCCATGAGCATCGCGCCACCGCTACGCAGGCGGCGCGCAGCGTGATCAACGACGCCGGGCTGGCGTGGCGCCTGCTGTTCCTGAACAACAACTATCACCTGGTGCACCACGACCTGCCGTCGGTGCCGTGGTTTGCGCTGGGCCGGGTGTATCGCCGCCGCGCCGGCGACTACCTGGCGCGCAACGGCGGCTTCCTGGTGCGCGGGTATGGCGAATGGCTGGTGCGGTATGCGCTGCGCGCGGCTGCGCCGGTGGCCCATCCCCTGTTCCACGGGCCGTCCGACGGTCAACACTATGCGGCGAGGCCCTATGGCGAAGCCTGAGCAGTGGGTCGCGGCGCTGCCGATGTACAACGTGTCGGCGTCGTTGCGCGCGGACTGGGTCACGCTGATCGAGCGCGTGGCGCAATCGCTGCAACGCACCGGGGTCATGCTGACCGCAGTCGACCCCGGCGACGATGCCGCCGCGCTGCATGCATTCTGGCGGCGCGAAGACATGCTGCTGTCGCAGGCGTGCGGTTATCCGCTGGTGCAGGGCCTGGCGCCGCATGTGCGGCTGATCGGCACGCCGCGCTTCCGGGTGCCGGGCTGCCAGTGGCACACCTATCGCAGCGCAATCGTAGTGCGGGCCGGTGAGGGGCCTGACACGCTCGCTGCCTGCCGTGGCGCGCGGGCTGCCTGCAATGCGCCCGACTCGCACAGCGGCATGAATGCGCTGCGCCATGCGGTGGCGCCGCTGGCACGCGCGGGACGCTTCTTTGGCGAGGTGATCCATACCGGCTCGCACCTGGCTTCGCTGGCGGCGGTCAGCGCCGGTGAGGCAGACGTGGCGGCGATCGATTGCGTGACGCTGGCATATGCCGCCGAGCACCATCCGGAGCTGGTGGCAGGCGTGCGGCAGATCGGCGCCACGCCGGCAGTGGCGGGGCTGCCCTTCATCGCGTCGCGGCGGGCGGACGCGCCGCTGGTGCATCGGGTGCGTGCAGCGATGCGCCAGGCCCTGCATGACGATGCGGCGCTGCGCGTTCGGCTGCGGCTGGAGGATGTCGTGCCCAGCGCGGTGGCGGACTACCAGCCGGTGTCCGGCATGGCACTGGAGGCCGGCTTGCGCGGCTACGGTGCGCTCAACTGAGGCCGGACCCGCCGGCCCGCACCCGACTTAGCGCGTTGGCCCCCGCGCCGGCGTGCCTCAGTCTGCCGCCGCCTTGCGCAGCGCCGCGCTGACCTCTCCGTAGAAGCCCCGCAGCTTCTCCAGCTCCAGGTCCACCGGCTGCAGCGCCGGCCACAGCAGCGCCACCATGTCGCGCGCGGTCTTCTCGATATCGACCTCGCGCTGCCGCGCGATCGCGTCCCACAGGATGTGCTCCATCGGCCCCAGGATGGCCGAGCGCAGCAGGCTCAGCGGCAGGTCGCCGCGGATCTCGCCGTTGCTGCGCGCCCGCGCCAGCAGGTCCATCAGCGGCGCCGTGTAGCGGCGCTGCAGCGGCAGGAACACCTCGCCCAGCCCCGGCCCCTTGGCCCGGCCTTCCGACAGCACCAGCGCGCACAGCCCGGTTCCCTGGATCAGGAACAGGCGCAGGTGCGTCTTCACGTAGAACTCAAGCTGAGCCTTGGTGGGCTGGCCATGCGGCATGCCCTGTTCCAGCGTGCTGATGATCTCGTCGTACCAGTCCTCAATCACGCGCACGCACAGCTCGCGCTTGCCGTGGAAATAGGTGAAGACCGTCCCCTCGGACACGCCCAGGCGCTGGGCGATCTCGGTGGTGGTGGCGCGCTCGTAGCCGAGTTCGGCGAACACGTCGCGGCTCACGCGCAGGATGTCGCGGATGCGCTGCTCGGCCTTGGCTCCGGCGGGAACGCGGCGCCGGGAACTGGTGTCTTCCATGTTGTCGGGGGTGTGGGCGTGACTCTCGTGGCGAGGATTATAGTGCGCCGTTCGTCAAAACTTGAGTAAAGCTCAAAATTATTATTGCGTTCTGCCTGCCGAGCGTGTACTTTTCACTCGTCGGCGCCACAGGCTGCACCGGCGGGCGGCAGCAGGCGCTGTGAATTTAAGGGATTTCCCTGATGCAATCTTCCGCCAGCCCATCCAGGACAATGAACACGGCGTGAATTGAGTGATACTCACAAATTGAGTGATGCTCACAAAATGCCGGCGCACGGAACGCCACCGAGCTTTGGAGACCAGTATGACGACGCAGGGCGAGTCCCAACCCACCATCCTGCCCCTGGGCGGGCTATCGCATGTGCGGGGCGAAACCAATATCCCGCTGTCCGAGCAGACGGTGCCGGAGCTGCTGGCGCAGACCGTCGCCCGCTTTGCGCAGCGCGACGCGGTCGCCTTCCGCGAGCAGGGCGTGCGCTGGACCTGGCAGCAGTTCGCCGAAGCCATCGACGCGCTGGCAGCCGGGCTGCACGCGCTCGGCCTGGTCCGCGGCGACCGTGTCGGCATCTGGTCGCCCAACCGCGTCGAATGGGTGGTGACGCAGTTCGCCACCGCGCGGCTCGGGCTGGTGCTGGTGAATATCAACCCGGCCTACCGGCTGTCCGAGCTGGAGTACGCGCTGAACAAGGTCGGCGTCAAGGCCATCGTCGCGGCCGAGGCGTTCAAGAGCTCGCGCTACCTGGAGATGCTGCAGGCGCTGGCACCGGAGCTCGCCACCAGCGAGCCGGGCGCGCTGCAGGCCGCGCGGCTGCCGTCGCTGCGCTGGGTGATCCGCATGGGCGAGGGCGAGACCCCGGGCATGATCCGCTATGACGATGTGGTGGCGCGCGGCGCCGGCGTGGCGCGTGCAACGCTCGACGCCATCACCGTGCAGCTCGACCGCAACGACCCGATCAACGTGCAGTTCACCAGCGGCACCACGGGCGCGCCCAAGGGCGCCACGCTGACGCACCGGAATATCGTCAACAACGCGCGCTTTATCGCCATGGCGATGCGCTTCACCGAGCAGGACAAGCTGTGCATCCCGGTGCCGTTCTACCATTGCTTCGGCATGGTGCTGGCGGTGCTGGCCTGCGTCTCGACCGGCGCGGCGATGGTGTTCCCGGGCGAAGCCTTCGAACCGGAAGCGACCATGAAGGCCGTCAGCGAGGAACGCTGCACCGCGCTGCACGGCGTGCCGACCATGTTCATCGCGCAGCTCGACCACCCGCGCTTCGGCGACTATGACTTCTCGTCGCTGCGCACCGGCATCATGGCCGGCTCGCCATGCCCGATCGAGACCATGAAGCGCGTGGTATCGCAGATGCATATGTCCGAGGTGACGATCGCCTACGGCATGACCGAGACCAGCCCGGTCTCGTTCCAGAGCAGCACCACCGATCCGCTCGACAAGCGCACCTCCACGGTGGGACGCATCCAGCCGCACCTGGAGGTCAAGCTGGTGGACGCCACCGGCGCCACGGTGCCGGTGGGGGAGAAGGGCGAGCTGTGCACGCGCGGCTACTCGGTCATGCTGGGCTACTGGGACGACGAGGCCCGCACCGCCGAGACCATCCGCGATGGCTGGATGCACACCGGCGACCTCGCCACCATCGACGAAGAGGGCTACTGCAATATCGTCGGCCGCGTGAAGGACATGCTGATCCGCGGCGGCGAGAACATCTACCCGCGCGAGATCGAGGAATTCCTGTTCCGCCATCCCAAGGTCCAGGCCGTGCAGGTGTTCGGCGTGCCGGACCAGAAGTACGGCGAGGAAGTGTGCGCGTGGATCGTGCTCAAGCCGGGCGAAAGCGCCACCGAGGAAGAGATCCGCGAGTTCTGCCGCAACCAGATCGCCCACTACAAGATCCCGCGCTACATCCGCTTCGTGGACGAGATGCCCCTGACCGTGACCGGCAAGGTGCAGAAGTTCGTGATGCGCGACCAGATGGTGCGCGACCTGAACCTCAGCGAATCCAAAACGGCCTGATCCCCACGCCGACATCGATTACCAGAATTTTCAAGACAACACTGCCATGACTACCTTGCCCGGCCTGAAATTCGACCTCGGCGAAGACATCGAGATGCTGCGCGATTCCGTGCGTACCTGGGCCCAGGCCGAACTTGCCCCGCGCGCCGGCGAGATCGACCGCACCGACCAGTTCCCGATGGACGCCTGGAAGAAGATGGGCAACCTCGGCGTGCTCGGCATCACGGTGGCGGAGGAATACGGCGGCGCCAACATGGGCTACCTGGCGCACATGATCGCAATGGAAGAGATCAGCCGCGCGTCGGCCTCGGTGGGCCTGTCGTACGGCGCGCATTCGAACCTGTGCGTGAACCAGATCCACCGCAACGGCACGCCGGCGCAGAAGGCGAAGTACCTGCCCAAGCTGGTGTCGGGCGAATGGATCGGCGCGCTGGCGATGAGCGAGCCCAACGCCGGCTCCGACGTGGTCAGCATGAAGCTGCGCGCTCAGCTGAAGGGCGACCGCTACGTGCTCAACGGCACCAAGATGTGGATCACCAACGGCCCGGACTGCGACGTGCTGGTGGTGTACGCCAAGACCGAGCCCGAGCTGGGCGCGCGCGGCATGACCGCCTTTATCGTCGAGAAGGGCATGAAGGGCTTCTCGGTGGCGCAGAAGCTGGACAAGCTGGGCATGCGCGGCTCGCACACCGGCGAGCTGGTGTTCGAGGACGTGGAAGTGCCGGTGGAGAACATCCTCGGGGCCGAGAACGGCGGCGCCAGGGTGCTGATGAGCGGGCTGGACTACGAGCGCGCGGTGCTGTCGGGCGGCCCGGTCGGCATCATGCAGGCGTGCATGGACGTGGTCACGCCGTACATCCACGACCGCAAGCAGTTCGGCCAGAGCATCGGCGAGTTCCAGCTGATCCAGGGCAAGGTGGCGGACATGTACACCACGCTGCAGGCGGCGCGCAGCTACCTGTACACGGTCGGCAAGAACCTGGACGCGCTCGGCAGCGACCACGTGCGCCAGGTGCGCAAGGACTGCGCCGCGGTGATCCTGTACACGGCCGAGAAGGCCACCTGGATGGCGGGCGAGACCGTGCAGATCCTGGGCGGCAATGGCTATATCAACGAGTACCCGGCCGGGCGCCTGTGGCGCGATGCCAAGCTGTACGAGATCGGCGCCGGCACCTCGGAGATCCGCCGCATGCTGATCGGCCGCGAACTGTTCGCGGAAACGATGTAAGCGCTCATGTAAGCGCGTCATGCGCAGGCTGCACCCTACAACGAACTGACTGGCCGAGGCTGATATGGCGGCAATTGAGACAAAGCTGAACGCGCGTTCCGAAGCGTTCAAGACCAACGCGCAGGCAATGCAGGCACTGGTTGCCGACCTGGAAGCGAAGATCGCCAAGCTGGCGGAAGGCGGCGGCGAGGCCGCGCGCGACAAGCACCTGTCGCGCGGCAAGCTGCTGCCGCGCGACCGCGTGCAGCAACTGCTGGATCCGGGCACGCCGTTCCTGGAGCTGTCGCAACTGGCCGCGTACGACATGTACGACGATGCCGCGCCCGGCGCCGGCATCATCACCGGCATCGGCCGCGTGGCCGGGCAGGAATGCGTGATCGTCTGCAACGACGCCACCGTCAAGGGCGGCACGTATTACCCGTTGACGGTCAAGAAGCACGTGCGCGCGCAGGAGATCGCCGAGCAGAACAACCTGCCGTGCATCTACCTGGTCGATTCCGGCGGCGCCAACCTGCCCAACCAGGACGACGTGTTCCCCGACCGCGACCACTTCGGCCGCATCTTCTACAACCAGGCCAACCTGTCCAAGCAGGGCATCCCGCAGATCGCGGTGGTGATGGGCTCGTGCACCGCGGGCGGCGCCTATGTGCCGGCGATGAGCGACGAGTCGATCATCGTCAAGAACCAGGGCACCATCTTCCTGGGCGGCCCGCCGCTGGTGAAGGCCGCCACGGGCGAGGAAGTCAGCGCCGAGGACCTGGGCGGCGCCGACGTGCATACGCGCCTGTCGGGCGTGGCCGACTACTTCGCGCAGAACGACCACCATGCGCTGAGCCTGGCGCGCAATATCGTGCAGCACCTGAACCGCCGCAAGCCGGACCAGATCCGCCTGCACGAGCCGGTCGAGCCGCTGTATCCGGTGGAAGAGCTGTACGGCGTGATCCCCACCGACACGCGCAAGCCCTACGACGTGCGCGAGGTGATCGCGCGCATCGTCGACGGCTCCGAGTTCGACGAGTTCAAGGCGCGCTACGGCACCACGCTGGTATGCGGCTTCGCGCGCATCTGGGGCTATCCGGTCGGCATCGTTGCCAACAACGGCATCCTGTTCTCGGAGTCGGCGCTCAAGGGTGCGCACTTTATCGAGCTGTGCTGCCAGCGCAAGATTCCGCTGGTGTTCCTGCAGAACATCACCGGCTTCATGGTGGGGCGCAAGTACGAGAACGAGGGCATCGCCCGCAACGGCGCCAAAATGGTGACGGCGGTGGCGACCGCGCAGGTGCCCAAGTTCACGGTGATCATCGGCGGCTCGTTCGGGGCCGGCAACTACGGCATGTGCGGGCGGGCGTATTCGCCGCGCTTCCTGTGGATGTGGCCGAACGCGCGCATCTCGGTGATGGGCGGCGAACAGGCGGCGAGCGTGCTGGCGACGGTGCGCCGCGATGGGATCGAAGCGAGGGGCGGCAAGTGGAGCGCGGAGGAAGAGGATGCGTTCAAGCAGCCGATCCGCGACCAGTACGAGCACCAGGGCCACCCGTACTACGCCAGCGCGCGCTTGTGGGACGACGGCGTGATCGATCCCGCGCAGACGCGCACGGTGCTGGGGCTGGGCCTGTCGGCCAGCCTGAACGCGCCGATCGAGGACATGAAGTTCGGCGTGTTCCGCATGTAATTCGGCGTGTCATTCGGCATGTAATCCTGCCCCCCAGGCATCCCAGAATCGTATTCAAGAACGCTCCCCGCGAGGAGCGAAAGGCGAAGTCATGTTCACCAAAGTCCTGATCGCAAACCGCGGCGAGATCGCCTGCCGCGTGGCCGCCACCTGCCGCCGGCTCGGCATCCGCACCGTCGCGGTGTACTCGGACGCCGATGCCGATGCCCGCCACGTCGCCTTCTGCGACGAAGCCGTCCATATCGGCGGCGCCGCCGCGCGCGACAGCTACCTGCGCGCCGACCACATCATCGAGATGGCCAAGGAGACCGGCGCCCAGGCGATCCACCCGGGCTACGGGTTCCTGTCCGAGAACGAAGCCTTCGCCGAGGCTTGCGCCGCGGCGGGGCTGGTCTTCATCGGCCCGCCGGCCTCCGCGATCCACGCGATGGGCAGCAAGAGCGCGGCCAAGCAACTGATGGAGCGCGCTGCGGTACCGCTGGTGCCGGGCTACCACGGTGAAGACCAGGATCCGGCGCTGCTGCGCCGCGAGGCCGACCGCATCGGCTACCCGGTGCTGCTCAAGGCCAGCGCGGGCGGCGGCGGCAAGGGCATGCGCGTGGTCGAGTCGGGCGATGGCTTCGAGGCCGCGCTGGCCTCGGTCAAGCGGGAGGCCAGCGCCAGCTTCGGCGACGACAAGGTGCTGGTCGAGAAGTACCTGACCCGGCCCCGCCATATCGAGATCCAGGTGTTTGCCGATACGCACGGCAACTGCGTCTACCTGTTCGAGCGCGACTGCTCGGTGCAGCGCCGGCACCAGAAGGTGCTGGAAGAGGCGCCGGCGCCGGGCATGACCGAAGAGCGCCGCCGCGCCATGGGCGAGGCCGCTGTGGCTGCGGCCAAGGCGGTTGGCTATGTCGGTGCCGGCACCGTCGAGTTCATCGCCAACCAGGATGGTTCCTTCTATTTCATGGAGATGAACACGCGCCTGCAGGTGGAGCATCCGGTCACCGAGATGATCACCGGGCAGGACCTGGTCGAATGGCAGCTGCGCGTCGCCGCCGGCGAGCCGCTGCCGCTGACGCAGGACCAGTTGCGCATCGACGGACACGCGCTGGAGGCGCGCATCTACGCCGAGAACCCCGACAAGCAGTTCCTGCCGTCCACCGGCACGCTGCGCTTCCTGCGCACGCCGCCCGCGGTGCAGTTCATGCGCGGCGATGACGCCCACGGCCCGGCCGGCATCCGTATCGATGCCGGCGTGCGCGAGGGCGACACCATCAGCCCGTACTACGATCCGATGATCGCCAAGCTGATCGTCTGGGGCAAGGACCGTGACGAGGCGCTGGCGCGCATGCGCCAGGCGCTGGCCGCGTATCACGTGGTGGGCCTGTCGACCAACGTGGCGTTCCTGCAGCGGCTGGTGAAGTCGGAAGCGTTCCGCACCGCCGACCTCGACACCGGGCTGATCGAGCGCAACGAGAGCGAACTGTTCCCGCAGCCCGAGCCCGTCGGCATCGACACCGTCGCGCTTGCCGTGGCCGCGCTGCTCGACCGCGAGACGCGCGAGCGCCGCATCGACGCCGCCGACCAGCATTCGCCGTGGACCCACGGCGGCGCCTGGCGGCTGAACAGCGGCGCGTCGCGGCAACTGCGCTTCGGCTACGGCGACCAGGTGCTCGACGTGACGCTGCAGGTCAACGCGCGCGGCAGCACGCTGGCCTACGCCGGCCAGTCCGTGCCGTTCTCCGCGGAATGCAAGGCCGACGATATCCGCATCGACCTCGGCACGCGCCGCGTGCACGGGCACGTGCATGCGGAGGCGGACGACTTCCACGTTTTCGCTGCGGCGCGCCACGTGCTGTTGAGCTGGCTCGACCCGCTGGCGCATGCCGGCGAAGCCGAAGGCGAGGGCGGCAAGCTGACCGCGCCGATGCCGGGCAAGGTCATCGCGGTGATGGTCGAGGCCGGCAGCACGGTCACGCGCGGCACGCCGCTGCTGGTGATGGAGGCGATGAAGATGGAGCACACCATCAGCGCGCCGGCCGACGGCGTGGTCAGCGAAGTGCTGTATGGCGTTGGCGAGCAGGTGACCGAAGGCGCCCAGCTGCTCGCCTTCGGTACCTGAAATACTGACCGGAGACGACCCATGCATGCAGACAAGGTCAAGGTGGTTGAAGTCGGCCCGCGCGACGGCCTGCAGAACGAGAAGAGCCTGATCCCCACCGAGACCAAGGTGGCGTTGATCGACCAGCTCACCGACGCGGGCTTTCCCAATATCGAAGTGGCATCGTTCGTCTCGCCGAAGTGGGTGCCCCAGATGGCAGACGGCGCGCAGGTCATGGCTGCGATCAGGCGGCGCCCCGGCACCATCTACTCGGCGCTGACGCCGAACATGAAAGGCCTGGAAGGCGCGCTTGCGGCGGGCGCCGACGAGGTCGTGATCTTCGGCGCGGCCAGCGAGGCGTTCTCGCAGAAGAACATCAACTGCTCGATTGCCGAGTCGATGGCGCGCTTCGAGCCCGTTGCCGCGGCGGCCAAGGCGAAGGGCGTGCGGCTGCGCGCCAGCGTGTCGTGCGCACTGGGCTGTCCTTACCAGGGCGAAGTCCCGATCGATGCCGTGGTCGACGTGGTGCGGCGCATGCGCGAACTGGGCTGCGACGAGATCGATATCGCCGACACCATCGGCGTCGGCACGCCCGACAAGGTGAAGGCCGTGATGCTTGCCGCGGCCACGGAATTCCCGCTGGCGCAGTTATCCGGGCATTTCCACGACACGTATGGGCATGCGCTGGCCAATGTCGAGGCGAGCCTGGAAGCCGGCATCCGCATCTTCCATGCTTCCGTCGCCGGGCTTGGCGGTTGCCCGTATGCGAAGGGCGCGACAGGGAACGTGGCGACCGAGGCATTGCTGCAGCGCCTGGCGAGCCTGGGGATGCAAACGGGGGTTGATCTGGACAAGGTCATTGCCGCGGCCGGACTGATCTCCGGGGCCATCGGCAAACCGGTACTGCAGTAACGCAAGCGCCCCTCGGTGCGGGGCGCTTGTCTCATATTGTCCGCGCTGGCCCGCGCGCTTCACGCACGCAAAAGTGGCTGTTCGTCAAATCGGAATTGTTTGGTATCGCGATTCGCGAGGAAATACCGCCTGGACAATTCGAGCCGTGGTGAGCAGTGAAATGAAAATCCAATCAACGGAAACGATGACGGAGGGGGGCGCCGGTGGCGGCTTCTCCCTGGACAACCCCGCCCTGGAAAGCATCGGTGTCCGCATCACGCAGTGGCGCCCCGATTACGTGGAACTGGAACTGCCGGTCACTTCCAGCATGCTGAACCGCAGCCGCGTGATCCATGGCGGCACGATCTGCACGCTGCTGGACGCCGCCACCGGCTATGCCGGCCTGTTCTCGCCACCGGGCGAGGTGGCGCGCCATGCGGTGACGCTGTCGCTGACCTCCAACTTCCTGAGCAATGGCACGGGCAGCGTGCTGACGGCGAAGGGCATTGTCGACCGGCGCGGGCGCTCGATCTTCTTCTCGCGCGCGGAGGTGTGGCTTGACCAGGAGTTGCTGGTGGCGACGGGTGTCGCCACGATGAAGTACCTGAGGTAGGGCGGAGGGGGCGGGCGCCCCTTTTCCGTTTTCAGCCAACGCTCCTCCGCCCGTGCCGCCGGCATTCAAGGCTGTGCGTGCCTCAGCCTGCGGGGCACGCTAAAGCTCAGGTGCGCGATCCTGTCCCATGCGCCGTAGTGGCCTTCGATGCGCCCCGGCGGGAAGGACAGCCAGGCCAGCGCCAGGCCCGACAAGACCGACATCGCCGCACCCGTTCCGGTGTAGCCATCGATCAACCATGGCGCGGCCGCAAGCCATGCGCCGAAGCCGATATTCACGAAGCGCAGCGGCCGCGCGACCTCGCCCCATGCCATGATCGAGACGCTCACCACCAGCGACCCGACGATATGGGCGCTGTCCGCCGCCGCGCCAGACGCATCGAACAGCAGGCGCGAGCCCATCAGCGCGATGCCGATGGCGCCGCTGGCCAGCAAGGTCCACGGCAGGTTGACGCCGGAGAGCAGTATTTCGCGCAGGACTGCGCGGGCGGGTGCCTCGAAGTTGTCCGAGTAGTCGGCGCTGCCGCCGGCCATGGTGTCGCCGCGCAGCAGCACATACCACCGGGGCTTGCCTTGTTGCCGGCGGTGCTTCAGGAATTGCAATGTCGCCAGGATCTCGTCGAACGAATACGGGATTTGCAGCAGCATGGCCAGCGCGCCAACCAGGCATAGCGTGCACCAGGTTCCGATCCAGATCGGCTGGATGATGATGAAGAAGATGCTGACCACGCCGAGCGGTACGATCAGGATACCGAACAGCAGCACCAGCCACGGCATGGTGCGCCAGCGCCGCTTGTCACCGATCACGCCGGTGATGATTTCCAGCACATAGACGGTCGCGCCAAGGCCGGCGTCCGGTACCGGCCATGCCTCGGAAACCGATGAGGTGACGATGCGCTCGGTGCCGTCTCCGAAGAATGGATCCCAGGCGGCGTCGATATGGCCGAGCTGGTAAGCGGCCAGATAGCGCGAGATAACCAGGCCGACGAACGCGAGCGCGATGATGAGCAGGCGATTGGTCCATCCGGACGGCGTGTAGTCCCAACCGGGCGGCGCATCCGGCCCCGATACCCGGGCGATCGGGCTGATGCCGGGCGCGGATGGTATCGCGACCGCGAACGCGATGGCCAGCGCGCCGACCAGCGTATCGTTGGCATACGCCGCCGCGCTGGGGGTCCAGAACAGCAGCGGCGCGAACAGCAGCCACGAGCCAAGCGCGGCCACGACCCAGCGCGCCCAGCCGGCACTGCGCGACAACGACATCAGCGCGAACAGAACCATCAGTGCGCCGGTGGCGACATTGCTGATGGTCATCCAGGTGTCGGAATACGCTAGCCCACGCCCCGTTGGCGTGATTGGTTCCTCTGCCAGTCGCCAGTTTTCCGCGAGGCCCAGTACGAACGGGCTGGAGATCAGCCAGCATCCCAGCGCGACGTTGGCGAAGTGGCACCACAGCGTGCGCTGATGCTCCGCGCGGTCAAGCGCATGGAACTCGGCGATCGCGGCCGGACCCGGTGTTCCCGTGTCGGCGCTTTCCTCAAGCCACAACGGCAGTGGAATCTTGTTGCGCTTGTACCATTGCGCCGGGTCCTCTCGCAACTCGCCGATGATGACCGGCAGGCTGCGGCGCAGGCTGTGCCCGGGATGCCAGCCCAGCATCGTTTCGGCACGCGCAAGATCGAGCTCATAGTGATCGTCGGCCAACTCGACCATGAACGGCTTGATGAACGCCTCCGCGCCGCGGTCGATCGCATCGGGGATCACTTCTTCCGCCTTGTCTTGCAGCCACGCGCCGGTGGCGGCGACTGGCTTGGGGATCCGCCGGGTATCCCAGGGTTCGCCATGCACCAGCCTGCCGATCAGGTTCTGCAAGGCTTCATAGCTTTCGGTCACGGGCTCGCCGATCAGGATCGCAGTCTCGTCGGGCAGCTGCGCGCGCCGTTCGACGGCGGCGCGGAATGCCTGGGCGACGTCGTCGAGATGAACGAAGGTCTGCCCGTGCGATGCATCCCCCGGAAACAACCTGCTCAACATCTGGCGTTCGAAGATGCGCTCGATCTGATAGGCCAGCGAAGGCAGTTCGCAATGGTCGGTATAGACACCGGCGAGGCGCAGCGTCAGCGCGGGGATGCGCCCGCGTTCGGCATGCACCACACGCTCGGCCTCCAGTTTCGACTGGGGGTAGGGCCATGCCGGCTTCAGCGCAGAAGCCTCGTTGATCGGCTGGCCGGGAGCGGTTGGCGCATGGACCAGCATGGTGCTGGCATAGATGAACTGCTCGACCTCGAAGGCCTGCAAGGCACGCAGCAGGCGCTGCGTACCCTTGACGTTCACGGCCTCGTACCGTGGGTCGGGCTCGCCGGAGAAATCATAGAAGGCCGCGAGATGGATGACCGAGGCGATGCGCGTGCCATAACGCTCGCGCAGCTGCGCGCACGCTTGCTCCAGTGCTTCGTCGGACGTGATATCGGCATCCATGCAATTGTCGCCCCGGCAGGTGGGTTCGAAGCCCGCAATCGTATAGGTCTGCGCAAGTTCGGCGGCGATCGCTTTGCCAATCCGTCCTTCGGAGCCGGTGATCAATACGAGAGGTTTCTGCGAAGCCATAGTCTTCCCCCTGGCATGAAACGTCAGAAAATGCAGCATGCAAGATGCGCACCTGAACTGCGTGCATGTTCTGGAACGAACCCCACCGCTTGAGTATGCGATGCGCCACACCTGGCTATGGCACCTTCGCGCAGTGCCGGGCGGCAGCGTTTGACGAGGCGGGAACGAGCGGGCTGCGGCTGTGCGCAGAACGGCGGCTGAGTGGCGCCTGGGTGGCGCCTGGGTGGCGGTCGGGCGTTCCGCGAGGGCTTCAATCGCCATCCGCGAAAGTCGGGGGATTGCCTAACATCACAGTTAGCCTCGTCCAACTAGCACGAATTACATGCTGGCAACCTGTCATGACAACCCTACGCTTCCTGGCGCTCGCCGCCATCATCGCGACATTCCATGCGCTTGCTCCTGGCGCAGTCCGGTCAGCAAGCGCCGCGCCGGTGCTCGTCGAGGTGCGCAACTTCACCACCCCCACCCAATGCACCGAGGAGGACAATGTCTCGTTCGTCATGAGTTCGCCGGCAATCCAGCGCTTCCGCGTAGAGGCGCTGCATCCGCCCTATCTCGACAAGGTTCGCGGGTCCCGTTTTCCGCCGCCGGACTTCTCCAACTGCGACTTCGACGAAAATACACCCCGCACGGATCCGGGTCGTCGCTTCGCGCCACGCAAGGTGCGAATCTACGACGGGCCTGATTTCGCCATCGAAGGCAATACCTACGAGACGTTCTGGCGGTCACAGTCTGTGCCCGTGGCGGTGGGGGGCAGCGTGTATGACGAGTTCCACCTGCTGCAGTTCTACGTGAAGTACCCGTATGCCGGCAAATTGCGCGAGACGCAGGTGCTGGTGTTGTATCCCCCGGACGGGTACTGGCGGGCCAAGCCATTGCCGGCAACGCACGCCAGCAGCAATGCATACGGCTCATCGTTTCTGATTGGCCCGATCACGGAGGCTGGCCGACCCGTGGTAGAGATCGCGGATATCGATATCGACCCCAAAGGGCGAACCATCCGGCTGCGCTTCATCGCAGGCGGCGAGGCCAGCGTGCGACTGATCGAAGTGAGCCGCGAGCGCACCGCACTCGATGTGGAATTCAAGCCTGGCTATCGACCCGCCAGCGTGTCCGCGGCGGGTGGCATGTCGGGCTTCGCGATGTTGCGCTCGATGTATGTCGCCGAAGACAACGCCGATATGAGCCGTGTCGAGTGGCGTGATGCCGCCGGCCGCCCGCACCACACTTCTGTGGCCGACACCGCGGTGCTACAGGCGCGTTCCGTACGGTTTGGCAGGGTGGTGCCGTCGCGGCATAATCCCGACGCGCCCGATATACGCTTTGATGCCTTTGACGGCCCCCTTGCGCCCCTGGATCCCTTGGAGCCCTTGGATCCCTTGGATCCCTTGAGCCAGGGTAGCGCTGGTCAATGAGGTCAATGCTTTCGTCCAGGCGTATTGCCTCCGGGCGCAATGTAGTCTGCCCGCCGGACAGGGCAGTATACTTTCGGTCTTCGCCACGCATCAGAATATTACCCATGAGCGCATTACCTTCCTGCCCGAAATGTAATTCCGAGTTTACCTATGAAGATGGGGGTCTCTATATTTGCCCGGAGTGCGCTCATGAATGGTCGGCGCAGGCAGCCGCGCCGGCCGAGGCGGAGGCCAGGGTTTATCGCGATTCAGCGGGCAACGTATTGCAGGATGGCGATACGGTCACTGTCATCAAGGATCTCAAGCTGAAGGGATCAGCCGGTGTGATCAAGATGGGCACCAAGGTAAAGAACATTCGCCTGGTCGACAGTGACCACGATATCGATTGCAAGATCGATGGCATTGGTGCCATGAGCCTGAAATCAGAGTTCGTCAGGAAGGTGTGACGCGGCCCGGCCCGGCTCTTCAGCACCTGCGCAGTCGAATGGCTCGGAAGGCCTAGTTTCGATCCGCGACGGACAGATGGATCTGTGATTCGCTTGTCTCGGCTGGGGCGCCGTGGTTGAGATCTGCCGATGCCGATCGCCTGTGATCGACCAGCAGGATCGCGACCAGGCCGATCACGGCCGGAATGGCAATCGCAATAAGGTTCTGCTGCAGCGGCAGGTTCATGGCGACCAGTACGCCAATGACGATGGGCGCCAGGATGGCTCCACTGCGGCCGATGCCCAGCGCCCAGCCGAGTCCGGTAGAACGGATAGCGGTCGGATAGAACTGCCCCGTGTAGGCATTCGCTACGATCTGCGTGCCGATGGTCGACGCGCCGGCAAGGCCCACCGCGAGGTACTGCAGTTCCTCGGGCAGCCTGAACCCGAGGAGCGTGATCGAGACCGCGGCCAGCCCATACATCGCGGCAAGCACGTACTTGATGTGATACCGGTCGGCAAGCCATCCGCCCCCGACGGCGCCAATCATCGCGCCGATGTTGAGGACCAGCATGAACGTCAACGCGGAGCCCAGGCTGTAACCCGCGCTTGCCATCAGCTTGGTCAGCCATGAACTCAGCGCGTACACCATGAACAGGCACATGAAGAACGCGATCCAGAACATGATGGTGCTGAAGCCCCGGCCCTCGTGGAACAGATGCCGGATCGGCGCGCTGTCGGCCTTGTCCTGGGCCGGCACGGCGAAGCGATCGGTGGTGGACCACCGGCGGCCTGGTGCGAGGCTGGAAGCAATGCGCCGCAATGCCGCGTCGTCGCCCCTTCTCAGCAGGAATGGCATCGATTCGGGCAGCGACCTGAGAATGGCGGGGACGAGGAGAACGGGAAGGCCGGCGGCGAGGAATACCGATTGCCAGCCGTACGTTTCGATCAGGCCCTTGCCGAGGATTGCAGCAAGCATTCCACCGACGGCATAGCCGCTGAACATCAGCGTGACAAGCGTCGCCCGCATCCTTTTCGGTGCGTACTCCGTCATTTGCGCGACGACATTGGGCATGACGCCGCCGATGCCGAGCCCGGCGAGGAAGCGCGCGACGCTGAACAGCAGGGGGTCCTTGGCCAGGCCGGCCGCAGCAGTGAAGACGCTGAACAGGACGACGCAGATCGCGATGGCCCAGCGCCGGCCGATCCTGTCTGCCAGGGTGCCGAGAAAGATCGCGCCGAACACCATGCCGAACAGGGCGGAGCTGACCATGAGCCCGGCTTGCGCCGGCGCCACGCCGAGGTCTTTCATGATCGAAGGCAGCGCGATGCCTACGACCGCGAGGTCGTATCCGTCAAAGATGATGATGAGTGCGCACCAGCACAGCACGCGTGCGTGGAAGCGATTGAAGGTGGCCTCGTCGGCCAGTTTGTGGACGTCGATCTGCGACATGGGGGCTTGTCTCCGGGGTTTTTTCTTATGTAAATGGACTACTGCTTTGCCATGGGAACGTTCGGGTCGGCGAGGCGGTCGGGATCGACTTGCCTGCGCTGCTCGATCAGGCGGCGTGCGAAGCGGAGGTCGCGCGCGGCGTTGGCACCGACCGCGGCCCGGACGACATCGCCGTCGAGATAGCACAGCACGAAGCTGTCCCCGCAGGGCGTGCCACGTGCCACCACGCGATGGGATCGCAGCGGAAAGCCGTAGATCTGCAGGTTCACGCCATACTGGTCCGACCAGAACCACGGCAGGGATTCCTCGTCGACGGGGAGGCCGAGCGCCGCGCGCGCCGCGGCGACACCCTGGTCCTGTGCGTTCTGCCAGGATTCCAGCCGCAAACGCCGTCCGGCCCACGGATTCGGTGCCACCGCCACATCTCCCGCGGCGAAGATGTCGGGGTCGGAGGTGCGGCAGCTTCTGTCGACGATCACGCCGCCATCGCATTCCAGGCCGGCATCGCGAGCCAGCTCATCGTTGGGCACGAGACCCACACCCGCGACGATGGCATGGCACGTCAGCGTGCTGCCATCGGCAAGCGCCACCACGGACAACCCGTCAGCGCCTTGCGCAATGCCGGTGATTCGGGCGCCGAGCACGACGCGGGTGCCATGCGCACCATGCAGCCCGAGCAGGTGTTCCGAGATCTCCGGGGGCACGGTGCGCTCGCACAGCCGGCTTTGCGCTTCGACGACCGTCACCTCGGCCCCGTTCTGCCGCGCCGTGGCGGCGACTTCCAGGCCGATCCAGCCGCCGCCAATGACAACGATGCTGCGGCCCGGCCGCAGCTCAGGCGCCAGCGACAGGGCATCGCCGATCGTGCGCAACGTATAGCTCGGCGTCGACTCCGCACCCGGGACGGCAAGTGCGCGCGCCCTGCCGCCGGTACACAGGATCAGCTTGTCGTAACACAGCCGTTCTCCATTGGACATCTCCAGGCACTTCGCGCCGCGATCGATGCGGACCACTCGCATGTCCGCCCACCACTCCGGCCTGAGCGCTTCGAATGCCTCCGGCTTGAGCAGCCACGTGCTGGCGGGTGCCACTTCACCGGCAAGCACGGCCTTGGACAGCGGTGGTCGCTCGTACGGCGGGTGGGTCTCGTCGCCGATGAGCACGAGCCGGCCGGTGAAGCCCTCGCTGCGCAGCGTCCGGGCGGCCCAGCCGCCGGCCTGGCCCGCGCCGATGATGACGATGGTGGCGGCCGGCGCTGTGGTAGCCGCTATGGCAGCCGCTGTGGCAGCGGCGCCATCTGGTCGTTCGGAATTCATGTGCGTCCCTTGTGGTTGCGTGACCGGCACGCCTCAGCCGAGGTCGAGGTAGACCTTGTCACCGTCGATCCGGACCGGATAGGTACGGATGCCTTCGGTCAGCGGGGCGCACATCGCTGCGCCGTTGCGGATGTCGAACCTGCCCTGGTGGAGCGGGCATTCGATCTCGTGTCCTTCAAGAAAGCCCTCGCACAGGCGCGCGTGGCCATGCGTGCAGACGTTGTCGGTGGCATAGACGTCGCCGTCGACGCCGTACAGGGCGATCTCCTTGCCTTGCACGGCGACGGCGATCACGTCGTCCTGCGGGATGCTGGACAGCAGCGCCGCCTCGATCCAGGTTTCAGTCATGAATGGCTCCTGCTAGATGGGGTAGATCAGCGAGTTGGGAATCATCTCGCTGTCGAACACGCAGAGGCGTGACGCGAAGCGCCAGCCTTCCGGTGTGCGTACGATGGTGTCGAGGTAGCGGCCAACGTTGTACACATCGGTCATCTGGTCCGGCTTGGTGCGCAGCACGGCATAGTTCGTCTCGGCAACGATCTTGTCGGCGCTGGCCTCCCGGATCAGCGGCGCTCCGACGATGTGGCGCTGGTAGTAGGGATCGTGGAACAGCGTCTCCCGGATGCCGTAGATGCGGTCCTTCAGCATCCCCTTGCCTTCGAGCGACAGCGTGGCGAGCGGCAACCCGCGCTCGTGGTTCTCGCGCGGCTGGACCCGATAGAGGCAGTCCTCGGTGAAGAATTCCGGCCAGCGGTCCCATTCGCCGTTGTCCACGGCGCTGGTGTAGTCGGCGTACAGGGCGAGCAGCGCGTAGTAGTCAGTGAAGTGCATGGCCTCAGACCTCCATCACCTTGCGCCAGTAGGCGTACATGCCGCGGATCAGGGTCTCGGTGACCATGTGCTCGGTGTTTTCCGCGGTCTTCCCGCCCAGTTCGGCGATCACGCGATGCCAGGGCTTCTGGGAGAAGCCTTCCTGCGAGCATTCGATGGCTTCGCCGTCGTCGGCCGACACGAAGCCTGCGGGACCGAAGAGATTGGCCTGGCGCAGGCGGCGCCGCGTCATGTCCTCGGTATCGTCCTCGAAGCCGAAGTGCGTCCAGACGAAGTCGAAGGCGTCGGGCCCGCTGGGCTGGATATGGCGCGTGGACACCGAATTGACCTGCTGCTGGAAGATCACGCTCGGAAAGACCGTCATCATCACCGCGGTGGGCTCGCCCCACCACGGTTCGTGGACGATGTCGAGGATGCGGTCGTCGTGCAGGGCCATCTGGTCCTTGAAGCTGGACACGCCGGAGGTCACGTCGCTCTTGCCGCCCTGGCCGCGGGTGGACACCATCGCGGCATGGCGGAACTCGGCATCCATCACCAGGCGGGCCTTGTTGTCCGCGCGCCAGAGCCCGAACGTGACAAACCACGTATGCAGCAGGCCGGGGTGGTAGGGATCCTTGATGTTCTCCTGCATCAGCTTCCAGTTGCCCGGAATGCGCTGCTTGTTGTAGCCCAGGATCTTCAGCTTGCGGCCATTGAACAGGCGGTCGAAGTAGCCGAGGAGGTCCGGCCCGAGATAGGTCTCGAGCGAGGGGACGTCGTGGTCGAACGACGCGAACACGACCCCGCCTCGCGTCGCGACCTTCAGTTGCGTGAGCCCATGCTCCTGCGGCTTGAAGTCGGCGGGCATGCCACCGTTGACCTTGCCGTCCTGCCTGACGCCGCGGCGCAGCGGCACCCCTTGCAGGTTGCCCTTCAGGTCGTAGTTCCACTGGTGGTAGGGGCAGTGGAAATCCTTCCGGTTGCCGCTGCGCTCCCGGCAGAACTTCATGCCGCGATGGGCGCACACGTTCTCGACGACGTTGATCTCGCCGTCCTGGTCGCGCACCAGGATCACGGAGCGCTCGCCGAGCGTGGTGCGCTTGAAGTCGCCGGGATTCGGGATTTCGGCCTCGAGGCCGACATAGTTCCAGTGACCGCGGTAGAAGCAGCGCTCGAGCTCGCGCTGGTAAAGCTGCGTGTCCGTGTAGACGCGGAACGGGATGCGGCTGATGCTGTCGTCGGCCCACACTGGGCGGTCTTCATGGGAGGCAGTTGCCATGGCTGTTTCCAAAGAGGCGAGCGGAATCCGCGCGCGGGCCCGGCGGGCCTGTGCGGCGTCTGTGTGCTTGGGGTGACTTCAGGGAGGGATTCCCCAGGGCGGGCTATTGCCGGGGAAGGGCGGGATTCATGGGGGCGTCTCCGTATGTCCGTATGTCTTTTCGTATGGAAAGGATCATCGGACATCGATCGCAATAAACCAATAGAATCCAGGCTATAGTTGATATTCACAGAATCAATAAAGGTGGCCGATGGAACTGAAGGACGTCGACCTGAACCTGCTCGTCGTGTTCGATCAGCTGTTGCGGCAGGGGACCGTTTCCGGCACGGCCAGGGCCATGAACCTGAGCCAGCCGGCCGTCAGCAATGCTCTGGCCAGGTTGCGGACCTTGCTGGGCGACCAGCTCTTTGTACGGAGCAGCAAGGGAATGCTGCCGACACCACTTGCACAGGAACTGGCCGAGCCGGTAAGCCATGCGCTGGAGTCGTTGCAGGCAACGCTGAGTCACAAGCTGACATTCGATCCGTTGCGCAGCGTGCGCGCCTTCCGGATCGCCATGACGGATATCGGCGAGGTGCATTTCATTCCGCCGCTGATGGGTGCGCTTGGGCAACGTGCGCCAGGCGTGACGGTGACCACGGTGCGCAATACGGCGGTCGACCTGGCGGCCGAGATGAGCCAGGGAAGGATCGACCTCGCTGTCGGCCATCTGCCTGAACTCAGTACGGAATTCTTTCAACGGCGCCTGTTCCAACAGCGCTATGTCTGCCTGTTCCGCCCCGGTCATGCGATGGACAAGAAGAAGGTCAGCATGCGGGACTTCGAAGCCGCGGAGCATGTGGTGGTCACGGCGGCAGGCACAGGGCATGCCCGCGTCGACGAGCTCCTTGCCCAGGGCGGCGTACAGCGGAGCATCCGGCTGCGCGTCCCGCATTTCGTGGCGCTGGCGGACATCATTGCCACCACTGACCTGGTCGCCACCGTCACCTGGACCTTTGCGGAACGATGTGCCAGGTACTTCGGGCTCCGGTACGTCAGCCATCCGTTCGCGCTGCCGGCTATCCAGATCAATCTCTTCTGGCATGCCCGGTATCATCGCGATCCTGCGAACCAGTGGCTGCGCAACGAGTTTATTGAACTGTTTTCGGAATAAGGTCTCGATCGCGCGCGAGTTCGTAGTCCAGCTGATTCCGGTTCCCCCGCATTGGGCGTCCTTCGCACGCTACCCCTTGCGCTCGCCTCGATACTGTATAAATATACAGTTATCGTAAATATCCGATGCCCTCGTCTCCCGAGAGCGACTTCCACTTCACATGCCTGCGCAATCGTACGCAGCCCCGCCCATGGCGGCGGAAGGCTTGTTTTTCCCTGCGCCGACGCCGGCCAAGTCCGCAGCCCCGGCAGCCCCCGCTCCGCGGCAGCAGGCGCTGTCGGCGCTCGAGCAGCGCTATCCGGGCCTGTGGCGCGCCGGCCAGCTTGGCCGCGCCGGCAGCGCAGCGGTGTGCCCGACCGGGTATGACGCGCTCTCGGCCGAACTGCCCGGCGGGGGCTGGCCGGCCGGCGGCCTGACCGAACTGCTGACCACGCAGGGCGGCGCGGGCGAACTGCGCCTGCTGCTGCCGGCGCTGCGCGCGCTGGCCGGGGCGGGGCGCCGCGTCGCGCTGGTGGCGCCGCCTTGCCTGCCCAATGCGATGGGCCTGGCCGCGGCCGGGCTGCCGGCGCGCCAGCTGTACTGGCTGCGCCCGCCCGCCGGCGCGGCCAAGGGTGCGCAGCAGGCCGACATGCTGTGGGCGGCCGAGCAGGTGCTGCGCAGCCAGGCCTTCGGCGGCGTGCTGGTGTGGCTGCCCACGGCCCGGCCCGAGGCGCTGCGCCGGCTGCAGGTGCTGGCCCAGGCCGGCGACGCGGTGGTGTGGGCGCTGCGCCCGGCCGCGGCGCTGCGCGAATCGTCGCCGGCGGTGCTGCGCCTGCTGCTGGCGCCGCACCCGGGCAATGTGTTGTCGATCACCTTCCACAAGCGGCGCGGCCCGGTGCGCGATACCCCGTTGCTGCTGCGCCTGGGCGGGATGGAGGCGGCCACGCGCACGGCCGCCTGGCCCGTGCCTGCCGGCGCGCCGGCCGCCGCGCGCTCCGTTGTGTCCTCGTCTTCTCAGTCTTCTTCCGATGCCGTACTGGATCGCGGTGCACCTGCCGCGCCTGCCCCTGGACGCACTGCAGCCCACCTGGCCTGAGCCAGCTGCCTGCGGCCCATCCTCCGCCACCGGTACGCTGCACCATGCGCTGCCAGTGGCGGTGATGGCGCAGGAGCAGGTGGTGCTGGCCAACGGTCCCGCGATGCAGCTGGGCGTGCGCTACGGCATGCGCCGCGGCGGCGTGCAGGCGCTGTCGGCGGACATCGTGCAGCTGGAGCGCGACCCGGTCGCGGAAGAGGCGCTGATGGAAACGGTGGCGCTGGCGCTGCTGCGCTTCACGCCGGCCGTGACGTTCGACGAGGAGCCGGAGTCGGCCACCGTGATGCTCGACGTCACCGCCAGCCTGCGCCTCTTCGGCGGCCACCGCGCGCTGTGCCGCGCGGTGCGCGCCTGCGTGCGCCAGCTCGGCACCATTGCCCAGGTGGGCAGCGGCCCGACCGCGCACGGCGCCGCCTGGCTGGCGCGCCAGCCGCTGCGGCGCACCCGCCGCGGCGTGGTGCGCCCCGCGCGCCGGGCGGTGGGCATGGCGCGGCTGCACCGGCTGCTCGACCGCCTGCCGGTCGAGGCGCTGCACACGCTGGCCGACCCGGCCTGGCTCGACGGCATCGGCTGCCGCACGCTGGGCCAGGTGCGGCGCCTGCCGCGCGCCGGCCTGACCCGGCGGCTGGGCCCGGCGCTGCTGGCGCGGCTGGACCAGGCCTATGGCGAGGCCCCGGCGCGCTTTGCCTGGTACGCGGCGCCGCCCACGTTCGCGCAGCGCATGGACCTGTCCGGGCGCATCGAATCCGCCGAAGGCGTGCTGGCCGGCGCGCAGCGCCTGCTGCTGGCGCTGGCCGGCTGGCTGGCGCTGCTGCAGGCCGGCGTCACGCGCTGCGTGCTGGTGCTGGAGCATGAGCGCTACCGGCGCGGCGTCGATACCGAAGGCACGCCGGTCGTGCTCGGCCTGGCCCAGCCCAGCCGCGATCCCGCGCACCTGTCGCGGCTGCTGCGCGAAAAGCTCGACAAGCTCAACTTCCACGCCCCGGTCACCGGCCTGGCGCTGCGCGTGGAAGCGATGCAGGCCTGCGTGCCGCAGAGCGACGCGCTGTTCCCCGAGCCCGGCGGCTCGCCGGAAGACCTGGGCCGCCTGCTCGATACGCTGATGGCGCGGCTGGGCCGCGACAACGTGCTGCAGCCGCGGCCGCTGGCCGACCACCGACCCGAGCGCGCCAACCGCTGGGTGCCGGTCGACGAACCCCAGCCCGGCGGCAAGGCCGCCGCCATGCCGGGCCCGCTGCCTGAGCGCCCGCTGTGGCTGTTGCCGCAACCGCTGCCGCTGCCGGTGCAGCAGCACCGCCCCAGCCACGGCGGGCCGCTGGCGCTGCTGAGCCGGCCCGAGCGCATCGAGGCCGGCTGGTGGGACGGCGCGCTCGCCACGCGCGATTACTTCATCGCCGAGCGCGCCGACGGCCTGCGCTGCTGGATCTATCGCGAGCGCCCCGGCCACGGCGCGGACGAGGGCAGCGAGTACCGCTGGTTCCTGCACGGGTTGTTCGCATGACGCCGGTGATCCCTTCGTTGCCCGGCCTGCTGCCGGCGCTGCCCGACTACGTGGAGCTGCACTGCATCTCCAACTTCACCTTCCTCACCGGCGCCTCGCACCCAGGCGAGCTGATCGAACGCGCCTTCGGCCTGGGCTACCGCGGCCTGGCGCTGACCGATGAATGCTCGGTGGCCGGCACCGCGCGCGCCCACGATGCGATCCAGACGCTGCGCAAGCGCCTGCACGACGCGGTGGCACGCAGCGCGGCGCGCGGCGCGGAGGCAGACATCGACGAGCCGCTGCTCGATCCCGAGGTCGACGCCGAACCCGACGGCGATGATCCCGCCGCGCACGCCAGCCGCCACCAGCGGCTGCAGGCGCTGGCCGCCGCGGCCGACAACTTTGCGCTGCTGATCGGCAGCCGCTTCAGCCTGCCGCCGGCCGAGGGCACCGACCGCACCGATCACACCGAACGCCCGCCGCTGCGGCTGGTGCTGATTGCCCAGCACCGCGACGGTTTCGGCAACCTGTCCGAGCTGATCACGCTGGGCCGCCGCCGCGCGCAGAAGGGCAGCTACCGCCTGCATCCCGAGGACATCGCCGCACCGGGCGGCGGCGAAGCCCACCTGCGCGGCATGCCGGGCTGCCTGGCGCTGCTGCTGCCCGACTATTGCGCCGATCCGGAACTGCTGCGCGAACAGGCGCAATGGTGCCGCGACGTCTTCGGCGAGCGCGCGTGGATCGCACTGGAACTGCTGCAAGGCCACGCCGACGGGCTGCACCGCGCGCGCCTGGAAGCCGTGTCGGCGCAGACCGGCGTGCCGCTGGCCGCCGCCGGCGCGGTCACCATGCACGTGCGCTCGCGCAAGCCGCTGTCCGACGTGATGACCGCGATCCGGCTCGGCCAGCCGCTGGCCGAATGCGGCATGGCGCTGGCGCCCAATGCCGAGCAGCACCTGCGCATGCGCCAGGTGCTGTCGCGCCTGTACCCGCGCGATGCGCTGGCGCAGACGCTGAAGATTGCCGCGCAGTGCGATTTCTCGCTGGGCATGCTGCGTTATGAATATCCCGAGGAACTGGTGCCGCAGGGCTTTACGCCGATCTCTTACCTGCGCGAGGAAGTCAGGCGCGGCAAGGCCGAACGTTTTCCCAATGGCCTGAAGCCGGAATGGGAAAAGCAGCTGGAGGAAGAGCTGCAGCTGATCGAGGAAAAACAGTACGAGCCCTTCTTCCTCACCGTGCACGACATCGTGCGCTTTGCCCGCGCCAACGGCATCCTGTGCCAGGGCCGCGGCTCGGCCGCCAATTCGCTGGTGTGCTTCTGCCTGTATGTGACCGAGGTCAGTCCCGAGCAGGCCAACCTGCTGTTCGGCCGCTTCCTGTCGCGCGAACGCGATGAGCCGCCCGATATCGACGTCGACTTCGAGCACCAGCGGCGGGAGGAGGTGATCCAGTACATCTACCAGAAGTACGGCCGCCACCGTGCCGCGCTGGCGGCGTCGCTGATCACTTACCGTTCGCGCAGCGCGCTGCGCGACGTCGGCCGCGCGCTGGGCATCGACGCGAGCGTGGTCGAGCAGGTGGTCAAGGGCCAGGCCTGGTGGGACGGCCCCGGCTTCATGGAGAGGATCGCGCGCTACGGGCTCGATCCCCACTCGCCGGCGGTGCAGCAGTGGGCCAGCCTGACCGCGCAGCTGCGTGGCTTTCCGCGCCATCTGTCGCAGCACGTGGGGGGCTTCGTGATCGCGCGCGACAAGCTGTCGCGGCTGGTGCCGATCGAGAACGCGGCCATGGCGGACCGCAGCGTGATCCAGTGGGACAAGGATGACCTGGAATCGCTGGGCCTGCTCAAGGTCGATGTGCTGGCGCTGGGCATGCTGTCGGCGATCCGGCGCGCGCTGGAGATGATTCCCAACCCTGACAAGACGCGTGTGGGATTGCCTGCGCGCATGGAAGACATCCCCAAGGAAGACCCCGAGACCTACGACATGATCTGCAAGGCCGACACCATCGGCGTGTTCCAGATCGAATCGCGCGCGCAGCAGTCGATGCTGCCGCGGTTGCAACCGCGCAAATACTACGACCTTGTGGTGGAAGTGGCGATCGTGCGCCCCGGTCCGATCCAGGGCGGCATGGTCCACCCTTACCTGAAGCGGCGCGAGGCGTTCCGTCTGACCAAGAAGCCACCGGTCTACTTCAACGCCGTGATCGAGAAGGTCCTGGGCCGCACGCTGGGCGTGCCGATCTTCCAGGAGCAGGTGATGCAGCTGGCCATCGACGCGGCCGGTTTCTCGCCGGGACAGGCCGACCAGCTGCGGCGCTCGATGGCGGCGTGGCGGCGGCGCGGCGACTTGCGCCAGCACCAGGACGCGCTGGTGCGCGCGCTGACCGGCAATGGCTATCCGGAATCGTTCGCGCTGGCGATCTGCAAGCAGATCGAGGGGTTTGGCGAATACGGTTTTCCGGAGAGCCATGCGGCCAGCTTTGCCAAGCTGGTCTATGTCAGCTCCTGGCTTAAATGCCACCATCCGGCGGCCTTCCTGTGCGCGCTGCTGAACAGCCAGCCGATGGGGTTCTATTCGCCGTCGCAACTGGTGCAGGATGCGCAGCGGCATGATGTGGTGGTCTTGCCGGTGGACGTCACGCTGAGCCGGTGGGAAAGCACGCTGGAGCAGGTGGGGGCCGATGCGCCGCCGCGCGTGCGTCTCGGCCTGAGCCGCGTCAAGGGCATGCGCAAGGAGGCCGCGCTGCGGATCGAGGGTGCGCGTGTGCAGCGTGCGTTCGACAGCGTGGAAGACCTGGCGCTGCGTGCCGCGCTGGATCGGCATGATATCGACGCGCTGGCCGCTTCGGACGCGCTGGCGCCGCTTGCTGGCCATCGTCGGCAGGCGCGCTGGCAGGCACGCGCGGCGGCTGGGCACGCGGCGCACCGCGATCTTTTGTACGAGGCTCCGCCGGCGGAAGATGCGCTCATGCTGCCCGCGCCGCGGTTGGGAGAGGATGTGACGGCGGACTACGCCAGCCTCGGTCTCTCGCTCAAGTCGCATCCGCTGGCGTTGTTGCGGGACAGGTTGAAGGCGATGCGGTTTGCTACCGCGAGTCAGCTGCAGCGCTGTGGCAATGGGCGGCGGGTGAGGGCTTGCGGGATTGTCACGGTGCGGCAGCGGCCTGCTACGGCCAGTGGAACTATTTTTGCGACGATCGAGGATGAGACTGGTACGGTCAATCTGATCTTATGGCCGGATCTGGTGGAGAGGCAGCGGAAGGAGGTGTTGGGGGCTACGTTGCTGGGGGTAGTGGGGATCTGGCAGCGGCAGGGGGACGTGCGGCACCTTGTGGCTAAGGAACTGGTGGATCTTAGTCCTTTGCTGGGGAGGTTGATGGTGGGGAGTCGGGATTTTCATTGAGGTTTTTGTTTTTTGTTTTTTGTTTTTTGTCCTGCGGCCTGCATCTGGTGGATATTTGATATGCCCTGGTTTCGCCCCTAAAGGGGCGAGTCACTTTTGCCCGAGCGGCAAAAGTAACCAAAAGCGCGTTGACGGCCCTGCGGGCGGCCACTCTTATCGTAGTGGGCGACGGCTTTCGTACGGGGCTTTGCTTCGTTGCAGGGCAGGACTGCCTGACGCCGTGGTGCGCCACAGCGGTTTGGCGTTGACGTGGTGATTGAACGAGCCCAGAGCTGTGGGTGGCCCCTGCTGCCGGCGGTATCGTAGGAACGCCTACGGCTGCGCTGCGCGCGGGCAGTATCTCAGGTCCGGGGACGGGCACAGAACGCGTCGCTGCGCTCGCTTGGCGCTATCGCCGAAGAGCCCTGGCGCCTATCCCTGCCCGCCTGTTTGCTCCCCTCTCCCGCTTGCGGGAGAGGGGCCGGGGGAGAGGGCCAGAGCCTCCACGAAGTGGAACGCTACCCTCGCACCCCCTGCGTTGAATCAGCGTCGCTAGCTCTCGCTAGACCAGCGCTTGCAGCCGATCAACGTTCTTGTCGATCTGTTGCTTGAGCGGCAACAGCAGCGCATGCAGTCCGATACTCTCGACACGGGTATCGCTTTGCAAATCGAGCAAAGTCAGGACGGATTGAAATCCAGCGCTAATCCGCAGCAGATCATCGCTAGCTTGGACAATGTGCTCCTCTATCGAGACGGTCTTACTGAATGACGGCGGTGCGGTACCGGCGAGCCGGCGGGCGAGGGTGCGATCGGCCTTGGCTCGGCTACTCGCAAGCTCGGCTTGGTCTTGGATGAGGGTTGGCTCTTGTGGAGCCCGGCTGGTGCTTTGCATGGCAACCTCCGAGTTAGAGATGGAGGCTCGCCGTCCGCTGCTAATCGGGTGGGCGAGCACAGGGCAGGGTTAGCAGACCGGGACACTCGGAAACCGGCGAGCCCAAAGGCTCCCCTAGCCAAGGCTCGCCCATTGAGCAAAGGGCGTGCGAAGGCATGCCGAAGAAGGCCGAATGCGCAACCCTCTTCGATGAGTGTTCGACAGGCTGCTAAACCTGGTCGCCGTTGTCTCGGCGACGAACCATTCTCAAACTGTGAGGAACCAGAATTCGCTGGACTGCGTTTCCCGAAAAATCAATGACTTAACATCTAATTCCGTCGCCGCTTCGCGGTCTTGGACTCGGAAATAGCTGGACTGCCATGACGAGAAGCGCGAATTAGCCGGACTGCGGCGCGAGGGCCTTTTTGCGCACTTCTCGTTGCAGGGCTCATCACCCGGTTGCTCTGCGGCTCTTGCCGACCCACCCCGGACGCTGGTCCAGCGGTCGGCGATTTGACCGCTTTTGGATGGTTATCGGTTACTGGATCGTTCGAGATCGGTGGATACTGGATCGCGTCAGGCTGCCGCGTCACGCAGGGCATCGCTGTATTTGCGACGCAAATCCATTTTCTGTACCTTTCCAGTGCCACCAAGCGGAAGCTGATCGAGAAAGAATACTTCGTCCGGAAGCCACCATTTCGGAACCTTCTCCGCCAAGTGGGCCAAGATCTCAGTCTTGTCCAGGGTACAGCCAGGCTTCTTGACTATGCACATCACAGGGCGTTCGTCCCACTTCGGATGGCTGGCAGCAATCACCGCCGTCATCAGCACCGCCGGGTGTGCCGCGGCAGCATTTTCCAGGTCGATCGAGCTGATCCACTCTCCCCCGGACTTGATGACGTCTTTAGCGCGGTCGGTAATCTGCATGTAGCCGTCAGCGTCGATGGTTGCGATATCCCCGGTCGGAAACCAGCCGTCCCGCAACACATCCCTCTCTGCCTTGTAGTATCCCGAGGCTATCCACGGGCCCCGCACCATCAGTTCGCCCATCGCCTTGCCATCGCGCGGCAGGACTTTGCCATGCGCATCGACGATCTGCATCTCCACGCCGAACACCGCACGACCCTGCTTGGCACGTTGCGCGCATTGCTGTGCGGTGGGCAGGCCCGCATGCTTGGCCAGCAAGGATCCTTGCGTGCCGAGTGGACTGGTCTCGGTCATGCCCCAGGCATGCCTTATCTCTACGCCGAAGCGCTCCGTGAATGCGCGGATCATTGATTCGGGCATCGCGGAGCCGCCGACCACGGTGCGCTTCATGGACGACGGGGTGACACTGTGGCGCTCCATATGCTGCAGCAAGCTGAGCCAGATTGTGGGGACCCCAGCGCTGCAGGTCACGCCCTCACTCTCCATCAGTTCGAACAGGCTGCCGCCGTCCAGCAGGGGCCCGGGAAGAACCAGCTTGCAGCCGTTCATTGCAGCTGCGTACGGAATGCCCCAGGCATTGACATGGAACATTGGAACAACGGGCAGCATGCAGTCAAGGGCCGACAGCGAAAGCGTATCGGGCAGGCTCAATGCCATGCTGTGCAGGATGGTTGATCGATGTGTATAGAGCACGCCCTTGGGGTTGCCCGTCGTGCCCGACGTGTAGCACAGCGAGCTTGCGGTGCGTTCATCGAATTCCGGCCACGCAAAGCTATCGTCGCAGCCTGCCAGCAGGTCCTCATACAGGCACGAGCCGGGCAATACGCTTGAGTCCGGCGTGGCGAGATCGCCGGAAAGCAGGATGTAATGGCGGATCGTCGGGCATCGTGCCGCGACCGCTTCGACCAGTGGGCGAAACGAGCTGTCGAACAGCAACACCTCATCCTCTGCGTGGTTGAGGATGTAGGCCAACTGGTCAGGATGCAAGCGCGGATTGCAGGTATGTAGGACCGCGCCGCTTCCCGACACGGCAAAGTAGGCCTCTATATGCCGATGATTATTCCATGCCAGTGTGGCCACGCGCGCGCCGTGCGCGACGCCCAGGCCGGCAAGGGCACGAGCCAGACGCCGCGCGCGCGACGCCATGTCGCGAAATGTGTAGCGGTGTAGGCCCCCGTTCGTCTCGCGCGATACGATCTCTGTGTCACCGAACTGCCGCTCGGCGTGTTCGAGTAGCGCAGACACCAGCAGCGGGCGCTCCATCATGGATCCGAACATGATTGCTCCTCCAGGAAATTGCGATCCGGCCAGGCCGGGTCATTCACGCGTTCGGCAATTGAATCGCCTTGTATTCGAGAAACTCTTCCAGGCCGGCCCGGCCCAACTCGCGGCCGTTGCCGGATTGCTTGTAGCCGCCGAAAGGCGCGAGCAAGTTGAACGTGCCACCATTGATATCGACCTGGCCGGTGCGCATGCGGCCAGCTACGCGCCGTGCCCGCGCGCCGTCGCCCGACCAGACACCCCCGCCAAGCCCGTAGATGCTGTCATTGGCGATGCGCACGGCGTCATCCTCGTCCTCGACCGGCAAAATCGATAGTACTGGCCCGAAGATCTCTTCCCGGGCAATGGTCATGCCGGGATGCACGTTGCCGAAGACCGTGGGTTGCACAAAGTAGCCTCGCGGAAGATGGGATGGCTCCTCTGCTCCGCCGGTGAGCAGGATGGCGCCTTCCTCCAGGCCCTGGCGGATATGGCTGCGGACTCGGTTGCGTTGGACATCCGACACCACCGGGCCGAGCTGGGTCGATTCGTCCAGTGGATCACCGAGGGTCAGGGCATTGGCGGTTTGCGCCGCGATGGCGGCTGCCTCGTCATAGCGCCTGCGGGAAACCAGCAAGCGCGTGTGGGCGCTGCAAGTCTGGCCGGAGTTCAGGTAGCAAGCTTGAATCACGCCAGGAATCGCCACAGCGAAATCGGCGTCGTCCAGTACGATGGCAGCCGATTTGCCGCCAAGTTCGAGCGCCACGCGCTTGACAGTCTGGGCTGCCAGCGCGCTGACGCGGCGGCCGGCCAGCGTCGAGCCGGTGAAGGACACCATGTCGACTTCCGGGTGCGCTGCCAGTGCCTCGCCCACTTCCTCTCCCAGTCCGGTCAGCAGGTTGAAGACGCCGGCAGGCAGTCCTGCCTCGTGCATGACTTCGGCGAGAAGGTAGGCATTCAGAGGCGCCACTTCCGAGGGCTTGACCACCACCGTGCAGCCGGCGGCCAGTGCCGGCGCGACTTTTGCCGCTATCTGGTGCAGCGGATAGTTCCAGGGGGTGATGCAGGCGACGACGCCAACCGGCTCCCGTACGATCTCGGAATGGCCGATGCGATGGTGGAACGGAAAATCCTGCAGGAGCTGTGCTGCGACGCCGAAGCTGGCGATCGGCAAGGCGGCCTGCGCTATCCGCGACAGCATGATGGGTGTGCCAACTTCCTGGCTGACCAGGCGAGCAATCTCTTCTGAGCGGGCTTGCAATTCCTCATGGATCCGCAGCAGCACGGCGGCACGCTCGGCTGCGGGCGTGGCGGCCCAGCCTTCGAAGGCGGCGCGCGCCGCGCGCACGGCCAGGTCGGCATCCCCGGCATTGCCGAGGAGGACTTCGCCAATCGGTTCCTCTGTAGCAGGATTGCGGACCTGCGCGCGGGCCCGGGTGCCGGGCGTCATCCAGCGCCCGCCAATATAGAACTGGTCGTGGTTCAAGATGCTTGTCTCCATGGTTTTTGTCCTGGCTTGGCGGTGCAGTTCAGAATGGCGCGTCGCCGCCAATGGTCATGCGGAACAGCTTGCGATGATGGGGAAAGTAATCCGCGACGGCGTAGTGCTGGGTGGAGCGGTTATCCCAGACCACGATGGAGTCCTTCTCCCAACGGAAGCGCACCTGCAGCTCCGGCAAGCGGGGCAGCTGGTAGAGGTAGCCCAGGATTGCCTCGCTCTCTTCGCGCGACAGCCCGACGATGTGGGAGGTGAATGTCTCGTTGACATAGACGATCTTCTTTCCTGTTTCGGGATGGGTCCGGATGACCGGGTGCACCACGGGCGGGTACTTCGCCTGGGCCGCATGGTATTGCTCGCGACCCTTGCTCTGCAGGTATTCGGTAAAGCCGCTCTTTTCCCAGGTATGGACGGCCTGCTTGTCGGCGAGATAGGCCTGCATGGACGGCGACAACCTGTCATAGGCCGCGGTCATGCTCGCCCACATCGTGTCGCCGCCAACTTCGGGCAGCGCCCGCACATAGTTGCAGGAGCCCAGCGGGGGTTCCTTCTGCCAGGTGATGTCGGAATGCCAGACGTTGATGCTGGGTGGGCGCTGCGCGTCGTTCTCCAGAACCTCGACGAAGGGATGGCTGTCGTGCTTGTCGAAGAACGACTTGGCCGATGCCTGGACTTCCCCGAAGATCTGGCCGAACACTACATACTGGTCGAGCGTCAGATTCTGGCCGCGGAACACCAGTACCTCATGCTCAAGCAGGGCTAGCCGGATCTGCTCGCGCGCTTGCGCATCGAGCTGGCAGCTCAGGTCAATGCCCTCGACCTCCGCCCCCAGAAATGGGGTGACGGGCTTGATGCGCAGCGTTGCCTGCGCCGCGCTTTTTGCTTGCAGCGGATTCGACATCTCAGACTCCCTTCATTCAATAAACGAAATAGGAATTTCTATTCTGGTTAAACGACAAAAAAATCAGTGGGTCGGCAAACCAAGCGTGCGGCGAAACTGTCGCTTGACCTGTGCAGCGAAGTGCTTGTCATGCAAATGCAGAGGGCCAGGATCATTCAGGATGATGTTCACCAGCATTCCGACGATTGTCTGCATCGCAACGCGGGCCTCGAAATCCCAGTCGACGCCTTTGGCAGCGGGCATATGGGCAATCAGCAACGGCAGCATCACGTTCATTGCGTGTACGTTTGACTCGCGCACCGGACTCCACGTTGTCTCCCTGGCCGGCAAATGAAGCAGCGAAGCATGGAAGAGGCCGCGGTTCTCCTGGAAATTCCGGACATACAATTCCATCATGCGATCGGCAATGGCCGTGGCTGGTCCGTCATGCCAGACCGCTTCCGTGGTCACGGCATGCTGCATGGTTTCCCGTATCTCCTCGAGCACAGCTTCCTGGACCACCGCGAAGAAGGCTTCCTTGTTTTCGAAGCGGCGGTAGAAAGCGCCGACGGACGTACCGGCCTGCGCAGTCAACTCGGTGATGGACAGATCGTCGAGATTGCCCTTCTCCTCGATCAGCGCCCGGCCGGCGGCCAGCATCTTCTGCAGGCTTTGCTCGCTGCGCGCTTGCCGGGCGGGGCGGATACTCGCTCGTGCTTCGCGTGCGGGAAGGGTGGCCGGTACGTTCTTGGTCATGGTTGCCGCATAGTTTGGATCGATTTTCGTTAGTATGCCAAATTCCTACCCATTGCCTTTACGCTATCCATCAACGCCACCGCAGCAGGTGTGATTCGATCCAGGATGTGGCGCTCATCAAGCCAACGCCGATCAGCGAAAGCAGGATCAGCACACCGAACACACCACTGGTGTTGAAATTCGCGGCCAGCAGGGAAAGCTGTTGCCCTAGTCCATGCTCCGATGCAATCACTTCGGCGCCGACGACGCCGAGCAGTGAATAGATCAGGGCCAGTCTCAGACCGGAAAACAGCACCGGCACCGCGCTGGGCAGCGTGAAGGTACGGAATAGCTGCGTGCCGCTGGTGCCAAGGGTACGTGCAAGTGTCAGGTGATCCTGGCTCACACCCCGCCCGCCGGCAATCGTGCTCGACAGGACAATGAAATAGCTGAGACTGAAGCCCACAGCGACTTTGGATCCCAGGCCGAGGCCGAACCAGATCAGGAACAGCGGCGCCAGCGCGATCCTGGGCATGGCGTTGATTGCCGATAGGATCGGGTCGAGTACCGCTTCCAGCCTCGGACGCGAGACGAAGAGCATGCCGGTTAGAATGCCCGCGCTGCTGCCAAGCAGGAAGGCCAGTGCCATGCCGAGCAGCGTCCAGCCCAGATCGGCCAGCAATTGGCGGCTGACGAACAGACCGTCCCAAAGATATGCAACCATCAAGTGCGGCGTTCCAATCAGGACAGGATCGATCCAGTTGCGAGTGGCGGCCAATTCCCAGAGACCAAACAGCCCGGCGACCACGGCGATCCTGGAAAGCGTGATGCCCCAGCGGTGTTGTTTCGATTCACTCATGTTTCAGGCCCTCCTCGAGCTTTTCCCAGACCTGGGAATAGAGTTGGTGGTAGGCGGGATCCTTCTGCAAGGCGCGCACTGACCGCGGTCTTGCCAGGTCGATGGGGACGTCGGCAATGATGCGTCCGGGCCGGGCACTCATGACGACTACGCGGTCTGACATGGATACCGCTTCGCTCAGGTCATGGGTGATGAAGAGAATGGTTCGCTGTTCCTTTTCCCAGAGTGAAAGCAGCAGGTCTTCCAGTTGCAGCTTGGTCTGGGCATCCAGCGCGCCAAAGGGCTCGTCCATCAGCAGAATCGATGAATCCATGGCGAAAGTACGTGCCAGCGCCACCCGTTGACGCATGCCGTGCGAGAGTGCGGACGGGAAACTGTTGGCGAAGGCGCCAAGTCCGACCTTATCCAGATAATACGCGGCGCGGTCGCGGCGTTCGGCTTTGGCCATCCCGCGTACTTCGCAGCCCAGTTCGGCATTGCCGAGCGCCGTCCGCCATGGGCACAGGGCATCTCTGGCAAGCATGTACGCCAGGGCGCGATGTCCCGTGACAGGCGCTTGCCCATGCACCAGCACCGTTCCATCGAGATGGATGGTCGGGACCAGGCCCGCCACGTAGTTCAGTAGCGTAGTCTTTCCGCAGCCGC
The DNA here is from genome assembly GCF_016894385.1 of Cupriavidus oxalaticus. Lineage (NCBI taxonomy): Bacteria > Pseudomonadati > Pseudomonadota > Betaproteobacteria > Burkholderiales > Burkholderiaceae > Cupriavidus > Cupriavidus oxalaticus. Next base: position 1,033,875 of record NZ_CP069811.1, read on the forward strand.
TGGGGCCCACAATGGAAACGAACTCGCCCGTCCGGATGTGAAGGTTGATGTCCGCGAGCGCTTGCACGTCGGGCCGGAAGCGGACCGTGACGCCGTCAAAGCGGATAGCCAAGCCGTCCGGGCTCAGCGGCGCGGCGTCGCGATTTGCACGGCGCTGCGGCATGGCGGAAGAGGATGGGGCAGGCGGAGTGGAAACCGAGGCGGTATTCAGGGCGGATCGCTGCATGGATGCCTCACTGCGGAGCATGGCTGGAAACGAAACGCGCGACATCGACGTGCCGTGTGATCAGCTTGTCGGCCTCGGCCTGCCGTATCGCGGCCTGGACTGCGCTGCGCTTCAGGTTCAAGCTGTAAACAGCCAGCGAGTCCTTGAGCCAGCTGCGTCGGATCGCATCCGCGTCAGGTACCTTGAGGGGGGTAATGGGTTCATAGATGCGGACCAGTTCCTCGAAGTTTTCAGGCTTCTTCGCCCATGCCTCGGCATCGGCGAAAGCCGCGAGCAGCGCCGTGACAAGCCTGGGGTTGGCTTCGATCCACTCACGTCGCGCGACGAACGGCGTGGAAGCGCCGTCCTGCGCCAGCACATCGGCAGGTCCTTCGCCCGCTGCCGGATCGACTACCTTGACGCAGTTGCGGCTGATGGCGCAGAGCGTCTTCACTGGCTGGAACATCATCAGGGCGTCGACCTGTTTGCCTGTCACCAGTGCGGCATAGGCGGTGCCCGGGCCACCCACGGGCACCATGGTCACGTCGGCAGCCGACATGCCGGCACTGCGCAGTAGCTGGACCAGTTGCAGCTCGCTGCCGGCACCGCGCGCAGTGACGCCAATCTTCATGCCTTTCAGATCGTGCATGACGGCGGGGTAGCCCTTGGCGAGGTTCGGCAGCTTGACGTCGCTGCGGGCCACCAGCGTAAAGATGGGCCGGGCCACGGAGCCACTCAGCAATTGCACATCGGCACCGCCGGCCGCGCTGGCAATGGCTGCGTTGATTTCCGGCATGGCCACGTCGATGGTCTTGCCCACCAGCGTCTGCATGCCGAGCGGGCCCGAATTCAGAACCTTGAGCTCACATTCGATACCGTGCTTGCCGCAGAAGCCCTTGGCGGAAGCCACCACCGCTTGCAGAGGCCCGGTTGAACCCGCATAGGTCTGGATGCGCACCGTTTGCGGAGCGGTCTGCGCACCCGCGCCGAGCGCGAGCAAACAGACCATCGCCGCGCCCATCTTGAGGCGTACTCCCATCGTTGTCTCCTGTCTTCGGTCGGTTTCTTGTAAATCGAAATACGGATTCCGTATTCCCAATATCGTTGACCGACAGGCAAGAGTCAAGGCGATGCCGCATGGGGAAATACCCTAGCCGGGTTTCAGGGGGCCGCAGGCTTCCTCAACTGCAAAGCCTTGTATTCCAGAAACTCTTCCAGGCCGTACCGGCCGCCTTCGCGGCCGTTGCCGGACTGCTTATAGCCACCGAATGGCGCGGCCATATTGAAAGGGCCACCGTTGATGTCTACCTGGCCCGTGCGGATGCGTCGAGCGAGGCGGAGTGCGCGCGCGTCATCCCCAGACCAGACCCCTCCACCCAGTCCGTAGAGGCTGTCGTTGGCGATACGCACCGCGTCATCCTCGTTGTCGTAGCAGAGGATCGAAAGCACCGGACCAAAAATTTCCTCTTGCGCCACGGTTGCCTTTGGATCCACATTGCCCAGCACGGTCGGCCTGACGTAGAAACCCTTGTCGAGGCCCGCCGGTGCGTCCGCCCCCCCGGAAATCAGTTCTGCGCCTTCCTCGACGCCGCGTCGGATATAGGCCCGCACGCGCTCGCGTTGCGTGGCGGAGATCAGCGGCCCGAGCCGCGTGGATGGCTCCATCGGGTCGCCCGGCGTGTAGCCGGCCACAACCTGCTTCACGATCGCCCTGATTTCGTCGTAGCGGTCGCGCGGAACCAGCATGCGGGTGTGAGCGGAGCAGGTCTGGCCCGAGTTAAGGAAGCACGCGCTGATCGTTCCCTTGACTGCCGACGGCAGGTCCGCATCGTCCAGAATGATTGAGGCCGACTTGCCCCCCAATTCCAGCGCCACGCGCTTGACCGTACGCGCCGCGAGCTCGGACACGCGCTTGCCGGCGCCGGTGGAGCCGGTGAACGACACCATGTCCACCTCCGGGTGACTGGCCAGCACTTCGCCCACCACTGGTCCATAGCCCGTCACCAGGTTGAACACGCCAGCAGGCAAGCCGGCGTCCTCGATCACTTCGGCAAGCACGAAGGCATTCAGCGGTGCCACTTCCGATGGCTTCAGCACGACGGTGCAGCCGGCGGCTAGCGCGGCGCATACCTTCAGCGTGATCTGGTGCAGCGGATAGTTCCACGGGGTGATCGCCGCGACCACGCCGACCGGTTCGCGTATCACCAGCGAGTTGCCGACTTCGTCCTCGAAATGGAGACTTTCCAGCAGCTTGGCAGCCTGCAACCAGTTATGGATCGGGCCGCCCACCTGGATCGCCCGGGCGAGCTTGATCGGCATGCCGACCTCGCCCGCGATCAGTTGCGCCAGTTCCTCGCTGCGTTCTTTGAGCCCTTCGGCGACTCTGACGAGCAACGCCGCGCGCTGCGCCGCAGGCGTCGCCGCCCAGCCGTCGAACGCCGCACGAGCCGCCAGGATGGCGTCCTCCGCATCGCGCTGCGTCCCTTCGGGAATGCGGCCCATCACGGTTTCGTTCGCGGCATGGATCACGTCGATCCGGCCAGTGCCGTGGGGAGCCACCCACTTGCCATGGATGAAAAGGTTGTCTCGCTGTTGCATGGTCTATTGCTTCCGTTGTGAGAATTCCGGGCACGCGCTTCCGCGGCGTTGCCGCGTTGGCGCGACGCCGGGGGTGTTCCGCGTGAAAGATGCTTAGGAGTTGCCGTTCTCGCGCAGGCGGGCGAGCACGCGCTCCGACACGGGTGCTTGCACGGCGCCGACGACCATGTCGATCAGGTTCTCGACGGCACGGGTCATGTCGAAGCCGCGGTTCTGGCGCCCGCGTCTGGCCTTGATGCGCTCGAAATCTGCAAGGCTGAAGATGATGAAGGCCAGGCCGGACAGGTATCGCTGCCTGACCAGGCTGGCCGGCAAGCCGGACAGCGCCGTCTCCAGTAACGCCTGGGCGCGGCGGAAGCCGCGATTGGTCTCGTCACTGGTGAACGCGACGATGTCTACATCGGGGTGCATCTGCGCGGCCGCGAGGAAGCGATTGTAGTAATTCCCCTTGCCGGGCTCGTTCAGCCCCGTGGCCATCGGCCTGACCAGCGCCTCGACGGCTGTGCGCACGCTCGGCTGCGGGTCTCGCTGCAAGGCCTCATTCAGGAACACATTGCGCAGTTCGTCGAATTCCTGCATGCGCCGCTGCAGGATGGCGCGGATCAGCGCTTCCTTTGAGCCGAAGTGGTAGTGCAGCGCGGAGGTGTTCTTCTGCTCGGCCTCGCGGGAAATCTCGCGCATCGACACCGCGTCGATGCCCTTTTCCGCATAGAGGCGCTCTGCCGTGAAGAGCAGCAAATCCGAGCTGTTCGCCGAGGCCGACGCCTCGGCCGCTTCCGCCGGCCCGGACTTTTGGCGCACACGGGCAGTTGCTTGTTTCATCGGTTCAACCTTGGCAAATGAAGTCATCGCTGGCATGGGGGAACAGCACGGGGAAATCCGACGCCGGCCCCGGTTGCCGGGCAGGGAGAGCTTAGACAGATGCCAAAATTAAATCAAGTGCTTTACTTTGATTAAAGCACGTGCTTTACTTCGGTCATCGCACGCCGTCGGCACTTGCCGCATGCGAAGGCCAGCCTGGCTCGGCGGCGCGCATTCACGACACAAAGCGGAGACCTATGCAAAACATGGCATCCGGCCCGACGCGGGCCGCCCAGTTCCGGGCACTGGAAGACTTGCCCGTTGAGGATGGACTGGACGAAGAGGAGGCGAGTCGCGGCTTCATTGCCACCGTGCCCGACGCGGAGGTTCGCGATGACTATGGCCGCCTGGTGTGGAGCCTCGCCGACTACGGCTTCCTGCAGCCGGAGCAGGCGCCTGACACGGCGCATCCGAGCCTGTGGCGGCAGGCACGGCTCAACCTGCACCATGGTCTGTTCAAGGTCTGCGACCGCATCTATCAGGTGCGTGGCTTCGACCTCGCCAACATGACGATCATCGAAGGGGACCGTGGGCTGATCATCATCGATCCGCTGACTTGCTCGGAAAGCGCCGCGGTGGCGCTGAACCTGTACCTCGAGCATCGCCCGCGCAAGCCGGTGGTCGCAGTGATCTATAGCCACAGCCATTCGGATCACTTTGGCGGGGTCAAGGGCGTGGTGTCCGAAGCGGATGTCCGGGCGGGCAAGGTGCACGTCATTGCGCCAGCAGGCTTTATGGAGCACGCCGTTTCGGAGAACGTGATCGCCGGGCCAGCGATGGGGCGGCGCGCGCAGTTTCAGTTCGGGTTCACGCTCGCAAGCAATGCCTGCTGCCAGATCGACAGCGGCCTCGGCAAGAACGTGGGACGCGGCACCATCACGCTGATCCCGCCCACCTGGTTGATCTCCCAGGAGGCGGAAACGCACACGATTGATGGCGTCGAGATCGTCTTCCAGCTCACGCCAGAGAGCGAGGCGCCGGCGGAGATGCACTTCTTCTTTCCGCAGCTGCGCGCACTGAACCTTGCCGAGAACGCGACGCGCACCCTGCACAATCTCTGCCCCCTGCGCGGCGCCCAGGTGCGCAATGCCAGGCTGTGGTCGCACTACCTCGACCGCGCGCTCGAACGCTATGCACCACACGCCGACGTGGCATTCGCGCAGCACCACTGGCCCGCATGGGGCACCGCCCGGCTGTCGGAATACCTGGCCCAGCAGCGTGACCTTTACAAGTACATCCATGACCAGACCGTACGGCTGATGAATCACGGCATGACGGCAAGCGAGATTGCCGAGACTCTGCGCCTGCCCGACAGCCTGCATCGCCAATGGCATGCGCGCGGCTATTACGGCACGCTGTCGCACAACGTCAAGGCGGTCTACCAGCACTACCTGAGCTGGTATGACGGCAACCCGGCCAACCTGCATGCGTTGCCGCCCGAGGCGGCTGGTACGAAGTACGTCGAGTACATGGGAGGTGCCGACGCCGTGGTCGCTCGTGCGCGCGACGACTTTGAGAGAGGCCACTACCGCTGGGTCGCACAGGTCATGAACCACGTCGTGTTCTCCGACCCGGGTCACACAGAAGCGCGCGAGCTCGGCGCGGCAGCCATGGAGCAGATGGGATTCCAGGCGGAGTCCGCCACCTGGCGCAACGCCTTCCTGCTCGGCGCGCGCGAGCTGCGCATCGGTGCCAAGGCGGTGGAGATCAAGACCGCGCGCGGCAGCGACATGGTGCGCGCCATGACCGACGAGATGTTCTTCGACTACCTCGCGGTGCGCATCAACGGCGAGCAGGCGGAAGGCCTGCAGCTGCGGCTGGACTGGGTCATGACCGACACCGGCCGCGGCTACTCGCTCAACCTCGAGAACAGCGCGCTCACCGTGCGCAACGACCGGCGGCCGGATGCGGCGTTGGCCACCGTCAGCATGGAGCGCGCGACGCTGGACGCGATCCTCTTGCGCAAGACCGACTTCCCCAACGCACTGGCAGAAGGTCGCATCCGTGTCGATGGCGATCCGCAACAGTTCTCAGCACTGCTCGGCACGCTCGATACTTTCGATCATCAGTTCAATGTCATCGAGCCGTAAGTGACGGCCACGCCCGCGCAAAGTTCACCTCACATCAACCGAAGGATAGATAGATGAAAGCAGCAGTTTTGCACGCGCCTAAGACGCCGCTCGTGATCGAGGAAGTGGCCATCGCGAAGCCGGGTCCGCGCGAAGTCCTGGTACGGACGGCGGCCGTCGGCGTCTGCCATTCCGACCTGCACTTTGTCGATGGGGCCTACCCGCATCCCTTGCCGGTGGTGCTCGGGCATGAAGCCGCCGGCGTGGTCGAGCAGGTGGGCTCGGAAGTGCGCACAGTTAAGCCCGGTGACCACGTCATCACCTGCCTGTCGGCCTACTGTGGACATTGCGAGCATTGCCTGACCGGGCACCTGTCGCTATGTATCGCGCCCGACACGCGTCGTTCCGATGACGAAGAGCCACGCCTGATGGCTCCCCCAGGCGGCGTGATGCGCCAGTTTGCCAACCTCTCCGCGTTCGCCGAGCAGATGCTAATCCACGAGCACGCGCTGGTCGCCGTCCGGCCCGACATGCCGCTCGACCGCGCTGCCCTTATCGGCTGCGCGGTGACCACGGGATTCGGCGCGGTCTCGCACACCGCCAAGGTCCGGCCCGGCGAAACCGTGGCCGTGATCGGCTGTGGCGGCATCGGCCTGGCGACCATCAACGCGGCGCAGATCGCCGGAGCCGGCCGGATCATCGCGATCGACAGGATGCCGGGCAAGCTGGCGCTCGCACGGGAGTTCGGCGCAACTGACGTCATCGACGCCAGCGCGACCAATGCGGTCGACGGCGTGCGCGAGCTGACGCGTGGCGGCGTGCATCATGCCTTCGAGGCGATCGGGCTTAAGCAGACGACCGAACAAGCGTTCGCAATGCTGCGCAGGGGCGGCACCGCGACCGTGATCGGCATGATTCCACCCGGCGTCAAGATCGAGCTCAAGGGCACGGATTTTCTGGCGGAAAAGCGCATCCAGGGATCGATGATGGGATCGAACCGCTTCCCTGTCGACATGCCCCGGCTGGTGGACTTTTACCTGGCCGGCAAGCTGAAGTTGGATGAGCTGATCTCGCGGCGCATGACGCTGGCGCAGATCAACGAGGCCTTCGACGAGCTTCGCCGCGGTGAACTGGCGCGTTCGGTCATTCAATTCGAACACTGACGCCTGCCATCAGAGCAGATAAACGAGGAGACGACACCATGAACCTGCCCACCCCATTCCGGCGCCGACGCCAGGCGGTCTGCGCGGCCATCGCACTTGCCTTCCTGGCTGCGCAGTCCGGCTACGGACATGCGGAAAGCACTTACCCCGACAAGCCGGTGCGGCTGGTGGTGGCTTACGCCGCCGGCGGCCTGACAGACATTCTCGCGCGAGCACTGGCACAGGGGCTGAGCCAGCGCCTTGGGCAGCCTGTCGTGGTCGAGAACAGGAGCGGCGCGGGCGGCATCATCGGTACCAGCATGGTCGCGAAGGCGCCGGCAGACGGCTACACCTTGCTGCTTTCCACGCCCGCCCCGATCACGGCCAATATCGCGCTCTACAAGAACCTGCCTTACGATCCGCGAACCGATCTGCGCCCGGTCTCTGACATCGCCATGGCGCGCACGGTGCTGGCTGTCAATCCGTCCGTGCCCGCGAAGACCGTGGCCGAGCTGATTGCCTACGGCAAGAAAAGCCCAGGCAAGCTGCGCATGGGTTCATGGGGGCCGGGCACGGTACCCCATACAATCCAGACGTATATGGCAAAGACCTATGGCATTGACATCCTGCACGTGCCATACAAGGGTGAAAGTCCGATGACCACGGACCTGCTGGCCGGACAGATCAACGTCACCGTGGGTACCGTCACCACGCTGCAGCCGTACTTCGCAAGCGGCAAGCTACGCCCACTCGCCGTGACAGGGCCGCATCGGGCGAAGCGTTTGCCGAACGTTCCGACGTTCGCCGAGGCGGGCTATGCCGATCCGGCATATCAGGTGGTGTCACCAATGACGCTCCTCGCGCCGGCCAAGACGCCGCAGGCGATAGTTGACCGGCTCGGTAAGGAAGTCTCAAAACTCGTCAACAGCGAACCCTTGAATGCGCAGATTGAAGGTATGGGGGCGGAGCCGATCGGGAACTTGCCCAATCAGGCCGACGCTACTTACAAGGCGTTGTTGCCAGTGGTGCTGAAGCTGACGGCCGATACTGGCGTCACCCTGGACTGAGAAACGCAGCCTCGCCGCCAGCGGCTTGCCGCTGGCGGGGACGTGTTGGACCTCCTGTGACGTAGAAGAACGGATATGGAAGCTATCGAATGTATGAATCTTCCCCTGGAAGGGGTACGGGTGCTCGACCTGTCGCGTGTATTTGCCGGGCCCCTGTGCGGCCAGGTGCTCGCCGATTTTGGAGCGGAAGTAATCAAGGTCGAACACCCCGGTCGCGGCGACGATACGCGGGACTGGGGCATGCGCGTGGGCGAGACTGAGACGACCTACTACAACAGCATGAATCGAAACAAGCGGTCGGTCACTCTGGATCTGCAAAGCCCCGATGGGCTGAAGATCGTCCACGACTTGCTGCCGCAATGCGACGTAGTTATCCATAATTTCAAGACCGGCGGTGCTGAGAAGCTGGGGCTCGGCTACGCGCAGCTCAAGGCGATCAAGCCGGACCTGATCTACTGTGCGGTGTCGGGTTACGATACCAGCGGTCCCGAAGCTGCCCGGCCAGGCTACGACCTTGTGATTCAGGCGGAAGCCGGCCTGATGGCATTGAATGGCGAGGCGACCCAGTCGCCGCTTAAGTTTGGCGTGGCGGTGGTGGACCTGATGACGGGCATGTACGCGGCCCAGGCGGTGCTAGCTGCCCTGTTCCGGCGCGAGCGCACCGGCAACGGCCAGATGATTGAGATGGCGCTGTATGACTGTGGGGTGATGGTCACGGGGTATTACGGTCTCGACGCGATGTTGCTCGGGCGTGACCCCGCGCGCTTTGGCAATGCGCATCCTTCGATCGTGCCGTATGGCATGTTCGATGCCGCCGATGCGCCGCTGATCATAGCCGTGGGCAACAACTCTCAGTTCGAGAAATTCTGCCGGCAGGTCGTGGAGCGCCCGGACATCGTCGAGGATCCGCGCTACGCCACCAACGTAGAGCGGGCAAGGAACCGCGAGACCCTGACACCGCTGATCGTCGATGTGATTCGCGGCTTCCCCCGTGAAGTGCTGCTGGAACGCATGTCCGCCTGCGGTATTCCATGCGGCAAGGTGGCGGGATTGCATGAAGCACTGACCAGCGAACGCACGCGCCGTGGCGAGCTGCTGCGCGAGATGCCGCATCCTGTGGCGGGGAACACGTACGTGTTCGCGCCGCCGTATCGGCTCGACGGCCAACGCCTGCCGATCCGGTACGCCCCGCCGACACTGGGCGAGAGCACCCGGGCGATGCTGCAGCAGCTGCTGGAATTGAGCGAGGCGCAACTGCGAGCCTTGCAGGCGCGCGGTGTGCTGACCTTGCCGGATACTGCCTCGCAAGCCTGAGCGCCGATGCTGGCCACGGTCGCGCGGTAGGCTGTCATTGAAAAGCCGACCTGTCGGACCATCGCGCGCACGCTGATCCCTTTCAGGCCGGTCAACGCGGATCATTCCATGCTCCCCGGCTTACCGTGCGGACCGGCCCCGTGGGCGATGGTCATCAAAAGCGTGCGCTCCTGCCCGTCATTCCTAAAGTACGGACATCGGGCAACAGCAATCTTCTATCGGCAAGCCTCGTCGTGCCGAAGTCCGCTATCAGTTAGGTAAGCGACGGTTGTATAACTCGGTTCGGCCGGAACCTACGTCGGTAGCTGGCCGACAACGGTCCTCCATGGCACGCCGAACCTCGGCGCTGGATCCGCCTGGGCCGGCTTCTTATCGCTCTTGCGACGACAGCCGCCATGTCGGAGTGCCGTCGTCGAAGCTATCGAACCGCTCCCGGATCGCGTCGGCCACAATGCTTGGATCGCAAGTGGCGGCATTCGGAACGCATGCCCGAATGAGATCTTCGACGTCAAGTCGTTCCGCCCGAACCCGCCAGGCATCGCGGTTGCGGGCGAGGATAGTTAGGTGCTGGTCGCGGATCGGGATGTAACGCATGGCGAGGACACGGAATGGAGTCCCGTATTGACGGCCACTTCGCCGACTTCTTGAGCCACGCCCAGTGAGCAAAGGGGCGAACTCAGCTACAGATCACGGCTCAGCGTCGGCGAGAACTGCACGGCGGTCCAGCTAATTCCGGATTTCCAGTCCAGCAAACTGATCTGTAGTCCAGCTAATTCCGGTTTCCTACACAAACACCCGCACTTAACCGGTCAATGAGACTGACCAATCGGAAACGAATTTTGACATAGCAGGCCGCGCTTGCGCATTTCTACGTCTGCAGTTCGAGCGCGAGCTGGGTGGGTCTCCGTCATCGGATTTCTTGGTGGTCTAACGAAGAGCGGCGCATGGTGTGAAGGTTCTCACTGGAGGCTCCGGCCCTCTCCCCCGGGCCCCTCTCCCGCAAGCGGGAGAGGGGAGCAAACAGGCGGGCGCGGCGATAGCGCCAAGCGAGCGCAGCGACGCGTTCCGTGCCAGAGCTCCTGACCTGAGATGCCAGGGGGGACATACAGCACCTGGTGGCCAGGGAGCTGGTGGATCTGAGTCCGATGCTGGGGAGGTTGATGGTGGGGAGTCGGGATTTTCATTGATTACCGGCTTTCCCCGTTGTCGCTACGAAAATCCGGCGGGCTGACGCCACCGGTTTCAGCCAATCAGTCAGCATTTCCTTGTCCGCTTGAATTCCATACAGTGGAATTCGAGGGGTGTGGAATCGCCTGGCAAGGCCTAAGCTGTCTCCAACAAAGAAACAAACGCGCCCGGTGCACAAAGCCTGGTGGCCGCGGTGTTCCGACTTGTTCCAGGAGACAAACATGCATCCGTTCTGCACCGGATTGTTCCGCCGGCTTGCCAAGGCAGCCATCCCGTTCCTCATGGCCGCGGCAGCGCCGTTGCCGGCGCTTGCAGCCTTCCCCGACAAGCCGATCCGCATGGTGGTGCCGTTCGCCCCCGGCGGCGGTACCGACCACCTGGCGCGGGCGATGGGCATCACCATGGGCGAGGACCTGGGCCAGCCAGTCATTGTCGACAACAAGCCGGGCGGCAGCACCATCATCGGCACCGATGCGGTAGCCAAGAGCGCGCCCGACGGCTACACGCTGGTGATGGCGACGATCGCCCACGCGGTCAATCCGAGCCTGCACAGGAAGCTGCCGTTCGATACGGACAAGGCATTCGCGCCCGTCATGCTGGTGGGCCGCTCCCCCAATGTGCTGGTGGTGAAGCCGGACAGCCCCATCAAGACCGTGCAGGACTTGATCGCAGCCGCCAGGGCCAGGCCCGGCAAGCTCAATTACGCCTCGCAAGGCGCCGGCACTTCGGCGCACCTGGCCGGCGAGCTGTTCAAGAAGATGGCCAGGGTCGATATCAACCACATTCCTTATCGTGGCGGCGGCCCGGCGATCACGGACCTGCTCGGCGGGCAGGTCGATGTGATGTTCGCCACGGCAGCCGCGGTCGCGCCGCACCTGGAGAGCGGCAAGCTGCGTGCGGTGGCGGTCACGACCGCGCAGCGCTCGCAGGCGCCGGCGCTGAGCAAGGTGCCGACGATCGCGGAAAGCGGCGTGCCCGACTATGCGGCGGATAGCTGGTATGGCCTGTTCGTGCCGGCCGGCACGCCGGCTGCGGTGATCACGCGGCTGAACGCCGCGGCGAAGAAGGCCGTGCATGCCGAGGCGTTCCGCAAGCGCGCCGAGCAGGAGGGACTTGCCATCGGTGGCGGCACGCCGGACGAGTTCGGCGGCTACGTCAAGGCCGAGAGCCAGCGCTGGAGCCAGGTCATCAAGGCCGCCAACATCACGGCCGACTGAACGCGCCACCTGCAAGAACACAGAACGGATACACGGAACCGGACAGGACCATGGACCACTATTCCCTGATTGAACTGAAGATTGAATCCGGCATCGCGCTGCTCGCCTTCAACCGCCCCGACAAGCGCAATGCCATGAGCGACGACATGCGTTCGGAATTCATCGACGCGCTGGAGCGCGTGGCGGCGGACAAGGCCATCCGCGCCCTGGTGCTCACCGGCAACGGCAAGGGCTTCTGCGCCGGCGGCGACGTGGCCGGCATGCAGCGCCGCATGGAAGCGCCGCAGGGTGAGGTGGGCTTCAATGGCTGGAGCCGCCAGCAGCGCGTCCATCACACCGTCAGGCTGCTCCACACCATGCCCAAGCCCACCATCGCCGCGGTCAACGGTGCCGCGGCCGGTCTGGGTGCCGATACCGCGCTGTGCTGCGATTTCGTGCTGGCGTCCGAATCGGCGTCGTTCTCGTGGTCCTATATCCACCGGGGCCTGATTCCGGACGGTGGCGGCATGTATTTCCTGCCGCGCCGGGTGGGGCTGTCGGCAGCGAAGGAACTGGTCTTCACGGGCCGCAAGGTCGAGGCGCAGGAAGCGAAGGCGCTTGGCATCGCCGACCGCCTGAGCAAGCCCGAGGCGCTGATCGACGATGCGCTGGGCTGGGCGGCGGAACTGAGCCAGGGCTCGGCCACCGCGATCGCGCTGGGCAAGAGCATCATGAACCAGTCCTTCGAACTGCCCGCCGACCAGGTCTTTGCCCAGGGCAGCCAGGCGCAGGGCATCTGCTACACCAGCACCGCGCATCGCGACTCCGTGCTGGCTTTCCTGAACAAGACCGCCAGCAAGGCCTGACCCCATGAATGCGATCCAACGACTTGTCACACCGCGCAGCGTTGCCGTGATCGGCGCCTCCGCCGATCCCGCCAAGACTGCCGGCCGCCCGGTTTCCTACCTGCGCAAGCATGGCTTCAGCGGGGCGATCTACCCCGTCAACCCCAAGGTCGAGTCGATCGACGGGCTGCGTTGCTATCCCGACATTGCCTCGCTGCCCGAAGTGCCGGACGTGGGCATCGTGCTGCTGGGCGCCGAGCGTGCCCACCTGGCGGTGCGCGACCTGGCGGCGCGCGGCGCGGGCGCGGCCATCGTGCTGGCGAGCGGCTATACCGAGACCGGCGCCGAGGGCGCGCGGCGCCAGGCCGAACTGGTCGAGGCGGCCGGCGGCATGCGCCTGCTGGGGCCCAATACCATCGGCCTGGTCAACCTGACCGACAACATCCCGCTGTCAGCGAGCGGCGCGCTGGAGATGGACCAGTTCCCGGCCGGCAGCATCGGCGTGGTGTCGCAAAGCGGCGGCATCCTCGGCGCCTTGCTGTCGCGTGCCGCGGCGCGCGGCATCGGCCTGTCCAAGCTGGTTTCGACCAGCAATGAAGTCGACCTCGACCTGGCCGACTTTATCGACTACCTGGCCGATGACGAGGCCACCCGCGTGATCGCGCTGTATGTCGAGAGCGTGCGCAACCCGGAAGCGTTCCGCCGCGCGGCGCTGAAGGCGGCGCGCGCCGGCAAGCCGGTGGTGGCGTTCAAGATCGGCCGTTCCGAGAGCGGCGCGCGCGCCGCCGTGTCACATACCGGCGCGCTGGCCGGTGCCGACCGCATGTACGACGCGCTGTTCGAACAGGTCGGCGTGATGCGCGCGCAGACCTTCTCCGACCTGCTCGACATGCCCGCCGCCCTGGCTACCGGGCGCAAGCTGACGGGCAACCGCGTTGCGATCCTGACCTCGACCGGCGGCGCCGGCACGCTGGTCTCCGACAGCCTGGGCGTGGCCGGCTTCGAGACGCCGGCGCCGGACGATGCCACCGCGGCGAAGCTGCGCGCGCTGCAGAAGGGCGACCATGCGGCGCTCGACCGCAATCCGATCGACGTGACCCTTGCCGGGCTGCAGCCTGATCTGTTGCGTGCCGCGATCCGCATCCTGCTCGATAGCCCGGGCTATGACGCGGTGGCGGTGATCGTGGGCTCGTCCGGCCTGGCCATGCCGGACCTGATGGCCAATGCCATCCGCGACTGCCTGCCCGACAGCGACAAACCGGTGATTGCGTACGTGAGCCCGCATGCGCCGGAAGTCGCATCGCTGCTCAATCGTCGTGGCGTGCCGGCGTTTTCCGCGCCGGAGGCCTGCACGGTGGCGTTCGGCGCGATGCTGCATGCGGGCAATGTCAGCGCGGTCGACGAAGCCGGCAGCCCCGCGCTGCCGTTGCCGGATCTCGCCGCCTTTGGCACCGGCTCGATCGACGAAGCCGCCGCCAAGACCTTGTTCGCCAGTTTCGGTGTCCCGGTTGCCAGGGAGGCTGTCGTGGCAGATGGCGACGAGGCGGTGGCGGCCGCGCAAGCCTTCAGCGGCAACGTCGTGCTCAAGATCCTGTCGGCCCAGATCACCCACAAGAGCGATGTCGGCGGCGTGGCCGTCAACGTCCCGCCTGCGGAGGTGGCAAGCCGGCTGGCGAGGATGGCAAGCGACGTGGGCTCGGCCACGGGGGTCGCGCCGCACCGCTTCCTGGTGCAGGAAATGGTCGCGGGCGGTGTCGAGGTGATCCTTGGCATGCACCGCGACGCGCTCGGCACCGCGATCATGCTCGGCATGGGCGGCGTGACCGCGGAGCTGTTCGGCGATACCACGCTGCGGCTGCTGCCCGGCGAGCGCGGGCTGACCCGTGAGGCCGCGCTGGCAATGATCGCTCGCCTGAAGACGGCCCCGCTGCTGCAGGGCTTCCGTGGCCGGCCCAAGGCCGATATCGAGGCGCTGGCCGACGCGATCGTTGCCTTCTCCCGCATGGTCGCCACGCTCGGCGACCGGCTGGTGGAGGCGGAGATCAATCCGCTGTTCGTCCTGCCCCAGGGGCAAGGCGTGGTGGCCGCCGATGGCGTGGCGGTGCTGGCCGGCAACGGCAAGGCCTGACAAGGGCTACGGTATGATTGCCTGTCATGCCAAACAGCTTCGCCAACACCGAACGCATCAAGCCAGGCCAGGGCAAGGCGACACCCAATCGCTCGCTCGAACGGGGCATCGCCGTGCTGCGCGCCTTCCGGGCCGGCTCATCCGTGCTCGGCAACAGTGAAATTGCCGAGCGCACCGGCTTGTCCCGTTCCACGGTCAGCCGCCTGACACAGTCGTTGATCGAGACCGGCATGCTCGAGTACATTCCGCAATTCCGGGCCTACCGGCTCGGTGTGCCGGTCCTCAGCATGGCGCATGCCATGCGCGACAGCTCGCAGGTCCTCCAGGTCGCGACGCCGTTGATGGTGGCGCTTGCCATGCGGCACAAGATCAATGTCGGACTGGCGGCCGCCGACGCGGACGAGATGGTCTACCTTGAGTCGTTCCGCTACAACCGGCGCCAGTCCTTGCGCACGGTGGTAAGTGGCCAGCGCATCCCGATGGCGCTGACTTCCCTTGGCCGCGCGCACCTCGCCACGCTGGCGCCGGAGGCTTTCAACGCGATGATGGCGTCGATGGCCGAGAAGCACCGGCGCCGCGGCTGGAGCGAACTACGGCGGGAAATCGAAGCCGCGGTCTCTTCCGTGCACGAGAAGGGCTACTGCGTTGCCTCATGGCAACCGCAAGTCGTGGCCATGGCCACGCCAATGCGCTTTGACGCCTATGGCGTCCATGTGCTGAACGTCAGCGTATCCACGCAGCAGGATGCGGGTGTGGTTGAGGGAGCGCTGGCCCAGCCCCTGATGGAGCTTGCAAAGGCGATACAGGAGCGGCTGTCGCAGGCGCAATAGAAGGCACACCATTGCCTCAGCGCGCTTTTGAACCGTACCCCCAACGCGCTTTCTGGTGACTCTTTGTCGCTCGGACAAAGCGTTACAACCCACATACCGGCCGGGCGTCAGTCCAGCAGCCTGTCGGGCGTCAGCGGCAGGTCGCGCACACGCCGCCCGGTCGCGTGGTACACCGCATTGGCAATGGCGGCGGCAACCCCCACGATGCCGATCTCGCCGATGCCCTTGGTGCCGAGCGCGTTGATATGCGGGTCGTGCCCGTCCAGCATGTCGACCTCGATCTCGCCCACGTCGGCGCTGACCGGCACATGGTATTCGGCGAGGTTGGCATTGGCCACGCGGCCGGTGGCGAGGTCCAGGTCGCTTTTCTCGTGCAGTGCCATGCCGATGCCCCAGACGATGCCGCCCACCAGCTGGCTATGCGCGGTCTTGCGGTTCAGCACGCGGCCCACGTCGTAGCAGCCGAGCACGCGATGCACGCGGACCTCGCCCAGGTCGGGATCGACATGCACCTCGGCAAAGACGGCGCCGAAGGCATGCATCGCGTATTGCTCGCGCTCGTCGCCCGGCTCGGCGCTGGCGTGGGCCTCGACCGGCTGGCCGCCGGCGCGCGTGATGGCGGCGCCGACCGGCTCCCGGCGCGACGGGTCGCTGCGCAGCCGCAGCCAGCCGTCCACGACCTCCACGTCATCCGGGCGAGCGCCGGACAACGGCGAGGCGCGGTCGGCCACGGCCAGCGCCACCAGCTTGCCGCGCGCGGCGGCGCAGGCCTGCTGCACCGCCGGCGCGACGCTGGCAGCCGATTGCGATCCGCCCGAGACCGGCGCCTCGGGGAAATCCGTATCGCCCAGTTCAAAGCGCACGCGCTCCAGCGGCAGGCCGAGCGCGTCGGCAGCCACCTGTGTCATCACGGTATAGGTGCCGGTGCCGAGGTCCTGCGAGCCGCTGCGCACCAGCGCGGTCCCGTCCGGCAGGATGCGCGCCATGGCGCTCGCGCCCGAGCGGTTGGCAGGGTAGGTGGCGGTGGCCATGCCCAGGCCCACCAGCTTGCCGCCGGCCTGCATCGAACGCGGTTTCGGATCGCGGCGCGGCCAGTCAAAGCGCTCGGCCGCCACGCGATAGCATTCGCGCAGCGACTTGCTGGAGAAGGGCTTCTGCTCGTGCGGATCGGCATCCGCGTAGTTGCGCAGGCGCAACTCGACCGGATCGATGCCGAGCCGATCCGCCAGCTCATCCAGCGCGCACTCCAGTGCAAAGCTCCCCGGCGCCTCGCCCGGCGCGCGCATGAAGGTCATGGTGCCGACCTGCAGCCGTGCCACGCGGTGGCTGGTTTGCAGGTTGGGACATGCGTAGAGCGAGCGCGTCAGCACCGCGCAGGTCTCAAGCCATTCCTCGAGCTGCGCGCTGCTGACGACGACATCGTGGCGCATCGCCTGCAGGCGGCCATCGCTGCCGCTGGCGGCGACCACATGCTGCTCGGTGACGGGCCGCGCGCCCACCGGCCCGAACATCTGCACGCGCTCGATCACCAGCTTGACCGGCCTGCCGGCCGCGCGCGCCGCCATGGCCGCCAGCACCACGTGCGACCACATCGAACCCTTGCAGCCGAAGCCGCCGCCGACGAAGGGACAGCGCACGCGCACCTTGCCGGGCGGGATGCCGAACGTGGCCGCTACCGCCTTGCGCACGCCGCTGACGTACTGGGTGGAGTCGTACAGCGTCAGGCCGTCGCCGTCCCAGGCGGCGATGGTGGCGTGCGGCTCCATCGGGTTGTGGTGCTCCATCGGCGTGGTGTAGACCTCGTCGACGGTCGTGCTCGCAGCATGCAGCGCGACATCGACATCGCCGCGATGGCTGTCGGCCTGGCCGGCGTCTTCGCCCTGCGGCTTGCCGGCATGCACGCTCGCCTGCGCGAAGTCCAGCACGGCCGGCTGCTCGCGATAGCGGACCACCAGCCGCGCCGCCGCAGCGCGCGCCTGCTCCAGCGTATCGGCCACGACCACGGCGACGGGCTGGTTGTTGTAGTGCACCGCGCGGTCCTGCAGCAGCGTCATCACGTGGCCGGCGGTCGGCGTATCGGCTCCGGCCTTGCCGCCCTTGGGCAGTTTCGGCGCGTTGAAGGGTGTCATCACCAGCCGCACGCCGGGCAACTGCTCGCACGCGGCGCTGTCGATCGATTCCACCTTGCCATGCGCGATGGTGCTGGTGACCATCACCGCGTGGACCAGTCCCGGCAGGACATGGTCGGCGGTGTAGCGTGCGCGGCCGGTGACCTTGAGCGCGCCGTCGGTGCGGTCGATGGGGGCTCCGGTAACGCTCATTGCCATGCTCCTTCAAGCGCCTTGCGGGCGGGCCGCCACCTGCAGCGCGCGCACCACGGCGCGTTGCGCCAGCCCGACCTTGAAGGCGTTGTGCTCATAGGACCGGGCGCCATCGAGCAGCAGGCGGGCGGCTTCGGCAGCGCTGTGCGCGCTCAGCGGCCGGCCGGTCAGCGCCTGCTCGGCGGCGGGCACGCGCCAGGGCTTGTGTGCCACGCCGCCCAGCGCCAGCCGCGCGCTGCGCACGGTATGGCCGGAAAACTCGAGCGCCGCGGCCACAGAGACCAGCGCGAAGGCGAAACTGGCCCGGTCGCGCACCTTCAGGTAGTGCGCGTGGGCAGCGTAGGGCGAGGACGGCAGCTCCAGCGCCACGACCAGTTCGCCGGGCGCCAGCGTGGTGTCGATCTCGGGCTTGTCTTCCGGCAAGCGATGGAAGTCGGCGATCCGGATGCGGCGCTCGCCGCCGGGCGCGCGCACGACGATGACGGCCTCCAGCGCGGCCAGCGCCACGCACATGTCGGACGGATGCACGGCGATGCAATGCTCGCTGGCGCCAAGGATCGCGTGCATGCGGTTGATGCCGTCGCGCGCACCGCAGCCCGAGCCGGGCTTGCGCTTGTTGCAGGCCGGGAAGCCCGTGTCGTAGAAGTAGTGGCAGCGTGTGCGTTGCAGCAGGTTGCCGCCGACGGTCGCCATATTGCGCAACTGCCCGGAGGCGCCGGACAGCAGCGCCTGTGCCAGCAGCGGATAACGTTCGCGCACCAGGCGCTGGTTGGCCGCGTCGGTGTTGGTCAGCATCGCGCCGATGCGCAGGCCGCCGTCCGGCAGCGCCTCGACCTGCGCCAGCGGCAGGCGGCTCACGTCGACCAGCCGTTGCGGCGCCTCGACGCCCGCCTTGACCAGGTCGATCAGGTTGGTGCCGCCGCCGATATAGCGCGCGCCCGGCTGGCTGCCCAGCCGCAGCGCTTCGTCGATGGTGTCGGGCCGCACGTAGGAGAATGGCTGCATGCCGCCGCCTCAGCGCTTGCCTTGCCTGCCGCCGACCTCGCGGAGCGCGGCGACGATCTTGGGATAGGCGCCGCAGCGGCACAGGTTGCCGCTCATGCGCTCGCGGATCTCTTCGTCGCCAAGCGGCAGCGTGGGCGCCGCCAGCGGCTGCACCGCGCTGGCCTCGCCGGCGCGCGCCTCGGCCAGCATGCCGACGGCCGAGCAGATCTGCCCCGGCGTGCAGAAGCCGCACTGCAGTGCGTCATGCGCGACAAAGGCCGCCTGCACCGGGTGCAGCGCATCGCCGTCGGACAGGCCTTCGATGGTGGTGAGGTCACGGCCCTCCTGCATCACGGCCAGCGTCAGGCAGGACTGGATGCGCCGCCCGTTGCTGAGGACCGTGCAGGCGCCGCACTGGCCGCGGTCGCAGCCTTTCTTGGTGCCGGTCAGGTGCATCACTTCGCGCAGCGCGTCGAGCAAGGTGGTGCGGGGCTCGAGTTGCAGGGTGTGGGACTGGCCGTTGATCCTGAGGGTGACGGGTCGTGCGGCATTGCCTGCGGGCGCGGTGGCATCGCGCCGGGAGGGCTCCTTGTGTTCGGACATTGCGCTGGCCTCTTGTGGACTGGGCGGCACCATGGGATGGCGTCGTGCCTGATAGTGCAGCAAGAAGGGCAGCAAATTCGGTGCCCGGCGGCGGGGCAGGCCTGCACCGGCAGTGGCGGCGAAGCGGTGCCGCCGCGCACGTCATAACTCCACGGGGGCTTGTAGAAATTACGCTCGCGCCAGCCGGCCGGCAAAAAGAAAAGCGGCGCACGATGGCGCCGCTCCTGGCATTGTCAGCGGGGCGGGAAAGCCTTAGCCCTTCAGCACGCTGCCGATGGCCTTCGCCACGATCCCCACGTTGCGCTCGTTCAGGCCGGCCACGCACATGCGGCCCGAGCGCAGCAGGTAGACACCATGCTGCTCGCGCAGGCGCTCGGCCTGGTCGGCGGTGAGGCCGGTGTAGGTGAACATGCCGCGCTGTGTCAGGTAGCGCGACAGCGCCTCGCCGCTGACATGGTCGCGCAGGTTGTGGTGGATCGCTTCACGCATGCGCGCAATGCGGCCGCACATCTGCGCCAGTTCTTCTTCCCACAGCTGGCGCAGCTCGGGCGTGGCCAGCACCTTGGCCACCACGCGCGCGCCGTGCGTCGGCGGGTTGCTGTAGTTGGCGCGCACCGCGCCGGTCAGCTGGCCCAGCACATTGGCGGCTTCGCCGGCGCTGTTGCAGAACACGCTCAGGCCGCCGCAGCGCTCGCCGTACAGCGAGAAGTTCTTCGAGAACGAATTGGCCACCAGGCAAGGCACGTCCTGCGCCACCAGCTCGCGGATGGCGAAGGCGTCGTCTTCCAGGCCGGCGCCGAAGCCCTGGTAGGCCATGTCGACGAACGGCAGCAGGTTGTTGGCCTTGATCAGCGCGATCAGCTGGCGCCACTGGTCCTGGTTCAGGTCCACGCCGGTCGGGTTGTGGCAGCAGGCGTGCAGCAGCACGATGCTTTGCGCGGGAATGGCGCGCAGCGCGTCCATCATCGCGTCGAACTTCAGGCCGCCGGTGGCGTCGTCGTAGTACGGGTAGGTGTTGACCGTAAAGCCCGCGCGCTCGAACACCACGCGGTGGTTCTCCCAGCTCGGGTCGCTGATCCACACCTGCGACTGCGGGTAGTAGCGCTTGAGGAAGTCCGCGCCCACGCGCAGCGCGCCGGAGCCGCCCAGCGTCTGCAGCGTGGCGATGCGGCCGGCGGCGCGCGCCGGGGAGTCTTCGCCGAACACCAGCGCCTGCACCGCGCTGCGGTAGCCCGCCAGGCCCGACATCGGCAGGTAGGGGCGCGGACCCATGTCGGCCAGCAGCGCGGCCTCGGCCCTGGCGACGGCCTGCATCACCGGCAGGCGGCCGTCATCGTCAAAATAGATGCCGATGCTCAGGTTGACCTTGTCGGTGCGGGGATCTTTCTGGAAGTCCTCGTTGAGCGAGAGGATCGGGTCGCCGGGGAAGGCTTCGATGTGTGCGAACATGGGATGCGATGGAATCAGGTCGGAGGGGGCTGCTGCGTGGCGTAGGCAGGCGCCGGGCACCGCGCAGCAAGGATTCTAACCGGCGGCGCCCGCAGGGTGCGGGCGCCGCACTGGCCGGTCAGCGCAGCTGCTGGGCGGCGACGCCGTCCTGCAGCGGGGCGGCCGCGTTTTTCTGGCGCACCAGGTAGCTGACGGCAAGGACCACCAGCCACACCGGGATCAGGTAGACCGAGAGGCGCAGGCCTTCGGTCAGGTACATCACCACCAGGATGCCGGCCAGGAACACCAGGCACAGGTAGTTGGTCAGCGGATAGCCCCAGCTCTGGAACTTCGTGGCCTGGCCGGCACGGCGCTTGTCGGCACGGAACTTCAGGTGGATCAGGCTGATCATGGCCCAGTTGATGATCAGGGCCGACACCACCAGGCCCATCAGCATCTCGAAGGCCTTGCCCGGCATGAAGTAGTTGATCACCACGCAGGCCGCGGTGGCCAGCGCCGAGAGGCCAAGTGCCGCCAGCGGGATGCCGCGCTGGTTGACCTTGAGCAGCGCCTTGGGCGCATTGCCCTGCTGGGCCAGGCCGTACAGCATGCGGCTGTTGCAGTACACGCCGCTGTTGTAGACCGACAGCGCCGCGGTCAGCACTACCACGTTCAGCACGTTGGCGACCCAGTTGCTGTTCAGCGCATGGAAGATCAGCACGAACGGGCTGCCGCCGGTGACGACGTTCTCCCACGGGTACAGCGACAGCAGCACCGCCAGCGCGCCCACATAGAAGATCAGGATACGGTAGATCACCTGGTTGGTGGCCTTGGGGATGGTCTTCTCGGGCGAATCCGCTTCCGCCGCGGTGATGCCCACCAGCTCCAGCCCGCCGAACGAGAACATGATCACCGCCATGGCCATCACCAGGCCGCCCAGGCCGTTGGGGAAGAAGCCGCCGTGCTGCCACAGGTTGGCCACGCTGGCCTGCGGGCCGGCAGTGCCGGACATCAGCAGGTAGCCGCCGAAGCCGATCATGCCGATGATCGCCGCGACCTTGATGATCGAGAACCAGAATTCCATCTCGCCGAAGGACTTCACGCTCGACAGGTTGATCGCGTTGATCACCAGGAAGAACACCAGCGCCGAGACCCAGGTCGGGATTTCCGGCCACCAGTACTGCACATAGATGCCGACTGCCGACAGTTCGGCCATGCTCACCAGGATGTACAGCACCCAGTAGTTCCAGCCGGAGAGAAAGCCGGCGAAGTGGCCGCAGTATTTGTCGGCGAAATAGCTGAAGGAACCGGCGACGGGCTCGTCCACCACCATCTCGCCGAGCTGGCGCATGATGAAGAACGCCACGATGCCGGCGATCGCGTAGCCCAGCAGGACCGATGGCCCCGCCATCTTGATGGTCTGGGCGATGCCCAGGAAAAGGCCGGTGCCGATGGCGCCGCCCAGCGCGATCAGCTGGATATGCCGGTTCTTCAGGCCACGCTTGAGCGTGCCGTCATTGCTGCTTGCATGCATTCAGTTGTTTCCTCTACCCATTCTCATGGAATGCGGGCCCGCGCCTCTGGCTGTTTGGAGTCGGACGCTTGGGCCGGGGGGACGCCACCGCCCGCGCGGCAGGGTGGCTGCCGCGTGAGAGGTCTGCTTGCCGGAACCGGCTGGTGCCCGTGACAGGCGGCCGGTCAGGGACGGCCGATGCCGGTCAGGCCTCGACCTTGAGCGTGCCGCGCTCGATCTGGTCGCGTTCCAGCGACTCGAACAGCGCCTTGAAGTTGCCTTCGCCGAAGCCTTCGTCGCCGCGGCGCTGGATGAACTCGAAGAACACCGGGCCCAGCGCGGTCTTGGAGAAGATCTGCAGCAGCAGGCGGGGCTTGCCGCCTTCCGTGGTGCCGTCCAGCAGGATGCCGCGCGACTTCAGTTGCTCGACGGGCTGGCCGTGGCCGGGCAGGCGCGTGTCCAGCGCTTCGTAGTAGTAGTCGTTCGGCGCGGTCATCAGCGGCACGCCTGCCAGTTGCAGGCGGTCGATGACCTCGATCAGGTTGTCGGTCAGGAAGGCGATGTGCTGGATGCCCTCGCCATTGAAGGCCATCAGGAACTCTTCGATCTGGCCGGCGCCCTTGGACGATTCCTCGTTCAGCGGAATGCGGATTTTACCATCCGGCGCGGTCATGGCCTTGGAGGTCAGGCCGGTGTACTCGCCCTGGATGTCGAAATAGCGGATTTCGCGGAAGTTGAACAGCTTTTCGTAGAAATTGGCCCAGTAAGCCATGCGGCCACGGTAGACGTTGTGCGTCAGGTGGTCGATCAGCTTGAGGCCGTGGCCGACCGGGTGGCGGTCGACGCCCTCGATGAACTCGAAGTCGATGTCATAGATCGACTTGCCTTCCTCGAAGCGGTCGATCAGGTACAGCGGCGCACCGCCGATGCCCTTGATCGCGGGCAGGCGCAGCTCCATCGGGCCGGTCGGGATTTCCACCGGTTGCGCGCCCAGTTCCAGCGCGCGGGCGTAGGCCTTGTGCGAATCCTTGACGCGGAACGCCATGCCGCAGGCGCTCGGGCCGTGCTCGGCGGCAAAGTAGGCGGCGTGGCTGTGCGGCTCGCGGTTGACGATGAAGTTCACCTCGCCCTGGCGGTACAGCACCACGTCCTTGGAGCGGTGCTTTGCCACCAGCGTGAAGCCCATCTGCTCGAACAGCGGCTCGAGCACATTCGGGGTGGGCGAGGCGAATTCCACGAATTCGAAGCCCATCAGTTGCATCGGGTTGTCAAACAGGTCGGCCATGGCTTTCTCACTAAGGGGAAACTAAGGGGAAGTTAAGTGATTGGATCGGTGCGGCGCCGGCAGAGTGCCGTCGGGCAGGGCGGGCGCGCACTGGAGATCGGGATTCCGGTTCAGCGCTCCGCGCCATCGGCGCTGGCGCCTGGCGTGCCAGGCAGGGAAGGCAGGTTCGTGGTCATGGGGGCGTTCAGAACCGGTGAATCGGGAAATATTATTGCAGTGGCGGCGTTGCCCGGATCGGCTGGCGCCACCGCCAGTCATTGCTGGCCAGCCCGGTTGCGGTGCTGGTTTTACGTCGCTGGCTTGGCATGCAGTGTATATTCTGCCCAGCAAAATTGGATTTCGTTAGCCACGCAGGGAAACCCTAGCTTATGAAATAAAATTGCTTGAAAATTTGAAATAAGGAAATCAAAGTGCAAACGATCGAGCTGGACCGTACCGATCGCCGCCTGCTGGCGGTCTTGCAGGAGCGCGCGCGCGCCTCGAACCTGGAGCTGGCCGAGGCCATTGCGCTGTCTCCGGCACAAACGCTGCGGCGCCACCGCCGCCTGGAAGAGGCCGGGCTGGTCAAGCGCTACGAAGCGCGGCTGGATGCCGCCGCGCTCGGCCTGGGCGTGGTTGCCTTCATCCACGTGACGATGGAGCGCGGGCATATCCGCGAGCTGTCCAACTTCAAGCGGCTGGTGGCGGAACTGGCACAGATCCAGGAGTGCTTTTCCGTGACCGGCGATATCGACTACGTGCTGAAGGTGGTCGCCAAGGATCTGAAGGCGTTGTCTGACTTCCTGCTCGATACGCTGATGCGCATCCCGGGGGTCAGTGCGGTCAAGTCCAGCGTCTGCCTGGACGAGATCAAATGCACCAGCGCGGTGCCGGTGGAAGCCTGAAACCCAGACATCGCGCGCCGGGGTTCCCCGGGGTTCCCGTTACTCCGGAACGGTGTCGACCCGGTCGCACGCCACGTTCATCGCGCGGCAAACGGCGCACCAGGCGGGGCATGAGCCGGGCTTGCCGGCGTCGGGCGCATGCGTGGCGGGCGAATCGGATGGCGCCGCATGGACCGTTATCACCGGCCGCGGCGGCGGGTGGCCACTGCCGCAGGCGCGTGCCACCGCTTCGTCCAGGGCCCGCAGACTCACGGGCTTGACGATCACCGCATTCATGCCGGCAGCCAGCGCAGCGGCGTGATCTTCCGCCACGGCGCTGGCGGTGCAGCCGACGATCGGCACATCGCGGACCGCGTCATCGCGCGCCCGCACCGCGCGTGTGAACGCCAGGCCGTCCATCACCGGCATCGCGCAGTCGCAGACGACGACATCGAAGACGGCGCCATCCAGCCTGGCCAGCCCGTCGCGGCCGTCCTGCGCGGTGGCCACATGGTGGCCCAGGTACTCCAGCTGGCGCTGCAGCAGCAGGCGGTTGGGCGCATGGTCGTCGATCACCAGGATGCGCGCATGGCAGCGCGCGCAGCCCGGCATCGGCACGGGCTGTGCCGGCGCGGCAGCGACGGCGTCGGCCAACGCCAGCGGCAGCGACACCGTCACGCGCGTGCCCTGGCCCGGCTGGCTGGCCAACGCAATCTGTCCGCCCATCGCGTTGGCCAGCCGCTTGCAGATCGCCAGGCCGAGCCCGGTGCCGCCTGCGTGCGAACGCGACTGGCCATGCACCTGAGAGAACGGCTCGAACAGGCACGCCTGCGCCGCCGGTTGTATGCCGATGCCCGTATCGGTAACGGTCAGCGTCACGCCTTGCCTGCCGTCCCCGGCCGGCTCGGCTTCGAGCTGGATATGAATCGTCCCGCGGTCGGTAAAGCGCACGGCGTTGGACACCAGGTTGCCCAGGATTTGCCGGAAGCGCAGGCCGTCGACCTGGTGCAGCGGCGCGACGCCGGCGCCGGTTTCGCTGGTCAGCGTCAGTCCCTTCTGCTCGGCCACGGGACCAAAGATCAGCAACGTGTCGTTGACCAGCGCCGACAGCGATGCCGGCGCCGGGTGGATGCTGAACTTGCCGGCCTCCATCTTTGACAAGTCGAGGATGTCGTCGATCAGTGCCAGCAGGCCGAGCGCCGCCTGATGCGCGGTTACCAGCTGCAGGCGTTCGTGGCCAGGTAGCTGGCATTGCGCCAGCGTCAGCTCCAGCATGCCGGTGATCGCGTTCATCGGCGTGCGGATCTCGTGGCTGACCGAAGCCAGGAAGGTGGACTTGGCGCGGTTGGCGGCTTCCGCGTCGGCCTTGGCTTGCGCCAGTTCGGCCAGCATGTCGTGGCGCTCGGTCAGGTCGACGCAGCCGCCCGCGAGGCCCTTGACCCTGCCGTCGGCGCCGCGCAGCGGGGTAATCCAGTTGAGCACATGATGGCTGCGCCCCCCGAGCCGCAGGCAACGGTCCTTGCGCAGCGGCTCGCCCTCGTCGAGGACCTTGCGGTAGTCGCGTGCCAGTTCGGCCATGTCGGTAACGATGGGATGCGCCTGGCCCGGCGCATCGAGCGGCTGGCCGCGCAGCAGATCGCGCGGGGCGCCGACGAGTTCCTCGTAGCTGCGGTTGCAGGTGATGAGCCGCAGTGAGGCATCGCGCAGGTAGACTGGCTGCGGGATGCCGTCCAGCAGCGCCGACTGGATCGCTACGTGGTCCTTCAGCGCGCTCTCGGCGGCGCGGCGCCGGCGCACCTCGCGGTGGAGGACTGCGATCCATGCCAGCAGGCATGCACTGAGGCCGCAGAGCAGCATCGCGGCCCAGCCGTACACGCGTTCATAGGCAAGCGGTGCGGCGTGCAGGGGCGCCATGGCCTGGCCCATGGCGCCGGTCGAAAAGGCCAACAGGAGCATCGCGGCCCAACGATGCAACCCGGCATTTGCGTGGCGGCGGTGCGATGGGGCGAGGGATGCGGTGCGGGCGGATTCCGAACGGACCGGCAAACAGGATAGGCAGGATAGGCAGGAAAGGCGGGGCAAGTCGGAGCAAGGCGAACCAGGAAAATGCGGCTGGTATTCACTCTATGAGCCAGGCTGCACCACCTCATTCAGACACCTCCGAAAATGCATGTGGAAATTTCCGAATCGAATGGCGACAGTGCCTCACGCGCTGCCATTGGCGGGCCTGCAGCGCAAGTTTCAGCCCGCGCCCTCGCCGATGGAATGCATGTCGGGCGAGTCCGCTGCACATTGCAAGGGTGACTGCGGCGCTATGATTCGGCCTTGCCGGTCGCGATGCATACGCGCTCTGTTAATGCTGCATTGCTTGTGGTCGAAACACGTGCCGACCAGGGACAAATAGGACAGCGATTTACCTGTTGTTCACCAAGATGGGAAGATTCGCGGCACGTCTCGGAAACTTCATGTGTATTTGTGAGCAAATGCTGAGCACAATGCTGCAACGCCTGACTGCGTGCTCCTTCACGCGGGCACAAGAAGTTTGCTATGGAGTGAATGCAGTGGCCACTATCCTGATCGTCGACGATCACCCGCCCGTGCGAGTCGTCCTCAAGACCCACTTGTCCCAGGTGCTGGGCGTCACCCATGTACTGGAAGCGGACAACGGCCAGGCTGCCGTGGAAATCGTGCGGCAGTATGCCCCCGACGTGGTGATCCTCGACCTCGACATACCGAAGATCAATGGCCTGGATGTGATCCCCCGCCTCAAGGCCGTGCATCCGGGCGTGCGTATCCTGGTGATCTCCGGCCAGGACCAGGATACCTTCGCCCCGCGGGCGCGCCAGGCGGGCGCCCATGGCTTCGTGAGCAAGACCCAGGAACTGTCGGAGATCGTGCGTTGCGCCGAATCGGTGCTGGCAGGCTACACGGTGATGCCCGAACTAGAGCGCGGCAAATCCGAGTTCGGCGATGAGGCATTGCGCCTGGCCAGCCTGTCGGACAAGGAGCTGATTATCATGCAAATGCTGGCCAAGGGCATGAGCAACAAGGAGATCGGGGAAGTCCTGTTTATTTCCAATAAGACCGTCAGCACCCACAAGACGCGGATCATGGAAAAGCTCGGCGCGCGCTCGATTGTGGATGTCATCGATTTTGCGCGGCGCCACCATATTGCGATCGGCTAGCATGGCGAACCTGATTTCCTTCACATTGCCCGGGAAGGCGCTGCCATGACCGGCGCGCTGCTGTTTGCAGCCCTGCATGACGGACGGTGGGCGGCCAGCCTGGCGCCGCTGCTGCAGCGGCTGGGGTTTGCACCGCACGTGGCCGCGCCGGCTTCGGCGCTTGCGCCGGCATCGGCCGGCAAGGTCGGGCTGGTCATCGCCGGGCCCGGCACGCCCGTGCCGCCAACGTTGCTGGAAGGCTGGCATGCCGCCGGCGCGCTATGCGCGGTCGCGGTGCCGCCCGGAAAACACTCGGACCATGGTGCCTTCGTGGCCCGTTTGCCGGCGCCGACAACCGAGGCGGCGCTTCTTGCCATGCTGGCCGAGCGCCATTACATCGCGCTGCCAGCGCATGAGGCGGCTGCGATCCCCGCTGCGATTGCCGCGCAGACCCTTGGCGACGCGGGCTTCGCGGCCGAATTGCTGCAGGCGCTGGTGACGTCGGCGCAGGCCGACCTGGCGCAGCTGCGCGCCGCCGGCACCGAACTGGAGACGTGCGGCAGCATCGCTCACCGGATGAAATCGTCTGCGCATTACGTCGGCTGCAACGCGTTGCGCGTGCTGGCACAACGCATGGAGGACGCCGCCCGCAGCGGCGATGCCGGCACGGTGGCGGCATTGCGCGCGGTCTTCGAGCCGAGCTGCGCGCGGCTGATTGGATTATTGACGGCGCTGGCGGCCAGGACATAACGCCTGGCCAATTGGCGCGATTATCAGGCACGGTGATTTACCGGATTGGCGCAAGCGCGCCGCTTGATTATGCTGGATTAACGGCGGCTGGTTATCCTGAATCTCCGGTAATGAATGCTGCCGATTCATTCGGTGCGGGCATGGATGGATGTTGGCGCGGCAATGCCGGCCAGATTTTTCCTGCCCCGGCGCCGCCATTTTCCGGGAACGGGTCATGAACCATGCGTTGGCGGCATTGCCGGAATCGGCCTTCTATTTCCATCTTGCTGCGCTGGCGCTGCTGCTGCTGTCGTTCTTTTCCGGCCGCGCCATCTTGCAGGTGCTGGCCACGCGCGAGGGGCGCCGCGAACGGGCGCAGCGCCTGGTGCGCGTTGCAATTGGCCGGCTGGCCGCGCTCGGCGCCATCTGGACGGCGATCGTCTACGGGCACGGCGCATGGGAGCGCGCCGGTGCCCACAACTGCCGGCACCTGCCGGCGGTCGATGCCGCTGCACGCTATGCCGCAGAATACTGCTACCTGCGCCATGACCGGCTGCTGCTGCGCGTCTATGGAGAGGCGCGTGGTGAAGCGCATGGGGCGGGGCGCGAGCCTTTGCTGGCCCACCGCACCATCACCAGCGCCGGTCCGGTCCACGTGAGCTGGGACGGCCAGGCGCTGGTTTACGCCTCTCCGGCTGGGGGCGCGCAAGGGCGGCTGGCGCTGCCACCCACCTGGCGCGACCGGTTGCTGGCGCGGCTGCCCTGAAGCCACCGGCTCGCCGGGCTGTCAGTGCGGGGCGGCCGCCGGAATATCGGTGCTGCAGCTGGGCGACGCGTCGTCGTGCGAGTGCACGTGCAGCGCGCCCGGGACATGGCGGCTCTCCAGACCCTTGCCCTGCAGCCATTGGGCGGTGGTGGCGGCGGCGCGGTCGATCAGTTCGCCGCAGCGCGTGTAGTCGTAGGGCGAGATATCGAGCGGGCACAGCGGCGGCACCACGCTGATATATGCCCGGTCGGCAAAGTGCTGCAGGTCATGCACCAGCTGGCGCGCCACCAGCAGCGAGAGCGCATTGAAGGCATGCTCCAGCGCGCCGCGCGGCGCCCGGCGCTCGGCGCAGGTGAAGCCCGCGGGCAGCACGATCACGCGGGTGGCGCCGAGGGCGACCGCGGTGGAGACCGGGGTATTGTTGGCCACGCCGCCGTCGATCAGCGTGCGGCCCTCGAACTGCACCGGCGGGAACACGCCGGGAATGGCGGCGCTGGCCAGCACCGCATCGACGATGTTGCCGTGGGAGAGCAGCACCTCGTCGCCGCTGTTCATGTCGGTCGCGACCACGTGGAGCGGCAGGTCGGCCGCTTCCAGCCGGCGCGAGCCGAAATTACGCGCCAGCAACGCGCGCAGGC
Organism: Cupriavidus oxalaticus; assembly: GCF_016894385.1. NCBI lineage: Bacteria > Pseudomonadati > Pseudomonadota > Betaproteobacteria > Burkholderiales > Burkholderiaceae > Cupriavidus > Cupriavidus oxalaticus. Next base: position 1,063,612 of record NZ_CP069811.1, read on the forward strand.
CCGCCGACTCGACCAGGTGTCCGCGGCTGCGCCCGACCATGCCGAACACGCTGCGCCAGCCCCACGGCATGATGTCGGCGCGGCGGATGCCGCGCCACAGCTGGTCCAGGCGGCCAGCGCCGGCAACGCCGGGATTGCAGGCGAAATAGGCCCCGTTGATCGCGCCCGCCGAGGCGCCGATGACGATGTCGGGCGTCACGCCCCATGCCACCAGCTCGCGCAGCATGCCGACCTGGATTGCGCCGAGGCTGCCGCCGCCGGCAAATACGAAGGCTGTCTTGTCCATGGCTGTGTTGATGGCGCGGCGCGTCCGCGCCGTCTCCTCTTGCATGTCGGCTCGCGTGTCCCGACCCTAGCAAAGCATAGGCGACACCGCGCCGGCTGGGCAGGATGGTGCCCCGGAACTCCGGTCCGGCCACGTCGGCATTTCGTGTCTTGCTTAATAATGCAATTAACCGCCAGAAGTTTTCGACAACTTCAAACAAGGCTGCCAGCGGGAGGGGGCGCTGGCAGTACCATGGCTGCGGCGGCGCAGCGCGGGCTGCGGGAAGTACCGGGTGCGTGCGTTATTCCAGGAATTCGTCGGGAGCAATCCCAAGCTGGCTGGCCATATGCTCGACCAGCGCCTGCAGGCGGACGACCTTCTCCGACAGCGCCTGGTGTTCCGCGCGCAGTTGTGCAAGTTCGGCGGCAGTCCCCGCACCCCCTTCGGCACTGCCCTGGCCGCCGCCGTAAGCCGTCTCCTGCGCGGCTTCCAGTCCCGCATCGCCGCTCAGCAGGTGCATCCAGCGGTGCTCGCGCGCGCCGGGCGCGCGCGCCAGCCGCACCACGAAGGGCGGTTCGCGCTCCGCCAGTTCCTCCAGGAACCCCTCCACCGACGAAATATCGGCAAACGCGTGCAGGCGCGCCGTGTTCAGGCGCAGCTCCGCCGCGGTCTGCGGCCCGCGCAGCAGCAGCATCGCCAGCAGCGCGACCGACTGGCTTGGCACGCCGAGCCCGCGCTGCATATTGTGCTCGAAGCGCGGCACGCGGCTGCTGCTGCCTTCGAAGACCAGGCTCAGGTGCTTGAGCCCGTCGATGGCGTCGAGGATCTCGGGCTCGCTCACGTTCATGACGGGGGCGCGGGCGGTCTTCTGGTTGCAGCCGGAGGCGAGGGCGTTGAGCGACAGCGGATAGGTGTCGGGGACGGTGTGCTGTTTTTCCACCAGCACGCCGAGCACGCGGCCTTCCACGGCGGACAGGGGCCGCGGCGCGGGGCGGGCGGGGCGTTCGCCAGGCTGGCTGGCGTCGGAGACGGAATCGGGTTGCATCAAGACTCTGGGTTGGACTCGGGCGGCGCCTGCCGGCCTGGCAGCGCGCTCCCATTCAAGCGCAAGGCAGCGCCAGGCGCAACTATGCCATGACGAGGCCGCCGCGCCGCTGATTGCGGCCGGTTCGTCCCTCGCATTCTGCGGCGCGCCGTCTACTATCGATAGGCCGCGCCGCCGCCGGCTGCGCGCGCACCGACCACAGGAGGGGCCGACATGGCGATTTCGCAGGCGGAAGCGATGGCAACGGGCGCCACTGATGGCGACGCTGGCAGCGCGGGCGCAACGCCTGACGGCGGCGGCCTGGACGCGCCGTACTCCACGCTGGAGTCGCGCTGGCACCAGATGTTTCCGCAGCTTGGCGCCGAAGACATGGCACGGGTGCAGCGCTTCGGTACACCGCAGCACTGGCGCGCCGGCGAGAAACTGTTCTCGATCGGCCAGGCCGGCCGCGGCATGTACCTCGTCACCAGCGGCTGCGTGCGCATCGTGCGCCGCGACGGGCTGGGCCGCGAACACACGATCACCGAACAGGGGCCCGGCCACTTCCTGGCCGAGGTGGGCACGCTCAGCGGCCGGCCGGCGCTGGTCGACGGCGTCGCCGTGACCGACACCGACGGCTACGCGATCACGCCCGAGCGCCTGCGCGCGTTGCTGGTGGCCGAGGCCGAGCTGGGCGAGCGCATCATGCGCGCGCTGATCCTGCGCCGGGTCGGCCTGATCGAGTTCGGCAGCGGCCCGGTGTTGGTCGGCCACGGCACCGAGCCGCTGCTGCTGGCGCTGCAGGCATTCCTGCGGCGCAACGGCTACCCGCATACCGTGATCGACATGGACGTGGACGGCGACTGCTCGCTGCTGCTCGAGTACGCCCACGCGCCCGCGAGCGACTTCCCGCTGGTGATCTGCCCCGATGGCCGCGTGCTGCGCGCGCCGGACGAGGGCCAGCTGGCGTCATGCCTGGGCTTGTTGCCGGAGTTCGACCCGGACCATGTCTATGACGTGATCGTGGTGGGCGCGGGACCGGCCGGCCTGGCGACGGCAGTGTATGCGGCGTCCGAAGGGCTGTCGGTCGCGGTGATCGACTGTCGCTCGCCCGGTGGCCAGGCCGGCGCCAGCGCGCGTATCGAGAACTACCTGGGCTTTCCCACGGGCATATCCGGGCAGGCGCTGGCCGGACGCGCCTTCGTGCAGGCGCTGAAGTTCGGCGCGCATATCGCCATTCCGCTGGAGGTCAAGGCCCTGCATTGCGGCACCGACCCGATCCGGCTGGAGCTTGTCGACGGACGCATGATTCCGACCCATACCGTGGTGATCGCCACCGGCGCGCAATACCGCCGGCCCGGCATTGCGTCGCTGGAGCGCTTCGAGGGGCGTGGCGTGTACTACTGGGCCTCGCCGGTGGAAGCCAAGCTGTGCCGCAACGAGCCCGCGATGCTGGTCGGCGGTGGCAACTCGGCGGGACAGGCGGCGGTCTACCTGGCGTCTAACGCCGCGCACGTGCATATGCTGGTGCGTGGGCCCGGGCTGGCCGCGACCATGTCGCGCTACCTGATCGACCGCATCGGTTCGCTGCCCAATGTCACGCTGCATCCCCATGCGCACATCACCGCGCTGGCGGGCAACGGCTGGCTGTCGCGGGTGCGCTACGATGCGCCCGGCGAAAGCCCGACGCCGGTGGAAATGGACGTGCGCCACCTGTTCCTGTTCATCGGCGCGGACCCCAATGCGAGCTGGCTGCGCACCTGCCATGTGGAAGTCGACGGCAAGGGCTTTGTGCGCACCGGAGGCGGCGAACTAGGCTGCGCGGCGGCGGTGCCCTATCCGCTGCAGACCAGCGTGCCGGGGGTCTTCGCCATCGGCGATGTGCGCTCGGGCTCGACCAAGCGTGTCGCGGCGGCGGTGGGCGAGGGCGCCGCGGTGGTGGCGCAGATCCACGACTACCTGGCGAAGGTCCAGCTGGCGGCGGCACGATAGCGCCGGCCTCAGCCTTTCGCCTCGCGCTCGAGCAGATCACGCTTGCGCGCCACGCCCCAGCGGTAGCCTGACAGGCCGCCGTCGCTGCGCACCACGCGATGGCAAGGAATCGCCACCGCCAGGTGGTTGGCCGCGCAGGCCTGCGCCACCGCGCATACCGCCCGCGGCGCGCCGATGCGGGCCGCGATCTCGGCGTAGCTGGCGGTGCTGCCCGGCGGGATGTGTTGCAGCGCCTGCCAGACGCGCTGCTGGAAGGCGGTGCCGCGCACGTCCAGCGGCAGCGCCAGGCCGGTCGATGGCGCCTCGACAAAGCCCACCACCTGCGCCACCAGCTGCTCGAACCGCGCGTCGCCGCCGATCAGGTTGGCGCGCGGGAACTGGTCCTGCAGCTCCTGCAGCAGCACCTGCGGATCGTCGCCGAGCAGGATCGCGCAGACGCCGCGGTCGCTCTGCGCGACCAGGATCGCTCCCAGCGCGGACTGGCCGATGGCGAAGCGGATATCGGTGTCGGCGCCGCCAGCGCGGTAGCGCGACGGCGTCATGCCGAGCACCGCGTCCGCGGTCTCGTAGAAGCGGCTGTTGGAGCCGAAGCCGGCGTCGTAGATGGCCTCCGTCACCGATTCGCTGCTGCCCAGCTGCGTGCGCAGCTTGCTGGCGCGGTGCGCGGCCGCGTAGGCGCGCGGGGTCAGGCCGGTCGCGGCCTTGAACAGCCGGTGGAAGTGGTAGGCGCTGACGCCGGCGGCGCGCGCCAGCTCGGGCAGCGCAGGCACGGCGTCGGCGGCCTCGATGCGGCGGCACGCGTCGGCCACGATGGCGGCGTGCCGCGCGGCCAGCGCGGGCGGCGCGGCGCGGCGGCTTGGCCGGTACCCTGCGGCTTCGGCCGCCGAGGCGCTGTCGAAGAACTCGACATTGGCCGGATGCGGCAGCCGCGAGGGGCTGCTGGGCAGGCAATAGACGCCGGTGGTCCTGACCGCGTAGACGAAGCTGCCGTCGGCGGCGCGATCGCGCGCCAGCACGCGCGCCCAGCGCGGGTCGTTCTCGATGGCGGTGGCGTTGTCGGTGCGACTGGCGCTGCCGGCGCTGCCGGCGTTCCGGCGCGGCCCTGGCGTGGATGCGGGCATGTGTCGCTCCTCAACTGGCGTCGTGGAAGATGATGCCGAGCGTGTAGCGCTGGCCCGCATGCAGCCGGCTGACGCCATGGCGCAGGTTGACCCGGTAGCTGCCCCGGCTGCCCTGCACGGGCCGCTGGCTGACCGCGAATACCACTGCGTCGCCCTGGCGCAGCGGCACCACCTCGGCGCGCGACTGCATGCGCGGGCGCTGCTCGGTCATCACGAACTCGCCGCCGGTGAAATCGCGTCCGGGCTCGGACAGCAGCACCGCCACCTGCAGCGGAAACACATGTTCGCCGTACAGGTCCTGGTGCAGGCAGTTGTAGTCGCCGGGGCCGTAACGCAGCAGCAGCGGCGTCGGACGCGACTGGCCGGCCTGGTGGCAACGCGCCAGATAGTCCGCGTGCACGGCGGGATAACGCGTGTCGATACCCATTGCGGCGTTCCAGCGGTTGGCAACGGGCACGAGGTGGGGATACAGGGCCGTGCGCAAGGCGCCGACGATGTCGGGCAAGGGATAGGCGAAATACTTGTACTCGCCCTGGCCGAAGCCGTGCCGCGCCATCACGATGCGCGAGCGGTACAGCCCGTCCTGCGCGTAGCGCGCGGCGAGCGCCCGGCATTCCGCTTCGGCCAGCAGGCCGCGGATGGCGGCGCAGCCATAGGCATCGAGTTCGCGCTCCAGCGTGGCCCATTCGATGCCATCGACGCGCGCGCCGATAGCTGCTGGCGGCTGGCGCCGGTCCTCGAGCGGGGCCGGCACGGGGCGGCGCGGCCCGCCTACTGTCAGCGCATATGCCTGGGGGCGCTGTGCCTGCTTGATCGTCACTGCCATTCTCCGGGGGGCTTGCATGGTGCCCACTTTAGGCCGGGCACGCGGCCGTGGCACTCCGGGTCTTGCTTTTGAATTCTGCGCGATGAGCGGGACTGATGCGGCGCCGTTTCGCCGGCATCAGCGATGCTTCGGTGGTACGAACCGAATCAATCGGTTAGCAATGGTTCCTGGGTAGGAGCCCGGCCCTACTGCATCTTGTCCAGGTTCCCGATCCGCACCAGCATTTCCGTGAACATCTGCATGTCGAGGTTCAGGTCGGCCACTTCCTTGTACTCGCGCGCATTGTGCGCGGTGTACTTCTTGCCCGGCATCGCCGGCCCGAAGTTGATCGCATTGGGCATCAGCTTGGCGGTGGTGCTGCCCGCGGTCGCGACCGGCTTGGCTTCCAGCCCGGTCGTGTCGCCGAAGATATTGAGCAGCGTGGACAGCCAGGCGCCCTTGGGGTCGCGCGCCATCCAGTTGCCCTGGTCGTACTTGATCTCCACCGGCCCGTGCGTCGCGGCCCAGCCGAAGATGCGCTTGGTGATGCGGGCGCCCAGTTCATCAGGCGTGCGTCCGCGCGGCATGCGCACGTTGGTGACCACGTCGACATACTCGCCGCGCTCGCGCACCAGCGTGGGCGACATCGTCAGGGGCCCCATGAAGGCGTCACGATATGCCAGTTCCATCTTGTTGCCGAGGTAGTCCAGCCCGTACAGGTCGTTCAGGTAGCGCACCGCCCTCAGGTAGTGGTTGTCGGCAAAGCGCACGCCGCTGGCCTGCAGGAACAGCGCCAGCCGCGGCAGCGGGTTGACGCCTTCTTCCGGGCGCGAGCCGTGCGCGGACGCGCCGGTGACCTTGACCTCGACTTCATTGCCCTCGCGCTTCACATCGATCGAGAACTTGCCGCGCGGCGCGTGGCGACGCACGAAGTCCGTCTTCGCCTGTTCGAGGGCCGCGGCCACGGCGGCATCGCCGCCGGCAATGCGCGCGGTGGCGGTCTCGGGAATGGCATTGGCCGAGGCGGCGCCGCGCATGGCCACGATGGCAGGGCTCTTGCTGCCTGCCTTGCCGCGTTCGGCCTTGCCGTCGGCGGACTGGATGCCGAACGAGACCGTCAGGGTGCCGGCGCCTTTCTCCGCGACCACGGCGGGATACTTGCTGTCGAGCACGATGTTGTATTCCGGCAGCGTGGTGTGCTGTCGGTAATACTTCATGCCATCGCCGCCGGTCTCCTCGGTGGTCTCGATCATCAGGCGGATGGTGCGCTCCAGCGGCACGCCGCTTTCCTTGACGGTCTTCATCGCATACAGCACGGCGGCGATCGAGCCCTTGTCGTCGATGGTGCCGCGCCCGTAGAGCGTGTCGCCGACTCGCGTGAGCCGGAACGGATCGAGGCGGGTGCCGTCGTCCAGCACCCATTCCTCGGCCACGGCCGGCACCACGTCGGCGTGCGTCAGGATACCGAAGGTGTCCTTGCCGCCGCCAGGCAGCGTGACTTCGAACACGCGGTTGTCCACGTTGCGGTAGGCCAGCCCGAAGTCGCGCGCCATGCCTTCCACCAGCTTGCCGAACTCAACGATGGCGGGGTTGTCGTGCTGGGCGATCTTTTCATCGCGCACGGTGCGCAGCGCCACCATCTTGCCGATGGTGTCGATCACGGCCGCCTCGTTGCGGACGCGGTTGTAGACGCCCAGCAGGCGGCCGATATTGACCAGGTTGTCGCCCGCCAGCGGCGCCTTGGCCTGCCAGGCGGCCACGGCCGGGGCGACCGCCGGCTCCGCCTTGGCGGCGGCCGCCATGAAGGCCTGCAGGTCAGCCGGTGCGGCGGCGCGGGTGCTGCTGACCAGCGCATCGAGCGCCGGCTTCTTCAGGGTTTGCGCCTGCCCGGGGTGCGCGATCAGGATCGATAGCGCAAGCAGGGCAGCCCACCGGCGTGGCGTCGTCCGGTGGTGCGGGCGGCAAGATCGGGTCATTGCGAAGCAGGAAGTCAGGTTGGATGCCGCATGATAGGGCACTCGCCGGGGTTTGCAGAACAAATATGGCGTGGCGTGCGCGCGCGAAGCGTGCCCCAGGCCGCAATCGCGGATTCCTATGTCGTCTCCATAGCTAAACACAATCATCTTGTTTGAAACGATGAATTGTACAAATCACATCGCGGTCGACAGAATGAGGCCTTCGCTGCAACACGCAGCCGAGACAACCGAATGAACCCAGACCAAGGAGTGATTCCGATGCTGCAATCCCGTGAAGGCCAACGCGTTCCCAATGCTTCTTTCCGCGTCCGTGAAGACAACGAGTGGAAGACCGTCACCACCGGCGAGCTGTTCAGCGGCAAGACCGTGGTCGTGTTCTCGCTGCCGGGCGCCTTCACGCCGACGTGTTCATCCACCCACCTGCCGCGCTACAACGAGCTGGCGCCGGTGTTCGCCAGGCATGGCGTCGACGACATCCTGTGCGTGTCGGTCAACGATACCTTCGTGATGAACGAATGGGCCAAAGACCAGGAGTCCGAAAACATCACCATGATTCCCGACGGCAACGGCGAATTCACCGAAGGCATGGGCATGCTGGTGGACAAGGCCGACCTGGGCTTCGGCAAGCGCAGCTGGCGCTATTCGATGCTGGTGCGCGACGGCGTGGTCGAGAAGATGTTCATCGAGCCGGAAGAGCCGGGCGACCCGTTCAAGGTTTCCGATGCCGACACCATGTTGAACCACATCGCCCCGGGCGCGCGCAAGCCTGACCAGGTGGTGGTGTTCTCGAAGGCGGGCTGCTCGTTCTGCGCCAAGGCCAAGCAGCTGCTGGACGACAACGGCTTCGACTACATCGACGTGCCGCTGGACAACAAGGTGCGCGGCAAGGTGCTGGGCGCCGTGTCGGGCGAGATGACCGCGCCGCAGGTCTTTATCAACGGCAAGCTGGTCGGCGGCGCCGAGGCGCTGCAGCAGTACCTGGCCAGGTAAGCGACCAGCCAAGTGGCCAACCAAGTGGCCAACCAAGTGGCCAACTAAGCCGCTCCAAGCCTTTCTCTTCCGCTTGCGCGGACCGGCAGTCGCCGGACCCGATGGCACCGCCTTGCCCGCAATCGCTGGCAGGGCAGGGCGGTGCCATCCAGCCCGTTGATTGACCCCTGATTCACGCCATGACAACCAAGGAGCCGTACGCCATGACTACCATCCAGACCGACGTCGCCGTGATCGGCGCAGGCACCGCCGGCCTTGCCGCCTACCGCGCGGCGGTGGCAGCCGGCAAGCGCGCCGTGATCATCGAAGGCGGCCCGTACGGCACCACCTGCGCCCGTGTCGGCTGCATGCCTTCGAAGCTGCTGATCGCCGCCGCCGAGGCCGCGCACGAGCTGCGCCACACCGCGCCGTTCGGCGTACACGTGGATGGCCAGGTCCGCATCGACGGCCGCGAGGTCATGGCCCGCGTGCGCGGCGAACGCGACCGCTTTGTCGGTTTTGTCGTGCGCGGCGTCGAGAATATCCCGGAATCCGACCGGCTCCGCGGCCATGCCCGCTTTATCGACAACACCACGCTGGAGGTGGACGGCCACACGACCGTGCGCGCCAGCCGCGTGGTCATCGCCACCGGCTCCAGGCCCGCGCTGCCGGCACCGTTCAAGGCCTTTGGCGACCGCCTGATCGTCAATGACGATGTGTTCGCATGGGAAGACCTGCCAAACAGCGTGGTGGTGTTCGGGCCGGGCGTGATCGGGCTGGAGCTTGGGCAGGCGCTGTCGCGCCTTGGCGTGCGGGTGCGCGTGTTCGGCGTCAGCGGTTCGCTCGGGCCGCTGACCGATCCGGCGATCCGCGCCTATGCCGCCAAGGCCTTCAACGATGAGTTCTACCTCGAGCCGCAAGCCAGCGTGACTGAAATGGCCCGCGACGGCGACCAGGTGGTGGTGACCTATGCCGACCGCGAAGGCCGCAGCGTGACCGAGCGCTTCGACTACGCGCTGGCGGCCACCGGCCGCGAGCCGAACGTGCGCGGCCTCGGCCTGGAAAACACCGGCCTGGCGCTGGACCAGCGCGGTGTGCCGGTGTTCGACCCGGAAACGCTCCAGTGCGGCAATGCGCCGGTGTTTATCGCCGGCGACGCCAACAACGTCCTGCCGCTGCTGCACGAAGCCGCGGACGAGGGCAAGGCCGCCGGCGAGAACGCCGCCAGCTATCCGCAGGTGAAGCGGCTGGCGCGCCGCGCGCCGCTGGCGGTGGTGTTCTCCGACCCGCAGATCGCGATGGTCGGCCAGCGCTACGCCGACCTGGCCGAGGGCAGCTTCGTCACCGGCGAAGTCAGCTTCGAAGACCAGGGCCGCAGCCGCGTGATGCTGAAGAACCGCGGGCTGATGCATGTCTACGCGGACAAGGCGAGCGGTCGTTTCCTGGGCGCGGAATGGATCGGCCCGCGTGCGGAAAACATCGCGCACTTGCTGGCGTGGTCATGCCAGCAGGGGCTGACCATCGGGCAGATGCTGGGCATGCCGTTCTACCACCCGGTGGTGGAAGAGGGGCTGCGCACGGCGCTGCGCGACGCGGCGGCCAGGCTTGCGGCGTAGGGCCCCCCCGACCCGGCGGTGATCGGGGCGGGCGGCGGCTGGGACGATTGCAGGGCACCTGGGGGCAGCCTAACGCCGGGGCATCATGCGATGCGCCGCCGCATAGTCGCGCAGGGCATCGTTCATCAGCGTTTGCCAGCCGCTGCCCGTTGCCTTGTAGGCCTCAAGCACATCGGGATCGATTCTGAGCGTCTGGTTGACTTTGCGCTCGGCCGCTGGCTTGGCCGGACGGCCCCGGCGCCTTACCAGTGCCTCGGCCTTTTCCTTCCCTATCGCCCGCTCGAGCACCTCGATGGCCGGGCGCATCTGCCTGATCTCTTCGGTGGGCAGCGAAACCGCATCCGGATCGGCATCCATGCCGCGGGCAATCGCGGCGTCTTCCGCGGGGGTCGGGATAGTCAGCTTAGGTTTCCTGTTCATAGTCTCGCACCTCGCGGGAATTGGCTTTTCGGAGGCTGATCGCACGCAGTGTGTCGCCGCGCATGGTGAAGACCAGGCAATGCAGGCGAGGTCCAATTGGCCCATATGCGATGTAGCGCGTCTCGCCGTATCGCTTGCGGGTATCGGTCTTGAGCAGCGCGCGTTCAAAGTCGAACAGCCCGGCAGCGGCCCGTGACAACCCATGCTGGCGTCGGTTGATGGCGTCCTTCGCCAGATCGAACTCGATGTCCATTTACCGTAGCAGCAAAAAATAGCTCAGGCAAATTTAATGCTGCAGCGTAAATACCGACGCAGGATATCGTAAAAAGCGGAAAATAAGTCACTTTCGGAACGTGGCGACCAAGTCTTGCGGAAAATGTATCGCCCCTGACACATTCAGGTTACAATTAAAATGTAATTACGAATTGTTCGCATTCGTAATCAGAAATTTCCACTGGCAAGCCGTCGCCGTTTCCGGTGCGCGGCACGCTACATTTCCGTTCCTGAGTGATGTCCTTTCATCCGATCTCCCGGGCCAGGCCGCGCCTTGCCCGTTCCCGGCTGACGCCTCCCCGCGGCCTTTCGCTGACCACCCTGGCCCTGAGCCTGCATGCCGGCGGCGTGTTTGCCCAGTCGGCAGGCACGCCCGAGGCTGCCTCTGGCGCGGCCGCCGAATTGCCGGCCGTGACCGTGCGTGCCTCTGGCGTCGACGAGACCGCAACCGGCCCGGTACACGGTTTCGTTGCCAGACGCAGCGCCACCGCGACCAAGACCGATACGCCGGTGATGGAGACCCCGCAGTCGATCACGGTGATCACGCGCGACCGGATGGAAGCGCAGGGTGCGCAGTCGGTGCAACAGGCGATCGGCTACACCGCCGGCGTCTATGCCGGCCCTTACGGCAATGACGCGCGCGGCGACTGGGGCAAGTTCCGCGGCACGGACTTCACGCAGTACCGCGACGGCCTGCTCAACCAGGTCGGCTTCTACAACAACGTGCGCGCGGACGTTTACGGGCTGGAGCGCATCGACGTGCTGCGCGGCCCGTCGTCGATGCTGTTCGGGCAGGGCGCGGTGGGCGGCATCCTCAACCTGGTCAGCAAGCGCCCGCAGGCCGAGGCCGCGCGCGAGGTCGGCGTGCAGTTCGGCAACTACAACCGCAAGCAGGTGCAGGCCGACCTGACCGGCCCGCTCGATGCCGAGGGCAAGTGGATGTACCGGCTGGTGGCGCTGGCGCGCGACAGCGACACGCAGGTGGACTACGTGCCCGACAACCGCTACCTGATCGCGCCGTCGCTCACGTACCGTCCCAATGCCGATACCTCGTTCACGCTGCTGACCAATTTCCAGCGCGACGAAACCGGGACCTCGGTCGGCTTCTTCCCGTGGCGCGGCACGCTCTATCCGAACCCGGGCGGGCAGATTCCCGATCACCTGTTCATCAGCGAGCCGGGCTACGACCGCTACAACGCGGAGCAGACCTCGGTGGGCTACGAGTTCCAGCACAAGGTCAACGATGCGCTGACGGTCCGCCAGAACCTGCGCTACTCGCACAGCACCGTGGATTACCGCAGCATCTACGCCGCCGGCTTTACCGGCGCGACGCACGGCTGGGTGCCCGGCAGCAGCACGCTGATGCGCCGCACGGTCTACCTGAGCCAGCCGACGCTGAATGCTTTCGTGGTCGACACGCAGGCGCAAGGCAACTTCCGCACGGGTGCGGTCGACCATACGCTGCTGGCCGGCGTCGACTACCAGCATGCCGAGATCACCGGCCGCTCGGGCGTCGGCGGCACCGCTGCGCCGCTCGATGTTTTCAACCCGGTCTACGGCAATTTCACGCTGCCTGGCACGCGCGACCTGAACCCCAGCAAGCAGATCCAGACCGGCGTCTACCTGCAGGACCAGCTGTCATGGAACAAGTGGCTGCTGATGCTGGGCCTGCGCTATGACTGGTCGCGCGCGGCACAGGACAACACACCTGCGGCCAGCCGCGAAGACAACGAACTGACCAAGCGTGCCGGCCTGATGTACCGCTCGGACATCGGCCTGAACCCGTACGTCAGCTACACCGAGTCGTTCCAGGGCCTGCCCGGCTTCAACCGCTCCAACCAGGCCTTCAAGCCGCTGCGCGGTTCGCAGTGGGAAGCGGGGATCAAGTACCAGCCGCCGGGCAAGAACGCTTCGCTGACCGTGGCGGCGTTCGACATGCGCGAGAAGAACCGGAAGACCGCTGGCGTGGTCAACGGCATTCCTGACCAGGTGCAGGTGGGCGAGGCCCGCACGCGCGGCATCGAGGTCGAGGCACTGGCTTCGCTGACCAGCCGCCTGGACCTGATCGCGACCTATACCTACCTGGATGCGCGCGTGATCGAGGGCAGCGCGGCCGAGGTCGGCAAGCGCCTGGCCAGCACGCCGTCGAACATGGCGTCGCTATGGGCCAACTACCGCTTCAAGCTGTTCGGGCTGCCGGGCTTCGTGGCCGGCGGCGGCGTGCGCTATGTCGGCCCGAGCTACGACGGCACCGACCAGAACCGCGTCGGCGGGGTCACGCTGTACGACGCCATGATCGCCTATGACCACGGCCCGCTGCGCGTCGCGCTGAACGCCAACAACCTGTTCGACAAGCAGTTCCTGACCACCTGCCTGGCACGCGGCGACTGCTACTTCGGCGCGCGCCGCACGGTGGTCGGCAGCGTGACGTACCGCTTCTGACGCGGCGGAGCTAGGCTGCCAGCGCGGTATCGATGGCGCGCTGCAGCCGCTCCATGCCGAAGGTCACGTCCTGCACCGTGCCGTTGACGAAGAACGACGGCGTGCCCCGCACCCGGCAACGCGTGCCGCCGTGCTGGTCGGCGCGGATGTGCGGCAGGTGCCGGTGCGTGGACATGTCGTTGTCGTAGCGATCGAGATCCAGGCCGGCCATGGCGGCGTAATGGCGCAGGGCATCGGGCTTCAGGCCCTGCGGGTGCTCGTAGAGCATGCGGTACATCTGCCAGAAACGATCCTGCGCCGCCGCGGCCTCGGCGCACTCGGCCGCCGGCTCGGCGGACGGGTGCCAGCTGGCCATCGGGTAGTGCCGGTAGACAAAGCGCACCTGCGGGCCATAGTGCTCCAGCAGGATCTTCATGGCGCCGTAGGCGATGCGGCAGTAGGAGCATTCGAAGTCGCCATATTCGACGACGGTGACCCGGGCAGTATCGGGGCCGACGGCATGGTCGGCGGCGGTGACGGCGACTTCCAGCATTGGCGTTCTCCGGTGCGTGCGCGGCAAGGCATGCGCGGATTCCCGGTGGGGAGGTTCCAGTGTAGACCCCGCAGGCGCCAGGCCAAGGCCCCGGCAGCCACGCCGGACACCTGCGCTTCCGGACGGCGGACCGGCTATGGCACGATCGACAGGAACAGGTAGGCCGCCAGGATCACCAGGTGCACCACGCCTTGCAGGATCGTGGTGCGGCCCCTGCCCAGCGTCAGCGACGACACGACCAGCGTCAGCAACAGCAGCACCATGTCCTTCGGCCCCAGCCCCAGCTCCAGCGGCTGGCCGATCCAGATGAACACTGCCGCCACGGTCGGGATGGTCAGCCCGATGCTGGCCAGCGCCGAACCGAGTGCCAGGTTCAGGCTGGTCTGGATGCGGTCGGCGCGCGCCGCGCGCAGTGCCGCCAGCCCCTCGGGCAACAGCACCATGGCGGCAATCACGATCCCCACCACCGCGGCCGGCGCGCCGGCCTTCAGCACTGCCGCCTCGACCGACGGCGACAGCAGCTTGGCCAGCCCTACCACCAGCACCAGGCAGGCCACCAGCAGCACGGCGCTGACCAGCGCCACGCGCACGGGCGGCGGCGGTGCGTGCACGTTCTCGTCCGAACTGCCTTCGGCCAGGAAGTAATCGCGGTGGCGGATGGTCTGCACGAAGACGAACGAGCCATACAGCACCAGCGACATCACGCCCGAGAACGCCAGCTGCGCCGGCGTCAGCACCGGCCCCGGCGACGAACTGGTGTAGTTGGGCAGCACCATCGTCAGCACCAGCAGCGCCGCCAGCACCGCCATGGCCGCATTGGCGCCGGGTGCCTGGAATGCCTGCTCGCGGTGATGCAGGCCGCCGACGAACAGGCATAGCCCCACGATGCCGTTGCAGATCAGCATGACCGCGGCAAACACCGTATCGCGCGCCAGGCCGGCCTTCTCCGGCCCGGACGACAACATCACGGAGACGATCAGCGCCACTTCGATCACGGTCACGGCAATCGCCAGCACCAGCGTGCCGAACGGTTCGCCCACCTTGTGCGCGACTACCTCGGCGTGGTGCACAGCGGCAAATACGGCGCCCGCCAGCGCAACGGCCATCAGCGCGATCAGCCAGCCTTGGCCGGGCATCAGCCAGGCGAGCGCCAGCGTAGCCGCGGCCGCCACCGGGGCGCCAACGGTCCAGGGCGGCAGCTTGTTGGAAGTGACAGCCATCCCTTGGTGTCCTTTCTTGTCGTTATGCCGTGCCGGGCGGCACGGGCGTGCCATGCAGGCACGCATGATAGCTTGGAGATATGTTGTCGCCACCTTTATGGGCGCGGCAACAGGCATATGGCAGACGAGAAGGCTATGAGTTCCCGAGCGTTGATAGAAATTCGTGGAACTTGGCAGGGATTCTGTGGCATTGGCAGGCGCAGTTCGCGCCAGGAGATGGTCAGCCGGGCCCTGGCGGATCGTCCGTGGCAGGGCAAGGCGGCGGAGCGGGCGGGCGCTCGCGCAGCGCCGGATGGTTACGCAGGATCCAGCGCGCGGCAAACAGTAATGCGAACAGGCACGCCAGGAAATACGCGCACAAGGCGAGGAAGGTTTGCATGATGGATTGACCCGGGGATGTCGGCTCTGGTGGCCGGTGTGCGCGGCAGTATGCGCAGCATTCGTAACGCTCGACACCCTCTTGAGGGAGGGGACGTGGCGTCGGCGCCGGGCCGGATGGCGTCAAGCGCACTGCGCCGTGTGTCCTCGCGCATGGCAAAAACCGTCAGGCGCGCTGGCGGAATCGGTTATTGCCCGCCGCCCCGGCACGGGCGCACACTCTTGCGGCAGCCGCGCCAGGCGGCACCGACGATCACCAACGATAGCAGGCACCATGGCCCGGGCGGCGTCCGCGGCTGGCAGCCGGACATACAGGAGACACCATGCGCGACTACGCCCAGGCCTACGATGGCTTTTCCTATGACGAGGCGGTGGCCCGGCAACTGCATGGCAGCCTCGATGCGATCAATGCCTGCGTGGAATGCTGCGACCGCCATGCCGAGGCCGGCCGCATCGCGCTGTATTGGGAGGGCCGCGACGGCAACGCGCGCAGCTGGACGTTTGCCGAACTGCAGGCGCTGTCGGTGCAGTTTGCCGGCTTCCTGAAGGCGCAGGGCGTGCAGCCGGGCGACCGCGTGGCGGGGCTGCTGCCGCGCACGGCCGAGCTGCTCGTGACCATCCTGGGTACCTGGCGCGCCGGTGCGGTGTACCAGCCGCTGTTCACGGCGTTCGGTCCCAAGGCCATCGAGCACCGGCTCAACAGCTCGGGCGCGAAAGTGGTGGTCACGGATACCGTCAACCGGCCCAAGCTCGATGACGTGGAGGGCGCGCCGCCGGTCGTCACCGTGGCCGGCACCAGCGAGGTGCCCGGGGACGCAGCCTCCGGCGATTTCAGCTTCTGGGCCGAGCTGGCGCGCCAGCCGGCCACGTTCGAGCCGGTCATGCGCCGCGGCGACGATCCCTTCCTGATGATGTTCACCTCGGGCACCACCGGCCCGGCCAAGCCGCTGCTGGTGCCGCTCAAGGCCATTGCCGCGTTTGCCGGCTACATGCGCGACGCCGTCGACCTGCGCGACGAAGACGCGTTCTGGAACCTGGCCGACCCGGGCTGGGCCTACGGCCTCTACTACGCGGTGACGGGGCCGCTGTCGCTGGGGCATGCCACCACCTTCTACGATGGCCCGTTCACCGTGGAAAGCACCTGCCGCGTGATCCGCAAGTACGGCATCACCAACCTGGCGGGCTCGCCTACCGCCTACCGGCTGCTGATCGCCGCCGGGCAGGCCGTGTCGGAACAACTGCGCGGGCAGCTGCGCGCGGTCAGCAGCGCCGGCGAGCCGCTCAACCCCGAAGTGATCCGCTGGTTCGCCAGCGAGCTGGACGCGCCCATCCACGACCACTATGGCCAGACCGAACTGGGCATGGTGCTGTGCAACCATCATGCGCTGTCGCACCCGGTGCGCATGGGCGCCGCGGGCTTTGCCAGCCCGGGCCACCGTGTGGTCGTGGTCGACGACGCGCAGCGCGAACTGCCCGCCGGGCAGCCCGGCACGCTGGCGCTGGACCTGGAGCGCTCGCCGATGTGCTGGTTTGGCGGCTACCACGGCACGCCCACCAGCGCGTTCGCCGGCCACTATTACCTGACCGGCGACTCCGCCGAGCTCAACGACGACGGCAGCATCAGCTTTATCGGCCGCGCCGACGATGTCATCACCACCTCGGGCTACCGCGTCGGCCCGTTCGACGTGGAAAGCGCGCTGATCGAGCATCCGGCCGTGGTCGAAGCCGCGGTGATCGGCAAGCCGGACCCGGAGCGCACCGAGCTGATCAAGGCCTTCGTCGTGCTCGACCGGCAGCACGCGGCCACGCCCGAACTGGCCGAGGCGCTGCGCCAGCATGTGCGCAAGCGCCTGGCCGCCCACGCCTACCCGCGCGAGATCGAATTTGTCGCCGAGCTGCCCAAGACCCCCAGCGGCAAGGTCCAGCGTTTCATCCTGCGCAACCAGGAGGTCGCGCGCGCCCGCGAGGCAGCCTCGGCCTGAGCCCGGACGGCTCTGGCACGCTTCCTATAATGAGGAAGCGGTTGCCAGGTCCCCGGCGGTGATGGAGGCTGCGGCGCCGCGCCAGGCGCGCCCGCAGGCCGGGCGCACGTCTTTTCTTCTCCAGACCATTCGGGCGAGGCGATCAAAATGCAGACTAGCGAAGCGGTGCTGACGCAGGCGCGCGCAGCCTTGGCGCATGTGCCTTATCAGGGGCATGTCCTTCATCCCACCATCCAGCTGCGGCTGTCGGACGGCGCGCTGATCCTGGAGGGCGAGGTCGCCGATATCGTCGACAAGACCCGCGCGGCCACCGCGCTGCGGCGCGTGGACGGCGTGACCAGCGTGATCGACCACCTGCGCGTAACCAACGGCGGCGTCACCGTCGGCGATGGCGAACTGCGCGATGCGGTATGCGAGCGCCTGCTCAACGCCATCGAGTTCCGTAACTGCAGGATCTGCGCGCGCGTCAAGGGCCAGCACGAAACCGTGCGCGAGCCGGTGGGCGAGCGCAGCGGCTGGATCGAGGTCGAGGCGCACGACGGCGTGGTGACGCTGTGGGGCCAGGTGATCAGCCTGTCGCACATGCGCCTGGCCGGCGTGCTGGCCTGGTGGTCGCGCGGCTGCCGCTGCGTGGTCAACGAACTGGTGGTGGCGCCCGCCGAAGCCGACCGCGACGATGAGATCACCGAGGCGCTGATGCTGGTGCTGGAGACCGATCCCTTCGTCGATGCGGCCCAGGTCAGCGTGCATACCGAAAACCGCGTCGTCACGCTGGAAGGCTGCGTCGCCAGCGAGAACACGCGCCGGCAGGTCGAGCGCGACGCGTGGTACGTGCAAGGCGTGGAGGACGTGGTCAACCACATCTCGCTGCGCGCCTGAGCTTGCAGCGGCCTAGCCCGGCATGCCGCGCCGGGCCGCCGCATCCTCCATGCGCCAGTAGCGCCGCCGCGCCCGCAGCGTGAAGCGGGCGCGATAGTCCGACATCGACATCCCCGTGATGCGCTGGAACAGCCGCCGGAACGCGGCTGCGTCGCTGTAGCCGCAGGCTTCGGCGATCGCCTGCGTGCCGTGCAGCGTCACCTCCAGCAGCATGCGCGCGCGCTCCACGCGCCGCGTGTGCAGGTAGTCCAGCGGCGTCATGCCGGTGACCTGCCGGAAATGCCGCAGCAGGGTCCGCTCGCTGACCGCCGCGGCCCGCGCCACCGCGGCCAGCTGGTAGGGCTCGGCCACATGTTCCTGCAGCCACTGCACGGCCCGGTACACGGGGCTGTCCGCGGTGCGGCTGAGCCAGCGCTGCGAGACCAGCGCCGGTACGCTGCGCTGGCGTTCGGGCTGGTAGAGCATCAGCTGCGCGGCGGCCTGCGCCAGGTCGGGGTCGTGCAGGTGGCCCAGCACACGCAGCACGAATTCCACCTGCAGCGCGGGGGCCACGCAAGAGAACACTTGCCCGTGCACGCTCATGGCCTGGTCCCCGCCCAGGTCTGCGCGCGGGAACTGGTGCGTCATCCAGCTCTGGTACATCCAGGGCGCGCCGGTGCGGGCGCCGTCCAGCAGGCCTAGCTGCAGCGGCAACAGCATTCCCGATGAGCACGCGGCAAGCCACCCGCCCGCGGCCACATGGCGCTCGACCATGCGCAGCGCGGCGGTATCGCGCCGGACGATGTCGCCGAGCTGGTGCGCATTGCTGGCCAGCAGGGCCGGGATCACCAGCAGCGAGCGGCTGTCCGCCGCCCTGATGCGGCGCGTGGAGGCCTCCAGGCCCGGCAGGCCGGCCGGCAGTGTGCGCCCGTTGGCGCCGCACAGTTGCCAGCTCAGCGTCGGCGCCGCATCGGGCCGCTGCAGGCTCGCCACGCCGGCGACGGTGCGCAGCACGTCGAGCGTGGTGAAGAGGGTGCCGGGCATCGCATTGGGCAGCCACAGCAGGCGGACATGTAATGGCCTTGCGGGCGCGGTGGGGGTGTCGGGGACCAGTGGATCAGCGGGGGCGCGCATATCAGGGGCGGTTGGTGCGTGGTCCGATCTCGGGCCAGGCGTGGCGGGATCGGCATTGTGATTGGCGATATTGATCCTCCCCATGCCCGCTGGCAAGGGCTAGCATCGTGCCGTTGTGCCATGGCGCCGCCGCCGCCGCCGCCGCTGCTGGTGCTGGTGTTGCGTCATGGCATGGCCCAACAAGACCAATCCGAGGAGATTCCATGCCGTTTTCCGTTCGACACGTTGCAGTCGCCGCCGCCCTGGCACTTGCCGGCGCCGGCCACCTGGCCGCTGCCGCCCAGCCCGATGCCGCGCTGCTGGCCGCGGCCCGCACCGCCCAGCCGGCGGTGGTGCAGTCGCTCAAGGAGATGGTGTCGATCGAATCCGGCAGCGCCAACGCGCAGGGCCTGGCCCGGATGGCCAATTACACCGAGAAGCGGCTGCAGGCACTGGGCGCGCAGGTGGAGCGCGTGCCGGTCACCAAAGGACCGGGCACCATGGTCAAGGGCACGTTTATCGGCAACGGCAAGCGCCGCATCATGCTGATCGCCCACATGGACACCGTCTATCCGGAAAACACGCTGGCGACGCAGCCGATCCGCGAGGAGGGCAACCGGCTCTACGGCCCCGGCATTGCCGATGACAAGGGCGGCATCGCCGTCATCCTGCATTCGCTGGAGATCCTGAAGAACAAGGGCTGGCGCGACTACGCGCAGATCACCGTGCTGTTCAACCCGGACGAGGAAGTGGGCTCGGTCGGCTCCGGCGAAACCATTGCCACCCTCGCCGCGCAGCATGACGTGGTGTTGTCGTGCGAGCCCACCGCCGCCAAGGACGTGGTCAAGGCCGAGTCGCTGCTGCTGGGCGCGTCCGGCACCGCCACCGCCACCATGCAGGTCAGGGGCCGCGCCGCGCATGCCGGCGCCGCGCCCGAGCGCGGCCGCAATGCGCTGGTCGAGCTGGCCTACCAGCTGCAGCAGACCCGCGACGTCGCCACCCTGGTGCCTGGCTCGCAACTGAACTGGACGCAGGCGCAGGCCGGCACCGTGCGCAACCAGATCCCCGAAAGCGCGGTGGCCTACGGCGACGTGCGCACCACCGCCAGCGGCGCCGCCGAAAAGCTCAAGGTCGCGCTGCAGGACAAGGTCAAATCGGGCCAGCTGGTGCCTGAAACCCAGACCACGGTGACGATGGAAGAGGGCCGCCCGCCGTTCGTGGCCGACGCCCGCGGCCGCGCGCTGGCCAGGCGCGCACAGGAAATCTACGCCGAGCTGGACGGCCGCACGCTGGCGCTGGCCGAAGGCACCGGCGGTGCCACCGATGCGAGCTATGCCGCGCGCTCGGGCAAGCCGGCGGTGGTGGAGAGCTTCGGCCTGGCGGGCTTCGGCTACCACGCGCGCGACGAGTACATCGAGCTGGATTCGATCGTGCCGCGGCTGTACCTGATGACGCGGATCCTGGAGGATATTGGTCGTCACTGAGCGGGCTGCAACCGAGACCCCGCGCCGGTGTGCCGCGGATGGCACGCGGCTGCACCGAAGCGGCGCTTCGCATGTGTTCCGGACACCGCGTCCCGCGCGCGGGGCGACCACTGGCCCCGGCATCCTGCTACAGTGTCAGCGCCGCCCGCCCGTGGCGGCCATGACAAAGACATAGTGGGGAGACCGCAGCATGAACCGCAAAGGCCTGATCGATGCCGCCTCGGCATTGGAAGACCTGGCGGCCGGCAATGTGCCGGCTGCCGCGCAAGTCGCCGCAGGCGCCGCCGCGCTGGAGAAGATCCATGCCGATTTCCCGGGCTGGCGCGATGTGGGCGACGCACTATTTGGCCTCAAGGCGCTCGCCAGCGGCTCTGGCATGGACCTGGACGCCAACGGCCGCCAGCGCGCGGGCCGGCTGGCCGACGTCGTGCGCAGCCTGATCGACCAGATCTGAACGGCTGCCTGCTAGAGCATCGACTCGATCGGCAGGATCGACAGGAACCAGATGCCGAGCCGGCGCCACCAGCTGGTGTTGGGTTCGGTGTCGTAGCGCACCACCTCGTCGCCGCGCCGTTCCAGCCAGTACAGCTTGCCTTGCTCGTCGAGCTTGACCTGGTAGGCCGCTTCCGGCACCACCGTGGCGAAGGTCGACTCGATGCGGCCGGCCAGGGCCGGGCTGTCGATCACGAAGCCCAGCTCGGTATTGAGATTGGCCGAGCGCGGGTCGAAATTGAACGAGCCCACGAACACGCGGCTGGCATCGACGCCAAAGGTCTTGGCATGGAGGCTTGAGCCGGAACTGCCGAACGGGCCGGCGCGGCCCTCTTTCTTGATCGGCGCCGCCGAGCGCCGCAGCTCGTACAGGTCTACGCCTGCCTCCAGCAGCGCCTTGCGGCGCTTGGCATAGCCCGAATGGACGGCGGCGACGTCGGTGGCCTCCAGCGCGTTGGTCAGCACGCGCACGGTCACGCCCTTTTCGGCCAGCTGCGAGAAGTACGCAGTGCCGGCGGTGGACGGGACAAAGTAGGGCGAGACCAGGTCCAGCTCGCGCCGGGGCTCGCCCAGGATCTCGCGCAACTGGTGCGCGACCAGCGTGTTGCGCGATGCCTCGCCGAGGGCCTTGGCCGGGTCGTCGCTGACGATGCGTGTCGCGGCCCACTCGAACTCCAGCGTGCCGTCGAGCATATGCTGCACGTCGGGCACCTCGCGCAGCGCGGCAATGTAGGCGCCGGCGGCGGGGTTCTGCTCGACCGCGCGGGCGCTGCCGGCCAGCTCGTGCAGGCGCTCCACGCTGACCGGCGGCACCAGCCGGTCCACCGGGTACGCCGAAGCGCTGGCCCAGTAGCGGTCGAAGTCGTGCGCCACGTCGGCCGCGGCGGGGCCGATCGCAATCACGTCCAGGTCGGCGAACAGCACGCCGTCGGTGGCGCCGAAGTATTCGTCGCCGACGTTGCGCCCGCCGATGATCGTGGCGACGCCGTCGGCAGTGAACGACTTGTTGTGCATGCGCCGGTTCAGGCGCCGGAAATCGGTCAGGAAATTGAGCGCCTTGGGCTGGCGCAGCACGAACGGGTTGAAGATCCGCACCTCTACCTGCGGATGCGCGTCCATGGCCGCGAGCAGCTCGTCCATGCCGGAAAGCCCGTTGTCATCGAGCAGCAGCCGCACGCGCACGCCGCGGTCGGCGGCCTCGTGCAGCGCCTCCAGCAGCAGCGTGCCCGTCAGGTCGTTGCGCCAGATGTAGTACTGCACGTCGAGCGTGCGCTGCGCCGTTCGCGCCAGGTGCATGCGCGCGGCGAAGGCTGCGTGGGCGTTGTTCAGCGGGTGGATGCCGCTGAGCCCGGAATGGCCGGCCAGCGCGGCCGCGACCGCGCGGCCCAGCGGCGTGGCTGCGGCCTCGGCGGGCGTGATGGCGGTGGATTCGGTGCGGTGGTCCAGTGGCGGCAGCGCGCAGCCGCCCAGCAGGGTGGCGCAGCACAGCAGCAGCGAACTGGCGTGCAGGCGGTGGTGGGGCACGAACGCAGCGTCTGTCGGCAATGGCATGGCGGTGGTCGGCGCGATGTCTGGCTTCAGCTAATCGCTATGCCGGCGCGCGGACTTCGTTGACACACCGGCCCTCACCCCATCCCTCTCCCGCGAGCGGGAGAGGGGGAACACCAACGGGGTTCGAAGCGCTTGCTGCCTACGAAGCTGCCACCACGCCACAAGCGATACGCCCGCCCGCATTGCCCGTCGGCTGCGTCTTGTAATCGTCGGGATCCTTGTGCACGACCACCGCACGCCCGATCACGCCGTTGGCGCCGGTGCCGACCGATAACGACGGCAGCAGCATGCTGACGCGCACGTTGCCGCTGGCGTCGGCGGTGACGTTGTTCATGTCGCCGGCATGGTGCTCGGGCATGGTCATCTGGCCGTGCGGCTTGCCGCCCGGGTTGAAATGGCCACCGGCGCTCATCGCGTCGGGCGCGGAGCAGTCGCCCTTCTCGTGGACGTGGAAGCCATGGACGGTGTTGGGCGGCAGGCCGGTGATCGAGGCGGTCATCAGTACCCCGCCGGGCTGTTGCTGGAAGGTCACGGTGCCGGCGGTATTGGTGCCGCTCTTGGGTTGCAGCTGCGCCGCGGCGCGGGCCCCGCTAGTGCCGGCCGAGGTCGCGGCGGAGGCAGCGGTGGCGCCCGTGGCGCTGGATGAGGCCGAGGCGCTCTTGCCGGAACCGGCGCAGCCGGCCAGCACCACGGTCGCGGCAACGCAGGCGGCCAGGGGGATAAGCACTGGTTTCATCGGAATCCTCTTCTCGTCGTGATTTCGGATGAAACAGTATAGGTCGGGCAACGCGCTCGCGGCTTCCGGTTTTGTCCTACTCGCCACGTTTCGGATGCCCCGGCGCTTGCGGTTTGCGCCAGACGGCAAGTCAGGCCGCCACCGCGAGGCGCTGCTGTACCGCACCAAAATGCGGGTGGCGCGAGAACAGGTCCGCCGCCCAGTTGACGAACACGCGGACCTTGGCCGACAGGTGCCGGTTCTGCGGATACATCGCCGAGATCGGCAGCTCGTCGGTCTGCCAGTCGGACAGGATCTCGACCAGCCGGCCGCTGGCCACATACGGCTCCGCCATCGCGCGCGAGATGCGGGCGATGCCATGGCCTTCCAGCGTGCAGCCCACGTAGACCTCGGCATCGTTGGTCGAGATCGCGGAGGGCAGCAGCACCTCGCTGCGCTCCATGCCGCGCGCCATCGGCCACGGCATTTCGCGGCCGTTGCGGTTGGACAGGTAGTTCACCGCCTTGTGCTGCGCCAGTTCGGCGAGGTCGCCTGGCGTGCCGGCGCGGTTCAGGTAGATCGGCGAGGCGTAGAACGCCAGCTTTACGTGGCCGATGCGGCGGGCCACCATCGATTCATCGAGCGGGATCCCCACGCGCAAGACCACGTCGACGCCTTCCTGCAGCAGGTCGATAGGCTTGCCGTTGATGGTCAGCTCGAGCTTCAGGTCGGGGTAGGCCTGCAGGAAGTCATGCAATGCGGGCACCAGGACCATGTTGGCCAGCGGTGCCGTGGTATCGACCGACAGTGTGCCGCGCGGCGAGTTGTTCTGCCGCGTGAGCGACTGCTCGGCTTCTTCCACGTCCGCCAGGATGCGCACGCAGCGTTCGTAATAGGCCGCGCCGTCATTGGTTACGCTGATGCGGCGCGTGGTCCGGTGCAGCAGCTTGACGCCGAGGTGCGTCTCCAGGTTCTGGATCAGGCGGGTCAGCGTGGCCTTGGGCAGGTCCAGCGATTCGGCGGCGCGCGCAAAGCTGCCGACGTCCACGACCCGTGTGAATGCCTGCATTGATACGAGACGGTCCATGATGAGGTTCCGACGATAGATCCGAACGGCGTGCCGCGCGCGCTCGTGACGCGCACGGCGTGGCTTGTTGTTGTGATTGGGGGAGTGCTGCCGGCTGGCTGGCGCCGGGGTGCGCGGGGGCGCGGGTCCGGCGTGGGTTTGTCAGGGCGTGCAGCGCCCGCAACGAATGAAAAGCCAGGTTGCGGATCGCCATGCGTGCCACGAGCCGGAGTGAATCACATTTCCGATGACCTTGTCACGCGTGGGGTTTCGGTCGATCGGAACGCGTTCGATTATTCCAATCACGGAACAGTGCATTGGCGATCTCTCGCTTTATCCCATCCTCGTCAATCACCATAATCCGTTGCATCGCAACACTCAAGCGCATTGTTTTTCCCGTGCGCCGGACGCCATGCCACACAAGCCAGGCCAACGCCAGAATGCCGCTCCCGCCGCCACCGGCCAGGGCGAGCCGCGCGTGGCCGAGCACACGGTAACGAGCGACGGCCGCGAGATCGCGGTGTGCGTGTGCTACCCGCCGGGCTATCCCGCGCCGGGCGCCGAGGCCGCCAGCTGGCTGCCCTGGCTGGTGTACCTGCATGCCGGCGGCTTTGTCGATGGCGGCCTGGAGCGGGCGCGCAAGCTGGTGCAAGGCCTGGCCAGGGCGGTGCCGGCCGTGGTGGTGACGCCGGCCTATTCGCTGGCGCCCGAAAACCCGTTCCCGGCCGCGCCCGAAGACGCGCACAGCACGGTGCAGTGGGTGCTGCGCAATGCCCGGCGCCTGAAGCTGGACAAGACCCGCTTCGCGCTGGTGGGCGAGGAAGCCGGCGGCAACCTGGCGATCGCGCTGGCGCAGATGCTGCGCGACCGCGGCACCGCGCAGCCGCGCGGGCAGTGGCTGATCCGGCCGGTGACCGACCCGTGCCTGCAGCACGCGTCGTGCGCGGGCTTCGGCAGCGGGCAGGTGCTGATGGAAACGTTGCGGCGCATGGCCTGCAACTATCGCGATTACCTGCCGACGCCGGCGGACAGCGTGCATCCCTATGCCGCGCCGGCGATGGCTTCGCGCCTGGCCGGGCTGCCGCCCACGCTGGTCCAGGTCGCGGAACAGGATACGCTGCGCGCCGAAGGCGAGGCCTTCGCGCAGCGGCTGGGCAAGGCCGGTGTGCCGGCCCAGGCCATGATCATGCCCGGCGCCTGCGGCGACGGCGTGGAAGAGACCCATGACGCGTGTCAGGCATGGGTCGACGAAGGTGCGCGGTTCCTGCAGCGATGTCTGGCTGCGGCCGACGATACCTCACCCCTGACCGAACGCCAGGCTGGCGCAAGCGCCAGCCGGCCTGGAGCCAAGCCCGCCGGCTGAGCCGCTCCAGCCAACACGCCAGCCGGCTCTGTATCGGCCAGAGCCAGGTCCGCCGGTTTGCATGGGCGGCCCTAAGTCCGACTATCCAATCTGACTCGGTTCCGGTCCGTCCTGCGCGGACCGGCAGGCGGCGTTCGGCCATTTGCTTTTCGGTTGAAGAAAACCCGAACAGGAGTTTGAGAAATGCAGCAGCAGAAGCGACGTACCCTGATTGCCCTTGCCATCGTCGTGGTGCTCGGTGCCGGCGTGGCCGGTTCGATCCTGCGCCCGTGGCACAGCGGCGAGGCCCATGCCAACACCCCGCCCCCCGCGCCGTCGATCGAAGTCGCCGCCGTGGTGGGCCAGACCATCACCGAGTGGGACGAGTTCTCCGGGCGCCTGGAAGCGGTCGAGCGCGTGGAAATACGTCCGCGCGTGGGCGGCAACATCGATGCGGTCCATTTCCGCGAAGGCGCGCTGGTGAAGAAGGGCGATCCGCTCTTCACCATCGACCCGCGCCCCTACGCCGCGGAAGTCGCACGCGCCGAGGCCGCGCTGGCCGCCGCGCAGGTGCGCGCTGCGCACGCGAAGAGCGAGGGCGAACGCGCACAGCGGCTGCTGGACGACAACGCCATCTCGCGCCGCGAGTTCGACGAGCGCATCCACGCCGCGCGCGAAACCAGCGCCAATGTCCGCGGCGCGCAGGCGCAACTGGAAGCCGCGCGCCTGAACCTGGCCTATACCCGCATCACCGCGCCGGTGGCCGGCCGCGTGTCGCGTGCCGAGATCACGGTGGGCAACCTGGTGGCACCGGGCGCGTCGGCACCGCCGCTGACCACCGTCGTGTCGGTGTCGCCGGTCTACGCCAGCTTCGAGATCGACGAGCAGAGCTACCTGCGTTATACCGCGCCGGGCGCCGGCGGTGGCAAGAACGGGCTGCCGGTGTACCTGGGCCTGGCCAACGAGGACGGCCATCCGCATGAAGGCAAGGTGCAGTCGGTCGACAACCGCCTCGACCCGCGCAGCGGCACCATCCGCGTGCGCGCGGTGTTCGACAACGACGACGGCCGCCTGCTGCCGGGCCTGTATGCCAAGGTCAAGATGGGCGGCGGCGCGCCGCATGCGGCGGTGCTGGTCAACGACCGCGCCGTCGGCACCGACCAGGGCAAGAAGTTCGTGCTGGTGGTCGACAAGGCCAACAAGCTGGTCTACCGCGAAGTCGAGCTCGGGCCCAATTTTGAAGGCCTGCGCGTGATCCGCAAGGGACTGAAGCCGGGCGAGAACATCGTCGTCAACGGGCTGCAGCGGGTGCGGCCGGGCGATACGGTGCAGCCCAAGGCGGTGGCCATGGCCTACCGCAGCGAGCTGGAGCCGCGCCAGGCGGCGCCTGACCGCAAGCAGGCCGCTGCCGAGAAAGGCGACGCGGACGCCAAGCCGGTGAGCTGATCCGCCGGTGTGCTCCCCGCTCCCGCTTGCGGGAGAGGGAGAACACCTTGCTTTGGCTAGATCGGGCGGCTTTGGCGCACCCCTAGTTTGTATCGTTCCCCAAGCTTCTGATGGTGCCCGCCACGGCGGGCCGCCAGGGGAGCGTTTTTGCAGAGACCAACATGAATCTCTCTAAATTCTTTATCGACCGCCCCATCTTCGCGGGGGTGCTGTCGGTGCTGATCTTCCTGATTGGCGCCATCTCGATGTTCAAGCTGCCGATCTCGGAATACCCGGAAGTGGTGCCGCCGTCGGTGGTGGTGCGCGCGCAGTATCCGGGCGCCAACCCGAAGGTGATCGCCGAAACCGTGGCTTCGCCGCTGGAAGAGCAGATCAACGGTGTCGAGGACATGCTGTACATGTCGTCGCAGTCCAACAGCGACGGCCTGCTCACGCTGACCGTGACCTTCAAGCTGGGCACCGACCCGGACAAGGCCCAGCAGCTGGTGCAGAACCGCGTCTCGCAGGCCGAGCCGCGCCTGCCGGAAGACGTGCGCCGCCTCGGCATCACCACGGTCAAGAGCTCGCCGGACCTGACCATGGTGGTCCACCTGGTCTCGCCCAACGACCGCTACGACATGACGTACCTGCGCAACTACGCGGTGATCAACGTCAAGGACCGCCTCGCGCGGATCCAGGGCGTAGGCCAGGTGCAGCTGTTCGGCTCGGGCGACTACGCCATGCGCGTGTGGCTCAACCCCGAGAAGATGGCCGAGCGCCAGCTCGCCACCGGCGACGTGATCAAGGCCATCCGCGAGCAGAACGTGCAGGTGGCGGCCGGCGTGATCGGCCAGTCGCCGTCGCTGCCGGGCGCCGACCTGCAGCTGTCGGTCAATGCGCAGGGCCGCCTGGGCACGGTGGAGGAGTTCGGCGATATCGTCGTGCGCACCTCCGCCGACGGCGCGGTGACCTACCTGAAGGACGTTGCCCGCATCGAGCTGGGCGCGTCCGAGTACGCGCTGCGCTCGCTGCTGGACAACAAGCCGGCGGTGGCCATCCCGATCTTCCAGGCACCGGGCTCCAACGCCATCCAGATCTCGGATGACGTGCGCAAGACCATGGAAGAGCTCAAGCAGAACTTCCCGGACGGCATCGACTACAGCATCGTCTACGACCCCACACAGTTCGTGCGCCACTCGATCGAGGCGGTGACGCATACGCTGTTCGAGGCCATCGCGCTGGTGGTGCTGGTGGTGATCCTGTTCCTGCAGACGTGGCGCGCATCGATCATCCCGCTGCTGGCGGTGCCGGTGTCGATCGTCGGTACCTTCGGGCTGATGCATGCGTTCGGCTTCTCGATCAACGCGCTGAGTCTGTTCGGGCTGGTGCTGGCGATCGGGATCGTGGTCGACGATGCGATCGTGGTGGTGGAGAATGTCGAGCGCAACATCGAGGAAGGGCTGACGCCGAAGGAGGCCACCTACAAGGCCATGCGCGAAGTCAGCGGCCCCATCATCGCCATCGCGCTGACGCTGATCGCCGTGTTCGTGCCGCTGGCCTTCATGACTGGCCTGACCGGGCAGTTCTACAAGCAGTTCGCGCTGACGATCTCGATCTCGACCATCATCTCCGCGTTCAACTCGCTGACGCTGTCGCCGGCGCTGTCGGCCCTGCTGCTGAAGAGCCATGACGCGCCCAAGGACTGGCTGTCGCGCGGCATGGACCGCGTGTTCGGCGGCTTCTTCAAGCGCTTCAACAACTTCTTCGGCCGCAGCGCGGAAAGCTATGGCCGCGGCGTGAAGGGCGTGATCCGCCGCAAGGGTTCGGTGTTCGGCGTCTATGCGGTGATGCTGGCGCTGACCTGGGGCGTGTTCCAGCTGGTGCCGAAGGGCTTCGTGCCGGCGCAGGACAAGCAGTACCTGGTCAGCTTTGCCAAGCTGCCCGACGGCGCCACGCTGGACCGCACCGAGGACGTGATCCGCAAGATGAGCGAGATCGCGCTGAAGCATCCGGGCGTGGAATCGGCGGTGGCCTTCCCGGGTCTGTCGATCAACGGCTTTACCAACAGCCCGAGCGCCGGCATCGTGTTCGCCACGCTCAAGCCGTTCGACGAGCGCAAGAGCGCAGAGCTGTCGGGCGCGGCCATTGCCGCCGACCTGAACCAGAAGTACGGGGCGATTCAGGATGCCTTTATCGCGGTGTTCCCGCCGCCGCCCGTGCAGGGCCTGGGCACCATCGGCGGCTTCAAGCTGATGATCGAGGATCGCGCCGCGCTGGGCTATGACGCGCTGTTCGAGGCGACCAATGCGTTCGCCGGCAAGGCGCGCGCCACGCCCGAACTGGCCGGCATCTTCAGCAACTACCAGGTCAACGTGCCGCAGCTCGACGTCAGGCTCGACCGCGTCAAGGCCAAGCAGCTGGGCGTGCCGGTGACGGAGGTGTTCGATACGCTGCAGACCTATCTGGGCTCGGCCTACGTCAACGACTTCAACAAGTTCGGCCGGACCTACCAGGTCAAGGTGCAGGCGGATGCGCCGTTCCGCGCCCATGCCGAGGACATCCTGCAGCTGAAGACGCGCAACGCCGCCGGCGACATGGTGCCGCTGTCGTCGCTGGTGCAGGTGAAGCAGGGCTTCGGTCCGGACAGCGTAGTGCGTTACAACGGCTTCACCGCCGCCGACATGAACGGCGGGCCCGCGCCCGGCTTCTCGTCGGGGCAGGCGCAGGCCGCCGCCGAGCGCATCGCCGCGGAAACGCTGCCCAAGGGCATCAAGTTCGAATGGACCGAGCTGACCTACCAGGACATCCTGGCCGGCAATGCGGGGGTGTGGATTTTCCCGCTGTGCGTGCTGCTGGTGTTTCTGGTGCTGGCTGCCCAGTATGAAAGCCTGACGCTGCCGCTGGCGGTGATCCTGATCGTGCCGATGAGCTTGCTGGCGGCGATGACCGGTGTGTGGCTGACGCAAGGCGACAACAACATCTTCACGCAGATCGGTTTCATCGTATTGGTGGGGCTATCCGCGAAGAACGCGATCCTGATCGTGGAGTTTGCGCGCGAGCTGGAGCATCACGGCCGCACCGTGGTGCAGGCCGCGATCGAAGCCAGCCGCCTGCGCCTGCGCCCGATCCTGATGACGTCGTTCGCTTTCATCATGGGCGTGGTGCCGCTGGTGGTGTCCAGCGGTGCGGGCTCGGAGATGCGCCATGCGATGGGCGTGGCGGTGTTCGCGGGGATGCTTGGTGTGACGTTCTTCGGGCTGTTTTTGACGCCGGTGTTTTATGTGGCGCTGCGGCTGCTGGCCACCCGTGGCCAGCGCCGCGCGCAGACGGCGCAAGTCGAACACCAGGCCGTGGCGTCGGCTGAATAACGCATGTTTGCTCCCCTCTCCCTCTGGGAGAGGGGCGGGGGAGAGGGCGGCGCTTGCTGTACAGACGCGCTTCACTTCGTCATACACGCCGGCCCTCTCCCCCAACCCCTCTCCCGCAAGCGGGAGAGGGGAGCTAGCTCGGCGGCGTTGAACCCGCCAGAGCACAGAACAGTCAAGGAATGAACCAATGATTGCCCACATCACAAGGCAGTTACCCCGAATCGCCACCCTGGCCGCCGCGCTGATCCTGGCCGGCTGCTCGCTGGCCCCGACCTACAAGGTGCCGGAGACCGCCACGGTGCCGGCCTACAAGGAAGCCGAGGCCGCGCAGGCAGAAGGCGCGCAATGGAAGACCGCGACGCCGGCCGAAGGCCAGCATCGCGGCGAATGGTGGAAGATCTTCGGCGACGCCGAGCTGGACCGCCTGATGGTTGCCGCGGGCGACTCCAACCAGGATCTCGCCATCGCCGCGGCGCGGCTGAAGCAGGCGCGCGCCTTCACCGGCGCGACCGAGGCGGATCTCTACCCGCAGCTCAGCGTGGGGCTCGATCCGACCCGCTCGCAGCCGTCGGCCGCGTCGCAAGGCCTGCCCGACGGCACGCGGGTCTCGCCGCAGACCGTGCTGAAGGCACGCGCCTTCGCCAGCTATGAGCTGGACCTGTTCGGCCGCGTGGCGTCCAGCGTCAATGCCGCCCGCGCCGAAGGCGAAGCCGCCGAGGACCTGTACCGCTCGGTGCAGCTCGCGCTGCAGGCCGACGTGGCGCAGGCGTATTTTGCGCTGCGCACGCTCGACAGCGAACGCGACCTGCTGAACGCCACCATCCGGCTGCGTGAAGACGCGCTGAAGCTGCTGAAGAAGCGCTACGACGCCGGCGAGACCACCGACCTCGACCCGGCCCGCGCCGAGGCCGAGCTTGGCACCGCGCGCGCCGACCTGGCCGGCATCGAGCGCCGCCGCGCCAACCAGGAGCATGCGCTGGCGGTGCTGACCGGCGTGCCGCCCGCGGCGTTCTCGCTGCCGGCGCGGCCGTTCGATGCCGCGCCGATCGCGATCCCGGCCGGACTGCCGTCCGAACTGCTGGAGCGGCGCCCGGACATCGCCGCGGCGGAGCGGCAGATGGCCGCTGCCAATGCCCGCATCGGCGTGGCCAAGGCGGCGTTCTTCCCGCGCATCACGCTGACTGGATTGTTCGGCTTTGAATCGGCCGACCTGTCCAACCTGTTCAAGTGGTCGTCGCGCACATGGATGCTGGGACCGCTGATCGGCTCGACCATCGCGCAGACGGTGTTCGACGGCGGCCGCAACAGTTCCAACCTGGCCGGCGCGCGTGCCGCGCACGAGGAGAGCGTGGCCGCGTACCGGCAGACCGTGCTGGTGGCCTTCCGCGAAGTCGAGGACAGCCTGGCCGACGTGCGCTGGCTGAGCCAGCAGGCGGGCGCGCTGGACAGCGCGCTGGGCGGGGCGCGCCGCGCGGCGCGGATCTCGCGCAGCCGCTACGATGCCGGCGCGGTCGACTACCTGGCCGTGATCGATGCCGACCGCACCGTGCTGCAGTCGCAGCGCGAAGCCAATGCGGTGGCCGGTTTGCGCGCTGCCGCAACGGTGTCGCTGGTCCGCCGGCTGGGCGGCGGCTGGGGGCCGGTGCCGGAGACGGTGACGGCCGCGCAGCCGGCGCAATGACGCACTGCAGCGCCGCGCCGTGACCGCGGCGATGCTGGCGCGCTGCCCCGGAATCACTACACTGGAAGCATCGTGCCATGCGTCCAGGGCGCCCCGGGGACAGATCCCCGGGTGCCTGATGCCGTTCAGTCAAGGCATCAAGTACTACCGTCGTTCCCGCCTGCGCGGGAACGACGGTGGCTAATTGAACGGCATTACCCGCGCGTGCCTGGGTTCCGCCGCCATGCTTCGCTTCAGGAAACCGATCTGGGGATTGATCTTTGCCGCGCTCACGGTGGCGCTGCTGCTGGTGCCATTGCCGTGGGCCGACCGCACCAGCATCCATGACGAAGTGGTGATCGCGCGCACCCCGGACGAGGTGTTCGACTATGTTTCCACCCCACGGCACTGGCCGGCCTGGTATCCCGCCTCTGGCGCGGTGGCGGGGGCGACTGACCATCCGCTGCGGCCCGGCGAGCGCGTGGCCGAAAGCTTCATTGCCGGCGAGCGCAGCGCCGTGGTCATCTGGACCGTCACCATCAGCCAGCGGCCGCGCATCTGGGCGATCACGGGCGAGGTGCCGGGCGGGCGCCGGGCCGGCACCATCATCTACAAGCTCACGCCGGCCATGACGCCGTCGCTGACGCCGTCGGCGGAAAGCACGCGTTTCGAACGGGAATTCAGCTACCAGTCGCCCACGCTGCTCTTTGCGCTGATCAACCGGCTGATGCTGCGCTCACGCCTGCAGTCCGAGTCCGCCGAGGCCGTCAGGCGCCTGAAGGCGAGGCTGGAAGCACAGCAGGTGCCATAGCCTTGCACGGCGGGGCGATCGGCACTAAGTTGGAAACAGCGGCCGACGCTGCTGCAGGAGGTTTTTCACCACCATGACGTCCCGTACCCCTGGCCTCGATACCGCAGCATGGCCGTGGCGGCTGGCACTGGGTGCCACGCTGGCGCTGGCGTTGCAGCTCGGCGGCGGGCCGTTGCGCGCCCAGCCGCATGAGTCGGGTTCGATCACGATCGGCGGGTCGGCGCAGGTGCAGGGACCGGTGCGGGTCCATGGCACCCTGACCGTCGCCGGCCATGTCTATGCCAGCGGCCCGCTGACCGCGGCGTATTTCACCGGCCCGGTCAGCGCCCGCGCGGTGCCGTATCGCGGCGGCTACCTGAAGGTGTTCAAGGGGCCGTTGACCGTGCATGGCGACATGGTGGTCAATGGCGACCTGACCGTTGCCGGACCGCTGACCGTCGATGGCCCGCTTGCCGCCAGCGGCGGCATCGATGCTGCCGGGCCGATGCGCGAGCGCGACTACGGCCGCTGATGCGGCGCGTGCCGGCCGGCTAGGGCGATGTGCTGGTGAGGGAGAGGTCGATCAGCAAGGGGTCGTGGTCGGAGGACCGGTAGGCATCGGGGGCGTAGTAGGCGGGCACAGAAGGCGCGCCCGGCGCCGGCGCATACGAGAACGCCGCCGGTTCGTCGGCATTGATATGCCACGCCTGCACGGCGACGACATGCCTTGCGGCCGCGGCATCGGCCAGCACATGGTCGAGGTAGCCGGCCTGCCCGTTGTAGACGTAGCTGTAGGCGTGCGGTCCCGCCAGCTTTGCCACCATGTCCGCATAGCCGCGCCGTGCCAGCAATCGCACCGGATCTTCCATCGCGTAGCTGTTCAGGTCGCCGGTCACCAGCACGCCCGCGCCGGGCGCGCCGGTCGGCACCGTGGCAAGCCAGTCGGCCAGCGCGCCGGCGGCCTGCATGCGTGCGGGGTTCCAGCACCCTTGTCCATCGCCCTGGTCGGCTTGTGCGCCGCCGGCTTCCATGCAGTTCTTTGACTTGAGGTGGTTGACCACGACCGTCACCGGCGCGCCGCCGGCCCTTGCCCGGAACGTGGCGGCGAGCGGCTGCCGGCTGCGGGCGCCCAGCCACGTGGTGGCGGCACGGCCGACGATCTCCGTGGCGCGCGCGTTGTACAGCAGGCCCACGGCGATCGCATCGCCGCCGAGCGCGGGTGTGCCGGGATCGACGACGCGCCAGTCGGACCCGAGCCGCGCCGCCAGTTGCCGCACGGCGCTGCCCGGGCCAAAGCCGTTGTTCTGCAACTCCATCAGGCCGATCACGTCGGCATCCAGCGCGCGCAGTGCGGCGGCCAGCTTGGCTTCCTGCCGGGCCAGCGCCGCGGCGCTGCGCGCGCCGCGGTTGTCGGCCGACGCGAGACCTTCACTGCCACCACCACCGTTAAAGTAGTTTTGCAGGTTGAATGCCGCCACCCGCAGCGTTGCCGCGGGATGGCGCGCCGGTGCGCCCGGGCGCGGATTGGCAGCCTGGAACGCCGGTGCCCGCGCGCCGCGCACCGGCTGCAGGCGCCACTGCCCGTGGCGCTTCTCCAGCACGCCGGCCACGCCGCTGACGGTATCGCCGACGCGCAGCGGATGGGTGGCCGCAAGCTGCGGCGGCGGGTAGGGCACGACTTGCGGATACTGGCGCGTCGAGCCATCGTCGAGCAGCAGCCGGTTGCGCGAATTGGCCGCCGCGGCTTGCGCCGCCGCTGCGCCCGGCAAGGCGACCTGCGTGGGCGCAAACGGGCGCCCGAAGCTCAGCGCGAGCGTGCCGTAGCGCGCCAGTTCATGGGTATCGCTGACCGTCAGCGTCTGCGGCAGCGTGACCAGCATGCCCGCGCGGGCACGCAGGTCGGCATCGCCGGCAGGCAGCGTCAGCGTTGCCGGCGTGACCGGGATGCCGCTGGCGCACACGGTCGGCGCCTCCGACAAGGTCAGCTGCGTTTGTCCGAATTTTTCCTCGATCCTTCCGGACAAGCGCACGAGGTCGCCAGCGCGCGCCACGGCCCGCGGTGCATAGACGAACAGCCCGTCGGAAATGCCTGGCCGCTGCTGGCGCCGGGCGTCAGCCTGCTGCACGAAGAAGCCGCGCAGCCCGCGCTCGCCGCTGAAATCCGCGGTGACTACCGCTTCGATCTCGACCACGCGGCCGGACAAGGCGCTGCCATCCTGGACCTGGGCAATGGCTGTCGCCGGCGCGCCGCATGGCTGCACGGCGCCAAGCGCCGGACCGGCTGCGGGCAGGCAAAGAAGAACGGTGAGGACAGGGACGCGAAGGTTTCCGGTCAGCGGTCGCAGGCGTGTCGGCATGGCAGTTCTGGCAACGAAGTGGCAAGGTCCACGATGCTAGCCGAGCCGTGTAACGGAATGCTTTCCGCGGCATGTGGCGCCGCGATCGTGCTAAGGTAGCAGGAACCCGCCGGCACGCGCCGGCCTCCAACCCAAAGTACCCGGAACCGCCATGATCAAGGAAATCGCCCAACTTACCATCAAGCCCGGCATGGAGCAGCAGTTCGAACAGGGCGTCAGCCAGGCCAAGCCGCTGTTCCTGCGCTCGCGCGGCTGCCACGGCGTGCAGCTGTTCCGCTCGATCGAGCAGCCCGAGCAGTACACGCTGGTGGTCGACTGGGAGACCGTGGAAGACCATATGGTCCACTTCCGCGAATCGCCTGAATTCCAGCAGTGGCGTGCATTGGTTGGCGATAGCTTCGCCGCGCCGCCGAATGTGCACCACGTATCCAAGTCCCTGTAAGCGCAACCGATGAACACACGGCCCGAGCGTCCCCGCCATTTCTCGATGCTGCGCGAGCTGCAGCTTGCCGATGTGTTCACGCTCGGCAATGCCGCCTGCGGCATGGCGTCGGTGTTCTTCGCCATGTTCTTCGTTGCGGACCGGCAGCTGTCGCACTTCTACACGGCCGCGGCGCTGGCGCCGCTGGCGTTCATCTTCGACGTGCTCGACGGCCGCATCGCGCGCTGGCGCCATGCGCATTCGGCGCTGGGGCGCGAGCTCGATTCGCTGGCCGACGTGATCTCGTTCGGCGTGGGGCCGGCCACGCTGGCGTTTGCCGCCGGCATGCGCGGCGGCTGGGACCTGGCCATCCTGATCTACTTCGTCTGCTGCGGCGTGAGCCGGCTGGCGCGCTTCAACGTCACCGCCGAAACGCTGGCCGCCGGCAGCGACAGCGGCAAGGTGGCGTATTTCGAAGGCACGCCGATCCCGACCAGCGTGCTGCTCACCGCCGTGCTGGCATGGTGTGCCTGGCAAGGACAGCTGGGGGGCGACCTGCCCGGCGGCGCCTGGGTGCTGGGTCCTGCCGTGCTCCATCCGCTGGCGCTGCTGTTCGCGCTGTCGGGCACGCTGATGGTCAGCAAGACGCTGCGCATCCCGAAGTTCTGACATTGCGCTTCGGGGCACCGCGGGAGCACAAACGTGCTGACAGTGTGCTCCCTCTCCCGCTTGCGGGAGAGGGGAGCACAAAAACACCCTGTTACGCGCGAGCGGGCTCCGCCACGCTTGCCGCACGCTTGCGGCTGACCATCAACGCCAGCAGCGCCGCCACCAGGCAGGCCGCGCCGGCCGCATACAGCGCCGGCGTATAGGTCAGCAGCAGCGTGCGGGTCATCCCCGCGCCGAAGGCCGCCACGGCCGCGCCGATCTGGTGGGCCGCGAAGATCCAGCCGAATACCATCGGCGCGCGCTCGCGCCCGAAAGTGGTGGCAGCCAGCTTGACCGTCGGCGGCACGGTGGCGATCCAGTCCAGCCCGTAGAACATGGCAAAGATCGACAGGCCATAGAGCGTGAAGGTCGAATGCGGCAGCCAGAACAGCGACAGGCCGCGCAGCGCGTAGTACCAGAACAGCAGCTTGCGGCTGTCATAGCGGTCCGACAGCCAGCCCGACAGGATCGTGCCGACGAAGTCGAAGGCGCCCATCATTGCCAGCGCGGATGCGGCCGGCACCGGGCCCATGCCGAAGTCGCCGCACAGCGCGATGAAATGCGTCTGGATCAGGCCGTTGGTGCTCAGGCCGCAGATAAAGAAGGTGCCGGCCAGGACCCAGAAGGCCTGCGTGCGCGCGGCATCGCGCAACACCACGAAGGGCCCGCGCAGCGTCAGTGGCGCCGGGGGCGCCGGCGGCGTCACCGGTGCCGCCGCCGGGACTTCGCCGAACGCCGCCAGGCCCACGTCGGCGGGGCGGTTGCGCATCAGGCCCAGCACCAGCACTGCCAGCAACGCGCACGCGGCCAGCACGGGCAGCACGGCGACGCGCCAGCCCATATGCTCGATCAGCCAGGCCGCCACCGGCAGGAACGCAAGCTGGCCGGTGGCCGAACTGGCGGTCAGGAGGCCGATGACCAGCCCGCGCCGCGCGCTGAACCAGCGGTTGGCGACCACGGCCGCCAGCACCAGCGCGGTCAGCCCCGAGCCGACGCCCAGCATCAGCCCCCACGCGACGAAGAGCTGCCACAGCTCGGTCGACACCGTTGCCAGCGCCATGCCGCCGGCGATCAGTGCCAGCGCCGCGCAGACCACGTTGCGCACGCCGAAACGCTCCATCAGGATGGCCGAGAACGGCGCCATCAGCCCGAACAGGACAAAGCGAAAGGCCAGGATCGACGAGATCTCGTCGGTGTTCCAGCCCATCTCGCGTGCCAGCGGCGACAGGAACGCGCCGGGCAGGCCGAGCGCGGCCGAGGTGGTGAGCATCACCAGGAAGGTCAGGGCGGCGACCAGCCACGCGTAGTGGATGCCGCGCCGGTCGAGCCGGCTGGATAAGGCTTGCGCAAACATTGGATTTCTCTGGCCTCGGTTGGGGTAGCGACGGGCGAAAGGGGGCCAGCCCGCCGGCCCGGAGGCGGCAGGAAGAAGGCCCGGCAAGTGGTTGAAAACGGGTTCCGGGCTAGGCCGAACTACTGCCCAGCAAGCGGTTGCGGACGGCGTCGAGCATGGCGTCTGAGACCGGATCGCCCTCGGTCGCGCGCGCCAGCGTCAGCGCACCGACCAGCATGGCCATGCGGACCAGCGCCTCTTCCTCGCGCACCTGCGGGTCATCGCTGGCCACGGTCGTGGCCATGTCATCGACCAGGACCTTGAAGCCGTCCAGGAAAGCCTGCCGCACCGGCTTGTCGGCGGGCTCGCGCGCCACGTCCCCCGCCAGCGCCGCGGCCGCGCAGCCGGCTCCGGGGTTGGCGCAGTGCGCAGGCGTCAGGTAAGGCTCGACCAGGTTGGCCAGCATGGCGTGCCGGTCGCCGCCGGCGCGTGCCAGGCGGCGCTCCCAGCGCCCGGTGGATTCCTCGAAGGCGCGCTTGCAGGCCTGCGCGGCGAGCGCATCCTTGGACGCAAAGTGGCCATAGAAGCCTCCGTGGGTCAGGCCGGCACCGGCCATCAGCTCGGCGACGCTGACGCCATTCAGTCCGCGCTCGCGGAACAGCCGCGACGACGTTTGCTCGATCGCCTCGCGGTTCTTGTCGGCCTGTTCGCGTGATGCGCGTGCCATGTGAAGGACTCCTCGGAGTTCGCTGTGACCGCAGTTTAGATGATGGCCATACTTTATTCAATAGATGTCAGTCATCATCTATAAACCCCGAGGCAAGCCAGCCATCACCTTCAGGAGTCACCCGTCATCACGGCGAAGCGCGGCTGGCTGCGGGCGTGCCGATGCGGCGCATCGGCGAGGCGGAGGATGTGGCGGGGCTGGCGGTACTGCTGGCGGCGCCCGCCGGACGCTATATCCATGGCCAGAGCATCGGCGTGGATGGGGGCTTGTCGGCGCAATGAAGCGATTCGCGCCCCGGAGAAGGGCGCCGAGCCGCCGGCGCTCCCGCGCAGGTTTACCCTGGTACGCGCCAGCACAAGTCTTTGGGGCGTACCGTCCTAGTGGTCCCGCACTTGCCGTTCCTAGTATGGATTCACCGTGCGGCACTGAAAGCAATGCGGCACGTACCCGGGCTTCCCGGCCCGGGCGTGAATCGCCGGGTTCAATCACGGCGATTCATGAAAAACACGAATAGCCGATATTCCCCTCTCTGCCTGACCGGGTACAGCTGATCACCAAGTGAGCGGCTGGGGATGCGGCTGCGAAAAAATCCAGGAGACCACATGCTGCATGACCTGCCCGCTCGCCCCGAGACCATCCACTGGGGCTATTTCGATGCCACCAAGGCGCCCGCCCTGACCGTGAAAAGCGGGGACCTCATCCGCGCCGAAGCGGTGACCCATCACGCCGGCGATGCGCCAGACCTGATGATGGATGCCGCCATCCGCGAGATCTACCGGACGATCCCGCACGACGATCGCAACCCGGGCGTGCATATCATGACCGGGCCGATCTATGTCGAGGATGCCAGGCCCGGCGATATGCTGGAGGTGCGCTATCTCCAGATGATCCCGCGCTTCCGTTTCGGGGCCAACGTTGCGGCGCACTGGGGGCAACTCTACCGGGAGTTCGAGAAAGAGCGGGTCACGATCTACGAGCTGGACCAGGCTTCCAACACCGCGCATGCACTCTATGCCTTCGACTACCCAGGCAAGCTGACCACGCCCGGCAAGGTGGTCGACGAACGCGAATGCTGCCGCCAGCCGGCACTTGCCGGTGTGCGCGTGCCCGTGCGGCCCCATCTTGGCACCGCCGGGGTCGCGCCCGATAAACGCGGCCGGGTCACTACCGTGGAGCCCGGGCTGCATGGCGGCAATATCGACAACTGGCGCATCGGTGCGGGTGCCACCATGTACTACCCCGTCCAGGTCGATGGCGCGCTGTTCTCGATCGGCGACCCGCATATCTCGCAGGGCGACGGCGAAATCAGCGGTACGGCGATCGAAGCCTCGCTGAACGTGCTGTTCCAGGTGATCCTGCGCAAGGATTTCCACTTCCCTTCGCCGCTTCTGGAAACGCCCGATTGCTGGGTCGTGCACGGTTTCCACGAAGACCTCGATGAAGCCGGCAAGAACGCGGCCCGCGACATGATCCAGCTGCTGACCGAGCAGCAGAGCCTCTCGCGCGACGATGCCTACTCGCTGATGAGCGTCTCGGCCGACTTCGGCGTGACGCAGGTCGTCGATGGCACGCAGGGCATTCATTGCACCATGCCTCGCGCGATCTTCCCCCCGAAAGGCAAGGGCTGAGCTGGCATCCTCATCGAACTCACGCACTGCCGGACGCCCGCCGCCGCCAGGCGGGGGCCCTGCGCGGCTGCGGCACCGGAGCACGCGGCATGCAATATGTCTACGTAGGACGCAACGAATGGGTGGCCCTGATCGTCGGCCTGGTCACCGGCACCCTGTATTCCTGGCTGGACTTGCCGATTCCCGCACCCAATGTCACCGGCGGGATCTGCGCCATCCTTTTTACTTACCTCGGCTACCTGATTGTGCAAGCGTTGCGCAGGACGATCGCCTTCGGGCGCCCGCCGCAAGGCGGCCAGGGCAACGGAATTTCCTGAGAAGGGGAGAGCGACATGGTGGAGATTGCATTGGGGACGACTGAACTGCAGGCAGCGGCGGTCGGACTGGTAACCGGTATTGTTTACACTGCGGTACGTGCGCCGATACCAGCGCCCAACGTGCTCGGCGGCATTTTCGCCATCTTCGGCACCTTTGCGGGATTCGTGCTGGTTGCCGCGATGCGAGGCCAACTG
Organism: Cupriavidus oxalaticus; assembly: GCF_016894385.1. Classification (NCBI taxonomy): domain Bacteria; kingdom Pseudomonadati; phylum Pseudomonadota; class Betaproteobacteria; order Burkholderiales; family Burkholderiaceae; genus Cupriavidus; species Cupriavidus oxalaticus. The sequence goes on from NZ_CP069811.1 coordinate 1,104,177, forward strand.
CTGGTCGGATGACCTGCCGAATTGAAGGCCCTTGCATGAAATGCCTGAAGCGTTGGCGGACAACCATGTCCGCCAATTGCGCTGTTGCAGAATGCTGCCTGGGAGGTTGATTTGCACCTTTTGCGCTTTTCCACCGAAGCCTATCCGCACAACCGGCGGGGCGCCGCCTGGCGCGATGAACTCAGCATCGCGCGCCTGCATTGCGAAAGCCTGTGCGCGGACCACACCCTGCACGGCACGATCCAGTCGCGGACAACTCCCGCCGGGATAGAACTGGCCTGTATCGCGTCGGTTCCCCAGACCCTGAGCATTGCCGCGGGAGACGGGCGCGGCATGATGCTGCTGATGCTGGTCGAAGGCAGCGCCATCCTCGCCGCGCCGGATCTGCGCGAGCCCCTGCGGACAGGCCAGCTGGCATGCGTGCCGCAACAGGATTCCCGGAAGCTGGTGCTGGGCACCGGCTTCCGGCTGCTGACCGTACACATCGGTCAGGCATTGCTCAGTACCAGGATCACGGCTCCGCTGCCGGGCGCCGCAGTGGTGCTCTCCGGCGACTCGGCCGAGTTGTTTGCGCGCATGCTGCAATCGATGGCGCTCGGTTTCGATACGGTAGTGTCTGCTGACGGCAAGGCGCTTCAGCCGTTCGAGAACACCATCATTTCCTGCCTCGGCGCGGTCCTTGCTGACAGCCGGGCAACGCCGCCAGCGGACATGACGCTGTCGCGGTCCGCGATCTTTTCCCGCGTCTGCAGCCGCATCAACGCCCGCCTTTCGGAGCCGGATCTCAGCCTTGCCGCCATCGCCGCGGACGAGCGCCTGTCAGCCCGCTACCTGCAGAAGCTGTTCGAGAAGTCGGGCAGCAGCTTTTCATCCTACCTGCGCACCAGCCGGCTTGACCGATGCCGGGCCGATCTGGCGAACGCGCAGTATGACAAGCTCTCGATTGCCGACATCTGCTATCGCTGGGGCTTCAACGATCCGTCCTACTTCAGCCACGCGTTTCGCGAACAGTTCGGGATTTCACCGCGCGCATACCGCGATCAGATGGCGATCGCGCCGGCACCCCGGCCACCGCAGAAAGTGTCACGCGGACTTCCCGCGCACGCGCAGCTTACGCCTGCCATGCGCGCAGCGCCGGCCGAGCAACCCGCTGTCGTTTCCATTGCCAAGGCGCGATCCTATGCAGCGCGCCACGAAGGCCAGCACCACTGGCTGCAGGCGACGGACCAGACTGTGCATTGGGGCTACCTGAGCCATGAGCTGCAGCCGGTGCTGGAGGTCAGGTCGGGCGACACGGTCACGATCGAGACGCTGACCCAGCACGCATCGGACGACCGCGAGCGCATGATCGACGGGGATCCCGGCGCGGAAAGCGTCTTCCACTGGACCGCGGAGCAGAAGAACGTCAACCGGCGCGGCGCCGGGCCGATCGATGCGTCGGTCTATGGCCGTGGTGCCGGAGAAGGCTTTGGCGTCCATATCTGCACCGGCCCGGTCGCGGTTCGCGGCGCCATGCCCGGCGACGTCCTCGAGGTGCGAATACTCGATGTACGTCCGCGGCCGTGCGCCAACCCGCGCTTTGCCGGCAAGGCGTTCGGCAGCAACGCTTCGACCTGGTGGGGCTTCCACTACCGCGACATGCTGACGGAACCGCGCGAGCGCGAGGTGGTGACCGTGTTCGAGATCGATTGCGAACGTGCCGACGGTTGCGCGCGCGCCGTCTACAGCTTCCGCTGGACGCCGCAGCGCGATCCCTTCGGCGTGCTGCATCCGACCATCGACTATCCCGGCGTGCCGGTCGACCATGCCACCATCACGAAGAACTACGACGTGCTGCGCGACGTCGCCATACCGGTCCGGCCGCACTTCGGCGTCATTGCCGTGGCGCCCGCCCAGGACGGGCTGATCGATTCGATCCCGCCGTCGAGCTTCGCCGGAAACCTGGACAACTGGCGTGTCACGCGAGGTGCCACCGTCTATCTCAGGGTAGCCGTGCCGGGCGCGTTGCTGTCGATTGGCGATCCCCATGCCTCCCAGGGCGACTCGGAGCTATGCGGAACGGCCATCGAATGCTCGCTCACCGGAGACTTTCAGCTGGTCCTGCACAAGAGCACCATGATCGAGCGCGGTGCCCCGTTTGCCGACCTGAGCTACCCGCTGGTGGAGACCGCCGACGAATGGATACTGCACGGCTTCAGCTCACCGAACCACCTGACCGAGCTGGGCAAGATGGCGCAGAGCGATATTTACCTGAAGTCCACGCTCGACGATGCCATGCGCGATGCCTTCCGCAAGACGCGCCGCTTTCTGATGACGGTCAAGGGCCTGACCGAGGACGAGGCGGTCACGCTGATATCGGTCGCCGTGGACTTCGGCGTGACGCAGGTCGTCAATGGCAACTGGGGCATCCATGCCATCATCAAGAAGTCGTTGTTTGCTGCCTCACTTCCCGGGCGGGACCACGGCCCGGGTTGAGCCGCTCCGGAGCCCGTTCATGGCTTGCCGGCGAGCTTGTCGGCACGCGGCCGGATCAGCGTTTCCGGCCGCAATGCTTCATCGAGTGCCTCGGCCGTCATCAGGCCCCGTGCCAGCACCACTTCGCGGATGGTGGTGCCCCTGGCATGGGCCTCGGCGGCGACAGATGTCGCGTTCTTGTAGCCGATCACGGGATTGAGCGCCGTCACCAGCGCGATCGAGCGCTCGATGGTCTCGCGCAGGCGTTCAGGATTGGCGGTAATGCCGTCGACGCATTTTCGCGCCAGCGTCAGGCAGCCATTGGTCAGGTGCCGGAAGCTGCGTAGCAGGCTGGCGGCAATCACCGGCTCGAAGGCATTGAGCTGCAACTGGCCGGCCTCGGCGGCAAAGGTGATGGTAGTGTCGTTGCCGAACACTTCGAAGGCGATCTGGTTGACCACCTCCGGAATCACGGGATTGACCTTGCCCGGCATGATCGACGATCCCGCCTGCATCGGCGGCAGGTTGATCTCGCCGAAGCCCGCGCGCGGCCCGCTCGAGAGCAGCCGCAAGTCGTTGCAGGTCTTGGACAGCTTGACCGCAATGCGCTTGAGCACGCCGGAGATCTGCACGAAGGCACCGCAATCCTGCGTGGCTTCCACCAGGTTGGGCGCGAGGCACAGGTCGATGCCGGTGATCCGCCGCAATGCGGCCAGGGCCTTCGGCGCGTAGTCCGGATGCGCGGTGATGCCGGTGCCGATTGCGGTGGCGCCGAGGTTGATCTCGCGGATCAGCAACGCACTTTCGCGCAGGCGCGCCATGTCTTCCTCGAGCATGACCGCGTACGTGGAGAACTCCTGGCCGAGGGTCATCGGCACCGCATCCTGCAGCTGGGTGCGGCCGAGCTTGAGCAGGCCGGCGAACTCCGTTGCCTTGCGGTCGAACGCGGCGCGCAGCACTTCCATGGCTTCAAGCAGGCGTTCGATGGCGAAGTACGTGGCAATGCGCAGCGCGGTCGGATAGACGTCGTTGGTGCTCTGCGCCATGTTCACGTGCTCGATCGGGTGCAGGAACCGGTATTCGCCCTTGCGGTGCCCCATGTGCTCCAGTGCGCGGTTGCAGAGGACCTCGTTGGCATTCATGTTCGTCGACGTGCCGGCGCCGCCCTGGATCGTGTCGACAATGAACTGGTCGTGCAGCATGCCTTCGCGCACGTCATGGCAGGCGGCCAGGATGGCGTCGCGCAGGTTGGCGGGCAGCAGGCCGAGTTCGGCATTGGCCTCGGCGGCGGCCTGCTTGACGGAGGCCAGCGCAACGATCAGCTCTGGCCACGATGAGATGGGGGTGCCGCTGATCTGGAAGTTCTCCCAGGCCCTGAGGGTGTGGACGCCATAGTAGGCGTCGGCCGGCACCTGGCGTTCGCCAAGCAGGTCGGCTTCGGTGCGATGGGTGTTGGTCATGATGGGATCCGATAGAAGCGGGCCACCAGGTGGGCAGCATCAACAGCCCTCCCAGGCCGCCTGCACTTCGTCCGCCAGTTCCGCCGCGCGGCCGCGGTAACGCGGCGAGAAATGGAATGGCGTCACCGCGCGGGCGCCGGCGCAGCGCGCAATCCGGCCGGCTGCGGACGCGGTCAGATGGTTCTTGCGCAGGGCGTGGGCACGATCGTCTTCCAGAAACACGCTCTCGATGAAGAGCTGGTCGACGCCTTGCATCAGGTTCGAAAGCGCCTGCATGTTGTCGCTGGTGTCACGCAGGTCGGTTGCGTAGCCGATGCGCTGGCCGGGCTCGGCATCCAGGATCAGGCGGCCTAATTCGCCGATTGTTCGTGTCACCGCACGGTCGCCGCTCCTGTCGCGCCATTGCACGAGAAGCGGCGTGTGCGCCGGGGCACCGGTCAGGACCGCGTGCTTCAACTCGCGCAGCCACGCGCCTTTTGTCATGCCAGAGGCTTCGAGGCGCTGCTTGTCGATGCCGAGACGGACCTTTTCTTCGACCAGGTAGGACAGGCAGGGAATGCCGTGGTCGACAAAGCAGGCGCGCACACGGAACGTCGTCTCGTCGTGCACGACATCGTCGCCTGGTTCAGTCGTTGCTGCCGCCACGCTGGCAAAGCGATCCCGGCTGGAAAACCGCGCGCTGCGCATGTGGCCGTCCAGTGCCAGTTCATGCACCTCGACCACCAGCTCCATGTCGTAGCGATGCACGACATTCCAGGTATAGGCGCGCAGCTTATGCCCGACCTGCGCCACGAACCCTGGCCCGCCGTACAGCGCGATGGACGGCTTGCGTCCTAGCAGTACCCGCAGCAGTTGGTCGAAGCCGGAAAAGTGATCCATATGGGTGTGCGTGACAAACACGTGCGAAACGCGCATCAGGTCGCGCGGCATCAGCGCGGTGATGTCGCCGAGGTCGAACAACAATGCGCGCCGCTCGTCCAGGAAGTCCAGGAACAGGACGGGGTCGCCGAAGACGTCATTGACGAGTCGGGCTTGCAGCAGGGGGCGCATGGTCACTCGCGCGCAAATGTCGGAGAGGCAAGGTGCGTGTTGGGATACATTGGCTCATTGCGGGGCCTTTGTACCAGAATAGGACGCACTGGTTTGCGGCGCATCGACAACGTCGGCGCGCCCCGATCGCGCAGCGGATCAGCGCAGCTCAGGCGGTCAGGTGTTGCAGTGAGGCAAGCCGATCGATGGCTTGTTGCAATTCTGACTTCAGTTGTCCGACCAGTTCCGCCGCGGGCAGCGCTCGCGCCAGCGGTACCGCCTGTCCCGCCCACTGCGCCGCATAGTCTGCGCTCCCCCTGGCCTTGGCGGCAGCGTGGAGCGCCTTGCCGGCGTCATACGTGTTGGGGTAGTCGGGAATGGCAGGCGCGTCCGGATGCTCGCCCAGCGCCGTGAGGCGGTTCGTAAAGCCCCGGGCGGCGCGGCCGGAGATGGCGCGCGTGAGCGTGGTGGGGCGCTTGCTGTGCGCCGCGAGTGCGCTGCGATAGGCGGCGTCGACCGACGTCTCGGGGCAGGCGATGAAAGCGGTGCCAAGCTGCGCCGCTTGCGCGCCTAGCGCCAATACCGCGGCAATACCCGCGCCATCCATGATGCCGCCGGCTGCGATCACGGGCAGGCTCGTGTTCCGTACCAGGACACGCACGAGCGCCAGCGTCCCGAGGCCCTCGTCATATGCGGCCGGATCGAACACGCCACGATGGCCGCCCGCTTCGATGCCCTGCGCGACAATGGCGTCGATGCCCGCCGCTTCGATCTGGCGAGCTTCCTGCAACGACGTCGCGCTGGCCAGCAGCACGATGCCTGCGCTGCGCAGCGCATCGATCTTCTGCTGCGCGGGAAGGCCGAAATGAAAGCTCACGACTGCGGGCTTTTCTTCCCGCAGCATGCGGAACATATCCTCGTCCTCGACGAAACTCTTGTAGATCTCACGCAGCATGGCGGGGACCGCGACTCCGTGCTCCGCGAAGCGCGGGGCGAGATAGTCGAGCCAGGCTTTCTCGCGCGCGGGATCGGACCGGGCCGGCGCATGGCAGAACAGGTTGACATTGAACGGCTTGCCGGTCAGGGCGCGCGTCTCGCGGATCGCCTTGCGCGCCGCCTCGGCGTCCATGGCACCAACGCCGAGCGAACCCAGGCCCCCGGCCTCGGACACGGCAGCCGCCAGCGCGGGCGTACCGACCCCTGCCATCGGCGCCTGGATGATCGGCGTGGAAATATGCAGGCGCGCAAGCAGGCCGCAGCGGTGGTCCAATGGCTTCGATGTTTCCATGATGCAATTCCCTTGTTGAATCGCCAGGTGCCTGAATGCACCGGGCATAAAGCAGTCGCGGCCTGCCATGGCGCGCAGGCGGGGGCTGGTCAGTCGTGGCGCAGTTCCCGCAGGAAGGCTTCGTATGCCGACGTGCTGAAGCCGGATCGCCTGACCAGGAAGGTGTGGACCGGCCTGATCGGCACCGTGTGGAATTCCGCCGCGTCCGGATGCAGTGCCAGTAGGGAGCGCGGCACGATGCCGACGGCGGATCCTCCGGACACATAGGCAAAGATCGCATGATAGGAAGGCATTTCCACCACGGAGAGCCGGCGGCGCATTTCCTCGCCGCCTGACTCCAGCCAGTCTTCGGCACACTGTCGATAGGTGCAGCCCCGGGCGAAGGCTGCCAGATGTCGCAGCGTGACGTCCCTGGGCAGGCGAACCTTCGGATGCGTGGCGGGCAGTACCAGCACCAGCTCTTCGGTCCGCAGGAAAACACCGTCCAGCCCCTCGCCCAGCGCGGCGACATCGAGGCTGCGCGGCGCGCCCGTGCCCGGATGGGCCACCACCGCGCAATCCAGGCGGTGCGCCAGCACAGCGTCCGCCAGGAACTGCGTGGTGCCCGTCGTGACGGTCAGTTCAACCTCCGGCCAGGCCGCGTGATAGCGCCCCAGCGGCTTTGGCAGCACCGTTGCCGCTGAACTCTCCATCGAGCCCAGGCGCAGCCTGCCGCTTGGCGCAGTGGTGCGCATGGACTGGCGCGCCTCCTCGGCCAGCGCGAGCAATTGCTCGGCATAGACCAGCAGCCGCTGGCCTTCCGGCGTCAGGAGCATCTTCTTGCTGTCTCGCTGGAACAGCGCAACGCCAAGGCTTTCCTCCAGCTGCTTGATGCGCGTGGTGACGTTGGATTGCACCCGTTCCAGCGTCCTGGCCGCCCGCGTGATGCTTTGTTCGCGGGCGACGGCCTGAAAGATTTCAAGTTCAGCAAGTTCCACACTGGCTACGGCACCTTGCGGTATCGTTCTCAAAATAAGAACTAAATATGATTTAGTATTGTGTATTGAGAATGTGATGTCAAGCCGCGATTGCCGGTCAAACACAAAGAGCGGCCATGGCCGCTCTGGTGACGCTGTTCAGTAGTCGCTTAGCTTATTGCCGTCGACTTCAACCAGGCGGTCGAGCCGCACGGTTTCGTTCGAACTGAGCAGCACATATTCGGCGCCGCCGCGATTGAACACGTCCTTGACGGCAGCCTCGCGATGCTGCAGCACGCCATCGTCATCGCGGTAGCTGACGCTGGTGCGCTTGCGCAGTGTCGCAAGATCCTCAAGCCGGTCGTGGAACTCGCAGCTGATCGGGCTGTAGTCGTTGTTCTGGCTGCTCATGGCCTTACTCCTGGATGATCGCGCCGCCGACGTGCGCGAGGAAGAACACGGAATCTTCGAGCGCTTCGGCATCATGCTGTTCGCCATGGCCGATCTTCATAAAGTCACCCGCAGACAGCACCAGCTCGCCGAAACGGATGCGTCCCGACAGCATCAGGATCTGTTCCGGGCCTTCATGGTCATGCAGCGGAAAGCGCGCACCCGCCTTGAACTCGATGAAGTCAGCACCTTCCCCGTTCTCTGCCCAGACCGTTGCAACCCGGATGCCGGGAAAGCCGGTCTCAACGTATTCGCGAGCGGTGTTGGTGAAGTGAAGCATGTGAGTCTCCTGCGATGTGACTGGATCAGGCCATGCCGATAGGGCTATCCGGCCTGCTTTGTGGCGCTTGCGATTCAATCGCATGCGATTGATATAGGCATGGTTCATGCCGGCATCGAAGTCAAGGAATTTCTTGGGGCAAGAATGCCGCGCAAGGATGCCGCGCCTATTTCGCTCCCGACGGGTTTGGCCCGCGTTCCAGGATCTTGTACAGGTGCGAGCGGGAGATCTTCAACTGCTCGGCCGCGCGTTTCTTGTTGCCGCCATGGCGCGCGACGGCGTCCATCACCGCGGCATAGGCAAGCTCCCGCATGCCCGCGGCAGGCTCGGCAGGTGAACGATGTGCGGGAGAGGGCGATGGCAGGTCGTCCGCCGCGGCAGTCTCGTACGGATTCGCTGGTTCGGCCGCATGCACAGAGGGCTGGCTTTCCAGTCCCGACAGCCCGCGCGCCGATTCGCCGCGTGCGAAGTCCGCCACGCGCAGCGTCCGGCCATCGCAGAAGACCAGCGCTTCCTCGATGCGCTGGCGCAGCTGGCGCACATTGCCGGGCCATGGCTGGCCGGCGAGGTAGCGCGCCACGTCGTGGTCGATGCCTGGCGCCGGCATGGCGTTGCGCGCGCAGAAGGCGTCGACGAAATGCTGCAGCAGCGCCGGAATGTCCTCGCGCCGCTGGCGCAACGCGGGGATGCGCAGCACCACGCCGCTGAGCCGGTAGTACAAGTCAAGGCGAAAACGCCCGGCGTCGATCAGCTCGGGAATGTCGCGGTTGGTGGCCGAGACCAGCCGGAAGTCGACCCGCTGCGCGCGGCGGCTGCCAAGGCGTTCGACCATGTGGTCTTCGAGCACGCGCAGCAGCTTGACCTGCATCTCCATCGGGATGTCGGCGACCTCGTCGAGAAAGACCGTGCCGCCGGCCGCCAGTTCGAGCTTGCCCGCCTGCCCCTGGCGCTGGCTCCCGGTGAAGGCGCCGGGCGCATGGCCGAACAGTTCGGATTCGATCAGCGTGGCGGGCAGGGCAGCCAGGTTCAGGCTGACCAGTGGCCGCCCGCTTGCCGGCTCGGATCCGGCGCCGTGGATGGCGCGGGCCACCAGTTCCTTGCCGGTGCCGCTTTCGCCCAGGATCAGCACCGGCACGTCAAGACGTGCCACGGTCTGGATTTCCCGGCGCAGGCGCTGCATCGGCGCGCTTTCGCCGATCAGGCCGAACGTCGCTTGCCGCTCGTGCAAGCCGTTGCGAAGGCCGTCGAACTCGCGCTGATAGCGCGCCACTTCGGAGCGCAATTCAACCAGTTCCTTATGCATGCGGACCAGGGCTTCCGGCCCCTTGAACATGACCTGGCCGATGGCGCCCACCACCTCGCCGTCCTGGCGGATCGGCATGCGGTTGACCACGCGGGTGGCGCCGTCAAGCTGCTGCAACTGCCCGATCTCGGCCTTCCCGCTGGCCACCACCTGCGGCAGCCGCGAATTGGGGATGACGTCGGCCGCCGGGCGGCCGATGCCGGCACCGGGGTCGAGGCCCAGGAATTCTTCGTGGATGGGACTGATGAAGCGCACCCGCCCCGCCTTGTCGACCACGGTGATGGCCTGGTACGGGTCGTTCAGGAAGTAGTCCAGGATCGCGCCGGCGAAGGGCACCGTGCCGAGGAAGTCGAGCAGCACGGCCTCCGTGTCGGCGCGATGCAGAAGGATCAGCTGGTGGTCGCCGTCTGCCAGGCTCAGGCCGATGAAGCGCCGGGTGCCTGCCTCGACGGGGAAAAGCCGGCGCCCCTGGCCCGGCGCCTGCGCGTGTGCGCAGGCGGTGAACGCCGCGTCGGCAATGGCCGGGTCGCGACAGGCTCCGATCGCCGCCAGCCGGGAGCCGTCGCGAGAACAGACCAGCACGCCGAGCGCAATCCCGCTCATGTCTTGTGTCGTCAGTGAGGACACTCGGTGTCTCCATGCGTGCCTCTGATACGGACACGCTTGTGTACTCATGGCGGACATCCTAACGGCGGCCAGGAATTTGTTCAATGAAATCAACGCGAAATCGGGCGCCCTGTGGCTGGCACGGCTCCTGCGGAGTATTGGCGACCCATGTACCGCGCAAAGACACAGGAGAGGACAGTGAGCTGGCAGCCCGAAATCGACGAACTGGCCTACCGCCGACGGCTTGCCGCCCGGATGGGCGGCGAAGGCAAGGTGGAACGCCACAAGGCGGCCGGCAAGCTGGCGGTGCGCGAGCGTATCGATGCACTGGCCGATCCCGGCTCGTTCCGCGAGGTCGGAGGCCTGACCGGCAGCGGCCGCTATGACAGCAACGGGCGGCTGGTGGACCTGGTTCCCTCGAACCTGGTGATGGGCCGCGCACAGGTCGGCGGCCGGCCGGCGGTGCTGGTGGGGGACGACTTCACCGTGCGCGGCGGTGCCAACGAGGGCGCAGTCGGCGACAAGCTGATCCACGCCGAGAAAATGGCGCACGACCTCAGGCTGCCGATGATCCGGCTGGTCGACGGCACCGGCGGCGGCGGTTCGGTGCGCAATATCGAGATCAAGGGCCATACCCTGATCCCCACCATGAAGGTCTGGCAACACGTGGTGGAAAACATGGCCGTGGTGCCGGTGGTGTCGCTGGCCTTGGGATCCGTGGCGGGCATGGGCGCGGCGCGCGTGGCTGCCAGCCACTATTCGGTGATGGTCAGGGAAACCTCGCAACTGTTCAGCGAGGGCCCGCCAGCGGTGGTGGCCCGCGTGGGCGAGGCACTGAGCAAGAACGAGCTGGGCGGCAGCCAGATCCACACCCGCAACGGCGTGGTGGACGACGAGGTCGGCACCGAGCAGGAGGCCTTCGCGTGCGCGCGCCGGTTCCTGTCCTACCTGCCGTCTTCCGTCTTTGAATTGCCGCCGCGGGTCGAACCCAACGACAACCCGGCGCGCCGCGACGAATGGCTGCTGTCGGCGATTCCGCGGGACAGCCGGGCCGACTACCAGGTCCGGCCGATCGTGCAGGCGCTGGTGGATGCCGATTCCTGCTTCGAGATCGGCAGGCACTGGGGCTGCGCCGTCATCACCGCGCTGGCGCGCCTGGATGGCTGGCCGGTGGCGGTGATCGCCAGCGATCCGTCCTTCCATGGCGGCAGCTGGGACAGCGACAGCGCCGAGAAATTCACGCGCTTCGTCGACCTGGCGCAGGCCTTTCACCTGCCGGTGGTCAACCTGGTCGATACCGCCGGGTTCCAGGTCGGCCTGGAGGCCGAGAGGGCGGGAATCATGCGCTACGGCGTGCGCGCGCTGGCGGCGCTTTACCAGGCCACCGTGCCGTGGTGCTCGGTGATCCTGCGCCGTGCCTACGGCGTGTCGGCGGCCGGCCACCAGCACATGGGGCGCTTCAACTTCCGCTATGCGTGGCCATCCGCCAACTGGGGCGCATTGCCGATCGAAGGCGGCCTCGACGTTGCCTACAAGGCCGAGATCGAAGGCGCCGACGATCCGGTGCAGAAGCGCGCGGAGATCGAGCTGCGCGTGCGCAGCCTGACGTCGCCGTTCCGCAGCGCGGAAGCCTTCGTCATCGAGGACATCATCGACCCGCGCGAGACCCGCACGCTGCTGTGCGAATTCGCCAACCTGGCGGCACCGCTGCGCGAAGCCGGGATCAGCCGGTTTGGCATCCGGCCCTGAGCGGCCCTGAGCGGCCCTGAGCGGCCGCGCTGGCCCGCACGGCACAGACATCGAAACCCAAACGAGGAGACTGCATTGAACAAGCTGTTGATCGCCAATCGAGGGGAGATTGCGCTGCGCGTCCTGCGCGCCGCACGCGATCTCGAGATCGGGACCGTTGCGGTCTATTCGCAGGACGACCAGGGTGCATTGCACCGGATCCTGGCCGACGAGGCCATTGCCCTCGGTGGTGCCGGGCCGGCTGCGTACCTCGACATGGCAGGCATCATTGCCGCGGCGAAAGCATCAGGTTGCGATGCCATCCATCCGGGCTATGGCTTCCTCAGCGAACGGGCCGATTTTGCCCAGACCTGCCACGAGGCCGGCATTCGCTTTATCGGCCCCACCGTCGAGCAGCTGGCGCTGTTCGGCGACAAGGGGCGGGCGCTGGAACTGGCGGCCGACAGCGACGTGCCGGTCATGCCGGCCACGCGCGGCGCAGCGTCGCTGGAGGAAATCGCCAGCTTCTTCGACCAGCAAGGCGGTGCCGGCGTGGTGATCAAGGCGGTCGGTGGCGGCGGTGGCCGCGGCATGCGCGTGATCCGCCGGCGCGAGGAACTGGCCGAAGCCTATGCGCGCTGCCGCTCCGAGGCAAGCTCGGCGTTTGGCATCGATGCCGTCTACGCCGAGCGGCTGGTCGCCCGCGCGCGCCATATCGAAGTGCAGATCGCCGGCGACGGCGCGCACGTCATTGCCCTCGGCGAACGCGACTGCACCTTGCAGCGCCGCTTCCAGAAGCTGGTCGAGATCGCCCCCAGCCCGGTGCTGAAGCCGCAGCTGCGCGAGCAGATCATCAAGGCGGCGCTACGGCTGGCGCGCCGCGTCAACTACCAGAGCCTGGGCACCTTCGAGTTCCTGGTGGAAGAAACCGAATCCGGCGAGCAGAAGGATTTTGTCTTTATCGAAGCCAATCCCCGCCTGCAGGTCGAGCACACCATCACCGAGCAGGTCACCGGCGTCGACCTGGTCGCGCTGCAGATCGGGATTGCCGCTGGACAGACGCTTTCCGATCTTGGCCTGGATCCCGCTGCGCCGCCGCAACCCCGCGGATTTGCCATCCAGGTGCGCATCAATGCCGAAATGACCGATGCACAGGGCCTGGCGCGACCGGCCCACGGCCGCCTGGAGCGCTTCGACCCGCCTTCCGGCCCCGACGTTCGCGTCGATTCGCATGGCTATACCGGCTATGAACCGTCGCCCAATTTCGACACCTTGCTGGCCAAGCTGATCGTCAGCAGCGCAACGCCGAAGTTCGGCGCGGCCGTGCGGCGCCTGCAGCGCAGCCTGGCGGAGTTCCGCATCGCCGGCGTGCCGACCAACCTCGACCTGCTGCGCGCGCTGGTGCAGCGCGGCGACTTCCTCGCGCAGGATGTCCATACCCGGCACTTCGAGGCGATCGTGCAGGAGCTGACCGCCTCGGCGGAGGCCATCGTGCAGGCCGGACGCGCGCAGGAAGCCTTGCTGGGCGGCGCGGCCCGTGCTTCGCACGCGCTTGCGCCGCGCCACGCCGATGCGGAAGAGGAGGTCAGCGAGGGACTGGCGGCGATCCGCGCCCCGCTGACCGGCCGCGTGGTGGAGATTGCCGTCGCGCTGGACGAGATCGTGAAGCCCGGCCAGACGGTCGCGGTGCTCGACGCCATGAAGATGGAGCACGCCATCGTCGCGGCATGCGGCGGCCGCGTGGTCGACCTGCGGCTGGAATCGGGCGCACTGGCAGCCGAAAACCAGGTGCTGATCGTGCTGGAGCAGTTCGAGGCCGATGGCATCGCCGTGGCCGCCGCGCAGCAGGTCGATCCCGACGCGATCCGCGCGGACCTGCAGCGCGTGCTGGACCGGCATGCCTACCTGGATGACGCCGCGCGCCCCGATGCCGTCGCCAGGCGCCGCTCGCGCGGGCAGCGCACCGCGCGCGAGAACGTTACCGACCTGTGCGATCCGGATACCTTCGTCGAGTACGGCGCGCTGGCGCTGGCCGCGCAGGCATCGCGCCGCAGCCAGCAGGACCTGATCGTCAACACGCCGGCGGATGGCCTGATCACGGGCATCGGCAATATCAACGGCGAACTGGTCGGCAAGGAGCGGGCACGCAGCGCGGTGATGGCCTACGACGCCACGGTGATGGCCGGCACGCAGGGCAAGCGCAACCATATCAAGACCGACCGCATCGTGGAGGTGGCGCTGCGCGACGAGCTGCCCCTGGTGCTATTTGGCGAAGGCGGCGGCGGCCGGCCCGGCGACGTGGATTTCCCTTCGGTATCCGGGCTGTACCAGCCGTCGTTCGCCGCCTTTGCCGAGCTGAGCGGCAATGTGCCGGTGGTGGGCATTGTCTCGGGCCGCTGCTTTGCCGGCAACGCGGCCTTCCTCGGCTGCTGCGACGTCATCATTGCCGACAAGTCGGCCAATATCGGCATGGCCGGGCCGGCCATGATCGAAGGCGGCGGCCTCGGCATCTTCAGCCCCGAAGAAGTCGGGCCGGCATCGGTGCAGTTTGCCAATGGCGTGGTCGATGTCCTGGTAGAGAACGAGGCTGAGGCCGTGCAGGCAGCGAAGCACTACCTGTCCATGTTCCAGGGCCGCGTGGCGCACTGGAGCGCGCCGGAGGCAATGGGGCTGCGCCATGTCGTCCCCGAGAACCGGCTGCGCGTGTACGACACCCGCAAGGCCATCGAGGGCATCGCCGACGTCGGCAGCGTGCTGATGCTGCGCAGCGGCTTCGGCGCGGGCATTCACACCGCGCTGGCGCGCGTGGAAGGGCAGCCGGTCGGCATCATGGCCAACAACCCCTATCACCTTGGCGGCGCCATCGATGCGGATGCCGCGGACAAGGCGTCGCGCTTCATGCAGCTGTGCGATGCGCACGGGCTGCCGATCGTCTCGCTGATCGACACCCCCGGGTTCATGGTCGGGCCGGAATGCGAGGCCCGCGCGCAGGTGCGGCACGTGTCGCGCATGTTCCTGACGGCGGCCAAGCTGCGTGTCGCGTTGCTGGCGGTGACGCTGCGCAAGGGCTATGGCCTTGGCGCGATGGCCATGGCGGGCGGTGGCTTCCGCTCGGCAAGCTTCACCGTGTCGTGGCCGACCGGCGAGTTCGGCCCGATGGGCCTGGAAGGCGCGGTCCGGCTGGGCTTCAAGAAGGAGCTTGAGGCCGTGCCGGATGGCCCCGAGCGCAAGGCGCTGTTCGACAGGCTGGTGGCCCAGTCGTATGAGCGCGGCCACGCGATCAACACCGCGGCTGCCGTCGAGATCGACGCGGTGATCGACCCCGCGCAGACACGGAAGTGGATCGCGCAGGGTATCGCATCGGCGGAAGTGCGCGGCCGCAGGGAGCGCCGCGGCTTCATCGATGCGTGGTAAGCCCATGCCTGACGAATCCATACGCAGAGCCAGGAGGTTTCCATGATCAAGCATGGGTTTGACCCGGCGCAGCTGGCGCTGGGCGGGTTGCGCGTGCTCGAGGTCGGCAGCGGGCCGGCGCTGGCTTACGCGGGCAAGCTGTTTTCCGACTTCGGCGCAGAAGTCATCAAGGTCGAAAGCCCGGCGGGCGACGCGTGGCGGCGGATGCCGCCGCTGGTCAGCGCAGCGGGTGCCGCGCAGCCGGAAAGCGCGCTGTTTGCGTGGCTGAACACCAACAAGCGCAGCGTTACCGCCGATGACGGAAACGCCGAGGACGGCGCGTGGCTGGCGCAGCTGGCGCGAACGTGCGACGTGGTAATGGATGCCCGGGCGCTGACAGAAGGCCCGGGCGTTCTCGGCACGCCGCTCTGGCAGGGGGCGGCCGATGCAACGCAGGGGCACGAGCCGATCGAGGTGGCGCTCACCTGGTTCGGCGAGAGCGGCCCGTACAGCCATTACGCCGGCGCTGAAGCCGTGTGCCGCGGACTTGCCGGCGCCGTGCACGGCAGTGGTCCCGCAGACGGGCCGCCACACATGCCGCACGACGTGCAGTCGGCGATCGTGGTCGGGCTGAGCGCATTCTCGGCCGCCGTCGCGGCGCTGATCGGCAGCGGGCAGGGCAGCCGCCGCTATGTGCTGAGTGCCCACGAAGCCATCTTCAGCGTGGTCGAGATGGAAGCCGGCATGGTGCAGGACAAGCGCCATCCGCTGCAGCGCCTTGGCGTCAACCGGTTCTGCGGCACGCATCCGGCCGGGATCTACCAGACTGCCGAAGGGTGGATCGGCATCTTTACGCACACGCTGCCGCAATGGAAGGGCCTGTGCGAGGCCATCGGGCGGCCGGACCTCGGCAGCGATGCGCGCTACGCAAGCGGCCCGGAGCGGATGGCGCGAGCGGACGAGATCGACGCGCTGCTGATGCCTGCGTTCCTGACGCGCACGGCCCGGCAGTGGTTCGGGATCCTGGGCGACAGGAAGCATCCCGCCGTGATCGTGCCGACCATGGAGACCTTGCTTGGCCAGGAAGTGCATCGGCAGCGCGGTGCCTTCGTGCCGGTCGGCGTGGGCGGCGCATCGTTTGAAGGCCCGGTGGTGCCGCTGCGCCTCGATGCGGCGGGTCCGCTGCCCGGCGGCAATGCGCCGGCAAAGGGCGCGCATGACCTGCACTATCGGACCTCGGGGCTGGATCATCGCCCGCGCCTGAGCCTCAGGAGAACGGCAGGGGAGCGCTTGCCGCTGCAAGGCATCCGCGTCGTCGACCTGACGATGGGCTGGGCGGGGCCGCTGGCGGCGCGGACGCTCGCCGACTTTGGCGCGGAGATCATCAAGGTCGAAAGCACCGGCTATCCCGACTGGTGGCGCGGCGCCAATTTCACCGAGGCGTTTTATCGGGACAGGCTGTACGAGAAGAACTCGAACTTCAACCTGATGAACCGCAACAAGCTGGGCATCACGCTGGACCTGACGCGCCCCGAAGGCAAGCAGTTGCTGCTGCAGCTGGTCGAAAGCGCCGACGCGGTCATCGAGAATTACTCCGCGGAGGTGTTGCCAAAGCTGGGGCTGGACTACGAAGCGCTACGCGCCAGGAACGAACGTCTTGTCATGCTGTCGATGCCGGCCTTCGGGCTCGGCAATGCGTGGAGCAATACCCGCGCCTACGGCGGCACGCTCGAGCAGGCCAGCGGGCTGCCGCTATACACCGGGCACCCCGATGGTCCGCCGGCCATGACCTCATACGCCTATGGCGACCCGATCGGCGGCCTGAACGGCGGCGCGGCGATCTTGCTCGCGCTGTTTGCCCAGCAAGCGACGGGGCAGGGGCGGCACATCAACCTGTCGCAGGTGGAGGCCATGTTGCCGATGGCCGCGCCGTTCATGCTGGAGCAATCCATCTCCGGCGCCGTGTCGCCGCGGCAGGGCAATCGCCATCCCATGCATTCCCCGCATGGGTGCTTCCGCTGCGCTGGCGACGATGCGTGGATCGTGCTGACGGCGACCGACGCGGACTGGCCCGCGCTGTGCCGGGCGATCGGCCGGGCAGACCTTGCGGACGATTCCCGGCTGGCGCAGGCATCGGGGCGGCGCGCCGGGGAGGACAGGATCGAGCAGGCGATCCAGTCCTGGTGCGTGGTCCGCGACGCTGAGGAGGCGATGCAACGGCTGCAGCAGGCGGGGATCGCAGCCGGTGTGGTGCGGCCCATGTCGCAGGTGCTGCAGGATCCCCACCTGCGCGCGCGCGGATTCTGGCGTGAAGTCGAACGCGCCCATATCGGCACCTATACGGCCAGCACTGCCTGGTTCAGGACCGGGCCGGAACCCGTGCCCATCCGCCAGGTCGCGCCGACGCTGGGCGAACACACCGAAGCGGTGTTGAGCCGCGTGCTTGGACTGGGCGCGGACCAGATCGCAAGCCTGGAGCGGCAGGGCATCACCGGCACCGTCGCGAAACCAAAGCAGGCCAGGGAAATGCCATAGGCCCGGCAAGTATTCAAAACACCATTATTACGATACGGAGACGAGATGAACAAACCGACATGGATCCAGCGCTGCCAGGCCAGCGCAAAAACCGGCAAATTCAGCATGGCTGCAGCCGCGCTGGGTATCCTGGCCACGACGATGGCCGCACCGGCTGCGGCGCAGAATACCGGCTGGCCCAGCAAGCCTATCCGGATGATCGTCCCCTTTCCGGCGGGCTCGTTCACGGATACCGTGGCGCGGGTGCTTTCGGAGCGCCTGACCAGGTCCCTCGGCCAGCCCGTGGTCGTGGAAAACAAGGCGGGGGCGAATGGGTTGATCGGTGTCGGCGAGGCCGCCAAGGCCGCGCCGGACGGATATACCTTGCTGGTCACCAATTCCAGCAGCATCACCATCAACCCGCAGATCTACAAGAAAGGCACTTACTCGCCGAAGGACTTCACGCCGGTCACCCTCGTCCTTGAAGCGCCATTCATCCTCGTCACCAATCCGGACTGGTCGCAGAAGAACGCGGTCGGTTCGGTACCGGAACTCGTACGCTACGCGACGCAGCATCCCGGCAAGATCAGCTATGGCTCGGCCGGGCCGGGCAATATCGCGCATCTCAGCTTCGCCATGCTGAATAACCGGGCGAAGATCAAGACCACTCACATTCCGTACAAGTCCGCGGCGCAGGCCCAACTCGCCGTGATCAGCGGTGAGCTGGATACTGCCTTCGACACCTGGACGGCGCTGCCTCAGATCAAGGCGGGCAAGCTGAAGCCCATCGCCGTCAGCGCACCGCAGCGCATGGCGCAGTTGCCGGAGGTGCCGACGCTGGAGGAGCTTGGCATCTCGCCCTTCAACGTGACCTTCTGGATCGGCATGCTGGCGCCGGCCGGCACGCCGCCGCAGATCGTCCAGAAGCTCCACACGGTCACGCAGGGGCTTCTCGACGACGCCAGGGCAAAGGCAGCGCTGGGCCAGCAAGGCGATGTCGTGATGATCGATCCGGCAAACTTCGCGAAGCGCGTGGAGAAGGAGGAAGCCAGTTGGACGGCGGTGATCCAGCGCGAAGGCATCACGCTGGATTGACCCCGGCCGGACGCTGGCCGCAGGCAGTTCGACGGACGGGAACTCCCAACGAAATGTGCATACATATGAAGCGGTCTTCAGCACGCTGAAGCGTTTTCCCGTATCGTGTCGGTCTGGTGCCGCCGCTCGCGGCGCCCGGTAACCGGCAACGACAGTGTCCAGCACAGCACCCCTTCCATCCGCGTCTGCCGCCGCTGCAGACAATGCCATGACCGCGCGCGAGCGGCGCGGCATGGCTGCCATCCTGATCGCCGTCGCCCTCGCGACCCTCGATACCGCCATCGCCAACACGGCGCTGCCATCGATCGCCGCCGACCTGCGCGCCACGCCGGCGGCGTCGGTATGGGTGATCAACGCGTACCAGCTTGCCATGGTCGCCACGCTGCTGCCGTTCGCGGCGCTGGGCGGCATCCTGGGGCACCGGCGCATCTATCTTGGCGGTGTCGCGGTGTTTACCGTCGCGTCGGTCGTGTGTGCGCTGGCGTGGTCGTTGCCGACACTGGCGGCGGCACGTGCGCTGCAAGGCATCGGTGCGGCCGCGATCATGAGCGTCAACACGGCGCTGATCAGTTCCATCTTTCCGATGCACAGGCTGGGGCGCGGGCTGGGATTGAATGCGCTGGTGGTGGGCGTGTCGTTCGCGATCGGGCCGACGGTGGCGTCGGTGATCCTGTCGTTCGGCACGTGGCCGTGGCTGTTTGCCGTCAACCTGCCGATCGGGCTGCTGGCGTTGGGGATCGCACGCGGCGCGCTGCCGCAGACGCCGCGCGGCACGCAAACGTTCGACCGGGTCGCGGCGCTGCTCAACGTGGTGGCTTTTGCCGCGCTGATCTTCGCGCTCGGCGAGGGCGGGCAGCGCGCGCCGCTGCAGGAGTCGCTCGCGGCCGCCGGCGTGTTCGTGGTGGCGTTCGCCCTGCTGGTCTGGCGCGAACGCGGCCGCGCCGCGCCGATGCTGCCGCTGGACCTGTTCCGCCGTCCGATGTTCGCGCTGTCGACGCTGACCGCGGTGTGCTCGTTCGCGGCGCAGGGGCTGGCGTTCGTGTCGCTGCCGTTCTACTTCCAGCATGTGCTGGGGCGCGGGCAGGTGGAGACCGGCTTCCTGCTGACGCCGTGGTCGGTGGTGGTGGCGCTGATCGCGCCGCTGGCCGGCCGGCTTTCCGACCGCTATGCGCCGGGCCTGCTCGGTGGCGTGGGGCTGGCGGTGCTGAGCGCGGGCATGGTCTCGCTCGCGCTGCTGCCCGCCAATCCCAGCGCGCTCGATATCGGCATCCGCATGTGCATCTGCGGCGCCGGCTTCGGCTTCTTCCAGTCGCCCAACCTGAAGGCCTTGATGGCCAGCGCGCCGCGCGAGCGCAGCGGCGGCGCCAGCGGGGTGATCGCCACCGCGCGCCTGCTGGGCCAGGCCACCGGCGCCGCGCTGGTGGCGTTGTGCTTCAGCATCGGCGGGGCGCACGGTCCGGGGCTGGCCCTGGCGCTGGGTGCCGGGTTTGCCGCCGTGGGCGCGGTCGCCAGCTGGTTGCGGCTGGTCGCGTCCGACCCGCTGGCGGCGGCCTGACCCTTCCCGCCGGCTGGCGAGCGCCGCCGGCAGCAATCCCGGCGTCCGCCTAGAATCCAGATTCCCCGGCTCCGCGGCGGCGGCGTCTCGCCCCAGCAGGCGATCAGGCTGGGCACGGGCCTGTACGACCCGCGCTGGCCATGGCATGCGGCCGCGCGGCTGGGCGCCAGCGTCCATGCGCCGAAGCAGTACTGGCGCTCGCAGGCGCGCGAGCTGAAGGACCTGTTTGCCGGTGCCGCGTTCGGGCAGCGCCAGGCCCACGACATGTTCAGGAGGGTAGTGCCATGAAGCCTCGCATCACACTGGTCACGCTGGGCGTCGACGACCTGGAGCGCGCCGTGCGCTTCTATCGCGATGGCCTGGGATTGTCGACACCGGGCATCGTCGGCCAGCAGTTCGAACACGGCGCGGTCGCGTTCTTCGACCTGCAGGCCGGGCTGAAGCTGGCGCTGTGGCCACGCGCGAGCCTGGCGC
Organism: Cupriavidus oxalaticus; assembly: GCF_016894385.1. NCBI lineage: Bacteria > Pseudomonadati > Pseudomonadota > Betaproteobacteria > Burkholderiales > Burkholderiaceae > Cupriavidus > Cupriavidus oxalaticus. The sequence goes on from NZ_CP069811.1 coordinate 1,124,762, forward strand.
ACGATGCCGGGCTGACGGTGACAGCGCGCTCGTCCACCGATTTTTCGCTGGCGCACAACGTCGGCGACAAGGCCGAGGTGGACGCCGTGATGGCGCAGGCGAAGGCGGCAGGCGCCAGCGTGGTCAAGCCGGCGCAGGACACGTTCTGGGGCGGTTATGCCGGCTATTTCCAGGATCCCGACGGACACCTGTGGGAGGTCGCCTGGAACCCGGAAATGCTGCCCGCCGACTGACCTGTCGCTCTCGCCTTGCGGCTGCACACCAGTCGTGGTGCGCCGCCGCAAAGGGATTTCCATGATTGCCACGACCCCGCGAACTCCCGACTATCCTTGTAGACAGCCATAGCATGTCGGCGGAGCGCCCCCACGCATTGCCTTGCATCACGCTTCGTCGGCAGACCACCGAAGTAAAGCAATAAGAACAATGGCAAGGGAGACATCCATGCAAGTCTATGACAGCCTGCTGTATGTGACTGCGATGGTGCTGGTGTGCTTGTATGTGTACCTGGGCGTGCTGTCGCGCAGCACTGCGATTCGCCTGGGCTCACCGGCGATCGTGGCGGGACTGGTGCTCGCCTATTCGCTGTCCCCGCTGCATTCGGGCGGCTGACGCCCGCAGCGTGCGCGGCCTTCCGGCGTGATGCGGGAGGGCCTTGCTATTCAGCCTCGGCCTGTGGCTGGCCGTGGCGTGTCTCGCCCTGTGCGATCGCCTCCCGCAGCAGCGAGTCGATCGCGGCGTGCAACTCCTGCGGAACCACCGGCTTGTGCAGCAGCAACGTGCCTGCCGCATGGGCGCTGCGCAGGCGGTCGGCCGCCGTATCTCCCGTGATGATGATCGCCGGCACATGGCGGCCCAGCTGCTGCCGGATCGCGTCCAGTGCTTCCTGGCCGGTGCGGTGGCCGCGCAGGCGGTAGTCGGCAAGCACCAGCGCGGGCTGGAACGCCGCAAGCATGGCCAGTGCCTCGTCCTCGGATTCCGCCGTGCGGCACTCGCATTGCCATGCCCCCAGCAGTTCCGACATCGCGGTGCGGATCGCTTCGTCGTCGTCGATCACCAGCACGCGCAGTCCGTCGAGGCCGCGCGGTGCCAGCTGGCGCGGCGTGTCTTCCGGCGTGTTCCACGCCAGCGGCATGCCGAAGCGGAACACCGAGCCGCGCCCCGGCCGGGAGCCCAGCGTGACGCGCGTGCGCATCGTCCGCGCCAGCCCGTCGACGATGGCGAGCCCCAGTCCCAGCCCCTTGCGCTGGTCGCGTTCCGGATTGCCGAGCTGGTGGAACTCGCGGAAGATCTCGCGATGCTGCGCGGCGGGAATGCCGATGCCGGTGTCCCACACCTCGATCACGGCATGCAGCCGGCGCTGGCGGCAGGCAACCAGCACGCCACCGTGCCGGGTATAGCGGATCGCATTGGCGATCAGGTTGCGCAGCACCAGTTCGACCAGCGTGGGATCGCCGTATAGCGTCGTGGTGGTGTCGCGCGTGCGGTACACCAGCCCGCGCGCGTCGGCCTGCGGCGCGAATTCGTTCTCCAGCTTGTGCAGCAGCGGCTGCAGCCGGAACGGCCGCGGCCGCGGCGTGATCACGCCGGCTTCGAGCTTGGAGAAGTCCAGCAGCGAGTTCAGCATCTCGCGCGCGGCGCCGGACGATGCCTCGATGTGCGCCAGCAACTGGCGCTGGCGTTCATCCAGCGCGGTGCGGCCCAGCGACACCAGGAACAGCCCCATGGCATGCAGCGGCTGGCGCAGGTCATGGCTGGCCGAGGCCAGGAACACCGACTTGGCGCGGCTCGCCTGCTCGGCCTCGTGCTGCGCCGCCTCGGCGCGCGCGGTCTGTTCGCGCAGCTGCGAGATCAGCTCGACGTTCTCGAAGCGCAGCGCGATCGCATGCCGCGCCACGCGCGAATAGTTGCGCGCGAACATGATCAGCACGAACAGGTACAGCGGCGTGCCCAGGAACATCGGCAGGTATTCGATATCGCCGGTGGCGAGGAACGCGATCCAGACCGGCACGATCGACGGGACGAAGAAGCCGATCGCCACCGGCAGGCAGGCCGAGAACACCGCCAGCGCCGCCGCGCTCATGCCGGCGATCAGCGACAGCACGCAGATCACCACCGCCGGCGTGCGCACGTCCAGGTACAGCCATGCCACCAGTCCCCACAGCGCGCCGATCAGCACAAGCATGGCAGTCATGCCGCGCGCATAGCGGGCCGCACCGGCTTCGGTCAGCCGCCCGGTCAGCGCCAGCCGTCCGAAGTACGCCACCGCGCAGGCTACAGCCATGGCGCAGGCCCAGGGCAGGGCGCCAGGACGGTCGCCCGACAGCGTCAGGCCTGCGGCGAGGATGAAGGCCGCCAGCGAGCAGCCCAGCATGGCGATGCCGAAGCTCTGGTCGATCAGTGCCATCTGCGCGGCCAGCAGCCGCGGCTCGTCGAAGCGCGGCAGCAGCCGCAGGCCTTGGGAGCGATCTTCCCTTACGCGCGGCGGCGCCTGGTCCGCGGTCATCGCACCGCCTGCACCAGCCCGCGGCGCTGCGCTTCAAGGATGGCTTCGACACGGCTGACCACGCCGAGATGGTCGAGGATCGCTGCCACATGGACGCGCACGGTGTTTTCGGACAGGCCGAGATGGTAGGCAATGACCTTGTTGGAGCGGCCCAGCGTCAGCTGGTGCAGCACCTCCAGCTGGCGCGGTGTCAGTGTGCTGGCGGCATACGGTGCTTGCGCGGCGGCATGGCCGGGCGAACCGGCGTCATCGGAGAAATGCGTGCCGCCGGCGAGGCAGCAGGCGATCGCTTCCTCGATCTCGCGCGCATCGGCCGACTTGGGCAGGAAGCCGGCGATCTCGCGCCGTACCTCGGCCGGAATGGTTTCCAGGCCGGAGGTGCCGGACACGATCAGGATGCGCGCCGCCGGGAAATGCCGCCGCAATACCTTGACACCTTCAAGGCCGTTCAGGCCGGGCATCTGGATATCGAGCAGCACGATATCGACCGCGGCGCCGGCGTGGTCCTGTACCGCCTGCATGACAGAACCGGCTTCGGCGATCTGCCCGACGCTCGGGCTGTCGGCCAGGACCAGGCGCAGGCCGGTGCGGAACAGGGTATGGTCGTCGATCAGGAGCAGGCGGGCTTGTGGCATGGAGAACAGGCACCGCGCGCAGTCGGTGCGGGACAGTCTGGATGCCGTCGCGGCGGGCACGGGCGCCAGTCATTGGACAAGAATCCGCCGCGCTTGTCCATGTACCCGACGCTTGCGCGCGACTAGTCCGGAAGGATTATTGGCCGTGCGCGGCGGCGGTGCGAAGATCTTTGGCGTGGACAGTTCCGCGACGTGTCCACAACCACTTTTCGTTACCCACTACCACCCGGCTGTGGGTATTTTTTTGGCTGGTGTGCATTCCTGCCTGTTTGCTCCCCTCTCCCGCTCGCGGGAGAGGGGCCGGGGGTGAGGGCCGGAGCATCGACGAAGTGCAGCGCTTCACTCCGTGGACATGCCGGGCCCTCACCCCAACCCTCTCCCGCGAGCGGGAGAGGGAGCACGCAATCAGCACGATGTGGCACCGTGGTGCCCCGAAGCGCAATGCATCACCGCCATACAGCCAATTACGGACGATTGACCGAAATGCTGTAGAAGTTGGCGTTATTCACGCCGATGGAAACGTTCAGGCCGGTGTTGCCCAGCAACATCGCGATCGACTCGGTTGCGGCGGTGCTCGCTTCGCGATAGCGCAGGCCAGGCGCGGGCACGTTCTGCTTCCAGCTGTCCAGGCGGCCATCCTCGACGCGCTTGCGGGTATAGATGCCGGTTTGCGTGTCGGCCGATTCGACCACCGTGCTCCATTTCTCGGTACCGGTGAACTTCAGCACAGGCGTGCCACCGCCCACGGGCGGCATGTACATCACTGCGTTATCCCAATAGGCGTTGGTGGTGCCGACTGCCGGCAGCGCCCGGTCGGACTGCTTGTTGAAGACCATGAAGCCGTCTTCGTAAGGGAGCACCGCCATCACCTGGCCGTCGGTGCCCTTGAACGTGTAGAAGGGCTGCGCGGTGGTGGTATAGAGGTCGTTGAAGCCGAAAATGCCGTTGCCGATCGTGGTAAAGGTCGGCAGTTCTGCCTCTGGCCAGTTCTCGCAACTGTTGACGCCGGTGCAGTCCGCGCCGGCGCTTGCCTTGCCTGCTCCATCCAGGCTGAAGGTCACGCGGCTCGGCTGGTACTGCGCGTTGGTGTCCTCACGCTCGTAACCGAGGCCGTTCCAGTTGCCGGCAAGCTCGGCAATGGTGAGGGACTGCGCGGGAATCATCATGCCAACGGCCACGTTGGTGGTAGCCGCTGCCGGCACGACCAGGCCAACGCCGGACTTCGACATCAGCACGGTCGTGATGCTGCCGCCGGACGAAACGGTGAAGCGGCACGCTTCGGCGGCATCCGGGGTCAGCGTCACCGACGAACCGGAGGAGGCATCCGCGCCGAAGCCGGACTTCTGCGTGATCGTCAGCGCGCTGGCATCGACCTCGGCAACGGTGCCGGACGGATAGCTCAGGCCCACCAGGTGGTACTTGCCCGTGCGCAGCCCCGCGCAGCTTGCCGCCGCCGGTTGCAGCGCCGTCTGGATCGCCGTGGCGCCCGCATTGGCAGCCACTGCCGAAGACAGCTCATCCAGCGTGGTCTTCGACGATTCCAGCCGCTCGCCCAGTTGGTCGAGCAGCTGGTCCTGCGCGTTGCCCGCAGTGCTGCCATTGGCCGCCACCAGCGTGCCCTTGATCGGGTCGATGCCGGTCAGGTCGACCACGCCGGTCAGTACCAGCTTTACTGCCTCGGTGGCGGTGCTCAGGCCGCTGGCGGTCAGTTTGGCCTGCGCGCCGGCGTCGAACTGTTCGAAGAAGGCATCGGTGTCTCCCTGTGCCAGCGATGCGGTAATCAGTTCGGTCAGCGGCGTGATATTGGCCGTTGCGCTGGTGCCGCTGCCGGCTTCCACCACCGAATGCAGCGTGGTGCCGTCGGGCGTCTTGACGCTCAGCACGCACGGGCGCGTGGCGTTCGGGATATTGATGGTGAAGGTGCCGTCCGCTGCCGTGGTGGCGGTGCCGCTGCCCGAGGCGCATTTGGCCTGCACGCTGGCATTGCCCAGCGCCGCGCCCACCGCGGCAGTGCCGCTGATCTTTGTGGAGGGAGCCGAAGAGGCAGGAGCTTCGCTATCGCCGCCGCCGCCGCATGCTGTCAGCACGGCAGCAGCCAGACCCGTCAGAAACAAGTTTGTGGTTTTCATCCCTGTGTTTGGCTTTATATGGTTCTGGTTATGGCAGGGACTGCGCTGTTCGACCCGTGGCTCATGCAGGCCTTGCCAACAGGGCGGCTGGCCCACCCTGCGGGCGCGAGTGTGCGCGAACGGTGGGGTTCAGGGTAACCCGCGTTCTGGTGATTGACACACAAATAAGACATATGGTTTGGCGGCGGCGCCAAACCGTGGCCGCTACAGTTCCGAAAGCCCCACGCCGCGTAGGCGCTGCAAGTCGGTCACGCGGATGCTCTGGTAGGACAGGTGCACCATGCCCGCGTCGGCCAGCCGGCGCAGCGCCTGGTTGACGCGCTGCCGCGACAGCCCGGTAAGCAGGCCGATCTCTTCCTGCGACAGTTCCAGCACGGGGCTGGTGCGCGGATACAGGTCGGGATGGAACAGCTGCGCGATCGCCTGCGCCACGCGCGCCTCGGCGCCGAGCAGGCGGTCGTTCTGCACCGTGGCGATGAACTGGCCCATGCGCTCATTAAGCTGGCGTACGACAAAGCTTGCAAACGGCAGGCTCTGTGCCAGCAGCGTGTTGAAGACCGGCTCTGGCACCAGCAGCACTTGCGAATCGCGGATGGCGATCACGTCGTAGCGGCGGTCTTCGCGCTTGATCACGCTGCCTTCGCCGCACCAGCCGCCGGCCGGCACGCCGGAAAACGTGCAACCGCGCCCGTCAGGCGTGTACACCGCCAGCTTGATCAGGCCGCTGTCGACCCCGATCCAGTAGCGCGAAGGCTCGCCGCGCCGGGCAATGAAGGCGCCCGCGGCAAAGGACTGCAGCAGCGTTTCGCGCGCGGCCAGCGCCTGGTGTTGCGCCGCCAGCGCGGCGTACCACGCGTGGCTGGCCAGCATGCTTTCAGGGGCGTGGGCAGGGTTCTGGGATGCGGTCATGACATCGGCGCGAGCGGCTGCGCGGCACTTTGTAAGATTCGCGTAAGCCTTGGCTGGCGCGCGTTTGCGGGGAGTTTGTCATCCGGGCGACAGTGCGCCGGGCATCTGCGATGATAGCCTTGCCCCAGAAAAAGTGCGACACGCGGAGACACAGCAATGCCAACTGATTTCGACAGCGGCCTGGCCCGCAATGCGGCCAATTTCGTACCGCTTACTCCCATCGACTTCCTGGTGCGCGCCGCCGAGGTGTACGGCGACCGCCTGGCCATCGTGCACGGCCCGGTGCGGCAGAACTGGCGCGACACCTATGTGCGCGCGCGCCGCATGGCCAGCGCGCTGGCGCGTGCCGGCGTGGGCAAGGGCGACACCGTGGCCGCGCTGCTGCCCAACACGCCGGCCATGGTCGAGGCGCATTTCGGCGTGCCGATGGCGGGCGCGGTGCTCAATGCGCTCAATATCCGCCTCGATGCCGCCAACCTCGTCTTCATGCTGCGCCATGGCGAGGCCCGCGTGCTGCTCGCCGACACCGAGTTTGCCGAACTGGCGCGGCAGGTCGCGCTGGAAATCCCCGGGCTCAAGGTGATCGCGGTCCATGATGCGCTGGGGCCGCAGGCCGAGCCGTTCGGCGAGACCGACTACGAATCCTTCCTGGCCGCCGGCGACCCGGACTACGCGTGGCCCATGCCCGCCGACGAGTGGGAAGCGATCGCGCTGAACTACACCTCCGGCACCACCGGCGATCCCAAGGGCGTGGTCTATCACCACCGCGGCGCGGCCATCAACGCGATCTCCAACATCCTGGAATGGGACCTGCCCAAGCATCCGGTCTACCTGTGGACGCTGCCGATGTTCCACTGCAATGGCTGGTGCTTCCCGTGGACCATCGCCGCGCGCGCGGGCGTCAACGTGTGCCTGCGCAAGTTCGAGCCCGGGCTCGTGTTCGACCTGATGCGCGCGGAAGGCGTGACGCACTACTGTGCCGCGCCGATCATGCACACCGCGCTGGTCAATGCGCCCGCTTCGTGGCGCGAAGGCGTGCGCGGTCCGGTGCGCGGCATGGTCGCCGGCGCGCCGCCGCCGGCAGCGGTGCTCGCGCAGATGGAGGCGATGGGCTTCGAACTCACCCACGTATACGGGCTGACCGAAGTCTATGGCCCGGCCGCGGTCTGTGCCGAGCAGGATGACTGGCGTGCGCTGTCGGAACAGGACCGCGCCGTGCGCAAGGCGCGCCAGGGTGTGCGCTACCACCTGCAGTCGCAGGTCGCCGTGCTCGATCCGGATTCGATGCAGCCCGTTCCCGCCGACGGCGAGACCATCGGCGAGATCATGTTCCGCGGCAATATCTGCATGAAGGGCTACCTGAAGAACGAGAAGGCCACGCGCGAGGCCTTCGCGGGCGGCTGGTTCCATACCGGCGATCTCGGCGTGTGCATGCCCGACGGCTATATCAAGATCAGGGACCGCAGCAAGGACATCATCATTTCCGGCGGCGAGAACATCTCCAGCGTGGAAGTGGAGGACGCGCTCTACCGGCATCCCGCGGTGCTTGCCGCGGCGGTGGTGGCACAGCCCGATGCCAAGTGGGGCGAGACGCCGTGCGCCTTTGTCGAACTGAAGGATGGTGCCAGTGCCACCGCGGAAGACCTGATCGCGCATTGCCGCACGCTGCTGGCCGGCTTCAAGGTGCCCAAGGCGGTGTATTTCGGGCCGTTGCCCAAGACGTCGACCGGCAAGATCCAGAAGTTCGAATTGCGCCGCAAGGTGAAGTCGGACTCGGCCATCGACGTCTGAACGCGGCGGTTGCCAGTTGCTAGGGCTGCACGGCTTCCTCGGCATCGTGCGGGCCGGCGATATGCGAATCGATGGCCTCGCGGCCCCACGCCATGCCCGCACGCGCGGCGTCGCTGGCACAGCCAAAGCGCGTCTGCATCACGGGGCACGGCCATGGCAGCCGCGTGCCGTGATGCCAGACTTCGGCACGCAGCGTCCACCAGCCGTCATGCTGGCTGCCATAGCGCAGCGCCGCGACATGGATGCGATAGCCGCGGTAGCTGGCGTTCTCGTCGTGCCATCCGCTGGGCATGTGCTGGTCGGGCGTTAGCGTGCCCGCGCCTCGTGTGGACTTCCGTGGCCGTGGTCGCGGGGACGATGCCAGTCCTGGTCAATGTCGGGGAACACCTCGCATTCGCCACGCACGATGTTCTCGATGGTGGCGCACACGCATTCGGTGCCGCGTGGTCCCACGCACACAAGGCTGCGCGGATGGTCGGTATGCTGTGGAAGGGCATAGACACGCATGCCCTCCTGGTACAAGGGATGCTTGCTCAGGCGCTCGTTCATCAACTCGACGAAGCGCTGCGGAGAGACGACCGGCTTTTCCATTTCATGCTCCTGCGGCCCTGCCCACCGCACCGATGGCAAGCGCGGCGAGGCGACCAGGTCAGTTAAGGCCAGGAAGATGACAGGCAGGTGGCAGGGAAGCACCCAGGCAGCGGGATGGCGCCGGGCGTGGCCGGAACGGAGAATCGCGGGCAAACAGCCAGCCCGCGTTGCCACTGCCACGATTCCAGACTAGGACATGCGCGGCAGCGCGCAAGGATTCGTGCCGCCCGGACGCCCGCGCCTTCACATTGCAGCGCGGGCGGCGTGCTTCAGGTGGTGCGCAGTTCGCTCGCCGCGCGCGGGCCATCCAGGATGCCATTGCCGGCGGCCCAGCAGGCCGCCTCGGCCTCGGCATGCGAACTGTAGGTGGAAGGCGCTTCGACGGTGCAGTCCGCGTCGGCCGCGCCGCAAAGTTCTTCCATGACGATGCGCCAGGTGTACTGGCCGGATGGCTCCTCCAGCACGTGCAATACCAGCGTGCGGTGATGGTCCGAAAGCGTAAGGGGCAGGGTCGACATTGGCGCCTCCCGTTGGCAGGTGGGACGCATTGATGCTAGCAACTGCGAGCGCATGGTGCCATCAGAGAATTGCAACCGCGTCATGGCAAGATATGCATGCCGCCGCTTCCCCCGCTGCGCCGGATCCAGTAACCTTCTGCGCCTGGCGCCACGCGGCGCCTGCTTCTCGCCACCGACCATGCTCAATTCGCCCGCGCTTAACCAACAGGTCGCCGCCCTGACGGCGCACTACGACGCCACGGTGTTGCCGCTGTGGACCGCCAGCGGCTGGAATGCCGGCCTGTTCCTGCCCTATGAGGCCCTCGACGGCGCCACGGCCGCGCCGCTGCCGGCGTCGCGCTACCGTGCCATGGCCTGCGCGCGGCAGCTGTATGTGTTTTCGGTGGCGGGCCAGCAGGCGCATGCCGATACGCTGTTCGGCTCGCTGCAGGCGTATTTCGGCGATGGCGGCGGCGCCTGGATCTACAGTGTCGGTCCGGACGGCTCGCCGCTGGACACCACGCGCGACCTCTATACGCACGCCTTCGTCATCTTCGCCTGCGCCAGCTACCACGCGCTGCGCGGCAATCCCGATGCGCTGGAAGTGCTCGACGAAACCGTCGACATCGTCGAAGACCGCTTCGCCGAGGATGGCGGGCTCTACCATGCAGCGCTCGACGAGCATTTCCGCCCGAACGGCGCGGGTGTGCTGCAGAACCCCGTGATGCACCTGACCGAAGCCTATCTGGCGGCGCTGGATGCCACCGGCGACGAATGGTATGCCGAGCGGCTGCGCGAAATCGCGATGGCGGTGTACGAGCGCTTCGTCGATCCGGCCACCGGCTGCATTGCCGAGCTGCCGCAGGGCACCGCGGCCAACCGCATCGAGCCGGGCCATCAGTTCGAATGGTTCTCGCTGGTCGCAAGCCGGCCGCAGCTGTTCGGCGACCTGCCGCTGGAAGGCGCGCTGCGCCAGGCCTTCGACTTTGCGCAACGCCACGGCGTCGCGCCAGGCACGCTGGGCGTCAGCGCGGCGCTGGACGCGCAGGGTGGGCTGCTGGATGGTACCCAGCGCATCTGGGCGCAGACCGAGTATGCACGCGCGCTGGCGCTGCACGGACAGCCTGAATCGCTGGCCACGCTGGAAGCCTGGGCCGGGCAGTTCCGCAGCCGCTTCCTGCATGCACAGGGATGGCACGAATGCCTTGCGCCGTCCGGCGACGTGGTGCGTGCCGAGATGCCGTCGACTTCGCCGTACCACCTGGCGACGTCCTACCTGGCGCTGGCACAAGCCGCCGGCCAGTCATGGCCGACCCGATGAGGCGGCCCAATCGTTATCAATTCTTTGCAGTCGCGGCCGGGACGCGCGACTAAACTCAAGCCCGCGCTCCGCCCGTGCGTTGTCCTTCTTAACTACCTGGTCGTCGTTCTGAAGTCGCGGGCCGGGGCGCACCTGCCTGCGGCGACGCCTGCGTGCCTGCGCGGGCCTCCATTTGCCGTATCCGGTTGGCGGCGCCAGCTTCCGCGTGGTCATTGAGGATCAGGCACAGCAGCGTCAGCAAGGCTGCTGCGATCATGCTCAGCGCGATCCAGGCGAGGCAGTGCTTGCGTTCCATGGTGGAATGGTGGGGGCATTATCGGAGCGCGCAGTGTAAATGCCCAGCCGCAAAGCGATTGTCAACCTTTGCAAACGCAGTGGTTATGACACGTTTGGAGTCGTTGGCAATTGCTGGCAAATACTTGGCAACTCGGGCCTCCGTTCACCGCTTTGGCGTTTTCGCCAGTTCCAGCAATGCTGGCGAGAAGGGCCTGTTCGCTTATTCCATCACGCCGTTCTCGCGCAGCAGCCGTTCGCATTCATCGAGCATGTCGTGCGCAAAGGCAGACTGGTAGTTGGGATCGAGCGCTTCCATCATTTCATGCGCGGCATACAAGCCCGCTTCGCGCGACAGCGTCTCGGCCAGCTGGCGTGCGAACTGGTCGCTGAGCTCGGACAGCAGGCGCCGCTCGGACAGCGGCAGCTGCAGCCGCGAGCGCGACAGCCACTCGCCCGCAAGCGTCGCGCCTTGTGCGTCCGTCATCCACTTGCGGTGCTCGTAAAAGGCCGACAGGCGCTCGGCGGCCAGCGCGAACAGCAGCGCCTTGCGGGTGTTGAAATCGATGCGGGGCAGTGGGGCGAGGCTCATGGGTACGGCTTGCTGCGCGGGCGTGGCGCCGGCAGCGATGTGGTCAGGATGTCAGTGTTTGGTGGCGTCAGGCATCGGCAGCGCCGAAGCGTTCCGCCAGCCATGCGCCAATGGCAACGATCTCTTCCAGGCAGACCGAATGCCCCATCGGGTAGGTCTGCCATGTCAGCGGATGCTGGCGCGCCTGGATAAAGTCGCGTGCCGCAACGCCCAGCTGCAACGGCACCACATCGTCTTGCGTGCCGTGCGCGGCAAACACCGGCGTGGCGGCATTCGCGGCATTGGCTTGCGCTGCCAGCGCGGCCGGCGCGGGAATATAGGTGGACAGCGCCACGATGCCGGCGAGCGGCTCCGGATGCGTCAGGCCCGCGGTATAGGCGATGGCACCGCCCTGTGAAAACCCGGCCAGCACGATGCGGCTGCAGGGGATGCCGCGCGCATTCTCGCGCGCGACCAGTGCGCGGATGGCGTCGCACGAGGCCTGGATGCCGGCTTCATCGGCACGGCGGCCGGCCTCATCGAGGGAATAAATGTCATACCAGGCCGGCATGACATAGCCGCCGTTGCAGGTCACCGGAATTGCCGGCGCGTGCGGGAAAACAAAGCGCACACCGGGCGTGGCGGGCAGCCGCAATTCCGGCACCACCGGTGCAAAGTCGCTGCCGTCGGCGCCCAGCCCATGCATCCAGATCACGGCGCAGCGGGGATCGGGCGCGGTTTCGATTTCAATGGCGGGCAGCAGTTCGCTCATGGGGCAGGTTCCTGTGTGACGGCATGCCCGCGCGCCGATGGGCGCGGCAGGCAGCGCGAGTATCGCACAGGTCAGGCCCGCTGATGCCGCACGTCCGCTGCGCGAGCAGGACGGCGTGGCTGCCGGTTCAGGCAGCGGACGGAACGATCGGCACAGTGGTCAGGCCCGGCGCGCGCGCGTTTTGCGCGGCGGCAGGCAACTCCGGCATTGCAGGCGTGGTGGCGCGGCGCTTGTCCACCACGTCTTCCACGCCCTTGGCCGAGACATCTTCCAGGAACGCGACCATGTCGCGGTAGTAGGCCACCTGCATCTGCGCCTCCAGCATCTTCCGCTCGGCCTGGAATAGCGTCAGCCTCATGTCTTGCAGTTCCCTTTCGGCGATTTTTTCCGGGGTCGGCGGACTGAACAAGTTTGCAAGCCAACGCATGGCAGTACCTCCAGTGCTGTCAAAGCGAAATTGCGATGCTTGTGTCACGAGGACAAATATAGACAAGAAATCGGCAAAAGGCCTCTTGGCCAACTTGCCGTGGTGCCTCGCCCACAAGGATGATTGCCGCTTGCGGAAGTCTGCGGTAGATTGTTCGCCGGCTTCGGACCGCCCCTCACTGCTTGCCTGGCATTCGCATCGAGCCGCCGTTTCTGCGCGGATTTTCGGACAGGTTCTGGTGCGAATGCCGGCCCTGGCTGCTTTCCCTACCTGCTTCCACCACGTCCACGCGCGCGCCGGTTTCTGGTTGCGTGCAGCTGTCCATATCCTGCACGTAACGCACGATCGGCGCCCAGAATGCCGCGAGATGATCCGGCTCGATGGCTGCGTCATGCGGCATGGCGTCGTGCATCACCAAGCGGTGCAAGTGTCGCGCGGCAGCGGCCACGCGCTCCGCATGGCCGTGCGCGATCACGGCATCGGCACGGCTGTGCACCACCAGCAGCGGGCGTTCGAGGCGGCTGGCACGCGCGGCGTTGTCCCAGGGATCGGGCAGCAGCCACGCGGCCCATGCCGGTACGCGACCGGTCTGCACCGCGGCGCGTCGCGCCGAGCTGAAGCCCGCGGCGATGACGTAGCCGTCGGGCTGCGGCGCGAAGTGCCGCGCCACGTCAAGCAGGATGCCCGAGCCCAGCGAGTGGCCCAGCACCACGCGGCGCGACGCCGCGGGCGCGGCCGCAAGAAACTGCCGGTATGCGGTCATGGCGTCCTGGCGCAGATGACGCACGGAAGGGCGTCCGCTGCTGCGGCCATAGCCACTGTAGTCGAACACGTAGGAAGCAATGCCGGACTCGGCCAGCATGGCCTGTACCGGCAGCCAGTCGCCCAGGGTTTCGTTGTCGCCATGGCAGACCATCAGCGCGGGCGCATCGGGCCGCGCGGCGGGAACGAAGCGGGCATGCAGTTCCCGATCGCCGCTGGCGAACGTGGTATGCCGCACAGGCATGGATGACCAGGGCACGGGAATCTCGGTGCTTGTTTCATCCGTTCGCGTGACAAATGCATTGCGCTCCACCGCACGAAACAGCAGGTGGCGCGCAACGCCGGCGGCCAGCGCCACGCCAGCCGCCACCGCAAGCCAGCGCAGCGTGCCCGGCGCCGCCGGAGCGGGGACGGTTGTGACAGGGTCAGGATGCGGCGTGTCGAACATGCGAGGGCGGCGCGCCTTTGCCGTGCCGTATAGGGGTGCGTGCTATTCAGGCTAGCAGGCTCCCATGAACATGTTAAGAAATGTCCATGCGGCGGACGGATGCAACGTAGGATTAGCGCTATCGCGCCGATAGAAAAGTTTTGGCTTGACTATCTACCTAGTAGTAGATAGCATTCTCTCCATGGAAGCGCTGCACCGCCGGGCATAAAGCAGGAAGGGCGGAGAAGTGGCGATCCCATCGCAATACCGCTACGCGGTCTTTTTTTGGCACTGACTATCTATCTACTAGTAGATGTGAGCCGTGGAAGAGACCTCCAGGCAGCCACTGACACCGATTGACGCGATCCGCAACATCGCCCCCAGGAGCCCATCATGACCAAGTTCGCCAAGACCCTGATCACCGCCGCTACCCTTGCAGCCGCCTTCGTTGGTGGCGCCGCCCACGCCGCTGGCGTGCAGGACAGCGCCTTTGCCGGTGACAAGTACGGCTACCAGTTCCGCGTCGGCCAGGCCGATGCCTTTACCGACGGCGCCCGCACCGGCAAGTTCGATCCGTTCACCGAAGGCGCCCGCGTTGGCAAGTTTGACCCGTTCACTGACGGCGCCCGCGTTGGCAAGGCCGATCCCTACACCGACGGCTTCCGCACGGTAGCGGGCCTGGATCGCAGCGGTGTGTCGTCCGAGCCGTCGCGCAGCTTCGACCCGTACACGGACGGTGCGCGCGTGGGCAAGGCCGATCCATACACCGACGGCGCGCTCGCCTGATCGCTGCCGGCCACTGGGCCGGCGGCTTTACCACCTTTACGGCGGCGGCAACCAGGACCGCTGCCCGATGGAGTCCATCATGAGTTTGCGTGACAGCATCCTGCTGCTTGGCGGATGGCTGGTGCTCTGCGTGACGAGTGGCTCGATGATCACCTTCGCCGCGCAGGTCCTGCCTGGCTAAAAGCCGATGCCCCGGCGCTAGGGGATTACCCGCGCGCCGGGGCATTTCGACTTGAGCGTCTATCTTCGCGTAGATAAACTGCTTTCATGAAAACGCAATCCGTACGCGAGCAACTGCTCGAGCACACCCTGGTTCTGATCCGGCGGCGCGGCTTCAATGGCTTCAGCTATCGCGACCTGGCCGAGCTGGTGGGGGTGAAAACATCCAGCATCCACTATTACTTCCCGTCCAAGGACGACCTTGTTCTGGAGGCGGTGAAGGAATACAGCGCGCGCCTGGGCGAGCACCTGCGCGCCATCGACACGACGCTGCCGGTGACCGAGCAGGCCGCGATCTACCTGGCGCCGTTCCGCAACAGCTGCGGCTCCGACCAGATCTGCCTGTGCGGCATGCTGTCGACAGAAACCCTGTGCCTGCCTGAGTCCGTGCACAAGCTGCTGCAGGGCTTCTACCTGATGCACGAGCAATGGCTGACGGGACTGCTGGAGCGTGCGCAGCCGCTGCGCAGCACGCCGTTCCCGGTGCCCCCCGCGCGCCTGGCGCAGGTGGTGTTCGGTTCGCTGCAAAGCGGCCTGATCGCGGCGCGCCTGTTCGGCACGTCCGACCGGGTCGAGGCCGCGGCCGACACGCTGATGGCAGCGGTGGCCGGCTAAGGGTTTCGGCTCGTTTTTTCGCGCAGTCAGTGGCGCGTCCGGAGCCGTCGTGTGGCGTAAGCTGCGCGGCGGCTCTTTTCATGTGCGCCCAGCATGGGCGCACTCTTGTGGGTGCAAGTCCCACCGTAAGTTGATCACAGCGAACGAAGTGAAGCGCAACTGCGTGAGGGTAACCGAGCGTGGGGAGGAAGCGTGGAGCGAAGCTGCGAGCCGAGGTACACGAACCGGATAGAAGGCGGTGCCGACCAGGACGAGCGGGCATGAAGCCGCGAAGTTCTCGTGATCAAGGGGCGGTGGCGTAAATCCGGCGGCTGTGCAGCGAAGGAGTGCGTTCTTACCTGGGGACGCCCCGCCTTGCGCCTGAAAGGGCGACGGCGTCGAGCCGGAGTGGGGTCTCAGCAGAGGTCATAGTAGTCGGGGTAGCGCCGGGAAGGCTCAAGTCCGCCGACGAAGGACCGAACGAGAGGGAGTGTTCGAAGCCATGTCGATGCAACAGGCATTGCGTCAGAAGCCCGCGCGAGCGGGGCGGGAGGGGGTAGTGGGCGGTGAAGCCGGCCGGGAACTTGCTCGCGACGAAGCCTGTGGCCCGCGACGCGAGCCGGAGGACACAGGGTCGGCGCTGCTGGCAGCGGCGCTGACGCGAGAGAACCTGAAGCAGGCGTTCAGGCGGGTCAGACGCAACAAAGGTGCCGCTGGCGTGGATGGTCTGGATATTGATCAGACTACTCGCTACCTGGTGTCGGCGTGGCCGGAGATTCGCCAGCAATTGCTCAAGGGGACGTACCGGCCGAGTCCGGTACGGCGGGTAACGATTCCGAAGCCGGACGGAGGCGAGCGCGAGCTCGGTATCCCGACGGTGACAGATCGGCTGATCCAGCAAGCGCTGCTGCAGGTGTTGCAGCCGATTCTGGACCCTACCTTCAGCGAGCACAGCTACGGCTTCCGTCCCGGCAGGCGTGCGCACGATGCGGTGCTTGCCGCACAGTCGTACGTGCAGTCCGGGCGGCGGGTCGTGGTGGACGTTGACTTGGCGCAGTTCTTTGACCGGGTCAACCACGACATTCTGATTGACCGTCTACAGAAGCGCCTCGGGGACGCCGGAGTCATCCGTCTGATCCGTGCATATCTGAACAGCGGGCTGATGGATGGCGGGGTGGTGCTGCAACGAGACGAGGGCACGCCGCAGGGCGGTCCCCTGTCACCGCTGCTGGCCAACGTGCTGCTCGATGAGGTGGACAAGGAGTTGGAGTGCCGAGGCCATTGCTTCGTGCGCTACGCCGACGATGCGAACGTGTATGTGCGCAGTCGTCGGGCGGGCGAGCGGGTGATGGGGCTGCTGCGGCGGTTGTACGGCAGATTGCGCCTGAAGGTAAATGAGGCGAAAAGCGCGGTGGCGAGCGCGTTTGGCCGTAAGTTCCTCGGCTACAGCTTCTGGGTGGCCGCAGGTGGTGTGGTCAAGCGCAAAGTGGCAGTCAAGCCGCTGCTGACGTTCAAGCAACGCATCCGCGAACTGACCGGTCGCTCAGGCGGCCGGAGTCTACGGGAGGTCGTGGAGCGGCTGAAGCCATATGTACAGGGTTGGAAGGCCTACTTCCGGCTGGCGCAAACACCCCAGGTCTGGCGGAAGCTGGACGAGTGGATGCGTCACCGGTTACGAGCGATCCAACTCAAGCATTGGCGCCGCGGCACTACGATCTACCGGGAATTAAGGGCGCTGGGGGCCGCGCATGCGACAGCCTATCGGGTGGCGGCCAACAGCCGCCGCTGGTGGCGCAACAGCGACGGCGAGCTAAACCGCGTGCTGAATATCGCCTTCTTCGACCGACTGGGGATGCCTCGCCTTGCTTAACCTCAACCTCTCGAACCGCCCGGTGCGGACCCGCATGCCGGGTGGTGTGGCAGGGGCGTAGCCAGTATGGCTGCCCCCTATGCCGATTGGCGGGACCAGGCTTGCGGCATGCTTTATCGTTTGTCCGTAACTCCTTGAAAATCAAATGCTTACGAGGGGGATTTCATTGCCTATCGGCCCGATAGAAATATTCTTCCTTGACTATCTACCTAGTAGTAGATAGTATTTGACTCATGGAAGCGCCGCAGCGCCAGCAGCAAGCAAGAAGCAGGGCCCAGCGACGATCCCATTGCATGACCGGAGGCGGTCATTTTTTCGGGACAGGCTATCTATCTACTAGTAGATAACCGAACCGAAGAAAAAGCCGCAAAGCCACTGACACCGATTGACGCGATCCGAAACATCGCCCCCAGGAGCCCATCATGACCAAGTTCGCCAAGACCCTGATCACTGCCGCCACCCTTGCAGCCGCCTTCGTTGGTGGCGCCGCCCACGCCGCTGGCGTGCAGGACAGCGCCTTTGCCGGTGACAAGTACGGCTACCAGTTCCGCGTCGGCCAGGCCGATGCCTTTACCGACGGCGCCCGCACCGGCAAGTTCGATCCGTTCACCGAAGGCGCCCGCGTTGGCACGTTCGACCCGTTCACTGACGGTGCGCGCGTCGGCAAGGCCGACCCCTACACCGACGGTGCCCGCACCATTGCCGCCAACGTCCCGGCTGACACCTACGGCTACAACTACCGCGGCGGCCAGTTCGACCCGTTCACGGAAGGCGCGCGCGTCGGCAAGGCCGACCCGTACACCGACGGCGCCCGCATCGTTGCCGGCCTGGACCGCAGCGGCGTCTCGGCGTCGCCGGCACGCAGCGTCGACCCGTACACCGATGGCGCGCGCGTCGGCAAGGCTGACCCGTACACCGACGGCGCCCGCATCGTTGCCGGACTGGACCGCAGCGGCGTATCGGCGTCGCCGGCGCGCAGCGTCGACCCGTACACCGATGGCGCGCGCGTCGGCAACGCTGACCCGTACACCGACGGCGCACTCGCCTGATACTGGCCGGCAGCTTTGCCGGCCTCCTGAAACCATCGGGCCGCCATCGTGCGGCCCGGCTTATGGAGTCGATCATGCGTTGGCGTGACACTGCGCTGATTCTGGGCGGATGGGTAGGGCTTTGCCTTGCAAGCGGGTCCCTCATCACGCTCATCGCCCGCGCGCTGCAGGCCTGAGCCGCGCGCTGCCGCAAGCAGGAGCTGGAACGATGAAAACCCGGTCTGTACGTGAAGAGCTGGTCGAACATGCACTGGTGCTGATCCGCCGTCGGGGCTTCAACGGGTTCAGCTACCGCGACCTCGCCGAACTGGTCGGGGTCAAGACCTCGAGCATCCACTACTACTTCCCATCCAAGGACGACCTGGTGCTGGAAGCGGTGCGCGAATACCGCGCCCGCAAGCAGGCGCGCCTGGACGCTATCGACGCCAGCCTGCCGCCTGCCGAGCAGGTGCGCCAGTACCTGGCGCTGCTGTGCGCCGGGGCCGGCACCGACCAGGCCTGCCTGGTCGGCATGCTGGCGGCCGATGTGCTGATGCTGCCGGAATCCGTGCGCAGCGTGATGCGCGACTTTGTCCGCATCCATGAGCAGTGGCTCGCGCGGCTGTTCGAGCGCGCGGCCGCGCAGCGGCAGGCGCCTTACCCCGCATCGCCGCAGCAACTGGCGCAGGTGGTGTTCGGCGCGTTGCAGAACGGCCTGATCAGTGCGCGGCTGTTCGGCACCACCGACCGGCTCGATGCCGCGGCGGCCATGCTGTCGAGCCTGATGCCGGCGGAGCAGGCGCTAGCGGTCGCCTGACGGAAAGCCGGTCACGGCCCCGCACAACCATTGCGGATCGTCGTGGGGCAGGTCGTGGCCGGCCCAGTGGTGCGTCAGCACCGGTGCATCCCAGGCCTGTCCGATTTTGGCGGAACAGGCCGGGTCGACCAGCCGGTCTGACGCCGACGCGATCAGCAGCACCGGGCAGCCCGGCGCGCTCGCGGGCGCGCGATAGCGTGCCGCCGCCACCAGTTGCGCCAGCGCGGCGCTGCGGCTGACGGGCGCATCGGCAGCGATCGCCTGCCAGGCCACGATGTCGGCCGCGAGCGTATCCGCGCGCGCGCAGGTGATGGCGTGGATGGTGCGCTCGCAGTAGGCACGGTCGTGCCAGCGCTGCGCCATGCGCAGCAGCCTGCCCCAGTTGCGCGGACGCAGCCGCTGCATCGGCGTGCAGAAGGGTCGCATGCTGGTATTGACCAGCACCAGCGCTGCGACTTCGTCCGGATAGCTGCTGGCCCACTCGGTGGCGACCATCGCGCCCAGCGACATCGCCAGCACGCGGTACGGCCCGCGCGCGCCGGCCGTCGACAGCTGCCGGCGCACCGCGCTGACCATGTCGCGCACGCACCAGGGCGCGGGTTGCACCGACAGCGCGCCATTGCCCGGCAGGTCGGGCAGCAGCGGCCGGCCCAGCCCGGCCGCTTCCCATTGCGCGGGCAGGTGCCCCCAATGGCGCGTCTCGCGCGTCAGTCCCCGCAGGAATACCCATCGGCTCATGCCATCCCCAACAGTTCACGGCAACGATTCTGTCTGCCAGTGCGCGCGCGCCTGCTGCAGCAACGCCTCGCGCTGGGACCCGCGCGGCAGCCAGCGGTCCGGCGCAAACGCGACGCGCCCGAGGAAATCGAACAGGCTCACGTGGCGGCGCAGCACGCGCGCGGTGCGGTGCGCCTTGATCGGGTTGAAGATCCCCTCGCGCGAGAACAGCTGGCGCGGGTTCTTCTTGATCCACAGCCACGAGCCCAGCTCCAGCGTCATCGGCAGGAACAGGCTGCCCGCCGGCGCGAGGTCATACGCATGGTCCCACAGGTCGCCATGCAGCAGGTACTGGTGGCTTTGCGGCTCGAAGGTGTAGCCGTGGTGCGGGTGCGCCTGCTCGAACAGGGTCTTGAGCAGGTACATCTCGGGCAGGTGCGCCATCGGCCGGCGCGTGCGCGCATACGGGAACCAGATGCTGTCGCGCCAGCCGTAGCCGGAGTGGCAGTCCACCGCAAAGCTGAGCGGACGCGGCAGCAGTTCTTCCTGCACCACGCGCAGCAGCGCGCGGCTCTCCAGCTCCATCGGCGCGCCTTCCGGGCCGCGATACCACGGCAGCCAGGCGCCAAGGCGCTGCCCGCCGGCCAGGAACGGCACGCGCGCGTCGGCGTCCTGCGGGCCGTTGCGCATCAGGTCGACGCCGTTCGGATTGGCCCGGGTGCCGGCCCACATGCCGCCGGGATTGACGATCGGCATGAACACCAGCCGCACGGCCTGCAGTTCGCGATGCAGCAGTTCGTCCCATGCCAGCCGGCCCAGCACGGAGCGCAGGTAGTCCAGCACCAGCTGCGTGCCGATCCGCTCCAGCCCGTGGATGCCGCCGAAGATGCCGATGGCCGGCGCCAGCGGGTCGCGGCTGCCGAGGCTGGCCACATGCACGCCAAAGCGGTGTCCCTGCACCGCGGCTTCGCACACCACGCGGCAGTCGAGCACATGGCTGGCGGCGTCGAGCAGCGCCAGCAACTGGTCGTATTCGGGAAAGGCGTCGGCGCGCGCGATCATGCCGCCTGCGGCTCGGCGGCGGCATCGGTTTCCGCATCGGTCGTCGCATCGGTCGCCGTCAGGCAGGCCAGGAAGGCACCCACCAGGCGCGTGCCGCGCCGGCTCTGCAGGCAATACAGGTATTCGTTCAGCACCGGCGCACCGCGCGCGAACGGCACCACCCGCAGCAGCGGGTCTTGCGGCACTTCGCCCAGCGGCACCACGCTCGCGCCGAGGTTCTGGCGGATCGCTTCGTAGATGGCCTCGCGGCTGCCGATCACGGTATGCCGCGGCAGTGGCTGCGCGCAGGCGGCGAGCGCGTCCTCGGTCGCCTTGCGCGTCATCGAGCCGTGCTCGCGCACCAGCAGGTGGCAGCCGCGCAGCTGGGCCAGGTCCACCTGCGGCAGGCGCGCCAGCGCATGGTCCGGATGCACGACCAGCACCATCGGCGCCGAGGCCAGGCGGATGCGCGCAAGGCGGTCGTCTTCCACCGGGTGCGACGACACCGCCGCGTCGATCCGGTACTCGAACAGTGCCTCCAGCATCTGCTGTGAATTGCCGATATCCAGGCTCACCTCGATCGCCGGATAGCGCTGCCGGAACGCGGCCATCGCGCGCAGGATGTAATAGGGGCCCGTGGCACCGAGGCGCAGGTTGCCGAAGCGCAGGTCGCCGGCGTTGCGCAGCAGGTAGTCGGCCTGGCCTTCTTGCTGCATCAGCTGCTCGACCACCGGCATCAGAGCCAGCCCCACGTCGCTCAGGTCGACCCGGCTGGCGCGGCGGTGGAACAGCTCGACGCCATACGACTCTTCGAGCTGGCGGATGCGGCCGGTGACGGTGGGCTGGCTTACCCGCAACTGCCGGGCTGCCATGGTGATGCTGCCCTGGCGCGCCACTTCAAAAAAAGTCATCAGCAGGTCGCCGAGCATGGTCATCCGCAGTGGTTGGGGGCCGGACCGGACAGGTCCGGACGACCGCGCAGTCTAGCGGGGCAATATGACAATACGGCGACTACACGTCCAGGACGAAATGCAGCAAGGGTTCGTTGCAATGCGGGTAGATGCCAAGGCAAAGCAATCGCTGCGCCGCGAGGGCAATCCGGGACATGATCCTGCGTCGCAGGACCCAATAGTTGATGACGGAGTGCTTGCCGTCCACCAGGGTGCGATCTCCCCAGGCCGACATCGTGTGGATGCCGCGTGGATTCAAACGGTCTCTTTCCGGGCTGACGATTCGAATCACCTCCTCTCGATAGAGGTGAGGCGTGCAATGGAGTATTCGATTGACAGCGATTGCCTGCCCATATCCGCTCTTGCATACCTGCGCCACGCGCAATAGCTGATCGCCGTCTTTGACGACGGCGCCCGCGGAGCGAGATGACTGGTGATCGAACTTCACCGGATTCTGTGGATGGGCGTGCCATGGCCCGAGAAGATCGGATGCATAGCGCAGGCAAAGATTGTCGAATGCACCCAGTGATACGTCGGTGTACGCCAGCCAGAAGTATCCCTGGTGCCTGAAGATCGTGGGGTCGGCGACCTCGGCATCGTCAAGGAGCACCGCGACCTGTGCCCAGCGTCCGCCCTCGTCGAGCCGGTTCAGCACGCAGCGACGGCTTTGCGCTGATTCCGCGACGCAATACAACGCGCCCTCATGAGGAAACAGGTAAGGGTATGACAGGTGCCCCGCCAGCCCGAGATCGACATGCTCCGGCAGATCTGGTTCGACAGACCCGTCAAGCTTCAGCCTGACAATACGGCCAACGTTCCGCTTGAGATCGAATTCCTCGCAATAGATCTCATCCTTGCTGCCGGGCACGCCAAACGGATCAGCCCAATACCGGGATCCCTTGCGCTTGCCGATCCATCGTATCGGCAAGTGTTGCGAACGCATGGCTTCGGTCAGCCGCATGTCGACGATGCCCACCATCCAATAGTCGACCAGCAGGCAGCCCTTAAGCAATCGCAACAAGCGGTGGCCCAGTTCTCGCAATTTCCACATCATCCGCTGCAACAGACTCGCACGCTTGCCGTCTGGCTTCCACGCGGGACGCGGCTCCAGGGTGCCGAGCGCAGCAATCTCGCGCACGGCCGAAAGCAACAACGTCGCCGCATAGCTGCACAATCGCTGCACCGATACGCACTCGCCCGGACATGCAAATGCGCCCGCCTTGTCGATCAGGGTTGTTCCCGATGACGTGCTCGCAACCAGGTGCAGATGAATGCCAACCCCCGCCGCGATGGTTTCGAGCCCGTGGTGTTCTTCCCCCAGCACCACACCACGCCGATCGCAAATGCGCCATACACCCTCGACGGCATGACCCTGGCAGTGTGCACCGAGGCGGCCAGTGAGATCGACGATTGCAGTGACCTCGCGTAACCTGGCTGCAGGGTCAGCGCGACCAGGTCGCGTCGGGCGTGTGCCGCTGCCATTGGACGGTTCCGGCTGCCAGACAAGGGTCTCGCAGATGCCGGACGCCTGAATCCGATTCACCAACTCGTGCTCCCAGGACGCCGGATCGCGTGACTTGAGCACGAAAACAATGAGGGGCAACACGGCAGCGCCTGACACCTGGCTCACGCTCCGGGTATTGCCCGTCGTCGGCTCGCGAACCAAATCGGATTCCGTATGCATCACGTCGATTTCTGTGGCGATTTCTTGCATGCGACCTTCCTCCCTTGCAGCCATTGTTCGTCATGTGGTCGCCGCAATCAAAGCGCAAACGGGGGTTTGTTCTGCCTGTTTTGTGCGCAGGCATACAAAAAACGCCACCGTAACGGCGCAGGCCGCTTGATAACGCGGCCTCTCTGGAGGGTTGTCTTGTCAAGGAGGGCGGCCCGCGTGGAAAGCGCGCTGCTGACCGCCCAGGCCTCGCGTCAGCCGGTCACGCCCATGGCCGGATCCGACACGCTGTCCTTGCCGGTCTCGATACGCCCGGCAAAGCGCCGCGTGAAGCCGCCTTGCGGCGCAGTCACGGTAAAGTCGTACCAGTTGCCCTGCAGTCCCACGGGCCAGTGCTGCTGCAACTGCTTGCCGGCCGGCACCTCGAAGCGCCACGGGCCGTCATTGCGGTACGCATTGGGCCGGACAGTGAAGGTACAGGCGGCGCTGCCGGTGTTGATCAGGTCCAGGTAGACCGCTGCGTTGGCGATGTCATAGCAGACGCGGATCTCGGGCGCGCTGGCGCCCGCGGCGCCGGCGGCGGCAACGTCGCCGCTGAAGGCGCGATGGAAGCCGTTCGGACCCAGCACCCACAGGTCGTACTTGCCGGCGTCGCTGGCGAAGACATCCCAGCTGCCGTGCAGCTCCTTGCCCGGCTCGACCATATAGCGGCGCGGCACGCGGTCCAGGTGCAGGCGGTCGTAGACATGGAATACCGCGGCGGCCTTGCCGGTGTTGGCGAACAGCAGCCGCACCACGCGTTCGCGCGCGTCTTCGCGGGCGCTGACATGCAGCTCGTACGGCAATGCGCGCGACGGACGCGTGCCGCGTTCCTGCGGCGGCATCGGCTGGGTGCCTGCCGGGGGCAGCGGCACCTGCGGCAGCACGCCCTGCGCCGTGCGGATGGCATCGGCGCTGGCCTTGTCGCGGCTGGGCAGCGAGGGCAGCGGGTTGGCGTTGGGGCTGACGAAGTTGAAGGCCGAGGTCAGGTCCCCTGCCACCGCGCGGCGGAAGCGGCTGATATTGTCCTCCGCGACGCCGAAGCGGGCCTCCAGGAAGCGCAGCACCGAAGTGTGGTCGAACACCTGCGAGTTGACCCAGCCACCGCGGCTCCAGGGCGACACCACATACATCGGCACGCGCGGACCGGGGCCGTACGGGCGCTTGTCGACGTGGTATTCAGTCGCGAGTTCGCCGGTGGGCAGCGTGGTCGCGCCGGCCAGCGTGTCGCCGTCGTAGGCGGGGGCGCACGGCGGCGGCACGTGGTCGAAGTAGCCGTCGTTCTCGTCGAAATTGATCAGCAGTACGGTCTTGCTCCAGATCGCCGGATTGGCGGTGAGCGCGTTGAGCACCTCTTGCGTGTACCACGCGCCCTGCACCGGGCTGGACGGCCCGGGGTGCTCGGAATAGGTGGCCGGGGCCACGATCCACGACACTTGCGGCAGCGTGCCGGCGGCAACGTCGTCGCGCAATGCCTGCAGGAAGCCGCCGTCCGGCATCGTGTTGGCCACGCCCTTGAGCAGCGGGCTGATGGCGTCGTCGGCGGTGGTGTACGGCGGGTAGGGGCTGCCGTTGGGCAGGTTGCCGCGCGCGGCGTTGGCGTCGCGATATTGCCTGAAACCCGCGAGCGGGTTGTCGGTGAAGTTGTCCGGCATGTTCTGGTAGACCTTCCAGCTGACGCCGGCCGCGTTCAGCCGCTCAGGGTAGGTGGTCCAGGTGTAGGGCGTGTTCGAGCCGGTGAAGGAGTCGCCGCTGTTGTCGATCACCGGCCCGCCATGCGTGCCGGCCGGATCGTTGGTGCCGGTCCAGTGGAACAGCCGGTTCGGGTTGGTGCCGCCGTGGAAGCCGCAGTGGTAGGCATCGCACAGCGTAAAGGCATTGGCCAGCGCCATCTGGAAGTCCAGCTCGGCTTCGGTGTAGTAGCCCATCGACTGGGTCTGCTTGTAGGTGGGCCACTTGTTCATGCGGCCCAGGTCCCAGGCGGCCTGCGCATCGGGATAGGAGTGCGGCGTGCCGCTGACACGCTGCGCATTGCCGGCACTGCTGTCGAGGTGGTAGGGCAGCACGGTGCGCGTGGTGCCGCCGTTGGCATAGGTCTGCTGCCAGACGTTGAGGCCGCCTGCCAGCGGGATCGTGAAGCGGTCGCCGAAGCCGCGCACGCCGCGCAGCGTGCCGAAGTAGTTGTCGAACGAGCGGTTCTCCTGCATCAGGATGACCACGTGCTCGACGTCGCGGATGGTGCCGGTGGCGTTGTTGGCGGGGATCGCCAGCGCGCGGCGGATGGCCGGCGGGAACGCGGCCAGCGCGGCGGTCGCGGCGGCGCTGCCGCCGGCGAGCTTGAGGAAGTTGCGTCTGCTATGCGAATTCATTGGGTTCTGGGCCGGATGGGTTCAGGATAGGCGGCGAAGAGTGAGGTGGAGCGGGAGGCGAGGCGGGCAGCTGCCTGCGTCGGCTCAGGGCGCGCAGCGCAGTTGCGGCGTGACCGCGGGCGGCTGGCCGGGTTCGTTGCCGCCACCGTCCGGGGTGCCGCCTGGGGTGCCGCCCGGCGTGCCGGTGGCCGGGCTGTCGCCGGAGTCGCCGCCGCAGGCGGCAAGCGCCAGGCACAGCAGCAGGGCGGCCAGCGTGGAAGATCGGAGAGTCATGGTGTCGTGCTCCTGCAGGGACGGGACGCGTGGCGCCCCGAAGAGTTATCGGCGGCGGGTCGGCGGATCAGGGGTTCAGCGTGGACAGCGGCTGGCGTGCGCCGGTGATGGTCTTCAGTTCGTCGAGCGTCAGCACCCGCGTCCACATCGCCAGGTCGTTGAAGCCCATCACGCCCTTGAGCGCGCCGGGGTTGTTGCCCACGTAGTTGTGCGTGGCGTCGTCGTTGACGCCCCAGCCGGTGCCGAGCCCGGCCAGCTGGGTGACATCGGTGTTGGCGATGGCCTTGTTCTCGGTCTTCTGCAGGCCCAGCACCGGATCGATGACGTAGGCGCTGAAGCGCCTGGCGGCGGCATCGACCGACAACGCCAGGTAGGCCCACTGGTTGGCCGATACCTTCATGCCGTTGATATCGTCGCGCTTGTTGCCGCTGCCGAGGTTGAAGCGGAGTTCGCAGCTGCCGAACAGGCCGATGGCGATGCCCGCGTTGTTGCCCGAGAAGTAGTTCTTGTTGGCCAGTACCGGTGCACCGGTGCCGTTGCCCTGGGTGCAGTCGGTGCGGAACCAGAAGCCGATGGTGAATTGCGGACTCAGCGCGATGTCGGCGCCGTTGTGCACCAGCTTGTAGGCGTCGACATTGGAATCAACCCGCAGCGACTTGCCGGTGAAGTTGTCATCGGCCAGCGAGCCGCCGTCGGTGCCGGCCACCCACGGGCCGAGCGTGGCGCCGCCCTTGCTGTCGGCAAACGGCTTGCTGTCCATGCTGAAGTACGTGGCCAGGCCATCGCGCAGCGTGGGCGCCAGCGTGACGGGCCTGACGTAGTGGATCTGCGCCAGGTACGACACCGGCACGTCGTTGCGTACCAGCGTGTAGTTGAAGCGGTACAGGCCGGTGGGCATGTCGAAGGCGCTGTCGGTAAATTCGCGCGCGTACGGCGCCAGCGAAGCCACCACCACGCCGTCGCGCAGCACGCGCGTGGTGCCGAAGGATTCCGTGGGGTTCTGCCAGCTCAGCGTGATGGTGTCGCTGTAGCGGCCGACGCTGGCGCCGATCGCCCGCACGCCGGCAGCGGCCGCCTGCAGCGGTGCGCCGTCGAGCCGGCTGGCGGCGGGGTCGGCGGCCACGCCGGCGTGCGCGAGCATGGTCGGCACGAGATCGGCCTCGGTCGGCAGTGCCGACAGTTCCGCCGCGGTGACGGGCGCGGCTGCACCAGGCCGGGCCAGTGCGGCATTCAGCGTCTTGTTGGTGGCGAGGAATGCGGTGCGGTTCTCCACGGTCGGTGCCGTGGTGGTGGCGCCGGTGGCATCGAGCCCGTGGCTGGTGGTGACCAGCACCAGCCAGTCTTCGCCCGGCTGCGCCTGTCGGCGCGCGGCGACGGCGGCCAGCAGCTCACCCAGCGCCTTGTCGGTGTCGGCGAGGCCGCGCGCATAGGCGCCGCCGCCGAACCCGCCGGCCTCCGCCGCGGCAGCCGGGGCACTGTACTGGGCGAACACCACGCCATACCCGGATTGCAGCTGGCGCAGCGCGTTCTGCGTGACGCAGCTGTCCACGCCGGCACAGTCGACCAGCGTATCGAGCGCGCCGGTTCCCTGTGCGGCCCTGAGCAGGGCCGGCAACACCGCCGAGCTGGTCACGGCGCCTTGCTGCAGGCCGGGCTTGCCGGCGTCGCGCAGATGGCGGAAGACGGTGGGCGCCTGCAGCGGCGTGCTGCCGGTGTCGTCGTCGATGCCGTGGCGGTTGGCCCAGGTGCCGGTCAGCACCGTGGCCCAGCTGGGCGCGTCCAGCGCCGGTTGCGCGGTGACGGTGCCCGGCACGCCGCCGGTGGCGGCGGGCACCACGTTCAGCTGCGCCAGGTTGGGCAGCTCGCGGCGCAGGATCGCGCCCTGGACCTGCGCATAGGTGGCGCCGTCGATGCCCACCAGCAGCACGCGCGGGCCGCCCTGGCCGGCGGGCGCCGGCGCGGCGGTCACGGTGTCGGCGGGTGCGGGCCCGGGGGCCGTGGTGTCATCGCCGCCGCAAGCCGAAAGTGTCGCGGCCATTGCCGCCGTCAGCGCGCTCAGCGCCGCGCGGGCCAGCGCGCGCCCGTTGCCGTGTGCGCCACGCGCTGCATGGTTTGCTGCCATCTGTCATTCCCCTGTCTGCTGTTCTGCGCCGGCGGCCGGTGCCGCGTGGCGGATTGCGCTTCCCGCAATGCGCTCGCAGAGTAAGAACAGGGGTTGTCACCGTGGTGACAGAGGGGGAAAGAATGCTGATGCGGTTATTCAGATTCTTTCGGGCATTGCAGACAAGGCAGGCGTGACAATGCCGCGCGGGGGCACAGGAACTTCGCGCGGCATCGGGGACCGGGGAGAAGAAGGACCTTCAGCTACGAAAGCCGACGCCCTGCATGATGATGCGCAGCACCCAGGCGGCCACCCCCAGCGCCGCCACGCTCGCCAGCCAGATCAGCACCAGCCAGCCCAGCCGGCGCAGCCACAACGGCGCGCCCATCAGTGATAGCCCTCGCCGTGGCGGACCTTGCCGCGGAACACGTAGTAGGCCCACACCGTGTACATCAGGATGAAGGGGATGATGAACAGTGCCCCGACCAGCGCAAAGCCCTGGCTCTGCGGCGGCCCGGCGGCATCCCAGATCGAGATCCCGGGGGGGATGATATTGGGCCAGACGCTGATCGCCAGCCCGCTGTAGCCCAGGAACACCAGCCCCAGCGCGTACAGGAACGGCGCCATGTCCGGCTCGCCCCGCAGCGCGCGCATCAGCATCAGCATGCACAGCGCCACCAGGATCGGCACCGGCGCGAACCAGAACAGGTTCGGCAGGCTGAACCAGCGCTCGGCGATCTCCGCGTGCGTCAGCGGCGTCCACAGGCTGATCACCGCGATCACCGCCAGCAGCAGCCACGCCAGCGCCCGGGTCAGCCTGATCATGCGCTGCTGCAGGCCGCCTTCGGTCTTCATGATCAGCCAGGTGCTGCCCAGCACGGTGTACGCCACTACCAGCCCGAGGCCGCAGAACAGCGGGAACGGCGCCAGCCAGTCCAGCGGGCCGCCGGCAAAGCGGTGGCCTTCCATCTTGATGCCGTCGATATAGGCGCCCAGCGCCACGCCCTGGAAGAAACTGGCAGTGGCAGAGCCCAGGATAAAGGATGCGTCCCACACCGGGCGTTCGCGGTCGTTGGCCTTGAAGCGGAATTCGAACGCCACGCCGCGGAAGATCAGTCCCAGCAGCATCAGCATCAGCGGCAGGTAGAGCGCGCTCAGCACGACCGAGTACGCCAGCGGGAACGCCGCCAGCAGCCCGGCGCCGCCCAGCACCAGCCAGGTTTCATTGCCGTCCCAGACCGGCGCCACCGTGTTCATCATCACGTCGCGGTCATGGCGGTCGGGGATGAACGGGAAGAGCATGCCGATGCCCAGGTCAAAGCCGTCCATCACCACGTACATCATCACGCCAAAGAAGATGATGACGATCCAGAGAAGGGAGAGATCGATGCCCATGGTGTCAGCTCCGGGTGCGCGCGGCGGGGTTGGGGGCAAGGACTTCGTCGTCCACGGCGGAGAGCGGGCGAGCCGGCGTATGGCCGCGTCCCGGGCCGCCTTCCGGCCTTGGCGCTTCCTGCACCGGCCCCTTGCGCACCAGCCGCATCATGTAGGCGATGCCGACGCCGAACACAAAGAAGTACGCGATCACGAAGATCCCCAGCGTCAGCGCCAGCTCGGGCACGCCATGCGGCGAGACTGCGTCGGCGGTGCGCTGCAGCCCGTAGACCACCCACGGCTGGCGGCCGACTTCGGTGGTGTACCAGCCGGCCAGGATCGCGATCACGCCGGCCGGGCCCATCCACAGCGCCATATGCAGGAAGGCGCGGGCGCGGTACAGCCGTTCGCCGCGGCGCAGCAGCAGGCTCCAGGCGCCCAGCGCGATCATCAGCAGCCCCAGTCCCACCATCACGCGGAAGGACCAGAACAGGATGGTCGAATTGGGCCGGTCCTCCCGGGGGAATTCCTTCAGTCCCTGGATCTGGCCGTCCCAGCTGTGCGTCAGGATCAGGCTGCCCAGGCGCGGCACTTCCACCGCGAAGCGGGTTTCCTCGCGCTCCATGTCGGGCCAGCCGAACAGCAGCAGCGGCAGCCCCTCATTGCCGTGGTTCTCCCAGTGACCCTCCAGCGCGGCGATCTTGGCGGGCTGGTGCTTGAGCGTGTTCAGGCCGTGCAAATCGCCGATCACGGCCTGGATCGGCGCGACGATCAGCAGCATCCACATCGCCATCGACAGCATCTTGCGGATGGCCTGGTTGTCGCGGCCGCGCAGCAGGTGCCACGCGGCGGAGGCGCCGACGAACAGCGCGGTGGCCAGGAACGCCGCCACGCTCATATGCAGCAGGCGGTAGGGGAAGGACGGGTTGAAGATCACCGCGAACCAGTCGGTGGGGACCACGCGGCCGTCGATGATCTCGAAGCCGGCCGGTGTCTGCATCCAGCTGTTCGACGCGAGGATCCAGGTGGCGGAAATCAGCGTGCCCAGTGCCACCATCACGGTGGAGAAGAAATGCAGCCCGGGCCCGACGCGGTTCCAGCCGAACAGCATCACGCCCAGGAAGCCGGCCTCCAGGAAGAAGGCGGTCAGCACTTCATAGGTCAGCAACGGCCCGGTGATGCTGCCGGCGAACTCGGAGAAGAAGCTCCAGTTGGTGCCGAACTGGTAGGCCATCACCAGCCCGGAGACGACCCCCATGCCGAAGTTGACGGCAAAGATCTTGGACCAGAAGTGGTAGAGGTCGCGGTAATGCGGGCGCTTGGTGCGCAGCCAGCAGCCTTCCAGCACCGCCAGGTAGGCGGCCAGGCCGATGGTGATCGCGGGAAAGACGATGTGGAAGGAAATGGTAAAGGCAAACTGGATGCGGGCGAGGTCGAGCGCGGTCAAACCAAACATAGTTGTTCTCCGTGGCGCTGGCCTGGCGCACGCCTGCGGGACGGCGCGGCACTGCGGGGGCAGGCCGGCCAGCCGGCGGGGCGCGCCGGGGGCGCGGGCCGTAGGCGCGTGCGGTAGGCGTAGTGTACGACGCGTGCAGCGCGATGGGCAGCAGGCCGGGCGGGTGACATTTCGCCGCAGCGGGTGGCGCGGGCACAGTCTTGGCCGACTGCCGGAGGTCATCCTACCGATCGGCCGCGAGGAATAACAGCATCACCTCCACGAAAAAATACCGTATCAGTTTTGCGCGGTGCAGAAGGTGCGCGGCTAGGCGCCTTCCGCGGCGGCCTGGCGCAGGCAGGCAAGCATCTGCTCCGCGCTGAGCGAAGGCGCGCGCTCGCGCAGCGTAATGATGCCCACCGGCGGCAGTTCCACCGGCACCTCCATCGACAGCACCTGCAGCCTGCCTTCTGCCTGCATCGCACGCGCCACCGATTGCGCCATGAACCCTGCCGCGCTGCGCTGGGCGACAAAGGTCGCCATCGCCAGGTAAGACGACGTCTCGATCACGTCCTGCGGTGGATGCAGCCCGTAACGGTAGAACGCCTGCTCGATCTTCACCCGCAGCGACGCCCACGGCGGCGGCAGCACGCACGGCATTGCCGCCAGGTCGGCCCAGCCAGGGCGGGTCTTGCGCGCGAGCTTGTGGCCGCGTTTGACTACCACCACCATCGGCTCGTCATACAAAGCCTCTGTCACGAGATCAGGCGCAGCGTAGCCGGGCTCCAGCCGGCCGACGATCAGGTCCAGTTCGCGCAGGCGCAGCTTGGGCAGCAGGTGTGTCAGGTCGCCTTCCTCCACCAGCACGGTGGCATGCGCATGGCGCTCCTTGAGCAGCCCCACCGCGCGCGCCAGCAGAACCGGCAGGGCGGCGCCCATCGAGCCCACCTGCACCCGCCCCGACGCGCCGCTCTGCACCGCTGCGATCTCGCCGCGGGTCTGCTCGTATTGCGCCAGCACCGAGCGCGCGAAACGCACCAGCGATTCGCCGGCGGGGGTCGGCTCGGTGCCGCGCGTCGAGCGCGTAAACAGCGTAAGCCCCAGCATCTTCTCGACTTCGGTCAGCACCCGCGACACCGCGGGCTGGCTCACCGACAGGAATTCCGCGGTGCGCCCGAGGTGGCGGAATTCGTCCAGCGCCACCAGCAATTGCAGGTGGCGCAGCTTGATGTTGGAGCGCAGCGCGCGATCGATCTTGACCATGCCGGCAGTCTACCTAACGAAAACGTTATGAAGCAATGCCAGTTTTTGATTGGATTGTTATGTTTGGCGGCGACAGAATGCTGGCATGACGACGCCGGGCCTGCACCGGTCGCCCATAATCAAAACACGGAGACACCCGCAAATGACCCAAGGACTCCCCATCGACCTGAAGCGCCGCAACCTGCTCATCGGCGCCGCCGCCGGCGTGGCTGCCGGTGCGGCCGGCGTGCTGCTGCCGGGCTCGCGCGCGCTGGCCTCCGCGTATCCAGAACGTCCGATCACCTTTATCTGCCCGTGGCCGGTCGGCGGCACGGCGGACCAGTCGATGCGCGCGCTGTGCCAGGTGGCCGGCGGCATCCTCAAGCAGTCGATCGTGGTGGAAAACCGCGCGGGCGCTTCCGGCATGATCGGCACCAAGGCGCTGGCGCGCGCCACGCCGGACGGCTACACCATCGGCCAGATCCCGATCTCGGTCACGCGCTTTGCCCAGCTCGGCATGCTGCAGCTGGATCCGCGCACCGAGCTGACCTACCTGGCGCGCACCTCGGGCCAGACCTTCGGCATCGCCGTGCCGACCGGCTCGCCCTACAAGACGCTGCAGGACGTGGTCGCGGCAGCCAAGGCGAACCCCGGCAAGATCACCTATGCGCATGCCGGCATCGGCGGCGCGACCCATGTCGGCATGGAGCAGTTTGCGCTGGCCGCGGGCGTGCAATTCAACGCGATCGCCTACAAGGGCGGTGCCGCCGCGCTGCAGGACGTGCTGGCGGGCCAGGTGGAGCTGCTGGCGGATTCCAGCTCGTGGGCACCGCATGTGGAAGCCGGCAAGCTGCGCCTGCTGGCGACCTGGGGCGAGCAGCGCGCATCGCGCTTCAAGGACACGCCCACGCTGAAGGAGCTCGGCTACAACGTGGTGGTGGAAGCGCCCAACGGCATCGGTGCGCCCAAGGGCCTGCCGCCTGCGGTCGAGAAGACGCTGCGCGATGCCTTCCGCGCCGCGGTGGCGAGCAATGAATTCAAGCAGGTCGCGGCGCGGCTGGATGCGCCGCTGATGTACCTGGACGGCCCCGACTACAAGAAGTACGTGGCCAGCGTCTATGCGCAGGAAACCGAGCTGATCAAGCGCCTGAAGCTCAAGGAACTGCTGCAGCAAAGCTGAGCGCAGTTGCACCACCAGCCGTCCACCAAAGCGAATTCCAAGTGAAGTCCAATCCCGTTATCCGCCTGCACGCCAACGACAACGTGCTGGTCGCCCGGCATGAACTGTCGCTGGGCCAGCAGCTTGCCGAACCCCCGGTGCGCGTGCGCGCGCAGGTGCCGGCCGGCCACAAGATCGCGGCGTGCGCCATTGCCGCCGGCACGCCGGTGCGCAAGTTCGATACCGTGATCGGCGTGGCCGCGCGCGATATCGTGCCCGGCGAGCACGTGCATTCGCACAACCTGACGCTGGTCGATTTCTATCGCGACCCCGCGTTCTGCCAGGACGTGCGGCCGGTCGACTATGTGCCCGAGGCGCAGCGCGCCACGTTCAACGGCTTCGTGCGCGCCGATGGCCGCGTGGGCACGCGCAATTTCATCGGCATCCTGTCTTCGGTCAATTGCTCGTCGACGGTGATCCGGCAGATTGCCGCGCATTTCACGCCGGAACGGCTGGCGGCCTATCCCAATGTCGATGGCGTGGTCGCGTTTGCGCAGACCAGCGGCTGCGGCATGTCGTCGCCGAGCGAGCATTTCGATGTGCTGCGGCGCACGCTGGCGGGCTATGCGCGCCATCCCAACCTGGCTGGCGTGCTGATCGTCGGGCTGGGCTGCGAGCGCAACCAGGTCGCATCGCTGGTCGAGTCGCAGGGCCTGGAGCCCGGACCCGCGGTGCACACGCTGGTGATGCAGGACACCGGCGGCACGCGCGCCACCATCGCGGCGGGCATCCGCGCGATCGAGGCGATGCTGCCCGCGGCCAATGCCGCAGTGCGCCAGCCGGTGCCGGCCAGCCATCTCAAGATCGGCCTGGAGTGCGGCGGCTCGGACGGCTTCTCGGGCATCAGTGCCAACCCGGCGCTGGGCGCGGCCATGGACCTGCTGGTGCGCCACGGCGGCACCGCCATCCTGTCGGAGACGCCGGAGATCCACGGCGTCGAATTCATGCTGACGCGCCGCGCCGTCACGCCGGAAGTGGGGCAGAAGCTGCTCGACCGGCTGGCCTGGTGGGAGCGCTACACCGCCGGCCACAACGCGCAGTTCAACGGCGTGGTCGGCCACGGCAACCAGCAGGGCGGGCTGGCCAATATCTTCGAGAAGTCGCTGGGCTCGGCGATGAAGGGCGGCACCACGCCGCTGCAGGCGGTGTACGAGTATGCCGAGCCGATCGACCAGGCCGGCTTTGTCTTCATGGACTCGCCCGGCTATGACCCGGTCGCCGTGACCGGCCAGATTGCCAGCGGCGCCAACCTGATCTGCTTCACCACCGGGCGCGGTTCGATGTTCGGCTCCAAGCCCGCCCCGACGATCAAGCTCGCCTCCAACTCCGCCATGTACCAGCGGCTGGAAGAGGACATGGACATCAACTGCGGGCTCGTGCTCGACGGCGAACTGACCGTGCCAGAGATGGGCGAGCGCATCTTCCGGCATATCCTGCGCGCCGCCTCCGGCGAGCCGACCAAGAGCGAGATGCTGGGTTTGGGCGACAACGAGTTCGTACCCTGGCACCTCGGCATCGTCAGCTGATCGCCGGCTGTCCCACCATTTCTTGAATCGATTTCCGATGGCCCTGAACCTTGCCGAGCCCGCGCTGCTGCGCACCCAGAACCTGATCGACGACCAATGGCGCGATGCCGGCCTCGGCGCTCGCCTGTCCGTGTCCGATCCCGCCACCGGCGAGGCCTTTGCCTGCGTGCCCGACAGCGACGCCGGCGATGCGCGCCTGGCGGTGGACGCCGCCGCCGCGGCATTCCCGGCATGGAGCCGGCGCACCGCGCGCGAGCGTGCGCAGCTGATCAAGCGCTGGCACGCGCTGATCCTGCAGCACCAGGAAGACCTGGCGCGCATCATCTCCACCGAACAAGGCAAGCCGCTCAAGGAAGCGCGCGGCGAGGTGCAGTACGGCGCCTCCTACGTCGAATGGTTCGCCGAGGAAGCGACCCGCATCTGCGGCGACATCGTCGCGGAAGCGGTGCCGGGCCGCAAGCTACTGGTCATCAAGGAACCGGCAGGCGTGGTCGCCGCGATCACGCCGTGGAATTTCCCGCTGGCGATGATCGCCCGCAAGATCGCTCCCGCGCTGGCCGCCGGCTGCACCGTGGTGGCCAAGCCCGCCGAAGACACGCCGCTGACGGCGCTGGCGCTGGCATGGCTGGCACAGCAGGCCGGTATTCCGGCGGGCGTGCTCAACATGGTCAGCGCCTCGCGCGAGCATACGCCCGCCGTGGTCGATGCCTGGCTGGCCGACACCCGCGTGCGCAAGGTCACCTTCACCGGCTCCACGCCGGTGGGCAAGCACCTGGCGCGCGAGTCCGCGGCCACGCTGAAAAAGCTGTCGCTGGAGCTGGGCGGCAACGCACCGT
The DNA here is from genome assembly GCF_016894385.1 of Cupriavidus oxalaticus. Classification (NCBI taxonomy): domain Bacteria; kingdom Pseudomonadati; phylum Pseudomonadota; class Betaproteobacteria; order Burkholderiales; family Burkholderiaceae; genus Cupriavidus; species Cupriavidus oxalaticus. The sequence goes on from NZ_CP069811.1 coordinate 1,160,478, forward strand.
TCATCGTGTTCGAGGACGCAGACCTTGACGCCGCGGTCGACGGCCTGATGGCGTCCAAGTTCCGCAACGGCGGCCAGACCTGCGTCTGCCCGAACCGCGTCTACGTGCATGAGGCGGTCCACGACGACTTTGTCGAGCGGCTGGCGCAGCGCGTCGGCGCGCTCCATGTCGGCCCCGCAACGGAAGACGCCGCGCAGATCGGCCCGATGATCAATGCGCGCGCCGTCGACAAGATCGCCCGCCATGTCGACGATGCCGTAGCCCGCGGCGCGCGCGTGGTCACCGGCGGCAAGCGCGTGCGCACGGAAGACGGCCCGCACTACTACGCGCCGACCGTGCTGGTCGATGCCACGCCGGCAATGGAACTGTCGTGCGAAGAGACCTTCGGCCCGGTCGCACCGATCTTCCGTTTCCGCGACGAAGCTGAAGTCATTCGCGACGCCAACGACACACCGTTCGGGCTGGCAGCGTATTTCTATTCCAACGATGTGCGCCGCATCTGGCGCGTGGCGCAGGCGCTGGAAACCGGCATGGTCGGCATCAACGAAGGCGCGATCGCCGCCGAGGCGGCGCCGTTCGGCGGCGTCAAGGAATCCGGCTACGGCCGCGAAGGCTCGCGCCACGGGCTGGACGACTACATGCACACCAAGTACCTTTGCCAGGGCCAGCTCGGCTGAAGCGCCGGGCAAACGCCAGATCGAACAGGAACAATCCCATGCCCGCAGACAACCCCTTTAAGACCGCGCTGGCCGCGCGCCAGCCGCAGATCGGCCTGTGGCTGTCGATGGCCACGCCATACCTGGCGGAGGTCTCGGCCACCGCCGGCTTCGACTGGCTGCTGATCGACGGCGAGCACGCGCCCAACGACCTGCAAACCACGCTGCAGGCGCTGCAGGCAGTGAACGCCTACCCATCGCAGCCGGTGGTTCGCGCCGTGTCCGGCGACGTGGCCCTGATCAAGCAATTGCTCGATATCGGCGCCAAGACTTTGCTGGTGCCGATGGTCGACACCGCCGAGCAGGCGCGCGCGCTGGTCGGCGCCACGCGCTACCCGCCGCAGGGCATCCGCGGCGTAGGCAGCGCGGTGGCACGGGCCTCGCGCTGGAGTTCCCGCACCGATTACCTCGACGTGGCCGATGACGAGGTCTGCCTGCTGGTGCAGGCCGAGACCGTCACCGCGCTGCAGAACCTGGAAGCCATCTGCGCGGTGGACGGCGTCGACGGCGTTTTCATCGGCCCCGCAGACCTCGCCGCATCGATGGGCCATCGCGGCCGACCCGGCCATCCCGAAGTGCAGGCCGCGATCGAAGGCGCGATGCGCACCATCATCGCCAGCGGCAAGGCCGCCGGCACGCTGACCTCCGATCCCGCACTGGCGCGCCGCTACCTCGACCTCGGCTGCACCTTCGTCGCCACCGGCGTCGACGTGCTGGTCTATGCCAACGCCGCACGCAAGCTGGCGGCATCGTTCCGCGAGCAGCCGGGCGACGCTGCCGCCGTTGCCGCCGACAAGCCTTCCGCCGCGTACTGACCCGCTCCAGGACAAACCATGCAAGCCGTCCCCCAGACCCACGAATCCACGCTGCGCGCGATGGAAGCCATCGTCGGCGCCAACGCGTGCCGCACCGGCGAAGCCGATACCCAGGCCTACGTCACCGACTACCGCGGCATCTACCGCGGCCAGGCGCAGGTGGTGGTGCTGCCGTCCTCGACCGAACAGGTCAGCCAGGTGCTGCAGTGGTGCCATGCCAACCGCGTGCCGGTGGTGCCGCAGGGCGGCAACACCTCGCTGATGGGCGGCGCCGTGCCCGACGACAGCGGCACCGCGGTGGTCGTCAACCTGACCCGCATGAACCGCGTGCTGGAGGTCGACACCATCAACGACACCATGACCGTGCAGGCCGGCGTCACGCTGAGCGCCACACGCGGCGCGGCCGAAGCGGAAGGGCGCCTGTTCCCGCTGCGCATCGGTTCCGAAGGCTCTTGCCAGATCGGCGGCAACCTGTCGACCAATGCCGGCGGCACCGCGGTGCTGCGCTACGGCAACATGCGCGATCTCGTGCTCGGCATCGAAGCGGTGCTGCCCGACGGGCGCATCTTCTCGTCGCTGCGCGGCCTGCGCAAGGACAACACCGGCTACGACCTCAAGCAACTGTTCATCGGCGCCGAAGGCACGCTCGGCATCATCACCGGCGCCGTGCTCAAGCTGATGCCGCAGCCGCGCAGCACGGCCGTGGCCCTGGTCGCGGTCAAGGACCCGGCCGCCGCGGTGGCGCTGCTCGGCGAAGCCAAGCGCCTCTCCGGCCAGGCCGTCAGCGCCTTCGAGCTGATCTCGCGGCCCGCACTGGAACTGGTGCTGGAATACCTCGGCAACGTCGCCGCGCCGCTGCAGGAACGCCATGACTGGATGGTGCTGGTCGAACTGACTTCCGGCACCGACGCCGAAAGCCTCAACGCCACGCTGATGGAAATCCTGGAGTCCGGCTTTGGCCAGGGGCTGGTGCTCGACGCCGCCGTCGCCTCCAGCCTGTCCGACGTGCAGACCTTCTGGCGCATCCGCGAAGAGATCTCCGACGCGCAGACGCGCACCGGTGGCAGCATCAAGTGCGATGTCTCGGTACCGCTGTCGCGCATCGCGGCGTTTGTCGAAGAGGCTTCGGCCAGGGTGCTGGAGCTGGTGCCGGACACGCGCATGGTGATCTACGGGCATATGGGCGACGGCAATGTCCACTTCAACCCGCTGCGGCCCAAAGACCAGGCAGCGAAGGATTTCCTGGCGCAGTGGTATGAGCCGGTGTCGACCCTGGTCGATGGCCTGGCTTATGCGGGCAACGGCTCGGTGTCGGCCGAGCATGGCATCGGCGTGGCCAAGCGGGACGACCTGGTGCGGTACAAGTCGCAGGTGGAGCTGGAGCTGATGTGGCAGGTCAAGCGGGCGCTGGATCCGATGAATCTGCTGAATCCGGGGAAGGTGCTGCCGGCGCCTCGCACATAAGGCGCCGCAACGCAAGCCTTTGCAGCGACGGAAGGTGGGCGTGGCAAGAATCGTCCATCTCGGCTAAGGTGTGTCCTATTGACAAGGGTCGGCCCGCTGCGAGAGGCCGGCCCGCACCACATCGCCCCAACCACCATGAGCGCCCACGCCAGCCCCAGCGTCCCCGCCATCGAGAAGCCCGAACTCCAGTATCCCTGTGGCGAACCGCCCGAACCAGGACGCGCCATCGAAGTCGCGCCCGGCGTCATGTGGCTGCGGATGCCGATGCCGCTCGGGCTGAACCATATCAACCTGTGGGCGATCCGCGACGAAGGCGGCTGGGCCGCGGTCGATTCCGGGCTGCAGACCCCCGAAACGGCGCAAGCCTGGCGCACGCTGTTTGGCGCGGACGGGGCGCTGGCCGGCGGCCTGACGCGGCTGTTTGTCACCCACATGCACCCAGATCACGTCGGCATGGCCGGCTGGCTGACCAGCAAGTTTGGCTGCCAGCTGTGGATGACGCGGCTGGAATACCTGATGTGCCGGGTTCTTGCCGCCGACACCGGCAGGGCGGCCCCGGCCGACGCGATCGAGTTCTACCGGCGCGCCGGCTGGGACGACGAGGCCATCGAGGTCTATCGCGCGCGCTTTGGCGGATTCGGCAAATATGTGCATGCCTTGCCGGAGAGCTTCCGCAGGCTGACCGACGGTGACATCGTTTGCATCGGCGCGCATGACTGGCAGGTCGTCGTCGGCACCGGCCACTCGCCCGAGCACGCCTGCCTGTACTGCCCCGAGCTGAAAGTGCTGGTGTCGGGCGACCAGGTGCTGCCGCGCATTTCCTCCAACGTTTCGGTGTTCCCAACCGAGCCTGATGCGGATCCGATGCAGGACTGGCTGGCTTCCCTGGACAAGGTCAAGGCGGCCGTGCCGGATGATGTGCTGGTGTTGCCCGCGCATAACGAGCCATTCCGCGGCCTGCATGCCCGGCTGGACTACCTGCGCGCCAGCCAGTTGCAGGCGTTGGAGCGGCTGCGTGTGGCGCTGACCGAGCCGAAGCGGGCGGTCGATGTGTTCGGCGAGCTGTTCTCGCGTCCGATCACCGGCAGCGGCGGCTTGCTTGGCATGGCCACCGGGGAAAGCCTTGCACACCTGAATTACCTGCTTGAACGCAACGAGGTCGTGCGTGAGCTTGGCAGCGACAACTGCTACCGGTATCGACTGAAGTAGGGCGCATTTGCTCACACCCCGTGCAATGGACGCTATCGGCGGTACGGGGAAGTTGCGGATAGTTGCTGTGAAGCTTCTCATCGCCCTTGGGAATATTCCGAATTTTGTTGCGGCAGCATGTAAATGCCCGGACACGGTGCGGTTTCTATTTTCATCATTGCTGTTCGATTGCAATATTTTCGAATCAAATAAATCGATAAATCCAGGGAAAACCTTGGATTAACCCCGGAAGTGCGTCACAGGCTTGTGAAAAGCGAAAGAAAGCGCGCATGTGCCCCCGTTTAGACGCTACCACTGGGGGCCATCGCGGCCAGTAGTCACTCCCCACCGTCCAACCTTATTATTTGCGCTCGCAAAAATGCGCCCAGCCGTGGCATCGCGGCGGGTCGAATAGTAAGGGCATGATGGAAACAGGTTTTCGGGACGAAATTGCGGGTGCGCTCAAAATCGGCGGAGAACACCCCTCAGCCATCGCCCGGTCGGTACTCTGCCAACAGGCCGGTGCAGTCGCGGCCATGGCCCAGGCGGTCGGTCCGGAGCTGGATGCGGCCGTTGCGTTGCTGCTCGAATGCCGCGGCAACGTCATTGTCTGCGGCATGGGCAAGTCGGGCCTGGTTGGCCGCAAGATGGCCGCGACCTTCAGTTCCACCGGTACGCCCAGCTATTTCCTCCACCCCGCCGAGGCCCTGCATGGCGACCTCGGCGTGGTCAGGCCCCAGGACATCCTGGTCCTGATCTCCAACAGTGGCGAAACCGAAGAAATCCTGCGGCTGTTGCCTTCGCTGCAGGAGTTCGGCAACCGCATCATCGGCATTGGCAGCGCGAGGTCGTCGACGCTGGCGCGCCACAGCACGGTGTTCTTGCACCTGCCCATGGAGCGCGAGGCCTGCCCCAACAACCTGGCGCCGACCACGTCCACACTGCTGACCATGGCGCTGGGCGACGCGCTGGCAGTGAGCCTGATCACCCTGCGCGGCTTCCAGCCGCTGGATTTCGCCCGCTTCCATCCCGGCGGCAGCCTCGGCCGAAAGCTGCTGGCGCGCGTGCGCGACGCCATGCACCGGCGCGTGCCGGCGGTGGCGCCGGCGACGCCGCTGTGCGAGGCTATTGACGCCATGACGACCGGCCGGCTCGGGCTGACCGTGGTCCTGGAGGATGGCCGCTTGCGCGGTCTGTTCACCGACGGCGACCTGCGGCGCGCGATCGAGCGCGACAGGCAGGCACTGGAGCGGCCGGTGGCGGATTTCATGAGCCCGCATCCCGTGACGATCCGTGCCGATGCGCGCCTGGCCGAAGCCGAGCAGGTGATGCACGCGCGCGGCATCCGAGCGCTGGTGGTGCTGGATGCGCAAGGGCAAGTGGCCGGCATCCTCGACGTATTCGATCGCCAGGACGACTTGCAGCAATGAGCCGGTTCGCAGTGGTTCGGCCCGAAGTTTCGGTGGCGCTGTCGGTCTGGCGCGCGCTGTTCCTGCGCGAGGCCGGTGCCCGCCTGGCCGCCAGCCGTGCCGCCTGGCTGTGGATACTGCTGGAGCCCGCCGCGCACATCGTCTTCCTGATGGTGATGTTCGGCATGATCCGCCACCGGGTGATGGCAGGTGCGAACATCGAGATCTTTATCCTGCTCGGCGTGTGGGGCTTCTTCCTGGTGCGCAACGTGGCCATGCGCTGCATGGAGGCCGTCAACGCCAACCAGGCGCTGTTTGCCTATCGGCAGGTGCGCCCGGTCGATACCGTGCTGGTACGTGCAGCGCTCGAGGCGTTTCTCTACCTGATGGTCGGCGCGGCGCTGCTGGCCGCACTGGGGTTGTGCGGGATCGCAGTGCGTCCGGCCGACCCCCTCCGGGTGTTCCGTTCGGCATGCACGTTATGGGCCTTCGGCCTGGGTCTTGGCCTGGTACTTTCGGCCGTTGGCACGCTGCTGCCGGAGGGCGCCAGGCTGGTACGGCTGGCCTTCACACCGCTCTATTTCCTGTCGGCCGTCATGTATCCGGCGTCGACACTGCCGCACGGCTTGCGCCAGGCTGTGCTGCTGAACCCGATCCCGCATGGGCTTGAAGCCATGCGCAGCGGCTACTTCGCGGGGTATCACGGCGATTCGCACGTCTGCCTGGGGTACCTGGCATTCTGGGCACTGGCCGGCACCTGTCTCGGACTGGCGCTGCATGCGCGCTTTGCTTCGAGGCTGCGCGCGCAATGACCGCCTTGATTGCGATGATCGAAGTCCGGGACGTATATAAACGCTATCGCTCGGCGGCCAGCGCCGGATGGGTACTGGAGGGCGTGTCGTTCAGCATCCCGGCGAAGAGCAGGGTGGCGCTGATCGGCGCCAATGGTGCCGGCAAGTCCACGCTGCTGCGCCTGATCGGCGGTATCGACCAGCCTGATCACGGGGACATTGCGCGCCATTGCCGGGTGTCCTGGCCGCTGGGTCTGGCCGGCGGCTTCCAGGGGTCGCTCAGCGGCCGCCAGAACACCAAGTTCGTGTGCAGGATCCATGGTGCCGGCGCCAGCATTGCCGCCAAGCAGGCGTTCGTGCGCGAATACTCCGGTCTGGACGGCGCGTTCGATGCCCCCGTGAAGACCTATTCGTCGGGCATGCGTTCCCGGCTGGCGTTCGCGCTCTCGCTCGCGTTCGATTTCGACATGTATCTTGTCGACGAGCTGACCGCGGTCGGCGACACGGCCTTCCGGCGCAAATCACAGAAGGCGTTCGAGGACCTTGCCGGGCGTGCAGGGCTGGTCATGGTGTCGCACAGCGAATCGACCCTGCGCAATTTCTGCGACGCCGCGGTATGGCTGCACCGTGGCCGCGCGCATTGGTTCGACTCCGTCGATGAAGCCTTACGGCGCTACAGGGAAAGCATTGCGGCATGACCACGACGTTCAGGTCCGCGGCCCTGGCGATGCCCGGCAAGTTCTTCCGTCTCAGTCCTGTCTGGCGTGCTGCGCTCGGAGCCTGCCTGCTGGCGGTTCTGTATTGGGGAGCAATCGCCTCGGACCTGTACGTGTCCGAGGCGCGCGTGGTGATCGAGCGCAGCGACGGCATCGGCGGCAATGCCTCGGATTTTTCCTCTTTGCTGATCGGTAGTACGGCGTCACAGGACTTGCTGCTGTTGCGTGAATACCTGCTTTCCACCGACATGCTCGGCAAGCTGGAAGCCAGGCTGGGTCTGCGCAAGCACTATGCCGATAGCCGCCGCGACCCGCTGTCGCGCCTCTGGTTCGAGGATGCCCCGCTGGAGCGGTTCCATGCCTACTACCTCAGTCGCGTCAGCGTCGAGTATGACGATTTCTCGCACGTGCTGGTGGTCAGCGCCCAGGCCTACAGCGCCGGGATGGCACACGCCATCGCCGGCGCGCTGGTCAGCGAGGGCGAGCGCTTCATGAACGAGATGACGCACCGGATCGCGGCCGAGCAGGTGGTGTTCATCGAAAGACAGGTGCACGACCAGGGCGAGCGGCTGATTGGCGCGCGCCAGGGACTGGTCGCCTATCAGGATGCCAACGGGCTGGTGTCGCCGCGCGGGGAGGTAGAGAGCCTGTCGAACGTGGTGGCCAATGCGGAGGCGACGCTGGCGGATCTGCAGGTCAAGCGCAATGCGCTCAGGGATGTCTTCACGCCGGAATCGTCCGCGATCCAGCAGATAGATGCGCGGATCGGCGCCGTGCAGCGGCAGATTGCCGAGCAGCGCGGGCGTATGGTGTCGACCCGTGGGCGGGGGCTGAACAAGGTGCTCGAGGAGCATGAACGGCTGCAGGCCGCCGCCGAGTTTGCGCAGGATCTCTACAAGACCGCGCTGGGTGCCCTGGAAAAGGCACGGATCGAATCGACGCGCAAGCTCAAGAACGTGGCGGTGGTCCAGAGCCCGACCCGGCCCGAATACCCACTGCTACCCCGCCGCCTCTACAACATCGTGGTTTTCGTGCTGGCGGCGCTGATGGCTGCGGGGGTGGTCGAACTGTTGCGCGCCATCATTCGCGACCACCGGGACTAGTGATGCTTGCAAGACGCCTTATAGACTTTCTCGCATGCGCCGCTATGGCCATCTCCTGTGCCGGGGTTGTCCATGCGCAGGGCGGCACAGGCCTGCCTGGTATCCCACGTGCCACGGCTCTCGTCCCAATGGAACTGGCCGCGCCGGCGTCACAGGCTGGGACCGTGGCGGCGCCGGTATTGCCGGCGAAGACGGAACCGCCGCTGCCCGACAACGCGCCGCAGAACAATGACTACGCTGCGAACATGGCCAGCGACGCCTTTGGCGCGCAACTGTTCACCGGCGCGTTCAGCCGCGACAGCGCCGCGGTATTCAATCCGAGCCACGTGATCGCCGTAGGCGACCGCATCCAGCTGCGCATCTGGAACGGCTACAACGTTGATACCGTGCTGGCGGTCGATGCCGGCGGCAACATCCTGCTGCCGGAAGTGGGGCCATTCCACGTCCAGGGCACGACCAATGGCGCGTTGCAGGCTACTGTCAGCAACGCGTTGCGCCGCGTCTTCGCCAGCAAGGTGTCGATTTACGCCAGCTTGCTCGCGGCCCAGCCGGTGCGGGTCTACGTGACAGGGGCGGTGCGGCGGCCAGGCCTGTACGACGGCACGTCCAGCGATAGCGTGCTGCGCTACCTGGATCAGGCCGGCGGCGTCGACCCGGAGCGCGGTTCGTTCCTGGACGTTGCCATCCGGCGCGGCAACCAGACCCTGGAGGTGGTCAACCTCTATGACTTTCTGTTGCGGGGCGAGTTGCCCGCGCGCCAGCTGAACAATGGCGACGTCATCCTGGTCCAGTCGCGCAAGAAGACGGTCAAGGTTACTGGCCTGGCCGAGAACGCCAGGCGTTTCGAGTTTCCCGGGGAGCAGACGCGGCTGGCCGACCTGGTACGGCTGGCGCGGCCGCTACCGCAAGCGACCAATGTGCGCGTGGTGCGCAACACCGGCACCGTCAGGGATGTAGAGTATTTCCCCATCATGCAGGAAACCCAGGTCGCCCTGTTCGACGGCGACGAGATCGAGTTCACGGCCGACAAGCGCCCGGGCACTATCACCGTGCGGGTGGAAGGCGCGCACGACGGTCCGCAGGAGTATGTCCTGCCTTACGGCAGCCGCATGGGCCAGCTGGTTGGCCGATTGCGTTTCACTGCTGAGTCGGATGCGGACAGCATCCAGTTGTTCCGGCAGAGCGTCAAGGCGCGCCAGAAGTTGCTGCTGAACGCCACCCTGCAAAGCCTGGAAGCGAGCGTGCTGACCGCCCGCGCCGGTACCGCGGAAGAGGCGCAACTGAGGCGCGAAGAGGCCGCCCTGGTGCTGCAATGGGTGGAGCGCGCCCGCAAGATCGAGCCCAGCGGCCAGACATTGATCGGGCAGGCGTCGGGCCGTGACGGCCTGCTACTGGAGAACGGCGACATCCTGCGTGTGCCGGTCAAGGACGGCCTTGTGTTGATCAGCGGGGAGGTCCTGTTTCCCAACGCGGTCGCCTATGACAAAGGCATGGATCTCGACGATTTCATCCGGCAGGCGGGTGGCTTCTCACAGAATGCCGACACCTCCCGCGTGTTGATCTCGCACCGGGATGGCAGCTTCTCCGACGGCAAGCGCGACGACACAGTGCACCCGGGCGACGAAATCATGGTGCTGCCCAAGGTGGACTTCAAGACGCGGCAGTTCACCAAGGATGTTTTCCAGATTCTTTACCAGATTGCTATCAGCGCCAAGGTTGTCCTCGGCCTGTGAACGATAAGAGCGGATCCATGCTGACCATCATCACCCCCTTCTATGCCAGGCAACGCGATGACTACCTCTATGAACGGATGCGACGCTTCGTTGCCCAGGAGCCGCTGGTTGAAGGCATCCATCGGTTGATAGTGGACTTCGGATCGCCACAGCATGTCGTCGATGACCTTGCGGCGTACTGCCAGGCGGCGGATATTCGTCTGTTGAGCCTGGGCCGGCGGGGCGAGCCGTTTTCTGCCGGCGCCTGCCGCAATCACGGGGCGCAGGTGGCATCGACCGAATTCATTGCGTTCCAGGACGTCGACCTGACGGCGCCGCCATCCGTGTACCAGCGGCTGGCGCGGAGCCTGAGGCTCGCATCACCCAACTTCAATCATCTGGAATGCCTTCCGTGCCTCTACCTGACGCCGGCGGGTACCCTGGAATACGAATCGATGGAGCCCGAAGCGGCCAAGGCGCGCTTCCAGGAGTACTTCGCCGAAGGGGATGTCGAACGCATCCAGATGTATGCCCCGGCCACGTCCGCCATCGTCCTGCGGCGGTCCTTCTATCTTTCGATGGGCGGCATGCGCCAGGAATTCTTCGGTCATGGCTACGAAGATTTCGAGCTGATGAACCGGCTTGCGTGGAAAGCCCGGCGCTTTATCCGGTCGCACGACTACTATTCCCACGATTACAAGTACGGCGCGCTGGAGTACAGGGGCTATCGCAGCTTCTTTTCCCTGTTCGGGCGCCAGAACATGGCCTCGGGCATGTTCTTCTGCCATCTGTATCACCCGACGCCGGCGCTTCCCGGCTATGCAAAGCGCAATGCCGCCAACCGCATGCTGTTCGAACGCTTCGTCAAGGCGCTCGATACGGACCTGGAACTGCCGCCCGCGCTGTGCGACGGCGCCTCGACGCAACGGACGCTGGCGTTGTCAGGCCGGAACACAATACCGATGAAGAGCATCCGCATGGCGATCGCGCATCTGGGCAACGTGGTGTACATGGAGCCCGGCGACTTTGCCGATGCGCAGACTTTCGTCAGCTATGTGCGCGAGAACCGCTTCAACCGTGTTCTCTTCCTGACGCCCTATGGGAACGAACAGCGGCTGGCGCTCTATCATGCCTGCAAGGCTGATGGCATCCCGTTTCTCGTTTTCGACCGTGGCGCATTGCCCGGCTCCTGGTTCTTCGACCCTTGCGGTTTCAATGCCGACAGCGCGTCCTATGCGCCGCCGAAATGGAATTTCCCGTTGTCGGCAGAGGCGAAGGAGGCTGCCGAGCGCTATATCGATGCGCTGGTCTCATCCGAAGAAACGCTGGAAGAGAACGGCGACCGGATCGGCGCGGAGAACTTGCGCGCGAAATATAACCTGCATGGCAAGAAGGTGTTGTTTGTGCCGATGCAGCGCCCGGGGGATTCGGTAATCCGTCACTTTGCCGGTCACGCGGAAAGCGTGGAGAACTTCTGTTTCGTATTGTCCCAGTTGTCGCTGCGGCTTCCACCAGACTGGCGGGTCGTGGTGAAGCGGCATCCGCTTGAAACGACGATGCCGCCGGTTCCCGGCGCGATCGAACTGGCTCCCGCGACCCATGTCTACGATGCATTGTCAGCGTGCGACGCGGTGCTGACGGTGAATTCCGGCGTCGGGCTGCTGTCGTTGCTGTTCGGCAAGCCGACCTACAACTTCGGATCCGCATTCTATTGCCATGCCGGGTTATCCACGCAGGTGTGCGGGCTGGAGGACATCGTGAACAGGGTGGTGGAACTGCGGGCGCCATCGCAGGAGCACGTGCTGCGGTTTGTGCATTACCTCACCGATGTGTTCTATTCCTTCGCCGATACGCAATGCCGCAAGGTCAACGAGGGCGGGGCCACTCGCAATGTCGCAGTGAACCTCGACTTTACCGAGCTGAGGCTTCCGGGACAGACGCCGCGTACTTTCCTCTGGCGCACCGAACCTGCCAGGAAGAACTCGCCAGTCTATGACTTTTACCGGGAGTACATCGCCAGGATGGGCAAGCCTGTCGCGACGCCGACAAAGGTCGCCGCATCGAAGTCCGCGACAACGCGGGCGCCGATCAAGGCCGCGGTTCCCGACGTGCAGAAGGCCGGGCCTGCCAGCAACGTACCCGCCGCCAGGCGAATGCCGGGCACAACCGCCCGCAAGCTGTCGAAGCTGATTCGCGATCCTCGCCGATTCTTTGTGGATGCCGTACGGAATCGGGTTGGCTGAGATCGCGGATGCCGGCGGACAGGCATCCGGTCCAGTTACCAACAGAGAGAAGAATGCTCGCGATCCTGTCAAGGGGAATATTGCGTACGCCGCACCTGCGCGCCTTCCTGGGCGAGGAAGTTGTCTTCCTCCGTTCCGGAGCCAGGCCAGCGGGCGTCGACGGTGTGGTGGCCTGGGGCCGGCGCCCGAGCGCGTGCAGCGCCGAGTCGTATGCCGCCCGGCATGGCATCGCACGAGTGCTGCGGCTGGAAGATGGCTTTATCCGTTCGGTCGGCCCGGGGCAAGGTTTTCCGGCTTGCTCGATGGTCATCGACGATCTCGGCATCTACTATGATGCCGCGGGTCCATCCCGGTTTGAGTACATGGCGGCGATGCCGCTGTCAGGGCGGGAGCATGCACGGGCCCGCCAGTTGATCGCGCGATGGCGCGAAGCTGACGTTTCAAAGTACAACCATGCGCCGGCTCCCGCCACGCTGCCGCAGTTGCCATACATACTGGTGGTGGACCAGACGCTCGACGACGCCTCGGTTCGCTATGGGCTAGCCGATGCAGGCAGCTTTCAACGCATGTTGCACGCAGCGATCGAGCGCTATCCCACCTGCCGGATCGTGGTCAAGGAGCATCCGGAAGTATTTTCAGGCCGCAAGCGCGGCTATCTTGGCGAGTTGCTGGACTGTCCGAATGCGCGCGTGCAGCGCTTGTCCGAGGACCTCCACGTGGTGCCATTGCTGCGCGCGGCCACGGCGGTGTTCACCGTGACTTCCCAGGTCGGCTTCGAGGCATTGCTGCATGGGAAGCCCGTCCATACCTTTGGCATGCCGTTCTACGCCGGATGGGGGCTGACCGCAGACAGCCTGCCGCCCCCGTGGCGGCGTCGGCCTGTATCGCTGGACCAGTTGAGCTATGCCGCCTTGGTGCGATATCCCCGCTATGTCCATCCGCACACCGCGGTTCGGTGCGAAGCCGAGGACATTATCGATTACATGGCGCTGCAACGCCGGATGCGCCAGCAGTTTCCCGCGCATCTGCACGCCGTGGGCTTTTCCCGCTGGAAGCGGCCCATCCTGCGTGCCTTCGTGCAAGGCAGCCAGGTGCGGTTCCATCGCAGCATCCGTACGGTGCCGTACGGTGCACAGGTACTTCGCTGGGGCCGTACACACGACCTGGCAGGCCGGCGCGACTTGTCCGCCATCACGGTGGAGGATGGCTTCCTGCGCTCGGTTGGGCTTGGCGCGCAGTGCGTGCGTCCGATCTCGTGGGTATTCGATCGCAGCGGCATCTACTACGATGCCTCGATGCCATCGGAGCTGGAACGGCTGCTGAATGAGGCGGAATTCGATGACGCAGTCCTGATGCGTGCGGCGCGCCTGCGCGAGGCCATCGTCCGGGGCGGATTGACCAAGTACAACGTCGGGCAAGGCGACTGGCGACGTCCCGCGGGTGAGCGCGAGGTCATCCTCGTGGTAGGACAGGTGGAGGCGGATGCCTCATTGCGCTGTGGTGCGCCGGGCATCCGCACCAACCGCGACCTGCTGGAAGCGGTTCGCGCGCATGCCCCCAACGCTTACCTTGCCTACAAGGCCCATCCCGACGTACACGGCGGCCTGCGCGGCGAACGTACCGCCGAGGCGTGTCTGCGCGCATGGTGCGATGAGATGGTATCCGGCTACCCCATGCAGCAGCTCATCGGTGAGGTCGACCAGGTCCATGTGATGACCTCGCTGGCCGGCTTCGAGGCGCTGCTGCGCGGCAAGCGGGTCACCGCGCATGGCGCGCCGTTCTATGCCGGCTGGGGACTTACCGAGGACCGCTGCGCCCTGCCGAGGCGCTGCCGCACTCTGTCGCTGGACATGCTGGTCGCGGCGGCCCTGATCCTGTATCCGCGCTATCTCCTGCGGGATGCCGACACGGGTTTTGCGACGCCAGAGGACGCCATCGAGCACCTGTTGTCCTGGCGGCAGGAACCAGCCGCGCGCGGGCAGCGGTTGCTGCGCAAGGCCGCCCACCCGTTCTGGCAGTGCTGGCACTGGTGGCGCGATGCAAGTCATCGACCAAAGTAAGCGAAGGGCAGGAATGCTGTTGCCATTCAATGACGAGGAGACAGATCCTCAATCCGCCATGCCCGTGCAGGCCAGCCTTGAGCGCATTGCCGGTCACCGGCGCATCCTGTTGCTCCAGGGCCCCAACGGGCCGTTTTTCGCTCGTCTGCGCGACCTGTTGCTTGGCCATGGGTGCCACGTCACCAAGGTTAATTTCAACGGCGGCGACGACTTGTATTACCGCGGCGGCGATACGGTTCGCTTTTCCGATCCCATGCCGGCGTGGGAGGCACGGTTGCGTATGCTGCTGCAACCGCGCCGGATCGATGCCATCGTGGTGTTCGGCTCGGCCCGGCGGCAGCATCGCATAGCTGCGCGTGTGGCGCGTGAGCTGGGCATTGCCTATTGGGTGTTCGAAGAAGGCTATATCCGTCCGGACTACATTACGCTGGAAGCTGGCGGGGTCAACGCGGAGTCGCCGCTGGCGAGCCTGCCGCTCGACTCGATCCCGCACGCCGAGCGCACAACGCGGCCGTGCCGGTTCCGGCATGCCTTCGGGCTGATGGCGTGGCATTCGTTCTGGTACTTCGTTGCCGGCTGGATCGCGCAGGGCCGGTATCCGCACTATCGGCACCACAAGCCATTCAGCGTGCCCGAGCTAGGCCGGTGGCTGCGCGCAGGCTACCGCAAGATCCGGTTTCACTGGCAGGAACGTGGATTGCGCCGCCAGCTGCTGGCCAGCGACCATCCGCATTTCTTCATGGTCGCGCTGCAGGTCAGCGGCGACAGCCAGATCCGGCAGCATAGCCCATGGAGGCGTATCGAAGACTTCATCGAGGCGACGATCCAGTCGTTTGCCTCGCACGCGCCGCCAGACAGCCAGTTGGTGATCAAGCACCACCCGATGGACCGGGGCCATACCAACTACGCCGCGACGATTGCCGCGAGCTGCGCACGATATGGCGTGGCGGGTAGGGTGTCCTACCTGCACGACGCACGGCTGCCGTCGCTGCTGCATCGCTGCATAGGACTGGTGACAGTCAATTCGACCACGGGCCTGCAGGCGCTTTTCCATCGCGTACCGGTGATCGCGCTGGGGCGTTGCTTCTATGCGAAGCCGGGACTGACCTTCCAGGGCTCGCTCGACGCGTTCTGGAGTGGGCCGCCGGCGGTGGACATGCGGGAGTTTTCGCGATTTCGGCACTACCTGATTCGCGTGTCGCAGATCAACGCATCGTTCTATGCGGATCATCCTGTATCCCCGCCCAACATGCCGGCGGCCGGTCCCAGGCAGTTCCGGCATTTGCCGGTGCGCGTGCTCTCCGTCTTGTGCCTGCTGATGGCCGATGCCTACAGCGGGCGCGTCTGGAGCCTCGGGGGCATGCTGGACTGGCTGGCGCAGATGGTCGTTGGGTGAGTCTCATAAAGTGCCTTATCAGTAATATATTGCGGTAGAAGCAGTACTGTTCTTGACAGTTAAAGTCTACCTTTGTATCGTAAGATATGTTTTGCGATATATGGAAAACGGCCATGCGGCATCATTACCATCCGTCATTCCTGTCTCGGCACGGCCGTCACATCCTGATGCGGCTGTCCCCACACCTCGCGCGCCATGCCATGGGCAGGCACCAACCAGGTGGCTTCTGGGGCGGCGGCCCAACGGATGGCTTTGGCCGGGGCGGGCCGGATGAACCCGGCGGCTTCGACAACGAACCCTGGCGCCGCGGCCGCAAGTTCAGCGCCGACGACCTGCAACTGCTGCTGCTCAGCCTGCTCGAAGAAAAGCCCAGCCACGGCTACGAGCTGATCAAGGCGCTTGAAATCCGCACCAACGGCTTCTACAAACCGAGCCCCGGCGTGGTCTACCCCGCGCTGACTTACCTGGAAGAAGTCGGCTACGCCACCGTCGATACCGAAGGCAACAAGAAGCGCTACCAGCTGTCTGAAACCGGCAAGGCGCACCTCGTCGCCAATCGCGAGCGCGTCGAGGTGATGGTGGCCAAGTTGCGCCACGTCGCCCGCAAGATGGAATGGATGCGCCGGGCCATGAGCGGCGAGCCGCAGCCGGAACCGGAGCAGGGCGGCTGGCTGCCCGAGCTGATGCAGGCGCGTGCCGCGCTCAAGCGCGCCATGGTGATGCGCAGCGAAGCCGGCGCCGACGAGCAGCGCCGCATTGCCGAGATCCTGATGCGCGCCGCGGCCGAGATCGAAGCCGGTCCCAAGGCCTGAGCCGTGGCGCTGACGCTGGCCTCTGCGATCGGCACCCGGGCCCGGCAAGCGCCGGGTCTGCAACCAAGGAATTCCTCTATGACATCAAACGCTACCGAATCCCATCGCGATCTATCCGTGCAGCGCTTGCGCCATCCGCTCAGGATGCGCCTGCTGCAAGTGGTGCGCACCACGCAGGTCACGCCGCAGCTGCTGCGCGTCACGCTGGGCGGCGCGGAGCTGGAGGACTTTGTCTCGGCCTCGTTCGACGACCATGTGAAGGTGTTTTTCCCAGTGGATGGTGCCGACAAGCCGGTGCTGCCGCAGGTGGGCCCGGACGGCATCAGCTTTCCCGAGGGCCAGCCGCGTCCGGCCGCGCGCGACTACACGCCGCGCCGCCATGACGCCGCGGCGCAGGAACTGGATATCGAATTCGTGCTGCACGGTGACGGCCCTGCGTCGACCTGGGCGGCGCAGGCGCGGCCGGGACAGTATCTGGGCGTGGGCGGTCCGCGCGGCTCGTTCGTGGTGCCGACGGGCTTCGACTGGCACCTGCTGATCGGCGACGATACGGCGCTGCCCGCGGTGGGACGCAGGCTGGAAGAGCTGGGTGCGGAGTCGCGCGCCATCGTTGTGCTGGAGGTGGCCGATGCCGCTGCGCAGATCGCGCTGCCTGGCCGGGCTCAACTCGATGTCCACTGGCTGCATCGCGGCGACGCCGCCGAGGGCAGCCTGCTGGAAGCGGCGCTGCGCCAGGTCACCCTGCCGCAGGGCGAAGGCTATGTCTGGGCGGCGGGAGAGGCGGCGGCGATGAAGGCGGTGCGCCAGTACCTGGTCAACGAGCGCGGCATCGACAAGAAGCGCATCCGCGCCTCGGCCTACTGGAAGCGCGGCGACGCGGCGGTGCACGAGACGCTGGACGACTGAGCCACGGCGGCGGCACGGTGTACGCGGGCGATGCGTTGCCATAAGAGGGCACGCATCGCTACTGCCCAAGGGGACTGCCGTGCTGACTGCATCCAGACCGTTGCGCGCTGCCTGCGCCGCGGCGGCATCCGTGGCTTTGCTCGCCGCCTGTGCGCCGGACGCCGTGCGCAGCCGCCAGGCCACCGACTTCAATGCCTATCTCGATTCGCTGAAGACAGCGTGCCCCAACATGATCGTCGGGACGAACAATATCAGCGAGTGGCTGCGCAGCAGCGGCAGCCGCAGCGACGACGACTACGTCTACTGGCTGGACCAGACCTCGCGCCTGTACTACCAGCGCATCTCTGCGCAGCAGTACCGCGATTCGGTCAGCGCGGCGCTGGGCGGGCGCTCCGATTCTCCCGCGCTGGACTGCATCGTGCGCCATCTGCCCGCTAACCGGCCGACCGGATTGCCGGGTGGCAGGCTCTAGTCATCAGCACACACACCCGTTGTGCAACGGTGGCATCCCCGCTAACATGAGTCCCTGGCAGCCGAAACAGCGGCTGCCAACGTCGCTCGGACGGTTCCGGGCGCTTACGTAAAGGACTCCACATGACTGCCGCTTCCTCCGGCAAGCGCCGCTTCGCGCGCATCGATCGTCTTCCCCCGTACGTTTTCAACATCACCGCCGAGCTGAAGATGGCCGCCCGCCGCCGTGGCGAGGACATCATCGACATGAGCATGGGCAACCCGGATGGCGCCACGCCGGCGCATATCGTGGCCAAGCTAACCGAGGCGGCACAGCGGCCCGACACGCACGGCTATTCGGCGTCCAAGGGCATCCCGCGGCTGCGGCGCGCGATCTCGCGCTGGTACCGCGAGCGCTATGACGTGGAGATCGATCCGGATACCGAGGCCATCGTCACCATCGGCTCGAAGGAAGGCCTGGCGCACCTGATGCTGGCCACGCTCGATCGCGGCGACACGGTGCTGGTGCCCGATCCCAGCTACCCGATCCACATCTACGGCGCGGTGATTGCTGGGGCGGATATTCGTTCGGTGCCGCTGGTGCCGGGCATCGATTTCTTTGCCGAGCTGGAGCGCGCGATTCGGGGCAGCTATCCCAAGCCCAAGATGATCGTGCTGGGCTTCCCGTCGAACCCGACCGCGCAATGCGTCGAGCTGGATTTCTTCGAGCGGGTGATCGCGCTGGCGCGCAAGCACGATATCTTTGTCGTGCATGACCTGGCGTATGCGGACATCGTCTTCGACGGCTACCAGGCGCCTTCGATCATGCAGGTGCCGGGCGCCAAGGATATCGCGGTAGAATTTTTCACGCTGTCCAAGAGCTACAACATGGCGGGCTGGCGCATCGGCTTCATGGTCGGCAACCCCGACCTGGTGGCGGCGCTGACGCGCATCAAGAGCTATCACGACTACGGCACCTTCACGCCGGTGCAGATCGCGGCCATCGCCGCGCTGGAAGGCGACCAGCAATGCGTGCATGAAATTGCCGTGCAATACCAGTCGCGCCGCGACGTGCTGGCGAAGGGGCTGATCGAGGCAGGCTGGCCGGTGGAGATCCCGAAGGCGTCGATGTATATCTGGGCGCGCATTCCCGAGCCATACCGCGCGCTGGGCTCGCTGGAGTTCGCCAAGCAGTTGCTGGCAAAGGCCAAGGTGTCGGTGTCACCGGGCATCGGCTTTGGCGACTACGGCGACGAGTATGTGCGCTTTGCGCTGATCGAGAACGAATCGCGCATCCGGCAGGCGGTGCGGGGCATCAAGGCGATGTTCCGGGCTGACGGGCTGGTCAAGGCCTGATGCAGCGGTGACCCGCGCCACAGGTGGTGCAGGTCCTATTGATGTTTCCGGAATTCACGACAATGCTTTTTGCTTGTCGTTCCCGCGCAGGCGGGAACCCAGCGACTTTAACGACGCTGGATTCCCGCCTGCGCGGGAATGACAGTGGCTAGCTGAACGGCATTTCGGCGCAGGTCAGCGCTTCTTGCGTTCAGTCCGGAAGGACCAGCGGCAACGGTTGCTCGCCAGGCGCCCACCATGGCCGGAACAGTGCGTGCACATCTTGCGGCGCCACAGCCTCATAGCTGGTCGTGCGCCAGCGCGGCGCGTTGTCCTTGTCGACGATCAGCGCGCGCACGCCTTCGATGAAATCCCCTTGCGAGAAGCTGTTGACGACCACCGCCAGTTCCATGCGGAAGCAGTCGGCGAGGTCCATGCGCCGGCCGCGCAGCAGCAGTTCGCGCGTGGCGCACGCCGACAGCGGCGAGCGCGTGCGCAGCACGTCGATGGTGCGCGTGGCCCACTCGGTGTAGCGCGGGTCGTCCTGGCAGGCGAGGCCGGCCAGGATTTCCGGCAGGGTGGCGTGCGCGGGGAAGTGGCGCAGCAGCGCGGGCAGTACCTCAAGCAGCGGTGCGTCAGCGGCGCTTGCCACGGGTTCGCGCACCAGCGCATGGCGCAGGTCGGCGAGCACGTCGTCGCCCCAGGCGATGCCGGCCAGTGTCTGCTCCAGCCCGGCCAGCGTGCCGCTGTCGACGGCGGCATCGGCCAGGCCACACAGCAGTGTGTCGGCGGCGCCGATGGTGACGCCGGTCAGGCCGAGATACAGCGCCAGCTGCACCGGCAGCTTCGACAGGAAATGGCTGGCCCCGACGTCCGGCACCAGCCCGATGCCGGTCTCCGGCATGGCCACGCGCGAGCGCTCGGTGACGATGCGCAGGTGCGCGGCCTGCGCAAGGCCCATGCCGCCGCCCATGACTACGCCGTCCATCAGCGCCACCAGCGGCTTGGGATAGCGGTGCAGGCGGTAGTCCAGCGTGTATTCGTCGATAAAGAAGCGCCGGTGCAGCGGCGTGCCGTCGCGATAGCTGTCGTACAGCGCGCGGATATCGCCGCCGGCGCAGAACGCCTTGGGGCCGGCGCCGCGCAGCACAACGGCGCGGATGGCGTCGTCCTGCGCCCAGGCTTCTAGCTGCGCGCCCAGCGCGACGATCATCGGGTACGACAGCGCATTGAGCTGGCGCGGCCGGTTCAGCGTGGCAATGCCGACGCCGTTGACGACGTCGAACAGGGCCTCTGGCTCGGCGGCATCCTGCGTGCCGGCATGGTGCGGCGAGATGGCCGATTCGGTCAGGCGCATGGCGGGCTCCTAGGCGTTGCGCCATTGCGGCGCGCGTTTCTCGAGGAAGGCGTTGACGCCTTCGCGCTGGTCGGCGCCGTCGAACAGGTCGACAAAGCGCTCGCGCTCCAGCGCCAGCGCCGCCTGGCGCGGCACGCCCTGGCGTGCCAGGTGCACCAGTTGCTTGCTGTAGGCGGCGGCGCGCGGGCTGACCTTGCCGGCGCGTTGCGCCATCTCCAGCGCAGTGGCCAGCGCCTGTCCGCGCGGCACCACTTGCTCGACCAGCCCGATGCGCAGCGCGGTGGCCGCGTCGACGCGTTCGTTGGTCAGGATCATGCGCTTGGCCCAGCCTTCGCCGACCAGCCACGGCAGCGTCTGCGTGCCGCAGCCGCACGGCAGCAGGCCGACGGCGGCTTCGGGCAGCGCCATCTGCGCGTGTTCCTCGGCGATGCGGATATCGCAGGCCAGCGCGCATTCCAGGCCGCCACCCATGGCATAGCCGTTGATGGCGGCGATGACCACGGGGCGCGCGTTCTGCAGCGCTTCGAAGGCGCTGCCGAACTGCTGCGCCATGGCGCGCGCATGGGCACGGTCGCCGTCGGCGAAGCCGTTCAGGTCGGCGCCGGCGCTGAAGAATTTCTCGCCGGCTCCGGTTACGACGACGGCGCGGATCTCGGGGTTGGCATCGATCTTTGCCACCAGATCGCGCAGCTGCTGCAGGCCGTCGGCGGTAAACGCATTGGCGGGCGGGCGGCTCAGCGTCAGCGTGGCGACGTGGCCATCGAGGGCGAATTCGATCATGGCTGGCGCTCCTTGTCGGTGGCGGACAGGTACTGGCGGATCACGCCGGAGAAATCGAGCTGGCCTTCGCCGGCGTGGCTCATGGCCTGGTAGACCTGCTGCGCCAGCGCGCCGAGGAACAGCGGCTGCTTCACGCTGCGCGCGGCATCGGCGGCCAGGCCCAGGTCCTTGAGCATCAGGTCAGCGCCGAAGCCACCGCTGTAGCCGCGGCCGGCCGGGGCGGTTTCGATCACGCCGGGCCAGGGGTTGCAGGTATCCGAGGCCCAGCAGCGGCCGGTCGAGGTATTGACGATGCCGGCTAGCACATTGGCGTCGATGCCCAGCTTCACGCCCAGCGCCATCGCCTCGGACACGCCGATCATCGAGATGCCGAGGATCAGGTTGTTGCAGATCTTGGCGACCTGGCCGGTGCCGGTGCCGCCGCAATGGACCAGGTTGCGGCCCATGCCGGCCAGCACCGGGCGCACCTGCTCGAACAGCGCTTCGGTGGCGCCGACCATGAAGGTCAGCGTGCCGGCCTGCGCGCCGACGGTGCCGCCGGAGACCGGGGCGTCGGCCAGCGCATTGCCCTGGGCCTGCGCGGCGGCAGCAAGCTCGCGCACGGTGGCAGGATCGATGGTGCTGGAGTCGACCAGCGGCACGCCGGGGCGCACGCCGGCGAGCACGCCGTCTTCGCCAAGGTAGGCGCTGCGCACGTGTGCGGCAGCGGGCAGCATGGTGATGACGAAATCCGCTTCCGCCACGGCCTTGCGCGCGGTATCCGCGCTGGCCGCGCCTTCGGCGCACAGCGCGGCGACGGTGGCGGCGTTGAGGTCGAACACGGTCAGGGTATGGCCGGCCTTGAGCAGGTTGCGCGCCATGGGCGCGCCCATGTTGCCCAGGCCGATGAAGGCGATATGCATGGGGTGTCTCCTTCAGCGAAGGTATTTGAACAACGTTTGTTTTCTCCCCTCTCCCGCTTGCGGGAGAGGGGAGCAGACCGTCGGCCGTTGCGACGTGCCACGCCTCACTTCAAACTGATCGTCGTATTCACCCCGTCATTCACCGTCGCATCGTCAAACCACCGCGCCGTTACCGTCTTGGTCTGCGTATAGAACTGCACGACCTGCTTGCCATACGGCCCCAGGTCGCCCAGCTTGGAGCCGCGCGAGCCGGTGAAGCTGAAGTAGGGCACCGGCACCGGGATCGGGATATTGATGCCGACCTGGCCGACGTCGATCTCGCTCTGGAACTTGCGCGCGGCGGCGCCGCTCTGCGTGAACACGCCGGTGCCGTTGCCGAACGGGTTGCGGTTGACCAGCGCGATGGCGTCATCCAGCGTCTCGACGCCGATCACCACCAGCACCGGCCCGAAGATTTCCTCGGTGTAGATCGTCATGTCGGTGCCGACCTCGGTGAAGATGGTCGGCCCGATGAAGTTGCCTTGCGGATAGCCCGCTACCTGCACGTTGCGGCCGTCAAGCACCAGCTTTGCGCCTTCGCGCTCGCCGGCGGCGATCAGGCCGAGGATGCGTTCCTTTGCCGCCACCGAGACCACCGGGCCGACATCGGTGCCGGGCTCCACGCCGGCGCCGATTTTCAGGGTCCTGGCGCGCTCGACCAGGTCGGGCACCCAGTCGCGCGCCGCGCCGACCAGCACCACCACGGAGGTGGCCATGCAACGCTGGCCCGCCGCGCCGAAGCCCGCACCCGCCAGCGCGTTCAGGGTCTGCTCCTTGTGCGCGTCGGGCAGCACCACGGCGTGGTTCTTGGCGCCCATCATCGACTGCACGCGCTTGCCATGCGTGCCGGCCAGGTTGTAGACGTGCGTGCCAACCGCGGTCGAGCCGACGAACGACACCGCCTTGATGTCCGGGTGCGTGCACAACGCATCGACCACGTCCTTGGCGCCGTGCACCACGTTCAGCACGCCCGGCGGCACGCCGGCTTCCAGCGCCAGCTTGACCAGTTCCATGGTCGACAGCGGATCCTGTTCCGACGGCTTGAGCACGAAGGTATTGCCGCACACGATCGCCATCGGGAACATCCACAGCGGGATCATCGCGGGGAAGTTGAACGGCGTGATGCCGGCGCAGACGCCGATCGGCTGCTGCAGCGTGTAGGTGTCGACGGTCGCGGCAACGTTCTCGGCAAAGCCGCCTTGCTGCAGCGTGCCGATCGAGCAGGCATGCTCGACCACTTCCAGGCCGCGGAAAATGTCGCCCTCGGCATCGGCCAGGGTCTTGCCCTGCTCGGCGGTCAGGATGGCGGCGATGCGCTTGCTGTGCTCGCGGATCAGCGCCTGGTAGCGCAGCATGATGCGCAGCCGCGCGCCGATGGGGGTGTGGCGCCACGTGGCAAAGGCGCGGTGCGCGGCGCCGACGGCGGCGGCGACTTCGCTGGCGGTGGCCAGCGGCACGCGCGCCAGCACTTCCTGGGTGGCGGGGTTGACCACCTGGCGGAACTCGGTGGCGGACGATTCCACCCATTCGCCGTTGATCAGCAGCGGTACGGTCGGCACGGCGTTGTCGGTCTTGGGCACTGCGCTCATGGTTGTCTCCGGACGGTGTGGTTGTATGGGAAGCAAGGGTGGGCTTACAGGCTGCGCGCGATCAGCATGCGCTGGATCTCGCTGGTGCCTTCGTAGATCTGGGTGATGCGGGCGTCGCGGTAGTGGCGCTCGACCGGGTAGTCTTCCAGGTAGCCATAGCCGCCGTGGATCTGCAGCGCCTTGGAGCAGACGCGCTCGGCCAGCTCTGACGCGTACAGCTTGGCCTGCGAGGCTTCGGACAGGCACGGCAGGCCCTCGCTGCGCATGCGCGCGGCGCGGTGCACCAGCAGGCGCGCGGCGTTCAGCTCGGTGGCCATGTCGGCCAGCATGTTGGCGATGGGCGGATGCTCGCGCAGCGGGCGGCCGAACTGGATGCGCTCCGACGCATAGCGGCATGCGGCTTCAAAGGCCGAGCGCGCAATGCCGATCGCCTGCGCCGCAATGCCGATGCGGCCGCCTTCGAGGTTGGACAGCGCGATGCGCAGCCCCTCGCCAGGCTCGCCCAGCAGCGCGTCGTGCGGCACGGTGCAGTCTTCCAGCGTGATGGCGCAGGTGTCCGAGGCGCGGATGCCGAGCTTTTTCTCCGGGGCGTGGACGACAAAGCCCGGCGTGTCGGTCGGCACCAGGAAGGCGGAGATGCCTTTCTTGCCGCGCTCGGGCTCGGTCGAGGCAAAGACCACGGCCACACCGGCGCGCTGGCCGTTGGTGACGAACTGCTTGCTGCCGTTGAGCACCCAGCCGTTGTCGGTAAAGCGGGCGCGCGTGCGCAGGTTGTGGGCTTCGGAGCCGGCCTGCGGCTCGGTCAGGCAGAAGGCGCCGATCAGTTCGCCGCTGGCCAGCCGCGCCAGGTAGCGTTCCTTCTGCGCATCGGTGCCGTAGTGCAGGATCGGGCCGCAGCCGACCGAGTTGTGCACGCTCATCAGCGTGGCGCAGGCCGCGCAGCCCGCGGCGATCTCTTCGATGGCGAGCGCGTACGCGACATAGTCGGTATAGGTGCCGCCCCAGTCCTCCGGCACGATCATGCCGAGCAGGCCCAGCGCGCCCATCTCGGCGACCACCTCTTCGGGCAGGCGGCCGTCGCGGTCCCACTGGGCGGCGCCGGCGGCCAGGCGCTCGCTGGCAAAGGCGCGCGCGCTGTCGCGGATCATCTGTTGCTGTTCGGTGTAGTCGCTGTGCATGGCAGGTTGGCGTGGTGGTGTTCCGCGGGGGGCTTTCTGTCAAGCGCGTTGGCGCGGCGCGGCATCTGAGGCAGAATGCGCGCTCGGCGTCTGGGCCTGCGGGCAGTGTAGGAACGCCGGGGGCGGGCTCCTATGCCAAAATCCGCCAATCTTCCTGAACTCGTTTGCCACCCGCCGGACCATGGAAAAAGGCAGCGTCGCGCTTTGTTTTGTCCACCATGCCATCGCCGGGCTGCAGGCGCGCGGGATCGACCCGGGGCCGGTGCTGCGCAGCGCCGGCATCGCGCCCGAATTGCTGGCAGTGCCGCAGGCCAGGGTGTCGGCGGCCAGCTACAGCGAACTGTGGCTGGGGGTGGCCGCGGCGCTGGACGACGAGTTCTTCGGCCAGGATGCGCGCAGCATGAAGTGCGGCAGCTTTGCCATGCTGTGCCACGCGGTGGTCGGCAGCCGCACGCTGGGGCAGGGGCTGGAGCGCATTACCCGGTATTTCCGGCTGCTGCTGGACGATATCGGCGTGCGCCTGGACCGGCATGGGGACGAGGCCGCGCTGGTGCTGACCGCGCCCAATGCGGCGCTGGGGCGGCAGCCCGGCGTGTTCGCCAAGGAAACCATGCTGATCATGCTGCATGGACTGATGAGCTGGCTGCTGCGCCGGCGCGTGCCGGTACGGCTGGCGGCGTTCGACTACGCGGAGCCGCCTTACAGCGCCGAATACCGCGTCATGTACTCGCGCCAGCTTGCCTTTGACCAGCCCGCCACGGCGCTGGTGTTCGACGCCGCGCTGCTGGACCAGGCGGTGCGCCAGGACGAGCGCAGCCTGAAGGCCTTCCTGCGCGATGCCCCGCACAACGTGGTGGTGAAGTACTCCGACCGCAGCAGCGTCGGCGCGCGCGTGCGCCGGCTGCTGCGCAACCAGCGGCCCGAGCTGTGGCCGACCTTCGAGGCGCTGGCGGTCAGCCTGAACCTGTCGGCCTCATCGCTGCGGCGCAGGCTGATGGACGAGGGCGTGAGCTACCAGGACCTGAAGGACGGGCTGCGGCGCGACCTTGCCATCGAGGCGCTGAGCCACTCCGGGCGTCCCGTGGCGGATATTGCGGCGGAGCTCGGGTTTGCCGAGCCGGGCGCTTTCCACCGGGCATTCCGGCGCTGGACCGGCTCGCGGCCCGGCGCCTACCGGCGGGTGGCCGAGGATGGCTGAGGGGTGCTGAGCGGTGCTGAGGGGGGCTGAGGGGGGCTGACGGGTAATGATGCGATTCAGGCGTCAAGCGCCTGCATGGTATCCGGTACCGCCTGCGCAGGGGGCGGCTCGCTGTGCGCCATCACGCGATTGCGCCCGCCCATCTTGGCGCGATACAGCGCCGCATCGGCGCGTGCGCTCAGCTGCGCCAGCGACAGGTCCGGATGCCAGCCCGCGGTGCCGACGCTGACGGTATAGCGCACGGTGTGGCTGCCGCTGTCCGACGCGACCGTGACCGCATGGCGCTGCACGCTGGCCCGGATGCGCTCCGCGACCGCGCTGGCGCCGGCCTCGCCGGTCGCGGGCAACAGCACCATGAACTCTTCGCCGCCAAGACGGCCCAGCAGGTCGCCGGGGCGCAGCTGCGCCGCCGCCAGTCTTGCGAACGCCTGCAGCACGGTATCGCCGGCCGCGTGCCCGTAGGTGTCGTTGACCGACTTGAAATGGTCGATGTCGACGATCAGCAGCGCGGGCGCCGGCTTGCCGCCGGCCGCGCGCGCCAGCTCGCGCCGGGCACTTTCCTCGAATGCCTTGCGCGACAGCACGCCGGTCAGCGTGTCGGTATTGGCGACCGCTTCGAGCCGGCGCACGATGGCGTCATGGATCATCAGCACCGCGCCCATGGTCATCGCGGGCATCACCAGCGCGCCCAGGGTCAGGAACACCGTGTTGAGCAACATGGATTCCTGCAGGTAGGGGTTGCCCAGCCACTGCAGCGCGGACAGCGCGCCGCGCACCGCATGGCCGGTGGCGAAGAACAGCGCAAAGCAGGCGGTGGTGATAAAGAAGCGTGCCGATTGTCCGCGCGGGCGGCGGCGCAGCAAGGTTAGCCCGACCAGCGCGCACAGCACCGCGTGGAAGACCGAGACAATCACGACGCGCGTGGTGAAGACGTCGACGGCATAGCGCCAGACGATCACGCCGGCAGCCGTCACTGCCGTCGCCGCCACCAGCCGCCGCCACGGCGGCACGCCGCCGCAGAAGCGGACGCAGCCGGCGTAGAACAGCGCCAGCGACCACGCCAGCGCGGCGTTGGCAACGCCCACCGACAACGGATCCGGGATCATGCCGCGCAGCGAGAACAGCACCAGCGCCGCGGTCGCGGTCAGGTTGGCATTGCACCATTCGCCCACGCCGGGCAGCCCGCAGCGGCGCAGCGACCACACGATGGCCAGCATCATGGCGCTGAGCGCGGCCGTAATGGTCAGCAGGGCAAACGGGACGGACATCGGACGGGACTGGCTGCGGCGTGACGGGAATGCGCCGGTCCGGCGCAGCCCGTAATGATACGGGGCGAGCAGCGCCTGTGCGTGCCAAAAAAGGGCGCGCCGTCGCGTTGTCCGTGGAATATGAGGTTGCCGCCGCCGGTATTGGGGCTGCCGCGGCCGCGTGGCTAGTCGGGCTGCCGTGGCGGTTCGTGCGGCTCGTCGGTGCGCAGCACCGGGTCATTGCGCAACAACCATCGCACCGCGATCAGCAGCGCTGCCAGGCAGCCGAGGATATAGCCGCCGAGAGAGACGACGTGGTTCATGATGTGACCCCTCTTGTTCCGGCTCTGAGGCCGGTCGAGCAACAATTATGGGATCGGACCCGGCACCGGGCATCCCCTGTTTGGGGGGGGCGGTGCGGGGCCGTGGGTGCGCTCAGGCGCTCAGGCGCTAGAGTTGCCCGGCGTGGTGCCGGATATGGTCGGCAATAAAGGTCGAGATGAAGTAATAGCCGTGGTCGTAGCCGCTGTGCCGGCGCAGCGTCAGCGGCTGGCCCACGGCCTGGCAGGCGGCCTCGAACGCGTCCGGATGCAGCTGGCTCTGCAGGAACTGGTCGTCCAGGCCCTGGTCGACCAGGATCCCGGCCGGGAACGGCGCGCCTTGCTGGCGCACCATCAGCTCGGTGGCGTCATACTGCGCCCACGCCCCCCGGTCGCCGCCGAGATAGCCGGTGAAGGCCTTCTCGCCCCAGGGGCAGCGCGTCGGCGCGGCAATCGGCGCGAACGCCGACACCGAGCGGAAGCGCTCCGGATGGCGCTGCGCCAGCACCAGCGCGCCGTGGCCGCCCATCGAATGCCCGAAGATCCCCACGCGCGACGCCTCGCCGGGCAGCGCGGTGGTGACCAGGTCGAACAGTTCCTCGGCAACATAGCTTTCCATGCGCCAGTGCCTGCTCCAGGGCGCCTCGGTGGCGTCGACGTAGAAGCCTGCCCCCACGCCGAAGTCCCACGCATCGGCCTCGCCCGGCACGCCCGCGCCGCGCGGGCTGGTGTCGGGCGCCACCAGCATCAGGCCGTGCTCGGCGGCAAAGCGCTGCGCGCCGGCCTTGATCATGAAGGTTTCTTCGGTGCAGGTCAGGCCGGCCAGGTAGAACAGCACCGGCACCTTCGCGCCGCCCTGCGCCTGCGGCGGCAGGAACACCGAGAAGCGCATCGGCAGCCCGACCGCTGCCGAATCATGCCGGTAGAAGCGCTGCACGCCGCCATGGCAGCCGTGTTGCGAGATCAGTTCCATCTCGGCGCCGTCCTCAGTACAGCACCACGGAGCGGATCGACTCGCCGCGCTTCATCAGGTCGAAGCCTTCGTTGATGCGCTCCAGCGGCAGCGTGTGCGTGATCAGGTCGTCGATATTGAGCTTGCCTTCCATGTACCAGTCGACGATCTTGGGCACGTCGGTGCGGCCGCGCGCGCCGCCGAAGGCCGAGCCCTTCCATTCGCGGCCGGTCACCAGCTGGAACGGGCGCGTAGAAATCTCGGCGCCGGCCTCGGCCACGCCGATGATGATCGACTTGCCCCAGCCCTTGTGGCAGCACTCCAGCGCCTGGCGCATGACCTGCGTATTGCCGATGCATTCGAACGAGTAGTCCGCGCCGCCGTCGGTCAGCTGGATGATGTGGTCGACCACGTTCTCGACCTGCTTCGGGTTGATGAAATGCGTCATGCCGAACTTGCGCGCCATCGCCTCGCGCGCCGGGTTCAGGTCCACGCCGATGATCTTGTCGGCGCCGACCATCTTCGCGGCCTGGATCACGTTCAGGCCGATGCCGCCCAGGCCGAACACCACCACGTTGGCGCCGGCTTCCACCTTGGCGGTGAACAGCACCGCGCCCACGCCGGTGGTGACGCCGCAGCCGATGTAGCAGACCTTGTCGAAGGGCGCGTCCGGGCGGATCTTGGCGAGCGCGATCTCCGGCACCACGATGTGGTTGGCGAATGTCGAGGTGCCCATGTAGTGGAAGATCGGCTTGCCATCGAGCGAGAAGCGCGAGGTGCCGTCCGGCATCAGGCCCTTGCCCTGCGTGGCGCGGATCGCCTGGCACAGGTTGGTCTTGCGCGACAGGCAGAACTTGCACTGGCGGCATTCCGGCGTGTACAGCGGGATCACGTGGTCGCCGGGTTTCAGCGAGGTCACGCCGGGGCCGACGTCGGTGACAATGCCGGCGCCTTCATGGCCCAGGATCGCCGGGAAAATGCCTTCGGGATCGGCGCCGGACAGCGTGTAGTAATCGGTATGGCAGATGCCGGTGGCCTTCACTTCCACCAGCACTTCCCCGGCACGCGGGCCGTCCAGGTCCACGTCTTCGATGGTCAGCGGGGCGCCGGCTTTCCAGGCGATGGCGGCTTTGGTCTTCATGGGGTCCTCCGGGGTCAGGAATGTCCTGGGCGATGCTTCAACGCCCGAGGCCATGACTATACGGCCATCTGCAGGGCCTCGGCCAGCCGCATCGGACGGTCAATTACCAAAAAGGAGGTATTCAGTCCCGCCATCCGTTGCCGTAAGATCCGTCGGTGCACCGACGCGGCTGTGCGGCAATTGCCATGATGGATTGCCCCTGGCCTTGCCTCCACCCCAGAACAAGAGCATGACAGTCAATCCGTTCCGCCCCCGGATCAAAGTCCTCGCTGGCGGATTCCGGCGAGATGCTGCCCGTCGCGAACAAGCCGCGGCGCTGAAGTCGCGCTAAAACCTGCGCAGTCGTGAGGCTACCCCATGTCCGCCGAAGAACAGGCTGACCCCGAAGCGCGGAAGACGGCGCGTCCGTCGCCCGTGCAGCGCGCGTTGTGGATCCTGCGGGCGCTGTCCGACCCGCAGGTGCGGCGCCTGTCTGACGTGGCGCGCGCCACCGGCCTGGACCTGGCGACGGCATCGCGGCTGCTCGACGTGCTGGTGGAAGAGGGGTTTGTCACGCGCGACGACAAGCGCCGCTTCGGCATCGGCCCGGAGGTGTTCCAGCTGGCGGACGTGGCGCAGCGCCGCGTGGACCTGCGCGCGTTGGCCCGGCCGAGCCTGGAGCGGCTGGTAGAGGAATTCGAGGATACGGCGATCCTGACCGAGGCCAGCCGCGGCGAGTCGGTCTGCTCGGATATCGAGCTCGGCACGTTCCCGATCCGTGCCAACTACGTGGAAATCGGCACGCGCCGGCCGCTGGGCGTCGGTGCCGGCAGCCTGGCCGTGCTGGCGTGGAAGCCCGAACCTGAACGTACGGCGCGCGCACGGCTGACGCCGCAGCAGCGCCAACGCTATCCGCGCCTCACGCCCGAGGTGATCGCCGCCCAGATTGCGCAGGCGCGCGAGCGCGGCTACGTGCTGTTCCTGGACCTGGTGGTGGAGAAAATGGGCGGCATCGCCGTGCCGTTGCTCGACTACGAAGGCCGCCCGATCGGCGCGCTCAGTATCGCGGCGCTGAGCGAACGCATCCTCGCGCGCGAGGCGCGCATGGCGCGCCGGCTGCGCGAAGAAGCGCGGCGCATCACGGCGGCGTGGACGCGCCGCGCCGTGCCGTCCTGAGCAGCGCGCGGCGGCTTATTGCGCCGGGCCGCGCAGCAGGGGCGCGAGCGCGTCGGGGATCTCGACCTCGAAACGCAGTACGGCACTGGCCAGCGCTTTGCCGTAATTGTCCAACGCCAGGCTGCGCGAGACGCCGCCGCCGAGCGCGCCGTGCGCGACAAAGTTGAGCACCTGCAGCCCGTCGACGGCATAGCGTTCGACCTCGCCCCGGATCAGCCCGCCGTACAGCGCCTTGAAGGAAGCCGCGGTCAGTTGCTCGCGGAGGTAGGGATAGAAAGCCGCGTCATACGCGATCACGGCCGTGTTGGACGTGTCGCCCTTGTCGCCGGAGCGCGTATGCGCCAGCCGCCTTAGTGGAACGATCATGGTGGGCTGCCTCAGAGAAAGTGGATCTGCGAGCGGACCTGCGTGCGCGGCACCAGCGCAGACCACACGCCGATGATTTCGCGCGTGCGGTCCTGGTGCGGCACGCGCTTGCCGGTGGAGGCCAGGCCGCACACGGCCATGCTGTCGATCTCGCGGCCGACCTTGGCGGCTTCTTCGCGGGTGCGCGCGCGTGCGGCGACGCGCACCGCGATTTCGTTGGGCTCGGCCGTTGGCGCCAGCGACGCCAGGCCGTGGATCGCATTGACGCCGAGAAAATCGATATGCAGCGCGTCGGCCTGCAGGCCAGCCATGGCAAAGCGGTGCTCCAGGATCGTGCGCGCCAGCTCGGCCTTGGCCAGGCAGCCGGGGCCGGCATAGAAGAACATGTCCTCGCCGATAAAGCCCTCGGTACAGCCGAGCGAGATCTTCAACGTATCGGTGCGCGGGGCACCGGTGACGCCGCTGATGCGCACGCGGTCTGCATCCTGCTGCTCGAGTTGCGCCGTCGTGAAGTCGACCACCACGTCGGGCGTGATGTAGCGGGCGGGATCGTGCACCTCGTAGAACATCTGCTCCTTGACGGTCTGCAGGTCGATGCGCCCGCCGGTGCCGGCGACCTTGCCGATCACCGCGCTGCCATCGGGCTCGACCTCGGCGATGGGGAAGGCCAGGTTCCAGGGCTCGGGCACGTCCTTGTAGCCCGGGTCGCCGAAATAGCCGCCGGTCACTTGCGCGCCGCATTCCAGCAGATGCCCGATGGCGCTGCCGCGCGCCAGCAGCGGCACGTCCTGCGGATGGTCATAGCGCCAGCCAAAGGTGTGGATCATCGGCGCGAGGAACAGCGACGGGTCGGCCACCCGCCCGGTAACGACGACCTGGGCGCCTTGCTCCAGCGCCTTCACGATTGGCAGCGCCCCTTCGTACGGCTCGGCCGATACCAGCGTGTCGCGCAGCGTGCGCACATGGGCGCCGCTCTCCAGCAGGTGCAGGTCCTGGTCGCAGATGGTGCCGGTCAGGTCGGTGGTGGTGATGGCGGCGATCTTCACACCGGGCAGGCCCAGTTCCTGGCACAGCTGCGCAATGCGGCGCGCGGCACCGAGCGGATTGATCCAGCCCTGGTTGCTGATGATGCGCGTGCCGTTGGCGATGCAATGGGGCAGCACGGCGCGCATGCGTTCATCGAGGTAAGTATCGTAGCCGGCAAAGGCGGGGTCGCGCCTGCGCCGTACCTGCGCGGCGCAGACGGTGGCCTCTGCCATGGTCTCGAAGCACAGGTAGTCGAGGCGGCCTTCGCGCGCGCTGAGCGCCGCGGGTTCGACGCGGTCGCCCCACCAGCCGGAGCCGGAGCCGATGCGCAGTGTGGGTCGTGACGTGGACAGGTTCATGTGTGGACGCCCTGATGGAAATGAATGCGATGTCATTGCGGCTTGATCCCGGCCTCGCGGATTACGCGCGACCATTTGGCGGTGTCTTCGCGGATCACGGCGGCAAACGCAGCGGGGCTGTCGCCGCCGGGCACGGCGCCGAGCTGCTCGATGCGCTGGCGCACTGCAGGCTCGGCCAGCACGCCGGCCACCGCCTGCTGCAGCTTGCCGACCACCGCAGCCGGCGTTCCGGCCGGCGCCAGCAGGCCGAACCACGAGTTGACGACATAACCGGGCAGCCCGGATTCCTGCACGGTTGGCACGTCCGGCAGGAGCGGCGAGCGCTGCGGGCCGGTCACGGCCAGTGCGCGCACCTTGCCCGCCTGGATCTGCGCCAGCGCCGAGGGCAGGTTGTCGTACATGAGGTTGACCTGGCCGGCGAGCAGGTCCGTCATCGCTGGCGCGGCGCCCTTGTATGGAACATGCTGCATCTTGACCCTCGCCATGCTGTCCAACAGTTCGCCCGACAAGTGCGGTGAGCCGCCGGTGCTGGTCGACGCATAGTTCAGTTTCCCCGGCTGTTGCCGCGCCAGTGCAATCAGCTCGCCCACCGAACGCACCGGCAGCGTGGCGTTGGTCAGCAGCACATTTGGCGAGTTGGCCACCAGCGTGACCGGTGCGAAGTCGCGCGCCGCATCGTAGGGCATGCGCGCATAGAGGGAGGCGTTGGTGACCTGGGTGCCGAGCGTGCCCATCAGGAGCGTGTAGCCATCAGGCGAGGCCCTGGCCACCGCTTCGGCGCCGATATTGCCGCCGGCGCCGGGACGGTTGTCGATCACCACGGTCTGGCCCAGCACTTGCCCGAGCCGCTGGCCGACCACGCGCGCAAGGATGTCGGTGGTCCCGCCAGGCGTGAACGGGACGACCAGGCGGATCGGGTGCGATGGCCAGCTTGCCTCCGCATCCGCGGACCGCGCGGCGTGCACCGGTGCGGCGGATAACAGGGAGTAGGCGGTGGCGAACGCGGTGGCGAACGCCGCCGGCCACCGGACGGTGGATGCTTGCATGGCTGTCTCCTGCGGCGCCGTGGGCTCGGCGCAAATTTTGTTGGATGAAACTGTTGTGTGGAAGATGTTAGGCAAGCATGGAAATGCGGTCAAACAATGAAGAATTTATTTCATTGAATGAAAGTTGAAGCGAGGCTAGCGCGAAGTTGTCGTAGCGCCGGCCGCCCCGGCGCGCGGGCTTGTCTCATGCGGCACCAGCTCGGCTTCGTGCCGCCGCCCCAGCCACCATCCCAGCGCCGCCCATGCCAGCGCCAGGCCGGCACCGGCCAGCGCGACGGTGGCAGGGTGGCCGGAAATCGCGTCGATGGCGGTCTTGACCCATGCGCTGACCGCATCGCCGGCGCGATAGACCGCGGTGTCGATCACGTTCTTGGCCTTGTACTTGGTCTCGGGATCGACCACCGTGAACAGCATCTCGCGCCCGGGCCGCAGCAGCGCATATTCGCCCACGCGCCGCAGGATCATCACGCCGGCCAGCACGCCGAAGGTCGGCGCCAGTGCCAGCACGACGAAGCCCGCCGTGACCGCCAGCGGCACCGCGGTCAGCAGCAGCGTGACGCCGTAGCGCCGCGCCATGCGGCCGGTGAAGAACAGCTGGACCAGGATGGTCAGCGCCTGGACCGTGGCGTCGAGCGCGCTGAAGACCTGGGTTTGCCGGGTGCGCTCGGGGAAGACCTCGGCCACCAGCCGCGCCTGCTCGAAATAAAGAAAGGTGCTGGCCGTGGCCAGCAGGATCACGAACATCCCGATGCCGAGCAGGTAGCGCGAACGCAGCAACAACGCCAGCCCCGCCCACAGGCCGCCGCCGACCGGGTTGGCGGGATCGCTGGCGGCATTTGCGGGCACTTCATGGCCCGCGCCGGCGCGGCGGCGCCAGCCGAACAGCCAGCCCACGCCCGGCAGCGTCGCGGCGAGCAGCGCGGCGGACAGCAGCATCAGCCCGGTCAGCCCGATCTGCGGCACCAGCCAGCCGCCCAGCACCGGCCCGGCCAGCCCGCCCGCGCTGGCGCCGGCGGCCAGCAGCGCGAACAGGCGCCGCGCCTGCTCGGGCCGGAACACGTCGGCCATCAGGCTCCATGCCACGGACACCACGAACAGGTTGAATACCGACAGCCACACGTAGAACACGCGCGCCAGCCAGACATTGTCGGGCCACGCGCGCGTGGCGAAGGCAAAGGCGAGCAGGTTGGCGATGAAGAACGCATAGACCCACGGCACGAAGCGCCGCCGCGGCAGCCGCGCGCACACCGCGCCGTACAGCGGGATCGCCGCCAGCATGACGACGAAGGTCGCGGTGAACAGCCATTGCAGGTTCTTCACGCCGCCGGCGATGCCCATGGTCTCGCGCACCGGGCGCAGCATGAAATAGCTGGCGAACAGGCAGAAGAAGAACAGGAAGCCGGCCACCACCGCGCCGGCCTCGCCGGGGCGGATGCCGAAGCCGCGCCGCAGCCGTGCCAGGCCGCCGCCGGCGGGCGTGTCGCGCTCGGGTTCGTCCATGCGGCCCGGCGCGCGTCAGGCCAGCAGCGCGGCGATGCGCTCGCGCTGGCCCGGATCGGGCATGCGCCCCAGCGCGGCGCCGAGGTTATCGGCCATGTTGCGCGGTTTGGAGGTGGCGGGAATGGCAGCGGTCACCGCCGGATGGCTGACGATGAACTTCAGGAACAGCTGGCCCCACGAGCCGCAGTCGATGTCTCCGGCCCACGGCGGCAGCGGCCGGTCCTTGACCGCGCGGAACAGGCGGCCGTCCTGGAACGGGCGGTTGACCAGTACCGCCACGCCGCGCTCCTGGCACAGCGGCAGCAGCACGCGCCCGGCATTGCGCTCGGCCACCGAGTAGTTGACCTGGACGAAATCGACGCGCTCGTTGCGCACGATCCGCTCCAGCGCCTCGTGCGCGTCGTCGCGGTAATGGGTGATGCCCAGGTAGCGGATGCGGCCTTGTTCCTTCAACTCCCGCAGGAAGCGCAGGTTGCCTTGCCAGTCGATCAGGTTGTGCACCTGCAGCAGGTCGACCTTGTCGACGCGCAGGTCTGCCAGCGAGCGCCCCCACTGCGCCTGCGCCGGGGCGCCGGACTGGGCCGAGATCTTGGTCGCCAGGAACACGCGCTGCCGGGCGTTGGCCGCGCGCAGCAGGTCGCCGGTCACGGCCTCGGCGCTGCCATAGCTGGGCGCCGTGTCGATGACCGAGCCTTCGGTGCGCAACAGCATTGCCATGACTTCGGCCAGCGGCTTGCGCTCGGCGGCTTCGCTGCTGACGTTGAAGGTGTCGGCCGTGCCCATGCCCACAACGGGCAGGGCCTCGGTGGTGCCGGGGATGTTGCGGCGCATGGGGACGGCCACGGTGGCGGCGCCGGCGCGCAGTGGGGCGATGGCGGCGGCGGTGGCGGTCAGCCCGGCGGCCAGGGCCAGGAATGAGCGGCGGTCGATTGGCATGGAAGCGGTTCGAGGCGGGTCATACACTGGTTGACCTTAGGCGCTGGCCGGAGCCTTGTAAACCGTTGCTTCAGTGCGTTATCCCGCACGCCGCGCGGCGCGGGTACCGCCGCGCGCACCCTGCGGAGGACGGGGTGCGCGGTACGGCTTTCGCGCCTCAGATCACCGTGGCCAGCCCCAGCGTCAGCAGCAGCGCCACCACCGAGATGATGGTCTCGCACACCGACCAGGTCTTGAAGGTCTGGGCCACGGTCATGTTGAAGTACTCCTTGACCAGCCAGAAGCCGCCGTCGTTCACGTGCGACAGGATCAGCGAGCCGGCGCCGGTGGTCAGCACCAGCAGTTCGGGGCGGGTGCCCGGCACGCTGGCGGCGATCGGCGCGACGATGCCGGCGGCCGTCGTCATGGCGACCGTGGCCGAGCCGGTGGCGATGCGGATCATCACGGCGACCAGCCAGCCCAGCACCAGCACGGACACTTGCGCACTGGTGGCCACGTCGACGATGGCGGTGGAGATGCCCGAGTCGCGCAGGATGCGGCCGAAGCCGCCGCCGGCGCCGACCACCAGCGTGATGATGGCGGTGGGCGCCACGCACTCGTTGGTGAACTTGAGGATGGTGTCGCGATTGAAGCCGCGCGCCTTGCCGAAGGTGTAGAAGCTCACCAGCGCGGCGATCAGCAGCGCCATCACCGAGTTGCCGATCAGCTTGAGGAAGTCGTTGGCAAACGACTTGGGCGTGGTGAACAGGTCGGCCCAGCTGCCGATCAGCATCAGCACGACAGGCAGCAGGATGGTGAACACCGTGATGCCGAACCCCGGCAACTGGTGCGATTCCTTGACGCGCTCATCCTCTTCGGTGAACTGGTCAGCCAGCGGGTTGACGTCGGGCAGCTTGACGTAGCGGTCCATCAGCCTGGCAAACATCGGGCCGGCGATGGCCGCCGTGGGGATGCCCACGATCAGCGCATACATGATGGTCTTGCCGATGTCCGCGCCATACGCGGTCACCGCCAGCAGCGCGGCCGGATGCGGCGGGATCAGGCCATGCACTACGGACAGGCCGGCCACCATCGGGATGCCGACCACCACCATCGACGTGCCGGTGCGCTTGGCGACGTTGAAGGCGATCGGCACCAGCAGCACGAAGCCGACCTCGAAGAACACCGGCAGGCCGACGATAAAGGCGATGGTCGCCATGGCCCAGTGCACGTTCTTCGCGCCGAAGAAATCGATCAGCGTGTTGGCGATACGTTCCGCACCGCCGGACTCGGCCATCATCTTGCCGAGCATGGTGCCCAGGCCCACCACCAGCGCGATATGGCCGAGCGTGCCGCCGACACCGGCTTCGAATGACTTGACGATGTCGCCCATCGGCATGCCCACGGCAAAGCCGAGCAGCACCGAGACGACGACCAGGGTAATGAAAGGGTTGAGCTTGTAGCGCGCGATCAGCACCACCAGGGCGATCACGGCGATCAGCGCATACACCAAGAGCGTGGTTCCTGTGACGGGACCCATGTTGTCTCCTTGTGTGGAAGAAAGGGCCGCTTGTGTGCGGCAGATGTTCGTTGTTTGTTTTCTCCCCTCTCCCGCGCGCGGGAGAGGGGCAGGGGGTGAGGGCGGGAGTTTCAATGACCGGCAGCGCAAGATTGATACGCGCGGCCCTCACCCCCGGCCCCTCTCCCATTTCATGGGAGAGGGGAGCACACCGTCAGCCGGCGATTGGCTCAGGCCGCCGGCTTCTTGTACGCGATGCAGTCCACTTCGACCTTGCAGTCCACCACCATGCTCGATTGCACGCAGGCGCGCGCCGGCGGGTTGGCGCCGAAGTATTCCTTGAAGATCTTGTTGAACGAGGCGAAGTCGCGCGCATCGTCCAGCCACACGCCGCAGCGGACCACGTGCTCGGGGCCGTAGCCGGCCTCGGCCAGGATCGCCAGCACGTTCTTGATGGCCTGGTGGGTCTGCGGCACGATGCCGCCGTCGATCAGCTCGCCGCCGACCATCGGCACCTGGCCGGAAACGTAGAGCCAGCCGTCGGCCGCCACGGCGCGGGCAAAGGGCATGTGCGCGCCGCCCTGGCCGGTGCCGCCTTCCACGCCGAATCGTTTGATGTCCATGGGTACTCCTCAGAATAAGGTTTCAAATGCTCGTCGTCCCCGCGAAGGCGGGGACCCAGCGACTTTCAAAGACGCTGGATTCCCGCCTGCGCGGGAATGACGGTAGTGGATGGAGAGGTGTCGCCGTCCGCGCCGCGCGCCAGGAAGCGTCCGGCGCGGATCCCGGTCGACTGGCGCTGCTGCCATGACAGCTCGCCATTGACCCAGACCGCGGCAATGCCTTCGGCGGGCTGCATCGGGTCGGTGAAGCTGGCGGCGTCGCGGATGGTCGCGGCGTCGAACAGCACCAGGTCGGCCCAGTAGCCATCGCGCACGAAGCCGCGGCGATGCAGGCCGAAGCGCTCGGCTGACAGGCCGGTCATCTTGTTCACGGCAACGGTGAGCGGAAACAGCTCGCGGTCGCGCGCATAGTGGCCCAGCACGCGCGGGAACGCGCCCCACAGGCGCGGATGCGGCAGCGGGTCGTTGGGCAGGCCGTCCGAGCCGACTACCGTGGCGGGGTGGCTCAGGATGCGGTCGACGTCTGCATCTTCCATGCAGTGGTAGACGGCGCCGGCGGGCATCAGCCGGCGCGCGGCCTCGTGCAGGTCGACCTGCCATTCGGCGGCGATATCGGCCAGCAGCCGGCCGCCCATCTCGGGCGCGCCTTCGGACCACGTCACCATGATGTCGAAGTCGCTGGTGACCTGCTTCAGGTCCAGCGTCGACGAGCTGGCGGTATAGGGGTAGCAGTCGCAGCCGACCGGCTGCCAGCGCTGCGCGCCGTCGAGGGCGTCGAGCACCTCGGTGCTGCGGCCCCAGTTGTCCACGCCCGCGCACTTCAGGTGCGAGATCACCACCGGCACGCGCGCATGGCGGCCGATGCGGAAGGCTTCGTCCATCGCGTCGAGGATCTCGGCGAACTCGCTGCGCAGGTGCGTGGCGTAGAGCGCGCCGGCATGGGCCAGCGGCTCGGCCAGCGCCAGCACTTCCTCGGTCGGCGCGTGGAAGGCGTTGGCGTAGGCGAGTCCGGTGGACAGGCCCAGCGCGCCGTGCTGCAGCGATTCTTCCAGCTGCGCGCGCATGGCCGCGATTTCCGCGGGCGTGGCGGCGCGGTCGAGCCGGTCCATATGGTTGCTGCGCAGCGCGGTATGGCCCACCAGCGCGGCGACGTTGATCGCGGGCTGCGCGGCATCGACGGCGTCGACGTAGGCCTTGAAGCTGGGGTAGCGGAACGCGTCGGCATGGCCGAGCAGATTCATCGGGTCGGGCGGATCGCCCGACAGCGTCACCGGCGCGGCGCTGATGCCGCAGTTGCCGACGATCACGGTGGTCACGCCCTGCGACAGCTTGGGCGTCATCTCGGGCTGGCGCACCACGTTGGTATCGTCGTGCGTATGCACGTCGATAAAGCCCGGCGCCAGCACCAGGCCGTGGCCTTCGACCACGTGCGCGGCGGCATCGGGATCGATCGCGCCGCCTTCATCGATGCGGGCAATGCGGCCGTCGCGCAGCGCCACGTCGGCCAGGCGCGCGGCGGCGCCGGAGCCGTCGATCAGCGTGACGAAGCGGATCAGGGTATCGAACAGGTGTGGCATGGTCAGTCTCCCAGCGGCTGGCGGCTGTCAGGGCCCAGGCCGGGGCTGGTCTCGCCCCGGTGGCTGTCCAGCACGTACTTGAGCCGGCGCAGCCGCTCCTTGCTCTGGTCCTGCTGCAGCAGCGCGCACTGGGTGGCCAGCACGTCCAGCACCATCAGCATCGCGTAGCGCGACGCCGACGGCTTGAAAATGAAATCCGTCTCCAGCGTGCGCACCGGCAGCAGCACGTCGGCGCGCGCGGCCAGCGGCGAGCCCAGCGCGGTCACCGCGACCAGCCTGGCGCCGTATTCGCGCGCGATCTCGCAACTGGCCAGCATCTCCGGCACGCGCCCGCTGGCCGAGAACGCCAGCACCACGTCGTCGCGGCTCAGCGTGGCCGCCACCATCTTCTGCAGCAGGCCGTCCTGGTAGCTCGCCACCGGCTGGCCCAGCCGCGCCAGCCGGTGGCGCGCCTCGTCGGCCATGAACGACGAGCCGCCGCCCATGCCGAAAGCGTAGACCATGCGTGCGCCCAGCAACAGGCGCGCGGCGTCTTCGATGCGCTGCGCATCCATCAGGCCGCGGTTGACTTCGAGCGCGGTCAGGATGTCGGCATGGATGCTGTCGGCCAGCGTCGCCGGGGCTTCGGCGGCCGCATCGGCGCCGCCGGGTTGCAGGAAACGCGCACCCACCGCGGTGGCCTGTGCCAGCCGCAGCTTCAGGTCGCGCACGTCGCGGCAGCCGATGGCCTTGGCGAAGCGGGTCACGCTGGCCTCGCTGACGCCGGCCTTGCGCGCCAGCTCATTGATGCTCGCCGCGGCGGCGCCGGCCAGGTCTTCCAGCACCACCTGCGCGACCTTCTGCTCGGCCAGGCGCAGCGCGGGGCCGCGCTCGGCGATGCGGGTCAGGATGTCGAAGGGTGCGGTCATGGCTGGTGGCTGGGCAGGGCCCGGAGGCAAAGTGACGCAGGCGGCAGGCGCTGTCCGAAAGGGCTATAACAGTGACGGGCGCGGCCTTGGGCGTTGTCTCCGCAGTTCCCTGTGTGCTGTCAGCGTGTTACTTTATAACAAGGATGAAATATCTTATTTTCAGGGCTATCATTACGTCAATCAGATTTTTTCAGGGTGATGGCAAGCATGCGTGAAATAAAGTATCAGGCCGGCGTGATCGATCCGCTCAACAAGGCGCTGGGGCGACTCGAAGCCCCCCTGGCGCCCGGCGCCGCCCGCACCGGCTGGAGCCTGCTGCAGGAAGAACTGAGCCTGCCGGCCGCGGTGCTTTACGAAGACCGGCTTGCGCACAACCTGGAATGGATGCGCCGCTTCATGGGCGAGTACGGCGTGCAGCTTGCGCCGCATGGCAAGACCACCATGGCGCCCAAGCTGTTCGCGCGCCAGCTCGGCGCCGGCGCGTGGGGCATCACGCTGGCGACCGCGCACCAGACCGCCGCGGCGCATGCGCACGGCGTCAAGCGGGTGCTGATGGCCAACCAGCTGGTGGGCCGCCGCAACATGGAAATCATTGCGGACCTGCTGCGCGACGATCCGGCCTTCGAGTTCTTTGCGCTGGTGGACTCCGCCGCGCTGGTCGACCAGCTCGGCAAGTTCTTCCAGGCGCGCGGGCAGACGCTGCAGGTGCTGCTGGAACTGGGCGTGGCGGGCGGGCGCACCGGCGTGCGCGACGACGCGCAGCAACAGGCCGTGCTCGACGCGCTGGCGCGCTGGCCGCGGGCGCTGTCGCTGGCGGGTGTCGAGATCTATGAGGGCGTGCTGAAGGAAGAGGCCGATATCCGCGCCTTCCTGCAGCGCACCGTGGCCGTGACGCGGCAACTGGCGCAGCAGGGCCGCTTCGGCCGCAGCCCGGTGGTGATGTCGGGCGCGGGCTCGGCCTGGTATGACGTGGTCGCCGAGGAATTCGCGCGCACCGACATCGGCACGCCGATCGACATCGTGCTGCGCCCCGGCTGCTACCTGACCCATGACGTCGGCATCTACCGCGCCGCGCAGCAACGCATCCTGGCCAGCAACCCGGTCGCGCAAAAGATGCGCGAGGGCCTGCTGCCGGCGCTGCAGCTGTGGGCCTACGTGCAGTCGATCCCCGAGCCGGACCGCGTCATCATCGGCATGGGCAAGCGCGACGCGGCCTTCGATGCCGGCATGCCGATCCCCGCGCGGCTGTACCGCCCGGGCAGCGAAGCGCCGGTCGACGTACCCGCGCACTGGGAAGTGACCGGCATGATGGACCAGCACGCCTACCTGCAGGTCAAGCCGGGCGACGACATCCAGGTCGGCGACATGATCGCGTTCGATATCTCGCACCCGTGCCTGACTTTCGACAAGTGGCGCCATATCCCGGTGCTGGATCGAGACCTGCGCGTGATCGACATCGTGCAAACCTTCTTCTGAGGCGGGCCGCCCCATGAGCATCGATATCCTGGCCTACGGCGAGCCGCTGGTGGAGTTCAACCAGCAGCCCGACGATCCCGACCGCTACCTGCAGGGCTTTGGTGGCGATACCTCCAACTTCTGCATCGCCGCGGCACGGCAGGGCGCGAGCACCGGCTATGTCAGCGCGGTGGGCGCCGATACCTTCGGCGAGCGCCTGCGCGCGCTGTGGACGCAGGAGCGGGTCGATACGCGCTACGTCCATGTGGACCCGTCCGCGCCGACCGGCGTCTATTTTGTCTCGCACGACAATCACGGCCACCGCTTCGACTACCTGCGCGAAGGCTCCGCCGCCAGCCGCTACCAGCATGAGCAGCTACCGCTGGGCGCGATCGCCGCGGCGCGCTACCTGCACCTGTCGGGCATCAGCCTGGCCATCAGCACCAGTGCCTGCGATGCCGGCCTGGCGGCGATGGAGCACGCGCGCAAGGCCGGCACCAAGGTCACGCTCGACACCAACCTGCGCCTGCGGCTGTGGTCGCTGGCGCGCGCGCGCGGCATCATGCGCGAAGCGCTCGCGCTGACCGACGTGTGCCTGCCCAGCTGGGACGACATCACCGTGCTGACGGGGCTGGATGACCGCGATGCCATCGTCGATTACCTGCTCGGCTGCGGCATCGGCCTGGTGGCGCTGAAGCTGGGCGAGGAGGGCGCTTACGTGGCCACGCCCGAGTCGCGCACGCTGGTGGCACCGTATCCGGTCAAGCCGGTCGATGCCACCGGTGCCGGCGATTGCTTCGGCGGCAGCTTCGTCGCGCGCCTGGCGGCGGGCGCCGACCCGTTCGAGGCCGCGCGCTACGCCAACGTGGCCGCGGCGCTGTCCACCACCGGCTATGGCGCGGTGGCGCCGATCCCCGATGCGCAGGCCGTGATGGCCCGGCTGGCCGAATCGGTCTCCGTGATCGGCGGCTGAACCGGCCGCTGAACTGACCGCTGAGCCCGCTGCATTCCCTGACTTTGCTTTCCTGAACCCTTCACCCCGAGACAGATATGCAAAACCAGACTTCCCCGCTGCTTCCCCTGCTGGCCGACGTGCCGGTGATCCCCGTGCTGGAATTCCAGTCGGTCGACGAGGCCCTGCACGTGAGCGAGGCGCTGGTCACCGGCGGCCTGCCGCTGCTGGAGATCACACTGCGCACGCCGGTCGCGCTGGAAGCCATCAAGGCCGTGGCCGCCGCGCTGCCGCAGGCGTGCGTGGGTGCGGGCACGGTCCTGACGGTGGAGCAGCTGCATGCCGTGCGCGATGCCGGCGCTCAGTTTGCCGTGTCGCCCGGCCTGACGCCGTCGCTGGCGGAGGGCGCGCAGGGCGCGGGGATCTCGCTGTTGCCGGGGGTGGCCACCGCCAGCGAGGCCATGCTGGCGCTGGAAGCCGGCTTCACCTTCCTGAAGTTCTTCCCGGCGCAGGCGGCCGGCGGGGTGCCGATGCTGAAGTCGCTGGGCGGACCGCTGCCGCAGCTGCGCTTCTGCCCGACCGGCGGCATCGATGTCGCGCTGGCGCCGACCTACCTGGCCTTGCCCAACGTGGTGTGCGTGGGCGGCTCATGGGTGGTGCCCAAGGACGCGGTGGCGGGCAAGGACTGGGGCCACATCCGTTCGCTGGCCGAGCAGGCACGCGCGCTGCGCAGCAAGGGCTGAGCGCGCCGGCTGGCCCGGCAAAGCAAAACGGCACGCCCCTCGGCGTGCCGTTTCTGGTTGCCGACGCGGCCAGGCCGCATCGTTGCGCGGTTTGGCGGTCCGGCTTACTTGTGCCGGTCCGCCGAGCTTTCCAGCTTCTGGCCGCCGCGCTGAATGTCTTGTCCGAGTCCTGCCATCGTGTTGCAGCCAGCCAACAGGGTGGCAAACAGAACGCACCAGATCCAACCTTTCTTCACGCCGGGCTCCTTTCCATTCGGTTGAGGGTTTGACGCAGATTTTACCGTCGCTGCCGGCGCGGTTGATATCTGGTATGTGCCAATTTGTAAATCGTGCAATCGGTGCAACAGTTAGTGCAACAGTTGATGCAACAGTTGCCATGGCGCGGGCCGGCTTGACCGCTTCAGCCGGCCGGCGCCAGCAGCTCGCGGGCGCGCTGTTGAACGGCGGCGTGTGTCTGCATCAGCCAGGCCGCCGGGAAAGGCTGTGCCAGCAGGTAGCCCTGCACGCTGTGGCAGCCCCAGGCGCGCACCACGTCCAGTTGCTGCCGGCTTTCCACGCCCTTGGCGCAAACCGCCGCGCCGGCGCGGCGCGCCATGACGCAGGCGCCATGCAGCCGCTCGGCCAGGTCCGCGCCGCCGCCGCGCGCGCCGCCATGGCCCAGCC
The DNA here is from genome assembly GCF_016894385.1 of Cupriavidus oxalaticus. NCBI lineage: Bacteria > Pseudomonadati > Pseudomonadota > Betaproteobacteria > Burkholderiales > Burkholderiaceae > Cupriavidus > Cupriavidus oxalaticus. Next base: position 1,205,104 of record NZ_CP069811.1, read on the forward strand.
GGCGTACATCGAGCGAGACGCTGTCAGGCCGCAATGCCTCCAGGGCAAGCCGGCTGCCGGAGCTGTCGTCGAGATCGCCCAGCGCCAGCCGTACCCCCAGGCGGCGCAAGTCGGCAACCCGATCGAGGATGCCGCCGTCCTGGGGCACCGCGCTGGCAGGCAGCTCGATGCACAGGCGCTCCGCGGCGATGCCGCCTGTGCCGATGGCCTGCGCCAGCGCATCGACCATCTGCGGGCGGTGCAGCTGCGCGCTTGAGGCCAGCAGCGTAAATTGCAGCGGCGCAAGCGCTTCGGCGCTGCGCACCAGCGGCAGCACGCTGTCGAGCAGCCAGGCGCCGATGCGTCCAGCCAAGCCGAGTGTTTCCGCCGCCGGCAGGAAGTCCTGCGGCGCCACCCGCCCCAGCACGGGGCTGTGCCAGCGCAGGCGCACGGTATAGCCGCTGACACGGGCGCCTGCAAAGTTGGCGTGCGGCTGCAGTTGCAGGCTCAGTTCGCCGCGCTCCAGCGCCTCGGGCAAGGCGGCCAGCAGCGGAGCGGTGGGCGGGGCAGCGGGCTTGTCGGCGCGCGCGAGGCCGGCGCCGCCCTGGCGGACGACACGCAGCATGGCATCGAAGGCCTGCTGCACGCTGCGCTCGGCGGGGACGTCGGGGTGGTCGGTGGCCATGCCGATGCTGCTGGAGATAAACAGCTCGAAGCCATCCAGGAGGAACGGACGGGACAGGTCGGCGGCAATGCGCTCGGCAATGCGCTCGGCAATGGGCCCGGCATCGGTGCAGCCGGCCGCCAGTGCCGTGACCGCGCCCAGGTCAGACGCCGCCACCCAGTGCATGACCGCTCCCTGCGGCAGCAGTGCTGCAATGCGGGCCTGCACCAACGCCCGCAGGCGGGCGGCGCGGTGCGGGCCAAGGGTCTCGCATGCGCTGGCAAAGCGGTCGAGCCGGAGCGCCAGCACAGCGGCTGGCGCCGCGCCCTCGGCACGGCGCGCGGCCAGCGCGCACAGCAGTTCGGCCGGCCGCGCCGGGACCTTCGCATCGGACGGCGCTTGTGGGCTTCCCGATGCGCCTGTTGGCGTTCCGCCGAGGTCGTCGGCATCTGGATGCATGAATCGTCTTGCGGGCGGTGCCGTGCTGGCGGCGCTGTCCCGCGTCTCCCCGTTGTCAGTGTTCCACGCCTGGCAGGACCGCCGGCGCGGGCCGGCTCCTGTCGTCAGGTGTAGCGGTGCATACCTGCTGCAGCCGCAAACCGGACTGCAAGGCGCGATCATAAGCCAAGCCGGGCGGCAGGCGCTTGCAAGTTGCGACACGTTGCGGACTGCGCACCTGCCGCTTGACGGGAATCAACAAGGCGGCATCGGGCAACGGGGGGGGGGGTGACCGGCCAGATGCGCGGCATCAGCCGGTCGTTTCTTCCTCTGGACCGTTTTCTGGCGGCAGGCGCGAGGCCAGCACCTTGTCGATGCGCTTGCCATCCATGTCGATGATCTCGAAGCGCCAGTCGCCCCATTGGACGCTGTCGGCGATCTGCGGCAGGCGTCCGAGCAGCAACAGCAGCATGCCGGACAGCGTGTGATAGCGCTCCTTTTCTTCCTCCGGCACCTGGCGCAGCCCGATGCGGTCCTTCAGTTCGGGGATGGGGATCAGGCCGTCGAGCAGCCACGAGCCATCGTCGCGCTGCACCGCCCATTCCTCGCCGGCGGCCGCGGCCTTGAATTCGCCGGTGATGGCTTCGATCAGGTCCTGCAGCGTCACCAGCCCCAGCACCTCGCCGTATTCGTCGATGACGAAGGCCACCTGGCCGCCCGAGGCGCGGAAGTTTTCCAGCAACTCCATCCCGGTCACGCTTTCGGGCACGAATACCGCCGGCTGCACCACGGCCATCAGGTCGGCCTCTTCGCCGCGCAGGCGGCGCGCCAGCAGCTGGCGCGCGCTGACCACGCCGACGATGTCGTGCATGCCGCCGCGCACCGCCGGGAAGCGGGAGTGGTCGGATTCCTCGATACGGCGCAGGTTTTCCTCCAGTGGCGCGTCCACGTCCAGGTAGACGACGTCCCCGCGCGGCACCATCAGGGAGGCCAGCTGGCGATCGTCAAGGCGGAACACGTTGCGCACCATGGTGTGCTCGTGCTGCTCGATCACGCCCGCCTCGGAGCCTTCGACCAGCAGTGCATGGATTTCTTCCTCGGTCACGCCGGGGCCGCTATCGGTCTTGGTGCCGAGCAGGCGCAGCACCAGCCGGGTGGAGCTTGACAGCAGCTTGACGAAGGGCGTGGACGCCACCGCGAGCCAGGAGATCGGGCGCGCCACCAGGCGGGCAATCGCTTCGGGGGCCATCTGGCCCAGGCGCTTGGGCACCAGTTCGCCCAGCACGATGGAAAAGTAGGTCAGGCCCGCCACCACGATCGCGGAGGCGACGTAGCCGGCGGTGGACTCTGCCATGCCAACGCTGCCGTGCAGCCAGGCGCCGAAGGGCTGCGCCAGCGTTGATTCGCCGACCACGCCGTTGAGCACGCCGATCGACGTGATGCCGATCTGCACCGTCGACAGGAAGCGTGTGGGATCCTCGCCCAGCTTGACGGCTTCGATCGCGCCCCGGTCGCCGTTCTCGATCTGCCGCTGCAGGCGCGCCTTGCGCGCGGTGACCAGCGCGATCTCGGACATCGCGAACACGCCGTTCAGCAGGATCAGCGCCAGTAATATGGCAATTTCCATCAAAGTGCGCGCCCTTTGCGCGCGGGGTGTTCAAAGAGGTCAAGCATACCATCCGGCTGTTACAGGAAGTCGTCGCAGTGATGCCTGCGTCGCAGTGCCAGCAAGGCCGACAGCCGGCAGGGAATTGCCGCTATTACCTGGCAGGTAGTCGCTCCCGGCGCCCGGCCATGCTGTAATAAGCGCATGGAAACGCTGACTCCCGCCTCCGAAGCCACGCTCGACTTCCCCGGCCTGCTGCGCTACTGGCGCGGCAAGCGCGGCTACAGCCAGCTCGCGCTGTCGCTGGCCGCCGGGGTGTCGCAGCGCCACATTTCCTTCCTGGAATCCGGCCGCGCCCGCCCCAGCCGCGAAATGGTGCTGGCGCTGGCCGAGCGCCTGGGCGTGCCGCTGCGCCAGCGCAACCGCATGCTGCTGGCGGGCGGCTTCGCGCCGGCCTACAGCGAGCATGCGCTGGCCTCGCCGCCGTTGCAGATGGTGCAGCAGGCGATCGCACTGATCCTGTCCAAGCAGGAGCCGTACCCGGCCGTGGTGCTGGACCGGTTCTGGAACCTGGTCGACGCCAACCAGGCTTACCGGCGCATGCTCGATACGCTGCTCGACGGACGCGCGCCCGCGTCGCTGGAGGGCGAAGGCGGGCAGGGCGGCGGGCCGCGCCAGGTCAACCTGATGCTGTCGGTGTTCGATCCGCAAGGGCTGTGGCCGGTGATCGAGAACGCGCGCCAGGTCGGACGCTACCTGTTGCGGCGCGTCTGGCAGGAATTGCAGGTGCAGGCGCACGACCAGGCCGCGCGCGCGATCTTCCATCGCATCGCCGCGTGGCATCCCGACATGGTCGGCCCCGGCGGCGTGCTGCTCCCGGAGGACGACGGCGCGGAAAGCGCGCCGCCACCGGTGCTGCCGGTGGTGCTGCATGCCGGCGCGTTCCGTGCGTCGCTGTTCTCGACGCTGACCACGCTCGGCATTCCGCAGGACATCACGCTGCAGGAGCTGCGTATCGAGTCCTTCTTTCCCGCCGACGAACCCACGCGCGCCCTGTTTGAAACGCTGGGCGCCGCGCAGCCAGCGGCGCTCAGAAGCGGTAGCGCAGGTAGATGACGTGGAAGGTGGTGCCAGGGTTGGGCTCCTTGATGCCAGCATTGGACAGGTGCTGGAAGCGGTAGCCCGCGGTAAAGCGCCGATCCGAGCCGACGGTCACGCCCAGGCCGGCGTATTCAGAGAACTGGAACGCCGTGGAAATGACATGGTCGTCCGAAGTGCGTGTTCCCGTCAGCAAGCGCGGGCCGACCGACAACTCGAGGAAAGGCGCCCACGCGTGCTTCCACCAGCCGATGCGGACCACCGGCGAGGCGCCGAACTCCCACAGGTCATGCGGATTGTTGTCGCTGCTGCTGTTCCAGCGCGCGATATTGACTTCCCATTGGAGGTCGACCAGCCAGCCCTGCGGATTGCCCCACGCAAAGCCCGAATCCCACAGCATGGCGACCTCGGCCTTCTGTACGTGATGGGTCTCGTCGAAGCCGTAGCCCAGCTGCACGGCCGGCGCGGCGTGGGAGATGCCGAGGCAAAGGGGAAGGGCCAGCAGGCTCGCGGCGGCGTGCCGCACGACCAGCGGCATTAAGCGCGCTGCAAAGGGGCGCTGTCGATGTCGCCGATGCCTGGTGCGCGCTGCCGGCGCGGGAGGGAGGTCGCAACAACTTGCATGGCGGTCTTGTCTGGCTTCTTGGTCTTGTCGTGGCATGGGAAGCAAGGCTTGGGATGCTGCGTTGCTGTCGGACCGCGCATGGGGCGGCGCCGCAACGGGCGTCGCCACGCATGGCCGGCCTCCATATCCTATTTGTAGTACACGGGTCCGCACATTGCTGGCCGGCAGTGTGGCGCGATGCCGTTCGCGCGCATGCGCAACCGGTGCAGAGCCGCCAGATCATGCGTGTCGTGTGCGACAATGCGGCTCGCTTTTCCCGTCTATATGAGGGCAATTCAATGATGTTCCGCATTTTTCGGCATGCTGCCGCGCTGGCCGGCTGCATGCTCGGCCTGGCCGTGCCGACTGCTCATGCCGAAGGCAGTGCCATGCCGGCCCAGCCTCCGGCCGCGGCAGCCGGCCTTTATGAATGCCAGGTGCAGGGCGCCGGCACCGTGTTCCGCTCCACGCCCCGGGAAGGCTGCCACCTGGTGGCTGCGCCCGACCCTGGCGCGCCCGATCCGCAGCGCTGGTTGCCGCTGATGGGTGCCAACGGCGTGATCTCGTACTTCGACCAGTCCGCGATCCGGCGCCAGGGCGCGCAGGTCGGTGTCGTGCTGATGCGCAATTCACCGGCGGGCGTGATCCGCACCGCCAACGGCGAACCGATCCGCTCGTCGCTCAAGCGCATGGTGCTCGACTGTGCCACGTCGATGTTCGCGGTGGTCGAGCAGACGCTGTACAGCAAGCGCTATGCGCGCGGCAATTCGCTCTATACGATCCGTGCGCCACAGTACGGCACCTTCCAGCCTGCCGGCCCCGGCACGATCGCGGGTGAACTGCTGCGCAGGCTGTGCCGCTGAGTTGATCTCAGCGCCCCGGCGGCACCGGCTGCCGACAAGGCTGCACCGGCCAGGGCCGACAGCCAGCACAAGGCCAAGGCCTGCCGGTACCAAGGACCCGATGACGAAGAAAGGCGCCTGAGCGCGCTGCCGCGCCGGACGACGGCCAGCCTTGTGGCACGCGATGCCGTGCCTTCCCGGGGGGAAGGGCAGGGTCGTTGCGGCGGGTCGAGACAGGGGGCTTCGGCCTTAATGCCGTTCAGTTAAGGTATCAAGCCCCACCGTCATTCCTGCGAAGGCGGGAATCCAGCGTCTTTTGAAGTCACTGCGTTCCCGCCTTCGCGGGAACGACTGTGGTTAACTGAACAGCATTAGGGCTTCGGCCTCCTTTTTTTGGGGTTCTTGCACGACAGCTTTGCGTGCGCACCCGCGCACGTTATGCTAGCGGGCATCGTGCCCGGCACTGGCGTGCGGCGCTGCGCCGGCGCAAAGCAACCCTCGGACAGGAGGCGTCCATGGCAGCGCTTGCAGCATGGTGGCGGCAAATCGCAATCCTGTGGGCGCTGGCGTGCCTGCCGGCATGGGCGGCCACGCAGGCAACTGCACCAGCACCAGCGCCGGTACCGATCGCCGTGCCCAGCGGCGAGGTCGCGGAACTGCGGCTGATGGACCGTCCCATCGCCATGCTGCGCGCAGCAATTGGCGGCGCGACGCCGGCCATGCGCGTAGCGCGCGCCCAGCAGTTGTTCGACGGTCTTACCGAAGCCGAACTGGCCCAGCCGCTCGGGCAGCTCAGCGGCACCCTCGGCGATGCGCCGATGATCGCGTTCCGGCTCGGCGACCGGCTGTTGTTCGCCCTGGCCGTGCAAGATCTTTCCCCGGAAGACAACCTCACGCTGGAGGCTGCGGGGGCGCAGGCCGCGGCGGCGCTGCGCCAGGCCATTGCCGCGCGGCGCGCGCACCTGCACTGGCCCAACCTGGTGCGCGGGATGGCACTGAGCCTGTTGGGCCTGGGCGTGCTGGCCGTGCTGGCCTGGGGCGTCTCGCGCGCAAGCACGGCGCTGCGCGCGCGCCTGCGCACGGCATTGCAACGCCACGTGGCGCTGCACCTCGAACGCCGGGCCGGCCAGTTCGACTGGACCGGCACGCTCTTCCAGCTGGTTGCACGCCTGGTGCAGATCGTTGCCGTGGGCGTGGTGCTGGTGCTGGTCTTTGCCTGGCTGGAGTTCGCGCTCGAACAGTTTCCGCTGACGCAGCCGATGGGCGACCGCATGGGCGCGTTCATCCTTCACCTGCTGTCGGACATTGCCTTGTCGATGGTTGGGGCGGTGCCTGGGCTGGTGACGGCAGTGGTGATCCTGCTGATCACCCGTGCTGTGCAGCGGCTGGTATCGAACATCTTCAAGGCGGTGCAGAAGGGCCAGATCTCGGTGCCAGGGCTGCATGCCGAGACCGCCGGTGCCACGCGGCGCCTGGCCGCGGCGTTGATCTGGGCGCTGGGCTTCACCTTTGCCTACCCCTATATCCCCGGCTCGGACAGCGATGTGTTCAAGGGCCTGTCGGTGCTGCTCGGCTTTATGGTGACGCTCGGCTCGGCCAACGTGGTCAACCAGCTGATGAGCGGCATGGTGGTGGTGTACTCGCGCGCGCTGCGGCGCGGGGACATGGTATGCATTGGCGACACCGTCGGCACGGTGGCCTCGCTCGACGCGCTGTCGGTCAAGGTCATCAACCTGCGCAACGAAGAGGTGACGCTGCCGAACGCGGTGGTGGTCGGCAGCGCGATCCACAACTACACCCGCCACGGCAGCGTGCGCGATACCGGCACGACAGAGGGCTGGCAGGCCGCGATGATTTCGACCTCGGTCACCATCGGCTACGACACGCCATGGCGGCAGGTCCATGCCATGCTGCTGGCCGCCGCCGCGCAGGCCGAACATGTGGCGGCGTCACCGACGCCGTTCGTGCTGCAGCGTGGCTTGTCGGATTTCTATGTCGAATACGAACTGTTTGCCGCGCTGGATGATCCGCGCAATCGGTTCTTCGCGCTATCCGCGCTGCACGCGGCGATCCAGGACCAGTTCAACACGCACGGCGTGCAGATCATGTCGCCGCACTTCATGGCGCAGCCGGAGCAGGCCGTCTACGTGCCCGAAGCCAGATGGTTCGCGCAGCCGGGCAGCGCACAGATCGATCCGGCCGCACGGCCGCACCGGGCGCCGTCGCGCGCCGCATGAGCACGGCCGGCGCACTGCTCGTACGCGCACCGGGCGCCTGCCTCAGCCGTCGACGTGGCGGGCCTTCCATTGCCCGCTGGGCTGCTTGCAGAACCAGCCTTTCCAGTGCTCCTGCGAGCTGCCGCGCTTGAGCTCCGACTCCAGCCGCCGGCACTGCTGGCCCTTGTCGGTCTTGCTTTCGACAGGGGTGATGGTGCCATCGACCTGCGGGCGCCGGCCGTTGGCCGGATAGGTCCAGGTCACCGACTGGCCGTCGGCGGTATCGTTCAGCGCCTTGCGCACCGACTGCGACAGCGAGGCACCTTCCTTCTCGTTGAGCGTGCCGATGATGGATCCGCTCAGGTAGTTGTCGAAGTACGCGTGGGCCGGCGCGGCCATGGCGAGCAGCAGCGTGGAGCCGAGCACGCCGGCGATGGCGGCACGGGTGACGGCGCGGACGGCAGGGCGGAACGGGCGGTCTGTTTGCCGAGGCAGCATGACGATTCCTTTGGCTTCATGTTGGCGTGCCGCGAGCCGGGGGAAGGCATTGCGCGGGCAAGCCGGATGGGTCGTTTGGGTGGCATTGTAAGCGCAATGCCGGGCTGGCGACGACCACTTTGCCGCATTGCGGCGGCGCCGGCGCGGTTGACACCGGCGTAGCGCTGACCTAGCGTTGATTGCTGCCCCAACGCTTGCCATCCCTTGTTCCGCAGCGGCTGTCAGCGGTGCAAACCGCAAAGGCAAGCGCCTTTCCCCCGAGAGGAGACCCCATGAAGCTGCGCTATCTCATCATCGGCCTGGCTGGTGCCTACGCCTTCGGCACACTGCATGCCCAGACCGGCAAGGCCGACAAGTTCAACCCCTACACCGACGGCGCCAGGCAGGACAAGTTCAGCACGTACACGGACGGGGCCAGGCAGGACAAGTTCAGTCCCTATTCGGATGGCGCAAAAAGCGACAACGTGACCTCGCTCAACCCCGGTGCGCGGCCTGATCAGATGGAACCGATCCAGGGTGGCGCGCAGAAATTCGATTCATTCAGCCAGGGTGGCATGAAGAGCGGCAAGTTCGATACCTATTCCGAAGGCGCCAAGAGCGGCAAGTTCGATCCCTACAGCGACGGGGCTAAAAAGTAACACCGTATTAAACGTGTCGAGCGCGGGGTGCCGGGACGGCACCCCGGCCAACCGCGCTGATCGGGAGGCCGGTGAGCTTAGTGCTCGCCTGCGCCTGCGCCGGTGTGACCTGAACGCCCGCAAAGCCTTGCCCGGAGCGGCTTTCGGGCAACCTCACCAACATTTTGTTTCAAACCTTGCGTGATCGAAACGTGACTTTCGCGTCTCGAATTGTTATGGTTTATTGCGCATCGCAACAAACCGGACATGGCTCCCCGCGGGCGCCGAGACCCGTGTGCGGACCACGCCAGTTTGGCCGGGTCTGTCCCTGGCTGTGTCGTGCCTTGCTGCGCCGCCTGCAAGGCTCTTCGTCCCGACCGCCGATGCCGGTCACCCCGTTTTAACTGTTCCCCTGGCATACATGTCACAGATCGCCACGCCACGCTTGTCCGCAATATTTACCGTGCCTGTCCCCGAGCCGGCCCGCCGCAGCGCGCGCGCCGGCGTACGGATCGCGGCATGGCTGGGCGGTGGCGTCCTGGCATTTTGCGCCATGACGGCGCAGGCGTTCGACTTCGATACCGTCGCCGCACGTGCCAAGCAGCTCGCGGCCTCGCCATACAAGGCGCCGCAGCAAAACCTGCCGCGCGAACTGCGCGAACTTTCGTACGAGCGCTATCGCGAGATCGAATACAAGCCCGAGCGTTTCGCCTGGCGCGGCACGCGCTTGCCGTTCGAGCTGTCGTTTTTCCATGAGGGCATGGTGTTCGACCAGCCGGTGCGCATCCATGAAATAGTGGGCAACAGCGTGCGTGAATTCCGCTTCGATCCCGCCGCGTTCAACTACGGGCCGCACAAGGTGGACGCCGCCAAGCTCAAGGGCCTGGGCTTCGCCGGCTTCCGCATCCTGTATCCGCTGAACCAGGGCAAGCGCAAGGACGAACTGGCGTCGTTCCTCGGTGCCAGCTATTTCCGTGCGCTCGGCAAGGACCAGTGGTACGGCCTGTCGGCGCGTGGCCTGGCGGTGGACACCGCGCTCAATTCCGGCGAGGAATTCCCCCGCTTCGTTGAATACTGGATCGAGCGGCCTGGCCCCAATGCCAAGGAGATCACCGTCTACGCGCTGATGGATTCGCGCCGCATGAGCGGCGCCTACCGCTTCACCATCAAGCCGGGCACCGAGACCGCGATGGAGGTCAAGTCGCGCCTGTTCCTGCGCGAGAACGTGACCAAGCTGGGCCTGGCGCCGCTGACCAGCATGTATCTGTTCGGCGAGAACCAGCCGGCGCCGGCGCGGGATTTCCGGCCCGAGGTGCATGACTCGGACGGCCTGTCGATCCACCTGGGTACCGGCGAATGGGTATGGCGGCCGCTGGTCAACCCCAAGCGCCTGCTGGTGACGTCCTTTGCGGCGACCAATCCGCAGGGCTTCGGGCTGATGCAGCGCGACCGCAGCTTCAACAGCTACCAGGAGCTCGGCGCATGGTATGAACGCCGCCCGAGCGGCTGGGTGCAGCCGCGCGGCAACTGGGGCTCGGGCCGGGTCGAGCTGGTGCAGATCCCGACGCCGGACGAGACCAACGACAACATCGTCGCGTACTGGGTGCCGGACAACCCGCCCAAGCCCAAGCAGCCCTTCGACTACGAGTACCGGTTGCTGTGGCAGAAGGACGGCGAACAGCTGCCGCCGCTGTCGTGGGTGAGCCAGACCCGGCTGGGCCAGGGCCAGTCGGCCAGCAAGGAGGACACGAGCTTTTCGCTGGTGGTGGACTTCGAAGGCCCGGGCTTTCGCAAGCTGCCCGCGGACGTTCGCATCGACCCGGTGGTTTCGGCCGATGCCAACGGTGAACTGCTGAAGACGTCGGTACAGCGCAATGAAGCGACCGGCGGCTGGCGCATGACCATGGTGATGCGCCGCAAGGATGAAACCAAGCCGGTAGAGTTGCGCGGCTATCTTCGCAACGGCAATACAACCCTATCCGAGACGTGGAGCTACATCTTACCCCCAGGCTAAAGCAGCGACCGGCCCAGGCAGCGGCATGCGAACGCTATGTCGACCGCCTGCCCGTATCGCCTGAAATCCGCAGCGAACTGCTGGCCGATATGCCCGGCGCGGCCGCGGCGCCGGTGGCATCGCTGGCGCCGGTGAGTCCGGCAAGCCCTGTCATCCCGGTGGTCGGCGACGGCCGCGATGCGCAGGAAGCGATCTCGCGCCTGCAGTCGCGCCTTGCCGCCAAGGACGCGCCCGCCGTGCAGGGCGGCGGCGCCTACGCTTCGGTCGGCCGCCGTTTCACCATCGCTTACGGCAACCCGCAGATTGGTGGCGAGCCGCTGCTGCAGCGGCGCGAAGACGGCACCGTCAAGGTCGACACCGGCCCCGAGCCCGAGCGCAGCTCGATGGTGCCGCGCCAGTGGCCGCCGCATATCGTTACCGGTTGGCTGCGCAATGCCTGGCGCCGCATGCTGGGCCGCCCGCCCGTGCCCGAAACCTGGGACACGCTGCACGACGGCCCCGATGCCGAAGGCAAGTGGCACCCGGCCGGCTCGCACCGCCGCTGGTTCCTGCTGGCGCTGGTCGTGATCCAGACCGTGCTGGCCACCTACTTCATGACCAGCGTGCTGCCATACCACGGGGCCGACCCGCTCGAGATCGCGGTGCTGGGCCTGTTCGCCATCCTGTTTTCGTGGGTGTCGGCGGGCTTCTGGACCGCGATGATGGGCTTCCTGGTGCTGGCCAAGGGCGGCGACCGGCATCTGATCTCGCGCTCCGCCGCACCCGACGGGCCGCTAGCGCCCGAGGCGCGCACCGCGATCATCATGCCGATCTGCAATGAGGACGTGACGCGGGTGTTCGCGGGATTGCGCGCGACCTATGAATCGCTGGCGCGCACCAGCCACCTGTCCAATTTCGACTTCATCGTGCTGTCCGATAGCGGCAACCCGGACCTGCGCACCGCCGAGCACGACGCGTGGATGGAACTGTGCCGCGCGGTGGGCGGTTTTGGCCGCATCTTCTATCGCTGGCGCCGCCATCGCGTCAAGCGCAAGACCGGCAACGTCGCCGATTTCTGCCGCCGCTGGGGCAGCAAGTACCGCTACATGGTGGTGCTCGATGCCGACAGCGTGATGAGCGGCGACTGCCTGGCCACGCTGGTGCGGCTGATGGAGGCCAACCCCGGTGCCGGCATCATCCAGACGGCGCCGCTGGCCGTGGGCCGCGAGACGCTGTATGCGCGTGTGCAGCAGTTCGCCACGCGCGTGTACGGGCCGCTGTTTACCGCGGGCCTGCACTACTGGCAGCTGGGCGAATCGCACTACTGGGGCCACAACGCCATCATCCGTGTCAAGCCGTTCATCGAGCATTGCGCGCTGGCGCCGCTGCCCGGCCGCGGCCCGCTGTCCGGCGAGATCCTGTCGCACGATTTCGTCGAAGCGGCGCTGATGCGCCGTGCCGGCTGGGGCGTGTGGATCGCCTATGACCTCGAAGGCTCGTACGAAGAGCTGCCGCCGAACCTGCTCGACGAAGTCAAGCGCGACCGCCGCTGGTGCCAGGGCAACCTGATGAATTTCCGGCTGTGGCTCAAGCAGGGCTTCCACGTGGTGCACCGCGCGGTGTTCCTGACCGGCATCATGGCCTACCTGTCGGCGCCGCTGTGGCTGTTGTTCCTGCTGCTGTCCACGGCAATGCTGGCCAAGCATGCACTGGTGCCGCCGGAGTACTTCACGCAGCCGTACCAGATGTTCCCGACCTGGCCCGAGTGGCATCCGGAGAAGGCGCTGGCGCTGTTCTCGGCGACCGCCACGCTGCTGTTCCTGCCCAAGCTCGCCAGCGTGGTGCTGCTGATGAAGCAGGCGCGGCGCTACGGCGGCGCGGTGCAGCTGTTTGCCAGCATGCTGGTCGAGGTGCTGCTGTCAGCGCTGCTGGCACCGACGCGGATGCTGTTCCATACCAAGTTCGTGATCGCCGCCTACAGCGGCTGGGGTATCTCGTGGAAATCGCCGCCGCGCGAAGACGCCGAAACCTCCTGGGGCGAGGCGTTCCGCCGCCACGGCTGGCATACCGCGCTGGGGCTTGCGTGGGGCGGGCTGGTCTACTGGCTGAACCCGTGGTACGTGCTGTGGCTGCTGCCGATTGTCGGGTCGCTGGCATTGTCGATCCCGTTGTCGGTGATGCTGTCGCGCGTGTCGCTGGGCCGTGCCTCGCGCAATGCGGGCCTGTTCATGATCCCGGAAGAAACGCTGGTGCCGCGCGAGATCGTCGAGACGCAGCAGCATGTCGAGAACGCCGCGGACACGCCTGACTTTGTCGATGCGGTGGTTGACCCCGTCACCAATGCGCTGATGTGCGCGACCGCGACGGCGCGGCCGGTGCAGCCCGAAGCGGCACGCCGGCGCCACGAAACGCTGGTCGAGCATGCGCTGACGAATGGTCCGCGCGCGCTGACGCCGGCGCAGAAGCACCTGCTGCTGGGCAACCCGTTCGCGCTGGCCCGGCTGCATGAGCTGGTGTGGGGTTCGCCGCTGGCCGATGCCGGCTGGAAGGATACGCGCATGCTGGTGCGCAGGGCGGCCAACGTGCTGCCATTGCGTCCCCGCGCGGCGTGACGGTGGTGGCGCAGTCAAGGCTGAGAATGTTTACTCCCCTCTTCCATTTATTGTATAGACCGGGGACATGGGTAACACATGTGCCGGGACATGGGTAACAGTCCAGTCATCAGTTTAGTCGGCCTGCTGTAGGTCTATTGTGGCCACCTTTTGATGGCAGAAGTAGACGTCAAAGGTGCCGTCCAGATCCACGCGAGGGCGCAACGCTACGGGCGTTCCGATCAAGGCTCGTCCGACCCGGAACGTCTTTCCTCGGAAGCAGATGCGCCCACCGTCGCCTACCTTTCGCACGATGTCATCGCTGCCGTACTCGATGGGCGGGAGTTCGTGCGGCATCGCCCGTGGACTAGGCGCATAGCGGCTTGCGGGTGTCTCCATATCCAGCGCGTGGTGTGGGCGCTTGAAGTTGTACACGTGGCGCCAATGGCTGAAGTGATGCTGCGCATCATCCAGATCCCGGAAGCGCTGGTTGGCCAGCAGCTCTGCCTGCATGGTTCGATGGAAGCGCTCGTCCTTACCGTTGGTCTGAGGATGGCGAGGTCGGCTATGACTGAGCCGCACGCCCAGGCGAATCAGCCAAGCGCCCAACGTGGTAAGTGCCCGGGGCACCGGAGAACCCCAAGGTGGGCCATTGTCTGCATTGATCCGCTCGGGCAGCCCGTAGCGCGCGAACGCGTTCTCTAACGCTTCCTGTACGGATTCAAACTGTTCGTTGCCCAAGGCCCTGAGCAGCACATTGAAGCGGGAGTGATCGTCCAAGACTGTGAGCGGATGGCACCGCTGCGTGTCGGTGGCGAAGTGGCCTTTAAAGTCAATTTGCCATAGTGCATTGGGCCGGTCGTGCTCGAAGCGCTGCCATGCTGTAGCGGCCGCACTGGCGGCCGGATCGATCAAGCCATGGCGGCGCAGCACCCAATTGACTGTGCTGGGAGCGATTTGGACGCAGTGGTCACGTTCCAGCACGCGTGCGATCTTGCGGGCGCCCCAAGCCGAATGTTCGGCTCGTATCGCTAGCACGCTCTCTTCGACTGCCGCTGGAGTTCGGCCGGGAGAGCTATGTGGCCGCCGAGTTCGGTCGTCCAGATCTTCTCGGTTCAACCACTTGTAACCGGTCTTGCGACTGATGCAAAAGCGGCGGCAAAGCTCCGCAATATTGGCGTCCGCCTGGCGTGCCAGGCGGACGAACTCTTCTCTTTGCTGCTTCACGGTGATTTGGCTCCAGGGCAACGTTGTCCTCCCGCTGACTAAGCGGGAAAAGTGTTACCCATGTCCTGGCACACCTGTTACCTTTGTCCCCGGTCCATACAATTTATGGGAGAGGGGAGTAAATCGGCAGCATTTGAAAAGTCTGCGAGAAAACGCTGCGGCCCGCCAGATGCGGGCCGTTTTCATTTTGCAGGGCGCCGGCGCCAGCTACGCCATTTGCAACCGATTCTTGTTTCCTGCGTGCTTCAGCGCAGCGCCGAGGTGCAGATCGGCGCGTTGATGTAGACATCGCCGATGCGGCGCTCGCCGCGGTCCTTGCGGGTCATGTATCGGAACATCAGGCTGACACCGAGCTTGGTCAGGATTTCCACATCGCGGTTGGCGCAGATATTGCGTTGCAAGGGCGCGGCATAGTTGACCTCGAAGCTGGCCAGGTCCAGCATCGGCCCGCGGTAATTGGTCAGTTCCAGCTGGAACAGGACGTGCTTGCCGGGCACCGACTGGCAGCGGCGCAGCCGCGTCTCGCCGTCGATTTCGATCGGCAGGGCATCGTTGAGCTGGCGGCAGGCGCGCGCCAGCACGCTATCGGGACGAGTGGTGCTGCGCAACAGCTCCGGCACGCCGGCGGCCCCGGTATTCTGGCCCGTGGCCGCCCCCTTGAGCATGCGCGACAGCGATTCGGCTTCGTCGACCGCGGGAGCCGGCGCCGACGCCGCGGCGGCATTGCGCGCCGGCACCGGCCCCGGCGCCGCATGCAGAGGCAGTGGCAACAGCAGCGCGGCCACCCATGCAAGGGAGGCCAGGCCAGGCGAAGCGGAAATCGGCGTGTGTCGTGTTCTCATGCAGGCTAACGTTGCCGGGGAGCGGTACTGTCGTCCGTCTCTGCGTGGCCGGCGGCGCATGTCACGCGACACTCACGCCGACAGGCTGGCATTGTACTCTCCACCTTGCCGGGCGTGAAAGGCGCGCCACACTTGCCATCCTGGTTTGCGTCAGCGCTACGCACGCCATGCATGCCGGGCTGCCGCTCGCTTGATTGCACTATCTGACAAGTTTGCCAGGCTTGCCAACTTCATCGAACCCGACCTTGGCGGGCCAATATTCCTGAACGAGTGTTTCAAACCTGTGCAACCTGCGGCGCCATCGCTTTCGTTATGCTATGCAACAATTGCGCCTTTCCAACGGCTTGCGACTGCGCCCCGGCATCGCCCGCGGCGGTGCGCGCCACGCAACCCTGTGTACCGGATCTCTTCCATGTCCCGTTCCCCGAGCGCTGCCTCGACCGCGCGCTTTCCTGCCTGGCTGTTGATTTGCGGCTCGCTGATGGCGATCGCGCCGCTGTCGATCGACATGTACCTGCCAAGCTTTCCCGCGCTTGCGGGCGATCTTGGCGTCGATATCGGCCAGGTACAGCTGACCCTCGGCACGTTCCTGGTCGGCCTTGCCCTGGGGCAGGCGTTCTACGGGCCGTTCAGCGACCGCTTTGGCCGCAAGCCGCCGCTGTATCTGGGACTGGGCCTCTATGTGGTTGCGGCGATCGGATGCGCGCTGGCGCGCAGTGCCGAGACGCTGATGCTGTGGCGCTTCCTGCAGGCGCTGGGCGGTTGCGCCGGCATGGTGATGGCGCGCGCCGTGATCCGCGACCGGCTCGAGGCACATGAGTCGGCGCGCGCGTTTTCGTCGCTGATGCTGGTGATGGGGCTGGCGCCGATCCTCGCGCCGGTCATCGGCAGCGCGATCCTGACGGCGGCCGGCTGGCGCACGATTTTCTGGGTGCTGGCGGCGGCCGGCCTGGCCATCCTGCTGCTGGTGCACTGGCGCATGGAGGAGTCGCTGGACCTGCGCCAGGCCGCACCGCTGCGGCTTGGCACCGTGGCCAGGAGCTATGGCGAACTGCTGCGCGACCGTGAATTCGTCGGCTACTCGCTGTCGGCAGGCTTCGGGTCGGCGGGGATGTTCGCGTATATCTCGGGTTCGCCGTTCGTGCTGATCGAGCTGCACGGCATTGCGCCGTCGCACTATGGCTTCGTGTTCGGCGCCAATGCGTTGGGCCTGATCGTCATGTCGCAGCTCAACAGCCGGCTAGTGCACGGTCGCACGCTCGACCAGGTCCTGGGGCGGGCGCTGCTGGCGCCTTGTGCCGCCGGCGTGGTGCTGGCCGTGGCGGCGCTGGCCGGGCTGGCGACGCTGCCGATGCTGCTGGCGGCGTTCTTCGTCTTTATCGGCGCGCTGGGCTGCGTCACGCCCAATGCTTCCGCGCTGGCGCTGGCGCACCAGGGGCATCGCGCCGGCACGGCTTCGGCACTGATGGGTACGCTGCAGTTTTCGCTGGGCACGCTCGGCGGGGCGGCCGTCAGCCTGTGGCGCGACGGCACCGCGCTGCCGCTGGCCGTGGTGATGGCGCTATGCGGCGCGGGCGCGGTGCTGATGCGTTACTACGGCCGCTCCGGCGCTGGCCGGGCGGCTGCCTGACGAATCAGGCAGCCTGCTGCAAGGCAGCGGCCTGCTGTACGACCACCATGTGTGCCGGCATGGGCGCGGCATAGCCGGCCTGGCCGAAGCACTCGCGGATGATGCGGTTGGTGTCGAAGTAGACCTGCCAGTAATCGTCGTTGTGGCAATACGGGCGTACCGCCAGCACCGGCCCGACCAGCGTGAACTCCAGTATCTCCACGTCGACCGCGGGTTCGGGCAGCACGTTCGGGATCTGCGCGATGCGCGACTTGAGCAGCGCCACGGCATCGGCCACGTCGGTGCTGGATGCGAGCTGCGCCTTCAGCTCCACGCGCC
This sequence comes from Cupriavidus oxalaticus, assembly GCF_016894385.1. Lineage (NCBI taxonomy): Bacteria > Pseudomonadati > Pseudomonadota > Betaproteobacteria > Burkholderiales > Burkholderiaceae > Cupriavidus > Cupriavidus oxalaticus. The sequence goes on from NZ_CP069811.1 coordinate 1,222,267, forward strand.
GGAACGGGTTGGCGGTAAAGTTCTGGATCGTGTCGCTGAAAATCTTGTTGTTGCCGATCACGGTCTGGACGTTGTCCGGCGTGTCGAGCGTGGTGGCGAACAGCCCGATCTCACGCACCGTGCCGGTGACGCCGCCGATGGTAACGAAATCCCCCACCTTGAACGGCCGCAGCACCACCAGGAAGGCGCCCGCCGCGAAATTCGACATCAACCCCGACCATGCCATGCCGATGGCCACGCCGGCCGCGGCAATCAGCGCGGCAAAGGTGGTGGTCTGGATGCCGAAGTAGCCGAGGATGCCGATCACCAGCACCACGTTCAGCGTGACCGTGACGATCGAACCCACATAGCGCAGCAGTGTCGGGTCGACCTTCTGTCTGGTGAGCGCATTCTGCACCATCCGTACCACGAAATGGATCAGCCATCGGCCGATGACCCAGAACGCTAGCGCTGCCAGGATCTTGACCCCGAACTGCGTCGCATAGGCGACCACCAGGGTCTTGAGGTTGTCGAAAGTCGTGGCATCCATTGGCGTGTCCTCTCGATTTGGGTGAGTGGTGCAAGCCCTGCGCGCTGACGCGGCGCAATACGTGGGCACGGCAATTATTGGAATGCCGTGCCTGGAAGTGCAAGCAAATAATTGTCAAGACAAGCGGGCCGGCAGGCCAGCTTGCCCAGGCGCCGCGGGGCGGCGCATCCGCCTTACCAGTTGGTTTCACGCTCCGGCGTGGCGGAGATGCGGTGCAGCGTCAGGTCAGCGCCGTTGAATTCCCCTTCGGCATCGAGCCGGATGCCGACCAGCTTCCTGAGCGCACCGTATACCAGCGTGCCGCCCACCAGTGCCACCACGATCCCCAGCACCGTCCCGATCAGCTGCGCGCCGAGCGACACGCCGCCCAGCCCGCCCAGTGCCCTGGCCCCGAAGATGCCCGCGGCGATGCCGCCCCAGGCGCCGCACAGCCCGTGCAGCGGCCAGACGCCCAGCACATCGTCGATATGCCACTTGTTCTGCGCCAGCGTAAACATGTAGACGAAGAGCGCGCCCGCAATGCCGCCGGTGATCAGCGCGCCCAGCGGGTGCATCAGGTCCGAGCCGGCGCATACCGCCACCAGCCCGGCCAGCGGGCCGTTGTAGGCAAAGCCCGGATCGTTGCGCCCGGCGGCCCAGGCCGCCAGCGTGCCGCCGGCCATCGCCATCAGCGAATTGATCGCGACCAGGCCGCTGATCTTGTCGACGGTCTGTGCGCTCATCACGTTGAAGCCGAACCAGCCCACCGCCAGGATCCACGCGCCCAGCGCGAGGAACGGGATATTGGAGGGCGGATGGGCGCTGATGCGCCCGTCCTTCTGGTAGCGCCCGCGGCGCGCGCCGAGCAGCAGCACCGCCGGCAGCGCGATCCAGCCGCCCAGCGCGTGCACGACCACCGAGCCGGCAAAGTCATGGAATGGCGCGCCGGCAACCTGCGTGATCCAGTCCTGGACCCCGTAGCGCTGGTTCCACGCAATGCCTTCGAAGAACGGGTAGACAAAACCGACCAGCACGAATGTCGCCACCAGTTGCGGATTGAAGCGCGAGCGTTCGGCAATACCGCCCGAGATAATCGCCGGAATGGCGGCGGCAAAAGTCGTCAGGAAAAAGAACTTGACCAGGTCGTAACCGTTTTTCTGGGCCAGCGTTTCCGCCCCGGACATGAATTGCACGCCGTAGGCGATGGTGTAACCGATAAAGAAATAGGCAATCGTGGAAACTGCGAAATCCACCAGAATCTTTACCAGTGCATTGACCTGGTTCTTCTTGCGCACCGTGCCCAGCTCGAGGAAAGCAAAGCCGGCGTGCATGGCCAGCACCATGATGGCGCCAAGCAGGATAAACATGGCGTCGGTGCCGCTCTTCCAGTTGTCCATAGTGATCTCATGCTCAAAATGGGCGCATGGGCACGCAAAAAGCATTCCAGTGCCGGCTGCATCCTGGTGCCGACTGCACCGGAGTGGGCAGGATCCGCACCGGAATGCCGCGCGCAGGGAACCGGGCACGCGGGACGTCAAGGGGCCGGCGCCACCAGTTGTGCCGGAAATGCGCCAGAATGGCGCGTCCGCGGCAGCTCGGTTGACCCGTTATGGTGCGTCGCCCCAATTTCGGGCATTTGTCCCATCCGGGCGGCGCCGGCACCGCCTTGCGGCACAACGACGCAAGTCCAGCAAATCCGGCCCGTGACAAGCGCGAAAAGCGCGGGAAATTGCCCGCTAACCGGCCTCAAGCAAGGATTTGCGGGTTTTTTCGTTGCATTGGTGCCACTGGGGATTGCTCAACGCACAAGGGGCAGATTAGACTGCGCCGATCCGATGTTTTGCCGCCAGGCAAGCACATCGGTGACGACGACCAACAAGGGAAATCAGCCATGAATAAAGGTGAACTGGTATCGGCCATCGCCACGGAAGCAGAACTGAGCAACGCCGCCGCAGAGCGCGCGCTCAACGCAGCGCTGGACAGCATCAAGAAGGCAGTGGCAAAGGGTGATTCGGTCACGCTGGTAGGTTTTGGCAGCTTCAGCGCCGGCAAGCGCGCCGCCCGCACCGGCCGCAATCCGCGCACCGGCGAAACCATCAAGATTCCGGCCGCCAAGACGGTCAAGTTTTCCGCCGGACAGGGTTTCAAGGACGCGGTGAACAAGAAGAAGTAAGCAGTTTGCGTCCACAGCGTGAAAAGGCGGCCAGGCAGGCCGCTTTTTTGTTGTGTGCCACACCGCGATGAGCGGCAACGGCAGGGCCGATCCGGGTTAAACTGCCGGCGCCCGGATGCCGCCAGCCGGCCCGGGCGACCGCCCCCGCAATCCAGACGCTCCGCATCATGAACGACCAGTCCCACCAGCTTTCCATGACCGTGCTGATGACGCCGGACATGGCCAATTTCTCCGGCAACGTCCACGGCGGCACCATCCTGAAGTACCTGGACATGGTCGCCTATGCCTGCGCCAGCCGCTACGCCGGCCGCTACGTGGTGACCCTGTCGGTGGACCAGGTGGTGTTCCGCCAGCCGATCCACGTGGGCGAGCTGGTGACCTTCCTGGCCTCGGTCAACTTTACCGGCCGCAGCTCGATGGAGATCGGCATCAAGGTCGTGACCGAGAATATCCGCAGCAAGCTGGTGCGCCACACCAACAGCTGCTACTTCACCATGGTGGCGGTCGACGACAACGGTGCCCCGGCCGAAGTGCCGCCGCTGCAGCCGCGCGACGAGGTCGAGCGCCAGCGTTTTGCGGCCGCCCAGCAGCGCCGTGCGTTGCGCCAGGAAATGGAAAAGCGCCACGGCGACATCAAGTCGTCGGTGACCTGACGCGTTGCCATCCACCATGATGAAGCGATCCTGCACGATCCTGGCCGTGGCCGCCTGCGCGGCGGCCGCGGGCGGTGCGCATGCCGAGGAGATCGGCAGCGTCAGCACCAATTTCCGCATGACCGGCTCCGACAAGGTCGTGATCGAAGCCTATGACGACCCGCAGGTCGACGGCATCACCTGCTATGTGTCGCGTGCCCGCACCGGCGGCATCAAGGGCCAGCTGGGCATGGCGGAAGACCCGCCGGAAGCCTCGATCGCCTGCCGGCAGGTGGGCACCATCGCCTTCAAGGGGCCGCTGAAGCAGCAGGACCATGTCTTTTCCGAGCGCATGTCGGTGCTGTTCAAGACCCTGCATGTGGTGCGCGCGGTCGACCGCAAGCGCAATACGCTGGTCTACCTGACCTATTCGGACCGCATCGTCAGCGGCAGCCCGCAGAACAGCGTGACCGCCGTGCCGGTGCCGGCCGGCACGGCGATTCCCGTCAAATAAGGCGCTGCCGGCCCGGTCAGGGTGCCAGGGCCGCGGCTTCGGCCTGGCAATTGCCCGGCGCACGGGCGCCGGCGGCACGCGCCGCGGCCACTTCGCGGCGCGCCTGTTCAAGATCCGCGCGGAAGGTCGGATCGGCATGCAGGCGTGCCACGGTCGCCGCGGCCATCATGCGGCCTTCGTTGACGTCGCTCTGCCAGTGCACGTTGCACACCACCCGGCTCTGGCCGAAGGCGCGCCCGCGCGCCAGGATGGCGTCCGCGCGGGCCGGTTCCACCTCGGCCAGGATCAGCGCCCAGGCCCAGCCGATGGCGCTGTGGCCGGATGGATAGGATCCGTCCTTCTCCAGCTTGGCAGCGTCGTCTGGCGTGCACATCGCGGTCTTGTTGGCGACGAAGGGCCGCGTGCGCTGGTAGCGGTCCTTGGCGCCGTAGGTGGACAGGCCGGCATCGACCAGGCTGCGGCGCAGCAGGATATTCAGGTAAGGCGTGTCCTTGGCACTGACCGGGACGCCCAGCGCACAAGAAAACGCGCTGGCCGCCTGCGGGAAGGTGAGCACGGCGTCGGTGGCGGCCACCTGCCAGCGAGGCGAGCCGCGCAGCGTGCCGGCCTGGCGCGCCGCATCGTCATCCAGCGCCTGCGCGGGCGAGCCCTGGGCCGGCGGGGCGGGCAGCAGCTTCAGGCTGTCGGGGCGCGCCTCGGCGGCCAGGTAGCCGGCCGGCACGCCCGGGCGGAATTCCGGCACCGCGGACAGATTGGTGCCGCCGGCCGCGCAGCCGGCCAGCAGCGCGGCGGCGGCCATGGCGGCGCCAAGGCGCAAGGGATTGGACAGGCTTGGTTCCCGCTTTGCTTGGTGCGTCAATTCTTATTCCTTGTTGTGATGGTTTGCCCGCCGGCCGGTCAGGCCGCCGGGTCGAACAGCTTGCGCAGGTTCGACTTGAGGATCTTGCCATTGGCATTGCGCGGCAGCATCTCCTGGTACAGCAGGATGCGCACCGGCACCTTGAACGCCGCCAGCCGCTCGCGCACGAAATCCTGCAGTCCGGCTTCGGTTGCCTGCATGCCGGGTTTCAGGCTGACCACGGCGGCCGGTTCCTCGCCCAGCGTCTTGTGCGCGATGCCGACCACCGCTGCGTCCATCACCGCCGGATGTTCGTACAGCGTGCTTTCCACCTCGATGCAGTAGATGTTCTCGCCGCCGCGGATCAGCATGTCCTTCATGCGGTCGACGATATAGACATAGCCTTCCTCGTCCATGCGCGCGATGTCACCGGTGCGCAGCCAGCCATCGACAAAGGTCTGCGCCGTGGCTTCGGGCTTGTTCCAGTAGCCGCGCACGACGTTGGCGCCGCGTACCAGCAGTTCGCCGGTCTCGCCCGGCGGCAGTGCCTGGCCGCCTCCGTCGACCACCTTCATTTCGCCGATCGGCAGCGCCGGGCCGCTGCTGTCCGGGCGCAGCACGTATTCCTCGGCGCTGTGGCTGGTGAAAGTCGACGAGGTCTCGGTCATGCCCCAGCCGATGCCAGGCGCGGCCATGGGGAACACGTCGACGATGCGCCGCACCAGTTCGGGCGACGCCGGCGCGCCGCCGTAGTTGACGTTCTCCAGCGAAGACAGGTCGAAGCGCGTGCGCTCCGGATGCTCCAGGATCTGCCAGGCGATGGTGGGCACGCCGCCGGCGGCGGTGCAGCGCTCGCGCTCGATCAGCGCCATGCCGCGCAGTGTGTCCCAGCGGTGCATCAGCACGACCTTGCCGCCGGCAGCGAGCGCGCCGTTGAGCACCGCCATGCAGCCGGTGACATGGAAAAACGGCACCGCCAGCAGCATGGCTTTCTGCGGCGCCGCGGGATCCGGCGCCGGAACCGGCTCGCCGCGGCGCAGCAGGTTGCGCAGCGGGCTGAAGCTGCCGGCGGCCGCGACGGTGGCGGCGTTGCGATGCGTGCCCAGCGCGCCCTTGGGTTTGCCGGTGGTGCCCGAGGTATAGAAGATGGTGGCATCGTCCTCCGGGTCGATCCCGACCTGCGGCGGCGATTGCTGCGGCAGCGCGGCCCAGTCGGCGCTGGTGCCGATCACGCTTTCGAGCGCGGCGACGCGGGCATCGCCGGTGGCCGCGCCGGTGCGCGAAACATAGACACGCTCCAGCGCCGGGCAGCCGGGCAGATGCTCGAGGATGCGGTCGAGCCGCTCGGCATCGACGATGGCCACACGGCTGCCGGAATCGGCCAGGCCATATTCCAGCTCGGCGCCGGTCCACCACGCGTTCAGCGGCGTCACGATCGCGCCCGCGAGCAGCGCGCCGTAGAACGCCACCGGCCACTCCGGCAGGTTGCGCATCGCCAGCGCCACGCGGTCGCCCTTGCGCACGCCGTCGCGCACCAGCGCATGCGCCAGCGCGATGGCGGCGCGGCGGAAGGCATCGTAGGAAACGCGCTCGTCCTCGTAGACCACGAAGGTGCGCTCGCCGAAGGCACTGGTCGCGTGGAACAGGTCGCACAGCGTCGCGGGCGCGTGCTTCCAGACAGTGGTGGGGATGCCGCGGATCACGCGCGACTCGGTCTCGAACGGCGAGCCGGGCGCGGTCAGCCGGGCGTGGGCCTCGGCCAGGGACATGACCGGCCAGGTGCCGGCCACTTGCGGATTGCTTGACATGACTGCCTCCCGTAACTGCGCTGCAGGTTGAGGGCAATGCAAAGAAAGCGGCGTGCGCCGGACAGGCCGGCGCACGCGCAACGCTTGCGTCAGAAGCTCAGGTACGACCCGGGATGCCGGTCAGATCGTCACGCCGCCATCGACCACCAGCGCCTGGCCGGTCATGAAGCTGCTGGCGGCGCAGGCCAGGTACACGGCCGCGCCGGCGATCTCGATGGGTTCGCCGATACGGCGCAGCGGCGCGCCCTGCGTGGACTGCTTGTAGCGCTCGGGGTCTTCCCACAGCGCGCGCGCGAAGTCGGTCTTGATCAGGCCCGGCGCAATGCAGTTGACGCGCACGTTGTGCGGCCCGAATTCGACCGCGAGGTTGCGCGCCAGCTGGAAATCGGCGGCCTTGGAGATGTTGTACACGCCGATGGTCGGCGAGCCGCGCAGGCCGCCGATCGACGACACGATGATGATCGAGCCGTCCTTGCGGTCGATCATCTGCGGCGCCACCATCTGGATCAGCCAGTGGTTGGAGATGACGTTGTTGTCCAGCACCTTGCGGAACTGGTCGTCCGAGACGCCGCCCATCGGCCCGTAGTACGGGTTGGACGCGGCATTGCAGACCAGCACGTCGATCCTGCCGAAGGTGCGGTTGGTTTCGTCGACCAGATGCTGCAGGTCTTCCTTCGACGAGATATTGGCGGGCACCGCGATGGCGGTGCCGGCGCCATGGCGTGCATTGAGGGCATCAACCACTTCCTGGCAGGCCTCGGCCTTGCGCGAAGAAATCACTACCTTGGCGCCCTGGACAGCCATCTGCTCGGCGATGGCGCGGCCGATGCCGCGCGAGGAGCCGGTGACGATGGCAACCTTGCCCGTCAGATCGAACAATGACATGGAGTCTCCTGTATAGCTGCGCCGGCGTCAGCGGCCGGCTTCATGCAGGCGGCGGATCTGCCGCGCTGTGGTCCTGGCGATGCGGCGCAAGCGCTGCATCGCCAGGACATTATGGTGGTGCCGCGGCGGCCGAGTCCACAGCGCCGCGGCCCGGATGGCGGCCATATCAGCATTCTTTCTGCGGGCAATGCGCGGCGTGCATGGAGGTCTGGTGCAGCGCGGCACGGCAACACTGCAAGGTGGCGCGCACGCCGCGCGTTTCATGCGGTCATGCGTGCGCGCTAGCCGCGAGCAAGGGCGGCAGCGCGGCCATCAGTCCGTGCCGCAGGGCATCGTCGAGCCGTATGCCGAAGCGTTCGTCCAGGACCTGCACCACGGCTTCTGGCGTTTCCAGCCGCTGGCGCCGCACGCTGCCGTCCGGCGCGCGTTCGCCCAGGTCGCCATCGGCCAGCGTCACGCGCGTGCCGCCAACGGTGCGCGCGGCCGTCAGCCGGCGCAGGAACACGCTGTCCGGATGCGTCGAGACATACCAGTTGCGCGGCCCGAAATCGATCCATGGCTGCGGCGTCAGGTCGAAGCGGTAGACCTTGATCCAGCCCGCAACGCCGCGCGCCTCCAGGTCAAAGCTGTGGAACGCGCTGCCGGCGGCTTCCGGCGGGGAGCTGGCGAGCCGGTAGGGGAAGTCGTCGTCGGCAGGTGCGGACAGCGCCATTGCGCGGAACGGCGTGGGTCCGCCGAAGCCGACGTCGGCGAGATAGCTGCGATGCGCCACTTCCACGCGCAGCAGCATATGCGATGCCACGGTCTCGACCCCATCGGGCACGCCCCAGCGCACGCGCGCGGCCAGCGGCGTCACGCTGAAGCCGAAGGCCCCCAGCGCTGCCGCCAGCAGCGTATTGAGTTCGAAGCAGTAGCCGCCGCGCCCGCGCGTGACCAGCTTGTCGAAGACGGCGTCGAGATCGATGCTGACCGGCCGCCGCAGCAGCGGATCGATGTTCTCGAACGGAATGCTGGCCAATTGCGCGCCGAGCACGGCGTCGAGCGCCTCCAGCGTGGGCGAGGGCGGGGCGGCGATGCCCAGCCGCGCGCAATAGGCATCGAGTTGGGCGGCATCGAGTGTGATCATGGCAGGCAAGGCTCCCCGGTGGTGGATTCAGTCGAGCGCTTCCAGCGCGGCCAGGTCGAGCAGCTCGATGCCGCCGTATTCCAGCCGCAGCAAGCCGCGCGCTTCGAGTTCGCGCAGGGCGTGATTGACGGTCTGGCGCGACAGCCCGAGCATCTGCGCCAGCTGTTCCTGCGGGATGCGCACGCGCAGCACCGCGTCGGCATGCGCCGGCAGGTTGCCGTAGCCATGCGCGATCGCCGCCAGGCGCCGGGCAATGCGTGCCGCGGGCGGCAACAGCTGCGTTTCCTCGACATAGTCGAAAGCCTGGCGCGTCTTTGCCGCAAGCAGCCGGCCGAACGCCTGCCACCAAGCCGGATGCTGCGCGAGGCGCCGCTCCAGCGGCGCGCGCGGCACGTGCCACAGCGTTGCGGCGCTGACTGCGCGCGCGTCGTGCGTGCGCGGCAGGCGGTCGAACAGGCAGATCTCGCCGAACCAGGTGCCGGGCTCGAGCAGCCCCAGCAACGCCGCCTTGCCCGATTCGCCGCTGGCATGGATCTGCACGGTGCCGCTGGCCACGCAGTACAGGCCGTCGAAGCGGTCGCCACGGGCAAACAGCGTCTGGCCGGGCACCAGCCGGCGCAGGCAGCCGTCGTCGAGCAGCGCCTGGCGCAACGCCGGCGGCAGCTGGCTGAACCAGGCACCGGCGCGCACCGCGGCCAGCGGGTCGTCATCCGGCAGCGGGGCGCGGCGGTGCGGCGGGGGCGCGGATTCCATGACGGTCTCCTGTTGGGGCGAAAGGTCGTCAAAGCCGGTGTGCCGGCGGATTGTCAAAAACCAGACAGACCCGCCGGTACGCGCCCACTACTATAAATCCACATCGCGACCCGAGCGCGGACAGCAGCAGGCGGCAGCTTCCGCGCATGCCTGCGCACACAAGGAGACGTCCCGTGAAAACCCTGATCGAGCACCTGGCCAACTACGCCGCCTACCACCGTGATCCGCGCAATATCGTCACCCATTTCATCGGCATCCCGATGATCGTGCTGGCGGTGACCACGCTGCTGGCGCGTCCGGCCATGCCGCTGGGCGACGGCTCCGCCCACCTGACGCCGGCGATGCTGCTGTATATCCTGTCGTGCCTGTTCTACCTGCGCCTGTCGCTGGGCTTCGGCGTGGTGATGGCGTCGATCCTGGCGCTGTTCCTCTATGCCGGGGCGCACATCGCCGCCATGCCGACCGCTGCGTGGCTGGCCATCGGCCTCGGCCTGTTCGTGGCGGGGTGGATTATCCAGTTCATCGGCCATTACTATGAAGGGCGCAAGCCGGCGTTTGTCGACGACCTGGCGGGCCTGCTGATCGGCCCGCTGTTCCTGGTCGCCGAGACCGCCTTCGCGCTGGGACTGGCGCGCGACACGCGCGACGCGATGGCGGCACGCGCGCACTGACAGGAGAATTCGACGGGCGTCAGGGCAGGCCCGCCGGCAGCCGCAGCCGCGCCGACAGTCCCCCCAGGGGACTGGTCGCCAGCGCCAGGCTGCCTTCGTACATGGCGGCGATCTCGGTGACGATCGCCAGGCCCAGCCCGCTGCCGGCAGCCGCCTCGTCCAGCCTGCCGAAGCGGGCGGCGGCCAGTTCGCGCACCTCGGGCGGCATGCCCGGGCCGTCGTCCTCGACCAGGATTTCCAGTTCCCCGCCGGCCTCGCGCAGCGTGATGTGCACGCGCGTGCGCGCCCACTGGCAGGCGTTGTCCAGCAGGTTGCCGAGCATCTCGACCAGGTCCTGCCGGTCGCCGGCAAAATGGCCGTTGCCTTCGACTTCCAGCGCCAGCGCGCGCGCGGCATGCAGCCGCGACAGTGCCCGCACCAGCTCGCGCACGGCGGGCCCGGCCTCGGTACGCATGCCGCGCGCGCCTGCCGCGCCCGCGGCACGGGCGCGCGCCAGATGGCGGTCGACCTGGCGGCGCATCGCTTCCACCTGCGCGGCGACGGCCGAGGCGGCGCTGCCCGGTAGCGCCGCGGACTCATTGGCCAGCACCGCCAGCGGCGTCTTGACCGCATGCGCAAGGTCAGCCGCCTGGCGGCGCGAGCGCTCCAGCGCCTGCGCGTTGCGCGCCAGCAGCGCGTTGATTTCGCTGACCAGCGGTTCCACCTCCGTCGGCCAGTCGCCGCCCAGGCGCGCCTCGCGGCGCGACTGCATCGTTGCCAGCGCGCGCCGCAGCCGTGCCAGCGGCGCCAGGCCGAATTTCACCTGTGCCGCCACGGCAAGCATCAGGCCCAGCCCCAGCGCGGTCAGCGACCACGCCAGCATGCGGTTGAAGCTGCGCCGGGCGGCGCGCAGTTCGGTGCGGTCCAGCGCGACCGAGACTTCTACCGGGGTATCCGCCGAGGCCAGCACCAGGCGGCGCGATACCACCAGCAGCGACTGATCGTTGGGACCGGGGCGCACTTCGGCCTGTGTGCCGGCCAGGCGCCGCTCCACTGCCGCCGGCATTTCGGTGTCCCACAGCGAGCGCGAGCGCAGCAATGCGCCCGGCGCGCGCGCCTGCCAGTAGGCGCCGGAGTAAGGCAATTCATAACGGGGATCGGCGGGGGCGCGCGTCAGCACCAGCTTGCCGCTGGCACTCCAGTCCAGCGCGGCGGCCAGGCTGGCCAGCTGGTGGTCGAGCTGGCGCACATAGGTATCGTTGACATGGCGCTCGAACAGGGTCGACAGCAGCCAGCCGCTGCCGCCCAGCGCCGCGGCCAGCCAGATCGCGGCCAGCGCCAGCAGGCGCAGCGCAAGCGAACGGCGCAGGCGGGCGGGCATCTACGCGCGGGTCGAAGGCGCGTCGGCGTTGCCGGGGCCCGGCGGCGGCCGCAGCCGGTAACCCTGGCCGCGCACCGTCTCGATCACGTCCACGCCCAGCTTGCGCCGCAGCCGGCCGACGAAGACCTCGATGGTATTGCTGTCGCGGTCGAAATCCTGGGCGTAGATGTGTTCGGTCAGCGCGGTCTTGCTGACGATCGCGCCCGGGTGGTGCATCAGGTAGTCCAGCACGCGGAATTCATGCGAGGTCAGCACCACCGTCGCGCCGTCGACGGAGACGGTGCCGGCGCGCGGGTTCATCCGCACCGGCCCGCATTGCAGCTCCGGCACGGCCATGCCGTGCGCGCGCCGGATCAGCGCGCGGATCCGCGCCAGCAGTTCTTCCATGCGGAACGGCTTGGCCAGGTAGTCGTCGGCGCCCGCGTCGATGCCTTCGACCTTTTCGGTCCAGCTGTCGCGCGCGGTCAGGATCAGTACCGGCACATTGACTTGCGCGGAGCGCCAGCGTCGCAGCACGGTCAGGCCGTCGAGCCGGGGCAGGCCCAGATCCAGGATGACGGCGTCGTACGGTTCGTGCTCGCCCAGGTGGCAGGCATCGATGCCGTCGGTGGCGACGTCGACCGCGTAGCCCGCGTCGGCCAGGCTGGCCCGGACCTGCGCGGCCAGGGCAGCTTCGTCTTCAACCAGCAGGATGCGCATCAGTGTCTTCCGGTGGGCAGGTTGGCGGCCGGCGCGCGCTCACGGCTTCTTGCGCGCCCTCACGGCTTCTTGCGCGCCTCTTCCAGGCCGCGGCCCTTGGCCTTGATCAGCGCGGCCGTGCGCGCATCGTATTCGAGCTTGGCCACCGAGCCGCCGGGCAGCAGCAGCTTGACTTCGTATTGCCAGATGCCGTCGTCGCGGTCCAGCTCGACGCCGATCACGTCGCCGGCATACTGGCGCGAGACGGTCTCGAGGATGCGCGACAGCGGCAGGATTTCGCCCGACTGCACCGCGGCGCGGGCTCGGTCTGCATCCTTGTCGGCATGCGCCGCAGGCATGGCCGCGAGCGCCAGCAGCGCAGCCAGTGCGGCAGCGGACAGCAGGCGGGCAGCGCGCGGCAGCGGCGCAGGAACATGCTTCATGGCCCGAAGTTTGCATCAAAAAGCCTGAACGCGGGCTGAACGAAACGCTCAGCCCGGGTTCAGACGGCGCTGCCGACAATGCCCTCATCCCATTCAAGGAACCCGGACATGTCCCGACTCAAGCCCCTCGCCAGCCTTTCGCCGACCCTTCGCGGCAGGCGCCTGCGCGCCCTGGCGCTTGCCGCTGTCGTACCGGTTTCGCTGCTGTGCGTGGCCAGCGTGTTCGGCATGCAGGCCGGGCTGTCGGCGCTGTCGCATGCATGGGCGCAGGCCGATGCATCGCTGCCGCTGCACGCACTCGGCACGTTGTTTGCGGGCCCGTTGCTTGCGTTTTCGGTGCGCGACTGAGGCACGGAAAATGGTCCGCGTGATCGCGTCGTGCTGCGCGCGCAAGCGCCAAAACGGGGGTACGTAGGCCCTCTTCGCGTTTTCACTGAGGCAAAGCCGCGACAAAAACCGGGGTTTTCACGGGGTTTTCACGAGGTTTTGCGCATCGCATGCACGAAAACCCCTTGACTTACGGCTGTTTCCGCTATGATTCAGTGGGCGCCGACAAGGCGTTTTGCGCAGCGCTGCTGAGCGATGCAAAACGATGAGCCGGCATCCATCGTTCAACTTACGTATATCGATATGGCGACCAAAGCGAAACCGACCGCGAAGACTGCAACCAAGCCCGCTGCCAAGAAGGCTGCGGCAACCAAGGCACCCGTGAAGGCTGCCGCCAAGAAGGCCGCGCCGGCCAAGAAGGCTGCTTCCGCTGCTGCGCCCGTTGCGCGCCCGCTGAAGGACACCTTCAACAAGTCGAGCCTGGTCGCTCACCTGGTAGCCCAGACGGAACTGGAAGCCAAGACCGTGAAGACGGTTCTGGCCCATCTGGAAAACACCATCGTCAGCGCGCTGAACAAGAAGGGCGCTGGTGAGTTCACGCTGCCGGGCCTGCTGAAGGTGACGGCGCAGCAAGTTCCGGCAAAGAAGAAGCGCTTCGGCAAGGATCCGTTCACCGGTGAAGAGCGTTGGTTCCCGGCCAAGCCGGCCAGCGTCAAGGTGAAGGTGCGCCCGCTGAAGAAGCTGAAGGACGCCGCGGCCTGATCTGCGCCAAAGCCTGTCCCAATGAAAAAAGGAGCCGCTCGCGGCTCCTTTTTTCATGGCTCGGACAATGCGGAGCATTTAATCCAGGTCAATCCGCCAGCGCGGGCATCGTCCTAGAATCCCAGACGTCATGGGTGCGGGGGCGCTCCCCGTGACAGGCTTCGGCGTCTTCCCCGAAGCTGGTGCCCGCGGCCTGAGAAGGTCGCGGGTTTTTTATTGGTTCGGCAATCGTTGGTGCGTAGTGTTGGGGCGCAATCGCGGCTCAGGCAATGACCTGCTTGGCGTAGGTCGCGCGCTGCATCTCGCACACTTCCACCGATACCTGCACCGATTGCCCGCCCTCCACGCCCGTGCGCACGGCATCGGCGATCACGTCGCAGACGGCCTGGCCCAGCGCCTGCCGCACGGCAGTGTCGCGGCCATCGAGGATCGACAGGCGCGCATGGACGAACGCGCGATCTGCGGCATCCACGCCCTGGCGGTAGGTCGACAGCGTGATGCAGCGCGACTTGATATCGGCCTCCTGGAACTGCCCCGACGCCAGCAGCGCGGCGTTGGCTTCATCGAGCAACTCTTCCTGCGAGCAGTTCAGGCGGGTGTTTTCCGTGAGTTCGATGACGAGGTGGGGCATGGCGGTATCCTGGATGATCCTGGCGATGTTGCCGGCGGGAATGCCGGCGAAAGCGAGCATGATACGGGAACAAGCGGGGATCGCGCGCCACGTGGAATGCAACGGGGCGCCCGAAGGCGCCCCGCTTGGCTTGCCGCAAAGGTGGCTGCGGATCAGGCGTGGACGTACTCGCGCATGACTTGCGCAGCCTGCTCCGTGGCGAAACGCGCCGGGTTCTCGCGCGCCAGCTGCTGCAGTTGTTCCAGCTTGGCCTTCAGCCCGGCATCGAGCTTGGGCGCGGGCATTACGGTCGACGGGCAGGCCACCCCAAGGATGCCGAGCGCCTGCTGGAAGTTTTCAAGCGTCAGGCCGAGCGCCGGATCGACGCTGACCAGGTGATCGCGCATGGCTTCCGGCATGGATTCGGGCGCGGCGCACGACAGGATCACGTAATGGACGGGCGCCGCGGCCTGCGCAAAGTAAGCGGCGATCTCTGCGCCGTGACCGCCGGTGGCGGCCGGGGCCATGGCTTCGATCTGCAGGTCCAGCTGCTGCAGGATCGCGGCCGGCGTGCCGCGACGCCAGGCATCGGACACCACCACGCGCGCACCGGCGACACCGAACAGGCGGCGGACGAAGCCGAGCGCAATCGGGTCAAAGAACCTGACATCGCGCAGGGTGCCTGAATCCGGAATGCCGCCGAGGCGGGCGCGGGAGCGGTCGGAGTACAGGACGCCGGGTACGTCCAGCATGATCAGTCGTTCAGCCATGGTTTCCTGGGCGGATGCCAGTTCAGTTGGTGTGCGGCAAGATTACTAGGCAGCCGGCGGCCTGCACGTAACTGGCACCGCTTCAGTTGAAACAGATCTGTAACTTTGTCGAGGAAGACGTAAATGCCGGTTACTTCGTCATGTCAAATGTTTCGCGCAGACACATCTGTCTGTCTTATCCGCAAGACCGGAAAGCGCTGAAACTTGACGCTCAGAAGCGGAAACGCGCCACATCGTCGGCCAGGACTGCGGCCTGGTGATCGAGGCGTCCGGCCTGTCCACCCAGTTCGTCGACCAGCGCGGCATTCTGCTGGGCGGTCTGGCGCAGCTGTGTGACGGATCCTGCAGCCGCCTGCACGCTGGCGGCCTGCTGGTCGGCCAGCGCGCACAGGGTTCCGGCCAGCGCATGGCTGTGCCGGACCGCGGTGGCGATACGCTCCATGGCTGCCACCACGTCGCCGCTCAGGCGCGCGCCCATGCCGATTTCATGCGTGGCCGTGCCGATGATGCCGCCGATCTCGCGCGCGGCATCGGCGCTGCGCTGGGCCAGCGCGCGCACTTCCTGCGCGACCACGGCAAAGCCGCGTCCGGCCGGGCCCGCCCGGGCGGCCTCGACGGCGGCGTTGAGCGCCAGGATATTGGTCTGGAACGCGATGCCCTCGATCACGCTGACGATTTCCGCGATGTGGCGCGAGTGCCCGTGCAGCGCGTCCATGGCGCCGCGCATCTGCCGCACCACGTCTGCGCCGGCATCGGTGGCGGTGCGCGCCTGGTCGGCCAGCAGGCTCGATTCGGTCGCCTGGGCGTGTGCGTCGGCAACGCGCCCCGCCAGCGCCTCCATGCTGGCACCCGCGGCATCGAGTGCGCTGGCCTGCAGTTGTGTCCGGGCCGACAAGGCGTGATTGTCGGCGGCGATCTGCTGGCTGGCCGCGGCGATCTCCTGCGCGGAGCCATGAATGCGTGCCAGCACGCCGGCGAGCTGGTCGCGCATGCCTGCCACGTGGTGCAGCATGCTGCTGCGATCGGAGGGATGCAGCGCGATCGTGGCGGTCAGGTCGCCGGCGGCAATGCGCCGCGCAATCTCGGCGGCGTCACGCGGCTCGCCGCCCAGTTCGGCACGCAGGCTGCGTGCCGCGATCCACGCCAGCCCTGCAGCGGCCAGCAGGCTGGCGCCGAGCAGGGCCACCATCCACGCTTGCGCGCGCAGCTGGCTGCTGGCGACGCTTGCCACGGTGGCGGCGGCCTGCCGCTCCTGCCGCACGCGCACCGCCTCGATACGCAGGCTCAGCGCCTGCAATTGCTCGGTGACAAAGTGGCCCTCGACCGAGACCGCGCTGTCGAACTGCAGCGGATCGAGCGGCTGCTTGCGCAGCAGCGCGACATAGCCTTGCACCAGCTCGGCGGCGCGTTGCCGCGCGTCGAGCAGCGGCCCGGCCTGCGTGGCATTGGCCTGGCGCACGCCGGCCAGCGCCGTGTCGAGCCGAGCCAGCGCCTGGTCGATCTCGCTGGCGGCGGTGTCGCGCTCGGCGCCGCTGGTGGCCATGGTCAGCGCCAGCTGGGCGCGGCCGAGTGCGGCCAGCGCCGAATGCGCGCGCTCGGCCGACATGGCGCCATGCATGTCCTGCTGGTAGAGGGTATCGGTGCGCGCCTTGATCGACACGAGGTTGGCGATACCGGTCAACCCGACCGCGGCCCCGAACAGGTAGACCAGCGCAAAGGCGGCGCACAGGCGTGCGACCAGCGGCAGGCGGTTCAGGCGCGAGACGGCCCGGCCCAGTGCGGAAAAAGCCGGGCGACGGCCCGGCAGGCTTGGCTTGATGACGTGCAACACGGAGATGACTCCAGACGGGCGCGCGTCCAGCCAACCGCAGCGGGCGGCAGCGCAGCCCGGGCTTGACCCGGTTTGCCGTCGCGCCTTCCTCGGGCGGGAGGGTCGCTGGCGGCGCACGGATGGTGACCGATCAACGTGACGCCGGCGTGACATGACAGGCATGGGACTGTCATCGTGCCGTCATATTCATGTCATGCAATGTGGCCCGCCTCAGAAACTTGTGCCCTGCAAAACTTCTTCGCCTTCCGGATCCATTCATGCCCGGCCACCACGCCGCACTGCCACCGTTCCACCTCGCACCAGGCATGCCTGCCGGGTCGGCGGTGCCACGCGCGCAGCTCCCGCCGCTGCATGCGGTGTTCCAGCCGATCGTGCAGGCCGGCAATGCCGAGCTGCTCGGCTACGAAGCCCTGGTCCGCGGCCCGGCAGGGTCGCCTTACGCATTGCCGGAAGCCTTGTTTCGTCTTGCGCAGGGCGTGGAAAACACCGTCGCGCTGGAAATCGAGGCGGCGCGCACCGCGCTGGCCGCCTGGCGCGGTTTGGAACTGCCGGGCAAGCTGTTCCTGAATTTCAGTCCGATGACGTTGCGATATCTGCTGGCCGATCGCGAGCGCTTGTCGGCGGCGCTGCTGCGAGCCGGTATCGCACCGTCGCGGCTGGTGGTCGAGGTCACCGAGCAGACCCCGATCGGCGATGCCGCGAGCTTCGGCGCGGCCATGTTGCTGCTGCGCGAGCTGGGCATGCAGTATGCGCTGGACGACTTCGGCTCCGGCCATGCCAACCTGGACCTGCTGGCGCATCTGTCGCCGCAGTTCGTCAAGATCGACAAGTCGCTGGTGCGCGGCATCGCCTCGTGCTCGCGGCGGCTGGAGATACTGCGTGCGGTGATGCGCATGATGAGCGCCTTCGGCGGGCGTGTCATTGCCGAGGGAATCGAGCATGAGGAAGAACTTGCGGTGGTCCGCGACCTCGGCGTGACCGGCGCGCAGGGCTACTACATCGGGCGGCCCTCGGCGCATCCGGACACGCAGGCGGCACCGCAGGTGCGGCGCACGCTGGCATCCCGGCATATCGCCGTGTTTCCGCAGGTGGTGCGCTCGGGCTGGTCCGGCATGACTGCCGGGAGGCTGTTGCGTCCGGCACCGACCGTATCGCCCGCCGCCAGCAACGACGCGGTGCTGCGCATGTTCCAGGACCAGCCCGAGCTGCATGCCGTGGCGGTGGTTCATGACGATGGCCGGCCGCTTGCCATCATCGGCCGCCAGGGCTTTATCGACCGCTACGCCGCACCGTTCCACCGCGAGCTGTATGGCAAGAAGGCCTGCATTGCCATGGCCAACCGGGAACCGGCCTGCTTCGAGCGCCGCGCGACGCTGGAGGAAATGGCGCAGATCTTGGCCGGAGAGAATACGCGCTCGCTGGCCGATGGCTTCCTGATCACCGAGCAGGGCCGCTATATCGGGCTGGGCACCGGCGCCGACCTGATCCGCGCGATCACCGAAGTGCGCATGGAGGCCGCACGCTATGCCAACCCGCTGACGTTCCTGCCGGGCAATATCCCGCTCAACCAGCATATCGAACGCCTGATCGACGCCGCCAGCGAGTTCCGCGCGTGCTATGTCGACCTGAACCACTTCAAGCCGTTCAACGACAAGTACGGCTACTGGAAGGGCGACGAAATGCTCAAGGGCGCCGCGGCGATCCTGGCAGAGGTGTGCGACCCGGCGCGCGATTTCCTTGGCCATGTCGGCGGCGACGACTTTCTGGTGCTGTTCCAGAGCAGCGACTGGCCGGCGCGGATGCACGAGGCGATCCGGCGCTTCAACGATGCGGCACTCGCCATGTATGCGCCGGGGGATCGTGCTGCAGGCGGCATGCAGGGCGAAGACCGGCACGGCCTGCCGGTGTTCTTTCCGCCGGTATCGATGGCGGCGGGCGTGGTGTGCGTGAGCGGGGAGGGCGTGGCTGCGCTGCAGCGCCTGGGCAGCCGGCATATCGGCGCCGCCGCGGCGGCGGCCAAGCGCGAGGCCAAGCGTTCGGCCACGGGCATGGCGGTGCTCGACTTCCTTTTGCTGGCGGCGGCGCTGCCGGCCTAGCAGCCGGATGGCCCGCGCGCGGGCAGCGTGCGGCTGGCTGCCGGCAGGCGCGGCAGGCTGCTTTCCTCCAGCACGTCGAGCCGATAGCCATGGGCATAGACGACGGTGACGAGGATGCCGTTCTCGATGCCAAGCCGCAGCGTCTTGCGCAGCCGCGACATCAGTCCCGCCAGCGCCCGCGACAGCGGCGGCAATTCATGGCGCCATACCGTCTGCTCGATGCGGCTGTTGGGCAGCATCCGGCCGGCATTGGAAAACAGCAGCATGGCCAGGTCGAATTCCTTCGGCGTCAGTTCGATGCGCTCGTCGCGCAGCGTGGCGAAGCGCCCGACGCTGTTGAGCTGGTACGGGCCGGCACGCACCACCAGCCCCTGGCGCAAACGCTCGCCGGTGACGCGGCGGCGCAGCGCGGCGATGCGCGCGAGCAGCACGCGGTGGCTGAGCGGGCGGCACATGTAGTCGTCGGCACCGGCATCCAGCGCATCGACCAGGCGGTCTTCGCTGCTGTCGCTGCCCAGCATCATGATCGGCACATCGCGCGAGCGCGCGCTGCGCACTGCGCGGATCACGTCGATGGCCGGGATGTCGGCCACTTCGTCGGGAAGCAGCAGCATGTCGTAGGTCTGCTGCAGGGCGCTGTGGATCAGGTCGCGGCCCGCGTCGAAGATGCTGCAGCGAAAACCCGAGCGCACCAGCAGGTCCGGTACGTCGTGGAACTGGGGCGACCTGCCCAGCAGCAGCGCAATAGTGATCGGCGACGGCATACGAAGCGAGCGTGATGGCGTGTGAGAACGGCAGGAACGGGACGGATAGCGGACGGATAGCGGACAGGTACCGGCCAGCGTTTGAACGGGATCGGAACCGAAGCGCCGGAACCGAAGCGCCGCGCATGCCAGCTGCGAATGGCGGAGCACCGTGCGGCCTCAAAGGTAAAAAGCCGCGTGCCGTGGAACAATCGGAGGTTTCCGAAAAGTTCGCCGTTTTTGCCCTTTTTGTTCCAGCGCGGTAACGGACAGCCATTGATGGCCAGCCCGGCTTGCAAGGGAGACGAAGTTGTCCACAGATCCTGTGGACAACGGGCCAGCCCCGGACCTGGCGGCCGCATGGCACCGTCATCCCATCGGCGTGCCAAAAAAGAAGGCAAGCCGTGCGCCGCCGCATGAACATCCGGCCCGCGGTGTGCCAAAATAGCGCGCATCGTGTTCCGGTCCGGGGACTCAAGCCACCGATGCTGCAGAGCCCGAGTGTCATCGCCGTCATCCTCCTGGCCTTTCACGTCGTCGGCGTGGTGGCGGCGCTGCACGCCGTCATGACGGTGCGCACCGCGCCTGGCGCGATCGCCTGGGCGGGGTCGCTGCTGATGATGCCGTACGTCACGCTGGTCCCGTACCTGATCTTCGGGCGCAGCACCTTTGCCGGCTATGTCGATGCGCGCCGCTTCAATGACGACCGGCTGCGCGAGATCCGCCACGGCATGACCCCGCGCGAACGCGAGGCCCGCAGCGCCTGCGTGGTGCACGAGCCAACGCAGGTCTGCATGCGCGCGTTGCCGCGCCTGACCGGCATGCCATGCCTGGCCAACAACGATGTGCGGCTGCTGGTCAACGGCACGCAGACCTTCGATGCCATCTTTGCCGCGATCGGCCAGGCCAGGCAGGTGTTGATCGTGCAGTTCTTCATCGTCCACGACGATGCGCTGGGCCGGCGCCTGCAGGCGCTGCTGTGCGAGCGCGCGCAGGCCGGCGTCAAGGTCTACTTCCTGTTCGACAGCATCGGCTGCCATGCGCTGCCGCGCCGCTACGTGCGCACGCTGCTCGAGGCGGGCGTCGATGCCCGGCCGTTTTCCACGCATCGCGGCTTCGTCAACCGCTTCCAGCTCAACTTCCGCAACCATCGCAAGCTGGTCATCGTGGACGGGCGCGAGGCGTTTATCGGTGGCCACAATGTCGGCGTGGAGTATCTGGGCGAGCGTCCGCCGCTGGCGCCGTGGCGCGATACCCATATCGCATTGCGCGGCAGCGCCGTGCTGGACCTGCAGATGTCCTTTGCCGAAGACTGGTACTGGGCCGCTCGCGAAGTCCCGCACCTGCTGATGCCGCCACCCGAGGTGGGCGGCAGCATGACCTGCCAGGTGGTCCCGACCGGTCCCGCGGACTCGCAGGAAACGTGCTCGCTGTTCTTTGTCGAGGCGATCCAGTCGGCCCGGCACCGGCTGTGGATCACGTCGCCGTATTTCGTGCCGGACGAGGCGGTGTTTGCCGTGCTGCGGCTGGCGGTGCTGCGCGGCGTCGATGTCCGCATCCTGATACCGGCGCGTCCCGATCACGTGGTCGTCTACGCGGCGTCCACCATCTATGCGTACCAGGCAGTGACGGCGGGAATCAAGCTGTATCGCTACCAGCCGGGCTTCCTGCACCAGAAGGTGATCCTGATCGACGACGAAGCCGCCGCGGTGGGCACGGCGAACCTCGACAACCGCTCGTTCCGCCTCAACTTCGAGCTGATGGTGATGACGGCGGACAAGGGCTTCGCAGCCGACGTGGCGGCCATGCTGGAAGCCGATTTCGCCAACGCCACGCGCATCGGGCTGGATGAGTTCCTGGGCGCGCCCGCGCCGCTGCGCGTGGCCATGCACGTGGCCAAGCTGTTCGCGCCCATCCTCTGATACGGACTGCGGATACCGGCCTGCGGCCAGCCGACGGCGCTTTGTTTGTGTACACTGTTCACTATAAGCGCCTACAGATAATGAACCGAATCCAGCATCACAGGGGAGCTGCATGAAGCCGGCCGTCCCCGCGCCACCGGCGCGCGCCACTTACCGTCATGGCGACCTGCGCCGCGCCTTGCTTGACGCCGGCATCGACCTGGCCCGCGAAGGCGGCCCCGACGCCATTGTGCTGCGCGAAGCCACGCGCCGCGCCGGCGTTGTTCCCAATGCGGCTTACCGGCACTTTGCCAGCCGGCAGGAACTGCTGCAGGCAGTGCGGGCGTCGGCCTTGTCGTCGCTGGCGATTGCCATGGAAGCCGAGATTGGCGGACTGCGCCCGGGCCGTGGCGCCGCCGCGCATGCGCGCGCATGCCTGCGCGCGGTTGGCACGGGCTATCTGCGCTTCGCGCTGGCGGAAACCGGCCTGTTCCGCACGGCATTCTCCGTGCCGGATGAGGTTGAGGATGACGCCGATCCCGCCAAGGCGGGCAACAGTGGGCTCAACCCGTTCCAGTTGCTTGGCGCTGCGCTCGACAAGCTGGTGGAGTCGGGGGTATTGCCGCCCGAGCGGCGGCCCGGTGCCGAGTACCTGGCCTGGTCCGCAGTGCATGGCCTGGCGATCCTGCTGATCGACGGCCCGTTGCGCAGCCGCGCGCGCGAAATGGCCGAGCCGCTCGGGCAACGGCTGCTGGAAATGGTCGAGAAGGGCCTGTAACACCGCGCCGCGCACAAAAAAAATGCCACGATGGCGGGGACCATCGTGGCAGTGCAAGGAACCAGGAAGGGGGGCAACCTGGCTCTGTCGGGGCACCCGCGGGCCGGGTGCAAGGGCAATGTAATACGGGCTTTCTCATGCGAATATCGGACAAATCCTAAATATGTCCCTGAATTGTCGCGACTTGGATTGGGCTGCGGCGCACTGCCAGCCAAGGCACGCCAATTGCGGGCCGGGCGCCGGTGGAATTGCGTGGCAGCCGCGGCGGTCTAACCCGGTGCCTGCAACCCAGGCTGGCGATGCAAGGAGGGACCCATGCGCTACGGATATGGAATGTTGCTTGCGGCGGCGCTGGTCAGCGGGTGCGTGGCTTATCCCTATGCCAGCGACGACTACCTGGCCTATCCCGCATACCCGGTCAGCTCGCCGTACTACAGCGGCTATCCGGTCGCGCCCGGCTATCCCTATTACGGACCGGGATACAGCAGCTACTACGGCAGCTTTGCCTTTATCTATGGCGGCGGTGGCCGCAGCTGGAAGCACGGACACCACGGACACCACGGACACCACGGACACCACGGCTGGCATGGCGGCGGCGGCCGTGGCAAAGGTGGCTGGGCCGCTGGCGGACGTGGCGGACGAGGCGGAGGCAGGGGCCGGTGACGGACGTCTGGCCGGGATGGCCAGGGCGTACGACTTCCAGGCGATCCCTCCTGGCGGTGAGGCGCACCCGCCGCCAGGCGTCGGACGCTACGTCCTGACCGCACGCCACGGCAGCTAGGGCAGCTGCCGCAACTGGCCGATCACGGACATCAGGCGCCCGTGCGCCACGATGACGCCCGATTCGTCCTGCAATGCTTCCTGGTAGCGCTTGCGAAAGCCAGGATCGGCGCCGTCGCTGAAGAGCTTTTCGGCGGCGCGCGCCACGGCACGGCAGGTCTCGTCGTGATGTTCTTTGGATTCAAGTTCCTCATCGACCTCGATGATCAGCCGCGACAGCGGATCGAGCCAGCGGAAGAAGTTGTCCTCCGTGACCAGCTGGACAAACAGTCCGGCCGGGATCGGGCCGTTCAGCCGTTCGTACTGGCTGCGGTCGTAGCCGATGACTTCCTTGTGAACTTGCAGCAAGGCCGCCCGCAAGGCTTGCAGCCCCGAGCGGCGAGTTTCCTGGGTGGCGAGGAATTGTTCGTTGGGCATGCCCATCTCCGCGTTTCCACTGGTCTGGCCCGGCAGCCGGTCTGCTCGCTCCGGCACGCATTCCGGCGCACATCGTGGGCTTGTCCGGGCGGGTCGCCATCACCTGCCCCGGACCTCCGGGTGCTGCCGGCCAGCGCATCTGGCAATGTCCGGCGCGCCTGCCAGTATAGGCACCTGACGCATCCCGGGCCAGCGCACGGGGATAGCGAAATACCCGCATTTGCGCCGCGTTCTGCGCCCGCTAGCCGTTTTGTCCTTCCGCTTGTGCCGGCCCGAGCAGGTCCGCCGCGCGCGAGCGCTGCATGTCCGCCGCACGGAAATAGCGCACCACCGTGGCGACGCTGGCGTGGCCAGTCATCGCCATGGTCTCGGCCAGCGGCACCTGTTGCGCTGCCGCTTCGGTGACGAAGCCCGCGCGCAGCGAATGCGCGGAGTAGTCGCCCTCCAGTCCCGCCTGCACGCAGCGTGCCTTGACGATGCGGCTCACGGCGGCATCGGACAAACCTTCGCCCACATGTCCGCCGCGCCGGATGCGGCGAAACAACGGCCCGCCGGCAATGCCCGAGGCGGCCAGCCATGCCTCCAGCGCCTGTCCCGCCGCGCCCGTTACCGGCTTGGCGGCATCGGCATGGTCGCGGCCTGACTGATTGGTCTTGGACCAGCCCAGCACATAGACGAATTCACCCGGCGCGACGCGCGTCAGGTTCTCCACCGTCGCGCGCGCGACCTCGGAGCGGCGACGGCCGCCGCTGGCCCATGCGAACAGCAGCAGCGCGCGGTCGCGCACGCCGCGCAGCGAGTCGTCGCAGGTAGCGAGCAGCCGCAGCAGCGGGTCGCGCGTGAGCGCGGCCTTGCGCGCCTGGCGCTGTCCGCGGCGCGCATAGGCGCGGCGGATGCCGGACATCAGCTCGCGCACCGATGCGTCGGCACAGGGATTGGGCAACTGCTGCAGGCGGTGGGCCCTGGCCAGCACCGCAAGGCGGTGCGTCAGCGTGGACAGCGCGGGCGCGCCGGGTCGTGCCTTGTATCCATCAGCGACCAGCGCCTGGTCGATCGCCGGGGGTAGTTCACAGACAGGCCCGTGCGGCGTTTGCCGCGTAGCGTGGTCGACGATGAACTGAACCACGACGGCAGGAGCAAGCGGAAGCCGGATCGGCTGGCGGTAGCGCAGCCCGTGCCAGGCCGCCCAGTAGCGCAGGGCAGAGCGGTAGCTCGCCACGGTGTTGGACGACTCGCCTTCGCGGCGTAGCGCGTTCGCGGCCTGTTCGGCGAGGGGATCCAGTTCAGACGGGCGAAGCGGCGCCGGGAATTCGACATCGGAGGCAAGCTGCGGTGGGTTGGTTGGCGGGTCGGCTGTTATCATAATAAATATGATGTATGCTGTAGCATATCATACAAAAACATCAAATAGCGCTCGATAAGTTTCCATTATCGAACCTTATTTTGGTTTTTCCGGACCCGACTATGGAAACACTCCGCTCCCGAGGCATCACCCGCGACGACGTGTGGGCCGCCGCCGACAGCCTGCTCAAGGCGGGCCAGCGTCCGACCATCGAACGCATCCGCCTGCATCTGGGCCGCGGTTCGCCCAACACCGTCAGCCCCCACCTCGACGCATGGTTTGCCGCGCTCGGCGGGCGCTTGCAGGATCCGCAAGGCTTCGCGCCCAAACCGGGTTGCCCGGAACCGGTCACCGAAGCGGCGCGCTACCTGTGGGAGGCCGCGTTGCAGGTGGCCCGGGCGCAGGCGGAAGCCGCGCTGGCCCAGCGGGAAACGGCTTTGGCCGAGGCGCAGGCGACATTGGCCCGGGAACGGGAAACGCTGGAGCAGGAGCGCCTGGTCATGCAGGCGCGGCTGGACGGTGCCGAAGCGGCGATGGCGGAAATGACGCGCGCGCGGGACGAGGCGCTGGAGCGCGGCGCGCAGGCCGAAGCCCGCGCTGCAGCCCTGCAGCAGCAGGTCGAGACGCTGCGCGCGGAGGCTGGCGTCGCGCTGGAGGCCCGGGTCTCGTTGCAGCGGGAATTCGCCGCGGAACGCACCGCGTGGGACCAGGAGCGTGAAACCATGACCGCCCGCGCCACGGCCAGCGAACGCCGGCTGGCGCTGGAACTGGATGCGGCCCGCGTGGCGGGCAAGGATGCGCAGAAGTTGCTGGAAACCGAACGCAAGGCCGCGCTGGAGCGGCTTGCGCACGCTGCCGAAGCGGCATCACGCCAGGGCAGCGAAATGACGCGCCTGAGCCAGTCGATTGCCGTACTGGAAGAGCGCGTCCGACAGCGCGAGGCGATGCTTGTCGAATATCGCGAACAGAAGAAGGAGGCAGCCAGCGCGGGCGTGGCCGCCGTGGGCCGGCGTGGGCGCCCGGCCCGGGGCACATTGGCCGGCGGCGCCAGCGGCCTGCTGCGTATTCGCGCGGTGCCGGGCGGCTGAGCCGCGGCGGCGCGCTACGCTCGCTGCGCGCCAGCGCGCAGCATGTGCTTCTGGATCTTGCCGCTGGTGGTCTTGGGTAGCGCGTCCAGGAAGTGATAGCGGCGTGGCCGCTTGTAGGCCGCCAGCCGGTCGCCCTGCAGCAGGAAGGCGTCGAGCTGCTCGGCACTGACCGGCGCATCGCCGCGCACCACCACGTACGCACCCACCACCTGGCCCCAGGTCGGGTCGGGCTCGCCCAGCACCGCGACTTCCAGCACCGCCGGGTGCTCGATCAGCGCGTCCTCGACTTCGCGCGGATACACGTTCTCGGCGCCGGAGTTGATCATGTAGTCGATGCGGTCGCGGATCCACAGGTAGCCGTCGGCGTCCAGGCTGCCGAGGTCGCCGGTGTGGTACCAGCCATGTGCCAGCGCCCGCGCATTGGCGTCGGGCCGGTTCAGGTAGCCCTGCATCATGCAGGCGCCGCGCACCAGCACCTCGCCGACTTCGCCTGGCGCGCACGGCTGCGCCGGATCGGTCGGCGCGCCGTCGTCGCGCAGTTTCGCCACCACCAGGTCATGGCCGAGCGCGGGCAGGCCCGCCGAGCCGGCACGGGTCAGCTGTTCGTGCGGGTAGAGCACCGACATGCACGGGCCCATCTCGGTGGTGCCGTACACCTGTACCAGGCCGGCGCCGATCTTGCGGTCCCATTCGCGGATCAGGTGCGGCGCCATCGAGGCGCCTCCATATTCGACCAGCCGTAGCGAGGACAGGTCGCGCGTTTCGGCCTCGGCGTGGTGCAGCAGCATGCCGATCATGGTCGGCGCGGCGAAGAAGTGGGTCACGCGCTCGCTTTCCACCAGTTGCCAGGCTTCGCCCGCATCGAAGCGACGCTGCAGCACCTGTGTGGCGCCGACCTGCAGCCGTGGCAGGAAGCTGGTGTGCAGCTCGGCGGTATGGTTCAGCGGCGCCACCGACAGGCCCACGTCTTCGCGCGACAGCGTCATGGCCTGGTGCATGATCGCGTTGTGCTGGAGTTTGCTGCGATGGGTGTGCACTACGCCCTTGGGACGGCCCGTGGTGCCGCTGGTGTACATCAGGATGCAAGGGTCGTCCTCGTGAACGTCGACCGCGGGCGGCGTGGCCGGCTGGCCGGCGGCGAGTGCGTCGAGGCGGTGCGTGGCAAACGGCGGGGCCGCGTTTGCGTCGGCGTAGATGCGCAGCGCGGTGCCCGGCGAAAGCTCCGCCGCCTTCTCCACCACGGCGGCGCCTTCCTGCTCGAACAGCACTGCCCTGGCAGCGCCGTCGTTCAGGATGTAGGCCAGCTCCTGCGCGGCCAGCCGGTAGTTGACCGGGTTGAACACCGCACCCAGCCGCGCCGTGGCCAGCAGCGTGAAGACAAAGGCCGGCGTGTTGTAGAGGAACGCGGCCACCACGTCGCCCTTGCCGATGCCGATTGCCTGCAACCCGTGGGCGTGGCGGTTGACCTCGGCATCGAGCTCCGCATACGTCCAGGCCTGCCGCGCGGCGCCGAGGCCGCTGACCAGCGCGGTCTTGCGGGGCAGGTAGCGTGCCGGCCAGGAAAGGGTATCGCCAAGGGTGAGGCCGCGGTTCAAGGTCATGCTCCAGTCGTGTGCCGGCCGCCGGGTAAAACAGGCCAGCCGATATTCTTGTGTGAGCCGGGGACTATAGGGCGCAGTACGGGGCACATGGAAATAACGATTTGCTCTTTCCTTATGCCGCCGTTGCCGCGCAGAGCCTGAGAATCGGTCCTGGTACTGTATATTCATACAGTCTCAAGCCGTTCCACCCCAGTGTCCGTCGATACACCCGCCGCCCCCGTTCCGGTCCCAGCCCCAGCGCAGGCCCCTGCCTACGTTGTCGCCGTGCGCGCGTTGTGCGACTTCACTGCCAGGGCAGGTGACCTCGACCTGCGCTTTGTGCCGACCCCAACCGCGCAGGAAGGCGTCGCCGGCCACACGCTGGTGACCGGCAGGCGCGGACCTGGCTACCAGGCGGAAGTATCGCTGTGCGCGGACTTCGGCCCCTTGCACGTCCGCGGCCGGGCCGACGGCTACGACCCGGACGCCAACCGCCTGGAAGAAATCAAGACCGTGCGCGGCGAGGCCGCCGTGCCGGACAACCACCGCCACCTGCACTGGGCGCAGGCAAAGATCTATGGCTGCCTGCTGTGCCGCAAGCTCGGGCTGCCCGGGATCGACGTGGCCGTGGTCTATTTCGACATCGTGGGGCAGCGCGAGCACCCGGTGGTGCAGCATTTCACCGCGGACGCGCTCGACGCGTTCTTCGTCCAGACCTGCGAACGCTTTTTGCAATGGGCACAGGCCGAACTGGCACACCGGCAGGCCCGCGATGCCGCGCTGGCGCGGCTGGCCTTCCCGCATCCGGCATTCCGCACCGGCCAGCGCGAGCTGGCGCAGGCGGTCTACAACGCCAACCGCGCCGGGCGCACCCTGCTGGCCCAGGCGCCGACGGGCATCGGCAAGTCGATCGGCACGCTGTTCCCGCTGCTCAAGGCGATGCCGGGGCAGGGCATCGACAAGGCGTTCTTCCTGTCGGCGCGCTCCACCGGGCGCGGCGTTGCGCTGCAGGCCGCGCAGGCGCTGCGCAGCCACGGCGCGCAGCCGCTGCGGGTGATCGAGCTGGTGGCGCGCGACAAGGCCTGCGAGCATCCGGAACTCGCCTGCCACGGCGAATCCTGCCCGCTGGCGCGCGGCTTCTACGATCGCCTGCCCGCCGCGCGCGCAGCCGCCCGCGAGGTGGCGGTGCGCGACCGTGCCGCGGTGCGCACGCTGGCGCTGGCGCATGGCATCTGCCCCTACTACCTGGCGCAGGAACTGGTGCGCTGGAGCGATGTGGTGGTGGCTGACTACAACTATTACTTCGATCGCAGCGCGCTGCTGTACGCGCTGACCGTCGCCAACGGCTGGCGCGCGGGCGTGCTGGTCGACGAGGCGCACAACCTGGTCGAGCGCGGCCGCGCCATGTACACCGCCGAACTGGATCCGCACGCGCTGCGCGACGCCCGGCGCGGCGCGCCCCCGGCGGTGGGCAGGCCGCTGGCCCGGCTGGCGCGCCACTGGAGCGCACTGGCGCGGCAGGCCGACGCTGCCTATGAGGTCTTGCCGGAAGTGCCCGCGCCCCTGCTGCGCGCGCTCGATGATTGCTGCGCGGCAGTGCTGGCGCACATGACCGAGCAGCCCGCGTCGGTCGCCCCGGCGCTGCAGCGATTTTATTTCGATGCCTTGCATTTCAGCCGGCTGGCAGAGCAGCTCGATGCGAATTCGCTGTTCGATATCCAGCGGCCAGCCGTCGCCGCAAAGGCCGGGCGCGGCAACCATGCACGCCTGTGCCTGCGCAACGTCATCCCTGCGCCGTTCCTGCGGCCGCGCTTTGCCGCGGCGCATTCCGTCACGCTGTTCTCGGCCACGCTGGACCCGGCCGCCTTTTACTTCGATACGCTGGGCTTGCCCGCCGACTGCGCGCACGTGGTGGTGCCGTCGCCGTTCCGGGCGGAACAACTGTCGGTACGCATCGCCAGCCGGATTTCCACCCGCTATGCCCGGCGCGGCCAGTCGCTGCCGGCCATTGCCGCGCTGATGGCGAACCAGTTCCACGCCCGCCACGGCAACTACCTTGCGTTCTTCAGCAGCCACGAATACCTGCAGCAGGCCGTGTCGAATTTCACGCAGGTCCATCCGGACATCCCGCACTGGGTCCAGTCGCGCGGCATGGACGAGGCGGCGCAGGCCGCTTTCCTGTCCGCCTTTGTCCCTGGCGGCGCAGGCATCGGCTTTGCGGTGCTGGGCGGGGCCTTTGCCGAGGGCGTGGACCTTCCCGGCGAGCGCCTGATCGGCGCCTTCGTCGCCACGCTGGGGCTGCCGCAGTTCAACGCGGTCAACGAGCAGTTCCGCGCGCGCATGCAGTCGGCTTTCGGCCAGGGCTACGACTATGCCTATCTCTATCCGGGCTTGCGCAAGGTGGTGCAGGCCGCGGGCAGGGTGATCCGCACGCAGCAGGACGAAGGCGTGGTCTACCTGATCGACGACCGCTTTGCCGCGCCGGAGGTGCGCCGGCTGCTGCCGGAATGGTGGCAAATCGACCCGGCGGCGTAGAAATTACATGGCGCACGGCGCCTGGCCGGGCCGCTTGCCGGCCCCGCGGGGCCGGAACGAACCTGGCACGAATCCGGCAGCAATGCGACCATGCGTGCCGACCGCACCCCGTCGTCATCGAACCAGGGACCCGACCATGCCCATGACCCAGCATTACGCGGCTACCGAGCCGCCCCGTACCGAAGTGGATGCGCTGAACGGCGGCACCGTGCTCGAATTCGGCGCCCCGTGGTGCGGCTTCTGCCAGCGTGCGCAGCCGGCGCTCGCCGAAGCGTTCGCCGTCCATCCGGCGCTGCGCCACATCAAGGTCGAGGATGGCAGCGGGCGCCCGCTCGGCCGCTCGTTCCGCATCAAGCTGTGGCCGACGCTGGTGTTCCTGCGCGACGGGCAGGAAGTCGCCAGACTGGTACGGCCGACCGAGGCGGATCCGATCCGGGAAGCCATGCGGCGCATCAGTTGATCCTTGGGGATAGCCAAGGCGTCACATTGCGGCAATTTTCTGCCGCCCCAGGGCGCTCAACCCTGCTTTGGGAGGGGACAAGCCGGGGCATTTCTGCCGTTTGTGAAGAAGTCGCCCCGCGCAATGGCCCCTGACGGCCGCGCGCGCGACTAGCCCGGCAACGGCCCGCGCGCCCGGCGCGCAGGAAACAAGACGGTTTCAACCGCCAATTTCGACAAATGAGCGCCCTTAGCCCCGACCAGCGGCCGACCGTCCTGGTCGTCGACGACGTTCCCGAAAACATTGCGGCCATGGTCGCGCTGCTGCAGGACCCGTACCGCGTCAAGGTGGCGACCCGGGCGGCCACCGCGCTGCAACTGGCGCGGGAAGCGCCCCCCGACCTGATCCTGATGGATGTGTCGATGCCTGGCATGGACGGCTACGAGGCGTGCCGCCAGCTCAAGGCCGATGCGCGCACCGCGTGCGTGCCGGTGATCTTCCTGACGGCACGGGCCGAGGCCCACGACGAGGCGCTCGGCTTCGAGGTTGGCGCCGTCGACTACATCATGAAGCCGGTCAGCGCGCCGGTGGCGCGCGCACGCATTGCCAGCCAGCTGGCACTCAAGCAGGCGCACGACTTCCTGCGCGACCGCTCGGCCTGGCTCGAGGCCGAGGTGCAGCGCCGCACGCGCGAGATCGAGCTGATCGAGGACGCCACCATCATCGCGCTGGCGGCGCTGGCCGAAACCCGCGACAACGAGACCGGCAACCATATCCGCCGTACCCAGCACTATGTGCGCGCACTGGCGCGCAAGCTGCAGCACGAGCCGCATTTCGCCGGCAGGCTCGATGACAAGGCCATCGACCTGATGTTCAAGTCCGCGCCGCTGCACGATATCGGCAAGGTCGGCATCCCCGACCGCATCCTGCTCAAGCCCGGCAAGCTCACCGCCGAAGAGTTCGAGGTCATGAAGACCCATACCACGCTGGGCCGCGATGCCATCGCCGATGCCGAGGCCCAGTGCGGCACCACCAGTTCCTTCCTGCGCTACGCGCGCGAGATCGCGCATCACCACCACGAGAAATGGGACGGCAGCGGCTATCCCGACGGCCTGGCCGGCGAAGCCATCCCGCTGTCGGCGCGGCTGATGGCGGTGGCCGATGTCTACGACGCGCTGATCTCGCGCCGCGTCTACAAGCCCGCGTTTGCGCACGATGACGCCGTGCGCATCATCGCCGAGGGCCGCGGCCGCCATTTCGATCCGCGCGTGATCGACGCCTTTCTGGCGATCACCGGCGAATTCCATGCGATCGCGCTGGAATATGCCGATCCGGCAGGTGCCGGGCCCGCCCCCGCCCCCGCGCCAGGCTGACCGGCATGTCATCGCTGCGCATGGCCCTGCGCCGCCGCGCCGGCGCGCGGCCATTCGGCCCGCTGCTCGCCTATGCCGCGCTGCTGGCGGTGGCGGTATGGCTGCTCGCACTCGGCGCCGCCTCGGTGGTGCGCGAGAACGAGCAGGCCAGCGTGGGCGGGCGCCTGGGCGCCACCGTCAACACCACCGCGCGGCTGCTGGAGGTCTGGGCGGGCGAGCAGCGCCGCCGCGCCGTGTCGATCGCCGCGCTGGACGACACCGTGCGGCTGGCGCGCCCGCTGCTGGCCAGCCATGGCAACGCCACCCCGGCGCAGGCTGCCGAATTTGCCGGCTGGATCGCGCCGCTGCTGCGTTCGCACGGCTATATCGGCTTTGCGCTGGTGACCGCGGACGACCGCATCGTGGTCTCCGAGCTGGCTGACCGCAACGGCCAGTTGCTGTTGCCCGAGTCCGCCCGCACCGCGCAGCGTGCCCGCCACGACGGGGCCGCGGTGTCCGCGCCGTATCCCGGCCCGCAGCGGATGCCGGATGCCGGCGGGCACGCCGCCGTCCCGACGTTCCAGGTGGTATGCGCGCGGCTGTGGAATGATGCCGGGCAGGATGCCGAGCGGGTGGCCGGCACCCTGTGCCTGCGCATCGACCCGCACGCGGTCATGCTGCAGATCGTGATGGCGGCGCGCTATGGCCGCAGCGGCGACCTGTACATGATCGATGGCAACGGCCGGCTGGTGTCGCCCGCGCGCTTCGATGAGGAGCTGGCCGCGCAAGGGCTGCTCGCGCCGGGCATGGCGTCGATGTTCCATACCGCGGCGCGCGTTCCCGCGCCCGACGGCAACGGCACCTACCGCCTGCCCCCGGACGCGCCACTGACACGGCTGGCGCAGCAGGTGCTGTCGCACCAGACGCTGCAGCTTGGCTTCGGCTATCGCGACTACCGTGGCCGGCGCGTGGCCGGCGCAGGGCTGTGGGTGCCGGCGCTGGCGAGCGGGCTGATCCTCGAGCAGGACATGGACGAGGCCTTCCACTCGTACCTGTCGACGCGCACCGTGGTCATCGGCATGGCGCTGGCGATCCTGCTGCTGATCGGCCTGGCGGCGTGGGCGCTGCGCCGTGGCCAGCTGCGCCTGGCGCACAGCGAGGAACGGTTGCGCGCGATGCTCGACCATTCGCCCGCCATCATGCATCTGAAGGACCGCAACCATGCCTTCCTGGCGCTGAACCCCGCCACGCAGGCCCTGATCGGGCAGACCGAGCGCGGGGCGCTGGGCCGCACCGACCGCGAATTGCCGGTAATGCCCGACGGCACGCAGCAGCGCTGGGACATGGAGGAACGGGTGATGTCCACCGGCACGGCGGAAGAACATGTCTACACGATGCAGGCCGCGGAGGGCACGCGCGAGCTGCAGGTGATGCGCTTCCCGGTGCGCAATCCGGCCACCAATGAGGTCGTCGGTGTGGGTTCGGTGGGCATCGACATCACCAGCCAGGTGCGCGCGCACCGCGAGCTGAAGGAACTGTCGCAGACGCTGGAGCACAAGGTGTCCGAGCGCACGCGCGAACTCGCCATCGCCAACGCCGAGCTGGCCGAGGCCAAGCACGCGGCGGAATCGGCGGCGCAGGCCAAGGCCAGCTTCCTCGCCAACATGAGCCATGAGATCCGCACGCCGATGAACGCGGTGATCGGCATGGCCCATCTGGCGCTGGGCACGCAGCTCGATCGCAAGCAGCGCGACTATGTCGAGAAGATCCAGCGCTCGGGCCAGCACCTGCTGGGCATCCTCAACGATATCCTCGACCTGTCCAAGATCGAGGCCGGCAAGCTGGAAGTGGAAGAGATCGACTTCTCGCTGGAGCGCGTGCTGCGCACCGTGGGCGACCTGGTGTCGGAGCGGGCCGCGGCCAGGCAGCTGGAGCTGATCGTCGAGGTTGCGCCGGACGTGCCCGACGCATTGCGCGGCGATCCGCTGCGGATCCGCCAGGTGCTGATCAATTTCACCACCAACGCGGTCAAGTTCACCGAGCGCGGCGAGATCGTGGTGCGCGTGGCGCGCTGCACTGGCGACGACGACCTGCCGCGCGTGCGGCTGCACTTTGCCGTGCGCGACACCGGCATCGGCATCGCGCCCGATGCGATCGGACGCCTGTTCCAGAACTTCGAGCAGGCCGACAGCTCGACCACGCGCCGTTACGGCGGCAGCGGCCTGGGCCTGGCGATCAGCCAGCGGCTGGTGCAGCTGATGGGCGGCACGCTGGGCGTGGAAAGCACGCCGGGCGAGGGCAGCACCTTCTGGTTCGAGCTGTCGCTGCTGCCGGGCAGCGAGCGCGTCCCGGCGCTGCTGGTGCGACCGGAACTGGCCGGACTGGGGCTGCGCGGGCCACGCCCGCGGCCGCTGCTGGTGACGGCCAACGGCAGCGAGGCGCTGATGCGCGCCGGCGAGCAGGGCGGCTTCGAAGCGCTGCTGCTGAAGCCGGTCAGTCCCTCGGTGCTGTTCGATGCCACGCTGCGCGTGCTGGCCGCCGAGCCCGGCACGCCACCGCCGGCCGAGCCGGAGGGCCCGGCACCCGGCCCCAACTGGTCGCTGCCGCAGCGGCGCGTGCTGCTGGTCGAAGACAATGAAATCAATCGCGAGGTCGCGGTACACCTGCTGCAGCAGGCCGGCATCACGCCGGACACCGCCGAAAACGGCCGGGTTGCGCTGGAGCGGCTGGCCGCGCAGGCGTATGACCTGGTGCTGATGGACATGCAGATGCCGGTGATGGACGGTGTCGAGGCCACGCGCCGCATCCGTGCCGATGCGCGGCTTGCCGCGCTGCCGGTGGTCGCCATGACTGCCAATGCGTTGCCCGAGGACCGCGAACGCTGCCTGGCGGCCGGCATGGATGACCATATCGCCAAGCCGATCAGTCCGCCGGTGTTCTTTGCCACCGTGCATCGCTGGCTGACCCGCGCCGGCGAGGTGCCGGCCGTGGCGCCGCAGTGGCCGGCATGGCTGGGCGCGCTCGCCGCGACGGGCGTGCTGGATGCCGGGGGTGCGCTCGCGCGCGCCGGCGGGCAGCCGGAGACTTACCGTGGCCTGCTGGCGCGGCTGCGGGACCGGCTGCGGGACCGATACGCCGATGCCGGCGCGCAGGTCGCGCAGGGGCGTGCGGGCGAGGCCGCGCAGCTTGCGCACGAGCTGGCCGGCGTGGCCGGCAACCTGGGCGCGATGGCGGTGTCCCGCGCGGCCGCGGCGCTGGCATGCACGCTGCGCGATGGCGGCAATGGTGCCGCGCTGCAGGCTGCCGTGCTGGAGGCGGCGATGTCGGACCTGCTCGCGGCACTGCGTCGGCACCTGCCGCAGGCGCCTGCGCAGTCATCGCTGACCGAGCCTTCCGCCGAGTCCGCCGCGCCGGCAATGGCCAAGCTGCGGCGGCAGTTGCGCGAAGGCGCCAGCGAAGCCGGCTCGACGCTCGCCGCGCATCGCGCCGCACTGGCCGCGGCGGTGCCTGCCGGCCTGCTGGCCGGGCTGGAAGCCGCGATCGAAGCGTACGACTACGCCGCAGCGCTGGCGATCCTTGACGACATGCTGGCCGTCATGGCCTCCGGCCAGGGCTGATACCTGGCCCCCAGACCCCAGGCCCCAGGCCGGTCAACGGCCGGCCGGCAGCACCATCGTCACCAGCACCGAGGCATCGGTGTCGGCGGTCAGGTCATAGCGCACGCCCGGCCCGACGTAGAGCAGGTCGCCCTGGCGCAGTCCGCGTTCGGCGCCGTCCACGCGCAGGCGCACTTCGCCTTCCAGGCACTGCACCGTCATCGGGCCGTCGACTGCATGGGGCGGCACATGCTTGCCCGCCTTCAGCACCAGCCGCATCACTTCCAGCGGGCCTTCCTTGAACAGGGCTTGGGTGACAGTCTGGTCCAGGCGCGTGCCCAGGGGCAGCACGCTGGCGATCTGTCCGGAAGCTAGGTGGGGGAGGGACATGCGCGGCTCCTCGCGGTAGTGGGGTCGTGTGGTGTGTGCGTTGTCAGGCGCCGCTGGCATTTGCCGCCAGCAAGCCTTTCCAATCTAGCACCGGAGCGCGCGCCTCAGTAGGGTTCAGCGTGCCGTAGCCGGCGTAACCGGGAGCGATCGCGGCCATCAGCAGGATCGGCAGGTTGACCCGCGGCGAAGTGTAGCCAACCTATCGCCAACCTATCGCCAACCCATCGCATTCCTTTAATAATCTAATATTGGCTTTGCCATTCGCTTTGTTCATGGATGCGTGCTGCCACGGTCCCGCCTGAACCCCATGCCCATCGATATCCGCGCGCTGCGCTATTTCGTCGAGACCGCCCGCCTGCACAGCTTCACACAGGCGGCGAGTTCGCTGTTCGTCACCCAGTCGACCATCAGCAAGATGGTGAAGCAGCTCGAGGACGAGGTCGGCCAGCCGCTGCTGATCCGCGAAGGCAAGGGCGTGCGCCTGACCGACGTGGGGCGCGTGGTGTACGAACGCGGGCAGGAAGCGCTGGGCGTTGTCCACCGGCTCACGCTGGAAGTGGCCGACCTGTCATCGCTGGGCCGCGGGCAGCTGACGGTCGGCATCCCGCCGATGGTCAACCTGTTTTTTTCGCCGGCGGTCAGCGCGTTCCGGCAGCGCTATCCCAACCTGCAGCTGACGCTGGACGAGCACGGCGGGCAGGTGGTCGAGCAACTGGTTGCCAGCGGCGAACTGGAGGTCGGTGCCACGGTGCTGCCCGGCGACAGCGGCCTCGCGCTGGAGACCCGGGAGTTCGGCCGGCACCCGATCTGGGCGGTCGGGCCGCGCAAGGCGAAGTGGGCGCGGGGGCGCACGGTCACGCTGGGCGCGTTGCGCGACGAGCCGCTGGTGATGCTGACCGACGGCTTCTCGCTGACGCGCAAGCTCAGCCAGGCCTTCCTGCAAGCGCGCATCGAGCCGCGCGTGGTGGCGCGCAGCGGCCACTGGGATTTCCTGGCGTCGATGGCGGCGGCGGGACTGGGCACCACCTTCCTGCCGCAGCCGCTGGCCGAGCGCCTGCAGGGGCAGGACACGCTCGCCATGGCGCGCCTGACCGAACCCGCGATGGACTGGGCCATGGCGCACATCTGGTCGCCCGGACGCTACCTGTCGCACGCGGCGCGCGCGTGGCTGGCGGTCTGCGAAGAGGTCCTCGGGGAGGGGGAAAAGCGCTAGCCGTGCCAGCGCCCGCCTACTTGCGCAGGCACTGGTCCGGCGCGATATTCAGCCGCACCAGCGACTGCCGTCCGGCGGTGTAGTGGTACAGCAGCGTCACCCCGAGCTTGCCCAGCACCGGCACGTCCGGATTGCGGCAGATGCCGCGCTCCAGGATCGGCTTGGCCGATGCCATGTACTCGCGCGTGCCGTCGCGCGTGGCATCGACCCCCGATACCTTGAGCTGGAACTCGACGATCTTGCCGGGCCGGGTCACGCAGCCGTCGAAGCGCGTGGTGTCGTCCAGGTCCAGCGGGCCGGCGCGCACCAGCTCCTGGCAGGCCATCCGCAATTCCCGGTCGGCATTGCCGGCCGTCAACCGCGTGACGCCGGTCATGCCGGTCGGCTTGCCGCGCACGGTGCCGAGCAGCAGGGTGGCCAGGCTGGAAAGCTGCGGACCGTCCACCGGCGGCGCTGCCAGCGCGGCGGTGGCGGCGAGGGCTATGGCCAACGAGGCGGCCAGCGCAACGAGGACTGGCAGTGGGCGGAGTGGGCGGGGAGGCGTGGCGGTTGGGCCAGCCTGGGCGGGTTGGGCAGGGCACATAAGGGGGCGGGTCGGTGGAGCCTGTTGCGCTGCTACTTTAGCCCCAGCCCCTTGCTGCCGTTGTCAGGCGTTGTCCTACGACGCAACACCCCGGCACCGCGCCACGGGCAGCGGGCGGCACATCGCGCCGGGGCCTTGGGTGCCGTTACAGCTCCAGCACCAGCCGGCATCCGCCGGCCGCACGCGAGCAGCACGCCATCATCCGGTCGTTGGCGTCGCGCTCGGTGCGCGTCAGCACCACGTCGCGATGATCGACCTGGCCGGCCAGCACGCGCACTTCGCACGAGCCGCACAGGCCTTCCTCGCAATCGCTCTGCACGTCGATGTTGGCGCCGCGCAGGGCCGCGAGCAGGGTCTGGCCGGCGGGGACCTCCATGACCAGCCCGGAGTCCTTCAGCTCGACGGTAAAGGGCTGCTCCTTCGATGCGTCCAGCGTGCCCAGCCGCGATACGAAGTGCTCGACCCGCAGCGCGTCTTCCGGCCACGCCGCGCAGGCATCGGCGAGCGCATCGAGCAGCCGTTGCGGGCCGCAGGCGTAGACGTGGGCGCGCGGCTGCGGCGTGGCGAGCAATGCGGCGAAGTCGGCGCGGTGGCCTTCGTCGGCGGCATAGAGATGCAGGCGCTCGCCATGCAGGCCCTGCAGCGTGTCCAGCATCGCCATCGACCGGCGCGAGCGGCCGCAGTAATGGATCTCGTAGTCGATGCCGAGCTGGCACGCGCGCCGCGCCATGGCGCTGACCGGCGTGATGCCGATGCCGCCGGCAATGAAGATGGCGCGCCCGCAGCCCTCGTCGAAGCGGAAATGGTTGCGTGGGCCGCGGATGCGCAGGCGGTCGCCCACCCTGACGCTGCCGTGCACCCAGGCCGAGCCGCCGCGGCTTGCGGGCTCGCGCAGCACGGCGATTTCCAGTGCGGCGGCATCGTCGGGATCGCCGCACAGCGAATACTGGCGCGACAGCCCGGTATCGCCGCACTCCACGTCGATATGCGAGCCCGGTGCCCAGCGCGGCAGCGGCTTGCCGTCCGGCGCGGCCAGCCGCAGCCGCAGCACGCCGTCGGCGGCAGGGGCGATGCTTGCCACCACCACGGTGCGCGCGCTGGTGTGCGCGGACGGCTCGCCGATGCGCACGGGTTGCCGTTGCGCCAGCAGTGCGGGGTTGCGGCGCTCCGGGTTCTGCGCCGGGTCCCATTCGACCAGCAGGTGCTCGGGGCCACGGAACGACGTGTTGGGCACGTAGGTAAAGACCTGCTCGGCCAGCCGCATATGGGGCAGCCGGCGGGTCAGCTCTTCCAGGAAGATCTGCATCTCCATGCGCGCCAGGTTCTTGCCCATGCACTGGTGCGAGCCGTAGCCGAAGGTCAGCTGCTCGCTGGCGTTGTCGCGGCGGATGTCGAACAGGTCGGCATCGGCGAAGTGGCGCTCGTCATGGTTGGCCGACGAGGTCACGATCAGCAGCTTGCTGCCGGCGGCCAGGCGGATGCCGCCCACCTCCGCGTCGCGCGTGACCAGCCGGCGCCAGGCCGCCACCGAGCCGTTGTGGCGCAGGCATTCCTCCACCGCGTTGGGAATCAGCGAGGGATCCTCGCAGATCTCGCGCCATGTGTCGGGGTGCTGCAGCAGCAGCTTGATGGCGTTGGCCGAGGCATTGGCGGTGGTCTCGTGCGCGGCGACGATGCCGGCCATCATCATCGAATGCAGGTAGGAGTCGGTGACGACCTCGGGCAGTGCCTTCTGCTTGCGCAGGCCGTACTGCATCCATCCCGGGCCTGACGGGTCTTCGCGCATCTTGTCCAGGATGCGCCCGGCCAGTTGCCAGAAGTTGCCAACGGCATGCGCGACCGCGACCTGTTCATCCGGCCTGGGCCGTCCCCACGTGTTGACGGTATGGGCAATGGAGTACTGGCGCAGCAGGTCCATGTCCTCTTCGGGCACGCCCAGGAAATGCAGCGCCACGGTCAGCGGCACTTCCCACAGCATCTGGTCGACCAGGTCGGCGCGGCCGTCGTCGATAAAGCGGTCGACGTATTCGCGCGCCAGGCGCCGCACCATCGGCTCGTGATGCGCCAGCTCGGCGGGCGTGAACGGGTCCATCAGCGCGCGCCGGCGCGGCATGTGGGCGGGCTCGTCCTCGTTGACCAGCGTGCGGTTCATGGCATAGCCGTACGAGGCCAGCACCGCGTTGGCTTCATCGCCGGTGGGCGTGATCTTTTCCAGCGCGATCGACGGGCTGAAGGTGAGGTTGTCGCGGAAGATCGCCTTGATGTCGTCGTAGCGCGTGACCACCCAGTAGCCCAGCTTGGGGCTGTAGAACACCGGCTCCTGCTCGCGTGACCAGCGCACGTACTCGGGCGGGTCCTGCTGGTAGCCGTCGCCGAACGGATCGAACTGCGCCGCCTTGTGGCTGACCGGGCAGCCGTTTGGAGCGGTGAAGGCGGAATGGTCGACGGGACAGCCGCCGCGCGCGGTGTCGGGGGAGGGGGTGGACATGCTGCGTACTCCTGCAAAAGCATTGCCGTCCGGGCCGGCCGGACGGCCTCAAAACGATACCGGCTCAGTTGTCCAGCGTGATCTTCAGGTCGCGGATCAGTTTGGTCCAGCGTGCCGACTCGGTGCGCAACAGCTCGCTGAACTGCGCCGGCGTATTGCCCACCGGCTCCACGCCGAAGTCCACCAGCCGCTTGTTCACCGCCGGCTCGCGGATCGCCGCGACCACGTCCTTGTTCAGCGTGCTGATGACGTCCGGCGGCGTGGCGGCCGGCACCACCATGCCGACCAGCGCGGCGGCTTCCACGCGCGGGTAGCCCAGTTCGGCGAAGGTCGGCACATCGGGCAGTTGCGGCAGCCGGGTGGCGTTGGCCACCGCCAGCGGCCGCACCTTGCCGCCCTTGATAAAGCCGGCGCCGGCGGCGTAGTCGACCATCATCGCGGCGACCTGGCCGGCGGCCACGTCGGACAGCGCGGGCGCGGCGCCGCGGTATGGCGCGTGCGTCATCGGCAGGCCACCGGCTTCGACCTTCAGCAGTTCCATCGCCAGGTGGTGCGGGCTGCCGGCGCCGGCGGAGCCATAGTTGACGCCGCCTTGCGTGGACTTCGCCTGTGCGATGAATTCCTTCGCGTTTTTCACCGGGCTGTTCGCGCCGACCACCAGGATCATCGGGAAGCGGCCCAGCAGCGTGACCGGGGCCAGGTCCTTGCCCGGATGGTAGGAAAGCGTCTTGTACAGGACCGGGTTGAACACCAGCGTGCCGTTGTCGGCGGACAGCACGGTATAGCCGTCGGCGGCCGAGCGCGCCGTCTCGGCCGCGCCGATCGCGGTGTTGCCGCCGGGCTTGTTGTCCACCACGACCGGCTGCCCGACCTTGGTCGACAGCCCCTGGCCGATGGTGCGTGCGAGGAAGTCGGAGCCGCCGCCGGCGGCGTACGGCACGATCCAGCGGATCGGCTTGGCGGGGTAGGTGTCGGCGGCGTACGCCGGCAAGGCGGACAGCAAGGGCAGGACGAGCGCGCCGATGGCCAGGCGCGGCAACAGGGGGCGGGGCATGTGGTTGTCTCCGTTGATTTCTGTTTTGCGTAAATCTTATACGCATTGCGTAATGATTGAATGAGGGTTAACCTTGAAGCTGACCGCCCTCCCGGGCGTGGCCTAATCTGCCTGCCCTCGCGCAACATCATCGACACCATGCCTGCCTCCCGTTCCAAGCCCGCTGCTTCCGAAACGCCTGCCGACGCCTCGCCCCGCACGCGGGAGCGCCGCCAGCGCGTGCAGTCCGCTGTCACGGGCATGGCGGTGCTCAAGGGGCTGGCCCGGCTGGGCGGGCGTGCCAGCCTCACCGCGTTGGCCGCGCATATCGACGAAAGCCCGGCCAAGGTGCACCGCTACCTGGTCAGCCTGCTGGAAGAGGGGCTGGTTGCGCAGGAATCCGGTACCCAGCAGTACCACCTCGGCTACGAAGCGCTGCAGATCGGCATGGCGGCGATGCGCCAGGCCGACCCGATCCGGCTGGCCGAAGCCTCGCTGGTGCGGCTGCGCGAGACGCTGGAAGTGACGTGCTTTGTCGCGGTGATGGGCAACAAGGGCCCGACCATCATGCGTTTTGAAGAACCGGGCTTGCCGGTCACGGTGAACGTGCGGGCAGGGTCTGTGATGCCGCTGCTGTGGTCCGCCACCGGCCGCGTATTCCTGGGCCTGCTGGACGAAACCCGGGTGCAGGCGCAAGCGGCGGAAGAACTGGCAGAGGCCAGCCCGGCGCGGCTGGCATCGCTCGACCAGGACGACCCGATCGGCGCGCTGCGCCGCGCCGTGCAGGCGGACGACTGCGCCTGGGTGCGCGACACCAACCTGACCGGCATCAGCGCCGTGGCCGCGCCGGTACGCGACTACACCGGCCGCGTGTGCGCGGTGCTGACGGCGCTGGGCGCCACCGGCGGCTTCGATCCGTCCATCGACGGGCCGGTCGGCGCCGCCGTGCGGCACGAGGCGCGAGTGGTCAGCGCTGCGCTCGGCTTCAACCCGGGTGTGGCGGGCTGAACTGGAGCTGCAGCGCAGGACAAGCCTGCACGGGCGGCGCATCGGCCGTTGTGCAAGCCGCGCGCAGACGCGTATAGTCCCTCGCGGTTTGCCGACATTCCTTCCACTGCCCGACATGAAAATCCTTGCCCCCAAGCGCCTCGCGGCGATTGCCGCCGCCGCCCTCCTGTGCACGCCCGCCACATACGCCGCCGACAAGGTCGACCAGCGCCAGCTCGAGCGCGCCGTCAACGAGGCGATCGCGCCGATGATGAAGGCGCACAACGTGCCGGGCATGGCCATCGCGGTGACGGCCGGCGGCAGGCAGTACTTCTTCAACTATGGCGTGACGGCGAAGCGCGGCGGCAAGCCCGTCACCGACTCGACGCTGTTCGAGATCGGCTCGGTCAGCAAGACCTTCACCGCGACGCTGGCGGGCTATGCGCAGGCGCGCGGCGCCATGTCGCTGTCGGACCCCGCCGGCAAATACCTGCCGGCGCTTGCCGGCAGCGCCTTGGGCACGACCAGCCTGCTAGACCTTGGCACCTATGCGGCCGGCGGCCTGCCGCTGCAGTTTCCGGAGACGGTCAACAATACGCAGGCGATGACCGACTACTTCAAGGCCTGGCGACCAACGTACGCGGCCGGTACCCATCGGCGTTACTCGAATCCCAGCATCGGCCTGTTCGGCTACCTTGCCGCACGCAGCCTGGGCGAGCCGTTCGACGACCTGATGGAGAAGACCCTCTTTCCGGCGTTCGGCCTGAAGCGCACCTATGTCCGGGTGCCGAAGGCGTTGATGGCCGATTACGCGATGGGTTACACCAAGGACGACAAGCCGACCCGCGTGACACCGGGGGTGCTGGATTCCGAGGCTTACGGCGTGAAGACGACGTCCGCCGACATGATCCGCTTCGTCGAAGCCAGCATGTCGCCGGCGGGGCTTGATGACAAGCTGCAGCGCGCCATCGCCACCACGCGCACCGGCTACTTCAAGGTCGGCGGCATGGTGCAGGGACTGGGGTGGGAGGTGTATGCCTACCCGACGCCGGTCAGCGCCATCCTGGCGGGCAGCTCGCCGCAGATGGTGTTCGAGGCCAACAAGGTCGACAGGCTGGAACCGCCGCAGGCGCCGGGCGCCGATGTGCTGGTCAACAAGACGGGGTCGACCAACGGGTTTGGTGCGTACGTCGTATTCGTGCCCGCCAAACGCATCGGGCTGGTGATGCTCGGCAACAAGAACATGCCGGTGCCGGCGCGGGTGGAAGCCGCGTACCACATCCTGACGGTGCTGGACGGCGAGTTGGCAGCAAACCGGTAGGGGAACACCCCCAGCCGCTGCCAGAAAAAAAGCGGCCCGGAGGCCGCTCGTGTCTGCTACGCGCTGAAGCGCCGTCAGAACTGCTCCGCCGCCAGCGCATTGACCGGCGCAGCACCGCCGACGACGGCATCGCGCAGCGCCGTTGCCTGCGACAGGATGTGCTGTGCGAAGAAATGCGCGGTGGCGATCTTGGCGTCGTGGAAGTTCGGATCCTCGGCCCGTTTCGCCTCCGCGGCCAGCATCGCCCGGCCCAGCTGCCAGCCCGAGAACACGATGCCGCACAGCTTCAGGTACGGCACGCTGCCGGCGAACACGGCATTCGGGTCCGACTTGGCATTGGCCACCACGAACTCGACCACCGCTTCCAGCGCCGCGCGGCCATTGGCCAGTTGCGCCTGGACCGCGGTAAAGGCAGCGCCGCCATGCTTGGCCAGCGCGGCCTCGGTCTCGGCGATCTGCGCGCAGATCGCGCGCGCCACCGCGCCGCCGTCACGCACGGTCTTGCGGCCGACCAGGTCGTTGGCCTGGATGGCGGTCGTGCCTTCGTAGATCGGCAGGATGCGGGCGTCGCGGTAGTGCTGCGCCGCGCCGGTTTCCTCGATAAAGCCCATGCCGCCATGCACCTGCACGCCGAGGCTGGTGACGTCGATCGACAGCTCGGTGCTCCAGCCCTTGACCACCGGCACCAGGAATTCATAGAACGCCTGGTTCTGCTTGCGCACGGCTTCGTCCGGATGCTGGTGAGCGGTGTCGCTGGCGGCGGCCGCCACGTAGGCGACGGCGCGGGCGCCTTCGGTCAGCGCGCGCATCGTCATCAGCATGCGCTTGACGTCGGGGTGGTGGATGATGGCGACGGCTTCGCGCGCCGAGCCATCGACCGGGCGGCTTTGCACGCGCTCGCGCGCATACGCCACGGCCTGCTGGTAGGCACGCTCGGACACCGCGACGCCCTGCATGCCGACCGCGAAGCGCGCCGAGTTCATCATGATGAACATGTACTCCAGGCCGCGGTTCTCCTCGCCCACCAGCGTGCCGATGGCGCCGCCGTGGTCGCCGAATTGCAGCACCGCGGTCGGGCTGGCCTTGATGCCGAGCTTGTGCTCGATCGACACGCAATGCACGTCGTTGCGTTCGCCCAGGCTGCCGTCGGCGTTGACCAGGTACTTGGGCACGATGAACAGCGAGATGCCCTTGACGCCTTCGGGCGCGTCGGGCGTGCG
The DNA here is from genome assembly GCF_016894385.1 of Cupriavidus oxalaticus. Taxonomy (NCBI): domain Bacteria; kingdom Pseudomonadati; phylum Pseudomonadota; class Betaproteobacteria; order Burkholderiales; family Burkholderiaceae; genus Cupriavidus; species Cupriavidus oxalaticus. The sequence goes on from NZ_CP069811.1 coordinate 1,266,838, forward strand.
GGCCAGCACCAGATGGACGATGTTCTTCGCCATGTCGTGCTCGCCGTAGGTGATGAAGATCTTGGTGCCGAAGACCTTGTAGGTGCCGTCGCCCTGCGGCTCGGCGCGGGTGCGCACCGCGGCCAGGTCCGAGCCCGCCTGCGGCTCGGTCAGGTTCATGGTGCCGGTCCACTCGCCGCTGATCAGCCTGGGCAGGATGTTGGCCTTCTGTTCGTCCGAGCCGGCCGTCAGCAGCGCTTCGATGGCGCCGTCGGTCAGCAGCGGGCACAGCGCAAACGACAGGTTGGCGCTGTTCAGCATTTCAATGCAGGCGGTGGCGATCAGCTTGGGCAGCCCCTGGCCGCCGAAGTCCTGCGGATGCAGCACGCCCTGCCAGCCGCCTTCGCCGAACTGGCGGAAGGCGTCCCTGAAGCCGGGGGTCGTGGTGACCACGCCATCCTTCCAGCTGCTCGGATCCAGGTCGCCGGTGCGGTTGAGCGGCGCCAGCACCTGTTCGTTGAACTTGGCGGCTTCGTCGAGCACGGCCCCGGCCGTTTCCGGCGTGGCTTCCTCGAAGCCGGGCAGGCGGCTGACAGCGTCAAGACCCGCGAGCTCGTTCATCACGAACAGCATGTCTTTGAGCGGGGCACGGTAGGTCATGGATGTCTCCTGTCTGTACGTCTGTACGCTTGTTCCTGGGTGGCGCGCAGGTCATGGCGCCTGGCCCGCAACTCGGGCCGATACGTCATCGTAACGCGGGAAGCACCGGGCGCGGCTATCCAAAGCTGCCCATTCATTGACGAAATCTGCCGCCGTTCATAAGCCGGCGCGCGGCGATGCCCACAGGCCGGCGCCGCCAGGCCTGGTGGCAGGATTTGTCAGGGGTGTGCGGGCATGGTCCGGTAGGCCTTGGGCGTGCTGCCGGTCCAGTTGCGGAAGGCGCGATGGAAGGCGGTGGGGTTGTCAAAGCCGATGTCGAAGGCGATCTCCGCGATCGCGTCCGTGGTGCGCGTCAGCCGCTGGATGGCAATATCCCGGCGGACCTCGTCCTTGATCGCCTGGAAGGTGGTGCCCTCGGCGGTAAGCCGCCGGCATAGCGTGCGCACGGAGAAGTGCAGGTCCTGCGCCACCGCTTCGATGGTCGGCGTCGCCGGCAGGCAGTCGGCCAGGTACTGGCGCACATGGTGGCACACCATCTGTTCCTCGAACGCAACGAAGATCCAGTCCTCGGGCGCGCGCGCCAGGAACTTCTGCAGGTCGGCCTTGCGCCGGCGCACCGGCATGTCCAGGTAGGCGTGGTCGAACCTGAGCAGCGTCTGGCGGCCGCCGAACTGCACCGGGCCGGGAAACAGGTAAAGGGAGTCGCTGGCGCGTGGCGGCCGCGGGAAATCGAACTCCACCCGGGCCAGCGGGATGCGCTTGCCGATCAGCCAGGAGGCGACGCCGTGGACCAGCTTGAGCATCAGCTCGCTGCCCAGCGCGCTGACGCCGGGGCCGGCCGGGTCGGCATGCAGTACGACCTCGCCGAAGCCGTCCTCGCGCCCGGACTCGAGCCGGAAGTCGTCCAGGATCAGGTGGAAGAACTGGCCGAAGCGGTGCAGCGCCACCTCCAGCCGCGGCGCATCCAGCAGGCTCAGGCACAGGAACTTGAGCGTGCCGTTGCGCAGCGGCCGGCTGAAGATGCCGGGCATCTCGTCGTCCAGCTCCATCGCGAGTTCGCGGTAGAGCGTGGAAAACTGTTCCTCGGTCACGCGCGCGGCCGGCGCCTGCAACAGGCCGCTCGGGATCCCGGCGCGCTCCGCCAGCCGCGCCATGGCGGCAGGGTCGGCACCGGACAGGAAGCCGTTGACCAGTGAAATCGGGACGGTGGCGGTGAACTGGGTCAATGTCGCGGGACGGGAAAGGCGGTACGGAAGCGGGGCGGTGCGTGGCTTATTTTGTCATAGCCCGGCGGGTGTCGGCGGCGCTACGGATGTCGTTGCTGGCGGTGTCGAGCGTCGCGACCGGGGCCCGCCTACGCGGACCGTGCCGGTTCCTCCGGCGCGTGCGCGCCGGGGGCCGCCTCCATATGGACGCCGGCCAGGCCGGCGTTGAGCTGGTTCAGGAAATGGACCAGCGAAACCTTGTCGTCGAAGCCGAAACTCGCCAGTGCCTGGCGGTAGAACTCATAGATCCTGGGTTGCAGGCCGTTCCAGAACTCTCGCCCCTTCGCCGTCAGCACGACCTTCTTGGCGCGGCGGTCCACCGTGTCGGCCACACGCTGGACATGCTTTTCCCGCTCCAGCCGCTTGAGCACGCCATCGAGGCTTTGCCGGCTTACCACAAGGTATTCCGTCAGCTCGGAGAACGACATGCCTTCGGATACCTGCGGTCGCGACAGCGCGCCCAGCACGGACCATTGCACGGTAGTGATGCCGAGCGACTTGCTGGTCTGCCGGTCCAGCGTGTTGCCGGCCTGGAACAGCCGGAAGAACAGCCGGTTATGGACGGATGCGTCGGACGGGTCGTACGTGGGATCTGGTTTGGTCATGGTGTGGGTTTGACACTGGCCGCCGTGGGCTTGCCATGGGTGTGCCTATTCTAAGGCGGCGCGGAGCACACACGTGCGCGCTGCGAAGAGTGGGGTGGCGCGGCCCTGGTCCGAGCCTGAATCGGCCTGGATGTGTGTTGTCGTCCTCTTCTGCTGCATTTGCGCAAAGATATTGATTATTATTTCTGCTGTTTGGCAGGAAAAACCTAGCCTGGTATCGGATATTTCAGTAAATATGAGTAATGATATTGACGTATAGATGACGCATACCTAGTATTCTTCGGGCTCTTGCTACAAAGGCTCGCTGGGACACAAGACATGGAAGTGGCACAAGCCGCGCGAACCCACCGGTCCACCCAACCGGAAATGGGCATCGCCGATATGCTCCATCGCATCCGCGCCGCGGCCCGGACTATCCAGGCCGAGGCAAGGCGCCAATGGCCCGGCGACGCCAATGCGGTGACACGCCGCCTCAGCCGCCTGCTGTCGCTGGCCATGCGCCAGCAATCCGCGCTGGATATTGCGGTGATCCTGGGCAGTGCCGCCGAGCTTCGCTATTTCCCTGACGATGCGACGCTGGAGCGCTGTACGCGCATGGTCGAGTCCCACGGTGGCAAGGCCATGCGTGCGGTCGTCTGGGCGGTCCGGCATCGCCGCGTGCGGGCCGGCGTAACTATTACCCGCCGTTTTATCGTCGACGCGGTCGACTGACCTCAAAGAAGAAGCGGGCCCTGGCATTGTGCCGGGCCCGCCCTCTATTTCCAGCGGCGCACCGTCGCGCCGCTCGCCAGCAAGACTGTCTCAGGTTCGCGCTTCAGCCACGCCCGGCACCACCGATGCGGGGGCCACGCTTGCCCCCGCATCGGCATGCTGCGCCGATGCCGACAGCCGATGGTTGATGCACGCCAGGGCCAGTGCACCCACGATCCCCGCCGCGCCGATGACCAGGAAGTTCTGCGCCAGCGGCAGCTGCAGCGAAACGATCAGCCCGATCAGGACCGGTGCCGCGATGGCGCCGAGCCGTCCGATGCCCGAAGCCATGCCTACGCCGGTCGAACGGATCGACACCGGATAGAACTGGCCGCTGTATGCATACGCGACGATTTGCGCGCCGGTAGTGCAGGCACCCACCGCGCCGATCAGCAGGTAGAGCATCTCGGTCGAGGTCTTGAACGTCATCAGGTACAGGAACGCGCCGCCGAGCAGGTACATCACCACCAGCACCCACTTGATATGGAACCGGTCGGCCAGCCAGCCGCCGCCGATCGCACCGACCACCGCGCCCACGTTCAGCGCGATCACGAAGCTGAGGGCCGAGCCCAGGCTGTAGCCCGACATCGCCATCAGCTTGGTCAGCCAGGTGCTGAGCGCATAGACCATGAACAGGCCGGTAAAGAAGGCGATCCAGAACATGACCGTGCTGAAGCCACGCCCGTCCTGGAACAGGCGCGCCACCGGCACGCCGGCTGCGCGGTCCTGCTGCGGTACGCGGAAGGTAGCGCCGGCATCCAGGCGCAGGTGCGGGTCGATGCGCTGCGCGAGGGCGCGCAGGTCCTTTTCGTTCTGGCGCGACACCAGGAACGACAGCGACTCCGGCATCGTCTTCAGGATGAAGGGGATCAGGAGCACCGGCACGCCGGCCGCGAAGAACACGATCTGCCAGCCAAACCCGGCAATGAACTGCTTGCCGATCACCGCGGCCAGGATGCCGCCGATGGCATAGCCGGAGAACATCACCGTGGTCATGAAGCTGCGGATCTTGCGCGGCGAATATTCCGTCATCTGCGCGACGATGTTGGGCATGACGCCGCCGATGCCAAGGCCGGCGATAAACCGCATCACGCTGAACGTGACCGGATCGCTGGTCAGGCCCGCGGCCGCGGTGAACACGCTGAACAGGAACACGCACAGCGAGATGGTCCAGCGTCGTCCGATCTTGTCGGAGAGGGCGCCCAGGAAAATAGCGCCGAACATCATGCCGAACAGCGCCGAACTCGCCATGAAGCCGGCGGTCGACGCGGTGACGCCCATCTCCTTCATGATCGAAGGCAACGCGGCACCCGCAACGGCGATGTCATAGCCGTCGATGATGATCACCAGCAGGCACCAGGCCAGGACACGCGCATGGAATCGGTTAAAGCGGGCGTTGTCGGCCAGCTTTTGTACATCAATGTGCTGCATTGTATGTCTCCTTCACCAGTCTTCTTTTGAACGCTCAACAGCGGCAAGGGCTTGCGGACCGGCCCCTGGCCTTAGGCTGGACGGACTATGGTTGATGCCTGGTTATACGTCAAGATCATTACTTATGTCTTGACGGAAACATAGGGTATTTCCTGTGAAGAAGTGCTGAATTAGCGGTTATTCAGTCAATAAGTTGATTTATCAAGACTGTGACGACGCGCCAGCGCACGGGACGCATCCAGCGGCGCTGTCCGCGCTGCCGCGCACCTTGAGGCTCGCGAAAGGGGGTGGTCGGCCGGCGTAGAAAGGCGCGGTAGGCCATTGCGTCCCCGGTAGTGAGCGACGACAGCGGACGCTTGCGCTCGACGAGCGCCCACAGGATCAGCCGTTCGGCTTCCTTGCGATTGGCCACGCTGCGTGGCCGGCGACTCGTGCAGCGGGAGCGCTGCCGGCGCTGCGCGAGTCCTAATAGAGGCATAGAACATCCGATTTTCTCCGAAAAGTCTGCTTGGAAGTCGGTAGGCAGATTTCATCTGCGTTCAGTCCTGGCCGTAGCGGCTCGACACCATGCCGAAACCCAGCTGATTAAGCTTTGCCATGACTGCCGCTCGCTTGCCTATCGGCGGATGCCGGCCCTGGCGCAAGAGAAGTGAATAAACGTGAATTCACAAAACCCCTATTGCGGGCGGAACGCGGTCTCGTTACGGTGCCGAACTAGCAAGGGGGGCGAGAGCGCGAACCGTGAACACATTGTCGTATGAACCTGGAAGGCTAGCGGCATGAAAAGACTACTGAAGGGCTTGGGCAAGGTAGCCCTGATCGCAGGTGTCATTGTCCTGCTCGGTGGGATGGCGCTGTATATCTACTCGCGGGAGCGACATGATCTTCCGCCCTTTGACCATGCCAAGGCGGCAGTCCTTCCGGCCAAGACCCGCGCGCAATACGAGAGAGATTTGTTCAACGAGATTCGCGATTGGAACACGGGGACGCCCAAGTATATGGGGAAGGATGGTACCAACCGCCGTGAAGCTGACTGGCTCGCCATGGCGAGGGATGGCTACGAACTGGCCTACATCACCTTGCAAATCCTGCAGCCGTCAACCGGCATTCGCTATGAGATAAGAAAGCCGTTGGCTCGCCTCTCCCAGCTGGCTGAGAGTGGGGACGCCGGCGCGATGTGTTTGTACCCGGAACTCAGCAACACGGGGTCGGACGATGAACGGGCCATGTATCGGGATCAAGCCTTGGCGTATTGGCGTCGGGGCACGGAACTCGAACATCCAGGATGCCTGAGCAGTGTCGGCTTCTTCCTCATGACCGGCATTCAGGGATTTCCAAAGGACGTGCAGGCAGGGTTCGAGGCGTCGGTCAAGGCGGCTCGCGCTGGATACGATGGTGCCGTCTCCATTTCGGCTTACGTCACCCGGCAAGAGTTGACCAGCGCCAAGGACTGGACGCGGTACTACTGCTGGAAAACCCAGGCCAGCAAGTACAGCAGCCATTCGGACCCCAGAGATGCCTTGTGGAAGCTGAGAAATCAATCGGGGAGGCCTGACAGCGACGCGCTCGCCAGCAAACTCGAGGCTTGGCATCCGACGCTGGACGATTGCATTGCGCTGAAGCTTGGAGATAAGTGATGGCTGGACCAATTACACAGTGGCGCAGCCAAGAAGCGCAGCTGCGTGCTCAACTTGTAAAGGCGAAGGAAAATGTAGATGACCTCTTGCGAAACAAGGGATCAACAACGGTACAAATCGCCCGGGCCGGTCTCAATGAACTCGCGGCAGTCAAACAGTACAACGACTTCCTCGACACCGCCAAGCAAGGCTACGACATCGCGAAGCAGTACGAACGTCGGCTAAGCAATAGTTCAAACCTGTCGGCGTTGGAGCGCCAGCAGCTTGAAATTACCCGTGACGCGCTCAACGCCCGGGCCGGCGAGTTCCAGCACTTTGCCAACGAGAACAAGCTGCAGCCTCAGTCCGCTACTCCGGTGAAACTGGATGGAAAGATCTACTACGACGACGGCCATACCGAGTGGGACACCAGCACCTTCAAAGGCATGGCAGGTGCAGCAGGAGACTCCATCAAGAGCGCGCTGCCGTTGTTGGCTGACTGGATGACGCCGAACAACGCCAGCAATAACATGGCGTGCAATTCCGCATTGGGCACTCTGATGGGGATGGCGCAGGGAAAGGTGTTCCCGATTCCCGACGCCACAGGGCATGCCGGCGTCAATGGTGCCATGGGAAAGATGTGGGACCTGGCCAAGGAGAAGGCCGGGGACACCACCCAGCCGGGCGATTTCTTCTGCGGCGCCGCGTATCCCAAGAACGACCCCATGGTGGACGAGCTTCGACGAAACGGTCTCATCAGTGATGCGGCGTTGCCTGAAGGGCTTGACCCGGAGCAGTACGTGGTCGTCAAGGTCCCCGCCGATCTACTGACGTCTGCCGTCATGGCCCAGCAGGTAGAGCAGGCCGTCCGGAATGGGGATATCTCGCCTGAGCATGCACGCACCTTGCTTGGTGAGCTTGACACTGCGATGGCCGATCGCGGATATGCCACAAGCCTGATGGATGACTACGGCACGGCCGGTACTGATTTTGAGCCGATTCCTGATGCAGCTCCGGATCCTGCGACGGTACTCGGTTTGACGCCCATCGGCGAGGTGAACGGTATTCCTGTCTATCCTGACGACACCTACGATCCGGGGTTGCAGGGCGGCGCTCATGACCCCGGCGCGGGAGATGAGCGGCCCGACGCCGTGGCGGACCAAAGTGGCCTGGGTGCGATACAAAGCATGCTGTCGCTGCTTCAGGCGATCGAGTCCGGGGATACCAAAACCATTGTCGTTGCCGCCGCGGCACTTCTTGCGAATCTGGACAAGGCCACGGGACTGAATGGTCTGCCCGGCGGCACTGCCTCAGGGCTGAATGCGTTGGCGGCCGGTCTCAATTTGGTCACGGCAATCCAGGATGGCGACGGCCTCGGCGTCGCAGCCTCGAGTCTGAACTTGGCAAGCCAGGCAGCGGCGATCTACGCCGGAATTTTGCGGGACCGAGGTGTCACGGCCTTTCTGTCGGAATCACCGGCGGCCGGCTCGCTGATGGAACTTGGTGCCGAAGTTGGCCAGTACGCCGGCTACCTCGCGATTGCAGCAAGCCTTGTTTCGCTCGCCATCGCCATCGATGACGGCAACGGGTTCCAGATAGCCAGCGCGTCGTTGGCCGTGGTCGCCTCTGCACTGTCTACCACAGCAGCCTACTCAAGCTGGTCCGGTCCTGTTGCCTTCGCTGCGGTTGCGGTGGCCTATATCGGCACCTTCCTGTCCGAAAAGGACTTGCCGACCCTCGAAGGCGAGGCCACGGCAGTCTGGAACCCGGATGGCAGCATTCACGTGCTGACCACCGTCGACACCGAGCAGGGTGGCGCCACGCCGACGAAGCTGCTCGATAATCTCGTCAATGGGATGCAGCAGTCGCTGGCCAGCCAGGTCGACGCCGACGGCAATCCGCTGTATGCCATCATTCCGCAGCGCCTGCCGACCATCGGCTATGCCTACGATCCGGATGGTTACTGGGGCAACGAATCCGCGACTTTTGGGCATGCTGCGCCCGGTCACTTGTACCTCAAGTGGATCGACGAGAACGGGCAGGAGCAGACGCGATACTTCGACAGCGCCGGCAGCCGCAACCAGGAAGGCCTGGCGTCCCTGGCAGAGGAATTCATGGCGCATGCGCTTAAGGCAGTCGTGCCAGCATGGGAAGCCGAGACTGTGCTGGCAGCCATGAATGAGCACGGCGCACTGACGGCGCCGGCCACAGGCAGCATTGACGAAAACCGGACGCGGGTCGCGCAGCAGTTGCACAACCTGGACTGGCAACAGCCTGACGATGCTGCCGCGCTGCCCGAAGCAGATGCCGACGGCATCCACCAGCACTTCACGGCGCTGACGGTCGACCTCAAGCCGGAGCTGCCGGACAGCGTGAACACCGGCCGTATCGGCCGAAACGTCGATCTGGATGCCTACATCGAGCAGACCGACTGGGTGCAGGCCAACCAAGGGATCCTGTCGATCGACCTGAACGGCGACGGCGTCATCGGGCAGAACGAGATCCTGACCAACGATCCGGACGCGGCTGCGGCGCACGCGCGCAACAGCCTGCAGTGGCTCGACGTCAACCATGACGGCAGGCTTGATGCCGACGACCCGGCCTTCAAGGCCCTCGGCATCTGGCTGGATGTGAACCGCAATGGCCAGACCGCCGACGGCGAGTTCGCCTCGTTCCTGGACCGCGGGATCGCCAGCCTGGACTTCACCAGTGTGCCGCCCGTGCTGCGCGCGACAGATGGCAGCGCCCTCGCGATCACGGAGCAGCATCTGACCGCTGACGTGCGTGGCAATTACTACCAGGCCGCATTTGCCGATATCGATGGGGATGGCAAGGTCGATGCCTTTGCCGGCATGTTGCACGCCAAGGAAGGCGGCGAGACCGTTCTCAACGCGGTGGTCACCCACGACTATGCGGGCGAGGCGGGCCACACGCACGGCGGTGTTGCCAATGATAACGCCAGTGGCGAGATGGGCGTGGACAAGGGTAGCGACCAGGTCCGTACGGCAAGCGACCGCCGGCATGAGCAGGCCCTGGCGGAGGACGTGATCGCCGCGGACGATATTCGCGTGAGCAGCGGTGCAGCGCAGTCGGATGTCGGTCAGACCACGCAAACCAGCGTGGACCAAAGCGATTCGCGGCTGGCTTCATCCGGCCAGACCAGCGCCAGCCAGCCGCAGACGGTAGCCACCATCCGGCAGAATGATCCGCGTCTCACCAGCGCGCCGCCGGCGACGGCCGCCGACGCCTTCGCGGCCGTCCGTGACGAGTGGATCAAGAGCGCCCAAAGCCCCCTCGCCGGTATCGGTGCGCTGATCGGCGTGGGCATCGGTGCGGTGGCAGTCCCGGCCGATGCCGCTTTGGTGGACAACAGTCAACTGGGCGCCGGTAACGTCGATACGGTCGCGAACAACACCATCAGCCACCTGCCGGCGGACGGGCAAACGTCTGGCCCAACCACAGCCCCGCCGGCGGTACCGGCGTTTGTGCCCGTCCCGGTCGATTCCCTGCCGGCCAGCACGCGGACTCAGCCCGATAGCATCGCTGATGTGCTGACGGTGGCGATTACCCCGAAACAGGTCACGTCCGTGCCTCATGTCGAGGAGCCGATCCCGGCGGCCAGTGGCGCCGTCCCGTCGCAGGACAGCGCGCCCCAGCCACCGCCGGCTGGCGACGATGTCCGCCTGGCGCCTCCCGACGTGAACGACGAGCACGTGACTGGGGTCGAGGACACGCGCTATGTCATCGATACCGCGATCATCCTGGCCAACGACACCACGAAGAACACCGTCACGCAGCCGCTGCGCCTGATCTCGGTCTATGGTGCCGAGCACGGTACCGTGTCATTGGCCATCGATGCCGATGGCGTGCAACGCATCCGATTCACCCCGGACGCCGATTACTGGGGCCCCGCCCGCTTTCGCTACGTCGTGCAAGACCAGTATGGCCTGCAATCGATGGGCCGGGTGAACCTGGACATCGCCCCGGTCAACGATGCGCCGGTCACCGCGGGCGAGAACGTCGCTTCCGACGAAGACACAGGGATCCTGCTGACCTCGACACAGCTGCTGGCCAACGACTACGACGTCGATTCGCCCACGGTGGGCGATGTGCTACGTATCGTGGCGGTCTCCGAGGCCCAGCACGGGCTGGTGAAGCTGGACGCGGACGGCAACGTCCGCTTCCTGCCCAATCACGACTACTTCGGGCCGGCCAGTTTCACCTATTGGGTGTCTGACGGCAATGGCGGCCTGACGCCGGCCACCGTCACCCTGGAGATCCGCCCGGTCAACGATGCCCCGGTCGTCACCGGTGAGACCGTCAGCACCGACGAGGATACGGTGCTGCTGATCCAGCAGGCGGCGCTGCTCAACAACGACCGGGATGTCGACAATCCACGCAGCGACCTGAATGTGTTCTCGGTGAGGGCCGGCCAGCACGGCACCGTCGAGCTGCTGCCGGACGGCCAGATCCGCTTCGTGCCCGAGCAGGACTTCTACGGTACTGCGACCTTCTTCTATACCGTGACGGACGGCGCCGGCGGCTACACGGAAGGCCTGGTGACCGTGGACCTCGCGCCGGTGAACGACGCGCCCATCATCACCGGCGAGCAGTTCGGCGGCACTGAGGATGAGGCGGCGACCTTTACCGCCGCGAGCCTGCTGGCCAATGACCGGGACGTCGATGATGCGCAGAATTCGCTCAAGCTGGTGGCGGTGGGCAATGCGCTACATGGAGAGGTGCGACTGAACCCGGATGGTTCGGCCCAGTTCATCCCAGAGGCGGATTATTTCGGGGCCGCCAGCTTCGAGTACACGGTAGCCGATCCACACGGGGCCAAGACGACCGGCCGGGTCGATATCGATCTGGCGCCCGTGAACGATGCCCCTCGGCTGACGGACGATGTCATCGCAAGCAGCGAAGATACCGCGCTGACCATTGTGCAGGCCGCACTGCTCGCGAATGACCGCGACGTGGACAATCCGCACGATGCGCTCGCCATCACCAAGGTGGGCAATGCCAGCCATGGCACCGTATCGCTGAACCCGGACGGCTCCATTCGCTTTGTGCCCGACCAGGATTTCTTTGGCGACGCCAGCTTTACCTACGAGGTGAGCGATGGGGTCGGTGGCGTCTCGAACGCGACAGCTACCGTCCACGTGGCACCGGTCAACGACGCCCCGATTGCCAACGACAACATTGTCGACGGCCGCAAGGGTGTGGCCATCACCATGACCGCTGCGGCGCTGCTGGCCGATGATTTTGACATCGACAATCCGCACGGCGACCTGCGCATCGTTGGCGTCGCGGATGCCGAGCACGGTACTGTGCGCCTGAACGCCGACGGCTCGGTCACGTTCCTGCCGGATCCCGGCTATGGCGGCTATCCCGGCGCGGCGGGGCACTTCACCTACACCATCGCCGATGGCGCCGGTGGATTTGCCACGGCCACCACCACGGTCAACCTGGAGAAGATCAACACGACGCCGGTCGCGGTCGATGATGGCTTCTGGGGCTACGAGAACACGCCGTTCATTATCAACACGGCGCAATTCCTGGCCAATGACAGCGACACCGACGGAGATGCGCTGGCGATTGCCCAGGTTGCCCATGCCCACCACGGCATAGTCGAGATTCAGCCTGACGGGCAGGTGCGCTTCACGCCAGATTCCGATTTCTATGGCCAGGCTTCTTTCCAGTACCTGGTCTCCGACCCGTATGGTGGCCAGACCTGGGCCACAGCCTATCTGGAAGTCGCTCACGTCAACAAGGCGCCCGTGATCGAGGCCATTGAGTACGGCCGGCCGATCTTTGGCTACTATCATGGCCCATCCCCGATGATTGGACGAACCTCTGGGCTCAATGGCGCGGAGCCCATCTATGCGTCATCGGAGGGCGGTCTGGCCTTCCAGCCGGAACCGAACTATTTCCAGCCTCTTTACGATGAGTCGCTGGCTAAATCGTTGGCGGCGCAAGGTCAGCTTTACGATGCGAATCATGCCGTGTATACGCCGCAGCATTACCAGAACGGCATGCTGAAGCCTCTCGCATTGACCCAGATCGATTCGGTCGAAGGCCTGAGAGACAGCGCCACCGTGGAAGCCAACACGATTTTCTACGATCGCGATGACACCCAGCGGCAGATGGGGCGCATCATCGCCTACGACCCCGACGGGGATTCGGCCGCCATCGTGATTTCGATTGCGCAGGGCCCACAACACGGACACGCCTACGCGAATGCCTACGTCGACACGGCGACGGGCTACCTGCGTCCTGACCAGACCGTACTCGCCCAGTATTTGATTGGCACACAGGACTACTGGCAGTACATCAGCCACCGCGGCGATCCCTACAACGGCGCGGACAATTTCACCATCCGCATTCAGGATGCACAGGGCGCCTATACCGATGTGGTCGTCAACGCCACGCACAAGGGAACCAATGCCAGCGGCGGCTTCACACCGATTGTGCTGGACCTGAACGGGAATGGGGCAGAGTTGATCGCTGCCGACCAGTCTCGCGTCCAGGCGGACGTCAACCACGACGGCCAGACCGAGCAGATCGGCTGGGCCGCGGCCACCGATGGGGTGCTGGGCTTCGATGCGGATGGGGATGGCTTGATTTCCGTCGAAGAGACCCGGCTGACCAATTTCGCGCCCGGGACAAAGACGGACCTGGAAGCGCTGGCCACGTTCGACAGCAACCACGACGGCAAGATCAGCAACGAGGATGCTGCCTGGAGTCGACTCAAGGTGGTGCAGGATGCCAACGGCGACGGTGAATTCAGCCAGTCAGAACATAAGACCCTGGATCAGGCAGGCATTGTGGCCATCGGGTTGGAGCGCAAGGGCGAGTCGCACGTCGACCACGACAACGTCGTATTTGGCACAGTCGAAGTGACACACACGGACGGCACGAAAAGCGAGGCGGCCGACGTGATGTTCGCTGGCAAGGACGTGCCGCTGCCCATCTTCGCGCTCTACTCCGAGGAATTATGCGTCGGGGCGGTCCCTGAATTGCAGGATGACCACGCATTCGCCGCGGATGCGGTCGCGCAGCTCGCCGTCGCCCACGAGGCGTCAACCGATTCCCATATGCCTTCCGCATTCCCGCCGCCCACCGAGAGCGAGATCGTACAGCGCATGGTGCTCCAGTTCGTGCAGGCGATGAATACCGAGACGGACCCAGCGGCGAGACCGATCACATTCGTGCCGCCGCACCAGGAAACTTTCACCGATGTCGTGGACCGGGTCGCACAGGCCAGTGTCGTCGACTTGGGGATGGGGTACCCCCACACCAGCTAACAACTCATTCACCGATTCCACCACATCGGCCGCTCCGTCAGGAACGGCCGTGTTGGGAAGGCTTTACCCACTTTTGACGGATATGGTAACAATGCAGCACTTCTTTCGAGCCTGTTGGTATTGGGGGCGGTCATGACTACCGCGCCGCTTCGACCCAATCTGACTATGCTGGCGGCGCTTGCCACGTTGCATGAGCGGCGCGCAGATGCAGAAGCGCTCGCGCGGCGGTGGGACATTGCCCAAGACCTTGATCCCGACCGCGTGCTGTGGGGCCTGCAGGATCTGGGCTTCACGGCCAAACGCGTCAGTGGCACGCTGTCAGCACTGGCCAACGCGCCGCTGCCAGTGCTTGCGCTGACCACCGGTGGAAAACTGGTCCTGGTTGGCAGGGTCAGCGACACCGTGCTGGTACAGCGCGCCGGCGCAAAGGCAATCGCCGTGTCGGCAGCCGAGTTTGCGGAGGACTTCGCCGGCGCATGGGTAGAAGCGAGTCCGAGCGTCGCCTCGGTAACCGCGACAGCCGACGCTACAAGCGGGGCTACCGCGCCCAAGTTCGATGTGGGGTGGTTCTGGCACGCCATCGGCAAATACAAGGCCGAGCTGGCGCAGGTCCTGCTCGCGTCTTTCTTTGTCCAGATCTTTGCTCTGGTGACGCCGCTAGCCTTCCAGGTGGTGATCGACAAGGTGCTGACCCATCGCTCGCAAAGCACGCTTGTGGTGATGCTGGTCGCGCTGGCCGGCGTGGCGCTGTTCGAAGCGGTGCTCTCGGGGCTGCGCCACTATCTCTTGACGCACACCACGCAACGGGTCGATGTCGAGCTGGGCGCACGCCTGTTTCAGCATCTGATGCGATTGCCCATGTCGTTTTTCCAGTCGCGGCGCGCAGGCGACATCATCGCCGCGACGCGCGAACTGGAGACTGCGCGCAACTTCCTCACCGGCCAGGCGCTGACCGCCTGGCTCGACCTGGTCTTCGCGCTGGTGTTCCTCGCGGTGATGTTCTATTACAGCCCGCTGCTGACGCTCATCGTCGTCGCCTTCCTGCCGATCTTCTTTGGTGCGTCCTATATCGTCAGCCCGTTGCTGCGCAAGAAGCTGGAGGACAAGTTCGCACTGGGCGCCGACAACCAGGCCTTCCTGGTGGAAACCGTTGGCGCGATGGAAACGCTCAAGAGCCAGGCGGTGGAGGCAAGCTGGCAGCGCCGCTGGGAGGAGCGGTTGGTGCGCTTTGCCGTGTCGTCATTCGAATCGGGCCACACTGGCAACTGGACCAACCAGCTGACCAATCTTGCCAGCAAGGCGCTGACGGTGATTCTGTTGGGCGTGGGTGCCATGCAGGTGATCGACGGCAACCTGACTGTCGGCGGCCTGATTGCGTTCAATATGCTATCTGGCCGTGTCAATGCGCCGATCATCAAGCTGTCTACCCTGTGGCAGGAAGTTCAGCAGATGCGTGTGGCCATCAAGCGACTGGCGACCATCATGGATGCCACGCCTGAGCCTGGCTTCGCTGCCGATGGCGCTGGACGCCGCTCCCTGCAAGGTCAAGTCAGCTTTGATCGAGTGAGCTTTGCCTACCAGGCCAACGGCGCCCAGGTGCTGTCGGACGTGTCCTTCAGCGTCCCTGCTGGGGAGGTCATCGGCGTGGTTGGCGTCTCAGGCGCTGGCAAGACAACTCTTATCCGATTGCTGCAACGCCTGTATACCGCCACGAGCGGACGGGTCTTCATCGACGGGATCGATCTCGCCACGGTCGATGCCACCTGGCTGCGGCGCCAGATCGGTGTGGTCTCCCAGGATTGCGCGTTGCTGAACCTGTCGGTACGGGACAACATCGCCATCTCCAATCCGGAGTTGTCCCTGCAAGACGTGATGGCCGCAGCCGAACTCGCTGGCGCGCACGACTTCGTCAATGTGCTGCCCCAGGGCTACGACACCGTGATTGGTGAGCGCGGCAGTCTGCTCTCCGGTGGTCAGCGCGCCCGCATTGCCATCGCCCGGGCGCTGGCCACCAACCCGCGACTGCTGCTCCTCGACGAAGCCACTGCGAGCCTCGACTACGAGTCCGAGCGCGTCATTCACGACAACCTGGAGAAGATCTGCACGGGCCGCACGGTCTTCATCGTTGCCCACCGTCTGTCGACGCTGCGCCTGGCCGACCGCATTCTGGTGCTCGACAGGGGTCAACTGGTCGAGCAAGGCCACCATACCGAACTGATCGCCCAGCCGGCAGGCAAGTATCGCGCCCTGTTCGAGGCCTCGCGCGTACTGGAAACACTGACGGTCAAGCACAAGGCTCCTGTGCAGCCGCTGCCGGGAGGCACGCATGTCTGAACTACGTAAAGCAGAAACGCAATCGTCCGCCGAGACGTTCGCCACGGCGGCGATGGGTATCGCCAACCGCCGCCCGGCACGCATGGCAAGGATCGTCGCGGCAAGCCTCTGCGGCATGGCCGCGGTGGCACTTGTTTATGCGGTGTTCGCCAGGATGGATGTGGTGGTTTCGGCGCAGGGCAAGGTCATTCCCTCCGGCAAATCCAAGGTGGTGCAGCCACTCGAAGCCGGCGTCGTGCGCCAGATCTATGTGCGCGATGGCCAGAAGGTCAAGGCTGGCGACGTCCTGATCGAACTGGACCCGACCACCACCGCGGCTGACCGCGACCGCCTGCAACGCGATCACTGGGAAGCCGAGGCGGAGGTGCAGCGGCTGACCGCGCTATTGGATGGAAAGGGCACCCTGCCGACCATCGAGGGACTGCCAGACGACATCGCCCGGACGCAGCAGGCACAGTTGACCAGCGCCCTGGCCGAACACCGCGCCAAGATGGCGGCGCTCGATGCCGAGGTCGCGCGCAAGCGCGCCGACCGTGACGGCACCGCCGCCAGCCTGGAACAGATTCGGGCCAGCCTGCCGCTTGTCACGAAGAAGAACGACATGCGCGAGGAACTGGTCAAGACCGGACACATCGCCGAGACGGGCCTGATCGAGACGCGGCTCGAACTGATCAATCTCAAGAAGGAACTGGCCCTGCAGACCAACCGGCTGGCCGAGGCCAATGCCGGGCTGAATGCCGCGCATCAGCAGCGCGCGCAGGCCGTTGCTGAGTTCACCGCCCGCAATTCCGCTGAGCTCGCCGAGGAGAGCCGCAAGGCCGCGACCGCCGAACTGGAGCTGGTCAAGGCTACCCAGCGCCGTGACCTGCAGATCCTGCGGGCGCCCATTGATGGCGTCGTGCAGCAACTGGCGGTCACGACCGTTGGCGGCGTGGTCACCCAGGCACAGCCCGTGGCGATCGTTGTGCCGGAAAACACTGCCCTGGAGGTAGACGCCCAAGTCCAGAACAAGGACATCGGCTATGTGAAGCCCGGCCAACGCGTCATCACCAAGGTCGAAACGTTCGACTTCACGCGTTTCGGCTACATCGAGGGCCAGGTGCAGTGGGTCGGCACCGATGCTGTCAAC
This sequence comes from Cupriavidus oxalaticus, assembly GCF_016894385.1. NCBI lineage: Bacteria > Pseudomonadati > Pseudomonadota > Betaproteobacteria > Burkholderiales > Burkholderiaceae > Cupriavidus > Cupriavidus oxalaticus. The sequence continues at coordinate 1,283,911 of NZ_CP069811.1, forward strand.
GACCAGAAGCTCGGTCCGATCTACCCGGTGCGCATCCGGCTCGCGGAGCAGGCGACGCCGAACTCGGTCAACGGTCGCAAGGGCACGCTCACGCCCGGCATGAGCGTGACGGCGGATATCCGGGTCGACGAGCGCCGCATGATCTCCTATTTCCTGTCGCCGCTGCTGCGCTACAAGGACGAGGCCCTGCGGGAGCGGTGATGGCACGAGTATCCCTATTTGCCAGCGCCGCCGTGGCCGCGGTGGTGGCCACATCGCATGCCCACGCCATCGATCTGGTGGGCGCATATCGTCTTGCGCAGGGAGGTGATCCAACCTTCGAGGCGGCCCGCTATGCGTTGGAGGCTGGCCGCGAAAAGCTACCGCAGGCCCGGGCCGGGATACTCCCGACCGTCAACCTGAACGGCAACGGCGGCCGCCAGAACGGGCAAGCGAGCTTCGCTGGCAGCCCCTATCAGGACCGCAACGTCAATAGCTGGGCGTGGAACCTGCAGCTGTCGCAGCCGGTCGTGCGCGTCGCGAACTGGATTGGCATCGCGCAAGCTGGCGCCCAAGTCGAGCAGGCCGAGGCGCAGTTTGCGCAGACCGAGAGCGACCTGATCCTGCGCACGGCTCAGGCGTATTTCGACGTGCTGACGGCACGCGACAGTGTAACGGTCGCCAAGGCGCAGCTGCGTGCGGTGGAACAGCAGCGTGTATTGGCCAAGCGCCGCTACGACGTGGGCGAGGCAACGATCACCGATGTGTACGAGGCGCAGTCCCGACATGATCTCGGGCGGTCTCAGCTGGTGCAGGCGCTGAACGACCAGGAATCCCGGCAGGCTGAGCTGGAAAAGCTGATTGGGCCACTGCCCGACCCGCTGGCCGGCCTCCGGACCGATGTAAGCCTGCCAGCGCCCGAGCCGGCAGACGTTGGCGCTTGGATGGGCAGTGCGCGCCAGAACAATCCCGCGGTGCGCACGCAATTGGCTGCGGTGGAAGTGGCCGAGAAGGAAGTGTCCAAGAACCGGGCGGCCCACCTGCCGACGCTCGATTTTACCGCTGGCTATGGCGGGAACTACACGTCCGGGTCCATGACCTCGCCGGCCGATATCGAGAACCGGATCAAATCCGGCACCATCGGCCTGCAGCTGACCATCCCCATCTACCAGGGCGGCGCGGTCAATTCCCGGGTGTCGGAAGCCATCGCCAACCGATACAAGAGCCGGGCGGAACTGGAAGCGGCACGGCGCCAGGCGGCCACGCAGGCGCGGCAGGCCTTCGGCGGTGTCACCAGCGGCCTCTCGCAGGTGGAGGCGCTGACTTCGGCAGTCACCTCCAGCCTTGATTCAGTGAACGCCAACAAGATCGGCTACCGGATCGGCACGCGCGTCAACATCGATGTGCTCAACGCCGAGCAGCAACTCTTTGCCGCGCAGCGCGACCTGGCCAGGGCGCGCTATGACACGATCCTGCAGGGCCTGCGCCTGAAATCGGCCGCTGGCACGCTGGCAGAAAGCGATGTCATTGCCGTCAACGCCTTGCTGACGGAGGATGCCAGTCAGGCCACACCCGCGGTGCCTGCCATGCCAGCCGCATCGAACGCCACCAAATCACCGAACGTAAGAACCCAATGACGACCCCTACCAACACCGAGCAACTGGCCAGATTCGCCGCCGAGCAGGCCCAGCGAGTCATCAAGAAAATCCCGCTGCTGGGGCCGGTCTCCTGGCTGATGATGAACAATCCATCGACCCGGCACGCCTTCTTCGCCGACCTGGAGTGGCGTGTCATGCCGCCGCTCGTGCTGGAGCAAGCCAAGCTTTACATGAAAGGCGAAATGCCCACCGCGTTTGTGACCTGGGCCTGCCTGTCGGAAGCGGTGATTGAACGCTATATGCGCCCGCCGTTCCACTTGGCGCCCGGCGACTGGAAGTCGGGTGATCAGGTCTTCCTGATTGACCTGATCGCACCCTACGGTGGCGCCTCGGAGGTGCTGGCGGATCTGAGGCAGACGGCGCTGGCGGGAAGGGTGATTCATCAGGTGGCCCCTGAGACGTCTTCCTCTGCTACGGTCATCACTGTGTAGTGGATAGCCTGATCCGGCAGCATGTCGAACTGGCGGCGTCCTCGCCGCTACCCCCTGCGCTGCGGCTTGCCCTATCGCCGACCCCTTCCGTCACCTAGCATTCCAGCGGGGTCGTCCCATACTGTTCCCACAAGCCGGAGGTGCAAGATGAAAATTGTCGTGATCGGTGGTACCGGCCTGATCGGCAGCAAGGTCGTGGCGCGGCTGGCGGCGCAAGGGCATGAGGTGATTGCCGCGTCGCCAAAGACCGGCGTGAACGCGCTGACCGGCGAAGGCCTGGCCGAGGCGCTGGCCGGCGCGCAGGTGGTGGTGGATGTCGCCAACTCACCCTCGTTCGAGGACAATGCGGTACTCGATTTTTTCCAGACCTCCGGGCGCAACCTGGCGGCCGCGGAGAAGGCCGCGGGCGTCGGCCACCATGTGGCACTGTCCGTGGTCGGCACGGACAAGCTGTCGCAGAGCGGTTACTTCCGCGCGAAGATCGCCCAGGAAGCCCAGATCCGGGACGCGGGCATTCCCTATACCATCGTCCGGTCCACGCAGTTCCTCGAATTCCTGGGCGGCATCGCCCACTCCGGGGCGGAAGGCGATGTGGTGCGTTTATCCGCCGCGCTGATCCAGCCCATCGCGTCCGATGATGTTGCCGAGGCGGTTGCGGACCATGCGCTGGCCGACCCGGTGAATGGCATGGTCGATATTGCCGGCCCCGAAAGATTCCGCATGGACGAACTGGTGCAGCGCTATCTGGAGGCCACCGCCGATCCGCGCAAGGTCGTGACGGATCCGGAAGCCCGGTATTTCGGCGCCGAACTCAAGGACGATACGCTGGTGCCGGAGGGCGCCGCCTGGCTGGGCAAGACCACCTTCGAAGCATGGATGGCGCAAAGCCGCGGCGCACAGCGCTGAAAGCCGGGATGCGCGGCTGGCCTGGATCGCCCGACGGCCTGCGTCCCGCGCCCGTCAAGGCATTCAGGCCAGCGTACCAAGCCGTGCCTGCAGCCGCCCGCGCGTGATCGCGCCGATCTGTGCCAGCGCCTCATCCAGCTCCTGCTGCGTGCTGCGATCGATACGGCGTTCCAGTGCGGCAAAGATGCCTTCGCGCGTGTAGTGCCGCACGCAGATGATGAAGGGAAAGCCGTGCCGCGCGTGGTAAGCGGCATTCATGCGGTCGAGCGCGGCTTCCTGCTGCGCCGACATCGCGTCCAGCCCCGCGCTCTTCTGCTCGGCATTGGAATCCGCCGTCATGGTGCCGGCGCGGATATTCGCGGCCGACAGCATCGGATGCAGGTTGAGGAAATCGCATTGGGCTTTCGCATCCAGCTTGCGGATGACATCCATCATCGCATCGTGCAGCGCGCTGGCCGATGCAAAGGGCCGTTGCGCCCAGGCGCGTTCGGCGGCCAGCGGAAAATGTTCGAACACGCTGCCGAACGCGTGCGTGAAGCCGGACTGGTCCAGCGCATTGACCGGCGCCAGATCGAGTGACTGTGACATGGACTGCTCTCCTCCCGTTAGGCCCGCTGCGCAGGCCAGGCATGGAAACCGAATACGGGCCGAGTATAGAAAGCAGGCATGAGCGCGGCGAGGGGCGCGGCCATATAAGACGCATAACAAAATCCGATACCGCTATGCGCGCGGGGCGGGGTCCAGGTCGCGCAGGTCGCGCAGCGCCTGCGACGCCGCCGTCAGCATGCCGCGCAGCCACGCATGCGAGGCCGAGCGGTGGCGCGCGGGATGCCACAGCTGGTAGAAGCGCATGAACGGGAATTCGATCGGCGGCCTGAGCACCGCCACCGGCACGTGCTGCGCGTGATAGTTGGCAAAGTGGCGGCCCGTGGTCAGGATCAGGTCGGTACCCGGGATCAGGCTCGGCGCGAGGTTGAAGTAGGGGCAGCTCACGCGGTTGTCGCGGTGCACGCGCATCGTGCTCAGGCCCGTGTCGACCAGCCCGCGCTGGTCGCGCGAGTAGGGCGTGGGCACGATATGCGCAGCGCCCAGGTAGGCCTGCGCGGTGAACTTGCCCGGCTGGTTATGCACGCTGTCCCGCGCCACCATGCAGACCACTTCGTCTTCCAGCAATACCGACAGGTGCAGGTGCTCGGGCGGATTGGGCCAGTTGCCGATCACGATATCGATGGCGCCCTCGGACAGCGCCTGCTCATAGTCGAAGGTGGCGGTCAGCGGAATCGCCGCGAGCCGCGCGTGCGGTGCCATGCGCCGGAACTCCCGCACGACGTGGGCAAAGAACGGCGGCGCGAGGTAGTCGGGCATCGCCACGGTAAAGCTTTGCTCGGTGGTGGCGGGGTCGAAGCGGTCGTCCGACACCAGCAGGTTGTCCAGCGCGCTCAGCGCCGCCTGTGCGTTGCGGGCGATCTGCAGGGCGCGCTCGGTCGGCACCATGACATTCTTCTCGCGCGTCAGCAGCGGGTCGTTGAAGATCGCGCGCAGCCGCTTGAGCGCCGAGCTGATGGCAGGCTGCGACTGGTTCAGGCGGATGGCGGTGCGCGAGACGCTCTGCTCGGCAATCAGGATGCACAGCACGCGCAGCAGGTAGGTATCGAAAGGGTCGTCGGCGCGGATCATGCGAAGTCTCGGGCATTCTGGTCGGAGGGGCGGGGCGGGCAGGGGCGCAACCGGCACGCAGCGTGCGCTGCCCATGCGGATTTGTAGCCTGTCGCGCACCGCAGGGCAACGCGGTCGAACCCGCACGCGGCGGCGGGGCCGCCCGAACAGTGCGCCAACCAGAGCGACAAAGCCAGCCGCCTAGGGTAATCCATAGGTCCGCACAGGCGCCAGTCAATCGCCCGGAAACCCGCGCCAGACAAGGCTCTCCGACCCATATCCGAGCTGCTATAGGGTCTATACCACGCCCAGGGTTCCGCATTGCGGACCCGTTCCTATACTTGCTCCCAATCCGAACGGAAGGCCGCTGCCGCACCATCCCCGCGGCAGCGGCCGCACAACACAAACCGACAAGACAGGAGACTCCATGTCCATGACAAAACAGGGCGTTCCGATGTTCGCCGGCACGGCGGACGATGCGGAAGCCAGCGTCTTTCGCAAGGTGTCGTGGCGCCTGCTGCCATTCCTTGGCGTGCTGTGGGTGCTGGCGTGGCTGGACCGCGTCAACATCGGCTTCGCCAAGCTGCAGATGCTGGATTCGCTGCGCTTCAGCGAGGCGGTGTATGGCCTTGGCGCCGGTATCTTCTTCCTCGGCTACTTCTTTTTCGAAGTGCCGTCGAACATGCTGCTGCAGAAGATCGGTGCCAAGAAGACGATCATGCGCATCACCATCGGGTGGGGTGTGATCTGCATGCTGCAGACCTATGTCACCACGCCGACGCAGTTCTATATCCTGCGCTTCCTGCTGGGCGCCTTCGAGGCGGGCTTCTATCCCGGCGTGATCCTCTACCTGACCTACTGGTATCCGTCCGAGCGGCGCGCCCGCGCCTTCGGCACGTTCATGTCGGCGTCGGCGATCGCAGGTGTGCTCGGCGGCCCGCTGGCCGGCTGGATCATGACCTCGATGGGCGGCGTGCACGGCATGCATGGCTGGCAATGGCTGTTTATCCTCGAAGGCATTCCCTCCGTGCTGGCCGGCATCGTCGCGTGGTTCTACATGACCGACAAGCCGGAGCAGGCCAAGTGGCTGACCGAGAGCGAGAAGCGCATCGTGCTCGATGCCCTGAAGCGTGACAGCGCCGCCATGGGCGAACGCGGGCACGACTGGCGTACGCTGTTCACCAACCGCAAGGTGTGGCTGCTGATCGCCATCTTCTTCTGCCTGCTGTGCGCCAACTCCACGCTGACCTTCTGGATCCCGACCATCATCAAGGAAGTGGGCTTCGCCACGCCGATGGCGGTAGGCTGGATCGCGGCGGTGGCCTACCTCTGCGGCGCGATCGGCATGATCGCCAACGGTGCGCACTCTGACCGCCGCAAAGAGGTGCGCTGGCACTTCAGCGGCGCCGCGCTGGTCGGCGGCGCGGCGATGGCCATGCTGGCCGTGCTGATGGGCGTGCAGGCGCTGTCGCCGGTGATCACCTTGCTGGCCATGACTGCCGCGCTGGTCGGCACCATGAGCGCCATCCCCGTGTTCTGGCAACTGCCCAACCGCTACCTGGCGGGCAGCGCCGCGGCGGTGGGCGTGGCCCTCATCAATTCCGTCTCCAACCTGGCCGGCTTCGGTGCGCCCTATGTCATGGGGCTGATCAAGACCGCGACCGGCACGGTCAGCAGCGGCCTGTACCTGGTGGCCGCCATCGAAATCCTGGCTGCGGTGCTGGTTGTGTTCGGCATCCGCCGCCTCCATCACAAGCGCGAGGCCTGACATGCACGACGACCACGATCCCGGCTTCAATGCCGCCCGCCGACGCTTCGGCCTGCAATCGATCACGCTGGGAGGCAGTGCGCTGCTGGCTGGCAACGCACTGGCCGCCAGCCCGGCGCCGGCTACCGCGCCCAACCAGACCGCCGGCCCGGTGCAGCAGGGCGGCCTCAGCCCCCGGCTGACCATGCACGCGCTCGACACCTGGCACGGCACGCCGGCCGCCGGCATGCGCGTGGACATGTACCGCGTTGACAACGGACAGCCACGCTTGCTGCAGACGATGACGCTCGCCGCCAACGGCCGCAGCGAGCCGCCGCTGCTGCTCGGCGAGGCCTACCGCACCGGCACCTACGAGCTGGTCATGCACGTGGACGAGTACTTCGCCGCCCGCAAGGCCAACCTGCCGCAGCCGCTGTTCCTGTCGAAGATCCCGCTGCGCCTGCGCGTGACGGACGCCAGCCAGCGCATCCACCTGCCCGTGACGTTCGGGCCGTGGAGCTACAACTACTACCGCGGCAGCTGATGCCTGCGTTGCATTGAAAGGAGACAGACCATGGCAGGCATCAGCACCCACGTGCTCGACGTATCGCTCGGCAAGCCGATTGCCGGCATGCAGATCGAACTGTTCGACGTCGGCACGCAACCGCCGAAGCTGATTGCAAAGGCGCGGACCAACCACGACGGGCGCACCGACACGCCCATGCTGCCCGCCGCCCAGGCCCGCACCGGCGACTTCGAGCTGCGTTTCTGGGTGGCGGACTACTTCAAGACGCCGGACACGTTCGCCGACATCGTGCCCGTGCGCTTTACCATCGCGGACGCCGCGCAGCACTACCACGTGCCGCTGCTGTGCTCGCCGTGGAGTTTCGGCACATACCGGGGCAGCTGAAGCGCAATCTACTGCTTGCTGGTCAGCACCGCGCTGCCGGTGGTCGGCGGCGCGGTGCCCTCGACCACCAGCAGCGTGGCGGCGGCGGGCTGCTTCCCGGACAAGGCGGGCACCGCCTCGCGCAACGGCCCGATGGCCGTGCCATTGGCGGCGCCGGCAGCATTGGTCCTGAAGCTGGCAACGGGTGTGCGCTGGCCAGAGACGTAGACGTTGTAAATCGTCTGCGGCTTGAGCTGGAAGAGGAATACTTCGAGCGCATCGACCAGGCCGAGGTTGCGTGCCACGACGAAGCCGCGCCCGGCGCCGTTGGTAGCCTTGAGCGGAATGTTGATGGGATCGCTGTTGGCGCGCGGCGCGAGATTTGCCTTGCCATCGCCCGCCGGCACCGCGTTCGAGACATAGACCAGGGCCTGCGGCGCCTGTCCCACCGGGATGCGGGCGATGACGCGCTGGCTGGCGGTGTCGATCACGTCGACGCCGTCGCCGTTTTCCAGGCCGACATACATCCGGGTGCCGTCATCGGACGGCCAGATGCCATGCGGCAGCGCGCCCACGGGGATGGTCGCGACGAGGCGCGGCTCGGCGTCGGTGGTGTAGACCTTGACCGCATTCTCGCCGCCGACCGTCACGTAGGCGAGCGTGCCGCGCGCGGTCCTGGCGAAGCCGATATGGTTGGTGATAAAGCCGGTCTCGAACACGCCCCTGACGCTGAGGTTCTTCGTGTCGATGCGGGTGACCTTGCCCACGTCCTTGTGCGTCATCCACACTTCGCTGAAGTCCGGGGTGAACTGCAGGAAGGGCGAAAACGGGCTGGCGACCGGAATGCGCTTGACGATCTGGTGCGTGGCGACGTCGATCACATCGACCTCGGGCGTAAAGCTGGACACGACAAAGGCGAGCTTGCCATCGGGATGGAACAGCACCATGCCCGGGCCTGGCGCGGTGGGGATGCGGCGCACCTCCTTGTAGCTGGCCGGGTCGATCACCGAGATATAGTCCTCGCCGCGCACGACTACCCACGCTTCCTTGCCATCGGCGGTAAAGAAGCCCTCGTGCGGCGAGCGCCCGATATAGGCAACGCCCTTGACCTGGTTGGTGGCGGTATCGATGAACGTTGCCGAGTTCGAGCCATTGGAGACGACCAGCAGCGTCTTGTGATCCGGCGAGAAGCCCAGGCCATGCACGTTGATCTCGCCCTTGTAGAGCGGCGAAAGGATATCGGGCCGCGCGTTGCCGAGGCGGATCTGGCCGAGCAGCGTATTGGTGGCGGGGTCGATGACCGACACGGTGTTGCTGTTCTGGTCCGCAGTGTAGACGCGGTCGCCGGCGGCCGGTGCCGCGACGGCAAGCGACGACGCCGTGCCCAGGACCAGCACAAGCTGCAATGTCTTCTTCATATGGGTTTCCTTTAGCGAGAGTCGGCTGGTGCCGGGTTGAGACCCGGCGCGGGCTTCGGATGGCGGGCGAGCCAGGCTTGCATCAGGCGGATCTCGTTTTGCTGATCGGTGATGATGCCCTGCGCCAGGTTGCGCAGTTCGGGATCCCTGGTGTCGAGCAGCAATGCCTTGGCCATGTCGATGGCGCCCTGGTGATGCGGGATCATCATCGCGACGAAGTCATGGTCCGGCTCGCCGTTCATGGCGGCGGCGCGCATGCCTGCATCCATGACGGCCATGGCGTCGTCCATGCGTTGCGCAAAGGGCTTCGCGGTGCTGGCGACAAAGGGTTCGGTGTGCCGCGCCGCTGCTGCACGGCCATGATCATGCGCCACCGCGGGCACACCGCCTGCCAGGCAGGCCGATCCGGCCGTCGCTGCAAGGGCGGCGAGCATGAAAGCGGGCAGGGGAAGCTTCATGTGGCGTTCTCCAGGTTGTCGTTGCGCGGGCTACGCTGCAGTAAACACACCTGGGGCCGGCTTTATTCCACGCTGCCGGATTTTTTTTCGCACCGTCGTCGAGACACCGCCTCAGCCAACGTCAGTCCGCTTTCACCGTGGCCTCGAAGTAGTCGGCGAATTCGTCGCGCACCACCTCTTCGATCCGCGCAATCTCTTGATCGGACAACTCCGTGAACTTCGCGCGCTTGCGGTTCGACAGCTCGCCGTGGTTCTGGACCACCAGATCGATCAGGTTGGTGAGGCGCGGCTGGCGCAGGTCCAGCCATCCCTCGATCCGCGCCACGCTGGCGTCGAACGCCTTCAGGTAGCGGATCTCCAGCGCGAGGTCTTCCTCCACGCACTGCTGGATGCATGCGAAGACAAACTCGCAAAGGGCGGTGGCATCGAACGACGCATACAGCCAGCAGGGCTGCGGCGACTTGATGAGGATGGTGTCGCTGTCCGAGTCCAGGACATAGTTCAGCAGCCCCGTGCGGGGCGCCGAGTAGTCCTTGAGCAAGCCGGCGTAGACCTGCAAATTCTTCAGCATGCTCGCCGAAACCGGCAATACGACACCCTCCGGCGTCACCCCGGCCTGGCGCAACAGATGGTGGATCAGGAAGCGGTGGAGCCGCCCGTTGCCGTCATAGAACGGGTGGACATAGACAAAGCCGAACGAAACGCATGCCGCGATGATCAGCGGATGCGCCGCCTTCGTCCTGATCAGGTCCGCAACCTGTGCCAGGCCTTCCATCATCGGCTCGACCTGCTGCGGGGGCGGGGGAATGTAGTCGGCAATGTTGCGCAGCCGTCCGCCGCGCGAGAGCCAGTTCTGGCGATCCCGATAGGCGTACTCCGCGCGGATCGATGAAATGATTTCGTTCTGCCATTCGCAGAACTGCGCCTCGTCGAGTCGCACCGGGGCGCCGGCAAACTCCAGCAGGCGCCTGAACCTGGCGACACGCTGGTTGTCGGGCAGCTCTTTCTCGATCGAATACGTCGATCGGGTTTCAGCGAGATAGAGATAGTCCACCGCGCGGGCGAGCACTTCCGGTTCGAGCCGGTTGATCGCGGCGGCGATCTTCCCTGGCAGGTCGGCGCCGATCAATGCCTCAAGGCGCTCGGTGCGGCGCACCAGGGGGCAGAATGCCGCCGGGCCGAGGTGGTTGTTCAGGATCCCGAACTGTGCATCGAGCTGGCTTGTGCCGGTGACGTAGTCCGCTTCGTCAAGCGTGGAAACCCGCGCGGTTCCGGGCGGCAGCTTGTAGTCGAATTGAGCGCCGGCAAGCCACTTCGCGTAGAAGCCGCCAAGCCGTGCATAGCGCGACCCGGGCGAGGACGCCAGCCACTGGCCGACCTCGTCAACCGCTGCCTGGTGCTCGAACAGGGCGGCGAGCACGGTCAGGTTCAGTGGTTCCTTGCGCAACGCAAAGGTGAGGTGGTCGACGGTCGTGTCGCCACCGCGGTAGCGGTTCCTGGGATAGACCGTCCTCACGCTGCCGTCCGCACCGGTATGCGTGCTCAGCACCCCCGTCTTGTCTGAAAGCTCCGAGGTGGAATGCAGGGGCGGTACGCGAAGCCTGAACTTCGCGATCAGGGCGCTGTAGCCGAGTGGAACATGAGCCATAGGCGGACTACGGTGTGAAGTAATGGGTGCATGACGGCTTACCAGAGTTTATATTGTAGTTACCAGTTCGTCTATTTGGGCGGCTCTGTATTACTAGATTACCTATGTTGCCTGGGCGATGAGATTTGCGAATTTGCCTATACGGCTTACCGTTGCAGCTATCCTTCACGGAGGTGATTACCAGTTTGCATGTAGTCGAACTCCATTTTGTGCTCTTGGAAGCATGTTGACACCCGGGGAAAAGATTGCCATGGGCATCCACATCCGCGACGAGCAGGCCGCTGACGTCGACGCCATCGCACGACTGACGGAAGCCGCGTTCCGCAGCGAACCGCACTCAAGCCATACCGAGCAATTCATCGTCAATGCACTGCGCCGCGATGGGCATCTGTCCATGTCACTCGTGGCGGCGGAAGGCGACGCCATCGTCGGCCATGTCGCTGTCTCGCCGGTGACGATTTCGTCCGGCGCAACGGGATGGTATGGCCTGGGGCCGATCTCCGTGTTGCCCGAGCGGCAAGGGCAAGGTATCGGCACGAAACTGATGAAGGCGGCCCTGGCTGAACTGCGGCGCCTCGATGGCGCCGGCTGCGTGGTGCTCGGCAACCCGGAGTACTACGGCCGTTTTGGATTCAAGGCACATGCCGGCCTGGTGCTGCCCGGTGTTCCCCAGGAATACTTCCAGGCTGTAGCCTTCGGCAGCGAAATGCCGGTTGGCGACGTGCGCTACCACCAGGCGTTCGACGCCACGGAGTAACGGACATAACCGGCACCCAGTGGACGGTTACCCCCTTGGTGGCATGGAAGCCGATCCATGCGGCTGGCAGGGGCAGGTAATCCGGGGTCAGCGGCGAATGCCGCTGCGTCCCGGTAAAATGATGGTCTGTTGTGACAGGTAGTGATGGACAGTGCACAGATGAGGTCTGTGGGCTGCGTTGTTCGTAGGGGAGTAAAGTGGTTTTCCTGGATTTGTTCCGAACCAAGAAAAAGGCAATCGCGCCGCGGCCCAGAGCGCTGCGCATTCCGTCCGCGCCGACAGCGCTTGTTCCTGTGCGCGCTTACGACCGGGTTTTCGCGCAAGTCATGGAAACGGTCGAGGGCATTTCCGCGGAAGAGAAATCCCAGCTGCGGGACCTGGTGACGGAGACGGGTAGCGATGGGCTGAATCTTGGCGGCTACTTCGAGAAAGGTTATGAGGTCTTCTTCAAGGGCCGCCAGTGGAAGTGGGGCGAGTATGAAGAATGGCGCGACACATTCGAGCGGCTGGGATCCTTCCCCTCCAACTGGATCGACGTCGATCAAATCGCCAGGCCCGGCACGCGAAGCACTTATGACCAGCTGCTGGAGCTAAGGATATTGGAGCTCAGGGAATTCCTGATCGCCGAGGGAATTTCCTTCGACGCTGACGCTCCCAAGGCTCAACTCGCGTCCCTGGCGGAACACGCACCGGGTTTGAGCGCGTCGTCCCTGTGGGCGCGCCTGCAGCAGAACGAGGAAGAGGCGCGGCAGAAGGCAGAAGCGCGTCGGCCAAAGGCGCTCTATGACTTGTTGATGCGGACCATCGCCTATCGGGCCAAGAGTGTTCGCGACCTCGAGCGAGCGCACTCCAACGGAATCCAGCGGCACGAAGTCATGCTCGTCCTGGAAGCGGACCGCAAGTTCATCGATCTCGCGCGCAAGAAAAATCCCCAGGCCGTGCCGCCATACTATCCCAACGACTTCACGCAGCTCAGGCCTATCGTCGACTTCAGCAAACAGTAGCCTGCGGGTGCGGCTTGAGATGTGATTCAAGAGCTGCATTATCTGCCTCGGCACGACTTTGGCAAAATGCCTATAATCGAATGGCAAATTGCCAAGGTACACCTATGCAGAAGATAGAGTTCAAGCCCTCGGGTAGCGCGGCGCCGCGGAACCGCTATCTTGACAGCCTGAGTGACGTTCTCAGCGCAGACATTCGCTCGGGTGCCGATCTTGTCGCGCTCGCCGTGGAGCGGTTGCCCGCCGACACCATGGAGCGCTTGCTGCATGCAGGCCTGGTGTGGGACGAGATCAGCTTCATTATCCCGCGTCGCACGCTCAGCCACAGGCGTGAGCGGGGCGAGTCGCTCACTGTGGATGAATCGGACAAGGCCATTCGGCTGGCACGGATTCTCGCGCAAGCGATCTCCACCTTCGGCGAAGCCGATCGGGCGCTGACCTGGCTGAGAGCGGGCCAGCAACGCTTTGCCGGCAAGTCGCCGCTTGAACTGGCGGGCACGGAACAGGGCGCGCGCCTCGTCGAGGAAGAACTGCTTCAGATCGACGAAGGGTATTTCGCCTGATGTACCTGTGGCGGATCAGCAATTACGCCGACCTGAAGGGGTTGGGCGGACTTCGGGCGGGCGGCCGGTGGCACTTTCCAGGCCAGCCCGTCGTCTATCTCGCCGAGCATCCCGCGCTGGCATTCCTGGAGATCCTCGTGCATCACGAGGTGGCGAAGATCGAGGACCTGCCGAAGCAATACCAGCTGCTCCAGGTAGACGTCCCCGAGTCGGTGGCAGTGGCCGAAATTGCGGCATTGCCCGCAGACTGGAAAACCGACAGCCAGTGGTCCAGAAGCGCCGGCACGGAATGGCTTGCCGCCCGCACCAGCTTGCTGCTGAAGGTGCCGAGCGTGCTTGTGCCATACGCCTCCAACTACGTCCTCAATCCGGAGCATCCCGATGCGACCGCCGTCCGGATCATCCTGGCCACGCGCGTCGACCACGATCCCAGGATTCTGTCGCTGCTGACGGAGCCGAAAGCGCAGGCCTAGAAGCCACGGCACAAGCAACGCGCTCGTCGGTTTGCGTAAATTTATCCCCGCTGTCCGCTGGATCCGCGGGGAGCGCCAGGCAGGGACTCAGAACCGGTGGCGGATGCCCATCACCGCACCCAGCTGATTCTGGCCGGGCTGGACGTTAATGACCGCGGTCGACCCGCTGCCGCTGTTGTAGCCGTTGACGCCCAGGTACGACTGGTCCTTGTTCAGGGCGTAGGCCACGGACGCGTACAGGTCGGTGCGCTTGCTGAACGTATAGTCGCCCGTGACAACGAACTGCCACGGATCCGACCCGGTGTGGCGGAAGTCCTGGTAATAGGCCGCACCCATCAGCGAGAAAGCGGGGGTCAACTTGTAGTTCAGGCCAAGCCAGTAGAGGTTCGCACCGGCATTGGCAGCTTGCGCACCTGGCAGCATGGCGCCGTCGAAAGCCTTGGCCAGGCGATACCCGGCAAAGATCTTGGCCTGGCCAGCCGTGTAGGTGCCGGCGATCGCATAGCGCCGCAGCGAGGGCGCCTGGTTGGCCGGCGTGCCGACGTGCACATCGTCATAGCCCACGCCCACCGCAACGGGACCGGTGGCGTAGCTCAGGTAGGCGCCGTAATCGCGTCCGAAGACGTTGCTGCCCGCCACCTCATTGCCATTGTTCTGGAACGAATAAAAGGCTGCGCCGGACAGCGCGCCAAAGGTGCCTGCATATTTCACGGTGTTGTCCGCGCGCGCGCCAAACTCCGGCGCGATCCCCAGGATGCCGTAGCGGTCGGACGTCGCGGCGGGATCATAGAAGGCGTTGAAGTCGCGCAGGGCAGTCTGTTGCCGACCGAACAGAAGTGCGCCATATTTGCTTTCCACCCCGACGTACGCATTACGCCCGAACAGGCGCCCGCCCTGGGCCGAGTTGCCGGTATCCAGGTCGAAACCGCTTTCCAGCAGGAAGACTGCCTTCAGGCCCGTGCCCAGGTCCTCGGTGCCGCGCAGGCCCCAGCGTGAGCCGGACTGGTTGCCGGAGCTCAGCCTGAACAGGTTGTCGCCCTCGGGACCGACGTTGTTGTTGTATTCGACGCCGATATCGGCAATGCCAAACAGGGCCACGCTGGATTGGGCGTGGGCAACGCCGGCGGCTACGGATGCGGCAAGCAGGACGATTGTCTTCTTCATGGCTCCTCCGGTCTTCTGGTTTTCATTCTTGTCGCCCCGCCCGCCCCGAGGGAAGACGGAACGAAGCAGGCCAGCTAAGGCAAGCATAGGCCATGCCCTCGCATCCGGGCACGTTGCGAGACTTGGCGGTCGAAGAGGGGGATGTGTGCCGCCGAACTGGCCGCCGCCACGATTCGGCGAGAGGACATTTCTATTTGGCTCAAGTACGACAATTCTATTTGGCCGTGACACCGTTCCTGCGCATAATAAGGATTATGTTAAATCCTTGGCATTCTTCCCGTGTTCAACTGGCGCTGACTTCGTTCGAAAGCGGCTTGCCGCTCTCGAACTCCGTTACGCTGCGCAAGGTTGTTTCGCAAATGGTCATCACGGCTTCGCGCGTGAGGAACGCCTGGTGCCCGGTGACGATCACGTTAGGGAACGTGATCAGCTGCTGCAGCACGGAGTCGTCGACGATGGTGCCGGACAGGTCGCGGAAGAACAGCCCCGCTTCCTGCTCGTACGCGTCGATCGCCAGTCCGCCGAGTTGCCCGCTCCTGAGCGCCTCGATGACTGCTACCGTGTCGACCAGCCCGCCGCGACTGGTGTTGATCAGCAAGGCGCCTGGTTTGGCGCGAGACAGCGTTTCGGCGTTGATGATGTGATGAGTCTCGGGCGTGAGCGGGCAATGCAGCGAGATGCAGTCCGCGCTTGCGCCGATCTCTCCCTCGTTCGCGTAGCGGCCCCCAAGGGCCTCAAATTCCGGGGATGGGTACTTGTCGTAGCCGATCACGTTGCAACCGAACCCGACCATGATCTTCGCAAACACACGGCCGATCTTGCCGGTGCCGATCACGGCCACGGTCTTGCCGCACAGGTCGAAGCCCATCAGGCCTTCGAGCGAGAAATTGAAATCCCGCGTGCGGTTGTAGGCCCGGTGGATCTTGCGACTGACCGCCATTAGCAGGGCCACCGCGTGCTCGGCGACCGAGTTGGGCGAGTAGTCAACAACGCGCACTACCTTGATCCCCAGCGCCTGCGCCGCTTTCAGGTCGACGTTGTTGAACCCGGTGCAGCGCAGCGCGACCAGCTTGGTGCCCCCGCGCCCGAGCGCTTCCAGCACAGTCGCATCGGCCCGGTCGTTGACGAAGATGCACACCGCGCCGTGGCCGGGCGGCGAGACCCACTGTTTCACTGTCCAGGGGGGTCTCGAAGTATCTGAACTGATGGCCTTCCGCCGCATTCGCGGCATCGAGATGTTGACGATCGTAGGACTTTGCGCTGAAGACGGCGATTTCCATAATGTGTCTCCGCGGTGAAGCGCATGGCGCGCTTCGCCCAGGTTGCGCTGCACTATCCGCTGGCCAGTGTGGCGGCGAACTGTACGAACAGGATTTTCACGATGGTCATCGACGGGAAGATCATCGAGTTTCGTGTCGGGGGCGACAAGCAGAGTCAATGCGCTGGAGCAAACACCGTGCCTCAAACTCTCGTCAATCGAACAAGCTGGCGGCCCCCTCCGGCGCATTGGCCTGCTCGCCGGCACCCCGCCACTGCCGGATCTGTTCGGGCTGGATGCCCTTCATGCGGCAGTACTCGGACAGCCCAGCCGTTGCCTGGCACAGGTCTACCCTGCTCTCGCGCCTCATTTGCGCCAGTTGCGCAAGGACACTGTCGGGACACCGAATCCGTAGAAACCCTGAACGGCCGATTTCTTCTTTCCAATGAAACTATATAGGACTATAGTTTTTCTAACGAAGACGTTTCCCATGCTGAACGAGGCTCCAATGAAGACGATACCTACCCAGACGCGACGCTGTGCAACGCCCTCCCGTGGCGCATGCGCTGCCCGGTTGCCGGAGGCCGCATGAGCGCCGCCGTGTATCCGCAACAGCTCGGGATGCTGATCGACGGTGCATGGCATTTCGCCGGCAGCCGCCAGACCCAGCCGGTCGTGAATCCCGCGACGGAAGAGATACTGGCCCAGTTGCCGCTGGCGACCGACGCGGACCTGGATGCTGCGCTTGCCGCGGCACAGCGGGCCTTTGGCGCCTGGAGCATGGTGTCGCCCTGGGAACGCGCCAGGATCATGCTCAAGGCTGCAGACCTGATCGCCGCACGCAAGCCGGACATCGCCCGCATGCTGACGCTGGAGAACGGCAAGCCATTGACCGATGCTCTGGGCGAACTGGACCGCGTCATCGAAACCATCGTGTGGTGCGCGGAGGAAGGCAAGCGCGTCTATGGCCGCGTGATGGCGCCGCGCAGCCCCGGTGTGAGCGAACGCACCATCAAGCGCCCGGCCGGCCCGGTGGCGGCCTTCGCGCCGTGGAATTTCCCGGCCTTCCTGGTCACGCGCAAGCTGGCGGCGGCGCTGGCGGCCGGCTGCCCGGTGGTGGTGAAGCCCGCCGAGGAAACGCCCGCGGCCTGCATCGAAGTGGTTCGCGCCTTTCAGGATGCCGGCGTGCCGGCAGGCGTGATCGGGCTGGTCTTCGGCGTTCCGGCCCACGTGTCGCGGCGATTGATCGAATCACCGGTGATCCGCAAGGTTTCCTTCACGGGCTCCGTGCCGGTGGGCAAGCTGCTCTGCGGGATGGCAGGCGAGCAACTGAAGGCGGTGACCATGGAGCTGGGCGGCCATTCGCCGGTGCTGGTGTTCGACGATGTCGACGTCCAGCGCGTGGTGAAAGCCTGCGTCAGCTTCAAGTTCCGCAATGCCGGACAGGTCTGCCTGTCACCCAACCGCTTTTTCGTGCACGAGCGCATTTATGACCAGTTTGTCGCTGAGTTTGTGCGCGCCGCACAGGAGATCCGGGTCGGAGACGGCCTGGATCCCTCCACGCAAATGGGGCCGCTCAACAATGCGCGCCGCCTGGCCGCGGCGGAAGCCTTCGTTGCCGATGCGCACAGCCGCGACGCACGCGTGCTGACCGGCGGCCACCGCATAGGCAAGCGCGGCTACTTCTACGCGCCGACGGTACTGGCGCAGTTGGAACCCCAGGCTTCCATCCTGCATGAGGAGCCCTTCTGCCCGGTGGTGCCGGTGATGCCTTTTGCCACCCTGGACGAGGCCGTTGCGCAAGCCAACAACGTCGATTTCGGCCTTGCCGCCTACGCGTTCACAGGCTCGATCCGCACCGCCTCCCACCTGACCGAGGCCTTCGAGGCAGGCTGGATCGGCATCAACGGCTTCACCCCCTCGCTGGCCGACGCGCCGATCGGCGGCCTCAAGCAGAGCGGGGTCGGTTACGAAGGCGGCCCCGAAGGACTGGACGCCTACCTGCACACCAAGTACGTCAGCCAGGCTTGCCCACTGTAAGCGCGGCCTGCTCCCCACATCGACATCCCAGAAAGGAGACAAAGAATGAACCAGTCCACGCAAGAACACGTCCTCAAGCACATGCCCTTTGGTGGCTACTACAAGCGCGACGTGCCGGGACCGGATGCCGAACTCACGCACACCGGGCCGGGCACGACCATGGGCGAATACATGCGCCGCTTCTGGCAGCCCGTATGCCTGTCCGAGCAGCTGACCGACCTGCCCAAGGCCATCCGCATCCTGGGCGAAGACCTGGTCGCGTTCCGCGACAAGCGCGGGCGCGTCGGCGTGCTGCACCGCCACTGCAGCCACCGCGGCGCATCGCTTGAGTACGGCATCATCACGGAAGACGGCATCCGCTGCTGCTATCACGGATGGCACTACGGGCTCGACGGCACCTTGCTGGAAACCCCTTGCGAACCCGCCGAAAGCCGCCTGAAGGAGACCGTGTGCCAGGGCGCGTATCCGGCCTTCGAGCGCGACGGCCTGGTCTTCGCCTACATGGGCGTGCCCGACGCCAGGCCTGAGTTTCCGGTCTTCGACGCCTATACGCTGCCCAAAGGCACGCGGCTGGTGCCATTCTCGAACGTCTATCCGTGCAACTGGCTGCAGGTGTTCGAGAACATCATGGACCATATGCACACCGCGGTGCTGCATAACCATATGACAGTCGAAGGCGTCGATGCCGAGACCTCCGCCGGCGTCTCGCTGGAAGGGTTCGGCGACATGCCGGTGATGCAGTGGGAGGCCACGCGCGGCGGCAACGGCATGATCTTCATTGCCGCGCGCCGCCTGCCAGAAGACAAGATCTGGGTACGCATCACCGAGATGCTGTTCCCGAACTGCCTGCAGATCGGCTCGCTGGTCCCGACTGCCGCACGCGAGCGCCACTCCACCACGGCCATGACGCGTTGGCAGGTGCCCGTCGATGACACCAACATGATCATTTTTGGCTGGCGCCACTTCAATGATGAGGTCGACCCCGACCACCTCGGCAACGAAGCGGACTGCGGTGTCGACAAGATCGACTTCCTGGTCGGGCAGACCGGCAACCGCACCTATGAAGAAGGCCAGCGCGCGCCGGGCGACTGGGAAGCGCTGGTGAGCCAGCGCCCGATCGCCGTCCATGCGGTGGAGAACCCGGGACGCTCCGACATCGGCGTCTACATGTGCCGCAAGCTGCTGCGCGAAGGCGCACGCGGCCAGTTGCAGGCGGATACGACGCGCTCCGCAGCCATCGCTGCGGGCGACACGCTGGCCATGTACGCGCAGGATTCCGTGCTGTGCATTCCCAAGGCCGCCGACGACCGCGCGCTGATGGCCAAGGTCGGCAAACAGGTCCTGGCGATCCTGAAGGAAGCCGATGCCCTGCCCGGCCGCGAGCGCGACGCGCATGTGCGCCGGCGCCTGGACGACATCGACGGCGGGCTGGAGGGCGGTGCCACCGCCCTGCTGACCGGCACCGATGCATGAGCGGCGACAGGCGCCGCGGCAACCGGGAACCATCATGCTAGAACTCCGCATCCGATCCATCACCAACGAGGCCGTCGGCATCAATGCCTACGAACTCGTTGATCCGGCCGGCGCCGAGCTGCCGGCCTTCACGGCCGGCGCCCATATCGACGTGCATATCCCGGGCGGATTCGTCCGCCAGTATTCACTGAGCAATGATCCGGCGGAGCGCAAGCGCTACGTCGTCGGCGTGCTCAATGTCGGCGATGGGCGTGGCGGGTCAAAGGCGTTGCATGCTTCGTTGCGCGCGGGTGACCTGGTCCGGGTCTCTGCGCCGCGCAACCACTTCCCGCTGGAGCCCAGCGCCAGGCGCCACCTGCTGCTGGCCGGCGGCATCGGCATCACGCCGATGATGGCGATGGTCGCGCACCTGCGCGCGGCTGGCGCGGAGTTCAGGCTGCACTACTGCACCCGCACGCCTGAGCGCACCGCGTTCCGCGAGCAGCTGGCGCCGCTGGTGCAAGCCGGCAAGGCCGTCCACCACTATGACCATGGCGATCCCGCGCAAGGCCTGTCGCTGGCTGACCTGCTGCGCCATCCGGAGGTCGGCACGCACTTGTACTACTGCGGCCCGCCGGGCTGGATGGCGGCCGTGGCCAAGGCAACGGCGCACTGGCCGCAGGGCACCGTGCATTGCGAGTATTTCGCGGCGCCGCCGGCGGCCTGGCCGCGTGCCGGGAACCCCGTCAGCGACGGCGCCTTCGAGGTGCGCATCGCCAGCACTGGCCAGACGCTGGCGGTGCCTGCCGACAAGTCCATTGCACAGGCCTTGCGCGAGGCGGGCATCCCCTGCGAAACCTCTTGCGAGGCCGGTGTCTGCGGCACCTGCCGCACGCGCTATCTGGAAGGCACGCCCGAGCACTGCGACTTCATTCTCAGCGACGAAGAGCGTAGCCAATACCTGACAGTATGCTGCTCGCGCTCGAGTTCCGAGCTGCTGGTGCTGGACCTCTAGCCGGCTGCAGGCACGGCAGACCATCAAGACAAAAGGAGACAGGCATGACTGAGCGCACGTACGACTACGTCATCGTAGGCGCGGGATCCGCCGGCTGCGCGCTGGCGGGCCGGCTGAGCGAAGACGGACGATATTCCGTGCTGCTTCTGGAAGCGGGCCCCGCCGACAAGAACATATGGATCCATATCCCGATCGGCTACGGCAAGACCATGTTCGACGCCAGGTACAACTGGCAATTCTATACCGAAGCCCAGCCCCACCTGAACCAGCGCAAGGTCTACTGGCCGCGGGGGCGCACGCTGGGCGGGTCGAGTTCGATCAACGGCCTGGTCTATGTGCGCGGGCAAGCCGAGGACTATGACCACTGGGCGTCGCTGGGCAATGCCGGCTGGGCGTGGAAGGACGTGCTGCCGTACTTCATCAGGTCGGAGACCAACCACAGCCTTGGCGGCCCCTACCATGGCAAGAGCGGCCCGCTGCAGGTGTCGCCGATCCGCGAAAGGCACGAGCTGGTCGAGGCCTTCATCGGCGCCGCGGGTGAACTTGGCATTCCGCGCACCGACGATTTCAACGGTGCCAGCCAGGAAGGTGCCGGCTACTACCAGCTCACTTCCCGCAATGGCTGGCGCTGCTCCAGCGCCAAGGCTTATCTGAAGCCCGCGCGCAGTCGGCCCAACCTAGTGGTGGAAACCGATGCCCATACTTCCCGTGTGCTGTTCGAAGGCACCGCGGCCGTCGGCGTCAACTTCCGTCAGCACGGGCGCGAATGCACTGCGCGTGCAACGCGGGAAGTCATCCTCTGTGCCGGCGCGATCCAGTCGCCGCAGTTGCTGCAGCTCTCCGGCGTCGGGCCTGCAGCGCTGCTGCGCAGTCATGGCATTCCGGTGGTGGCCGACTCTGCCGGTGTCGGCGAGAACCTGCAGGACCACCTGCAAGTCCGCCTGATGTTCAAGTGCGCCAGGCCGATCACCACCAACGACGACTTGCAGAGCCTGTGGCGCCGGATGAAGATCGGCCTGAAATGGATGCTGTTCCGCAAGGGGCCGCTGGCCATCGGAATCCAGTTGGGCGGCCTGTTCGCGCGCGCGCTCAAGGACGCCGGCACACCGGACATCCAGTTTCATTTTGGCACCATCAGCGCAGACAGCACCGCCGGCAAGCCGCATGCGTTTTCGGGATTCACAATGTCGATGTGCCAGCTGCGGCCGACCAGCCGGGGCTCGCTTCGCATCACCTCGCGCGATCCCTCCGTGCCGCCGGCAATGAACCCGAACTACCTGGCCACCGGGCACGATCAGTCCGTCATGATCGCCGGCGTAAAGGTGGCGCGCGCGCTGGCACGCACCCGCAGCCTGTCGCCGTACATCCTTGGCGAGCACCTTCCCGGCACGGGCGTACAAACCGACGAGGAAATCCTGGAGTTCATCCGCGCCTATGGCTCCAGCATCTTCCATCCCGTAGGCACTTGCCGCATGGGCAGCGAAGCCGGCGCGGTGCTCGATGAGCGCCTGCGCGTGCGCGGCGTGCGCCGTCTGCGCGTGGCCGACGCCTCCATCATGCCCAGGCTGGTGTCAGGCAATACCAATGCGCCGGCGATCATGATCGGGGAGAAGGCGGCCGACATGATCCTGGAGGATGCTGGTCCGGGCCGGGGAGATTTGTTGCCCGCGCTGCTGACCGGGTCAGGCGCGCAAGGCGAGCGCGCCGTAGCGCCGGTCCCGGCGGTGCATGCCTGAAGCCAGCGCTGGAAGACAACCTGGAGGAGAGAAGCGTTAGGATATATTTAGCGGCTTGACGGTACCGGGTACCGGGTTCCGCCCTGGCCATGCCAGCGCCGGTCCGGAGCCGACGGCATCCCCGCCAGGACGGGGCCGATGCCGCGACGAACATAACGCTTTCTGAGGCAACAATCATGGCAGAACCCACCGACCACGCGGGGATTTTCGAGCAGTTGCGGCGCCCAAGCAAAGGCGGCCAGCCGAAGTACGTGCGGCTGACTGACGCACTGGTGGAAGCCATCACCTCCGGCTATTGGAAGCCTGGCGACAAGCTGCCGACTGAAGAGGAACTGGCGGAGCTGACCCCGTTCAGCCTCGGCACCGTGCAGCGTGCGCTACGCAACCTGTCCGAACAGGGCATCGTGGTGCGGCAGCACGGGCTGGGAAGCTTCGTTGCCGAAACCGACCTGCGCCTGGAAGACCCCTGGCACTGCCGCTTCCTCGACGACGACGGCGAAAGCTACCTGCCGATCTATTCGAAAGCGCTCAAGCGCGAGGCGGTCAAGGGCAACGGCCCGTGGTCGACCCACTTCCCGCAAGGCTTCGACAAGGTGTTCCGGATCGACCGCGTGATCAACGTCAACAATGAGTTCAACGTGTTCACGCAGTTCTATACCGACCGCCGCCTGCTGCCAGCCTTGTGGGAAACGCCGCTGGCCAAGCTGAATGGGGTGAACTTCAAGCGCCTGATCGCACGCGAATCGAATGTGCCGATCACCCGCGTCGGACATTTTGTGCGCGCCACGCAGTTCGACGACAGGATCGTGTCCGTGCTTCAGGTGCAACCGCCTGCCTTCGGGATCTTCATGCAGGCGGTCGCGCAGATGGGGCGCGAAGCGTGCGTGTATTACCAGGAGTTTTTCATCCCGCCCACCAACCGGACACTAGCCATTCCGGATGAGGCAGTGGCCGGACGCAGGTGATGCACTGCGCGGGTAGGACAGCGCTGCCCTACCCGCGCGCGCAAAAAAAATTTTTTCGCCGATAAAACTATATAGCTCCATAGTATAACGAGGTAAGAGATGACTAGAACTCCCAAGAACCTGCTGATCATCATGTCCGACGAGCACAACCCCAAGATGCTGGGTTGCGCGGGACATCCCATCGTCGAAACGCCAAACCTGGACCGGCTCGCGGCTCGCGGAACCCGCTTCAGGTCGGCCTACTGCACCAGCCCGGTCTGCATCCCGGCGCGCGCTTCCTTCGCCGTCGGCAAGTACATCCACCAGATGGGCTATGCCGACAATGCCGATGCCTACGACGGCGTGGTCCCGAGCTGGCACCACAAGTTGCGCGAGCGCGGCCACCGTGTGGTGTCGATCGGCAAGCTGCATTTCCGCGAGGAAGGCGAGGACCACGGCTTTTCCGACGAAGTCATCCCCATGCACATCATCGAAGGCAAAGGCGACCTGATGGGGCTGGTACGCAGCGACTTGCCGGTACGCAAGGGCGCCTACAAGATGGCCAACCTGGCCGGCCCGGGCGAAAGCCAGTACACCTTCTACGACCGCGAGATCACCGCGCGCGCCCAGGTCTGGCTGCGCGAAGCGGCTGCAAGGCACGACGACAAGCCGTGGGTGCTCTTTGTCTCCTTCGTCGCCCCGCACTTCCCCCTCACGGCGCCGCCGGAGCATTTCTACAAGTACTACGACCGCGACCTGCCGCTGCCCAAGCTCTACGCGCGCCATGAGCGCCCCGACCACCCCTACCTGGTCGACTATCGCAGCAGCTTCAACTACGACGACTACTTCGACGCAGCCAAGCTGAAGAAGGCGCTCGCCGGCTACTACGGCCTGTGCTCGTTCCTGGACGAGAACATCGGCAAGGTGCTGCAGGCGCTCAGCGACGCCGGACTGGCTGACGATACCCGCGTCCTCTACACCAGCGACCACGGCGACAACCTGGGCACGCGCGGCATGTGGGGCAAGTCCACCATGTTCGAGGAAGCGGCCGGCGTGCCGCTGATCATGGCCGGCCCGGATATCCCGGCCGGCAAGGTGATTGACACCCCCGCCAGCCACGTCGATGCCTACCCATTCATCCTGGAAGCGGTTGGCGTGGACGAGCCCGCGCTGCGCGACGGCTTTCCCGGCGTGTCGCTGAATGATCTGGCCGGCGGCGAGAAGCCCTCGCGCAACGTGCTGGTCGAATACCACGGCATGGGCTCGGCTACCGGCGCCTTCATGATCCGCCACAAGCAGTACAAGTACATCTACTACGTGGATTACCCGCCGCAGCTGTTTGACCTGGCCGCCGATCCGGAGGAAATCCGCGACCTCGCGCCGGAGCCCACCTCTGCGGCGGTGCTCAATGAGTGCCACCAGCGCCTGCTTGCCATCTGCGACCCCGTCGCCGTGGACAACAAGGTGCGGCAGCGCCAGGCCGAACTGCTCGAGGCCAACGGCGGCCGCGATCTCGTGATTCAGCGCGGTGACCTTGGCTTCAGCCCGCCCCCCGGCGCCGCCATCGTCTTCGACTGACGCTGGCCCGGCACGCCGCCCGCCTTGCGCCGAGCCACTAAGATTTGAACAACAGCCGAAGAAGCAGGCGGCGAGCGGGCGGCCCGAGCCAAGCCACTACATAGAAGAGCCGAAAGGCCCCCACCGATACCGGAGGAAGACATGCCGCAACGCCACGCATGGGTGCACCACCCTGCGCCCCAGGAACACCCAGCCGTGCCCCCAGATCCAGGAAACGTCAGACGTCTGTAGCAGAACGCTTGAAGTCACATCTGATTCCTTCCTGGGAGTGAACTATGTCACGCATTCAAAACGCCAACCTACGCGGCTGGGTTATCACCATCATGCTCGCGCTGTTCATGGTGATCAATTTCATGGACAAGGCGATTCTTGGCATCGTGGCCAAGCCGCTGATGGCGGAGCTGCATATCTCGCCGTCCGAGTTCGGCATGATCGCCAGCAGCTTCTTCCTGCTGTTCTCGATCTCGGCCATCGGCTTCGGCTTTGTCGCCAACC
Source organism: Cupriavidus oxalaticus (assembly GCF_016894385.1). NCBI lineage: Bacteria > Pseudomonadati > Pseudomonadota > Betaproteobacteria > Burkholderiales > Burkholderiaceae > Cupriavidus > Cupriavidus oxalaticus. The sequence goes on from NZ_CP069811.1 coordinate 1,309,177, forward strand.
GAGTCTCGTCGAAGGTGCTGCTGCTAGTGTGCGCGGGCATCTGGGGCATCTCTCAGTTCCCGCTTGCGTTCACCGCCTCGGTGCCGCTGCTGTACTTCTCGCGCATCCTGCTGGGCGCCGGCGAAGGGCCGGCCTATCCGCTGGCGCTGCATGCCTGCTACAAGTGGTTCCGCAACGACCGGCGCAACCTGCCGTCCGCGATCATCTTCCAGGGCGTCACCGTCGGCCTGCTTATTTCCGGCCCGCTGCTGACCTACGTGCTGGTGCGCTGGAGCTGGCATGCCGCCTTCATGACGCTGGGCATCGCCAGTTTGGTGTGGATGGTGCTGTGGATGCTCCTCGGCGCGGAGGGCCACGTCGGCAGCGAAGACAAAGTCGTGGGCGCGCAGCAGGCGTCGGTGCACGTCTCGTATGGCACGCTGCTGACCGACCGGACCTTTCTGGCCAACATGTTGCTGTACTGGACCACGTACTGGATTTTCTCGGTCATGTTCACGTGGGTGCCGTCCTACCTTGGCACGGTGATGCATTACGACGCCACCGCCACGGGCTGGATGTTCATGCTGTTCACGGCATTCAACATCCCGATCGTGCTGGGGGGCTCGTGGCTGTCTGAGCGCATGCTCAAGCGCGGCGTGGCCTCGGTGCGGGCTCGCGCTTGGCTCACCTGTGCCTTCGCGCTGGCCGGCGGCGTGCTGATCTGCGTGTCGGTCTACGGCGTACAGCAACCCCTGCTCAAGGTGATCCTGCTGGCGGTGGGCTGCAACCTTCCGCAGATCACGTTCGTGCTCAGTTCCACCATCGTGGCGGAGATCGTTCCAGACAGCCAGCGCTCCGGCATGATGTCGATCAACAGCGCCCTGGCCACCACCGGCGGACTGGTTGCGCCGGCGCTGATGGGCAAGCTGATCCAGGGCGCGTCGACGCCTGGCATCGGCTACGACAACGGCTTTGTGCTGGCGGGCGTGCTGTCGGTCATAGCAAGCGTGATCGGCTTTTGCGTCATCAATCCCGAGGCCAGCAAGCGCCGCTTCGCCGCACGCAGCGTGCGGCGCGGACCCGTTGGGGCCGACCCGCGAGCCGTGCTCGCAGACTGATCCTCCTCCAATCCTGTCGCGTTCCGAATCCTGCTCGTGCGGCTTCGCCGCCGGGTAGCGGGAACCGGCACGCCCACCCTTCCTGCAAAAGGCAAACGAACATGCTATCCATCCTCAGGATCGTAGCGGCATTGGCCGCGCTCGTACTTTCGGCCAGTGCCGCAGCGGCCCAGTCCGTCCGGCTGGTAGTCGGCTATCCGGCCGGCGGTGGCGTCGATGCCGTGGCAAGGCTTATCGCCAAAAAGCTGAGCGAGTCGCCCGATCGTTCCTTCCTGGTCGACAACCGCAGCGGCGCCAGCGGCCTCATCGGCGCCGGCCATATCGCCAAGAGCGCGCCAGACGGCAAGCAGTTCCTGGTGGCGTCGCCTGCCGAGATCGTCGTCAGCCAGGCCGCGGGCCAGAAGCTGCCTTACTCTCCGAGCCGCGACCTGGTTCCGGTGATCCTGATCGGCGAGACGCCGCTTGCCGTCGTGGCCCATCCCTCGCTCGGCGTCAGCCAGCTCAGGCAACTCCTCGCCGCAAACGGAACCGCCAAGACGGAAATCGCATATGGCACGCCCGGCAGCGGCAGCTCCATGCATTTTGCGGGCGCCATGCTCGGCATGGCCGGCAAGCTGCCGCTGGTGCACGTGCCGTACAAGGGCGCCGCGCCGGCGCTGAACGACCTGCTGGGCGGACAGGTTCAGCTTGGGGTCATGGGCCTGCCGCCCGTGCTGCAGTTCCACCGCAACGGCAAGCTCAAGATTCTGGCGGTCACAACCCGGCAGCGCTCGCCGGCGCTGCCTGATGTGCCAACGGTCGGCGAACTGATTGGCAGCAGCGACTATCGCTTCTCGAACTGGATGGGCGTGTTCGCGCCGGCCAATACGCCAGCGGCCGAGGTCGCGCGGCTGAACCAGCGCATCAACCAGGCCTTGCAGGACAAGGAAGTGCGCCAGCAACTGGCGCTCAGCGGCGTGGAGCCGGTCGGCGGCACGCCTGAGCGCTTTGCGGCTTTCCTGAAGGAGGAGGAAAAGCGCTACACCGCGATCGCCGGCATGGCGGGAATACGCTATGGGGAATAGTTCCGTTGCCGGATCGCAGAGGAGAACATCACCTTGTACGACCGTTCCGGTCGTACAAAGTGATGCCCATCGCCCTTCCCTCCCGCAGTCTAAATGAGGCGACGGCAATCAAAGGGATACCGGACACGGCTCCCCATCAGATGGAACGCCGCTCAGACAGGCCGGTCGCCGATGATGGTCGCGCGCATCATGCGGCGCACAGCCGGAAAGTAGTCCTGGATCGCGTAATGCTGGGTCGAGCGGTTGTCCCAGAAGGCGATGGTGTTGGGGCGCCAGCGCAAGCGCATCTGGTACTCCAGAATGCCGGGCTGGCGGAAAAGGTAGTCGAGCAGGTCCTGCTTTTCGGACTGCGATTCGAACGCGCCACGCAGCGTATTGCACGCCTTGAAATTGGCGAAGTGCGTGACAAACCCTGAATTCACGTAGAGGATCTTCTCGCCGCTCTCGGGGTGCGTGCGCACTACCGGATGGGCGACGGGCGGAAACTGGCGCTGCTGCGCGGGCGTCATCCTGTCGCCGAACGCCGGCCCGATGTCATGCACGGCCAGCAGGCCCTCGATCTGCTGCTTGCGATGGTCCGGCAGGCGTTCGTAGGCCAGCGCCATATTGACCCACACCGTATCGCCGCCAATCTCCGGACACTGCACGCAGCGCAGCATCGACGCCATCGACGGCAGTTCCCGCCACGACACGTCGCTGTGATAGCCATTCTCCATGGCGGGCTTGCGCTCGTCGCCGCCGAGCAGCACGAGTTCGGGAAACTGCTCGTGATGCGGGAACGCGGGATGGATTTCCAGTTCGCCGAAGCGGCGCGCCAGGGCTACATGCTGCGCCGGCGTGATGTCCTGGTCGCGGAACACGAGGACCTTGTGTTCGACCAGCGCGCGGCGCAGCGCGGCAATGGTGTCGTCGTCCAGTGGCGCCGCCAGGTCGATACTGCCAACCTCCGCACCCAGCGCAGGCGAGATGCGGCTCACCGTGAACGAGGCACGCAAGGCGGCAGGCCGCACCACCGCGGGGGCCGACACCGTGGGGAACGCCGGGCTGGCTGTACGCATGAGTTGTCTCCGGTTCTTGATGGTGATGACATTCTTGACGTGCGCTTCGGTTCGGAGCAATGGGCTCGCCGGGTGGGAGCGGGAAAACCATGACGAACTTAAGATCGGCGTTCGGCCGATGATCGGCCTGGTCTCCAGGAACTCCGCGAAGCCTTCCGGACGGCAGGCTTTCGATAGGCTCCGAAATCTCGTATAGTTTCCCCAATTTTCGAGCCACTCCCTCACTTGTCCGTATGCCCACGCTGATCCCGTCAGCCGGCCGCGCCATGGCGGTCTTCGAAGTCTTCGCGCGCGAGAAGCGCGAACTGTCCAACTCGGACCTGGCCCGGCTGCTGCAATTGCCAGAAACCAGCACCTCCGACCTGCTCCATACCCTGCATTCGCTGGGCTACCTCACGCGCACCGCGCGCACCCGCCGCTTCTACCCCACCGGCCGCCTGCTGGAGATCATGAGGCAGATCGCCGAGCACGATCCGCTTGGTGTCGTGGCGCGCGAAGCTGTCGAGCGGCTCGCGGCGCTGACCAACGAGAGCGCCTACTTCAGCGTGCTGGAGGGGCAGCACGTCCGGGTGGTGGCCGTGCAGCCCAGCCGCGAACCGCTGCGCTACATCGTCGAAGTGGGCTCGCGTGCCGCGCTCCACGCCTCCGCGACCGGGAAAGCATTGCTCGGCCTGCTGCCCCCGGACGAGGCCCGGGCGATGCTGGCAAAGTCCGGCATGCGCCGGCTGACCGAGCGCACGGTGGTCGATGCCGACAAGCTCATGGCGGACATTGCGAAGATGCGGCAGCGGGGCTGGTACGACGCACGCGAGGAAGGCAGCGAAGGCGTCTACGGGCTCGCCGCGACCGGGTGGCTGGCCGGTACGCCGGCAAGCGTGGCGCTGGCCGGCCCCGTCGAACGGGTCAGGAAGAACCGCGATGCCTACGTGAGCGCATTGCTGGAAGTGCGCGACAGCATCCTGGACAAGGAGTAGAGGAATAGAAGAAGAGGCGGCGTCGGGGCAGGCACCGGTAGTGGCGGGCTGCTGCAAACAGCACCCCGCCCTGGCTGCGGACCTGCCGCGGATCAGAAGGTGTGACGAATGCCGGTGGAAACGCCGAACATGCCCTTCTGCCCCGCCATCGACGGATAGTTGAACAGGAACGCGGTCTGGGTCGAGTCGAAGTTAAGCCCGGCGTTGCGTGCGTAGGCCGTGGCCAGGTAGACGTCGGTACGCTTCGACAGGCGGTAATCGAGAATCAGCGTCGTCTGCCACGGGTTGGCGGGAGCGATGCTCGCCGCGGTCGGCCCCAGGCGCAGGGATTTGAAGTCGGCGTAGTAGTAGGCCAGCGTCAGTTCGAGTGCCCGGGTAATGTCATAGTTGATGCCAGCCCAGTAATAGTCGTCGCGCGCCAGCGTATTGCCATTGGCGAAGTCGGTCTTGGCCCAGCGATAGCCCAGCATGGCCTTGAACGGGCCCGAGGCATAGCTGACCGCGGTGCCAAGCTTCCGGGCGACGCCTTGCTGGCCCGACGTGACCGCGGGATGCCATTCGTCATACGCCAGCGTCGCGCCGAAGGTGCCGTTCAGGTATGTCACCGCCGCGCCATAGCCGTTGTTGTCGCGGAATGACCCCGGCGTCTCGCCGGCGCCGCCGCCGGCCAGCGGCGTGGCGCCAATCAGCGGCACGCCGACGCCAAACGAGTAGTGCGCCGCCACCGTCACCGGGCCGAACGCGCCCAGGTACTTGATCGTGTTGTCCTCGCGATAGTTGATGCCGAGCTGCCAGGCGACCGGGTCATACGTCGACGCATACCGCGTGGGCGTGAAGTTCGACAGCCCCTCGAAAAGCGAGGTGTACTGGCGGCCGAACATCAGCTTGCCGTAGGTCTTGCTCTGCAGGCCGACATAGGACTGGCGGCCGAACATCCTGCCCGATGTGATGGCACCCGAGTCAGCCGTGAAGCCGCTTTCCAGCACGAAGATGGCGCTGTTGCCGCCCCCCAGGTCCTCCACGCCGCGCAGGCCCCAGCGCGACGGCGACCTGCCGCCCAGCGGCAGCATCGACACGCGCGAACCGCCGGTGCTGGCGAACACCGGCTGCCCGTTTACCACGGTCGGCTGTGCCGAGGCGACCCGGTTCACATACTCGATCGGCACGTCGATCACGCCATACAGCGTCACGCTGCTCGTCTGCGCGGCAGCATTGAACCCGGCAAGCGCTCCCCATACCGCCAGGGCCAATTTTGTTTTGTTCATAGCTCGTCTTCTCCATGTGGATCGTCTGCGCCCCGGTGAAATCGCGGAGGCCACAGTCCCTGGCCCCGGCTCGCCCGGTACGCGGCGCACTTCGCATCGATGCGTGCGCACCCGCAAGGAAACCACTGTATGACGCCGATCCACCTCCCAGACGGGAGGGGGTGTGCCTCCCCGCCCGCCCCCTCATCTCTGGGGGGCAAAGATGATAGGTCCATGCCTGCGCGGGAAACCGGGTATTAACAGGCTGCTGAAATACCTCCAGCGGAAGTCAGCGCGACAGCCGGGTGAAGCGTTGATTTGAGGATCCCATCCAACCTCACATTTATGCGCGGCGCAGACACCTTCTCCGAAAGCCTGTTCACCATGCGGAGGCTGGATGATTTCGTGCCAAAGTCCCACCCGCTGCGCTCGATCCGCACTATGGCCAACCTGGCGCTGGTGAAGATGAACCGGTTGTTCGCGCAGATGTACGAGGCCGACATTAAGGGCGGCCGGCCCAGCATCGCGCCGGAGAAGTTGCTGCGGGCCATGCTGCTGCAGGTGCTCTACAGCATTCGCTCCGAACGCCAGCTCATGGAGCAGACGCAATACAACCTGCTGTTTCGCTGGTTCATCGGGCTGTCGATGGACGATACAGTTTGGGTGCCCACGGTCTTTACCAAGAACCGCGAACGGCTGATCAAGCATGATGCGGTGATCGAGTTCTTCAACGAAGTGCTGGCCATCGCGCAGAAGAAGGACTGGCTGTCGGGCGAGCACTTCAGCGTCGACGGCACGCTGATTCAAGCGTGGGCGGGCCACAAGAGCTTCGTGCGCAAGGATGGCGGCGACGAAGACGACAACGACGGCGCCAACTTCAAGGGTCGCAAGCGCGGCAACGACACGCACGAGTCCAAGACCGATCCCGATGCCAGGCTCTACCGCAAGGGCAAGACCGCCAGTGCACTGCGCTACATGGGTCATACCCTGAGCGACAACCGCCACGGCCTGGTGGTGAGCGCGATGGTCACCAATGCGGACGGACATGCCGAGCGCGAGGCCGCCAAAGTCATGCTAAATGATGCCAGGCAGGTGGCTGAGGACCTGGATGTGGAAGTCACCGTGGGCGCGGATAAGGGCTACGACGCCGAAGAATTCATTCAGGCATGCCTGGAGATGAAGGTGACGCCCCACGTGGCACAGAACACCTCGGGGCGGCGCTCGGCCGTTCCGGACGAGATCGCCAACAGCACCGGTTATGCGATCTCGCAGCAGAAGCGCAAGTTGATCGAACAAGGCTTTGGCTGGGCCAAGACCGTGGGGCGCATGCGCCATGTGATGGTGCGCGGCCTGAAGAAGGTTGACCAGATGTTTGTGCTGAGCATGGCCGCCTACAACCTCGTGCGCATGCGCTCGCTGGGACAAATCCGTCCGCAGTTGCCGTAATCGCGGTAATGAGGCCGGAATCAGGTACCAAATCGCTGATAAAGTCGATGCAGTGACGTTCGGCTTCCGGATTGTGAAAAATCACAAACCAATCAGCCTTGCAGGGGAAGCTTCGCCGCTTGCGCGGCGAGTACTTCAGCAGCCTGTTAAGCGCCGCCCCGACGGCTGCTACCTGGCACGGCGGGCAACGGAGTGCGTTCGCATCGGCGCTTATGAGGCTCACGGCAGGCATGGTGCGCATGGCGCAACATATCAGCACCGGTCGACGGCTGTTGCACACAAGCCGGCGCGTATCGCGCGCGCAGGCGCGATGCGGCCGGCGTGACATCCGCGCCGTGGCCGCATGGGGAGGCCGGCAGACGCCTGAACGTGATCTGGAAGAAAAAAAGCTCCGGCCGGATGGCCGGAGCGACAAGTCCCGCTGGATCCGAGCAGACCGCAGGGGTGGAGACCCGATGCGCCGGACCGGGCAACAAGCCGGGGCGCATCGGCAAAAGCGGTGGAGACTGCGGCGCGTTGCTGTCAGCGGTGGAAGGATTACCGTGTACGGAGGCCCCGCGGCAAGCCGGGCGTATTGCCCGGGCCCCGCGCCGGCATCGCCTCGATGCCCGCCGCCAGGGCATCGCCGAACTCATGCAAGCGGGGATGCCGCCCCGCGCCACTCGGCCGGCGCCAGTTTGACGCGGGCGGCGCCGCGGCAATGCAGCCGCGCAGCCGTCCATCCTCCAGCATGGGACTCACGCTGGCCAGCGCGTCCGCCACGACAATGGCGAGGCGCGCTCCGGACTCGCGCAGGCAACCTGCCACTTCGCCGGCGGTGCTGCCGGGATCCAGCGCAATCACGCCGGCGTCGCAGCGCAGTGCGGCGTACCAGCCGATGGCCAGCGGCGGATACTCCGGCAGTATCAGCAGCACGCGTTCGCCGCGGCGGACTTCCAGGCGCTGCTGCATGTATCCCGCCAGCATGAGGCTTGCCTCCAGCAATTGACCGCAGGTCAGCGGCCCACCGGCCCCGCCGGCGGCCACGACTGCGTCCGGGCTCGCCTCGGCGATAGCCTCCAGGCTGCGGAACGGATCGCCGTCATGCGCCGCCACGGGGAGCGTGACGCCGGCCGGAACGTGATTGCGATGAGGGTTGTTCGTGTGCATGCGAGGGCAGGAAGGCGGTATTGAAAGCAGTATTGCCGTTGGCATGCCGCCAGGCACTCCCCGAACCGGGTGGCGGATCGCGGCGCATATGGCAGGAGGCGGGGCAAGAGGCGAGGCAGACGAATGGAGCCGCGGAATGGAACCGCCGAATGGAGCCGCTTGCAGTTGCCTCGTGCGCATGCTGTTTCACTGCAAGGCAGGCTTAAGGCGTCGTGCGGCGTAGCCGGCGCAAGCGCCCCCCCTCGTCGAGTGGGGATGCCGGACGGCTGCCGGCTTCACACTGCTTCACAGGTTCCGCGCTGCCATCGTGGCTGGCGCGGCCGGCGCATTCCCCCCATTCCGATGCCAGCTTACGTCTCCACCACGCCGCGATCACCGCGGCCCTGCGCAGGGCACCGGCCTGCCCACGCCACCGCGCCGCGAGAGCGCATGATGGACCTCCTGCAGGAAGTCAGGCAGGCCAGCCGCCAGTTGCAGCAGCGGGCACTGGCCAGCTCGGGCCGCCCCGGCGCGCCGTCCTACGCCGAAGCCTTGCGCGCCTTGCTCGGCGAATGCCTGCAGCACGGCGACGCCCGCGTGAGCGTGGTGGGATATGCGTCGGCAGCCGAGCTTGGCGTGGCCGTCGAACCGGATGCCGTGCAATGCCACGACGCCAGCGGCAGCCTCGACCTCCCGTTGCGCGTGCTGTTCTGGGCCGCGCACCGCCGCATGCAGGGCTTGCGGCGCCCCTCCCCTTTCCGTGCCGGCAACGAGTCCTGGCGATACGCTGCCTGAGCCCCCCGATGCGCCCCATGAAGCCGACCCTTCCCGACCGCAAACGCATCCACACGCGCCACGTGACCTGCAACGGCTACGAGCGCGCCGACGGCCTGTTCGACATCGAGGCCGAGATGACGGACATCACGCCAACCGGCACGCACCTGCTGTTCAAGCGCCTGGGCCCGGGCGAAGCCATCCATCACATGCGCATCGTGATGACGGTGAGCCGAGACCTGGTGATCCATGACATCGCGGCAACGCTGTCCGCCGGCCCGACAGGCCAGTGCGCCGACATCGCGTCGGCCTATGCCGGCCTGAAGGGCCTGCAGGTCCGCGCAGGCTTTCGCCGCCAGGCCAGCGCCATCGTCAGTGGCGTGCGCGGCTGCACCCACCTCACCGAACTGCTCGGACCGCTCGCCACCACGGCCCGGCAGACCATTTTCGCGGTCGACCGCCGCGAGCGCGACGGCCGCTGGCATGCCGACGGCACCGCTGCGCTGCCCAAGCCCGCGGCACTGAACACCTGCCACGCCTACCGCGAGGACGGCGAGGTCGTGAGGCTGCTGTGGCCGCCCCATCGCCGCGGCGCGCCGGACATGCAACCAGATCCAGCCCAGGCCAGCGCAGATAGCCGTTAGCGCAGCACACGGCCGGATGGCTACCAGCCCGCCGGCCCCCCAACCCTTTGTCCACACACAGGAAGCAAGCATGAGCATCAAAGGCAAGGCATACATCGTAGGCGCCTACGAGCACCCCACCCGCAAGGCTCCCGACAAGACCGTGGCGCAGCTCCACGCCGAAAGCGCCAAGGGCGCACTGGAAGACGCCGGGCTGACGCTGGCCGACGTCGACGGCTACTTCTGCGCCGGCGATGCCCCCGGCCTCGGCGTGATCAACATGATCGACTACATGGGCCTGAAGGTGCGCCATGTCGACTCGACCGAAACCGGCGGCTCGTCCTACCTCGCGCACGTGTCGCACGCCGCGCAGGCCATCGCCATGGGCAAGTGCAACGTGGCGCTGATCACGCTCGCCGGCCGGCCGCGCTCGGAAGGCTCCAGCGGCACCAAGGCGCGCAACTGGGGCGACAACACCCCCGACCTGCCCTTCGAAAGCCCGTTCGGCCAGGTGACCGTCAACAACTACGCGATGGTCGCCATGCGCCACATGTACGAGTACGGCACCACGCCCGAACAGCTCGCGTGGATCAAGGTGGCGGCATCGCACCACGCGCAGTACAACCCGAACGCCATGCTGCGCGACGTGGTGACGGTGGAGGACGTGCTGAACTCGCCGATGATCTCCGACCCGCTGCGCAAGCTGGATTGCTGCGTGGTGTCGGACGGCGGCGGCGCGCTGATCGTCGCGCGCCCGGAAATCGCCGCGAAGCTGAACCGCCCCAGCGTGAAGGTGCTCGGCGCCGGCGAGTACGTGAAGGGCCAGCTGGGCGGCGAAGTCGACCTCACCTGGTCAGGCGCGCGCTTCTCCGGCGCCGCGGCCTTCGCCGAGGCCGGCGTCACGCCCGCCGACATCCAGTACGCATCGATCTATGACAGCTTCACGATCACGGTACTGCTGCAACTCGAAGACCTGGGCTTCTGCAAGAAGGGCGAAGGCGGCAAGTTCGTCATGGACGGCAACCTGATCTCCGGCGTGGGCAAGCTCCCGTTCAACACCGACGGCGGCGGCCTGTGCAACAACCACCCGGCCAACCGCGGCGGCATCACCAAGGTCATCGAGGCCGTGCGCCAGCTGCGTGGCGAGGCCCATCCGGCGGTGCAGGTGCCCGACTGCCGCCTCGCGCTCGCGCACGGCACCGGCGGCCTGCTGGGCGCCCGCCACGGCAGCGCCACCCTCATCCTGGAACGTGAATAACGCCGACGCCGCGTCGGCCCGCATTCGGACATCGCCATGACGACTCCTCACACCCCCATCCCGTACAACCCGCCCATCGAGCACGCCGACAATGCCGAATTCTGGGCCGCCGCCCGCGAAGGCCGCCTGCTGGTGAAGCATTGCGACAGCTGCGGCAAGCCGCACTGGTATCCCCGCCCGCTGTGCCCGTTCTGCATGGGCACCACACACTGGAAGGCATCCAGCGGGCGCGGCACGATCTACTCGTTCAGTGTGACGCGCCGCGCCGGCCCCACGCCGTACTGCATCGCCTACGTGAAGCTCGACGAAGGCGTGACGCTGATGAGCCATATCGTCGACTGCGATCTCGACGCCGTGCGCATCGGCCAGAAAGTGGTACTGCGCTTCGCGCCATCCGAAGGCGGCGCGCCGGTGCCGACCTTCACGCTGGCCTGATCCCGAAGGCGGCGCCAGCCGCGCCGCCATCCCCTCCGACGGGTGATCCATGACTACTGCAAACTCCCTTTCCTGCCTGCTGAACCCGCGTTCGGTCGCCATCATCGGCGCGTCGAACGACCCTGACCGCATCGGCGGAAAGCCGATCTCCACCATGCTGGCAACCGGCTATGCCGGCCGCATCATGCCGGTCAACCCGAATCGCCGCGAAGTGCAGGGACTCGAAGCCTGGCCTTCCGTTGCCGACCTGCCCGAAGTGCCCGACGTTGCCGTCGTCGCCGTTCCCGCCGAGCAGGTCCGGGGCGTGATCGCCCAGCTCGCGGAGCGCGGCGTGCCGGTTGCCATCCTGTTCAGCGCCGGCTTCGCCGAAGTCGGCGGCGCGGGCGTCGCCATGCAGGACGAACTGGTAGCCACCGCGCGCCGCGGCGGCATGCGCCTGCTCGGGCCGAACTCGCTCGGCTGCGTGAATCTGCACACGGGCTTCGTCGGCAGCTTCACCACGCAGGCCCGGCTTGACGGCGTGTTCCCCGGCAATGTCGCCGTCATCAGCCAGTCGGGCGCCTACGGCAGCCACCTGGTATCGACTTTGGTGGACGCGGGCGTGGGCCTGTCCAGCGTCGTCATGACCGGCAACGAAGCCGATGTGTCGCTGGCCGACGTCGTGCGCCTGATGGTGGACGATCCGAATACCGGCGTGATCGCCCTGTATTCGGAAGGCATCCATGACGGCGACGGCCTGGCGGAGGCGCTCAAGGCCGCCCGCGCGGCGCGCAAGCCGGTGGTGATGATGAAGGTCGGCCGCAGCGAGGTCGGCAGCGCGGCAGCGCAATCGCACACGGCATCGATCGCCGGCAACGATGCCGTGGTGGACGCCGTGCTGGAAGAACTCGGCGTGGTGCGTGCCTACACCACCGAGCAGATGCTCGACATCGTGCGCCTGGCCGTGCGCGGCATCTTCCCGGCGGACAATACGCTGGGCGTGGTGACCCTCAGCGGCGGCGCGGGCGTCATCATCTCCGACGCCGCCGAGGAATACGGCCTGCCCGTGCCGGAAATGCCCGCCGCCGCGCAGGCCCGCATGCTGGAGCGCCTGCCCATCTGCTCGCCACGCAACCCCGTCGATACCACGGGCCAGTTCCTCAATGACCCGACGCTGGTGCAGCCTTTCCTGGAGATGATGCTGGACGAAGGCGGCTACCGCTCGATCGTCGCCTTCTTCAGCTATGTCGCCACGCTGCCCGCCGTGGCGCCGATGCTGCGCGAACAGCTCTCGCGCGCCCGTGAGCGCTTCCCCGACCGGCTCTACGTGCTGGTGACGCGCGGCGCGCGCGAGGCGATCCGCGAGTACGAAGCCGCCGGCTTCACCGTGTTCGAGGACCCGAGCCGCGCCGTCGCCGCCATCGCCGCCATGGGCCGCTTCGGCCGGGCCTTCGCCGCAGCGCCTGCCGCACCGGCGCCGACCGTTCCGGCCGTGACGCTGCCGGCACGGACGCCGACCGAGGCACAGGCCAAGGCGCTGCTGGCCGAGGCGGGCATTGCGAGCGCGCCGGAACGGACCTGCGCGACCGGCGATGCCGCGGTACTTGCCGCACGCGAGATCGGCTTCCCGGTCGTCATGAAGATCCTGTCGCCCGATATCCTGCACAAGTCCGAGATCGGCGGCGTGCTGCTCGACGTGCGCGACGAAGCCGCCGTGCGCGCGGGCTTTGACACCCTGCTCGAACGCGCGCGCCAGGCTGCGCCCGACGCGCGCATCGAAGGCGTGCTGGTGGCCAAGCAACTGTCGGGCGGCGTGGAATGCATCATGGGCATCAACCGCGACCCGGTCTTCGGTCCCATCGCCATGTTCGGTCTCGGCGGCGTGTTCGTCGAAGTGCTCAAGGACGTGGTGTTCCACCGCTGCCCGTTCGGGGAAGACGTGGCCGAGCAGATGATCCGCTCGATCAAGGGCGCACCGCTGCTTCTCGGCGCGCGCGGGCGGCCCGTGGCCGATATTCCCGCGCTGGCCCGCACGCTGTCCCGGCTCTCGGCATTCGCCGCGGCCGCCGGCCCGCGCCTGCAGTCGGTGGACCTGAACCCGGTCTTCGCGATGCCGGCCGGTGAAGGTGCTTATGCGGCCGATGCGGTCATCGAGATCGGCGAGGAAGGCGTGTAATCACCGGATGCCCCTGCGCTGAATGAGCAGACTGTTTGCTCCCCTCTCCCGCTTGCGGGAGAGGGGCCGGGGGTGAGGGCAAGCGCATGGCAAGCACCGTCGCGCCTCGCTTCGTCGACACTCTGGCCCTCAACCCCGCCCCTCTCCCACAAAATGGGAGACAACATTCGCAGTTTCTGAACTTGTCAGGAAACGGCCGGACTATTTCCCTTGTGCCGTCCGGAGAAGCAAAAAGGCCGGCGTCAGGGCGCCGGCGTTTCAGTCTCCGCTTTCGCGGCGAGCAATCATCTCTTCGCTACCCGGTCCCAGTCATACCGCAACGGCTTGCCCTCGGCAAAGCGGCGCAAGGCGTCGGCATGGTACGCCGTCGTGGACGCCACCGCCTGCGCATTGGCCTCCAGCTCCACGAACGCGCCGTAGCTCGTCTCGAAGCTGCTGTTCAACATGCGCTTCATCGCGCCCATCGCCTGCGGGGGCGCCTCGACGAACCGCAGCGCGAACTGCCGGGCCTGCTCCGCCAGCGTCTCGTGCGGGTAGATCGCATGAACGATGCCGAGCTGCTTCGCCTCCTCGGCACCGACCTTCCGGGCTGTCAGCATCAACTCCTTGGCCATCGACATGCCGACCATGCGCGGCAGGAAGTAGGCCGAGGCCATGTCCGGCACCAGTCCCACCTTGGCAAACGACATGCCGAAGAACGCGCGCGGCGACGCCAGCACGAAGTCGGCCACCAGCGCCAGTCCCATGCCGGCGCCGAGCGCCGGGCCGTCGACCGCGGCGATGACCGGCATTTCCAGGTTGCGCAGCCGCGCGACCCGGTCATGCAGCGCGAGCAGGCGCCGCCGCATCGCGTCGGGCGAGTTCTGCGGCGCATCGGGATGTTCGACGCGGCTCTTCAGGTCGCCGAGGTCGCCCCCCGAGCAGAACGAGCCGCCCGAGCCGGTGATGATGAGCGCGCGGATTTTAGGGTCGCGCTCCACGCGGTCCAGCATGTCGGTGTAGTCCTGGCGCAGCGTCAGCGACATCGGATTGCGGCGTTCCGGCCGGTCATGGATGAGCGCCGCGATGCCGTCCCCGATTTCGAGCCGTGCTTCGCGCAGCGGGATCGTCTCTCTTTGCATGATATTGCTCCTCGGTGAATCGTCAGTCGTCGAACCGCGCCAGCGTCTCGCACAGGGCGGCGCGGCACTCGGCCATCATGCGCGAGACCAGTTCCTGGCAGCCCGGGATATCGTCGATCATCGCGATCGCCTGGCTGGCGCCGATCAGGCCGGACGGGACGTCTCCGGTCTCCAGCACCTTGCGCCCGCGCTCGCCGGCCAGCAGCGGCGCGAGGTCGTCGTAGGTGGCCCCGCCGGGGCGCAGTTCCATCGCCAGGACTTCCTCCGCCGCCTCGTTCCTGAAGTAGCGGGCCGAGCGCTTCAGCGTGCGCTTGAGGAGGATCGTGGAGTGCTCATTGCCCTTGAGCAGCGCCTGCTTGACGTTGTCGTGCGACTCGCATTCCTGGGTCAGCGCGAAGCGCGTGCCGATGTTCACGCCATCGGCACCCAGCGCAAGGGCGGCGGCGATGGCCCGTCCGCCCCAGATGCCGCCCGAGGCGATCACCGGGATCTTCACGGCCTGCACGGTGGCGGGAATCATGACCATGCTGCCGACGTCGCCCTCGCCCATATGGCCCGCCGCCTCGAAGCTGTCGATGGAGATCACGTCCACGCCCATGCGCTCGGCCGACAGCGCGTGGCGCACCGCCGTGCACTTGTGGATCACCGTCAGGCCCGCCTCCTTGAACGCCGTGATCACCGGCTTCGGGTTGTTGCCGGCGGTCTCGACGATCTGCACGCCGCTGGCGACGATGGCGTCCACCCAGTCGTCGTAGGTCACGTCGGTGTTGGTCAGCGACAGCGTCAGGTTGACGCCGAACGGCTTGTCGGTCAGTTCGCGCGTGCGGTCGATCTCGCGGCGCAGCGCGTCGGGCGTGCGCTGGGTGCGCGCCGTGATCATGCCAAGCGCCCCGGCATTGGATACCGCTGCCGCCAGCTTGGCGCGGCCGATCCATTGCATGCCGCCTTCGACGATCGGATAGCGGGTGCCCAGCAGCTCGGTGATACGTGTCTTCATGTTCGCTCTCGCAAGGTTCGATACACGCCTGAAGATACGCGCCGATCGCGCCGGCCCCGCCCCCCCGACGGGGGTTGCGCATATCGCATCAAGCAGCGCATATGACGGCCTGCGGAAATCACTGACTCCGGACCGCCGCGCGGGCGGGGGGGGCGGCAAAGCGCAGCCTGCGCCAGGGCGCGCCGCCCATGCCGCGCCAGTGCCGGGCCTGCGCGATCAGGCGCGCTTATCCGCCATGCCGCGCTTATCCACGCCCCTCCAAAAAACCGTTTGCCGGCCTCTCCCGCGCGCCGCCAACATGGCGCCAGACCCTTTTTCATTTGCGGAGGCCGCATGGCTGACACCACCCTTGACATCGATGGCCTGGACGACACCCAGCGCCTGCTGCGCGATAACATCCGCCGCTACCTGAAGGACAAGATCACCCCGATCATCGACGAGGCGGAGAAGAACCGGCGCTTCCCCCACGAGGTGCTGCCCGGCCTGGCCGATTTCGGCTACTTCGGCGGCTACATGCCGGAATCCGAAGGCGGGCTGGGGCTGGACTACCTGACCTGGGCGGTGATGATGGAGGAAGCCGGCTACTGCTGGCAGTCGATGCGCGCCATCATCAATTCGATGAACATCGTCGCGGGCATCATCCAGGCCTACGGCACCGAGGCCCAGAAGGAGCGCTTCCTGTGGCCGCTGCTGCGCAACGAGCGCAAGAGCTATGTGTCGATCTCCGAGCCCGATGTCGGCTCGAACGTGGCCGAGATCAAGACCCGCGCCGACAAGCGCGGCGACACCTACGTGCTCAACGGCAGCAAGCTGTGGATCACCAACGGCATGTTCGCCGACTTCGGCATCGTGGTGGCGCGCACCTACAGCGATACCTGCAACGGCGATCTGTCGATGTTCCTGGTCGAGCGCGACGCCACGCCCTACACCGCCACGCCGGTCGAGATGATGTTCGCGCGCACCACCGGCACCGCCGCCTTCACCTTCGAAAATGCCGAGATTCCGGCAGCGAACCTGCTGGGCAAGGAAGGCCAGGGCCTGCGCCAGACGCTGATCGGCCTGAACTTCGGCCGCCTCAACGTGGCGATGGGCGCGGTCGGGGCGGCGCAATATGCGCTGGACCTGGCGACGGACTATGCCACCCAGCGCAAGCAGTTCGGGCGCCCCATCGGCTCGTTCCAGCTCGTGCAGAAGCATATCGTCGACATGACCACGCGCGTGCAGGCGGCACGGGCGCTCGGCTACCGCGCGGCACGGGCCCTGCAGAGCGGCAATGCGCGCAGCGAATGCTCGATCGCCAAGCTGTATGCGACCGATAACGCCTACGAAGTGTCCCACCTCGCGCTGCAGGTGCATGGCGCGATGGGCTGCGCCGTCGGCTACCCGGTCGAACGCCTGTTCCGCGACGCGCGCGGCGGGCTGATTCCCGAAGGCACGACCGAGATCCAGACACTGATCATCGGGCGCGAGATCCTCGGCCTCAACGCCATCAACTGATTGCCGCCCGGCCTTCAGGTCAGGAACCACAAAAGGAGACAACGATGAAGTGGAAAGCGATCGCCGGCGTGGCCATGCTGGTCTGCGGCATGGCCGCGCGGGCCGACACCTATCCCAGCCGGCCGATTACATTCGTGGTGCCCAACGCCGCCGGCGGCGCGATGGACTCCATCGCCCGCGCCATGGCGGAGACGATGAGCAAGCGGCTGGGCCAGCCGATCGTCATCGACAACCGCCCCGGCGCCGGCGGCATGCTCGGCGCCCAGTACGTGGCACGCGCCGCGCCGGACGGGTATACGCTGCTGGTCACCACCTCCGGTCCGATCCTCATGGCGCCGTTCCTGTATGCGAAGGTGCCGTACGACGTCAGGCGCGACTTCAGCTTCGTCTCGCAGATTTGCGACGGCCAGCTCGTGATGGCGGTCAATACGCAAAAGGTGCCGGTGAAATCGGTCACGGAGTTCGTGGGCTGGGCTCAGCAGCGCAAGGGCAGCGTGACCTATGGCTCGTACGGCGTCGGCTCGTCGGCGCACCTGATGGCGTCGTACTTCAGTGAGTCCAACAAGCTGGAGATGACCCACGCCGCCTACAAGGGCGAGGCGCCGATGATGCAGGACCTGATCGGCGGCCAGATCGACTGGGGCATCGGCACCACCGGCACGCTGGCCCCGCACCTGAAAAGCGGCCGTCTGCGCGCGCTGGCGGTCATGGGCAGCCAGAAGCTGGCCGAGCTGCCGGACGTGCCGACCATGGCCGAGGCCGGCTTCCCCGGCGCCGAGTACAGGACCATCGGCTGGGGCGGCATCCTGGCGCCCGCCAACGTGCCGGCGCCGGTGCTGGCAAAGCTGGAGCAGGAAGCGCGTGCCGCGGCGCAGACCACGGCGATGAAGGCCCGCTTCCAGGTGTTCGGCATGCAGCCGCTCGGCACCACCGGGGCGGAATTCAGGCGCGATGTGGAAGCCACGGCCCCCGTGGTGGAACGCCTGATCCGCCTGTCGGGAGCGCGCGTGGAGTAAGCCGCGCTAACAAAATGAGCGATGGTTTGCTCCCCTCTCCCACTTGCGTGGGAGAGGGGAGCAACCAGCCGGTCATTTTGTTAGGCCCTCTAAGCCGCGCTTGCTTGCCGCCACAGGTGGTGCACCAGCCCTGGCTGCAAGGTGTCCTGCAGCCAGCCATCATCGCTACTCGGGCTGCACCCCCGCCGCGGCGATCAGAGTTTTCCAGACCTGCTGGTCGGCCAGCACCGCCTTGCCCAGTTCCGGGCCCGACCCGGGATTCGCCAGGCTGCCCCGGCTGGCGTAGTGCGCCGCCGCCGCCGGCGAATTGACGAACTCCAGCGCCAGCCGGCCGAGCCGCTCCACGATGGGCGCCGGCGTGCCCGCGGGCGCGAACAGTCCGCTCCAGTTGATGCGCGACACTGACTCCACCAGCGTGCCGTTGCGCATGCCGGCTTCCGCCAGCGTCGGCACGTCGGGCAACTGCGGCAGCCGCTTCGGACTCAGCATGGCGAGCGCGCGCAGCTTGTTCGAGCGGATCAGCGCCAGCACCGCCCCGAACTCCACCATGGTGAAATCGACACTGCCGCCCATCAGGTCAGTCAGCAGGCTGGCGGTCGCCTTGTATGGCACGTCGGTCGTCCGGATCCCCGCTGCCTGCGTGAACGCGGCGGCCATCAGCCGGTAGCCGGTGCTGCTGCTGGCGCCGTTGAGCTTGCCCGGATTGGCGCGCGCGGCGTTGACCAGGTCGGCCACCGTCCTGAACGGCGATGCGGCCGGCACGACCAGCGCGATCGGCAGCGTCGACAGCCGGGCCACCGGCACGAAGTCCTTTTCCGGGTGGTACGGAAGCTGGCGGAACAGGAACGGGTTCGCCGACATCGAGCTCGATGCGGTCAGCAGCAGCGTATAGCCGTCCGGCGCAGCCTTGGCCACGTAGTCGCTGGCGATGATCATGTTGGCCCCGGGCCGGTTCTCCACGACCACGCCCTGGCCCAGCTTCTCGCCCAGGAACTTGGCCAGCAGCCGCGTGTAGTCGTCGATGCCCGATCCCGGGCTCGCGACCGACACGATCCTGACCGGGCGGTCGGGGTAGCCGCGCGCCTGCGCCCGCACAGCCGGTGCCAGCGTCTGGATGACGCTGCCGGCGGCCAGGGCCAGGATGTGGCGGCGGCGTGTCGAATGGGGTCTGGTCATGCCTGTCTCCTCCTTGTAGTGAATGTAGTGAATTCTCTGCATTGGGGGGGCGTTCCGCTTGCCGGGGGTGCCGGAATGGCAAAAGACGGGCGGCCTGCCAGCAGACCTGCCCGTCGTCACCTCGCGGCGCGCTACGCGTTAGGATGTTGCGTAAATTACGGGAAGCGCCGCAGGATCGATTCCGCGATGCACACGGGCTTGCTGCCGCCCTGCCGCTCCACGGTCATCTCGACCTTGAACTGGGCGCCGCCGTTGTCCAGCGGCTCATACGACACCAGCCTGAACTGCGCACGCAGCAGGCTGTCGACCGGAACCGGAGCGGGAAACCGCACCTTGTCGAGGCCGTAGTTGACTCCCGTGCTGCTGTTCCGGATCCGGTATGCGGAGTGCGTGAAGGCCGGCAGCAGGCTCAGCGTCAGGAAACCGTGGGCGATCGGCGCGCCGAACGGGCCGTTCTTGGCGCGCTCGACGTCGACGTGAATCCACTGGTGGTCGCCCGTGGCGTCGGCGAACATATTGATGCGGGCCTGATCCAGCGCCAGCCATTCGCTCGTGCCGATGACCTCTCCCACCAGCGGCTGGAGATCGGCGATGTTCTCGTAGGTCTTCATGCTTGCTCTTCCTTTTCAGTCAGGGATGCCTGCCATGCCTCGGCGTTGCGCGCGTCGTGCATGTCGGCATTGCCGAACAGCGCGTCCGCCACGACGGCGCGCTTGAAGTAGTGGCCGACGGGATACTCCTCGGTCATGCCGATGCCGCCGTGCAGCTGGATGGCCTGTCCGCACACATAGCGCGCGGCGCGCACCACCAGGCTCTTTGCCTGCGACACGGTGCGGTCCAGGTCGGGACTGTCGTTGTCGATGGCCGCCAGCAGCACATAAAGCATCGAGCGCGCGACTTCCATCTCGGCGGCCATGTCGGACATCCGGTGCTGCAGCGACTGGAAGCTGCCGATCGCCACGCCGAATTGCTTGCGCACCTTCAGGTAGTCCGCCGTGATCTCGATGGCCTTTTCCATGGCGCCCACCAGCTCGGCGCACAGCGCGGCGATGCCATGCGCCAGGCCCTGGCGCAGCGCGGCCTCGCCATTGCCGGCCTCGCCGAGCAGCGCGTCGGCCGGCACGAAGACGCCGTCGAAGGTCACTTCGGCGGCCCAGCTGCCGTCATGCAGGGGCAGCGAACGCCGCTTCACGCCTTCCTGTCCGGCCTCCACCACGAACAGGCTGGTGCCCGCACCGGCCACGTCGGCCGAGACCACGAAGGCGTCGGCGTCGCGGCCGCCTAGCACCAGCGTCTTGGTGCCGTGCAGCGTATAGCCGCCCGGCGCGGGCGTGGCGCGCGTCAGGACCGGGCCGATGAAGCCGCGCGACTGGCTTTCGCTGTAGGCCAGCGCCAGCCGGCGCGAGCCGTCCGCCACGGCGGGCAGCAGCGCTTCGCGTTGCTGCGCAGATCCGCCTGCCAGCACCGTCTGCGGCGCCAGCACGGCGCTGCCGAGCCACGGCTCGATCACCAGGCCGCGGCCGAACTCGGCGCTGATCAGCGCCATGTCGATGACATTGCCGCCCAGTCCGCCCGCCGCTTCCGGCAGCGCCGCGGCCAGCCAGCCGTTATCGGCGAAGGTCTGCCAATGGCCGGCATGGCACGGCTCGCCGCTGCGCAGGCGTGCCGTGCGCGCCGCGAGGTCGTATTCCTTGTCGACAAAGCGCCGCACGCTGTCGCGCAGCAGGCCTTGCTCATCATTCAGGTTGAATTTCATGCTCGGTGACTGCCTTCAGAAATTGAACAGCGACTTGGCGATGATGGTCCGCTGGACTTCGCTGGTGCCGCCATAGATGGTCGAGGCACGCCGGAAGAACATCTCGCTGGCGATGCCCCGGCCCAGGTCCTGCATGGGCAGCGCGGCTCTGGCGTCGCCATGGCCATCCTCGTCGTCCAGCGTCGGGTATGCCACGGCGCCGTAGTCGCCCAGCGCTTCCACCAGGAAGGTGCTCATGGCCTGCTGCAGCTCCGTGCCGCGGATCTTCAGCATGGAGCCCATCGCGTGGGCGGCCGGGCTGTGGTCTTCCTCCATCGACGCCACGCGCTGCACCAGCATGGCGATGGCATTCAGCTCCGCCTCGTAGCGCGCCAGCCGCAGCGCGAACTCGTGCCGCTGCGCCAGCGTGCGGCCGCTGACATCCTTGCGCGCGGCGAGACTGCGCACCTGCGCCAGATAGCGGCGCAGCATCGGCAGGTCGGCCGCCGTCGCGTGTTCGTTGTTGAGCAGGAACTTGGTGATGCTCCACCCTGCCCCTTCCTCGCCCACGCGGTTGGCCACGGGCACCCTGACGTCTTCGAAGAAGGTCTCGTTCAGGTGGTGGCAGCCGTCGATGCTGCGGATCGGCCGCACCGTGATGCCGGGCGACTTCATGTCCACCAGCAGGAAGGTGATGCCGGCCTGCTTCTTCGCCTCGGGATCGGTGCGCACCAGCAGGAAGATCCAGTCGGCGCGGTGAGCACAGGTGGTCCAGATCTTCTGGCCGTTGACCACGTAGTGGTCGCCTTCCCCCTCCACATCAAGAACGGCGCGCGTGCGCAGCGAGGCGAGGTCGGAGCCGGAACCCGGCTCCGAGAAGCCCTGGCACCACTGGCGCTCGCCGCTCAGCATGTGCGGGATATGCTCGGCCCGCTGCGCCGGCGTGCCGAAGGCGTTCAGCACCGGTCCCAGCAGGCGCTGGGCTGCGGTATCCGACGACGGGGCGCCGGCGGCCACACATTCCTCGTCGAAGATCAGCCGCTGCAGCACCGACCAGCCGGTGCCGCCATGCTCTTTCGGCCAGGACGGCGCGCCCCAGCCACGCTGGTTCAGGATGCCCTGCCAGCGCGTCAGGTCCGCGCGCGCCGAGCGGGTGCCGCTGCGCGGCCTGCCGGCCAGGTCGGCGGGCAGGCTCTCGCGCAGGAAAGCGCGCACTTCCTGGCGGAACGCCTCCAGGCCGAGATCGGGCTCGAAATCCATTGCATTGCTCCTTTGAAGCCGTTGCCAGCCGTGGTCAGACCGGGTCCCAGGTGAAGATGTCGCGCGACAGCTCGAACGGGACGAACTGGCTCTTGAGCATCGGAATGGCTCGATCCAGGCAGGACTGCACCGTCCAGCCATCGCTGTTGTGGGCGGCGCGGATCGGGCGCGGTTGCGAGAACAGGAAGATCTCGTTGTTGCGCACGCCGAAGACCTGGGCGTTGACGTGCTTTGCTTCGTCGGTCAGCAGGGCCAGCGTGAACGGCGCGATCTTGCCGGCCTCGAGGCGCATGTTGACCTTGCGGCGTTCCAGCGCTTCCGGCGTGTTGGCCGGCACGCTGTCCACCATGCGCGTGAAGGCGAACGGCGCGATGCAGTTGGAACGCACGTTGAACTTCTGCATGTCGATGGCGATGGACTTCGACAGCGCGACGATCCCCAGCTTGGCCGCCGCATAGTTGGCCTGGCCGAAGTTGCCGATCAGGCCGGTGGTCGAGGTCATGTGGACGAAGGCGCCGCTCTCCTGCGCCTTGAAATGCGGCGCCACCGCGCGGGAGACGTTCCAGCTGCCCTTCAGGTGTACCGCGATCACGGCGTCGAACTCTTCTTCGCTCATCTTGTGGAAGAGGACGTCGCGCAGGTTGCCGGCGTTGTTGACCACGCCATCGATGCGGCCGTACAGGTCCATGGCCTGCTGGGCGATCTTCTGCGCGGCGTTCCAGTCGGCCACGCTGTCGGTGCTGACCGCGGCCTCGCCGCCGGCCGCGCGGATTTCCGCGACGACCTGTTCGCCGGGGCTGGCGCTGCCGCCCGAGCCGTCGATATTGACGCCGATGTCGTTGACGATCACGCGCGCACCCTGGCGGGCCGCCTCCAGCGCGATGCCCTTGCCCACGCCGGCGCCAGCGCCGGTCACGATGATGACTTTCCCTTCAAGCAGGCTCATGTCTTGGACACTCCAGTAAATCGGGTTGAACGAAAGGTGTGTGTCCATGATTGGCCGGCGGGTCCGCAGCGGGTACTCCCCGACTCGGGTGGCGTGGGGAGGAGCGGAGCTTATGGCTTGCGGATAAGCACCTGTATGGTCCGCGCGCCACCACCACCCGCCGCGTGAGGCGCGCTATCGGACCACTCCGGCAATCCGCAATTCGCCCAGAACAACACGCCCGCATGGAGCGGGCGTGGACAGGGACAGGGACAGGAAAGCGGCAGGATCAGGCAGGCACCACGCCCGGCCCCATCACGTCGCGCAGCAGCGCGGCGGCGCCGCCGCGGCCGCCGACGCCCAGCTTGGCGTAGATGTTCTTGAGATGCCATTTGACCGTCTCGGCGGAGACGTTCAGGACCCTCGCGATCTTCTTGTTGGACATCGCCTGTGCCAGCAGGTACAGGATCTCCCGCTCCCGCTCGCTCAGCTGGGCGATGGGGCCGTTCTGCGGCCCGGCATCGGCGGCGCCGCGGTCGCTCGCCGCCGTGCGATGCGCGGCCAGCAGGCGCTGCACGTAGAAGCCGAGCACTGGGTCCGGCAGCGGCTCGCGGACAAGGGTGTCGGTAGCGTCCGACATGACCTCCAGCGCGTCCAGCAGCGTGCGCGACAAACCCAGCCCGTGGCCCAGGCGGCAGGCTGCCACGAAGTCCTGCCGCGCCGCCGCACCCTCGCCCAGCCCCTGCCGCGCCACGGCAAGCTGCAGGCGCAGGCTGGCCGTGGCGGGTCCCTGCTCGCTGGCGTCGAGCAACGGCTGGATGCGCTCCAGCGCCCCGGCGAAATCGCGGGTGTGCAAGGCCATGTCGATCGCCGCGCGCTCGGCCGCGTGGGCGAGCGCGCGGGCCCGCTCAGGGCCCGAACCCGAGCCCGAATCCGAGCCTGAATCCGAGCCTGAATCCGAGCCTGAACCCGAGCCCGAAGCGGTGTGGCGTTGCGCAAGCCCGCGCACGCATTCGAGGACGATGCTGGCCCGCTCCATCGCGCCCTGCTGGAGATGCCGGCGCAACCGTTGCACCAGCGCCTCGGCCAGCAGCCGGTCCAGGCCGTAGCGCACCGCATACGCCTCCAGCCGGTCGAGACAGGCCAGCGCCTGCTGGCGCCGCCCGGCGATCCAGTGCGAATTCGACAGCACCAGGCTGGCCCGCAGCACCACCTCCGGCAACGACGTGCGCTCCACCATGCCGATGCGCGGCTCCAGCAGCTGGCAGGCCGCCTCGGTTTCGTTCAGCTCGTACAGCGCATCGGCCAGCAGCCCGGCGGCCATGCTCGCCATCGCCACATAGCCCGCGCCACACCCCTCGGCTTCGGCCAGCACCTCGCGCACGATCTTGCAGGCCTGGCGGATCTGCCCTTCGCGCACCAGGCTGAGCGCGTGGACGCAGCGGCCGAACTGGCGGCTGCGCGGAGAACGGCTGCGCAGGTCGGCCTCTTCCAGGATGCCACGCGCCAGGTCGTGCTCGCCGCGCTGGATCAGCAGCCAGGACAGCGCGTTGGCGCGGGCAAGCCAGGTGAAATCGCCGGCATCCGGCGGCGCGTTCCAGATTTCCGGCAGCAGCGCCGCCGCGGCGTCGATATCGTCGAGTTGCAGCGCCATGCCCGCGCGCAGCAGCGACACGGTATAGCACCCGGCCGCGCCGAGGCTGGCGCGCTGCGCGTCCATCTCGTCGAGGCTGCGGCGCAGGCCGTCGAAATCGCGCGCGTAGAGGAGCATGTAGGCGTGGGCCACATGCAGGCGGAAGCTGCCCCTGACCTGCTCTTCCGGCAGCATGCGCAGCAGGCCCGCCACCTGGCTCAGTTCGCCGCCGACCAGCAGCGCCTGCGCGCGCCCTTCGACCAGCGTCGCGGCGGCGTCCGGCTCGCCCGCGCTCACGGCGTGCAGCACGGCCTCGTCGAGGTGGCCGCGGGCGTCGAACCAGCGCCAGGCTGTGGCGTGCAGCGCGCGGATCTCCGCTTCGTCGCGGGCCGCCAGGTAGCCGAGCAGCGTTTCGCGCAGCAGCGGATGAATGCGGTACCAGGTTTCGTTGTCGTGGCTGCCGACCACGGTGATGAACAGATGGTCGGCCACCATCCGCGCCACGCGCGCCTTGATGTCCGCCGCAGCCTGCGGCTGCCCGAGGATTTCCGCGCACAGGGGCACGCAGAAGCGCTGGCAGATGGCCACGCGGGTCAGCATGTCGAGATCGTCGGGCGCGAGCCGGACCAGCACTTCGCGCTCGAAGAAGCTGGCGAACGCCCGGGCGTCGCGCACCTGCGTCACCGGGTAGCTGCCGGCCTGCCGGGTGCGCAGGCCGATGGCAAACAGTTGCAACCCCGCTGCCCAGCCGTCCGTCAGCGCATGCAGCGCCGCGGCGTCGCTGCCGGAGATGCTGCCGAGCTGGTCACGCAGGTAGCGCGCGGATTCCTCGGGCGAGAAGCGCAGGTCGCGCATGTCGAATTCCGCAAGCTGGTTCTGCAGGCGCAGGCGCTCCATCGACAGGTCCAGCGCCGTGCGCGAGGCCAGCGCCACGTGCAGTTGCGGCGGGGCGTACTCCAGCAGCCACTGCAGCGCCAGCAGGATGGCTGGGTCGGAGACATGGTGCAGGTCATCGATCATCAGCACCAGTTCGCGCTGGCGCCGGGCCAGGCCCTGCACCAGCGTGATCGCCCACAGTTCGATCTCGGCCGCGTCGTGCCCGGCGGCCACCTGCCCGGCGGCCACCACTTGCGAGGCTTCGCGCGCGGCGGCGGGATCGGCCTCGGCAATGCTGGCGAGCAGGTAGTCGAGGAAGCGCGCCGGCTCGTTGTCCTCGGCCGCCAGCGACAGCCAGCAGACGTCGTAGCCCAGCGAGATCATGGCCTTGCGCCACGCCATCAGCGTGCTGGTCTTGCCGCTTCCCGCCTGGCCCTGGATCATCACGCAGCGGTGTCGGCGGGCGTCGAGCAGGCGGCCCATCAGCGCTTCGCGCGGCATCAGTTGCCGGGCGCCGCGCGGCGGCAGCACCTTGGTGCTGGTGATCGGCAGGATGGGACGCTCGCCCTCGGCCACGGCATGGCCGGGCGGCAGCAGCTGGCTCGTGCCTTGCGGCTCCTGCGGAACGTCCGGCGCATCCGCCATATCCAGCGCATGGCCGCCCGCCAGACCGTGCGGCACGGTCTGGCGGATCCAGCGATACGGCGTGGCGCTGCGCGACCGCGCAGCTGCCTCGA
This sequence comes from Cupriavidus oxalaticus, assembly GCF_016894385.1. Taxonomy (NCBI): domain Bacteria; kingdom Pseudomonadati; phylum Pseudomonadota; class Betaproteobacteria; order Burkholderiales; family Burkholderiaceae; genus Cupriavidus; species Cupriavidus oxalaticus. Next base: position 1,335,406 of record NZ_CP069811.1, read on the forward strand.
TGGCTGCCAGGGCCTCCGGGATGGCGGCCGGGAAGCTCGACCGGCGCACCGTCTGCGCATCGCACAGGAACCGCTGCACCATGCGCAGCCAGGCGGCGCCGTTGGGCGCCAGTTGCACCATCACGCGCGGATGGCGCCGGACCCAGTGCTGGACGTCCGCATGCTGGTGGCTGGCGTAGTTGTCCGACAGGACCCAGATGTGCCGGTCCGCGGGCGTGGCCGCCTCCACGTCGCGCAGGAAGCCCAGCCAGCTTTCGTGCTGGCCGCCGCCGGCGCCGGTATCGCCAATCCCGCCGTCTAGCATCCGCAGCGCCGTCAGCAGCGACGCGGCAAGGCTGCGCTGGTGCGCCGGCAGCGAGCGCAGGTTCTGCCCCCCCGCCGCCGACGTGCCACCATCGGCCAGCGGATGCGCATGCTCGTCGAACGCCAGCACCAGCGCATGTTCGGGCCCGGCGGCGTAGAGGGCGACGATTTCGACAGCCCGCCCGCTGAAGCGGAACGGCGTCGGGCCGGTTGCACGGCCTGTGAAGCCGGAAGCAAGTCCCGCCGCGCGCCAGTGGCGCGAGACGCTTGCGGCGCTGACGCCCAGTTCCGCCGCCACGCCGCGCATGCTCCAGCCGCGCGGCGCGTCGGGGCCGTCCGCGCCGGTCAGCCTCGCCAGCCTCGTCATGTCCACCCTGACGGGCGGCGCGCCGCGCGGGAGGTCATGCAGGATGCCGCCAAGCCCGGCGTGGGCATAGCGCTCGCGCCAGCGCGCGACCTGCGCGCGCCCGATGCCGAGGCGGGGCGCGATCATCTTGTTTTGCTCGCCTTGCGCCGCCAGCAGGATGATGCGGGCGCGCTGCGCCACCTTGGCCGGGGTCTCCGGCGCGGTGGCAAGTGTTTCGAGCTGGGAGCGATCCTGGTCGGTCAGGATGATCTGGGGTGCTACACGCATATGCGCCTCTGCCGATGGGGCAGCCCTGCGCCGCGCCATGCCGGGGCGGCCGGGGACTGCCTGGGTGTCGGGGAAGCCGGGCTCAGTCGATGCTGGCGCCGGAGCGCTGGATGATGGCCTTCCACTTGCCGCGTTCGGATGCCACGAAGCTGTGGAACCGTTCGCCGCCAAGCGGCAGCGGCGCGGCGCCCATCCGCTGGATCTCGGCGATCACCGCCGGATCGGCCAGCAGACGGCCGATATCGGCCTGCCACCTGGCCACGACGGCCGCACTGGTGCGGGCGGGGAAGAACAGGCCGATCCACGACGTGGCTTCGGCGCCGGGATAGCCGGCCTCGGCCACGGTCGGCACCTGCGCCAGCGCGGGCAGGCGGGCCTTGCCCGTGACCGCGAGCGCGCGCAGCTTGCCGGCCTGGATCTGCGGCAGCGTGGAAACGGGGTAGTCGAAGGTCATGTCGACCTGTCCCGCCAGCAGGTCATTGATGACGGGCGCGCTGCCCTTGTAGGGGATGTGAACGAACTTCACTCCTGCCTGGGCCTGGAACAGTTCGGCGGCGAGGTGCGTCCCCGTGCCGTTGCCCACCGACGCCACGGTCAGCTTGCCGGGATTGGCCCTGGCGTACGTGACCAGGTCCCTGACCGAGCGGAACGGCAACTGGCTGTTCACCACCAGGATATTGGGAATGGTGACCAGGCCTTGCGCCGCGACGAAGTCCTTCTCCGGATCGAAGCGCAGCGACTTGTACAGGAACTGGTTGCCGGCAACCATGCCCTGCGTGCCCATCAGGACCGTGTAGCCGTCAGGCTGCGCACGCGCGCCGATTTCCGCGGCAATGTTGCCGCCGGCGCCGCCCCGGTTGTCGATCACCACCTGGATGCCGAAGTCCCTGGCCATATGCGAGGCGACCAGCCGGGCCAGCTGGTCGGTGATGCCGCCTGGCGGCGCGGGCACCACCATCGTGACCGGCCTGGCGGGATACCCGTCCTGGGCACGCGCGGGCGTTGCGCCCGTCGCGGCGGCAAGGCCGCACGCGACGGCGGCTGCCGCCGCCAGGGTTGTCCTGAAGCGCCCCGGAAGGCGGGCGAGGCGGGAGAACCGGGGATGCCGGTTCCGGATTTGTGACTGCATGTCCAACCATCTCCTGTGTATCGCACCGGTCTCTTGCCGGATCCTCGGTGCCTTGTATCGCCATGATTTCTACGAGATATCGTGGCAATCAACCAGATATCGATGATTGATACTACGTCTTTTCGTAGAACTCCGCCATATACCGTAGGAAAACCCCTACTCCGGTCCGAATGCTGTTCAGTCAACCACCGTCGGAATGACAGTAGGGTCCGGAAGGGAACGACCCGCCACCCGGTATCAAGGCAGCGTTTCGGCCAGCCGCCGGACATGCGCCTCGCCATCGCCAAACAGCTGCTCCATGACGTGGATGCGCCGCAGGCAATGCGCGACCGCGTATTCCTCGGTCATGCCGATACCGCCATGCGCCTGGATCGCGGCATGACAGACCGAGCGCGCGTGAGTGCCGATGATCACCTTGGCGCGCGACAGCTCGGTGGCGGCGTCTTCGTGCCCCGGCTCGTCGCTCGCCAGCGCGGCGGCGACCGCCATGCTGCGCGCCAGTTCGACGCTCACGCACATGTCGGCAATCCGGTGCCGCATCGCCTGGTAATCACCGATGGGGCGGCCGAACTGGCGGCGCGTGCGCACGTAGTCGGTCGTCAGCGCCAGCGCCGCCTCCATCGCGCCGACCACATCGGCGCAGGCGGCCGCAATGCCGGCCGCCGCGACGGCGCGGATCGCGGAAGCTGCGCAGGCGGTGCCGGCGGGATCGCCCAGCGGCTCCGCCCGTGCGTGGTGCAGCGACACGTCCGCCGCCGCCGTGTCGTCGAGCAGGCGATACGCACGCATTGCCACGCCATCATCCTTCGGATCGACGATGAACAACGCCAGCCCGTCCTCGTCCTCCGCCTCGCCGCGCACGCGCGCCGTGACCACGAGGCGTGACGCCTCGGCGCCGTGCAGCACGCCAGCCTTTCCGCCATCGAGCCGCCAGCCGTCAGGCCCGGCATGCGCGGTCGTTTCGACCCACAGCGGGGCATGCCGGCCAGCCGACTCGTCGTGCGCCCAGGCAAGCCGCAGCGTGCCGTCGGCCAGGCCCGGCAGCAGCGCCGCCTTCTGCGCCGCGGTGCCGGCCTCGCGCACGGCGGTGGTGGCAAGCACGGCCGAGGCCAGGTAGGGCTCGATCACCAGCGCCCGCCCCAGCGCCTGCATGACCGGCAGCCGGTCTTCCGCGCCGCCGCCGAGGCCACCGAACGTTTCGGGAATGCCGAGCGCGGTGACGCCCAGGCTGGCCAGGCGCGTCCAGGTTTCCGGGTCGGTGCCGGTCCCGGTGCGGCCCAGCGCCCGGCGCCGCTCGAATCCATAGTGGTCTGCCAGCAGGCGCGACAGGCTGTCGGCAAGCTGGCGCTGCTCATCGTTCAGATCGAAGTTCATGGTTCAACCCAGGGTTGCCTTGGCGAGAATGTCCTTCTGGACTTCGCTGGAGCCGCCGAAGATGGTCGCGGCGCGGTAGAAGAAGTAGCCCCAGAGCGCTGCACCCATCGTGTCCGGGACGGCGGTGTCGAGATCGTGCCGCTCCAGCCCGGCGGGGCCGGCGATGCGCGCGATCAGGGTGGTCAGCGCCTGCATCGTCTCCGATCCCTTCAGCTTGAGGACGGAGGCGAAGCCGGGGTTCGTGCGCGCGATGTCGGGATCGAGCAGGAAGCGCCAGTTGGTCAGCTCCAGCGCCCGGATTTCCGCGCCCAGCCGGGCCAGTTCGGCGCGCAGCGACGGATCGTCGATCAGGTAGCGCTTGCCCTGGCGCACGGTTGTCGCGAGTTCGCGCGCGCAGGACAGGCGCTCCCAGCAGAGGCCGACATTGGCCACGCTGCTGCGCTCGCTGTTCAGCAGGTATCTGGCGCAGTCCCAGCCACGCCCCTCCTCGCCCACCAGGTTTTCCGCGGGCACGCGGGTGCCGTCGAAGAACACCTCGTTGACCGTGCGGTAGCCGTCCATGGTCCGGATCGGCCGCACCGACACGCCCGGGCTGCGCAGGTCGATCAGCAGGAACGAGATGCCGTCCTGCTTGCGCTCGCCCTGCCCGGTGCGCACCAGCGCGAACATCCAGTTGGCGTCGTGGGCATGCGAGGTCCAGATCTTCTGGCCGTCCACGACGTAGTGGCCGCCCTCGCGGACCGCTCGCGTCTTCAGCGAGGTCAGGTCGGAGCCGGCATTGGGTTCCGAGAAGCCCTGGCAGAAGATCGTCTCCATGCTGAGTAGCTTCGGCAGGAAATACGACTTCTGCGCGGCGGTGCCGTAGCGCAGCAGCACCGTACCGAGCATGCCGATGTTCGTGATCAGCGGCTGCGGCGCGCACGCGCGGTACAGTTCGTCGGTGAGGATCACGCGCTCGGCAATGCCGAGGCCGGCGCCGCCGTACTCGGGCGGCCAGTGCGGCGCGACCCAGCCGCGCTCGTTGAGCACCTGGTGCCACGCGGCCATGTCTTCCATGCGGGCGCGCATGCCGCGACGCAGCCGCTCGCGCATGGTTGCCGGAAGACGCGCCGCAATGAAGGCGCGGACTTCGTCACGAAAGGCGAGCTGGGATGGGGTGAGGCGAAGGTCCATGGTCCCTCAGTCGTGGTGGTTGTGGTGGGATGGCTGGGCAAGGCGGGTGCGTCCGGTCTGCACCACGGCATCGAGCGCCACCACGCCCTGCCCTTCGGGCAGGACGCAAAGCGGATTGACTTCGAGGGCCAGCAGCCGGTCGGCATTGCGGGCGGCAAGACGGGAGATGCCGGCGATCGCGCGCGCCAGGGCCGGCACGTCGGCCGGCGGCCGGCCACGGAAGCCGGTCAGCAGGCGGTGTCCCTTGACGCGCCGGATCAGGTCCAGCGCGCCGGCCTCGTCGAGCGGCGCCAGCGCGAACGCCACGTCCTGCACGACCTCCACCAGCACGCCGCCAAGTCCGAACATCATCACCGGGCCGAACAGCGGGTCGGCATGCACGCCGACGATGCACTCCACGCCGTCCTGCAACATCGGGGAAACCAGGAAGCCGTCGATGTGCGCGCCGGGCACGCGGAGCGGGATCGCGCGCGCCATGCGCCGCACCGTTTCCGCAACCGCCTCCGGCGACGCGAGCGACAGCGCCACGCCGCCGACGTCGGACTTGTGCCGGATATCCGCCGACACGACCTTGACGGCCACCGGCCGGCCGATCCGGCGCGCCGCGTCGGCGGCTTCTTCCGGCGTGCGGACGAGCCGCTCGTCGGGCAATGGCACGCCGGCGCACGCCAGCAGCCGTTTGGCGTCGGCCTCGTTGTACGCGGTGCCCGCTTCCAGCAGCGGCATCTGCGCCACGTCGGGACGCTGCGGCAACGGCCGCGAGAACACCCCCTCGAAGAATTCCAGCGCGGCAAGCGCGCGGATGGCGCGGTAAGGTTCTTCGAACAGCAGGCAGCCTGCCACCTCGTAGGGCCGGACCAGTTCCGGCCCGCCGATGAGGCTGATCGTCTGCAGCACGTCCGGCCGGCGCGCGGCAATGCGTTCCACCGTCTCGCGGATGGGCCCGCCGGCACGCGCATTCCCGACCGCCGGGCCGAGCCACATCAGGATCGAGTCATAGCCGGCATCGAGCAGGGCATCCAGCGTGGCGGCGAAGATGCCGGGCTCATTGGAAATCTGCGCGGTCATGTCGACGGGATTGGCCGGCGAACCGAACGGCACGATCTCGCGCAGCGCCTGCTGCGTCGCGGCCGGCGGCGCGGGCAGCGCGAGGCCCGCGGCGCAGGCGAAGTCGGCAATCTGCACGCCCGCGCCGCCGGAGATGGTCGCCACGCCCAGCCGGCGCTTGCGCAGCGGCTTGCCGGCGCTGAGCGCGTAGACCACATCCAGCACCTCTTCGCTCGACTGCGCGCGGTAGGCACCGTACTCGCGCAGCACGGCATCGTAGATGTCGTCCGCGCCCGCCAGCGCGGCGGTGTGCGACGCCGCCGCCGCCGCGCCGGCCTCGGTGGCGCCCACCTTCATCAGCACCACCGGCTTGCGGCGCCGGTGCGCCGCCGCCAGCCCCCGCAGGAACGATGCCTTCGAGCGGATGCCTTCTATGTAGCCGACGATGATGTCGACCTCCGCGCTTTCCGCCATCCACGCCATGACCTCGCCGAACTCGATGTCGGCCTCGTTGCCGGTCGTCACCACCTGATCGACCGCGAGCCCGCGCTGCATCGCCAGCATGTGGATATGCGCGCCGTAGCCGCCGCTCTGGCTGACCAGGCCGATGCGCGGCTTGCCTGGCGGCAGCACGCATTCCAGGTTGCCGAGAAACGTCACGAAGGTCTTGCGGCTAAGGCAGTAGCAGCCGATCACGTTGGGGCCGAGCAGGCGGATGCCGTGCTCCCTCGCGGTCCGGGTGACGGCCTCCTGGAGTTCGCGCCCCGCCTCGCCCAGTTCGGCGAAGCCGCTCGTGAACAGGACCACGGCGCGGATGCCCTTGTCCGCGCACTGCCTGAGCGTGTCGATGACCAGCCCGGTGGGCAGCGCGATGATGGCGCAGTCGATGCCGTCCGGCGCCTCGCGCAGGCTCGGGAATGCCGGCAGTCCCTGCACGGTGCTGCGCGACGGGTTGATCGGGTAGATCGCGCCCTCGTACCCGTAGCGCAGCGCATAGGCGATCGGGCGGCCGCTGATGCGCGTGGGGTCGTCCGACGCGCCGATCACGGCGATGGAGCGGGGGCGGAAGACGGCATCCAGCGAGCGGATGCCTGCGGGAATGGCGGAAATGGCGGGAACTGCGGGAATATCTGGACGCAACGGACGCTCCTTCGATACACCACTGCATGGAAAGGCCGGCGGCCTGCGCCGGCCGGCGGTTATTCCGCGGCTGCGCCGGAGGCCTGGATCAGGCGCTCCATCACCGGCATCAGCGTTTCGAAGTTGTGGCGGAATTCGGCCGAACTGTTGCCCACCGGCGCCAGCCCGTAAGCCTGGAACCGCGCGCGCAGCGGCGTGGAACGGATGATCTCGCGCGAGGTCTTTTCGACGAACGCCAGCACGTCGGGCGGCGTGGCGGCCGGCGCCATCATCACGATCCAGGACTGCGGGCGGAATTCCGGGTCGCGGAATCCCGACTCGGACAGCGTTGGCACGTCGGGCAGGCCCGGCAGGCGCTTCTCGCCGATCACGGCCAGCATGCGCACCCGGCCGCTGGCCACGTGAGGCGCCAGCGCGCCGGCGGAGGCAATGGCAATCTGCACCGATCCACCGGCCAGGGCCTGCACTTCCTGCGTTTCGCTGGGAAACGGAATGTGCGACATGCCGAGGCCGCGCGAGCTGCTCAGGTAGGCGGTGACGATGTGCGCGCCGCCGCCCGTGCCGAACGAGCCGTAGTTGACCTTGCCCTGGTTGGCGCTGGCCCACGTCACGAACTCCTGCATGTTGCGCGCCGGCACGTCCCGGCTCACGGCGGCCACGAGGCTCGCCGTGGCGACCTGCGTGATGAAGGCCAGGTCGCGCCGCGCATCGTAGGGCACCTTCTTGATCAACGGCGCGTTGAGGATCGAGGTGGACTGCGTCATCAGCAGCGTGTAGCCGTCCGGCGCGGCGCGGGCCGCCATCTGCGTGCCCAGCGTGGCGGAGGCGCCAGGCTTGTTGAGCACCACCATGGGCTGGCCGGTGTGCCGGCCGAACTCGTCGGCATACGCGCGCCCGATGGCGTCCACCACCCCTCCCGGGGCGGCCGGCACGATCAGCGTCACGGGTCTTGCGGGATACGCCTGCGCCAGGCTGGCCGCACTCCATGCCATTGCCAGGGCCGGCAACAGCGCCTTCATGTGCTGCATGGACATGTGTCTCCTCTCTGGGAAGATCCGCCGGCCCGGGTGGTCCGGCGTTCTGGCGGAGCGTCTCGGCGCGCCCTCGGTGCAACCATCATTGACGGCCCCCGGGCGGCACGAGCCTCCCCGACTCAGGGGGGATGAAGGCGCTTATGCGGATATGTCGCGGCATGCCCGTTCGCGGGCGCCTCACTGCGGCGGGCAAGCCAGCCGCCGATACATCGCATGTATTGATCGACATACCGAAAGTATTTTTCAGAGCGTCGCCAGGTTCTTAGCATCTGTCGTACCCCCTGAAAGGTCCGCGTGCCGGCCTTCGCAGGATCACGAATACGACAAGGGAACCAAGGAGACGACATGGACTTTCATCTGCCGCATTGGCGGCGCTGGCGCCTCATGGCGGCATGTGTGGCGTTGGGCGCTCTGGCCGCGGCGTCAGCGTGGATACAACCTGCCCTGGCCCAGGCGGCCTACCCGAACCGCCCCGTCAAGATCGTGGTCTCGCTGCCGCCGAGCAGCGGCACGGACACGACCGCGCGCTTTGTCGCACAGGCACTCTCGGCGAAGTTCCACCAGCCGTTCGTGGTGGAGAACCGCCCGGGCGCCAATGGTTTCATCGGCGCGCGCGCCGCGGCCGAGGCAGCGCCGGACGGCTACACGCTGTTCGTCGGCAGCAACTCGACCATGGTGACCAATGTCGCCCTGTTCAGGAACCTGCCGTACGACCCCGTCAAGGACTTCGCGCCGGTGGAACGCATTGCGCGCTTCGCGCTCGTCGTGGTGGTGCCGGCGGCCTCTCCGTTCCGGACGCTCGCGGAACTGGTCGACGCCGCGCGCAAGGCGCCCCGCAAGCTCAACTACGCTGCCGGCAGCCCCGGCTACCAGGTGTTCATCGAACTGCTCAACGAGCGCTTCGGCATCCACGCCGCCCCGATCGCCTACAAGGGCACCGCGCCAGCCATGACCGACGTCGCCGCCGGCCAGGTGGACTACTCCATGGCCGAGATCAGCGCGGTCACGCCCCTGATCCGGGCCGGCCGCCTGCGCGCCCTCGCGGTCACCGACACCCATCGGCTGAAGGAACTCCCCGAGATCCCCACCGTGGCCGAAAGCGGCGCGCCGGGCTTCGACGTTTCGGCGTGGACCGGTCTCTTCGCGCCTGCCAACGTGCCCGCGCCGATCATCAGGAGCCTGTCGGACGCCGTGCGTGCGGCCCTGCAGGCGCCCGCCGGCGTGAAATTCGTCGAGGGCCTGGGCGGCACCGTGTACACCGGCAGCACCGGCCGCCTGCGCGACTTCCAGCTCGCCGAAATCCAGCGCACGCGCGACATCGTAAAGACCGCCGGCATCCCCGTGGAGTAGAGCAACGACATGCACTCAACTGACCAGGAAACCAGGAAGGGCCCGCTCGCGGGCATCCGGATCATCGAACTGGCCGGCATCGGCCCCGGCCCGCTGGCCGGCATGATGCTCGCCGACATGGGCGCGGAGGTGCTGCGCATCGAGCGTCCGGGCGAGGTCGATCTCGGCGTCAAGCGCGAACGCCGGTACGACCTCATGCTGCGCAACCGCAAGTCGCTCGTGCTCGACCTGAAGGACCCCGAGGCCGTGGCGACCGTGCTGGAACTGTTGGAGAACGCCGACGCGCTGATCGAAGGCTTTCGCCCCGGCGTCACCGAGCGCATGGGCCTGGGCCCCGACGCGTGCATGGCGCGCAATCCGCGGCTCGTGTACGGCCGCGTCACCGGCTGGGGCCAGAGCGGTCCGCTCGCCAGCGCGGCGGGGCATGACGTCAACTACATCGCCCTGACCGGTGCGCTCAACGCCATCGGCCAGCGCGGCGGCCCGCCGGCCATTCCGCCGGCCTACCTCGGCGACTTCGCCGGCGGCGGCATGTTCCTCGTCGCGGGCGTGCTGGCCGCGCTGATCGAGGCAGGCAAGTCCGGCAAGGGACAGGTGGTGGATGCCGCCATCGTCGACGGCGCCGCCGCGCTGGGCGCGGTGTTCTTCGGCCTCGCCGCCGCCGGCCAGTGGCGCCCGGAGCGCGGCACGAACGTGCTCGATTCCGGTGCGCATTTCTACAACGTCTACCAGTGCAAGGACGGCGGCTGGATCTCGGTCGGCCCCATCGAGGCGCGCTTCTACCGCGACCTGCTCACCCGCATCGGCGTGGACCCTGCGAGCCTCGGCGACCAGAACGACCCCGCCAGCTGGGAAGCGGGAAGCACGGCACTGGCCGAGGTCTTCCGCACCCGCACGCGCGACGAATGGTGCGCCCTGCTCGATGGCACCGACGCCTGCTTTGCCCCTGTGCTCAATTACCACGAGGCACCGCACCACCCGCACCTGCGCGCGCGCGGCACCTTCGTCGAGGTGGACGGCATCATGCATCCGGCGCCCGCGCCGCGCTTCAGCCGCACGCCTTCGGTGCCGCCCTCGGCGCCGCGTGTGCCGGACGTCGCCGGGATCGACCGGGTCCTGGCGGGCTGGCTGCCGCCGGACCGCATCGACGCCGCGCGCGCCGTGTCGGAGAAATGCCAGCAGCGCTGACACCGCGTCCCCTGCCCCGGCCGCTGCCTGAACACGGCCGAGGCCACCCGCATTCAACACCAAAGTCTGTCATGAGCAATTTCCTCACTATCCAACGCGAAGGCGCCATCGCCATCGTCACCATGAACCGGCCCGAGACGCGCAATGCGCTGTCCGACAACGACGCCGTGGAGGCGCTGGTCGACATGTGCGAAGCCGTCAACCGCGATCATTCCGTGCGCGTCGTGGTGCTGACCGGCGCCGGTTCCGCCTTCTCGTCCGGCGGCAACCTGAAGAGCCTGCGCGCCACGTTCGGGCGCGAGTCGGGCGAGCCGGTGATGGCGCGCTATGCCTACCGCGACGGCATCCAGCGCCTGCCGCTGGCGCTGTCGAACCTTGAAGTCCCCGTCATCGCGGCAGTGAACGGTCCGGCGCTCGGCGCGGGCAATGACCTCGTTTGCACGTGCGACATCCGCATCGCCTCCGAAAAGGCCGTGTTCGCCGCCACCTTCGTCAAGCTCGGCCTGATTCCGGGCGATGGCGGCGCGTGGCTGCTGCCGCGTGCCGTGGGTATGTCGCGTGCAGCGGAACTGTGCTTCACCGGCGATACCATCGACGCCGCGCAGGCGCTGGAATGGGGACTGGTCTCGCGCGTGGTCCCGCCGGAGGCGCTGATGCCGACGACGATGGAGCTGGCACAGCGCATCGCCGTCAACCCCGGTCACGCGCTGCGCATGGCCAAGCGGCTGCTTAAGGAAGGCCAGCACACGCGCCTCGACACCATCCTCGAAATGTCGGCCGGATTCCAGGCGCTGGCGCACCACACCAACGACCATGAGGCTGCGCTCGACAGCTACATGGCAAAGCTGAAGCGCTGAGAGAGGGACTGGCATGGACATCCGCAACAACGTCTTCCTCGTCACCGGCGGCGCCTCGGGCCTCGGCGAAGCCACCGCGCACATGCTTGCTGCCGCGGGCGGCAAGGTCGTCATCGCCGACATCAACCCTGCCGGCGAGGCGCTGGCGGCCGGACTGGGCGGCCGCTTCGTACGCTGTGATGTGAGCAGCGAGGCCGACGGCCGCGCCGCCGTCGACGCCGCCACCGCGCTCGGCCGGCTGGCCGGACTGGTGAGCTGCGCCGGCGTGGCACCCGCGTGCAAGACGGTCGGCAAGGACGGCCCCCATCCGCTCGACGCCTTCGAGCGCACCGTCCGCATCAACCTGATCGGCACCTTCAACATGATCCGCCTCGCCGCCGCGGCGATGGTGGGCAACGCGCCCGATGCCGGCGGCGAACGCGGCGTCATCGTCAACACCGCGTCGGTGGCGGCGTTCGAGGGGCAGATCGGACAGGCGGCCTATGCCGCGTCGAAGGGCGGCGTGGCGTCGATGACGCTGGCCATCGCCCGCGACCTGGCGCGCGACGGCGTGCGCTGCGTGACCATCGCGCCGGGTCTTTTCGAAACGCCGATGCTGCTGGGATTGCCCGAAACCGTGCGCGACGCGCTGGGCAGGATGGTGCCGTTCCCCTCGCGCCTAGGCCGTCCCGCCGAATATGCGCGGCTGGTGGAGGCCGTGGTCGGCAACCCGATGCTGAATGGCGAGGTCATCCGTCTCGACGGGGCGATCCGGATGCAGCCGAAGTAAGGCGGCGCAGGCAGGAGGCCTGAAAACAACACGGGGCGGCCAAGGCCGCCCCGATGCATTTCTGCGCCCGTCAAAGTGCGCGACGCTACGCAACCCGATCGGGAAATACCCGAATCTTGTTGCCTTATCCTGCGACAATTCGTATTCTTCAACCACATATCGTAGATAACGCAACTCCCAAGATGGACCTCCGACAGATGCGCCAGGCCCTGGTGCTGAGCGAAACGCTGAACTTCCACCGCGCCGCCGAGCGCCTGTGCATGGCGCAGCCGCCGCTGTCCACGGCCATCCGCAAGCTGGAAGAGGAACTCGGCGTGACGCTGTTCGACCGCCACCCGTCCGGCCTCACGCTCACGCCGGTGGGCGAGCTGGTGCTGCGGCAGATGCGCAGCACGCTGTTCTTCGCCGACGAGATCCGCCATGCGGCCAGCGAAGGCGAGAACGGCGTGCGCGGCAAGGTGCGCGTGGGCTTTGTCGGCTCGTCGGTGTATTCGCTGATGCCGCGGCTGATCCGGGCCTTTCGCAGCCGGTATCCACACGTGGAGCTGATCATCGAGGAATCGACGACGGTCGACCTGTTGCGTGCGGTCGAGGAACACATGCTCGATGTCGCGCTGGTGCGCTATCCCGTGCTCGCCAAGACGCCGCTGCAGATCGACCTGCTGCAGTCCGAACCGATGATGCTTGCCGTCAGCGCCGATTCGCCGCTGGCGCGGCGCGAGCACGTCGCGCTGTCCGAGCTCGGCGACACGCCGTTCATCGTCTATGCGCAGGCCCGCGTGCCGGCGATGCATTCGCTGATGATGCATGCGTTCCAGGTGGCCGGCATCCAGCCGCCGATCGCGCAGGAAGCGGTGCAGGTGCCTACCATCCTCGCGCTGGTCGAGAGCGGGCTCGGCGTGGCGCTGGTGCCGGCGTCCACCGCCCGGCTGGGCGGCGAAGGCATCCGGCATGTTCCGCTGACCGGGCTGCCGGCGCAGATGGAATTCGGCATCGCCCTGGCGACGCTGCCCGAAGGCATGCACGTGACCACCCGGAACTTCGTGGCACTGGCGCACGAGGTCACCGCGCCAGCCAGCCAGGAGGCGGCGGTCGAAGCGCCGCTTCGCGTCGCCGCCTGAATGTCTCCGGGCCGGGGGGAATCCCGCCGGCCCGGAGGGAGCCGTCAGCCCCCCACCCTCCGTTCGATCAGCGCATCCACCGCCACGATGCGCTCCGCCGTGCAGATCAGCGGGTTCAGATCGAACTCGGCGATCACGTCGCGCTGGTCCGCCGCGAACTCGGAAAGGCTGGCAACGATTTCCGCCAGCAGTTCCATGTCCACGCCCGCCGCACCGCGGAAGCCCTTCAGCAGCGCCACGCCGCGCAGCTGTTCCAGCATGGCGCGCGCCTGCTGCGCCGAGCATGGCGCGATGGTGGCAACCGTGTCCTGCATCAGCTCGACCATCACCCCGCCCAGCCCCACCACCAGCAATGCGCCAAGGTGCGGGTCCACGCGAGCGCCGACCAGAATCTCGATGCCGGTCGGCACCTGGCTCTGCACCAGCACGCCGTTGATGCGGTCGTCGGTGGTCACCTTGCGCGCATTCGCCATGACCTCGCGGTACGCGACGGCAACCTCCTGCGCCGACTTCACGCCGAGGCGGATCACGCCCGCTTCCGACTTGTGCGGGATGGCGGGGCTTTCGACCTTCAGCACGACCGGATAGCCGCAGGCATCGGCGGCGCGCACGGCGTCCTGCTCGCTAGCCGCCAGCGACTCGCCCACCACCGGCACGCCGTACATGGCGAGGACGTCCTTGGCTTCACGCTCCGTCAGCGTATCGGCCGGCGCGGCCAGGATGCGCGCGCGGGCGTCGGCGGCCACCGAGGCATGCGTCAGGCGCGGCGCCTGCGGCATGGCGCGCGACAGCAGCCATTGCTCGCGGGCCTGCCACGCGGCCAGCGCCGCGAAGCAGTGCGAGACCGAGCGGAATAGCGCCAGGCGCGGCAGCGCCTCGGAGTCGACCGCCTCCGGCCCTTCCATCCAGTTCGACATCCACAGGCCGCAAGCCATCTTGCCGTGCTTGACGGCCAGGTCGTTGAACACCTGGAAGCGTCGCCCGTTGCCGTCGCCGGTCACCACCAGCGGCACCACAGCAGCGCCGTAGGCGGGATCGGCGAAGACCGCGTCGCCGCACTGGATGAAGGAGTCGAAGTTGTTGGCCGCCTGCGCGGTCAGGTCGCAAGGGTTGCGCGCGGCGCCGAAATCGGGGATGTGCGATTCGAGCACGGCGCGGGTCGCGTCGCACGGCTGCGGCAGCGGCACGTCGAAACGCTCGGCTTCGTCGGCGGCGACAATGCCCGCGCCGCCCGAACCCGAGACGATCGCCACGCCGGACGTCGTCGGCCGGGGGGCCTTGGCGAAGAACACCGTCGTCGGCACGAGCTGCTCGATGGTATCGACCTGCACCACGCCGGCCTCGCGCAGCGCCGTGCTGTAGGCGCGGTCGGAACCCGCCATCGAGCCGGTATGCGACATGGCCGCCGCGGCGCCCGCCGTCCCGCGCGCCATCTTGTAGACCACCAGCGGCTTGCCGGCTTGCGCGCAGACTTCCGCCGCCCGGATGATCCGGCTGGCGTCGGACAGCCCTTCGAACACGCACGCGATCGCCGCGCACGAGGGGTCGCCGGCAAGATAGGCGATCTGGTCGGTCACATCGATATCGCACGCATTGCCGCACGAGAACACGTGGCTGAACGCCGTGCCGTGGTTGGCCGCCTGCTCCAGCGCGAACGCCAGCGCGCCGGACTGGCTGACCAGCCCGATCGCATGGGCCGGCAGTTCGCCGCCACGCGCGGGCAGCGGCGTGAAGGACACCAGCGCATTGTTGATGTAGTTCGCATAGCCGATGCTGTTCGGTCCGAGCAGCAGCATGCCGCTTTCCCGGGCGATGGCGACCAGCCGTGCCTGCTCCGCAATCTGCTCCGGGTGGCCGGTCTCGGCATAGCCCGACGCGAACAGCACCACGCCGCCCACGCCCAGCCCCGCGCACTCGCGCACGATGGGCTCCACCGTTTCGCGCGCGGTGGCGATCAGCACGCAGTCGGGTGCCTCGGGCAGCGCCGACAGCGACGGATAGCAGACCTGCCCGTTCACCTCGGGGTAGCGCGGGTTGACCAGCAGCACCTTGCCGTCGAACTGCTGCAGGTTCGCCATCGCCCGGCCGGCGAATGAGCGCGCGTTCGGCGTGGCGCCGACCACCGCGATGGTGCGCGGATGGAACAGGCGCCGCAGTTGCGCATGGGTATAGAGATCGCGTGTCGACATGCCGCCCTCAGCTCGCCATGTGCAGGCCGCCGTTCACGCCGATGTGCTGGCCCAGCACGTAGCCGGCGGCGTCGGACAGCAGGAAGCAGATCGGCGCGGCGATTTCTTCCGGCTGCGCCCAGCGGCCCATCGGGATCATCGCCAGGTAGGTGTCGCGGAAGCGCTCGCCGCGGATGGTCTCGGTCATCGGCGTTTCCACCATGCCCAGGCAGACCGAGTTCGTGCGCACGCCGTACTTGCCCCACTCGCGCGCGGCGCTCATGGTCATGCCCAGCATGCCGGCCTTGGCCGATGCGTAGTTGATCTGGCCGACCGAGCCACGGCGGCCGGCATCGGACGAGACGTTGATGATCGAGCCCTGTACCTTCTCGCCCGCCTTGGCGCGCTCGACCAGGCGCGAGCCCACCGCCTGCAGCCAGAGGAAAGCGCCGGTCAGGTGGCAGTCGACCACGTCGTGCCAGATCTTCAGCGTCATGTTCTCGATCATCGCGGCGCGCACGATGCCGGCGCAGTTGACCAGGCCATCGACCTTGCCGAAGCGGGACACCGCATGCTCGACGGACGACGACACGAAGTCGGGATCGGCCACGTTGCCGGCATAGGCCTGGACATGGTCGGGATGCTCGGCGGCGAACGCCTCGATCGCTTCGCGCTGCAGGTCGACCACGCAGACCCTGGCGCCGAGGTTCAGCGCGAGTTCGGCGGTGGCGCGGCCGATGCCCTGTGCGGCGCCGGTAACGATGATGACCTTGCCGGCCAGGGACATGATGTCGGACATGGTGTGTCTCCTTGGGATGTATGGGGTATTGCTTTGGGGTGGCGCGGCCCGCCGGATCAGGCGGCGCGCCGCTCCAGGTAGCCGAGGTGGTATTGCATGTCGCCGTGCAGCTGGTCGAGCACGAGGATGCGGCGCAGGTAGTGCCCCACCGCGTACTCCTCGGTCATGCCGATGCCGCCGTGCAGCTGGATGGCTTCCTGCGCGACGTGGCGCGCGTTCTGCGTCACCAGCACCTTGGCCGCGTGGGCCGGCACCGCGGCGCCGGTCAGGTCATTGCGTCCCGCCAGCGCAAGCGCCAGCGAGACCGACATGCTGCGGCTCTGCTCCAGCGCGGCCAGCATGTCGACGATGCGGTGCTGCAGCGCCTGGTTCGCACCGATCACCCGGCCGAACTGCGTGCGCGTCTTCAGGTACGCGGCGGTGAGCGCGCAGGCGCCGTCCATCGCGCCGACCATCTCGGCGCAGGCGGCACTGATGCCGGTTTCCAGCAAACGGGTCAGCAGCGCGGGCGTCAGCGTGCCAAGCCGCTCGCCCTCGGCGTCGTCCAGCGTCAGGTCCGCCGCCGGAGTACCGTCGATCAGACGGCCGCCGGCGATGCCTACGCCCGTGGTACGGGCATTGACCAGGAAGAGCTGGACGCCTTCATTCGGCGCCTGCGCGCTCACGAGGAAGTCATCCGCCCCGGTGCCGTGCAGCACGCAGCGCTTGGTGCCGTACAGGCGCCAGCCATCCACGCCATGGGCCGCGCGCGTGGCGACGCGGCCGGGCACCGATTCGCCATGTGCCCACGCCACCTGGAGCTCGCCGCGCGCGATCCGCGGCAACAGGCTGGACTGCTGCGTCGGCGAGCCGAGCTGTTCGATGGCCGTGGCCGCCATGACCACGGTGCCGTGATACGGCTCCAGCGACAGGCACTTGCCGAGCGCCTCGGAGATCATCATGTGGTCGACGGCGTCGCCGCCGAAGCCGTCATGCGCCTCGCCGATGGCCGCGGCCGTCACGCCCAGGCTGGCCAGTTGCACCCACGCCTCGGGTGAATGCCCGGCATCGGACGCCGCGTATTGCTGGCGGCGGCCGAAGTCGTATTCGCGGGCCAGCAGCCGCCCCAGGCTGTCCTGCAGTTGCTGCTGGACGTCGTTGAGTTGCAGGTTCATGACAGGTCCAGGAGGGAAGCGGAAAGGATGTTCTTCTGCACTTCGGTGGTACCACCGAAGATCGAGACGGCGCGCGAGTACAGGTAGGACCGGGTCAGCGTCACATCGGGACCGTCGGCGGGAAGCGAGCCGGTGCCGGTCATCCGGCAGAGCAGGTCGGTGATGGCCTGGAAGATCTCGCTGCCGCGCACCTTCAGCATCGGCGACAGCTTGGCATCGGCGTGCCCGCCGTGCACGCGCAGTTGCGTCACTTCCAGCGCATGCAGGTCGGCTTCGATCATGGCGATCCGTCCGCGATAGGCTGCCAGCGTCGCCTCCGGGTAGCCCTCGTCCTCCATCTTCGCCAGCAGCGCCCTGGCACAGGCCACGCGCTCCTTGTTGCGGCCGATGCCGGCGATATGGGCGCGCTCGTGGCCGAGCAGGAACTTGGCGTAGCTCCAGCCCTTGTTTTCCTCGCCCACCAGGTTGGCGGCCGGCACGCGCACGTTCTCGAAGAAGACTTCGTTCAGGCTGTGGCGGCCGTCGATGCTGATGATCGGGCGCACGGTGATGCCCGGCGACTTCATGTCGATCAGCAGGAACGAGATGCCGGCCTGCTTCTTCACCGCGCCGGCATCGGTCCGCACGAGGCAGAAGGCCCAGTCCGCGTAATGCGCCTGGCTCGTCCAGATCTTCTGGCCGTTGACCACGTACGCGTCGCCCTCGCGCACGGCCGTGGTCTTCAGCGAGGCCAGGTCCGACCCGGAGCCCGGCTCTGAGAAACCCTGGCAGACCTGGATGTCGGCGTTCAGCAGCTTCGGCAGGAAATACTCGCGCTGCGCGTCGGAGCCGAAGTGGATCAGCACCGGCCCCAGCATGGTGATGTTGAACGGGTGCGGCGTCGGTGCCGGCGCGGCGGCGCATTCGTCGGCGAAGATGCGCTGGCGGTCGGCATCCCAGCCGGCGCCGCCGAATGCCTTCGGCCACGCGGGCGCGCCCCAGCCGCGCTGGTTCAGCGTGCGTTGCCAGAGTGCGTTGTCGTCTTTGGTCGCGAAGCCGCCGGCACGCAGGCGCTCGCGCAGGTCGTCCGGCAGGTTGGCGGCGAGGAAGTCGCGCACTTCCTGCCGGAACGTCTTGTGCTCTTCCGAGTAGAGCAAGTCCATGATGGATCCTTGGGTCGGTTCAGCAGCCCTTGAAGACGGGCTGCCGCTTTTCGGCGAAGGCAAGCAAGCCTTCGCGCATGTCATGGGAGCGCTGGTGATTGCGCAATTCGAGCAGTTCCTGACGGAGCGCGTCGGCGACCGGCTTATCGGCGGCCTCGGCCACCACGCGCTTCATGCGCGCGAGGACCAGCGGACTCTTGGCCGCGAGCAATTCGCCCACGGCCTGCGCGCGGGCAGCGAGTTCGGCGTCCGGCACGACTTCGTTGACCAGGCCGAAGCGCTCCATCTGCGCGGCGGTGAAGCTCGCGCCGGTGAACAGCAGCCAGCGCGCCACGTTGACAGGCACCTTGCGCGGCAGCACCGCCGCGCCGCCCGCGCCGGGGAACACGCCGAAGTTCGAATGCGCGTCGCCCAGCTTCGCGCTCTCGGCCGCAAGGACGAGGTCGCAGGCCATCACCGTTTCCAGCCCGCCGGCAAGCGCCAGGCCATTCACGGCAGCGATGACGGGCCGGGGAAACGCGCGCAGCGTGTCGACGAAGCCGACCACCACGTCGAGGAAGTCCGGCTCGCCGGTCACCGGCGGCTCGGCCACTTCCTTGAGGTCGGCCCCGGCGCAGAACGCGCGGCCGTTGCCGGTGAGCACCACCGCGCGCACGGCCGGGTCGTCGCGCCATGCCTTGAGTTGCGCGGTCATGGCGGCCGCCATCTCGCGGTTCAGGCTGTTCATGGCCGCCGGGCGGTCCATGGTCAGCCAGCCGACGCCGTTCTCGATGCGATGCAGAACGCTCATGGCCGGCTCCTCAGCACAGTTCGAGGCCGACGGCCGTGGCTTCGCCACCGCCCAGGCACAGGCTGGCGAGCCCGCGCTTCAGGCCGCGCTGCTGCAGCGCGTGGACCAGCGTCACCAGCAGGCGGGCGCCGGTCGCCCCGACCGGATGGCCGAGCGCGCAGGCGCCGCCGTTGACGTTGAGGCGGTCGTGGCCAATGCCCAGTTCCTCCAGCGCGATCATCGTCACCACGGCAAACGCCTCGTTGACTTCATAGAGATCGACGTCGCGCGCGGTCCAGCCGGCCTTGTCGAACACGCGGCGCGCGGCGAGCACCGGCGCATCGGCGAACTGCTGCGGCGGGTTGGCGTGGGTGGCGTGGGCGACGATGCGGGCCAGCGGCGCAAGGCCCTGGCGCATGGCATCGCTTTCACGCATCAGCACCAGCGCAGCGGCGCCGTCCGAGATCGACGAGGCATTGCCGGCCGTCACCGAGCCGCCGTCGCGGAACACGGCCTTCAGTTTCGGCAGCCTGGCGGCATCGCACTGGCCCGGCGTCTCGTCCTCGGCAAACTCGCCGCCGCGCTTGAGCGTGACCGGCGCGATCTCGTCGCGGAAGCGCCCTTCGGCGACCGCCGCCTGCGCGCGCAGCAGGCTCTCGCGGGCATATGCGTCCTGCGCCTCGCGGCCCATGCCGCGCGCCTCGGCGGCGAGATCGGCGTAGTAGCCCATCAGGTGGCCTTCGTACGCGTCCTCCAGGCCGTCGCAGTACATGTGGTCGAGGAACTGCCCGTGCCCGAGACGATAGCCGTAGCGGCCGCGCGGGACGATGTACGGCGCGTTGGTCATCGACTCCATGCCGCCCGCCACCGCCACGTTGCAGGTGCCGGCGAGCAGCAGGTCATGCGCGAGCATCACGGACTTCATGGCCGAGCCGCACATCTTGCTGATGGTGGTGGCCGGCGTCGACGTGGGCAGCCCGGCGCCGAGCACCGCCTGCCGCGCCGGCGCCTGGCCGACGTTGGCAAACAGGCACAGGCCCATGATGGCTTCATCGACCGAGGCCGGATCGACCCCCGCCTGCGCGACGGCAGCGCGGATGGCGACGGCGCCAAGTTCCGGCGCCTTGAACGCCGACAGCGAGCCATTGAACGCGCCGATCGGCGTGCGCTTCGCGCCGACGATGACGATGGATTCCTTGTTGTTCTGCATGGTGGCCTCAGGCGTGGAAGGCGAGCTGCGTGCGCGCGAAGTCGAGGATCACCTGGCTCGACGCGCCGCGCTGTGCGAACAGCGCGTCACCGAGCAGCTTGGCGCAGGCGTTCTCGCTGCCGCCGACGCTGCGCCATTCATGCAGGCGCCGCGTGAACAGGCCGAGCGCCAGTTCCTCGGTGATGCCGATGGCGCCATGCACGGCGTGGGCGATGGCCGCGACACGTTCGCCCGCCTCGCAGGCGCGCAGCTTGGCCGACGCGGCGCGCAGCGGATCGGGCAGCCAGCCGTCGGCCGCACAGCCCAGGCGCGCGGCGAACACCGACGAGCTGGCCTGCTCGGCCATCACGCTCAGTTCCTGCTGCATGGCCTGGAACTGGCTGATCGCACGCCCGAACTGCTGGCGGTCGTTGACGTACGTCACGCTCATCGCCAGCACGCGCTGCATCGCGCCGGCCATGCCGGCGGCTTGGGCGGCGTTGCAGACGGCAAGGATGTCGGCGTCGTCATCGCGGAAGCGGAAGACGGCGGCGTCAGCCGACTGCCATTGCAGCGAGGCCGATGCCAGCGGGCGGTAGATGCCCGGCGTGTGCATCGCGGCGCTCACCGGCAAGAGCAGCCATTCGCCGCGCCACTGCGTCAGCACGAGATCGGCGAGCGCGCCGCCCGGCACGTTGCGGCAGATGATGTGCTGGCCGCCAGCGGCAGCGGGAGCGATGGCAATGCACTCGCCCGCGCTCTCGCGCCCCGCCTTGGCCAGCATGGCACGGGCGATGGCGGTTTCGGCGAACGGGTGGCTCAGGCCGGCGCGGCCGGCGGCGAGGAACAGCGGGAAGGCTTCAGGAAGCGACAGCCCGGCGCCGCCGCACTCGGCGAACACGAGGGCGTCGGTGTAGCCGAGCGCGTCGATGGCAGCCCATTGCGCGGCGGCGCCTTCGCCCGCTTCGCTGCGGCGTACCGCCTCGTCGGCGCACAGGTCGGCGAGCGCGCGCTCGAAGCCTTCCAGGAGGGAATCAGTCATGGTCGTCTCCGGTAATGTCTTAGCGCAGGCCCAGCGAGCGGGCGATGATGCCGCGCAGGATCTGGCGGGTGCCGCCGCGCAGCGAGAAGCTCGGGCAAAGCTGCGTGATGTAAGCAAGCGCGCGTTGCAGCGTCTCCGACGGCGCGAAGTCCGGCATCTGCTCGATGGCCGAGGCGATCCAGCCCGGCACGGTCTGCTCGAACTCGGTGCCGAGGTCCTTCACATAGGCGGCATCGGTCTCGGGGTTCTGGCCCTTGTCGAGCAGGTCGGCCACGGCGAGCGACATCGTGCGAAGCGCCGCCAGGCGGCCGGCGATGCGGCCGGCAATGACCTTCACCGCATCGGGCACGGCGAGACCCGACGCACGCACTTCGGCCAGCCACGTCTCGGCCAGCAGCTGGCTGGTCAGGATGCGCTCCGGTCCGCTGCGCTCGAAGGCCAGTTCCGCGGTCACCTGCTTCCAGCCCGAGCCTTCCTCGCCGACGATGGCATCGGCGGGCAGGTCCACGTCCTCGAAGACGACTTCGCAGAAGTGCGCGTCGCCGGCGAGGTCCTTGATGGGGCGATAGCTGATGCCGGGCAGGCTCAGGTCGATCAGCACCTGCGACAGGCCCTTGTGGCGGTCGCCGTGCTGGCCGGAGGTGCGCACCAGCGCGCACATGTACTGCGTGCGGTGGGCATTGGTCGTCCAGATCTTGCGGCCGTTCAGGCGCCAGCCAGTTTCAGTGCGCACGGCGCGCGTGCGCACGCTGGAGAGATCGGAGCCGGTGTCCGGCTCGCTCATGCCGATGCACATGAAGATTTCGCCGCGCACCATGCGCGGCACGAAAAACTCGCGCTGTGCCGGCGTGCCGAACTTCAGAATCAGCGGCGCGGTCTGGCGGTCGGCGAACCAGTGGGCCGACACCGGCGCGCCGGCGGCGATCAGCTCCTCCACCAGCACGAAGCGCGCGAAAGCGCTGCGGCCGGCGCCGCCATACTCTTTTGGCAGGGCAAGGCCGAGCCAGCCCTGTTTTGCGAGGGCGCGGCTGAAGTCGGCGTCATAGCCCATCCAGGTGCGGGCGCGGATATGCGTCGGCACGTCGGCCAGCTTCGCTTCGAGGAAGGCGCGGATCGGGCCGCGCAGCGCCTCGTCCGCCGGCGGGATGGCGACGAGCGGCAACGATTCGAGACTTGCAGTCACGATGAAACTCCGGAATCTGGGGTATTACTCGGTGGCGGGCGCGATCAGCGTCACGCCCTCTTCCGCGAGCTTGCGGATCTCGTCGGCGCTGAAGCCGGCTTCGGCCAGCACTTGCGCGCTGTGTTCGCCAAGGCGCGGGGCCTGGCGCTCCACTTTCGGCGGCGTGCCGGACCATTGCGACGGAATGGCCATCGAGCGGATCGTGCCCTCGGTCGGGTGCTCGACCATGTCGATAAAGCCCACGGCGTCCAGATGCGGGTCGGCCATCAGCGAATCGACGGTGTGGAGCTGCATCACCGGCATGTCGGTGGATTCCAGCAGCGCCATCCACTCGGCGCTGGTGCGCGTGGGCATCACCTCGGCAACCATCCGGTACAGCTCGTCGATATGCTTCGTGCGCTCGCCGATGGTGGCGAAGCGCGGGTCGCTGTCCATCAGGCCCGGCTTGCCGATCAGCGCGAAGAACTTGCGCCACTGCTTGTCGTTGTAGACGAGCACGCAGAGGTAGCCGTCCTTGGTGCGGTACGGGCGGCGGTTGTGGTCAAGCACGCGCGCATAGCCGGTCGGGCCGAGCGGCGGGTCGAACGTCATCCCGCCCATATGGTCGCCGAGCACGAACTGCGCCATCGTTTCAAACATCGGCACCGCAACGGACTGGCCTGCGCCGGTGCGCAGGCGGTGGTACAGGCCCGCGGTGATGGCGTTCACGGCGGCGAGCGCGACAATGCGGTCGGCGATGGGGCTGGGCGCGTAGCGCGGAATCTCGGCGCCCGCAAGCTGCGATAGCGTGGGAATGGCCACGGCGCCCTGGATCAGGTCGTCATAGGCGGACTTTGCCGCATAGGGACCGGCCTGGCCGTAGCCGTAGAGGCCCACGTACAGGATGCCGGGATTGACCTTGGCGATTTCCTCATAACCCAGGTTCAGCCGCGCCATCGCCTGCGGACGCACGTTGTAGACCAGCACGTCGGCGTCGGCCACGAGGCGCAGCAGCGCATCGCGCCCGGAGGGCTGCTTCAGGTCCAGCACGATGCTGCGCTTGCTGCGGTTGACGTGCAGGAAAATGCCCGCCATGCCGTCGTTGCGGCGGTAACCCACGTCGCGGACGGTGTCGCCCGTGGGAGGTTCGACCTTGATCACGTCGGCACCGAGGTCGCCGAGGATCTGCGTGGCGTACGGCCCCATCAGGACCGTGGTCATGTCGATGATGCGAACGCCTTGGAGGGGGCCTGTCATTGCGCCCTCCCGTTCCTGTGCGATGCTGCCGGACTCATGTCGTCTCCTCGAAATCGATGAGGCGATGGTACGGATCGGGAGTCCGGCGGAAAAATACTTTCGGTATGTCAACCGATACATTGGATGTATTGGTTGGCATTGCAGTGGTGGCACCGGTGAGCGGAGATTGCCGGGGCGTCCCAGGGCAATCTCGGCTTTGCCGCAGCGCAATGGCGGCCTGCCGTGCCGGGCACTTCTGGTATCAGGAGGTGCTTAAACAATGGGCCAGAGAAAAGACGCCCTGCTACCGGCAGGGCGTCTCGCTTCGTCAGAATCAGGATGCCGCCGACTGCACGAGCTCCTCGACGCCAGGCTGCTCTTTCGTCCGGCTTTGACTGGTTTTGTTGACGTGGCCCGCGGGAGCGCACTCGTCTGGCGTAATGCCTTGATTGCGAAGGTGGGCCGCGACCCGCTCGCACCATTCAAGCAGTTGGTGCTTGTCGATATCCGCGACCACGTCTTCACCGAAGAGATTCGAAAGCTCGAGCGCGACTCCTGAGAATGCGGCGCCGTCATCTCGGATGGTCAGTACTCCGTCGCCATCGTGGTCGCACATCTCAATTCTTGTGGCAGACATATCCATTTCCTCCTGAAGCGTTGTAACGGCGACTTGACTCGTAACCGTCACAGCAGGCGTACCCTGCATTGTCGGTCGCTTGGCCAGTGTGTCTATGCTAGGAGACCGGCTTCTGTTCCACCAAGGGAGGTAGCGGGCGCGGAGCCGTTGTTACTGCCGGCGTAGTAGGAAAGCTGTAGCGGGTGGCCGCGCGCTCGCCCACATCCAGTGCGGGCTGCGTCCAAGTGCTTTATTCGCCTTTGCCATAATTTATAAATTTATGTATTGCTTGCATGTTACATTTCAATGTATATTTTTTTAATGACCACCAGCACCGGCGCCCTGTCCGCGCCGGTACGCAAGCAACGTGACACCATTCGACCAGACCGTGAGCGGGCCAGAGCCCGCCCAGCCACCATTGCCCCCGAACGCGATGGCCTATGAACGCACCGTCCTCGACTGGGCGACGCACCTCCCGGATAGCGTGATCGCCGTGCGCGACCTCACCTATGGCGCCGACCCGCGCCAGCGCTTCGATGTCTTCACGACAGCCGGCCTGCGCGATGCGCCCGTGCTGGTGTTCTGGCATGGCGGCGGGTGGACCAACGGATACAAGGCATACGTCGCGTTTCTCGCGCCGATCGTGACCGGCATGGGGCTGGTGCTGGTGACGCCCACCTATCGGCTGGCACCGGCCCACCGGCTCCCGGCTGCCTTCGACGATGCGGCCTTGCTGCTGGCCACGGTGCTGCGGACCATTGCCAGCCATGGCGGCGCGCCTTCCAGGATCTACCTCTCCGGCCATTCGGCTGGCGGCGGCATTGCGGCCATGGCGGCAATGCGCAGGCCGGCGCTGGCAACGGCAGGTGTCGACCACCAGGCCATCCGCGGCTGCCTGCCGATCAGCGGCATCATGAACCTACAGCACCCCTGTCCGGCGCACGGCAGCCTTGAAGCCCGGGTGTACACGGACCTGATCGATACGCCCGAACACGACGCGGCGATGAGCCCGCAAACGTGGGCCGCGGGCAATACGGTGCCGATGGTGCTGAGCTACGGCGAACATGACAGCGAGCGGGTGATCCGCTCAAACCGCAGCCTGTACCAGATGCTGAAGCTGCAGCCGGCAGCCGTGTCGTGCCACATGCTGGCCGGCGAGGATCATTTCCGCACGCATACGGCGCTGTCGGACCCCGCCCATCCGTGGTACGGCAGGCTTGCGCAACTTGTCAGGGAGACTTCGCGATGCCCCATCTAGTCGAAACCGGCTTGCCCACGCCGGCGCAGCCGTTTTCCTGGGCGACCCGCGCGGCCGGGCTGGTGTTTACCGCGCACGGGCCGGTGCATGACGATGGCACGGTCGATACCGGCGAGATCGCGCAGCAGGCGCGCCTGACCTTCGCCAACCTGAAGCGTGCGGCCGAGGCCGCCGGCGCGGCACTGCACGATGTGGCGCAGGTGCTGATCACGCTGGTGGATGCCACAGATGTGGCAATTGTCGATGCCGTCTATCGGGAGTTCTTTGCCGCGCCCTACCCCAACCGCTCGACCGTGGTCGCCAAGGCCCTGTTGGTGCCCGGCATGCGCATCGAGATCGTGGCCTATATCGCGCTGCCCGACGGAACCTGAGGCCTGGGCCACGCGGGCACTGCAGTCGCTGCCGCCGCCCCGCCGGCTATTCGGCAAAGCGCTTGCTGAGGGCTTCCGCAGTGCGCATCAGGTGTTGCCGCAGCAGCGTCGATGCCTTCTCGGTATCGCGCGCCAGCACCGCCTCCATCAGGGCCAGGTGTTCTTTCTGCACGTCGTCGGCCAGCCGCGCGCCCGGGCCCGGCGAGGCCAGGCGGATGCGGCGATAGCGCTCCGAGTGGTCGAGCAGCTGTTCATCGATGCGCAGCAGCCACTGCGACGTTGCCGCCGCGACCAGCGCGCGGTGAAAGCGCCGGTGCGCCGCTTCCCACAGTTCCACCGCGACGGTGTCCGACGCATCCGCCGGCAGCCGCGCCTTGGTCAGCTTGTAGTACGCCGCCATGATGTTCGCGCCCCAGTCGTCGTCGCCATGCTCGATGGCATCGGCCAGCAACTGCAGCTCGATCGAGGTGCGGGCATGCATCAGGTCGAGCACGTCGCTGCGCGAGAGCTTCGACACGCTGAAGCCGCGCTGCCCTTCATTGCTGACCAGTCCCTCTCCACACAGCAGCATCAGCGCCTCGCGGATCGGGCTGAGGCCGAGTTCATAGCGGTCCTGCAACGCTTGCAGGCGGAGCTTTTCGCCAGGCGCCAGTCTGCCCGCAATGATGTCTGACCGTACCAGCTGGTAGGCCTTCTCGGAAATGGTCTGGGTTGGAGCCGTTCTGGCGTCCTGCGGCCGGTTGGGCAAGTCGGAAGTCCGCATGAGGGTAGTCAAGGGTTAGCGGTGGCGTGGGTAGAGTCGCCGGATCGGATCTGCGCGTCAGGCCGCCGGGACCGGGCCTCATTTGGCCCAGCACTATAAAAAGCCAGAAATTTCATAAATTTACCCACAGGAACGAAATTTTGCACTATTTCGCTGGGTGATAGCCAGTTGGGACCGAGAGCGCAGAGAAATCCACGCGACCCGTCAGCCTGACGCCGGCAGGGTAAACGCCATCTTTTATTCGAACTCACAGAATTTATAATTTCCTTGCAACTTGGTTGAAACAACGTTTTGTATATGAGACGAAATGCAGGGAGCGCCTGGTCTGCCCACACCGCGACGATCTCAGGACGATATCCAGCGAACCACAAAGCACTTTCTGGAGCTTGAGCAACATGAAGACACCTACACGACGCCGGGCGCTGCTTGCGGTGACGGCCATGGCTGCCGTACTGGCAACCGGTGCTGCCGCGGCGCAAGGCGGCTATCCCACCAGGCCGGTCACGCTGGTGGTGGCCTATCCCGCCGGCGGCGATACCGATGTACTGGCCCGCCTTTTCGCCGAGAAACTGACCGCGCGCCTGGGCCAGCCGGTGGTGGTCGAGAACCGCACCGGCGCGGCCGGGACCATCGGCAGCGCCTACGTGGCCAAGGCGCCCGCGGACGGATACACGCTGCTGTTCGCGCCCAACACGCTTGCGATTGCGCCGCTGGTGCTGAAGCCGGGCACCGGTGCGAGCTACGATCCGCAGAAGGATTTCACGCCCATCATCGAACTTGGCAAGCAGTCGCTGTTTATCATCGTGAACAAGGAAGCCGGCGTCACCAAGGTCTCTGATCTGGTGGCGCGCGCCAAGTCGGGCAGCCTGCAAAGTTATGCCAGCCCGGGCAATGGCTCGCCGATGCATATCCTTGGCGAGCTGTTCAACAAGTCGGCCGGCGTGAAGCTTGCGCAAGTCCCGTATCGCGGCAGTGCGCCCGCCATCGTCGACCTGTTGGGCGGGCAGGTGCCGATGATGTTTTCGACGCTGGGCCCGGTCTCCCAGTACTTTGCTTCCGGCAAGCTGGCCCCGCTCGCCGTGGCGGACCAGAAGCGCTCGCCCTTTGCGCCCAATGTCCCGACGCTGGTCGAGCTGGGCTACAAGGACGTAGACGTCGGCGCATGGCAAGCCGTGGTGGGGCCGAAGGGCATGGCGCCCGAGCTGGTCGGCTCGCTGAACAAGCATTTCAACGAGATCCTGAAGATGCCGGACGTGGTCGCGCGCATGGCCACCATTGCCACCACGCCGGTCGGCGGCGACCCCGCCACGCTGCGCACGCTGATTGCCAACGACTACGCACGCTATGGCAAGCTGGTGAGGGAATTCGGCATCCAGGCCGACTGACCCTGCGCCTGCGGGGCGGCGGGCGAACGAAAAAATCCTGACTTGGCTCGCAACCGGCGCTCCGCCGGAGGACCTCGTTCGCCCAAATCCTGAATTTATATATATCAAAAAAATTTGGAAATTAATCCAAGAAGGAAGCGGTCGAATGAAACGGACAAGGATCGTGGCGGCAGCGCTGACAGCGCTGGGCACGCATGGCGCATGGGCTCAGTCTTCCGGCGTCAACCTCTATGGCGTGGCAGATGTCGGCCTGGTCCATGAGAACGGCGCCGCCGCCGGATCGGTCACCAAGGTCACCAGCGGCATGATGGCCGGTTCGCGCGTGGGCATGCGCGGCAGGGAAGACCTGGGCAGCGGCACGGCGGCGTTCTTCACGCTGGAGGCCGGCATCCTGATGGATACCGGCGCCTCCGGCCAGGGCGGCCTGCTGTTCGGCCGACAGGCCTACGCCGGACTGGACGGAACGCCGGGGCGGCTGACCCTGGGTCGGCAATACACGACGCTGGCGTTAGCGCAGGTCGAGTTCGACCCGTTCGTGACCGGACTCGCCGGCACCTCCGCCAACCTGATTTCCGCGGGCGGCCGCGGCGGCAGCAACCGCGCCGACAACCTGGTCAAGTACAACCTGCCCAAGACGCTCGGCGGCGTGGACGGCGAAGTGTCATACGGCTTTGGCGAAGTCGCTGGCAGCACCGGCACCAACAGCCAGGTCGGCGCATCGCTGGGGTACACCGGTGGCGACTTCATGGGACGCGTGGCTTATGCGGATGCCAAGGATGCCAACGGCCCCGGCAAGAACGCACGCGAATATTTCTTCGGCGCCAAGTACAACTTCGGTCCGGCTACCGGCTACTTCAACTACGTCATCAACCGCGGCGCCATCGTCCCCGGCACGCCCAACTACAAGTCCGAAGACGTGCTGGTCGGCGCCATGATCCCGGCCGGCGCCGGCCGCGTGATCCTGTCGTACATCCGCAAGAACGACCGGACCGCGGCAAACAACGATGCGCAGCAGCTTGCGGTCGGCTACGTGCATCGCCTGTCGAAGCGCACCAGCCTCTACACCTCATACGCGCATATCTGGAACCGCGCGTCGAACACGGCTTCGAGCGGCTTCTATCGGGTCTGGAATGCCAACGATGTCGGCAACGCCGGCGCCGGCAACAGCGCATTCAACCTCGGCATCAACCACATTTTCTGACTACCACCCGGCGCCTCCCGTGCGCCGGCCTTCCTGCCCGATGCCTGTGCGAGCTCGCATCGGGCTTTTTTCATTTCCTCGCGTCAGGGACGCTGTACTTGTGGCGCTCGCGCAGGATGTACCGACAGCGATTCGCGTCGGCCGCCCGATGTCGAAGTGCGGTTAGGACTGGCGACGAATGCCGCGCGGCATTTGCGCTCGCGCCTGCGCCTGGCCAACACTTACCCGCACCGCTATCTGACGAATCGGTCCCATCGCCAACCTGACAGTTTTCACTGAAAGAATTGGCTACGAATAGGAGACCGCGCCAACGATTGGCGTGGCGCTCTGCGGTGGGGCGCACGCGGAACACCCAAGAAAATCGCGAAGCCTTTGTCGGCGGGCGTAATACGGTGCGGCAGTTCCCAGCCAGTTTCTGCCGTCTGACCTTCATCGCGCCAATGACCAAAATCGGCCAAAGCCGACATTCGCAGGAACCGTCGAAGACGCTGAGCTAGAATCCCAGGGCCCGCGCCTCCACCCCCACTTTCCCGACGATGAATCCCGGACCGCATGACGTCCTGAGCCGAATCCTTTCCGCATGCAAGGCGGAACGCGCCGTGACAGCAAGCTTCCGGCTCCACGCACCATGGGCATTGCACTCGGCCGGCACCGAGGGGGCGCTAATCCGCATGTGTACCGGACCCGGATACTGGATCTGCCCCGACGGCGGCACACCTGTCGAGATCGCACCACGCGATATTGTCATGCTGCCGCGCGGCACCCCGCATACGGTGTCATCGACACGCGACCCCGGTGATCGCGTCGTGCCCTTCGCCGATCTGCTGAAGGCGCACATGATTGGCCGCCATGGCGACCATCCGATCGAACTGACATATGGGGCGGATAGCAAGGGCAGCACGGACACCCCACCCACGCAACTGTTCTCCCTGCACCTATGGATGCCCGCGCTGGACGTGGGCACCATCCCGGCGGAATTGCCACCGCTGATCGTGCTGCGTGCCGATGAGCTGGCGCTGGCGCACACGCTGGCAAACACGATGGAACTGCTGGTGCAGGACTCGCTGGCCCAGCGCCCGGGCTGGCAGTTGTCCGCGGCACGCATGGGCGACCTGCTGCTCGTGCATATCCTGGGCGAGTATCTGCGCACGCCCGCGACCGCGCGTCAGGGCACGCCGAACGTCCTCGACGACCCCGGCATCGCGCGCGCGGTTGCCGCCATGCAGGAAGAGCCGCAACGGGGCTGGAGCATCGCCCAGCTCGCTGCTGTGGCGTACCTGTCGCGCACGGTATTCGTCGACCGCTTTCGTGCGCTGCTAGGCGTGCCGCCGATGCAGTACCTGAGCGCCTATCGCATGAACCTGGCTGCCGAACGCTTGCGCCAGCCGCGCGCACGGATTGCCGATGTCGCCGAAGCCACGGGCTATACATCCGAAAAAGCATTCTCACGCGCGTTCCAGCGCTGGATTGGCGTGTCGCCCACTCAATACCAACGCGACGCATCGGCGCCCTGACGCTTCCGCGCGCTGCTGATCCGGACGATCGGTGCCCGAATCCGGCGTTCTGGAGGTTGAGTCTGGCAGGGCTACTGCCCAATAATTCCGCTCAAATTTCGCTCAATCGCCCGCGCTGGCGAACAAGGAGACTTGGGCATGAAGCAGGTGGAACACGCACTGATCGTGGGAGGTGGCATCGCCGGCTGTGCGGCGGCCATTGCACTGGCACAGGCCGGTGTGCGAGTGACGATGCTGGAAAGGCAGCAGGAATGGAGATTCCAGAGCTCCGGCATCTTCATCTATCACAACGGCCTTGCGGCGCTCGGCAGCCTCGGGGTACTTCCGCAGATCGTGTCGGGTGGCTTTGCCATTGCTGATGGCCGGAATATTTACCTGGACGAACGCGGCGAACCTATCACCGATACGTACTATCCGTCCCGGCACCCGGACATTCCGCCGATCGTCGGCATTCGTCGAGCCGAGATGCATCGCATCCTCGCCAGCCGGCTCGAATTGCTGCGCGTCGATATCCGTCTCGGCACTACTGCTGTCCGGATCGATCAGAACACGGCAGAGCACGTCACCGTCACGCTATCCGATGGCACCACGGGCCAGTATGACCTCGTGGTCGGGGCAGACGGCATACGCTCGGAGATCCGCCGTCTCGTCGCAGGCCCGCTGGAGCCGGTCTACACCGGACTGGGCGTCTGGCGTAGCGTGCACACGCGACCGAAGGACCTCACCGCGAAGATCATGATGATGGGTGCCGGCAAGAGGCTCGGCATCATGCCGATCAGCGATGACCAACTGTACCTGTTCGGCACACTGCCCGAACCCGCCGGGCAATGGTATGAGCGCGCCGGCTGGCCGGCGCTGATGCAAGCCCGCTTTGCAGCATTCGGCGGCCCGGCGCGCCAGTTCCTGGACGCACTTTCGGCCGACTCCGAAGTGCTGTATACCGCCGTGGAGGAGGTCGGCGCCCCGCTGCCCTGGCACCGTGGCCGTGTGATCATGATCGGCGACGCCGCGCACGCCTCCACACCCTTCATGGGACAAGGCGGCGCGATGGCGCTCGAAGACGCAGTGCTGCTGGCGGAGATGCTGTCGCGTGACGTCGACGTGGAGAGTGCGCTGCGAGCCTTTGGCGAGGCACGCTATCCCTTGTGCAAGTTCGTGCAGGACACCTCGCGTAAAGTCGGCGAGGCAGGGGCGCAGGAAGACGCGGACATCATCAACACGCGCAACGAAACGATGCGGCGCACCGCGCAGCGACAGGTGCACGATTTTTACGCGAGAATGGATGTGCTACGCAGTCAATTGCCCTTGGCGCAGAGCGCCTGACAGGCTAGGAACAAGCGCGCCTGGCCGCGCGCAAGCTCGAGCTTCTCGACAGTGGTCGACGAACTCGATCAGCCCGTCGAGGTGAGGCATATCTCCGATGCATAACCTCCTCGCCAGTCGCTAATGGGGCACGGCAAGAAATCACCCATTGCCTGAACGGAGGGATAGTGGGACCTTGCGAGCGACAGCTATGGTCAAATTGCAGTCGCACGCTGATCCGTGCGCGAATGACTCAGAAGGGTCGGTCAGCGCCCCTCAGCCTCCCGTGGGCTGTGAATCTGCTTTTGGTTGGCGCCCCCCATCTGCGGGCCAAGTTCAGCCATAGCGTGACATCCCAGGCCGATCCATGGTATTGAGCAGCAGCCTTGGATGATACCCGCGGAGCCACACGGCCCGGTCTATGCAAACAACGTCCGCATGCGTGCACGCAGCGTGCCCAGGACAAAGTCGGCCCGTTCAACCACGGTGGCCTTCGGTACGATGCAGACATCGTAGCCAAGCGCCGGATAAGCTTCAAGAAGCCGCAAGTACTCCGCCGTGGCGTCGGCCAGATCATGCCGTCGCTCCGAGTCCTGGACGTAGATCTCCGGCCAGGGCGGTACCAGAAAGGCGAGCTGGTGATAGTGCTGTGCCTCGCCTGCAAGCGCCTTCAACAGCGGTTCACCTGTGACATGCTGAAGCGCCGCCATCGCATCGACTAACCCCCGGTCCAGGAAAATCCATTCATTGGATTGGCTTGCGGCCTTCAAGTCGCTCCTCGCCAGTGCAATCACACGATGCAGGAACGCCGTCATATCGATCCAAGGCAGTGCTCCTCCCCTGCTGCGCATCTGTTCCGCCACGATGCGACGACCGGGCTCTTCCACCACCGGGCAGCGACGTCGTCCAAGCTCCGTCAGCAGCGTGGATTTGCCACCGCCCGAACACCCGGAAATGACAATAAGTCGATTCATCTTTCATCCTCTGTAAAAGGCTTGTCCCGAAAACCCAGCGAAATCGGCAGCGGCAGCGGCCACGCTCTCGCGTAAATTCGAAACCACAGCCTCTTCACGTTCGAGTGCTGACAGGTGTTCACGGGCTACGCCAGGCGCTCAGCCAGGAACGCCCGCATGGCGGCCCAGGAACGGCGGTCCGCGGCAGCGTCATAAACGATGCCACGCTCTGGAAAGTTCGCGCCTTCGAACGTGAACGCATGGCGGGCATGGCCATAGGCATGCAGTTGCCAGTCGGCGCCAGCCTCGGTCAGCTCCCTGGCGATGCCCAGGACATCGTTCGGGGGAGCGACCGGGTCTTCCCAGCCATGCAGCAGCAAGATGCTGGCGGTGACCGGCGCTTGCTCGCCGATGCGCGGCGCCTGCAGGACCCCGTGCACGCTGACGGCAGCCAGAAGATTTGGCGGCACTGCACGCGCCAGGTCCAGCGCGCACAGGCCGCCGAAGCAGTACCCGACGACGGCCATGCGGCCCGCGTCTACGCCGGACAAGGCCTTGGCAGCGTCAAGCCCTGCCAGCAGCCGCTGGCGCAGCAAGGCGCGATCGCGCAGCAGCGGGTTCATGAGGCATGCGTTGTCTCCGAGTTGGTCGCCGCGGACGCCTTTGCCATACACATCCATCGCAAAACAGACGTATCCCAGTGACGCCAGCCGGTCGGCACACCGCCGCATTGCCTCGTTGAGGCCGCTCCATTCGTGTGCGAGTACAACACAGGGTGCACGCGTTGTCACGCCTGCCGGCCTGGTCACATAGCCTTCAAACACGGTTTCGCCATCCGTGTACTCGACGAACTTTTGTTCCAGGGGAAAGACTCCGGCATCCATGCGCATCTCCTTTTCGTTCGGCAAGGATGCATGAGCGGCGACACGGCGTATTGAACGTTTGGGACGCTGGCCGGACGCCTCGTCAGAGGTAAAAAGCCGGCCCATCTGCCGGCAACCGGCAGAAATGCGCCGCCAGTGCAGATGGTCCGCTACGAGCATAGCTGCCAGGCGTGCAGGCAAGGCGCCGGCGCCAGCTTCGGATCTGGTGGGCCTGGTCGCTGTAGCCGGAAACCGCATCGCCCTCGCCGCTTTGCACGGCCCGGATGCTGGATTGCAGGCGTTCCAGGTCCATCAGCCGCTTGGGGCTGAGGCCCAGGTGCCACTCGAACCAGCGGTTCAGTTGGCGGCGGCTGATGCAGGCCAGGCTTGCGACTTCCTGCACCTGCCAGCCCTGGCTCAAGCTTGCGTGTGCCGCAGCGAAGGCCGGGAGTTCGGCCACCGGCCGGATGTCACGCATGCGCCGAAGCAGCCAGGCGTCCAGTTGCGTGGCAATCCGGCGCGGCGTCCAGGCCGCGCTGAGGTCGACGCTGAGGGTGCGGGTTGCCCTGTCTCCCATGTAGGCCGCCAGGTCCAGCAACTGATCCCTGCAGTGGGAGCCGATGCCGGGAAACAGCCGTGCGAGCCCGGTGCAGCTCAGCATCGCCATGACGAAATACGTATCCGACCACGAGCGCCAGCGTCGGCTGGCCGTTTGCAAGCCCAGCAGGGAAACCCCGGGCACGGTGATGCCGCCCTCCATCTCATTGGGGCGGCCGAAGTTGACCGAAAGGACGGCGCCCGGGTATGGACAGGTGACGATCGGCTTTCCTTCGTAGACGCCCTCGAGGTCCTGCACGAACCAGTATCCGTTGACATACGGAGCCAGGGCGGCGGTCGGGGCAATTACGTGGAACATACGCAGGACTCACTGAGGCTGGGGTCTGATCATTCAACGCCGATTCTTACATGAACTTCGCCACGCGCTGGTACCTTGTGGCTGCCACAGTCCCTGATATTCCCCTCCCCCTGCGGCAGAGCGGTCCAACGCGCCATGGCCTAACCGATGCAGGACAACGGCCGCACCCGGCCAGTTGCGGTCACAAACGCCGCTGAAATGGGGCGGCCGAAGCCCACTACATAAGCAGCCATCCACTTCCCGAGCGCTTCGTCACACAAATTTCACTTTACAGGCTTCCATATTTCGAATATCGTCAAATCATGGAAACCAAGCACGCCCTTGAAGCGCTTGCCGCGCTCGCCCATTCGATACGCTTGTCCGTGTTCCGGCTGCTGGTGCAGGCCGGCCCGGCGGGACTGCCGGCCGGCCGGATTGCCGAGTTGATGGAAATGCCGGCGTCATCCCTTTCCTTCCACCTGAAGGAGTTGCACCGCGCCGGCTTGCTATCCAGCAGGCAGGACGGTCGCTCGATCATCTACATGGCCCATTTCGAGACCATGAACGCATTGCTGGGTTACCTCACGGAGAACTGCTGTAGTGGCAATCCGTGCTCCCCAGTGTCCAACTGTTCCGTCGCCTCGGAGCCCAAATCATGAAGCGCTTCCACGTTCACGTCAGCGTCACCGATCTGTCCGCGAGCATTCGCTACTACTCGGCCCTTTTCGCCGCCGAACCAACGGTGGTGAAAGAAGACTACGCGAAGTGGATGCTGGAGGATCCGCGCGTGAACTTCGCCATCTCGGCCCGCGGCGCGGAGACCGGCGTGGACCACCTCGGGTTTCAGACGGACGATGCGGCCGAGCTGGCCGAACTGAAGCAGCGAGCCGAAGCCGCCGACATGGCGTTGCTCGACGAAGGCGAGACCACCTGCTGCTATGCGAAAAGCGAGAAGTACTGGGTCACGGACCCGCAAGGCATCGCGTGGGAACACTTCCACACCTTGGGCAATGTGCCGGTGTACGGCGAATCCCGGAAAACCGACGTGGCTGGCCAGGAATCGGCCTGCTGCGCGCCTCGCGCGCCGAAAGGCAGCTGCAGGACCATCTCAACCGTATCTCGCAAAGCTGAGCGTCATGGTCGATCTGCGTAACAGACTGGGCGCCGAAGCATTGGGAACGGCGCTGCTGCTGGCCATCGTCATCGGCTCCGGCATCATGGCCGAGCGGCTTGCCGGCGGCAATGTCGCAATCGCCCTGCTGGCCAACACGGCGGCCACGGTCGGCGGTCTGTATATCCTGATCGAGGTCTTTGGCCCGATCAGCGGCGCGCACTTCAATCCTGCGGTGAGCGCGGTGATGGTGGCACGGCGTGAGCTGCCTGGCGCGGCGCTGCTGCCATACATCGCAGCCCAGCTCGTAGGCGCGGTGCTTGGGGCTTGGCTCGCCCATGCCATGTTTGACATGACGATCCTGCAGCTTTCCACCAAGGTCCGCAGCGGTCCTGGGCAATGGATTGCTGAAACCGTTACGACCGCCGGCCTCCTTTTGGTGATTCTGCGCGCGCCAAATGGGCGCGCCTCCGCCATGGTGGCGGCCTATATCGGCTCGGCATACTGGTTCACCGCATCCACATCGTTTGCCAATCCCGCAGCCGCGTTCGGGCGCATGTTCAGCGACAGCTTTGCCGGCATCGCACCGGCGAGCGTGCCGGGCTTCATGCTGGCGCAGTGTCTCGGCGCGGCCATCGGACTGGGGCTGCACCGGCTGCTGGAGCCTCGTGCGCTACCACACGGCCACCCCAACGTCATCGAAGCATCCGGCAAGCGCCAGGCGGACTGACGCCGGCTCGAGCTGGGCGTCACGCTTGCCGCCTTGGTTGGAAGCCCTATTCCATCCGCTGCTCGCAACCAGATACGAACCAAATCATCGAATCGCCATGTCTGTCACCATCTATCACAATCCGGCGTGCGGTACCTCGCGCAACACGCTGGCCATGATCCGCAATACGGGGATCGAGCCGAATGTCATCGAATATCTGAACACGCCGCCTGACCGGCAGACGTTGCGGCAGTTGATTCGCGATGCGGGCCTCACGGTTCGTGAGGCCATCCGGGAAAAGGGTACGCCCTACGCCGAACTGGGCTTGTCCGATCCATCCGTGACCGATGAGCAGTTGCTCGACGCGATGCTGGCGCATCCGATCCTGATCAACCGGCCGTTCGTCATCACGGAGCTTGGCGTGCGGCTGTGCCGGCCTTCTGAAGTCGTGCTCGATATTCTGCCGTTGCCCCAGCAAGGCGCCTTCATCAAGGAAGACGGGGAAGCCGTCATCGACGCGCAAGGCCGGAGGGTCAAATGACCATGGCGCTGCCTAACGTTGTCCCCGCCGTGCTCGATACCCCGGACCTGAATAAGCTGGAACCGGTACGCGTCAGCACGCATCCACCGCGCATCCTGTTGCTCTATGGCTCGCTGCGCGCAACGTCCTATAGCCGACTGCTCGTGCAGGAAGCCGAGCGGATCCTGCAACATTTCGGCGCGGAGACACGCGTATTCGATCCGCATGACCTGCCGGTGTGCGACAGTGTCCCGGCGGATCACCCCAAAGTGGTCGAACTACGCAAGCTCTCGGCGTGGTCGGAAGGCCAAGTGTGGTGCAGTCCTGAGCGTCACGGCACGCTGACCGCGGTTTTCAAGAACCAGATCGACTGGCTGCCCCTGGAGATTGGAGCCCTCCGACCGACTCAGGGTCGCACGCTCGCCGTGATGCAGGTCTGCGGCGGCTCGCAGTCGTTCAACGCAGTCAACGCGCTACGCGTGCTGGGGCGCTGGATGCGCATGGTGACGATTCCCAATCAGTCATCGGTAGCCAAGGCATACCAGGAGTTCGACTCGAACGGCCGCATGAAGCCCTCTTCCTACTATGACCGGGTGGTCGACGTGATGGAGGAACTGTACAAGTTCACGCTGCTGGTGCGCGATCGCAGCGACTACCTGACGGATCGCTACAGCGAGCGCAAGGAGGCGGCGCCGGCGAACGTCACCGCGCTCGCCGCGGCAGCCATGAGCCATGAACAGGACGCGCAGGTCAGCGATACGGATAGCGGCGAAGTCGAATAACAAACAAACGGGATGGCCATGGAGCCAACGACTAGCGTGATCGCCAGGCTGGGGGTTGCCCAGACACTGGCATGGGGCTCCACCTACTCTCGGAATCGGGATGGGCGCGGGCCTTTACGAAGCCGCCTTTGCTACGCTCGTCGCGCTGTACGGTAATCGCTCTCGCGGCGCGGTCACCGGCATCACCCTGATCGCTGGCTTCGCCAGTACGGTCGGCTGGCCCTGTCGACCTTCATGGAATCGCACATCGGATGGCGCGGCGCCTGTCTTGCCTGGGCCGCACTTCATCTGATCCTGGGATTGGCGCTCAATCTCGGCTTATGATTTCCTACGGCGGCTCACGGCCGAATAACGGGCATTCGCGCCCATGAGTTCGCTTGTGAACCTGAACGGACAACGGACCTCGGCCCGCGCGGTAGCCTTCGCGATGTCAGTTCGCACCGGCAGTCGTGTTACAGCGTCTGCGCACCGTAGTTCGCTAAACGGCTCGGCTTGCACCCCCGTGTGAGCGGGGGTGGATGATTGACTGCAATCCTAGAACTTGTGCCGAACGCCCAATGCCACACCCATCATCGACGTCTCACCCCGGCCAAGCACATAGCTGTTGCCCAGCGACAGGCTGTTCGCGTAAGCGATCGCCGCCGAGTCAAACATCAAGCCAGCATTCTTCGCATAGGCGGCCGACACATAGATGTCCGTCCGACGCGCCGAACAGTACCAGCGACGGATAGTCGATGATGTGATCGGCGTGCAGGTGCGTAATGAATGCCGCGCGTAGTGACTCCAGCCCGCGTGACGGAGGGGATGCGCCGAGGCCCGCCTGAAAATATCGGCGCAGCCACCCTGCGCCGAAGTCAATCAGGTATACCTGTCCGTTCACGACCACCGCCGACGATATGCCGGCGGACTGCGTGCCGCGCCAGGACGTTCTGCCGCCGGCAGTACCCAGCAGTACGAGACTGGCTTCCGTGCGTTGCTCGATCGGCACAGGGGGCGCCGGTTGCGCCTGAACGGGTATCGTAGCCACCGTCAGCGCCAGTGCGATGATGAGGCGCATCTGGCGAGCAAAGGTCTTCGTCCGGGACAAGGCCCGGCGTGGGGTAAGACGCATCGCTCAAACTCCGTAGAAGAAGGGGATAGAGGGGTTGTTCATTCCGGCTTGACGCCGGCTTCGGCGATGACCTTTTCCCAGCGGAGCTTTTCAGCCGCGACAAAACGGGCGCCGTCCGCGCGCGACATCGGCATCGGGTACGTGCCGAGGTCCTTCAGGCGGTCGGCGAACGGTTGCTGCGCAAGACTCTGGTTGACCACGGTGTTGATCTGGTCGAGTACCTGCGCCGGCGTGCCCTTGGGTGCGAAGACAGTGAACCAGCCCTTGGCGACAAGCCCGGGGACAATGCCGCTGGCAAGCGGAATGCCGTCGAGACCGGGCAGCGCGGTATCCGACGTGACAGCCAGGGCCTTCAGCCGGCCGCTGCGCACGAGCGGCACGAGCGGCGCAATGCCGTCGACATAGACCGGTATGTCGCCCTTCACCACCGCCTGGATCGCTTGTGTCGTGCCGCTGAAGCTAACCTGACGGAAACGGGTTTTCTGCAGTTGCCCCATCATCTCGGCGGTCAGGTGCGGCACCGAGCCCCGCGTCGGACTGCCGATCACGACATGGTCGGGACGCGCCTTGCCTTCCTTGAGCACGTCGGCCAGGCTGTTGTAGGTCGTCCCCGGTCCCGCGACGAACATCATCGGTGTATAGGCCAGCGTGGCCGCCACGTCGGTATCGCGCTGGATGTCGAACTTCGCCTCCTTGTACATGACCGGCGTCGTCACGGCCGCTGCGGCGTGGAAGATGGCCAGCGTGTAGCCATCGGCCGGTGCCTGCTTCAGCGCGCTCATTGCGACGATGCCGTTGCCGCCGGGCTTGTTCTCGACGATGACCTGTTGCTTCCAGGCGCTGGTCAGGCGTTCGGCTACCTGCCGCGCGATGATGTCGGGCGCGCTGCCCGCAATGGATGGGACAAGAATGCGGACCATCTTGTCCGGGTAGGCGCCAGCGTGGACCGGCAGTGCAATCGCCGTACCAGCCAGCAACGCAAGTGAAAGAAGGGGGCGCTTCATATGATCTCCAGAGTCTGGCGCTGGCGGTTCGCGCCTGGTGCGCTTTTGGTTCGCTCGTCGCCATTATTTGACATGCAATCAAATATGCATTGTAGTTTTATTGACTTAGTCTCAAATAAGGAGATACCACTAGCGCGCCGGCGTCGTTGCCCGGCATGGACGAACGTGGAAGACCGCGCGTCCCGGGCGCGGAGGGAAACGAGGCGTGAACGCGCTCAGGCGGCGCGCGTACTCTTCTTCCTGGCGGGCTTCACGTCGCCCTTCCCCTCGCGCGGCCACGCCTCGATACCGTCAAGCGTGATGCGCAAGCCAGCCTCGAAGGCGGTATCGGACGTGAGGTGCGAGAACACCTTGCTGACAAAGCGCGCGCCGGGGTACTGTTCCGCCGACACCGATTCCAGCCTGTTCTGGATAAACGCCTGGTGATAGGCCGGCAATTGACGGGATGCCTCGGCCATGCTGGCTGCAACAAGATACTGCGCCAGCAGGTGATACCCGAGCGCCACCTGTTCCGCCGAGAATCCGCCTTGCATCAGCGCGGCGGTCATCCGGTTGAAAAACTCCAGGCCGTAGTCGGTCTCGCCCGGCTGCACGTCCTGGAACAGCCGATAGCGGTTATGCGACGCCACGTACATGCTGACCCCGGGATTCTCGACCGCAACCTGGAAACTCAGCCGGGCGATCTGTTCGACGTCGGTGCGCCAGTCGCCGGTCAGCGCCGGCAAACGCTGGATCCGTTGCCGGTAGTAGTCGTTCAGCACGCCCGACACCAGCTGGTCGCGGCCGCCAAGGTAATAGTGGATGAGGCCCGGCGCAACGCCGAAATCCTTGGCAAGCTGGACCATCGAGATCTGGTCCAATGGCATGGTCTTGGCCTGCTGGATCGCGTGCTGCAGGATCGTCACCCGGCTCAGCATCGGCTCGGTGCCGATGGGCGACTCCGCCCTGGGCGGGCGGCCGCGCCGGCGCGGCACCGGACTGCCGGTTGGCTGGGGCGTCGCCTTCTCTACGGTTGCGGCGGACGATTTTCGGGCTGGCGATTTGCTTGCAGCAGGCATGATAAAGAGGCGGAACGGACTCGGGAGAGCACCAGATTCGTCTGGTGCTCCAATTCTATCCGCCTTCGCGCGTGATGCCACCTTGCCTCCGGCCGATCAGGCCGAGGCCGGGGCCGCCGCCATGGCGGCATGCGGGCTGGCCTGCCTGTAACGCCCGAGGGACAGGACCACGGCTGCCCTTGTGGTGGTTAGTGACTGTTGGTAGCGACGATTGAGGGTTGCGGCGCGGCCTCGGCTTACCGCAAGCCCGACTGGCTGCCGAGATACGCCCCGGCACCGGGCGCAGCGGCGGAAAGGCCGAGCCGGCGCAACATCTGCCGCGCGGTACAGACAGCGGTGGACGTGACGGGAATGCCGAGCGCCTGCTGGGCAGGCTCGATGGCGGCCAGCGACGGCATCTGCACGCAGGCGGAAAGCACCACGGTGTCCACGCCCGTGACGTCGAGCCGCTTCACGTCTTCGAGCAATTCCAGCGGGTTGCGCTCACCGACTTCAAGGTTGTCGAGAATCGAGAAATTGATGACGTCCTTGACCTCGATCCCCTCGTGCTCGATGTAGTCGACCACCGTCCTGGTCAGCGCATCGCTATACGGCGCCATCAGCGAGATGCGCCGCGCGCCGAAATCCTTCAGCTCCTCGACCAGCGCGCCGGCCGACGTCATGATCTGCGGCCGGTACGGCGCATCGCCGAGCGCGCCCGCCAGTTCCTCGATCACCTGCCGGTGGTAGCCCTTTCCCATGCACATGGTGGCCACGAGACAGGCGGTGCTCATCACGTCGACCCGCGCGTCGGCCAGTTCGAGCGCACAGCGTCCCATGTCGCGGTTCATCTTCTCCAGTTCCTCGGCCACCACGCGGTGCATGCGCACGCGGCTGGCGTGGAAGCTGAACCGCTCGGGCAGCGCCTGCATCCGTGCGGCGAAGATGGCGGGTACCTCGCGCTCCATCGTGATGTTGGAGCTGGGCACGATTTGTCCAATGCGATACGTCATCGTTGAAATTCCGGGAAACGTCAGGAAGCGGGAACAAGAAAGCGGGCGAGCACGGCCCGTAGCGAGTCGGGGATCGCCGTGCCTTCGCGGCGGTCGAGGCGTACGCAGATCGGCGAGAACATGGCGTCGAACACGTGCCTGCCGTCCGGCCGTTGCGCCTTGCAGCGGATGTCGAAGGAGCGGGTGCGGATGGCCTCAACGTTGCAGGTGATGTCGATCACGTCGTCAGGCCAGAGCGTGCCGATGAACTCGAGGCGCATGGCCTTGCAGGGCAGGCCCACGCCGTGGGCTTCGCCGAGCCGGCCCTCGCCGCCGGCCATGTGGGCGGAGTAAAGGCCGACCGCGCCAAGCAGGTAGTCGGTGAAGCGGCCCGTGTAGACCACGCCCGCCGGATCGCAGTCGCCCCACCGCACCGTCCGCCTGACGACAAAGGGCTGCTCGCTGAGCACGTACTCGGTCGCCTGCATCATGGCTGGCCTGCGGAAGCGGTGCCGGCCACGCCGCCGGCGGCCAGTTCTGCCATGAGTTCCGGGAACTGCTTGCGCAGGCGCTCCTCGTCCACGCGGCCGGTGCGCGTCATGAAGCGGTAGACGAACTCGTGCGGGGTCGGCAGGTCCATCCACTCGCGGATACGCTCGTACCAGTTGTAGGACGCCTCGGAGGCGCTGATCAGCTTGGCCTTCTCCGGTTTGCGCGCCGCCTCGAACTGCGCCAGGGCGACAGGCACGTCATGCGGGTGCGCGACGATCGCATCGGCCAGCGCCATCGCGTCTTCCATGGCGATGCGCGTACCAGATCCGATCGAGAAGTGCGCGCTGGTCAGTGCGTCGCCAATCAGCACCTGGTTGCCGACGTGCCACTTCTCGTTGACGATGACCGGGAACTGCCGCCACGTCGAGTTGTTCGACACCAGCCCGTAACCGTCGAGTTCCGGCGCAAACACGGTCTCGAACAGTGCCTGCCGGTCGGTGGCGCTCATGTCCTCCATGCCGAAGTCGATCCAGGTCTGGTGGTCGCACTCCGCCACGAACGTGCTCATCGAATCCGAATACGGGTAGTAGTGGGCGACGAAGCAGCCGCCCTGGTATTTCCGGAACACCAGCGCCGGGCTCGGGAATGGCTTCTCGACGCCGAACCACGCGAAGTGGTTTGTCAGCGTGCGGCGCTGCGTGCCGAACCCCGCTTCGTTCGCGGTACGCAACTGCGAATTGATGCCGTCGGCGCCGACGACGAGGTCGGCGTCGAGCGCGTTGAAGTCGGCAATGCGCTGGTTGTACGTCACCCGCACGCCGAGTTCGTGCGCGCGCGCCTGCAGCACCGAAAGCAGGCTGATGCGCGGGATCGCCCCGCCGCCGGCGCCCGGCTTCTTCATCACGATCGGATGCTCGTGGCAAACGATCGCATGCTCGTCATTGAAGCGCATGACCCTCGACAGCCGGTCCACCACGACCGGCGACGCCGAGCGCAGGTTCGACAGTCCGGTGTCCGCCAGCACGACTCCGAATCCGAACGTCGCATCCTCCGGATTCTGCTCATAGACATCGATGTCCACATCGGCCATGCGTTCCTTCAGCAGGATCGCCAGGAACAGGCCGGACGGGCCACCGCCAATGATGGCAACTTTCATTGCGGGCTTCATTCAGCATCTCCCGGCGCGATCACCAGCGCTTCCATGTCGAACTGGCGAATCTGCCCCGCCAGCCCGCCGGTCAGTGCGCCGTACCAGACGGCCGGCTTGAAGCCGAGTTCCTTGCGGCGGAACTGCAGGGTGGGATTGCCGTCGATGCGCACGTAGCCGTTGCCGAGCGGCGTGGTCTGGTACTCAGGCGTCTTGCGCGCCAGGTCGATCAGCGGCGCGAACTCGGGCACGTCGAGCACATAGACCGACGCCTTGCCAGCCGCGACCGCCTCGTCGATCTGCCGCGCCTTGCGCTGCCAGACGGGCTCGATGGAGCCGAACGTGGCGCCTTTGTCCCGTGCGTTCTCCATCCCGATACCGGCTTCGATGGTCAGCATGGCGTCGCGCTTGTCGGCGTCGCTGAACGGGCGCACCTGCCACGTGATCTCGATCGGGTAGCCGTTGGGGTCGTTGAAGTAGATCGACTCGATCACTTCGTGGCGAATCTGGTAGCGCAGCGGAATGCCGACCGCTTCCACGCGCTGGCGCCATTGCAGCAGTTCCGCTTCGTCACGCACGCGCCAGGCCGTGTGGGTGGCGCGATCCTGGTAGTGCTCGCGCACGGTCAGCCAGTCGGGTCGCTCGGTGCCGATGTAATAGAAGAACGCAATCGTGCTGCCATTGCCGCTGTCGAAGAAGAAGTGCAGGAAATCGGCGTGGTTGTCCGGGCCCCACCCCTTGGCCGAGATCGCGTGGACCAGCGGCAA
This sequence comes from Cupriavidus oxalaticus, assembly GCF_016894385.1. Taxonomy (NCBI): domain Bacteria; kingdom Pseudomonadati; phylum Pseudomonadota; class Betaproteobacteria; order Burkholderiales; family Burkholderiaceae; genus Cupriavidus; species Cupriavidus oxalaticus. The sequence goes on from NZ_CP069811.1 coordinate 1,379,979, forward strand.
GCCGAGCAGGTCACGGTAGAAATGGACGGTCTCGGCAAGCTTCCACGTCGGGCGCGCGGTGTGATGGACGCCGTGCAGCGCAACTGCGGGAATGTCGGGGCGGGCGGATGGATTCTGGTGTGTCATGTCACTTTCCTTGCTGGATGTCTGCCGCTGCCTCGGTCTGCAGAAGCAGCACGATGCGCTCGCGCAGCAGCGCCTTGCTGAGCTTGCCGGAGGCGGTCAGCGGGAATTCTTCGATCACTTCGAGCCGCTCCGGCCACTTGAACTTGGCGAGGCCGGCGTCGTGGAGGTAGGCAGTCAGCGCGGACAAGGTCAGGCCGGAAGCAACGGCCGCGGGCTTGAGCAGCACGAAGGCGCAGACGCGCTCGCCATAGACCTTGTCCGGCATCCCGACCACGGCGGATGCCAGCACGCCGGGATGCAGGTTGATGACGTTCTCCAGCTCCTCGGCATTGATCTTTTCGCCGCCTCGATCGACGACATCCTTGATGCGGCCGCAGAAGTAGTAGTAGCGCTGGCCGTCGACGACCGACGAAGACATCAGGTCGCCGGAGCGGTAGAAGCCGTCGGCCGTGAAGCGCGTCACGTCTTCCTTCTCGGACTTGTAGTAGCCGCGGATCGTGTAGGGTCCACGGAACAGGGCCTCGCCCGGCTCGCCGTCCGCCACGGGGTCTTCGGTCCCGGGGTGGACGATCCTGACCTCGTCGGCCTCCGACACCGGGTAGCCGACCGACTGCTCGCGAACCTCTTGCGGGTCTTCCGGCCGGGTGAACATGATGACGCCCTCGGTCATGCCGAAGATATGGTGGGTTGGCGAGCCAGTGAGCCGCGTCATGTTGGCCGCATTCTTGGGCGCGACGAAGTTGCGGCGCGCGCGGTCCTGGGCGGTCCCACGCAGCAATTCCGGGGCGATGCGATTCAGGATCGGGCCAGCCACGCCGAACCACGTCGGCTCGTAGTCGCGCACGAGCGCCTGCAGCGTGTCCTCGGCAATGTTCGGCGCCACGGTCACGCAAGCGCCGCTCAACAGGAAGGGACCGAAGAAACAGCCCATGTTGAGGTTGTGCATGAACGGCGTGGGAAAGAACAGCACGTCGTCCGCCGTGTAGCGGTTGTACGCGGCGACCGCGCGCATGTTGTACAGGTACTCGTTCTGGAAGCGCGGGATGATCTTCGGCACCCCCGTCGTGCCACCGGAGAGCTGGAACACGGCTGCCTGGAACGGTTCGTGGGTGACATCGGCCAGCATCTGCCGCGCGCGTTCGAGCGGCATGTCGCGGATCAGGTCGGCCAGCAGCACCGCGCTGCCCCGCCGCTCGCCACGGGCCTGCAGGATGAATCGCAGACTCGGCACCTCGGCCTGCATTGCCTCGGCGAAGGCGATGTCGTCGAATTTCGGATCGTCACCCTGCACGAGATGCAGACGCGCTTCGCACAGGTTGCCGAGATAGCCGATCTCGAGCTTGCGGAACGCCTGCAACGAGCAAAGCGGGATAATGCCAGCCTTCAGGCAGCCAAAGAACGCCAGCAGCAGTTCGTTGCTGTTGCCGCACTGGAAGATGGCGCGGTCCAGCGGCCGGAGGCCAAGCTGGAGCAGCGCGGCGCCGAGGCGGTCGGTGCGCTCGTCCAGTTCGCGATAGGTGAACTCGCCTTCGGGGCCGGCGAGGGCCAGCCGGTCGGCATTGTCGCGAAACGACTGCCGGAAGGCGCCGACGAGTGTTTCACCGGTCAGGTATCCCTCGGCCACGTAGCGGCGCAGCCGGTCTTCGTCTGGATAGCGCACGCCATCGAGCAGGACGCTCGGGCGTACGGAGATGGGTTGCAGCATTGTCGGTCTACCTTGATATGTTGTTATCTGCTTGTCCGCCTGGCGCTCAGGCCATCGTCTCACGCAGCCATTCGATGATGTGCCGGCCGGCGATGCGCTGGCCGGGTTCTTCCTCACGGCTGAGGGCCATGCCGTGGTGGTTGCCGCGCACGCGGAGATGGCGCTTGTGTTCGGCGGGAATCTGCTCGTAGATTGCGCGAATGTCTGCCGGGAAGGTGCACTGGTCGCCCGTGTATTCCAGCAGGAGCGTCGGCTGGTGCAGCGCCGGCAGTGTCTTTTCCAGCGATGCATTCGACGACAGGCCCGACCACGTTGACAGCCACGACTCCGGCGTGACCACGCGCCCGAAGCCCACGCTGCCCCAGTTCGATACGAACGGGTCCTTGCCCCATAGCGAGCCGGTCCTGCGGTCCGACGGGTCGAGCGTGATGTCCCATGAGCGCAGGTCCGCGTCGGTGCGCCAGACTTCAAAGATGGGCGCATGCGCGGCGGCGCGGCGGTCGGCATCCGTGGCCGTGCCGGCTTTCACGCGCTGTCTCGCCTCCTGCTTCGTGCGGAGCATGGCCTTGGCGCGCGCGTCGATCCGCGCGACCCGCTCTACCTGCGCCGCACGGTAGCGCTCGACGAATTCCGGCGCGTATCGGCCTTCTCCCGTCTCCGCGTCGAAGCCGTTGGCCTGCGAAAAGGGGGCGAGCGTGACATCGGTCTGCATGGGATCGTCCTCATCCGTCACCGAGGGATCGATTCCGCTCATCAGCAACTTGCCCTGGCCGGGGTGCGGCGAGATCAGTATGAAGCCGTCGACTTCCGGCATGTGCACGTCGCCGAGGTTCGTCGGCCGCCCGCCCGGGGTGCGCGCGATGCGGAGTTCGCGCGGCGTCAGCGCCTGCTGGTTATAGAAGGTATAGAGTCCGGCGCCGCCGGAGTTGCCCAGCATGACGATCTTCTCGTAGCCGAGGTCGCGCAGGTGCGTCATGCCGGCAGCCACATCCAGCAGGGCAATCTCATGCTCCAGCCGCAGGTCGTTGCCGATGGAGCGCGGACCCTGCACCCAGCAGGCGCAGCCGGCATCGAGCACGAACGGCACGAGGTAGTGCGTAATGGCCATCTCGCGCGGATGCATCAGGGAAACGACGGTCTTTTCCCTGCCGGTCACGCTGAACAGGAAGCCGAGTGTGCGCTGTCCGTCGGCTGTGCCCAGCGCGTACGGCACCATCTGATACGGGCGATCCATCAGGCGGGTGTCCCATGAGGCCCCCCGCATCCCTGCCGTCACTTGCGGCTTGTCCTGTTCCGTCATGCTGCCCTCCATAAAATGAGACCGTATCAATAATCTACAAATTATTTGAGATACAGTCAAATAATTTGATGCGACTCAACGGCGTGCCGAAAAAGTGGCGTGCCCGCTACCCGTGTTAGCTGATTCGCCTGCTGGCGGCGCGCGGTCAGGGATGCGATGGGTGATGTCCCCCACCGACGGATCGATCCGACCTAAGAATTGATACCAGAGCAATTAAATTACTAATATTTGACACTGAATTAAATAGTGGTTTGCCCGGATGCGCTGCACCGGAATTGCCCACCGAGCCGGTGGCCAACCGAACGGCAGACATGAGTCGGTAGCCGCCATCCTGCCGGCGAAAGCCTTCGGAGAAAGCCAAAGGCAAATTGCGAATCCTCTGATCGCCATGAGCAACAGAGTTCGCAACACTGGACGCCATCACCGAAACAGCGGTGATCGGGCGTAGCAACCCGAAAAGTGTTCAGCAAGTACCGTCTCAGACGGTCTCGTCCAAGCCGTTCAACGGCGGGCCGGGCGGGGCAGCCGTATGGCTGGCCGGTTTTTCGCTGAACCTCCGGTATTGCTACCCCCGCTGTCAGGCCCGCCACCCTTCCCATGCACCACTCCGGCGGGTTTCCCCCAGCTTTTTCAGGAGCCTGCAATGCAACAGAAAGCCCGTCAGAATCAAGAAATCGTCCCGGCCGCCATTCCGGCAGAATGCCTTGAATCGCTCGATCGGATCAAGGCCGGCCTGGGTAGCGTCCTGTCGCTGCTGGAAGTCGAAAGCGAACGTTCCGAGGCATGCCACGGCGTCCATTGCCTGCTGGCGATGATAAAAGTGCAACTGGACCAGATGGCAGAGAGGTTGTGTCCTGCGGAGTGAGCCGAGGGTTCGACTCTGCAGGAAAGACAGGCCGCAGCCGTTTCCGGCTGCGGCTTTGCATTTCCCCTTCCTTGACGGCTCGCCTTCAGACGGACATACGCCTGTGACTCACACCTGGCGATCCCAGTCGTAACGCCCGGGCTGGCCGTCAACAAAGCGCTGCACGGCCTCCCGGTGGAACGGCGTGGTGGTGACCACGGCCTGCGCGGCGGATTCGAGTTCGACGAACGTGGCGTAGGAAGTCTCGAAGGCGCTGTTGAGCATGCGCTTGGTCATGCCGAGCGCCTGGGGCGGGCCGTCAGCGAAGCGCCGGGCGAACTGGCGTGCCTGCTCCGGGAGCGTCTCGTGCGGGAAGATGGAATGCACGATGCCCAGGTCTTTCGCTTCCTCGACGCTGACGCGGCGGGCCGTCATCATCAAATCCTTGGCGACGGCCATGCCGACCACGCGCGGCAGGAAATAGGCGGCGGCCATATCGGGGATCATGCCCACCTTGGCAAACGACATGCCGAAGAACGCGCGCGACGACGCCAGCACAAAGTCGGCAATCAGGGCCAGCCCCATGCCGGCACCCACCGCCGGACCGTCCACGGCGGCGATGACCGGGATCTCCAGGCTGCGCAGCCGGCTGACCCAGCCATGCAGCACGAGAACGCGGCGGCGCGTGGCGTCGGGCGTGTGCTGCGGCGCATCCGGGTTGTCGATACGCGCCTTCATGCCCCGCAGGTCGCCGCCGGCGCTGAATACCCCGCCCTCGCCGGTGATGATCAGGGCGCGCACCTCCGGGTTGCCCTCCACGCGGTCCAGCATGTCGGTGTAGTCCTCGCGCAGTTCGAGCGAGAGCGGATTGCGCCGCTTGGGCTGCGTATGCGTGAACACGGCGATGCCATCGCGGATTTCCAGCCGCGATTCGCGCAGCGTGATGATGTCTTCCTGCATGTCGTGATCCTCCTCAGGCGTCGAAGCGGTTGAGCGATGCCTGCAGCGCGCTGCGGCACTCGGCCACCATGCGCGAGACCAGTTCCTCGCAGGTCGGGATGTCGTCGATCAGTGCAACGGCCTGGCTGGCGCAGACCAGCCCCGCATGCACATCGCCGGAATCCAGTGCCTTCCTGCCGCGCGGGCCGGCCAGCAGGTGAGCGAGATCCTCGTAGGTAGCGCCGCCGGGCCGATGTTCCATCGACCGGACTTCATCGGCCACCGGGTTGCGGAAGTAGCGGGCGGTATGGCCGAGCGTCCGCTTGATCAGGCTTGTATCGAGTTCGGTGCCCTGGAGCAGCATCTGCTTGACGTTCTCGTGGATCTCGCATTCCTGGGTCAGCGTGAACCGGGTGCCGACGTTCACGCCCTCGGCACCCAGCACGAGCGCGGCCGCCATGGCGCGTCCGCCCCAGATGCCGCCGGAGGCGATCACCGGGATGTTCACGGCCTGCACGGTGGCGGGAATCATCACCATGCTGCCCACATCGCCGTCGCCGATATGTCCGGCCGCTTCGAAGCTGTCGATGGAGATCACGTCCACGCCCAGGCGTTCAGCGGCCCGCGCGTGGCGCACCGAGGTGCACTTGTGGATGACGGTAATGCCCGCCGACTTGAAGGCCTCGATCACGGGGCGCGGGTTGTTGCCGGCGGTCTCGACGATCTTCACGCCGCTGGCGACGATCGCGGCGACCCAGTCGTCGTAGACCACGCCCTGGGCCGCGAACGACAGCGTGAGGTTCACGCCGAACGGCTGGTCGGTGAGTTCGCGCGTGCGGTCGATCTCGCGCCGCAGTTCGTCCGGATTGGGCTGCGTGCGCGCCGTGACCATGCCGAGTGCGCCGGCGTTCGATACGGCCGCTGCCAGCCTGGCGCGGCCGATCCATTGCATGCCGCCCTTTACGATCGGGTATCGGATGCCCAGTAATTCGGTGAGACGTGTCTTCATGTTTGTTCTCTGTCGATGTTGGGTAGGTGTTGAAATGCCCCGCGCCTGCCGCCGCCGCGATACGCGCTTCGCGAGCCGGCATGGGGTGGTATTTGGAAGCGCAAACAAAATGAGCGATGGTTTGCTCCCCTCTCCCACTTGCGTGGGAGAGGGGAGCAACCAGCCAGCCGGTCATTTTGTTAGGCCCTTTTAGTCGATGGTAGCGCCGGAACGCTGGATGACCGCCTTCCACTTGCCGCGTTCCGACGCCACGAAGCTGCCAAGCCGCGCGCCGCCGAGCGCGAGCGGGATGCCGCCCATCTTCCGGATCTCGGCAATGACCGCGGGATCGGCCAGCAGGCGGCCGATGTCGGCCTGCCACTTCGCCACGATGGCCGGGCTGGTCCTGGCCGGAAAGAAGAGTCCGATCCATGACGTCGATTCGACGCCCGGAAAGCCCGACTCCGCGGTGGTCGGCACCTGCGGCAGCGCGGGCAGGCGCGTGGCGCCGGTCACCGCCAAGGCGCGCAGCTTGCCGGCCTCGATCTGCGCAAGCGTCGAGACGGGATAGTCGAAGGCCAGGTCCACCTGTCCCGCCAGCAGGTCGGTGATGACCGGAGCGCTGCCCTTGTAGGGAATGTGGACGAGCCGGATTCCGGCCTCGGCCTGGAACAGTTCGGCGACGAGATGCGTGCCGGTCCCGTTACCGGCGGAGGCGACGGTCAGCTTGCCGGGATTCGCGCGGGCGTAGTCCACCAGTTCCCTGACGGAACGGAACGGCAGCCGGCTGCTCACCACCAGCACGTTCGGGATCGACGCGAGTCCCTGGGCAGGGACGAAGTCCTTCGACGGATCGAAGCGCAGCGACTTGTAGAGGAACTGGTTGCTCACCATCATGCCCTGCGTGCCCATCAGCACGGTGTAGCCGTCCGGCTGCGCGCGGGCGCCAAGCTCCGCCGCGATGTTGCCGCCCGCTCCGGGGCGGTTGTCCACCACGACCTGTACGCCGAAATCGCGCCCCATGCGGGCTGCGACAAGGCGCGCGAGCTGGTCCGTGATGCCCCCGGGGGGCCCCGGCACGACCAGGGTCACGGGCTTGGCGGGATAGCCCTCGCCAGTCGCTGCCTGTGCCGATGCCGTCGGCGTCAGGGCGATCACCGCCCCAGCGACGATCGCGGCGCCCATCGTTCTTGCCATCCCGGCAAGCCGGTTCCTGATAGCCCTTCTGGTCATTCCTTCGTCTCCTTCTGGCGGCTTGGCCGGGAACCGCAACGGGACGTTCCCGGCACAAGCTTTTTCGGTATGTCGTAGATCGCTCCCGTTCATCGAAATTTATTCTACGACATGCAGGACATGTCTTCCATATATGGGAAAACACCTAGATGAATCGATTGGGGGCTGGAGACCCGGCAAAGACGCGGGTTTCCGGACGAATACGATATTTCGTACAGAACCCCAACCCATCGAATTATCTTGACAAGCTATGTACGACATGTCGTAAAGTAATCCCACATTCCGTACATACATCAGATCGACGGAGCCCCAATTGCCCACCCTGATCCCTGCCGCGAGCCGCACGATGGCCGTCTTCGAAGTCTTCGCCCGCGAACAGCGCGACCTGTCGAACTCCGACGTGGCGCGCCTGCTTTCCGTGGCGGACAGCAGCTGTTCCGACCTGCTGCACACCCTGCATTCCCTCGGCTACCTGATGCGCACCTCGCGCACGCGGCGCTTCTACCCGACGGGCCGCCTGCTGGAAACCGCGCGCCGCATTGCCGAAAGCGATCCGCTGACCCGCGTGGCGCAGGAAGCCGTCGAGCAGCTAGCCGAGCGCACCAACGAAAGCGCCTTCTTCGGCGTCCTGGAACCGACGGCGGTCAAGGTGGCCGCCGCCGCCGCGAGCCGGCTGCCCCTGCGCTACATCCTCGACGTGGGCGAGCGCGTGGCGCTGCACGCCTCGGGGCTGGGCAAGGCGATGCTGGGCATGCTGCCCGAGGACGAGGCCCGCTCGCGTCTCAACGCCATTCGCCGGCCCGCCGTCACCCCGCACACCGTGGTGGACGTGGACCGCCTGCTGGAACAGCTGCGCCGCGGCCGCGAACTGGGCTGGTACGAGGCCCATGACGAGGGCACGCCCGGCGTCACCGCGTTGGCCGTATCGCTGCGGCTCGGTGGCCAGCCGGTCGGCCTGTCGCTGGCGGGCCCCGTCGACCGCATCGAAAAGCATCGCGAAACCTATCTGTCGGCCCTGCATGAAGTCAGCCAGGCGCTGCAGGCCGACAACTGAGCAACCCCTGGCATCTGGAGCAGACATGGATCTTGGATTGAACGATCGCGTGGCGATCATCACCGGCTCGGCGCGCGGCATCGGCGCGGAGACGGCACGCATGCTGGCGAAGGAAGGCGCTTCGGTCGTCGTGACCGATCTCGACCTCGACGCAGCCGCGGAAAACGCCCGCGCCATCGAGGCGGCCGGCGGCAAGGCCATCGCCGTGGCCTGCGACGTGCGCAAGGAAGAACAGGTCAAGCAGCTTGCCGGCGCCGCGCTGGAAGCCTACGGCCGCATCGACGTGCTGGTGAACAACGCCGGGCTGGTCAAGGACCGCACCATCCTGAAGATGGACGAGTCCGACTGGGACCTCGTGCTGGACGTCACCCTGAAGGGCGCCTTCCACTGCTGCCGCGCCGTGCTGCCCGCGATGCACGAGCGCGGCTGGGGCCGCATCATCAACATCAGCTCGCGCGCCCTGTTCGGCAATCCGGGCCAGGCCAACTACTCGACCGCCAAGGCCGGGATCCTCGGGCTCACCCGCGCGCTGTCGCTGGAGCAGGCGCGCAAGGGCGTGACGGTCAACGCCATCGCCCCGGGCTATATCGAGACCGAGTACATCAAGAGCCTGCCCAACTACGAAACCATCCTCGCCAACGTGATGGCGAAGAACGCCGTCTCCTTCCCCGGACAGACCAGCGACATCGCCGGCGCGGTGTGCTTCATGGCGTCCGAACACGCCCGCTACATCACGGGCACCACCCTTTTCGTGACGGGAGGCCGCTATGGCTGATCAACCGAGTGTCGACGTCGACGGCCTGGACGCCAGCCAGCAACTGCTGCGCGACAATATCCGCCGTTACCTGAAGGAACACATCGCGCCACGCATCCCGCAGGCCGAGCGCGACAAGCAGTTCCCGCACGAGGCGATGGCCGGCCTGATCGACTTCGGCTATTTCGGCGGCATCCTGCCCGAGGCCGACGGCGGCCTTGGCCTGGACTACCCGACCTGGGCGGTGATGATGGAAGAAGCCGGCTACTGCTGGCTGTCGCTGCGCATCCTGCTCAACGGCCTGAACATCGTCTCCGGCATCATCAACGCCTACGGCACCGAGGACCAGAAGGCGCGCTTCGTGCGCCCGCTGCTACGCAACGCGCGCAAGCCGTTCGTGTCGATCTCCGAACCGGACGTGGGCTCCAATGTGGCCGAGGTCAAGACCCGCGCCGACAAGCGCGGCGACACCTACGTGCTCAACGGCAGCAAGCTGTGGATCACCAACGGCATGTTCGCCGACTTCGGCATCGTGGTGGCCCGCACCTACAGCGAGACCTGCAACGGCGAACTGTCGCTGTTCCTGGTCGAGCGCGATGTGACGAAGTACGACGCCACGCCGGTCGACGTGGTGTTCACGCGCAGCACCGGCACCGCCGCTTTCACCTTCGAGAACGCCGAGGTCCCGGCCGCCAACCTGATCGGCACGGAGGGCCAGGGCCTGCGCCAGATCCTGATCGGCCTGAACTTTGGCCGCCTCAATGTGGCGATGGGCGCGGTGGGCGCGGCGCAGTGCGCACTCGACCTGTCCATCGACTACGCGCTGCAGCGCAAGCAGTTCGGCCGCCAGATCGGCTCGTTCCAGCTCGTGCAGAAGCACATCGTCGACATGACGATGCGCGTGCAGGCCGCGCGCTCGCTCGGCTACCGCGCCGCGCGGGCGATGCAGAGCGGCACCGCGCGCACGGAATGCTCGATCGCCAAGCTGTACGCCACCGAGGCGGCGTTCGAGGTGGCGAACCTCGGCCTGCAGGTGCATGGCGGCATCGGATACGCGACTGACTACCCCATCGAGCGCATCTTCCGCGACACGCGCGGCGGGATGATTCCCGAAGGCACGACCGAAATTCAGACGCTGATCATCGGCCGCGAAATCCTGGGCGTGAGCGCCCTGACCTGAATACCAAGAAATTATTGATGTTTCCCTATTTCGCGACAACATCAAAACGACCACCGTCATTCCCGCGCAGGCGGGAATCCAGCGTCTTTGAAGTCCACCGAAGGGGGGAAAAAAGCCACTGGGTCCCCGCCTACGCGGGGACGACGAATATTTGGCGTTGTCGTGAATTTTGGAAAGCTCATTAGGAGATACGCAGCATGACCCAACCCGCCATCCTCGACCAGGTCGCCAACACCACGCTCTACTGGGAAGACCTGACGCCGGGCATGACCTACAGCACCTCGTCGCGCACCATCACCGAGGCCGATGTGGCCGCCTTCGCCGCCCTGACGGGCGACTTCAACAAGGTCCACGTCGACGCCGAGTACGCGAAGGGCACCATCTTCGGCCAGCGCATCGCCCACGGCATGCTGGTCGCCGCGTTCATGGCCGGCCTGACCTCGCGCTCGATCCCGAACCAGTTCTTCGAGGGCTCGCTGTTCAGCGTGCTGGAGAACCGCCTGAAGTTCCCGAAGCCGACCTTCATCGGCGACACCATCCGCGTGGACATCGAAGTCACCGAGCAGAAGCCGACCAGCCGCCCGGAGCGCGGCGTCATCAGCTTCCTGCGCAAGGCCGTGAACCAGCGCGGCGAAGTCGTGGCCGAGATGGCCGCCACCTGCCTGTTCAAGCGCCGCACGCCGGGGGAAGCACAATGACGACCAGACCAGACGCCAACGGCCTCTGGTTCAGCGACCTCACCCGCCTGGTCGAGCCCTGCTCGATCGTGCTGGTAGGCGCTTCCGAGAAGCCCGACAGCATCGGCGCCCGCACCCTCGAGAACCTGACGGTCTACTCGCAGTTCCAGGGCGACCTGTACCTCGTCAACCCGGGCCGCAAGGAAATCCACGGCCGGCCGTGCTACCCCTCGGTGCGCGACCTTGGCGCCGTGCCCGACCTGGCCATCGTGGCCGTGCGCGCCGACATGGTGCTCGACGCGCTGCGCGAATGCGGCGAGTGCGGCGTGAAGTTCGCCATCGTCTTCACCTCGGGCTTCGGCGAGACCGGTGACGAAGGTCGCGCCGCCGAGGCCGAGATGCGTGCCATCGTCGCGAAGACCGGCATGCGCATCTATGGTCCGAACTGTCCCGGCCTGAACAACATGAACGCACGCCTCGGCATGACGTTCTCGCCGGCCTGGCGCATCGACAACGCCAGGCCAGGCCCCATCGGCGTGGCCACGCAGGGCGGCGGGCTGGGCCGCTCGTTCATCCAGTCGATGGACCGCGGCGTCGGTATCGGCCTGTGGTGCTCGGGCGGCAACGAGGCCGACCTGGAGGTCAGCGACTACATCCACTACATGGCGGATGCGCCCGACATCAAGGTCATCGTCACCACGCTCGAAGGCGTGCGCAACGGCCCGCGCTTCATGGCCGCCGCGCTGCATGCCGCGCGCCGGGGCAAGCCCATCGTCGCGCTGAAGGTCGGCAAGTCGGAGATCGGCGCCAAGGCCGCCGCCTCGCACACCGCCGCCATCGCCGGCGTGGCCGAGATCAACAGCGCGGTGTTCCGCCAGCTCGGCATCATCGAGGTGGACGACATCGACGAACTGATCGACGTGGCCTCGCTGCTGGCGCGCGCCACGCCGACCGGCAAGGAGCAGCTCGCCGTCTACAGCTTCTCGGGCGGTACGGCGGCGCTGTGCACCGACATGGTCGGCATCGCCGGCCTGACGCTGTCGAAGTTCGCGCCGCAGACGCTCGAGGCCCTGTCCCGTGCCCTGCCCGGCTACGCTGCCTTCGACAATCCCGTGGACGTGACCGCCGAGGTGCTGGTCAACGCCGAAGTCGGCTACGCCGCGCTCAAGGCCACGGCGAGCGACCCCAATACCGACCTCGTGCTGGTGCCGATCCCCGTCGAATATGGCAAGACCAGTGCCATGCTGGCCGACAGCATGGTGCGCGTGCAGTCCGAGGAGACCACGCCCATTGTTCCGGTCTGGATGAGCGACCGGACCGGCGAAGGCCAGCGCAAGATGATCGAGGGCGGCCTGATGCCGATGCGCGCGGTCGGCAATGCCGTGCTGGCCGTGAAGCGCTTCATCGAGTATGGCAAGTGGCGGGCGCAGTTCGACCTTGCCTGGCGTCCGCTCGGCCAGACCGCCGCGCGCCAGGCGGAGGGCCCCGTCACTACCCTGTCGGAAGCCCGCGGCAAGGCCTTGCTGGCCGGTGCCGGCGTGACCGTGCCGGGCGGCATGGTGGCCACGTCGGCCGACGAAGCCGCGCAAGCCTTCCGCAGCGTGGCCGCGCAAGGGACCGGCAAGGTCGTGATGAAGATCGTCAGCGCGGCCATCACGCACAAGACCGATATCGGCGGCGTGCGGCTGGGCATTGCGTCGGAAGATGCCGCCCGCGCCGCGTTCGCGGAAATCCACGCCAACGGCTGCAAGGCCGCGCGGGCGGACCGGATCGAAGGCGTGCTGGTCGAGCCGATGCTGCCATCGCCGTTCGTGGAAGCCGTGGTCGGCATCCACCGCGACGAGGTGTTCGGCCATGTCTGCACGTTTGGCCTGGGCGGTGTCGCGATCGAACTGTTCAAGGACGTCAGTCGCCGCCTGCTGCCGCTCACGCCGCAGTCCGCGCGGGCGATGATCGCCGAGACGCGCTGCCACGAACTGCTCAAGGGCCACCGCGGCCAGACGGCATTCGACATCGATGCGCTTGCGGATGCGCTGGTCAAACTGTCGTCCTTCGTGGCAAAGCACGCCGACCGCATCGACGAACTCGAAATCAACCCCCTCGCGGTGCGTCCGCAGGGCCAGGGCGTGGTGGCGCTGGATGCCGTCATCTCCCTCAAGGGCACGGAGCCTTCGCAATGGTAAAGACTGACATCGGGTACACCACGACCGACACCATCATGGTGCGCGGCAAGAACCTGTCCACCGAGATCATCGGCAAGTTCGACTTCGTCGACATGATCTTCTTCACCACGCTCTCGCGCATGCCGACGCCGCGCGAGAAGACCATGGTCAATGCGCTGCTGGTGACCACCGCCGACCACGGCATCACGCCAAGCTCGCTCTCGGCCCGCCTGACCTACATCGGCGCGCCGGAAGCGCTGCAGGGCGCGGTGGCCACGGGCCTGCTCGGCGCGGGCAGCGTGTTCCTCGGCCCGATGCAGAACGCGGCCGAGATGCTGATCGAAGGCGCCAGGGAACTGCGCGACGATGCCAGCGATCACGACGTCATCCAGTCCGCGCGCGAAGTCATCCGCAACCACAAGGAGCGCCGCCAGCAGGTCTTCGGCGTGGGTCATCCGATCCACGTCGACGGCGATCCGCGCGTGCCCGCGCTGCGCGAACTGTCGCGCGAGAACGGCTACTACGGCCTGCACTGGCGCCTGATGGAAGCCATCGCCAACGTGCTGGTGAAGGAGCAGAACCGCAAGCTGCCGATGAACGTGGTGGGTGCCATCGGCGCGATCATCGCCGCGATGGGCCTGGACCCGCTGATCGGACGCGGCCTGGCCCTGGTGGGCCGCTCGGCCGGCCTGCTGGCCCACGTGCTGGAAGAGAAGCGCCAGCCGATGGCCCGCGAGGCGTGGGAACTCGTCCTGAAGGCCGACCCGCGCAACGTCCTGCCCTGACGTGGGCACCGGCCCGGCCGCCGGGCCGGGCCGACGAGAAGAATTCGCTGAGAGACATCCCATGCAGAAGCTCACCGCCGAACGGCAAATGATCCAGGAAGCAGCACGCCAGTTCACGATGGAACGCGTGCTGCCGCTCGCCAACAAGCTGGACCCGGAAAAGGGGCAGATTCCCCGCGACCTGATCGACGAAATGGCCGAGCTGGGCTATTTCGGCATCCTTATCCCCGAAGAATACGGCGGCCTCGGCCTCGGTGCCTACGAGTACTGCCTCGTCGCCGAGCAGCTCTCGCGCGGCTGGATGAGCGTGGGCAGCCTGATCGCGCGCGGCAACGGCCTGATCGGCGCGCTCAAGGCGCTCGCGCCCGAGAAGAAGGCCGAATACTTGCCGCGCATGGCGGCCGGCCAGTTCCTCGGCGCATTCTCGCTGTCCGAGCCCAACGCCGGTTCCGACGTCGCCAACATCTCCTGCCGCGCCATGCGCGACGGCGACGAGTGGGTCATCACCGGCAACAAGTACTGGTGCACGTTCGCCGACGAGGCGGACTTCATCCTCGTCATCTGCCGCACCGATCCTGTGATCGACCCGAAAGCGCGCCACAAGGGCCTGTCGGCCTTCATGGTCGAGAAGCCGCGCGGCGCATTGCCCGAGGGCGTCAAGGGCAGCGTGATTCCCAAGATCGGCTACCACGGCTGGACCACCTGGGAGCTGGCGTTCGACGGCTGCCGTGTGCCGCATGCGAAGATGGTCGGGGACGAAGGCAAGGCGTTCTACCTCGCCACCGCCGGCCTGGAAACCGCGCGTGCCCACACCGCTGCCCGTTCCATCGGCCTGGCGCAGGGCGCCCTGGAAGATTCCATCCAGTACGCGAAGGACCGCGCGCAGTTCGGCTCGCCCATCGGCAACTTTCAGGCCATCCGCTTCAAGGTCGCCGACATGGCCACGCAGATCGAGGCGGCGCGCGCCCTGCTCTATGCGGTGTGCGAGAAGATCGACGATGGCGGCCGCGCCGACACCGGGGCGTCGATGGTCAAGCTGTTCGCCAGCGAGATGTGCGAGCGCGTGACCAGCGAAGGCCTGCAGATCCACGGGGGCGCCGGGTACACCACGCATTTCGCCGCCGAACGCTACTGGCGCGATGCGCGGCTGACGAAAATCTTCGAGGGCACCTCGGAAATCCAGATGCGCATTATCTCCGACGCGCTGATGGGCAAGGTGGCGGCATGATGCAGCGGTCATCCCCCGGCGCCCTCGCCGGCCTGCGTGTGATCGACCTCACGCAGATGCTGGCCGGCCCGTTTTGCACCCAGATCCTGGCCGACCACGGTGCCGACGTCATCAAGGTCGAGGCCATGACGGGCGACGGCACGCGCCTGACCGCCCCCTTCTGCGAGGACGACACGCTCCGCGAGTACGGCGGCTACTTCCAGAGCGTCAACCGCAACAAGCGCTCGATTGCCGTCGATCTGAAGACCGCCGAGGGCGTGGCGCTCGTGCGCAAGCTGATCGATGGCGCCGACATCGTGGTGGAGAACTTCCGCGCCGGCGTGATGGAGCGCCTCGGCCTGGGCTGGGAGACGCTGCGGCAGAGCAATCCTTGTCTTGTCTATGGCACCGTGCGGGGCTTCGGCGATCCGCGCTCGGGCGCCAGCCCCTACGCGGACTGGCCGGCCTACGACGTGGTCGCACAGGCCATGGGCGGCATGACGGGCATCACCGGCCCCGACCACCAAACACCGATGAAGATCGGCCCCGGCGTGGGCGACACCATCCCGGCGCTGATGCTCTGCATCGGCATCCTGTCGGCTATACACCGGGTGAAGGAAACCGGCAAGGGCCAGTTCGTGGACGTGGCAATGACGGACGCCGTGCTGGCCATGTGCGAGCGCATCGTCTACCAGACCTCGTACACCGGCGTGGTACCGGGGCCGGAAGGCAACCGCCATCCCCTGCTGTGCCCGTTCGGCCTGTTCCGGGCGCGCGACGGCTACGTGTCCATCGCCGTCGCCAACGATCCGCTGTGGGAAAAACTGGCCGCCGCCATCGGCCGTCCGGAACTGGGCATCGATCCGGCCTTCTCGACCAATGCGGCGCGCGTCGCCAACATGCAGCAAGTCATCGACCTGCTGGAAGACTTCACGTCGGGCCGCACCAAGGAAGAAATCGCGGCCGTCCTGGGCGGCAAGGTGCCGTTCGGGCCGGTCTGCACGTCCGCCGAGATCTTTGCCGATCCGCACTATGCGGTGCGGGAGATGCTGGTGGATGTCGAGCAGCCCGGTTCGGCGCAGCGCGTGAAGATCGCCGGCGTGCCGATCAAGCTGAGCGACACCCCCGGGGCGGTCCGGCGCCGTGCCCCGATGCTCGGCGAGCACACCGAGGAAATCCTGCGCGCCGCCGGCTACAGCGGCGACGACATCGACGATCTGCGTGCGGTCGGTGCTGTCCGCTAACCATTGGAAGGGATAGAAATGAAAAAAAATCGCCGCGGCAATTATTTCGAGGACTTCCATGTCGGGATGCGGATCCGCCATGCCACGCCGCGTACGCTGACCGAGGGCGACCGCAGCCTGTATATCGGCCTGACAGGCAGCCGCGCGGCGCTGTGCACGGCGCACACCAATGCACGCCAACTCGGCTTTGAACGCCAGCCGCTGGAAGACCTGCTGGCTTTCAACACCGCCTTCGGCAAGACGGTGCCGGATATCTCGCTCAATGCCGTGGCGAACCTCGGCTACGCGGAAGTGCGCTTCCTTTCGCACGTGTATCCAGGGGATACGCTGTCGGTCGAATCGGAGGTCATCGGCCTGAAGGAGAACGCCAGCCGCAGGAGCGGCGTGGTCTACGTGCGCTCCACGGCTCGCAACCAGCATGGCCGCGAGGTGCTCGGCTGGGTGCGCTGGGTGATGGTGCACAAGCGCGATCCCGAGGCGCCATGCGGCGAGCCGGTCGTGCCGGCCACCCAGCCCGTGGTAACGGTCGAACACCTGCGCGCAAGCGACTATACGGCACGCGTGCGCGAGATCACCGCCATGACCTGCATCGACGACCTGTGGGAGGACTACGCCGTGGGCGAACGCATAGACCACCCCGGCGCGATGACGATCAACGACAGCGACCACAGCATCGCCACGCGCCTGTACCAGAACACCGCGCGCGCCCATTTCGATGGCCATGCCGTGGCGGCCGGTGGCGGGAAGCGGCTGGTCTATGGCGGCCATGTCATCTCGGTATGCCGCGCGCTGGCCTATGACGGACTGGAGAACGGCCTGTCCATCCTCGCCATCAACGCCGGCAGCCACGTGAACCCGACCTATGCGGGCGACACCATCGCCTGCGCCACCCGGGTGCTGGACAAGATCGACCTCGGCCACGGGCACGTCGGGGCACTGCGGCTGCGCATGATCGGCGCGAAGAACGCCTGCGCCGCCTCCATCGTCTTTCCTGAGCCGGGCGAAGGCCGGGCCGCGCACCCGTCCAATGTGGTGCTCGACCTCGACTACACCATCGCCATCCCCCAACGATGAATACCTCCCCCCTCCATCGAGACAAGACATGATCACCGCAACCCATCCGAACGACGCCCTCTTTGCCGGCGAAAAGGCCTTTCCCGTGCTGGCCGCGTGCGAGCACTTTGCCGGCAGCGAGAAGCTGATCGGCAAGGCCATGGACCTGCAGGTCGAGTACGGCCCGGCCTTCGACGTGACCTGCGACTGCGAGGACGGTGCCGCCGCCGGGCAGGAGCGCGAGCATGCGCAAATGGTGGCGCGCATGATCGCGTCGGAACGCAACCGCTTCGGCCGTGCCGGCGCACGCATCCATGACCCGTCGCATCCCGCCTGGCGCCAGGACGTGGACATCATCGTGAGAGAAGCCGGCAGCCGGCTGGCCTACATCACCGTGCCCAAGGCCACCAGCAGCGGGCAGGTCGCGCACGTCATCCGGTATATCGACGAGGCCCGCACGAAAGCCGGACTGGACAAGCCCGTGCCGGTACATGTGCTCATCGAGACCCACGGCGCGCTGCGCGAGGTCTTCCAGATCGCCGAACTGCCTCACATCGAGGTACTGGATTTCGGCCTGATGGATTTCGTCAGCGGCCACCACGGCGCCATTCCGGCAGCGGCCATGCGTAGCCCCGGCCAGTTCGAACACGCACTGCTGGCGCGCGCGAAGGCCGACATGGTGGCAGCGGCGCTGGCCAATGGAATCGTGCCGGCACACAACGTCTGCCTGAACCTGAAGGACGCCGAGGTGATAGCGAGCGACGCCGGGCGCGCGCGCAACGAGTTTGGCTTCCTGCGCATGTGGAGCATCTATCCGGCGCAGATCCAGCCCATCGTGAACGCCATGCGTCCCGACCTTGCCGAAGTGGAAGACGCGGCCGGCATCCTGTTGGCGGCGCAGGACGCGGAATGGGGGCCGATCCAGTACAAGGGCGAGCTGCATGACCGTGCCACCTACCGTTATTTCTGGGAAATCCTGCAGAAGGCGAAGGCCACCGGCATGACGCTGCCGGCCGAGGCGGACCGCAGATTCTTCGCCCGTTAAGGCCGGGAGGCGATTCCTCTGCGGCTATCCGCGCGTGTTGGCTGTTGAAAACAAAGAAGAGGTTCCACAGGCGTTGCCCGTGGAACCTCCAAAGCCCGGCTGCCGTGGAAAGTGTCATCAGGACCGGAGGTCGGCACCCGGGGTGGAGACGCAATGAATGGTGAATCTCACAACTCGCGGAGCAACTCCGCGGCCTTCGGCCAGTTGCCAAATCCGTCGAGCGGCGAGAGGTGGCCGATATCGCCGCCATCGACGAAGCGGCTCCCCCAGGCCTGCGCAAGGGCGTGGACCTGTTCGAATCCTCCGATCGGGTCGTTGCGGCTGCCCACCACGATGCTCGGGAACGGCAGGCATGCCCTCGGCAGCGGTGTCCAGCCGTTGGCAGCCAGGGTCTGCGGATCGGAGTAGCCGGCGGGCAGCGGCGTGTCGAGGTCGGCGGGGGCGGCAAGCAGCGCGCCCTGAATCTCGCGCGTCGTCTGCTGTGCCCAGTGAACCGTGATGCAGCACCCCATGCTATGGGCCACCAGGACGACCGGCCCTTCGATGCCGCTGACGACGCGCTCGAGGTTTGCCACCCGGGCGCTGCGCAGCGCCTTGTCATGGTCGATCTGCGGCACGATCTGCACCGCCCTTCCCTGCGCTTGCAGTTGCTCGGCGAGCAGCGTCTGCCAGTGCTCCGGCATGTGGTCGCGAAGACCGGGAACAATCACGATCGTCGGCAGCTTGGTAGAAGTCATGGAATTCGATTTCCTCGATTGAGATCCGGGGCGTGATCACCGCCTCCGGGATAAACGTGCCACGCATCCCGGCGCGGGAAGCGTGGCATATCGCGAGATGAGGTGCCGTGAGCGCAGGTTGCTGCCTGCCCGCGGCATCGCCACCACGCCGGCGGTCAGAAGATATGGCGGATGCCCACGGCCGCGCCGAACATTGACTTCTGCCCATTGGACAACGAGTAGCTATTGCCCAGTGCCAGGCTGGTGGCGAAGCCGCTCGCCGCCGAGTCCATGGTCAGCCCCGCGTTGCGCGTATACGCCGTGGTCAGGTACACGTCGGTCCGCTTCGAGAACGCGTAGTCGACGATCAGGGCGATCTGCCACGGATTGGCCGCGTGCGTGTTGCCGCCGACATTCTTCAGGTTCTGGTAGTCATACTCCAGCGTAAAGTCCAGCGCCGGCGACAGGCGGTACTGGCCGCCGATCCAGTAGAAGTCGTCGCGCAGGAACTCCCTGCCCGTCTGGTCCTTGTTCTGTCCCCAACGGTAGCCGCCCATCACCTTGCCCGCACCGATCGAATAGCTGGCCATGACGGCCGCCTTCTTCAACGTGCCGTTGCTCGTGCCGATCGTCGGGTTCCACTGGTCATAGGCAAGGCCCAGGCCGAGTGGGCCATTGATGTAAGTCAGACCCGCGCCGTAGGCAGAATCCCGGCGGAACTGGCCCGGCACTTCGCCGTTGCCGCCCAACGTGGGAATACCGGGATTGATCTGCGGCAATGTCGTGCCGACGCCGAACGACCAGTGCGCCATGGCGGTGATGGGACCGAACGTGCCGGTGTACTGCGCCACGTTGTCCTCGCGGAAGTTCGCGCCGGCGATGACGCCCGCCGGTTCATACTGCGTGGCAAAGCGGGCCGGCACGAAGTTGGCCAACGACACGAACAGCGATGTGTACTGGCGGCCGAAGGTGACCTGCCCGTAGTCCGACTTGAGGCCGGCAAAAGCCTGGCGGCCGAACGTGCGCCCGCCCTGCTGCTGGGTGCCGGTATCGGCGTTGAAGCCGCTCTCCAGCACGTAGATGGACTTGAGCCCGCCACCGAGGTCTTCCGTGCCGCGCAGGCCCCAGCGCGAGCCGGAGTAGCCGCCGGAGTTCTCGCGGAACACCGAATGGCCCGTACCGGGATTGAAGCCGTTGGCCGCCGACGGCACGACGCCGACCTTGTTGACGTATTCGAGATTGACGTCGATGACGCCATACAGCGTTACGCTGGACTGCGCCTGGACCGCACCACATGCCGTCGCGGCGGCCAAGGCAAGAAACGCTCTTTTCATCTGCTCCCATCCTCCATGGTTCTTCGTTTTCATTGGATTGTTCTCAGGCTCTGTCACTACGACTTCCGGCGTCTGGTGCGCCGCTACTACAGGGGGGATGGGTCTTGCAATCCGCCCCCCGTTCAACGACCGGCAGCCAGCACCCTCCCGGTATGCGCGGCGGCCCGCTTTGATCAGCTTTGATCAGAAAGGACGGTCTCCGACGATGGTGGCGCGGTCCATCCTCCGGTGGCACGGCGGATAGTCCATGACGGCGTAATGCTGGGTCGAACGGTTGTCCCAGATGGCCACGCTGTTCTTCGTCCAGCGCCAGCGGACCTGGTGTTCGGGGATACAGGCCTGCGTGACCAGGTAGCGCAGCAGCTCCGCGCCGCCGGGGCTATAGTCCTGCCCGAAGCGCACGCGCGCCGGCGTGTGGAAGTTGGTGAAGTGCGTGGTAAACCCATTGACGAACAGCACCTTCTCGCCGGTCTCCGGGTGGGTCCGCACCACCGGATGCTCGGCGTCAGGAAACTGGCTCTTCAGCGCCAGGCGCCGCTCGATCGGCATGGCGGCGCCAAAGCTCGCCTCGATGCTGTGACGCGCCCGCAGGTCGGCGATCTGCTCCTTGACGTGGCCGGGCAGGTTCTCGTACGCAAGCACCATGTTGGCCCACATGGTGTCGCCCCCGACTGGCGGGCACTCCCGGCACCGCAACACGGCGCCAAGCGGCGGCACTTCCCTCCAGGTCGCATCCGTGTGCCAGGCGTTCTCGTAGCGATCCGGCGGGTTGTCGGGCGTCTTGTAGATCTGCACCAGCCCCGGATTCTCCGGGTCGCTGCCCGTCACGGGGTGATCCTCCAGATCCCCGAAGCGGCGCGCGAAGGCCACGTGCTGGGCAGCCGTGATGTCCTGGTCGCGCAGGAACAGCACGCGGTGTTTGAGCAGCGCTTCGCGGATGCCGGCGAACAGGCCGTCATCATGGATCGCATCGGCCAGGCTGACCCCAATCAGTTCTGCGCCGATCGCGGAGGTAAGTTGTTCAACTCGCATGGTCGATGGATGTCACTGCGGCTGGATGTTGAAGGTCTTCACGATGCGGGCGTTGCGATCGAAATCGGCGCGCAGGTCGTGGCTGAGCTGGCCAAGGCTCTGCGGCTGCAGCGGCTCGAACCCGAGCGCCGCAATCCGTTCCTGCACGCCGGCCCTGGAGGCGGCCTTGTAGACCGCGGCCTGGATCTTCTCGGTCAGGTCTGCCGGCACCCTGGACGACACGAACACGCCGGTCCAGTTGCTGAAGTCCACCTCCGGATAGCCCAGTTCGGCAAAGGTCGGCACCTGCGGAAGCATCGGCAAGCGCTGCCTGGCAGCCACGGCATAGGCCTTGAGCTTGCCCGCCTTGAGGAACGGCAGCGAGGTCACCATGCCGTCATACATCACGGCGATCTGCCCGCCCATCACCTGCGCCAGTGCCGGCGGCGATCCCGGGAACGGGATGTTCTGGAGATCCATCCCCGCCTTCTGGTTCATGATCATGCCGGCGTATTGCGAGGCCGTGCCGGGGCCGTAGGTGGCGAAGCTCAGGTTGCCCGGATGCGCCTTCACATAGCTGATCAGCCCCTGCAGGTCCTTCGCCGGCAGGCTGTGCGCACCGACGAGCAGCAGGGTCGATTTGGCCACGGCTGCCACCGGCTTCACGTCCTTCATCGGATCGTAGGGCACCTTCATCACATGCGGGATCTCCGCAAACACGTTGGTCGCCGACACCAGAATGGTCTGTCCATCGGGCGGCGCCGCCAGCAGTGCGCCGACCGCGATGGCGCCGCCGGCTCCCGGCTTGTTGTCGACGATCACCGGCTGGCCCAGCTCTGCCGTGAGTTGTTCGGACAGCATGCGGGCCATCACGTCCATCGTGCCGCCGGCAGGTGCCGGCACCAGTACGCGCACCGGCTTGCTGGTCCACGCCATGGCGGTGGGCGTGGCAAGCGCAAGAATCGTCGCGGCGACGACGCGGCGCACGCGCAGAACGGCAGGTCGGTCTGACATCTTTGTCTCCATCTCGGTATATCCAGCAATGTGATCTTGCTTTCGAGGGCGCAGCCGTCCCCGCCACCCTCGCCCCGGCGAGGGTGGAAATGCGGCTGCGGCATGCATGGGAAGGGAAAGGCCGCGCTACGGCACCGCTTAAGGCACCAGTACGGTCGCGCCGCTCGTCTGCCTGTTCTCCAGGGCGCGATGGGCCTGCGCGGCGTCTTCCAGTGCGAACTGCTGCTTCGGCTCGCTGGTGATCTTTCCGGCCATCACCATGTCGAACACCTCGTTGGCCATGGCGAGCATGTGCGAGCGCGGCGTGGCGTAGTGCACCATGGCCGGACGCGTGACCCAGAGCGAGCCCTTCGCCGCGAGCGTGCGGCTGTCGATCTCGACCGGGCCCGAAGTCGTGCCGTTGCTGACCAGCGTGCCGCGCACCTGCAGGCAGGACAGCGAGGCGTCCAGCGTGGACTTGCCGACCGAATCGAACACCACCGGGACCTTCTTGCCGTCGGTGATTTCCATCACGCGGTCGACGATGTTCTCGCGCGAGGTGACGATGACGTGCGAGCAGCCGTTGGCCCTGGCAAGCTCCGCCTTCTCGTCGGTGCTGACCGTCCCGATCATGTTCACGCCAAGCGCGCGTGCCCACTGGCAGGCGATCAGGCCCACGCCTCCGGCCGCGGCGTGATAGAGGATGGTCTCGCCGCCCTTGAGCGGGTAGACCTGGCGGAACAGGTATTGCGCCGTCATGCCCTTCATGATGAGCGTGGAGGCGACACGGTCGGACACGCCGTCCGGCAGGGGGATCAGCCACTCGGCAGGCATCACCCGCACGTCCGAGTAGGCGCCCTGCGGGCCGAGCAGGTAGCCCACGCGGTCGCCCACGCGGATGTCGGTGACGCCGGGGCCCACAGCCTCGACCACGCCCACGGCGTCGGAGCCGAGGCCATTGGGCAGGTCCAGCGGGTAGTGGCCGGTGCGGAAATAGATATCGATGAAATTGACAGCGATGTAGCTGTGCCGCACGCGCGCCTGGCCGGGGCCTGGATCGCCGACTTCCACGGTCTCGAGCTTGAGCACGTCTGCGCTGCCCGTCTCGTGGAACCGGATTGCTTTTGCCATGATTTGTCTCCTGAAATTCGTTGCTTATTGCGTCTGAGCGCGCCTGGGGCAATCCCACTGCCCGGCAAGGCGACTACATCGCTGTCTTGCCGCCGTTGACTGCCAGAATCTGGCCCGTTATGTACCTGGACCGTGCGGACGCCAGGAACACGATGGCGTCGGCGACCTCCTCCGGGGTGCCAATGCGGCCCGCCGGAATACCCGCGGCAACTGCCGCAATTTTCTCGGCGCCTCCCGCAATGCGATCCAGCATCCCGGTCTCGATCGGGCCAGGGGCAACCGCATTGACCCGCACATTCGATCTGGCCGCATCGAGTGCTGCGGCCTTGGTCAAGCCTTCGATTGCGTGCTTGCTGGCCACATACATCGGATTCTGTGCGTTGCCGCGGCTCCCCATGGTGGAGGAGAGATTGATCACAACGCCCTCCTTCTGCTCCAGCATGACGCGCAACGCGTACTTCATGCTCAGGAACGTCCCCAGGACATTGGCGTCGAAGGTCGCTGCATAGGATTCAACCGTCTGGTCGACGATCGACCCGGGCGTGCCTTCGGTCCCTGCACTGTTCACTGCGACATCGAGCCGCCCAAAGCGGGTGATGGTGTGCTCGACGAGCTGGCGGACCTGCTCCTCATTCGCTACGTCAGCGGGCACGAACTCGGCCTCGGCACCGAGCTCCCGGAGTTGAGACACCAGTGCGGCGCCTGCAGCGGCATTGCGGCCGGAGCAAACCAGTTGTGCCCCATCACGGCCAAAGGCAAGCGCCGTTGCGCGGCCGATTCCAGACGTGGCTCCCGTAACGAGAACGACGGTACGAGTCATGGCATTCCCTATTTGAATCAAGTCAAAACAGCTCGATCCGGTTACAGCAATTTCAGGCTGGCGTGCACACATCGACCGGATCGATTCTTTTTCTGCGCCCTGGCAGGCTCAGGCTACCCGGCGCAGCGGCACGTTCTTGACACCGGGCTTGCGGTTCGGGGTCATGCCGTTGGCGGCCAGGGTTTCATCGACATCGTCGTACCAGGTGCCGATGCGGTAAATTTCCCGCGCTTCCTTGCCATTGGCGATTTCGCGGCCCAGTTCCCTGGCGATACGCACGGTCTGCTGGATCTGCTGCACCGAGGTGAAGCGATTGCCGTGCTGATCGATGAGGGTGTCCTCGATGCCGCAGCGCACGTGCATACCCATTGCCAGCGCCATCGTGTTCCACGGCAGTACGTTCTTGAACAACGACTCCGAGGTGATGGTGCAGCCGTCCGGTGCACGCTGGATGAAGTCGAACAGGTTGTACGGGTGCGGGCCATGGTGGCCGCCGCCGATGCCGATGCAGGTCAGGTTCAGCGGGCCCTTGTACAGGCCCCTGCGCACCATGCGGTCCAGCGTTTCGAGCGCATGCATGCCGACCAGCTGGAAGTGCGGCTGGATGCCGGCTTCCTGCAGGCGGCGCAGGTGCTCTTCTGCCCAGCCCGGGCCCGCCGGAACAATCATTTCACGGTACGCGTCGTAGACGGCCGGGTTGGCCATGTGCGTGTTCTCGTAAAACTCCGGGTAGATCAACTCCATGATGTTCATCTGGATGGTGTTGAGTGCTACCGTCACCTGGTCAGGCTTGGGGTCGAGATCCGCCAGCGCGTGACGCGTGTCGTCATCCAGCCACTTCGCGGCCTGGCCTTCATCTTCCGGTGCGAACGAGATCGAGCCGCCGACCTGGATGATCATGTCCGGCACCGCCTTGCGCACGCCGGCGATCAGTTCGTTGAACATGGACAGGCGCTTGGAGCCCTTGCCATCCGGCTCACGCACGTGCAGGTGCAGCACGCTGGCGCCGGCTTCATAGCAATCCACCGCCTTCTGGATCTGCGCTTCCATGGTCACCGGGATATCTTCCGGGAAATCTTCCGGCATCCACTCGGGGCCGTATGGGGCCACGGTGATGACCACCTTGTCCATGTTCTCCGGGTGCAGGGAATCATCCAGGAATTGCATTTCGTTCTCCTTGATAAGGGATTTATTTATCGGCGTCGCAGCAAATTGCGGAGGCCGGGTCTGGCATCAGTTGACTTGAATGGCTTGTCGCCGATGGATTACTCAGAATGCGACCGCATGTCTGCCCTTCAACTGAAGCATGTCGCGCGTCTCATCCGGCGTGGCCACCTCCAGATTCAGCGATTTCAGGATCCCGACGATGCGCCTGACCTGATCGGCGTTGCTGGTCGAAAGCCGGCCCGGACCGTCCCAAAGCGAATCCTCCAGGCCCACGCGCACATTGCCGCCCATCGCGGCCGCCATGGAAGCGATCGGCATCTGGCTGCGGCCCGCACCCAGCACGGACCAGTAGTAGTCCTTGCCAAACAGCCGTTCGGCGGTGCGGCGCATATGCATGACGTCATCGGGATGCGTGCCGATGCCGCCGAGCAGGCCGAACACGGACTGGATGAAGAACGGCGGCTTGAGGATGCCGCGGTCAATGAAATGCGCAGCCGTGTAGAGATGGCTGGTGTCGTAGCATTCGACCTCGAAGCGAGTCCCGTTGTCGGCGCACGATTCCAGGATGTAGCGGATCTCCTTGAACGTGTTGCGGAAGACGCGGTCTTCCGAGCCCTCGAGGTAAGGACGCTCCCAGTCGTACTTGAACGCTTTGTGCCTGCCCAGCATCGGGTACAACCCGAAGTTCATCGACCCCATGTTCAGCGAGGCGACTTCGGGCTTGAGTTGCAGCGCCGGTTGCAGCCGCTCCTCGACGAGCATGTTGGGGGCGCCACCGGTGGTGAGGTTGATGATGACGTCGGTACGCGCGGCGATCTCCGGAAGGAATTCGCGGAAGAGCGCGGGATCCTGGGACGGCTGGCCATTCTCCGGCTTGCGCGCGTGCAGATGGACGATCGAGGCGCCGGCCTGGGCCGCACCGACTGCCTCGCCGGCAATGTCTTCTGCCGTGATGGGCAGGTAGGGGGACATCGTTGGCGTGTGAATGCCGCCCGTTACGGCGCAGGTGACTATGACCTTGTTCTGAGGGGCTGCCATGGGGTTCCGTCTGTCGTCGATTTATGCGATCAGTCTAGTAATCCCGGGTTGGCCGTTGTCTCTCATTTCACGACATCCATATCTCATTTCGTGACAGAATGTCGAGGCATTCGGGTTTCCCCGGAACGAACGGATCCGGGTTCCACCGGGTGAAGGAGAGGCAATGAGCACATTGATTCGCACTGGCGTGCTGACCCACTATTTCAAGGTTGCGAAGCAATTGGACCTTGAACCGCGGCCGTTGCTGCGCAAGCTGGGGTTGAGCAGCGAGATGCTTGCAGACCCGGAACACTGGATTTCCGGGAGTGCCGCCGTAACCTTGCTGGAAGAGTCAGCGCGACTCACGCAATGCCCGACGTTCGGGCTGCGAATGGCCGACCTGTGGCAACTGTCCGACCTCGGCGTCGTCAGCGTATTGCTCACGCATCAAAGAACGCTGCGCGACGCGCTTGGAACCATGATCCAGTATCGGCACCTGATGAATGAATTCCTGGTCATCCGTATCGAGGAGACCGGAAGGAAGGTCATCGTGCGGGAGGACGTCGTTGCGGATGAAGCCGGGCCGACCATGCAGTCGGTCGAACTGGCGCTGGGCACACTGTCACGCATGTGCAGCACACTGATCGGCACGTCCTGGCATCCCCTCAGCGTCCATTTCACGCATGACGCTCCCGATGATCTGCGGCTGCACCGCCGCATCTTCGGGGGAAAGCTGGAGTTTGCCAGCGCTTTCAATGGCTTGATCTGCCGCGCTGCCGACCTGGACTTGCCCAACCCGATTGCCGACCCCGTCATGGCACGCCATGCGCAACGCCTGCTTGCAGGCCTGCCGGGGGCCAACGAGCCGTCGATTGTGCTCGAGGTGCGCAAGGCCATCTATCTGATGCTTCCGGCAGGGCGCGCGACGATCGAGCAGGTTGCTCAGGGCCTGGGGATGAACGTGCGTACGCTGCAGCGCCAACTCGAAGGCGCTGGCAAGGCCTTCTCAGACATGGTCAATGGCGTACGGCGCGATCTCGTTACCCACTATATGGACAACAGAAGTTACTCGCTCGGACGCATTGCCGAATCGCTTGGCTACTCTGCCTATGGTTCGTTCGTCCGTTGGTTCACGGCGCAGTTCGGCATGACGCCGACGCAGTGGCGCAGTACCAGGCTGCGCAATATACGGTGAGCCGCGTGCCTAGGCATCTTCTCGTTTTCCCGCGCGGTCCCGAAAGGATGGGCTTTCCCTGATTGTCCCGAAATGTCAAATATTTGCCCCCGAATGTTAAGACGCTTTGCATCGACTGCCCATACTTGCTGGCACGACTTCCGTCGTCAATGGCGCCCATTTAGAGCCCACCCATAACGAGGAGACATCTATGCCAATCCGCCCTGCCCTGCACTGCGTGCGCCGCGCCGCCGTCTGCGCTGTCCTGGCCCTGTCCATGCCCGTCGCCATGGCATGGACCAACAAGCCGGTCCGGGTACTGATTCCTGCGCCTGCCGGCGGCACCATGGATGTGCTGGCACGTGTGCTGTCCGAAGCGCTCACGGCTGAACTGGGCCAGCCCGTGGTGATCGATAACAAGCCGGGCGCCGGCGGCGGCATTGCGATCAACACGATGCTGGCGGCGCCGGCCGACGGGCACACCATCCTGGTGTCCACCACCAACGTGCTCACGGAGATCCCGCATGTGATGAAGACCTCTTTCGATCCGATGAAGGACGTGAAGCCCGTGGCCGCGGTGGCCAGGTCGACCCTCGTGCTGGTCGGGTCGGCGAGCCTGCCGCCCAAGGACCTGCCGAGCCTGGTCAGCTATGCGAAGGCCCATTCGGGCCAGCTCAGCTTTGCTTCCTACAGCGCGGGCACGGTCGCCCACTATGCCGGCCTGATCATGAACCAGAAAGCCGGCATGGACCTGCAGCACGTGCCGTTTGCCGGCTCTCCGCCGGCGCTGACACAGGTCATGGGCGGACAGATCGCCGTGATGTACGACGGCATGGTGACCTCGCTGCCGATGATCAAGGCCGGCAAGCTGCAGGCCTATGCCCTCGCCGCGAAACAGCGCTCGCCGCTGCTGCCGCAGGTCCCGACCTTTGCCGAGCTGGGCTATCCGGACATTGACTTCAACAACTGGGCGGGCGTGTTCGTATCGGCCAAGGTGCCGGCAGACGTGATCCAGAAAATCCAGGCTGCCGTCTACAAGGCGGCCTCGGCGCCCAAGGTGCAGGACCGGATTCTCGGGCTCGGCTTCGAGACCATGCCAGCGCAAACCCTTGCCCAGCTTGGCCAGGGCTTGCGCGCCGAATACGATCGCAATGCCGCCATCGTGAAGGCCAACAACATCCAGCCCTGACGGTGCGCGACTCCGGCGGCGTTGGCTGTTTCCTTCCTGCCGGAGCTCGCTTTAGCACCCGTCTCATGATGAAAAAAGGGCGCGAAGCCTGCTTCCATCGCCACCCGCTCGCGCAATGTCCCCAGCGGTCACGGCAAAGACCCCTGTCATCAAGCACCAGGCCGACCGTCTGCCTAGAATCGGCACACATACCTCACGGCACAGCGCACCGCGCACCGCCGCCGCCTCGGTCCGCCGAAACTCGCAGGAGCTTGCTTTGCCTCTCACCCATGCCCTGGACCATGCCGACACCCCCGAAGAGGTGGGGCTGTCCGCGCGGCGGCTGCGGTCGATCTCGTCGGTGATCAATGCGGATGTCGACCGGCGCAAGATCCCGGGCGCTGTCGTGCTGGTTGCGCGCAAGGGCCGGATCGCCTGGTTCGAGGCGTTTGGCTTCGAGCATGCGGATACCCAATCGCGACCGATGCAGCGCCATTCGGTGTTCCGCATTGCAGCGATGACGCGGCCCGTTGTCGGCGTGGCAGCGCTGATATTGATGGAAGAAGGCCGGCTGGCCCTGAACGACCCGGTCGAACGCTACATCCCCGAGTTCGCCTGCCTCCAGGTCGGCGTCGAATCGGCCGATGCGAATACAGGGGAGCGCCGCCTTGCGCTCGAACCCATGCGCCGCGCCATGACTGTTCACGACCTGTTCCGGCACACCTCCGGTCTGACATACGGGCAATTCGGCGATTCGCTGGTGCAGCGCCGGTATCGCGATACCGGCCTGATGGACCCTGCACAGACCAATGCCGAGATGGTCGCGAAGCTGGCGGCCATTCCGCTGCAATGCCAGCCGGGCGAGGTGTTCGAATATGGCATGTCCACCGACGTGCTCGGCCGCATCGTCGAGATCGTTTCGGGCATGGACCTCGCTCACTTCGTCGCCGAGCGCGTGACGCGGCCACTGCGCATGCATGCAACAGGCTTCCGGTTGATCCGGCAGGACGGCGCCGGCCTGGCGCTGCCCTCCGGCGCATCCGGCAAATCCACCGCCCTGTTCGACTACGACGAGCAGGGCCCGCCTCGCTGGCATTCCGGGGGCGCCGGCCTGCTGTCCACGGCCGGCGACTACGCGCGCTTCTGCCAGATGCTGCTCAACGGCGGTGTGCTCGATGGCGTGCGCCTGCTCTCCAGGAAGACGGTCGAACTGATGCTTGGCAACCATCTGCCCCGGTCCACGCGCTTTGGCGGTTCGACAACAGGGCTCGGCATCAACGCGCCACTGCCCGATCTCGGCCAGGGCCATGGCCTGACAGTGGGCGTACGCACCGCCCCGGGCTTGAGCCCGGTACCGGGTTCGGTCGGCGATTTCTACTGGGGCGGCGCGCTCGGAACCTATTTCTGGGCGGATCCGCAAGAGCAGCTGCTTGCCATCCTGATGCTTCAGGAAAACGACCTGGCGACGCGCGCCGGATACCGGTCCCTGTTACGCAACCTCGTATACGGCGCGCTGGAAGACTGAGCAGCGAGCGCGTGACGGCGACCGGCAGTGCGGCCCGCGCACTCGGCGCCAGGCACAAATTATGGAGGAGCAAGCATGAAGACAATGAACCGGCGCTGGATCCTCAGGCAGCGCCCCGTCGGCGATATCGGCGACAACGACCTGCAGCTCGTGGAAGCACCGCTGCCTCGACCGCGCGACGGCGAGATCCTGGTGCGCAACATCTATCTCATGGTGGCGCCGACCAACCGCGTCTGGATGAGCGATATCGACCAGTACATGGCCCCGGTGGCGCTGGGCGAGGTGATGCGCGGCGTCACCATGGGCGTGGTCATGGAGTCCCATCACCCGGACTTCAGGCCTGGCGATATTGTTGAAGGCGCCATGGCGTGGGAAGAGTATTCGGTAACGCGAACTGCCCGGCGCGTCCCGGTGGAGTACGGCCTGCCCCTGCATGCCTATGCGAGCGTGCTGGGCAGCTCCGGCATGACGGCCTATTTCGGCATGCTCGACATTGCCAGGCCCAAGGCCGGCGAGACCATTGTGGTATCGGCCGCCGCAGGCGGCGTCGGCTCGATCGCCGGCCAGATCGGCAAGATACTTGGCTGCCGGGTGGTGGGCGTTGCGGGCGGCCAGAACAAATGCCGGTTGGTCACGGAAGAGTTTGGCCTGGATGCCTGTGTCGACTACAAGGCCGGCAACGTGCTTGCCGACCTTCGCGCCGCCTGCCCGGACGGCATCGACGTCGATTTCGAGAACGTGGGCGGGGACACCATGGATGCCGTGCTGGCTCTGATCAATCCGGGTGCCCGCATCGCCCTGTGCGGGATGATCTCGACTTACAACGCGAGCGGTGACTGGTGGAGCCCGAAGATGTTCCGCAACGTCATCATGAAACGCGCGCGCATCGAAGGGTTCCTCATTTCGGACTACCGCCCGAGGTTCCACGAAGCCGTGGAAGTCATGGCGAAATGGGTCAGGGACGGCCAGCTCAAGTACCGGGTCGACGTCATCGAGGGCATCGAG
Source organism: Cupriavidus oxalaticus (assembly GCF_016894385.1). Classification (NCBI taxonomy): domain Bacteria; kingdom Pseudomonadati; phylum Pseudomonadota; class Betaproteobacteria; order Burkholderiales; family Burkholderiaceae; genus Cupriavidus; species Cupriavidus oxalaticus. The sequence continues at coordinate 1,411,336 of NZ_CP069811.1, forward strand.
CAGGCGCCCGCCGCCCTGAACCGCCTGTTTGCCGGCAAGAACATCGGCAAGCAGCTTGTCCGCCTTGCCCCCGAATCCGTAATCGGCTGAATGCCGCGGCCCCGCAGTCCCTCGGCTCATCAGCCCCTCGGCCCCTCGGCCCTTACCTGCGACATCCATGATTCATCCAGACATCGACAGCAACGATTCCCCACCGGGCACCCGCCCCCGCCTTCAGGACTTTCAGGGCAAGACGGCGATCATCACGGGCGCCGCGTCCGGCATCGGTCTGGCACTGGCCGATGCACTCGCGGCGCGCGGTGCCGACCTTGCGCTGGCCGATATCGACGCGCACGGGCTGGACGCCGCACGCGAGCGGCTCGCGCCCACCGGCAGGCGCATCTGCACGCGCGTACTGGACGTTTCCTCCGATGCGGACGTGCGCGACGCAGCAGCGCAGTTCGAGGCACAGGTGGGCCGCATCCATCTGGTGTTCAACAATGCCGGCATCGACATGAGTGGCGAACTGGCGTCGTTATCCGGGCAGGACTGGACCCGTGCATTCGGCATCAACGTGTTTGGCGTGATCCACGGCATCCGCCACTTCCTGCCGCTGCTGCGGCGGCACGGCGAGCCAGCCCATTTCGTCGCAACGGCGTCAGGCGCTGGCTTCTGGGTGAACGGCGGCTTTCCGATGGGCGCGTACTCAGCCACCAAATACAGCGTGGTGGCCCTCTGCGAGGCACTGGAGCAGGAACTCGACGGCACCGGCATTGGCGTCTCGGTGCTTTGTCCGGGCCCGGTGAAGACCCCCATCGCCGCACGCTCAAGCCATGCCAGCGAATCGTTCAAGGCCAGTGTTGCCGCCGGCACGGCGCCGGAACTGGTGGCCAGCCAGGCACTGGAGGCCATTCGCGCGGGCGAGTTCTATATCTTCACGCCGACACGCATGCGGCCGCGCCTGGAAGCGCGATTCGCGCGGATTCTGGGCGCACTGGAGCGCGCACCTGCCATCGCCACCGGAGCGCCCCCGGCATGATCCATCCAGCCGCGCTTCGACGGTGAGGCGCAGGTCTGGTTCGAGGAAGACGCGGCGCTGCAGGCAGCGGCGTGCTCGCCACTCTTAGTACTACAGCCGTAGATCATAAAGGGAATGGAGGCAACCGCGCCTTTGGTAGCGGCAGATCTTGGCACGAAGCTGATGCCGACGCCGCCATGCCGACCAGCCAAGGATATGCTGAATCGAATGGACCCCATGCCACAGCAGTCTCGATAGCAGACGGCGCAACTCAGGCACAGTCAGCGGAACCATGTCTTCAGGAGTTTTTTTTGACCTTGGTCTGAAGCACCACAAGAACCGCGTGAGCGAGCAGTGACAGGGTGATATGCCTATACCATCCATGCCATTTGCGCACTTCATAGTGGTCTAGTCCGCATTCTCCCTTGGCCGCCTCGAAGCCGATTTCAATTTCCCATCGCCGGCCTGCAACCCGAACCAGCGTCTGCCGTGTGGCCTTGCGACGTGGGGCATGGACGACGTAAAAGGCATGCTCGGGCGTTTCGTCAAGTGAGCGCCGAACCAATAGATAATGGCCCCAGCGCCTCTCTTCAGCGGTCATCTGCAAGCGCCACAAGGGTACAAGTGCCCAGTCGTACAAGCGCTCACCTTTGGCTCCTTGACCTGCTGACAGCCGCTTCCAGGCCCGTGTCGGTTGCGCCTGAGCAATTGCGTCGGCCCGCACATACGTTGGCCCTTGCCACCAGAGCGGCTCGTCTTTTGCCACCGCGAGTACAAAGGCCTGGTCACGGGATTCCAGCCATACCCGCAGCCGTCGATCCCCGCCGTAGACGGCGTCCCCGGTTACCCAACCACACGGCAGCCCGGCATCCAGGGCGCGTTCAATCATTCGCCGCGCAAGTTGTGGTTTGGTTGCAAACTCAACCGATGGGGGAATTCCTGCGGCATGCCTGCGTGCTGAATCCTCTGCCCATTCCTGAGGAAGATACAACTCTCGGTCAATAAACGCCGAGCCTCCATGACCCGCGTAATTCAAGAACACCCCAATCTGACTGTTCTCAATCCGGCCGGCAGTGCCGCTGTACTGTCGCTTCACCCCGGCCGAATGCTGCCCCTTCTTGATAAAGCCCGTTTCATCAACGATCAACACCGCCGATGAACTCCGCCAACTGCCACCCATTCTTGCGTTCTACACTGCTCAGCAATCCCTTCAGATACGCCAACGATCGCGCTCTCGGTTCTGGTCGCTTGAACAGAGTTTCAAGTCGACTGTGGGCACTCTCCAATTCCCGCTGCCATTGCCTTGCCTTCGAAGTCATCTCGTCTATGAGTTATTTTTATTGACGAAATTTTACTTTAAAGAACTACGGCTGTAGTACTAGGCCGAGACCCACACCTATGCTGGCATTGCTGCCTGAGCAGGCCTACATTCGATCTGGACGCTGCACCACCACCACGATGCCATCGGCTCCCTTCCAGCCAGGGTTTAATTCCCCTCTGCTATTCCAGGAAGTTGACTCCCGACGCCAGAACCATGCGCTCAACCTGCCTCCAACCTTGGTCTTTAGGTACCCAAAGTAGGTGCGTCAGATCGGAAGCAGGCTCCCAAATAACCTTCGGCCCGGCGAAAAAAACTGGATATCCTCTGATTTCGCGGATGACGGCCGCACCGAGCTCGAGAACGTCATGGAGCGATTCAATCTCTAGCACGCGCTCATTGAGAGCAAAATTACGACCTGATACAGCAAATTGAGCCCAAAGGGAAAGTAGCCGGTTCTCCGCAGCTAAGTACTGGGAGAGCTCACCGGTTTCCTCCGCAAGCTTGAAGAAAATAAAATTACATGCATTCGCTTCATCAATACTCAGGTAATGATCAAAGAAGGAGATCCTTTTCAACTCAAAGGAATAAGATGGATCAAAATCGGGATCAAACTTCACAGAGCTCAAAATTTTTTCGATTTCCATATATTCCCGTCACTTACTAATTTGAGTCATTCGATTTCCATCCCAAATGAATGTTCCTACGCGATTTCCTTTTTTATCAAAGGCCTTCCAGGCATCGTCGGCTCTGTGACCAGCCTTGTCAGGTGAATAGTAATTTCCATCCTCTGGATTGTAAAATACCGGGCTTCCTCTGGCGGCGTCCTTGACTTGATCAGGGGCTGAAGTGGTCCATCCGTTGGCTTGAGCAAATTCTCGCGCCTGCGGATTGGTCAATACGTCGTATCGTCCGTTGTCAGCACTAAAAATAGCCCCCAAGCTCTCCACAGGCTTGAGCGGATTCGGCAAGATTGCCCCGACCACCGCCCCGACGTTCTCAATGGCCTCCAGCGCCGGCTGAACGATCGCCTGCACCACGTTTTGCCGCGACTGATCAGGCGTACCTGTCAAGGTACTTTCGTCACCATCATACTTCGGCTTGCCGGGTACCGAACCCGGCTTTTGGGGCTCGCCTGGTGTCGGCGGGACGCTCGAGCCAGCAATCGGCGGGTGCATTGCCCAGTTGTATTGCGTGCCGAGCCCACCTGCGGCGCCTGCCGCCGCGGCGTCCTGCATGGAACCGCCAGTCGCTGCGCCGGCTCCTGCCGCCACAATTGTCCCGGCAATTTGCACCAGCGCCTTGTGGTCCTGCTCGGACAGTGTCTGCAGATCCGGGTTGTTCAGGATCTGCTGGCCCACGAGCTCAGCAGCTATTGTCGCGGCAGCGTCACCGGCTGCGCCGGCCGCGAAGCGGCCGCCCATGGCTTGTGCCATCAGCCCGCCGATGACCGCATGCACCGCCACCTTCACTTCCGGCGGCTGGTTCTGCGTCAGCGTACCCACCTGGTCGTAGACCATCGGCGCCAGCTGCTGCGCCACCTGGCTCTGCAACTGGTGCAGTTCGCGCTGATCCTTCACCTTCTGTGCATCAAAGATCTTGTCGATGCTCTGGTTGGCGTTGGCCGTATCCCGGTTCAGGCCGGCAGCGGTCTTGTCGGCCGACTTGCCGGTCAACGCCCGCTGGCCCGCATTGTTGGCAATGATGACCGTGCCCGGCGCAATCGCACTCTTGGTGACGCCAGCCGCGCTGCCGTCAATCGACTTCTGCGCATTCCCCGCAGCGGTCGTCGCCAGGCTGCTGGCGCCGCTTTGCAGCAGGTTCGTGTTGCCCGCCCAGTTCACACCAGCCGGCTGTACCGGCCCCAGGTTCGGATCGCTCGCCGGCACGCTCTTGCCGCCGCTGTAGCTCGCCACCAGCGTCGTCGAGTCGCTGCTGTACTCGGCCTTGTTCTCGATGTCGCTGGTGGTGAGCGTCCCGGTCTTGAAGCGGTTGCTGGCCGGATCGGCGGTGCTCGCCAGGATCCCGCCCTTGAGGTCCGTGTTGCCCTTCACGTCGACGTTGAACCCGCCCTTGCCGGCATAGATGCCGCTCTGCTCCTGCACCGAGCTGTAGGTGCTGTCGGTATTGCCCTGCGTGACACTACCGCTGGCGTGCACTGTGGTGCCATAGCAGAACGGCGGCACACAGATGCTGGCCTGCATGCCCGACGATGATTCCTTGCGGTGGTAGGTCTCGGTGTCCGGGCGGCTCTCGATGTTCAGGTCCCGGCCCACCGTGCCGGCGACAGTGTCGCCGATCAGTTGTGCGCCCTTGAGGTTGGTGTCGCGGCCGCTCACCACCGTCACGCGGTCGGTGCCCACCACGTGTGAGTTGTGGTTCGTTACCGCCTCGCCGTTGGCCTTTGCCTTGTTCTGGCTCGCGGCCAGCTCGAGCGTGAAGCCGTTCTGGTCGCCGCCGAGACCGAATCCGACACCGATGCTGGCAGTGCTGCCTGAGCTGCGGCTGTCGAGGCTCGCGCGGTCCTGTGCGCTTTCCAGGGTCACGTCGCGCGCGGCAGAGAGGGTGACCGTCTTGCCCTCTATCTGCACCCCGCGCCCGCTGATGTCGCCGTCGATGGCGAAGCCCTCGGCGTCCTTCTGGGCGGAGCCGGTCGCCACGACGGTGACCGCATTGCCTGCCTTGACCGTCGTGCCCTGGTGGGTGCTCGACGTGCTGTGTGCTTCGCTTTGCTGGCTGCCGCCACCGATGCTGGCGGTCACCTTGATCGCTGCCGTCTGGCTCACCCCGCCGCTGGTCACGGTCTGGATGCCCTGGATGCCGTTGGCAATCGCCAGGCCTGCCTGCACTCCGTAGAGCGTCGCCACCCGGCCATCCTTCTTGTCCTCGACGGCACGTGCGGCATTCTCCAGCGCCTGTGCGGCCGTCACGGTGTAGCCCGACAGCGCCAGCGTGGTGCCGTACTGGCTGGCGCGGTGGCGTTCGGTCTGGCTGGCAGAGTCCGTGCCCGGGTCAAGGGTCACGTTCTTGCCGATCATCGTCACATCGTTGCCGGCGGCGATGTCGGCGCCGCGCGCGGTGAGGTTCTCGCCTGCGCTCATGGTTACGTTGCCGGACTTGCTGACGACCTGGCTGCGGATGGTGTTCTGGGTGGTCTGGTTGGCGTCGGTGTGGTGCGACTCGCTGTGCACCCCCACGGTACCCGAGTACCCCGTGCCGCCCAGGTCGCCAATCTGGCGGCTGGTGCGGTCCGAGCGCTGCGACAGGGTGTCCTGCCCGGACAGGATGTCGATCTTGCCCTTGGCTGCCGACAGCGCCACATCGCCCTCGGCGGCGATGCCGCTGCCGGCGATGGTGACGTCGCCCGTGCGGGCCTTCACGCCCACGGTGTTGCCCGTGATCACGCTGGCGTTCTGCTTGCTGCTGGTGGTGGCGCCGCTGGCGTTGCTGGTCTGGCTGCCGAACGGCACCATGCCCACGCCGCTGTTGTTCGGGCCGCCGCCGAGATGGCGGGCCACGTCACCGGGGCTGGGTAACGCGCTACTGACGGTCCAGCCACTGCTGCTGGCGCTGTTGGAAGCCTGATAGGTGTCGGTCGACGCGCGCACCGCTACATCACGGGCTGCATCCAGCATGGCCGCGTCGCCCGCGCTGATCGTGCTGCCCGACACCAGAATGTTGCCGTCCAGCGCGCGGCCATCGGCATCGGTCTGGCCGTTGCCGGTGGCACGCACGCGCACATTGCCGGCTCCGGTCACGCTGCTGCCACTGCTGGTGGTGGTGACGCTCGACCCCTGGGCGTTGCTCTTCTGGTTGCCGATGCGCACAGCGACCTGGGGCAGGGTCAGCGCCGACGCGCCCAGTTCCTTGACCGTGCCGGTCACGCGGGAGACGGTGCTGGGGTCCTGCTGTACGGCCTGCAGGTTCTTGGCGGTATCGTAGGGGGTGCCGACGAGCGCCACCGACAGGCCGCTGGAACGGTTGCGCTGGCTGGCATCCTGGTACACACGATCCACGCCCTCGGCAATGGTCACGTTCTGCGCGAGGATATCGATGTTGCCTGCGCTCGGCTTGTCCTTGTCTCCTTTGCTGCCCGCGATCAGGTCGCTACCGATGATGGCGGCATCCTTGCCGGCGGTGATGACGACGTTGCCGTTGCTGGCACCGACCACACTGCGGGCGTCGCTCTGGGTGATCGCCAGACTATGGCTTGCCCCGGACGCCTCGCTCTTGCCCACCGAGACGCCGATGCCGCCCTGACCCGCGAAGCCGGAAATGCCGGACTTCTTGACCTGCAGGGCGTCGCTTGCCTCGCGACTGTTCTGCCCTGCGGTTGCCAACACATCGCCCCGGGTGGCGCTCAGCGCCACGCCATCGGTCGCTGCGATAGCGCTCTGGCGGATGGTCACATCGTTGCCGCCCTTGACGCGCACGTTATCGCCGGACAGCGTGCTGCCCACGCCGATGTCGCTGTGGCGGCTCGACTGCTCGCTGGTGGAATTCCGGGACACGAAGCTGCCGCTCTTGCGCTGGATATCGACGCTGCTATCGTGCAGTTCACGCGCCTCGGCCACGGTCACGTCGCGGTCGGCCACCACATTGAGGGTGCGGCCTCCCTGGCCGTTAGTGCCCGCCATCACGTTGGCGCCAATCAGGCTCACATTGCCCTTGCCGTCGGTACGGTCCAGCCCGCCGCCCTGGCTTGCCGGCTTGACGGCGGCCAGCGTGGCATTGCCACCGGCCTCAAGATTCACACCGACGATGCTTTGGTCGCGGCGGTGGTCCTCCTGCTGGCGCTGCCTGCTCTGGCGCGCCACGTTGTCGTGGGTCGTTTCGTTGGTGACGGCGCTGGCGTTCAGGTCGCCACCAGCCACCATGGTCAGATCGGTGCCGGCCTTGGCCTGGGTACCCTTGAGGGTAGTGTCACCGCCACTGCTGGTGGTGAGGCTGCCGCCGGTCTGGACCGTGCTGACGGCATGTTCGGTGCGGCTGCCTTCGCTGTGGTGCTTGTCGCTGTTGTAGACCGACTGGCTGGTCTTGCCTTCCAGCGCGTCGAAGGTGAGGTTGCGTCCAGCCAGCACGGCGGCGTCGCCGCCCGCATGGATGGTTGACCCGGTAGCGGTGAGGTCGCGGCCCGCCGAGAGCAGCATGTCGCCGGTTGAGGTGATGCCCGCCTGCTGGCCATAGAGGCTAGTCGAGGCCTTCGAGTTGCCTGCCGCTGTCTGCGTGCCCCGCTGGTCGAACAGAGTCACATTCTGGATGTCGCGCCCGGCGACCAGCCCCACCTTGTCCCCGATGATCTGGCCGGACTGGTTCAGGATGTCGCGTCCCGCCGAAATGGCCGTGGTGCCCTGGCTGCGAATCGCACCACCCCGGTTCACCACATCGCCCCTGGCCGCAATCGACAGGCGGCCCCTGGCGTCGACAATACCGCTGTTGTGCATCGTGCCGGCACTGTGCAGCTCCAGGTCGTCGGCGGCAATCAATGCGCCGTTGGCCTGCAGGTCGGCGGCATGCGCACGCGCGAGGTAGATGCGCGGCACCAGCACGCTCTGGGTGCTGCCGTCCGGCAGTGTGACGGTCTCCGACACCAGCCAGACGATGTCTGAGGTGAGCGCATCCATCTGTGCCGCAGTGAGCGCCATGCCCGGCAGGATGTTGAACTGCTGCGCGGCATGCACGCCGGAGGCCATCAGGGCCTTGTACTGCTCTTCGGCACTGTCGTAGCCCGCGAGGGTGACCCGGCCGGTCAGGCGTGTCACCTGGTCGCGGATCAGTTTCTGTTCGTAGAAGCCGTCGCCCAGGCGCTTGTGCGTCATGGCCGGGTCGATCCCGAGCAGCCCCAGCATGTAGTCCGACGAGAGGAAGTTGCCGTATTGGGTAAAACGCGGGTCGGTCTCGATGAGGTATGAATAGCCCGGCTCGGTGTGGTACTTGTAGAGGCCGTTGCTCGGCAGGCTGAGCGGCGCGTTGGCCAGCGTCACGGCGTTCACGCCGTGTGCGCTCACCTGGGTGCCGGTCACGGTCGTGCTGCCGGTGCCCGCCATCGGGTCGCCCTTGCCGACATCCTCGTTGTGGATGTCGCCGCCGAAGATGGCCAGACGCTGGCCGGCGGTGATGTTGCCGGCAACCTTGCCGACCACCACAGGGGGCATCACCACGCTCGGCTGGACCACCGGTCCCACGTCCTGGGTCGTGTCCTTGCTCCACGCATAAGTGGAAACAATGTCCTGCGTCGTGCGCTGGTAGAGCGTCTGGCCGATATTGGTGACGGTAGTGTTGCCGAACTGGCCGGAGTCCAGCGTGCCGGAGGTGGTGCTCTGGTCGCCGATCTGCATGCTGCCGCCCGCGGCAATGGTGCTGTAGCGGTTGGTCAGGCTGCCGACGTTGGCCAGGATCATGGCCCCGCCCGAGACCAGGTTCGCCGACGGCTGATTCGGGTTGGCGTCGCGCTCGGTGGTCGTCGTGGTCGTGGTATCCCGCGCGATCTCGACACGCTGCCAGCCGCGCTGCGCATCGTTGCGGGTTTCATACTCGGTGCCGGGGTCGTAGTGGATGTCCCGGTCGTAACCGTCCCAGTAGTTGACCTGCAGCACGCCGTTGCTTTCGCTGAGCGTGTTGTAGTCGATCGGGGTGGCCACCCCGTTGATATCGACCACCAGGCGCTGCTTGCCGTCGTCGCGCGACAGGATCTGCGCGGCAGTGAAGGTGGCATCGATGGGGGTCTTGTAGGGACCTTCCCAGAGCGCCTGCGTGCACCCCATCTGCTCATATGGGTTGGTGGTGTGGCAGTGGATGTACTTCTCGCGCTTGAGCTGGTGCTTGGTCTCGACGGTGGTGTCACTGACGATCACCGGGTCCGGGCGCTGGTTGATCAATTCCTGCGCCGCGATCTCAACCACGCTGTAGTCGCTGCCGCCCTCGATGGTGCTGCGGTCGTTAAGCACGCGGCCGGTGCGGTTGCGGAGGTAGCCCCGCGCGTCGCGCTCGCCGTTGGCGGCGATGTTCAGGTCGCCCAGGCTGTAGTAGGTGGCGCCGTCCGTGTTGGTGACCAGCTCGCGTCCATACACGTTCAGGGTATCGGTCGCCGCCATGATGGCTGCGGCCCCGGTGTTGCGGATCTCGCGGGCGTTGGCGGTGACCGTATCGCCAATCAGCGTCCCGGTGTTGCTGAGCGTGTCGCTGTTGGTGGTGAGCGTATCGCCCTCGATGCGGCCCGCGTTGGCGATATCCGCCGAGGCGTTCAGGGTCGTGGCCGCCGAATTGATGGTGGCGCCGGCCGCGTTGACGATGCGGCTGCCGTTGAGCGTGAGGGCGTTGACGGCCTCGAGCCGTCCCTGGTTGGTGAAGACGCCGGTGGTGCCAAAGGTGAAGTTGTGCTCGGCCTTGAGCAGATTGCCCGCGACATTGGTGTAATCGCCCTGCATGGCAAGGCGCAGATCCCGGCCGCTGTGGACGGTGCCGACCCCGGTGAACGCGCCCGTGTCGATGCCGATATCGCCGTCGGCGACTACCTTGCCGCCCTGGTTGGACAACGAGGCCACCTGCACGGCGCTGTTGCCGCCCGAGGCGACGCTGCCGCCGTCATTGTTCAGCGCGGCAGCGGCGCCATTGATCGCCAGGCCGGTGCCGCCGTAGACCTGGCCGCCGGCATTGTTGAACGACTGGCCCACGTCAAGGACCTGCGCACCGCCCGAGACCATTTGTGCGCCTGTGGTATTGGCCAGCTGCTGCGCCTGGACCTGCACATCGCCATTGCCGCCAACCATGGCGCTGTTGGTGTTGCGGAGGCTGGATGCCGCCACGCGGGTCTTGCCGGTGCCGGTGTTGACGATCTGGCCAGCGTCGTTGGTGAGGGTGCCGGCTGACGAAACATCGAGGGCTGTGCCGCCCTGCAGTACCCCGCTGGTGTTATCCACGTTCCCGCCGAGCGCGGCGCTCAGGTCCTCGTCGGCCAGGATCGTGCCCTGTCGGTTCGACAGCGAAGCGCCAGCGAACTGGACCGCCTTGCCCGAGATGGTGCCACCATCGTTGCGCCAGGCCACTTGGCTGCCAGCGACCGTCAGGCGCTGCCCGGCGTAGATGTGGCCGCCGGAGTTGTCCGCCGACTGGGTCAGGTGCAGGCCTAGGTCGGTGCCGGCGATCAGCTGGGCGCCGCCGGTGTTGATCAGCTGATCGGCGGTGACCGTTGCGGCGCCATTGCCGCCGATCACGCCATTGCCGGCGTTCTCGATGCGCTGGGCACGGATGGCTGCCAGCCCGCCCCCGGCGTTGGTCACGCGGCCCCCGGCATTGCTCAGCTGGCCGTCGGCGGACAGCGTCAGGTCGCCCGCCTCGGTCAACATCTGCCCGCCGGTGTTGTCGGCATTGCCTCGGATCCCCAGGGTGGCACCGTTCTGCGCATAGAGCATGCCGCCCCGGTTGGAGAGCTGCTGCGCGCCGGCGTCGATCCATGCGGCGCTCACCTTGGCACCGTCGCTGCGCAAGAGGCCTGCGGCGTTGGTCGTCAGGCCCTGGCCGGCGGTGACAGTGGCGTTGGCCAGATCGAGCGCGCAGGCCTGTGCCGTCAGCGCCATGGCGCCCGCGGCGCGCGTCTGGCTGCCGGCGAGGCTGACACTGCTGCCGGAGAGGGTGACGTTGCTACCGGCCAGGTTCTGGCCGGTGGCTGAGACCCCCTGCGCTCCAGCGACGGACAGGTTGCCCGCCTGCGTCATATTGCCGTTGGCATCGATGCCCGCGGCAAGCGTCCCGCTGGACTGCACCGATTGGCCAGCCACGGCGAGATCGTGGCCCGCAATCAGGGCGCCGGCATTCTGGATGTCGCCTGCGCTGGTGGCCGAGAGGTTGGCGCCGGCGGCCGTGGTCCCCAGACTGTCGATGCCGTGCGCGCCGTGCATGGCCAGGTTGCCGGTGGCGGAGGTGCTCCCGGCAAGCGTCACGCGCCCGGCGCTGTCGATCGAGAAATCCCCCGCCTGCGCCGCCAGCGTGCCGGCGCTGCGCACGCCCACGCCAGCTTCCGTGCCAAGGAGGCGAATGCGATTCGCGTACATCCCGCCCAGGTTCGACACGTCGATGCCGACCGTTGGCGCCGTGCCTTCGCCCTGGATCACCTGCACGCCCAGGCTCGCGTAATCGACCTGGTTGGCGCCCGCAATGACATTGGCCTGGTTCGCCCACAGGTTGGCATTGACCGTCACCGAGCGGGCGATCAGGTCCACCTGGTCGAGATTGGTGCCGTTGAAGCCCTGGCCCTCGACCTGGATGCCGCCGCGCGTGACGCGGAAGGCGGCGAGGCTGCCGTCGCCACCGAACACCGGCGTGCCGGTGGTGAGCGTGGCGCGATTGACATTCAAAAATCCAACGCCGTTTAGCGACAGCCCGTTGACGTTCGAGATAATGACATCGGCGCGCTGTCCGGCGATTTCGATATAGCCATTCAACTGGCTGGGCGCGGTGCCAGTGACCTCGTTCAGGATCACCCGCGCCGGGCCGCTGGCGCCCAGGTTGGCGTTGCCCGGCACATACCCGCCCAGTTGCGTTTGGGTAATGCTGGTGGCGTTATTGAGAATCGCACCACGTCCATCGACCGAGAACTGCTGGTACTGGTTGTGCGACACGCCAGCGGCCGATGGAGCCTGAATATTGACCAGCGGCGTGCCGTTCGGTGCGGCCGTCACGCCCGGGCCGTGGCCCGCTCGGGGATCGGACACGATCTGGGCGGTCGCAAGCTGCACGACCCCCAGTGAAACGAGCATGGCCCACGCCATCGGCCGCAGCGTCGCCCAAGCTGCACGGCCCGCGCTGCCCGCGCGTTCTCCTGACGCCGCCTTGTGCGTACCGTTGGCGCACTCGGCCACGGCCATCAGCATGCCGCGTTGCTTGTTGAAGACCAGACGATAACGGTTTTGATTCATGGCTTGGTGGGCGTCACGACATCAGAAGAGCTGCGCGGCGGGTCCCCCGCACAAAGGCGATCAGATTCCGGCCGGGCCCGTGTCGAGGGGGGATTCCTCAGCAGGCACGGCGACGGAACGCCAAAGCAGGTCGCGGCGCAGGCCGAAGCTGCTGGCGTCGTGGGGGGCCGGCTGGGGCAGCAAGGCATACGGGGACGGCGCGGCGGCTTCGGCCTGAGGCCCCGGCGTCGGGTGCGCCGCAGCCTCTTCGGCAGGCTCGGACGGCTGCACGTGGCAAGCCGCCAACGACAGCAGGAGTGGGAGGGACAGGGAGCGCTTCATGATGCAACCTTCGACGTTCAGTACTGATAGGTCAGGGAAAATCCGCCTGCCGGCGAACGCGTGGGAAATCCGTCTGGCTTGTAAAGCGCCCAACCCAGGAAGACGTCGTAGTAGAGGCCCTTGACCGGCGAACCCCGCAGTCCAATCGCCGTGCCCGCCAGGGTCTTGCCGGGCAGGTAGGCCGCGCTCGGGCCGCTCACGCTGCCGGCATCCAGCCCCATGTAGACGCTGTGGCCGGAATTGCCCAGCGGCGCTTCCAGATCGTTGCGCCAGTAGAAGCCCCGCTCCGCGGCCAAGGTCACGTCCCCGCTGAAGCCGCGCACCGTCCAGCGATTGCCGATCGAGAGGAATTCGGAGGCCAGCAGCTGACGGTCGGAGTACTGGCCGTGGAAGGTGGTGGTGTAACGCAGGGGCAAGCGCCGTTCCGCGGAGAGCGGCACGGCGAATGGCACCGACAGCGTCGCGTCCAGCAGGCCGATGCGGTACAGGAATTTGTCGCGCTGGCTGGGGGCGTCCGGCACGATCGTCCTGACCTGGGTCTGGCCGTTGAGCCACGGCACGCCGAAGCGGTAAGCCAGCGACAGGTCGAGCTGCGCGGCGCCGAAGTAGTGCCGGTGCAACCAGCCGATCTCGGCGAAGGTCGTGCTGCGCTGCTGGTTCAGGATCTCGGTGTCCTCGATGAAGGCATGGCTCCAGCGATGGCCGATGCGAACCTGCAGGCTGTTCTTCTGGAACTGGTCGCGCTGGAACAGGTATGCCGCCTTGAATTCGGCGTTCTTCGAGTTGCCGCTGGACTCGAACACCTGGTTCACGCCGGCGATGCGCTGAAAGTAGTCGTAGATATTGGCCGACGCGGCAAAGGTCCAGTTGCCCCACGGCACCGAATAGAAGGCATTGGCCCCGCGCGTGCCCTGTCCGCCCTGATTGACGTTGGCGTCGTGGCCAACGCCGATATTGAAGAGATCGTTCAAGCCCAGCGGGTTGTCGATGCCGAGAGACAGGTTGCCCTGCAGCTTGCCAGTGCCAGCATTGCCGCTGTCGTCGAGCGAGGCGATGACCTTCCACGCCTTGGTACGCCGCACCGTGATCACCACATCCGACTCGCCTGGCAGCTCGCCCGGGACGAGCTGCATCTCCACGTCCTGACTGGGCACCCGCTTCATCTGCTCCAGGCCTTGCTCCAGGTCCCGCACGTTCAGCAGGTCACCGGGGCGCGCCGGGAAGGCGGATTGCCACGACCCGTGCAGCGTGTCATCGGCAAAACGGATTTGGCGGATCACGCCTGGGATCAGCGCCAGGTGCAGCACACCGGTCGACAGGTCCTGCTCGGGCACCGCCACGCGGGTGGTGGTGTAGCCTCGGCCAAGAATCTGCGCGCCGAGCCGCCTGACGATGATGTTGACACCGTCGCGGCCAATGCACTGGCCGGCATACTGATCAAGGTATTCCTGCGCGAAGCGGAAGGTGTCCATCGGCAACGCGCTCGCACCCAACGCGCGGATGCTGGCCGGCAATGCCTCGGGCACTGAAAGTTGCACGCGTGCGATGCCAAAACAGGGTGATCCCACCGGCAGTTGTGTCGACAGCGCCTCGCGTTCAGCTGCGGCACCGTCCAGCGAGACGCTGGGCGCTTGCACCTGGCGGGCCCGCTCGCTAGCTTGCTCGATACTACGTTCACGCTGGAGCTGCTGGTTCTGCTCGGTGCGCGAACGGCGCAAGGCCTCGTCGATGCCGGGCAAGGCCTGAGCAAATGCTGGCCCTGCCAGCAACAGACTGGCAGCAGCGGGGATCGCACGGCGTAGGAATGGGGCAAGGCGAAGGCCCATGCTTCAAGGCTCGGAGGTTGGGTCGTACACAACGGACAGACTGATCGGCCCGCGATGTTCGCACCCCGGCTGCTCGCCTGAACGGCGTTTAACAAGAGTTCACGTTTCGTTGCAGCCATGCAAATGCCTCGCCGTCGGGCGGGCGACAGCTTGAGGCAGAACAGCGCGGGCGGAGATTGGCTGAGACTCGGCGCAGGCCAGCGCGCATCCAAGGCCGAATCGGACGAGCTTAGCGAGGCTTGCTTGCGGCAGATATAGGAAGAATCCGATTCTTGAGATGGATTTTTCCGGCTCAGGCCGAATCAGGCCCCGTCCCAGTAGACGGGCATCAGGGGGCCGGCATTGCCTTCTACTAGGCAAGGCTGCCGGCGGCGGGCGCTCTACAATCGGGAGCCGTTGCTAAGCCTTTCGGGCAGCGCCTCTACAATCGCTATCGAACCCCAACCGGAGCCAATCGATGACCACGCCGCCATTTGCCTGGCCAAAGGACGTAACGGCTGAGCGCGAGCTAATGCCGGGAGGCACCTTCGTCTACCACCTGTCGCATGCGGCAATCGGCAAGCTGGGCCGCATCCTCCTGACGCCGGCTCGCGGCGGCGGTGCCCGGCTCGACTGTGAGGTCTACGCCGAAGGGCCCGCCAGCGTGATCGAGCGCCGCCGCACGATGATCGAACCGCTGGCACGCGCCCTCTCGGCAAAGCTGGGCGGCCGTTAATGGTCCGAGTAGTTTGGCCCCCCCGGTTCGGCTGCCTCTAGCCGGCCTGCTGATGCCTGACCGGTTGAACCAGTGCCGTTGCGGCGTTCGGCAGCAGGCGATGGGCGTAACGCGCGATCGGAAACTCGAAGGTGCCACGCAAATTGATGCCTTCCAGGTGAGTCGGGGCAATCTTGCGCAGATCTTCGGCACGCATGGCTTCGCCGCCGATCGCCTCGATCGCATCGAGCGCGCGCTGCATGTGCAGCGTGTTCCAGGCCATCACAGCATTGGAGAGCAAGGTCAGGGCCGGTGACACCGCCGCCAGCGACGCATCATGCCGGGTTAGTTCGACGGGTATCTTGCCGTAGTGGATGGCCCGCTGCACCGTGTGGACCGCCTCGCCACGGTTCAAGGCATGCTGCATCTCATGGCGGAAGGCGGAAATCGTGAAATAGTCGATCAGAAAAATGGTGCGAAACAGCCGTCCGAGATGAACGCCCGCCGCATAGACAGGCTGGCCCTTCGCCGCCGCGCCAAAGCGCGTGAGCGCCTGAACGGCAGTGCATTGCCCGCTCTGGACGGATGCCGCAATGCGGACCAGCTCATCCCAGGCGCGCTCGATCAGATCCAGCCGGACATCCGCGTCCGTCACCGCAGCCAATTCCACCAGTACATCGTGGTCCCTGGGCACATGGAGACGGCGGTTGCGCAGATGCGCAAGACGCGTAGACCATCAACAGCTCGCTGCGCGAATGCGGTTCCCGGCCCAGCAGGAGCCAGCTGAAGTGGGTGCTGCTATCAATCTCCAGCAGGATATCCGGCAATTGCCCATCGGGGTGCCTCTCGAACAGCGCGCGCCGCAGCGCCTCTACGGAGGCTTCCGGTCTCGTTGCCGTGAGTGGATCGATATGGATCGCGCTATCGATCTTCAGTTCGCCGCGCAAGGCTGCGTCTCGCAACTTGGCGAGCCCCGCATCCAAATGCGCCAACACGGGCTCCGGAAATGCTTTGGCGTCCTGCGGCAGCTTGAGATGCCCGTTAGAAGTGGTTACGCCGCGCCTCGATCGCCGGGTGGGCCGACTGGGCGGCGAATGGCAGGCTAACCAGCCTGCCCAGCAATTGGCTAGACAGCAACGTATTGATTTATATGAATATTTTCCAGGTTGCCGCCCGGAAACCCGCATGAATACTAGGGATCGCTATTCCCGGTAGACTGCAGAAAAATCAAGGAGACCCCAAGATGCGGCGCTGCAGGCAGCGGCGTGCTCGCCGCTCTTAGCGCGTCAGCGTGGCACTGCGGACCGGCTCATGGGCCTCCCTGGCGCGGGCAGCGGCTGCAAGACCATTGCAGCCGGCGGTTGCCGCGGGAACTGTGTCTGCGCCCGCCTGTCGCCCACCCTGGCGTCAGGCGCGGCGCATCAGGCTGTAGCTCTGCGCGCTGGGGCCGAAGTCGGGCATGCCGGCCAGGAACAGGGCAAGCGGGACAACGTCCGCGGGATCCTTGAACCATTCTCCGGGCGGCACGGCAACGTCACGCGTCATGTCGGTCCTGACCGGCCCCGGTATCAGCTCATTGACGCTGATGTTGTCCTCCTGGAGTTCCGTCGCCAGCGACTGGGTAAGCATCCACAGGCCGCTCTTGGAGCACGAGTACGCCGAAAAGCCCGCGTTGGGCCGCTTGCGCTGGCCGGAACCGATCATGATGATCTTGCCGGCACCGCGGCGGCGCAGGTGGGGAATGGCGGCATGGGCGGTGTGGTAGGCACCGGTCAGGTTGATATCGATGGTCTTGCGCCAGAGCGCGGGATCGCCGTCAGCGATCCTGCGCTGCTCGAGCGCAACACCGGCATTGGCCACGACGATATCGACACCGCCGAAGGTATCGCTGGCGCGCCGGAACAGGGTCGCAACGGTCTCGTAGTCCGCCACGTCTACGGTCTGGGCAATGGCCCGGCCACCCGCCTCGCGGATCAGCGCGGCGGTCTGCGCGATGTCGGCCTCGCTGCGGGCGCTGCATACCACCGCAGCACCGGCGCTGGCATAGGCCATGGCGATGGTGCGTCCGATGCCGCGGCCCGCGCCGGTAATCACGGCAACTTTGTCCTTGAGCAGGTTGGGGTCGATCTGGCTCATTGTCAGTCTCTCAGTCTCGCTTTGCGTTGCAATGGGGTGCAGGGAATCAGGGCGGCGCTGCGATCAGGCGTGTCGCTCAGAACGGGCGATCGCCGATCACCGTGGCCCGGTCCATCCTGCGATGGCACGGCGGGTAGTCCATGACCGCGTAATGCTGGGTCGAGCGGTTGTCCCAGATCGCCACGCTGTTCGGGGTCCAGCGCCAGCGCACCTGATACTCGGGAACGTGGGCTTGCGTGATCAGGTAGCGCAGCAAGTCAGCCCCGCCGGGGTTGTAGTCCTGCCCGAAGCGCACGCGTTCGGGCGTATGGAAGTTCGTAAAGTGGGTGGTAAAGCCGTTCACGAACAGCACCTTCTCGCCGGTCTCGGGATGCGTCCGGACGACCGGGTGCTCGGCGTCCGGAAACTGGGCCTTCAGCGCGAGGCGCTTTTCAATCGGCATGGCTGCTCCGAAACTTGCCTCGATGCTGTGGCGCGCGCGCAGGTTGGCGATCTGGTCCTTGACGTGTTGCGGCAGGTTCTCGTAGGCGAGCACCATATTGGCCCACATGGTGTCTCCGCCGACAGGCGGGCATTCGCGGCAACGCAGGATGCTGGCAAGCGGCGGAGCTTCGCGCCAGGTCGCATCCGTGTGCCAGGAATTCTCATAACGCGGCGTGGGCTCCTCGGGGCTCTTGTAGATGCGGACCAGCCCCGGATGTTCGGGATCGCTGCCCGCTACCGGATGGTCTTC
This sequence comes from Cupriavidus oxalaticus, assembly GCF_016894385.1. NCBI lineage: Bacteria > Pseudomonadati > Pseudomonadota > Betaproteobacteria > Burkholderiales > Burkholderiaceae > Cupriavidus > Cupriavidus oxalaticus. The sequence continues at coordinate 1,429,275 of NZ_CP069811.1, forward strand.
AAGTTCGCCAAAGCGGCGGGCAAAGGCGACGTGCTCGCCGGCCGTGATGTCCTGGTCGCGCAGGAACAGCACACGGTGCCTGAGCAGCGCTTCACGAATGCCGGCGAATACGCCGTCATCATGAATCGCGTCGGCGAGGCTGACGCCGACCAGTTCGGCGCCGATGGAACAGGTAAGTGGCTCGACTCGCATTGCGACTCCGAAAAATTGTAGGTAGCGCTCGAAGCAGAAGGGTCGATGCAAGTATTGAAGAACCCGCGCGCGATGCATTGACATTCCGGGGCAGCGACTTTACATTTTGGGGCACCTTGGGGGAACTCCTATGTCGACGCTGCTGCAACACGTGAACCTGACGGAGTTTGTCGACGTGGCCCGCCAACTCGGCCTGGATCCCTACCGCCAACTCCGGCAGGCGGGTATCAGCCCGACGGCCCTGGTGGACCCCGAAATGCGGGTACCGGCGAAGTCGGTCATGCAGTTGCTGGAGGATTCGGCGCAGCTTGCCGGCCTGGAAGATCTCGGGCTGCGCGTGGCGGAAACCCGTCAACTGACAACACAGGGCCCCCTGTGGACGGTGATGCGCGAGGGCGCCACCCTGCGCGATGCGCTGGATGCAATGGCGCGCTATCTGCATCTGCTCAACGAAGGTATCGATTTGCGCATCGAGACGGTCGGGGACGCCGCGCTTGTCAGGCTTGAACTCCTCGTATCCGTCGAAGGTTCCATGCGGCAATCGACGGAGTTCGTCATTTGCCTCTGGTTCCGGTTGTTCAAGCTGCTTGTCGGGACGGCATGGAAGCCGCGCAGCGTCTGCTTCACCCACGCCGCGCCAGCCAGCCTTGCCACGCATCGGCGCGTGTTCGGCGTACCGGTGCGATTCCGCCAGGATTTCGATGGCATCGTGCTGGCCGCCTCCGATCTCGACGTGGCTGGCGCAGCCTCGGATCCGGCGCTGGGCCGTCATGCGCGCGAATTCCTGGATATCAAGCTGGCGCAATCCGGCCCCGCCATGCCGGCCAAAGTACGGAAGCTGGTATTCGCGCTATTGCCAACCGGCGAGTGCGGGGCCGAACAGGTGGCCCGGCAGCTTGGCATCGACCGCAAGACGATGCATCGCCATCTGGCTGCCTATGGGCAGAACTACCTGGCCGTCGTCGATGCAGTCAGGGTCGACCTCGTCACGAGATACGTGAAAAACAGCGAACGGCCGCTGTCGGAGGTTGCGATCCTGATGGGCTTTTCCTCGCTCAGTGCCTTCTCCAGGTGGTTCTCCATGCGCTTCGGCTGCAGCGTGTCGGCGTGGCGCCGTCAAGCACCCGCAGCGGAAAATACGCGCTAGCGCTGCGCAGCGGCTGGGGCTTTCCGATTATCCGAAGCAGGCCGCCGGGTGCGCCCCCTGCGCGAAAGTGGGGGCGAAACGGACACGATAGGACCGGAACTACTCGAGACCTTCCAGCAGTCCCAGCAGCTGGGCGCGCCGCACGGCGTGCTTGCGCGTGCCGGCGCTCAGCTTGCCGAAGAGGTTCTTCACATGCCACTTGGCCGTGACCTCGCCCACGCCGATGGCCTGTGCGATCTCCTTGTTCGAGAGATTGCGCGCCAGCAGTTCCAGGACTTCGCGTTCCTTTGGGGTCAGCACCGTACTGGCCACGGCACGCGGCTCCCTGGTCGGGCGTTCGGCGCGGCGCGGCGTGCGCGCCACCGGTAACCGCTGGCCGTCGCCAGGCTCCGCGGCACCCTCCTCTACCAGACGCCTGCCCCAGTCGGCGAGTGCCGGATGCGCGTCAGCGAAGGTGCGGGCCAATCCATAGGTCTGCGCAAGGTTCATGGCTTCCCGCATCAGCGGGCGGCTGTCCTCGCCGCCGCGATGACGCACGAACGCCTCCAGCGCCATGATCTCGATACGCTTGCGCCCGAGCTTCATGGCCTCCGCCGCGGGTGCCGCCCGGCGCAGCGCATCGAGCGCGGATGGCCAGTCCTGGGCGGCGACTGCCGCATTGGCATGGGCCATGGCCTGCATCAGCGCCACGTCGCGGCACCACAACGGGCCGTGGCCCGCCTCGGCCCCGGCGACGAGTTCGTCAAGGCGGACGATCAGGGCCCGGCAGGTCTCGGCGCGGAAGCGCCCGGCGTGCATGCGCACCTGCTCCGCCAGGCTCGCAATGCAAAGCCGCGGCGTCCGGCGCGCAACGCCCACCGCGTACAACGCTTCGAGCAGGTCGAGTGCGCGGTGCTCGGCGCCGTGCACGGCTGCCACGCGCGCAGCGCTCACATATGCCAGCAACGACGTCTCGGCCGTGCCCGACCGCTCCAGCACGTCGAGCCGGTTGGCGAGCAGCGCAGCGGCTTCGTCGACCCGGTCGCTCTCGTAGACCGCCGCGGCCAGCAGCGACGCGAGCATGCAGGCGAGCGGATGGCGGCGGCCAAGGTCGGCTTCCGCGCTCGCCAGCGTGGGCCGCAAGATCGCTTCGCTCAGCATCACCTGCCCCTCACGCAGGTAGCTCATCCCGATCACGAATTCGCCCCAGCGCGCTGCGTAGCGATGTCCCTCACCCAGGTCGCCGCGGGGCGCGAGCTGCAGGTGGCGCCGCGCGTTCCCGGTCTGCCCATGCAGGATTGCGGCCATTGCCAGGCGGTTGGCATGCATCTGGGCGAGGCGCGGGTCGTGCGCGGCAGGCTGCTGCCGCCACGGCTCCAGCAGCGCCAGGCAACGGTCTGGCTGGTCCGCGTAGTAGGCCGCGATGCTCAGGATCAGCGCACATTCATAGCGCAGGACGGCGTCGTCGTCCGCGCCGTCAAGCATGCGGGCGACCAGCGCTTCGGCCTCCGCATGGCGCTCGCCCAGCGCGAGCACCCAGGCAGCGGCAAGGCGCAGGCCCGGGTAGCGGTCGAGTTCCGCGTCAGGCAGGCGCTCCAGCCATTCGAGCACGGTACCCAGCCGCCCCTGCATCACAGCGTCGTATAGCGAGCGCCCTGCCAGCTCGTAGGCAAGCGCATGCTGGCCCGCCGCGTGTGCGTGACGCGCGGCTTCCTCGGTGATGCCGCGCGCGGCGAGCCAGCGCAGTGCCCGCGTGTGCAGTTCGTCCTGCTCCGTGCGGGGCAGCTCGGCCAAGCGAGCCTGCAGGACACTGCGCGCGAGCGCGTGCAGCCGGCACCAGTCGCTGTCGTCGCCGGAGACGAAGATCGGTGTCTCGCGGACCAGCCGTGCCAGCTGCTCCGGCGCCTGCTCGGCGCCCGTCAGCGCACGGCACAGGTCCGGATGAACGTGGTCGACGACGGCGATGCGGGTCAGGAACGCGACGTCGTCGGGCGTGAGCTTGGCAATCAGGCCACCAACCAGGTGCTCGCCTTCATCAGCCGGGCGAGCCGCCATGGCGTCCACGACGCTGCGCGGATCGGCGCCGCGCTCCATGGCCGCCAGCAGAAGTTGCAGGCCGAGCGGCCATCCGTCGGTCAACTCATGCAGGCGCGCGCAACTGTCGGCATCGACCCGGTCGCCGAAGCGGCTGCGCACGAGGGTCATGGTTTCATCAAAGCGGAAACGCAGCGCTTGCGCGCCGATGACGGTGCACTGGCCGTACGCCGTCAGGTCGCTTAGCGCGGTGTCGAACCCGCCGCGCGCCGCGACTACGATGCGCAGATTGGGAGGCGCGTTGTGCAGCAGGTAAAGCAGCGCCGCCACCCCGTCCTGCGAGAGACGTTCGGCTTCGTCGACGATCAGTACAAGGTCCAGCGATGTCTGGGCCACCTCGGCCAGCCAGGCCGTGAGCCCTTCAGTGCTGCCCGGCGCCGCGGCCGCGCCTTCGAGAAGGGTGCGGCCAAAGCCGGGCCGCGCGCAGCCTGCGCGGACGGCAAGCACAAGGCATTGCAGGAAATGCAGCGGATCGTCGTGGGTATCCGCGGAAACCCAGGCGACGGCCGCGCCGTGCGCCAGGTACTCGCGGCGCCATTGCGCCAGCAGCAGCGTCTTGCCGAAGCCCGGTGGCGCCTGCACGACCACCGCGGGCCGGTCGCGCAGCGCTTCGCTGTCGAGGCTGAGGCGCGCACGCGCAAGCAGGTGCCGCGGCGCGCGCGGCGGCATAGTCTTGAGCGCAAGCTCGGAAAACGCGGTATCCGAGCCGCGGTTCACGGAGGTCATCTGGCAGGTACTGGTTGGCCTGGATGCGACGCTCGCCGGGACGTGCATGCCGGGCTGCGTGCGCGGCAATGCCGCTTCCGCGGCTTCGCCCTGCCGTTGGGCGCGGCGTGCCTGGCTCGAAATCTGGTGTCTCATTATAGGCACACCGCGGGCCTGGCGGGCCATCGCCCCCTCCTCCGCGGAGGGGGCGTATAAGCTGTCCCACGGCTAGCATGCGTCCAGGTCGAAACGGAACGCGAGGTGCATTCGATGCAATTCATGGACGTGTGCGCGCTGGAGCAAGCACGTGTGCTGGTCGGGGTGCCGACATGAGCCACCGTTGTCCCGATGCCGACGCCGTCACGTGCCGCCACCTGCTGGTCCCGCTCGACGAAACGGATCAATGCATGGCCACCGTCATCGGGGCCATCGAGCTGGCACGCATCGCGGCCGCACGGCTCACGTTCGTCCATGTGCCGCGCCTGATCACAGTACCGCGCGACGAGATGAGCCGCGGCCGCGAACTGCTCGTCAAGGCCGAGTCGGTGGCGCGGGCGCTAGGGGTGCCATGTGCGACGGCTGGCTTGGCCGGGGGCGACGCACCTGCCACCATCCCCGCAAGCAGGCCTGCCTCTATGGCAGGCTGCGCCGGCGCACGACCCGGACCGACGCCGAACTCGACGAACTCGACGAACTCGACGAACTGGAGCGCCAGCATGAACGCAATGCGCAATGGGCTGGCGCGCTCACCGAAGCCGTTGAGCGGTTTGCTAGCGGCGGCCCGCTGGCGGAACTGCTAGGCAAGGTAGATCACTACGCGCAGTTCGTCTGGGCGCTCATGGGGCGCGAGGAAGGCGTCATCCTGCCGGCGGCGCAGCGCTACCTGACAGAAGCGGACTGGGACAAGATCAACGCCGCTTACGGTTCGGCGAATCCCGTCGCCGCTCCCGGCATGCGTGCCGGTGGGCATGAGGAGCGCCAGTTCGACACACTGCTTGCCTTCATCGCCGACCTTCCGGATGCCGATTGCGTGGCCCGTATTTGCTCGCGAGCAGGAAACGTATCGATGCGGCACAGCTGAGAGCGCGGCCACGCGCTCCGAATCGTGGCCTGTGGATCAAGACCGTCAAACGGGCGCCAATGGATGCGCCATTCACCATCAGGAGGAGATCATGCAATTTCTCGACGATTCCCTGCACCCCGAGAACCAGGACAAGGTAGTCATCACCGTGGCCCCGTACGGCCCTGAGTGGATGCCGCAGGACTTTCCGGAAGACATCCCGGTGACAATGGAAGACCAGGTGCAGAAGGCTGTCGATTGCTACAACGCCGGCGCCACCGTGCTGCACCTGCACGTGCGCGAACTGGACGGCAAGGGCTCCAAGCGCCTGTCAAAATTCAACGAACTGATCGCCGGCGTGCGCAAGGCCGTGCCGGACATGATCATCCAGGTCGGCGGCTCGATCTCGTTCGCGCCGGAAGACGACGGCCAGGCCGCCAAGTGGCTGTCGGACGACACCCGCCACATGCTGGCCGATCTCACCCCGAAGCCCGACCAGGTGACGGTGGCGATCAACACCACGCAGATGAATATCATGGAGCTGCTCTATCCCGAGTACCTGAAGGGTACCTCGCTGGAGCATCCCGCCTACCAGGCCGCCTACCGGGAAATGACCGTGCCGGCCGGGCCGGGCTGGGTCGAAGAGCACCTGCGCCGCCTGAGCAACGCCGGCATCCAGCCGCACTTCCAGCTCACCGGCATTCACGCGCTGGAAACGCTGGAACGCCTGGTGCGCGCGGGCCACTACAAAGGCCCGCTGAACCTGACGTGGATCGGCATCGGCGGTGGCTTCGACGGCCCCAACCCGTTCAACTTCTTCAACTTCGTCCACCGCGCGCCGGATGGCTGCACGCTGACGGCGGAATCGCTGCTCAAGAACGTGCTGCCGTTCAACATGATGGCGATGGCGATGGGCCTGCACCCGCGCTGCGGCATCGAGGACACCATCATCGACCAGCACGGCAACCGCATGACCTCGGTGCAGCAGATCGAGCAATGCGTGCGCGTGGCCAGGGAACTGGGCCGCGAGATCGCCTCGGGCAAGGAAGCGCGCGAGATCTACCGCATCGGCACCTGGTACGACAGCGTTGAAGACACGCTGGCCGCCCACGGCATGGCGCCCAACCGCCAGGCCGGCATCAGGAACCTGCCGCTACGCGCCGCCTGATGTGCGAGGCCCGCCCGGACGCTAATGCCGTTCAGTTAACCACTGCCGCCGAGGCCCATCGCGCACTCGAATCGAGGAAGACCAGCGGCGCTACCGTACTGGTGCCGTAACACATGCGGCCTGGCGCCCGGGGCATCGCCGCCTCGTACGCCTTGACGCGACACGACCACCGGGGCGACGTGTTCATGGCATGATCGCCCCGAAGCCATTGCAGGAAATCGGAGAGATCATGGACCTGAAGTTAAAAGGCAAGCGTGCAATCGTGACCGGCGGCAGCCGCGGCATAGGCAGGACGATTGCGCTTCAGCTCGCGCAGGAAGGCGTGGACGTCGTGCTCGCCGCGCGCGCGAAAGAAGCGCTGGAGGCGACCGCCGCGGAACTTGCGGTGCTGACCGGCCGCCGCATTGTGCCGCTCACGGTCGACACCGCCGACAAAGCGTCCGTCGATGCCATGGTGGCGCAAGCGATCGAAGCCCTGGGCGGCATCGATATCCTGATCAATGCCGCGGCCATGCCGGGCGGCATTTCGCCAGCCACGCGGCTCGACGAGATCGTCGATGCGCAAGCGCTCGAAGACATCGACATCAAGGTCATCGGCTACCTTCGTACCGCACGGGCGCTGGCTCCGCATCTCGCCGCGAATGGCTGGGGCCGCATCATCAATATCGGTGGGCTGGCGATCTACCACACGGGCCGGCCGGTCGCCACGCTGCGCAACGTCGGCGTGGCGGCCATCACCAAGAACCTTGCTGACGAACTTGGACCGAAGGGCATCAATGTCACGGCGGTCCATCCCGGGCCAACGCGCACCGAGAAGACCGACGCGGCAACCGAGGCATGGGCGGCGACCAGGAGTTCGCTTGGCCGCATGGTCGATGCCAGCGAGGTCGCTTGCGTGGTGACCTTTCTCGCCTCGCCCTTGAGCGTGGCAATCAACGGTGAGGCCATTGCCGTCGGCGGCGGGACGCCGGGCATCATCCACTACTGACTTCGCCGCCATCGGCGGCGGTTGACCTGCGGGCCCCCGGACGAAGCGGGGCCCGCGGCTTGCTGCCGATCTCAGTGGCCGTTGCCTTCCTGGAGCCGCTGGCGCAACACCGCGCGCAGATCCTCGCCGTAGCCGGTAAGGGTGCCGCCGTCCACCGCCAGCATCTGGCCGGTGATCATGTCCGCGCGCTCGCTGGCGAGAAAGGACACCGCTTCACCAATCTCGGAGGGCTTGCAGAACCGGCCCAGCGGTACCGTGCGCCGGATCAGGGCCTCGCGCTTTTCGGGGCTTGCGTACGCTTCGATCGCAGGCGTCAGGATGCCGCCGGGGCATACCGCATTGACGTTGATGCGCTGGTCGGCCAACTCCCATGCAAGATGCTGGGTCAATCCCGTGACCGCATGTTTGGACGCCGTGTAATCGACGCTGCTGAAGTACGCCATGCGAATGCCGGCGATCGAATCGATATTGACGATCTTGCCCTTGCCCTGCGCCTTCATGGCCGGGATGACTGCCTGGCAGCAGAACAGGATGCCCTTGGCATTCACCCCCATCACGTGGTCCCAATTCTCCTCGGTCACATCGCAGACCAGCGCGGAGGCCCCGCCCACGCCGGCATTGTTGACCAGGATGTCGATGGTGCCGAACGCCTCGAGGGTCTGGCTGGCCATGGCTTGCGCTTCGGCCTTCTTGCTGACATCGGCGCGGATGGCAATGGCACGCTTTCCCTCCGGATCGAGGCTGGAAGCGACGCGCCGGGCCGCCTCAAGGTTCAGGTCAACCACGGCGATCCTGGCCCCTTCCCGCGCCAGCACGTGCGCGATGCCTTCGCCGCCACCCTGGCCAGCCCCGGTGATGATGGCTACTTTGTCCTTCAGTTCCATTGTCGTCTCCTTGCGAACCTGCGCAGATTTATCGATGTTTCCAAAATTCACGACAACGCCAAATTCTCGTCGTCCCCGCGGAGGCGGGGACCCAGCGACTTGTTGTCCCCCTGCGGGGACTTCAAAGACGCTGGATTCCCGCCTGCGCGGGAATGACGGTGGTCGTTTTCATGTCGTCGTGAATTGGGGAAAGCTCAGTAATGCCGTGCGCGTGCCATGCGCGCCATCGCACGCAACCCAGCAAGTATCCGGGAATGACGCCCACTCGAGTTGACAATCCGGGGCACTGGATTGACGGTTTGGGGCAGGGCAATCGTCGACAAACGGGAAGCAGATCCGCGCCGCGCGCCGATCACCGGATCAGGCCGCGGCGCGGTTCCATTTACGCTGTCGCCGCCGCACGCGGCCGCGCCACTTCGGCGTGCGGAGCGCCTGCGTTGTCGGCATGCAGGGTGAAGTTGAAGCGGATCAGCGAGAACGGCTTGTTGACACCCAGCGCCTGCATCGCGGCCGCGTCCGCGACGCGCGTCACCGGGGGTACCAGCCCTTCGCGCGTGGCGAAGGCAAAGTCGTCCCACAGGTAGGGATCGCCGTCGATATTGATCTGCGTGGTCAGCTTGCGGTGCCCCGGCGCCGAGACAAAGAAGTGGATGTGGGCCGGGCGCGTGCCGTGGCGGTCGAGCTTTTTGAGCAGCCGGTCGGTGGCGCCATCCGGCGGCACGCTGTAGCCGACCGGTACGATGCTGCGCAGGCGATAGCGCCCTTCGCTGTCGGTCACGATGGTACGGCGCAGGTTGAAGGCGCTCTGGGTCGGATCGAAGTAGGAGTAGTTGCCCATCGAGTTCGCATGCCAGACCTCCACCTTCGCATCGCGCAGCGGCCTGCCGGTGCCGTCGAACACCTGCCCTTCCATTACCAGCACCTCGCCGTCGTCGGTGCCATCGTCGAGCCGCGCCTCGCCCTGCGCGACCGGCGCGCCGGCCACGTACAGCGGCCCTTCGATGGTGCGCGGCGTGCCGCCGCTGATGCCCGCCCGCGCCTCGGCCTCATCCATGCGCAGGTCCAGGAAGTGGTCGAAGCCGAGCCCGGGCGCGATCAGGCCGAGTTCGCCGCTGCGGCCCGCCTCAGCAAGGTAGTTGAGGCCGGCCCAGAATTCTTCCGGCTGGATATCGAGGTCCTCGATCATGTAGAACAGGTCGCGCACCATGCGGTGCACGATTGCGGCGATGCGCGGGTTGGCATCCTGGCCGGTGGTCTCTTCGATGCGGTTCAGTACGGCGTCGATGGCGATCTTTTCCATGTTTGTCTCCGATGGCCTTGCGGGGGAAGTGGCAAGAGTGGAAATGGTGGGGAGCTGCGGTTCAGAGCGAGCGGAACAGCGGGCTGCGGGTGGCCTGGCTCGCATCGGCCGCCGACAGGAATTTTTCGGTGAAAATATCTTTCTCGAACAGCCGGCCCTGCATCAGCGTGGCAATGCAAGCCTCGATCATCGGCGGCGGCCCGCACAGGTAAGCGCGCCAGCCGCGGAAGTCGTGGCTGAAATGGCGGGCGGCCAGGTCGTGGACATAGCCGCGCTCGCCGGCCCAGTCGCTTTGCTCGGGCTCGCCGGAAAGCACCGGCAGGTAGGTGAAGTTGTCGTGATGCTGCGCCAGTGCCTCGAACGCTTCGCGGTAGTACAGTTCGCTCGCGTTGCGAGCACCCTGCACCAGCACGATCTCGCGCGGGTCGCCGCACGCCAGCAGGTCGAGGATCATCGAACGCGGGCTCGACAACCCCGAGCCGCCCGCCATGAACACCAGCGGCCGCGGGTCGCTCTTGCGCACGAAGAAGCGGCCCAGCGGGCCAGAGAGCTGCAGACGCTCGCCTGCCTGCAATTGCTCATGCACGTAAGTGGTGACGCTGCCGCCGGGGACGAGGCGGATGTTCAGCTCGATCTCGGCCGCCGTGGGCGCGCTCGCAATCGAGAACGCGCGCGGCGTGGCCTCCTTGCCGATCCACACGTTGACGTACTGGCCGGGCTGGAACTGCAGCGGCTCGCCGTCGATGCGCAGGAACACGCCCTTGATGGTCGGCGTGAGCGCCTCGATGCGCACCACTTCGGCGGTGAAGTCCGTCAGCGGCAGGCATTGCGCGTCGGGGTCGGGCTCGATGTCGGCCTCGATCACCATGTCGGACACCGGCGTGGCGCAGCAGGCCAGGCACTTCGCTTCCTCGCGCTCGAAATCCATCAGCGCGAACGGCGATGCCTCGCCGTGGTCGAGTTCGCCTTGCAGCGTCTGTACCTTGCAGGTCCCGCACAGGCCATGGCCGCAGGCATGCGGCAGCCACACGCCGGCGCGCAGGCACGCATCGAGCACGGTCTGGCCCGCTTCGATGTCGATGGTCTGCCCGAGGGGCTCGATGGTCAGTTGGTAGGTCATGACAGCCTCCGTAATACCGTGGGCGCGGCAGCGTCAGTTGCAGGAGCCGGCAATGCCGCGCAGGCCGGGCGTGCGCAGGCGCAGCAGCGACTTGTGCCCGAGCCCGTTGGCCACCAGACTGGCGGCGGTGTCCGGTGCGAAGGGCTCGCCGCCGCGCAGCCACTGCGCCTGCGTCCAGTCGATGGCGGCGCCGTCCGGATGGGCGGCCAGCAGCGGCGCGATGACGTCGCTGACCATGGCGCCGAACGGCAGGTCGGGCGGCAGCGGCAGCGTGAACGGGCTGCAGAACAGCAGGTGCTGGTCCCAGCCGAAGTACACGAGCTGGTTGCCGTGGAAGTTCCCGATGCGGTCGCGGGTCTCGCCCGCATAGCCGGGATTCAGTGCAATGACTGGCATGGTGGTCTCCGGTGTGCTGTTCAGTCGTGTCCGTGGCCGCAGCACGGCGCGCCGCCGCCCTGCTCCGCAGCCTGCGCGCCTGCGGCGCCGGTCCAGCGCTGCCAGTTGGCGCGGTCCTGCGAATCGGCGAAATCGCCGCGGTCGGCGGGGCTCAGGTGATACCAGTCCAGCACCTCGGGCAGCGTCGCGCCGCCGCAGTTGCCCTGGAAGATCTGGTGCACCGGCAGCCACGCCTGCACATACTTCTCGGGCTCGTCCAGGAAGATGTCGCGGCAGCCGTCCGAGCAGAAGTGGTAGTGGTCGCCGTCATGCTCGGCCTCGCGGTAGCAGATCTGCGTCGGATCGTCGGGCTCGGTGAAGGCCATCGGGATCTGGCACACCTGGCACAGCATCGGCAGGCCAGGGTTGTACCAGCGCTGCCCGGTCTGCTGTTGCTGCTGCCAGTAGTCGAAGCGCGGCCGATAGTGCTTGTCGAAGCTGTCGGGATACTTCTCGGCGAGCCAGGCCATCTCCGACGGTTCGGGCACCCAGGTGTGGATTGCCGCGGCGTGGTTGAAGTTGTAGAAGATCGACCAGGCGATGTGCGACAGGTGGTCCTTCTCCTTCGCGGCCTGCTCGTGGTACCTGGGCATGCGGATGCCATAGCGCGCCAGGTCGGCGAACAGCGCGCCGCCGTTCTGCTCGAAGTAGATCTCCCACGCCTCCTTCCAGCTCATCACGCGCTTGGGCAGCATGTAGTCCATCATCATCGCCACCAGCGTCAGCAGGCGGTAGCCGCGCCAGAACCACTTGTCGATCCACTTCTGGATGATCGGGCGGTTGGCCGGGTCCTGCTCCAGCATGAACTTCACCACTTCCAGCCCGAGCGTCATGTGGCGCGATTCATCGGACTGTGCGGAAAAGCCGAAGGTCACGGTAGCCATGTCGCCGTTGTAGGCCGCGCCCGACATGAACGGCATGAACAGCAGGTTGGTCAGCACGTATTCGAACGAGAACGAGATGGCCGTGATGAACTCGAACGGCCCTGCCGTCATGGCGTCCTCGAAATACGACTTCGGCACCGACAGATACCACAGCCGGTCATGCAGGTGGCGCCAGTCGGCAAAGCCGTTGAAGTACTTGTTGTAGTGGCTGATGGTGTGGATCTGCGTCTGGCAATGGCGCAGCTCGTCGATCGACTGCATCTGGCACGCCACGCGCGCGCCCACGCCACGCAGGTTGCGCCCGGCCATGGCAAAGCCGCGGTGCGCGGCATACTCCAGCGGCGACACGCCGGTCAGGAACAGCTTGAGCGCGTTGACGTAGCGCGCGTCGGTGACATTGAGCTGGCCGTTGTTCTGCTGGAACGCGTCGATGATCGCGTACAGCTTGCGCTCCTTCTCGGACTGGAATTTCCAATACGCGTCCATGGTCAGGCGGAACGGGTCTTCCCAGCCGTTCCAGTCGTGGATCACGATGCCTTCGAACTGGTCGTGCGGGAACACGGCATCCATTGGCTGGTAAGTGGTTTCCCAGCCCAGGTCGCGCGTCAGCACGGCGTACTTTTCCTTGAGCGACAGCTTGGGCCGGGCGGCCTGACGGGCGGCTGCGGCGGTTGCGGTGACGGTGGTCATGTGCTTGTCTCCTGATGTTCGGACCCGGGGCTCAGTGCCAGGCCAGCACGAACCGGTCTTCGGTTTCGTCGATGTTGCCGGCCAGCGAGATCAGGCCGAGCTGCAGTTCCTGCACGTCCCACGCGCGCCCCATGCGTTCTTCCACGCTGGCGCGGTTGATTTCCAGGCGCCCCGGCGCGTCGATCTTGACCATGGCCGGATAGCGGTTGACGGTGGCATGCGGGTTGTCGGCCTCGATCGCGTCGATGACGGGACGCATCTCTTCGTTGGCCTGCAGGGCGATAAATACAATCTGTGCGGTCATGGCGTGCTTTCCTGGTGTCATGCAGCGGCGGCTACGGGGGCCGGCGTGGGAGATGCCGTGTCGGCGGCGCGGACCAGCCCGAGCCCCGCCAGGCGCCTGGTCAGCGCGGCAACCGCTTCGCCCAGTGCCGCATCGGCGTCGTCGGCGAACAGGCGGCGCGCCAGCGGCGCCAGCGCGTGCTGGAAGCGGTCGAGCCATGCACAGGCGAAGCCTGCGATCACGCCGGCGTTTGCGGGCGATTCCTGGGCCGCCGTCCTGACCGTTGCGTCAACCCAGCGCGTGGTTTCTGCGTACCAGGTGGTCATGAAGTCGGTGACCAGCGAGAACGCCGGGCTTTCGACGGACAGGCGCGCATCCAGGCGCTGGTAGACCAGCGGGTAAAGCAGCCCGTCCATCACGAGGTTCTGCGCCACGTGCAGTTCGAACCAGTCCTCACGCACGATCAGGTCCTCGATCGCATGGCGCAGTGGCTGCCAGGCCAGGTCCTCCATCCATGCCGTCTTGGCGGCATCGACCGCCGCCCTGTCGCCGGCCAGCAAGCCGATGCGGGTCAGGTACTGCGCAATGCCAAGACGATCCATGGTCTGGAACATGGCCGCCTCGGTGATGGCCGAGCCGAAGCCATAAGCCGTGATGGCGGCGTTGTTCATGTTGGCTGCCCACTCCACGTGGCGCAGGGGCACCACGCCCAGCGTCAGCAGTTCGCGCAGTTGCGCCGGCAGCGACGCCAGCAGGCCGCGCTTCTCCACGAACTCCAGGTTCTTCTCCATCGTGTCTTGCTGGCGCGCCCGTGCATTGACGTAGCTGCCGTAGTAGAACTGGCGCGGATCTTTCAGCGCATACCAGTCCTGCATGACCACCTGCGTGCGGCGCGCGTCGTAGAGCTCGTATTGCGGCTGCCACAGCGGCCGGTAGTGGAAGCTGGTTTCGGGCTGCAGGTCGTACATCGCCTCCTGGTAGCGCGTGGCGGGCTTGTCGGCGCCAAGGCGCCGTTGAAGATTGGCGAAGGTCTGGCGGATCGGGCTGACGCTGTCCGTACGGATATCGATTTGCATGATGGTTGCTCCTGTCTCCCTTGTGGTGTTCTGGTGTTCGGCTTGTCCGTGGCTCAGGCCACGGTATCGCTCCATTTATCGCGCTCATGTTCCAGTGCGCGGCCCAGCAGGTGCGGCACCGCGATGGCGCACTGGGCGGCGCAGAACGCCGAGAACTGGTCAGGGCGCATGACCAGCTCGACGTAAAGCGCGGGGTCGCCGAGCGAGAACTCGAACTCGACCCACTGCTCGTCGCGCGCGGTCACGCGGACGTAGGGCTGGGCGCGTCCGCGGGCCGGCGACGTGGACTGGGCAATCAATGCGGTCATGTCTCGCTCCTGCTGCGTTGCACACCGATGGGTGCGTGCTGTTTTTGGTGAGAGGAGATATAGCGAAGGCCGTGCCACCGGCTGCAAAGCCGCGTGCCGCAACGGATTGCGGGAAAGCGGCAGGCGTTTCCATGGCGCGCTCGCTTGACGATTTGATGAGGTGAAAAAGCCGGTTTTCACCAAATGATCAAATCCGGTGGTACTGCGCCGCACCATGCAGTCGGCACCGTCGTCGGCCGTTGGCCAAGCCCCCGATCGCGCGTGTTAGGCTACGGAAAAACCGAGGCTCAGGACGTTCCCCTCCGGATCGATTCGCGCCCGCAGGCATTCTGGAGATGGAGATGACCGCGCCCCCCAAGCAGCCACAGTTCGACCTGGCTTCGCTGCTGACGATTGACCCCAAGGCCGCGCAGATCCGGCTGGGCGATTCGCGCATGGTGCTGATGCACACCGAGGCCCTGAGCTACCTGCGCAAGGAGATCCTGGATACGTTGGGCCTGGAACGCGGCAAGGGCCTGCTGATCCGCATGGGCTACGCGCAGGGCATGCGCGACGCCGAGATGGTCAAGCGCGAACGCAAGGATGAACTGGAGACTTCGCCTGACGATGCGTTCCTGCTCGGGCCACAGCTCCATATGCTGGAAGGCGTGACGCGCGTCGACCCGGTCCGGCTGGAGATCGACCGTGACACCGGCCACTTCTATGGCGAATTCCTGTGGCAGGACTCCTGGGAAGGCGAAGCCCCCTACAACGAGGAACTGAGCCGTGAGGAAGGCGGCTGCTGGGTGCAGCTCGGCTATGCCTCGGGCTATAGCAGCACGTTCATGGACCGGCTCGTCATCTATAAGGAAACCGAATGCCAGCGCCGGCTCGATGCACTGTGCCGCATCGTCGGCAAGCCGGCCGAGGAATGGGACGACCCCGAATACCTGAAGTACTTCGAGCCCGACTCGGTCATCAGCGACCTGCTCACGCTACAGCAGGAAGTCAGCACGCTGCGCGAGACGCTGTGCGGCGCCAACCAGGGCAACCTGATCGGCCAGTCCCCCGCTTTCCGCGAAGCCTTTGGCCTGCTGTCGGCCGCGGCGGACAGCCATATCACGGTGCTGCTGACGGGCGAAACCGGCGCCGGCAAGGAGATGTTTGCGCGCTGGCTGCACGACCACGGGCCGCGCGCCGAGCAGCCGTTCATTGCAGTGAACTGCGCGGCGATTCCACACGAACTGATCGAATCCGAGCTGTTCGGCGTCGAGAAAGGCGCCTACACCGGGGCCCAGCAGTCGCGCCCCGGCCGCTTCGAGCGCGCGCACGGCGGCACGCTGTTCCTCGACGAGATCGGTGACCTGCCGCTGTCGGCCCAGGTCAAGCTGCTGCGAGTGCTGCAGAACGCCGAGGTCGAGCGCCTGGGCGGCGTCGAGACGCGCAAGATCGACGTGCGGCTGATTGCGGCCACCAACGTCAACCTTGCGCAGGCAATCCGGCAGGGCCAGTTCCGCGCGGACCTGTTCTACCGGATCAGCACCTACCCGGTGGCGATCCCGGCCTTGCGCGAACGGCGCGAAGACATTGCGGAACTGGCGCAGGCATTTATCCAGCGCTTCAACGCGTGCTACCAGAAGCAGGTGCGCGGCCTGAGCCAGCGCGCGCGCGAAGCGCTGATGCAGTACCAGTGGCCCGGCAATATCCGCGAGCTCGAGAACATGATCGAGCGCGGCGTGCTGCTTGCGCCCGCGGCCGGGTTGATCGATACGTCCCACCTGTTCGCCAGCCAGCAGGGGCAGGCCGCCGAGGCACCCGAGGACGCCGACGCCCTGCTGCAGAGGCTGCTGGACCAGCAAGTATCGCTGCCGCAGATCGAGGCCCGGCTGATGCAGCTCGCCATCGACACGACGCGCGGCAACCTGTCGTCGGCGGCGCGCATGCTGGGCATTACGCGGCCGCAACTGGCGTATCGGCTGAAGAAGTGACCATCCGGCCGGGCACGGCCGGCCGGACGGAAGCATTACCGCAGACGCCTTCGGCGCGCGGCAACGCATGGCGCTGATCGGCTGCCGTCGCGGGCAGCGCCGGCATGGCCCATCACGGCGACGATTCAGTCAGCGTGGATGCCACGCTGGCGAATCAGCGCACCCCACTTCTCGGTTTCCTTTGCCAGGTGGTTGCGCAGCACGCCGGGCGGGCTGCCGATCGGCTCGGCGCCGATCAGCGCCAGGCGTTTCTGCACGGCCGGCTTGCGCAGGGCTTCGAGCATCGCGCGATTCAGCGTGTCAATGACGGGCTGCGGCGTCTTCGCGGGCACGAAGGCCGCGAACCACGGCGACAGCTCGTAGCCCGGCAGTCCCGCTTCGGCGACGGTCGGCACATTGGGCAGCGCGCTGGAGCGCGTGGCGGTCGTGACGGCGATCGGCGTCAGCTTGCCCGCGTCGATCTGCGGCTTGGCCGAGGTGATGCTGTCGAACATGTAGTCCACTTGCCCGCCGAGCAGGTCGGTCATGGCCGGGCCGCTGCCCTTGTACGGAATATGCAACATGTCGACGCCCGCCATGGACGTGAACAGTTCCGCCGCCAGGTGAATGGAAGTGCCATTGCCGGCCGAGGCATAGGTAAACCTGCCCGGCGATGCCTTGGCGTGGGCGATCACGTCCTTGACCGTGGTCTCATTCCGGCGCGCCTTGTTCGCAACGAGCACGTTGGGCACGACGGCCAGCAGAGATACCGGGGCGAAGTCCTTGATCGGGTCGTACGACAGCTTGCCGTACAGCGCCGGGTTCACGGCCATGCCATTGGCCACGATGATCAGCGTATAGCCGTCGGCCGGCGAACGTGCCACGAGTTCGGCACCGATATTGCCGCCGGCGCCGGGCCGGTTCTCGACCACGATCGACTGCCCGAGCGTGCGCGACATGTCCTCGCCCAGCGTGCGAGCGATGTTGTCCATCGCGCCGCCCGATGGGAACGGCACGATCCAGCGGATAGGGCGATCGGGATAGGCCGCATGCGCGGCCGGTGCGGCAAACGAAAGGCTTGCCGCCAGGACAAGCGCGGCTGCGCGGCCGGTACAGGCCAGCCGCTGGAACAACGTCTTCATGGTCTTCTCTCCTCGTGCCCGCGCGATGCGGGTTGTACTTGCCTTGCGCTGCGCTTCAGCGGATCGACTCGTCAACGTCGCGCGCGGTGTCCCCGCTGGCCAGCGTCCACAGCACAGGCAGCGTGGTGCGCACCGCACCGCGAGCAGCTGGCCAGCGGCGCGCCCAGGTGGGCAGGTCGACCAGGATGGCTTCGGCCGAGGTGATCGTGGCTGTCATACCTTTGTGCTGAGGATAGGAATCGTTGTGGAAGTATGAAACTTGACTCGCGCAGCGTCCAAGACCGATGATGTCTCAATCGATACCCTATAGGTATGCCAATGGAACTACGACACCTGCGCTATTTCCACGTTGTGGCCCAGGAGCTCAACGTCACGCGGGCCGCCGAGCGCCTGCATATGGCGCAGCCGCCGCTTTCGCGCCAGATCCGGCAGCTTGAGGACGAGGTAGGGGTGGCGCTGTTCGACCGCGTCGGACGTGGGCTGCGGCTGACCGAGGCGGGCCGCTTCCTGCTGGAGCAGACCACGCAGCTGACCCAGCGCCTCGAGGAAACGATCGAAAGCACGCGACGCATCGGCCGGCAGGACAAGCGCTGGTTCGGCATCGGCTTCGTGCCGTCGGTCCTGTATGGGGTGCTGCCGGAGTTGATCCGCGAACTGCGTGGATCGGCGCAGCCGGTGGAAGTCGGACTGGCCGAGATGATCACGGTCGAGCAGGTCGAGGGGCTCAAGTCCGGCCGCATCGACCTGGGTTTCGGCCGTATCGCGATCAACGACCCGGCGATCCGCCAGGAGGTGGTGATGGCCGAGCCGCTGGTGGCGGCGGTGCCGGCCAGCCAGCCGGCGCCGGCCCAGGCCACGCTGACACCGCAGAGCCTGGCCACGCGCCCGTTCATCCTGTACCCTGCGCGGCCGCGGCCGAGCTATGCCGATCATCTGCTGTCGCTGTTCCGCGCACAGGGGCTGCAGTTGCGCGTGGCGCAGGAGGCCAACGAGCTGCAGACCGCGCTGGGGCTGGTGGCGGCCGGGGTCGGCATCACGCTGGTGCCGGCCTCGATCCAGCGCCTGCATCGCGACGATGTCCGCTACTGCCCGATCGACGCGCCGGGGTTCGTGTCCCCCGTCATCATGAGCTATCGCGTCGGCGACACCTCGCCCTTCCTGGCCCAGGCGGTAGCCTGGGTCATGCGGCAAGCGCAGTAAGGACCGGCGCACTGGTTGATGGCGCTGATGCGGTGGTAGTCCTCGACGGACTGGTCCGCGATCTCCGAAGCGGGAATCTGGATGCCGGCGTTGTTGACAATAATGTGGCAGGCGCCGACCTCCTTCATCGCTCGCGCCAGTGCTAGTTCCTGGAGAACTCGATCCGCACGCTGCCGCTGCCGAGCGCCCGAGCCAGGCCAGCAGGGTCGTCCACGCGGCCGAGGCGCGTGTACGCCCTTTGGCTACGATCGAAAGCTTTCCCCGACGTTGTTCCGCCACTACACGGCGGTGCGCGAATTTCTCGGTGTCCAGCCCTACATTGGCACAGATGCCAACGAAGTGACGATTCGCGCAGCGCGCGAAGCCGCGGAGAAGATGGATCGTAAGCGCGAAATTAACCGCACCTAGCTTTTCCGGCTGAGAGTGGGCAGGCTTGCGTCCGCAACCACTATTTGCGGACGCAAGCATGATGGACAACGAATGTGAAGTTCCGTCGCTGAGAGTGACCCGTGTTCGCTCCAACGGGAAGCGAGACTTTGACCCCAGGGATAAGCGCCAACTGGTCGAGGCGTGTCTGCGGCCAGGGGTATCGGTAGCTGGGATGGCGCTCAAGGTCGGCATCAATACGAACCAGTTGCGCAAGTGGATTCGGCTGCACCAAGCGGCAACAGAAGCCGCGGCGGCCGACAGTGCGGAGCTTGCATTGCCAGCGTTCGTACCGGTCGTCGAGGCTAGCGGCGGAACACGCGTCCCGGCATCGCCGGTGGCACTGCAATGTCTGCCGGCCCAGGCGCCCGCTTCCACCCAACCATCGGTACGTCCGTCGCTGAAACCTGCACTACTGACGGCGCGGCTGCCCAACGGCGTGACGGTCGAACTTGAATGCGGCGGACAGGACGTTGCGCTGGTGAAGGCGATGATCGAAGCGTTGGGAGCGCGTTGATGTTCCGGCTCGATGCTGACCTGCAGGTCTACCTGCACCGCAATGCGGTGGACTTCCGCCTCGGGATCAACGGGTTGATTGCGCTGGTCGAGCAGTCGATGCAGCTTGATCCGTTTGCCCGCGCCGTCTACGCCTTCCATAACCGTCGGCGCAACCGCATCAAGCTGTTGCTGTGGGACCGCAACGGGTTCTGGTTGCTGCTCAAGCGCCTGGAGGAAGACCGCTTCGTGTGGCCACGGCGTCAGCAGGCGGTGATCGAGCTGACAACCGAGCAGTTGCACTGGCTGCTGGACGGCATCGACGTGGACGCGGTGAAGCGCCACCCGTCACGCAAATATCAGCACACGGCTTGATGGTCGTTCGGGGTGACGTATACCCGATTGCGCCATGGCTGCACTATCGTGTTCAGCATGAACGAACACGACCTCTCCCAATTGCCGCCGGCCGCCCAGGCCTATATCCGCGAACTCGAAGCGAGGGCCGCTGCCAACGCTCAGCACATCGCCGAGCTGAACGAGCGCATCAAGCTCCTTGAAGAACAGTTCCGCCTCGCGCAGTCCAAACGCTTCGCACCAAGCAGCGAGAAGCTCAAGGACCGAGTGTTCGACGAAGCGGAGCAAATGGCCACTGCGGAGCCGGCCGACGACGATGAGATGACGCGCTCGCGCCGCCGGACACGGGGTTGCCGGAGCCTGACAAGCCTGCAGGCCGCAAACGTGGTCGCAAGCCGCTGCCAGCGGACATGCCGCGCCAGCGAATCGAGTACGACCTGACCGAGGACCAGAAGGTCTGCCCATGTTGCCAAGGTTCGATGCACCGCATGGGCGAGGAAGTCAGCGAGCAGTTGCACATCGAAGCAAAGGTCTCCGTTCTGCAGCACGTCCGCTTCAAATACGCGTGTCGGCACTGCGAGCGCAATGCCGAACGCACGCCGGTGGTGACTGCGCCGATGCCGGCGCAACCACTGCCGGGCAGCAACGCCAGCCCAGCGATGCTGGCGACGGTGACCACCGCCAAGTACGTGGACGGCACGCCGCTGTACCGCATGGAAGACGCGCTGGGTCGCGCCGGCATTGCAGTTGGCCGCGGCACACTGGCCAACTGGATCATCCGGCCCGCGCAACTGCACTACAGCCGGCTGTACGAGGCGCTGCGCCGCACGCTGCTGTCGCAGCCACTGATCCATGGCGACGAGACGACGGTGCAGGTGCTCAAGGAGGAAGGCAAGGCCGCGCAGAGTAAATCGTACATGTGGGTGTATCGCAGCGCGGAGGACTGCGAGCATCCGGTGGTGCTGTTCGACTACCAGCCGGGGCGCGGACAGGAGTATCCACAGGCGTTTCTCGCAGGCTACGAGGGCATGCTGATGACCGATGGCTACAGCGCCTGGCGCACGCTCGAAGGCGTTACCCACTTTGGCTGTGTTGCGCACGCGAGGAGGATGTTCGTTGATGCGCAAAAGGGGCAGAAAAAGCCCAGCGCTCGAGTACTAAAGGCGCTCGAGTACTTCCAGGCCCTGTATCAGGTCGAGACGCTTGCCAAGGCAGAGCTACCCGAATGCGAAACGCGCGTCGACTACACGTACCGGCTGCGTCAACAGCACAGCGTGCCGCTGCTGGAAGCCCTCAAGGCATGGCTGGACCAGCAGGCACCGCAGGTACTGCCGGAAAGCCTGCTGGGCAAGGCCATCGCCTACGCGCGCAACCAGTGGGAATACCTGAGCCGATATGTTATCGATGGGCGTGCGCCCATCGATAACAACTGGTGTCATGCCGCTAGCGGCATGAACCGGATTATGCCGACTCCCCGATTATGCCGCGTCATGAATCCATGCACACAATGGATGGGTGGATCTCTGTTCCCGGCCGCTCGGATTGTCGGCATTATCAGAGAGCCTCCAGGAAGGCGAGCAACGGATCTGGAGGTTTGTAGCGTGTCGGCGCGACACCGCTCGCCGTGGCGTGCGCGAGCGCGCGTTCCTTGAGTTGCATGTCGGCGTGCAAGTAGATCTGAGTCGTCTCGGAGGACTCGTGACCGAGCCAGAGCGCGATTACGGACAGGTCTACGCCGTGATGTAACAGGCTCATCGCGGCCCCGTGTCGAAGCGTGTGGGGAGTTACTGATTTGTCCTTCAGCGAGGGGCACGAGCGGCACGCGATTGCGACGTTGCGTGACACAAGCCGCTGAAGTGCGTCGGCGCTAAGACCGCCACCGCGCGAACTGGGGAAGACCGGATCGTCGGGTTCGCCAGGTTGATAGCGTAGCCATGCTTTCATCACCGCGACGACGTCTGGTCGAAGCGGAGTGCATCGCATCTTTCTGCCTTTGCCGAGGCAACGGACGTGGGCGCCTGTACCGAGCACCACATCCTGACGCCTGAGAGAGGTCAATTCGCTATTCCGCAGACCCGTTTGAACCGCTACAAGAAGCAGCGCTCGATCGCGGTTGCCGATCCATGTTCGTACATCAGGTGCCGCTACTAGTGCTGCGGCCTCGCTCTCGGTTAGAAACTCGACGGGACCATGTTCACAACGTTTGGATGGAATTGCAAGGATACGCTGACACTGCAGAAACAACGCAGGTTCGCTGACCGCGACGAATCGGAAGAAGGCATGCACGGCGGCGAGCCGCGTGTTGCGTGTCCGCACCGAATTGCCTCTGCCGTGTTCGAGGTGCTGTAGGAATTCCTCGATCAACGACACGTCGAAGTCCTCGATTCGCAGCTTTGACGGCGTGCGCCCGATACGCTTCGTGGCAAACGCTAAAAGCAGCCGGAACGTGTCACGGTAACTTGCCACCGTATGCGAACTCAGACCTTGCTGCTCGAGCAGACGCTGGCTAAAAAAACGCTGAACGAGGGATGGGAGACTGGCGGCGCTCACGGCTGTTCTCCTGGACAGTTCTTGTCGAGATAGGCTGCCGCGAGTTCGAGCAACTCAGGAACCGCTTCGATGTACCAGTACGTAAGACCGACGTTGACATGCCCGAGGTAGGCGGCGAGTTTCGGCACTTCCCGACTTACGTCGCGACCGGCACGATACCACTCGACCAGCCGTCCAGTCGCGAAGCTATGCCGGAAGTCCTGGAGGCGTGGGCCGTAACCATCGCGCCCATCCTCTGTCGCCGATCGCAGACCGACAGCGCGCGACATTCTGACGAACATACTTCGTGCGGTGCCGGCCTTCAATCGCTTGCCGCTCTCACTAACCAGGAACGCCTCGCTCAATCGTAAAGGACAGAGTTGATCGCGTTTCTGGACGTAGTGTTCGAGTGCCACCCGTGTCGACTCTGCTACAGGAACACACCGCGATTTGCCGAGCTTCGATTCCCGGATGGAGAGTATCCCGCTGACGAGGTCAACGTCGGACCGGTCGAGCCGAAACGCTTCGCCTGGTCAGTGCTCGCATGCCGGTTCGGGATCGCAGTTGAGCTGCTCGGGTCATAAGCAGATCAATTTCCTGCTCAGTGTAAATGTGCGGGGCATTGCGCCGTCTGCGGGCACTCAGGAGCCCTGCCGGAGGAATCTGGTTTCGACCGTCAATGACGTTCATCCATCGGGCGAATCCTCTCACTTGAGAGAGGCGCCGCCCCCAGGTGGCGCGTTCGACGAGTGTGGACGTCATCGCCCAGCGCAGAGCCAGATCGGTAGTAATGAACTCTGCATCTTCATGTTCCAAAAGATCAACGAAATGGCCGAGTGCCAATGCAGGTTCGTAGAATGACGCCCCGAGAGCGCGGCGGACCGCCACGTACCTAGCGAGAGAATCGCGGATCGCAGTCATATTGAACCTCCAGCGGTGGGCCAGGAGCGCGCGACCTCGCGCAGGTCCTCAAACGCGACCTTTGCATAGATCGCGGTACTATCCAGTGAGCGGTGCCGCAAGACCTCGGCTATTTCTGCCATCGAGGCCCCGTGGCGAATCATCGTCGTTGCCAGACCGTGACGGAACAGATGTGCGGCGCCCCGGCACGCGGGGCGGAAACCGGCACGTGCGAAGGCCTGACAAACAATCTTGCCAATCGCCGCCGGCCCCGCCAAACCAACCCGAGGTGCCAATCTGCGAAGGAAGACCCGCCGCGATGCACTTGCTCCGCGACCATCGCGGAGATATGTTGCGATTGCTTCTCCGACCTCCGATGGCAGGGGGACGTGCTCGACCATTTGCCCCTTGCCATGAACGACGAGTTCTCCCGAACGCCAGTGAATGTCGTCGAGTTCGATGGCAACGATTTCTCCGGCACGTAGACCGAGCCGCGCCAACAACAGCAGGATTGCGTAGTCACGACGCCCAGTCGGGGTCGACCGGTCTGCAGATGCAATGAGAGCTTCTTGCTGCTCAGGCGTGAGGAACCTTGGCACAGTTGACTGTCGCCACTTACGAACTGAAGGCACTGACTCATACAGGTCTCGGGCCGTATCGCCGCGCAGAAAGAGGAAATGGCAGAACGAGCGAAGCGCAACTGCCATCAGCCGCGTGTACTCTGCCGATCGGCCTTTGCTGCGGGCAAGAAGATGATTCCGGATCGTTACCGCGTCGAATGCATCTGGCAATAAACTTCCGTCGCTGGCCGAGTGGCTGTCGAGAAAGTCGCGAATGAACGGGCCATAGACGAGCAGAGAGTTCTTCGCGAGTCCGCGATCCTGCCTCAGATAGTCCATGTATCGACCATAGATGTGCGCGATTGCGGATTGGCGGCCCGACGTCGGCGGGCACACAATGGCTTCGGCACGCAGATAGGCGAGAAACTGCCGTAATGTGGGTCGCGCACGCTGGACGCGGTCTCGTGATGCGTCGATCATGCGCTTCATAAAGCGAGCCGTGACAGACTCATCGAGATCAATCAGGTCGATGTGCCTGTTCTTCATCCACCCAGAGAACGCACACAGGACTCTTCGTTTCTTGCGAAGTGATACCTCGGAATAGTGTGCCGTCCGTAGACGATCAAGAAATGCATCGATGTGATGGGCCGGCAGCCCGCCGGATTCGCTGACTGTGCGTTTCGCATTCATATGCTTTCTCCTGGCCAGCGCGATAGCTAGCCTGAGAAATCATACGTTTATGCCGACACAGCGTTCATGAAAGGCCATGCCCACCGTCACGCGCATGCACGACGCGGCATAATCGGGGAGTCGGCATAATCCGGTCGAACGTGACATCCGTCCATTCTGCACAGGGCGAAAGGCATGGCTCTTTGCAGACACTGTCGCGGGGGCGAAGGCGAGCGCCATGATCTACAGCCTGATGCTTACGTGCCGCGCCTGTGACGTCGAGCCGTATGCTTATCTGCTCCACGTGCTCACAGATCTGCCACAGCGCGCGCCGGACGCTGACATCAGCGACCTGTTGCCGTTCAACTTCGCCCGGCGGCAAACCGCGCCGCCGCACCCTGCCTGAGCGGCGGGTCGATCGTTGCCCCCAAGTCGGGGACTCCATCACACGGAGAGAGGCCCCTCGTTACCCGGTAACAGCGAGGCGCTAGCGGGGGACGTTGAAATAGAGATCCCACTGCTCCGAATCCAGATTGAGCCTGCGCACGATCGCGTCGTCCGCTCGCGCGATCAGCCGCTCCAACATCTGACGCTTCGTTACCGTGTAACGGTGCGCCAGCCGTGCAAGAGCAAGGTCGGCTTCCGTACTGACCCACATGTCCAGCCGCCGCTCTCCGTTGCCGTCCTTGCCCGCCGTCGCGCGCCTTGCCCGATAGGCGGCCTGCCGCTGTGCTGTCGTCTGCGCCATCCTGCACTCCTCATGATCGTTACCCGGTAACACTCCGGTGCGGCAACGTTACCGGGTAACAACTGGAATCATCAAGGTGTGCTGGATTTAGCGCTTACGATGGATCAGCCGGTGGACATCATCAACGCCACCATTGATGCCCTGGTCCTGCATCAAGTCGAACTGCCGGCGTTTTCCACTCTGGACAACATTGCCGAGCAGATACACGCCCGCACGCAGACCGCCCTATTTGGACGCGTCGCAAGGCGCTTGTCGGATGAGGAACGGCAACGGCTGGACCGGCTCCTCACCCGGGAATTCACCAACCGCCTGACCGCCTACAACAACATCAAACGCCACGCGCGCCGTCCCTCACGCAAGCATCTCAACCTACTGATTGAACACCTGACCTTACTGGACGGTCTTGGTGATTTCTCTCGCGCCATTGCAGGCGTGCCAGCCTCGAAGCTGCGCTCTCTGGCTAGCCAGGCCATGAGCCTGGACGCGGCCAATCTAAGGGAAATCCTGCCTGAGAAGCGCTACACGCTGATCGTCGCCTTGCTCAATCACATGCGCGTGCGCACCCGCGACGATCTCGCGGAGATGTTCATCCGTCGCATGGGTGCCATCCACAAGCGGGCGCGCGACGAGATGGAGCGCATCCAGTCTCGTCAGCGCGCGCAGATGGAGAAGCTGGTCACCTTGCTCGATGGCGTAGTCGATATTGTCGCCGATGGGCAGGACGACGCGCTGATCGGCCGGCAGGTGCGCCGCTTCCTCGCGCCGTCCGGCGACCTGGAGCCGCTGCGCGAGAGCTGCGCCGAGGTGCGGGCCTTCAGCGGCAATAACTACCTGCCGCTGCTATGGCGGCATTTCCGCGCGCACCGCTCCGTGATGCTGCGCCTGGCACAGGTTCTCGAATGGGAGTCGACCAGCCAGTCGCGCACGCTGCTGGCGGCGCTTGCGGTGGTGCTGGACAATGAATCCCTGCATCGCGAATGGCTCGCCGCCGACGTCGATGTCAGCTTTGCCTCGGAACGCTGGCGCAAGCTGGTGCGCCGCCCCCACGACCAGGGCGCCCCCACCAACCGGCGCTACCTGGAACTGTGCGTGCTCTCGCATATGGTCAACGAACTACGCTCGGGTGACCTGTGCGTGGTGGGATCCGACGCCTTCGCTGACTACCGGGCGCACCTGCTGCCCTGGCGGGAATGCGAACGGCGCCTGCCCGAATACTGCGCCAAGCTGGACATGCCGGCCAACGCGCAGGACTTCGTGGCGCATCTACGCCAGTGGCTGACCGACACGGCACGCACGCTGGACGCCAGCTTTCCCGACAAGCGCCAGCACATCACCATCGGCCAGGACGGCGAACCCGTGCTCAAGCGGACAATCGCCAGAGAGATACCGGCTAGCGCGGTGGCCCTGCAACAGGCGCTGATCCGGCGCATGCCCACGCGCAACCTGCTGGATGTGCTGGCCAACATCGAGCATTGGACCCACTTCACGCGGCACTTTGGTCCGCTCTCCGGCAGCGACCCCAAGATCCGCCATGCGGCCGAGCGCTACCTGCTGACCATCTTCGCCATGGGCTGCAACCTGGGCCCCACCCAGGCCGCCCGCCATATGGGGGATCGGGTCACGCCGCACATGATGTCGTTCGTCAACCGCCGGCATCTGAGTCTGGCGCGGCTCGAAACCGCGCAGCGGGAATTGATCGAGCTATATCTGCGGCTCGACCTGCCCAAGCACTGGGGGGATGGCAAGACCGTCGCGGCTGACGGCACCCAGTACGACTTCTACGATAACAACCTGCTGGCCGGCTACCACTTCCGCTACCGGAAGATGGGCGCGGTGGCCTACCGGCACGTGGCCGACAACTACATCGCGGTGTTCCGGCATTTCATTCCGCCCGGCGTGTGGGAAGCCATCTACGTGATCGAGGGTCTGCTCAAGGCCGGCTTGAGTGTTGAGGCCGATACCGTACACGCCGACACCCAGGGCCAGTCGGCAGCGGTGTTCGCCTTCAACCCATCTGCTCGGTATCAACCTGATGCCGCGGATCCGCAACTGGCAGGATCTGAAGCTCTACCGCGCCGATGCCAATGCGAAATACAAGCACATCGACCGCCTGTTCTCTGACACGGTGGACTGGGACCTGATTGCCTTCCACTGGCAGGACCTGATGCAGGTCGCGTTGTCGATCCAGGCCGGGACGATCTCGTCGCCGCTGCTGCTGCGCCGGTTCGGCTCGGAAAGCCGCCGCAATCGCCTGTTTCTGGCCGCGCAAGAACTCGGCAAGGTCGTGCGCACGGCGTTCCTGCTCGAATGGATCGGGAGCCGCGAGCTACGGCAGGAGATCACCGCTAGCACCAACAAGATCGAGTCTTACAATGGCTTTGCCAAATGGTTCTCGTTCGGCGGTGACGTACTGGCCGAGAACGACCCCGAGGAACAACAGAAACGCCTGCGATACAATGACCTGATCGCCTCGGCGGTGATTTTGCAGAACACCGCCGACATGATGCAGGCCTTGCGAGCGATGGTGAAGGAAGGCATCGCGGTCAACGTGGCCGATATCGAATTTCTGAGCCCCTATCTGACCAGCAACATCAAACGCTTCGGTGACTATAAGCTGCACCTAGAAAGGGGGCCGGAGGCCTGGATTCGCGACAGCCTCTTCGCCGGACCCGCTCATTCAGTTCGCAAGCCCCGCCATGCCTGACATCGACACCCCTTACGGCAAGGTTGACGCCGAAGCCCTGCAGGCGCTGCAGGAAGCTTTCGATACCTTTGCCATCTTGCGCGTGCTCGATCAGCTGGATGCCATCCGTGCGCGCTGCTGTGACCCGGCGGGCTTGCAAGATGATCTCCTGCGCCTGCATGGCATGGCCCACACCGTCATCAACGGCGCCGCGCTGTCCTGTTCGACCACTGGCCCGACCCTCGTGGACCAGGCCGACGCCATCGTTGAGGAACTGGACGACTGGATTCTACTGTTCAGGCAGGCTGTGCAAGTGTTACGGCAGTTGGAGTCACTTCGTCCTGGCGACGAACGCTGATCCAGCGCGTCCTCAGCCCTCGGTCGCATCAGCCGGCGGCTCAGAGAACCCTCAAGGCCCGGGAGTAGCCAAACATCAGCATCCATCCGCGGTGAGGGCGCGGCCAGCCAGCCACGCCAACGCGGATAAGCGGAGAGCAAGTCAGCCGCCGCTAGCACTTGCCCTCTCTGGGCGATCGATTTTTCTCTCGAGTTTCAGATAGGCATCGGCGGCAACCAGGCCAAACACGATATGTGCCAGAAAGCTCAAGGCCCCGCGCGCTTCGGCAAACCAAGGGAAAAACTGAGTCATGCCATAGAAATTTACCCAGTACACAGCGACGCCGAACACCGCACCTGCGAGCGATGCCATGCCGACGCTCGAATCAAACCTGAACGGTGCCATGATCATGGCCATGATCAGGCCAAGCGCGACGGACAGTGCAAAATGCACGGCTAGCGCCGCAAGCATGACGCCAGCGCTGGGCGCGGCCTGTGACAGAACATCGGGCCCCATCACGATTGCAGCGATCATCCGCGGCGGTCCCCACGGGCTCTCGCCCATCAGCCACAGCGCGCCAATCTCGACGACCAGAAAGACAACCCCGCCGACTACGCCAGCGATAGCTGCGGCCCGCCAATCCGGCATCCGCCGAGTGAAGTGGTGTGAATGCATATGAACTTCCATCACGTCCTCCTGTTGACGCGGTCTCATCAGGCCGCCTACAAGTGAATACATAGGAATTCGACCATCTCGTCTTACGGCCCGCTCACCGCTTAGCCAGCAAACCTGGCAGTGTCATTGAGCAGAGAAGTGCCGGCTCTTCTTTGGCTCGATCTCGATGCCATGGATCATCAGCACCGCGTCTTCCGCCATAGCCATATGTACGCCTGCGGCAATCGCTGCACCGCGAGATGGATAAATAACGCGAGTTCTACTCAGATCGTCGGTCTCTACCGCCCAACGTGATTCTTCGGTCAATATGACCCGAACTTCTGTGACTAGCATATTGTTCACCTCTTCGTAAGGACATGTTTCTAATGTTCTAGTTGGATCATGCCGATTCCGGTGTCAGGCGACCTCCTACTTTCGCGAATGGCGATAGCAAAAGGGCCCTTAGCGACGCTTTCAAACCTCAAAGGTGAATCGCTGCCAGTGAGATTGCTGCGATCGGGAAGCCATAAGCTGGGCGTCCACAACTTATTGCTGGCGGCCGCCGAGAGTCGCTTCGGGAACGCTACCGCTGGAAACTGGTGTCTGAGCGACATCAATCGGAGCTACACGGGGAACAGGAGTCGTGCCTTTGCCTCGGTCATCGGCTGGAAGCTGCGGACCACATCAGCGTACGGCACACGGGCAACCAAAGTGTGTTGACTATGCTTTAGGCAGGATTCGATTCACCGGGTTCGAGGCATCTTGCCTATTCAAATAGGGGCATACCATGGGAAGGAATGTCGCCCAGAAGCTTATCGACGCCCATCTTCTCGAAGGTGACACGCGGCCGGGTAAGGAGATAGCACTCCGTATCGACCAGACTCTCACCCAAGACGCGACTGGGACATTGGTCATGCTGGAACTGGAGGGGATGCAGCTGGATCGCGTCAAGACCGAGCTTTCGGTCCAGTACGTGGATCACAATCTGTTGCAAGAGGATTTCAGGAACCCGGACGATCATCTGTTCCTCTACACCGCCTGCAGGCGCTTCGGGATCTGGTACAGCCGCGCTGGCAACGGCGTCAGCCATCCCACTCACATGCAGTACTTCGGCTGTCCCGGCAAGACACTAGTCGGCTCGGATAGCCATACGTGCGCTGCGGGCTCGCTAGGCATGTTGGCGTTCGGCGCTGGCGGCATTGAAGTCGCCATGGCCATGGCAGGTGAGCCCTTTTTTCTGAAGATGCCGGAGATCTGGGGCATCACGTTGATCGGCGAGTTGCCTTCCTG
Source organism: Cupriavidus oxalaticus (assembly GCF_016894385.1). Taxonomy (NCBI): domain Bacteria; kingdom Pseudomonadati; phylum Pseudomonadota; class Betaproteobacteria; order Burkholderiales; family Burkholderiaceae; genus Cupriavidus; species Cupriavidus oxalaticus. The sequence continues at coordinate 1,459,521 of NZ_CP069811.1, forward strand.
GGTTAGCGCCAAGGACGTGATTCTTGAGATGCTGCGTCGATATGGCGTCAATGGTGGTACGGACCGCATTATTGAGTACCGTGGGCCAGGCCTGATTAAGCTGTCGGCCATGGACCGCCACGTGATTGCCAACATGGGGGCCGAGCTCGGCGCGACCACGAGCGTATTTCCCGCTGATGAGGTAGTGCGGCGTTTTCTGGCGGCCCACGCTCGCGAAACCGATTTCGCCAACTTGCTGGCGGACGAGAATTGCCAGTATGACCTCGAGGACCAGATTGACCTGTCGTTGCTCGAGCCGTTGATCGCCAGACCTTGCAGCCCGGGCGACGTTGTTCCGGTGCGAGAGGTGGCTGGCGAGGAGATCTATCAGTCCTATATCGGGTCCTCGGCCAATCCAGGCTATCGAGACTTTGCAATCGCGGCGCAAATAGTCCGGGGGCGCATGGTTGCACCGCATGTTTCTTTCGACGTGAATCCGACCTCCCGCGGCCTGTTGGAGGCGTTGGTACGCGACGGTCACATTGGACACTTGCTGCACGCGGGAGCGCGCTTGCACCAGGCCGGCTGTAACGGCTGCATCGGCATGGGCCAAGCGCCCGCGACCGGGAAGAACAGCCTGCGCACCGTGCCGCGCAACTTCCCTGGCCGCTCAGGTACCCGAGACGATCTCGTGTGGTTATGCAGTCCGGAGACGGCCGCAGCCTCGGCCCTGGCTGGACGCATCACAGATCCGCGCGAGTTGGAGATGGACTACCCGGATATCGCCGAGCCTGGCGATTCAGTGATCGACTGGCAGAATTTCGTGGCGCCGCTGCTCCCTGAGCAGGCGCGCGCGGAGACCTTGGTGAAGGGTCCGAACATTCTTTCGTTGCCTGACTTTGAGCCGCTTCCGGGGCAGATCAGGCTGCCACTGCTGCTTAAGGTCGGCGACGACATTTCCACGGATGACATCATGCCGGCGGGCGCCGCCGTGCTCCCCTATCGGAGCAACATTCCTGCCATCAGCGAGTTTGTCTACGAACCAATCGACAAGTCTTATGTGACGCGCGCAAGGGCAGCTGGCGATCACGCGATCGTTGGCGGGCTGAACTACGGCCAGGGCTCGAGTCGCGAACACGCGGCAATCGCACCCCGGTATCTTGGACTGCGAATGGTAATCGCCAGGGGCTTTGCCCGCATCCACTGGCAGAACCTGGTCAACTTTGGGATCCTTCCGTTAAGGTTTGGCGATGCGGCTGATTACGACAGACTTGCGCTAGGCGACGTGCTCGTGCTCGAGCACCTAGATACGGCTCTTGCCACGGGAACCGAGATCGAGGCCAGCATCGCCAACCGCGGCGAGTGCCTGCTATTGACTCATGGTCTCTCGCCACGTCAGGTGGCAATACTACGCGCGGGAGGGCTGATCAATTGGCTGCGTGAGCGGAGCTGAGCACAGCCGAACTAGCCTGCCATCCAAATGCGGCCACTGGCAGGGGCGACCGTTGAGCAGATTGACGCTTTCGACCCCAGTCGTTTTCCCCCGATATGCGCGAGGCACAACCGACGTGGAAACCGGGATGTCGCGATCCGGCCGAGCAAATGCAACTAAGACGTTCCTGCTGAGAAAGCATCAGCGGAAGCAAACGCCGACACCCTCTCACCGCACTGAGCCCTATGCTCAGCGGTCTCTGCTGATCGCCTCCAGAAGTTGTCGGCCTTTCCCGGTCACCTGGATCTGACTCTGGCGTGGCGTCGCAGCTTCGAAACGGACCAACCGGCGTTCGACAAGGGCGCCAATGTCAAAGGGGTCCAGTTCACAGGAAGCCTCCGCGTCATTCAGTACCATCAGGGCTGCAATCTCGTGGGGACTTAGCATCTTTTGTCTCCGGCAGAATTTGACGGACCAAGCCTGGTACGCAGCACCAGCCTTTCTTGACATCTGCCTGACACTATAGAAGACGATGCTGCGAAAGGAGCCGCAAGATTCCGGGATACTTGCGCTCCATCAAGGTGGAGACGCCACTTTATGCTCCGCGCGCAACCCAAATGTGGAGGAATCAGGCCTGCCACAGCCAAAGGGAAAAGAAAGAAGGGAAAGGGCCCGCTCACGCGCTAAAGATCAGGCACCTGCGAAAACGCACAGCAGTAAGTAGCTCGCGACGTTCTCTCACTGATGTTGTACACGCCAATTTTAGCCGCCTGGCTCGGGCTGATCGACAAGCTGGTTCGCGCGCACCAGATGCGTTGTACCAGTCAAACGAAACTATGAAGCACCGCGTTGACTCCTTTGGGCGCAATTCAATCACGCGATGGACTAGCCAACCAACCAATCGTGAACTGCCGGATAGACTTCCGCGCGCCAGTTGGGTCCGCCAAATAGGCCATAGTGATCGCAACCTGCGATGGTGATACGGCGCCGGCGCTCCCCCGGGACGCCCACGCATAAATCCTGGGCGGCGTGGGTGTGTCCGACTCCCGAAATCGTGTCGCGGCTCCCTTCTATAGTTAGCAAGCGGGTCTCGCATAGCTGACCGGGGCGTACCAAGCGCCCTGCCACGCGCCACATGCCTCTGGGTAGCAGCGTTTGCTGAAATACAACGCGGACAGTATCGAGGATGAACTCCGCCGGCATGTCGAGCATGGCGCCATTGTGTGCGATCGATCGTTCGGCGTCGCATGCTGCCTGCGTGTCACTGCCTCCCAGGCTCCGCATGTATTCGCACAGGAGGAAAAGCTGCCGCTCCGGTTGCGCCATGATCAGGGAGGGGTACTGCAGGAAACCCGGATAGATTCGACGACCCGCCCCCCGGTATCCCGCGGGTACAACGTGGGTACCTAGTGCGTCGAGCCAGCTCAGAGGCAGGCTTCGCGCCATGCCGGTAAGTGGAGTTGGATTGGAGCGTGGATCAATGGGCCCACCGAGCAATACCAAGGAGCGCGGCTCAGGGTAGTTTGAGTCAACTAGGAGAGCGATCGCGGCAATGGCTGGTACGGTCGCCTGGCAGATGGCCAACACATCCAGCCCCTGGGGATTCAACTTCACTATGAAGTCCTGCAACGTCAGCACCACATCCTCCAGGTAGAAATCTCCCGCTGTAGTAGGGATGTCCCTGGCATCCACCCATTCGGAGACATAGACGTCCGCATACGGCAGTAACGATTGCACCACTTCACGCAACTGCATGGCGTGGTGGCCGGCCAGCGGCGCGCAGAGCAGGACGCGGCGTGCCGACTTGCTAGTTCTGTCCCGCATACAAGAAAAGCTGCGCAACCGGCAGAATTCGGTCTCCGCCACCACCGACTCTTCTACCGGCATTTTCCGACCATCGAACTCAACCTGCTCAATGTCAAACGCCGGCGGACCAAGTGCCTTGATGGCTTGCTGGAAGAGCCCATAGCAATGCCTAAATTGCTGGGATTTCGAGGCCTCTGCCAGCTGCAGCATTCCGCGAAACGGCATCGATCCAATCCATTCGCCCCATAGGGCAAGCGGGTTGAACAGGGCCCGCTGGGAACGCTGCCGCTCTAATTCCATGGGTTATCCTTCGCCAAACGAGGCAAGGTGCTGACCGAACATTTATAACTAAGGTTAGCTTACGTACGCCTCAGCTCCGCATAACCTTCATCGCCAGCAACTCGGGCAATTCCGCCAAGGTGGTTTGCATTCGGGAATGCGTCCTTTCCTGGCCCATGCGGTTGCACTTTTAGTGCGCGTGTACACATTGTCGGGAGACCCGTCGTGACGAATCCACAGTCTGAGGCCAGAACACCCGTAGAACCCAGAGACCCTCAGGCGGCTTCGAGGCCAGCGACTCCAGATTTGCAAGCACCGCATCACGATGAGCCGGGCGAGCTCGAGTTTTTTCGCGCAGTCGACCGCATTGCCGCCGCCGTGGCGGCAAGTGCAAGTGGCGGGATTTCACCCACTGCGTTGTGGCTGGCCTATTCCGACTGGCTGGTACATTTTGCCCGGTCTCCTGGGAAACAAGCCGAGCTTGTCATCAGGGGAGGGCTGATGTCGGCCCGGCTGGTAGCCCATGCCTTGCGCCGAATGCTGGTTGGCGGCAACACGCCACCTTGCATCGAGCCGCCTCCAGGCGATACGCGGTTTCGCGCCGACGTCTGGGCACAGCCACCATTCTCCCTCTGGTATCAGACCTTCCTGATTACGCAGCAATGGTGGCACGACGCCACCCATGACACGCCTGGTGTCTCCCCTCACCATGAAAATGTCGTGTCGTTCTCGACTCGCCAGATGCTGGATGTCTTCTCGCCGTCCAATTCCATCTTCACCAATCCGGAAGTGATCAATCATGCGTTGCGGACAGGGGGATGGAGCTTTATCGATGGCTTCCAGCGGTTCCTGGATGACCTCAGCCGGAATCTGAACAGGGAGCCGCCTGCCGGCGCCGACAAGTTCCGGGTCGGCAAGGAAGTTGCGGTCACGCCTGGCAAAGTCGTCTACCGGAACCACCTGATTGAACTCATCCAGTATGCGCCGTCGACCGACACTGTCCACGGGCAGCCACTACTTATCGTTCCGGCATGGATCATGAAGTTCTACATCCTGGATCTGTCACCAGAAAACTCGCTCATTCGCTATCTCGTCGGCCAAGGGTTTACAGTTTTCTGCATTTCTTGGCGCAACGTCACAGCTGCCGATCGCAATCTCGGACTTGACGACTATCGCCGTCTGGGGATAATGGCCGCGCTTGCCGCTATTCGCACGATCGTGCCAGACAGCAAAGTCCATGGAATCGGCTACTGTCTCGGTGGCACGCTATTGTCGATTGCCGCCGCCGCGATGGCGCATGTGGAGGATGATCGGCTCGCCTCCGTGACGCTGCTCGCTGCCCAAACAGATTTCAGCGAACCGGGAGAACTCGAGCTGTTCATCGATGACAGCCAACTCGAGTCCCTGGAGGGCCTGATGTGGCAACGGGGCTACCTCCCGGCGTTCCAAATGGCAGGAGCTTTCCAGCTATTGCGATCGAACGACCTCATCTGGTCGCGTTTGCTCCGCCATTATCTGATGGGCGAGCCGCCTGCGATGAGCGACCTCATTGCCTGGAATGCGGATGCGACACGGCTTCCCTACCGCATGCATTCTGAATACCTCAGGTCGCTCTTCCTGAACAGCGACCTGGCTGCCGGCAGGTACGTGGTGGACGAACATCCGGTTGCAATCCAGAACATCCGGGCGTCGATTTTCGCCGTCGGCACGGAATGGGATCACATCGCACCATGGCCGTCCGTCTACAAGATCCACTATCTGAGCGACACTGATGTAACTTTCGTACTCACCAGTGGCGGCCACAATGCCGGGATCGTCAGCGAGCCCGGGCATCCGCGGCGGCACTACCGGCTCGCGCACAAGGCGGCGGAAGATCCGTGCCTTCACGCGGACCGGTGGAGCGAGCGGGCCGAATACCGCGAAGGCTCGTGGTGGCCAGCATGGGTCGACTGGCTGCAAGCGAGGTCATCGGGCGATCGCGTCGCACCTCCAACGATGGGGGCGCCACGCCGTGGCTTGCCTATTCTGGCGGACGCGCCTGGGACGTACGTTCATCAACGCTGAGCCAAGCGTAGCGGATTCAAAACAGCCATACATGGCGCAGCCAGGTCGTCATCGAATTCGGTAAGCGTGTCGCGTGCTTGGAGAAGCTGTCGAATAATAGGGCAACCGCTAGTGCGTTCGGAACTACGCGGCCGGGATGGTGACGAAGCAATATACGGACTGTAAATCTTGCTTCGCACTATCCGGCCTTTCTGTCCGCTTTTGGGAAGGTTCCGCACCACGGCTAACTTAGTGGCGCGGGTCGTGATGGCCAGCATTACGCGCTGCACATTGGACGCGCCATGACACCGAGAAGAAAGGCCTTATTGGGCATAGTGCTCTTCTGGCTGAGCTGCTCGGCCCAAGGGTCGCAGCCGATCCCTGAAGATCTGTCGCCGTTGGCACGCCTGCTAGTCGGTCTGGTAGAAGGCCAGGAAATCGGTATGAATGGCACAGGCGGATTGCAGCGCGGTGCCGAGGCGGCCAGTCATGCATTGCGCGATGCTTGCGAAGAGGTTGCTAGCAAGACACCGCGATCAATCGATGAACTCAGTGAATTCATGGGCTGTAGCAACGACGGAATGCGACTCACCTTTATCGTCAGACTGAGCGGATTTGATGCGGACCGCGCCGGCACGCAGGATGCCATGTCGATGGTACACAAGGACATCGGACGGCAGATCTGCCGAAATCCTGATGTGCCAGCATTGACTCGCCTGGGGGTAACGCTCGTGTATCGGTATATCGGTGCCCATGGGAAGCTGGTTGGAGACGTGGTTATCGGGTCGACGACATGTACAGTATGAAGGCTTGGAGGTTACCCGGGATCGCAATCCAATGCGGCAACAGCGCCACGCACCCTGCATCGAGCGGACGAACATATCGAGCGCGTGTTCGCCGATCCTATCGGCTGCGGCGCAGGAAGTTCATCATCATGAAGCTAATTTTTCATCGCCGTGGTCATCCAGAGCAACCCTTGCACGGGATTCGCTACTACTTGAGCATTGTAGTAGGACTCGTCTTGATTGCTGCGTTGTACCTGCTGTGGCCTGACTGAATCCGCGTGTGCGGCGGGCCCTCCCATCACTACGGTAGCTACGTCTTCGCAATTCGCGTAAGGCGACGATAACTAGCGGAGCCCGCCAGTTTGGCCGCCTTTCTGATCGTAATGGAACGTCAGGTGCGCATCTTGCTTGCGCTCATCCTGCCTGCTCACCCTAGGGGAAGGCCATGGTTTCGCAAAAGCCTGCCATTCTGATCACCGGCTCCGAAGGTCGGCTTGGGAAGGCGATCGCCGCCGAGTTGGACGGGGCTTATACGATCGTTGGGCTGGAACGTGAATGTCACGAGCAGGGGAATGACTGCATCGATGCGGACATCACATCCAGCGAATCGCTCAAGCAGGCACTGGCGCAGGCACGCCGGCATTACGGCACCCGCCTAGCCGCGGTCATTCACCTTGCAGCCTTCTACGATTTTTCAGGCGAACCGAAGCCGCAGTACGAAGCGGTAAATGTCGAAGGGACGCAACGGCTACTGCGCGCATTGCAGTCATTTGAGGTGGAGCAGTTTATCTATGCCAGTACCATGCTCGTCCATGCACCGACGGCTCCTGGCCAGCCTATCAACGAAGAATCCCCACTTAAGCCGGCATGGCCCTATCCGGAGTCCAAACTCGCAGCTGAGCGTGTTCTACATGCCGAGCGCGGCCGCATCCCGGCATTGACTTTCCGCATCGCCGGCGTCTATAGCGATCATTGCGAGCTGCCTGGCTTGGCCTATCAGATTCAACGCATCTATGAGCGGCAGCTGCAAAGTCGCCTGTATCCCGGCGATGTGTCGCGCGGGCAAGCATGCGTCCATCTGGAAGACGTAGCGTCGGCCTTCCGCAAGGCGGTAGAGCGGCGCGCGCACCTGCCTCCGGAAGTCACGGTTCTACTTGGCGAGCCAGTGACGGAAAGCTATGAAGCCTTGCAGAACCTGATTGGGCAGTTGGTGCACGGCGAAACATGGGACACGAACGAAATCCCGAAAGCCGTCGCGGCCACCGGCGCGTGGCTGCAGGACAAGGCGGAGGCGATGATCCCGGATGCCATTGATCGCGGGGAGGAAGCGTTCGTCAAGCCATTCATGGTCAGACTAGCGGATGACCATTATGAACTCGACGTCGGGCGCGCCGAAAGCCTGCTCGGATGGCAACCCCGGCACAGCTTGCGCCGCAGCCTGCCGGCAATGATCGGAGCTTTACTTCAGGATCCTAAGCACTGGTATCAGCGTAACAAGTTGCCGTTGCCTTTGTGGCTGGAGGATAGCGCGGACCATGGATCGTCGAGCCCTGATGCCATCACCGATTACCACGCATTGGACCGCTCCGAACATCAACGCACGCTGTGGTGCCACTTCGCAAATGTTGCCTTGGGGCTGTGGCTGGCTACGAGCCCGTTTATCCTGGGCTACGCGGACAACTGGATGCTGGCGGTTGAACTCATCACGCCCACGGGGCGCGGGTTGGCTTACTCCGATACGTGGATGACCATCAGCGATGTCGTCACCGGAATGCTAATTGTGCTATTCGGGCTGGTGTCGTTGTCGCGGGATGCCGGATGGGCACGCTGGACCGTGGCAGGACTTGGCTTGTGGCTGCTATTTGCACCACTGCTGTTCTGGACACCTAGCGCGGCGGCGTACGCCAACGATACGCTGGTCGGCGCGCTTGCCATCGCGCTCTCGGTTGCTATTCCGTCCGCGCCCGGCATCAACCCGATGGCCCGCATCGGGGGGCCGGATACGCTGCCGGGCTGGGACTATAGTCCATCAGGATGGACCAACCGCATGCCGATCATCGCACTTGCGTTCGTCGGCCTGTTTATTTCGCGTTATCTCGCCGCTTACCAGCTTGGGCATATCGATGCCGCCTGGGATCCACTCTTTGGCGACGGTACCGAGCGCATCGTGACCTCGTCGGTATCAGAGGCATGGCCAGTCGCAGATGCAGGACTCGGCGCGACCGTATACGTGCTGGAAATCATTACGGGCGTGATTGGCGACAAGCGGCGCTGGCGCACGATGCCGTGGCTCGTCCTGCTGTTCGGCATCCTGATCGTACCACTCGGCGTCGTCAGTATCGGCTTCATTATCATCCAGCCGATCTGGATCGGAACGTGGTGCGCGCTGTGCCTCGTTGGCGCGCTGGCGATGTTGCTGCAGATTCCATACTCGTTCGACGAGATCCTCGCGACCTGGCAATTCCTGAAAGATCGGCGGCAGCAGGGCAAGAAGTGGTGGTACGTACTGATGCGCGGCGATTCCATGGACGGCGGCAGCGTCGATACTTCAGACGACTTTGCGGCCCCTGCTGGCACCGTGGTACGCGAAATGCTTTTTTCGGGGGTCAATCTGCCTTGGACCTTGCTCGCAAGCTGCGTTATTGGCGTCGCGCTGATGTGCAGCCGCCTTCTTTTCGATGCGTCGGGCGTAGCGGCCAGCAATGATCATGTCCTTGGGTCCTTGGTGGTTACCGTCACGATCATGGCGTGGGGCGAAGTCGCGCGGCCGTTACGCCTGTTGAATATCGGCTTCGGCGTATGGCTGATGACAACGCCATGGGTAATCCAGGGTTACACCGATTTGGGAGCAGCGGCTTCCGGTTTGCTCGGGGTGGCACTGGTCTTTCTTTCCATCCCATTGGGTCGCATCGAAGGCCATTACGGCGAATGGGACCGGATTGCACGTTTGCGTCTGCACATGCCATTGCGACAAGCGAGTGCCTGAATGGCGCAGATGGGGGTCCATCCTGCGGCGCACTACGTTCCCATGTAAGCGATACGACCGGCAACTTCGTCGAATCCAAGCCCATGTCGCGCCACCGCCTGAAGCTGGAGCGCTCGCATGGGCCTGCAGGCTGGCCAGAACGGCTGGTTCACCCGCTCAACGCCGAAGCGAGCATGCCCTGCCATCGTCATTTTCTCTTGGTTCGAAAGCCATGTCATCCCGGACGGCCTTGCGAAGCGCTCCACGGTCCGGCAATCATTTCTTAGCAAAGCGGTACACCAATCCCCTTGATTGGCCATCTCGGATGGTGGCCTTCTTTACTTGACTCTGTCCTTCGAATTCGGCCGTGATGCGATAGGCGCCAGGCGGCAACTTGACGAATAACAAAGGGCCAGTGGACGTAGTATCCAGGACCTTCGCATTATCGGCGTTCTCCATCGTCACCCTGACATCGGCCAAATACTCTCCACTTCCCGGGCGCGCGAAGGTAAGCCGGAGGTTGTAATCCTTGCGCAGGACCTTCATCGCGTCTTGCTGTCTATCGCCGATTCCGCCGCTCACATACTCAATGCCGGAAGGCGTCGTTTGTGGCTTAATGGTCGTCGTTTCCTGCGCTACCGCGAAGGTGCAGGTTGCGAATATCGCCAACGCGAGAACCGCTCTGAGAGAGATCAATCTGCTGTTCATAGCAAAATCCCCTTCAATGACTTCGGTTTACCCTGCCCGTTGGAAGCGCATCATCCATGCCAATCGCCAGACGACAGGTGCTCCGTGGAGCCGGGTAGCAGCTTGTCTACCCTGGTACAGCGACTTCTGCGCTTCGGAGGGCCAGCAATCGGAATCCGCATCGGGACGTGTGTAGCGCAGGTGCCTTTGTGCCCGCCCGACCCGCGCACAGCATGGCACATGCGCCGGAAGCATGTCGTTCGGGAGGCTTCTTGTGGATGAGCGCCAGATGTGTCGCAACTGTGTTCCGCGGGCTAGCTGCTTACGCCTTCCGTGTACTCCAGCCTTGGCATGGGCTGCTCTCAGTGTGCAGAGCGTTAGCAAGCACGCTGCACCACCGAAGCTGTTCAACACCGTACACGCCAAACCGACGTCAGCCGAACGTCCGTATGGCCGTATTGCGATAGCGCGAAGAGCTTTCTACAACATTTTGTAACTTATGTTAGCAACGATGCGCAGGATTTCTATTGGGTGCCGCGAAAGATTCTGCACGTGACGAGTGTCGCCACGCACTGTCGGGGAAGCAATCCTGCCTTGGAGTAGGATGCCGCCTTTCCCGGCACCGCTCTTGCCTGTTATCGCTTCATAAGTCGTTCGCCATTACCGGAGCGGTTATGGATCCTGGATGTCATTCTGTTCGAAGTGTCCTTCGCGGCACCGTGATGCTGCTGACGCTTATGATTCCTCTGGGATGCGTGGCGCAAGCTGCGTCCCCACCCAGCGGGCAAGCATCCGTTATCGAATTGCCCAGCTTCGTCAACCTGGTGCGGCAGCAGGGACCGGCAGTCGTAAATATCAGTATCCGGCGCACCGTTCGCGGACAGGCAACAATGCCTCCAATTCCGGAAGGCGATCCGTTCTTCGAGTTTTTCCGTCGCTTCTTACCACTGCCCGATCCTGGTGAGGCGCTGTCGGTCGGGTTGGGCTCCGGCTTCATTATCAGCCAAGACGGCTATATCCTGACCAACGCCCATGTGGTGGCCGATGCTGACGAGGTCACCGTCAGGCTGACCGACAAGCGAGAGTTCAAGGCTAAGGTGCTGGGCGCCGATGCCTATACCGATGTGGCGCTGGTCAAGGTCGAGGCCGCCGGCCTGCCGGTGGTCAGGATCGGCGATGCCAGCCATCTCCAAGCTGGGGAATGGGTGGCCGCTATCGGCGCGCCCTTCGGCTTTGAGAACAGTGTGACGGCTGGCATCGTCAGTGCCAAGGGGCGCATCTTGCCCAACGAAAGCTACGTGCCCTTCATCCAGACCGATGTAGCCGTCAATCCCGGAAATTCGGGCGGCCCGCTGTTCAACATGCGCGGCGAAGTCGTGGGCATCAATTCCCAGATCTACAGCGGCACTGGGGGCTACATGGGCGTGTCATTCGCGATCCCGATCGGCATCGCTATGGATGTGGCGCAGCAGCTGCGCACCTCCGGCAAGGTCGCGCGCAGCCGTATCGGCGTTCAAGCGCAGGAACTCACGCGCGGTCTGGCAGCGTCGTTCGGTCTGCAGGAGCCGCGCGGCGCGCTGGTGGCAAACGTAGAGCGAGGCGGACCAGCCGACAAGGCCGGCCTGCAGCCGGGCGACATCGTGCTCTCACTCAATGGACAGCCGGTGCAAAGCTCCGCTGACCTCGCGCGCCTCGTAGCAGGAGTCAAGCCGGCCACGACGGTGACGGCAGAGATTTGGCGCAAGGGCCGCAATGTCCCGATCAAGATCACGACGGTGGAGCTCGCTGCGCCATCGCCGGCAGCCGGTGCTGGTGCAACGTCGGCGGCGAAGACAGGACTCTACTTGAGCGAGATTCCGACCATGCAACGCCGCAGCCTGGGTATCGAAGGTGGCGCGCTGGTACAGCGTGCCGAAGGTGCAGCCTTGCGCGCGGGCATTCAAGCAGGGGATCTCATCTTGAGGCTCAACGACGTGCCGGTGCAAGGCGTATCGCAACTGGAATCGCTGTTGAAAAGTCATCATGGAAAATCGGTTGCCCTGCTGGTCAGACGGGGGCCAGATACCTTGTTCTTGGCTCTGCAGGTGCCATCGGCGCAATGACATGGCACATGACCGAATCGCCGCCTGAGTGGAACCCCGGCGTGTGACAGCGGACTTGTTGGAACCTGCGACGCCATCCCATTTCGCCCACTACTTTCGATCAGCACCGACATGTCTTCGCATTCCATGACCGATGGCAAACCGGTGTCCGGTGGGGCTCAAGCGAATGCAATTAGAGGTCGTTGCATTCAGGCGCAAATGACATCCGACCGGGGACGCTGCCGCGGCAGAGTGCTCACAATGCAAATGTCCGTAGGAGGACGGACTTTTCAGATGGCGGACTCGAAGAATCCAGGTTGGCGGAATTCGTGCTGCCGGAAATCACTATGTTGACTGGTGTCAACGGGAATATAGGTTCGCACATCTCCCCGGAGCACCAGCAGCGCAGCTTTCGTATCCGTGGTCGCCATGGCGGAATGCAGTTGGGCCGCAGTAGTGACTGCGATGCCATTGACGGCGAGAATCACATCACCCGGTAGAATTCCCGCTCGGCGCGCTGAGCCCCTGGCCTGTTCAACCAGTACTCCTCCGCTTATGCCGCTTGCATAAGCCTCCGATGCGGCAAGACGACGTACCTTGAGTTCCGGAACATTTGCGCCCACGGCATCCGATTGGACGGGGCTCGCCGGGAAAGCGAGCGACGGAGGTGCGCCGATGACGACAGCGATGGCTTGTGGAACCCCATTTCGCACCAGTTGCAGCCGGGTCTTGCTTCCCGGTAGCAGGTCGCTGACCGCCATGGCCAGCGCCATCGCGTCGGCGACCCGGGCATCGCCGATCTGTACGATCACATCGCCAACCTTCACACCCGCTTGCGCGGCGGGGCTGTCCGGTTCCACCAGGTCGATCAATGCACCCGCAACGGCCGGTAAGCCGAAGGCCTCGGCCAGGTCGTGGTCGACATCCTGCACGCCGACGCCAAGGTGGCCGCGCTTCACATGGCTGGATGCAACAAGCTGTTGCGCGATGCGCATGGCCGGGTTGATCGGAATCGCGAAGGACAGGCCCTGGAATCCACCTGTCAGCGTGAAGATATGGGTATTGACGCCAATGACCTCACCGTTAGCGTTGAACAACGGCCCACCGGAGCTTCCGGGATTTACAGCCACATCGCTCTGGATCAGTGGTATCGCAGCGGAGCCGGCGGTGATAGTTCGTCTGACGGCGCTGACAATGCCGAATGAGGCGCTGTTCTGAAAGCCGTAGGGCGCGCCGATTGCCACGACCCAGTTCCCGGCGCGGACCCGTGATGAATCGCCTATCGTCACGACAGGGAGGTGATCGCCCTGAATGCGCAAGACTGCAATGTCGCTGCGCAGGTCGCTTCCAACCACCGTGGCATCGAACTCACGACGGTCGGGGAGTTTCACGCGCACGAACATGGCGCTCTCGACCACGTGCGCGCAGGTCAGGATCAACCCTGCCTGGCTGAAGATAAATCCGGAGCCGTTGCCACCAAGAACCTTCTGAGTATTGTCTAATGGCGAGTATGCACCCGAGTATGCGCGTTGGGACCACCGGATACGGATATCACCAAAGGCCGGACCCGGAGGCGCTTGCCCGAGATAGGAACGCCCGTCGGAGCTCGCGCTGATACTCACGACAGCACTACCGGATGTCCCGATCACGCGGGCGAGGTCCGGAGGGGTGGCCATGTGCCGGTCCAGTCCCTGGGCACAAGCCGCGACCATGACAGGCAACGCACACGCCAGAAGAGAACGCAGCATCTTCGTCCGATTTCGTGTAGCGGCAAGGCGTGGGAGTTGTACCCTTCACCTAGCACCATACAAGTTTTGACGACGCTCGATCACGCCGGTTCCGGGCGGCGCCGTCCATCGCGCGGGCCGGTCGACAACCGCTTCCGGACTATGCGTGCAGGTCTTGATAAAGGTGGCTGGCCACTAGCAGCACCGGCACGGGTGCCGTCGACAGAACACGCGCTGCGACTGAACCCAACATCGCCGCCAGGAAGGCCCCGCGTCCGTGCGTGCCCATCACGATCAGATCGGCGTGGCAGGCGCGGACAACCTCCAGGATCAGAGGGGCGGCTTCGCCGACGCAGCAGTGTTCGGTGACAGTGCATTGCGACACTCTGAGGATGGGCCGCATCGGAATGAATGCTTCCTCCGCCGCCTCGCTCGCCCATTGGTCCATCTGTGTTCTGGAGAAATAGGCTTGTGGTCTACCGGTAAGTTCTGGGAAGGCGTGGATCAGATGGACTTGCAAGGGCCTTTCGAACAGGCCGGGAGTCACGAGCCTTCGCGCCGCCGCGATGCAGTGCGGCGAGCCATCGCTCGGGAGGGCCACGATTGTCATGATTGCGGAACTGCAGGCCGTTGCGGGCCGTGAGTAAGGCGCTAATATCAGTTGGACGCGCGATATGGGGAGCAGTTCGCTACCTCTGCGACGACATAGCTATCTACAAGCCCTTATCGCTGCCTCGAGCCTCTCCTCATACCGAATCCGTTGCTCGATTTCTGCCAATGCAGCCTTGCCTTTGGTGTAAATGTCGGCCTCCGGATCGATCGAGTCCAACGCCCATGCCGGACGATCAATCTGCTGCACCTGACATCGGATCTGCGGCGTGTGGACTGCCGTCTTGGGCTCTGCTGCACATCCCGCGAGCAGAATCGTGATGCACTGCGCACAATAGACCGCACCTTTCCAAAGCGTTGGGGAGCCGGCCTGCATCGGAAGTCTCATTGTTCTCTCCGACGCTTGATCGTGTCGGTTAGCAAGTCGTCGAGTTTCTCGCATGCGTTGGCCGAATCCGCGACCAACGGTCGGCGCGGCTGATCGTTCGCCCACTTTTGCGCCAACTCGGCTTGCTTCCTGGCAAGAGCCATATCGTCTTGCGCAGTGGCAAGCGCCGCTTCCGCCTGGCTCACCCGTTCGGTCAGGGTCGCCGTCAGGTCCTGCCCCGCCTTCTTTGCGAGCGCGACGCTCTCCTGGCATGACCGGAATCGTGCCTCGCTGACGTCCAGCTTCTCACCAAACGCTCTGAGCGTATCCGTCGTATTGGTGAGTAGGGGGCTATACCACATATTGGTGGCCCCAATCCCCAAGGCCAGTCCGAGAATACCAGCTACGATGCAACGCCATCGATTTGCGGTGCGCGGGTCCATGGATGTGCTTGGTCCTATCTAAGTTTCGACGTTTCCTGCTGTAATCGCCAGCCGGTCTTGCTCGCTTCGCTTCCCTTGAAAGCGCAGGTGTTCACCTCGTTAATCTGCCATGCTGATCCAAGAGCAAGGCCGTGTTGACCAGCGCAATATGGGACAGCGCCTGCGGGAAATTTCCGGCCATGCGACACATGACCGGATCATATTCTTCGGCGAGCAGACCGACATCGTTGCGCAGCAAAAGGAGGCGCTCGAACAAGTTTCGGGCGTCGTTCCAGCGGCCCGCCAGCGCATAGGCATCGGCTAGCCAGAAGCTGCAGGCCAGAAAGGTTGCTTCCTGGCCCGGCAGTCCATCCGGTGCTCGTGACGCAACGTAGCGGTGTACGAGGCCATTTTCCTGCAGTTCTTCTTCAACCGCACGGATGGTGCCAAGCATGCGCGGATCCTTGCCGTCGATGAACCCGACCATCGGCAGCAACAACAGGCTGGCGTCACAGGTATTGCCCCCGTACCGCTGGACGAAGCTGTGGCGAGCCGGGTTGACGCCGTTGGCCATCACGTCCGCGTGAATGGCTGCGCGAACCCTCCGCCAGCGCGAGATGGGCGCCGGCATGTCATGACGTTCGACTGTCTTGATCGCCCGGTCCAGCGCGACCCATGCCATGACCTTGGAGAACGTGAACTGATGGCGTCCGTTGCGGACTTCCCAGATGCCTGCATCCGGCTGGGTCCAGATCGATGCGACATGCTCGACCAGCGCCCGCTGTAGGGCCCAAGAGGCTTGTTCCAGGGGCAATCCGCCACGGCGAGCCTGAAAGAGGGTGTCAAGCACCTCTCCGTAGACATCGAGCTGAAGTTGTGTCGAAGCTAGGTTGCCTACGCGAACAGGCCGTGCCCCGCGATAACCAGGCAGCCAGTCGAGTTCCCACTCCCACAGATGGCGCTCGCCGCCAACACCGTACATGATCTGGGCCTGCTCGGGACTGCCCGCCACCGCGCGTACCAGCCAGCTGCGCCAGGCCTGCGCCTCGGCATAGTATCCGGCCGCCATCAGGGCCCGAAGTGTACGCGTGGCGTCGCGCAGCCAGCAGTAGCGGTAATCCCAGTTCCGCACTCCGTCAGGCGCCTCCGGTAATGACGTGGTCGGGGCCGCCACGATGCCGCCCGTCGGCTCGTAGGTCAGCGCCTTCAGTGTCAGCAAAGACCGCTTGACCGGTCCGTGCCAATCGCCACCGACAACACATTGGTCTGACCAGTTCGTCCACCAGCGCTGGGTGCGTGCCAGTTCGTCGAACGCGTCGAGCGGTGCCGGCGTGGCGAGGTGAGAGGCCGAATACGTCAGGACAAAGGGCACGGCCTGCCCTGCCTCAACGGTGAACTCTGCCACGGTGGATAGGTCCTCGCCGTGCAAGCGAACGGGCGTACGCAAGACCGCCATGGCGGGTCCCGCCACCGCGCGTATGCCGTGTTCACCTGTCAGCCGTGTCACCCAGGGCACCGTCGCGCCATAGTCAAAGCGCAGAGTCAAGTCCATTCTCATTCGTACCCTGCCGCGCCGGCCGTATACGATACGAATCACGTTCGCCGGCGCGCTTGCATTGGACATGCCTTGACGCACCGGCATGTAGTCGACGATCGCCACCACACCTTCGGGATGGTCGAATATGGTTTCCAGCACCATGGTGCCCGGGTGGTAAGAACGTTTGGTTTTGCCTTCGCTTGCTGACGGCGCCAGCTGCCAACGCCCATGCTCCGGGGTACCGAGCAACGCGGCCAGGCAGGCGGGCGAATCGAAGCGCGGCAAGCATAACCAATCGATGCTCCCTGCTGCGCTGACCAGTGCGGCCGTTTCACAATCGCCGATCAGCGCGTAGTCTTCGATGGAAGCAGGCATGGCATATCCAGATCAGGAGGACCAACGGGCCATTGTGTTGAGTGGAGTCAAGGGACCGCCGCGTGGGCTTTGCTTCCGCAGGGATGCATAGCGCCTCAACGGTTCGACGCGAGGTAGCCGCGAAGGTGCCAGCTGTGGTTCATCGTATGCAGCGCGACGGTGCTAACGCGTTGTCGCCCTCTGGGCTTTTGCAGCACATTTTCCTAGACTGAAGAAACGGACGCCTCCCGACAAAGCCTGGTAGCCCGGCGGGGCCGAAAATTAGCCGGTAAGTGATCCAGCGATAGTGGACGCATCAACCTTGTCCTTTGTATCTGTTGGAGGCGTCAGCCAGTGGAGCGCAACCATGGAATTCGTCGTCAGCGCCACCAGCATTGCCGTCTTGGGAGCCCTGCTTGTCATTTCATCCTTCCGTGTACTGCGAGAGTACGAACGGGGCGTGGTCTTCATGCTCGGGCGCTTCTGGAAGGTCAAAGGCCCGGGGTTGGTACTGGTCCTGCCGATGGTTCAGCAGATGGTGAGAGTTGACTTGCGCACCGTGGTACTGGACGTGCCGCCGCAAGACGTCATTTCGCGCGACAACGTTTCAGTGAAAGTCAGTGCGGTTGTGTACTTCCGGGTCGTTGATGCTCAGTTCGCCATCATCCAGGTCGCCAACTTCCTCAATGCCACGAGCCAGCTCTCGCAGACCACATTGCGCTCCGTGCTGGGCAAGCACGAACTGGACGAGATCCTGGCCGAGCGCGAACGGCTCAATGCGGAAATCCAACAGGTGCTCGATGGCCAGACTGAAGGCTGGGGGATCAAGGTGTCGAACGTCGAGATCAAGCATGTCGATCTCAACGAGAATATGATTCGTGCCATCGCCCGCCAGGCCGAGGCAGAACGCGAACGCCGAGCCAAGGTGATCCACGCCGAAGGTGAACTGCAGGCTTCGACGAAGTTGCTCGAGGCTGCGCAGATGCTTGCCAAGGCCCCGGAGGCGATGCAGCTGCGCTATCTGCAGACGCTCACACAGATCACTGGCGAAAACAGCTCAACCATCGTCTTTCCGCTGCCGGTCGATATGCGATGACACTCAGTTGCTATTCGGCGCTTGGACAAAGCACCTGAGGGACGGCGCCTTTGCTGAACTGATTCCAAAATATGAATCAATACCTTTTGACATGCCTAGCGGCGACTACCCTCGCGCTGTTGCTGGCGGGTTGTCCGACACGACGCCAGGAAAATGCCTGTGTGGCGAAGGGGCAAGTCTGCTGTGTGGTGGATACCGGTCCCGCACAAGACATACAGATGTGTGTAACAGATGGCAATGCTTGCTTGGCGAAACGGCCCGCCGGGACAACAACACCTTATCCGCGGCCGCATACCGAAACCGCTGTCGATCTGTGTGCCGGCGGCTAGGTCATCCTGCGCCGGTGGGACCGTGAGTTTGTGTCGACTCCCCGCTAACTGTACTGGCCCGACGCATAAGGTACGCGTCTCGTGCGAGATTGATCAGTCTTTCCTGTAAAATCAGAATCGCTACAGGGTGTCAGCGCTGCACTTGCAGTGAGACAGGTTGACGCGTTGGTCGGGCCGCCAACGCGAATCTTCTATGACCGTGGACCGCCCTCCATCCCAACAGGAGTTGCCGCGCGCGCAGGCCTTGGCTGAAAAGGCCTTCTCGGCGCTCGAGCACTTCATTCATATCGAAGCCGTAAGCGGCATAGTGTTGCTGGCCGCCGCCGGGATCGCGCTGCTTTGGGCGAATTCGCCAGCAGCCGAGAGTTATCACGCGCTCTGGCACGCCCCGCTGTCGGTGGGGGTTGGCCCCTATTTGGTATCGCAGTCGCTCCATTTCTGGGTCAACGACGCCCTCATGACCATCTTCTTTCTCGTTGTCGGGATGGAAATCCGGCGCGAGATCCATGAGGGTGCGCTGGCGAACTTGCAGTTGGCGACACTACCAATGGCGGCTGCGCTTGGCGGCGTGATCGCCCCGGCATTGCTGTATCTTACGCTGAACACAGCGATGCCAGAGCGAGGGGGTTGGGCGATACCGACGGCGACCGACATTGCATTTGCCGTCGGCGTGCTGGCACTGCTTGGCAAAGCGATACCCGGCAATGTTCGTGTGTTCCTGCTTGCGTTAGCGATTATCGACGACATCGTCGCCGTGCTGATCATAGCGGTAGCCTTTTCCGCCGGGCTGGACTATTCGGGACTATTGATTGCCGGCGCAGGTATTCTGATGGTTCTCGGGCTGCAATGGATCGGTGTGGGGAGCGCCTACGCTTACGTCATCCCCGGGGGCATTCTATGGTGGGGCATGCTGAGAACAGGTGCCCACCCGACCCTCGCCGGCGTTGTGCTCGGTATGATGACGCCGGTGCTTCCTGGCCGTACGCGAGAGAGGCCCCTGGACACTGCTACCCAAGCGCTTCATGATCTTCGTGCGCGCGCGCGCGGTCCGGCACCACAGGCCGAGGATCTCGCAGCACCACTCAAGCAACTTCGTCAAGCACAGCGCGAGGTGCTGCCGCCGGTGACGCGCGTGCAAATGGCACTCCATCCTTGGGTTGCGTATCTCATTATGCCGCTCTTTGCGTTGGCAAACGCGGGCGTCAGCCTCGATGGCGTTGATCTCGGGATGGGCAGCGCGCCAAGTGTGCTGCTCGGTGTAGCGGTCGCACTGATTGTCGGCAAGCCACTGGGCGTTGTGTCGGTCAGCTGGTGTGCAGTGCGTCTGGGCTGGTGCAAACTGCCGCCAGGCGTGACATGGGGCGGCGTCTGCTTGATTGGCCTGTTGGCGGGGATCGGCTTCACAATGTCCATTTTCATTGCGACGCTTGCCTTTTCGGATGCTAACCTCCTTGGCGCTGCTAAGCTTGGTGTGCTGTTGGCATCCGCCCTGGCCGCTGTCAGTGGGCTTATTTGGGGCTTCATCTATGCAAGGCGCCTGAAGCCTGAGACGGAAGAAGGTGCAGGCGAATCTGGTGCGACGACCGCAGACTGATTCTCGCGCAACGCTGGCGAGCTGCAATTGGAGCGGCCTTGCTCAGTAAAGGGCGCATGCAGGCGCGCGAAGCGACGCCGGGATCCAGTATTGCATGCCGCGGTTGAAGGGCGCATTCGATTGCGAATTCAGGTTCAGCGGAATGGGGGGCGACGTTATGGATGGCAGCTTGAAGATCGGCTTGACGGTTTTGGCACTGGTCACGGGTGGCATCTACACGGCAGAGCGAGTGATGGGTATGGATATGAGCGCAACGGATGTGGTGAGGTTGTTGGTGCAGCATGGCACCGAGTTTCTGCATCGTCTTTTCTATTTTTGAACTGATAGATTTCACGACAGCCTTTCTGGCGCAGAACGAGCGACGACACCCATCGAGGCAGAGACACCCCATGCGAAGACTGCGCCGATGGCTGCCCAGCGCCGAGGTCATACGGAGTAACCGATGGCTGCGTTGGCTCGGTCCAGCGCTGCACCACCCCAGATTGTGGCAGATGAGCCGGCGAGGACTGGCGCTCGGCATGGCGCTCGGATTCTTTTTCGGCCTGCTGATCCCGCTGGCACAGATACCACTGAGCGCAGCCGCTGCGGTGGCGCTGCGCGCCAACGTGCCCGCCGCAGTAGCCAGCACCCTAGTGACCAATCCGCTGACCTTCGGTCCGATTTACTATGCCGCCTGGCGTGTGGGCAGCGCGATTCTCGGGGAAGCGGTCGATCCTCCGCCAGCACAAGGCGCAGAGGCACAGCACGAACCGGCCAACGAAAGCTGGTTTCGTATGGCGACTCGGCGAGTCCTAGGCGTCGGGAAGCCCCTGCTACTGGGCCTGGCAATCATGGCCATCGTGGTCGGGATCACGACCTACTTTCTGGTGTCTGCGGCATGGAAGATGTCCGTGCTATGGAAACGGCATCGCCGGCGCCGCTGAAGTACGCAGTCGGCTTCGAATCTATTACGATAACTATCCTTATCGTAATAGCTTCATCGGTGCACTAAACTGGCAGACATGAAAATGCTGCCAGCCAACCCCCAGGCCCATCCCACGCCGCCTGACTTCCCCGATGCGGCGTCGCTGGCCGCGCTGCGCGCCTGGTACGAGGGCGTGTCGGCCCGCGACGCGGTGGTGCGTTACCTGGGCGAGCGCAAGGCCAGCGGCCAGTCCGCGCGCGGCGTCCTCGGCCACATCCGGCGACTGCTGGCCGAATTCGCGCGCCGTCGGCAGCGCCAGGACCTGGCCGCCTTGTTCGCACACGGCGCGGCCGAGCGAGTCGGGCGGGCGAAGGCCATCCACCAGGCGGTCGACTTGCTGCGCCGCCTACCGCCGCCGGAACCGCAGGTCAGTGATGACATCGGTCAATGGCTGCCGGCCCGTGCCGTGGGCGCGCTGCGCGCGCACGGCATCGAGACGCTGGCGGACCTGACCGTGCGCATTCCGCGCCGGCGTCGGTGGTGGACGGTGGTGCCCGGCCTGGGCCCAGCGAGCGCGCGGCGCATCGAAGCCTTCTTTGCCGAACACCGACAGCTCACCGAGCGCGCCCGCGCGCTGATCGCCGTAACGGACCGCGGAGAAATCGTGCCCTGGGAGCAACTGCGCCTGCCCCACGAAGTCGACGGCTCGTCCGGGGCCTTTCGCGCGCCGCGGCAAACCTGTACCCTCAATGCGGACAACGACTAAGACGCGGTCCAGACCTGGCTCGCGCTGCACGAGTCGCCAGCCACCCAGAGGGCCTATCGCAAGGAAGCCGAACGGCTCATCCTGTGGGCGATCGTCGAGCGCGAGCGGCCGCTGTCGTCGCTGACCACCGAGGACGCGATTGCCTATCGTGCTTTCCTGCGCCGGCCGACGCCGCACAAGCGCTGGGTGGGACCGCCGCGGCCACGCACCTCGCCCGAATGGCGCCCGTTTGCGCAAGGCCTGTCGCCACGCTCGACCGCCTATGCCTTGTCGGTGCTCGGGGCCATGTACCGGTGGCTGATCCAACAACGCTATGTGCTGGCCAATCCGTTCGCGGGCATCAAGGTGCTTGGCAGCGGGCGGACTGCGCCGTTGGATACGTCGCACGCGTTCACCGAGGGCGAATGGATGTTGGTGCGTACGCTCGCCAACGGCCTGGAGTGGTCCTACGGCTGGGACGCCGCAGCGGCGCAGCGGCTGCGCTTCGTGCTGGATTTTGGCTACGCCACGGGTCTTCGCGCCAGCGAGCTCATTGGCGCGACGCTTGGCGGCATTGAGATCGATCCCCATGGCGACCACTGGTTCAATCTGGTCGGCAAGGGCGCCAAGACGGGCAAGGTGGCGCTGCCGCCGTTGGCGCGCGTGGCGCTCGACCGCTATCTGGTGGAGCGCGGCCTGCCGGTCACCCGGGCGCGCTGGGACCCGCATACCCCGTTGATCGGCGGCCTCGGCAAGGAGCTTGCCAGCGGCATCACCGGCACGCGCCTATGGGGCGTGTTGCGGCGGTTCTTCGTGCAAGCGGCGGACCTGATCCAGGCCGACCACCCGGTTGCCGCCGAGAAGCTGCGACAGGCCAGCCCGCATTGGATGCGGCACACCCATGCGACCCATGCGCTGGCGCGCGGCGCGGAATTGACGACGGTGCGGGATAACCTGCGGCATGCGTCGATCTCGACCACCTCGATCTACCTGCACGGCTACGAGGTGAAACGGGCGCGCCAACTCGGGGCGGCGTTCTCCCCTCCATAGCGACTTGGGGTGCGCCGCTTGAGGGCACTGCCAGCGAATCCGCGCTTATATCGAAACTGAGTAATTCTTTCCTTTCTATATAACCGCAAGGCTTATGGTAGCGGATTGGCCGCATCTCGGCACGACCCCTACAGCATGACATCGCCGTTGCGGATCGTGCCGGGCCGGCTGGCGTTCGCGGGCAGCGATTCCGGCAGTGCCGCGTGTTTCTCGTTGCTGTTGAGGTCGGCCATGTCGATCGAAAGCGGCAGCATCGCGGCGAATGCGCGGGCTGCGTCGGTGTCGGCCAGGGTGATGGCGAAGCGGCGGTCGCCGACGGTCATCCACATGCGGGACTCCTCCGGTTGGACAGTGGCCGCCGGGATAGCGGCGGCGGGCGAGCCTGACGCTCCGGGCTGGGCGGCCTCACATCCCCCGAGCACGAGCAGGCCGCAAAGCAGGCCAAGCCCACGCAAGGCCCGCAGGCCACGCGCGTGGCGGTTTTCCATCGCCGGGCGGCGTAGGCTGCGGCGAGAGGCGCTGAGGCGCGTGGTCATGTGTTCTCCTGGTGTGATACGCGGCTCAGGCCGCTTGCCGGACTTGCGAACGCGAGGTCAGGAAGGCGAGGAAAGCCGCGATCAGCAACACGGCCGCACTCGCCAGGAAGGTACTCCGGTAGCCTGCCGAATCGAACAGCAGGCCGCCCAGGGTCGATCCCAGGGCGATGGCCAACTGGATCACCGCCACCATCAGGCCGCCGCCCGCCTCGGCGTCGTGCGGCATGGCTTCGGCAATCCAGCTCCACCAGCCGACTGGCGCGGAAGTCGCCAGCAGGCCCCACAGACCCAGCAGCACCACCACCGCGGCAACCCACGCCCCCACGGGGATCAGCGCCAGCGCGATGACCGCCATCAGGATCGGGATCGTGAACAACGTCCCGTACAGGCCACGCTTGAGGACGGCGCCGATCAGCGCGGTGCCGATGAAACCGGCCACACCGATCACCAGCAGAATCAGCGACAGCGTGGATACGCTCGCGTGCGCCACGGTTTCAAGGAATGGGCGCACGTAGGTGAACAGGGCGAACTGCCCCATGAAGAAGGCGCCGCAGGCGGCCATGCCCAGGGCCACGTGGCGTCTGCCCAGCACCTTGAAGACATTGCCTGAACCCGGCGCCCGCTCCTGGGCCGGCATGGCCGGCAGGCTGATCCACTGCCAGGCCAGGGCGATCGCCGCCACCGGCACCAGGCAGAAGAACGCGCCGCGCCAGCCCATGACCGAGCCGAGGTAGCTGCCCAGCGGCGCCGCGATCACCGTGGCCAATGCGTTGCCGCCGTTGAAGATCGCCAGAGCCTTTGGCACCTGGCTGCCGGGTACCAGTCGCATGGCCGTCGCGGCGGACAGGGACCAGAAGCCGCCGATGACCACGCCGATGAGCGCACGGCCCACCATGTAGGTCAGGTAGTTCGATGCCAGCGCGACCACGGCACCGGACACGGCCATCAGCGCCGTCAATCCAAGCAGCAAGGTCTTGCGGTTCATGCTGCCCGCGATCGCGGAGATCGACAGGCTGGTCAGTACCGCGAACGCGCCCGAGATCGCGATGCCTTGTCCGGCGATCCCCTCGGTGACATGGAGGTCGGCCGCGATCGGCGTCAGCAGGCTGACGGGCATGAACTCGGAGGCGATCAGCGTGAACACGCACAGCGACATCGCGAACACGCCGCCCCAATACGCCGGCTGCATCGTTTCTTCGTTCTGAATGGAAATACTGCCCACTGGGGCTTCAACTGTTTGTGTGGCCATTAATTTCCTGGCTGTGCATTGACGGGGCCGCGATCGACTCCATACGGCACGATACGTGCCGTGATCCCGACCTTGCTGGCCATCAGTCCTTACCGATCTGGTCCATCTGCCTGGCGTCCATGCGGCCACCGTGGATGGTGATCCTGGCCATGCCCGCCTCGATCTCGCGCAGGTCGTCCGGCGTGAGGTTGACGTTGACCGAGCTGAGGTTCTCGCGCGAGTGGTCCAGATTGGTCGTGCCGGGGATGGAGACGATCCAGGGCTTTTGCGCTGCCAGCCAGGCCAGGGCGACCTGCGCGCGCGTAGCGCCCTTTTTCTCGCCGAAGCGCTGGAGGAAGTCGAGGAGCGGCTGGTTCGCCTGCATGACCGTGGCGCTGAAGCGCGGGAAGGTCTTGCGCAGGTCGGTCTTGCCGTCGAAGCTGGCCTGTGCGTCCCGTGGCAGCTTGCCGGGCAGGAAGCCCTGGCCCAGCGGCCCCCAGGGCACGAAGCCGATGCCCAGTTCCTCGCACGCCTGCAGGACACCGTTGCGCTCCACGCTGCGCTCCATGATCGAGTATTCGGTCTGGATCGCCGTCACCGGCTGCACCGCGTGGGCGCGGCGGATGGTGCGCGCGCTGGGCTCGGACAGGCCGAAGTGCAGCACCTTGCCTTGCCGGATCAGGTCCTTGATGGTGCCGGCCACATCCTCGATCGGCACGGTCAGGTCCACGCGGTGCTGGTAGTACAGGTCGATGCGGTCGGTCTTCAGGCGCCTGAGCGATGCCTCGACCACGCGGCGGATGCGCTCCGGGCGGCTGTCCAGGCCGTTGGTGCCGTCGATCTTGAAGCCGAACTTGGTGGCGATGGCCACATGGTTGCGCACCGGCCCCAGGGCCTCGGCAACGAGTTCCTCGTTGACATAGGGGCCATAGACCTCGGCGGTGTCGAACAAGGTGATACCGCGCGCATAGGCGTCGCGGATCACGCGGATGCTCGTCGCGCGATCCACGCCCGGGCCGTAGTGGCCGGGGCTGTTGCTCATGCAGCCGAAGCCGAGTTCCGACACTTCCAGGCCGCCCAGCTTGCGCTTCCCGATGGTGTACCGCTGGCTCGCGTTGCCACCGGTCTCGCGGCGTTGTGCCGTTTGTGCCGTTTGTGCCGTTTGTGCCGTTTGTGCCGTTTGTGCCGCAGCGGGCGTAGCCCACGATGCGGCACCGATCGGCAGTGCCGTGCCCGCAGCAGCGATGCCCGCCGCCTTCAGGAAGCCTCGCCGGTCGGCAGCCACGACGGACTCTTCTGCGGTTTCGCGATCATTGGCGTTCTGCGTGCGCATGTTCGATGCCTTTCAGGTGGAAGTGGATACGGAATGGGTGACCTGGTGTGTGGAGACGCTCAGGCGGGCATGCGCTCGCAGCGAAATCCCGCACGATTGGCTTTCCCTACCCTGAATGCTGGCGCGCGCGGGTCACCTTGACTAGCTAATGAAATCTTAAAAGGCATATTAGTTGTACTAATCAATGCCCCATGGGAAACTTCCGCCATGGTCAAACGCAACCTCAACGATCTCCTGTACTTCGTGACGGTGGCGCGGGAAGGCAGCTTCACGCGCGCCGCCTCGCTGCTGGGCGTCACGCAATCGGCCCTCAGCCAGGCCATCAGCGGCCTGGAGGCGCGGCTGGGGATCCGGCTGCTCACGCGCACCACGCGCAGCGTGTCGCCCACGGCTGCCGGCGAGCGCTTGCTCGATGCCATCGGCCGTCGGTTCGATGAGATCGACGCCGAACTGGATGCGCTCTCCGAGATGCGGGACAAGCCTGCCGGCACGGTGCGGATCACCTGCGGCGAGCACGTCCTTCGGACCACGCTGCTGCCCAAGCTCACGCCCTTGCTGCGCGAATACCCCGACATCAAGGTCGAGTTCGACATCAACTATGGGTTCCGGGACATCGTGGCCGACCGCTTCGACGCGGGCGTGCGGCTGGGCGACACCATCGACAAGGACATGATCGCGATGCCGATCGGGCCGCGACTGCGCATGGCGGCAGCTGCCTCACCTGAGTATTTCGCGGTGCACCCCAAGCCCAGGACGCCGCGCGAACTGGTGAACCACAACTGCATCAACATGCGCATGCAGACGGCGGGCGGCCTCTACGTGTGGGACTTCGAGCGCCGGGGTCAGCCACTGAACGTGCGGGTCGATGGGCAGCTCATCTTCAACACGTCGCCCGGCATGGTGGATGCAGCGGTGGTGGGGCTGGGCATCGCGTTCCTGCCTGAAGAGGAGTTCGCACCGCACCTTGAGGATGGCCGGCTGGTGCGCGTGCTGGAGGACTGGTGCCCGCCGTTCCCCGGCTACTACCTGTACTACCCGAGCCGCCGGCAGCCTTCGCCCGCGTTTTCGCTGGTGGTCAATGCGCTGCGCGTGGCGCCCCCACCAGGTCCCAAACGGCGTTAGGCCGGCTCGCCCAGGGCAAGCACGGCCCGCCCGCTTCTGGCCCTGCCTGACTGCCTGTCAGCGGCTCGCCTGCGGCGTCATCGACACAGCAATCGCTTCGGTGTAGACCGCCTGCACCTGGTCGCCGCGCCGGATGGCCTTGAGTTGCTGCGGATCGCTGACATGCACGTCGACCGTTTTCCCCTTTGGGCCCTTGAGCGTCACCATGCCGGCCTTGCGGTTGACGGCGACGACATCCGCAGTCACGGTCACCTCCCGGCCGATGCTGCCGCCGGGCTTGGCTCCGGGTGGCGCGCGTTCGATCGTCTCCCGCTCGATGGCCGAGCGCATGCCGGTCTGCCGGGTCAGGCTCACGGACAGCGCTTGCTTGTACTCGACGGTCACCATGTCGCCCATGCGGACCTGGTCAAAGTTCCGGACGTCGTCGCCGACCTGCAAGTCGGTAACCTTGCCTTGCTTGTTCTTTAACGAAACAGTGCGCGTGGCACTGTCGATGGCGACCACGGTCGCGGTCGTCTTGACGGTCTCCGTCGCCATCACCGCCCCGACGCCGGACGCGACATGCACGCTGGATTCTGGCTGGGCTGGCGCTGCACCACTGGCTGCGACCAGCGCGCAGGCGACGAATAGCTTGTCGAAATGCATGCTCGGCTCCATTGCCCGGAGAAACTTGCGGATACGTGAGGTTTAGTTCATCCACGCCAAAGTACAAGGCGCGCGGCAAGTCACAGGCATGCAGCAACGCGCGGTGTTTCGATGACTTGCCGAACACGCCATCGGCCAGGCAGCTTCCCGGTCCTGGACTTGTGGGTGCGACGCCACAAGGCCTTACCAGCCTGTTTTGTTCACCTAGACTACTGAACAGCGGCAAACATAGCGCGCGGTAAGGGAGAGGACATGGAAGCAACCTTCTTTCTCGCCATCCTGGTGGCGGCGGCAGTGGCTTGTTTCGTGTGGCAATTGCGAAACCGGTTTCTGCTGTACTGCAAATCCTATCTCCTGCTCAACGGACTCGTGGTAGCGCCACTGAATGGTCGTGAAGTATCCCTGGTTGGCCATTATGACGGCCGGGATATCAGTGGTGTGGTCCCGGCGGAAACCATTCTCTACAAGATCGAGTCGCCGTTGAAAAAGAAACTTGTGCCCGCCGAACTCGCACAAGGCGGTGCGCCGACGGTGCACGCATGGGATATGCCAAAGTATTCAGTACAGGTGTTCTGCCGGGGCGAGACGATATGGTCGGGGGCGGTTTCGCGACGCGAAGCGCTGCGGATACGCGAGGCAGTCGAGGCTTTCCGCAAGCGCGCCAGGGCGCCTCGAAGCGGAGACAAGGCGGTTCATGACCTGCAGCTTCTCCTGGTGGACTGAAGGTCCCGGAGAATCCCGGCGCACAGGATACTTGCCATGGTCTTTCCCGCAATCGGCCAAAAGGATTAACCGCATCCATCCCTTCTCCTCGTTGCCAAGTCCTGGTTTGCACTGAAGAATGCAGTCATGGACGAAGGGAGGCTGACGATGGAAATGCGTTGGGAGAAGCTCTACTCTGGCGGCTTGGCCGAATTTCACAAGTCCGATTCCGAGGCCTGCCGTGCGGCGCGGCGCACAAGCGCGTCGGAGGCAGTGTGGCTGGGAGCGCTGTTAGCGGTATTGATAATCGGTGGCGCCCTCCTCTTTCAATGAAACTGACACCGGGATGCCAGCATCCATGCCGTCGCCAGGCGGGGGGTACGGCAAGGATAGCCGAGTCATGCGTCTCTCAGCCGCTTGCGTCATGCCCCGCCTCGTAGGTATAGTCACCCGCGATGACTCCATCGCGGAGACTTGCCAATGAGCGCCTTCATTGCACGCAGCCGGGCCAGCGCAGTGGCGTACATCAACGCCTGCGCGAAAGGTACTGTCGAGCTGGACTATGAGACAGCGTGGGAGGATGCGATCGAACTCGGGCGACTTGGCCAGAAGCTCGGTGTCGATGTCCAGTATCGGACAGTCGAGCATATTTGCGTCGAATCTGCCGACGCCCTGACTCGCGGGCTGCGTGAAAAGAAGCTGACCTTCAGGCAGCGATACCTCTATTGCCGCTTCGACATGGTTGCACTGCCCGAGGCAGTCCTGTGCGAACTCGAGTCGCTTGCCATCGAGCATGGCGACTACATCTTGCCCGGCCATCTGCTCGGGGAAACCACCCTCGTCTGGCGCTAGCGATCTTCGCGGCAAAACCGCGACCTGCAGTCTGGCGTCGCGGCCTGCGGTGGCGGCCTGATAGGCACCGGATAGGCAAATTCACCTAAGGATCAATCCCTACAGGCAGCATGTCCCCTCGAAAGTAGGATAAGAGGACGAACTACGCGAGGGTTTCCGCTATGCGTCCTCACTATGCTACCGAGGCGGACTGGCCGGACATTAAAGCGCTCCTGCACGCCTCATCATTATCCGTGGCGGGGGTTCAGGACCGCATCGGCCAATACATGGTCATCCGGGATAACGCCGGCCTGCTGGGTTGCGCGGGCCTGGAGCGCTATGAGAACACGGGCGTGCTCAGAGGCCTTGCGGTTGCACAGCGCGCCCGCTCAGCCGGCCTTGGCGAACTCCTTATTTCCGCCATCGTCGCAGACGTCCGTCGCGAGGGCGTCGAGTCGATCGTGCTGCAAACCAGCAATGCCTCCGGCTACTTCGCGCGAATGGGCTTTACCCCCATCAGTTACGCGGAACTCGCGCCGGCGGTCCTTGCCTCCCCGGCAATGCGCCGCGACCAGGTCGAAGTCGGGACATTGATGCAGATCGCGCTGTGAAAATCGCCACAATCGCTACCTCTGCCGTGGCCGCGCCGTCCTTCGCTAAGGTATGCTTTCGCCTTCAAAACGGTCCTGGCAGGGGAAGCAATGCGGCGCGTCGTATTCAATCAGAAAGGCGGAGTTGGCAAGTCAACAATCGTATGCAATCTCGCGGCGATCAGCGCCAGCGAAGGCTTGCGCACTTTGGTCGTTGACCTCGATGCCCAAGGCAATTCGACCCAGTACCTGATGGGCGCGCGCGCCGGCGAGGCGAGCCCGAGCGCGGCAAACTTCTTCGAGGCGTCCCTGACCTATAGTTTCAAGCCGGTGGACCTGGCGTCCTTTATCCATCCGACGCCTTTCGAGAACCTCGACGTGATGCCGGCGCATGCCGACCTCGACGCGCTGCATGGCAAGCTTGAATCGCGCTACAAGATCTACAAGCTGCGCGATGCCCTGGTCGAGCTGGAGGCCACCTACGATGCCATTTACATCGACACACCACCAGCGCTGAACTTTTATACCCGTTCGGCGCTGATTGCGGTGGAGCGCTGCCTGATCCCGTTCGACTGCGACGATTTCTCACGGCGCGCCCTCTACACGCTGCTCGATAACGTGAAGGAAATCCAGCAAGACCATAACGACGCGCTGGAGGTCGAGGGCATCGTCATCAACCAGTTCCAGCCGCGTGCCAGCTTGCCGGCAAAGCTGGTCGAAGAACTGGTCACCGAGGGGCTGCCGGTCCTTGCGTCGCGGCTGTCTTCCTCGGTGAAGATCAGGGAATCGCACCAGCACGCCATGCCGATGATCCACCTTGACCCGCGGCACAAGCTGTCGCAGGAGTACCTGGCGCTGCACCGGGAGTTGGCCGGCTGAAGGCCGCCGTTGCAGCGCAGAGCCAACGCCTTCACCGGAACCCGATACGCCGCGCCCCTTCCCTGAACAGTGCCTCCCCGTCGGCATCGAACGGGAACGTCAGCAGGAAGTCGTCGAGCGTATAGTGCGGCGCGACCTTGTAGATCGCCGCGGCCTGGGATCGCGCCTGCTCCAGCGAGTCAGCCAGCGCCAGCGTGCAGGCGGCGATGGCGTGGATATGCGGAAAGACGTTGGGCCGCGCGGCGGCCTTGGCGGCCCAGCCGGCGGCTTCCTCGAAGTGCCCGAGCCGGACCAGCGCCATCGCCCGCGTCGCCAGCATGCCGAACAGCATCGGGTCGAACGGACTCAGCTGGCGCGACAGGTCCGATGAATCGATGGCCGCCTGCGGGTCGCCGGAGATCGAGCGGACAAACGACAGGTTGTAGTGCCCCAACGCGAAGTTGGGGCTCAGGTCGATGGATTGCTCCAGCTCGCCGACGGACTCTTCGGGGCGGCCCCGCAGCCACAGCGCCCGGCCCATCGCCCAGTGCACCGCGGGGTCGCGGTCATCGGCCATCATGCCCTGCACCGCGGCTTCGTAGGCTTTGTCGATTTCCGGTCCGCGCTTTTCCCAGTTCTGGAACGCGTCCTGGAAATGCGTGAAGGACAGGCCGGCGTAGGCGCGCGAGAAGGTGGGGTCCAGCCGCAGCGCCGTCTGGAAGAAATGCCGGGCCATCTCGTTGTCGGCCCGGCGATACCGGTACATGTGCCACAGGCCACAGTGGTAGGCCTCCCACGCATCAAGCGAGCCCGGTGGCTTCAGGATGGCGCGGTTGCGCTCCAGCGTCTCGATCTCGCTGGCAATGGAGGCGACGATGCGGTTGCCGACTTCTTCCAGCACAAGGAAGGCATCGTTCAGCTTGTGGTGGAAGGTGTCCGCCCAGACGATCCGGGCGCTGCGTGTCTCGGCCAGTTCGGCAGTCACGGTCAGGCGCCCTTCCCGCGTGCTGGCGGTGCCGCTCACGACGTAGTCGACATTCAGTGTCCGGCCGGCTTCTTGCGCGCCGACGTGGCGCTCATGCAGCGCAAACACGGTCCCCTGTGCGATGACAAACAGGCTGCGCAGCTTGGCAAGCCGCGTGATGATGTCATGCGTCAGTGCATCGGCAGCGCCGCCGCGCGCCAGCGCCGCGGTGGATGGGTCGGCGAAAGGCATCACCGCGATGGAGCCATGCCGCGAAATCGCCGGTGAGGCGTCGGCGGCGGCAGCGATGGTGGCGACGGTGGCGATCCCGGCTACTTCGACGACTGCGGTGCGGCTGGCCACCCCGGCCACCGATGCAGCCATGGCCGAGCGCCAGGCATTGCGGATCGGCCGGCTGTCCAGCCCTTCGGCCTCGAACAGCCGAGTGGTTGCGGCGACATGCTCTTCCCCTTCGCGAAGGCGGCCCTGGCGGGCAAGCGCGGCAAGGATGGTGGCGTGCACATGCTGGTCGAATGGCGCCAGTTCGCGCCACTTGTCCAGGTAGCCGAACGTCTCCTCGCCGGCAGCACCCTGCGCGAGCTGCTCCAGCAGTGCGGCGTGGCAGGCGCGGAAGCGCCGCCGTTGCGCGGTGAGCCACGTGCTGAACGCCGGGCAGCGCGCAAGGTCGAGGCCTTCCAGGAAATCCCCTTCGAACAGCACCGCCAGGCCGCGCTGCCGCTCCGCCGCCAGGGTCGTGACGCCCGCCTCCATGGCCTGCGAGACCGCCAGCGCATCGACAAACCCGTCTGCCAGGTCTAGCCAGATGCTCTCCCCGCTGGTGAGCAGCCGCTGCCTTGCATCGGAATCGATGAGCTTGCGGATCCGGCTGAGGCACCACCGCAATTCGCCGCGTGGATCGTTGGGCACCTCCCACAGCAGTTCGCACAACTGGCTGCGCAACACGGGCCGTGGCGCAAGTGCCAGGTATGCGAGCAATGCGCGGACTTTCCTCGACGCCGGCAGCGGAAGCGCAACGCCCTGCTGCCGGACGCCAAGCGGCCCAAGCATCCGGATCTGCACAGGTGGGATGCCGGTATCGGGCGGCCGGTGAGATTCCACGGCAATTCCACGCAGGCTACCACGCGCCCTTCCACGCGCGCGGCAAAAGATCGGGACCGGAACGACCTGGAACACACAGGAAAGGAGACAGGTTCATGGACACCACCGTGCATGTGCGCAGCCGCAGTCATCTGACCATCGCCCTCGCGGCTGGAGCGGTCTTCGCGCTGGGGCTGGGGCTGCGCCAGTCGCTGCCGCTCTTCATCAGCTTACTCAACTCTCATACCGGCGTCGGCTATGCCACCGTCAGTTTGGCCTTTGGCGTCTCGCAACTGATGTGGGGCGTGGCGCAGCCGGTCGCGGGCGTGATCGCCGACCGCTGGGGACCGCGCCCGGTGATGATCGCCGGTGCCACGCTGTTTGCCGCCGCGGTCGCGGCCACGCCGGCAGCGGGCAGTGCCATGGCATTGATGCTGCTGATCGGGGTGGCCGCCGCTGCCGGCTCCGGCGCGATCGGGCCGGCCATGCTGATGTCGGCGGCGAGCCGGCTGATCCCCGAGGTACACCGTGCCATGGCGAGCGGCATTATCAATGCGGGCGGCTCGGTCGGCCAGTTCACGATCCTGCCCCTGACCCAGTTGCTGATCGGCGGCGCGGGCTGGCAGCCTGCCCTGGTGCTGCTGGGCGCGGCAGGACTGGCCGCGATCCCGGCTATCCGGGTCATCACCCGCGCCGCGCCGGCGCATGCCGCCGCCAACGGCGGCACGGCAAGCGTTGGTACGGTGGGAGAAGCATTACGCGGCGCGTTGCGCGATCCCAGCTTCCTGCTGCTCAACGCAGGCTTCTTCGCCTGTGGCTTCCACATTGCGTTCATTTCGACGCACCTGCCCGGCGTGGTCGCGCTTTGTGGAATGCCCGCCACCGTCAGCGCGTGGTCGCTGTCGCTGATCGGCCTGTGCAACATCCTGGGGAGCCCGTTCATCGGCAAGGCGATCCAGACCGCGTCGATGAAATATGCGCTGGCCGTCCTTTACTTCGCACGGGCGTTGCTGATCATGGCGTTCGTCATGTCGCCGAAGACGCCGTTGAGCTTCGCCCTGTTCGCTGCCGGGCTCGGTCTTACCTACCTGTCGACCGTGCCGCCGACCATTGGTCTGGTCGCCAGGCTGCGCGGGGCCCGCTATCTGGCCACGCTGTTCGGCGTCGTCATGCTGTCGCACCAGCTTGGCGGATTTCTCGGCGCGTGGCTTGGTGGCAAGGCCTTCGAGATGACCGGCGGCTACGACTGGATGTGGCAGGCCGACATCGCGCTGTGCCTGCTTGCCGCCATGCTGCACCTGCCGATCCGGGAGGCACGCCCCCTGCCCCTCGCTGCCGGACAGGCCCAACCCACCTGAGGACAATCATGCGTTCATTTCACTCGGCATCCTTACCCGTGTCCTCCCAGACCTTCTTCCGCGAGGCGGGAAGCGGACCCGGCGTCGTCTGCATCCATGCCAATGCCGGCACCTCCGGCCAATGGCGTGCGCTGATGGAACACCTCGCACCGAGGTTCCACGTCCTGGCGCCGGATTCCTATGACGCGGGCCGGGGTCCGCAATGGCCGTCGGACCGGGTCATTTCGCTGCGCAACGAGGTGGCGCTGATCGAGCCGGTGCTTGGCAAGGCGGGCGCATCGCTGGCCCTGGTGGGGCATTCGTATGGCGCCGCGGTGGCACTGGTCGCGGCGCTGGCACAGCCCGGGCGCATACGCGCACTCGTGCTGTACGAACCCACGCTGTTCTCGCTGCTCGATGCGCCGCAGCCCGCGCCGAATGACGCCGATGGCATTCGCCATGCCGTCGCTGCCGCTGCCGCCGCGCTCGACGCCGGCAACGAAGACGCCGCTGCCGGGCACTTTATCGACTACTGGATGGGAGCCGGAGCGTGGCGGCAGACACCCGCACAACGCAAGCCGGCGATTGCCGCGTCCGTGAAGAATGTCCGCCGGTGGGCGCATGCGCTGTTCACGGAGCCCACGCCGCTGCAGGCATTCCGGTCACTCGACGTACCGGTGCTCTACCTGGTCGGCAAGCGCTCGACACCGTCAGCACATGGCGTGGCGCGGTTGCTGACCGCGGCCTTGCCGCGGGTGGAGGTGGTGGAGTTCGCGCAACTCGGGCATATGGGTCTGTTGACGCATCCGGAGACGGTCAACCCGGTGATTGCCGAGTTCCTCGAGCGCCACCGGCAATAAGCCTCGTCCGTTCCGCCATTGCTGCAATCGCTACTCAATCGCTACTACAAGGCGAGCGTAAACGGCAGCAGCAGCGCATTCACCAACAGCAAGCCGAAGAAAAGGATCGCGATGGCCGCGGAGACGCCGCGAGGCCGTCCCTGCCCTGCACCAGCCGTTCGCCGCGTCCACAGGAAACCGGCGCCCATGCCGAGCACGGCCAGCCCGGAAAACACGCTATCCGCGGTCAGCGCGGCCGGGTAGGCCCGGGCGGGGGTGGTGTTGAAGCTCTCGATGAACGGAAGCGACGCCATCCCGGGGTCCGGCGGCCTGGGCAAGGGGGCGGCAACCGCCTGTGCAAGCACTACCGGTTCCTGCGCCGCTTGCGTGGCAGGCAATGCCGCCAGCGGCGACGCGTCCGGAGCGGTCTGCGTCGGCGTCTCGTCCGGTACGGCGGCCAGGGCAATGGCCGGCGTGGCTGCCGGCTCCGGGATGGTCCGGATTGCCGGAGCCGCAGGGACGATCGGGTTTATCTTGACTTTGGCCGCGGGCGGCGTAGCGGCAGGACGTTCCGACAAATTTTTCATCGAGTCCCGTTCCCGCCAGAACCGGGCGAACAGGCTTTCCAGGCAGCGTGCCGACTCGCACGCATCGCGCCGCGCACGCCACGCCGTGAGGTCGGCATTGTCGATCCTGCCCTTGCGCAACATCCGCTGCTGCTCGGCGTAGATGCGTTCGTAGCGGTCGGACAGCCTGGAGGAATCGCAGATCAGGGCATGCCGCTGGCGCGGCCTGGGCTCGTCGGTCACCAGCGAGCAGCGCACGCCGGAACCATCCGGGTTATTGCAGCGGACCGTGGATTCGCCCGCAGGCGACTTGCATGCGATGTCGGAGGCCCATGCGCCGCCGACGGCGAACAGGCACGCGGCAACGGCCGCGGCAACCAGCGAGGGCCGGCGCCACAGGATCCTTTTCATCATGATGCCTCATCGTGAATCGGTCCAAGGCTTCCAAGCTAGTCGCTAGTTGGCGCGTCATACAAGCTTCGTTTTTTGCAGGCCTGCATCAGCGCACATGGCGCGAGGCCTGCCGGCCGGAAAGCGCGCTGTCGTTCTCTCGCGGCAACCCTTTGCACGGGGGAAACGCTGGGAAAGGCGTTACTCGACCGCGATGCCCTTGTCGCGGATGACCTTGCCCCACTTGGCATAGTCCGCGCGGATGCGCTGGCCCATCTGCGCCGGTGCCTGATAGCTGGCGATGGCGCCCGCCTTCAGCAGCTTGTCCTGCACCTCCTTGTCGGCCAGGATCTTGCCGACTTCGCCGGAGATGCGGTCGACCACGTCCTTGGGCGTGCCCGGCGGCGCCAGCAGGCCGCCCCACGACACCGCGTCATAGCCCTTGAAGCCCTGCTCGGCAATGGTCTTGACGTCGGGCAGCATGGCGACGCGCTGCGGCGAGCCGACGGCGATGGCGCGCAGCTTGCCGGCCTGGATATGCGGCAGCGCCGCGACCAGGTCGGCATACATGATGGGCACTTGCCCGCCGATGGTGTCGCTGATCGCCGGCACGCCACCCTTGTAGGGCACGTGCTGCATCTCGAAGCCGCCCATCTGCTTGAGCAGTTCCATGCTCAGGTGGCCGAAGCTGCCGGCGCCCGAGCTGGTGTAGTTGAGCTTGCCCGGCTGTGCCTTGGCCTGCGCGATCAGCTTGGACAGGTCGGTCACGTTGGGCAGCAGCGTCGGGTTGACCACCACCACGATGGGCAGGTCATAGACCGTGGCCACCGGCGTGAAATCCTTGGTGGTGTCGTAGCCTGCCTTCTTGTACAGGAACGGCGCCAGCAGCGTCGGCGTGGCCAGCATCATCAGC
The DNA here is from genome assembly GCF_016894385.1 of Cupriavidus oxalaticus. Classification (NCBI taxonomy): domain Bacteria; kingdom Pseudomonadati; phylum Pseudomonadota; class Betaproteobacteria; order Burkholderiales; family Burkholderiaceae; genus Cupriavidus; species Cupriavidus oxalaticus. The sequence goes on from NZ_CP069811.1 coordinate 1,496,264, forward strand.
GTGTAGCCGTCCGGCGCGCTCTTGGCGACCTGGGCGGCAGCGATGGAGCCCGACGCACCGGCGCGGTTTTCCACCACCACCGGCTGCTTGAGGGCTTCGCCCAGCTTCTGGCCGACGATGCGCGACGCGGTATCCGTGGGCCCGCCCGGCGGGAACGGCACGACCAGCTTGATGGGCTTGGCCGGCCACGATTGGGCGAAGGCGCCGCTGACCAGCAGCGGTGCGGCGGCCAGCGCCAGGAGCGCGCGGCGGCGCGAGTGAACCATACGGGTAATGTCTCGAATACGCACTTTCTTGTTCCAGTTGAATCAGCGCAAGGCAATCCAGCCCCCTTGCCGGGCGCGCCGCGCGTGCGCCATGGGGCTGCCATGGGCACCGCGCGCGGCGCGAATGCTCAGGCGGACGCGGGCGTGTCCGGCAGCGTCAGCACGCCGCTGGCCTGCAGCGCCTGCAGTTGCTCATCGCTCATCTGCAGCAGGTTTTGCAGCACGGCACGCGTGCCTTCGCCCAGCGTGGGCGGCGCGCTGCGGATCGGCAGGCGCTGGCCATCGAGCCGGTAAGGCGGTGCAAACACATGGGTGGTGCCGGCGACCGGATGCGGCATCTCGCGCAGCAGGCCGCCCTGGCGGGTGCGTTCGCTGGTCAATGCTTCGTGCAGCCCGGCCACCTTGCCGCACGGAATGCCGCAGGCGCTCATGCGCTCGAGCAGCAGGTCGCGCGCAAAGCTGCGGATCAGTCCCGTGATCAGCGGCGTCAGCGTCTCGCGGTTCTTCGCGCGCTCGACATTGGTCGCGTAGCGCGGATCCTCGACGATGTCCGGGCGCTCGATCACCTGGCGGCAGAATTTGTCGAACTGGCTGTTGTTGCCCACCGCGATGATCAGCGGGCCGTCTGCGGACTCGAACATGCCGTACGGCACGATCGACGGATGGGCATTGCCGTAGCGCGCCGGATCGTGGCCCAGCAGCATGGCGTCCAGGCCGTAGTAGCCGGTCACCATCAGGCCGCAGTCGTACAGCGCCATCTCGATCAGCTGGCCCTTGCCCTTGCGTTCGCGGCGGAACAGTGCTGCCAGCACGGCCTGCGCGGCGTACATGCCGGTCATCAGGTCCACCACGGCCACGCCGAACTTCAGCGGCGGCGTGTCGGCTTCGCCGTTGAGCGCCATCAGCCCGGCCTCGCCCTGGATCACCAGGTCGTAGCCGGGACGCTTGGCCTCGGGGCCGCTGCTGTTGTAGCCGGAGACCGCGCAGTAGATCAGCTCGGGCTTGATGGCCTTGAGCTGCTCGTAGCCCAGGCCCAGCTTCTCGGCGCCGCCGGTCTTGAAATTGTGGATGACCACGTCGAACTGCGGCAGCAGGTCGTAAACGATCTGCACGCCTTCCTTGCTCTGCAGGTCCAGCGTGATCGACCGCTTGTTGCGGTTCATGCTGTTGAAGTACGTGGTCTCGGTCTTGCCGATGCGCATGCCCCAGTCGCGCGTATCGTCGCCGCGTCCGGGGTGCTCCACCTTGACGACTTCGGCACCGAAATCGGCCAGGACCTGGCCGCACAGCGGGCCGGCGAACACACGCGACAGATCGAGTACGCGTACCCCCTCAAGCGGGAAGTCGATGCCTTGGGATGATTCGGGCGTCTGCAAGTCTTGTCTCCTTGGGCTGTTTCGAGGGTCGAGCCGTCTTAGGGAAATCGTAGCCCATGCCGGGCTGGCGGCACGCATGGCAGGCGTGGCTGCAGTGTGGCGCCGTGGTGTGGCGCGGTCAGCCCATCATTCTTGCTTGGATAAATAGCCTATACAATCCCAATCGACATTGACAAAATGTTCAATAGAATTTGACAACGCTCCGCGCAGGGGCCAAAAAGCGTGGCGCCCGGGCGTCCGACAGTAGTCGAATGTCCGGGCGCCACGCTTGCTTCACATTTGCCGGGAGGTACCTGCCTGCTTCAGTGGCTGGCTCCCTCCACCGCGCCGATGCCGGTCTCGGAACGCAGCTCCTGCGCCTCGAAGCCGGCCTTGTCCACGCGGGCCCGCGCCGACTTGTCGGTCACCGAGAAGAACCAGATTCCCAGGAAACCGGCCGTCATCGAGAACAGCGCCGGCGATGTGTACGGGAATGGCGCGTTGTCGAAGTGGAACACGTCCACCCACACCGCCTGCGACAGGATGGTCAGCACCACCGCCGACAACAGCCCGATAAAGCCGCCGACCGTGGCGCCGCGCGTGGTGCAGCCCTTCCACAGCACCGACATGAACAGCACCGGGAAGTTGGCCGACGCCGCCACGGCAAAGGCCAGCGACACCATGAAGGCGATGTTCTGCTTCTCGAACACGATGCCAAGCACCACCGCGACCAGGCCGAGGATGATGGTGGTGATGCGCGACACGCGCAGTTCGACCGAACTCGTTGCCTGTCCCTTCTTGAAGACCGTGGCATAGAGATCGTGCGAGACGGCCGAGGCGCCGGCAAGCGTCAGGCCCGCGACCACCGCGAGGATGGTGGCAAAGGCCACGGCGGAGATGAAGCCGAGGAACACGTTGCCGCCCACCGCGCTGGCCAGGTGCACCGCCGCCATGTTGATGCCGCCCAGCAACTTGCCACTGCCGTCCTGGAAGCTCGCGTTGGTGCCCACCAGCACGATCGCGCCGAAGCCGATGATAAAGGTCAGGATGTAGAAGTATCCGATCCACGTGGTGGCCCAGAACACCGACTTGCGCGCCTCCTTGGCATTGGGCACGGTAAAGAAGCGCATCAGCACGTGCGGCAGGCCGGCGGTGCCGAACATCAGCGCAATGCCGAACGAGATCGCGGAGATCGGGTCCTTGATAAAGTTGCCCGGGCTCATGATCGATTCCTGCTTGGCATGGACCTCCACCGCCTTGGCGAACAGCGCCTCGGGGCTGAAGTGATACTGCGCCAGCACCATGAATGCCATGAACGAGGCCCCGCCCAGCAGCAGGCACGCCTTGATGATCTGCACCCAGGTGGTCGCGGTCATGCCGCCGAACAGCACGTACACCATCATCAGCGCGCCGACGATGACCACGGCGACCCAGTATTCCAGCCCGAACAGCAGCTTGATCAGCTGCCCCGCGCCGACCATCTGCGCGATCAGGTAGAACGCCACCACCACCAGCGTGCCCGATGCCGCGAACGCGCGCACCGGCGCCTGTTTGAAGCGGTATGCGGCGACGTCGGCAAAGGTGAAGCGGCCCAGGTTGCGCAGCCGCTCCGCCATCAGGAACGTGATGACGGGCCAGCCCACCAGGAAGCCGATCGAATAGATCAGGCCGTCATAGCCGTTGGCATACACCGCGGCGGAAATGCCCAGGAACGACGCCGCCGACATGAAGTCGCCGGCGATCGCCAGGCCGTTCTGGAAGCCGGTGATGCCGCCGCCGCCCGTGTAGAACGCCGCGGCGGACTTGGTCTTGGATGCGGCCCACTTGGTGATGTACAGCGTGCCGAGCACGAACACCACGAACATGCCGATGGCGGTCCAGTTGGTCGGCTGGCGCGCGGCCTGGCCCATGTCGCCACCGGCGGCGAACACGCTCGCCGACAGCAGCAGCGCCGCGGCGGCGCAGATTGCGTGGCGGGCGTTCATGCGACCTCCCGCTTGATACGTTCGGTCAGCTCGTCGTAGGTGCGGTTGGCATGCTGCACATACAGCCCGGTGATGACCACCGTGAAGACGATCACGAACAGCCCGATCGGCATGCCCCACGTCATCACGCCCTCGCCCATCTTCCTGGCCAGCAGTTCCTTGTCGAAGGCGATCAGCAGCACGTAGCCGTAGTAGATCACCAGCATCGCCGCGGTCAGCAGCCAGCCGAGGCGCGAACGCCTGCGTACCAGCTGCAGATAATTGGGATTGGCCTTCAGTCGCCTGACCAGATCTTCATGCATACCTGTCTCCTGCCATCTATGCGTGGTCTTGCCGGATGCACCCGCGGCGGGACGCCGCGAGTCCGTGCTGCATAAGGTAATGGCCGCCCCTTACCTGCTTCTTACACGGGACGGAAATCGGCACCGGGTAAACGCTGAGTGAGGCGCGGGACAGGAGGCTCCGTGGCGATGCAGGTTGTTGGTTGGCATGGGCGAAGCATGCGCCGCAAGTCGGGCCGCGCCCAACACTCTTGTCATGGACGAATGGCATTTCCCCGGGTAGCGGGACGTCGGCGGCATTTTCTTCCTGCTGCATCCGGTGGCATGGCTCCTGCGTAAATGCAAGCGGACGCTGCAGCGTTCTGCCCTCTTGTTACCGTTCATCGGAGTACCGCCATGATTCGACAGTTCGCTCACACGTTCCTTGCCACCGCCGCGATCGCAGTGGCCTGCACCGCCAGCATCGCCCATGCCGCCGCGCCGCGCGACAGCGGGCACGCCGGCGACAGGTACGGCTATTCCTTCCGGGTCGGCATGCACGATGTGTTCAGCGACGGCGCACGCGCCGCGCGCTTCGACGTGTTTGCCGAAGGCGCCAGCACCGAGGCTTCTTCCGCCGATGCGCAGTCTCTCTCTGGCCTGGACCGCAGCGGTGTATCTGCTGATCCGGCGCGCAAGTTCGACGTCCATTCCGACGGTGCACTGGCAGGCATGGACCGCAGCGGTGTATCTGCTGACCCGGCGCGCAAGTTCGACGTCTATTCCGACGGTGCACTGGCAGGCATGGACCGCAGCGGTGTATCTGCTGACCCGGCGCGCAAGTTCGACGTCCATTCCGACGGTGCACTGGCAGGCATGGACCGCAGCGGTGTATCTGCTGACCCGGCGCGCAAGTTCGACGTCTATTCCGACGGTGCACTGGCAGGCATGGACCGCAGTGGTGTATCGGCTGACCCGGCGCGCAAGTTCAACATCTATTCCGATGGGGCATTGGCGTAAGCAATGCCAGTATGGCCTAGCCGTACTTTCCGCCCGGCAGCGCCATCTCGATTGCGCTGATCAGTTCCTGCAGGCGCAGCGGCTTCGCGCACACCGCATCGAAGCCGCTTTCCATTGCCAGGCGCCGGTCCTGCTGGCGCGTGAAGGCAGTCAGGGCGATGGCCGGCACGCGCGCACGCGAGCCGATCACCTCCTGCGCGCGCACTTCGCGGATCAGTTCATTGCCGTCGCGGCCAGGCAAGCCGATGTCGCTGATGATCAGGTCCGGCGTGGCGTTCGCCATCTGCGCCAGGGCGTCGTCGCTGTCGCGCGCGCTGCGGACATGGGCGCCAAAGCCGGCCAGAACAGCAGTGAGGGCGGCGGCCGCATCGCTGTCGTCTTCCACCAGCACGATATCGAGTCCGTCCAGCCGCGTTGCGCTCTCGGGTGCGCCGTGGTCAGTGCCGCCGGCAGCTTCTGCCTCCACTGGCTCGGTGCCCGGCGCCAGCAGCGGGATGGCAATTTCAAAGGTGGCGCCGCGGCCGACCCCCTCGCTGCAGGCCTGCACGATGCCGCCATGCATCTCGGCCAGGCGCTTGACGATCGCCAGCCCGAGGCCCAGCCCGCCCTGCACGCGACGATCGGGGCCGTCGCTCTGGGTAAAGCGGTCGAACAGGAACGGCAGGAATTCCGGATCGATGCCGCGGCCCGCGTCGACCACGGACACGCTCAGCGTTTCCGCATCGGACTTCGCGATCACGCGGACGGTGGCGCCTTCAGGCGAGAATTTGATCGCGTTGGAGATGAGGTTCCACAGGATCTGCTGGAAGCGCGCCGGATCGAGCCACGCAGCCTGCGCCAGGTCCGGGGCGATCTGCGCCTCCAGCGACAACCGCTTCTCGCTGGCCATCAGTTGCATGCTGTCGAGTGCGGCGCGGATGAGGGTGGCCGGGTTCGCCATCTCGCGTTCCAGCTTCATCTTGCCGACATTGAGCAGCGACACGTCGACCAGGTCGGCCACCAGCCGCTGCTGGATGGCGACATTGCGCTCGATCGCGGCCAGCCCGCGGCGTCCTTCGTCCGTGCTCACGTGGCGGCCCAGCACATGGGTCCAGACGGAGATCACATTGAGCGGGTTGCGCAGCTCGTGCGAGAGGATGGCGATGAACTCGTCCTTCATGCGGTTCACGCGTTCGACGCCGGCACGCGCCGCCTGTTCGCGCTCGATCAGCTGCTCCTGCTGGCGTTCAAGGTGCAGCCGAGCGGTAGCATCAGCCACGACCGCGACCCGGTCGCCCGATGGCGTGGTAGGGGAAATGCTCCAGTCGAGGTGGACCGGCGCGCCCGCCGCGTCGAGCAGCGGAAACGATCCCTGCCAGCCCTCGTCCGCGGACACCGTGGCTTCGGCGGCGCGCGCGGCGAAATCGCCGGGCGCGAGCGCGGTGACGGGCCGCCCGAGCAGGTCCGAGGCGGGCCTGCGCAGGAGCGTCAGCATGGCGGGATTGACGTCGACCAGCTGGCCGCGAGAGTCAAGCACGCAGATGCCGCTGGTGGCCTGCTGGTAGATCGCGCGCAGGCGTGCCTCGCTCTCGCGCAACGAGCGCTCGGCAGCGGCGGCGCGGGCCAGCGCCGAAACCGTGGCAATCAGCACCTCCGGCTCGGCGGGATGGATCAGGTAGGCCGTGGCGCCGGCATTCAGCCCGCGCGCCTTGTCGTAATCCTGCACGTAGGTGGCTGACAAATGGATCACCGGCAGCGTCGCGGTGTCCGGGTCGGCACGCAGCTGTTCGCACACCTGGATGCCGTCGATATCGGGCAGGTTGACGTCGAGCACCATCACGGAAATGCCCGGCGTCCGCGCCAGGCGCAATGCGTCCAGCCCGCAATCGGCCTCGATCGTGTGGAACCCGGCGTTCTTGAGCACGCGCACGGTTGAATAGCGGGTGACCGTATTGTCGTCGACGACCAGTACGCGCGGAGGCGACGCGGAGGGTGCTGCCTGCTGCGTGGATAGCGGGTCCATGATCATGCCTTTGCCGCGCCCGCCGCCGGTGCCGCCGGATAGGTGAGCGGCAGCGTGACATAGAAGCGCGAGCCCACATCGACTTCGCTCTCGAAACCGACCCGCCCCCCGAGCACCTCGGCCAGCCGCTTGCTGAGCGCAAGGCCAAGCCCGGAGCCGCGCAGGCGGCGCTGCAGCGGCGAATCGATCTGGATGAAATCCTGGAAGACCGCGCCGTGCATCGCCGCCGGGATGCCGATGCCGGTGTCCTTGACCGAGAACATGACCTCGCCCTCGCCCACCAGCCTCGCGGAAACGCGGACTTCGCCGCGCGGCGTGAACTTGAGCGCGTTGGAGATGAAGTTGCGCAGGATCTGCGACAGCTTGCGGTCGTCGCTGTAGAGGGTCGGCACCTCGTGCGGTTCTTCGAAGATCAGCGACACCTCGGGATTGGTCAGCACCGGCTTGAACATGCCGCGCAGCGTATCGAACAGCGCGACCATGTCGAACCATGCCGGCGACACGTCGACCCTGCCCGCTTCGAGCTTGGCCAGGTCGAGCAGGTCGTTGACCATGTCGGCAAACTCCGCGGCGGTCTCGCGCACGAACATCACCTGCCGTTCCTGCTCGGTGGTGAGCGGACCGTCCACGCGATCGATCAGCAGGCGGGTGATGCTCTGGATCGCGACGATGGGGGTGCGGAACTCATGGCTCATGTACGCCAGGAAGCGGCTTTTCAGCTCAGTTGCCTGGCGCAGCTGTTCCGCCTGGATGTCCAGTTCCGCATACAGCGCCAGCACGCCGCGGTTGGTTTCCTCCAGTTCCGCGCGCAGGCCCTCGCATTCGCGGGTCTTGACGTCCAGTGCCTCGCGCAGTTCGTCCGGGCTCAGCGGGGTGTCCGGCGGCAAGCGGGAGTAGTCGTGGCTGGCCATGCTCAGTCCTCGGCGCGGCGGATCACGAGCACGGTGGCGTCATCCCGGCCCCGGCCGAACTTCCACACGATAAACGCGGCGATCACCGTGGGGTCGTGCCGCAACAGGCTGGCATCGTCCAGTTGCCAGCGCGACTGCACGCCATCCGAGAACAGGATCACCAGCGCATAGGCCGGCCAATCCATCACCTGTTCCTGGATGGCACGCACCTGGATTCCGGGGGTGCCGTGCTGCGGCAGCAGCGTGCGGTCGGCAGTGCCGGAGACAACGCGGCCCATCACATTGCCGGCCCCGGCGAAATGGATCTGGTTGCCGCGCAGGTCCAGCCGCGCCGCGCTGACCGCCGCGCCGCGGGTGCTGCGCAGTGCCGCGTGGGCGCGTTCGACGACCTGGGACGGGCTGGCGCAGGGCATTTCGGCAAACGCCGCCAGCGCGGCCCTGGCTGCGTCGGCGGCCAGCGGGCCATGACCGAGGCCGTCGGCAAGCACCACGTCGGCGCCGCCATCGTGCTGAGCGATGGCCCAGCCGTCGCCGCTGACCTGCTCGCCGGGTGCGGCCAGGTACACCGCCCCGACCGTGCAGCCGCGCACCGGCGCCGCGCGCACCGGGCACCCGCCCGGCTCCCGGTCGCGGTAGAACCGCGCCAGGATGACACTGCCCTGGCCGAAGCGGCTGACGATATCGAAGTCGTCGGCCATGCGCTGGACGGCGCCCAGCCCCTGCCCGGCGCTGCCCGCGCTGGAATAGCCGTCGCGCATGCAGGCCTGCGGATCTCGCATGCCGGGCCCGTTGTCCAGCGAGATCAGCTCGATCAGCATGCTGTCGCCAGCGGCGCGGGCGCCAATCAACATCCGGCCGCCGACGGCATGGCGTACCAGGTTGCTGGAAAGCTCATTCGCCACCACGGCGATCCGGCCCGCCAGCACGCTGTCAAAGGCCAGCCGCGCGCACAGGTCGGCTGCGAGCCGGCGGGCTTCACCAACCCGGCTGGCGTCGTCCATGGGCAGCACGGCGGCGGGACCCTGTTCGCTACTTCCACCGAGTGACACTGACACAGGTTCCCTCCCCGACTTGGGTGCGGATGGAGAAATCGTTGACCAGCCGGCGGCTGCCGGACAGGCCCATGCCCAGGCCATTGCCGGTGGTCCAGCCATCGGTCAGCGCCAGGTCTACGTCCCGGATGCCGGGGCCCTTGTCCTCGAAATGCAGCCGCAGGCCGCGGCGACCGCCTTCGTCGATGAATTCCCAGCGCATTTCGCCGCCATGGCCGTGCACCACGGCATTGCGGGCCAGTTCGCTGGCCGCCGTAATCATCTTAGTCTGCTCGACCAGAGAGAACTGCAACTGGCCGGTCAGCGTACGCACGACGGAACGGGCCTGCACGACATCGCGCTCGTCGCGCAGCGGGATCGTTCCGGTGGTACCGAGCGCGGATTGCGTCACCTGAGCTCACCTCGCTGCGCCTTGTCCAGCAACGCCATGCCGCGCTCGACGTTGAGCGCGGTCCTGACGCCGCTCAGGGGCAGTCCCAGTTCCACCAGCGTGATCGCCACGGCCGGGCGGATGCCGACCACGACCGTGGCCGCGCCCAGGATGCGGGCGATGTCGGAAATGCCGATGAACATGCGGCCGATAAACGAATCGACCATTTCCAGCGCCGACACGTCGATCAGCACGCCGCGCGCCGTGTTCTGCTCGATGCTGGCCGCCAGGTCTTCCTGCAGCCGCAGCGCGGTCTGGTCCTGCATGTCGATCTGGATCGTGACCAGCAGGTAGGACCCCATCCGCAGGATCGGAATGCGCTCCATGCGTGTGCCTCCGGTCAGGGGACCGGCTGGCGGGACACGGTGTGCCCCGTCAGCCGCATGGCGGTGGCCAGCGCGTCGGCCAGCGTCGCCTTGGTCACGATGTCCTGCAGGTCGATGCCCAGATGCACGATGGTCTGCGCAATCTGCGGCCGGATCCCGCTGATGATGCTCTCCGCGCCCATCAGCCGGATCGCGGTCACCGTCTTCAGCAGGTGCTGGGCCACCAGCGTGTCGACCGTCGGCACGCCGGTGATGTCGATGATGGCCAGCGTGGAGCCGGTTTCGACGATGCGCTGCAGCAGGGTTTCCAGCACCAGCTGGGCACGGCTGCTGTCCAGCGTGCCGATCAGCGGTACCGCCAGCACCCCTTCCCACAGCTTGATCACCGGCGTCGACAGCTCGAGCAGTTCCTGCTGCTGGCGCCGGATCATGTCCTCGCGGCTGCGCTGGTAGGTGGACATGGTCCACTGCGCCATGCGATCGACGATGGCGGACGCGGCCCAGATCACTTCGATCTGCGCTTCCAGATTGCTGCGGTCGCGCTGCAGCGCCTCGAAGATCGGCCGTTTGAGCGCCAACACGAAGCCGCTGGTCACGTCCGCGGTCTCGCCTTGCGCGGCACGCGAAGCCGACAGGTCGGCGAGCGCCTCGCGCAGCTCGGCGAACGGCGCCTGCTCGAAGCCGCCTGCATCGCCATTGGCGTGCAAGGCTGCCTGGAGGCTCCGCAGGATGGAGCGTTGCTCCCTGGCAAGAGTGCCGGTGCAGCCGCGGCCGCCGGACAACGACTGGTATTCGGTGGCCCAGCTATCGGCCAGGTTCTCGGCTTCGGCGTGCAACAGGTCGGCAAGGCGCTGGTTTTCTGGACGCATGGGCATGGCGAAAGTTGTAAGCGATGCACAGGAGACAAAGGAGTCGGTGTCAGTGCATTCTAGGAGGGATTGATAGCTCACTCCACGTTTCATCGCGCCCTGCAAAACAAAGACGGGCGCAGCCGTGTGCACTGCCGTGCACGGCTGCGCCCGTTCCGGGCCTGTCCTATGCCCGATGGCTGATGGCTACTTCGGATCGGCAAACCGCTTGCCGCGCGCCGCCAGGTCCGCCAGCAACGGCGCGGGCCGGAACTCCTCGCCGAGCATTTCCTCGTACTGCCGCAGCGTGCGCACCACCTTGTCCAGCCCGATGGTGTCGGCATAGAACATCGGGCCGCCCCGGTATACCGGCCAGCCATAGCCGTTGTTCCAGATCACATCGATATCGGACGCCCGCAGCGCCTTGCCCTCCTGCAGGATCTTCGCGCCCTCGTTGATCATCGGGAAAACGCAGCGCTCCAGGATTTCCTGGTCGGATACCGCGCGGCGGGTGCGGCCCTGGCGCGTGGCAAAGTCGCGGATCACCCGCTCCACCACCGGCGACGGCCGCGCGTTGCGCTGCGCGTCGTAGTCATAGTAGCCCGCGCCGGTCTTCTGGCCGCGCCGGTCCATCTCGCAAAGGATCTCGCGCAGCGTCGATCCGGTCGAACGCTCGCGCACCCAGCCCAGGTCCAGTCCCGCCAGGTCGCTCATCGCGAACGGGCCCATCGGGAAGCCGAAGTCATACAGCACGCGGTCGATGTCCCACGGCAGCGCACCCTCCAGCGCCAGCCGTTGCGCCTCGCGCTGCCGCTGCGCCAGCATCCGGTTGCCGACGAAGCCGGGGCAGACGCCCACCAGCGCCGCGACCTTGCCGATCTTGCGGGCCAGCTCCATCGACGTGCGCACCACGGGCTTCGCGGTTTTCTCGCCGCGCACCACTTCCAGCAGCTTCATCACATTGGCCGGCGAGAAGAAATGCAGCCCGATCACGGCCTCGGGACGCGACGTGGCCGCGGCGATCTCGTCGACATCCAGCGCCGAGGTATTGGTGGCCAGGATGGCGCCCGGCTTGACGATCTGGTCGAGCCGGCCGAACAGTTCCTTCTTGACTTCCATGTTCTCGAACACGGCCTCGATCACCAGGTCAGCATCGGCCAGCTGCTGCAGGTCCAGCGTGGGCGTCAGCCGCGCCATGCGCGCCTCGACCTCGGCGGCGCTCAGGCGCCCCTTCTTCATGGTGTTGTCGTAGTTCGCGCGGATGGTGCGCAGCCCGCGGTCGAGCGCCTGCTGCGTGGTCTCGACGATGGTGACGGGCATGCCGGCGTTGAGGAAATTCATCGCGATGCCGCCGCCCATGGTGCCTGCGCCAACGATGCCGACCCTGGTCACCGGAATCGACGGCACATCGGCGCCGATGTCGGGCACGTTCCAGACCTGGCGCGAGGCGAAGAAGACGTAGCGCTGCGCCGCGGACTGGGACCCGGCCATCAGTTCCTGGAACAGTTCGCGTTCGCGCCGCAGGCCTTCGTCAAAGGGCAGTTCGACCGCCGCCTCGATGCAGCGGATACTGGCCTCGGGCGCCTCGAAGCCGCGGAAGCGGCGCGCGTTGGCCTTGCGGAAGGCGGCGAACAGTTCGCCATTGCCGCGCGCTGGTGAGATCTTGTCGTCCAGGTCGCGCACCTTGCGCAGCGGCCGCTTCTCTTCGACGATCCTGCGCGCGAAGGCGATGGCGTCCGCACGCAGCGTGGCATCGTCGGCAAGCGCGTCGAGCAGGCCCATCTCCGCTGCCTCGGGCGCCGGCACGTGGGTGCCATAGGCGACCATTTCCAGCGCCTTTTCGACCCCGACCAGCCGGGGCAGCCGCTGCGTGCCGCCGGCGCCCGGCAGCAGCCCGAGGTGGACTTCGGGCAGGCCGCATCTGGCACTGCGCGCGGCAATGCGGTAATGGCACACCAGCGCCACCTCCAGCCCGCCGCCGAGCGCGGTGCCGTGGATGGCGGCGACCACCGGCTTGGTGCTGTTTTCGATGGCCGCCTGCACCTCGGGCAGCCCGGGCGGCACGAACGGCTTGCCGAACTCGGTGATATCGGCGCCGGCAATGAAGGTCTTGCCGGCGCAGGCCAGCACGATGCCCTGCACCGCCGGATCGGCGGTGCAGCGCTCGATTCCCTGCAGGATGCCTGCGCGCACGGCGGCGGACAGCGCGTTGACGGGTGGCGAATCGACGGTCAGCACGGCGATATTGCCGTCCACGGCCAGGCTGGTGACTGCGTTGATGGCGGTCATGCAAGCTCCTTGTACGTTCGGGGAAAGGGGACAGGGGAATCGGCCGGCCATGCCTCAGTCACGCAGCCCGGCCATGTCGTCGGCGCGGTCCGGCCGCTTCCGGCGCGAGCGCGGATCGGCAATGCGAAGTGCCAGCACAAAGGCGGCCAGCTTGACCGCGATGGCAACGACGAAGACCAGCGGGAAATGCACCGACTGCGCCAGCAGCCCGCCGATCACCGGCCCGACGGCCATCATGCCGAACGTGGCCGTGTCGGATACCGCGAGCAGCATCGGCCGGTCCTTGCGTGCGCCGAACTCCATCACGAGGTTGTCCGCCGAGATAAAGAAGCCGCCGAAGCCCGCGCCCAGGCCGCAGAACGCCAGCAGGAAGCCCGGCAGCGTGGCGCACGCCAGCAGCCAGGCCGTGGCGGCGATCCACGTGGCGATGCTGGCCAGGAACACCACCCGGTAGCCATGCCTGTCCGCGACGCGGCCCCAGGCGAGATTGCTGCCCGTCTGCGCCAGCAGGTAGGCCAGGCTCAGATACCCGAGCGTGGCGCCGTCCAGCCCCAGCAGCCGGCCGGCGTAGATCGCATAGAACGGCATCGCCATCATGCCCAGCGCCACCAATGCCCGCGCCACGAAGAAGCGCACGAAATCCCGGTCGGCTGCCAGCAGTGCCGGCAATTCACGCACGCGCCGGCCGAAGCCGGCGCGCATGCGCACGTCGTGCAGGGCCGGCTCGCGCATGCCCGCCAGCGCCGAGATCCCCAGGCTGGTCAGCACGAAGGCAGCCAGGAAGGTGGCGGCATAGCCGTTGCCGAACACGTCGTTGCCGACCAGGTAGCGCCCGCCCATCCACGCCACCGCCGCCGCGGTGAGGCCGCCGAAGAAATTGCGCAACGCAGTCAGCCGCCCGCGCCGCGCCAGCGGGATGATCTTGGAGGTCAGGTAGTTGAAGCTGACGTTCTGCACGCCGTTGAGCAGCCCGAACAGCAGCAGGAAAGCCGCCGCGGCCAGCAGCGCGCCGCGCCCGCTCAGCAGCAGCGCCGACAGTGCCAGCCCCAGGATCTGGCCGCGCACCAGCCAGCCCACCAGGTAGATCAGCGGCATCACGCGCTGGCGATGCTCGATCAGCGTCGCGCCCCAGATCGACGAGGCGGCCATGCCGGCATATTGCGCCGCGAGCACGAGCCCCACAGTGAGTTTCGAGCCGGACAACAGGTACAGGTAGGCGGGCACGAAGGTGGGCGCGGTCACCAGCCGGAAGCCGGTCATGCCGAGCATGCCGTGGATCAGGAATGCCCTGGCATTGCGCGGCAGGTGGCGGTCGACATGGTCGCGGAAATGTTGTTCGGCGCGTTGCTGCTCCACCTGGGCGGCTTCGCCCGGCAGCGCGCCGCTCATGCCGGCCTGCGTTGTCACGTTGTCTCCCGCTATGGGTCCGGCCCGATGCGGTGCCGGATGCTTTTTCGTGTTTTTGGTATGGCTGCGATAAATGCTAGCACAAGCGTTCGTTTTTCGAGCGTGGCGACACTGAGCAGTTTCGAAATCCGGGCATCGAGGCGGCAAGCTAGCACCGAGGGCGGGAAGGCGAGCGCTGCCAAGGCGATGGCAATGCGGCAAGAGTCCCACGATTTCAGCCATACATGCCATGAAAATTCCGCATATTCGCGCAAGTTTGCTGCGCCGCATTAGCGCGCCTGCGCCTTTGCCGTGGCGGCTTCCACTCCCGTCGTGGCTCTTCCCTTCATTTCCGGATGACAGCGTCCTGCCGCCCGGTTTAGGTTTTGGAGTATTGACGATGCCAGAAGCGGCTTGTATAAAAGTTCCTGCCGCTGCGTAGCTGTCGACGCTTTTCGAAAACTAAGACTGCTGTCGCAGTGCCCCTGATCCTGCCGGCCGCCAGGCAACAGCGCAGGACGCGGGCCCACAGGCGCACAACAAGGAGACGAGCTTGGACGCACTGGAAACGTTCCGGCAGCAGGCACATGCCTGGCTGGAGGCCAATTGCCCACCTGAGATGCGCCTGCCGATGCAGGACGAGGAAGACATCTGCTGGGGCGGCCGCAAGTTCCGCTACCAGTCTGAGGCGCAGCGGCTGTGGCTGCAGCGGATGGCCGAACAGGGCTGGACCGTACCGGAGTGGCCGCGCGAGTATGGCGGGGCCGGATTGAGCGCAGCCGAGGCACGGGTGCTGCGCGCCGAGATGCAGCGGCTGCACTGCCGCGTGCCGCTGCAGAGCTTCGGCATCTCCATGCTCGGGCCCGCGCTGCTGAAATATGGCACCGAGGCGCAGAAGCGCGAGCACCTGCCCAGGATCGCCCGCGGCGAGATCCGTTGGTGCCAGGGCTATTCCGAACCCAACGCCGGCTCCGACCTCGCCGCGCTGCAGACGCGCGCCGAGGATCGCGGCGACCATTTCGTGGTCAACGGCCAGAAGATCTGGACCTCGTATGCCGACAAGGCCGACTGGATCTTCTGCCTGGTGCGCACCGATTTCGCCGCGCAGAAGCACACCGGCATCAGCTTCCTGCTGTTCGACATGGCGTCGCCGGGCGTCTCGACGCGCCCGATCGTGCTGATCTCCGGCAAATCGCCCTTCTGCGAGACCTTCTTCGACGACGTGAAGGTGCCGCGCCACCAGCTGGTCGGCGAGCTCAACGGTGGCTGGGCCATCGCCAAGTACCTGCTGACGCATGAGCGCGAGATGATCAGCGCGATCGGCAGCCGTGGCTTCCGCCAGCCGCTGGGGCGCCATGCCGCGAAGGTCATCGGCGTGGACGAGCGCCATCGGCTCGACGACCCGATGCTGCGCGCGCAGATCGCGCGCTTCGAGGTCGACGAGGCCGCCTTCGCCGCGGCCGGCGAGCGCGCCCGCGACCTGGCGCGGCAAGGCGAAGGCATGGCCGCGTTCTCGTCCGTGCTGAAGTACTACGGCGCGGAACTGAACAAGCGGCGCTACGAGCTGCTGATGTCGGCCGGCGGCACCGATGCGCTCGAATGGGAAGGCCCGCGCAGCCAGGAAGGCGCGCTGGCGCGGGCATGGCTGCGCACCAAGGCGAATTCGATCGAGGGCGGCACCAGCGAGGTCCAGCTCAATATCGTCGCCAAGCGCCTGCTTGGCCTGCCCGGCGCCTGAGCCGCCGCGCAACCCTCCACGATTCCACACCTGCCAAACGCCGCCATGCCCATCGTACTGACCGACACGCAGGAGATGCTGCGCGACAGCGCCATGACGTTCCTGCAAGAGAACGCCCCGATCTCCGCGCTGCGCACGCTGCGCGACACGCGCGACCCCGCCGGCTTCTCGCGCGAGCTGTGGCAGCGCTGCGCCGCGCTCGGCTTCGCCGGGGTAATGATCGACGAGGCCTACGGCGGCAGCGGTCTGGGCGCGGTCGAGGCCGGCGTGATTGCGGAAGCGATCGGCACCACGCTCGCGCCGCTGCCCTTCCTGTCCACCGCCGTGCTTGGCGCATCGCTGGTCGGCCTGTATGGCAACGACAGCCAGCGCAGCGCGCTGCTGCCGGCGGTCGCCGCGGGCCGGCACCTGATGGCTTTGGCGCTGGATGAAACCGCCCGGCACCGGCCCGAGCGCATCGCCACGCAGGCGCGGCGCGACGCGGACGGCTATGTGCTCGATGGCAGCAAGGTCTTCGTGGTCGATGGCCATGTGGCCGATACGCTGGTGGTCGCCGCGCGCACGGGCGCCGCCGGCGCGAGCGACGGCATCTCGCTGTTCCTGGTGCCGCGCGACCACGCCGGCGTGCAGGTGGAGCGCTGCGTGCTGGCCGATGCCACCAACGCCGCGCGCATCACCTTCGACGCAGCCAGGGTGCCGGCCGATGCGCTGCTGGGCAACGCGGGGGCGGGAGCGCAAATGCTGGAGCGCGTGCTGGACATCGCCCGCGCGGTGCTGTCGTCCGAACTGCTCGGCATCGCCGATGCCAGCTTCACGCGCACGCTGGCCTACCTGAAGGAGCGCAGGCAATTCGGCAAGGCCATCGGCGAGTTCCAGGCGCTGCAGCACCGCGCCGCGCATCTCTTTGCCGAGATCGAACTCGCGCGCGCCGCCGTGCTGCGTTGCCAGCAGCGGCTCGACGAAGGCCATGCCGACGGCCCCGAGCCACTGGTCTGCGTGGCCAAGGCCAAGGCCGGCGATACCGCCACGCTGGCGGTGCAGGAAGGCGTGCAGATGCACGGCGGCATCGGCATGACCGACGAATTCGACATCGGCTTCTTCATGAAGCGCGCCCGCACCGCGCAGGAATGGCTGGGCGACGCGAACTGGCAGCTCGACCGCTGGGCCACGCTGCGCGGCTACTGAGCTGTTGCGCTACTGAGCGACTGACACAGGCGGCTCCATCGGCAGGGGCCTGCAGGACATCACGCAACACCGAGGCGGCAACGGCTGCCCGGTTGCGGCGCCACGCGCTCGCACCGGCCCGACCGCCAGCAAGGAGGCAGCATGTCGGCAAGTCCATGGACACCCGCATTCCAGACAAGGGCCGCAACGGCTGGCGGCACGTCACTTAGCCGGCATGCGCACGGAGGCCGGTCATGAGCGCCTATGTCCTGCGCCGCCTGCTGGCGCTGCTGCCCACGCTGGTCTTCGCCAGCATCATCGTGTTCGCCATCGTGCGGCTGGTGCCGGGCGACGTGGTCGACCTGATGCTGAGCCAGAACGACATCAGCGCCGATACCCGCACCCGCGAAGACCTGGTCCGCGCGCTCGGTCTCGACCGCCCGATGTGGGAGCAGTACCTGCACTGGGTCGGCAATATCGTGCTGCATGGCGACCTGGGCCAGTCGCTGTGGCAAGGCGAGCCGGTGCTGAGGATGGTGATGGCGCGCATTCCCGCGACCTTCTCGCTGGGCGTGCTGGCACTGGCCGTGGCGCTGACGGTGGCGCTGCCGATCGGCGTGCTGTCGGCAATCCGGCAGGACACCGCGGCGGACTATGTGGCGCGCTCCTTCTCGATCCTGATGCTGGCGGTGCCCAGCTTCTGGCTCGGCACCATGGTGATGGTGTTCCCGTCGGTGTGGTGGGGCTGGTCGCCGGAAGTGCGCTACGTCCCCTTCCTGGAAGACCCGGTGCAGCATGTCAGGCAGATGCTGGTGCCGGCCATCGTGCTCGGCATGGCGCTGTCGGCCATCACCATGCGCATGACGCGCACCATGATGCTGGAGGTGCTGCGCCAGGACTATATCCGCACCGCGTGGGCCAAGGGGCTGAACGAGCCGCTGGTGATCGTGCGGCACGCGCTGCGCAATGCGCTGATCCCGGTGGTGACGCTGATCGGCCTGCAGGCGCCGCTGCTGATCGGGGGCGCCGTGGTGATCGAGCAGATCTTCGTGGTGCCGGGCATGGGCCTGCTGCTGCTCGATGCCGTGCACCAGCGCGACTATCCGCTGATCACCGGCGTCTTCCTCGTGGTTGGCGTCGCGGTGATGCTGATCAACCTGCTCGTCGACCTGAGCTACGGCCTGTTCGACCCCAAAGTGAGGCACCGCTGATGGCACCCCCGACCGTCGATCCGCAAGCCGCTTCCGCCACCCTGCCTGCCGCGCTGCCTGCCGCGCTGCCTGGCACCCTGCCCCGCTCCGCCCGGCAACGCCAGCCTCGCTTCGCGCTGCTGCGGCGGCTGTTCCGCGACAAGCCGCTGGGCGCCGCCGGCGCGGTGATCTGCGCGGTGTTCCTGTTCTGCGGCGTGTTCGCCGACCTGCTGGCGCCGTATGGCATGAACGAGATCAACATGATGGCGCGGCTGCAGCCGCCCTCGTGGGCGCATCCGTTCGGCACCGACAACCTTGGCCGCGACATGTTCTCGCGCTGCCTGTACGGCGCCCGGCTGTCGGTGGTGATCGGGCTGTCGGCGGCGACGCTGGCCACGGTGATCTCGCTGCTGCTGGGCATCCTGACCGGCTACCTGGGCGGCAAGTTCGACCTGGTGGTGCAGCGCATGGTCGATGCGTGGATGAGCTTTCCCGACCTGGTGATCCTGATCGTGGTGGTATCGGTGCTGGGCCCGGGCAGCTGGCAGATCGTCTGCACGCTCGGCCTGCTGCTCGGCATCGGCGGCTCGCGCATCGTGCGCAGCGCGGTGGTGTCGGTGCGCGAGAACATGTACGTGCATGCGGCGCAGTCGATGGGCGCGTCGACCAGCCGCATCCTGTGGCGCCATATCCTGCCCAACGTGCTGCCGCCGGTGATCGTGCTGTTCACCACGCGCGTGGGCACCGCGATCCTGGCGGAGTCGGGCCTGTCCTTCCTCGGCCTCGGCGTACCGCCGCCGGCCCCGACCTGGGGCGGCATGCTGTCGGGCGACGGCCGCACCTTCATGTTCCAGGGCCCGTGGCTGGCGCTGGCGCCGGGCGCCTGCCTGACCATCGTGGTCTATGCGATCAACGTGTATGGCGATGCGCTGCGCGACCTGCTCGACCCGCGCATGCGGGGCAGCCGCTGAGAACAGCAGATTGACGAGCGGCCGGCAATGACGAGCCGGCACATCATGATCCCCAAAGGAGCAGACGATGGTGCGCAGCGTGAAGACGGACGGCAGGATGGCGAGGCGGGCTTCCCTGGCGATAGCGGCGACGGCAATGGCGATGGCCGCGGCCTTCGCCTGCGGCACGGCAGCCGCGCAGGCGGAAGCGCCGAAGTATGGCGGCACCATTGAAGTCGGCTCGGTCTACCCCACCATCTCCGCCTTGTCGTGGGACCTGGGCGACTGGAACTGGAAGCAGAACTACGACACCGGCCAGGTCTATGAGCAGCTCTTCGCCGCCGACCTGTCCAAGGCCCGCCGCAACGGCGGCAAGTACGCCTTCCAGGCGGACGCCTGGCTGCCCGAGGATGCCATCCGCGGCGAACTCGCCGAAAGCTGGAAATGGACCGACCCGCTCACGCTCGAGGTCAAGCTGCGCAAGAACGTCCGCTTCCCGGCCAAGCCGGGCGTGATGGAGGAGCGCGAGCTGACCGCGGAGGACGTGGTGTTCAGCTACAGCCGGCAAAGCGCCAGCGCCAAGAAGATCCCGACCTACTTCGACCACCTGAGCAAGGTCGAGGCCGTCGACAAGCATACGGTCGTGTTCCGCTTCAAGGAATTCAATGCGGAATGGGACTACCGCTTCGGCTGGGGCTACTACTCCGGCATCATGCCCAAGGAGGTTGCCACCGCGGGCGCCGCGAACTGGAAGAACGTCACTGGCTCGGGCCCGTTCACGCTGAGCCAGTTCGTGCAGGGCAATTCCAGCACGTATGCGAAGAACGCGCAGTACTGGGACACCGAGAAGATCGACGGCAAGGACTACAAGCTGCCCTTTGCCGACAAGGTCGTGCTGCGCACCGTCAAGGACGAGGCCACCCGCAACACCATGCTGCGCACCGGCAAGCTCGACGTGCTGGAAATGGTGCGCTGGACCGCCGTCGATGAGCTGAAGAAGAGCGCGCCGCAACTCAAGTGGTCGCGCTGGCTGTCCTACACCGGGCAATACCTGGCGCTGCGCGTCGACACCAAGCCGTTCAACGATATCCGCGTGCGCCGCGCGCTGAACATGGCGGTGAACAAGCAGGAAATCGTCAAGCAGTACTACGGCGGCAATGCCGAGCTGTTCGCCTATCCGCAGCACCCGGACTACAGCGGCTACTTCGAGCCGCTGAGCGCGATGCCGGAGTCGGTCAAGGAGCTGTTCACCTACAACCCGGAGAAGGCAAAGAAGCTGCTGGCCGAGGCCGGCTACCCGAAGGGCTTCAAGTTCAAGGTGCAGGTCTGCGCCTGCAGCCAGGACCATATGGAAATGCTGCCGCTGATCGCAGCGTACCTGGAGCAGGTAGGCGTGCGCATCGAGATCCAGCCGATGGAGTATGGCGCCTTCCTGTCGGCGATGACCACCAAAACCAATGCGCCGGGCTACATGATGAACAACGGCCATACCAACCCGACCACGACGATCCGCAAGAGCTTTGTCGCGGGACAGGTGTGGAACGCCTCGCAGTGGAGCGACCCGAAGTTCGATGCCCGCGTCAACCAGGCCTTCCAGATGCGCGACCTGGGCAAGCGCCAGGAAGCGCTGCGCGCCATGACCCGCGACATCCTGGCCGAAGCGCCGTATATCTGGTTGCCCACGCCCTACCTGTTCACCGCGTGGTGGCCGTGGGTCAAGAACTACGACGGCGAGCTGCGCGCCGGCGCGGTGCGCAACGGGCCCATCTATGCGCGCGCCTGGATCGACCAGGAGATGAAGAAGAAGCTCGGCTTCTGATTTTGGCCCCGTCACTGTCATTCCCGCGCAGGCGGGAATCCAGCGTCTTTCGAGCCCGCCAGGGCATAAAAAGACACTGGGTCCCCGCCTGCGCGGGGACGACAAGCGAGGCCTTGGCCTTTACCAGGACGCAACCATGACAGAGCCAATCCTGCAGGTGAAGAACCTGACCACGCGCTTCCGCACCGACCGCGGCGTGGTCACCGCGGTGGACCGGGTCTCGTTCGACGTGGCCGCCGGCGAGACGCTGGCGATCGTCGGCGAGTCGGGTTCGGGCAAGAGCGTGACCGCGCTGTCGATCCTCGGCCTGATCCCGCAGCCGCCCGGCGTGATCGAGTCCGGCGAGATCCGTTTCGAGGGACAGGACCTGCTCAAACTCAGGCCGGCGGCCATGCGCGCCATCCGCGGCAACCGCATCGCGATGGTGTTCCAGGAGCCGATGTCGTCGATGAACCCGGCGCTGACGGTGGGCAAGCAGATCGCCGAGCCGATCCGCGTGCACCAGGGCCGCGCCTGGCGCGACGCCTACGAAGAGGCCGCGCAGCTGCTGGCGCAGGTGCAGATCCCCGAGCCGCGCAGCCGCGTCCATGCCTATCCGCACCAGTTCTCGGGCGGCATGCGGCAGCGCGCGATGATCGCGATGGCGCTGGCCTGCAAGCCGAAGCTGATCATCGCCGACGAACCGACCACCGCGCTCGACGTCACCGTGCAGGCGCAGATCCTGGACCTGCTGAAGGGGCTGGCGCAGAAGTCCGGCACGGCGCTGATCCTGATCACGCACGACCTCGGCGTGGTGGCGCGCTATGCCGACCGCGTCGCGGTGATGTACGGCGGGCGGCTGGTGGAGACGGCGAGCGCGGACGAGCTGTACCGCCATCCCGCGCATCCCTACACGCGCGGCCTGATGGCGTGCGTGCCGCGCCTGGACGGCGACACCAGCCAGCCGCTGGTGCCGATCGACGGCCAGCCGCCCGACCTGACCGCGCTGGGCCCGGGCTGCGCCTTCCTGCCGCGCTGCCGGCTGGCGCAGGCACAGTGCCGGCAGGCGCCGCCCGAACTGCGCGCGATATCCGGGCGGACTTCCGACCAACACCTCAAGGCTTGCTTCGTCCATGACGCACATTGACACGCCCCTGGCGCGCAGCGTCGCGCCGCCTGAATGTACGGATCGCACGGATCGCACGGATCGCACGCATGGCAGCGCAAGCGCCGAGGTTCCCGCCTCTCGCCCACCGCTCCCATCCGACGACGTGATCCTGAAGGTCGAAGACCTGAAGGTCCACTTCCCCGTGACGCGCGGCGTGCTGCTCAAGCGCCAGGTCGGCTCGGTCAAGGCGGTCGATGGCGTCTCGTTCACGCTGCGCCGCGGCGAGACGCTGGGGCTGGTGGGCGAAAGCGGCTGCGGCAAGTCCACCACCGGGCTGGCCATCATGAAGATGCTGCCCGCCAGCGCGGGCCGGATCGCCTTCGACGGCGAGGACCTCGCCGGCTTCAGCGGCGCGCGCGAGAAGCGCTTCCGCCGCAGCGTGCAGATGGTCTACCAGGACCCGTTCGCGTCGCTGAACCCGCGCATGAAGGTGCGCGACATCATCGCCGAGCCGCTGCAGGTCCACGGCCTGGCCGGCGATCGTGCCGCGCTGCAGGCGCGCGTGGCCGAGCTGCTCGACATGGTCGGCCTGCTGCCCTACATGGCCGACCGCTATCCGCACGAGTTCTCGGGCGGCCAGCGGCAGCGCATCGGCATTGCGCGCGCGCTGGCGCTGAAACCGAGCCTGATCGTGTGCGACGAGCCGGTGTCGGCGCTGGACGTGTCGATCCAGGCGCAGGTGGTCAATGTGTTCATGGCGCTGCAGCGCAGCCTGGGCCTGTCCTACCTGTTCATCGCCCATGACCTGGCGGTGGTGCGCCATATCAGCGACCGCATCGCGGTGATGTACCTGGGCCGCATCGTCGAGATCGCCAGCCGGCACCAGCTCTACGCCGAGCCGCGCCACCCGTACACGCGCGCGCTGCTGTCCGCGGTGCCGGTAGCCGACGTGCGCGCCGAACGCCGGCGCCAGCGCATCGTGCTGCAGGGCGAAGTCCCCAGCCCGATGCACCCGCCTTCGGGCTGCCGTTTCCACACGCGCTGCCCTTCTGCAATGCCCCAGTGCCGCAGCGCCGACCCGGTGCTGCGCGACCACGGCGACGGGCAGATGGTGGCCTGCCACCTGTACGGCTGACGGGCGCCGCGCGGCAAACCCGGCTCAGCGCAGCAGGCCCATCATCATGGGCCGCACGAACAGCTCGGCGGCGTTGTCGGAGGTGGCGTCGCGGACCCAGCGGCGCAGCTCGACCGCGGCGTTGATCATGCCGTGCACCTGCAGCGCGGCGATCGACTGGTCCAGCGGCCGGATCGAGCCGTCCTGCATGCCCTGCACCAGGAAACGGACAAAGCGCGTCGACAGCCGCGCCATGTCCTGCATCTTGGTCACGCGCATCTCTTCCGGCAGCGCGCCGTAGATGCTCAGCCGCAGCAGCGGCCCCTGGCTGGAGAACTGGTAATGCACCAGCGCGCGCGACACCGCGCACAGCTTGTCCCAGCCGGTGCCGGGCATCTCGTCGACCAGCGCCTGGGTATCGCGGATCACCGCCGACATGCGGTCGAAGCACGCGGAGATCAGGTCGTCCTTGTTCTCGTTGTGGTGGTAGAACGCGCCCTTGGTCAGGTTCAGCCGGGCCGAGATCCGGTCCGCCGAGGCGCCGCGGTAGCCCTGCTCGTTCAGCAGCTCGGTGGCGGCGCGCAGGAACGCCTGCTGCGTCGTTTCCGGCTGGCCCAGCACCGGCAGCAGCGCTTCGGCATCCAGTTCCGGCTGCCACGCGGTGCCGGGCGCGGCAATGCCGTTGAGCACGATATCCGCCAGCGTCTGCGCGACCTTGGGGTAGTCCGCCGGTTCATAGCGCTCGATCCAGCCCATCGCGCCGCTGGCCAGCGACAGCAGCAGGTGGGCGCGCGCGCTCAGCGCGCTGCGCTGTGCCGGGTTCTGTGCCGGATCGGCGGGCATGGCATCGCGCAGCAGCCCGCGGATCTGCCGGAACATGTCGTTGTAGGCGGAGAACGCCACGTCGGCATGGCTGGCCGGCAGCGCGCGGATCTCGCGGAAACTCATCAGCTCGGGCCGCTCGCCCGCCGCGGTGCGCGCCAGCCGCGCGACGAACAGCGCGATAAAGGCGGCGACGCGCTCGCCGGCGCTGCCATGCTGCGCAGCCGCGCCGGCCAGGCCGCGCATTTCCTCGATGGTGCGCATCAGGCAGGCCAGCACCAGGTCTTCCTTCTTGCGGAAGTAGTACGTGATGCTGTTGGTGTTCAGCCCCACCAGCTGGCCGACGTCCGACAGCGTGGTGCCGCGCACGCCCTTGCGGTTGAACAGCGCCGCGGCGGCATCGAGGATGCCTTCGCGCTTTTCGACATAACGGCGGGTCTGCCTGGCTTCCGACTGGTCCGTGAGCATGAGCGGTCCGGTGCGCGGATGGGCGGACCGGTTTTTCGAAGATACGGTGCCAGGAATTATAGGCGCGGGTATGGCCAGATAGATATCGGGATGTTCCCGCTTTGCCGCACATACCATATTGTTGAAACGCCGGGGACGGCTACGAAGCTGCCTTCGGCCTCGCCCTGGCCGCCCGCGGCACCGGCGCCATTATCGCGGCGGGCCCGATGCCATCCGCATTGACCAGCACGCCCGCCGACACGATGTAGGCCGCCGCGCTCTCGATATCGCCGCGCAGCGCCGCGCACGCCTGCTCGCTGTCGTGCCCCCGCAGCGCTTCGACCAGCTTGTCGTGATGCTTGACCGCGACGCGCTCTTCCACGCGGCGCGATCCGGAACGCAGGTCGTGATTGAGGATCGGTCCGATGCGCAGCCACTGCGACTCGATCATCTGCAGCAGGATCGGCATCCGCGCCGCCGCATAGACGGCAAAGTGGAACGCCTGGTTGGCGGCGATGACCGCGGCGCCGTCGGGCCGGGGCTTCGACATCTCCGCCGCGAACCGGCTGCGCAGCGACTCGACCTGCGCCAGCTCGGCATCGGTGATGCGCTCGGCGGCGGTAGCCGTCGCCAACCCCTCCAGCTGGATCCGGATCTTGGTGATTTCCTCGAACTGGCTGACGCTCATGCGCGGCACGCGCAGCGCGCGGTTAGGCGTCAGTTCCAGCGCCTGCTCGGCGACCAGGCGGTGCACCGCCTCGCGCACCGGCATCACGCTCACGCCGAGCGCGGCCGCGATATTGCGCAGCGAAATCTGCTCCCCCGGCATCATCTGGCCGGTGATCAGCAGTTCCCGCAGCTGCGTGTAGACGTCACGGCTCAGCGTCTGGCGGGTCAGCGGCGTTACGAGTTCGTTCAGGGACATGCGGCGAAGCATACCACATAGGGTTATCCGCTATATGCGATCTGTGATCACAGTTTTAATCTTGCTTCCGGAGGCAGGCGGCCGCCTGTCGCATGAACCTGTAAGCACGGGAAGCAAGGAGACCGGAACATGTGGAAGGATGAATCGCTGGCGGGCAAGCGCGTATTGGTGACCGCGGGCGCGGACGGAATCGGCCTGGAGATCACGCGGGCCTTCGTCGAAGCCGGTGCCCGCGTCGCGGTATGTGACGTGTCGGGCGCGAGCCTGGAGCGGATTGCGGCGGAACTGCCCGGTGTGCTGGCGGTCAGGGCCGACGTGTCCCGCGAAGACGATGTCGAAGCGCTGTTCCAGGCGGTCGATGCGGGACTCGGCGGCCTGGACGTGCTGGTCAACAACGCGGGCGTCGCCGGCCCGACCGGCGGCGTCGAAACGCTGTCGCTGGCCGACTGGGAGCGCTGCCTTGCCGTCAATATCACCGGCCAGTTCCTGTGCACCCGCGCCGCGGTGCCGCGCCTGCGCCAGGGGCACGCGCCGGCGATCGTCAACCTGTCCTCGGCGGCCGGCCATCTCGGCATGCCGGGCCGCAGCGCCTACTCCGCGTCGAAATGGGCCGTGGTGGGCTTCACCAAGTCGCTGGCGCTGGAGCTGGGCGCAGATGGCATCCGGGTCAACACGGTGCTGCCCGGTGCGGTCGACGGCCCACGCATCCGCGCGGTCATTGCCGCCAAGGCGGAGTCGCTCGGCAAGCCGCTCGACGAAGTCACGCGCAACTACACGTCGCAGGCAGCGCTGGGCCGCATGGTGACGATGCGCGATATCGCCAACATGGTGCGCTTTGCGTGCAGCGGCCAGGCGGCCAACGTACACGGCCAGGAACTGGTCGTCGACGGCCTGACCCAGGCCCTCAGCTAAGGCGCCCTGCCCTGCACGGGCGGCCCGCATTCCCGAACAACACAAGACAAGGAACCACCATGGCCAAGCGAGCCAAAGCCATCATCACCTGCGCCCCGACCGGCGCCATCCACACGCCGAGCATGTCGCCGCACCTGCCGGTGACCGCCGACGAAATCGCGCAGGCGGCCATCGATGCCGCGCGCGCCGGCGCAGCCATCCTGCACCTGCATGCGCGCGATCCCAGGGACGGGCGCCCGTCGCAGGACCCCGAACTGTTCCGCCCCTTCCTCGCCAAAATCAGCGCCGAGACCAATGCGGTGATCAACATCACCACCGGCGGCAGCCCGCACATGACGGTGGAGGAACGCATGCTGCCGGCCACGACCTTCAAGCCGGAGCTGGCCTCGCTCAACATGGGCTCGATGAACTTCGGCCTGTTCCCGATGCTGGAGCGCTTCAAGGACTTGCGCCACGACTGGGAGCGCGAGCACCTGGAGAACAGCCGCAACCTGATCTTCAAGAACACCTACCAGGACATCGAGAACATCCTGCGCATCGGCAATGCCAACGGCACGCGCTTCGAGTTCGAGTGCTATGACATCAGCCACCTGTACAATCTGCGGCACTTCTTTGACCGCGGCCTGGTCAAGGGCCCCGTGTTCATCCAGTCCGTATTCGGCATCCTGGGCGGCATCGGCCCCGATCCCGAGGACCTGATGCACATGCACCGCACCGCGCAGCGCCTGTTCGGCGACCAGTTCCGCTGGTCGATCCTCGGCGCCGGCCGCAGCCAGATCCCGCTGGCGACGATCGGCGCGGCGATGGGGGCCAACGTGCGCGTCGGCCTGGAAGACTCGCTGTGGATCGGCCCGGGCCAGCTGGCGGCATCGAGCGCCGAGCAGGTCACGCGCATCCGCACCGTGCTGGAAGCGCTGAACATCGACGTGGCCACGCCGGACGAAGCCCGCGACATCCTCGACCTCAAGGGCGCGGCAGGCACGGCGTTCTGAACGCCGGCGGGGCCGCAGCGGGCCGGCTCGCCGCCACCATCGACACCCGCCACCCACTGGCGGGCACCGAAGACATCAACCAGGCAGAACGGCAGCCGCGCGGCACGGCGCCGTATCCGCCCAACGGAGACCACGTTCATGCACACCGTACCCGCTCCCGGCGCGCCATCGCTGGCCGCGCCGACAGACCGCCCGCTGACCGGGCTGCTGTTCCGCAAGCTCATGCCCCTGCTGGTGCTGTCGTATGTAATCAGCTTTCTCGACCGCACCAACATTGCGCTGGCCAAGACCCATATCGCCGTCGACCTGAACATCTCGGCGGCCGCCTACGGCCTGGGCGCGGGCCTGTTCTTCCTGAGCTATGCCCTGCTTGAAGTCCCGAGCAACCTGATCATGCATCGGGTCGGGGCGCGCTTCTGGATCACCCGCATCATGATCACGTGGGGCCTGCTGTCCGCGGCGATGGCCTTTGTCCAGGGAGAGACCTCGTTCTACATCATGCGGGTGCTGCTCGGCGCGGCCGAGGCGGGCCTCTTTCCCGGCGTGATGCTGTACCTGACCTACTGGTTCGGCCGCGAGGACCGGGCGCGGGCGGTCGGCTATTTCCTGCTGGGCGTCTGCATCGCCAATATCGTCAGCGGCCCGCTGGGCGGCGCACTGCTGGGCATGGACGGCATCTGGGGCTTCAAGGGCTGGCAATGGATGTTCGTGCTGGAAGGCCTGCCGGCCGTGTTCCTGGCCGCGGTGGTGTGGAAGAAGCTGCCCGACGGCCCGGAAAGCGCGCCGTGGCTGACGCCGGCGCAGGCGCAGCAGGTCCGCCGCCAGCTGGCCGCGGAAGCCGCCGACGGCAGCGCCGGCGCGGGCGGCCACTCGTTCCTGGGCGCCATCCGCGATCCGCAGGTCTGGCTGGCGATCTTCATCTACTTCTGCCACCAGATCGCGATCTATACCGTGATCTTCTTCCTGCCGGGCATCATCGGCACGTACGGCAAGCTCACGCCGCTGGAGATCGGGCTGCTCAACTCGCTGCCATGGATTGCCGCCGCCATCGGCGCCGCCTGGCTGCCGCGCCATGCCAACACGCCGCAGCGCGGACGCCGCCTGCTGTGCCTGGGCCTGGTCGTGATGGCGGCGGGGCTGCTGGTCGCGGCGTTCTCGGGCCCGGTGCTGGCACTGGTCGGCTTCTCGATGACGGCGCTGATGTTCTTCGTGGTGCAGTCGATCGTGTTCCTGTTCCCGTCGTCGCGGCTCACCGTCGTGGCGCTGGCGGGCGGGCTGGCGCTGATCAATACCTGCGGCCTGGTCGGCGGCTTTATCGGGCCGTCGACGATGGGCCTGATCGAGCAGGCGACCGGCAGCACGCGCAACGGGCTGGTGATCATGGCCGTGCTGCTGCTGGTGGCGTGCGCGGTGGCGCCCCGGCTGCGCCAGGGGCAGGAGCGCTGAGCCCGCGGTGCACGGAAATGCCGTTCAGTTAAGGTATCAACCACGACAGTCATTCCCGCGAAGGCGGGAATCCAGCGTCTCTTGAAGTCACTGGGTTCCCGCCTTCGCGGGAACGACGGCGGTTAACTGACCGGCATTACCGTGGTGCACGGGCCCTTCAGGGATTCAGGGCTCGTGCGCTGCTGCCGGTGCCGCCGGGTGGAACACCGGCAGCCGGAACACGAACTCGGTGCCGCCGCTGCGGCGGCGCCTGGCCACCAGCGTGCCGCCGTGCGCCTCGACGATCGAGCGGCAGATCGCGAGCCCCATCCCCATGCCGTCGTCCTTGGTGGTGAAAAAGGCATCGAAGACCCGCGGCAGCACGTCTTCGGCAATGCCGGCGCCGTGATCCTGCACGCTGACCACCACCATCTCCTCATCCCCCTGCTCGCGCCAGGAAGCCACCAGCAGCTCGCGCTGCTCGGCCGGCGTGCCGGACATGGCATCGAGCGCGTTGGTGACCAGGTTGAGCACCACTTGCTGGAGCTGCACGCGGTCCGCTTCGACCTGCGTAGCGCCGGCCGCCAGCCGGGTCACGGCCCTGACGTTGTGCGCGTCCAGTTCGGGCCGCACCATCACCAGCACCTCGCGCAGGACGTCGTCCGGCGAAAGCGGCGCGAGCACCGCGGGGGCCTGCCGCGCCAGCGCGCGCAGCGCACGTACGATGTCGGCGGCGCGCAGCGCATGCTGGCGGATAAAGGCAAGGCCCTCCAGCGCCTCGCCGAGCTCCGGCTGCGGCCGCTTCAGCCAGCGCACGCTGGCATCGGCGGTCGCGACAATGGCAGTCAGCGGCTGGTTGACTTCATGGCCGATCGACGCCGCCAGCGTTCCCATCACGGTCAGGTGCGAGGTGCGGGCCAGTTCGGCGCGCGCATCGCGCAGGCTTATCTCGGCGGCTACGCGGCGGTTGTTCTCGCCGATCAGCTGCTCGTACAGCCGCGCCGTTTCCAGCGAGATCGCGACCTGCGGCGCCAGCATTTCCAGTTCGGCGACGTGGTTCGCGCCGAACACGCCCGGGGCCTCGTTGTTCTCCAGGTAGACCGCGCCGATCAGGCTGTGTCCACGCACCAGCGGCAGGCACAGTACCGAGCGCACCCCACTGTCGATGGCCGCGTTGGTGCGGATCGACGGCGCGTCGACCATGGCGTCGGCGAGCACCAGCGTCTGGCGCGTGCGCAGCACGCTGTTGAGCACTGCCAGCGGCAGCGCATGCTCGGTGGGCGGCGCCGAGCCAAGCGCCACCGTCACCTTGCCGTCGCGCACGCGGCCCGAGGCCTCGATCATCGGCTCGCCGTCCCGCATCAGCACCAGCAGCCCATAGCGGGCACCCGCGTGCAGGATCACGGTACTCAGCAGGCTCTCGACCAGCCGATCCATCACGATCTCGCTGGACAATGCACGCGCCGCCTGCCTGCCGAGTTCCCAGCCTGCTATCGGGGGCATGGATGGCACTGGCGTATCGCCGGCCGCAGGCGCGTCGAGTTGCGGATATTGCACGGCCAGCAGCGTCGCCTTGTGTTCGGCGCCCCAGCGCCGGTAGCATGCGCGCGCCACCGCCAGGTGCTGCCGCGCCGCCGTATGCAGGCCGTGCCGCGCGCACAGCATGCCGGCCAGTTCGTGCGCCAGCGCCTGCTCATGCACGAAGCCCGCGGCGGCGGCGGCCTCGGCCGACTGCTCCAGGCAGGCCAGCGCGCGCAGCGGATCGCCTTCCGCCTGCGCCAGCGCGGCATCGGCCAGCAACAGCTTGCTGCGGAACGTCAGCGGGTTGAGCGCAGCCCAGCGCGCGAAGCAGGCGCGGTGCGCGGCGATGTCGGCGGCGGCCTGCGGCGCCTGGGCGTGCGCCAGCGCAAGGCTGAGGTACAGGCGGCAGTCGGCCACGTTGATATGCGCCGGCGCGGACCAGATCAGCTTCTCGGCATGGCGCAGGTTGTGCACCGCTTGCGCCCACTGCCCCAGGAACACCGCTGCCATGCCGTCGTACAGGTAGATCCGGAAGCGGGCCGGCAGCGAGTTGCTGCGTGCCAGCCGCTGTGCTGCGGTTCCGCAGCGTGCGGCTTCCTCCTGCCACCCGCTGCTTTCGCCACCCTCGCCGCCCTTGCCACCTTCGTCGCCCACGCGCAGCCGCTGCACGAAATGCAGCTGCGAATGCAGGATCAGCTCGCTGTCCCGGTACCGGACCTGGCGCGTCAGCGCCAGGCCGCGCGCGATCTCTTCCGCCACCAGGCACAGCTGCTCCCCCATGACCAGCAGGTCCGACGCGATATGGCTGCAGGCATGGCAAGCCATGCCGATGTCGCCGGAGGCGCGCCCCAGCGTCACGGCTTGCTGTGCGTGGCCCAGGGCATATGACAGCGGACGCGTCCAGGCGCTGACCTGGTCCAGCGCGACCAGGGTGGCGATGCGTCCCGCTTCATACCTATGGTGGTCGATCAGCGCCATCGCCGCCTGCCCGTACGCGAATCCGTCCTCGTACGCCTCGTACAGGCTGGCGATCAACACGCCAAACCATGACAGGCCATACGGAGACTCCGGCGTCGCGCCATGGCCGAGGGTCAGCTCGACCATCCTGGCCACGTGCAGGAAGCTGATGCCATCGCGCACGGACAGCGAAGAATTCAGCGTGGAGAGCAGCCCCATCACGGCGTGGATGCGCGGGTCTCCGGTGGCGGGCAGCGACGCCAGGCTGGCGATCGGGCGCGTGCCCAGCGCGGCGCGCACGGCGTCACAGGCATCACGCATGCGCTGCGCGGACGGCGCGCGCTCCAGGTGTACATCGAGCAGCGCGAGCCCGGACAAGGCGGCGTCGATCGCGCCTTCGTCGTCCGAGCGCACGGTCTGCAGGCTGGCGCGCAGACGGTACGCGGCGGCCTGGTCGAGCGGGCCATGTGCGCGGGCAAGCAGCGCATCGATGCCCTCCGACGCGGCATCGAGCCGGGCCTGTGCCAGCAGGCATTCGCAACGCAGCAGGTCGACGGCGTAAGCCGGCGCGTAGTGCGTATCCCACCAATCCGGCTGCATCAGCGCCTGTGCCGTGTCCATGTAGTGCAGCGCCTGGCCGATCGCGCCGGAGCGCCAGGCGCGCCGCCCCGCCGCCAGCAGCACCTCGACGAAGGCCACCCGCTGCGGCATCGGCAACGCCTGGCTGGCCCGGACGTCCACGCGCTCGATCTGGTTGCAGATCTCGAATGCATGCTCCGCCAGCGTACCGCGCCAGTGTTCGAGCATGATCTGCGCGATGCGCGCGTGCTCCGCCGGACGCGCGTGCGGCGCGATCATCGAATACGCGGCTTCCAGCACGCGGTCATGCTGGAACGCGTAGCCGCCCGGTGCCTGCACCAGCAAGCCGGCCTCGACGAACGGCTGCAGCCGGCTGGCCAGCTGTGCGGCGCTGACGTCGGCCACGCGTGCCAGCAGGCCGGCATCGCAGCGCAGTCCCACGCAGGCCAGTTGCTGCAGCAGTCCGGTACCGGCACGGGGCAGCCTGGCAAAGCGCCGGATCATCAGGTCGGCGACGTCGCCAGGGTAATGCTGGTCGTCGACCCCGGCGGCATGCCAGTCCCAACCAGCGCCATCGGCCTGCCTGGCCAGTACGCCGTCGTCGACCAGGGTGCGCAGCAGCTGGCAGGAAAAGAACGGGTTGCCCGCGGTCCTGTCGTGCACGGCGTGTGCCAGCGCCGCGATACGCGCGGGCGGCTCATCGAGCACGGCGCCGACCAGTTCGGCCAGGTGATCGGGGGCCAGAGGCCCGACGGCGATGCGCGTGGCCGCCAGCGCGCCGCTGCGGTTGGCATGCCGCAGCCACGAGAAGCGCTGCTCGACATCCTGGCCATGGTCCCGGTACGCGGCGATCAGCAGGATGCCGCCGGGAGGCTGCAGGGTGAAGGTCTCCAGCAGCGCGATGGTAAGGGCATCGGCCCACTGCAGGTCATCGAGGAACAACACCAGCGGCATGCCCGGCGCGGCAAAGGCGGCAAAGGTCGCCAGCAGCGCGGCCTGCGCGCGGGCCTGCGCCTGCTGCGCGGGCACGTTGGCCAGCGGCGCCGCAGGGCCCAGCACCCGCCCGACCTCGGGCACGAGTTCGGCCACCACCCTGCCCTGGCCCGCCAGCATGCCCAGCCAGCGCTCGCGCATTGGCGCAATCGTGGCCGGCGGCGCATCCGGCAAGCCGAGCGCAAGCGCGTGGATGGCCTGTGCCACAGGCGCATACGGAATATCGGGCTGGAGCTGGTCGCTCTTGCCGGCGGCAATGCGGGCGCCGGTCTGCGCCGCGGCCTGGCGCGAGAAGGTGTTGGCCAGCGCGGATTTGCCGGCGCCGGCGGCGCCGGCAATCAGCACCAGCTCGGATTTGCCGCCCTGGCACACACGGCCCAGCGCGTCGAAGAGCAGTGCCATCTCGCGGGCGCGCCCGACCAGGCGCACCGGGTCCTGCAGCGCCGGCTTGTCCGTCACTGCCCGACCTGGCAGAGGCCGAGTTGCTGTGCCATCAGCACCAGTTCGGCAAAGGTGCGCGCCTTCATCTTGCGCATGGCTTGCCCGCGATGGATCTTGACCGTCACCTCGCTGATGCCGATCCCGGCCGCGATCTGCTTGTTCAGCAGGCCGGACACCGCCAGGCCCATGACCTCGGCCTCGCGCGGCGAAAGGGTCTCGTAGCTGGCGCGCAATTCGTCGGCCTTGCGCGCGCCTTCTCGGCGCAGGCGGTCCTTGGCCAGTGCGGCGCTCACCGCGTCGAGCAGGTCCTGGTCGCGGTACGGCTTGGGAATGAAGTCCACGGCGCCCGCCTTCATCGCGGCCACGCTCATCGCGATGTCGCCGTAGCCCGTCATGAAGATGATGGGCAGCGGCACGCCCATGCGCGCCAGCCGGCCCTGCAGGTCCAGGCCGCTGGGGCCGCGCAGCCTGACGTCGAGCACCAGGCAGCACGGCGTATCCGGCAACGGAAAGGCGAGCAGCTCGGCGGCGGACTCGAACAGCACCGCGCCCAGGCCGACCGAGCGGAACAGGTTGCCGAGCGCATGGCGCACGCCGGCGTCGTCGTCGACGACCAGTACGGTCGCGTCATCGCAGGCACTGTCGTCGGCAGGCTCCAGGCTTTGGGATGTCACGGTCTGATCTCCAGTGCACGCGTGCGTGGCCGCATGAGCTGCCATGAGCAGCGGATTATAACCAGCAGGCCGCCATCTGCAATGACCGCCATTTCAGCATGGGGAGATGTACAGATCACTCATACCATGGTGTTAGTCCTGCAGGTCCGGACAGGCGCTGGCGCCGAAACGCTGGCCCACTTCCGATGCAATCGCCGCCGGGCCGACTAATACCATCATGCAATGGCGATTCCTGCGCTTGCCGTCTAGTCTTCTTATCCGGGCCGCGCTGCCGTGCTGCCTGCCGGCGGCCGCCGTCCGCCTGCGCTCATCCCCCCTTTTGTCCCGAGGATCGACACCATGTCCAACCCGAAGCTCGAAGTCCTGACCCCGCAAAACAGCCAGCTGATCATCATTGACCACCAGCCGCAGATGGCCTTCGGGGTGCAGTCGATGGACCGGCAGGCCATGAAGAACAACGTCGTCGGCCTGGCCAAGGCCGCAAAGATCTTCAATATCCCGACCACCATCACCACGGTCGAAAGTGAATCGTTCTCCGGTTACACCTATCCCGAGCTGCTCGACGTGTTCCCCGGCCAGAAGACGCTGGAGCGCACCTCGATGAACTCGTGGGACGACCAGAAGGTCCGCGACGCGCTCAAGGCCAACGGCCGCAACAAGGTGATCGTGGCCGGCCTGTGGACCGAGGTCTGCAACACCACCTTCGCGCTGTGCGCGATGCTGGAAGGCAACTACGAGATCTACATGGTGGCCGATGCCTCCGGCGGCACCAGCAAGGAAGCGCACGACTATGCCATGCAGCGCATGGTCCAGGCCGGCGCGGTGCCGGTGACCTGGCAGCAGGTGCTGCTGGAATGGCAGCGCGACTGGGCCCACCGCGACACCTATGACGCCGTGATGAAGCTGGTCAAGGAACATTCCGGCGCCTATGGCATGGGCGTCGACTACGCTTACACCATGGTGCACAAGGCGCCCCAGCGCACCGCCACGCCGCACGAGTCGGCCGCACCGGTGCCGGCGCGCTGATCGTTGCATCGGCCGGAAGGGGAGCGGTCAGCCCGACCCGGCCGATGCACTACCTGCTGGATTTCCTGGACTCGAACCCTGTATGTCTGTCACCCGCCGGCAATTCATCGCTTCGGCCGCCGCCCTGGGCGCGGCAGCTTCTTCGGAGATCTTCGCCATGACACCTGGCAATTCCCCCGACCTCATCCTCGTCAACGGCAAGTTCACCACGCTCGACAAGTCCAACCCGCAGGCAGACGCCGTCGCCATCCGCGACGGGCGCTTCGTGGCCGTCGGCACGCGCCAGGACGTGATGAAGCTGGCCGGCGCGCAGACGCAGGTCGTGGACCTGAACGGCCGGCGGGCCATTCCCGGGCTGATCGACAGCCACATGCACATCATCCGCGGCGGCCTGAACTACAACATGGAGCTGCGCTGGGACGGCGTGCGCTCGCTGGCCGATGCCATGCGCATGCTCAGGGACCAGGTCGCGCGCACGCCCGCGCCGCAATGGGTGCGCGTGGTCGGCGGCTTCACCGAGCACCAGTTCGCCGAGAAGCGGCTGCCGACCATCGACGAACTGAATGCGGTGGCGCCCGATACCCCGGTATTCATCCTGCACCTGTACGACCGCGCCATCCTCAACGGCGCGGCGCTGCGCGCGGTCGGCTATACCAAGGACACGCCCAACCCGCCGGGCGGCGAGATCGTGCGCGATGCGCGCGGCAATCCCACCGGCCTGCTGCTGGCCAAGCCGAACGCCACCATCCTGTACGCGACGCTGGCCAAGGGCCCCAAGCTGCCGCCCGAATACCAGAAGAACTCGACGCGCCACTTCATGCGCGAGGTCAACCGGCTGGGCGTGACCGGCGTGATCGACGCGGGCGGCGGCTACCAGAACTATCCCGAGGACTACAGCATCATCGAGGAGCTGCACAAGGACGGGCAGCTGACGGTGCGGCTGGCGTACAACCTGTTCACGCAGAAGCCCAAGGAAGAACTGAGCGACTTCAAGACCTGGACCGCCAAGGTCAAGCCGGGCCAGGGCGACGACCTCTACCGCCACAACGGCGCCGGCGAAATGCTGGTCTACACCGCGGCCGACTTCGAAGACTTCCGCGTCGAGCGCCCCGACATGGTGCCGTCGATGGAGGCCGACCTGGAGCCGGTGATCCGCCTGCTGGCGGAAAAGCGCTGGCCGTGGCGGCTGCATGCCACCTACGACCAGACCATCTCCCGTGCGCTCGATGTCTATGAAAAGGTCGCGAAGGACATCCCGTTCACCGGCCTGAACTGGTTCTTCGACCACGCCGAGACCATCTCGGACCGCAACATCGACCGCATCGCCGCGCTCGGCGGCGGCATCGCCGTGCAGCACCGCATGGCCTATCAGGGCGAGTACTTTGTCGAGCGCTACGGCGCACGCGCCGCCGAGGCCACGCCGCCCGTGAAGAAGATGCTGGAAAAAGGCGTCAAGGTCGGCGCCGGCACCGATGCCACGCGCGTGGCCTCGTACAACCCGTGGGTGTCGCTGTACTGGCTCACCACCGGCAAGACCGTGGGCGGCATGGCGATGTACCCGCAGGCCAACCTGCTCGACCGCGAGACCGCGCTGCGGCTGTGGACCGAGGCCAACACGTGGTTCTCGTCGGAAGTCGGCAAGAAGGGCCAGATCAAGGCGGGCCAGCTCGCCGACCTGGCGGTGCTGTCGGCCGATTACTTCAGCGTGCCCGGCGACGAGATCCAGGACATCACCGCGGTGCTGACCATCCTGGGCGGCAAGGTGGTCTATGGCGATGCCGACTTCAGCAAGCTGTCGCCGGCGCTGCCTGCGCCGATGCCGGACTGGTCGCCGGTGCGCCACGTGGGCGGCTACCAGCCGCGGCCGGAAGCGCGCAAGCTGGCGCTGAACACGGCGTGCGGGTGCGCGAGTTCGTGCGGCGTCCATGGCCATGCGCACGCCAGGGCCTGGACCGCCGGCGTGCCGGCCTCGGACGAGAGCACGTTCTGGGGCGCGCTGGGCTGCTCGTGCTGGGCGTTCTGACCTTAGCCAACCGAGACCGGCCATGCCTGAACCGATGACTTCCGTTCCCCAGGCGTCCACCGGCACCGCCGGCCTGCCGCGCTGGATGCACTGGCTGGCCCTGCTGCTGCTGTGCGCGGCCTACCTGCAGGGCGGCCTGTTCAAGCTGGCCGACTTTGCCGGCGCGGTGGCCGAGATGCGGCACTTCGGGCTGCATCCGCCGGTGCCGATGGCAATCGGCATCATCGTGCTCGAGCTGGGCGCCTGCGCCATGATCCTGCTGGGCTGGTGGCGCTGGCTGGGCGCGCTGGCGCTGGCGGCGTTCACCGTCGGCGCGACCTTTATCGCCAACCGCTTCTGGGAAGTCCCGCCAGAAGCCCGCTTCATGATGACCAACGCGTTCTTCGAGCACCTCGGCCTGGCCGGCGGCTTCCTGCTGGTGGCCTGGCACGATCTGCGCGAGCGCGCATCCAGGCATGGTTGACCAAGATGGCTGAGCAAGCAACGGACTCCCCTTCCCGCCCCGCCGGCGGCGGCACCTTCGCACCACTGGCGCAGGCCACGTTTGCCGTGCTGTGGGCGGCCACCATCCTCGGCAACGTCGGCAGCTTCATGCGCGACGTGGCCAGCGCGTGGCTGGCCACCGACCTGTCTTCGTCGCCGGCCGCGGTCGCCACGATCCAGGCTGCGGCGACATTGCCGGTGTTCCTGTTGGCGATCCCGGCCGGCGTGCTGTCCGACATCCTCGACCGGCGCCGCTTCCTGATCGCGATCCAGATCGGGCTGGCGCTGGTCAGCGGCACGCTGATGATGCTGGCCTGGCGCAATGCGCTGACGATCGAGATCCTGATCGGCATGGCTTTCCTGGGCGGCATCGGCGCGGCGCTGATGGGGCCGACGTGGCAGTCGATCGTGCCCGAGCTGGTGCCGCAGCACGAACTCAAGCGCGCGGTCGCGCTCAACGCGCTGGGTGTCAACATCGCCCGCGCCATCGGCCCTGCCATGGGCGGCCTGCTGCTCGCGGCGTTCGGCGCGGCCGTCACGTATGGCATGGACCTGCTCAGCTATGTCTTCGTGGTCGCCGCGCTGCTGTGGTGGAAACGCCCGGCGCGCGCGGCCGACCCGCTGCGCGAGCATTTCCTGGGCGCGTTCCGCGCCGGGCTGCGCTTTACCCGCGCCCATAGCAAGCTGCATGTCGTGCTGGCGCGGGCCGCGGTGCACTTTGCCTTCGGCAGCAGCATCTGGGCGCTGTTGCCGCTGGTGGCCAGGCAATTGCTGAAAGGCGGCGCCAGCCTCTATGGCGTGTTGCTGGGCGCAGTCGGGCTGGGCGCGATCCTCGGCGCACTGGTCATGCCGCGGCTGCAGCGGCGGCTGGACGCCGACGGGCTGATGCTGCTGTCTGCCATCACCACCGCGGTGGTGATGGCCGGGCTATGCGTGGCGCCGCCCGTCTGGATCGCACTGTTGCTGCTGCTGTTCCTGGGCGCGGCCTGGATCATCGCGCTGACGACGCTGGGCGGCGTGGCGCAGGCGATCCTGCCCAACTGGGTACGCGGCCGCGCGCTCGCGGTCTACCAGATGGTGTTCAACGGCGCGATGGCGGCGGGCAGCCTGGTGTGGGGCTTTGTCGCGCAGGCGCTGGGCACGCCCGGCGGGCTGCTGGTGGCGGCGGCCGGCATGCTGGCGGCAGCGCTGCTGCTGCACCGGCTGCGCCTGCCGCGCGGCGAAGAGGACCTGGGGCCGGCACGGCACTGGCCCGAACCCGAAGGCGCCGCCGATATCGCGCATGACCGCGGCCCGGTCATGATCCTGATCGAGTACTGCGTGCGCGCGCCAGACCGCGACGCCTTCCTGCGCGCGGTCCACCAGCTTTCCGAAGAACGGCTGCGCGACGGCGCCTTCAACTGGGGGGTGATGGAAGACCCGGCCGACCCCGAGCTGCTGACAGAGTGGTTCCTGGTCGAATCGTGGGCCGAGCATTTGCGCCAGCACGAGCGCGTGCCGCATGCCGATGCCGACCTGCAGCGCGAGGTCACCCGCTTCCATGTCGGCGACAAGCCGCCGCGCGTGCGGCACCTGCTCGGCGTTGGATTGCCGCCTGCCCCAGCGGCGCATCACTGATCCTCATTCTTGCTGGAGGCTTTCCGATGAAGCTTTACCTTGTCTCCCTCGGCGCCGGCATCCTCGTCGGCATCATCTACGCGCTGATGCAGGTCCGTTCGCCGGCGCCGCCCGTGGTGGCGCTGATCGGCCTGCTCGGCATGCTGATCGGCGAACAGGTGGTGCCGCCGATCAAGCGCCTGCTCGCCGGCGAGCCGGTCACCATTGCATGGTTCCATTCGGAATGCGTGCCCAAGATCACCGGCGCTCCCGGCCCCACGCTGAACGCCGCCAGCAAGACGCCCGCGGACGACACAACGCACTGACCGGCACCGGTCACGCGCCTGGCTCAAGGGCCTCAGGGAGTCCGTGTGAATGCGACCCCGGTCATTGCCATCGTCGACGACGACGCGGCCGTGCGGCATGCCATGGGCGGGCTGGTGCGCGCCTTTGGCATGGCGGTGGAGTTGT
The DNA here is from genome assembly GCF_016894385.1 of Cupriavidus oxalaticus. Lineage (NCBI taxonomy): Bacteria > Pseudomonadati > Pseudomonadota > Betaproteobacteria > Burkholderiales > Burkholderiaceae > Cupriavidus > Cupriavidus oxalaticus. The sequence continues at coordinate 1,535,743 of NZ_CP069811.1, forward strand.
ACGCGAATGGGCCGGCGTTGCTGCAGTCGCCGTCGATCGACGGCATCGACTGCGTGATCACCGATGTGCAGATGCCCGGCATGAATGGCTTTGCGCTGTGTGACGCGCTGCGCGCGCGCGGCTTGCGCATGCCGGTCATTTTCATGACGGTGTTCGACCCAGAGGACTTCGCACAACGCGCACGGGACGCCGGCGCGGCTTGCTTCCTCAGCAAGCCGTTCGGCGATACCGAGGTGCTCCGGTGCATCGAGCATGCGCTGGCGATGCACCGGAGGCCTTCACGCCCCGGCCAGGGTCAGGCCAGCGCCGGATAGTCGACGTAGCCGTGCGGGCCGCTGCCGCCATAGAGCGATGCGTCCTCGAAGGGCTGGTTCAGCGGCTGGTTCTCGCGGAAGCGGCGCGGCAGGTCCGGGTTGGTGATCATCTTGCGGCCGAACGACACCATGTCGGCGCGGCCGCTGCGGATGGCTTCCTCGGCCATTTCCTTCGAGTAGCCGTTGTTGACCATCCACACGCCGCTGTACAGGCGGTGCAGCGCTTCATAGTCGAACGGCACGTTGTCGCGCGGGCCGCCGGTGTGGCCCTCAACCACATGGATATACACCGGGTGCAGCGTTTCCAGTTCACGCACGACATGCTCGAACAGCGGCTTCGGGTCGCTTTCCATGGCATCGTTGACCGGCGACACCGGCGCCAGGCGCACGCCGACGCGGTCGGCACCGATTTCCGCGATCACCGCGGCCATGACTTCGAGCAGGAAGCGCGCGCGGTTCTCGACGCTGCCGCCATAGGCGTCGGTGCGCTGGTTGGTGCCGTCGCGCAGGAAGGCGTCGAGCAGGTAGCCGTGGGCACCGTGCACTTCGACACCGTCGAAGCCGGCGCGGATGGCGTTGGCCGCGGCGATGCGGAAGTCATCGACGATGCCGGCAATCTCGTCCACCTCCAGCGCGCGCGGCAGCGAGCACTCGACGTAGCCCTGGCCGTTGATAAAGGTCTTAGCGTTGGCCGCGATCGCCGACGGCGCCACCGGCGCCTGGTTGTCCGGCTGGAAATGCGTGTGCGACATGCGCCCGGTGTGCCAGATCTGCAGGAAGATCCGGCCGCCCTTCGCGTGCACGGCGTCGGTCACCTGCTTCCAGGCTGCGATCTGCTCCGGCGTATAGATGCCCGGGGTATTGGTGTAGCCCTGGGCCGTGGTCGAGACCTGCGTGGCCTCGGCGATGATCAGGCCCACGCTGGCGCGCTGGCTGTAGTACTCGACCACCATGTCGGTCGGCACCAGGTCGTCGTCGGCGCGGCTGCGCGTGAGCGGCGCCATGGCCATGCGGTTGGCGAGTTCAAGCTTGCCCAGTTTGACCGGCTGGAACAGCGCATCGGCGAGAAAGGCTTCGTTCTGTGCACCCATGAATGGCTTACTCCGAGGTTGGTGATTGGCCGGCCGCAGCAGCAGAAGCAGCAGCGGCCGGCTGGAACAGGTGGTTGAACATCAGGTCGACGCTGCGGCGCAGCGGCGCGGCCGAGCGTTCAAGTTTCATGCGCAGCAAGGCGCCTTCCCAGGTATCCCAGGCCAGGCCTGACAGTTCGGCGGCCGCGATATCGGTGCGGATGGCGCCATCCGCCTGGGCGTCGGCGATCATCCCGGCCAGGCGCTCGCGCCAGGCCAGTTGCGCCGCCTGCAGCGCCACGCGGCAGGTGTCGCTGGACGAGGCGATTTCCGCGGCGAAGTTGCCGACCAGGCAGCCGGCGCGCTCCGTTTTGGCTTCGTGGTGGGCAATCATCTGCTCGAAGACATAGCGGATCGCCGCCATCGGCTGCGGCGGCGCCGCTTCCATCATGGCTTCCCACGACCGCTGCAGGTACGCCGCGTACTGCGCGATGATCGCCGCGGCGAACGCTTCCTTGCTGTCGAAATGGTTGTAGAACGACCCCTTTGGCACGCCGGCATGGTCGGTGATCTGCTGGATGCCGGTGGCGTTGTAGCCGTGGCGCGAAAAGAGTTCGCGCCCTGCCTTCGTCAGGCGGTTCGGAATGTCGGTCTTGTCTGCGGTGCGGGCCATGGCTTGAATAATATGACCAGTCGTCTTAAAAAGTCAAACACCAGCCAGGCAGCGAATTCGCCACCTGCAATGCGGTTTTGGGGGTGCAGATGCCGTTCCCTCTGCCTTGGTTCGGCAGGCCGCACTTCATAAAATGAAGTTGACTCCTGGACAAGCGGCCCATGTTCCGCCGCAGCCACCGCCATGCAAGCTGCCGCCTATCCCTACCAGCCGGTGCCGGAACGGGGCACCACGCGCTGCTTCCTGCTGGCCCTGCTGATGCACCTGTTGCTGGGCGCCCTGCTCTACTACGGTGTGCGCTGGCGCAGCGCGATGCCGGAAGGTGTCTCAGCCGAATTGTGGGAATCCGTGCCTGAAGTGGTCGCGCCGCCGCCGGCGGCCAAGCCAGCGCCGGCGCCAAAGCCCGTCGAGGAGGACGCCGATATCTCCCTGCAGGAAAAGCAGCGCAAGGCCGAACGTGCCGCCCGCGACGAGGCGCAGCAGGCACGACAGCGTGAAAGCCAGGCCCGCGCCGACGCGGCCCGCAAGGAAGCACAACGCAAGGCCCAGGAAGAACAACGCCAGGCTGACAACACGCGACGCCAGGGCGAACTGGCACGCCTGCAGGCACAGGCGGGCCGCGCCAATGCGGGGACCGGTTCCGGCACCTCCGCGCGGCCTTCGTCGGGCTATGCCGAACGGGTCCGGCAGCGGGTCAAGCCGAACATCATCTTCAACGATGATGTCCCCGGCAATCCGGCGGCGGTGGTGGCGGTGCATATGGCGCCGGACGGCTCGGTGCTGTCGACGCGGCTGGCCAGGTCAAGCGGCAACCCCGGGTGGGACAACGCCGTGCTGCGCGCGGTCGCGCGCTCGGATCCGCTGCCGCGCGACGAGAACGGTGTCGCGCCCTCGAACATCAACATCACGTTCTGGCCGAAGGACCAGGGCGGCTAGCCGCGGCGCCGTGCGAGACGAAAAACAAAGAGGGGAAAAAAGAGGGGAAAACAAAGGGGGTGGTGCCCATGGGCAGGATCGAACTGCCGACCTCTCCCTTACCAAGGGAGTGCTCTACCACTGAGCCACATGGGCGCACACGCTCCGGCGAAGACCGGAAGATCTGGAGCGGGAGACGAGTCTCGAACTCGCGACCTCAACCTTGGCAAGGTTGCGCTCTACCAACTGAGCTACTCCCGCGTACTTTGGCTCCCCGACCTGGGCTCGAACCAGGGACCTGCGGATTAACAGTCCGTCGCTCTACCGACTGAGCTATCGGGGAATTCATCGCGTTTTCAGCGAAGCGCGGATTCTACAACAACGTTGGCGGGTTTTGAAAGGGGGCAACGATAAAAATCCGCAGAACGTGGTGACGTCATTGGCAGGCTGGTGCGGCGCTGCGCTTGAGGCAACCCACATCTTCCAGCACGCCGTTGCAGTATCACCGTTGCCGGCCGATCCTGGAATTTGTGCACATTGTGCACACCGGGCGCCTGCTCGCTTGTCCCCGCCCACCCGATACGCTTGAATCGGGTCACCTTCCGGCAGAGGAAGGATGGAGACAACGATGCCTATTCCCAACACGGCGCGGCCACCGGAACGCGCCGATCGCACCGCACTGGCGCAGCTGCTTGAGCCCGCCTCGATCGCCATCATCGGCGCCTCGCGCGATACCAGCCGCATCGGCGGCGTGGCGCTGGACCACCTGCAGCGCCTCGGCTACCAGGGGCAGGTTTACCCGGTCAATCCGCGCTATGCGGAGATCGCCGGACTGGCCTGCTATGCCGATGTGGAGTCCCTGCCGGCGGTGCCGGACGTCGCGGTGCTGGCGCTCGGCGCCGACGAAGTGCTGCCGCAGCTGCAGCGCTGCCATGCCTGCGGCATCCGGGCCGCCATCCTCTATGCGTCGGGCTTTGCCGAGGCCGGCGAAGCCGGCGTCGCGCGCCAGGCCGCGCTGACCGCCTTCGCGCGCGAGAGCGGCATGGCCATCGCCGGGCCCAACTGCATGGGGCTGGCCAACCTGACCACGCGCGCCATCACCGCCTTTGCCACCACCTTCCGCGCCTACCCGCCGCAGGACGGCCCCGGCGCCGTCAGCCTGCTGACGCAGAGCGGCAATGTCTGCGCCATCGTCTATGCCACCGGCAGGCAGATGGACGTGGGCTTCCACCAGTTCATCAATACCGGCAACGAAGCCTGCCTGGACTACGCCGACTACCTCGCCTACCTGGCCGACGATGCCCGGACCGGTGCCGTGGTCGGCTACGTCGAGGGCCTGCGCAGCGGCCCGCGCTTTATCGACGCCGCGGCGCGGCTGCGCGCGGCGGACAAGCCGCTGATCGTGCTGAAGGCCGGCGAGAGCGAGGCCGGTTCCGCGGCCACGCAGTCGCACACCGCCGTGCTGGCCGGCAACCAGGCCATCTACCGCGCCGCCTTTGCCCAGGTCGGCGCGATGCAGGCTGGCGATCCGACCCACCTGACCGACCTGGCCTTCCTGTCGGGCTTCCGCCAGCGCAGCGCGGGCCGCCGCGTGGTGGTGGCATCGGTGTCGGGTGCGATGGGCGCGCTCTCCGCCGACCTGCTCAGCGCCGCCGGCCTCGACGTGCCGTGCCTGCCCGAGCCGGTGCAGCAGCGACTGCAGGCCGCCGTGCCGGAGATCGGCTCGGTGGCGAACCCGGTCGACCTGACCGGCCAGCTGTTCAACCGCAGCGGCCTCGCCTATGCGGTGCTCGACAACCTGGCGGCGGTCGACGGCGTCGACGTGATCTTCCTGTACGCCACCGCCTACCTGCTCGACCGCGTGGCGGATGAGCTGATCGATGTGGCGGGCAAGACCAACCGGCTGATCGTCGTCGCGACCACCGGCGAGCCGGCCAGCCGCGCAAGGCTGGCGGCGGCCGGCGTGGCGCTGTTCCCGGATGTGGCGCGTGCAGCCAAGGCATTGGGCACGTATGTGGGCTGGCTCGGAACGCAGGCACGGACCGCGCACTGGATGGCGCTGCGCGCGCAGGCCGCCGACCGTCCGCGCGCCGAACAACTGCCTGCTGGCCCGCTGGACGAGTATCAGGCCAAGCACTGGCTCGCCGGTTTCGGGGTGCCGATCGGCGTGGAAGCCGTCGCGGCCACTCCCGCCGATGCCGCCCGCGCCGCCGAGAGCCTCGGCTTCCCCGTAGCGGTAAAGGTGCTCAGCCCCGATATTGCCCACAAGACCGAGGTCGGCGGCGTGCGGCTGGGACTGCGCGATGCGCAGCAGGTCCGGGAAGCCGCCGCAGCAGTGGTTGCCGCCGCGACGCACGCCAAGCCGGATGCGCGCCAGCGCGGCGTGCTGGTGCAGCAGATGGCCAGCGGCGCCTGCGAGCTGATCGTCGGCGTGACGCGCGACCCGGTGTTCGGCCCGGCCATGACGGTCGGCCTGGGCGGGATCTTTACCGAGGTCTTCCACGACGTCGCGCACCGCCTGCTGCCGGTGGATCGCGCCATGGCGCGCGAGATGCTCGCCAGCCTGCGCGGCTACCGGCTGATGACCGGCTTCCGCGGCAAGCCCGCCGCCGACATCGACGCGGCCGCGGACGCCATTGCCGCGCTGTCCGACGCCGCGATGGCGCTCGGCGGCTCGCTCGCTGAAATGGAAGTCAATCCCCTGCTGGTGCGCGAAGCCGGCCGCGGCGCGGTCGCGCTCGATGCACTGGTGCTGACGCAGCAGCCGAACCACGACGGAGACCGGCAATGAGAGACGACACCATCGACACCCGCCGCCGCGACACGCTGGCGCTGCTGGGCCTGGGCACCCTGGCGCCGCTGGGCACGCTGGGCACGCTGGGTATGCTGACCTCGGGCGCCGCGCGGGCTGCCGATTTCCCCGCGCGGCCGGTCACGCTGATCGTGCCGTTCGCGGCCGGCGGCGCCACCGACACGCTGGTGCGCACGCTGGCCGACAGCGCCAGCAAGACGCTGGGCCAGCCCGTCGTCGTGGAGAACAAGCCCGGCGCCGCCGGCGTGCTGGGCGCCAACGTGGTCGCGCGCGCCAGGCCCGACGGCTACACCCTGACGGTGATCCCGGAACCGGTGTTCCGGCTGCCCCACCTGCAGAAGACGCAATACGACCCGCTGCGCGACTTCACCTACGTGATCCACCTGACCGGCTACACGCTGGGCGTCGCGGCACGCGCTGACGCGCCGTGGAAATCGTGGCAGGAGATGATCGACGATGCGCGGCGCCGTCCCGGCAAGATCAGCTACGGCAGCACCGGCACCAACGGCACCATGCACGTGACCATGGAAGAGATCGGGCAGAAGCTCGGCGTCCAGTTCAACCACGTGCCCTACAAGGGCGAGTCCGAGATCATCGCCGCGCTGATGGGCGGACATATCGACCTGGGCGTCACGGCCGGCGGCATCGGCCCGTATGTCGACAGCGCCAGGGCGCGCTGGCTGGTGCTCTGGACCGCCGAGCATTCGCGCCGCTGGCCGCGCGTGCCGACGCTGCGCGATGTCGGCGTCGACATCGTATCGACCTCGCCGTTCGGCATCGCCGGCCCGCGCGACATGGACGCGCAGGCCGTGCAGGTGCTGCACGACGCCTTCCGCAAGGCGCTCAACGAGCCGGCGATGCAGAAGCTGCTGGAGCGGCTCGACCAGGAGAACGCCTACCTGAACAGCGCCGACTACGCCGCCTTCGCGCGCCAGCGCTATGAAAGCCAGGGCAAGCTGGTCAAGCGCCTGGGCCTGACTGCCAACCCTTGACGCCTCATCCGGAGCCCGCATGCAATATCGATCCGTCTTCCACGCCGGCCTGTTTGCCGGCCGTACCGTGCTGGTCACCGGCGCCGGCAGCGGCATCGGCCGCTGCACCGCGCATGAACTGGCCAGCCTGGGCGCACGCGTGGCGCTCGCCGGCCGCAAGCTGGACAAGCTGGAACAGGTCCGCGCGGAAATCATCGCCGCCGAGCCGGACGCCGCAGGCCGGCTGACGCTGCACAGCTGCGATATCCGCGACGAGGCGCAGGTGCGCGAGACCGTGGCCGCGGTGCTGGCGGCCCACGGCAGCATCGACGGCCTGTTCAACAACGCCGGCGGGCAGTTCCCGTCGCCGCTGCGCGACATCAGCCTGAAGGGCTGGGAAGCCGTGGTGCGCAACAACCTGACCGGCGGCTTCCTGGTGGCGCGCGAATGCTTCACGCAATGGATGGAAGCCAACGGCGGCGCCATCGTCAATATCATTGCCGACATGTGGAATGGCATGCCGGGCATGGGCCATTCCGGCGCGGCGCGCGCCGGCATGCTGTCGTTCACCGAGACGGCGGCGTGCGAATGGGCCGCCGCGGGTGTGCGCGTCAACGCCGTGGCGCCGGGCTGGATCGCGTCCAGCGGCTTTGACACCTATCCGCCCGAATTCCAGGCCAAGATCCGCCAGCTGGCGCGCAAGGTGCCGCTGCAGCGCCTGGGCACCGAGGCCGAGGTCTCCGCCGCGGTGGTGTTCCTGCTGTCGCCGGCGGCGGCCTTCATCACCGGCTCGACCCTGCGCGTCGACGGCGGCGTGCCCAACGCCAAGCACACCTGGCCGCAGCCGCAGCACCAGCGCTCGCAGCCGTACAACGGCTTCCCGCTCTACACGCTGCCGCAATGCCTGACGCCGTCCAACGAGTAAGCGAACACCATGACCCTGCAACCGCCCAACCCGCGCCACTACAGCGCGGACCATGAAGCGTTCCGCGCCAGCGTGCGGCGCTTCTTTGAAAAGGAAGTCGCGCCCAATGCCGAGGCCTGGGATGAAGCCGGCAGCTTCCCGCGCGAGCTGTACCGCAAGGCGGCGCAAGCCGGGCTGCTGGCACCCGGCTTCCCCGAGGAATACGGTGGCGCGCCGTGCGACGCCTTCTACCGCATGATCCTGTTCGAGGAGCGCGCCTGGGGCGGCTCGGGCGGGATCGCCTCGGGGCTGTTCTCGCACACCATCGGCGCGCCGCCGATTGCCGCGGTAGGCAGCGAGGCGCTGAAGGCGCGCGTGCTGCCGCAGATCCTGTCGGGCGAGAAGATCTCCGCGCTGGCGATCACAGAGCCCGACGCGGGCTCCGACGTGGCCCGGCTGTCGACCAGCGCGCGCCGCGAGGGCGACCACTACGTCGTCAACGGCACCAAGCTCTATATCACCTCCGGCATGCGCGCCGACTACATCACCGTCGCCGTGCGTACAGGCGGCCCGGGCGCCAGCGGCGTTTCGCTGCTGCTGGTCGAAGGCGATACGCCGGGCCTGATGCGCATCCCGCTGAAGAAAATGGGCTGGTGGGCGTCCGACACCGCGCAGCTGTTCTTCGAGGACTGCCGCGTGCCGGTGGCAAACCTGGTCGGCGAGGAAGGCAAGGGCTTTGCCGCCATCACCCGCAACTTCAACCACGAGCGCCTGGCGCTGGCGGCAGCGGCCTGCGGCTATGCGCAGGTTTGCTTCCACGACGCGCTGGCGTGGGCGCGGGAGCGGCACACCTTTGGCAAGCGGCTGGCCGACCACCAGGTGGTGCGCCACCAGCTGGTCGACATGGCCACCCGCATCGAATCCACGCGCGCCCTGCTCGACGACCTGGCCGCACGCCTGGACGACGGCGCCGCGCCGGTGGCGCAGATCGCGATGGCCAAGAACATGGCCACGCGGACCTTCCAGTTCTGCGCCGACCGCGCGGTGCAACTGCTCGGGGGGATGGGGTATATGCGAGGCAGCCGCGTGGAGCGGCTGTATCGCGAGGTCAAGGTGATGATGATCGGCGGCGGGGCGGAGGAAATCATGAAGGACCTGGCGGCGAAGCAGTTGGGGCTTTAAAAGACTCGCGCATGCCAGGCTGTTTGCTCCCCTCTCCCGCTTGCGGGAGAGGGGCTGGGGGAGAGGGCAGGCGCATGGCAAGCACTGTAGCGCCTCACTTCGTGGCAACGCCTGCCCTCTCCCCCGCCCCTCTCCCATAAATGGGAGAGGGGAGACAACATTCGCAGCATTTGACTTTGTCAGCAGCCTCGCGCCCGCGGCTTCCGCCGCGGGCGCTTGCCCTGCGCAAGTCCCGCCTATTCCAGCTTCACCCCGCTCTTCCTCACCACCTCGCCCCAGCGCACCGCTTCCGCCTTGATAAAGGCCTGGAACTGCTCGGGCTTGCCGCCGACCGGATCGATGCCATAGTCGATCAGCCGCGCGCGCACGTCGGGCTGGTGCAGCACGGCATCCATGTCCGCCGACAGCTTCGCCAGCACCGCCGGCGGCGTCTTCGCCGGCGCCAGCAGGCCGATCCAGCTGCCCGCCGTCACTGCCGGGAAGCCGGCCTCGGCCATGGTCGGCACATCCGGCGCGGCCGGCCAGCGCGTCGGGCTGGTGATCGCCAGCGCGCGCACCTTGCCCGCCTTTACCTGCGGCATCATGGTCTGCACCGAATCGAAGATCACCGCGACCTGCCCCGAGAACAGGTCGGGCAACGCCGGCGAGATACCCTTGTACGGCACGTGCGTCATCTTCATGCCGACCGCCTGCGCGAACAGCTCGCCCGCCAGGTGCGCGCCGGAGCCGGTGCCGCTCGAGGCAAAGGTCATCTTGTCCGGATTGGCCTTGCCCCAGCCCACCAGCTCCTTGACGGAGGTCGGCGGCAATTGCGCGCTGCCGACCAGCAGCAGCGGAATCCGGCCGATCATGCTGACGCCGGTCAGGTCCTTGACCGGGTCATAGCTCATTTTCGCGTACAGGCTCGGGTTGATCGCGTGGGCGGCGACCACTACCAGCAGCGAATAGCCATCCGGCGCCGATTTTGCGACATTTTCCGAGCCGATCATGCCGTTCGCGCCGGCACGGTTTTCCACCACCACCGGCTGGCCGATGCGCTCGGCCAGCTTCTGCATCACCAGCCGCGTCACCGCGTCGGACACGCCGCCGGGCGTATACGGCACCACCACGCGGAGCGGCCGGTTCGGATAGGCGTCGCCCTGCGCCATGGCCGGGATGGCGCCGGCGAGGCTGCCGGCGAGCAAGCCCAGCGTCAGCAGGCGGCGGACGTGCGCGTTGCGCTTGGATCGGGTCATGTGTCTCCTCCTTGTCAGGGTTGGCCGGGTCTATGCCCAGCTGCGCGGTACGGAAAGCGGGAAATCGAGCAGCATCTGCGCATAGCTCTTGCCCAGCGGGTCGGAGCGCAGGCTGGCCACGCCGCCGCCGCCCAACGCGCCATGCATCAGGAAATTCAGCGCATGCAGGCCGGGCACGTCGAAGCGCTCGACCTCGCCCTCGACCAGGTGGGCAAAGTACGCGCGCACCGCCTGCGGTGTCAGCTGCTCGCGCAGCAGTGCCAGATATTCCGGCTTGCGCGCGATCACGCCGATGTTCTCGTCGTCGCCCTTGTCGCCGCTGCGGGCGCAGGCCAGCGCGACCAGCGGCCGCTGCACGCGCGGCTCGTCGGGAATCGGGGGCAGCGCCGCGCCGTCAAGCGCGGCGGGCGCAGCCGGTGTGCCGTTGACTGCGGCATTCGGCAGCGTGATCACGCCGCCCTCGAATTCCACGCGCATCGGCACGTCCGCCTTGGGCACGAGGAAGGAGAACACCTTCACCACCGGCTGGATATCGACGCGGCCCGCGAAGGACGAGCGCGTGCCGGCCGCCATCGACGTTCCCGCCGACGAGCATTCGCGCTGCAGGAAACTCAGGCCCCGCGCCAGCGGATGGCGTGCGCCGATGCGCAGCACCACCTCGCGCGTTGGCAGCTCGCGCGCATGGGGGCCATATTGCGATTCGCAGCCCAGCAGCTCGACCACGGTCTCGGTGTAGTCGGGCATGCCGCGCTCGGCCAGCATGGCGCGGGTGCGCGCCAGCAGCGCGTCGGCGGTGCGGCGCGCCTTGGCGGGGGCGTCGATGCCGCGGATCGCCATCATCAGGCTGATCTGGAAGCCGTCCTGCCAGGTGGCGTTGCCCTTGTAGTGGGTGCCGGGCGCCCTGCCGCGCGCGCCATCCACGCGCACGCGGCCCGGCTCGACCAGTTCGGTGCGGACCATGCGGAAGTCGCAGGTCACGTCCGGCATCAGGTAGTTGGCGGGGTCGCCGACCTCGTACAGCACCTGCTCGGCGACCGCGGCCGGGTCGACCAGCCCGCCGGTGCCGTCCGGCTTGCTCAGCACGAAGCTGCCGTCGTGCGCGCAGTCGATCACCGGGTAGCCCATCCGCTCCCAGCCGGGCACGCGCTCCCAGTCGGTGAACAACCCGCCGGTGGCCTGCGCGCCGCATTCGATCACATGGCCGGCCAGCGTGCCGGCGGCGAGGCGGTCCCAGTCGGTCCAGTCCCAGCCGAACTCATGCGCCAGCACCCCGACCACCACGGCGCTGTCGACGCAGCGCCCGGCGATGACGATATCGGCGCCCAGCGCCAGCGCGCGGGCAATGCATTGCGCGCCGGTGTAGGCGTTGGCCGACCAAGGCTCGGTGGTCGGCACGGGGCCGCCGGCAAGATCGGTCAGCCCGTCGGCGCACCATTGCGCGAAGCCGGGCTGGACGTCGTCGCCGGTGACCACGGCGATGCGCGGCTTCAGGCCCTGCTGCGCGGCCACCTTGAGCAGCGCGTCGCGGCAGGCTGCCGGGTTGAGGCCGCCGGCGTTGGCGACCACGCGGATGCCGCGCTGCAGGATCCCGGCCAGGTTGGGCCCCATCGCCGCCTGCACGAAATCGGTGGCGTAGCCCAGCGCCGGGTCCTTGGCGCGGGCGCGCGCCAGGATCGACATGGTGGTCTCGGCCAGGTAGTCGTAGACCAGGTACTGCAGGCCGGGCACGGCCAACAGCTGCGGCGTGGCGATGGCGGAGTCGCCCCAGAAGCCGGAAGCGCCGCCGATGCGCACGGTCTTGCCGGCGCGGGCGTCGGCCACTATGGCATTTGTCAGTTCGCTCATGCTGGCTCCTTCGCCGCCACATCGGCTTCGACGCGCGCCAGCAGCGAACCGGCGCTGGCCTGTCCGCCGGCGCGCGCGGGCAGTTCAGCGACCACGCCGGCAAACGGCGCGGCGATGGTGTGCTCCATCTTCATTGCCTCCAGCACGACCAGCGGCTGGCCGGCTGCCACGCGCTCGCCCTCGGCCACGTGGACCGCGACGATGCGCGCTGTCAGCGGCGCCTGCAGGACCCCGTCGGCATCGCCGGCATCGCGGCGGCGGCGCGGGTCGTGCAGCGGGAACTGCCAGGCGCGGCCGGACTGGAACAGGTGCAGCACCTGGTTGTCGGCGGCGAATACCAGCGGGTAGGCCACGCCGTCGCACTCGACCAGGGCCGTGCCGGCGTCGCCATCGGCGCGCAGCACGCGCAGCGCGCAGGCGGCCGGCTGCTGGCCGGGCTGCTGGTCACTTTCGCGCTGGCGCAGCATCACGCGCCAGCCTTCGGCGGCGAGGCGCAAGGTGGCTTCCCACGCCGTGCCGGCCGCGTACAGCACCACGCTGGCGGCGGCACGCGCGAGCGTGGCCGGCTTGCCGTTGTCGCCGAGCAGTCCCGACGTGGCCAGTGCGGCGCTGGCCATCACGTGCAGCGGCGGCAGCGGCGCCTGCAGCGCGCCCTGCATGTGCGCATCGACGAAGCCGGTGTGCACGTCGTTGCCCGCGAAGGCCGGATGCGCGAGGCAGTCGGCCAGGAAGCCCTGGTTGCTCGGCACGCCCAGCAGCGCGCAGTCCTCCACCGCGCGCAGCAGCTTGCGGCGTGCTTCCTCGCGGTCGGCGCCATGGGCGACCAGCTTGGCCACCATCGAGTCGTAATGCGTCGGGATGGCGCCGCCCTCTTCCAGCGCGTGGTCGACACGCACGTCGCGGCCGGCGGCAGGCGGGCGCCAGCGCAGCAGCGGGCCGCCCTGCGGCAGGAAGCCGGCGGGCACGTCCTCGGCGGTCAGGCGGACCTCGATGGCGTGGCCGTTGAGCTTCACCTGGTCCTGCGTCACCGGCAGCGGCTCGCCCGCCGCCACGCGCAGCTGCCATTCGACCAGGTCGAAGCCGGTGATGGCTTCGGTCACGGCGTGCTCGACCTGCAGGCGCGTGTTCATCTCCATGAAGTAGAAGTTACCCTCGGCATCGAGCAGGAACTCCATGGTGCCGGCGCCGACATAGCCGATCGACTTTGCCGCGCGCACCGCGGCCTCGCCCATGCGCGCACGCAGTGCCGGGCCGACCGCAGGCGACGGCGCCTCTTCGATAACCTTCTGGTGGCGGCGCTGCACCGAGCAGTCGCGCTCGCCCAGATGGATGGCGTTGCCCTGGGTATCGGCAAAGACCTGGATCTCCACGTGGCGCGGCGCGATCACCGCGCGCTCCAGGATCAGCTCGTCGGAGCCGAACGCGGCCGCGGCCTCGGAGCGCGCGCTTGCCAGTGCCATGGGCAGCGCCGCTGCCTCGCGCACCAGCCGCATGCCGCGCCCGCCGCCGCCCGCCGCGGCCTTGACCATCAGCGGGAAACCGATGCAACCGGCTTCGGCCAGCAGCGTGGCGTCGTCCTGCGCCGCACCCTGGTAGCCCGGCACGCAGGGCATGTCGGCGGCCAGCATCAGTCGCTTGGCCTCGGCCTTGTTGCCCATGGCGCGGATCGCCTCGGCAGGCGGGCCGACGAAGACCAGCCCGGCCGCGGCGACGGCTTCGGCAAAGCCCGCGTTCTCGGCCAGGAAGCCGTAGCCGGGATGGATGGCGTCGGCGCCGCTGGCACGGGCGGCCGCGATGATGGCGGCGATGTTCAGGTACGACTCGCGCGGCGCCGCGGCGCCGATGCAGACCGCGCGGTCCGCGAACGCCACGTGCGGGCTGTGGCGGTCGGCCTCGGAGTAGACGGCCACGGTGGCCAGCCCGAGGCGGCGCGCGGTGCGCATGATGCGCACCGCGATCTCGCCGCGGTTGGCGACGAGCAGCGTATGGAAGGGTCGGCTGGTTGCAGACATGGGGGAATCCTGTTTGTAGGCCTCTTCGCGTCATCCCCGCGCAGGCGGGGATCCAGTGACTTTGAAAGACGCTGGATTCCCGCCTGCGCGGGAATGATGGTCGCAGGTCTGGTGTTATCGCTATGTTCTGGCGCTATCGGCTCGACTGCGCGGTGCGCACGGCATCGGCATCGAAGCGCACCGTCCAGTTCGCGTCGCGCTTCTCGCGGAAGGCCGCGACGCCTTCTGCACCCTCGCTGCGCATGCATTCGGCGAACAGCCGCGAGGCTTCGTCCAGCAGCGGCCCCGCCGGCTCCTGGCCGCAGCGGCTGACCAGCGTCTTGAACACGCGGTTGGCATTGGGCCCGCAGCGGCCGATGCGCGTCAGCCATTCGGCCACCAGCGCGTCCAGCTCGGCGCTGTCGGCGGCCAACTGGTCGACCAGCCCGATCGCCACCGCGGCCTCGCCGCCGATGCGCTCGCCGGTCAGCCCCAGGCGCCGCGTGGCAGCCGCGCCGATGCGCTGTACCACGAACGGCGCGATCTGCGCGGCGATGATGCCGAGCGTGGTTTCCGACAGCGCGAAGCGTGCGTCGCGCGTGGCCAGCACGATGTCGGCGGCGCACGCCAGGCCCATGCCGCCGCCCATCGCGGCGCCGTCCACGGCGGCGATGACCGGCACCGGCAGCGCGCTCAGCCGCTGCATGAAATAGCCGAACTGGCGGTTGCGGGTGGCGACGGGGTCTTCCCGGCTGGCATCGGCATCGAGCCGCGCCTGGAAGTTGCCGACATTGCCGCCGGCGCTGAACATGCCGCCGGCGCCGCGCAGCACCAGCGCGCGCACCTCGGCGTCGGTTTCGGCCTGCTCGACCGCCGCCGCCAGCGCGGCAACGACCTCGGGCGCCAGCGCATTGCGCGTGGCCGGGATATTGAGGGTGGCGAACAGCACGCCGCCGGCGCGGCGCACGATCACGGGTTCGGTTTGCAATGGCTCGGTCATGGCGGCTCCTGCCTTTCAGCCGCGGGACTCGCGCGACATCAGGCCCATCTGCTTGGCGATGACCTGCAGCATCACTTCATCCGCACCGCCGCCGATCGAGCCCAGCCGGAAATCGCGGTACGCGCGCGACGCATGGTTGTCCCAGGTGTAGCCCATGCCGCCCTGGAACTGCATGCACCAGTCGGCCACCTCGCGCGACAAGCGCCCGGCCTTGAGCTTGGCCATTGACGCCAGCTCGACCACGTCGCCGCCGGCGATATAGGTCTGCGTGGCCAGGTAGACCAGCGCGCGCAGCGCCTCCATCTCGGTCTTCAGCTCGGCCAGCTTGAACTGGATGAACTGGTTGTCCAGCAGCGGCTTGCCGAAGGCGATGCGCTGGCGCAGGTACTCGGCGGTTTCCTCGATCAGCGCGGTGCAGGCGAGCCGGCGCGCCGCGCCGTTCAGCCGCTCTTCCTGGAACTGCTTCATCTGGTAGATAAAGCCCATGCCCTCCTCGCCGATGCGATTGCGTACCGGCACGCGCACTTCGTCAAAGAAGATCTGCGCGGTGTCCGAGCACCACATGCCGAACTTCTTGATCTTCTGCACTTCCACGCCGCGCACGCGCTTGCCGTCTTCCTTGATCGGCACCACGATCAGCGATTTGTTCTTGTGCACGGGCCCGTCGGAGGTGTTGCACAGCAGGCAGATCCAGTCCGACTGGGTGCCGTTGGTGATCCACATCTTGGAGCCGGAAATGACATAGTCGTCGCCGTCGCGTACCGCGCGCGTCTTGAGCGAGGCCACGTCGGAGCCGGCGCCGGCCTCGGACACGCCGATGGAGCACACCATGTCGCCGGCGATGGCGGGCGCCAGGTAGTCGCGCTTCAGTTCGTCGGAGCCGAACGCGGTCAGCGCGGGCGTGGCCATGTCGGTCTGCACGCCCACGCCCATGCCGACGCCCTGTGCGCGCGCATAGCCGAGCGCCTCGGCGGCGGCAACGGCATAGGAGAAGTCGAGCCCCATGCCGCCGTACTCCACCGGCTTGGTGATGCCGAGGAAGCCGAGGTTGCCCATCTTCTTGAACAGCTCGTGCGCCGGAAACACCTCGGCGGCTTCCCATTCGTCGACAAAGGGATCGATCTCCGCCGAAACGAAGCGGCGGATGCTGTCCATGATGTTGCGGTGGTCTTCGGTGTAAAGCATGCTGGTCTCCTGGATTTCGTTGCGTTCTGCTTGTCTGGGGGCGGCGGCGCTCAGAAGCGCCCGACGCCGAACTGGATGGCATGCGGCTGGCGCAGCGCCGCCTCGCGCGCGGTGGCCAGCACGAAGGCGAGCACCGCACGCGTGTCGCGCGGATCGATCACGCCGTCGTCCAGCAGCAGCCCGCTGGTGACGAAGGCGCTCGCCTGCCGCTCGAAGTTGGCGACGATCTCGGCGGTCTGGCCGGCAAGCTGCGCCTCGTCGACCGCCTTGCCCTTGCGCGCCGCCTGCTGGCGCGCCACGATCTCCAGCGTCATGGCGGCCTGCTCGCCGCCCATCACCGCCGTGCGTGCATTCGGCCACGAGAAGCAGAAGCGCGGCTTGAAGCCCCGCCCGCACATGCCGAAGTTGCCCGCGCCGAACGAGGCCCCACAGTACAGCGTAATCTGCGGCACCCTGGAGTTGGACAGCGCCTGGATCATCTTGGAGCCGTGCTTGATCATGCCGGCCTCTTCCGACGCGCGCCCGACGATAAAGCCGGTGGTGTTCTGCAGGAAGACGATCGGCGTGCCGGACTGGTTGCACAGCTGGATGAACTGCGCGGCCTTGGTGGCACCGGCCGGATCGATCGGGCCGTTGTTGGTGATGAAGCCCACGGTATTGCCTTCGATGCGGGCATGGCCGCACACCGTGCCGGGGCCATAGTCGGGCTTGAACGGCAGCCACGCCGAATCGTCGACGATGCGCGCGATGACCTCGCGCATGTCGACCGGGCGCTTCATGTCCAGCGTCATGACGCCGTCCAGTTCCGACGCGTCGAGCCGCGGGGCACGCGCCGGCTGTGCCGGTTCGGGCTCTACCCTGGGCCAGTCCAGGCTGGCAACGATATCGCGCGCGGTGGCAATGGCGTGCTCGTCGTCTTCTGCAAGGTACTCGGCCAGGCCGGTGGTGGCGGCGTGCAGGTCGGCGCCGCCCAGTTCCTCGTCGGTGGCGATTTCGCCGGTGGCGGCCTTCAGCAGCGGCGGGCCGGCCAGGAAGGCGCGGGCGCGCTTGCGCACCATCACCACGTAGTCGGACAGGCCGGGCATGTAGGCACCGCCGGCCGTGGACGAGCCGTGTACCACCGTGATCACCGGCAGCCCTGCCGCCGACAGCCGCGCCAGGTTGTAGAAGATCGCGCCGCCGCGCACGAACTTGTCGACGCGGTACTTGCGCAGGTTGGCGCCGGCCGACTCCACCAGGTGGATGAAGGGCAGCCGGTTCTCCAGCGCGATCTCCTGGCAGCGCACCAGCTTCATGTTGCCGGCCTCGGTCATGGCGCCGGCATCGATGCCGGAATCGGTGGCGAGCACCATGCAGCGCACGCCGCACACGAAGCCGATGCCGGCCACCAGGGAACCGCCGGGAATCGACGTCTCCGGGTCGGGGTCGTCCATGCAGAAGCCCGCCAGCGTGGACAGCGGCAGGAACGGCGCGCCCGGGTCGAGCAGGCGGCCGACGCGCTCGCGCGGCAGCAGCGCGCCGCGCCTGGCGAAGGTGGGCCGCGAGCGCTCGGACGCGGCCACGGCGCGCTGCTCCAGGCCGTGCAGGCGGTCGATCAGCGCCTGCATGCCGGCGCGCTGGCCGGCGAAGGCGTCGGAGGACGGGTCAATGCGGGATTCGATGGGGATCATGGCGCGTGCCTGTGGTTCCGGGATGGATGGATTGCAAACCACGGCGCCCGCCGCGACAACCGCAATCGCTCAGATTGTGCATAATGTGCACAATCTGCCTAACCAGCGAGGCGCCGCCGGCGCATCCAGCCATGCCCCCAAAATCCCCTGCCCCCGGCGGCGTCCAGAGCCTGGCGCGCGCCTTCGCCCTGCTGCAGCTGCTGGCCGAACACCATGACACCGGCGTGGCGCTGCCCGACCTCGCCGCCATGGCCGGCATCGACCGCACCACCGCCCACCGCATGGCGCGCTTCCTGGAAGCCGGCGCGTATATCGAGCGCGAATCGGCCGGCAAGCGCTATCACCTCGGCACCGCGGCGATGGCGCTCGGGCTGCGCGCGATGAACCGGCCGCCGCCCAACAGCGCCCTCGTCAGCAAGATGAAGGCACTGGCGCGGCTGACCGGCGACGCCGTCTTCCTGATCGTGCGCATCGGCGACCATGGCCATTGCCTGCATACCGAGGAAGGCAGCCACCGCATCAAGACCTTCCACATGCTGACCGGCACCTCGCGCCTGCTGGGCCAGGGCACCGGCAGCATGGCGCTGCTGGCCAAGATGGACAACGATGCGGTCCGCGCGCATTACGAACGCCATCGCGCCGAGTACGAGGCAAGCGGCCTGAGCCTGCTCAGGCTGATGCGCGGCGTCGAGCGCAGCCGCAAGCTGGGCTACGCGCTGGCCGGCGCGGAAGGCGTGGCGGGCGTGGGCTACGCCTTGCCGCTGGCGATGGGCGCGGATGCGGCCATCAGCATCGTCTCGACCGCATCGCGGATGTCCGCGGCGCGCCGGCATGAAATGGGCGGGATCATCGTGGCGATGTTTGCGTAGCAAGCGCGGGATGGCGGCGGACTGAGCGGCGGCGCACCTCGCCCTCGTATTTCTTGGCGTCTCTGTCAGGGGCCGCACAGAGCCACACCATGTCGACGGCGTTCAATGGTGACGCAAACAGGGATACGCAAGAACGCGCCCGCCGCCCTGGCATCGGCCGGGCCAGCCGCCTTCATGGGAAGGCGGAATCAGTCCTGGTGCCAGAACAATAAATTCCCCCGCCGGCCAGAGGGAGGGTCGGCATTCCGGGCCACGCCCCGACGTCGGAGCGTGGCTCCTTTTTTGGCGTCAGCAATCCGGCACGCGCCGCCGTGGCGCATATGGAGTGCCGGTTTTATTCGTTGGGTTTCGCCTGCGGCGCGCTTACGGTTGGGCTGCTCAAGCAACGGCTCGATGTACGGCAGACCTTCGACACGGGTCTTACGATCGCCGCCTGAACCGCACGCGCAAGCGGCATCAAGCGCGCCCTCGCTGCCTGCACGCATTTGACGCCAGCGCCAGCGAACGCAAAAAGGCCGGCGCGACAGCGCGCCGGCCCAAAGCTGCATCGATTACCGCTTCTACCGCTCAGAACGAGCGCGGCAGCCCCAGGATGTGTTCCGCGACGTACGAGTAGATCAGGTTGGTCGAGATCGGCGCAACCTGGTACAGGCGCGTCTCGCGGAACTTGCGCTCGACGTCGTATTCGCAGGCAAAGCCGAAGCCGCCATGGAACTGCAGGCAAGCGTTGCCGGCTTCCCAGCTGGCCTTGGCCGCCAGGTACTTGGCCATGTTGGCCTGGGCGCCCATCGGCTCGTGCTTGTCGAACAGTTCGCAGGCCTTCCAGCGCATCAGGTTGGCGGCTTCCAGTTCGATGAAGGACTCGGCGATCGGGAACTGCACGCCCTGGTTCTGGCCGATCGGGCGGCCGAAGACTTCGCGCTCGCTGACGTACTTGGTGACGCGGTCCATGAACCAGTAGCCGTCGCCGATGCACTCGGCGGCGATCAGGGTGCGCTCGGCGTTGAGGCCGTCCAGGATGTACTTGAAGCCCTTGCCTTCCTCGCCGATCAGGTTTTCCTCGGGGATTTCCAGGTCTTCGAAGAACAGTTCGTTGGTTTCGTGGTTGACCATGTTCGGGATCGGCCGCACGGTCAGGCCCTTCTTCTGCGCCTCGTGCAGGTCCACCATGAAGATGGACATGCCTTCGCTCTTCTTCTTCACGTCGGCGAGCGCGGTGGTGCGCGCCAGCAGGATCATGAAGTCGCTGTGCTGCACGCGGCTGATCCACACCTTCTGGCCGTTGACGACATAGCGGCCGTCCTTCTTGACCGCCGAGGTCTTGATCTTGGTGGTGTCGGTGCCGGTGGTGGGCTCGGTCACGCCCATCGACTGCAGGCGCCATTCGCCCGAGGCGATCTTCGGCAGGTACTTTTCCTTCTGCGCCTGGGAGCCGTGGCGCAGCAGCGTGCCCATGTTGTACATCTGGCCGTGGCAGGCGCCGGAGTTGCCGCCGCTGCGGTTGATCTCTTCCATGATGACCGAGGCTTCGGTCAGGCCCAGGCCGGAGCCGCCATATTCCTGCGGGATCAGCGCCGCCAGCCAGCCGGCCGCGGTCAGCGCGTTGACGAAGGCCTCGGGGTAGGCGCGCTGCTCGTCGACTTTGCGAAAGTACTCATCCGGGAACTCGGCGCAAAGCGCGCGCACGGCGTCGCGGATTTCTTGGTAGTTGTTCGATTGGGTCTGTTCGATCATGGCGCGTCGTGGGCTTGGGCTGACGGGATTGCGGACTGAGTTTGCGGCGCTTCGGTCCCATGGGATGGACCATGGGAACCGGGGCTGTGTTGGCCGCAATAGTCGCTGCGATCGCCGCCCCGGGCAATCAGCCATTGCGAAAGCGCGCCTTCCACGGCGCTTAAGGCCGGCATCCGGAGGCCAGGGCATGCCGTTTTCGCAA
Source organism: Cupriavidus oxalaticus (assembly GCF_016894385.1). NCBI lineage: Bacteria > Pseudomonadati > Pseudomonadota > Betaproteobacteria > Burkholderiales > Burkholderiaceae > Cupriavidus > Cupriavidus oxalaticus. The sequence continues at coordinate 1,556,315 of NZ_CP069811.1, forward strand.
TCGCCAAAGCCGGCCCTTGGCATTGTCAAATAGCGCAAAGCCCACTTTGGCCACATGCTCACGGCTATCTCCTGATGAAGACATAGGAACCCGCACATGGCAGTGAGCTACCAGCACCTCAAGCAGCGACCGTTCGCCCCCGTACGCCAGCGCTATACCGAGCGCGACACCATGCTGTACGCACTCAGCCTCGGGCTGGGCAACGACCCGCTGGACGCGGCCGCCCTGCCCTTCGTGTTCGAGGGCGCCGCGGGCGGGTTGCGCACACTGCCGTCGCAGGCGGTGGTGCTGGGCTATCCCGGCTTCTGGGCGCGCGAGGCCGATACCGGCATCGACTGGGTCAAGCTGCTGCATGGCGAGCAGCGCATGCGGCTGCACCGCCCGCTGCCGGCCAGCGCCGACATCGTCGGCCATAACCGCATCACGCACCTGACCGACAAGGGCGAAGGCAAGGGCGCGATCATGGTGACCGAACGCCGGCTCGAAACGGCGGAGGGCGAACTGCTGGCGACGGTGCAGCAGATCAGCTTCCTGCGCGGCGACGGCGGCTACAGCCAGCGCGACGGCGGCCAGCCCAGCGACGATCCGCTGCCCGCGCTGCGCCCGACGCCGGAAGACCGCGCGCCGGACTTCACCGACACGCAGGCAATCCGCCCCGAAGCCGCGCTGCTGTATCGCCTGATGGGTGATTTCAACCCGCTGCATGCCGACCCGGCCGTCGCGAAGGCAGCGGGCTTCGAGCGCCCGATCCTGCACGGCCTGGCCAGCTACGGACTGGTCGCGCATGCACTGGTGCGCCAGTGCGCGGACCACGATCCCGCCCGCCTGCGCGCGCTGGATATCCGCTTCACCGCGCCGGTGTTCCCCGGCGAGACGCTGGTCACCGAGATCTGGCGCACGTCCGAAAGCGCCAATCACTTCCAGGTGCGCGCCCGCGTTGCCGAACGCGACAAGGTAGTGCTCAGCCACGGCTGCGCCGAGATCGCCTGATCCTGTTGCCGAGCCATGCATTCCGCTACCGTGCATAACAACGACCTTGCCGCCGCGCTGCGGGCATTGCTGCGCCCCGGCGACCATATCTGGTGGGGCCAGGCCACCGCCGAGCCGCTGACGCTGACGCGCGCGCTGGTCGAGCACCGCCACGCGCTGGCCCGGGGCGGGCGGCTGAGCGTGTTTGTCGGCATCGGCCAGTCCGACACGCTGCAGCCGGCGCAGGCGGACGTGATCGATTTCTTCGGCTATGCCGCCAGCGGCCCGCATCGCGCGCTGGCCAGGGCCGGCGTGCTGGACATCGTGCCCAGCCACTATTCGCACCTGCCTGGTCTGATCCGCCAGGGCGCGCTGCGCGCGGACGTGGTGCTGGTGCAGGTGTCGCCGCCCGACGAGGCAGGCCGCTACAGCATGGGCCTGGTGCATGAGTACATTCCCGCGGCGCTCGACCGCGCCCGCGTGATCGTCGCCGAGGTGAACCCGGACGTGCCATGGACCTACGGCAGCCGCCACCTCACCGCCGATCAGATCGACCTGCTGGTCGATGCCGCGCATGCGCCGATCAGCCTGGACCGCAGCGCCCCCGGCCCGGCGGAACAGGCGATCGCCCGCCATATCGCCGGCTGGGTGGAGGATGGCGCCACGCTGCAGATGGGCATCGGCAACCTGCCGGAGGCGGTGGTGGCCGCGCTGCACGACCGCCGCGACCTGGGCCTGCACAGCGGCGCGGTCGGCGACGGCATTGCCGTGCTGGCCGAGGCGGGCGTGCTGACCAACGCGCGCAAGACCGTCGATACCGGCATCGGCATCGGCGGCATCCTGATGGGCAGCGAGCGCCTGCGCCGCTGGGCCCACCGCAATCCGAAGCTGCAGCTGCGCGAAACCAGCTACACGCATCACCCCGAGGTGCTGGCCAGCCTCGACAAGCTCACGGCGATCAATTCGGCGATCGAGGTCGACCTGACCGGACAGGTGAATGCCGAAGTGGCCGCCGGCGTCTATGTCGGCGCCGTGGGCGGCGCGGTGGACTTCCTGCGCGGCGCCGCGCGCAGCCGCGGCGGCCTGCCCATCGTGGCGCTGCCCGCGACCGCCAAGGGCGCGAGCCGCATCGTGGCGCAACTGTCGGGCCCGGTCAGCACGCCGCGCTCGGATGCCGGCCTGATCGTCACCGAACACGGCGTCGCCGACCTGCGTGGCCAGACCCTGTCGCAACGCGTGCGCCGCATGCTGGCCATTGCCGCCCCGGAACACCGCGAAGACCTGGAGCGCCAGGCCCACGCCCTGCTGCGCCAGTGCGGCGCGGTTTTCGTTGCCATGGCAGGCACGACCTGACCGGGCGCCTGCCCCGGCCTACCCAACAGAATTTCCAAGGAGACTTCCATGCGCCGAGCCGCAATCGTCACCCCCCTCCGTACTCCCGTCGGCACCTTCGGCGGCAGCCTGCGCCCCGTGTCCGTCGAGGAACTGGCGGCCACCACCGTGCGTGCCGTGGTCGAACGCAGCGGCATCGACCCCGCCCGCATCGATGACGTGGTCTTTGCCCAGTCCTACGCCAACAGCGAAGTGCCCTGCGTGGGCCGCTGGGCCGCGCTGCAGGCCGGCCTGCCGGTCGAAGTGCCGGGCATGCAGCTGGACCGCCGCTGCGGCGGCGGCCTGCAGGCCATCGTCACGGCCTCGATGATGGTGCAGAGCGGCGCTGCCGACGTGGTCATTGCCGGCGGCGTCGAAAGCATGAGCAATATCGAGTACTACACCACCGACATGCGCTGGGGCTCGCGCTCGGGCAACGTGAAGTTCTACGACCGCCTCGACCGCGGCCGCGAGCGCTCGCAGCCGGTGGAGCGCTTCGGCAAGATCTCGGGGATGATCGAGACCGCCGAAAACCTGGCGCGCGACTACGGCATCAGCCGCGAGCAGGCCGACGCCTTCTCCGTGCGCAGCCACGAACGCGCCGCGGCGGCGTGGGAATCGGGCCGTTTCGACGCCGAGATCGTGCCGGTGCAGGTGCCGCAGCGCAAGGGCGACCCGGTCACGTTCGCGCGTGACGAGGGCTTCCGCCCCGGCACCTCGATGGAGAGCCTGGGCAAGCTGCGCGCGCTGATGCCCAACGGCACCGTCACCGCCGGCAACGCCAGCCAGCAGAACGATGCCTCGGCCGCCTGCCTGATCGTGGCCGAAGACAAGCTGGCCGAGCTGGGCCTGACCCCGATGGCGACGCTGGTGGGCTGGGCCGCCGCCGGCTGCGAGCCGTCGCACATGGGCATCGGCCCGGTGCCGGCGGTGAAGAAGCTGCTCAAGCGCCTGAACCTGACGCTGGACCAGATGGACCTGGTGGAGCTGAACGAAGCCTTTGCCTGCCAGGTGCTGGCCGTGCTGAAGGGCTGGGAGTGGAACGACCAGGACGCGATCGGGCAGAAGCTCAACGTCAACGGCTCGGGCATCTCGCTGGGCCATCCGATCGGCGCCACCGGCGTGCGCATCCTGGCCACGCTGCTGCACGAACTGCAGCGCCGTGGCGGCCGCTATGGCCTGGAAACCATGTGCATCGGCGGCGGCCAGGGCATCGCCGCGGTGTTCGAGCGCTGCTGACCGCCAGCTGCTCCGTCGTCGAGCCATCATCCCGCGCAGGCGCGGATCCGGTGTCGCTGAAAGATCCCGGGTTCCCGCGTGCGTGGAGCCGATCAGCCGATATGCCCCCACGCTGCTCGACCCGCAACGTCTCCCGGCATCTGCGGCGGGCAGCAACGACGCCACCGCCACGATTTCCATGACCGATTCCGCCGCCAATTCCCTTCCCGACCTGCCGCCCCCTTCGCCGCGCACGGGTGCGCTGAGCCACCTGCGCGTGCTCGACCTGTCGCGCGTGCTGGCCGGGCCGTGGTCCACCCAGAACCTGGCGGACATGGGCGCCGACGTCATCAAGATCGAGAAGCCCGGCGAAGGCGACGATACCCGCCACTGGGGTCCTCCGTTCCTGTCGGGCGAGGATGGCACGCCCACGCGGCAGGCCAGCTACTTCACCGCGGCCAACCGCAACAAGCGCTCGGTCACCGTGGACATGTCGAAGCCCGAAGGCCAGGCACTGATCCGCGAGCTGGCCCGCCACAGCGATGTGGTGGTGGAGAACTTCAAGACCGGCGGCCTCAGGCGCTATGGGCTGGACTACGAGAGCCTGAGCGCGCTCAATCCGCGCCTGGTCTACTGCTCGGTGACCGGCTTCGGCCATACCGGGCCGTATGCGGCCCGCCCCGGCTACGACCTGCTGATCCAGGCCATGAGCGGCCTGATGAGCATCACCGGCCATGCCGACAGCGAACCCGGCGGCGGCCCGATGAAGGTGGGCGTGGCGGTGATCGACCTGTTCACCGGCATGTACGCCACCACCGCGATCCTGGGCGCGCTGGAAGCGCGCCACTACACCGGCCGCGGCCAGCATATCGACATCGCGCTGCTGGACGTGGCGATGGCGGTGCTCGCCAACCAGGGCGCGGGCTTCCTCAATGCCGGGGACGTGCCCCGCCGCCAGGGCAATATCCATCCGAGCGTAGTGCCCTACCAGGACTTCCCTACCGCCGACGGCAACATGCTGCTGGCGATCGGCAACGACGGCCAGTTCGCGCGCTTCTGCGAGGCCGCGGGCGTGGACTGGGCCCGCGACGAGCGCTATGCGACCAACACCGGCCGCGTCAACAACCGCAAGGTGCTGATCGCGATGATGATGGCGCTGACGCGCACGCGCACCACCGCCGAATGGGTCGCGCTGCTCGAAGCCAATTCGGTGCCGTGCGGCCCGATCAACAATATCGCCCAGGCATATGCCGACCCGCATGTGCAGTCGCGCGGCCTGCGCATCGAGCAGTCGCGCTATCCGGGCGCGCAGCCGCCCGCCGGCCAGAGCGTCAACCGGGTGGTGACCGCCGCCAGTCCGCTGCGCCTGTCGGAGACGCCGACCACGCTGCGCCATGCTCCGCCGGCGCTGGGCCAGCACACCGAGGAAGTGCTGCGCGACTACCTGAAGCTCGATGCGCAGCAGGTGGAGGCACTGCGCAGCAAGGGTGTGGTGTAAGCCGAGACGACAATAAGCTGCCGACAGGGTTGCCCGAGGGGCAGCGCCAGGTGCCGCGCCAGGTGCCGCGCTGGCCGGGCTGTGCGGCCTGACACGCGCACTTTCGGCAGGCTCGAACGGGGCCTTTGCCGATCCGCGATTGCAGCGCACCTGCCGCGCACCTACACTGGCGTCGTCCGGTTTGCCGGACGGTTTTCTACCCCGCACAAGGACTTTCCGCGCGATGCTCCCGGACCGAGCTGCTTTCCAACGGATCAGCGACATCCCCCGCCACTGGGCCACCGAGGCCCCTGACCGCGCGGCCGTTTTCGAGGATGGCCGCACCGTGAACTTCGGGCAGCTGTGGCAGGGCATCGAGGATGCCCAGGCCTGGCTGCAGGCGCAGGGCGTCGGCAGCGGCGACCGGGTGCTGGTCGTGGCAGAGAACTGCCTGGCCGTGATCACACTGGTGTTCGCGCTATCCGAACTGGGCGCGTGGCCGGTGGTGGTCAACGCGCGCCTGTCGGAGCGCGAGATCGAGGTGATCCGCTGCCACTGCCAGCCGCGCCTGATGCTGTTTACCCACGCCGCCTCGCCCGACGCGCTGCGGCACGGCGTGCGCTACCGTGCCCGCGAGATCGCGCCGGCCGGCCTCGGCCCGCTGATGGCCAGCATTGCCGATAGCGCCAGCGAACGCGAGCCCGAAGCCCTGGCACGCGAGGTCGCCGCGCTGATCTATACCTCCGGCACCACCGGGCAGCCCAAGGGCGTGATGGTGACGCACCGCGGCCTGCTGCACTTTGCCCGCGTCACGGTCGAATCGCGCCGCATGCAGCCGGATGACTGCGCCTACGCTGTCATGCCGATGTCGCATGTGTTCGGGCTGGGCACGCTGCTGGTGTCGACCCTCCAGGCCGGCGCCAGCCTGTACCTGAGCGCGCGCTTCAATGCGGCGGACCTCACCGCAGCGATCCGGCAAGGGGCAATCACGCTGCTGCAGGGCGTGCCGACCATGTTCAGCCGCATCCTCGCGCATGTGCGCGCCAGCGGCATGCCGCTGGCGCCATCGCCCAGGCTGCGCTACCTGTACACCGGCGGCGGGCCGCTCGACCCGACGCTCAAGCAGGAGGTCGAAGCGATGTTCGGCCAGCCGCTGCACCATGGCTACGGCATGACCGAATACGCGGGCTCGCTCTTCGTCACGCGCATGGACCGGCCGCGCGGCGATTGCTCGGCGGGCGAGATCGTCGAAGGCGCCGAACTGCAGGTGCTCGGGGCCGACGGCCAGCCGGCGCCGGCCGGCGAACCCGGCGAGCTATGGGTCAGGGGCCCGGGGGTCATGCGCGGCTATTACCGCGCGCCGGCGCTGACCGCCGAGGCGCTGCGCCCCGGCGGCTGGCTCAACACCGGCGACCTGGGCCGGCTGGGGCCCGACGGCGCGCTGTTCATCGTGGGCCGCACCAAGGACCTGATCATCCACTCGGGCTTCAACGTCTATCCGATCGAGGTCGAATCGGTGATCAACACGCATCCGTCGGTGCGCGTGTCGGCCGTGGTAGGCCAGCCTGCCGCGGACGGCAACGAGCAGGTGATTGCCTTTGTCGAGATCAAGGACGGCGAGAAATTCGATGCGGCGGCGCTGCACGACTACCTGGTCGACCGCCTGTCGCCGTACAAGCGCCCGGAGAAGATCCTGCGCGTCGCCACCATCCCGACCACGGCCAGCGGCAAGCTGCTCAAGCATCAGCTCAAGCAGATGGTTTCGCAGCAGAAGCAGCGGTAGCGGCGGGCCTCAGTCCTGCCGCCCGAGGCCGTCCTCGACCAGCAGGTCGACCAGCTTGCGCGCGAACAGCGGCAACGCGCCGACATCCGCCACGCAGACCTGCAGCTTGCGCTCGGCCCATTCGTCGTTGAGCTGGATGATGCGCAGCGCCATCGTGCCGGCGTGCCGCGCAGCCGTGCTCTCGGGCAGCACGCCGACGCCGACATTGGCCTCGATCATGCGGCAGGCGGTCTCGAAATTGCTGACCTGGACGCGCCAGCGCAGCTCGCGCTGCAGGTCGGCCGCGGCACGCTTGAGGAAGTTGTGGATGGCGCTGGCTTCCGGCAGGCCGATAAAGTCGTAGTCGAGCGTATCGATGAAATCCACGGTATCGCGCTCGGCCAGCGGATGGCTCAGTGCGGTCGCAAGCACCAGCCGGTCGCGCCGGTAGGGCATGACCTCCAGTCCTTCGGTGCGTACATTGCCGGCGATGATGCCGATATCGATCATCCCCTCCTGCACCGCACGCACGATGTCCGGGCTGAGCCGCTCCTGCATGTCGATGGTCACGTCGGGATTGTTGACGAGGTAGGTGCGCAGCACCGCGGGCAGGAACTCGCTCATCGCCGTGGTGTTGGCAAAGACGCGCACATGGCCCTTCACGCCCGCCACGTATTCCTGCAAATCGCCGCTGAGCTGCTCCAGCTGGCGGATCACGCGGCGCGCGTGGGCCAGCAAGGTCTCGCCGGCACCGGTGACTTTCACGCCCTGGCTGCTGCGGCTCAGCAGCTTGACGCCGACGTACTCTTCCAGGTTCTTGATGCGGGTGCTGGCCGCGGCCAGCGACAGGTGGGAACGCTGCGCGCCGCCGGTCAGGCTCTGGGCCTCGGCAATATGCGTGAACAGTTTCAGATCGACCAGATCAAAGCGCATTACATCGTTCCCTAGCGTGGTACGGGATTATCGCGCAAAGGCGCCGCCTGTACACGACGCCGGTGCGAATGCCGCACCGCCGGGGCGAATATCGCCCAGCGTTGGCGCCGGCCGGTCGAACTGCGAGGGCGGGGCCGATGCGTTGCGCATCGCGGTCCTCACTGCCGCCGACCCGGTCGATGCGGATCACGTCCGCGCCGTAGCGCGCGATGGGGCTCAGGCTACCGAACGGTGCCGCTCCGGAGCGCGATGCAGCGCGAGACGGCGCGCCGCATCGATGGACAGGCCAAAGCGGTCATAGAAGGCGCAGTCGAGGTCGCTATTGGCGGGCCAGCCGGCAAAGCGCGCCAGGCCGGCCGTCACCACTTGCCCCGACATGGCTTCGAACAGCACGCGCATCAGCCGCTGCGTCCGGCACAGGTCCGTCAGCGCGGTGCCCTGCGCGAACAGCGTGCGGCGCACCTGCGCCGTGGACATGTCCAGCCGTTCGGCGATGAATGCGGCGCTCCAGGCGTATTGCGGTTGCAGGAATACCCGCTTGCAGATGCGGTGATGCAGCGCCGCCTGCGCCGCAGCGGGCATCACGCCGTGCAGTTCGAGGTCGCACAACGCAGGCTGCGCGCCGCTGCCGTCCAGATGCAGGTCGACGGCTTCGAACGGCGCGACCGTGATCTCCTGGCCCGGCAGCAGCACGCGTTCGTAGCCGCGCCGCCTGATTGCCACCCGCCCCTGCGTGGCAGCGACCGACAGCGGGAAGGCCAGCAGCAGCCGCTGCAGGCTGATATGCATGGGGGACTGCAGATGGACGCGCATGATGGTTCGGAAAGCGGTCTGTGACGATGACTATCATCGCCGCCCGCGAGAATTCCTGCCTCTGCAATTTCCGAACACTCCATTCGCCGCCGCCACATGGGCCCGCCTGGGGAACGGCCGCGGCGTCCGGCGACGCAAGCACTCAGGAAGAAGTCGAGGTCGGGAACACCGGTGCGCGCTTCTCGCGGAACGACGCCACGTCCTCCCTGGCCTCCGGACCGCCGAAGCCGAACACCTCCAGCGCCAGCGACGCATCGAAGGTCGGCCCCTGGGTCAGTGCGGTGCGCAGGCGCTGGTGTGAAAAGAGGCGGCATGGAGATGCCAGCTGTGCCCCATGCTGCATATTGCTGCATTCTGCCAAGCCACGGCATTCTGTTGGGTATCCTGATGAAGGAGGACGGCGCCCCTCAACACTCCATACGCGGCGTGTGCTCCTGGTTGCGGGCGCACGAACGCCCGATGCTCCTTTGATATCCCTGCGGTCCGGCCGGAAGATCGCAACTGCCGGGGCGGCGACAGTTCGCACAAATTCTTTGCAAGGACATCCAGATGAAACCGAACAAGGCTTGTCCAATTGTCCTGAGACGCACGCAGAACGGTCTGGAGATCCTGGCGTTCGAGCATCCCCTCGCCGGATTCCAGATCGTCAAAGGCACGATCGAGCCCGGCGAGCCACCGGCGGATGCCGCCGTGCGCGAGCTGCGCGAGGAGTCCGGGATCACTGGCGTGGCCACGGCCGACCTGGGGTTGTGGGAATCCGGTTACGAACAACAGGTATGGTCGCTCCATCTCTGCGAGCCAATGCAGCCGCTGCCGGACACCTGGGAGCACCACACAGCCGATGATGACGGCCATGTGTTCAGGTTTTTCTGGCATCCCTTGGGCGAAGCTCTGTCCGATCAGTGGCATTCGCTGTACCGGGATGCGCTGTCCACCATCGGGATACGACTGGCACGGATGGGAAAGTCCTAGAACGACATGCAGACGTGGCTGCGCACCCTGAGCACCGCTTCCTGCCGGAAGCGGGTCTTGTACTCGCTGGCGATGGCGCGTACCGCCGCCTCGCTGCGTTCGTCGGGGGCATGCACCAGGCTGAGCACGCGTGTGGCCTCGCTGACCGCCTTGCCATCCGCGCCGCGCCATTGGCCGGAAGCCGGCCAGGCCGTGAAGCCGTCCGGAAAGCGCGGCGCCACGGAATCCTGCACGAAGGCATCCCATTCCGCCTCGGACACCGTTCCGCCGGGCTTTGCCATGCCGAAATAGAGCCGTTCGCCGATTGCCGCTTGCTCTCCTGCCGCGCATGCGGGAGCCGGTACGGCAACGCAACCCGAAAGCGGGAATGCCAGCGCCAGCGCGATGACGATGGCATTCCCGAAACGAGACCAAGGCGAGCAGCGAATCCGCATCCGTGCAGATTAGTGCAGCGTCTGGCCCTCGTAAACGGTAAGGGCCTGACAAAAAAGCCGCTCCGAAGAGCGGCCCTTCTCACCAGCGCAAAATCCGCGGCGGCGTCAGTCGTCCAGCAGCGACAGGTCGCGCACGGCGCCCTTGTCGGCGGACATCACCAGCTTGGCATAGGCCTTCAGCGCGGCCGACACCTTGCGCGGGCGCGCCTTGGCCGGCTTCCAGCCGCGGGCGTCCTGCTCTGCGCGGCGGCGCGCCAGTTCCTCGTCGGACACCAGCACGTCGATGGTGCGATTGGGGATGTCGATGCGGATCTTGTCGCCGTCGCGCACCAGGCCGATCGCACCGCCGGCTGCCGCCTCGGGCGAGCAATGGCCGATGGACAGGCCCGAGGTGCCGCCCGAGAAGCGGCCGTCGGTCAGCAGTGCGCACGCCTTGCCCAGGCCCTTGGACTTGATGTAGCTGGTCGGGTACAGCATTTCCTGCATGCCGGGGCCGCCCTTGGGGCCTTCGTAGCGCACGATCACCACGTCGCCGGCCTTGACCTTGTCGTTCAGGATGTTCTCGACCGCCTCGTCCTGCGACTCGGTGACATGCGCCGAGCCCTCGAACACCAGGATGCTCTCGTCCACGCCGGCGGTCTTCACCACGCAGCCGTCGAGCGCGATATTGCCCCGCAGCACGGCCAGGCCGCCTTCCTTGGAGAAGGCATGCTCATAGGAGCGGATGCAGCCCTCGGCACGGTCCAGGTCCAGGCTCGGCCAGCGCGTGTCCTGGCTGAACGCCACCTGCGTCGGGATGCCGGCCGGGCCGGCCATGTAGAAGTGGCGGACCGCTTCGTCCTGCGTGCGGCCGATATCCCACTGCTCCAGCGCGTCCTTGAGCGAGGGGGCATGGACCGTCGGCACGTCGGTATGCAGCTTGCCGGCGCGCTCCAGCTCGCCCAGGATCGCCATGATGCCGCCGGCGCGGTGCACGTCTTCGATGTGGTACTTGTTGGTGTTGGGCGCGACCTTGCACAGCTGCGGCACCACGCGCGAGAGGCGGTCGATGTCGTCCATGGTGAAGTCGATGCCCGCTTCCTGCGCGATCGCCAGCAAGTGCAGGATGGTGTTGGTCGAGCCGCCCATGGCGATATCCAGCGTCATGGCGTTCTCGAAGGCCTTGAAGCCGACCGAGCGCGGCAGCACGCGCGCGTCTTCCTGCTCGTAGTACTGGCGTGCCAGTTCCACGATGCGGCTGCCGGCACGCCTGAACAGTTGCTCGCGGTCGGCGTGGGTCGCCACCACGGTGCCGTTGCCCGGCAGCGACAGGCCCAGCGCCTCGGTCAGGCAGTTCATGGAGTTGGCCGTGAACATGCCCGAGCACGAACCGCAGGTGGGGCACGCGGAGCGCTCCACCTCGGCCACGTCGGCGTCGGAGTAGGCGCTGTCGGCGGCGATCACCATGGCGTCGACCAGGTCGAGCTTCTTGAACTCGACGGCCTTGGTGACGGGATTGGCCAGGCGCGTCTTGCCGGCTTCCATCGGGCCGCCGGAGACGAAGATCACCGGGATGTTGAGGCGCATCGCGGCCATCAGCATGCCCGGGGTGATCTTGTCGCAGTTGGAGATGCACACCATGGCATCGGCGCAGTGCGCGTTGACCATGTACTCGACCGAGTCGGCGATGATGTCGCGGCTGGGCAGCGAGTACAGCATGCCGTCGTGGCCCATGGCGATGCCGTCATCGACCGCGATGGTGTTGAATTCCTTGGCCACGCCGCCGGCGGCCTCGATCTCGCGCGCGACCAGCTGGCCCAGGTCCTTCAGGTGCACGTGCCCGGGCACGAACTGGGTGAACGAATTGACCACCGCGACGATGGGCTTGCTGAAATCTTCATCTTTCATGCCGGTGGCACGCCACAGCGAGCGGGCCCCCGCCATGTTGCGGCCGGCGGTGGAGGTCTTGGAACGGTATGTGGGCATTGTTTTGCTAAGGAATGTCGCCAGAAAGGTTGCGGGCCACGGGATGAACGGCCCTGCGCGCGCCCGTGCGGACAACCTCTTGAGCTGCGCCCTGGGCAAACCGGGGATTATCCCATAACAGGTCGGGAATCAGTTTCCGGTGCGACGGGCATTTGCCATGGCGTCGAGGATGAAATCGGCAAAATATGCCGATAAGCTCACTTTCATCATGGGCAAGACGCCGCCCCCATACAACGCAGGCACTGACCAGGCGGACTAACCGATGGCCGCCGCCCGGGGCGTCATGGCTTGACCTCGGTCCACCCGGGCCCGGGATCGAACGACCGGATTGCACCGGCCCGGGCCGCGCTGTCGGGGCCCAGGTCGCGCTCGAAGACGCGGCCGTCGTGGCTCACCATGAAGCTCTTGATGCCGGTATCCCCATACCGGAGCGGCCACGCGATCAGGGCAAACCCGCCAAAGAGCTTGCCGTCGACGACATAGTCGTACTTGCCGCCCGGCGCGTGCGAACCCTGCGATGTCAGCAGCCGGTAGCGATAGCCGTGGTAGCCGCTGCCCGGCGCGCTGCGATGTTCGGCGCTGAGGAAGGCCGGGCCAAGCGGGCTTTCCGGTTCGCCGGGCCGGGTTGGCCAGTACAGGCCATCATGCTTGCCGGGCGAACTGACCAGCTTCGAGGCATACGCCGTCACGCCGCGGTCCTGGCGCATCAGCTGCGCGTATTCGTTCTGCGCATCGCACACGGCGAGCAAGGTCTGCATCGCCGCGAGTTCGTTGCGGCCGATACGGCGCACGCGCATCTCCTCGACGCCGGCGCGCGTATCGAAATGCCAGCCCTTTGCCGTCTTCACCAGCGGAACCGGCATGGTCCAGCCGTCCTTGCCCGCGGCAATGCGGGCGCGGTCGGGCCCGTCGGAGCGAATCGCGTGCGACTGGTGCCAGGCTTCCAGGAACCTGTAGCGGATCTCTGCGCCGACCGGCGGGATCAGGTCCGTGTAGCGGGCGCCGAGCAGCGACTTCATGGCGTCGTCGTCGCTGGTGGCCACGGCTTCGCCGAAGGCGTTCATTGCCGCCTCGGGCGTGGCGAAGCTCTTCTGCGCGTAGGCCGGGGCCATCGCCAGGGCGAGCAGCACCCCTCCAAGGGACAACGCCTTGCGGCAGGGCCACGCGAGGCCCGATCGTTGCGTGCGTTGCATATCGCTGTCCCCCGTTCAACGCCGTCCGCCACGGCCGCCGCCACCACGGCCACCGCCGAAGCCCCCGCCGCCACGGCCGCCGCCGCCACTGAAGCCACCGCCGCCGCCGCGGTGGCCGCCACCGTCGCGGAACGAGGACGATTGCATGCTGGAGCGGCCGCGGTCGAAGTCACGCTGCGCGGCCGCGCCACCGCCGCCTACGCCCTGAAACGCGTTGTCGCGGCCGCCGCCAGCGGCCCGGTCGGAAGCGCGAGCCCGTTCGGACGCTCCGGCCCGATCGGACACGCCAGCCCGATCGGACACGCCAGCCCGATCGGACACGCCAGCCCGATCGGACACGCCGGCGCGATCCCCCGCACCCCCGCGATCGCCTGGACCTCTGTCCGCGCCGCCTCGATCACCTCGGCCGCCGCGGTCGCCGCCAAGGTCGCCGCGCCCACCGCGATCCGCGCCCGCCATGCGGTCCGACACGCCGCCCGCGCCTTCGCGGCCGCGGAATTCGTTGCGGCGGTTGGCGGCAGCCGCATCCCGCCCGCCAAACCTCTCGCTCGTCGCGTTATCCCGGTACGCCACGCCTTTGCGGTGCGAGGCGTCGTGCTGCCATCGCCCTCCGCTCTGCACCTTGGTGCGATCGAAGTTGCGGTCGATATTGGCGGCCTTGTTGACGTTGATGTTGACGTCGCCGCCGCCCCAGTTGCAGTTGCCGAAAATGGCACCGGCAGCGGCCAGGCCGACGCCCCATGCAAAGCCGGTCATCAGCGCGGCGCCAGGATAGTACGCGGGATAAGGCGGCCAGTAATACGGCGGGTAGGCAGGATAGCTCCAGGCGCCGTACACCACCGTCGGGTTGTAAGCCGGTACGTAGATGACTTCCGGGTTCGCCGGCTCGATCTTCACGATGGTTTGTGCGGGCGGTGCCGGCTGCCCTGCCGGCGGCGCTGGCGCAGGCTCGACAATGACCTTCTGCTGCTCGTTCGATTTGAGATTGCCCGATTGCTGCGCGCGTGCCCGCAGCCGCTGCACGGCGTCGAGCACTTCCTTCTCCTGGCCAATGAACGCGTCGCCCAGCTTCTGCGTCCAGTCGAGCTTGTCGCTCATGGGCTCCAGCACCTGCGGAAAGGCCACCAGCGACTTGACGCTGACGTCCCAGGACTGGCTCTCGACTGCCTTCAGCGCAGCATCCCCCTTCACGTTGGGATTGGCCTTGACCCAGCGGGCTGCCTGCACGATCTCGAGCGGATAGGTGGAAGCCATCAGCACCTGGGACAGCACGGAATCGGGATAGAGCGCGATGGGCGCGACCAGCGCTTCAAGTTCCTCCGGCTTGAACGGTGCCGGCGCGGCTGGCGCATTTTGCGCACGGACATTCAGTGCCAGGCATACCAGGCCTGCGCACAGCCAGGCGCCGACCCGGCGCCACAGACGCATCCCCCGCCCTTCCATGGCCAGTCTCCCTCGCCCCGTCGCCGGGCATCGTCCGGGTCTGAACTTCCGGCCTGGCGCCAGCACACTGCTCCCGCAGGTCCGGGAAAGGTAAAAGCGATCGCCAGGTCCTATTGCCCTGACAAACTATAGGTGCCGGCGTCCGCTCGAGAGATGAAAAATTTACGCAAGTGAAATAGGAAAAACTTTGGCAGCATCCGGAGCCGGGCACCGCGGTCAATGCCCGAATCCCGATATTGCTGTCCGATATTGTCTATTGTGAGGAAAGCCAGACAGCGCAACGAAACCGGAAACCTTGCCGTCCCGCGTCTCAAGGCGACCGAACCCAGTGGAGGTGGACCATGGCCAAGCACAAGGAGAAGCGCCACGACAAGGAACAGGCCGAGACCGAGCCGCCCCGCCCCGGGGATGACGCCGGGGACGGCCAGGACGTAGCGCAGGCGCAGCCGCGCGAACGCATGTCCGAGAAGGCTTACCAGAAAGAGCTCCGCCACCTGCATGGCGAACTGGTCAAGCTGCAGCTATGGATCCAGGCCAGCGGCACCAAGGTCTGCGTGGTCTTCGAAGGCCGCGACGGCGCCGGCAAGGGCGGCACCATCAAGGCCATGACCGAACGCGTCAGCCCGCGCGTTTTCCGCGTGGTCGCGCTCCCCGCCCCGACCGAGCGCGAAAAGAGCCAGATGTACGTGCAGCGCTATCTGCCGCACCTGCCGGCGGCGGGCGAGATCGTCATCTTCGACCGCAGCTGGTACAACCGGGCCGGTGTCGAGCGCGTGATGGGGTTCTGCAGCGAGGCCCAGGCCGAGGAGTTCCTGCGGGCCGTGCCGCTGGTGGAGCGGGCCATCGTCAATTCCGGCATCATCCTGATCAAGTACTGGCTGGAAGTCAGCCCCGAAGAGCAGACCCGCCGCCTGAAGGGACGCATCCACGACGACCGCAAGACCTGGAAGCTGACCGACATGGACCTGCGCTCGTACAGCCGCTGGTACGACTATTCACGCGCGCGCGACGCCATGTTCGAAGCGTCCGACAGCGACTTCGCGCCCTGGTTTGTCGCCGATTCGAACGACAAGCGGCGGGCGCGCCTGAATATCATCCGGCATATGCTGGAGCGGATCCCGTACCAGGAGATCGAGCGCAAGGCGGTCAAGCTGCCGGCCAGGCAGAAGGCACACGGCTACCGGGAACCCGACTATCCCTACCGGTACGTGGAGTCGCGCTACTAGGCCCGAGACCGCAATTGCCTAGTCGGCCAGCTTGCGCGACTTCCAGTCGCCGCCCTTTTCCTTGCAGTACCAGCCGGTCCAGCTTTCGGACACGCCGGCACGGCGGAACTCGCTGTGCAACTGCCGGCACCGGTCGCCATGGTCCTGCCGGGAACGCAATGGCGTGAACGCACCTTCGACCGTCCGCTCGCGCGTGTCGGGCGGCAGCGTGAACGGCACGCGCCCACCGTCGGCGCCCTGCTCCAGCGTCCTGCGGAAGACATCGGTCAGCACGTCGAGCTGCTTCTGCGTGAGCGTGCCGACCACGGTGCCGGCGAGGTAGTGATCAAAGTAGGCAATGGCCGTCCCTGCCGGCGCCAGCCCGGCAAGGCATGCGCCGGCGCATGCCAGCGCGCGCAAGACCCCGAAGCGGCGGTTCATGTGGGCTCCTTCGATGTGGTGCCGTGGCAAGCGTGGCCTGACCTGCAAGCACTGGCGCCGGCCGCGTACGGCATCAGTCTTCCTTGCCAAGGTAATCATCGACCGCGCTGCCCACGGTGGGGTGGAACTTGTCGCCGAAGGCTTCCATCAGCTCAAAGCGCTTGAGCTTGTCCCGCACCGGATCCTTCATTTCGGCGAAATGCAAGGCGACGCCGCGCGTGCGCAAAATCTCGCTCAGTTCGCGCAGCATGTCGGCCGACGTGACGTCGACACTGGTCACCGGTTCGGCGGCGACCACCACGCGGCGCACGGGCGTTGGCGAGGCATCGATCGCTTCCATCAGGCGTTCCTGGAACAGTTCGGCGTTGGCAAAGAACAGCGGCGCGTCCCAGCGGAACAGCACCAGCCCGTCGATGCGACTGGCATCCGGGTAGCGCTCGGTATCGTGGTACCCGCGCAGCCCGTCCACTTTGCCCAGCACGGCGTAGTGCGGCCGCCAGCCGTCCCAGAGGAATTCGAGCACGGCGATGACCACGGCAAGGAAGATCCCCTGGATGGTGCCGAACACGGCGACGGCCGCGAAGCACACCATGGACAGCCAGAACTCCCACTGCTGGATGCGGTAGATGCGCTTCAGGTCGGCGATCTCGAACAGGCCGATGGCCGCGGCAATCACCACCGCGGCCAGCGCGCTGCTCGGCAGGTACTGCAGCAGGTTAGGGGCGAACATCAGCAGCATGGCCACGGCCAGCGCGCCGACCACCCCGGTGAGCTGGGTCCTGGCGCCAGCGGCTTCGGCCACTGGCGTGCGCGAGGCGCTGCTGCTGATCGGGAAGCCCTGGAACAGCCCCGCCGCCAGGTTGGCGGCGCCCAGCCCCACCATCTCCTGGTTCGGATCGACCCGGGTGTTGGTGCGGGCGGCATAGGTGCGCGACAGCACGCTGGTGTCCGCGAAGGCGATCAGCGCGACCGCGCACCCGCCCACCACGATCTTCACCAGGTCCGCGCCGTCCAGCCACGGCACGACAAAGGCCGGCAGCCCTTGCGGCGTCTTGCCCAGCACCTTGACGCCCTGCTGGTCCAGATCGAACACGCTGACGACGAGCGTGGCGACGACCACCGCAATCAGGATGCCCGGCACGCGCTCGAAGCGCTTCAGGGCCAGGATCAGGGCCAGGCTGCCGGCGCCGACGGCGAAGCTGTACCAGTGGATCTGTCCGGCCAGGAAGGCGCCGCCCAGGCTGAGCATTTCCCGCAGCGGTCCGGCTTCCTCGACGGAAATCGCGAACAGCTTTGGCATCTGGCTGACCAGCACGGCGAAGGCAATGCCGTTCATGTAGCCGTAGCGGATCGGCTTGGACAACAGTTCGGCGACGAAGCCCAGGCGCAGCAGCCCCATCACGATGCAGACCACCCCCGCGACCACCGCCATCATGCTGGCCACCAGTACGGCGCGCGCCGGATCGCCGCCGGCGACCTGCAGGACCACGGCCAGGATCGGCGCGGCCAATGCCGAATCCGGACCCAGCACCAGGATCCGGCTCGGCCCGAACAAGGCGTACGCCAGCAGCGGGACCATGGTGGCGTAAAGCCCGTAGACGCCCGGTACGCCAGAGGCCACGGCGTACGCGATGCCCACCGGCATCAGCATGGTGGTCAGCACCAGCCCGGCGGCCAGGTCGCGCGGCAGCCAGTCCGCGCGATAGGACTTCAATACCTGCACGCCAGGAAGCCAGCGCAGCCACCCTGCCATCCCGCTGGCATCCCGTCCGGCGAAGCGCGTGAGTTTCTGAGGCTCCATGAACAGCGATCTCGTTCGACACGCATCGACTATAGGCGGTAGTGACGTGGTCTTGCCATGCCATGGGGCGCCGTTACCGCGCTTCCTCTCGTTTTCCCCGATTGTCCCTGAATGCAAAAGTGTTGTCCCGGAAAGCCAAACCCGCGGCAGCCAATCCTAGATACTTCGCGGGTCACAACCGGCCTGCGCCCACCGCTCGCAAGAGCTCTGGCCTCACTTGCGGGCGCAACCGCAGCCGGTGCACAACAGGAAGAGCTTTCATGATCGGGCAACCCACTACCCATCCCGCAGTTGCAACGTCCTCCGGCAGGGCAGCGCAATCCGGCCTCTACGGCTGGATCGTCTTTGCCCTGAGCTTTGGCCTGCTGCTGTCAGACTACATGTCCCGCCAGGTGCTGAACGCGGTCTTCCCGCTGCTGAAGGCCGAGTGGTCGCTGAGCGACACCGAACTGGGTGCGCTGGGCGGCATCGTGGCACTGATGGTCGGCTTGCTGACGTTCCCGCTGTCGATCCTGGCGGACCGCTGGGGCCGGGTCAGGAGCCTGGTGCTGATGGCGGCGCTATGGAGCCTGGCCACGCTGGGCTGCGCGCTGGCGGACGGCTTCGGGCAGATGTTTATCGCACGCCTGTTCGTGGGCATCGGCGAGGCGGCGTATGGCAGCGTCGGCATTGCGGTGGTGCTGTCGGTGTTCCCGCGCCACCTGCGCGCGAGCCTGAGTTCCGCCTTTATCGCCGGCGGCGCGTTCGGCTCGGTACTGGGCATGGCGCTGGGCGGCGCGCTGTCGGCGCATTTCGGCTGGCGCTGGGCCTTTGCCGGCATGGCGTTGTTCGGGCTGGTGCTGGTGGTGGTGTTCCGCCTGGCCGTGACCGAGCCGCGGCTGCAGGCTCGGCGCCAGGCGCTGGGCGAGGAGGCCGAGACCGGATCGCGCGAGCCCGCCATGGCGCTGCGCCCGCTGCTCGCCGCCCTGTTCTCGGCGCGCTCGATCCTCTGCGCCTATGTCGGCAGCGCCATGCAACTGCTGGTGATGGGCGCCCTGATCACCTGGATGCCGAGCTACCTGGCGCGCTACTACGGCATGGCCACGGACCGCGCCGGCGTGGTCGCGGCGGGGTTCGTGCTGGCAGGCGGCGTCGGCATGGTGCTGTGCGGGGCGATGACCGACTGGATCGCCCGCCACGCGCCGTGCCGCAAGTGGGCAATCGCGGTGACCTACAGCCTGACCTGCTGCATCCTGCTGCTGACGGCGTTCCGGCTGCCGGCGGGCAGCGCGCAACTGGCGCTGATCGGTGCAGGCATGCTGTTCGTCGGCGGCGCCGCCGGCCCCGCCAGCGCCGCGGTCGCCAACCTGACGCGCCCGGCCATCCACGCCACCGCCTTTGCCACGCTGACGCTGGCCAACAACCTGCTGGGCCTGGCGCCCGGCCCCTTCGTCACCGGCCTGCTGGCCGACCACATCGGCCTGAGCGGGGCGCTGCAGGTGGTGCCGCTGGCATCGCTGCTGGCCGCCGCCGCCTTCCTTGCCGGACGCCGCTACTACGCCGCCGACCTGCTCCGCCTGGAGGGCCGGCATGAAGCCGGCGCCCCCGGAACTACCAACTGACATTCCCGCAAAACCATGAGCCTTTTCCCTGACACCACCGTACTGCTGGTACCCGGCCTGCGCGACCACGTCGCCGAGCACTGGCAGACCCTGCTCCAGGCGCAGTTGCCCAACGCGCGCTCGGTGCCGCCGCTGGAGCATGACAAGCTCAGCCGCGATGCCCGTGTCGCGGCGCTGGACGCCGCCCTGGCCGAGATCGAAGGCCCGGTCGTCCTCGTCGCGCATAGCGCTGGCGTCATGATCACCGTGCACTGGGCCGCACATCGGGCCGCAGAAAGCCGCCGCAACATCCGCGGCGCGCTGCTGGCCACCCCGGCCGACCTGGAATCGCCAATGCCGGCCGGCTACCCGGACACCGCCACGCTCGCACAACACGGCTGGCTGCCGGTTCCGAGGAGCCCGCTGCCCTTCCCGACCATCCTCGCCGCCAGCCGCAACGACCCGCTGGCGGCCTACCCGCGCGCCGCGGAAATGGCCAGCGACTGGGGCAGCAAGCTGGTCGACCTTGGCGAAGTCGGCCACCTCAATCCCGCCGCGGGCTACGGCCCATGGCCGCGCGCGACCGCGTTGATCGATGAGTTGCTGCGCGCCGGCTGATCCGGCGCATTGATTTTGCAGTACCTGGCAATACCAACCAGACGGAAACATCCGCATCCCAAAACCAAAGGAAACAAGGGGAGAACAATCCATGAAGATCAGGACCCTGGCTGCAGCCGCAGCGCTGGCTTGCTCGGGCGGCGCCCTCGCGCAGGCGACCGTCACGCTGTACGGCGTGGTGGACACCAACGTCGAATACGTCAACCATGTCGGCGCGGTGCCCGTGGCGAGCAACCAGTTCAACCGCGGCCCGGCAAACGACGTCTACCGCATGAACTCGGGCGGCATCTCCGGCTCGCGCTGGGGCATGCGCGGCACCGAGGACCTCGGCGGCGGCCTGAAGGGGCTGTTCGTGCTGGAGAGCGGCTTTAACCTCGACACCGGCACGATGCAGCAAAGCAACCGCCTGTTCGGCCGCCAGGCCTTCGTCGGCTTGCAGAAGGACGGCATCGGCCAGATCAGCCTGGGCCGCCAGTACACCTCCATGTTCGAGGCCCTGGCCAACTTCTCGCCGACCGCCTATGCCACCCAGTACGAACCGGTGGTGCTGCAGTCCGGCCCGAACTTCCGCGCCGACAACACCATCAAGTACAGCGGCAAGTTCGGCCCGGTCACGGCGCTGGCGCACTGGTCCTTCGGCACCGGCCTGGCCCTGCCGGCGACCGTGGGTATTGCCACGCCGGTCGGCGGCAACGGCGAAGTGCCGGGGCAGTTCCGGCGCGACACCGCGTGGGGCGCCGCAGCGGCATACCAGGGCGGTCCGTTCGGCGTGACCTTCGGCTACGACCAGTGGAACCCGACCATCGGCACGAGCAACGGCACGGTCAAGAAGGCCGTGGTTGGCGCCAGCTATTCGTACGGCCCGGCAAAGATCATGGGCGGCTACCGCTGGGGCCAGAACAAGAACGCCGCGGACGTGGTGATCCAGCGCGACGATTTCTACTGGGTCGGCGCTACCTACCAGGTCACCCCCACCATCGGCCTGACGCTCGAATACAACTACGACGACGTCAAGAGCCTGTACGGCGACACCAATGTCGCCAATCCATGGCAGGTCGCCTTCGTCGCGAACTACGCGTTCTCCAAGCGCACCGACTTGTACCTGACCACGGCATACGCCAAGAATGCCGGCCTGATGCTGGAATCGCTGGCCACGGTCTACGCCAACAGCCTGTCGCTGGGCAACAGCTACGTGCTGGCCAACGGGCAGAGCAACATGTTCGGCGCGGCAGTGGGCATCCGCCACAAGTTCTGAGTTACCGCGTCTCGCGGCATCGATCCTGCAACCGATGCTCTTTCGCGGCCGCCCTGGATTCCGGGGCGGCCGCGCTTTTTTTTGGTTCTTCGCCGATTTGCGGGGACGGTAATGCATTGCCCTTTGGGCCTGCCCGCAGCAACCTGGAGGACAAGAAAACACTCAAGCGCATCAACGACAGCAACCGCGTGGTGTATTTCGCCAACGACGATGAACTGGCCGTCATCGCCTGTCGTCCGCACTACGGCGACACGTCAGCCCGAACCGACGCCTGGCGAACGCCCGTTACTGCCGCAAGAAGCCGCGGACGATGCCGGCCGCGTGCTCCGGCCCGGTCACCAGGAAGAGATGCCCGTCATCGACCATCTGCAGCGTCGAGTCAGGGATGCGGGCCGCCAGGATCCTGGCATTGACCGGGGGGACGATCGGATCGTCGGTGCCATGCATGACCAGCGTGGGCTGCCGCAGCGCGCCCAGCCACGGCAGGCTGCTCCAGCCCCATGCCGCCAGCAGCTGGTAAAGGTAGCCGCGCCCGGGCGGCGGCTGCATGTGCTGGCCGTGTTCGTCGAGCAGGGAAGGATCGTGGCGGAAGGCGCCGCCGTAGAGGTCCGCGCCGATGCGGCGCAGGTATTGCGGATCGGTATAGCGCCGCACGCCGATCATCCTGGCGAGCACCGAGAGGCTGCCCGGCACCATGAGCACGCCAGGCGACGTGGCGGCCAGCACCAGGCGCCGGCACCGCGCGGCATAAAGACGGGCGAACTCCTGCGCCAGCGCCCCGCCCCACGACACGCCCAGCGCATCGACCTGGCCGGTATAGCCAAGGTGCGACAGCAGGCGGTCGGCCAGCACGCAGATACTGGAAAGTCGGTACGGCATCATCGGCGCGGGCGAGCCGCCGGCGCCGGGAACGTCGAAAAGAATGACCTCGATGCCCGGGAGGGCATCGACAAAGGGGGCGAGCAGTTCGAGATTGGCGCCGATGCCGTTGAAGATCAGCAGCGGCGGTCCGGCATCGCTGCCGGGCCGGATGCCGGCCCGCACGACCTGGCCATCCAGGTCCACGGTCAGCACCTGCAGCAGGTGGCCGGCATGCGTGCCGGCGTCTGTTGTTGTCATCAGCTTGTCCTGGAAAGGGTGCGCGCGGGCATGGCCGGCGCGCGGCCATGCCCGCCGCAACTTATTGTTTCGGGCGCAGGATTCCCTTCACCTCCTCGACGTTCTCGGCGATGCGGCGTCCGACCACAGAAATGCTGTCCGCCTGCGCCTTGTACAGCGTGTCGGTCAGGCCGCGCGCGCCGGCAACGGCCTTCTGCAGCGAGCGCGGCAGGGCTTCCGCCAGCTTCGCGGGCGCCTTGCCGTCAACAGCCTGGCTGCCGCGCGACAGCGCCTGCAGGTCGGCGGCGGCATCGCACAGGAACTCGGCCTGCTGGCGCACCAGCGACTGCAGGCCTCCCAGCAGCGTGGCGTTGACGCTGGCGAGCGCCTCGATGTCCTTGCGGCGCGACTCCAGGACCGCGGCCGGGTCCAGGCGGTTGTTGCGCACGAAGTCGAGCAGTTTCTTGTGCGGTGCCTGCGCAGCCGATGCACCTGCGGTGTTGGTCGATTCCATCTTGGTATCTCCTGACGGTTGGGTTGAAAAAATTCAGATTGCAGTGTTGTGGCGTTGCGCCGTGCGCGCTACGCCTCGCTCACATAGCGGCCCGGTGCTTCGCCGCAGGGCGCGAAGCGCAGGCTGCCAGGCGCCGCGGGCGCGTTGCGCTTGGGGCCCGAGCGCTTTTTCAGCCACTGGGTCCAGTGTTCCCACCATGAGCCCTGCTCGGCGGTAGCGCCTTCCAGCCAGGTCTCGGGCACCGCATCGGGCGTGCCGTTGCGGAAATACCTGGCCTTGGCATTGCCGGGTGGATTGACCAGGCTTTGCACATGGCCGCTGGAACTCAGCACGAACTCGGTGCGCCCGCCGAACGCCTGCGCGGAGCGATAAACCGCCTTCCACGGCGTGATGTGGTCGGTCATGCCGGCCAGCACGTACTTGTCGCAGGTCACGTCGGACAGCGAAATGGCGTGGCCGAGCACCTGCAGCGCGCCAGGCGTGGCGAGCTGGTTCAGCGTCAGCATGTCCAGGAACTGGCCATGCAGGCCGGCCGGCAGGCGCGTGGTGTCGTTGTTCCAGTAGAGGACGTCGAACGCCGGCGGCGCATTGCCGAGCAGGTAGTTGTTGACCCAGTAGTTCCACACCAGGTCGTTGGGCCGCAGCCACGCAAAGACCCGGCCCAGCGTCTCGCCGTCGAGCACGCCGCGCGTCGCGCTGCCGTGCCGCGCCGCCGTGACCGCCTCGGGCGTGCTGAACAGCCCGAGCTGCGACTCGGCATCGAGGCCGAACACCGCCACCATCAGCGTGACGGCGTGCACGAGCTTCTCGCCACTGGCCGCGCAATAGCCCAGCAGCGCCGCCATCGTCATCGCGCCGGAGCAGGCGCCATGCAGGTTGACGTCGGCACTGCCGGTGATATCGCGTATCGCATGGATCGCCTCGACCAGCGCGCCGACATAGGTATCGAGGTTCCAGTCGCGCTGCGCCGCGGTCGGATTGCGCCAGCTGACAATGAACACCTGCAGGCCCTGCCCCAGCATGTACTCCACCATGCTCTTGCCCGGCGCCAGGTCGAATACGTAGAACTTGTTGACCTGCGGCGGCACGATCAGCTGGGGCCGGGCATGCACTTTCGCGGTGGTCGGGGCGTACTGGATCAGTTCCAGCACCTCGTTGCGAAACACCACCGAGCCCGGCGTGGCCGCCAGGTTCCCGCCGACGCTGAATGCGCCCTTGTCGACCTGCGTGGGCATGCCGCCGTTGGTCAGGACATCGCTGGCCAGGTTGAACAGGCCGCTGACCAGGTTCATGCCGCATGACTCGAAGGTCTTGCGCAGCGCTGCCGGGTTGCCCGCCAGGGTGTTGGTCGGCGCCAGCGCGTCGGCCAGCAGCGACATGAAGTATTGCGCGCGATGCTTGCTGCGCGGGTCCATCACCGAACGGCGCACCGTGCCCTCGAGCGCATCGCGCCACGCCTGGTAGCCCTGCAGCGACATGCGGAACAGCGGATTTTCGCGCCAGGCATCGTCGCCGAACCTGCGGTCGCGCGCCGACGGCATCGGTGCCGAGCCGTCCAGCACGCTGACCAGGTCATGGGTGAGCCGTGCCTGCTGCTCGAGCACCAGCACCGGCTCCTGCACGCACTGCGCGCCGATCTGCTGGGCGGCCGTGATGAAATCCTCGGGACGGATCCCCACAAACGGATTGGGTCCTGCCAGAAAATCGGTTGGCGCCTCCATGTTGGCTGCACTCGTCATACTGCTTCTCCTGTCTCTTTCTTTACTGCTTCTGCTGTTGCCGCTTTACGCCATCACCAGCGCCAGGGCTTCGGCCACCATGGCCGGCTTGGCTTCGCCCTCGATCTCCATCGTGTTCTCCGTGCGCAGCAGCACGCGGCCATCGCCCTTGCTGTCTGCCGACATCAGCCTGACGCGATTGCGCACGCGCACGCCCGCCTTCACCGGCGCCAGGAAGCGCGTCTTCTCCACGCCGTAGTTGACGGCGGCGCGCGCATCCCCGGGCACCACGCCCATCTCGACCAGCTTCCCGGCCAGCAGCGACAGCGTCAGATAGCCGTGGGCGATGGTGCCGCCGAACGGGCTTTCCCTGCGCGCGCGCTCCACGTCCACGTGGATCCACTGGTGGTCTCCGGTGCATTGCGCGAATGCATCGATGCGCGCCTGGTCCACTTCCACCCACGCCGAAACGCCGAGCTCCTTGCCGACGAATGCGCCGAGCGTGCCCATGCTGTAGCCTTCAATTGCCATATGCTTCCTTGCTTACTGGTTTCCCGTGCCCGCCGACCGTGTCGGACGCACGCATGTTCGTTTGTCTGCCGCATCGTAGTGGTGCGGCGCACAAAACTGGCTACCCAAACCTGCCCAATCGCTGACAATGCATGCCGCTTTGCATGGCGCTGGCGCGGCGTGCGCGCAAAGCGCAGCCGGGTCCTCGCGGGATGGCACGATTTGTCAGTCATGCGGCCGGCATTGCCAGTCCGGGGTGAGACGCTACGGTGCGCGGCGATAGGCGTTGGGCGTGCTGCCGGTCCAGTGCCGGAAGGCCCGATGGAAGGCCGTGGGATTGTCGAAGCCCACGTCGAAGGCAATGGCCGTGATCGCATCATTGGAGCGCGTCAGCCGCTGGATGGCGATGTCGCGCCGCACGCCGTCCTTGATCGCCTGGAAGGTGGTGCCTTCCGCGGACAGCCGGCGGCACAGCGTGCGCACGGAGCAGTGCAGCGCCGCGGCCACGGCTTCGATGGTCGGCGCGACGGGCAGGCAATCCGCTACGTACTGCCTGACGCGATGACAGGTCATCGGCTCGGCGAACGTGACGAAGATCCAGTCCTCGGGCGCGCGTGCCAGGAATTTTTCAAGATCGGCCTTGCGTTGCCGCACCGGCATGTCGAGGAAGGCCGCGTCGAAGACAATGCTGCCGCGCTCGCAGCCGAAATGCACCGGGCCGGGAAACAGGTACAGGTGGTCGCTTGCCTGCGCCCGCCGCCCTGACGGCAGCTGCACCGCCTGCAGCGGGATCTTGTGGCGGATCAGCCATGACGCCACGCCATGCACCAGCTTCAGCATCAGCTCGCGCGCCATCGGGCCCACCGCCGGACCCGCTGCGGCCTCCACCAGTTCCACATGCGCGGCATTGCCTTCGCGCCGCGACTCCACGCGGAACTCGTCCAGCAGCAAGCGGAAGAATTGCCCGAAGCGATGCAGTGCCACTTCAAGCCGTGGCGCATCCAGCAAGCTCAGGCAAAGGTACTTGAGCGTGCCGTTGCGCAGCGGGCGGCTGAAAATGCCGGGCATTTCATCGTCGAGCTCGTGCGCCAGCAGCCGGTACAAGGTCGAGAACTGTTCCTGCGTCACGCGCGCCGCCGGCTCGTTCATCAGCGCCGCCGCAATGCCCGAGCGCGCTGCCAGCTGCGCGATCAACGCAGGATCGGCACCGGGCAGGAAGCCGTGGACGAAGGAAACGAGGACGGTGGGAGACAGGCAATGCACTTGAAAACCGGCACGTGTGCCGCAGCTGGACTATGGAATGACGGCGCGTCTGCGCCAGCGCTCCGACACTGTGCAACGTTGCCCGCGCCCCGCACATCGTGTTTTCCCTGACTGTCCCGAAATGTCAATCGATCGTCCCGGATCGTCAAATTGTTTCATGCCGTTGACCGATACTTCGGGTCATCGAATGACGATGAAAACAGGCGGACGGACAGCGAACCAGCGTGTTCTGGCCGGACCGCCTGCCGACAACACCCAGGAGCAACAGCATGCAATTCCTCGACGATTCCCTGCACCCCGAGAACCAGGACAAGGTGGTCATCACCGTGGCCCCGTACGGCCCTGAGTGGATGCCGCAGGACTTTCCGGAAGACATCCCGGTGACGATGGAAGACCAGGTGCAGAAGGCCGTCGATTGCTACAACGCCGGCGCCACCGTGCTGCACCTGCACGTGCGCGAACTGGACGGCAAGGGCTCCAAGCGCCTGTCGAAGTTCAACGAACTGATCGCCGGCGTGCGCAAGGCCGTGCCCGACATGATCATCCAGGTCGGCGGCTCGATCTCGTTCGCGCCGGAAGACGACGGCCAGGCCGCCAAGTGGCTGTCGGACGATACCCGCCACATGCTGGCCGAACTGGACCCGAAGCCGGACCAGGTGACCGTGGCGATCAATACCACGCAGATGAACATCATGGAGCTGCTGTACCCGGAATACCTGAAGGGTACGTCGCTCGAGCACCCGGCCTACCAGCAGGCCTACCGTGAAATGACCGTGCCGGCCGGCCCGGGCTGGGTCGAGGAACACCTGCGCCGCCTGAGCAATGCCGGCATCCAGCCGCACTTCCAGCTGACCGGCATCCACGCGCTGGAAACCCTGGAGCGCATGGTGCGCGCCGGCCTCTACAAGGGCCCGCTGAACCTGACCTGGATCGGCATCGGCGGCGGCTTCGACGGCCCCAACCCGTTCAACTTCTTCAACTTCGTCCACCGCGCGCCGGATGGCTGCACGCTGACGGCGGAATCGCTGCTCAAGAACGTGCTGCCGTTCAACATGATGGCGATGGCGATGGGCCTGCACCCGCGCTGCGGCATCGAGGACACCATCATCGACCAGCACGGCAACCGCATGACCTCGGTGCAGCAGATCGAGCAATGCGTGCGCGTGGCCAGGGAACTGGGCCGCGAGATCGCCTCGGGCAAGGAAGCGCGCGAGATCTACCGCATCGGCACCTGGTACGACAGCGCCGAGGAAACCCTGGCGGCACACGGCATGGCGCCCAACCGCAAGAGCGGGCAGAAGAACCTGCCGCTGCGCGCGGCCTGACGTATGTCGCCTGGCCGCGGGCTCCCCACCCCGGCCGGGCATCCACCGGCCGGGTGTTCACCGGCCCCGCGCCGACCCAACCACGACACCGCTGAAGTCATGAACCCTGCCCCCGCCGTCGCCAACCCGTGCCTCAACATCTGCCGCCTCGACGTAGCCGGCAGGTACTGCCAGGGCTGCGGCAGGACACCGCTGGAAATCGGCACCTGGGACCGCATGACCGACGCCCGCCGCGCCGAGGTGCTGGCCGAGCTGCCAGCCCGCCAGCCCTGGCGCCGCGCGCAAGCCGCGTCCGCATCCTGATTCCCCATCGCCCGCCGCCAAGGCATGCATATGCCGGCGGGCGTCATCAAGCTGTTGCCATGAACCAACCCGCCACGCTTACGGTCGATGCCTACTTCGACCTGATCTGCCCCTGGTGCATGATCGGCAAGAAGCACCTGGAAACCGCCATCGCATGGCTCGGCCAGGCGCACCCGAACGTTGCCGTCCGGGTCGACTGGCACTCTTACCCACTGCTTCCGGCCACACCGCCGGGGGGCACGCCGTACCGCGATTTCTACCTGGCGCGGCTGGGCGGCCCCGAGGCCCTGGCCGCGCGCCAGGCGCAGGTCTGCGCCGCGGCACTGGACGCCGGCATCACGCTGGCGCTGGACCGCATCGAGACCTTTCCCAGCACGCTGCTGGCCCACCGGCTGGTACGCCACGCCGTCAGGCAAGCCGGCGCCGGCGCCGCGCCGGCGCTGCTGGACGAGTTGTTCACGCGCTACTTCATGCACGGCGAGAACATCGGCGACCCGCAGGTCCTGCGGCGCGCGGCGGCAGCATGCGGCATCGCATTGCCTGAGACAGGCGCCAACGCCGGCCAGCCGGACCTGGACTGGCTGCCGCCACTGCACGACGCGGAGGCTCCCCCGCTGCGCGCCGGCTTCGGCGTGCCCCATCTTGTGTTCAACGGCACGCACAGCGTGTCAGGCGCGCGGCCGCCCGCCGTGCTGCTCGAAGCCATGCAGCGGGCCCTGGCGCGCGCGCAGCAGCGCGCCACGCTGGCGGCCGGCTGAATCTGCCTGCGCCGGACCACGCACCAGCGCGAACCGGCGCGCGCCCCCGATCTCTTCAACCTGATCCCATGACCACCCCGGCAAGAAGGCTGGCATGGGCCAGTTCCATCTCATATCTTTAAACGGAGACAACCATGCCAACCCGCCCCACCCTGTTCCGCGCCCGCCACGCCGCGGTTGCCGCCATGCTGGCACTGGCGATGCCGGCCGCGATGGCCTGGACCAGCAAGCCCGTGCGCATGCTGGTGCCGGCGCCTGCCGGCGGCACCATGGACGTGATTGCGCGCCTGCTGGCCGACCAGCTTTCGGCCGACCTCGGCACACCCGTGGTGGTTGACAACAAGCCGGGCGCCGGCGGCGGCATCGCGATCAGCGCGATGCTGGCCGCACCGCCCGACGGCCAGACCATCATGGTGACCGCGACCAACGTGCTGACCGAAGTGCCGCACGTGCTGAAGACCCCCTACAACACGATGAAGGACATCCGTCCGCTGGCCGCGGTGGCGCGGTCGCGGCTGCTGCTGGTGGGCTCGCCCACGCTGCCTGCCAAGGATTTCAACGGCCTGGTGAGCTATGCGCGTGCCAACCCCGGCAAGCTCAGCTTTGCTTCCTACAGCGCCGGCACGGCGTCACACTATGCAGGCGTGATCGTGAACCAGAAGTCCGGCATGGACCTGCAGCACGTGCCGTTCGCCGGCTCGGCGCCGGCGCTGACGCAGGTGATGGGCGGCCAGATCGCCGTGATGTACGACGGGATGGTGACCTCGCTGCCGATGATCAAGGCGGGCAAGCTGCAGCCGTACGCCGTGGCGTCGAAAAGCCGCTCGCCGCTGCTGCCGCAGGTGCCGACCTTCGCGGAACTGGGCTATCCGGATGTCGAGTTCAGCAACTGGGTGGGCGTAATCGCCTCCGCGCGCGTGCCCGCCGAACTGGCGCAGAAGATCCACACCGCCACCTACAAGGCCGCGGCAACGCCGAAGGTGCAGGAGCGGATGCAGGCGCTGAGCTATGAGCCGATGCCGGCGCAGACGTTGCAGCAGCTTGGACAGTCGCTGCACGAGGAATTCGAGCGCAATGGCGCGATTGTGAAGGCGTTCAATATCCAGCCCTGATCGGGCGCTTCCGTTCCGGCGGCTTGCCCGCCTGTGTACCGCCCGAGGTCGCAAGTCCTGGAAGTTGGCGCCGGCACGGCGCTCGAGGAACTGTCGAGCGCCGGAGCTTGCTCGGCTGGCGCTCGACGCCTGCAACAATCGGCGCCAGTGCGGACTGGTGAGCATGGGTCCATGGCCAGTTGCAGCGGCATGCAGACATGGTTTTTGCGTTAGCCAGCGCACGAACGCCCGGTGCCTTTCACAGCGCAGCAATGTATCGTGCAGACAGCTTAGGACTTCTGGAGCAACCGCTCCCCTGTCCAACGTCCCGGCAATAAGACCGGACCGGCAACTCTGTCGCAGAAGACCAACAAATGTTTGACGACCTGCGAAGCATCCATAGCCGCGCCTGCATTCCGTTCACAGGCCAAGAGTATCTGGATAGCCTGGATGATGGGCGGGAGGTGTGGATTTACGGCGAGCGGGTAGGCAATGTCGCCAACCATCCGGCATTTCGCAATTCCGCACGGATCGCAGCGCGATGCCATTGCGTGCTGGCAGCGATGCGCCTGGGGCTGGATGGGACGCTCCCCGGACTACAAGGGCGCCTTCCTCGCTACGCTCGGCGCGAATGCCGAGTTCTATAGGGAGTATGAGGAAAATGCCCGGAGCTGGTACCGCAAGGCTCAGGAGAAAACCTGGTATCTGGGACATGCCGTCGTCAATCCGCCGGTGGACCGCGAACTGCCGCCGACTGCCACGTCAGATGTCTACGTGCGCGTGATCCGCGAAGACGATGCCGGCATCTATGTGAGCGGCGCCAAGGTAGTGGCAACCGGCTCGGCGCTGACCCACTACACATACGTGGCGAATGTTGACGCCACACCGGCGCGTGGCCCTAAATTCATCGTGGCCACCAACACGCCGGGGCTGAAGCTACTATGTCGCGCCTCGAACGAATACCGGGCAGCGGCGCTGGGCAGCCCGTTCGACTACCCGCTGTCGTCGCGCCTGGACGAGAACGACGCGATCCTTGTGCTGGACAATGTTTTCGTGCCTTGGGAAAACATCCTGATGCACGGCGAAGTGGCGCCGGATGCCACACTCCAGTCAGGCTCCGGCTTCCTTGAGCGCGCGTCACTGCACGGCTGCACGCGTGTTGCGGTCAAGCTGGACTTTATCGTCGGCCTGCTCGCGCGAGCGCTGGAAATCACGGGCACCCGCAGCTATCACGGCGTGCAGGTCCAGCTCGGCGAGGTCATCGCCTGGCGTAACGCGTTCTGGGCCCTGTCGGATGCCATGGCCAAAAGTAACGTGTCGTGGCATGGCCATGTCCGCCCTGATCCGCATTTTGCCGGTGCGTATCGCGTGCTGAACCAGGAAGCGCTGCCGCGAGTGCGGAATATTATCGAGCAGATCGTGGCGAGTGGGCTGATCTACGTTAACTCGCATGCCTGCGACTTTAACGTGCCGGAAATCCGTGTTCACCTGGACAAGTATCTACGCGGCTCTGGCGGCGCCGAAGCCGAGGAGCGTGTGAAGGTGATGAAAATGCTGTGGGATGCCATCGGCACCGAGTTCGGTGGGCGCCATGAGCTTTACGAGATCAATTACATCGGTAGCAGCGACTCCACGCGCTTGACCAATCTGTCTGGCGCCCAGTGCAGTGGCGATCTCGACCGCATGAAGGCTTTTGCGCGCTCGGCGATGGACGAGTATGACCTGAACGGCTGGACTGTCCCGGACTTGATCAACCCTGATGACGTGAACCTGCTATCGCGTCGATCTCATCCGCTCTAGCTGGTATGCCGGCTAGGGGGACCGCCGCCACACCCATGCATTTTTCCGAGAGCGCGCCGCCGAGAAAGCCCCCGACCTCGGCTACTCCCCCTACCCCCCACGCCCCCTACGCCCCCTACTCACTCTCGAGCCACTGGATCGCAAAGCGTATCAATTCCTTGCCGCTGGAGATATCCAGCTTCTCCTTGATGTTCGCCTGATGCGCCTCGATGGTCTTGACGCTCCGGTTCAGCTTCATGGCGATCTCGCGAGTGCTGAAGCCGAGTCCGATCAGATGCAGGACCTCGAACTCCCGTTCGGAAAGACACGCGACCGAGCCCGCCGGGGTTTTTCTGGGGACCGCCAGCGCCCGCGCCAGCCTGGCATGCATCGCGGCGCTCAGGTAGATATTGCCGGCCAGCACCTCGCGGATGGCACTCATGACATCCTCCGCGGCCTCGAGTTTCATCAGGTACCCATTGGCGCCTGCCCGCAACGCGCGTTCGGCAAACAAGGTTTCGTCATGCATGCTGAGGACGAGTATTGCCAGGTTCGGGTGGCGTTGCCTTAGCGTCCTGATGAGATCCAGGCCGGAGTCCGACTGCAGGCTGAGATCCACAATGGCGATGTCAGGCTGGCACGCCATCGCCGTCAGGGCTTCTTCCGTCGTGGCGGCCGCGCAGCAGACGTGCAGATCCTCTTGCACCAGCAAATGGGTCAGTCCCTCCCGGATGATGGGGTGGTCGTCGACAATCAGGACCCTGGTTGCAGGGCCATGGCTAAATGGCATCTCTGGCATGGCCAGGATCCTCCGGTATCGGATAGCTGATGGCAACCGTGGTGCCACCCATGGCATTGCGGGTGACCGTGCACGAGCCGTCCAGCAGACTTGCCCGGTGACGCAGGTTATGAAGTCCCAGTCCCGAAGCACGTGCCATCTGGTCCGGGTCAATCCCCACGCCATCGTCACTGATCGAAAGCCTCTGGACCTCGCCTTCGCGTTCCAGGTCGATCCAGATATGGCTGCCATGGCTGTACTTCAGTGCGTTATTGACGGCTTCCTGTGCCGCACGGTAAAGGTTGGTCTGCATCGGCGGATCCGGCAAATCCACATTTGATGCGATGCGAAGCGTGCAGCCAATGCCGTTCAGGGAGCGTGTCGTTTCTGCCAGGCCTTGCAGGGCAATCGAGAGGTCACCGGACTCCATGGTGACGGGATCCAGGCCATGGGCAATCCTGCGCGTCATCAGCGACGCCTGTTTCACCAGTTCGACAACGGTAGCCGCATCCGCGGCTGCCGGGTTCCCCTGCTTCTGCAGTCGCCGGCTCAAGGTGGCGCAGTGGAAGCCCAGGCTGGTAAGGTGCTGCCCGAGACCGTCATGCAGTTCCCGGCCGATGAGCCTCTGCTGGTGATCGCCGATCCGGATCAGTTCTGACTCCAGCCGGCGGCGCGTTTCCATCTCCTGCTTCAGTTCGTCGTTGGCCCGCTCCAGCTCCTGCGTTCGCTCTTGCACGCGCCGTTCGAGCTCCTTGTGGGATGCCACCAGGAGACGATGAAAGCGTTTCTGCCGGGCATGTGCCGCCACCAGCAGCAGCCCGGTGATCGCCATCACGTTCGCGAACGCACACCATCGTACGAGGCTATCCACCGGGGATTCCGCGGCAAAGGGACCGGTGCCGTGCGTGGTGCCCCGAACGGCGATGATCGAGACCAGCAAGGTCGCGAGGCTGGTGCCAAGATGATCGAAGCGCAGGGCGGCCCAGATAATAAACGGAAAGATCGCCATGGCCGCAGGATAGTAGCCGTGCCCCGCAAGCTGCGGCGCGCCGAAGATCAGGTAGCCCACCCACAGGATCCCCACCGCCAGCCCACACGATTCCACGGCTTGCCTCGCCGAACGGACAGGGCTCGGATAGGTGAGCAGGTTGAGCAGCGGCGGAGCCACCACCAGCACCCCCATCATGTCGCCGAGCCACCATTTCAGAAAGGCGTCGCCGTATTCCTCGACTAACAGCAGCCCTCCACCCCAGAGGGCGGTGGCGCCAATCAACGCGCTCAGCGCCGAGCCGAGCGTCGCCGCCAGGATAATGAAGGCCAGGACGTCCCGGATGCGGTCGAGCGACACCTGGAACCCCGCGACGCGCTTCAGCAACCATGTTGCAGTCAAGGCGGCTCCCGCTGCGCCGAGGCCGATCACCGCGGCGACATGCGCAGGCACGCCCACCGACATGTTGGCCAGCAGCGAACCAATGGCAACGCCGGGGGCGACGCCGGAGCCCATTGTGAGCAGCGCAACGAGGGCGATACCGCTGGATGGCCAGACCAGGGACACCGCGCCGCCCACTACCGCATAAGCAAGCCCCAGCTTTGCACCTGCAAAATACGCCAATGCGACAAGCCCGGTTTGAATGAAGCGGTTGAGCCCTGGCTTGTGCAGAATGATTGCCATTGTTCGATTCTCAAACTCTCGCGACAGACTCGGGCACCCACGCCATGTCCAGCGCCAGCCGAAATGACAAGATTCTTTGGAAAACTAATATGCCCAAATTTGTAAAAAATCACGAATTTGCACCGAATCCGTGCAACGCGCAGCTGGACAGGTCCACTGGTGATGCAATGCCCTCCTACGAATCTATGTCAGAACGCCGCTGCGCGGGTAAGTGTTCTTCAATGAATTCGATAGTTCCTGACCGCCTTTCGAATAGGGCGTTCCCCTAGCCGCTTTTCGGCAACATGCCCTATTCATCAACCTGCCACCAGGGCATACATTGCAGTCGTATGAAGATATGCCCTCGCACTGGAGCGAAAAGGATTCGCTGCAGGCCCTTGCCACCGCATAAGTAGGAGGTGAAGAAATGGTAAAGACACTCATTCTGCTTGCTGGCGCGACTGCGGCGCTTGGCTCCAGCCTGGCCTATGCCGGCATCGGGACGCGAGATGTGTACACGGATGGCGCGAGCGTCATGGGGCCGCGCGATCCATATTCAGATGGAAGCGCAAAGTTCGACGTCTATACAGATGGGGCGAGAGTCATGGACAGGCGCGACGTGTTCACTGACGGCGCGAGAGTCACCAACCGCGATGGGCTCGTAGAAGACGGTAAGTAAGCAACTACAGAAAGCCGCAATGCGTTTTCTATAGTGAAAATAGTGGGGGCCGCCATATGTCGGCGGCCCCGAACCAGCATCTTCCCCGAGCAACGGCGTCGGGGATTTTTTTGCATCAAATCCTCGCCCTCCGTAACCGCAATGCGTTCGAGACCACTGAAGCGGAACTCAGGCTCATGGCCAGGGCGGCAATCATGGGGGACAGCAACATCCCGGTAGAAGCGTATAAGGCTCCGGCAGCCAGGGGAACGCCCAAGGCGTTGTAGACAAAGGCGAAGCCGAGATTCTGCTTCATATTCCGAATCGTGGACTCCGACAAGCGCCGGGCCCGGGCGATGCCACGCAGGTCCCCTTTCACAAGGGTCACCTGGGCACTGTTCATGGCAACGTCCGTGCCGGTTCCCATCGCAATGCCGACATCCGCCTTGGCAAGTGCCGGAGCGTCGTTGATGCCATCGCCAGCCATCGCGACAACCTTGCCCGCTGCCTGAAGCTTCGATACCAGCGCCAACTTGTCCGCAGGCTTCACTTCGCCGTGAAACTCATCAATGCCGAGCCTCGCCGCCACGGCCCTGGCTGTCGCCACCCCGCCGCCGGTTGCCATGACCACGTGGATGCCCTCATCCCTAAGCCGTGCGAGGGCTTCAGGCGTGGTGGACTTCACCGGGTCAGAGACAGCCAGGATTCCCGCAAGCGCTCCGTCAGCCGCCAGGTGCATGACGCTGGCGCCCTGGGCGCGTAGCCCGTCAGCCTCTTTGGTCAGCACATCAGTCGAAATGCCCTCCGTTTGCATCAAGACCGTATTGCCCAGGGCGAGCTTGCGACCACCCACCACGCCGCGCACGCCAATGCCGGTCCCGGACTCGAAGTTCTCGGTCTTTTCAAGCGCCAGGTTTCGCTCTCGTGCGGCCGCGACAATGGCGGCTGCCAGCGGGTGCTCGCTCCCCTGGTCGAGGCTTGCCGCCAGCCTCAGCACCTCCTGCTCGCTGAATCCATTGACCCCGATGGCGCGCTCGAATGCCGGCCGCCCCTCGGTCAAGGTGCCCGTTTTATCGACAATCAGCGTGTCCACTTTCCGAAGATTCTCGATTGCCGCGGCATCCCTGAACAGGACCCCGTTTGAAGCGCCCGTTCCGCTCGCGACCATGATTGACATCGGCGTGGCCAGACCAAGCGCGCAGGGACAAGCGATGATAAGCACTGCGACCGCATTGATGAGCCCGTAGACCCAGCCAGGCTCGGGCCCGAAGAATCCCCAGGCGAAGAAAGTCAACAGCGCAATGCCAACGACAACAAGTACGAACACGCCGGAGACCTTGTCCGCCATGCGCTGCATGGGCGCTCTGGATCGTTGGGCCTGCGCCACCATCTGGACTATCTGCGACAGAACGGTCTGCGAGCCCACCTTCTCGGACTTGATGATCAAGCTGCCCGTGGTGTTCATCGTGGCACCGATGACACGCTCGCCAACCCGTTTGGTAACCGGCATGGGCTCGCCTGTAATCATCGACTCGTCGAGTGAGCTCGAGCCTTCGGTTATCACGCCGTCCACAGGTACCTTCTCGCCTGGACGGACTCGCAGCCTATCCCCGACGTGAACGTGTGTCAGGGGAACGTCCTCCTCCGTCCCGTCCCGTCTGATGCGGCGCGCAGTCTTGGGCGCCAGGCCGAGCAACGATCTGATGGCAGCCGAGGTCTGGGAGCGAGCCTTGAGCTCGAGAAGCTGCCCCATCAGCGTGAGAGAAATGATGACCGCTGCAGCCTCGAAGTACACACCGACTCGCCCATGCTCGCTGAATGCGTCGGGGAACACGCCGGGCGCGACAGTCGCGATAACGCTGTAGATGTAGGCTGCACCGGTACCAAGGCCGATTAGCGTCCACATATTCGGGCTGCGGTTGACAAACGACTGGACGCAGCGCTCGAAGAACGGCAAGCCCGCCCACAACACCACGGGGGTAGCCAGCACCAGCTCCACCCAGCTCTGTGTAGTGGCCTCCATCCAACCCAGCCGGTGACCAAACATGGCCAGAATGAAGGCAACGACCGTGAGCGGCAATGTCCACCAGAATCGGCGGCGGAAGTCCGTGAGCTCCGGACTCTCCTCTTCATCCAGCCCTGGCATCAACGGTTCGAGCGCCATGCCGCACTTCGGGCAGTTGCCCGGGTGGTCCTGACGGACTTCCGGATGCATCGGGCATGTGTATATCGTGCCCGCTGGCACCGGTTCTGCGGGAGCTTCCGCAGCCGGCTTGACATACCCCTCCGGTTCCACTACTGCCATAACGTAAGCCTTACCACGATAGGAAGGTCAAGATCAATAACTCAGAACATGTGAAATCTGGCCCCGCTTGCAAGGAAAACGGCTTTGCTCCGCCGAACTGCCGCGCTCGGACCAACTTAATGGCCGCCAGGCGCGGCGGAGCTCGGCCTCTATTTGCTCATCATGCCGCCGCCCATCCCCATGCCGCCCATGCCCATGCCGCCCATGCCCATGCCGCCCATCGCCTGAGTGTCCATCATCACGTGCATCATTTCCTGCATAAGGGCCATGTGTTGCCCCGTCATGTCGTGACACATCCCCATCTGCGCGGCCGTGGCCTTGCTTGTGCCCGTGGCCGAGTGCATCCCGCCTGGGCCAGCCATTCCGCTGGTCTTGTGCATCGTGGCCATGGCTTCCTGCATCACCTTCGCTCGTTCGGCCATGAGCGCTTGGCGCTCCTCCGGGGTATTGGCCCGCGACAACCGCTCACGAATTGCGCGCAAATGGGCAATCTGGGCGTCAATTTCAGCGTTTCCCTTGGGCGCTTGCGCAGATGCCCTGGGGCGCTGCGAGGCGTGATTATGGTCGTGAGCAGGTGGTGCCGAGAACGCCAGCGGTGCCCAGGCCACCGCGGCGAGCGCAACAAGGAGGGAAGCGCACCGGTTCTTCGCCATGATGATTTTCCTTTGCTGGTTACGATGGAGCCGAATTGCCCCTTAGCAAGGGTATGTCATGACCCTCTTGAGCAGTTGATGTGCATCAACAAGGCAGCGGAGCCATACGCGTCCATATGCGTCTCGGTAAGCAGCACCGATCCGATCGACGACGGCTGGCCAGAGACAACCGATCGGTGTCATCTCTCCGCTATTCGTTTTGAAGATACCAGATGTTGGAATTCTTGAATTTACGATGACGCGGACGCTTCCTACACTCCTCTGGACAAAAAAAGCATCCGGAGACAAACATCGTGAATGCCGCACTGCCTGCCAACCTGCGCGAGGCCCTGGCCAACGCCGGCCTGGACGGCAAGTCCCCCCTCGAGAAAGACCGTGTCTGCTACCGCGGCTCGCGCGACGGCGCGCCGTTTCCTGGCGAGTAGCTCTCCACCCTTGCAAGGCACCGCCCCGGTGGCATCATCGCGGCGGCCAGGGTCATAATGGCCCAACATCCTCGGAACACTGAAAAATGAGCATGGAACATCATTTGCAGTTCGTTGTAGAGCCTCACCCCGGCCCCACTCCCGCCGATGAGATCGCTGCCAAGCTGGCAAATCCGGCCTTCGGACGCGTTTTCACAGATCACATGGTCACGATCCGTTGGGCCGAGGGTCGCGGCTGGCATGACGCCAGGGTCGAAGCGCGCCGTCCTTTCCAGATCGATCCCGCCTGCGCAGTACTGCACTACGCGCAGGAAATCTTCGAGGGCATGAAGGCATACCGCGGCGAGGACGGCAAGATCTCGCTGTTCCGGCCCCAGCAGAACGCAAGGCGTTTTCGCGCCTCCGCTGCCCGCATGTCGATGGCCGACCTGCCCGAGGCGACATTCCTGCAAGCCGTGGAAGCGCTCGTCGATATTGACCGCGCCTGGATTCCAGGTAGCGAGGGTAGCCTCTACCTGCGCCCATTCATGTTCGCCTCGGAGAGTTTTCTCGGCGTGCGCGCGGCGGCCGAATATATATTTTGCGTGATCGCATGCCCGGTCGGCCCGTATTTCAAGGCCGGCAAGTCGGCGGTGACCATATGGGTTTCGGATCAATACACCCGCGCGGCCCCTGGCGGCACCGGCGCGGCCAAGTGCGGCGGCAACTACGCGGCCAGCCTGATCGCGCAGACCGAGGCCTCGGCCAAGGGCTGCGACCAGGTGATGTTCCTTGACGCGGCGGAGCACCGCTGGATCGAGGAGCTCGGCGGCATGAATGTGTTTTTCGTGATGGATGACGGCTCCCTGCGCACGCCCCCATTGACAGGGACCATCCTGCCGGGCATTACCCGGGCTTCGATCATCGAACTGGCCCGGCACGAGGGTATTCCGGTCAACGAAACACCATACGACTTCGAGTCGTGGCGCACGGATGCAGCCAGTGGCCGGGTCAAGGAAACCTTCGCCTGCGGCACGGCCGCGGTCGTCACCGCCATCGGCCAGGTGCGTCACGCTGGTGGGGAATTCACCATCGGCAATGGTGGGGAAGGCGAAGTCACGCAACGCCTCCGTTCGTTGCTGACCGGCATCCAGCGCGGCAATATCGCCGACCCGTTCGGATGGGTGCATCACGTCGATTGAGACCGGCGTGCTTGACATCGGCGGCGTGCGAGGAATCGGAGGACAGTGCGCGTCGCGTTGATTCGGTTTGACGTCTGTTCCCCTCCCCGCCCACCTGGGCGGTCCGGTTAGTTCCAACAAATACCGGGGCCGGTGCGCGACCTGCGTGCCGGCAAGCCGTGCCGTCTACCCGGCAGCACGCTGCCCGGATGCCATCTCGCCCGCATGACTCGTCGCCATCTCCGGCGCGGATCCGTGCGATCGCGCGGCAACACATACAGGAGATCCCTATATGAGCTTGTTCCGAACCAAGGACATTGACGCCATGCTGGCGGACAGCCACGTTGGCGGCCTGAAGAAGGTGTTGGGTCCGGTGGACCTCGTGCTGATGGGCATCGGCGCCATCATCGGCACCGGCATTTTCGTGCTGACCGGCACCGGCGCGCTGACCGCCGGGCCGGCGCTGACGGTGTCCTTCGTCATCGCCGCGCTGGCGTGCGGCTTTGCCGCGTTGTGCTACGCGGAGTTTGCCTCGGCCATCCCGGTATCGGGATCGATCTACACGTACAGCTATGCCACGCTCGGCGAGATCGTCGCGTGGATGATCGGCTGGGACCTGCTGCTGGAGTACGGGCTGGCCACCTCGGCGGTGTCGGTGGGCTGGTCGGGCTACTTCCAGTCGCTGATGGCGGGCTTCGGGCTGAAGCTGCCGGCGGCGCTGACTGCCGCGCCGGGATCGGTGCCGGGCGTGGAGACCATGATCAACCTGCCGGCCTGCCTGATCATGCTGGCGATCACCTGGGTCGTGTCCTACGGCGTGCGCGAATCCGCGCGCGTGAACAACCTGATGGTGGCCGTGAAGATCGGCGTGGTGCTGCTGTTTATCGCGGTCGGCGTCTGGCACGTGCAGCCGGCCAACTGGGCGCCGTTCGCGCCGTTTGGCTTCAGCGGCATCTTCAATGCGGCGGCGCTGGTGTTCTTCGCCTTCATCGGCTTCGACGCCGTGACTTCGGCCGCCGAAGAAGTGCGCAACCCGCGCCGCGACCTGCCGATCGGCATCATCGGCTCGCTGGCGGTATGCACGGTGCTGTATGTCGTGGTGGCGGCGATCATGACCGGCATCGTGCCGTTCGCCAGCTTTGCCGGCGTCGACCACCCGGTGTCGCTGGCGCTGCAATACGCCGGGCAGAACTGGGTGGCGGGCTTTGTCGACCTGGGCGCGATCCTGGGCATGACCACGGTGATCCTGGTGATGACCTACGGCCAGACCCGCGTGATCTTCGCCATGTCGCGCGACGGGCTGTTGCCGGAGCGGCTGTCGTCGGTGCATCCCGTGCATGCGACGCCGTACTTCGCCACCTGGACGGTGGGCCTGGTCTTTGCCGCGATCGCCGGCTTCGTGCCGCTGAACGTGCTGGCCGAGCTGATCAATATCGGCACGCTGGCGGCCTTTACGCTGATCTCGGTGGCGGTGCTGGTGCTGCGCAAGACCCGTCCCGAACTGCCGCGCGCGTTCCGCTGCCCGGGCGTGCCGGTGGTGCCGCTGCTGGCGATCGGCTTCTGCCTGTTCCTGATGGCGCACCTGCAGGCGCTGACGTGGATCGCCTTCCTGGTGTGGTTGGGGCTGGGGCTGTCGATTTACTTCCTGTACGCGCGCCGCAACGCGGTGCTGCACGGTGGCGCCAGGTAGCAGGCAAATCTCTGCCTGGCACCCCCTATGTGCGCATGGTTTCAATGTGCGCATAGGGGGCGACCGGATGGGCTGCCCGTGGACGACTACTCCTTCTCAATGCGCGTAGCGAGATAATCGATCAGCAGGCGCACATTCGGCAGCAAGCCTCTCCGGGAGGGGAAAACCGCATGAATGATGCCCCCTTTAGGCGCCCAGCCGGGCAGGATGTCGATGAGCGTCCCATGCCGCAGATCTTCTTCGACAACCATGTATGGCAATTGAACGATACCGACACCGTACTGCGCCGCCCGCCGCAGCGCGCTCATATCATCGGTGATGTACCGTGGTTGATGCCTCACCTCCGCGCCCATCCCCTCCGGCCCGACCAGCTGCCAGACGTGGTTGCGCGGCGGCCCCCAGTCAAGGCTCGGCATGCCGGCCAGATCGGCCGGATGCTTCGGTCGCTCGCGGCCCTCGAGGAGCGCCGGACACGCAACAAGCCGCTGCCGGCTCTCGGAGAGGACTCGCATCACCAGATCGCTGTTCTCCAATGGGGGGAAACGCACCCGTAGTGCCAGATCCAGGCGCTCCCCCATGACGTCGACACGGCGATTCGTCGCTTCGAGATGAACCTGGACCTTCGGATACTCGACCATGAACTGTGCCACCAAACCAGCGACGCGGAATTCCAGCAATGCCGTCGGACAGCTCATGCGTACGATGCCCTGCGGCTCGGAACGTTCGCGTTCCATGACCTCGCGCGCCGCCTCCGCCTCGACCAGGACCCCCATGCAGCGCTCATAGAACTCACGGCCTGTTTCGGTGACCGAGAAGTGCCTCGTCGAACGCTGCAGCAGTCTAACCCCGTAGCGCGCTTCCAGCGCCGCGATGCGCCGGCTGAGCTTGGATTTCGGCATGCCGAGCGCGAGACCTGCTTGCGTGAAGCCTCCATGGTCCACCACCTTGACGAAGTAATAGAGGTCGTTCAGGTCGTCCATGATTGTTCCTTCAGAAGAACACAGACGGCATGATACGGGACTACTGGGATGGTTCTTGCGAACATATGATGCCTCCACGCTTTGGAGGAGATCATGGAACCCGCCCTTGGCATAAGCAGTTGGTGCCGGCGCTGTCTCGCTCCCTCCGGGGTATCGACTTCCCCACACGTGCTTGCGCCGGAAGCGCATTGCCAACCCTTGCAAGGAGATCGCCATGACAACGCCCTATAAGCGCCTGGACAAGAACGATGCTGCCGTTCTACTGGTGGACCATCAAGCCGGCCTGCTGTCGCTGGTGCGCGATATCGACCCGGACAAGTTCCGGAACAACGTGCTCGCGTTGAGCGACCTCGCCAAGTACTTCAACTTGCCGACCATCCTCACCACGAGCTTCGAGACCGGTCCGAATGGCCCGCTCGTGCCCGAACTCAAGGCGCAGTTCCCGGACGCGCCTTACATCCCTCGTCCTGGCCAGATCAACGCCTGGGATAATGAGGAATTTGTGAAAGCCGTCAAGGCAACAGGGAAGAAGCAGCTCATCATTGCAGGCGTCGTCACGGAAGTTTGCGTCGCCTTTCCCGCGCTGTCGGCAATTGCCGAGGGTTACGACGTCTTCGTCGTCTCGGATGCCTCCGGCACCTTCGACGAGATCACGCGCAACGCCGCCTGGGAGCGCATGGCCAGGGCCGGCGTCCAGTTGATGACGTGGTTCGGCGTCGCGTGCGAATTGCATCGCGACTGGCGCAATGACATCGAGGGACTCGGCGCGCTGTTCTCGAACCACATTCCTGACTATCGCAATCTCATGACCAGCTACTCGGTGCTGACGGCACAGAAGTAAGAAGGCGTGGACATCGATATCGGGGCGAATCGCTGCGATATCGGTGAAGAGCGCTAAAAAAAAACGCCAGTCCCCGCCCGAGGACTGGCGCCAGGCTCCTTACCTTCCCTTTCAGGCTACGTCTTCCCGCAGCTGCTTCTTGTTGATCTTGCCCACGCTGGTCTTCGGGATCGCCTCGACGAACGTGATGCGGTCGGCTTCGGGCACCGCGTACTTGCTGATGCGCTGCGATTCGACGTGGCCCAGCAGATGCCCGCGGACCTGTTCCGCATTCACCTCCACGCCCGGCTTGCGCACCACGAACGCCATCGGCCGCTCGCCCCACCTGGCGTCGGGGACACCGATCACCGCGCATTCCAGCACGCCGGGCACTTCGGTGATCAGGTTCTCCACCTCGATCGACGAGACCCACTCGCCGCCGGTCTTGATCACATCCTTGATGCGGTCGACGATCTGCACGAAGCCGTCCGGTCCCATCACCGCGACGTCCTGCGTGTGCAGGTAGCCGCCGGCCCACAGGTCTTCCGATGCCGCCGGCTTGCCGAAGTACGCCTTGGTCAGGAACGGCGCGCGCAGCACGATCTCGCCGCGGCTCTTGCCGTCGCGCGGCAGGTCTTGCATGTCTTCGCTGACGATGCGGTAGTCCACCAGCGTCACCGGACGGCCGGTGGAGCAGCGCATGCGGACTTCTTCGGCGCGGTCCTTCGGCGTGCAGCCAGGGGGCAGTTGCGCCAGCGACACGATCGGGCCGGTCTCAGACATGCCGTAGCCGGCGAAGATGTCGATGCCGCGCGCCAGGGCCGCCTCGCACAGCGCGGGCGGCAGCGCCGAGCCACCGATGATGATCTTCCACCCGGACAGGTCCGGCTTGCCGTCGGCGGACGCCTGCAGCAGCATCTGCAGGATGGTCGGCACGCAGTGCGAGAACGTGACCTTCTCCGTCTCGCGCAGCTTCAACAACTGGTCGGGCACGTAGCGGCCCGGCAGCACCGTGCGCAGTCCCAGCATCACGGCGATATACGGAATGCCCCACGCCAGCACGTGGAACATCGGCGTGATCGGCATATAGACATCTTCACGATGCATGCGCTGCCCTTCGCGCGGCGAGCACAGGCTTGTCGCCGACGCCAGCGTGTGCAGCACGATCTCGCGGTGGCTGTAGCAGACACCCTTCGGATCGCCCGTGGTGCCGGTCGTATAGAACGTGGCGGCCTTGGTGTTCTCGTCGAAGTCGGCGAACTCGAAATCGGCCGGCGCCTGCGCCAGCAGTGCCTCGTACTCGCCGGCGAACGGCACGCTGGTCTTGGGCGCGTCCTGGCCATCGGCCAGCAGCACGAAGCGCGGGTTGCCGGTCAGCTGCGGGCGGATCTGCTCGATCACCGGCAGGAAGTCAGGGTGCACCAGCACGATCGCGGCGCCGGCATCGTTGAGCGTATAGAGGATCTGCTGGGGCGACAGCCGCACATTGACGGTGAACAGCGTGGCGCCCATCATCGGCACGCCGAAATAGCATTCCAGGTAGCGGTGGCTGTCCCAGTCCATCACGGCCACGGTGCTGCCGTGGCGGATGTCCAGCGCAGCCAGCGCCGAGGCCAGCTTGCCGATGCGATGGCGGAAATCGCGGAAGGTGTAGCGCATCTCGCCGCGGTAGCTGATCTCCTGGTCGCCGTAGAGGCTCAGGGCATTGGTCAGCAGCTGCTTGACCAGCAGCGGATAGGCGTAGGCCGACTTGGCCGGGGTAATCAGGTTGTCTTGC
This sequence comes from Cupriavidus oxalaticus, assembly GCF_016894385.1. Taxonomy (NCBI): domain Bacteria; kingdom Pseudomonadati; phylum Pseudomonadota; class Betaproteobacteria; order Burkholderiales; family Burkholderiaceae; genus Cupriavidus; species Cupriavidus oxalaticus. Next base: position 1,601,021 of record NZ_CP069811.1, read on the forward strand.
ATGCTCGTTTGCTCAAAGCAATGGTTCAGTACGGCCGCGTGCCGATGATGCCGGCCCGCTCCATCTTGCGGTGGCACGGCGGGTAGTCCATCACCGCGTAGTGCTGCGTGGCGGTGTTGTCCCAGATCGCCACGCTGTCGGGCGCCCAGCGCCAGCGCACCTGGTACTCGGGGATATAGGCCTGGCTCACCAGGTAGCGCAGCAGGTCGGACGCGCCCGGATTGGCGTCCTGCCCGAAGCGCACGCGCCCGGCAGTGTGGTAGTTGGTGAAGTGCGTAGTGAAGGCGTTGACGTAGAGCACCTTCTCGCCGGTGTCCGGGTGCGTACGCACGACCGGATGTTCGGCGTCGGGATACTGCGCCTTCAGCGCCAGGCGCTTCTCGATCGGCATGGCGGCGCCGAAGCTGGCTTCGATGCTGTGGCGCGCACGCAGGTCGGCGATCTCCGTCTTGATGTGGTCGGGCAGCCGTTCGTACGCCAGCGCCATGTTCGCCCACATGGTGTCGCCGCCGACCGGCGGGCATTCCACGCAGCGCAGCACCGCGCCGAACTGCGGCGCCTCGCGCCACGTGGTGTCGGAGTGCCAGGCGTTCTCGTAGCGGTCGTTGGGCTGGTCGGGCGTCTTGTAGATGCGCACCAGGCCCGGGTGTTCCGGGTCGCTGCCGGCCACCGGATGGTCTTCCAGCTCGCCGAAGCGGCTGGCGAAAGCGACATGCTCGGCACGGCTGAACTTCTGGTCGCGCAGGAACAGCACGCGGTGCTGCAGCAGCAGCGCGCGGATCTCGGCGAACAAGCCGTCGTCGCGCACCGCGTCGGCCAGGTTGACGCCGCTCAGTTCGGCGCCCAGCGCGCAAGTGAGTTGTTGGACTCGCATGGCATTGGCTCCTCAGATGACAAAGATCGACGAACCGGTGGTCTTGCGCGACTCCAGGTCGTGGTGCGCCTGCACCGCGTCTTCGAGCGCGTAGCGCTGGTTGATCTCGATCCGGATGCGACCGGAGCCGACGTGATCGAACAGTTCGCCGGCCAGTTGCGCCTTCTCGGCGGGATCGAAGATGTAGTCGGCCAGCGCCGGGCGCGTCAGGAACAGCGACCCCTTCATCGCCAGCAGCACCGGGTCGAACGGCGGGATCGGGCCGGAGGCGGTGCCTACGCAGACCATGGTGCCGCGGCGCCGGAGCGAATCCAGCGACGCCGCGAAGGTGTTCTTGCCGACGCTGTCGAACACCACCGCCACGCCGACACCGTCGGTCAGTTCGCGCACGCGCCTGGCCACGTCTTCATGGCTGTAATTGATGATGTGGTCGCAGCCATGGGCGCGGGCCACTTCGGCCTTGGCCTCGCTCGACACCGTGCCGATCACGGTAAGGCCCAGCAGCTTGGCCCATTGCGACACGATCAGTCCGACGCCGCCGGCTGCCGCGTGCAGCAGGATGGCGTCGCCGGGCTGGAATGCATGGATGCGGCGCATCAGGTAGGCCGAAGTCAGGCCGCGCATGGTCATCGCCGCGGCGGTCTCGAAGCCGATGGTGTCGGGCAGGCGGATCAGGGGCGCCGCCGGCACCAGGCGCTCGGTGCTGTAGGCGCCCAGGGTGTTGATGAAGCCGGTATACGTGACGCGATCGCCCACGGCGACGTTGGTCACGCCCGGCCCGATGGCCTGCACCACGCCCGCGGCTTCGACCCCCATGCCGGACGGCAGCGGCACCGGATACGTGCCGTTGCGGAAGTAAGTGTCGGCGTAGTTCAGGCCCACCGCCACGTGGCGGATGCGCACCTGCCCTGCGCCGGGGTCTCCCACCTGCGCGTCTTCGTAACGCAATACCTCGGGGCCGCCAGTCTCATACATGCGGACGATCTTTGCCATGCACTTGTCTCCTTGAAACACTGCGGCACCGGTGTGTGCCGCGCATGCATGCAATGTAGGTCGCCGCGGCGCGGGCGGCTTTGCAATAGGCTCCAGCGCCTTTGCATTTCATGCCAAGCCCGCCTATCATGCCGCTGCAAAGACAATGCTGCGGCCTCCGGCAGGCTTGCAGCCATAAGCACCCCATAAGCAGGGAGACAACATTGGACACGCTGGTACGTGCCGCGGCACTGACCAATTTCTTTGAAGTGGCCGGCGAACTCGGCCTCAATACGCAGCCTTTGCTGCGCACCGCCAGGCTCAGCCGGGCGCTTCTCGCAGAGCCGGACCAGCGCATCCCGGTGGGCGCCTGCGCCACCCTGCTGGAAGCCGCCGCCAAGGCCGCGAACTGCCCGACCTTCGGGCTGCGCATGGCGGAATCGCGGCAGCTTTCGGACTTTGGCGTGATGAGCCTGCTGATCAGCCAGCAGCCCACGCTGCGCGCGGCGCTCGCCACCATCATCCGCTACCGGCACCTGGTCAACGAATCGGTGTCGATCCTGCTGGAAGAGGCCGGCGGCGCGGTCATCATCCGCCAGGAAATCGTGCTGGACCAGCCTTCGCGCCAGGGCACCGAGCTGGCGCTGGGCGTGGTGTTCCGCCTGTGCCGGGCCTTGCTCGGCTCGCACTGGCGCCCGCTGAGCATCAACTTCACGCACCCGGCGCCAGATGACCTGCGGGTCCACCGGCGGATCTTTGGCTGCCCGCTCGAATTCGACAGCGAATTCAACGGCATCGTGTGCCGGGCAGCCGACCTCGACGCGCCCAACCCGACCGGCGATCCGGCGATGGCGCGCTATGCCGAGCGCTTTGTCGACACGCTGCCGCGCATCAACGCGCCCAGCATCGGCCGGGACGTGCGCAACGCCGTCTACCTGATGCTGCCGATGGGCCGTGCCACCTGCGAAGGCGTGGCGCAGGGCCTGGGACTGAGCCTGCGCACCATGCAGCGCCAGCTCGACGAAGCCGGCGAAACCTTCACCGATATCCTCAATGAAGTGCGGCGCGAACTGGCGCTGCGCTATGTGGAGAATCCGCAATACGCCATGTTGCGGGTGGCCGAGCTGCTGGGATACAGCTCGGCCAGCACGTTCACGCGCTGGTTCTCGATCCAGTTCGGCGAGCCGCCGCTGGCATGGCGCCGGCGGCACGCGCATCCTGCAGGCTCTGAGGGAATGCAGCGATGAGCGCGAGCCCTTCGCACCGCTTGCATTTCGCGACACTGGGATAACGCGATGTCCTACTACCTGCGCAGCGCCAGCCTTACCAACTACGTCGAAGTGGCCCGCGCCGTCGGCCTCGATCCGCACCAGCAGATGCGCGCGGCCAGGATCAGCCGCGACGTGCTGCTCGATCCCGATATCCGCATCCCCGCCGCGCTGGTCGGGCGCCTGCTGGATGCCTCGGCACGCGCCGCGCAGGTGGACGACTTCGGCCTGCGCATGGCGGAGCTGCGCCAGTTCTCGAACCTGGGGCCGCTGGCCTTCGTGGTGCGCGAGCAGCCCACGCTGCGCCGCGCGCTGGAGTCCATGGTGCGATACATGGGCCTGCAGAACGAATCGCTGGCCATGCGCCTGGAGGAATCCGAAGGGCTGGTCATCATCCGGCTCCATGTCCTGAGCGAGGAGTCCGGCGTGCTGCGCCAGGCCACCGACCTTGCCGTGGGCGTGATGTTCCGCATGCTGAGCCTGTTCCTGGGCACCTCGTGGCGCCCGCGCAGCATCTGCTTCACGCATCCGGCGCCCGCCAGCGTGGCCACCTGCATGCGGGTGTTCGGCATCGAACCGCTGTTCAACCAGGATTTCGACGGCATCGTCTGCGCCGCCGCCGACCTGGAAGCCCCGCTGCCGTCCTACGATCCGGCGATGGCAGGCCAGGTCAAGCGCTACCTTGGCAGCCTGCTGGCGCAGGCCAACGCCACCGCGCCGGACAAGGTGCGCAAGCTGGTCTATGTGCTGCTGCCCACCGGCATGTGCTCGGTCGACCGGGTGGCGCAGCACCTGGGGGTCGACCGGCGCACCATCCACCGCCGCCTGGCGCGCGAGCAGACCAGCTATTCCGAGATCCTGAACCAGGTGCGTGCGGGGCTGGTGGTCAGCTATATCGAGAACCCGGACAGGCCGTTGTCGGAGGTGGCGACGCTGCTGGGATTTACTTCACTGAGCACGTTTTCGCGCTGGTTCAGCGGCGAGTTTGGCTGCAGCGTGTCGAAGTGGCGGTCGCGGCAAGCGCAGCCCGTGTAGGCGCGGGGCGCGCCGGGATCAAGTTCCGCGCCGGGCCGCCTCGATTTTTGCGATATCGATTTTCCGCATCGTCATCATCGCTTCGAAGGCGCGCTTGGCCGCGGCGGGATCGGAATCGAATACCGCCGCGGTCAGCGCGCGCGGCGTGATCTGCCACGACAATCCCCAGCGGTCCTTGCACCAGCCGCATTCGCTTTCCTGCCCGCCATTGCCGACGATGGCGTTCCACAGGCGGTCGGTTTCGGCCTGGTCGTCCGTTGCGATCTGGAAGGAAAACGCCCCGCTGTGCTTGAAATGCGGGCCGCCGTTGAGGCCGAGGCAGGGAATGCCGGCAACGGTGAACTCGACCGTCAGGACATCGCCTTGCTTGCCGTCGGGATAGTCGCCGGGAGCGCGGTGGACAGCCTTGACAGCGCTGTCGGGGAACGTCTCGGCATAGAAGTTCGCGGCATCCAGCGCGTCGCGGTCGTACCACAAACAGATCGTATTCTTGCTCGGCATGTTGTGTCTCCTGGAAAGGTGAGCACGGGGCATCCGTGGTCGTCGAACACTAAAAAGCGTCGGCCGGAGCACGGTGTGCCGGTCGTCCGCTCAGGCATCGATATTAGTCCCGACAAACCCTGCCCCGTTCCGGCCATGGGTCAGGCGCCACATTTCTTATCGTGAAAGCGTCGCTTGTTGAGCATTGCAGGGATCCGTGACCGTCGCCTATGCTGTCCTAACCGGCAGGACTAACCTGTACAGAACAAGGCATGCCTGAACAATAACAAGGGGAAATTCCCCAAAAGCGGGCTGATGCGAGAAGCATGCGCCGTCCGCACGATCGGCCTGGCTGGAATCACGGGGTGAAACCATCGCACGCGGTGCCGTACCGGCCGTGGGCGAGATACTCCGTTGACAAAACATGGCCGATGCATTCCTGTTCAGCAAGCCTTTCACGTTTCTCGCCTGTCCCGGCATGTCCGAAGTCAGGGCCGGTGTCGATGCGCTCGAATCCCTGCCCGGGCATATGTTCTGGCTCGAGAACGAGGACTTCATCCGCCACGTCCACGTGCCGGACTTCCTCGCGCAGAGCCGAGCCGCGCTCGAGGCCGTGATGCCCGGTGGGGCCGCGCTGGTCGACGCGAAGGCCGCCGAGATCCGGCGCAGCACGCATCTCATCCCTGCCTTGCAGCGCCTCGATGCGGAAGCGGCCGCCGCCGCCCACTCGTATTGCTACTGGCGCTATTCCGCCGATGTACTCGGGCGCTCGCAAGGCATTCCGCGCAGCGCAATCGAGCGCCAGTTCGACCGCGCGGTCGCGCCGCGCGACGGTGCGCACAAGCTGGAATGGACCTGTCCATGCTGCGATGGCCAGGCGCACTACCAGGTCGACGGACTGCTTGCATCGCAACGCGCCTCGCGCCAGGGTGGCTTTTCGGTGGAATGCCCGCATTGCGGGCACCGGGAACGCCTCTATGCCGGCTTCCTGCACGCGGGCCGCCTGGAGTGCCGCTGCAGTGTCTGCACCAGCTTTATCCAGACGCTGGCAGGCCAGCTTGCCAGGCCCGCGCGCAAGCTGGCGGGCGGCCTGGAAGCGTTTGCCTGGAAGCACGCCGTCGATGCCGTCGCCGAGATCCAGGAACTGAAGGAAACCGCCTTGCAGCGGCTGGCGCGTGGCGAGAGCCCTTCGGACAACGCGATGGCATTTGCGCATGCCGTGCAGGCGGACAGCGGCCGCCCCCTTCCGGATATCCTCGGCCAGATCGATCCCACGCTCGAGGGCCGGTTCGACAAGAACCCGCGGGTGTGGGCCCTGCTGTGCGAGCTGCTGCAGGAAGGCGTGCTCGACTGCCAATGCACGATCTATGACCAGGAAGGGTGCCAGCGGGTGGCGCTGGAGCTTGCGTTGCTCGACGACGATCCGGCCGCGGCCAACCCCGCGGCCCACGAGCAGCTCGGTACGCTGCTGCATGGCTACCAGCCACTGGAGCACGACGCCTTCATCGGCTGGCTGCAGGCGCTGAAGCACTTGCGGCTGTGCGCGGCGCGTTTCAATGTCGCCGTCGACGTGTCGTGGCAGCCCAGCGTAGAGCATTGCCGCATCCTGACCGCGCGGCAGCCGGATGGCCTGGCCCCTGCCGGCACGCATGCCGGCGCCACAGGGCGCTTGCAGCCCGCGCCGCGCCTGCGGCGCCCGGAACGGCCGGTGTACCTGGATGCCGAACTGGAGGCGGTGCGGCTTCTGAAGTCCCTCGGGTATATCGTGTTCAGTCCGGAAGATATCCGCTCGCAACAGGACAATCTGGAAGACATTGCATAGCCCCGCCGCCGAACTGAAACCGGACGTCGCCGGCGCGCTTCGACGCTGGCTTGCCCGCCGGTTCCGGCCGATGGCGGCGTCCCCTGGCGGCACCTCTTGCGATGGACGCCTTTGCGCACTAATCCTATGAAGGAAGCGTCCCCGAGGAGGCCCCATGGCGCAGTGCACAAAGTGCGGATGCGATAACACCGCCGGGGCCAACTTTTGCCAGCAGTGCGGCAGCGCCCTCGCCCGCCAGTGCCGCCGCTGCGGCCAAGCCCTGGCGCCGGCGGCGCGCTTCTGCAGTGCTTGCGGCGAACCTTGCAGCGACATGGCAACCGCTGCACCCACCGCGCCGGTCTCCTACACGCCGGCGCATCTGGCGGAGCGCATCCGCAGCGAGCAGGCCGCGCTGGAAGCCCGTGGCGAGGCCGCCGGCGAGCGCAAGACCATCACCGTGCTGTTCGCCGACATGGCCGGCTCGACCGCCCTGATCCATGACCTGGACCCGGAGGACGCCCACCGGCTGATCACGCCGGTGATCGACCTGATGATGGAGGCGGTGCATTACTACGAGGGCTATGTCGCCAAGTCGCTGGGCGACGGCATCCTGGCGCTGTTCGGCGCGCCGATCGCGCACGAGGACCATCCCCAGCGTGCGCTGTACGCCGCGCTGCGCATGCAGAAGGCGATGCAGCGCCACAGCGACCGGCTCAGGCTGGAGCAAGGCATTTCGCTGCAGATCCGGGTCGGCATCCACACCGGCGAGGTGGTGGTGCGTTCGATCCGCAAGGACGACCTGCACACCGATTACGACCCGGTCGGCCACACCATCCACATTGCCTCGCGCATGGAGACCATGGCCGCGCTGTCGTCGATCTTTGTCAGCGAATCCACGCATCGGCTCGCCGAAGGGTATTTCGCGTTCAAGCCGCTTGGCGTTGCGCAGGTCAAGGGCATCCCGATGCCGCTGGCCGTGTACGAGCTGACCGGCATCGGGCCGCTGCGCACGCGCATGCAGGTGGCGGCGCACCGCGGCCTTGCGTGCTTCGTCGGGCGGGACATGGAACTGGAGACGCTGCAGCAGGCGCTGCAGCGGTCCGTCGGCGGACATGGGCAGATCGTGGCGGTAGTCGGCGAGGCCGGCGTCGGCAAATCGCGGCTCTTCCACGAATTCAAGGCGCGCGCACCCGGCAGCTGCCTGGCGCTGGAGACGTTCTCGGTGTCCCATGGCAAGGCCTTTGCCTATCTGCCGCTGATCGAGCTGGTCAAGAACTACTTCCAGATCGAGGCCCACGACGACGAACGGAAGTGCCGCGAGAAGGTCGCGGGCCGCGTGGTGATGCTCGACCGGGCCCTGGAAGACGTGCTGCCATACCTGCTGCACCTGCTGGGCATCAGCGAGCCCGGCTCGGCATTGCCGAACATGGATCCCCTGATCCGGCGCCAGCGCACGTTCGAGGCGATCACCAGCCTGCTGGCGCGCGAGAGCCGCAACCAGCCGCTGGTGCTGTTGTTCGAGGACCTGCAATGGCTGGACAGCGAGACCGAAGCCTTCCTGGATGTACTGGTCGAGCGCCTTGCCGGCGCCAGGATCCTGCTGCTGCTGAACTACCGGCCCGAGTACCAGCATGGCTGGAGCCATATGGACTGCTACACGCCGCTGCGGCTGGACCCGCTGGGCCTGGCGGAAGCCGGGCAACTGCTCACCGCGCTCCTTGGCGACGATCCGGCGCTGGTGGCCCTCAAGCGCCTTATCCTGGCAAAGACCGAGGGCAATCCCTTCTTCATGGAGGAGGTGGTGCAAACCCTGTGCGAGGAGAAAGCGCTGCTTGGCGAGCCGGGCCATTACCACATCGAGCAGACACCCGCGGCGCTGCATATCCCGACAACGGTGCAAGGCGTGCTTGCCGCCCGCATCGACCGCCTGTCCCGTGCCGAAAAGGACTTGCTGCAAACGCTGGCCGTGATCGGCAAGGAGTTTTCCCTCAGCCTGATCCAGCGCGTGGTCGTGCAGCCGGACGAGCAGTTGCGCCTGCTCCTCGCCCAGCTGGAGGCGGGGGAATTCATCTATGAGCGGCCGGCGTTCCCCGACACCGAATACACGTTCAAGCACGCGCTGACCCAGGAGGTGGCCGGCAACAGCCTGCTCACGGAGCAACGCACCGCGCTGCACCAGCGCACGGCCCAGGCAATCGAGGCGCTCTTCCAGAACCAGTTGAAGGATCACTACGGCGAACTGGCCCGGCACTACAGCCTCAGCGGCAACGGTCCGAAGGCAGTGGAATACCTGCAGTACACGGGACAGCAGGCCGTCCAGCGCTCCGCCTACCACGAGGCGATCAGCCACCTGAGCGCCGCGCTGGAGTTGCTCGGCCGCCAGCCGGATACCCCGGAACGCGCGCACCAGGAGCTCGTGCTGCGGCTGGCCATCGGGCCGGCGCTGATCGCCGCCCGGGGCTTTGCCGCCCCCGAAGTGGAGGCGACCTACAGCCGCGCGCTGGCCCTGTGCGGCCAGGGCGGCGACACGCCACAGCTGTTTCCGACGCTGGTCGGGCTGCGTACCTATTTCTCGCTGCGCGCGGAACATGCGAAGGCTTACCGGCTCGGCAAGCAGCTGCTGCGGCTGGCCAGGCAGACGAACGACCCGGAGCAGACGGGAGAAGCGCATGTCGCGCTCGGGATGACCGCGTATTACTCCGGAAGATTCGGCGTCGCGCATGCCCATCTGCGCGATGCCCTTGCACTCTATGGCGCAGGACCGCATCTCGCCCACCTGAATGTCCATGGCGTGGATCCGGAAGTGCGCGCCCTGTCGGCTTCGGCGCTCGTGCTCTGGGCGCTTGGCTATCCCGACCAGGCCCTCCGGTGCGCGCAGGACGGGCTTGCGCTGGCGCGGCAGATATCCCACCCCTTCAGCCTGGCGCATGCCCTGTGCCAGGCAGCAGAACTGCACCAGTTCCGCCGCGAGCCCCAGCTCACGCAAGAATGTGCCGACGCTGCCATCACACTGTCGACCGAGCAGGGTTTCCCGCTCTGGCACGCGTGGACGACGCTCCTGAGCGGCTGGGCGCTGGCGGAACAGGGGCAGCAACCGGCAGGCATCGCGCTGATGCAGGAAGGGCTGGCGGCCTATCACGCCACGGGCGCGGTACTGGGCAATTCGCACTTCCAGTGCCTGCTGGCCCATGCCTACGGACGCCAGGGACAATGGCAGGCGGGGCTGGACGCGCTTGCAGCGGCCAAAGACGCGGTGGATCAGACCGGCGAGCACTATTGCGAAGCGGAGTGGCACCGTATCAAGGGCGAGTTGATACGGCAACGCGCGGCGGCCGGGGAGCAACCTGAAGACGAGGCGCAAGCGCAAGCGTGTTTCCACAAGGCGATCGAAGTCGCTCGCCACCAGCATGCCAGGTCGCTGGAATTGCGGGCCGCGCTGGATCTGGCGCAGCTATGGCGGCAGCAAGGCCAGGAGCCAGCCGCTACCCGGTTGCTGGCGGACATCCGGGCTGGATTTACCGAAGGCTTCGACAGCGCTGACATGCAGGCCGTGCTTGCGTATCGTTGATGCCATGCCAGCGCCCGCATTCCATGAACAGGCAGGCGCGGCGGCCTTCACGATCCTGTTCGGCGCCTTCGATCGCCACAACTTCGGCGACCTGCTGCTCGCGCATGTGGTGCGACGCATGATCCGCCGGCACGGTCCCTATGCCAATCTCCGTTACGGAGGCCTTGCCGGGCGCGACCTCAGGCCCCATGGCGGCCATCGGGTCCACGCCCTCGCGCGTCTTTCCGCCACCGTGGGCGACGCCGCCGTCGATGTCATCCACGTGGGCGGCGAAATCCTGACCTGCTCGCTGTGGGAGGCGGCCGTGATGCTGCTGCCGCCCGGGCAGGCCGAGGCAGTGGTGGCGCAGCTCGATAGCCGGCCGCACGCGCGAACGGCGTGGGCGCGCGACCAGTTAGGCGTGCCGGACCTTGTTCCCTACCTGTTGCCTGAGAACCTGTTTGCCAACCTCAGGCGCGTGATCGTTCACGCGGCCGGCGGCATTGACCTTGGATCGGTCGAGCCCGGCATGCGGGCCGAGGTGGTGGCCAAGCTTGGTGCCGCCACCAGTGTCGGCGCAAGGGACCGGCAAACCCGGTCCGTGCTCGCCGGCAACGGCATCGATTGCCGCCTGGAGCCGGATCCGGCGGTGCTGGTGGCGGAGCTGTTCGGCGAGCGCATCCGCCGGCGCGCCGGCCATGGCGAATGCGCCCGCATCGGGTCGGGTTTCCCGGGCGGATACCTGGCGGTGCAGTGCAGCGCTGATTTTGGCGACGACGAAACCCTGTCACAGCTGGCGTCGCAACTCGAACGCGTTGCCCGGGACCGGCACCTGGGCGTGGTGCTGTTCCGCGCCGGTGCCGCGCCATGGCATGACAGCCTGGCTTGCTACCGGCGCCTCGCCGCGCGGTTGTGCGGCACGCCCGTTGCGCTCTTTCGCTCGCTTGAGCTGTGGGATATCTGCGCGCTGATCGCGCACAGCCAGGGCTTCATCGGCAGCAGCCTGCACGGCGGCATTGTCGCGGGCGCCTTTGCCTTGCCGAGACTGGGCCTGCTGCGGCCCGCGCAAGCGCCCGAAGCCAGCAAGCAGGTTGCGTTCGCCGCGGCCTGGGGCGCGGCCGGCGCGCCAGCGGCCGTGCCCGTGGAGAAGCTTGCGGCGGGCATGGACCAGGCGTTGGCAATCGGACCCGCACAGCGCACGGAGCTGGCCCGGGAATGGGCCGCGGCATGCCGGGCCGCATTCAGGCTGGTTCAGGACGGATAGTTCCCGCAGCAGTGATCCACTGGGCAGTCGAATCGAAACTTTCGGCAAGGCCTGTGGTTCTAATTTTTGTATGCCTAGCAAATTGTCTGCCAATCGGCACGCCATCTGGTTCTGGTTAGCGGTGGGCACCCTGGCGGTGCTGGTCGCACTGGTCGCGCTCTCGCCTCCCTTCAAGGATCTGGCCGACCAGGCCATCGGTTGGGCGCAGGCGACGATGGAGCAGCACCCCGGCGCTGGCGTACTTGTCTTCTTCCTGTTTTCGGCCGTGTCCGCCATGCTTGCCTTCGCCTCGAGCGTGGTCCTGGTGCCGCCGGCCAGCGCGGTGTGGGGCAAGCCGCTCACCGTTCTGCTCCTCTGGGGTGGCTGGCTGCTGGGCGCTGTTGCCGCCTATGGCATCGGCCGCCTGGCCTATCCATTGCTCGCTCGCAGTGGTTACGCGGACAAGCTGGCGAAGTACCAGGACTACGTATCCCGGCGCATGAAGTTCTGGGCGGTGCTGCTGTTCTGTATCGCGGTGCCGTCGGAAATTCCCGGTTATCTGTTTGGCACGATGCGTTACCCCTTCCCGAAATTCCTGGCCGCGATGGCCATCGCCGAAGGGGGCTATGCGTTCGGCATCGTCGTCGCGGGGGAAAGCCTGGCCGTCGATCGGCCCTTGCCCTTCTTCATCGCCATCGGCGTGCTGGCGGTCGTCGCGATGCTGGCAGGCCTGGCGCTGCGCAGCGCCAGGAAGCGCATGTCCGGCGGCAACCGCTGAAGCGGTTGGCATCGCCTCAGTAGGCGAGCTTCGGCATGAACTGACCACGTCCCTCGGGCGTCATGTCGAGCAGGCCCCAAAGCGCACTGACGGCGTCGCCGGATCGATGGTCCGTGTCAGCCTCCGTTGGCGCCCAGGTAAGGTCGCTGCCCCAGAAGTGGCGGACCGTGCCATTGTCCAGACGGAATACGTTGAACGCGGTGTCGTCCCATTCCTCGCCCGGCTTCCCGCCGCTCAACGCCCGAATCTCCGCCGGCAGCTTCGTCGAGTCGCCGAAATAGTCGGCGTTGTAGCTGTTGCCTGCGGTCGAAAGGAACTGGAGATGTGCCCATCCCCGTTCACGCGCCCACGCGACCAGCCGCGCGATCGGCGACTTGGCGACGATATAGAGCGCCGCACGCTGGCCGATATGCCTGGCAGCGCCGTTGACGGAGTCGAGCAAGAGCGTGCACATCGGACACGGCGTGTCGCGGTCCGGGCCATACATGAAGCTGTACAGGATCAGGGTGCGATGCGGGCCGAACAGCCTGGACATTGCGACCGTCTCGGGCATGCCGTTCGCGCCGATCCGCTCGAACCGGTAGTCCTGCGGGACTTCGCCGCCGGGCGGGAGCGCGCGGCGCTGCGCGGCGACAGCCTCGATATGCCTTCGCAACGCCATCTCCTCTTCAAGCAGTGCGCTGCGCGCCTTGCGGTATTCGGCACTTTCGTTGGGATAAGTGACGTGAGACATGCTGGTCTCCTGCGGTTGCTCCCCGTTAGTCTTGCCGACGCCGGGATCGGTTCTCCGCTTCTCCGCAGTGGATGATTGTTCCCGCTGCCTTCGCCGCGTGTTGGCCCTCGCCTGACGCTACTGCGGCGCCGCATAGACCTGGGCTTGCCTCCGGGGGCAGTATGACTGCCTCTTGGAGGGCACCCGTCGGTTTGCCAGTCAACTGCCGTGATCACGTTGTCTGGCACATGCCGATTCACACCACCACTTCCGGCGGTCGCATCTGGCTGCGGCTTGTCGGAACGCCGCGGGGACGACGATGAGCCGTACCGGAGATCTCATGTGCAAGCTGAACACGATCGTGCCCGTCAGCGCCCAGGGCGCGTGCCAGCAGGTCGCGATTTTCCCTGAGTTGTCTTACTGAGTGACGCAAATACCTCAGAACACGATATGCGATGTCCGGGCTGCCACCCTCTGCCCGAATATGCCGGATACGTGCGATCTGTGCGCGAACGCGCTTGCGGGACTCTTCGATTGCGCGCTCTTGCCGCAAGGCCTGCCGCGCGTCGACAGAGCTATATGCAACCTTTGACATGGTGCGCTCCCAAATAGCAAGGCATCACGAATGGTCACTTAAGCAACATTGCAGAACGTCCGAATTTGCTGCTCCAGTATCGGACTCATCGACGCATACAGGGCGACCCGTCGCCCTGCAAAAAAAATAGAAAAAGACGGCCGTTGTGTCAACGAAGCCGTGGCAGCAGCTTTCCGGAGGCCTTTGCGTAGGGTCCCAGGCAAGTTGCCCGGACTGCGCTGCCGGCACGCCGGTCATGGTCGTCTTTCGGGGCGCCGAGGCCTACATCTCGCCAAACTGGTACCCGAGCAAGCACGAGGCGCACCGCCAGGTGCCGACCTGGAACTACGAGGTGGTACACGCGCACGGCATGCTCACCGTGCATGACGACGAACGCTTCGCCCGGCGCATTGTCGCGCGCCTGACGCGCCGCCATGAGGCGGACGAACCCATGCCATGGAAGATGGGCGATTCCGCGCCCGAATTCATCGACGGCCTGCTGCGCCATATCGTCGGCATCGAGATAGCGCTCACCTCGCTGCAGGGCAAGGTCAAGCTGAGCCAGAACCGGGAAGCGCGCGACCGGCTGGGTGCCGCGCAATCGCTGGCAGCACGGGGATACGGCGAGCTTGCGCAGTCAATGCGCCGCGCCCGATAACGGGTAAGGCAGGAATCGAAAAAGGCGAGCCGCCCGGGCTCGCCCCTTTCTGCTACGCCTGCCTCCGCATCATTGCGTCGCGCAGGTAAAGCTCGCTGCCACGTTGACATCGCCGGAGCCGTTGTACTTCGGCCAGGTCGGGTACTCGCACAGCGGCCGCGTGCGGCCCGGCACGCCGACCGTGTCGGTCACCGTCAGCGAAGCCGGCGCGGTGCCCTGCTCGACCCACTGCTCCAGTGCCGTCAGCGAATCCCACGCAGCATTGAACACCGAGCTCACCGAGTGGCCATAGCCCGGGATCTCGTAGTAGCGCATGAAGTTGCTGACATTGCCCGCGCCCATCGCGCCCTGTACCCGCGTGAAGTAGTCCTCCGTCGCACGCGTGCTGACCAGCGCATCGGACATGCCGTGCGCCATCAGGATCTTGCCGCCCTTGTTCATGAACGCGGACAGGTCGGTCTTGTTGATGTCCTGCAGGCCGGCAAGCTGGCTGATGCGGTCCTGCCAGGGTCCCGGGTTCTGGGGGTCGAGCGTGAGCGAGTTGAAGGTCGGATCGCGCGTGACGAAGTAGCGCACCCACTGGTCCCAGAACACGCTCAGGTATGGCGCGGTAGCCGGCATCGGATTGGCCGGGGCATCGAGGTTGAGCGCCAGCGCAATGACCGTCGGCTGGACGGATGCGTTGCCGGACATGCCGAGGTCGGCGCCCCAGACGTTGAAGCCCGGATACTGCGTTTCGCCGCTGCCCAGCGCATAGCCGAACACGATCTGCGAGTTGTACACCTGCAGCGCGTTGATCTGCGCGTCGGACAGGCAGGTGTCGCCGGTGTCGGCACCGTTGGCGCAGCGGACCGGCTGGCCATTGAGCATGGCCGTGGACGGGTCGAAGCTGGCATTGCAGGCGGCGACATTGCTGATCAGGCCGTCGTTGACACCGTCGAGGTTGTCGCACGCGGCAATGGCGGCGTCGTACAGCACCTTGCGCTTGGGCTGGTTCGGGTAGGCGCCCGGCGCGGCCAGCGCGCGGGTGATGCGGCCGAACTGCAGGTTCAGGCTGGCGGCGTTCCAGGCGGGATAGAGCACGATGGCGCCATCCCAGTCCTGCGGCCAGCGCTGCACCACGGCCAGCGCCTCGCGGCCGCCGGTCGATCCGCCGGCAAAGTAGGCCTTCTTCGGGCCATCGGCCTGGTAGTGCATCTGGATCAGCGCGATCGCGACGTCGCGCGTCTTCTTCAGTGCATCGCTGGCGTAGTTGCTGAGCGCCTCGTCATTGGTGCCGAACGAGCCGTCGCGGCTGCCGAGCGCGCCCGCCTGGTGGCCGGAATCGCTGGCGAAGGTGGCATAGCCGCGCGCCAGCGGCGAAGGCTGGTCGGTCGGGCCGGCCGGCACATTGCCTGCCGTGTTGGGAATGGTGCCGTCATAGCCGCCGCCGCCGAACATCACCACCTTCTGGTTCCAGCTGGCGGGCATGTTGATTTCGAACCGGATCGGTGGCGCCGTCGGATCGACGGGTGCGATGGTCCCGGTCACCTTGCAATATGCGCCAGTGCCCAGCTGGCCGCCGCCGGTCGCCGGCACCATGTCGGCCTCGGCAACCGTTGCGCCCTTGGTGGGCAGGCCGATGCTGCCTGACGGGACGGTCTTGCCCGGCAGGTTCTGGCATGCCACCGGGGTCTTTGCCGGCGGGGGATGGTCGTCGTCACCACCGCCGCCGCCACAGGCAGTCAGCACAAGGCCGGCCGCGGTCGCAACAACGACGGGTGCCAGTTTGAAGGTCACTGGCAAAACTCTGCTTTGCATGTCGGTTGACATTTGTCTTCTCCACGGTGTCTCCTGGGGGGACGGGATAGCGCCAGCGGGACCGGCCCGGCGGGATATCCCCGGTGCCTGCGTCTGCATTCGGCATGCCAGCGCGCAGGTGATGAGACGGATGTGGAGCGCGAAATATGTTCCGCGTTGCAGAAGCGGAGGGCCGGGTAGTTCTTGCTTGGAGGCGTCACACGCGCGCCCGGCCGGCGGCGAGAAGATCTTTCAATCGAATGGCAAAAACGGCCCGGCAGGCCGCCGGCCATGCGGCGGTCGGAGGGCGGACTTGCCGGCGCCTTGCGCAGTGATCAGGCCGCGGCGTTCTCCATCGCCGCTTCGTATTGTCCCAGGCACGCCATGGCGTTGAGCCGCGAGCGCTGCAGCAGCGCCCGTTGCGCCAGCGCCGCGTTGGCCGGCTCGCCGCGCCACGCCAGCAATGGCGGCTCCTGCAAGGCGCGCCCGTAGGAGAAGCTGAGCCGCCAGGGCAACGGGCCCAGCCGGTTCATCGCGTCGAGATTGGCCGTGGCTTCGGCAGGCGTCTGGCCGCCGGACAGGAAAAAAATACCTGGCACGGCGGCGGGCACGGTGCGCCTGAGCACCTTCAGGGTCTGCGCGGCTACCTCTGCCGGCGCTGCCTGTCCGGCATCCTTGCCGGGGAGCACCATGCTGGGCTTCAGCAGCATGTGCTCGAACACCACCGCATGTTGCTGCAAGGCGTCGAACACCTCATGCAGCACGGCTTCGGTGACTTCCGCGCAGCGCGCCATGGTGTGCGCGCCATCCATCAGCACCTCGGGTTCGACGATGGGCACGATGCCTGCCTCCTGGCAGATCGCGGCATAGCGCGCCAGTGCCTCGGCATTGGCGCGAATGGCAAGCCGGCCCGGCAGCCGGTCGGAGACGTTGTAGACCGCGCGCCATTTGGCAAAGCGCGCGCCCTGCTGGCGATAGCCGGCAAGCCGTTTTGCCAGCCCGTCGAGGCCCTCGGTGATTTCGTCCCCGGGTGCATGCGCAAGCGCGAGCTTGCCCTTGTCCACCTTGATGCCGGGCACGATGCCCTGGCGCGCGGCCAGTTCCGGCAGCGGCGTGCCATCGTCGGCCCGCTGGCCCAGCGTCTCCTCGTACAGGATCACGCCGCTGATGAACTCGGCCAGTCCCGGCGTGGACAGGAGCAGGTTGCGCCACGCCCTGCGGCTTTCCTCGTTGGATGCCACGCCGATGCGATCGAACCGCTTGGCGATGGTCGGCCCGCTTTCGTCGGCGGCCAGCAGGCCTTTGGCGCCATGCACCATGGCGTCGACGGTGGCTTGCAGTTCGCTTCTGGTGTCCATGACGTTGCTCCGCGAGGTGGGTATAGCAACAAGCATTGGCGCCTGGGTGCGAATGCGCAAGCGCCGGGCGTGCGGGGCGTCGCGAACCGGAGAATGGAGGAGCGGGGGAAACTCGATGGCATCATGGGCCAGCAAGGCCCGTACTCCCCGATGGACCGCACCCCGCGCCGGCGGCATCCGGCCGGCGTTCCGCAAGGGCCTCCAGCAACGAGGCGGACGGCACGAAAAACAGGTTGCCGCTGACCGCCTCGCTGAAATCCAGCAGCCGGTCATAGTTGCCGGGCGGGCGCCCCACGAACATGTTCTCGAGCATCTGCTCGACCGGCGCGGGAGAGCGGGCGTAGCCGATAAAGAAGGTACCGAACTCGCCCTTGCCCGGTTGCCCGAACGGCATGTTGTCCCGCAGGATCTTCACTTCCTCGCCGTTCTCGACCAGCGTCGTCAGCGCGCTGTGCGACCAGGACGGCTTGACCGCATCGTCGAGCTCGATGTCCGACAGCTTGGTGCGGCCGATGATCTTTTCCTGCGCCTCGACGGTCAGGTCGTTCCAGGCGGCCATGTTGTGCAGGTACTTCTGCGTCAGCACATAGCTCCCGCCCGCAAACGCCGCGTCTTCGGCGCCGATGATGGTGAAGCGGACGGCATCATTGCCTTCGGGGTTCTCGGTGCCGTCGACAAAGCCCACCATGCTGCGCATGTCGAAGTAGCGGAAGCCGTGCACTTCATCGACCACCGTCACGGCGTCGCCGAGCCGCGCCATCAGCTGCGTGGCAAGCTCGAAGCACAGGTCCATCTGGTCCGCGCGGATATGCAGCAGCAGGTCGCCCGGCGTGGCCATGGCACGGCGCGCGCCGGTGCCGAACTCGCGGAAAGGATGCAGCGAGGCCGGCCGCGGCTGTCCGAACAGCCGGTCCCAGGCATCCGACCCAAAGCCGCAGATGCATGAAAGGTTGCCGCCCTGGACGCGCTTGCCTACGGCGCGAACCAGCGCGGCCACGTCCGCGCACCACGCCCGCACGGTGTCGGCGTGCGCGGCGCCGGGTGAAAGGGTGGCGACGATGAATATCGCGCTACGGGTGATGGGACTGCAGACGGCTTGCGGCTCGGCGGCGGTATCTGGCATCGGTTCGAATGTCATGCGATTTGAACAACAACAATAGGAGAACGAAGCACCGCTTTCAACCGGACCGTGGCCACGCCGGCCACGGCCCCTCACCGTTCAGCCGCCCAGTTCCTGGAAGGCGTGGCCATTGGCCTCCAGCCCCTTCAGGACGTCCGGCGCCAGCTCGTTCTCCCAGACGTGGCCTTCAAGCTGCCACTGGCTGGCATCCGCCAGGTCGGGCAATCCCGCGCCCTTGCGCACGTAGAGGCCGAGCGTCGGCCGCTTCGGGTTGATGTAGAAGTCGAACTGCTGCATGTCGGGTCTCCTAAAGCGGGTCTCCTAAAGCGGGTCTCCTAAAGCTGGCTGATGACCACCTCGCCATTGGTCTTGTCATAGCCGAGTCCGACACTGTCGCCTGACTTCAGCTTGTCGCCCAGGATCTCCCTGGCCAGCCGGGTCTCGACTTCCTGCCGGATCTGGCGCTTCAGCTCGCGCGCACCGAACTCGGGCCGGTAGCCGACCTCGACCAGGTGGTCGAGCAGGCCATCGTCCACCTTCACCGTGATGTCCTGTGCCGCCGCCGTGCGCACCACGCGATCGAGCTGGATCTGCACCACCGAGCGGATGTTGTCGCGCGACAGCGCATGGAACACGATGATGTCGTCGATACGATTGAGGAACTCGGGCCGGAAATGCCCCTTCAGCACCTTCATCAAGGCCTCGCGCACGTCTTCTTCAGGCATGCGCTTGCCCTCGGGCTGCTCAAGGTTGCCCATGATGATCGATGCGCCCAGGTTGCTGGTGGCGATGATGATGGTGTTGCTGAAGTCCACCACGCGCCCCTTGCCGTCGGTGAGCCGGCCATCGTCGAACACCTGCAGCAGCACGTTGCTCACATCCGGCTGGGCCTTCTCGATCTCGTCCAGCAGGATCACGCTGTAGGGCCGCCGCCGCACGCGTTCGGTCAGTTGCCCGCCTTCGTCATGGCCCACGTAGCCGGGCGGCGCGCCGATCAGCCGGGCCACCGCGTGGCGCTCCATGTATTCCGACATGTCGATGCGGATGATCGACTGCTCGTCGCCGAACACCGTTTCCGCCAGCGCCTTGGCAAGTTCTGTCTTGCCGACGCCGGTGGGCCCGAGGAACAGGAAGGTCGCAATCGGGCGATGCTGCTGGCCAAGCCCCGCGCGCGACAAGCGTACGGCATCGCTCACTGCCACCACCGCGTCGTCCTGCCCGACCACGCGTTCACGCAGTTTCTCTTCCATCTGCAAGAGTTTCTGCCGCTCCTCCTGCGTGAGGTCAGCCACGGGTATGCCCGTCAGGCGCGACACCACCTCGGCAATGGCCGCCACCGTGACTTCGAGCGTTTCCGAGCCGGTCTTGCGCTGCCAGGCCTCGGTCTTCTCGTCGAGCTGCTGCTGCTTGCCGCCGATGCGCTCCTCGAAGCCCTTGGCTTCATCGAAGCGCTTGCGCGACGATGCATAGTCCTGTTCGCGCTTGAGCTGGGCGATCTCGGCCTCCAGTTCCTGGATTTCGGCGGGGCGCGAGGTGGAGCCGATGCGCACGCGCGCCGCGGCCTGGTCGATCAGGTCGATGGCCTTGTCCGGCAGGTAGCGCGACGTGATGTAGCGGTCCGACAGTTCCGCGGCGGCGACAAAGGCATCGTCGGCAAACGTGACCTGGTGGTGCGCCTCGAGCTTGTCGCGCAGCCCGCGCAGGATGACGATGGTCTGCTCGACCGACGGCTCCGGCACCAGCACCGGCTGGAAACGGCGCTCCAGCGCCGCATCCTTCTCGATGTGCTTCTGGTATTCGTTCAGCGTGGTCGCACCGATCAGGCTCAGTTCGCCCCGCGCCAGCGCAGGCTTGAGCACGTTGGCGATGTCCAGGCCGCCCTCCCCGCCGCCCTGCCCCGCGCCGACGATGGTGTGAAGCTCATCGATGAACAGGATGAGTTCTTCGTTCTTCTCGGTCACCTCGTCGATCAGTTGCTTGGCGCGCTCCTCGAATTCGCCGCGGTACTTGGCGCCGGCCACCATCGAGTTGATGTTGACCTCCACCAGCCGCTTGCCGCGCAGCACCTCCGGCACGTCGCCGTTGACGATGCGCTGCGCCAGCCCTTCCACGATCGCGGTCTTGCCCACACCCGGCTCGCCGATCAGCACCGGGTTGTTCTTCTTGCGCCGCGCCAGCACTTCAATGGTGTTCTCGATCTCCAGCGCGCGCCCGAGCACCGGATCGAGCTTGCCCTGCCGCGCCATGGCCGTCAGGTCGCGCCCGAACTTGTCGAGCGTGGGCGTGCCGGTCGGCGTATCGACGCGGCCATCCTCCGCGCCCTTGCCGACCACCTTCACCACTTTCTGCCGCAGCGCCTCGGGCGTTACGCCGTACTTCCTGAGCAGCGTGCCGGCAATGCTGTCCGGCACCATCGACAAGCCGATCAGCAGGTGTTCGGGCCCGACGTAGGAATGCCCGAGCTCGCGCGAAGCCTGGAAGGCGTACTGGAACACCTTCTTCAACCGCGGCGAGATGCTCATCTTTTCGAGCGAGGCGTCAGCGCCCGCCGTGCCGGTCTGGGCGTGCTGGTCGATATAGCCCTGGATATCCTCCGGCGATAGCTTCAGCTCCTTGAGCAGCGCCGTGCCGACGTCGGTGTCGGCCAGCACATAAAGCAGGTGCTCGGTGTCGAGCTCGTTGCGCCGCAGTTCGTGCGCCTTCTCGGCGGCGCGCTGCAGCAGCTCCAGCGTCTGCTCGCTGAAGGCATCGGTAACATCGACGGATTCGCGCGGCACTTCGGCGGTGAAGCCGCCATGCTCGCCCTCGTCTATTCCGCCTCCCAGCCCCCTGAAGAAGCGCGACAACCCGCCGCCGCCCAGCAGCGAGTCGAAGGGATTGAGCATTTCCTGGTGGCGCATCAACTGGCGGTAATCGTAGTCGCAGATCGACATGGTCTTGCGCTCGCCGTCCTGGACCACGGTCACGCGCGCCACGGCGGGACGCGCATTGCAGATTTCACATAGGGTCGGCATGATGGACTTTCCTCCACAGGTAGGTCACGTTGCACGGTGATTCGCCTGATGCGATATGGGCCTGCAACTACGTCACCGCGGATCGCACCACGCGCACGGGCACCGATTTGTACGAAGGCGTGCCACTGTCCGCGTCGATGTAGTCGGCGGAACCAGCCGGTTGGCCGGGCAGGCGCTCGCAGTACTGAAGCGCTTCACTGCGTGGATGCTCCGGCCCTCTCCCCCACCCCTCTCCCGCAGGCGGGAGAGGGGAGCGTATGCGGGAGGCGGTGGTACTGCGAGCGCCGTTAGCGGTAGAGCCCCGCCATCCTCTCCATCCCCACCGGCTTGATCCGCGATGCCTGCCCGGCGCAGCCGAAGGCCTCGAAGCGCAGCTTCACCACGCCCTTCGCCCCTTTCTTGGCCGCCTGCAGCGCCTTGCGCGGATCGAACTCGCTGCGGTCCTCGGACAGGGACTTGCGGATCGCACCAGTCATGGCCAGGCGGATATCGGTGTCGATATTCACCTTGCGCACGCCCATCCTGATGCCGCGCAGGATCTCCTCGACCGGCACGCCGTAGGTCTCCTTGATATCGCCGCCGTACTGGCGGATGATCTCCAGCCATTCCTGCGGCACCGAGCTGGAGCCGTGCATCACCAGGTGGGTGTCGGGGATCTGCTCGTGGATCTCGCGAATGCGGTCCATTGCCAGGATGTCGCCGGTGGGCTTGCGCGAGAACTTGTAGGCGCCGTGGCTGGTGCCGATGGCGATGGCCAGCGCGTCCACGCCGGTGCGGGCGACAAAGTCGCGCGCCTGCGCCGGGTCGGTCAGCATCATGTCGTGCGACAGCGTGCCTGCCGCGCCCACGCCGTCCTCTTCGCCGGCCTGGCCGGTTTCGAGCGAGCCGAGGCAACCCAGTTCGCCTTCCACCGAGACGCCGACCGCATGCGCCATCTCGCACACGCGCCGCGTGACCTCGACGTTGTAGTCGTAGTCCGACGGCGTCTTCATGTCTTCGCGCAGCGAGCCGTCCATCATCACGCTGGTGAAGCCGGAGCGGATCGAAGCCTGGCACACGGCCGGGCTGGAGCCGTGGTCCTGGTGCAGCACGATGGGGATGTCCGGATGGGTCTCGGCAGCGGCCAGCACCATATGGCGCAGGTAGGCCTCGCCGGCATACTTGCGGGCGCCGGCGGAGGCCTGCAGGATGACCGGGCTGTTGGTCTCCTCGGCCGCTTCCATGATGGCGTGGATCTGTTCCAGGTTGTTGACGTTGAATGCCGGCACGCCGTAGCCGAACTCTCCCGCGTGGTCCAGCAGCTGTCGCAAGGAAATGAGTGCCATGGTAAAGCTCCTTTAGTCGATGCTCAGTGATACGGGGTCAGTTGGCGGCGCGCTGTTCCAGCACGTCCAGTGCGGGCAGCTTCCTGCCTTCCAGGAATTCCAGGAACGCGCCGCCGCCGGTGGAGATGTAGCCCACGCGGTCGGCGATGCCGTACTTGGCGATGGCCGCCAGCGTATCGCCGCCGCCGGCGATCGAGAATGCCTTCGAGTCGGCGATGGCCTCGGCCAGCACCCTGGTGCCGTTGCCGAACTGGTCGAACTCGAACACGCCCACCGGGCCGTTCCAGACGATGGTGCCGGCGGCCTTCAGTTGCCCGGCCAGCATGGCGGCGGTCTGGGGACCGATGTCCAGGATCATGTCGTCGTCGGCCACGTCCTTCACATCCTTGACGGTGGCCGCGGCGGTCGCGCTGAATTCCTTGGCACAGACCACGTCGACGGGAATGGGCACCGAGGCACCACGGCTGGCCATGATGTCGATGATGGCCTTGGCATCCCCGACCAGGTCGACTTCCGCCAGCGACTTGCCGATCTTCAGGCCGGCGGCCAGCATGAAGGTATTGGCAATGCCGCCGCCGACAATCAGCTGATCGACCTTGCCGGCCAGCGACTTCAGGATGGTCAGCTTGGTCGAGACCTTGGAGCCGGCCACGATCGCCACCAGCGGACGGGCCGGCTGGCCCAGCGCCTTGCCCAGCGCGTCGATCTCGGCGGCCAGCAGCGGGCCGGCGCAGGCGACCGGCGCGTACCTGGCGATGCCGTGGGTGGTGGCCTCGGCGCGGTGCGCGGTGCCGAAGGCATCGTTGACGTAGATGTCGCACAGCGCGGCCATCTTCTGCGCCAGCTCGTCGCTGTTCTTCTTCTCACCCTTGTTGACGCGGCAGTTCTCCAGCAGCACCACCTGTCCCGGCGGCACCTGGAAGCCGCCCGCGGTCCAGCCGGACAGCAGCGGCACCTGCCGGCCCAGCAGCTCCGACAAGCGGCGGCCCACCGGCGCCAGGCTGTGGCGCGGGTCCGGCTGCCCTTCCTCGGGACGGCCCAGGTGCGAGGTGACCATCACCGCAGCGCCCGCCTGCAGGCAGGCCGCGATCGCGGGCACGGAAGCGCGGATGCGGGTATCGTCGGTGATCTGGCCCGCATCGTCCTGCGGGACATTGAGATCGGCGCGGATAAAGACCCGCTTGCCGGCCAGCCCGCCGGCGGCGAGCAATGCCGCCAGCGTGTGCGGCGCCGCGGGTTTCGGTTGCGCGTCCGTAGCATGGGAAATGCTCATCATGGCCACCCTTCAGCGTGCGTTGGCCAGCGCCACCGCGGTATCCAGCATGCGGTTGGAGAAGCCCCATTCGTTGTCGTACCAGGCCGAGACCTTGACCAGCGTGCCGTTGACCTTGGTCAGCGTGGCGTCGAAGGTGGACGAGGCCGGGCTGTGGTTGAAGTCCACCGAGACCAGCGGTGCGGTGTTGTAGTCCAGGATGCCCTTGAGCTCGGCCTCGGCGGCGCTCTTCAGGATGCCGTTGACTTCTTCCACGGTGGTCGGCCGCGCCGCCACGAAGGACAGGTCGACCAGCGACACATTGATGGTCGGCACGCGCACGGCAAAGCCGTCCAGCCGGCCGTCCAGCTCGGGCAGCACCAGTCCCACGGCGGCGGCGGCGCCGGTCTTGGTCGGGATCATCGACATGGTGGCCGAGCGCGCGCGGCGCAGGTCCTCGTGGTAGACGTCGGTCAGCACCTGGTCGTTGGTGTACGAATGCACCGTGGTCATCAGCCCGTTCACCACGCCCAGCTTCTCGTGCAGCGGCTTGACCAGCGGCGCCAGGCAGTTGGTGGTGCACGAGGCATTGGAGATCACCGTATCGGTGGCCTTCAGCACGCCGTGGTTCACGCCATAGACGATGGTGGCGTCCACGTCCTTGCCGCCCGGCGCGGAAATGATCACCTTCTTCGCGCCGGCCTGCAGGTGGGCCGATGCCCTCTCCTTGCTGGTGAACAGCCCCGTGCACTCCATCACCACGTCCACGCCCAGCTCGGCCCACGGCAGCTCGGCCGGCCTGCGCTGCGCCAGCACGCGGATACGGTCGCCGTTGACGCGGAAGGCATCGCCGTCGATCGAGACCTCGCCCGGGAAGCGGCCGTGGACGGTGTCGTACTGCGTCAGGTGGGCGTTGGTGGCGGCATTGCCGAGGTCGTTGATGGCGACGATCTCGATGTCGTGGCGCTTGCCGCCTTCATAGTGGGCGCGCAGCACATTGCGCCCGATGCGCCCGTAGCCGTTGATGGCAACCTTGATGGTCATGATGTCTCCGTTTGCTTTTCCAGGTATCTTTGCCGGCCTGCGCCGGATGTCAGGCGGCGGGGGCCAGCCACGCCGGTGTCAGCAGCACCGGCAATGCCTCCATCGAGTCGATCAGCGCATCCGCGCCCAGTGCCGCGGGCCCGTCGGGGCCGGCGTAGCCGTAGCGCACCAGGCAGACCGGCATGCCGGCCGCGCGCGCCGCGGCCACGTCCACCGGCGAATCCCCCACCAGCACGCCTTGCGCCGCCTCGACGTCGAGCAGGCGGCAGGCATGGCGCAGCGGTGCCGGGTGCGGCTTCATCTGCGCGATCGAATCGCCGGCCACCAGCACGTCGAGGTACGACGCCAGGCCGGTCATGGCCAGCAGCGGCGCCGCCAGCGCACGCGGCTTGTTGGTGACGCAGGCCATGCGGTAGCCATCCCGCCGCAGCGCGGCCAGGCCCGCTTCCACGCCCGGGAATACCGAGCCCAGGCGGCCGTTGGTGTCGTCATAGTGGCGATGGAACAGCGCCTCGGCCTCGGCGGCCTCCACTCGCGGCGCCAGCTGCGCGGTCTCCAGCACGCGCCGCACCAGGTTGGGCACGCCGCGGCCGATGAAGCCGGCCACCGTATCGAAGGGCAGCGGCGCGCTGTCGAGGTCGGCGAGCATGCGGTTGGCGGCCTCGACGATGTCCGGCGCGCTGTCGACCAGCGTGCCGTCCAGGTCGATCAGCACCGCGGCGCAAGGCAGGGATGCGGTAGATGCAGTAGTCATGACTTGCCCTCCAGCAAGGCGCGCGCGGCAGCCGCGACGTGTGCCGGGGTCAGCCCGAAGTGCTGGTACAGCGCCTCCGCCGGAGCGGACTCGCCGAACGTGTCGATGCCCAGCGCCACGCCGCCCTCGCCCACCACGCCGCGCCAGAACCAGGTGGCGCCCGCCTCCACGCTGACGCGCGGCACGCCCGGCGGCAGCACCGTGTCGCGGTAGGCCGCGTCCTGCGCGTAGAACAGCTCCACGCACGGCATCGACACCACGCGCGCGGCGATGCCGGCGTCGGCCAGTTCCTGCGCGGCGCGCACCGCGATCTCCACTTCGGAGCCGGTGGCCACCAGCACCACCCGCGGCGCCGGGGCATCGCGCAAGACGTAGCCGCCGCGCGCTATCTCCGCGCGCCGGGCGGCATCGCGCTCGAACGGCGTCAGCGCCTGCCGCGACAGGACCAGGCAGGTCGGGCCGTTTTCGCGCTGCAGCGCGGCCTGCCAGGCGTAGGCGGTTTCGGCACCGTCGCACGGGCGCCAGACCCGGTTGTTGGGGATCAGCCGCAGGCTGGCGGCGTGCTCGACCGGCTGGTGGGTGGGGCCGTCCTCGCCCAGGCCGATCGAATCATGCGTCAGCACGTGGATCACGCGCAGCCGCATCAGCGCGGCCATGCGGATGGCGTTGCGCGAGTAGTCCGAGAACGTCATGAAGGTGCCGCCGTAGGGGATCAGCCCGCCGTGCAGCGCCACGCCGTTCATCACAGCCGCCATGCCGAACTCGCGCACGCCATAGCTGACGTAGTTGCCGTGCCCTTCATGGTTGACCCAGACCGAAGCCTTCACATTGGTCAGGTTCGAGCCGGTGAGGTCGGCCGAGCCGCCCAGCAGTTCCGGCAAGGCCGGCGCCAGCGCCTCCAGGCAGAGCTGCGAGGCCTTGCGCGTGGCGATCTTGCCCTGCAGTGTCGAGGGGGCTTCCAGCAGCGCCATCAGTGCCGCATCGAAGCCTTCCGGCAGCTGGCCTTTGATACGGCGCAGGAACTCCCCGGCCAGTTCGGGATGCGCGGCGCGATAGGCGGCGAAGCGCGCCTCCCATTCGGCCTCCCTCGCCGCGCCCTGGACGCTCGCGTCCCAGGCATCGGCCACGTCCGCCGGCACGGTGAAGGGCTCGGCCTCCCAGCCCAGCGCCTCGCGCATGGCGGCGATCTCCGCCGCGCCCAGCGGTGCGCCATGCACATCGTGCCCGCCCGCCTTGGCCGGGGCGCCCTGGCCGATCACGGTGCGGCAACAGATCAGCGTGGGCCGGTCGCGCTCCGCCCTGGCCGCGTGCAGCGCCGCGTCGACGGCGTGCGCATCATGCCCGTCGACGCCGGCGATCACATGCCAGCCGTACGCGGCAAAGCGCTTCGGCGTGTCATCGGCAAACCAGCCGGCGACGTCGCCGTCGATCGAGATGCCGTTGTCGTCGTACAGGCAGACCAGCTTGCCCAGCCCGAGCGTGCCCGCCAGCGAGCAGGCCTCGTGGCTGAGGCCCTCCATCAGGCAGCCATCGCCAAGGAAGACATAGGTGTGATGATCGACGATGTCGAAGCCGGGCCGGTTGAAGGTGGCGGCCAGCAGCTTCTCCGCCAGCGCCATGCCGACGGCATTGGCCAGGCCCTGGCCCAGCGGCCCGGTGGTGGTCTCCACCCCCGGCGTCACGTCGACTTCCGGATGCCCCGGTGTGGCCGCGTGCAGCTGGCGGAACTGGCGCAGTTGCGACATCGGCAGGTCGTAGCCGGTCAGGTGCAGCAGCGCGTACTGCAGCATGGAAGCATGGCCGTTGGACAGCACGAAGCGGTCGCGGTCCGGCCAGGCCGGGTTGGCCGGGTTGTGGCGCAGGTGGCGCCGCCACAGCGCCTCGGCCATCTCGGCCATGCCCATGGGCGCGCCGGGGTGGCCTGATTTCGCCTGTTCCACCGCGTCGGCGGCCAGGAAGCGCAGCGCGTTGGCGCAGCGGGCCGCGGAGTCGATGCGTTCGGGTGCGTTCATGTTTCTTGTCCTAGCAACTCAGCGGTGGTTACAGGGCGGCGCGCTTGCGGCGCTCCATCATGCGCAGCACGAACGGCGTGAAGATCAGCTGCATGGCCAGTTCCATCTTCCCGCCCGGCACCACGATGGTGTTGGCGCGCGACATGAACGAGTCGTGGATCATGCTCAGCAGGTACTGGAAGTCGATGCCCTTCGGGTTGGCGAAGCGGATCACCACCATGCTTTCATCCGGCGCGGGGATCTCGCGCGAGATAAACGGGTTGGAGGTATCCACGCACGGCACGCGCTGGAAGTTCACATGGGTGCGCGAAAACTGCGGGCAGATGTAGTTCACGTAGTCCGGCATGCGGCGCAGGATGGTGTCAGTCACCGCCTCGGTGGAGTAGCCGCGCTGCTTCTTGTCGCGCCAGAGCTTCTGGATCCATTCCAGGTTGATGACCGGCACCACCCCGATCAGCAGGTTGGGATACTGGGCAACGTTGATCTCGTCGGTCACTACGCCGCCGTGCAGGCCCTCGTAGAACAGCAGGTCGGTGTCGGCGGGCAACGGCTCCCACTCGGTGAAGGTGCCCGGCTCCTGCCCGAACGGGGCGGCCTCCTCCACGCTGTGCAGGTAGTGCCGGTGCATGCCGGTGCCGGTTTCCGCATAGGAGCGGAACAGGTTTTCCAGGTCGCCGAACAGGTTGTTCTCCGGGCCGAAGTGGCTGAAGTTCATATTGCCGGTGCGCTCGGCCTCGGCCATCTTGACCTTCATCTCGGCGCGGTTATAGCGGTGGAAGCTGTCGCCTTCGATCACGACCGACTTCACGCCTTCGCGGCGGAAGATATTCTCGAAGGTACGGGTCACCGACGTGGTGCCGGCGCCGGAGGAGCCGGTGATGGCGATGATGGGATAGCGTTCTGACATGGCCGTGCACCTCAGGCGGACGCGCGAAACAGGCTGCGCTCGTTGAACAGGGGATTGGGAAGGTCGGGATCGGACTGGTTGGCGTGGTACTCCTCGATCCGCTCCACTTCATTGCGCGAACCGAAGATCACGCCGATGCGCTGGTGCAGCCCGCCCGGCGCCACCGCCATCAGCGGCTGCCGGCCGGTGCTGGCGCGCCCGCCGGCCTGCTCCATCAGGAAGGCGATCGGGTTGGCCTCGTAGAGCAGCCGCAGGCGGCCCGCCTTGGCCGGGTCCTTGGTATCGCGCGGGTACATGAAGACGCCGCCGCGCATCAGGATGCGGTGCGCCTCGGCCACCATCGACGCGATCCAGCGCATGTTGAAATCCTTGCCGCGCGGGCCGCTCTTGCCGGCCATGCACTCGGAGATATAGCGCTGCACCGGCGCCTCCCAGAAGCGGCTGTTGGACGCGTTGATGGCAAATTCCTGGGTATCGGCGGGCACGCGCAGGCCGGGGTGCGTCAGGAAGAATTCGCCCAGGTTCGGATCGAGGGTGAAGCCGTTGACGCCGTTGCCAACGGTCAGCACCAGCATGGTGGTGGGGCCGTAGAGCGCATAGCCGGCAGCCACCTGGGCCGTGCCGGGCTGCAGGAAGTCCTGCTCCGTCACGGCGTCCGCGCCATCGGGCGCGCGCAGCACCGAGAAGATGCTGCCCACCGACACGTTGACATCGATGTTCGAGGAACCGTCGAGCGGGTCGAACACCAGCAGGTACTTGCCGCGCGGGTAGGACGCGGGGATCTGGTACGGCGCCTCCATTTCCTCCGAGGCCATGCCGGCCAGGTAGCCGCCCCACTCGTTGACGCGCAGGAAGGTCTCGTTGCTCAGCACATCCAGCTTCTGCTGGATCTCGCCCTGCACGTTGATGGCCGCCCCGCTGCCTTGCGCGTTCCCATCGGCGCCGCCGGCGCGGCCGTGCAGGCCGCCCAGGGCGCCGAAGGCCACCGCGCGCGCGATCTCCTTGCAGGCCATGGCCACATTGAGAATCAGGCCGTTGAAGCCGCCCCCGGCATCCGGGTAGCGGCGGCGCTCCTCGATCAGGAACTGCGTCAGGGTCATCCTCTGGACTTCGGGCATGACAGGTCTCCTCTTCATTTGCTATGTGTTCTTGTATGGCGCCGGCGCGGGCTAGGTGAACCTCGCCGCTTCGCGCAGTCGGCGCAGGATGCCGCGGTAGCCGCCGTCCGCATCCGGCGCGCCAAACACGGCGCTGCCGGCAACGAAGGTGTCGGCGCCCGCGCGGGCGATCTGCGCGATGTTGTCGGCCTTGACGCCGCCGTCGATCTCCAGCCAGACCGCACGCCCGCCGGCCTCCACCTGCCGGTCGATGCGCGCGCGCACCTGGCGCAGCTTGTCCAGCACGCCGGGGATGAACGCCTGGCCGCCGAAGCCGGGATTCACGCTCATCAGCAGCACCAGGTCGAGCTGGCCGAGCGTGTGGTCGAGCCAGCCCAGCGGCGTGGCCGGGTTCAGCACCAGGCCGGCCTTGCAGCCGTGGTCATGGATCAGGCCGATGGTGCGGTCCACGTGGCGGCTCGCCTCCGGATGGAAGCTGATGATGCTTGCGCCCGCCTTGGCGAACATCGGGATCAGCGCATCGACCGGCTCCACCATCAGGTGCACGTCGATGGGGATGGACACATGCGGCCGGATCGCCTCGCACACCAGCGGCCCGATGGTCAGGTTCGGCACGTAGTGGTTGTCCATCACGTCGAAGTGCACCAGGTCCGCGCCCGCTGCCTCGATCGCGCGCACCTCTTCGCCCAGCCGCGCAAAATCCGCCGACAGGATCGACGGCGCGAGGCGGACGGCATGTTGGTCGTTGGTATGCATGTCAGGCGGCCTCGAACAGGGTGCCGCGATGCCAGTTGCGCAGTGCGCCCAGGTCAGCCCAGCGCTGCGCCGCGCTGGGCAGCTGCTGCGGCAGCGGCTGCCCCGGATCGCCCAGGTGCGGCAGCACCAGCAGCGCGCCGTCGAAGCGCTCGTGCGCGGTGTAGGCGCTGGGCGTGACCAGGGTGGCAATGCCGGCCGCCTGCGCGGCGCGCAGGCCGTTCTCCGAATCCTCGATCGCCAGGCAATCCCC
This sequence comes from Cupriavidus oxalaticus, assembly GCF_016894385.1. Lineage (NCBI taxonomy): Bacteria > Pseudomonadati > Pseudomonadota > Betaproteobacteria > Burkholderiales > Burkholderiaceae > Cupriavidus > Cupriavidus oxalaticus. The sequence goes on from NZ_CP069811.1 coordinate 1,631,652, forward strand.
GGCTTCCAGGCCGAGACGTTCCAGCACGGCCAGGTAGACATCCGGGGCCGGCTTCTTGATGGCGGTGGTGCCGGCGTCGCCGATGGCGGCGAAGCGTTCGCGCCAACGCTGGCCCAGCGGCACCTGCAGCAGCGCATCGAGATTGGCCGGCGTGGTGGTGGTGGCGATGGCGATCGGCACGCCGGCACTGCCGGCCTCCTCGATCAGCCGGGCAATGCCCGGGCGCAGCGGCAACTGGCCGCTGCCGACGCGCTCGGCGTAGTGGCGCGTCTTGATGGCGTGCACGGCGTCGATGGTCTCCCTGACCTTGCAGCCGCGGGCCTCTTCCGGATCGACCATGCGCCAGTAGTGCAGCAGCCGCTCCTTGCCGCCGGCCACCTTGAGCAGGCGCGTGTAGAGCGCCTCGTCCCAGCACCAGTCGAGGCCGACCTCGGCAAAGGCGGCATTGAAGGCCTGCAAGTGGGCGGTCTCGGTATCGGCAAGCGTGCCGTCGACATCGAAAATCAGGGCTTTCATGGCTTACTCCGCGGCCGAAGGCTGCGAGAACACGCGGCTGGCGCGCAGGTCGCCGGCCGTGATGGTGGTCAGCGCACGGTCGTCCATCACCGTGCCGGGATCGTCGAGCAGCCGCGACGCATGGCGCAGCCGCGCGCGGTCCAGCGCGTTGCGCACGCTGCGGGCATTGGCGAAATGGGGCTGCGCCATGCGCCGTGCCAGGTACTCGGCAAACACGGCGCGGCTCTCGTCGTCGAAGTGGTACTGCATCTCGGCCAGCATCAGGTCGGCGATCTGGCGCAGCTCATCGAGCTGGTAGTCGGGAAAGTCGATATGGTGGGCAACGCGCGACGACATGCCCGGGTTCGATTCGAAGAACCGGTCCATGCGGTCCTTGTAGCCGGCCAGGATCACCACCAGGTCCTCGCGGTTGTTCTCCATCACCTGCAGCAGGATCTCGATGGCCTCCTGGCCATAGTCGCGCTCGTTCTCCGGGCGGTAGAGGTAATACGCCTCGTCGATGAAGAGCACGCCGCCCATGGCCTTCTTCAGGATCTCCTTGGTCTTGGGCGCGGTATGGCCGATGTACTGGCCGACCAGGTCGTCGCGGGTCACCGCCACCAGGTGGCCGCGGCGCACGTAGCCGAGCTGGTGCAGGATCTGCGCCATGCGCAGGGCCACCGTGGTCTTGCCCGTGCCGGGATTGCCGGTGAAGCACATATGCAGGCTGGGCGCGCCCGCGCTGAAGCCGCGCGCGGCGCGCAGCTTGTCGACCAGCAGCAAGGCGGCAATGTCGCGGATGCGCGCCTTGACCGGCTTCAGCCCGATCAGCTCGCGGTCGAGCTGCGCCAGCAGCTCGGTGATGCCGGAGCTGGCCAGCGACTCGGCCAGCGATCCCGGCAAGGCAGCCGGCTGCTGCAGCTGTGCGGTCGTTTCAGGTGCGGACATGGCGGGCTCCGTAGGTGTCATCAGATCCGGGGCGCAGCTTCCCCCGGGGCGCTGCCTGGCGGCGGCGCGCCCATCGGACTGCGCAGTGAGGGAATCGCCGGCAGGCAGCGCGGGGCTGCGCTACGCGCCGGCTCGGTCGCTGCCGCTCAGTAGCGGCTACCTTCGGGCCGCGCCTGCACGGCGTAGCTCTCGATCGAGTAGCGCAGCGTGCGGCCGGGCTCTTCCTGGCGCACCAGGCGGAAGCCGGGCTCGTCGGCGGGACGATTGACGATGAACGACATCACCACCGACTCCACCGTATGCGTCGAATCGAAGGCCGTGACGCGGATGTAGTGGTTGGGGAAGGTGTTCCGCGCGTTGTTGATTTCCATCAGGATGCCGGCGGCGTCGCGCAGGTCGAACATCGGCAGCCCGAACATCTCCCAGTAGGTGTTGCGCGGGTGCGGGTCGTCGGTGTATTCGATGCCGACCGCCCAGCCCTGGTTCAGGCAGTATTCGAGCTGTTTGGTGATCTGCTCGTCGGTCAGTTCGGGCAGGAAAGAGAAAGTGCCTTGAGTGATGCGCATGATGTCCTCTCGTTCTGTGGTGTTCAGTGGCTCGTTGGCTGGGGGCTCAGGCCACCGATGCGGTGGGCACGAAGTCCGAGGTATCGGTCGGCGTGTAGTTGAAGGTGATGTCGCCCCAGGTATCGAGCGCCGCGCGCAGCGGTGCGCACCAGCGCGCCGCATCGCGCAGGATGTCCGGCCCTTCGTTGAGGATGTCGCGCCCTTCGTTGCGCGCCAGCACCATCGCTTCCAGCGCCACGCGGTTGGCCGTGGCACCGGCCTGGATCCCTTGCGGGTGGCCGATCGTGCCGCCGCCGAACTGCAGCACCACGTCGTCGCCGAAGAGGTGGATCAGCTGGTGCATCTGCCCGGCATGGATGCCGCCCGATGCCACCGGCATCACCTTGCGCAGCGCGGCCCAGTCCTGGTCGAAGAACAGCCCGCGCGTCAGGTCGGTCTGGGTATAGGCATCGCGGCAGACGTTGTAGTAGCCCTGCACGGTGAGCGGATCGCCTTCCAGCTTGCCCACCGCGGTGCCGGTGTGCATGTGGTCGACGCCGGCCAGGCGCAGCCATTTGGCGATCACGCGGAACGACACGCCATGGTTCTTCTGGCGCGTGTAGGTGCCGTGGCCCGCGCGGTGCAGGTGCAGGATCATGTCGTTCTGGCGGCACCAGTTGCTCATCGACTGGATGCAGGTCCAGCCCACGATCAGGTCGACCATGATGATGACCGAGCCCAGCGACTTGGCGAACTCCGCGCGCCGGTACATCTCTTCCATGGTGCCGGCGGTCACGTTCAGGTAGCTGCCCTTGACCTCGCCGGTGGCGGCCGAGGCCTTGTTGACCGCGTCCATCACAAAGAGAAAGCGGTCGCGCCAGTGCATGAAGGGCTGCGAGTTGATGTTCTCGTCGTCCTTCATGAAGTCCAGCCCGCCCTTCAGGCCCTCGTACACCACGCGGCCATAGTTGCGGCCCGACAGGCCCAGCTTGGGCTTGGTGGTGGCGCCCAGCAGCGGGCGGCCGAACTTGTCCAGGCGCTCACGCTCGACGATGATGCCGGTCGACGGGCCGGCGAAGGTCTTCACGTAGGCCACCGGGAAGCGCATGTCTTCCAGGCGCGCCGCCTTGATCGGCTTGAAGCTGAACACGTTGCCGATGATCGAGGCGGTCAGGTTGGCAATGGAGCCTTCCTCGAACAGCGACAGGTCATAGGCCACGTAGCAGAAGAACTGCTCCGGGTTATTGGGCACCGGATCGACCCGGTAGGCCTTGGCGCGGTACATGTCGCAGGCGGTCAGGCGGTCGGTCCACACCACCGTCCAGGTGGCCGTCGACGATTCGCCCGCGACCGCCGCGGCGGCTTCGACCGGATCGACGCCGTCCTGCGGCGTGATGCGGAACAGCGCCAGCACATCGGTGTCCTTGGGCACGTAGTCGCCGTCCCAGTACCCCATTTCCTTGTACTTCATCACGCCGGCGTCATAGCGCTTGCGCGGCTTGGCTTGGATCGTTTCAGGTGCGTTCATGCTGGTCTCCCTTCCGTGGTTTGGCGGCTTGGCTGCCCGTTGGAAAGAAAGATATCCGGCTACCAACATAAGGTAAATTCAGATATTCTTAGTCGCTACATAAGCAATCCCTTAAGTGAGGCGCGGACCGCACACTCAGACCTCAGCTCAAGGGACAAATCCAAGCCGCCCCCACTGCCCATGTCCTTCCTTCGCGCCCTCACGCTTCGCCAGCTCCAGATCTTTGTCACGGTGGCCCGGCACGCCAGCTTCGTGCGCGCGGCCGAGGAGCTGCACCTGACACAGCCGGCGGTCTCGATGCAGGTCAAGCAGCTGGAATCCGTGGTGGGGCTGGCCCTGTTCGAGCGAATCCGGGGGCAACTCACGCTGACCGAGCCCGGCGACCGGCTGCTGCACCATGCCTCGCGCATCCTTGGCGAGATCAAGGATGCGGAGGAAGGCCTGCAGGCGGTCAAGGATGTCGAGCAGGGCTCGATCACGATCGGGCTGATCAGTACGGCCAAGTACTTCGCGCCCAAGCTGCTGGCGGGGTTTACGGCGCTGCATCCCGGCATCGACCTGCGCATTGCCGAGGGCAATCGCGAAACGCTGCTGCAGCTGCTGCAGGACAATGCCATCGACCTCGCATTGATGGGCCGTCCGCCGCGCGAGCTCGACGCGGTGTCGGAACCGATCGCCGCGCATCCCTACGTGCTGGTGGCCTCGCCGCGCCATCCGCTGCGCGGCGAGAAGCGTTTCGACCTGCAGGAGCTGCGCCACGAGACGATCCTGCTGCGCGAGCCGGGGTCCGGTACCCGCACCGTGGCGGAGTTCATGTTCCGCGATCACCTGTTCACGCCGGCCAAGGTGATTACGCTGGGCAGCAACGAAACCATCAAGCAGGCGGTGATGGCGGGCATGGGGATCAGCCTGCTGTCGCTGCATACGCTGTCGCTGGAACTGCGTACGGGGGAAATCGCATTGCTGGACGTGACGGGTACGCCGATCGAGCGCGTCTGGCATGTGGCGCATATGGCGAGCAAGCGGCTGTCTCCGGCCAGCGAGAGCTGCCGGGCCTATCTGCTTGAGCACGCTGCGGAGTTCCTGGGGAAGGAATATGCGGGGCTGCTGCCTGGGCGGCGCGTGGCGTGATGATCCCAGGTGGGTTCGCCGGAGTGCAGTCGTCAAAATTGACGCAAGACTGTTAATGGACTATATTCGGTCTACTTATACCATCCCACAGGAGCCGTGCGATGCGTATCGCCGATCACGTCAAGCCGATCAGCTATCTCAAAAGTGAAGCCGCGCAGATCGTCAAGGATCTCGCTGAATCCGGCGAACCATTGATCATCACCCAAAACGGCGAAGCCAAGCTCGTTGTCCAGGACGTGCGCAGCTACGAATCCGATCGGCAGACACTGGCCTTGCTGAAGATTCTGGCCCTTGGGCAAAAGCAGATCGAGCAGGAAAAGTTTTCCGACATCGATGATGTGTTCGCAGAACTGGACGAACTGGATCGGCAAGAGAAGCGGCGCTGATGGCCCCCAGATTGCTGAAGGCGAAGCTTCTCGACAGCGGTAAAGCCGAACTGAAGCGGGTGCGCCGCTATGTTGTGGACGCATTTGGCATGGCCGTCTGGGAAGACTCATATGCTCAGATCCAGGCGTCCATCGCTCGCATCCGGGAGTTTCCCGAATGCGGCCACATTGTCGATGAACTCAGCGGGCTAACCGCGGACAGGTTCCGCGAAGTGCATTGCGGAAAGAATCGAATTATCTATGAAGTCAGGGACGACACCATCTACGTGCACTTGATCATGGATCAGCGTCGCGATCTGACTGCCCTGCTCCAAAAAATCATCCTGCAGGTTTGACGCTTGCAGTCCTGCGCAGTGAGTCGAAAGCCTGGCACTACCGCTGCATGAGGAAGGCCTCCCTCCATGGTAATGCCGTTCAGTTAACCACCGTCGTTCCCGCGCAGGCGGGAACCCAGTGACTTCAAAAGACGCTGGATTCCCGCCTGCGCGGGAATGACAGTAGTGTTTGATGCCTTAACTGAACGGCATTACTCCCTCCATGGCCGACTGCGTCTTCCGCACGTCATGACACTCCGCCATCCGTCTCCGGCTGCGCCGCAGACCCGTCCTCGCGCAGCCAGACGATGAACTCCGCCCCCTGCCCCACCGTGCTTGCCACGGTAATGCGGCCACCATAGCGCTCCACCAGCGCGTAGCTGATGGACAGGCCGAGGCCGGTCCCCATCTGCTTCTTGGTGGTGAAAAACGGATTGAACAGATTGGGCAGGTCTTCCTCGCGGATGCCGCGGCCCGTGTCGCGCACATGCAGCGTCACGCCGTGCCCTTCCCAGTCGCGCGTGGCCAGCGTCAGTGTGCCCCCCTCCGGCATGGCGTGGATGGCATTGGTCAGCAGGTTGACGATGACCTGCTGCAGTTCGCTGCGGCTGATGCGCACGCGGCGTGTGGCCGCGCAGGCCAGTTCGACCCGGATGGCCGCGTCCTTCAGCATATGCCGCACCAGGTCCACGCAGCCGGCCGCGACCTCGCTCACATCCAGGCGCTCGGTATTGCCCGCGTAAGCCTCTGGCCGGACAAACTGCAGCAGCCGGTTGGTCAGCAGGTAGATGCGTCGCACCTGCTCATCGATCAGCCGCAATTCATGCCGGACCGGCTCCGCGGCCGGGCCGAGAATATCGCGGGCCACGTCCAGGTTGCCCTGGATCACCGCAATCGGATTGTTGATCTCATGTGCCACGCCCGCGGTAAGCTGCCCGGCGAGGGCGAGCTTTTCCGAGGTAATCAGCTGCTGCCGGGTCGCGCGCAGCACCGCATTCGCATCCTCGAGCTCGCGGGTCCGCTCGGCGACCTTGCGATCGAGCGAGTCCGCCCAGTCCCGGAGCTCGGCATTGCGCTGCTGCAGGTCCGACAGCAGCTGGTCGAACTGGCCGGCGAGCTGGCCCAGCTCGTCCTCGCTGCGCACCGGGCCGACGCGCGCATTGTCGTTGCCGGCCTTGAGCGCGCGCATGGTGCCGACCATCTGCGTCATCGGCGTGAATACGCGCCTGGCCCACAGCAGCGAGAACAGCGCTCCCGCGACCGCCAGCAAGATGAACAGGCCCACCAGCACGCCCAGTGCCAGGTCCTTGGCCTGGCTGATCGGTTTGGCCAGGTAGCCCACGTAGAGCATGCCGATGCGCTGGCCGCGGCTGTCCGCGATGGGCTCGTAGGCGCTCATGTAGCGGTCGTTGACCACGAAGGCCAGATCCAGCCATTTTTCGCCGCGCAGCAGCACCTTGTCGCGCACCTCGCGCGAGACGCGCGTCCCCAGCGCGCGTTCGCCATGGAACAGCCGCACATTGGTGGCGATGCGCGTGTCGTCCAGGAACAGGGTCGCCGTGCCCTGGCTGCCGCTCGGCAGGGATTCCGGCTGGTAGACCAGTGCGTTGATGGTGTCGATGAAGGCAAGGTTGTGGTTCAGCAGCGTGCCGCCATGCAGGATCGCCACCAGCCTGCCCGCCCCGTCGACCACGGGCGCCGCCGCATGCACCACCATGCCGCGGGTTTCCATGGTCCTGTCGGTCGGCGCCGCATTGGCGGTGGTACGCAGCGTCACCTGCGCGCGCCTGGCAAGGTCGCCCGAGACGGCAGCCAGCTGCGCCGCGGACCAGGCGTCGGTGGCGGCATCCGCGCGGCCGGTCGCGGCGCTTTCCACCACGCGCCAGCCGGCGTAGTCCGTACCCGCTGCACCAGCCGGCGCAGCGGCAAGCAACCGCCCGTTGGGATCGAGCAGCTGCAGGAAGTCGAGTCCGTGCGTACGCCGCGCGTCGGCCAGGATGCCGGGCATGGCGCTGCCGCGGCCAAGCCCGCTCACCAGCGCATGCGACCTGGCCTCCTGCAGGACCCGGTCCTTCACGCCGCCGACCATGTGCTCGAAGTACTCGTGGGCGACCAGCAGGTCACTGTTGACCTTGTACGCCAGCAGCGCCTGGAACACGCGATCGCCCCACAGCGTCATCAACAGCAGCAGCGCCACCAGGGCCACCAGCAAAGGCGCAACCACGATCGACACCAGCTTGGCGCGCAGCGAGGCGCGATAGCGGCGCAGCAGCGCTGAGGGCGCTGAGGGAGTCGAGGGCGTTGAGGGCGTTGAGGACTTCAAGCGCGCAGGCCCCACTGCAGGCATTTGCGGTCCAGCGTGCGCCGCGAGATGCCGAGCCGGCGCGCGGCTTCCACGCGGTTGCCGCCCTCCGCCGCCAGCACCTGCAGGATATGGCGGCGCTCGACGGCTTCCAGCGAGGCAGCGTCTTCGGAAGCTTCGCCGTGCGCCTGCGGCGTGCCGGCGTCGCCAGGCTCGTCGGCCTGGGCCAGCAGCTCGACCGGGTACTCGCCCAGGATCAGCGCCCGCTCCACCAGGTTGCGCAGCTCGCGCGCATTGCCCGGCCAGTCATAGGTCTTGAGCAGGCACATCAGCGACGGCGACAGCGGCACCGGCGGCAGCCCCAGCTGTGCCGACAGCTGCTCCGAGAAATGCTCGGCCAGCGGCACCACGTCTTCCGGCCGCGTGCGCAGCGGCGGGATGGTCACGGCGACCACGTCGAGGCGGTAGAACAGGTCCTGGCGGAAGCGCCCCGCGGCAACCTCGTTGGCCAGGTTGCGGTTGCAGGCGGCCACGATGCGCACGTCCACCGCGATCTCGCGCTCGGTGCCGAGCGGGCGGATGCGCCGGTCCTCGATCACGCGCAGCAGCTTGGCCTGCATCGCCAGCGGCAGTTCCGAGATCTCGTCCAGGAACAGCGTGCCGCCGTCGGCATAAAGGAACAGGCCGTGGCGCGCGCCAGCGGCACCGGTGAAGGCTCCTTTGGCGTGACCGAACAGCTCGCTTTCGATGATCTCGGGCGCCATCGCGCCGCAGTTCAGCGGCACGAACTGGCCCTGGCGGCCGCTGAGCCGGTGCAGCTCGCGCGCCACCACTTCCTTGCCGGTGCCGGACTCGCCCGTCACCAGCACCGTGGATGGCATCGGCGCGACCCGCGCGACCAGCGCCATCACCTTCTGCATGGCTTCCGACTCGCCGATGAAGTCCTTGTGGATGGTGTACTTGTCCAGCTCGCGGCGCAGCAGGTAGTTCTCGCGCGCGAGCCGGGCCTGGTTGAAGCAGCGCCGGATGGCGTTGAGCACCTGGTCGACACGGAACGGCTTGACGATGAAGTCCGCCGCGCCGGAGCGCAGCGCGGCAATGGCCGTGTCCATGTCGGCGAAGGCGGTCATCAGGATGACGTCGGCGGGATTGCCGGCTGCGCGCAGTGCCTGGAGCCACTCCATGCCGCTGGCGCCGGGCAGCGCCACGTCCAGCAGGATCAGGTCCACATGGCGCTGCTCCAGCAGCGCGGCGCCCGCTTCGGCGCTGTCGGCCGTCAACACGCTGCCGACCTTGCCTTCCAGCGCCCGTGACAGGAACGAACGCATGCCGGCCTCGTCGTCCACCACCAGGATCGTGCGGCGCTGCCAGTTGTCGGCTTCGGCGGCGTTGCTTTGTCGTTCGCTCATCACTTTGGTTGTTGCGGTGCAGGCGGAGAGTCTAGCGACTGTGCGCGATCCGCCTGTATTGGGGTTAAACCGACCCAACCGTGCGCGGCAGCCGCCACGGATGGACATTTTGACCCGCGCGCCGGGCCCGCGCCCGGACATTTTGTCCGTTGGCCCGCCCTTGCGGAAGGCCGCTTGCCGCAACCCGTTGACTGCAAACGGCATCCGCCACCGGCACGGCTCTTGCTGAACGACGCGCTCCAGCCCGGCGCACCCGCGCAACAAGAGGCTGCCACTTCCAGGTAGGAGACCACTTCATGACCTATTCCGCGCAAGCGCAAACGCCCTCCGAGCAACAGGCGCCACACCGTTCCGGGCCATCGCAATCGCGGCCATCGCCCTTCTCCAAGGAAGCGATCATCGCCCGCCCCGGCTTCAACCGCTGGATGGTGCCGCCTGCCGCGCTGGCAGTCCACCTGTGCATCGGCCAGGCTTACGCGTTCTCGGTCTTCAATGAGCCGCTGACCCGGATCCTTGGCATCACGAGCCCGGCGCCGGGCGACTGGCAGCTGACCACGCTGGGGTGGGTGTTCTCGCTGGCGATCTTCTTCCTCGGCATCTCGGCCGCGTTTGCCGGCAAGTGGCTGGAGAAGGTCGGGCCGCGCCGCACCATGTTCACGGCCGCATGCTGCTTCGGCGGCGGCTTCGTGGTGTCGGCGGCGGGAATCTGGCTGCACCAGATCTGGATGCTGTACCTGGGCTACGGCGTGCTGGGCGGGATCGGGCTCGGGCTTGGCTACGTGTCGCCGGTGTCCACGCTGATCCGCTGGTTCCCGGACCGCCGCGGCATGGCCACCGGGATGGCGATCATGGGCTTCGGCGGCGGCGCGATGATCGGCGCGCCGCTGTCGGTCGCGCTGATGAACCACTTCAAGAGCGCCACCAGCGCCGGCGTGGCCGAGACCTTCCTGGTCATGGGCGTGATCTATTTCATTTCGATGTCGCTTGGCGCGCTGGCGATCCGCATCCCGGCCCCGGGCTGGGCGCCTGCCGGCTTTGTGCCCAAGGCCAAGGCGAGCAAGATGGTCACGCACGCCAATGTGCATATCGACCAGGCGCTGAAGACGCCGCAGTTCTACCTGCTGTGGCTGATCCTGTTCCTGAACATCACGGCAGGCATCGGCGTGCTGGGCCAGGCCGCGGTGATGATCCAGGAAACCTTCAAGGGCACCATCACCGCCGCGGCCGCGGCCGGCTTCGTCGGCCTGCTCAGCATCGGCAACATGACAGGGCGCTTCCTGTGGAGCTCGGCCAGCGACTACTTCGGCCGCAAGCTGACCTACGCCATTTTCTTCGCCTTCGGCGCGGCGCTCTACCTGGCCGTGCCGGCGATCGGCGCCGCCGGCAACGTGGCGCTGTTCGTGGCCTGCTACTTCCTGATCCTGACCATGTACGGCGGCGGCTTCAGCACCATTCCCGCCTACCTGGCGGACATGTTCGGCACCGCGTACGTGGGCGGCATCCATGGCCGCCTGCTGACCGCCTGGGCCGCCGCCGGCATTGCCGGGCCGGCGCTGGTGAACTACATCCGCGAGTACAAGCTGGCGCTGGGCGTGCCCAGGTCAGAGGTCTACGTCGATACCCTGCACATCATGGCGGGCCTGCTGGTGGTTGGCTTCGTCTGCAACCTGCTGATCCGGCCGGTGCATGCGCGGCACCACCTGCGCGAAGCAGCCAGCGCGGCCTGACCGCGCCTGCCATCAAAGAAATCCCAGGAGACAAACCATGGAAAACGGCCGCACTTTTGGCAAGACCCTGCTGCTGCTCGCGTTCTGGACCTATGTGCTGATCCCGCTGGGCGCGGGCATCTGGTCGACCCTCGGCAAGGCGATGACGCTGTTCAGCTGAGGGACAGCATTTCTTGCTTGTCGTTCCCGCGCAGGCGGGAATGACTTCAGGGACTGACGCGCTATCTGAACTGCAGCCCTGGGTACCCCTGAACAACTGAGCTTGAACAGTTCCCCCAGAACTGTATCCCTGGCGGGCAGGCTGTCATCCGTACTCTTATCCGTAATGTCGCGGCACGGTCCATCGTGCCGGCGGCGCCCCCCACGGAGAGCACCTCAATGCACGGACTCACAGCCCTGGACCTTGCCCGAATCCAGTTCGGGTTCACGGTTTCCTTTCATATCCTGTTTCCCGCCATCACGATCGGGCTGGCCTGCTTCCTGGCGTTCCTGGAAGCGCGCTGGCTGCGCACGCAGGACCCCGTCTACAGGACCCTGTACCAGTTCTGGATCAAGATCTTCTCGATCAACTTCGGCATGGGGGTCGTTTCCGGCCTGGTCATGGCCTATGAGTTCGGCACCAACTGGTCGGGCTTCTCGCAGTTCGCCGGGGGCATCACCGGCCCGCTGCTGACCTACGAGGTGCTGACCGCCTTCTTCCTGGAGGCCGGCTTTCTCGGCGTGATGCTGTTCGGCTGGAACCGCGTCGGGCCGGGGCTGCATTTCTTCTCGACGGTCATGGTGGCGCTCGGCACCATGATTTCCTCGACCTGGATCCTGGCGTCCAACAGCTGGATGCACACGCCCGCCGGCTATGCCATCGTTGCCGGCAAGGTGGTGCCCACCGACTGGCTGGAGGTGATCTTCAACCCGTCGTTCCCCTACCGCCTCGCGCACATGGTCATCGCGGCGCTGCTGTCGACGGCACTGTTCGTGGCGGCGTCGTCGGCCTGGCAGCTGCTGCACGGGCGCGCCGTCCCCGCCGCGCGCAAGATGCTGTCGCTGGCGATGTGGATGGTGCTGATCACCGCGCCGATCCAGGCGATGGTGGGCGACGCCCACGGCCTGAACACGCTGAAGCACCAGCCCGCCAAGATCGCGGCGCTGGAGGGGCACTGGAACACGGCCGCCAAGGATGACAAGAACGGCTTCCCGCTGATCGTGTTCGGCATTCCCGACATGGAGCGCGAGGAGACCCGCTACGCCATCGAGATCCCGCGCCTGGGCAGCCTGATCCTGACGCACAGCTTGGACGGGCAGATCCGCGGGCTGAAGGACTTCCCCAAGGAAGACCGCCCCAACGCCACGGTGCTGTTCTTTACCTTCCGCGTCATGGTGGGCCTGGGCGTGGCGATGATCGCCTTCGGCCTGCTGGGATGGGCACTGCGCCGCAACGGCGCGCTGTACCGGTCCAAAGCCTTCCTGCGCCTGGCCGTGGCGATGGGCCCCACCGGCCTGATCGCGCTGCTGGCTGGCTGGATGACCACCGAGATCGGCCGCCAGCCGTGGGTGGTGTACGGGCTGCAGCGTACCCGGGATGCCGTGTCCGCGCATGCGGCCGGCCCGGTGGCGCTGTCGCTGGCGTTGTTCGTGGTGGTGTACTTCGTCTGCTTCGGCGTCGGCATCCGCTACATGCTCAAGCTGGCCAGCGCCGGCCCCGCTCCCGACGCACATCCGCACCCGCATCCCAACGACAGACCGTCGTACGGTCCCGGCAGCGTCGTTCCCGCCGCCATCGCCGCGGCTTCCGCACCCCAGGCGATGGCCCGGCACGGCCACCGCGAATCCTGAATCCTGAACAGGTGATCGACATGGGTATCAACCTTCCCGTTATCTGGGCCACCCTGATCTTCTTCGGCGTGATGATGTACGTCATCATGGACGGCTTCGATCTTGGCATCGGCATCCTCTTCCCCTTCGTCGGCGACCGCCATGACCGCGACGTGATGATGAACACCGTGGCGCCGGTCTGGGACGGCAACGAGACCTGGCTGGTGCTGGGCGGCGCGGCGCTGCTGTGCGCCTTCCCGCTGGCCTACTCGGTGCTGCTGACCGCGTTCTACCTGCCGCTGATGTTCATGCTGCTGGGCCTGATCTTCCGCGGCGTGGCCTTCGAGTTCCGCTTCAAGGCCAGCGACCGCAGCCGCCCGTACTGGGACGCCGCCTTCACGTGGGGCTCGGTGGTGGCCGCCTTCTTCCAGGGCGTGACGCTGGGCGCCTATATCGACGGCATCGCCATGGATGGCACCACCTATGCCGGCGGCGCGCTGGACTGGCTGGCGCCGTTCCCGATCTTCGCGGGCGTGGGCGTGGTGATCACGTACGCCTTCCTGGGCGTCACCTGGCTGATCATGAAGACCGAAGGCCGGCTGCAATGGACCATGCTGCGCGTGACCAACGTGCTGACCGGCGTGATGGTGGCGATGATCGCGGCGGTGAGCGTGTGGACGCCGCTGACGCACCCGGGGATTGCCGAGCGCTGGTTCGCGCTGCCCAACCTGTTCTTCTTCCTGCCGGTGCCGCTGCTGGTGCTGGTCTCGGCCGCCGGCATCTACCGCGCGCTGCGCGGCCGCCCGAACGTGGCGCCGTTCCTCTACGCCCTGCTGATGATCTTCATGGGCTATACCGGGCTCGCCATCAGCATCTGGCCCAATATCATCCCGCCGTCGATCTCGATCTTCGAGGCATCGTCGGCCCCGCAAAGCCAGGGCTTCGCGCTGGTCGGCACGCTCTTCATCGTGCCGATCATCCTGGCCTACACCTCCTGGTCCTACTATGTGTTCCGCGGCAAGGTCAAGCGCGGGGAGGGGTACCACTGATGGCAAAGCGCTTGCGTGCGTCGCTGGGGTCCCGCCTGGGCTGGCTGCTGGCCCTGTGGCTGGCGGGCGTCGGCACGGTCTTCGTGTGTGCCAGCCTGATGCGGCTGCTGATGCGGGCGGTGGGACTCTCGAGCTGAAGCATGGCCTCGTCCAAACCGCTTCCCCGAGCCACGCTGGCCGGCCCCGATGGGCCCGATGCCCCGGATGCCACCAAGGCTCCCGGCTGCCTCCGCACGCTCGCGGCAGCCTGTCCGGATTACGCGCCGTGGCTGCATTCGCTGAAGGTGTTCGGCGCCGCCATGCTGGCGCTCGGCGTGGCGCTGGCGCTCGGCCTGCCGCGGCCCTACTGGGCCATGGCCACGGTGTACCTGGTCTCCAGCCCGCTGGCCGGCGCTACCCACGCAAAAGGCACCTACCGCGTCCTCGGCACGCTGCTGGGGGCGGTGTCCGCGGTGGCGCTGGTGCCGCTGCTGGTCGACGAGCCCGTGCTGCTGATGGCCGCGATCGCGTGCTGGACCGGCGCCCTGCTCTACCTGTCACTGCTGGAACCGGCGCCGCGCAACTACATCTGCCTGCTGGCCGCCTACACGCTGCCGATCGTGGCGCTGCCCACGGTGACCCATCCGGCGGCCGTCTTCGGCGTGGGCCTTGCCCGCATCGAGGAGATCATGATCGGCATCGTCTGCGCCAGCGTGGTCAGCGCGGTGGTCTTTCCGGTGCGCACCACGCCGGCGCTGGCCGCGCGCGCGTCCGCCTGGCTGGACCATGCCTCGCGCTGGATCCGCGACATGATGGCCACCGGGGCCACCGGGGCCACCGGGGCCAGCGCGGGCCAGCGCCACGACAGCTTCAGCCTGCTGGCCGCCGATATCCTGGCAATGGAAACACAGCTCGCCCAGCTCAGCTATGAAACCGACGGTGCACCGACACTGCGGCACGCACGTGCCCTGCACCAGCGCATGACGGCCCTGCTGCCGCTGGTGCTGGCGCTTGCCGATGCCGCGGGCGCCTTGCGCCGCCACCCCGCGGGCATGCCCGACACGGTGGCGCAACGGCTGCACGCCACCCTGGCGTGGATCGCCGGCGAGCGGAGCGCGAGCCGCCCGGCGCCTTCCTGGCTTCCCGCGGGCGCCGCACCGGCACCCTCCGCGGACTGGCATGCGCGGCTGGTCGCGGCCACCGGCACCTACCTCGATGAGCTGGCCGACCTGTGGCAGGACTGCCGCTTGCTGCAGGCTAGCCTGCAGCAGGCGGGCAGCGGCCCGGCCACGCTGCGCTATCGCGTCGAGCCCGCCGGACAGGCGCGACACCATGATCACGCGCAGCTGCTGTTCCGTGCCGCCACCGCCGGCTCGGCCACCCTCGTGGCGGGCTTGCTGTGGATGGCGTCGGGCTGGATCGACGGCGCTGTCCCGGTCGGGCTGGCCGCGCTTGCCAGCTGCTTTATTGCCAGCACCGCGGAGCCGCGCCTGGTGGCCGGCCGGGTGATCGCGTGGAGCATCGCCTGCGCGGCGCTGTCGTGGTACTACCAGTTCGTGGTGCTGGTGCTGGCGCATGATTTCGGCTCGCTGGTGGCGCTGCTGTCCGGCCCGTACCTCCTTATCGGCGCGATGACGACACAGCCGCGCAATGCGCTGTTCGGGGTGCTGCTGGCGGTCACCGCGGCGTCCTTCCCGGGGCCGCAGCACCTCGATGCGGCCAGCTTCGCCGACATCTTCAACGGCAGCCTGGCGAGCCTCGCGGCACTGGTGTTCGCCGCGGTGTGGGCCGTGCTGATGCAGCCCTTCGGCCAGCAGCTGGTGGCATACCGGCTGGCCAGGGCCAACTGGAACGAGATCGCGCTGGCCGCGCATCCGCGCGCGGCGGTCAACAGCGCCCGGCTGCGCGGCCGCATGCTGGACCGGCTGCTGCGCCAGTGGCCGCCGCTGACGCGCCGCAACAACGCCAGCGCCCGGGCGGCCGGCCTGGCTGCCGCCGACTTCCTGGTAGAAGCCGCCGTGCTGGCGCTGCGGCGCGCCTGTGCCGGTGGCCCGGCCGAGAGTCGCCGGGCGGTGAAGCGCGTGCTGGCAGGGGTGGCGCGGCATTACCGGCAGTGCGCGCAAACCGGCCATCCCGGCACGCCGGCTGCGGCGCTGGCCGCGCGGATCGACGCGGCTTTCGCGGCGCTGGCCACAACTTTCCACGCCAGCCCCCGCGCGGCACTGGCGGCGCTCACCACGCTGCGGCTCGCGCTGTATCCGGACCACGGAGGCCATCATGCACGCCACTGAGTTCGACCTGTACGGCGTCTTCGTGCCCGCCACCGTGGTGTGGATGCTGGCGGCGTTCGCCATCACCGCCGGCGTGCGCGCCGTACTCGGCCGGATCGGCTTCTACCGCATCGTGTGGCACCGGTCCCTGTTCAATTTCTCGCTCTATATCCTCGTGCTGGGCGCGATCGTCGCGCTCGTCTGGCAGGCTCCATCATGAATCGCAAGCTTTCGCTGCTCGGCCCCTATGCGGTGACCCTGGCAGCCGTGTTCGCGGCGGCACTGACCGCCTGGCATCTGTGGCAGTACTACACCGAAGCACCCTGGACGCGCGACGGCCATGTGCGCGCGGACGTGATCCAGGTCGCGCCCGATGTCTCGGGCCTGGTCACGGCCGTGATGGTCGGCAGCAACGCCTGGGTGCAGCGCGGCCAGCTCCTGTTCGTGGTGGACGAGGCGCGCTTCAGCCTGGCGCTGCGCCTGGCGCAGGCCGAGGCCGCTTCGGCACGCGCGGCACTGGCCCTGGCACGTCGCAACCCCGCCGCTGCCGACAGCGCGCAGGCGCGCGTCGCGGCGGCCGACGCCGCGGTGGAGGTGGCCAGCCTTAACCTCGCCCGCTGCCGCGTGACCAGCCCCGCAGACGGCTACGTCAGCGACCGCCTGCCGCGCGCAGGGGATTTCGCCAGCCGCGGCCGCGCGGCGCTGTCGGTGGTGGCGAGCGGCACCCAGTACGTCGAAGGGTATTTCGAGGAAACCAAGCTGCCCGCGATCCGGGTCGGCAGTGCCGCGGAGGTGCACATCATGGGCCTGCCGACGCCGCTGCGCGGCCGTGTGCAGAGCATTGCCCCCGGCATCGAGGACCAGGACCGCAACAGCGGGCCGAACATGCTCCCCAGCGTCAACCCGACCTTCAACTGGGTGCGGCTGGCACAGCGCATCCCGGTGCGCATCGCGCTGGACAAGGTGCCGCCCGGGGTACGCCTGATCGCCGGCCAGACCGCCACGGTGCGCATCCGCAACGCGTACGAATAAGGGCAACTGTTCTGCTGCGGGCGGGCCCGAAGTGTGCGCCTGCCGGGCAGCGAGCCATCCCTACCATGGATGGCATGCCCCACCCCATCGCCCCCGGGAGAGCCGCCATGCAAGCCGCGCCTGCGCAGACCCAGCACGCACCCCTCGCACCCCACGCCACCGTCCCAACGGACCAGGCCTGCCGCGACCGGCTTGGCCGGCCGTTGCGCGACCTGCGGCTCTCCGTGATCGACCAGTGCAACTTTCGCTGCACGTATTGCATGCCGAAGGAGCGTTTCGGGCGCGACTATCCGTTCCTGACGGCGCAGCAACGGCTGAGCGATACCGAGCTGCTGCGCATCGTGCGCGCCTTTGTCGGGCTCGGCGTCGAGAAGGTGCGGCTGACCGGCGGCGAGCCGCTGCTGCGCAAGGGAATCGAAGCGCTGGTGGAAGCCATTGCGTCGTTGCGCACCCGCGGCGGCAAGCAGGTCGAGGTGGCCATGACCACCAACGGCAGCCTGCTGGCGCGCAAGGCACGGGCGCTGCGCGACGCCGGCCTGGGCCGCGTCACGGTCAGCCTGGACAGCCTGGACGACGGCGTCTTCCGCGCCATGAACGATGTCGGCTTCCCGGTGGCACGGGTGCTGGAAGGCATCGACGCCGCGTGCGCCGCCGGGCTGGCACCGGTGAAGGTCAACTGCGTGGTCGAGCGCGGCACCAACGACGCGCAGGTGTTGCCCCTGGTCGAACACTTCCGCGGCAGCGGCGTCACACTGCGCTTTATCGAGTATATGGACGTGGAGGGCCCGCGCGGCTGGTCGCAGTCGCGCGTGGTGCCGTCCGGCGAGATCCGCGCCATGGTCGAACGCGCGCATGCGCTGCTGCCGGTCGCGCGGCGGGACGCAGAGACCGCCAGCAACTACCTGCTGGCCGATGGCAGCCTGAAGCTGGGCTTTATCTCCAGCGTGTCGCACCCGTTCTGCGGCGACTGCACCCGTGCGCGCGTTTCGGTCGATGGCCGACTGCACCTGTGCCTGTTCGCCACCAGTTCCGTCGACCTGCGGCCGCACCTGTCGGCGCACCGCCCTGCCGAAGCGCTCGCCGAGGCCATCAGCCAGGCATGGCAGGCGCGCGGCGACCGCTATTCCGAACTGCGCGCCGAATCGCGCGCAGAAAGGCTTGCCAGCGGCAAGCGGCAATATCCCACGGTTCGCATGTCGCTGGTGGGCGGCTGAGCCGCTCAGTCAGTCTGCGGGAACACCTGGGCGGCAAGCTCCGCCCCGGCCGGCGTCAGGCTGGCGTGACCATGCCCCGCCTCGTCGATCGCAAAATCGGCCAGCCCCGCGGCCTGCAGCTGCGTCAGCACGCGCCTCAGCACGCTCATCGGCAGTTGCGCCCGCTTGGCGATCTTCGCGAGCGACCAGGGTGTCGTACCGCCCTCGCGCATGGCCTGGCACAGCACCTGCAGCGTGGCGAGGATGGCGGGATCGATGTCAGTGTCCGGCATGGCCTGGCTTGTCCTGTTCCTGTTCCTGTTCCTGTTGCCGGCTGCGCGCCAGCAGGTGCTGCGCGATCCTGCCCAGCGTCTGCACCGCGGACTCGATGCCGGGCGACCATTCGGCGCTGTAGTTCAGCCGGATGCAGTTGGCGTAGGTGGCCCCGGGCGCGAACATATGGCCCGGCGCGACCGTGATGCGGTGCTCCAGCGCGGCGTGGTACATCTCCATGGCGTCGATGCCTTCCGGCAGCTGCACCCACAGCACGTAGCCGCCCGCCGGCCGCGACGTGGTCGTCCCTTCGGGGAAGAAGCGGCGCACGGCCGCCGCCATGATGCTGGCCTGCTGCGCATAGGCCTTGCGCACGCGCCGCAGGTGGAAGTCGTAGCCGTCGTTCTTCAGGAACTCGGCGATCGCCAGCTGCGGGATCGCCGGCGTGGTCAGCGTATTGAGGAACTTGAGCCGCTCCACCGCTTCGCGGTAGCGGCCCGGCAGCGCCCAGCCGATGCGGTAGGCATTGGTCAGCGTCTTGGAGAACGAGGCACAGTGCAGCACGATGCCGGCCTTGTCGTGGACCTTGAGCGAGCTGGGGTGGGCTTCGCCGTAATAGAGCTCGCCGTAGACGTCGTTCTCGATTACGGGGATGTCCTTTTCGGTCAGCATCGCCACCAGGCTGCGCTTCTTGTCGTCGGGCATCTGGAAGCCGAGCGGGTTCTGGAAGTTCGGCATCACCATGCACGCCTTCACGCCCTTCTCATCGATCAGCCGCGCCAGTGCCTCCTGGTCGATGCCTTCGACGGGATCGGTCGCGACCTCGATGGCGCGCATGCCCAGGCGCTCGATCGCGTGCAGCATGGCGTAGTAGGTCGGAGACTCGACCGCGATGGTATCGCCCGGCTTTGCCACCGCCTGCAGGCACAGGTTGATGGCTTCGGTGGCGCCGATGGTGACGATCACTTCATTGGGGTCGATGGCCTGGCCGTTCTCCAGGTAGCGGCGCGAGATCTGCCGGATCAGCTCGGGGCTGCCTGGCGGCAAATCGTCGAGCAGCGTCCACTTGGCATAGCGGCGCGCAATGTTGTTGGCGTACTGGTTGATGCGCTGCCACGGGAACAGCGAGGGGTCCGGATACGGCGAGCCCAGCGGCACCGCATCGTCCGAGCGGATGGAGCGCAGCGTGGACAGCACCAGCGCGCTGACGTCGACCGCCGAGGGCTTGGCGCTGGGCCGGGACGTACGCAGTTCGATCGCCGGCTCGCCCGGACGCGCGCGCACGAAGTAGCCCGACTGCGGCCGGCTTTCGATCACGCCGCGGCTCTCCAGCAGCACGTAGGCGCGGATCACCGTGGTAATGCTCATGCGGTGGTGCTGGCTGGCCTGCCGCACCGACGGAATGCGCTCGCCCGGCAGCAGGACGCCCTGCTGCACCAGCGCCTCGATATCCGCAGCCAGTTTTTCATATAGTTTCACGCTGCGCTCCCCGCCTGCCGTGTTGTCTGTCTTGTCCGTCCTGTCAGCTGAGCCAACGATGCAGATCATAGTACGGCAGCGGCACATGGTGGAGCGACCCGGCGCTGTGCGGCCCGACGCGCACAAAACCGCTGGCGTGGCCGAGCGCGGACACGGAGGCCGCACCCTGCTGCGCGGTGGCCTGCGCGATGCTGTCCCGGCCGCCCGGGCTGCCGGGCCCGCCGACGCGCCAGAAGGCGTCATCGCGCTGCGGCCGGCCGCCGGGCGTGTCGATCACGGCGCCGTGCCCGGGCCGGTATAGTCGATGTAGCCATCGGCGCGGCAGAAGCTGAGCAGGCGCAGGCCGGCCTGCTCGGCAATGCGGATCGCCAGCGAGGTCGGCGCCGAGATCGTCGCCAGCATCTGGATGTTCATGCGCGCGGCCTTGCGCACCAGTTCATAGCTGGCGCGGCTGGACAGCAGCACGAAGCCGTCGTCCAGCGCCACGCGCTGCATGGCCAGGTGGCCGATCAGCTTGTCCAGGCCGTTGTGCCGGCCGACATCTTCGAACGCATGCAGGATCTCGCCGTTCGCGTTGCACCACGCCGCCGCATGCACGCCGCCGGTGGCGCGCATCAGCCGCTGGTGCGAAGGCAGTGCCGAGACGGCGCGCTCGAGCAGCTCGCGCGAAGGCACCAGGCGCCGCGCCGGTTCGCGGATGCGCGCAGGCTGCAGGTCAAGCAGCTCCAGGCTCTCGATGCCGCACACGCCGCAGCCGGTGCGTCCCGCCAGGGCGCGGCGCTGCGCCTTCATCGCGGCAAAGGCCTGCTCACCGATCTGCAGCCGGATTTCGGCGCTGTGCCGGTGCACGCTGACGTCGATGTCATGGATCTGCGCGTTGTGGGCAACGATGCCCTCGGTCAGCGAGAAGCCCACGGCGAACGCTTCCAGGTCCAGCGGCGTGGCCATCATCACGGCATGCGAGATGCCGTTGTAGACCAGCGCGACCGGCAGCTCCTCCGCCACGTTGTCGATTGCCGGGCGCCCCGCGACGTCCTTGTGGCGGACGATGGGGCGGGATTCATAGCCTGTGTGCTGGACTTCTTCAATGCAATGCATGGGGGACCTCATGAAACTGGAAATACCACCGGCGCCTCGCATGCCGCCGGTTTGCTCCCCTCTCCCGCTTGCGGGAGAGGGGCCGGGGGAGAGGGCCGGCGCTTGGCAAGCACGATATGGCTTCACTTCGTTGACGCTCCGGCCCTCACCCCCACCCCGCGTTTGCGTGGGGCGACGGCAAGCGCCGTCAACGCTCACCCCGCCACAACCGCATGGCTGCGCGACGGCGTCAGCAGCACCGGCACCGATTTCGAAGTCGGCGTGCCGCAGCCGTCGCCGGTGCTTTCCAGCGGCACCAGCGGATTGGTCTCTGGGTAGTACGCGCCCAGGCAGCCCTGCGGAATGTCATAGTCGACCAGCACGAAGTCCTCGACATGGCGCTCCACGCCGTCGTCCCAGACGCTGGTGATGTCGACATGCTGCCCCGCCTCCAGACCAAGCCTTTCACGGTCGGCCGGGTTGATGAAGACCACCCGGCGCAGGCCGAACACGCCGCGATAGCGGTCATCCAGGCCGTAGATCGTGGTGTTGTACTGGTCGTGCGAGCGCGTGGTCATCAGCACCATCAGCTTGTCGCCGTACTGGTCCCGCGCGCGGTGGATCGGCGTGTCCTTGTCGATGCCGTGGACCAGGAACTGCGCCTTCCCCGACGGCGTCTGCCAGATCCGGTTGCGCGCCGGCGGCGTCAGGTGGAAGCCGCCCGGCACGGCGACGCGCTCGTTGTAGTCGTCGAAGCCTTCGACCACCTGCTCGATGGCATCGCGGATGCGCGCATAGTCCTGCGCGTACCAGAGCCAGTCGATCTTGTCCGAGCCGAGCGTGGCTGCCGCCATGCGCGCGATGATCGCAGTCTCCGACAGCAGGTGCGGCGATGCCGGCGCGTTCATGCCGAAGGAGATGTGCACCATGCAGACCGAGTCCTCCACCGTCACGCCCTGCGGCACGCCCGCCTGCATGTCGATCTCGGTGCGGCCCAGCGTCGGCAGGATCAGCGACTCCTTGCCGTGCACCAGGTGGCTGCGATTGAGCTTGGTGGCGATATTCACCGTCAGCGCACACTGGCGCAGCGCCTCGTGCGTGCGCGGCGTGTCCGGCGTGGCGGTCGAGAAATTGCCGCCCAGTCCGACAAACACCCTGACCTTGCCCTCCAGCATGGCGGCAATGGTCTCGACCACGTCATAGCCATGCTCGCGCGGCGGCTCGAAGCCGAAGGCGGCGCCCAGGCGGTCCAGGAACGCGGCTTCCGGCTTTTCCTCGATGCCGACGGTGCGGTCACCCTGCACGTTCGAATGCCCGCGCACCGGCAGCAGCCCGGCACCTTCGCGGCCGATATTGCCGCGCATCATCATCAGGTTGGACAGCAGCTGCACGGTCGGCACCGAATGCTTGTGTTGCGTCAGGCCCATGCCCCAGCAGGCGATCACGCGCTTGCCGCGCGCATAGACCTGCGTCAGCGCGTCGATGTCTTCCAGCGAAACGCCCGACTCGGAGACAATGTCGGCCCAGCTTTCCGCGCGCAGGTCTTCAACGAAGGCGCCGAAGCCGATGGTGTGCTCGCGCACGAAATCGACGTCGAACAGGCGCTCGCGGCCATGCCGGATCGCCTCGTCGTCGAGTTCGACCAGCCGCTTGGCCATGCCCTTGATCAGCGCGAAGTCCCCGCCCAGCCTGGGCTGCACGAACATCGACGCAATCCTGGTGCTGGAGCCCATCAGCATCTCCACCGGATGCTGCGGGCTGGTAAAGCGCTCCACGCCGCGCTCGCGCAGCGGGTTGATCGACACGATGGTCGCGCCGCGCCGGGCGCACTCGCGCAGATCACCCAGCATGCGCGGATGGTTGGTGGCCGCGTTGTGGCCGAACAGCAGGATGGTGTCGGCATGCTCGAAGTCATCGAGCACCACGGTGGCCTTGCCCACGCCCACCGTCAGCGGCAGGCCGCGGCTGGTGGCTTCGTGGCACATGTTCGAGCAGTCGGGGAAGTTGTTGGTGCCGTAGGCGCGCACGAACAGCTGATACAGGAACGCGGCCTCGTTGCTGGCGCGGCCCGAGGTGTAGAACGCGGCCTGGTTCGGGTCCGGCAGCGCATTCAGGTGGCGGCCGATCATGGCAAAGGCCTCGTCCCAGGCGATCGCGCGGTACTTGTCGGTCTGCGCATCGTAGACCATGGGGTGCGTCAGGCGCCCGTGCTGCTCCAGCTCGTAATCGGTCTGCGCCATCAGCTCCGTCACCGTGTGCTGCGCAAAGAATTCCGGCGTGACGCGCAGGCTCGTGGCTTCCGCGGCCACCGCCTTGACGCCGTTCTCGCAGAACTCGAAGGTCGATGCGTGCTGGCGGTCGGGCCAGGCGCAACCAGGGCAGTCGAAGCCGTCGGCCTGGTTCTGCTTGAACAGCATCTTGTACTTGCCGCCGGCCACCTTCTCCTTGATCAGGTTGATGGCAACGTATTTCAGCGCACCCCAGCCGGCGGCGGGATGGGTATAGGGGGCGATATGGCCTTTCTCGGGGGTCGGGGTGCTCATTGGCGTGGTGTCCTGTAACGGCGGGGGCATCCGGAGCTGCTGGACCAGGGGTCGCGTCCGGATTGTTGCGATGACACCAGAGTAGGCCGGGAAGGTGGCGCCGCAGACGTACACAGGGCGGGATGGGTGAGGAGTACAGTTTTGCGCCGGCAGAAATCCGACAACGAGTTGACCCGTGCCATCGAACTGGACTAACTTGGACTAAGTCCAGAGGAACCAGCCGACAGTCAATATTCACGAAGCCAAGGCTCAGTTTTCCCGGTTGGTCGACGCCGCGGCCAATGGTGAAGAAATAGTGATCGCCAAGGCAGGCAAGCCGGCTGCCCGGCTGGTGCCAAGGCTGAAAAAAAAGCGGGCTTCCGAAGAAGCCCGCCCAGCCGACTACCAGTGGATCCGTCTATCTGATGCGCGGTGCGCGGGTCAAGCCGCCACTTGCGCGCCGGCCGCGGCAGATTCCTGCGCAAACCGCTGCCTCGATGTCGCAACGTGCGAGGCAAGCACCGGCCGCAGCACCATGATGGCAAGGAACGCCGCGGTCAGGTCCATCACCGCCACCGTGTAGAGCACCGTCGACCACGTGCCGGTGGCTTCCATCAGCAGGTTGCCGATCGGCACGAACAGTGCGCCGATGCCCTTGGCGGTGTACAGCACGCCGTAGATCTTGCCGATGTGCTTGGTGCCGAAGGCATCGCCCGCCAGTGCCGAGAACAGCGAGTAGACTTCGCCCCAGGCCAGGAACACCACGCCGGACAGGATCAGGAAGGCGTACGGGTTGCTGCCGAAGTAGCCCAGCGCGATGATGCCCAGCCCTTCCAGCGTAAAGGCGATCACCATGGTCTTTTCACGGCCGATGTTGTCCGAGATCCAGCCGAACAGCGGACGCGAGATGCCGTTCATGATGCGGTCCAGCATCAGGGCGAGCGGCAGTGCAGCCATCACGAAGAAGTGCAGGTCGACCTGGAATTCCTTCACGCCAAGGTCCTTGGCGATGACACCGAGCTGCGCCACGGCCATCATGCCGCCCGTGACCACCAGCACGAACATCACCAGCATCAGCCAGAACAGCCTGGTGCACAGCGCTTCCTTGAGGGTGTAGTCGCGCGTGGCCTGGGCCAGCTTCTTCGACCCCCGCACCTCGCCGGTCTTGGGCGAGCGCAGGAACCACGCCGCGACAAAGGCCAGCGACCCCTGCAGCAGGCCGAAGAACAGGAAGGTGTGCTGGAAACCCTGCGACTCGATCATCGCCGCGATCGGCAGGATGGTCGCCGCCGAGCCCGCGCCATAGCCGCCGGCGGTCAGGCCGACCGCGAGGCCGCGGCGGTCCGGGAACCACTTCAGCGCGTTGTTGATGCAGGTCGCGTAGATGGAGCCCACGCCCAGGCCGCCGACGGCGGCGCCGACGTAGAAGCCCATCAGCGTGGTCGCCTGCGAGTTGATGACCCACGCCGTGCCGATAAAGAGCGCGCCGAAGGCCACCATCATGCGCGGCCCGAACTTGTCGATGAAGTAGCCCTCGATCGGCGCCAGCCAGGTCTGCACCAGCACGAACACGGTAAAGGCAATCTGGATGCTGGCGCGTGACCAGCCGTAGGTATCCTGGATCTCAGGCACGAACAGCGTCCAGGCGTACTGGATGTTGGCCGTGGCGATCATGCAGACCACGCCGACGAGCAGCTGGATCCAGCGCGTGGATTCCGAAGCTCCCTGATTGGGGCTCAGGGCCCCTGCCGTTGCGTTACTCATAGCGCGCTCCTTGAACCGTGTGTTTCGGGAAATCCGTGGGAATGAACGAAGGTGGGGACGCCATGCGCGTCAACTTGCAGGTGGCTCCTGGCATTTTCTGTCTCCTGTGTCGTTGGCATTTACTGCCTTTTATCGCGACGCCATAGCGACGTCTCCCGCACTCACCTGTAATCAAAACTACGAGATGCGATGGGATACACAGTATGTGATATATCAAGTAAGTCAAGGCGAACCGGCAGCAGGGTTTTCACTAGCCCGTCGATTAATGACCGGTAGAAATGGAAGACGGGATTCAGGTTAATCCCGCATCAGTGGGCAAGACACATGAATATGCCTTGTCTATTCCCGAAACTCCTTGCTGGAAGCGGCGTTCCCGTCATCGTTGACGGTTACGGAAAAATCATGTCAAATGCCGGGCATGGCGAGAAAGATTGCGTTTTTGTAATGTTCCCGGCAAAAATCAGGGTTATCACCAGTCGAATAATAACCCGGCAAAATAAAATCACCGATTAATATCGATTCCGAATAATTCAGGATAAAAAAATGCCCGCAGGCGTCCCGGCGGGCGGAGTCATGATGCGTGACATCAGCCGCAGCATGTCACGTATTTATAAGCGATTATCCGGCGTAAATAAACAGGGTCGCGACTAATGGATTACCCGTTGTCCGTGTCCGATGGCACGTAACCTACCCCGCTGCTGCCAGGGAGGCGCCGCGTTCACTCGGGCTCGATCCCGGCTGCCTTGATTACCTTCGCCCACTTCTGCGTCTCACTCCGCACGAAGGCGGCCAGTTCCTCCGGAGTCGATGACGCGGGCTGGCTGCCGGTGCGCGCAAAGTAATCCGTCGCCGCCGGACCATCCAGGCCCTTGGCGATCAACCGGCTCATTCGCTCCACGACCGGCGCGGGTGTCCCGGCCGGGAAGAATGCAGCAGACCAGGCCACCATTTCGTAGCCGGGCAAGCCGCTTTCAGCCATGGTCGGTACGTCCCGGAGCACCGGATTGCGCTGTGCGGTGGTCACCGCGACCGCACGTAGCTTGCCGCCCTGGATCAGCGTCAGCGCGGGCGAGATGTCGGAGATCATGAAGTCGACCTGGTGGCCCATCAGGTCGGTCAGCGCCAGCGGCACCCCCTTGTACGGCACATGCAAGGCCTGCACACCGGCCATCATCTTGTACAGCTCGCTGGCGATGCGTGTCGAGGAACTGCCGCTCGCAAAGGTAAGCTGGCCCTGCCGCGACCTGGCCAGCGCGGTCAGGTCGGCCAGCGTGCGCACCGGGCTGTCGGGCGGCACCACGAGCACCAGCCCGCTCTTGGCGATCAGCGAAGCCGGCGCGAAGTCTTTGACGGGGTCGTAGGGCAGCTTCTTGAACAGCGAGGCATTGGCGGCATGCGTGGTATTGGTGGTGACCAGCATGGTGTAGCCGTCGCTGGCCGCCGTGGCCGCCGCCTTGGCGGCGATAAAGCCGTTGGCGCCGGGGCGGTTGTCTACCACGATGGGCTTGCCGGTCTGCGCGGTGATGCGCTCGCCGATAAAGCGGGCACTGTTGTCGGTGCCGCTTCCCGCCGGGAACGGCACGATGACGCGGACGGCTTTTTCGGGATAGCCGCCGGCGCTGGCCGCGGCGGCGTTGCCCGGGGAAATGGCCGCGGCCAGCATTGGCAGCATCGCGCAGGCAACCGTGCGCAGCCGGATTCGATGGATCATGTGGTCTCCTCGTGCCTTTGGCATCTGTTGTGTGGATCGATTGCGTGGCGACCCGCCGGCTGCGCCTCAAGGACAGCTCATGCAAGGTCTCCATTCTGGTGGTCGGGCCTGGCGGCGGACTTGGGGATCGCCAGGTCGGGATAGCGCTCGGTGAGCCTCGCCGGCATTTCCACGTCGAGGATGAAACGGTCGCCGCGGTACCAGAACACGCCGGCCGTCAGCACGTTGCCGTCGATGTCGAGCGTCGTCCGCACGATGCGGGCAACGGGTGCGGCGAAGGCATAGTCCAGCTCGCGCGCCAGCACCGCGTCGGCGGGTTCCACCGTCATGGTCTGGCGCATCATGCCGAGGCGCTCGCCCTGCGACTGGCGCAGCAGGTGCGCGATCTTGTGATGCTTCTCGCCGCCGCGCGGAAAGCTCGCAAACACCGTCGCCGCGACGTACAGCTCGATCAGGCAGAACGGCATGCCGTCGTGCACATGCAGCTTGCGCAGCATCACATAGCCGCCTTCCATCGGTACGCCGCTGCCGGCGAGCCCAGGCGGCAGCCGGGCTTCCCTGCGCTTCTCGAGAATGCGGATCTCGAGCGCATTCGGGCCAACGGCCACGTCGTTGATGGCCGAACGCATGCCCTCGCCGGGGCCCGATGGCACCATGATCACGTGCGTGCCGCGTCCGCGCTGGCTGGTGATCAGGCCCTCTTCGGTCAGCAAGGCGTACGCCTGGCGCACGGTGACCTTGGCGATGCCGTACGCCTGTGCCAGTTGCTCGACCGTGGGCAACTGGAACCCCACGGGGTATTCGCCGGCGACGATCTTGTGGCGCAACACGCTGGCGAGCTGGCGGTAGCGGGTCACGCCGCCGGCGTTGTCGTCGGGCAGCACGGCGCTGTCGGCGGCCGCAGGACCGGCTGTCGTGGCACGCGTCATGGCAGCAGGCTCGGCAGCAGGCTCCGGGGCACGCTGACCGGCATCGACAGCAGGATCTGCGCCATGCCCTTGCCCAGCGGATCATTGCGCAGCGAGGCCATCCCGCCGCCGTCGAGCGCGGCCTCGCAGACAAAGTTGAGCGCGTCGAAGCCCGGCAGCTCATGGCGCGACACCGGCCCCTGCACCAGGTGGCCGAGCCACTCCGCGACGCGCGCCGCGGTGACCTCCGCGCGCAGCACCGGCAGGTAAGCCGGCTGGCGCGCGATCAGGCCGATGTTGGAGATATCGCCCTTGTCGCCGCTGCGGCCGTAGGCGAGACGGATCAGCGGGACTTCGATGCGGTCGCCTGCGGGCACTGTCCGCGCACCTTCGCCGGCGCCGGCGCCATCGCCCGCCGCGGCGGGCCGTGCCGGCTCAGCGCTGCCGGCCGTCGCCGGGATCGCAACCGGCATGCGCACGCCGTCCATGACGACCGCCGGCGCCAGCCTGGCTTTGTCGAGCAGGAACGCATACTGCCGGATCGACGGCGACGGGCTGGCGCGTCCGCCGCCCGATCCGGTGGTGCCCGGCGCCCAGCTGGTGCCGGCCGCGGCAATCTCGCGCGCGAACAGTTCCAGCGCGGCCTTTTCCGGATGCATCACCGCCAGCCGCATGATGGCCTCGCGCGTGGCGCGCGCGGCGGCATGCGGGCCGTAGCACGATTCCGCGCCGAGCACCTCGGCGCGGGTACGGGTGTAGTCGCCCCAGCCGTGCTCGGCAAAGAGCCTGCGCGTGCGCGACAGGATCGCTTCGGCGGTGCGCTCGGCCTTGGCCACGGCATCGATGCCGACAATGGTCAGCTGCGCATTGCAGCGAAAACCGTCGACATAGGTGGCGCTGACCTTGTAGCTGCCGCCCGGCGCGCGGCCGCGCGCCCCGCTGACGTGCACCAGGTCGGGTCCCGCCTGGCGCAGCGCCACCTGCGTGAAATCGCAGGTGGCGTCGGGCAGCAGGTAAGCCGCGGGATCGCCGATCTCGTACAGCACCTGCTCCCCGACGGTTGCGGTGCTGACCAGCCCGCCGGTGCCCGGCGGCTTGCCGACCGTGAAGCTGCCGTCGGGACTGCACTCCACCACTGGATAGCCGATGTTGGGCCAATCCGGCACGCTCTCCCAGTCGGTATGCAGCCCGCCGGTGGCCTGGCAGCCGCACTCGATGATATGGCCCGCCAGGCTGCCCTGCGCCAGCCGGTCATAGTCGTCCGGCTGCCAGCCGAACTCGTGCATCAGCACGCCCAGCGTGACCGCGCTGTCCACGCAGCGGCCGGTGATCACGATCTGCGCGCCCTGGTCGAGCGCCTGCCGGATCGGCAATGCGCCAAGGTAGGCGTTGGCGCTGACCAGCTTTTCCGGAAGGGGTTGTCCCTTCTGCAGGTCGGTGACGCCGGCCTGGCGCAGTCCGGCGAGCTGCGGCATGACGTCGTCGCCCTCCACCACCGCGATACGCACCGGCACGCCCTGCTCTGCCGCGAGCGCGGCGAGTGCCTGCGCGCAGCCGTGCGGGTTGATGCCGCCGGCATTGCTGACCACGCGGATATTGCGCGCGACGATCTCGCGCAGCAGGCTTTTCATGGTCACCGCGACAAAGTCGGTGGCATAGCCGAGTTCGGGCTTGCGCAGCCGTGCCGCGGCCAGGACCGACATGGTCAGCTCGGCCAGGTAGTCGAACACCAGGTAATCGATGTCGCCGTGGTGCACCAGTTGCGGCGCGCCGACGCTGCTGTCGCCCCAGAAGCCCGAGGCGCCGCCTATCCTTACGGTGCGCGCTGCCTGCGCTGTCTTGTCTTGCATGCTGTGTCTCCTTGCTTATCTGCCGGTCCACTCGGGCTTGCGCTTCTCGCGGAAGGCAAGCTGCCCTTCGCGCGCGTCTTCGGTCATGGCAAGCAGGCCGATCTGGCTTTCGGTGAATGCCATCGACTGCTCGAACGGCATGGCATCGATGTGCTTCAGGGTGTAGAGCCCGCGCTTGACCGCAGTGGGCGACTTGTCCAGCAGGCGGCCCAGCAGCCAGTCAAGCTTGCCGTCGAGATCGGCGCTGACGTAGTTGACCAGGCCCGCCTGTAGTGCCTGCTGAGCGTCGAGCGGCTCGCCGCACAGGCACAGTTCGTTGAGCACGCGGCGCGGCACCAGGTGCTGCAGCACGCTCAATACCTGCGCCGGAAAGACGCCAACCTTGACTTCCGGCAGCCCGAACACCGCGCGCTCGCTGGCCACCGCCAGGTCGCACATCGCCAACAGGCCCATGCCGCCCGCCATGCAGGCGCCGTTGACGCGCGCCACCAGCGGCACGGTGGCCTGGCGCGCGCGCCGCAGCAGGTTGGCCAGGCGCTGCGAGGGTTCGGCATAGTCGAAAGCAAAGGACTTGCCGGTCTGCAGGTCGGCGCCGGCGCAAAAGGCCTGCTCGCCCGTGCCTGTGAGCACCACGGCGCGGATCGTGTCATCGCGTTCCGCCTGGTCGATGCCCGCATGCAGGCCGTCCAGCACCGCGGGGCTGATCGCATTGCGCCGCTCCGGCCGGTTGATGGTCAACCACAGCACGGGCCCGCGGATTTCGCTCAGCAGTTCGGCGTTCATGCGCGGTCTCCGGTGGCGGGAGCGGTGGTGGCGACGACGCCAGCCTCGCGCGATGCACCGCAGGCCATCAGTGCGTCGATCTGCGCGTCGCCATAGCCGGCTTCGCGCAAGACTTCGCGGCTGTGCTCGCCCAGCACCGGCGCATGGCGGCGCCCGCCCGGCGGCGTGCCGTGCCATTCGCTCGGGATCGCCATTTCGCGGATGCGGCCGACGGCCGGATGCTCCGACTCGCTGAAGAAGCCGATGTCATGCAGATGCGGATCGTCGAGCAGCGATTCAAAGGTGTGCATGGGGAATACGGGAATATCGGCCTCCTTGAGCAAGTCCTGCCATTGCGCGGTGGTGCGCCTGGCCATCTCGTCGCTGACCATGGTGTAGAGGTCGGTGATGTGCGCGGTGCGGGTGGTGATATCGGCAAAGCGCGGGTCGCTGTCGTACAGCTCAGGCTTGCCGATCACCTCGAGGAAGGCGCGCCAGTGGTGGTCGTGGTAGATCAGGCAGCAGACATGGCCGTCGCGGGTGCGGTACGGCCGGCGCTCCGGCGACAGCAGCCGCGGGTAGCCGAACCCGCCCTTGGGCGGCACGAAGGTCTCGCCGTAAAGGTGGTCGCCCATCACGTACGGGACCATGGTTTCAAACATCGGCACGTCGACGCGCTGCCCCTTGCCGGTACGCGCCTGCGCATAGAGCGCGGCACAGATCACGCCGAACGCATACAGGCCGACCGAACGGTCCGCGATGGTCAGCGGCAGGTAGCGCGGAATGTCGCCGGTGCCCATGGCCACCGCCTGGGGCAGGCCGGTGGCGGCCTGGATCAGGTCGTCGAAGGCGGCCTGCGGGGCATAGCGCCCCCGTTGCGAGAAGCCGAACATGCCCACATAGACCAGCCGCGGGTTGATCGCGGCCAGGGTTTCGTAATCCAGCCCCAGCCGCTGCATGGCCTGCGGCCTGACGTTGTAGGCGAGCACGTCCGCATCCTCGACCAGCCGCAGCAGCGCCTGCCGTCCTTCGGGGGATTTCAGGTCCAGCACGATGCTGCGCTTGTTGCGGTTCAGCCCGAGAAAGAGCGGGCCCATCCTGTCCTTGCCGCACGGGCCGATGGCGCGGGTGCTGTCGCCGCCGGGGGGTTCCACCTTGATCACGTCGGCGCCAAGGTCGCCGAGCATCTGCGTGGCCGAAGGGCCCATGAATACGGCGGTGATGTCCACCACCTTGACACCAGCCAGCGCACCGGTTCGGGTCTCCATCCTTGCTCCTTTTCTTGTATCTATAGTTCTATGAATGGAACTATAGATGTATCGAACAGGAATGACAAGCCGGTGGTTCTGCGGCCAAAACCGTTACGTTACGGCCAGCATGCCCCGTTGGGACACTGCCGCGTTGCGGGCTTCATCCCACCCCGCCTCGATCCGACCTATCCTTTTTCAATACCCGTTTAACTCGACCGCGCCCGGTCCCCCCGGCGGGCCGGCCTGTCCGCCCCTCCAACCCAACGCCGCGCCCAGGCGGCGTTTCGCTTTTCCTCCGGAAAGCGCCCAGACAAGGAGCCGCCTCGCATGGAAGACGTCAGCGATATCAAGATCACGCGCCGAGACCTGTTCAAGGCAGGCGCCGCCGCGGCCACCGGCATCGCCCTGCCCGCCGCGGCCCAGGACACCGCCGCCGGCGGCTCCCAGGTCGCACAGACCGCGGCCGTCACGCTGGAGGTCAACGGCAAGCCGTGGCAACTGCAACTCGATACCCGCACCACGCTGCTCGACGCGCTGCGCGAGCACATGCACCTGACCGGCGCCAAGAAGGGCTGCGACCACGGCCAGTGCGGCGCGTGCACGGTGATCGCCGATGGCCGGCGCATCAACTCGTGCCTGACGCTGGCGGTGATGCACGACGGCTCCAGGGTCACCACCATCGAAGGGCTGGGCGCGCCGGGCCGGCTGCATCCGATGCAGGCCGCGTTCGTGCGCCACGACGGCTACCAGTGCGGTTATTGCACGCCCGGGCAGGTCTGCTCGGCGGTGGCGGTGCTGGGCGAGATCCGCGACGGCATCCCCAGCCACGTCACGGCAGACCTCAAGGCCCGGCCGCCGCTGAACGCCGAGGAAATCCGCGAGCGCATGAGCGGCAATATCTGCCGCTGCGGGGCGTATTCCAACATCGTCGACGCGATCGCCGAGGTTGCGGGGAGCAAGGCATGAAACCCTTCACCTATGAACGCGCCAGGACGCCCGCCGAGGCCGCGGCAGCCGCGTTGCGTACGCCGGGCGCGCGCTTCATCGCCGGCGGCACCAACCTGCTCGACCTGATGAAGCTCGGCATCGAGTCGCCCGCGCACCTGGTCGACGTCAACCGGCTGGCGCTGGATCGCATCGAGGCCACGCCGGAAGGCGGCCTGCGCATCGGCGCGCTGGTGCGCAATACCGACCTCGCCGCCGACATGCGCGTGCGCCGCGACTACGGCGTGCTGTCGCGCGCGCTGCTGGCCGGCGCCTCGGGCCAGTTGCGCAACCGCGCGACGACCGCCGGCAACCTGCTGCAGCGCACCCGCTGCCCGTACTTCTATGACACCAACCTGCCCTGCAACAAGCGCGTGCCGGGCAGCGGCTGCAGCGCCATCGGCGGCTTCAGCCGGCAGCTGGCGGTGGTAGGCGGCAGCAGCCAGTGCATCGCCACGCATCCCAGCGACATGGCCGTGGCGATGCGCGTGCTCGATGCCAGCGTCGAGACCGTGCGGCCCGACGGACAGGCCCGCGTGATCCCGATCGTCGAACTGCACCGCCTGCCTGGCGAAACCCCGCATGTGGAAACCACGCTGGCGCCCGGCGAGCTGATCACCGCGGTGACGCTGCCCAGGCCCGTCGGCGGCACGCAGCTCTACCGCAAGGTACGCGACCGCGCCTCATACGCATTTGCGCTGGTATCGGTGGCGGCGATCGTGCAGCGCGATGGCACCGGCCGCATCGCGCTGGGCGGCGTCGCCCCCAAGCCCTGGCGCGTGGAAGCCGCCGAGGCCGAATTGCCGCGCGGCGCGCGCGCCGTCTCCGAGCGCCTGCTTGCCGAGGCGCGCCCCACCGAAGCCAACCGCTTCAAGCTGGCCCTGGCCCATCGCACCATTGCGGCCGCGCTGGCGCAGGCCAAAGGATGACCCATGAAGTTCGATACGCCAGCCACTACCAACCCGATCGACCAGCTGCGCGTGGTCGGCCGGCCGGTGGACCGCATCGACGGTCCGCGCAAGGCCACCGGCACCGCGCCCTATGCCTATGAACGCCACGACGTGGCGCCGCACGCCGCCTATGGCTATGTGATCGGCGCCGGCATCGCCAAGGGACGGATCGCCTCGATCCAGCTCGACGACGCACGCCGCGCGCCGGGGGTCATCGAGATCATTACCGCTGCCAACGCTGGCAAGCTGGCCAGGGCCGGGCGCAATACCGCGACGCTGCTGGGCGGGCCGGAAATCGAGCACTACCACCAGGCGATCGCGCTGGTGATCGCGCAGACGTTCGAGCAGGCGCGCGCGGCCGCGCAGCTGGTGCGCGTGCGCTACGACCGCCGGCGCGGGAGCTACGACCTGGCGCAGGCGCGCGACGCCGCGGCGAAGGTGCCGAACCGGCCGGATTCCGCGATCGGCGACTTTGCCGCCGCGTTCGCTGCAGCGCCGGTGAAGCTGGACGCGACCTACACCACGCCCGACCAGTCGCACGCGATGATGGAGCCGCATGCGAGCGTCGCCGCGTGGCAGGGCGAAAAGCTGACGGTGTGGACATCTAACCAGATGATCGACTGGTGCCGCGCGGACCTGGCCACCACGCTCGGGATTCCCAGGGAAAACGTGCGCGTGGTGTCGCCCTTCATCGGCGGCGGCTTTGGCGGCAAGCTGTTCGTGCGCGCCGACGCGCTGCTCGCGGCCATCGGCGCGCGCGCGGTGAAGCGCCCGGTCAAGGTGGCGCTGACCCGCCCCCTGATGATGAACAACACCACGCACCGCCCGGCCACGATCCAGCACATCAGGCTGGGCGCCACGCCGGACGGCAAGCTGACCGCGATCGGGCATGACAGCTGGTCGGGCGACCTGCCCGGCGGCAAGCCGGAGAATGCGATCCAGCAAACCCGCCTGCTCTATGCCGCGCCCAACCGGCTCAGCACGCTGCGGCTGGCCGCGCTGGACCTGCCCGAAGGCAACGCCATGCGTGCGCCCGGCGAAGCGCCGGGCATGATGGCGCTGGAAATCGCCATGGACGAGATGGCGGAGAGGCTGGGCATGGATCCGGTCGCTTTCCGCATCCTCAACGACACCCAGGTCGATCCGGAGAAGCCCGGACGGCCGTTCTCGCAGCGCCGGCTCGCCGACTGCCTGCGCATCGGCGCCGAGCGCTTCGGCTGGCAGGCGCGCAACGCCCGTCCCGGCACCCGCCGCGAAGGGCAATGGCTGGTCGGCCTGGGCATGGCCGCGGCCTTCCGCAACAACCAGGTGATGAAGTCCGCCGCGCGCGTGCGCGTGGACGGCAGCGGCATGGTCACGGTGGAAACCGACATGACCGATATCGGCACCGGCAGCTACACCATCATCGCGCAGACCGCCGCGGAGATGATGGGCGTGCCGCTGGAGAAAGTGCTGGTGCGGCTCGGCGACTCGGACTTCCCGGTGTCGTCCGGCTCGGGCGGCCAGTGGGGCGGCAACAGTTCCACCGCCGGCGTCTATGCGGCCTGCGTCAAGCTGCGCGACGCAATCGCGCAGCACGCCGGGCTGGATCCGCGCCAGGCGGTGTTCGAGAACAGCCAGGTCCGCGCCGGCGGGCGCAGCGTGCCGCTGGCCAGCATTGCCGCCAGCGCGCCGGAAGGCAGCCTGGCGGCCGAGGATGTGATGGAGTTCGGCGACCTCGACAAGCGCTACCAGCAATCCACCTTCGGCGGCCATTTCGTCGAGGCGGCAGTGGATGCCGCCACCGGCGAGATCCGCGTGCGGCGCATGCTGGCGGTCTGCGCGGCGGGCCGCATCCTCAATCCCAAGTCGGCGCGCAGCCAGGTGATCGGCGCCATGACCATGGGCGTGGGCGCGGCGCTGATGGAGGAACTGGCCATCGACAGGCGCCTGGGCTGCTTCGTCAACCACGACCTGGCCGGCTACGAGGTGCCAGTGCATGGCGATATCCCGCACCAGGAGGTTGTCTTCCTCGACGAAACCGACCCGCTCTCCTCGCCGATGAAGGCCAAGGGCGTGGGCGAGCTGGGCATCGCCGGCGTGGCGGCGGCCGTCGCCAACGCGGTCTACAACGCGTGCGGCGTGCGCGTGCGCGACTACCCGATCACGCTGGACAAGCTTCTGCCGAAGCTGCCACTGCAGGCCTGACCGGCGCGACAGTCCATTCCTCACCCAGCCGCACGCCGGCGATGCCGCCGTCGTGGTCGTGGTCGATCACCGCCACCCTGGCCTGCTGCAGGGAGCGCACACGCTGGCCCGGCAGCCCGAAACTGGCCACCAGCTCGTCGTCGCCCAGCGGCGGCAGCGGCTTGCGGCGGTCCATCCCGGCAAAGCGGACCTGGTTGTACAGCGCCCACACCAGCAGCACCACGCCGTTGAACACGCCCACCAGCACGTACACCGACAGCGTGCCCATGGTGGGCATCATCGCGGACCAGAACGGCACGTCGGGGCCGGCCGACGCTTCCAGCAGGATGTCGCGGATGCCGCTGGCGAAGAGGTAGAAGAAGCCGGTCCACGCCAGCGCGGTCAGCACCGCGTCGAACGCCCGGCGCAGCGGTGCGCGCCGGGTGCGGATGATCATGTGGTCGGGATTCATGACGATTTCATCGATTGGATGCCGCGATCGGGACTGTCCCAGCGCGCACGCTTGCGCCGGGTCTTGAGCATGACCTTGGGGAAGGCCAGCAGCGTGGTGAACATGCCGACCAGCCAGTACGCCAGCGGGTACCAGATGATCCAGTACAGCGTGCGCCCCAGGCGCGGCTCGTAGCGCCGGTCGATCGCCACGCTGATCATGAACTGCAGGATGCAGACGGCCGCCAGCACCATGCCGGTAAAGCCGGGCGGCATCAGCTTCTGGATGCGGATATGCGCCGGCAGCTCGATGAAGTGCCCCAGCGCCCACAACACGATCGACATGGCAAAGGCAAAGGCCCAGCTCGCCGACAGGCAGTACTCCGCCATCAGCGGCCACAGCCGGCGGTGGCGCCAGATCCAGATCGAGCGCACGTTTTTCATGAACACTTCGGCGCCGCCCTGGGCCCAGCGCAGCCGCTGCTTGAACAGCCCGCGCACGGTCTCGGGCATCAGGATCCAGCACAGCGCGCGCGGCTCGTAGAAGATCGACCAGTGGTCGCGCTGCAGCTTCCAGCTGATGTCGATGTCCTCGGTGATCATGTCCAGGCTCCAGTAGCCGACGCGGTCCAGCGCGCGGCGGCGGAACGCGGCGACCACGCCCGATACGGTGAAGACCTGGCCATAGACGCGCTGGGTGCGCTTGATCAGCCCGATGATCGACGAAAACTCGCCGACCTGGATGCGCCCCACCAGCGTCGAGCGGGTGCGGATGCGCGGGTTGCCGGTGACCGCGCCCACGCGCGGGTTGGCCACCATCGGCGCGACCAGGTAGGCGGCGGCGTCCGGGTCCAGCGCGGCGTCGCCGTCGATGCAGACCAGGTATTCGCCGCGCGCGGCCAGCGCGCCCATGCGCAGCGCCATCGCCTTGCCCTGGTTCTGCGCCAGGTGCACCACGCGCAGCCGTTCATGGCGCCGCGCCAGCGCTTCCAGCACGGCGCCGGTGCCGTCGCGCGAGCCGTCGTTGATGGCGATCACTTCAAAGTTGGGATAGCGCTGTCCCAGTGCCGCCAGCAGCGTCTCCTCGCCGCTCTGCTCTTCGTTGTAGCAGGGCACCAGGATCGAGATGAACGGCGAGCCGGGCACGTCGGGCGGCATCCGGTTCTCGCCCCACTGCCATTTGCGCTCCCAGTGCAGCCAGAAGTACACGCCGCCGGCCATCCACAGGCCGGACATGAACAGCGGATAGAAGAACACGAAGGCCAGCAGCAGGTCGCCGGTGGCAAGCGCGGCCAGCGCGAACGGCAGCGCCAGCGCGATGCACAGGATGACCAGGGCAAACAGTCTCTCGATCATGGTGCGGGGTACCAGGCGTTAGACAGCGCCGGGCGGATCAGGTCGAGCCGGGGCTGGTTGTTCAGGAAGTCGTCGGGGTAGTAGCCGAAGCTGAGCGCGCCGCGCCGCTGCAGGCGCTGCATCCAGCCGGCCAGCACCTTGCTGTCGACGGGCGTCTCGGGCTTGCGCCAGTCGCGCGCCTGCAGCTCGAACACCGTGCGCCGCAGCGCGCCGGGACGCTGTGCCACCGCGTCGACGATGCGGTCGAGCCACTGGTGCTCCTGCCCGCGCGGCACCTGCTCCATGTACGGCATCGCCATCGGCGCGGTCCAGTCGTACGCGGCCAGGAAGTCGTCGAGGTTCTGCGCGAACCAGGCTTCGCTCTGCGGCTGCAGGATGGGCATGGCGAAGATGTTGCGCGCGGTCTTGATCGCCGGGCCACGGATGGCGCGCACGCGCTGCGTCAGCTCCTGCGTGAAATCGACCAGGGCACGGCTCTTCATGCGCGTCCAGCGCTGCATGGTTTCGGGGTCGGTGCGCAGCGCGGCAACATTGTCCGGCAGCCCGGCCTTGCGGTACGCGGCCAGTGCCGGCGCGCTGGCGTCCTCGAAGTCGCCAAGGATGGCGTCGTCGTGGAACAGCAGGCCCTCGAAGAAGGCGTGGCGGGCCAGGTCTTCATAGACTTCGGTGATGCGCTGGCGCGCCACCGGGTCGAACGGCGACAGGCGGCGGTACTGCTTCGCGTCGACCTCGGCGCGGTTGGCGGCCGGATCCCAGCGCGTCACGCGCGGCAGCGACGGGTCCATGTCGAAGCTCAGCACCGGCATCCAGGCGTAGACCTTGGCGTTGGTGCGGTTGTCGAGCTGCCATGCCACGCGGTTGAACAGGTCGGTGCGCATCGGCAGCCAGCGGTTCGGGAAGTACACCGACCTGACCAGGCCGTCGCCGTCTTCGTCGGAGAAGGCCTGCAGGAAAACCGTGTTGATCTTCAGGTCATAGATGCGCTGCACCAGCTGGTCGAGGTTGCGGTTGAGCTGGGCCGGGTCCGGGTCATAGACGTAGTCCAGGTCGACGTGCGCGACGCGCATGGCACTCGGCTCTTCCATCGTCGCCACCGACTGCGCGAAGGCGCGCAGGCCCGGATCGTCGGCGAGCAGCATGCGCGCGCCGGACATCAGCTTGTCGACCCTGGCCAGGCCGTCTTCCAGTGTCAGCGCCATCTCGTAGCCGTTCTCGCCGATGATGCGCAGCGCGGTGCCGCCTTCGGCGCCATACGGCCAGATCCACACGCGCACCGGCTTGCCGGTGACGGCGTGGATCTTCCTGGTGATGCGCTGCACGTCGGTGCGCACGCGCGTTTCGTAGGCGGCGTCGGTTTCATAGCGGCCGGTGCCGGCATCGAAGCCGCGCACCGCGGCGGCCGGCTCGGTATTGCCTTGCGGGTTGGCGTTGATGCCGTAGTGCAAGGCATCGGTATGTGCGCCGATCTCGACCAGCCCGGAGGCGGAAATCTCGCGCAGCTGCGGCCAGGTCAGCAGGCGATCCCGCGCGGTGGGCGTGCCGCCGAAATCGACCGGCTGGCCTGCGGGCGTGTCGAGCCATGCGCCGACCGGCGCCAGCACCGCGGGCCAGCGGTACGCCTTCAGGATCGGCAGCACGCGCGCATGGAAGCTGCGGTAGCCGTCGTCGAAGGTCAGCAGCACCGCGCGCGCGGGCAACGGCTTGCCGCCGCGGCGCGCGGCCAGCACCTGGTCCACCGAAACCGCCTGGTAGCCGTTCTCGCGCAGCCAGGCCAGCTGGCCGATCAGGTGGTCGGTACGCACGCTCAGGTAGGCCTGGTCGGGGTCCTTGTCTTCGACATCGTGGTAGGCCAGCACCACCAGGTGGTTGGCCGGCCAGGGCTGCTCGGCGGCGGCGAGCGGGCGCTGCGCCGGCGGCGTGAACACCGGGATGTCCTTGGCGCAGCCGGCCAGCAGGCATGCGGCCAGCAGCAGCCAGAGCAGGCGGCGCCAGGCGCGCTGCGGGAATCGTGTCATGGCGGGGGTCCGGGTCAGAGTCGGGGTCAGAGTCGGGATCAGAATCGATAGGTCAGGTCGAACACGATGCGCAACTCGCGCTCGCGCTGGCCGTCATAGGGCCGGCTGGTGGCGGTGACGGTGGCGCCCACGTCGAACACGTCGTTGGTGCGGTAGCGCTGGCCATAGCCGAGCAGCAGGATCGCGCCGGTGCCGAAGCGTTGCTGGCTGTACGTGCCGGCGCCCGCCAGGAACTGCTGCTCCCAGGCGGTCTCGTAGCGGCGGTACAGCGTGTGCGTGAGCCGGGCCGACGGCAGCACCGTCAGGTCCGCGCGCGGGCTGTAGTACGGCACGTCGGTGCGGCTGTTGCGCGAGCTCCACAGGTCCACCAGCAGGTCGGCCTTCAGGTGCGGCGCGGTGTAGATCCGCTGCACGCCGGCGATGCCGCCTTCGAGCCGGTCATTGCCGTCGCTGAAGTGCGACGGCGCCACCGTCAGCATCCACTCGCTGGCCTCGCTGGCGCGCCAGCGGCCGTAGACCTGCACGTTGTTGGCATAGACGCCGTTGAGCAGCGCCCGCAGCGGCGTGGCGGTCGAGCGCATCGCGGCCGAGGCGCCGATGCGCCAGCGATCGTCCAGGTCATAGTCCACCGCCACCCGGCCGCCCTGGCGCGCGCCATAGCCATACCCGTGCGTGGACAGCTCGGCTTCGAGGGTCAGGTCGCGCACGCGCCGCTGTACGCCGGCGCGGGCCCAGCGGTAGTCGACACGCCCTTCGTCGAAGCGGCCGGTGGCATAGCCCACGCCGCCGAAGGCGCGCCAGTCATAGTCGATCGGCGGGGTGTACAGCACCGACTCGATGCCGAAGTTGCCGTCGCCCACCACCGGGCTGTCGTTGGCCAGGCCGCGATAGCCTTCGATACGCAACTCGGCCTTGTTGTGCACGGCCCATTCGCGCGCCAGGCGGCGGGCGGTCAGGTCTTCCGGGAAGCGCGCCAGGGTGTCGTCGCGCAGCATCTCCGCCTGGCGCCATTCCTGCAGGTCGAGCGCGGCGTGGCCCTGCTGCACTTCCACCGCGAGCGCGCGCGGCGCCAGCGTTTCGGCGGCCTTCAGTTCCTGCTCGGCGGCGCGCGGCCAGCCGCGCGCCAGGTAGACATTGGCCAGGCCCGCGCGCAGGCCGGAATGGCCGGGCGCGTTGCGCACCAGGTCTTCCGTGCGTTGCTGGGCCTGCGGGGTGTCGTCGGCCTGCAGGCGCGCACGCGTGGCGGTCTGCTCGGCGGACAGCCACAGGTCGTTGGGCTGGCGCGTCGGCTGGCCGCGCACCCAGCGCCATTGCGGCTGCTCGGCGCGGGCCTCGCTCACCGCCTCGCCCGCGGGGTCGAAGGCTTCGGCCTCGGCATTGGCGTAGTACAGGCCGGTCTGGGCCTTCAGGCGCGTTTCAGGGTCGAGTCCGGGCGGATAGGCTGCGCGCACCTGGCGGAACAATTCGGCGGCCTGCTCGGGGTGGCGCAGGTAGAGGTAGGCCGAGGCGACGTCGCCCAGCGCATAGACGGGCACGGCGACGCCCTCGGCGCGCAGCGCCTCGTAGCTGTCGACCACGTCCTGCATGCGCAAGCGCGCGTGCAGCGCGCCGAGGCGGTCGATGCGGGCGCGGCGGTACAGCGCCTCGCCCAGGCCGTCCTTTGCGTCCTTCAGCGCCGGCAGCAGTGCATCGTAGCGCGCCAGCGCACGGTCGGCGACGGCAAAGCGCTCGGCTTCCATCCGCGTGGGCATGTCGGCCAGCCGCACCAGTTCGGCGGCGGCATCCAGTTCCAGCGCCTGCCTGGCAGCGGTGTCGAACAGCGCCGGATGCTCGCCGGCAACGCGCAGCGCGGCGTCGGGCAGGCCGGCGCGCTGCAGCGCGGCCACGTATGCGCGCACGGCGTCGGCGCGTGTGGGCGCACGGGTATAGGCCTGGTCGGCCTCGAACAGGGCCTCGTACGGTTCGCCGGCGCGGGCCTGCGCGTAGGCCAGCGCCAGGCGGCTGTCGACATCATCCGGCTGCCTGCGCACCAGTGCCTGGCCCGCGGCGACAGCCTGCGCGGCCTGGCCGCTGTCGGCCAGCACGCCGACCTCGCCCAGCACGAACACCGGCTCGGCAGGAAAACGCCGGCGTCCTTCGCGGTAGCGCGCCAGCGCCTCGTCCCAGCGCTTCTGGTCGCGCAGCGCGCCCGCGGCCGCGGCCAGCACCTGCGGCGGCGCGGTGCGCGCGGCGCCCGCCTGTTCCAGTTCGCTGTAAGCGGCCAGCACCTCGTCGGAACGTCCGGCCCAGCCGGCGATGATGATCCGGTCAAACGCCGCGCGCCGGTCCGAGGGAGCGCTGGCCACGCGCTCGCGCAGCGCTGCCAGCGCACTGCCGTAGTCGCCGGCGCGGGCGCGCTGGATCAGGGCATCGTATTCGGCGTATTCAGCGTCCGCCTGCGCGGGTGCCGGCATGCAGCAAAGTGCCGCCGCCAGGCCGGCCGCGAGCCCGGCCGGCATGCGCCGACGCAAGGTCTTGCGCCGGGCGCGACCGGTGCCGGCGCACGAAGGTTGCGTCATCAGTGAATCCATGGGATCCGCAGCCTGTCTCTTCTATGCCCGAGCGCCGGCCCGCCTGCTGGAAGCGTGCGCGCGCCTGGGGTCCGTTATCGGCAGATGAGATGCGGCACGGAGACACGGAACCCGATCGGACCTGGCCGCAGGAGAAAGGCGGCAGGACAGGCCTACGGGATCCGGCGGGCACCGAGGAACCACGCCGGATGGCCAGCCCGCGATGGGCATGGCGTCGTGCAGACGCTACCGCCGCCGGTGGCGGGGTGCGTTGCCGCAAATCGGGGAAAAGTGTAGTCGCGCTGCGAACATCAGATCGTGAACATTCGCAAACACATTGATAACTTGCATCGAATTCCCGGTGCGAATTCTGGCCGCACTCCGCTACTCGGGACAATACCCGTTCGGGGGAAACATTCGACCACGACTGTCGTTCCCGCGCAGGCGGGAACGACAGCGGCTAACTGAACGGCATCAACGCCATGCGCGGGCTCTGCGGCAACCCGTATTCACGGAGGCGCGGCGCAGGATTAGTATCGGCTTTCAGCATCCGAACGTTGCGACGCCTCGAGCGTGTCGCGCTTGATCTTCTTCGCGAGCGACCACTTGTGGACTTCAGTCGGGCCATCGTAGATCCGGAATGCGCGCAGTTCACGGAATGCCTGGTCGACGATCGTGTCACGCGACACGCCATTTCCGCCCAGTATCTGGACGCATCGGTCCGCGACACGGAACAGCGCTTCAGAGACCGCGACCTTGGCCATCGAGCTCTCGGTGGTGCCCGCCGACCCCGTGTCGAGCACGCCGGCGCACCAGTCGATCATCAGCGCAGCCTGCTGCAGGTCGATCAGGTTCTCTGCAAGCATGAACCCCACGCCTTCATGGTCTATCAGCAGCTTGCCGAACGCCTTGCGCGTGGTGGCGTAGGCCCGTGCGATCTCGTCCGCCCGCGTGACCGTACCGAACCAGCGCATGCAATGGGACAGCCGCGCCGGCGACAGCCGTACCTGCGCATAGCGGAAACCTTCGTTGACCTCGCCGAGGACCTGGTCGGCAGGCACGCGCAACCCGTCGATGAGGACCTGCGCGTGACCACCCGGCATCGAGCTGTCGATGGTGTCGAGCACGCGCTCGGTGCGGATGGCCGGATGCGGCAGGTCGACGAGGAACATCGTGGCCTGCGCGCGTTCGCCATCGCCGGTTCGCGCCATCACGATGCCCACGCTGGCCCCTTCGGCGCCGGTGATGAACTTCTTGCGGCCGTTGATCACCCAGCCATCGCCATCGCGAACCGCCGTGGTGCGCAGCATCGACGGATCCGACCCTGCGCCGCCCTCTTCGGCGGGCTCGGTCATGAAGAACGCCGAGCGCGCCTCGCCACGGACGAGCGGGGCAAGAAAGCGCTCCTTCTGCGCGGCGGATGCCACTTTGCCCAGCAGGAACATGTTGCCTTCGTCGGGCGCCATGGTATTGACGGCGACCGGGCCCAGCGGCGACAGGCCCGAGCGCTTGAGCACGGCGGCGGTCTCGCGTTGGCTGAGGTGGCTGCCATCGGCAAGGATATGCGGCGTCATGACGCCGGCCGCGCGCGCGCTGGCGCGCAGTTCCTCGACCAATTCAGCCGAGGGGCCATGCGCGGTGCAGCGCAGATCCGTTTCATAGGGTGCGACCACGTCGCGCACGAAACGCTCCACG
The DNA here is from genome assembly GCF_016894385.1 of Cupriavidus oxalaticus. Taxonomy (NCBI): domain Bacteria; kingdom Pseudomonadati; phylum Pseudomonadota; class Betaproteobacteria; order Burkholderiales; family Burkholderiaceae; genus Cupriavidus; species Cupriavidus oxalaticus. The sequence goes on from NZ_CP069811.1 coordinate 1,675,530, forward strand.
CGGTCGGCAATCTCTTGGCTTCTTTCGGTAGGACAGGGGGTGAACATGGGTGCCATTCCCTCAGAGTGTGTTGACCAGATGGCCGCCATCGACGGCCAGTACGGCGCCTGTCATGTAGCGCGAGGCATCGGACGCCAGCAGCAGAAGCGGCCCGTCCAGATCCTCCAGCTGTCCGAGACGGCGCTGTGGAATGCGGTTGACAAGTGCCTTGCCGGCTTCGGTCTGCCAGAAGTCACGGTTGATATCGGTATCGATGTAGCCGGGTGCCAGGGCATTCACGCGAATGCCATGGCGCGCCCATTCGAGTGCGAGCGTCTTCGTCAGCTGCACGACGCCCGCCTTCGAAACAGCATAGGACACCACGCCACCCGCCTGCCGCAGCCCCAGGATCGACGCCACGTTGATGATGCTGCCCCCACCGCGCTCACGCATGCCGGGGGCCAGTGCTTGCGCCAGAAAGAACATGCCCTTGAGATTGGTGTCCATCACCAGATCCCAGTCTTCCTCGGTATGCGCGAGTGCCGGCCCCTCGCGTACCAGCCCGGCGTTGTTGACCAGAATATCGACCGGCCCGACTTCCTCCACCATCGCCGCACGCGACGCGGCGATGGTCACGTCGAGTGCCACGCAGCGGGCGCTTCCGTACTGCCCCACCTGCTTCGCCACCGAGTGCAGCGCATCCACGCGCCGTGCCGCCAGCACCACCTCCGCGCCGTGGGCAGCCAGCCGTTGAGCAAAGTGCGCGCCCAGCCCGCTCGATGCCCCCGTGACCAGCGCCCGCTTGCCCGCAAGCCCGAGCAACGTCTCCCCCATAGCTCTCTCCGTCCGTGTACGTGATAGGATCCGATTGTAGGATGATTTCATCCCATGTCAACGCCTTCGAACCTTGTTGCCCGGTCAATCCATTAGAATCACGTCCGTGCCACGATCGATTTCTCCTTCCTCAGCAATGTTCATCGAAACGCCCGTTGCGTCCGGCCCGGCGGACGGCAGCGCGTCTGACACAGTGTTCTTCGGGATCATCAACGGCCTCGAAATGGGCAGCTTCGTGCCCGGCCAGCGGCTTGTGGAAACAGACCTGGTCACGCATTTCGGCGTCGGCCGCAATTCGGTGCGCGAGGCGTTGCAGCGGCTAGCCGCCGAGGGCATTGTTGACCTGCCGCGCCATCGCGGCGCGATCATCCGCCGGCTGAGCCTGCAGGAAACCCTCGATGTCCTGGATGTGGCGGAGCGCATGACCGGCCTGCTCGCGCGCGCGGCCACGCGCGGCAGCGGCAACCGGCCACTGGCGCAGGCATTGCGCGCTTCGGTTCAGGCGCTCGTCGCCGCCGAGAAGGCGCATGACGGCGAAAGCTTCTCAAGCGCCAGACGGCACTTCTACCGCACGCTGCTCGAAATGGGCGACAACCGCGAACTGCGCCGGCTGTTCCCGACCATCCATATGCCGATCGTGCACGCGCAGCATCGACTGGCTTCGTTGCGGCAGATGCGGCTGGACGACTACCGGCGCATCGCCACCGCCGTGCTGGCAGGCGAACCCCAGGCGGCTGAAGCTGCCGGTGCGGCGCACGTGCAGAATGTGCGCCGCGCCATCCTGGAAAGGCCGCCGGCCTGAAATACTTCGCACGCGCATCGCCGGCGAGCCTGGCTGGTGGTTTGCCCTTTTCCCATGAAGTGGATATGATGGCCTGAACCTCGTTTTTAACCGGCTTCAGGGGGCCTGAACGATGGACACCACGGCACGCGCTTTCGAGAAACTGTGCTCACGAAGCATGCATGCGCTGCCGTTTTCCCAAGTTGCAGCCGCCCCTTCGCAAGTTGGCGCTGCCATGACGATTCCGCGCCGACTCGACAGCGAGCGGCCACTCAATGGCGTAGGTCTCGCCTGCCTCTATTAGTCCGGAGCCGGCCAAGGGCGCACCAACGCGCCTGGCGGCTCCGGAAACCCCCTCGGATAGCGACTCATCTCCCGCGCTTTGTCTCATCGGGATTGCCTGCCTGCGCCTTTTGCGGCCATGACGATGCTTGATCGTGGCCGGGATACATTCTCATGCCGGGACATGCATGGGTCAGACCCTATTCATACTTGTCGAGCAGGGCTCCAGGAAGTTCTACCGGAGGGTCTTCGCTCGGAGCGCCATACCGCGACCCAATGACTGTGGCGCGCACCTGCAGGAGCGTGATCATGAATCCATTGCCCTTTGCCCAGGTTTCGGCGGCCCGGCAAATCAATCTGGAAGTTCTCAGAGGCGTGTCAGATGTGCTGTCCCTGACGGAGATGGCATTCTCACAGTTTGAGACGCTGATGGGATGGAATCTTCAATGGATCCATGGCGCCATTCCTGGCTCCTATGAATGCACCAGGCAGTTGCTGGCCATGCACCGGCCGCGCGATATCCTCGCCATGCAGACGCTCGCCGTACAGTTGGCGAGCGGCAAGGCCCTCTTTCCCCCGCCGGGGCTGACATCGGTACCGCCCCCTGCACCACCGGTACGGCAACGCGGCGAGTACGAACACAGACGGACGGCCAACCCGCCCACCCTCTAGCAGGCAGATTGGGAGAATCCAATGAACACGAAGCCACTCATTACCGAGCTCGATGCAGTTCGACTCACGGCGCGTGCCAAGATGGCAACCGCGCGCCCTCAGTATGGGGCCGCGTTGTCGCGCTTTCTGTCGGCTGCAGAGGTCGTGCCGACCGACAAGCTGCCATCGGATGCCATCAGCATGTTCTCGACCTTTGCCTGCATTGACCTGTCGCGGCACCAGAGGATGGTCTGGACCATCAGCTATCCCGAGGAAGCGGATTTTTCCCTTGGCCGCATCTGCGTCTTCTCCCCGCTCGGCATCGCTTTCCTGGGCACCCGGCGGGGTGGAATTTCCGAGTGCAAGCCCGCGCTGGAGGTTTCGCTGCGGTTCATGGTTCAGGAAATCCTCTTCCAGCCTGAAGCGGCAGGTGTGCCCGAGTTGAACAAGTGCCGCGCTTGTCACTGAATGTGCATTGACTCTTCTGTCTTCTGTTGGTACCCAGTCGCCGAAGCCGGCTTGCCGGCCGTCGCTGGCGCCTTCAGCAGCGGATACGGGTTGATCGCGCCGCCGGCGGCATAGATACCGTAGTGCAGGTGCGGCGGTGTGCCGCGGGCGTTGCCGGTAGTACCGACATAGCCAAGCACCGTGCCCGGTGCCACGATATCGCCCGCGCGTATCGCCGCGTAGCCGTCGAGGTGCGCGTAGTAGTGCATCTGCCGGCCCGGCCCCATCACCCAGACCACCTTGCCGCCAAGCGAATTGGTGCCGACGCGCGAGACGATGCCTTCCGTGGCCGACAGCACCGGCCGGCCGCGCGGCGCGAAGATGTCGATGCCCTCATGCTTGCGCCCGCCGGAGCGCGCGCCATGCCAGGTGTCGCGCAGCGCGCGCGCCGCGACCCCTTGCACCGGGACCGGCAGCGCCGTCGGCGCCGGACGGGCCGCCAGCCGCGCCGCGTAGATGGCCCGCTCCAGCTGGGGCTGCAGCCATGGCCATGCGGCCCACAGGATCGCCGCCGCCACCGCCAGCCCGACCAGGCGACCGAGCAGCGGCCGGCGGCGCGGCGCCTCGCCGTATCGCGCCGATGCAGGCGAAGCAGAAGGATCCGGAGCCGGTCCGCGATGGGGATCGAATTGAGGCATATCCGGTTCGACGGCGACGCAGCCGACAAATTCCGCACGCCGCCAAATGCCGCGCGCATCACTGCGCAGGCCGCTGGCGCACACACTGGCGAACCATTCCCGGGGCCGACCGGTCATACCTCGACTTATCGACAGCAACGAGGAGAAGGCATGGATTGTCCGGTATGTCCGCAAACGCAACTGGTGATGTCCGAAAGGCAAGGCATCGAGATCGACTATTGCCCGAAGTGCCGCGGCGTATGGCTGGACCGCGGCGAACTCGACAAGATCCTGGAGCGTTCCGTCGCCGCGGCGCCCGCGACGCAGGCCGTGGCGCCCGCCGCGCCGCCCCGGCAGGGCTATGGCGACCGGGACCGCGCCCGAGACCATGACCGGGACCGCTATTACGACGAACGCCAGCAGAAGCACTATCGCAAGAAAAGCATCTGGCACGAGCTGTTCGACTGAACGCTGGCTGCGCGCCATCCCGCGCCATCCCGCGCATTGCCCTGAATACGCCGGCGATCCCGCCAGCCCTTGCGCCGCCGGTGCGCAACCTCCGCCGCTGTGTCGCGCAGTTCCGGCGGCAGCGCGCGGATCTCTGCCGCAAGGAACGCCCGCTCGGCGACACCGGCAACCTGACCGGGACCTACACGAGCGGCACGCGCGTCTGCGATCTCAAGGGAACGGTCGTGCTGGCGACGCCCGCGTCGGCCAAAAACCTGTACGTGGTCGATGTCGAGCCGAGCGTATCGCCCCAGCCCGGCAATACCGGCTGTGCGTTGAGCACTGGCGTACCGCACAAGGGATATGCCGCGATCCGATTCGCGCCGGTGGATGGCGCTATCGTGGTCAATAGCAACACGCGTTACCTGCGCACGTTGCTGATGGTGGCCCGCACCGGCACCGGCGGCTATTTCATGACACAGATGTCAAGGCAGTAGGTCTTACGGCACCGTCCCGCCGAGCTGCCGCAATAGCTTCTTCACGATTTCATCGTGCAAGGCAAGCGCGGCAGCGAGCGTCGGCGCGCCGTAGCTTTCATTGTCCTGCTCCCCCATGCCGGTCACGCGGGTCACGAACAGCGGCGCTTCCCCCGATGCCTGCGCCAGTCCGCGAAAACGCGTGGTGACCACGCCGCCGCTGTCCTGCAGCAGCGTGCGCCGGAACACCGGATCGTTCTCGGCCATCCAGCGCTCCCATTCCTCACGTGCCGGCACCTCCACCGGCCGGTTCTTCAGGTCGAGCACGTAGTAGCGGCTCCAGTGGCCAGTTTCGGCGCGGGCCTTCATGTTTTCCTCAGCGTTCGGTAGTCCGGTCTCTACGCTAGCCAGCCAGGCGCCGGCGTGCAAGAGACGTGTCCCCTAGGCCACTCCGGAACGCCTTCGACGCTTCAACCATCGGGTTTTCCCGCAGTTGAGTTCTGCCGCCGAGTATTCTTTAATTCAACATGAATTAATTAATACCGAGCCGACGCCCCACCTCGCGTCGGCCAGAGGACGGAGACAACATGACCGTATCCAAGGCAGGCCGTGGCGTGAATTCCGCCAGCCTGCGGCTGTACAACGAACGCGCACTGCTGTTGGCGTTGCGCCGGGCCGGCGAGGCGTCGAAGGCCGATCTCGCGCGGATGGCGCAGCTGACCAACACCGCGGTCGGCAGCATCGTGCAGACCCTGGCCGATGAAGGCCTGGTCGAGCAGGCCGGCCGCCGCACCGAGGGCCAGCGCGGCCAGCCCGCCAGCCTGATCCGGCTCAAGGCCAAGGGCGCCTTCGGCATCGGCGTGCGGCTCGACCGCGGCAGCATCGAGACCGTGATGGTGGACTTTGCCGGCGAGCTGCTCGCCAGCCAGGCGCACCAGCTGGTCCTGCCCCACCCCGAACAGGCGCTGGAGCTGGTGCGTCGCGATATCGAGGCGATGCGCGCCCGGCTCGGCCCGGGCGAGCAGAAGCGGCTGCTGGGAATCGGCGTGGCGCAGCCCTACAACCTCGGGGCGTGGCTGCGCGAGCTGGACGTGCAGGGCGAGGATTTCCAGGCGAGCTTCCGCGCCTGGGATGAAGCCGACTTCGCTGCGATGCTCAACGCCGTCACCGGCCTGCCGGTGTTCAGCGAGAACGACGGCACCGCGGCCGCGGTGGCAGAGCTGTTCTACGGGCGCCACCATGCGCAGCATTTCCTCTACGTGTTCCTGGGGCCGGCCATCGGCGGCGGCGTGGTGCTCAATGGCGACTGCGTGCGCGGCGTGTCGGGCAATGCCGGCGATATCGCGATGATGCCGGTGCCGCCCAGCGCCCTGCCCTCCGCGCCCGCCCCCGCCGGCAAGCGCCGCGACCTGCTGCTGTCGCGCGCCTCGCTCAACGCGCTGACGCGCCACCTGCGCTACCACGGCGTGGCGGTCGCCGGCCATGCCGACCTGCAGCGCCAGGCCGAGCTGGGGCACCCGGCGGTGGCGCAATGGATCGACGACTGCGTCGACGCGCTGGCGCCTGCGCTGCAAGCCGCGCTGGCGGTGCTCGACGTGCCGATGGTGATCTTCGACGCCGATATCGACGGCGGGCTGGTGCCGGCCCTGATCGACCGGCTGCAGCAGGCGCTGGCCGACAGCGCGCCCGAAGCGCGCACGCCCGCCACCGTGGTGCGCGGCTGCTTCGGCGCCAACGCCGGCGCGGTCGGCGCCGCGTCGCTGCCGATGTTCATGAACTTCTCGCCGCGCGCCGAACTGCTCAAGGGCGCCTCGGCCATCGTTCCGGAGGCCCGCCATGCCGTGGTCTGACCCATCCCGCACCCAGCCCGCGCCGCAGCACCCCCATGGTGCGGCCGCTGCGCCTGCGCTGCTGGCGCTGCGTAATATCTCCAAGACCTTTCCCGGCGTGAAGGCGCTCAGCAACGTGCAGCTGACCGTCTACGCGGGCGAAGTCCATGCGCTGATGGGCGAGAACGGCGCCGGCAAATCGACGCTGATGAAGATCCTGTCCGGCGCCTACACCGCCGATCCCGGCGCCGAGTGCCGCATCGCCGGCGAGCCGGTCGCCTTCGGCGGCCCCGCCGCGGCACGCGAGCACGGCATCGCCGTGATCTACCAGGAGCTGAGCCTGGCGCCGAACCTGAGCGTGGCCGAGAACATCTACCTAGGCCGGCATCTGCACCGCCATGGCATGGTCGACCGCGCCGCGATGGCCAGCGCGTGCGAAGCCACGCTGGCGCGGCTCGGGGCGGACTTCACGCCAGCCACGCCGGTGCATACGCTGTCGATCGCGCAGCGCCAGCTGGTCGAGATTGCGCGCGCGGTGCATTTCGAGACGCGCATCCTGGTGATGGACGAGCCCACCACGCCGCTGTCGACCCGCGAGACCGACCGGCTGTTCGCGCTGATCCGCCAGCTGCGCGCCGAAGGCATGGCGATCATCTACATCAGCCATCGCATGGCCGAGATCGACGAGCTGGCCGACCGCGTCACGGTGCTGCGCGACGGCTGCTTCGTCGGCACGCTGGAGCGCGACAACCTTAGCCGGGCCGCGCTGGTCAAGATGATGGTGGGCCGCGATCTGTCCGGCTTCTACACCAAGACCCATGGCGGGACACGCGCCGGCGAGATCATGCTGTCGGTGCGCAATATGTCCGATGGCCGGCGCGTGCGGCCGTGCAGCTTCGACCTGCGCGCCGGCGAGGTGCTGGGACTGGCCGGGCTGGTTGGCGCCGGCCGCACCGAACTGGCGCGGCTGATCTTCGGCGCCGACGCGCGCAGCGACGGCGCGGTGTTCGTCGCCGGCACGCCGCTGGCGATTACCGGCCCGCGCCAGGCGATCGACGCCGGCATCGCCTATCTGACCGAGGACCGCAAGCTGCAAGGGCTGTTCCTGGACCAGAGCGTGCACGAGAACATCAACCTGATCGTGGCGGCCCGCGACGCGCTGCGCGGCGGCCGGCTCAATCGCGCCAGCGCCCGCCAGCGCACCGCGCAGGCCATCCGCGCGCTCGGCATCCGCGTGGCGCACCCGCAGGTCAACGTGGGCGCGCTGTCGGGCGGCAACCAGCAGAAGGTGATGCTGTCGCGGCTGCTGGAAACGCGGCCGCGCGTGCTGATCCTGGACGAGCCGACGCGCGGCGTGGATATCGGCGCCAAGGCGGAGATCTACCGGCTGGTGGACGAGCTGGCCCGCTCCGGCGTGGCCGTGCTGCTGATTTCCAGCGAGTTGCCGGAGGTGGTCGGGCTCTGTGATCGGGTGCTGGTGATGCGGGAAGGCGAGCTGGTCGGGGAAGTGGCCGGCTGTGCCGATGCGGCTGGCATGCAGGAACGGATCATTGCGCTGGCGACGGGGGCGGGTGGGGACACCCAACACAGCACACTGCACTGACGATGCCCGCGGTTTGCTCCCCTCTCCCGCAAGCGGGAGAGGGGAGCAAACAATCGGTTCAGCAGTCGCCAATCGCAAAACATAAATGCACCTAAGCACGTCGGCCCACGCAGGCACGACGTTCCGACAAGGAGACACCATGCGCAACCCCTTCCACCCCGCCGCCCACGCCGCTGCCGCGGCCGCCCCATCCACCGGCCCCGCCCTGCCCGGCGCCGCCGGCCGCGCCACCACGCAGGAACGCCTGCGCGCGCTCGGCATGCTGCCGGTGCTGGTGCTGCTCTGCTTCGGCTTCACGCTGCTGACCGACAACTTCGCCAGCCTGCAGAACCTGTCGATCATCGCGCAGCAGGCGTCGATCAACCTGGTGCTGGCGGCGGGCATGACCTTTGTCATCCTGACCGGCGGCATCGACCTGTCGGTGGGCTCGATCCTGTCGGTGTCCGCGGTGGTGGCGATGCTGGTCTCGCTGATGCCGCAGCTGGCCGCGCTGAGCGTGCCGGCGGCGCTGCTGTGCGGGTTGCTGTTCGGCCTGGTCAACGGCGCGCTGATCGCCTTCATGAAACTGCCGCCGTTCATCGTCACGCTGGGCAGCCTGACCGCGGTGCGCGGACTGGCCCGGCTGGTCGGGGATGACAGCACCGTCTACAACCCCGACATCTCCTTTGCCTTCATCGGCAACGGCGACCTGCTGGGCGCGCCCTGGCTGGTGGTGATCGCTGCGGCGGTGGTGGCGGTGTCGTGGCTGGTGCTGCGCCGCACGGTGCTGGGCCTGCAGATCTATGCCGTCGGCGGCAATGCCGAGGCGGCGCGGCTGTCGGGTATCAAGGTCTGGGTGGTGCTGCTGTTCGTCTATGCCGTGTCCGGGCTGCTGTCCGGGCTGGGTGGCGTCATGTCGGCGTCGCGGCTGTACGCGGCCAATGGCCTGCAGCTGGGCCAGTCCTATGAGCTGGATGCGATTGCCGCGGTGATCCTGGGCGGCACCAGCTTTGTCGGCGGGGTGGGATCGATCGCCGGCACGCTGGTGGGCGCGCTGATTATCGCGGTGCTGTCCAACGGGCTGATCCTGCTGGGCGTGTCGGATATCTGGCAATACATCATCAAGGGACTGGTGATCATCGGCGCGGTGGCGCTGGACCGCTACCGGCAGAAGGGCTCGGCGCGGACCTGAGCAATGCACTGACAAGGAGACAGATCGTGATCAAGCCTTTCCTCTGCGCACTGGCCGCAGGCGCAATCGCCGCACTCAGCGCGCTGCCGGCCGCCGCGCAGGCGCCGTCCCAGCCTGACGCACAAGCCCCGCAACGCCAGCTCAAGAAGGTCGGCGTCACGCTGGGCTCGCTCGGCAACCCGTACTTCGTCGCGCTGGCGCGCGGCGCCGAGGCCGCGGCCCGGCAGGTCAATCCCGACGTCAAGGTCACCGTGCTGTCGGCGGATTATGACCTGAACAAGCAGTTCACCCATATCGACAGCTTTATCGTCGCCAGGGTCGACCTGATCCTGATCAACGCGGCCGATGCGCGCGCGATCGAGCCCGCGGTGCGCAAGGCACGCAAGGCCGGCATCGTGGTGGTCGCCGTCGACGTGGCCGCCGCCGGCGCCGATGCCACGGTGCAGACCGACAACACCCAGGCCGGCGAACTGGCCTGCGGCTTTATCGCCGAGCGCCTCAAGGGGCGCGGCAACGTGATCATCCAGAACGGGCCGCCGGTGTCGGCCGTGCTCGATCGCGTCAAGGGCTGCAAGACCGTGCTGGCGCGGCACCCGGACATCCGCATCCTGTCCGACGACCAGGATGCCAAGGGCTCGCGCGAGGGCGGCCTGAACGTGATGCAGCTGTACCTGACGCGCTTTCCCAAGGTCGACGCGGTCTTCACCATCAACGATCCGCAGGCGGTGGGCGCCGACCTGGCCGCGCGCCAGCTGAACCGCCGCGGCATCCTGATCGCCTCGGTCGACGGCGCGCCCGATATCGAAGCCGCGCTGAAGGCCGATACGCTGGTGCAGGCCTCGGCCAGCCAGGACCCGTGGGCGATCGCGCGCACCGCGGTGCAGCTGGGCGTCGGCATGATGAACGGCCAGCGCCCTGCAACGCCGACCGTGCTGCTGCCGTCGACGCTGGTGACGCGCGCCAACGTCGGCCAGTACAAGGGCTGGGCCACGCCGCGCTGAGCGGCAGGCCCGCCATCTTTCCAATCCCTTTGCCGAACGCACCGTTTCTTCCCGACATGATGGACAGCCTTTCCGCCGCGGCTCCGGCCGCGGCCCACGCGCCCGAATTCGACTTCGTCCTGTTCGGCGCCACCGGCGACCTGGCGCGGCGCAAGCTGCTGCCGGCGCTGTTCGACGCGCACGCCGCCGGCGCGCTGCACCCGCGCGGGCGCATCCTGGCGCTGGGCAGCCAGCCGCTGTCTCATGACGCCTACGTGGCCATGCTCAACGACGAGGTGCTGCCGGCGCTGGCCGGCAATGCCGCGGCGTGGCAAGGCTTCCTGGAGCGCATCGTCTACCTGCAGGTCGATGCCAACGCCGATGCCGGCTTCGACGCGCTCGCCGAACTGGTCAACGCCCGCGCCGCACCGGTGGTGGTGTGCTACCTGGCGACCGCGCCGCATCTGTTCGCCGCCATCTGCGCGCAACTGGCGCGCGTGGGGCTGGCCGGCGAGCGCAGCCGGGTGGTGCTGGAAAAGCCGCTCGGCCATGACCTGGCGTCGTCCGAAGCCATCAACGCCGAAGTGGCGCGGCATTTCGCCGAGGACCGCATCTACCGCATCGACCACTACCTCGGCAAGGAGTCGGTGCAGAACCTGATGGCGATGCGCTTCGGCAACGTGCTGTTCGAACCGCTGTGGCGGCGCGAATGGGTGCGGCAGGTACAGATCACCATTGCCGAGGAGCTGGGCGTGGAGCGCCGCGGCGGCTTCTACGACGGCATCGGCGCGCTGCGCGACATGGTGCAGAACCACTTGCTGCAGCTGCTTTGCATGGTGGCGATGGAGCCGCCCACCAGCCTGTCGGAGGACGCCATCCGCGACGAGAAGCTCAAGATCCTGAAGGCGCTGCGCCCGATCCGCACCGAGGACGTGGCCGAGAAAGTGGTACGCGGCCAGTATTGCCGTGGCGCCGCGGCGGGCAACCCCGTGCCCGGCTACGCCAGCGAGCCGGGCATCGCCCCGGACAGCCGCACCGAAACCTTCGTCGCCATCCGCGCCGAGATCGCCAACTGGCGCTGGGCCGGCGTGCCGTTCTACCTGCGTACCGGCAAGCGCATGCAGTCGCGCGTGGCGGAGATCGTGATCCATTTCCACGACGTGCCGTACCCGCTGTTCCCGCATCCGCTGGGCACCATGGCCGGCAACCGGCTGGTGATCACGCTGCAGCCGGAGGAAAGCATCCGCCTCTATTTCCTGACCAAGCAGCCGGGCGACACGCAGGCACTGCAGCCCGCCTCGCTCGACCTGCAGCTGAACAGCGCGGCGCCGCGCGTGCGGCGCGTGGGCGCCTATGAGCGGCTGCTGCTCGACGTGATCCGCGGCCGGCTGGGCCTGTTCGTGCGCCGCGACGAGCAGGTGCAGGCATGGCGCTGGGTCGCGCCGATCCTGCAGGCGTGGGAGAACACCACCGCGCCGCCCAAGCCATATACCGCCGGCACCTGGGGGCCGGCGGCCTCCAGCGCCCTGCTGTCGCGCGACGGCCAGGCCTGGCACGAAGAAATGTAGGAGCCATCGACATGACCACCACCCTCCCCGCCTGGCATGCACTGCGCGCGCATGCCGAGACCATGCGCCACACCCATATGCGCGACTGGTTCGACGGCCCGCATGGCCCGGCGCGTGCCGAGCGCTTCACCGCCGAGGCGTGCGGCCTGACCCTCGACTACGCCAAGAACCGGATCACCGACGAGACGCTGCAACGGCTGCTCGAGCTGGCGGCGCAGGCACGCGTCGGCGAGCGGCGCGATGCCATGTTCGCCGGCGAGCCGGTCAACACAACCGAGGGCCGCGCCGCGCTGCATGTCGCGCTGCGCGCTTACCCGGAGGACGGCTACCGCGCGCTTGGCGTGCCGGTTGGCGAAGACGTCGCCGCGGTGCTGGGCCAGATGGAACGATTTGCCGATGCCGTGCGCAGCGGTGAATGGACCGGCTTTGACGGCCGCGCGATCACCGATGTGGTCAACATCGGCATCGGCGGCTCGGACCTGGGGCCGCGCATGGTGTGCCGTGCGCTGGCGAGTGCCGTCAGTGCCGGCAGTGCCGGGCCGCGCCTGCATTTCGTCGCCAATGTCGACGGCAGCGACCTGGCGCGCACGCTGGCGCCGCTGGACGCCGCGACCACGCTGGTGATCGTCTGCTCCAAGACCTTCACCACGCTGGAAACCATGGCCAATGCCGGCACCGCGCGCGACTGGTTCGTGCAGCAGGGTGCGTCGCGCGCGGACCTGGCGCGCCATTTCGTGGCGGTCTCGACCAACCGCGACGCGGTGGCCGCGTTCGGCATCGACCCGGCCAACATGTTCCCGTTCTGGGACTGGGTGGGGGGACGCTTTTCGCTGTGGTCGGCGGTGGGCCTGTCGATCGCCGTGGCAGTGGGCTTCGCGCGCTTCCGCGAACTGCTCGACGGCGCGCGCGCGATGGACCTGCATTTCGCCAGCGCGCCGGCAGCGCGGAACCTGCCGATGCTGCTGGGGCTGCTCGATGTCTGGTACCGCAGCTTCCTCGGCGCCGGCAGCCGCTGCGTGGCCCCCTATTGCGAGCCGCTGGAACTGCTGCCCGCCTTCCTGCAGCAGCTGGAAATGGAAAGCAATGGCAAGTCGGTGCGGCTCGACGGTGGCAGCATCCAGGCGGACTCGGCCCCGGTAGTGTGGGGCACGACCGGCACCAACGGCCAGCACGCGTACTTCCAGATGATGCATCAGGGCTCGCAACTGGTTCCGGTAGACTTCATCGCCACGCTGGAGCCGGTCAGCGACCTGCCCGGGCACCATACCAAGCTGCTGGCCAACTGCTTCGCGCAGGGCGAGGCGCTGCTGCGCGGCCGCACCGCGCAAGAAGTGCGGTCGGAAGGCGTCAGCGATGACGCCCTGGTGCCGCACCTGGTGTTCGAAGGCAACCGGCCCAGCAATACGCTGCTGCTGCAACGGCTGGATCCGTGGCACCTTGGTGCGCTGCTCGCACTGGCCGAGCACCGGACCTTCGTGCAGGGCGCGCTGTGGCAGATCAATTCCTTCGACCAGTGGGGCGTGGAACTGGGCAAGAAGCTGGCCGCACCGATCCAGCGCGAGCTGGAAGGCACGGCGGCCGCGGCCCCGCACGATGCCTCCACCGCCGCACTGATCCGCCGCGCGCAGGCCGCCCAGTCCGCGCAACGCGCCGCGGCCTGAGCGTTCCGCCGGAGATACCCTTATGTCCACGCCTACCTCCCTGCCCCGCTATGTCGTCTTTGGCGAAGCCCTGACCGATATGGTGCGCCAGCCCGACGGCAGCTGGCTGGGCCTGCCTGGCGGCTCGTGCTGGAACGTCGCGCGCACCGGCGCGCGGCTGGGCCTTGCCACCGCGTTCGCCGGCGCCGTCAGCCAGGACCTGTTCGGCGACGACCTCGCCCGCGCCAGCGCCGCGGCCGGGCTCGATGCGCGCTTCCTGCAGCGCGTGCCGCGCTCGCCCTTCCTTGCCTTCGTCGCCTCGCGCCATCCGCCGCAGTATTTCTTTGTCGGCGACGACAGCGCCGACCTGCACTTCGATCCCGCCGCGCTGCCTGCCGGCTGGCGCCAGGCTGCCGAAGTGGTGCATTTCGGCTCGATCAGCCTGGTGCGCCAGCCGCTGGCCGCACGGCTGTGCGAAGAAGCCACCCAGGCGGCCCAGGCCGGCAAGCGCATCGCCTTCGATCCCAATTTCCGCGACCTGATGCGCACGCCTGGCTACGCCGCGGTGCTGGCGCATATGCTGCGCCTGGCCAGCTACGTCAAGATCTCCGACGAAGATCTCGCGGGACTATTCCCCACCCTAGACACTTGCGCAGCCCTTGCGCAGGTACGCAGCATGGCGCCCGACGCCACCGTGATGCTGACGCGCGGCGCAGAGGGCATGACGTTGCTCAAGGGCAGTGCCACGGTCGAACAGCCAGCGCTGCGTGTCGAAGTCGCCGACACGGTCGGCTGCGGCGATGCCGCGATGGGCGGGTGGATGGCCGGCGTGCTGTCGGGCGCGGCGCAGGACCTGGCGGCGCAGGCGCGGCTTGCTGCGGCAGCCGCAGCGGTGGCCGCGACGCGGGCTGGGGCGTATCCGCCGTCGCGCGAAGAAGTCGAGGGCTTGATCGCCGCAACGTGGTAGGCACCACTCGCGATCGCAAGTAACGATTCCGTACCATCGGACTGGCAAAGTGTTGCGCCAAGCCTGACCGCAATCCCGCGCGGCAATGCGCGCAGGGAAATTAGTTGCGATCCGGCGCTTGACTCTTATCACACTGTGATAGCATATCAATGCGCGACCTTGGCCTCGACACTTTGCTGGATCTGGATGGCACCCGCTTCGTTCTCGACGAGGCGGGCATTTACTGGGTGAAGTTCGATATCAGCGCCTGCGCCGTATCGCCCGAACGCCCGCATGGGATCAGGTACTGCCTGACCCTGCACGAACGTAGTGGCCGCCGCTTGCTTGGTTTCGACAATGCTCATGGCATCCGTGACCGATACGGCCCCGGCGCACGTACGCGCATTGCGTACGATCACCAGCATGTTGGCGCCCGCGTCCGGTTTTACGACTACAAGAATGCGTCCAGCCTGCTTCAGGATTTCTGGACTGAAGTTGGCAAGATCCTAAGGCTCAAGGAGTGAACAATGACCAGGAAACTCAAGATCGGCATCGCGTCACTGGAAGATTTCAGAGCCCGGACCATGGCAATTGCCCGCGGAGAACTCAAGCCCGGGAAGAATGAGCCCAAGGTCTGGTTTCAGTCGCTGGACGTCCTTGCCAAAGTCCTGTCTCCGGCCAACCGTCACCTGCTCGCCCTGATCGCCGAAGTCAATCCTGAATCGCTCGACGAGCTTTCCGCACGCACCGGACGTGCCGTGTCGAACCTGTCGCGAACGTTGCGCACGATGGAAAGCTACGGGCTGGTTCACTTCGAGCAAGGGCCACGCCGCAAGCTCGCACCGCGCGTCGACTATAGCGGCATTGAGCTTGAGCTAGCCTTTCATTAAGCGGGTAAGCGGGGATTTCGCGCCCACCGTTGGCTCCGCGCGCTACGGCAAGAACGCCGGCGACAACAAGCGCAACCCGATCGTAAAAAACCGCTCGCCGGTCCCACCGCCGAACACATTGCCGTAGGTGGTATCGACCTGCACCCGGTCCCGCACGACCCAGAAGCGCAGCCCCGCCTGGAACGAGGGCTTGCCGCGGTTCTCGCCGAAGGTCTCGGCCACGATGGCCACGCGCGGATGCACCTGGGTCTCCGTGCCGACACCCCATGTCATGCGCGTCTGTTCCGCTTCGGTATCGCGCTTGCCGCCGACATTGAGGTGCGCCAGGAAGCGGTCCTCAACAAACGAGAATGACACAGGCACGTTGACATAGACGTTGCCGAACAGCTTGCGCTGTTGCGCAGTCGGATGGTGGATCACGCCAGCCGTAAAGGCGACACCGTAGCCGCCGGTTTCCAGCGGCCGGAGCAGCGTCTTGCCCTGGAACTGCACGTTGGTGAAATCCGTGCCGCCGTCCACGCGCTGCAGCGACCCGCCCAGCGTCAGTTCGAGATTTCCCGTCGGGTTGCAGCCCGGCAACGCCCAGAATTCATTGCCGCCGGACTGGACCTGCATCCACGATTCAAGCTGGCAGGCCTTGGGATCGACGATGCGGGCGTCGTCGGTGATCAGCGGCCGCGCGGCGATCGCGGGGCGGCAGGCGGCGGCCAGCAAGGCCACTGCGGCGAGACGGACAAAGACATGGTGCCATGCCATGGCAACCCTCCTGGACACATGCGGGGACACGGCCGACGACGATACACGACGGTCGTGACACGATTTCGATGGACAGGAAAGGGGCGCCGCCGGCTCAGCGACAGCGCGCGCTCACCGGGATTGACGTCGATGGAAACCTGCAGGCAGCGATGCCGCGCCTGCAGCCACAAGACTGCAGTTGCTCAGCGTGCGATGGCGGCCCGGGGCAATCCCCTTCCGCGAGAATGACTGGAACAACTGCCCACGGATAGCTCCGTTTATCAGAACGGGGCGCAGTGTAATGCCTGCGCCGGAAGCGGGTCAACCCGCACGCGGCGGGTCGTTCGCCGGATCAGGAACCCGCCTTGTAGTTGGTTTCCTTGACGATCCTGGCCCAGCGGGCCGTATCCTCGGCGATGGTGGTGGCGAACTGTTCCGGCGTGCTGCCGACCGCCTCGTAGTCGATCGCCTCCAGCTTCTCCTTGATCTCCGGCAGCGCGACGATGCGCGTTACCTCCTGGTTCAGCCGGTTGACGATCTCCTTGGGCGTCCCCGCGGGCGCCAGCAGGCCGGCCCACGAGTTGAACACCATGCCGTCGAAGCCCGCCTCCTGCATGGTCGGCACCTGCGGCAGCGCCGGCGACCGTTTGGAGGAGAACACCGCCAGCGGGCGCAGCTTGCCCGCCTTGATCATCGCCATCGAGTTGAACGGATCGATGGTCATGTCGACCTCGCCGGACACCACCGCCTGCATCTGCGGGCCGGTACCCTTGTACGAAGCGCTGACGACATCAGGGATGCCCGCGGTCGCCTTGAAGCTCGCGCCGATCAGCTCGATCATGCTGCTGCCTGCCGACAGGCTCAGCGGCCGGGTCTTGGACTTGGCCAGCGCCACGAACTCCTGCACCGTCTTGGCCGGCACCGACGGGTGCACCACCATCACGAAGCCGATATTGCTGATCAGCGAGATCGGCGCAAAGCTCTTCAGCGGTTCGTAGCCGGCCTTGTACAGCAGCGGGCTGAGCGTCTGCGCGCCGGCGGTGTTGAGCAGCAGCGTGTAGCCGTCCGGCGCCGCGCGCGCGACGATATCGGTGCCGATGATGCCGTTGGCGCCGGGGCGGTTCTCCACCACCACCGACTGCTTCAGCGCCTCGCCCAGCTTCTGCGAGATCAGCCGCGCCACCACGTCGGTGGCGCCGCCAGGGGAAAACGGCACCACCATGCGGATCGGTTTGCTGGGATAGGTGTCGCTCCAGGCCAGCGTGGGCAGGGTGCCCAGCACGGCGGCGCACAGCAGCGCGCGGCGGCGCAGGTTGATGGTCATCTGGCTGTCTCCAATTGGCACGCCGCGCCAGGACGTGGCTTCGGCGCATCATTATTCATATTTGTGAATTAGATTTTATTCCCATAAATTTCATCGTCAACGAGGGTATGTACGGACGAGGGCCTGCCCGGCAGCGGCGCGTTCAACTGTCGCCGCCGCCGCCATGGCGGTAGCGGATGTCCTCTGAATCTCTGTCTCCTTGACCGCTGCGAAGCGGAGGCCTGGCTCACCGCCTGACAGTGGCGCCGGACATGCCGCCCGGCGTTGGCAGGCGCCGGGCGGCATTTTTTTATCCCCAGGCGTGGCCCCACGGGATCAACGCCCACGGGGAAATTGTCGATGCAAATTGTTGACGGGACCGTCATTTCCGCCGCACGACAATCCGGCAAGACAACGACCAGTGCGATGCGATATCACCGAAAGGATGACGACATTCTCGCTGGTGATATATGTCACAGCGGATTATCCCCTGACAAAAGAGCTGCCTGCAATGATCCTGCGAGTTCGTGCGCGATTCCGGCCGTCATTCGACAGGAGCCGCAATCCGATATTATCGGCCGACAATATATTTCCCGAAGCTGCCTATATACACTATTCCCCGCCCGATAACATAACGCCAGCGGAATAATCAAACAGATTGATTTTCCATTTACTTTCCGGATAGCATGCCGGGCGCGCCGCGGAAGCCGGATCGATACTTCCGCGGCGCGTGCATTGCCCCTCCCGGCGGCATATGCCGGCCGGCCCGGAACAAACGAAAAAGGTGGAACCATCCACCCGGATAAACAGGAGACGTGAATGGCACCTTTGCTGTTCAAGGTGGAAGACCGTCCGCCGCGCATCACTACCGTGCTGCTGGCACTTCAGCATTTGCTCGCCGCCCTCGGCGGCATTATTGCGGTGCCGCTGGTGATCGGCGGGGCATTAAAGCTGCCGACCGCAGAAATCATTGCCCTGGTGAATGCCGCCCTGATCGGCTCGGGCGTGGTCACCATTATTCAATGCAAGGGTGTGGGCCCGGTAGGGATCCGCCTGCCGTGCGTGATGGGCACCAGCTTTTCGTTCGTCGGCGCTGCCATCAGCGTTGGCGCCGAGCACGGCGTGGCCGGCATCCTGGGCTCGGCGTTGGCCGGCTCGCTGCTGATGATCGTCGGCAGCCACTTCATGCCGACCATCCGCAAGCTGTTTCCCCATACCGTCACCAGCGTGGTCGTCACCATGATCGGCCTGTCGCTGATCCCGGTTGCGGTGGACTGGGCCGCCGGCGGCCGTGGCAGCCCGCAGTATGGCGCGGTCGGCAACCTGGCGATCGCGGCCTTTGTGCTGGCGCTGGTGATCGCGATGGTGCAGTGGGGCAAGGGCATGATCTCGGCCTCGGCCATCGTGATCGGCATCCTCGGCGGCTACCTGCTGTGCCTGGCGCTGGGGCTGGTCGATTTCACGCAGATGCGCAATGCGCCGGTGCTGGCGCTGCCGCAGCCGCTGCATTTCGGCTTGTCGTTCCCGGTGTCGGGCATCGTTGCGATGGCGATTGCCTACCTGGTGACGACGGTGGAATCCACCGGCACCTTCATGGCACTCGGCTCGGCCACGCAGACGCCGATCACCGGCAACAAGCTGTCGCGCGGCATCCTGTGCGACGGCTTCGGTTCGGCCTTTGCCGCGCTGATTTCGAGCCCGCCGCTGTCGACCTTCGCGCAGAACGTCGGCGTGGTGTCGCTGACCGGCGTCGCCAGCCGCCACGTGGTGGCACTGACCGGCGTGATGCTGCTGCTGGCCGGGCTGTTCCCGGTGCTGGGCGCGCTGGTGGTGACGGTTCCGCAGCCGGTGCTCGGCGGCGCCGGCCTGATGATGTTCGCGATGATCGTCTCGGGCGGCATCAACATGCTGAGCCGGATCGAGTTCACGCAGCGCAATACGCTGATCGTGGCGGTGTCGATCGGCTGCGGCCTGGCGGTGACTTTCCGCCCGGAACTGCTGTCCAGGCTGCCGCTGTTCGTGCAGGAGGTGTTCGGCTCGGGCATTTCGGTGGGGTCGCTGGTGGCGGTGACGCTGAACCTGGTGCTGCCGGGCCGCACGGCTGAACATGCCGAGGAAGCGCAGCACGACGAGGGGGCGCAGGCTTCCGGCGAACTGGCCTGAGTGCAAGCGCTGCGCCGACGCGGTCGGTGCGCCCCCCTGGCCGCATCCGTTTCCTTGCATGACCAGGCATTGTCTTGCCTGGCCAATTCCCGGCTTAGGTGGAGCCGGCCCTGTGCTGGCCCTTGCGCATCGCAATCTGCCGCCCCGGACCGGCAGCCCGCTGGCGCCGGCATGGTACCTCGCACGCCAAACGTGGCCAGCGACAGCATCAGCTGGCCGAAGCTCCCGCTGACCGGAGTACACCTCGGCACTGGCACCGAAGCTGTCCGCCTGGGCATGCGCCAGCGCGGTGATGCGCGCCTGCAGCAGGTCGCGCACTTCGGCCTTCAGCGCGCGTACCGACAGCCGCAGCTCGGCACTCTCGGGAATGACGTTGGACGCCTTGCCGGATTCGATCGCGCCGACGGTCACGATGGCCATGTCAAGGGGATTCACGTTGCGCGACACCACCGACTGCAACGCCATCACCATCGACGCGCAGGCCACCACCGGATCGACCGCACGGTGCGGAACCGCGCCGTGGCCACCGCATACGGCAGGCCCGTGGCTTCACGGATCGGCAGCTTGCGTACACCTCGTGCGTGATCGCCCGGCGCGGCCATCCGTGCGGGCAAGCGCGCTCGCTGCACGAACTGCTGGAACAGGACTGGGTCGTCAACTACACCGCGGCAGCTACGAGTCCTTCATGCGCAACCTGTTCTGGCAGCATGATGCGCAGATCGACCCGTCCCGGCTGCATTGCGCGCACTCCACCGCGTTGCTGCTGGAACTGATCCGCTATGCCGGCATGATCAGCTACTGCCCACGGCCGCTGCTGCTGACCGACCCGATGCGTGGCTGGGTCCACGCCTTTGCCCTGGCCGAGCAATTCGAAACCAGCCGGCTTGGCATCATCACGCGCCACAACGCGGTGCGCGGTCCCGCGGCGCAGTGCTTCACCGACTGCCTGCTGCAGGAGATCCGGCGCCGCGCGCGTTCGGCGGCGCAGAAGGACAGCGAGTTGTTCGACGAGCTGGACGTGTTGTACTGAGCCTCAGGCCACATTTGGTCCCTTGTCCCGATAGCCACGATCGGAGTGCCGCAAGGCGCTTCACGCGGCTTCGCGATTCGGGATGGCGGAACCGGTAGCGCCATTCGCTGCGGTAGCTGGAAACCAGATAGAGACTAATATGAAGAAACAAACGCGCCCGCCTCTGGGGTGGCGGTAACCGCTGAGGGAGACTGCAATGGCGACAAGACTGAGCCGGCTCGCAGTGACGGCCGCAGCACTGATAACGTTGACATTGGCGACTGGCTCCCGCGCCGATGAGGTTCCGCTGATCACTGGCAAGCAGTGGACAGATTCCTCCGAACAGACAAAAAAGGCCTACCTCGTAGGCATTGCCAACCTGGTCCAGGTTGATATCGCCTATCACGAAGGCAAGCCGCCGCCGGACTCGCAAAGCATCGTTCCGCGCTTTGCAAAAGGGCTCAAGGGCCATTCGCTCGACTCGGTGCGCCAGGGCGTGGATCGCTGGTACGCGACACATCCTGACCAGTTGCAGCGGCCGGTCATTGAAACGATCTGGTTCGAAATGGTTGTTCCCGGTCTGCAGACCAGGAAGTAAGGTGACGCCATGAAAGGACTCCAACTGATTGGTGCAGCGCTGGTCGTCGCCGGCGCTGCCGGATGCACGAATATGACACCGCAGCAGCAAGGCACCGTGACCGGTGCTGGCATCGGCGCAGCCGCGGGTGCGGGCATCGCGGCCATCGCGGGAGGCAGCGGCTGGACCGGCGCGGCGATCGGCGCCGTGGCTGGTGGCGTAGCAGGCAACATCAAGGGCAGCAAGCAGCAGCAGTAGTAAGTCGCGCTGGCGCCCCTGCCGGCGCCCATGGCGTTCAAGTCCGATCCCTTATCCTGGATTGTTGTGGTCCCATAGCCGGCTCTTGATGGCGCCTGCCCGGCGGCTGTCGCAATTTGCCGACACTACTGTGTGTTTCCCGCGCTTTCCGGTCGTCGGCTGCTGGCGGGAAACGGGCCGCGCTCCTAAGCTCGAACAGGCTGCCCGGCAGCATGCTGCAAGGTCACGCATGCGAAGAATGAAGTGGTGGCTGGCACCCCAAAAAAGAGAGAAGAGAGGAGAACAGCATGTCACTGAAAAGGACGGCCCTGGCGTCTCTGCTGGGATGGCCGCTGGCAACCCTCGCGCAGTCAAGCGTCACGCTGTATGGCGTGATCGACGCCAACGTGGAATACGTCAACCACGCGGGCGTCGTGCCGACGGCCGCCAACGGATTCAACCCAGGACCGGGCAACGATGCCTACCGACTGACTTCCGGCGGACTTTCCGGCTCGCGCTGGGGCCTGCGCGGCAACGAGGACCTGGGTGGCGGCATCAAGGCCATCTTCGTGCTGGAAAGCGGCTTCGGCCTCGATTCCGGCCTGTCGCAGCAAAGCGGCCGCCTGTTCGGCCGCCAGGCGTTCGTGGGCATCCAGAGCAACCGCTTCGGCCAGGTCAGCCTGGGCCGGCAGTACACCTCGATGTTCGAGGCCCTGGCCAACTTCTCTCCAACCGCCTATGCCACGCAGTATGAGCCGATCGTCTTGCAGTCCGGCCCCAACTACCGCGAGGACAACACCATCAAGTACACCGGGAAGTTCGGGGGGCTGACTGCGCTCGCGCACTGGTCCTTCGGCGCCGGCGTGGCCCTGCCCGCCTCGGTAGGGTTCCCCATCCCGATCGGCGGCAATGGCGAAGTCCCGGGGCAGTTCCGGCGCGACACCGCCTATGGCGGGGCACTGGCTTACACGTTCGGCCCGTTCGCCGCGACGGCCGGCTATGACCAATGGAATCCCACCATCGGCACCGGCACCGGCATCATGAAGAAGGCCGTGATAGGCGCCAGCTACGCGTTCGGCCCCGCCAAGATCATGGGCGGCTACCGCTGGGGCCAGAACAGGAACGCGGCCGATGTCCTGATCCAGCGCGATGACTTCTACTGGATCGGGGCCAACTACCAGGTCACGCCGGCGCTCGCGCTCACGCTCGAGTACAACTACGACGACGTCAAGAACCTTTACGGCAACACGAGCGTGGCCAACCCGTGGCAGGTCTCCTTCGTGGCCGACTACTCGCTGTCCAAACGCACCGATCTCTACCTGACCACGGCCTATGCCAAGAACGCCGGGTTGATGCTCGAGTCGCTGGCGACCTTCTATGCCAACAGCCTGTCGCTAGGCAACAGCTATGTCCTCGGCAACGGGCAGAGCAACATGTTTGGCGTCGCCTTAGGCGTGCGGCACAGGTTCTGAGTGCGCCGGGATTCTGAGTGCGCCGGGAAAGCGTCCGGACCTGATCTCCCTGTCACGGCACATTGCCTGCCCGGGGCCACATGCATCAATGGCGGCCCACTGTTCAACGTGCAAACGGGAGAGCGCATGCCAACGATCAGCCGCAAGACCTTGGTCATCGATCGCAGGGCAGGTCAGTTGCTCTCAGCCGGAAGACTGAGGGTCGCGACATGTCAACCAAGCCGGGCGCGCGCCATGCAGGCAAGGCCCAGGGCTCCGTGAAGCCCATCACGCTCGCATTGCAGGGCGGAGGCGCCCATGGCGCCTTTGCCTGGGGCGTGCTTGACCGCCTGCTCGAAGACGAACGGCTCGCCATCGAAGGCGTGAGCGCCACCAGTGCCGGCGCAATGAATGCCGTGGTACTCGCCTACGGCTTGCTCAAGGGCGGCCCGCCCGGCGCCCGCACCGCGCTGCACAACTTCTGGCAAGACGTTGCCGGCACCGCGCGGCTCTACAGCCCGTTCCGCAAACTGCCATGGGAGATCTGGACGGGTCGCGGCCATGGGCTCGACATCTCGCCGATGTACCTGCTGACCGACCTGCTGCTGCGCGTACTCTCCCCCTACCAGTTCAATCCTTTCAACTTCAACCCGCTGAGCGACGTGCTTGCCCACCATGTCGATTTCGACGCCCTGGGCCGGGATTGCCCGATCCAGCTCTACCTGTGCGCAACCAATGTCGAGACCGGCAAGTTGCGCCTGTTCTCGCGCGAGGAAATCTGCCTGAAGGCGGTGCTGGCCTCGGCCTGCCTGCCGTCCCTGTTCCGGGCCGTGGAGATCGACGGCCAGCACTACTGGGACGGCGGCTATGTCGGCAACCCTGCCATCTTCCCGCTGATCTATCACTGCGCCACGCGGGATGTGGTGATCGTCCATATCAACCCGATCGTTCGCAAGGGCGTGCCGAGGACGGCAGCCGAGATTCTCAATCGCATTAACGAAGTCAGCTTCAATTCTTCGTTGATCCGCGAACTTCGTGCGATCAGCTTCGTCACCAGCCTCATCCAGGACGGCAAGGTAGACCGGACCGAGATGAAGGAAATGCTGATCCACGCCATCCGCTCGGACGAGACCATGACGGCGCTCGGCGTGTCCAGCAAGTTCAATGCGGACTGGGACTTTCTTTGCCACCTGCGCGACCAGGGCCGCAATGAGGCCGGGCATTGGCTGGCGCAGAACTACAGCGCAATCGGCGAACGCTGCAGCGTCGATTTGCGCAAGGAGTTCCTTTGATGGGCTCACGCCTTTCGTTCTGGCTGGCAAATCCCGCCACCCCCGAGGCATAATTGTGAAACTGGTTTCACCAAGACCCGAATCCGATGCCGCCCCCTGTGCCCCGATCCACGCCCGACCCGAAACCTGCCGAGAAACTCACCATCCAGGACGTTGCCGACTATGCGGGGGTCTCGAAGGCAACCGTCTCGCGCTACCTGAACCGGGGCGGCGAGCAGTTGTCCGCGGACGTCGAGGCGCGCGTGGCCGCGGCCATCCGCGCGCTCGGCTACAGTCCCAGTCCCATGGCGCAGGGACTCAAGCGCGGCAAGTCGCGCCTGATCGGGCTGGTGGTGGCCGACGTTTCCAATTCGTTTTCGGTGGCGGTGCTGCGGGGCGTGGAAAAGGCCTGCCGCGACGCCGGCTATATGGTGATGCTGTTTAACCTGGGCAATGACGAGCAACTCGAGCGCGAAGCCATCCGCTCGCTGTCGGCCTATCGGGTGGAGGGTTTTATCCTGCACACGCTCGGCCACGATGCCGGCGCGCTGGCCGATGCGGCGCAGCTGGGCAAGCCAGTCGTACTGGTCGACCGCAAGGTCGGCGATGCCGAAGTCGACCTGGTGGCCCTGGACAACCAGGCCGCCGTCCATGAAGCCGCCGGCCACCTGGTCGAAGCCGGCTATCGGCACCTGCTCTTCATCAGCGAACCGATCAAGGCCATCAGCTCTCGCAACGAGCGCGCCCGTGCCTTCCAGGGCTTTATCGCCGAACACGCGGACACCGTCAGCGGGACCGCTTTCGAGGCCGACCGCGGCGACGACGACGCCCTGGACGAGGCGCTGCGCGACCTGCGCCGCCGCGCCGGGAACACGCCCGTTGCCGTGCTGGCGGCCAATGCGGTAATCTCGCTGCGCGTGGCCGCATCCGCCCGCAGGCTGGGCTGGCAGCTCGGCGCCGACCTTGGCCTGGTCGGCTTCGACGATCCCGAATGGGCTGCATTGGTCGGCCCTGGCCTGAGCGCCATTTCCCAACCCACCGACGATATCGGGCGCGTTGCCACCAACTGCCTGCTCGAGCGCCTGCAAGGCGCGCAACTGCCGCCACGCCGGGTCCTGCTGCCCGGCACCCTGGTCACGCGCGGGTCCACCCGCCGCGCCTGATCCCCTCGCCCGCCTGCGCCGGCGTCCGCCGCGCGCGCTGATCCGCGCCCGCACCCGCAACGCACTGCGCGAGTGCTGAGGCCGTGCCTGTTTCCGCATCGCGCCGGTGTTTTGTCCGTAAGGGTTTCCACTGCTGGATCTCTGAAACCGGTTTCCTATAATCCTGAAACCGGTTTCAAGACGGTGCTTGCCGAACGCTGCGACGCCAGCGACACATTCCATATACGTGCAGGAGACATTGATGAACGTCCAACGCTTGTTGCGCCGCGTAGCAGCGCCCGTGCTGACCCTGCTGGTCCTGACCAGCGCCGCTTTCACCGCCCAGGCGCAGACCGTCGCCGAGATCGTCAAGAAGGGCAAGGTCACCATCGGCGTGGTGACCGGCGCCCCGCCCTTCGGCACCACGGATGCCACCGGCAAACCCGCCGGCTATGACGTCGACGTGGCCAACCTGCTGGGCAAGTACCTCGGCGTGCCGGTCGATATCGTCCCGCTCACTTCGCCCAGCCGGATTCCGGCCCTGGAAGCCGGCAAGGTCGACTTCCTGGTCGCCACGCTGGCGCCGACGCCCGAGCGGGCGCGGGCCATCATGTTCAGCGCGCCCTACAGCGCGTTCGAGCTGACCATCTTCGCGCCGGTCGCCGCCAAGTACGCCAGGCTGACCGAACTAGGCAAGAAAAAGGTGGGCGTGACCCGCGGCACCACGCAGGACACCGCGCTGAGCCGGCTGGCCGTGCCCGGCATGAATATCGTGCGCTTCGAGGACGATGCCACCTGCGCGCAGGCGCTGATCAGCAACCAGGTCGACGCCATCGCCCTGCCCAATACCACCGGCAACGAGATCATGAAGGCGCGCGGCGCCGGCAAGTTCGACGCCAAGTTTGCGTTCTCGGTGCAACCCAATTCGATGGCCGTGCGCCGCGATGCCTTCGAGCTGCGCCAGTGGCTCAACACCACCATCTCCTACGTGAAGCTCAATGGCGAACTCGATGCCATTGCGCAGAAGTGGACCGGCAAGGCACTGCCCGCGCTGCAGGCGTTCTGAACCAGGCAGCCTGACGTTGCGCGCCGGCGCCAGCCGGCGCGCCAGGAGACCCGCATGCACTACCAATTCGAATGGACCCCGGTGCTGTCGCAGCTCGACCGCTTCGCGGAAGGCGCGGCGATGACGCTGGCGCTCAGCTTCGGCTCGATCCTGCTTGGCACCCTGGTCGGCACCGCCGGCGCCATTGCCGCCGCCTTTGGCGGCCCCTGGCTGCAGCGCGTCGCCAGGGCATACGTCGAAGCCATCCGCAACACGCCCTTCCTGATCCAGCTCTTCATCATCTTCTTCGGCTTGCCGACGGTGGGGCTGCAGATCGATGCCGTCACCGCCGCGGTGATTGCCATGACCGTCAATCTCGGCGCCTACTCGACGGAGATCATCCGGGCCGGCCTGCAGGCGGTACACCGCTCGCAGCTCGAAGCCGCCGCCGCGCTGGGCATGACACGCTGGCAACTGATCCGCCACGTCGCCCTGGTGCCGGCGTTCGAGAAGGTCTATCCCGCCCTGACCAGCCAGTTCACGCTGATGATGCTGACCTCGAGCGTGGTGTCGACGATCTCGGTGGAAGAGCTGACGGCGGTCGCCAGCCAGGTCGACTCGCAGACCTTCCGCACCTTCGAGAGCTACATCCTGGTCATGTTCATCTATATCGGGCTGGCCCTGCTGCTGCGCGCCAGCTTTGCCCTGATCGGCAACCTGGTGTTCAGGCGCAGGCGGGTCGTGGCACGCGCACGCAAGCGGGCCCGCACGGCCCCCGTCGTGCCGCTGGCACGGACGGACCTGGCGGCAGCGGTTGCAGGGAGCGCGAAATGATCACCGAATTCTCCTGGAACCATCTTGAAATCCTGCTGCTGGCGGCACGCTGGACGCTGTGGGTGACCTTGCTCGCCTTTGTCGGCGGCACGCTGGCCGGCTTCATGGTGGCGCTGGCACGTACCGCCAGAAGCCCGCTGCTGCGCCTGGCCAGCGCCGCCTATATCCAGGTCGTACAGGGAACGCCGGTGCTGATCGTGCTGTTCCTGAGCTACTACGGGCTCTCCGTGCTGGGGCTCAAGCTCTCGCCGATGGTTGCGGCCATGCTGGCGATGTCGATCTACGCCAGCGCCTACCTGGGCGAGATCTGGCGCGGCTGCATCGAGGCCGTGCCCCAGGGACAGTGGGAAGCCAGCGAGGCGCTCGCGCTCACGCGCTGGCAGCAGCTGCGCCACGTGGTGCTGCCGCAGGCGGTCCGGCTGGCGCTGCCGCCCACGGTGGGATTCTCGGTCCAGCTGGTCAAGAACACCTCGATCACTTCCATCATCGGCGTCATTGAACTGACCCGCGCCGGCCAGCTGATCAACAACGCGACCTTCCAGCCCTTCGCGGTCTTTGTCGTCGTCGCACTTATCTACTTCGCGCTTTGCTTCCCGCTGTCGTCGGCAGCCAGGCGCATGGAAAGGAGGCTCCATGTCAATCGTTGAAGCTCAGGGCGTGCACAAGTCATATGGCCACGTCGAGGTCCTGAAGGGCGTTTCGTTCGCGATCGAGCCCGGCCAGGTGGTCGCCATCATCGGCCGCAGCGGTTCCGGCAAGAGCACCATGCTGCGTTGCCTGAACGGCCTGGAAACGATCAACGCCGGCAATATCACCGTCGCGGGGCATAAGCTGGACCACGACCGCAAGCGCTTGCTGGACCTGCGCCGCGACGTGGGCATGGTGTTCCAGAGCTACAACCTGTTCCCGCACCTGAGCGTGGGCGAGAACATCGCGCTGGCGCCGTCCATCGTGAAGAAGATGGCAGCCGGCAAGATCGACGGCATTGTCGACCGGGTGCTGACCCAGGTCGGCCTGCTGGACAAGAAGGACTGCTACCCGGAGCAGCTCTCGGGCGGCCAGCAGCAGCGCGTGGCCATCGCCCGCTCGCTGGCGATGGAGCCCAAGGTGATGCTGTTCGACGAAGTCACCTCCGCGCTCGACCCCGAGCTGACCGCAGAAGTGCTGCGGGTCATGGAGTGCCTGGCTGCCTCCGGCATGACCATGGTGCTGGTCACGCATGAGATGGAGTTCGCGCGCCGCATGGCGCATACCACCATCTTCATGCACCAGGGCAAGGTGCATGAGGCGGGCCCGTCCAGGACGCTGTTCGCGCAGCCGCAGACGCCGGAACTGCAGCAGTTCCTCAGTGCGGGAGCCCTGAAATGAGCCAGTGGCAAGCAGATAACGCTTCACGCCCGCCGGTGCTGGTCTCGCTGACGGCCTATGGTGCCGACCTCGCGCATCGCGACGGACAGGCCGCGCTGGCGCGGATTGCCGCGACGGCCGGTGCCGACGGCGTGGAGTTCCGCGGCGAACTCCAGCGCGGCCACGCCGATGAAGTCAGGGAACAGCGCGAAGTCGCGGCGCAGCACGGCCTGAGCGTGGTCTGGTCCAGCCCGGAAGGCCTGTGGAGCGAAGCCGGCGGCCTCGATGCAGCCGCGCTCGACCGCGCCTTCACGACCGCGCTGGCGCTCGGCGCCAGCCGGGTCAAGATGTCGCTTGGCGGCTATCGCGCAGGCACCGCGCTGGAGGCATTGCTCCCCTGGCTGCGGCAGGACGGCGTCGAACTGGTCGTGGAAAACGACCAGACCGCCCGCGCCGGCACCGTACCGCCGCTGCGCGACTTCTTCGCGCGTGCCAGCGCGCTCGGCGCAACCATTCCAATGACTTTCGACATGGGCAACTGGCACTGGACCGGGGAAGATCCGCTCGACGCCGCGCAGGTCTTCGCCGCCGACGTCGGCTATGTGCACTGCAAAGGCGTGCAGCGCACCCCCGCCAAATGGATCGCGGTGCCGCTGGAGCAGTCCGCCGCACCCTGGCGCAGCGTCTTGCGCCGACTCCCCGCGGACGTTGCCCGGGCCATCGAATTCCCGCTGCAAGGCGACGACCTGGTGCAGGTCACGCGCCATCATGTCGAACTGCTGCGTTCGGTGGAGGTCCCCGCATGAGCGCCGATCTTGACGTGGTCACGCTGGGCGAGGCCATGCTGATGCTGGTCGCCGGCGAAGCCGGCCCGCTCGAAGGCGTGCAGACCTTCCACAAGCGCACCGCCGGTGCCGAGACCAATGTGGCCATCGGCCTGTCGCGCCTGGGCCTGAAGGTCGGCTGGGCCAGCCGCCTGGGCGATGACTCGATGGCGCGCTACCTGCTCGACGCCATGCGGCGCGAAGGCGTGGATTGCAGCCAGGTGGCGTGCGAGCCCGGCGAGCGCACCGGCTTCCAGTTCAAGGGCCGCGTCGACGACGGCAGCGATCCGCCCGTCGAATACCATCGCCGCGGCTCGGCGGCGAGCCGAATGACCCCCGGACATCTGGACGACAAGTGGCTGCTGCGCTCGCGGCACCTGCATGTCACCGGCGTGTTCCCGGCGCTTGCCGAAGGCACCCGGGCCGCCACGCGCCAGGCCATCGCCACCATGCGCGCCGCCGGCCGCACGATCTCTTTCGATCCCAACCTGCGGCCCACGCTGTGGGCCACGCCCGAGCTGATGCGCGACACCCTGAACGACCTGGCGCAGCAGTCCGACTGGGTGCTGCCCGGCATCGAAGAAGGCCGCTTCCTCACCGGCCACGCCGAGCCGGAACGCATTGCCGCCTTCTACCGTGCCCGTGGCGCCAGCCTGGTAGTGGTGAAGCTGGGTGCCCACGGCGCCTACTTCGATGGCGAGGCCGGCACCGGCCATGTCGCGGCATACAGCGTCGAGCGCGTGGTCGACACCGTTGGCGCGGGCGATGGCTTTGCCGTGGGCGTGATCAGCGCGCTGCTGGAAGGCCGGCCCGTGAGCGACGCCGTCAGGCGCGGTGCATGGATCGGTGCGCGCGCGGTGCAGGTCCGTGGCGATACCGAAGGCCTGCCGACCCACGCCCAGCTGGCAGCGGCCAGTTTGTAAAGCGACAAGGATTTCCTCATGCGCAAGAATGTCCTGGTGTTCCGTCCCATTCCCCATGACCTGCTCGCCAGGATCGAGTCGGAGCATGACGTGATCGTGGCCGACCCGCGCCAGCCTGCACAACGGCCGGCCTTTCGCGCCGCGCTGGCAAACGCCCACGGCCTGATCGGCTCCAGCGTGAAGCTGGGCGCGGCGGAACTGGCCGAAGCGGGCCAGCTGGAGGTGATCTCGAGCATCTCGGTGGGGGTCGACAACTACGACCTCGCCTGCCTGCACCGGCGCGGCATCACCCTGTGCCACACGCCCGGCGTACTTACCGAGACCACCGCCGACACCGTCTTCGCGCTCATCATGGCCACCAGCCGCCGCCTGGTCGAGCTTGCCGCCCATGTGCGCGAAGGCCGCTGGAGCGCCAATATCGGCGAAAGCCTGTTCGGCTGGGATGTGCACGGCAAGACCCTGGCGGTCCTGGGCTTCGGGCGCATCGGCCAGGCCGTGGCGCGCCGCGCGGCGCTCGGCTTCGGCATGGAGGTGCTCTACGTCAACGAGACCGCCGGGGAACCGCCCGAGCTGGCCGGGCGCGCCACCCGGGTGGGGCTCGACCATGCCCTGGCCCGGGCCGATATCGTCGCGGTCACGCTGCCCCTGACCGACGGCACGCGTGGCCTGATGGGCCCGCGCGAGTTCGCGCTGATGAAGCCGGGCGCCATCTTCGTCAACGGCGCGCGCGGCCAGATCGTGCAGGAAGACGCGCTGCTGGCGGCGCTCGACAGCGGCCACCTGCGCGCCGCCGGGCTGGACGTCTTCGCCACCGAGCCCCTGCCCCAGGATTCACCATTGCGCAGCCACGCCAGCGTGACCGCCCTGCCCCATATCGGCTCGGCCACG
Source organism: Cupriavidus oxalaticus (assembly GCF_016894385.1). NCBI lineage: Bacteria > Pseudomonadati > Pseudomonadota > Betaproteobacteria > Burkholderiales > Burkholderiaceae > Cupriavidus > Cupriavidus oxalaticus. The sequence goes on from NZ_CP069811.1 coordinate 1,706,480, forward strand.
CATGAGACCCGGCGTGCCATGGCCGAACTCGCCACGCGCAACCTGCTGGACGCGCTCGCCGGGCGGCAACCCGCCGCGCGCTTCGACCTGGCGGCCAGCGCTGGCCGGGCCACCCAGGCCGCCGCCTGATTTCTCCCGCAAGGACACCCGCCATGCCCAGCTCCATTCCCACGCTGTGCGGCTCGATCATGGGCGAGCCCTTTACCTTCAATGTGCGCATCCACAACGCCGCCTACCGGGCGCTGGAGATCGACTACACCTTTGTGTGCTTCGGCGTGCAGGACGTGCCCGGCGCGGTGCAATCGATCCGCGCGCTCGGCGTGCGTGGCATGAATGTCTCGATGCCGCACAAGCAGGCCGTGATCCCGCATCTTGACCACCTTGACGAAACCGCGCGCGCCATCGGCGCGGTCAACACCATCAACAACATCGATGGCGTACTGACCGGCTACAACACCGACTGCATCGGCGCCGTGCGCGCGTTCCGGGAAGTGGCCGAGGTGGCCGGCAAGCGCATTGCGCTGCTGGGCGCGGGCGGCGCGGCACGGGCCATGGCCTACGGCTTGCGCGAGGCCGGCGCCAGCGTGACCGTGTTCAACCGGACCGCCGCGCGCGGCGAGGAACTGGCCGCGTCGCTGGGCCTGCGCTTCGGCGGCGGGCTGGCGGACTTCCGCGCCGCGGACTTCGACATGCTCGCCAACGCGACCGCCGCGGGCTTTCGCGCCCCCGATGTCAACCCGGTCGCCGGACAGCTCGCCTCGCACCTGGTCGTCATGGACGCAGCGTTCATCCCGGTCAGGAGCAAGCTGATCCGGGATGCCGCGGCGCTTGGCTGCCGCACCATCGACGGCACGCGCATGATGCTGCACCAGGCATGCGCCCAGGTCGAGTTCTACACCGGCTGCAAGCGCGCGCCGATCGAGGCAATGGAAACGGCGCTGCTTGAGGAGATTGCCCGCCTGTCCTGAGCCTCTGCAGCCCATGTGGCCCTTGACACCTCGGCCAGGGCAGCAGGGCCGCTGCCTCACTTGCGCAGGCTGGTCCTGGCCACCAGTGCCTTCATCACCGCGTTGTCTGCGGCGATCTCCGCCTGGAAGGCAGCCGCGTCGGCATAGGCGATACCCAGGTTCTGACGGCGCAGCGCGGCCACGAAGACGGGATCCGCCACCGCCTTGCGGCTGGCGGCGGCCAGCACTTCAAGCACATCTGGGGGCGTGCCTTTGGGCGCGGCCAGTCCGCGCCAGGTGCCGATCGCGAGGTCGATGCCGCGCTCACGCAGCGTCGGGACGTCCTCGAAACCCCTGGCACGCTGCCCGGCCATCACCGCGAGCGTCCGCAGCTTGCCTGCGGCCGCATAGGCCGACACCTCGGCGGGACTGACGGCTACGGCATCGATATGCCCGCCCATCAGCGCCACCAGCGCTGGCGCCGCGCCCGGGAACGGCACGTGATTGAACTTGACGTGGGCCTTGTCCTCCAGCGCTGTCGCCGCCAGGTGCCAGATCGAGCCCGGGCCGGAGTTTCCTACCTGCACCTGCCCCGGGTGCGCCGCGGCGTACTTCAGGAAGGCCTCGATGGAGTTCCAGCGCGAGTCGGCCCTGACCGTGATGGCGGACGGATCCGCATTCAGGCGTGCGATCGGCACCAGCTCGGCGGCGTCGAGAGGGGTCGGCCCGAGATGCGGGACGATCACGGCTTCCGCGATGATGATGCCCAGCTTGTAGCCGTCCGGTTTCGCGCGGGCCACTTCCGTCATGCCGATCGCGCCGCTGGCACCCGGCTTGTTCACCACCGTCAGCGGCTGCGGCAGGTACTTTCGCATCGCCTCGCTGAAGGCCCGTGCAACGGTGTCGGTACCACCGCCAGCCGTGCTTGGCACCACCAGTTCGACCGGGCGTTCGGGGTATGGCGCCGCGAACACCTGGCCGACCGCAGCGATTGAGGGCAGCAGTACGGCCATTTGGAGCAGCTTGCGGAGCGATCGCATCGATGGGTCTCTTTTCGGCAAAGGTTCGGTTCGAATAGCCAGCAGCATGGCACGCAGGCGTCACGCATTTCCCTTCTTGGGTTGCCGATCATCTTCGGCAGGGACTGCCACATTCTATGCCGCGGGCGACAGGCGCATCGCCATCATGCCGACATCCTGCAGGAAACCTGAACAGCCATGTACAGGGGGCTCAATCCAGCGTGATGTTCGCCTTCCTGATCACCTCGCTCCAGCGCTGGGTCTCGACGCGCACCAGCGCGGCATACTCGGCGCTGGTGCCGGGCATCGGGATGGCCCCCTGGGCTGCAAGGCCGTCGGCGGTTTTCTTCTCTTTCGCGATCTTGTTGATCTCGAGCGAGAGCTGGTCGACGATAGCCCTGGGCGTTCCCGCCGGCGCCAGCACCCCGGACCAGGAGTCGACCACGAGGTCAGCGATGCCGGCCTCCGCCATGGTGGGAACGTCCGGCAACGCGGCCACCCGTCGCGAACTCGCGACCGCCAGCGCGCGCATCTTCCCGCCCTGGATTTGCGGCAGCACATTGGGCAGGTTGACGAACATCAGGTCGATCTGCCCCGACATCAGGTCGACCGCCGCCGGGCCCGCGCCCTTGAACGGCACGTGTTCGAAGCTGGTGCCGGTCTTGTGCTGGAACAGCTCGCCGACCATCTGGTTGACGCTGCCGTTGCCTGCGGAGCCCATAAACAGCGGCTTGCCGCCGGACTTTGCGTAGGCGACGAAATCCTTGACGGTCTTCGCCGGCACCTTGTTCGAGACGACCAGCACATTCGGCACGGCGGCAAACAGCGCCACCTGCACAAAGTCCTTGCTTGCGTCGTACGGCAGCTTCCTGTAGATCAGCGGGTGGATGGACTGGTGGCTCGACGATGCGAGCAGCAGCGTATAGCCGTCGGGCGCGGACTTGGCGACCAGGTCCGCACCCAGCGTGCCGCCCGCACCGGGCTTGTTCTCCACGATGACCTGCTGGCCCAGGGTCTCGGACAGGCGCTGCGCCAGCACCCGGCCGATGAGGTTGACGGTGCCTCCCGCCGGGAACGGAACGATGAGGCGGATCGGCTTGTCCGGATAGGCGGCGGACGCGCCGGTGGCAACACAAGCCGCTGTAACGGCCGCGAGCAGTAACTTGGCGATGAGCTTCATGGTGCTTGGGCAGGAAGAAGGATGGATGGATCAGGCCGCTGCCAGGGCGGTGATATCGCGCTTCATCTGGTCGCGCGCCGCATCGAGGCGCTGCCGCGTCGACGTCACCGAAGCCAGCACGGTTTCAAGATGGGCGCGCTGGCGCTCGATGGCAAGGGTCACCTCCGCTGGCGCAGGACCGCCGTTGCCGCGCGAGTTGACGCTTTCAAGCGGGTCCAGGTACTGGCGCAGCTTGTCTTCGGGCCATTCGATCGCGCGGCCGATGACGTCCACCGCGGCGCGGTCGAGCATGGTGCTGGTCACCTCCCCCGCGGACTGGCCGGCATCCAGGGCCATGCGCACCAGGCCGCCCACGACGTGGTGAGCGTCGCGGAACGACAGTCCCGCGTCGGCGACGAGCCCGTCGGCCAGGTCCGTCGCCACGGAAAAGTCGAACCTGACCCGCTGCAGCATGGATTGCCGCTTCGGCTCCACGCTGCCGAGCACGAGCTTGAACAGCGACAGGCAGCGCGCCGTCTCCTCGCAGCACTCCCAGAAGCTGCGGATGCTCTCGCGGCTGCTGTCGCCGGTGTGCGTGAAGTGGGTGCCCTTGACCGCAATCAGCGCGGTCGTCAGCAGCCCGACGACATGGGCGCTCTTGCCGCGCAGGTATTCGAGCACCGCGGGATTCTTCTTCTGCGGCATGATGCTCGAGGTGCTCGCCACGCGGTCGGGAAAGGACAGCAGGCCGAACTCCGGCGTGGACCACACGTAGAAGTCCTGCGCCACCCGCCCCCATGTCAGCGCAACGATGGTCATGGCGGACATGGCCTCCCACGCGAAGTCGCGTGATGCCACCGCGTCCAGCGTGTTGTGCACCAGCGAGCCGAAGCCCAGCCCGGCCGCGGTCACGCGCCTGTCGATCGGGAAGCGCGTGCCGGCGAGCGCGCCGGCGCCCAGCGGCATGGCGTCGATGCGCGCCAGCGCCGCCTGCAGCCGGTCCATGTCCCGGCCCAGCGCCTCGGCCACCGCGCTCAGGTAGAAGCCGAAGGTGATAGGCTGCGCGGGCTGCAGGTGCGTGTAGCCAGGCATGACGGCATCGGCGAATTCACCGGCGCGTTGCAGCGCCACCGTGCGCACGCCGCCCAGCGCCTCGATGGTGTCGAGGACGATGCTGCGGGCGCGCATCCGGTCAATGGTCGCGGCGATGTCGTTCCGACTGCGCGCCATGTGCAGGCGGCCGCCGATGTCCCGGCCGCTCACTTCCATCAGCCGGGCTTCATAGTTGAAGTAAGGATCCTCTCGGGCAGGGTCCAGCGTCACCGCTTCGGGCCCCTCGGCTTCCATCCGCTGCAGTCCGCCGGCCAGCTGCCGTGCGACCTCCGGGGACACCAGGCCGGTCTTGTGCAGCATCAGCAGGTGCGCCTGGTTCACCTCGGTGAGGTAGATGAATTGCCTGGTGAAGTCGCGCGCAAGGCGCGGACCGTAAATGTGCTCGCAGATTTCCTGGGCAAGCGGCTCGTTGAGCCGGCGGCTGACTTTCGATTCCATGGTTCCGGATACGTTGTGTGGTGAACCCAGTATCGAAGCCAGCGGCATACCGGTCAAATGACAGATTCATGGGGGCGCATGCATTTTTGATATGGGCATCCGGCAATGCCTGTACCATTGCCGGCATGAACTTCAAGCAGATCGAGACCTTCCGCACCGTCATGCTGACCGGCTCCATGACCGTCGCGGCGAAGCAGCTGCATACGTCCCAGCCAAACGTCAGCCGCGTCATCGGCAAGCTCGAAGCGGAGCTTGGCTTCGAGCTGTTCGACCGGCTGCCGGGGCGCGTGGTGGCGACCAAGGGCGCCGAGGCGCTGTTCAGGGAAGTGGAGCGTGCCTTCGTCGGACTTGACAGCCTGAGCGACTCGGCGCGCGCCATCCGCGACGCCGGCATCGGCACGCTGCGCGTGGCGGCTGCCGCGTCGATATCGCTGAGCGTGCTGCCGCTGGCAGTCCGGCGCTTCAGCGAAAAATACCCGCAGGTACGCATCGTCTGCGACACCAGCGAGTCCTATGTGATCGCCAACTGGATCGCCACGCAGCACTGCGACATCGGCTTCGTCTCCAACATCGCCGACAAGCCAGGCGTCGTGGCGTCGGTCATACACACCGAAAGCGCCGTGTGCGTCGTGCCGGCGCGTCACCGGCTGGCGAAGAAGAAGCGGCTCGTCCCGGAGGACCTGGCCGGAGAGCGCTTTATTTCCCTGCCCGGCGGAAACACCTCGAGGCGTGCGATCGATGCCGTGTTCCGCGACGGGGACCGCATCATGGCGCTCGAAACGCCCTTCGCCGCGACGATCTGCAGGATGGTCAGCGAAGGCCTCGGCGTCAGCCTGGTGAACCCCATCGTCAGCCGGACGATGAGATTCCCAGGCGTGGTGGCCATCCCGTTCAAGCCCGACATCCCGTTCCGCAGCTACATGCTGCGCGCGCAGCTGGCGCCGCGCGACACGCACGTCAACCATTTCGCTGCCTGCATGCGAGCGGCCTTCGACGCGGTGTAACGCAGGGGCGAGGCCTACTGTCCGCCGACCGTCGCCTCGACCCGATACACCGCCCCGCTGGTCGCCGAAGCGCCTGCGTCCGCCAGCACATAGAGCGCCTGCGCGGCATCCACGCCAAAGGAATACACGCTGCCGGGGATCGTGACGTTCCAGTCGACCTGCTCGGCCGCGCCACCGTCGCGGAACACGAAGCTCGCCAGCCTGCCGGTGCACAGGTCCGCATGGAAGTAGCGTCCTTGCAGCGCCGCCAGCGCATTGCCCCGGTACACATAGCCGCCGACGATGGCGCAGCCGCCGGCATCATGGCCGTATTCGAACACCGGCAGCGTCAGCCCGGCCGTATCGCATGTGGCGGCACCCACGCACGCAGTGCCTTCCATGCGGTTCCAGCCATAGTTCAGTCCGCCGCTGGTGGCCGCCGCGACGTCGACTTCCTCGCGCTGGTCCTGGCCGACATCCGCGATATACAGCTGTCCGGCATCGAAGGCGAAGCGCCAGGGGTTGCGCAGTCCGTATGCCCAGATTTCGCCGCGCCTGCCGGACTGGCCAGCGAACGGATTGCCGGCGGGAATGCCGTAGGGCTGGCCGGACGCGCCGCTGACATCGATGCGCAGCACTTTGCCGAGCAGCACGCCAAGGTTCTGCGCATTGCCGGACGGATCGCCCCCGCCGCCGCCATCGCCGGTGCCGACATAGAGCATCCCGTCGGGGCCGAACGCCAACTGGCCGCCGTTGTGGTTCTGGAAGTTGCTGTGCGGGATCGACAGCAACACCGTAGCAGCCGTGTCGGCAACGTCGGGATTACCCGCGGAAACCTGGTAGCGCGCGACGGTGATGGCGCCGTTGTTATCGGTGTAGTAGACGTAGAAGCGGCCGTTGCCCGCATAGGCCGGGTCGAATGCCATCGACAGCAGGCCGCGCTCGCCGTCGGTGGTGGTCAGCGCATCGATGTCGAGGAAGGGCGTGGCCAGCAGCGCGCCGTTGCGCACGATGCGGATGCGTCCGGCGCGCTCCACGATGAACAGGCGCGCGTCGCTCGCCGGCGCGGTGAGATAGATCGGCTCGGCCAGGCCACCTGCCACTTGCGTCAGCGACAGGCGCACCGGCTGTGGCGAACCATAGACGACGCTTGCCGTGGCGCCCGCGCCGGTGCCGACGCTCACCGACTGGGCCGGCGGCTGCGGCTGGTACTGGCTGGTCCCGGCGAGCACGTCGGCGGCGCTGACGGTATAGGTGCCGGTGGCAAGGTTGGACAGCGTTGTCGACCGGGCGACGGCCTGGCGGTATTCCCCCGGACCGGTCACCGTGACCGCGGCCGGCGTGCCGGACGGCAGGCCGGTTACCGTCAACGACAGCGCTCCCGGGCCTGCGCCGCTACCGCCAGCGCTGCCGGAACTGCCCGCATCGCCACCGCCGCCACCGCCGCCACCGCCGCACGCCGCCAGGCCCAGGCAGCAGGCAAGGAACCATTGGCACAGCGAAGATCGTAGTGAGACTGACATGATGCGCTCCTGCCACCCCGGCGCCCGCAGCCACGCAAGAACCGCTCCTTGCCGCGGCAACCTTCGCCTGCCCTATCCCTTGCCAGCGCGCCACACCTGCAGCGGATCCCAGGCCGGCGCGGCGTCGTCCGGCTGCGGCAAGGCCTGCGCCTCTGCCATCATGGCCTCGGCCCGCGCCTGCAGCTTGTCCAGGCAGCGCGACAGCATGCGCGCCTCTTCGGCGCTCAGGCATGCGACCAGTTCCTGGTTGAAGGCACGGGCCTGCCCAAAAGCGGCGCGGTAAACCGCCTGACCCTCCGCTGTCAGCGTGAACGCCGCGGCGCGCCGGTCCTGGGCGCGTGCCTCGCGCCGCACCAGGCCGCGTTCGACCAGCGCGTGGACGGCCCGGCTGGCCAGCACCTTGTCCAGGCCCGCGCTTTGCGCCAGCTCGGTCAGCCGCGTGCCCGGCTGCTCGCCCAGAAAGGCAATCATGCGCCATTCGCGCCGGGTAACGCCAGCCCGGGCGCGCAGGTGCAGCCCGGCTCCCCCCAGCGCCACGCGGTTCAGGTGATAGAGCCGGTAGTTGATGAAATCGCTTAGCCGTCTGGGCCGCTGCAGCCGGCTGCCGCCGTCGTCATGTGCCATGACTCACCCGTCGAATTAGTTGACTTTGTCAATTATATCGACGGGTGTTAACGTGCCACCCATACCAAATGACAGCCCCTGAAGAGGAGACATCCGTGAGCCCCCGCCACTGCCTTCCCCGCCTTGCCGCCTGCTTGGCGGCCATTGCCACCGCCTGGGCGATGCCTGCCGGCGCGCAGTCAGAGCGCCCGCTGCGCATCCTGGTCGGCTACCCCGCTGGCGGCACCGCTGACCTGGCCGCGCGCCTGGTCGGCGACAAGCTGCGCGAGACGCTGAATCAGAACGTAGTGGTGGAAAACAAGCCGGGCGCCGGTGGCCGCCTGGTGATGGACTATGCGCGCACGCAGCCGGCCGATGGCCATACGCTGGTGGTGGCCAATTCGGCGGTGATGACGATAGCGCCGCTGGTCTACCGCAAGCTCAACTACGACATCCAGCGCGACTTTGTCCCGGTGGCCCAGGCGGCCAATTTCCAGCTGGCACTGGCCGCCGGCCCGGGCAGCCCGGCGCGCACGCTCAAGGACTACGTGGCCTGGCTCAAGGCCGGCCCGCAGAACAACTCCTATGCCTCGCCGGCGCTGGGCAGCATCCCGCATTTCTTCGGGCTGATGATCGGCAAGCAGGTTGGCGTGGAGATGCTGCACGTGCCGTTCAACGGCTCCGCCCCACTGATGAGCGCGCTGGTGGGCGGGCAGGTGCCGGCCTCGGTCGATACGCTGGCCGACCTGACCGAGACGCACCGTGCCGGCAAGGTGCGCGTGCTGGCCACTTCCGGTACGCAGCGCTCGGTGGCGCTGCCCGATGTGCCGACCTTCACCGAACTTGGCTACAAGGGCATCGAGGGCGAAGGCCGCTACGGCGTGCTGGCGCCCGCCGGCACGCCGCGCCCGGTGCTGGACAAGCTCAACGCCGCCATCGTCAAGGCGGTGCAGTCGCCCGACCTGCGCGACAAGTTCCTGAAGCTGGGACTGGAACCCGCCACCGGCACGGCCGACGCGTTTTCCGGCGTGCTGAAGGCGGACGCTGCCAGGTGGGCGCCGGTGGTGAAAGCCTCAGGCTACACCGGCGACTGACAAGCCGCAGCGAACCACCATGCCGATCCGCAATACCTTGTTCATCATGTGCGACCAGTTGCGCCGCGACCACCTGGGCTGCTACGGGCATCCCGCGCTGCGCACGCGCAATATCGACGCACTGGCCGCGCGCGGCGTGCGTTTCGACCGCGCCTTTGTCACGTCCGGCGTCTGCGGCCCCAGCCGGATGAGCTTCTACACCGGCCGCTACGTCAGCAGCCACGGCGCAACCTGGAACCGCGTGCCGCTGTCGATCGGAGAGGTCACGCTGGGCGAATACCTGAAGGACAGCGGCCGCGCGCTTGCGCTGGCAGGCAAGACCCACGTGATGCCCGACAACGCCAACCTGAAGCGCCTGCACCTCGACGGCGGCGCCGAACTGGCGACGCTCCTGCGCAGCGGCCATTTCATCGAGGTCGACCGCCACGACGGTCATCATGCCGAGCCGCGCAGTGCCTATGCCGACTGGCTGCGCCGGCAGGGCTACAACAGCGCCGACCCATGGACCGACTACGTCATCAGCGCCGAGAACGCGCAAGGCGAAATCGTCTCGGGCTGGCACATGCGCAATGCCGGCCTGCCCGCGCGCGTGGCAGAGCCGCATTCCGAGACCGCCTACACTGTCGACCAGGCCATGCAATACATCGGCGCGCGCGGCGACGAGCCGTGGGTGCTGCACCTGTCACTGGTCAAGCCGCACTGGCCCTATCTGGCGCCTGCGCCCTATCACGCCGCGTACCAGCTAGACGACTGCCTGCCGCTGCGCCGCCATGCCGCCGAACTGGAGGACCCGCATCCGGTACTGTCGGCGTACCGCACGCAGGAGGAATGCGCCAACTTCATGCGCCAGGAAGTGTCGGATACGGTGCGCCCCGCCTACCAGGGCCTGATCCAGCAGATCGACGACCGCCTCGGCCTGCTGTGGGACCAACTGGAACGGCTAGGCCGCTGGCAGGACACGCTGATCGTCTTTACCGCCGACCATGGCGACTTCCTCGGCGATCACTGGCTGGGCGAGAAGGAGCAGTTCTATGACACCGTGCAGAACGTGCCGCTGATCGTCTACGATCCCTCACCCGAGGCCGATGCCACCCGCGGCAGCGCGCAGCAGGACATGGTGTCGGCGGTCGACGTGGTGCCGACGGTGCTCGACGCTCTGGGGCTGCCGCCGGCCGGCCATCGCATCGAGGGCCGCTCGCTGCTGGACCTGACCCGCGCGCGCGATGCGGGCGGCTGGCGCGATTTCGTGGTCTCGGAACTCGACTACGCCTACCGCGGCGCACGAGTCGCGCTGGGTCGCCACCCGGGCCAATGCCGCGCCTGGATGGTGCGGGACGCGCGCTGGAAATACGTCCACTGGCAGGGCTTCCGGCCGCAGCTGTTCGACCTGGATAACGATCCGGACGAGTATTTCGACCTGGGCGCCGACCCCGGCCATGAGGCCATGCGCACCGCCATGCGGCTGCGGCTGCTGGACTGGTTCTGCACGCTCAAGCCCCGCGTGACCGTGACCAACGAGGAAGTCGCGGCCAAGACTAACGTGTACAAGCAGGCCGGCGTGTTCTTCGGCGTGTGGTGAGCCCGGCAGGTACGGAACCTGCGAACGCATGGGCGTCCGCACTCACCGCACCCCGCCATGAAACCTGTCACGCTGATTGGCGCCCCCACCGACGTCGGGGCCGGCACGCGCGGCTGCTCGATGGGCCCGGAGGCGCTGCGCGTCGCCGGCCTGGCGCAGGCGCTGGCACGCAACAACCTGCAGGTCGAGGATGCCGGCAACCTGGTTGGCCCCGCCAATCCGGGGCAACCGCCGCAGGACGGCATGCGCCACCTCGACGAAGTCGTGGCGTGGAACCGTGCCGTGTATGACGCGTGCCTGGGCACGCTGCAGGCGGGCCGGCTGCCGCTGCTGATGGGCGGCGACCATTGCCTGGCGATCGGCTCGGTCAGCGCCGCCGCGCGCCATTGCCGCGACACCGGCAAGACCCTGATGGTGCTGTGGCTCGATGCGCACGCCGATGCCAATATCGGCACTACCACGCCCACCGGCAACATGCACGGCATGCCGGTGGCATGCCTGTGCGGACACGGTCCGGCACCGCTGACCACCCTGGCCGGCCCGGCGCCGGCGGTAGCGCGCAGCGCGATCCGGCAGATCGGCATCCGCAGCGTCGATGCGGAGGAAAAACGCCGCCTGCACGAATTGCAGCTGGCGGTGTACGACATGCGCTACATCGACGAGAACGGCATGCGCCACACCATGCAGCAGGCGCTGGCCGGCATCGACGCGCAGACGCACCTGCACGTCAGCTTCGACGTGGATTTCCTGGACTGCGTGATCGCGCCTGGCGTGGGCACCACCGTGCCGGGCGGGCCGACCTACCGCGAAACCCAGCTCTGCATGGAAATGATCGCCGATACCGGCCGGCTGGCATCGCTCGACGTGATGGAGTTGAATCCAGCCTGCGACGTGCGCAACCAGACCGGGCAACTGGCGGTGGACCTGGTGGAAAGCCTGTTCGGAAAATCGACGCTGTGGCGTCCGCCGCCCGCCTGAAAAAGTTGCACGGCGTGCCTGTCGATACTGCAACGCCATGCCGCTTACGGCACCCGGGCGCCCGCGAGGCGCGCGAACCGGCGCTGCCGGGGCCGGCGACCGGTGGCGCACCCCTTGCAACACCGATAATCAGGCCCACCGTTCGGGCCGGCAACCGGAGCGATCATGAAGAACATCTGGATCCTGGTGGCGGACGAATCCGTCGCCCGCGTCTTTGCCTCGCATGCAGACGCCGCCCCGCTGGCGGTGGTCGAAGAGATTACCGATGCCGCTGCGCACGCCGACCGCGCCGACCTGCGCCGCGATGCCTACGGCCGCCGCGGCCAGGCCGCCTCGCAGGGCGATGCCGGTCATCCCGGCGCACACCAGGTCGGCCCGTCCACGGTGACGTCGTCCGCGGGCGAGGACGAACTGCACCAGGAAGCGCAGCTGTTCGCGCACCGCGTCGCGGATTTCCTGGCCGACGCCCGCAACAAGCAGCGCTATGAAGAACTCGTGCTGATCGCGGCGCCGCGCTTCCTGGGGCTGCTGCGCAAGACCTTGCCCGCAGCCGTCACCGACGTGGTGACGCGCGAGATCGACAAGGACTTTATCCACGTGCCCAACAACGACCTGCAGCAACGGCTGGCCGACGAGGGCGTGGTGCCTGCGCGCCGCGACGAGCGCGTGAATACCGGCAGGGACCGCTGAGGACGGGAAACGCGCCACGGCAGCGCGGCCACAGAAACGCGCCACGGCAATGCGGCCGCCGCACTCGCATGCGGTCGGCCGCGTGTCGCGTGTCTTAACGCGCCGTACCCGAACCGCTGGCCGAGCCGCTGGAGCCGCTGGACGTGCCGCCAGGGCTGGTGGTGCTGGTCGCGCCGGACGTGCCGCTGGAAGTGCTGGAACTCGGCGAGCCATAGCCGCTGTGGCCGCTGTGGCCGCGGCTCTGTTCGGACACCGAGCCGGAACCCGACAGCGATCCCGATCCGCTGGTGCTGCCGGTCGCGGTGCAGCCAGCCAGGATGCCGAGCGAGGCGAGCAATGCAATGCCGATGCGTAGCGTCGTTTTCATGTGGTCCTCCGTCTTGCAGGTTGCGACCGGGCCTTGCATCGACGCAGAACCGGCCGGCGAGCGCGCTGGAATCGCCGCTCCGCTGCGTTATGACGCAACTGACGTACCAGTAGCGGCGCAGCGATGCCGGTAGTGGGCTGCCGTTGCCGAGGCGGCGCCGGGAAAGGACCTGTCTGCGGGCTTGCTGCAGTAAGAAGTGCGCGGCGCACGTAAAGCTTACCGCGGCCGGGCGTTGGTGTAGTTCGGCGCTTACAGAAAAACGGTCCTAGCGCCTGAGCGTCCATTTGTAGGCGTAGCGGTCCGGGCGGAACAGCAGTTCCGCGCAGAGCAGCGGCGTGCCATCGATGTCGTACGGCGTGCAACGCAGCCGCAGCAGCGGCTCGCCCTCGGCGATGCCCAGCCGCCTGGCCACTTCGGCCGGCGCGGCTACTGCGCTCGCCTCCATCGTCGATTCCTTGAAGCGGTAGCCGAGCCGGCTTTCGAGCACCGACATCGCGTCATTGGTCTCCAGGTCTTCCTGCACCAGCCGACGCATCAGCGGCTCGCGCCCAAGCAGCGTGAAATACGCCACCGGCGCATCGTCCCAGAAGCGCACGGTCGACACGCTCAACACCTTCTCGGCGGGCTCCAGGTCGAGCACGCGCGTCACGAATGCCGGGGCGCGAACCAGCTTGACCGACGCCAGCTTGCCGTATGCCAGCTGGCCGCGCGCACGGGCGGTCTCGTAGAAGCCAGTCAGCGCACCAAGGCTCGGCGTGTCGGTCGGGCGCGTGACGAAGCTGCCCTTGCCATTGACCTTCTCGATCAGCCCGGCATTGTGCAGGCCAGACAACGCCTGGCGCACGGTGATCCGGCTCACGGCGAACTCCATCATCAGCTCGGCCTCTGACGGCAGCTTGGCACCCGGACCCAGCTGGTTGCGGACGATCCGCTCCCGGATCTCGTTCTCGATTTCCTTGAATCTTGGCAGCGCCACGTTGTGTTCCGCCTGGCGGCGGCTCCGATGCGGGGGATCAGGGATTATACCTATCATGACAGGTCAGGCTGCAAACCCGGTTGACCTGTTATAACAGGTAATGGCAGTATCGCATCGCCAGCGCATGCCAGCGCCCCCGACTTCCCCAACGACCTTGCATGCGGGCGACTCAGGAGACACACAGTGCATACCCACGCAACACCAGGCGCCGCCCGCGCGACGGCGGATTTTGACTACATCGTGATCGGGGCGGGTTCGGCGGGCTGCGCCGTGGCGGCAAGGCTGGCGGAAGACCGTGGCGCGACCGTGGCGCTGCTCGAGGCCGGACCGCACGACCACCATTTCTCGGTCTGGGCGCCCATCGGCTTTTCCAACACCGTTCCCAAGGCCGGGCCGCGCAACTACGCGTACTACACCGAACCGCAGGCCGGACTGAACGGCCGGCGCTCTTACCAGCCGCGGGGGCGCGGCCTGGGCGGCAGTTCATCGATCAACGCCATGCTCTACGTGCGCGGCCATCGCAACGACTACGATGACTGGGCGGCACTGGGTTGCAAGGGCTGGGGCTTCGACGACGTGCTGCCCTACTTCCGCCGCAGCGAGCACAACGCGAGGCTGGCCAACGATCCCCTGCACGGCAGCGACGGTCCGCTGCATGTCAGCGACCTGCGCTCGCCCAACCCGTTCTCGCAGCGCTTCGTCGAAGCGTCGCTGCAGGCCGGCATGGCGCCCAATGCCGATTTCAACGGACCGACGCAGGAAGGTGCCGGCCTGTACCAGGTGACACAGCACAACGGCGAACGCTGGAACACGGCGCGCGCCTACCTGCATCGCGGCGATGCCGCGGACAAGGCCCTCAACGGCGGCCGCAGCGGCCTGTCGGTGCTGACCGGCGCGCAGGCGCTGCGGATCCTGTTCGAGGGCCGGCGCGCCACCGGCGTGGAGATCGTGCGCAACGGCGAGAAGCAGGTGCTGCGCGCGCGGCGCGAGATCGTGCTCAGCACGGGAGCCTTCAACTCGCCGCAGCTGCTGATGGCTTCGGGCATCGGCCCGGCGGCACAGCTGCGCGGCCTCGGCATCGACGTGGTCCACGACCTGCCCGGCGTGGGCGAAAACCTGCAGGACCACCTCGACATCATCGTCAACAAGCAACTGCACTCGACCGACCTGTTCGGGCAGACCGCCAGCGGGCTGCTGCGCATGGCCGGCGAGGTCATGCGCTACCGGCGCCACCGCACGGGCATGGTCACGTCCAACTTCGCCGAGGCCGGCGCGTTTCTCCGCAGCCGTCCCGAGCTTTCCATCCCCGATGTGCAACTGGTGTTCGTGGTCGCGCTGGTCGGCAACCGCAACATGGAAAAGCGCAGCAAGCTCGGCCACGGCTATTCGTGCCATGCCTGCGTGCTGCGCCCGAAGAGCCGCGGCCACGTGCGCCTGCGCAGTGCGGACATGCGCGACGCGCCGCTGATCGACCCGCGCTTCCTGTCCGCGCAAGAGGACATGGCCGGCATGGTGGCCGGCGTGCGCGCCATCCGCCGCATCTTCGCCCAGCCGGCGCTGGCGCAATACGGGGGCCGTGAACTGCTGACCGACGACTTTGGCCCGGACAACGGCAACGAAGACGCCATCCGCCATTTCGTCCGCGCGCACGCGGACACCGTCTACCACCCGGTCGGCACCTGCAAGATGGGCATCGACGGCATGGCGGTCGTCGATCCCGAACTGCGCGTGCGTGGCATCGACGGGCTGCGCGTCGCCGATGCCTCGGTGATGCCGACGCTGGTCGGCGGCAACACCAATGCGCCCGCGATCATGATCGGCGAGAAGGCCGCCGACCTGATCAAGGCCTCGGCCCGCTGAAAACCCGTCGCCGCCTGGCCCGTCCGGGCGGCGAACTGCATCCGCAACAGCCACCCAGACGATAACCAACACCAAGGAGACAACACATGCAAGCCACCGCCCTGACCCTCAGCCCGGACGCGTTCCGCGCGCAAGACCCGGCCTCCTGGCCGTTCACCGTGCGCCGCTGCACGCCCACCATCGGCGCCGAAGTCGAAGGCATCGATTTCCGCGAAGCCCTGGATGACGCCACCTACCTGGCGCTGCGCGCCGCGCTGCTGACGCACAAGGTGCTGTTCTTCCGCAAGCAGGCGATCACGCCTGCGCAGCACGTGGCGGTCGCGCGCCGCTTCGGCGAGCTCGAAGTGCATCCGATGTTCACCAACCATCCAGAGCATCCCGAGCTGGTGGTGTTCGGCCGCGACGGCGAAAAGCGCGGGCGCGAGAACCTGTACCACTCCGATGTGTCCTGGCGCGAGATTCCCTCGATGGGCTCGATGCTGCGCTGTATTACCTGCCCCGAGGTGGGCGGCGACACCATCTGGATCAACATGGCCGCGGCCTATGAAAAGCTGCCCGAGGACGTGAAGTCGCGCATTGCCAACCTGAAGGCGGTCCATGACGCGATGCCCGCCTTCGGCGCCGCGCTGTCCGAGGAAAAATATGCAGAAATGCGCGCCAAATACCCGCCGATGGTGCACCCGGTGGTGCGCACCCATCCGGAAACGGGCGAGAAGATCCTTTTCATCAACGAAGCCTTCACCACGCATTTCGCCAACTTCGTGAAGGAACAGGCCTACCGCATCGGCTCGGACTATCGCCCGGCCGAACTGGACCTGCTGCAATACCTGTACCGCCAGGCGGCGGCGCCCGAATACCAGGTGCGCCTGCGCTGGCAGCCCGACACCATCGCCCTGTGGGACAACCGCTCGACGCAGCACTACGCGGTGCAGGACTACTTCCCCGCCGTGCGCCACATGAACCGCGCCACCATCATCGGCGACCGTCCGGTATGAGCGGCCCGTCACCATCGATTTCCCCATCGATTTCCCATCGATTTTTCCATCGACCTGCGAGGCAAACCCGATGAAACTCGTCGACAAGTTCTATATCAACGGCCAGTGGGTGCAACCCGCGCCGGGCGCGACCCAGGCCGATCTCATCGATCCGGCCACCGAGTCGGTGGCCGGCAAGATCGCCATGGGCACGGGTGCAGACGTGGACCATGCGGTAGCCGCAGCGCGCGCCGCCTTCCCGACGTGGTCGGCGTCCACGCGCGAGGACCGCATCGCCCTGCTCGAGCGCATCATGGCCGCATACCAGGCGCGCCTTGGCGACCTGGCGCAGGCGGTGCGGCAGGAGATCGGCGCGCCGATCTCCGTCGCCACCAACCTGCAGGCCGCGATCGGCCTGGCGCAACTGCAGGCCACGGTGCAGGCGCTGCGCGAGTTCGAATTCGAAAGCCAGCGCGGCAAGAGCTATCTGCTGCGCGAAGCCATCGGCGTGGCGGCGCTGATCACGCCCTGGAACTGGCCGCTGAACCAGATCGCCGCCAAGGTGGCGCCGGCGCTGGCGGCGGGCTGCACCGTGGTGCTCAAGCCGTCGGAAATCGCGCCGCTCGATGCGCAGATCTTTGCCGAGATCATGGATGCCGCCGGCACGCCGCCGGGCGTATTCAACATGGTCTTTGGCGAGGGCCGCGTGGTCGGCACGGCGCTGTCGGCGCACCGCGATGTCGACATGGTCTCGATCACCGGTTCGACGCGCGCCGGCGTCGAGGTGGCGGTCAGCGCCGCGCCCACGGTCAAGCGCGTGACGCAGGAACTGGGCGGCAAGTCGCCGCTGGTGATCCTGGACGACGCCGACCTGCAGGCCGCCGTGACCAGCGGCGTCGCCCAGGTGATGCTGAATTCCGGGCAGACCTGCATCGCGCCGACCCGCATGCTGGTGCCGCGCGCGCAGTACGAACAGGCGGTGCAGATTGCCGCCGCGGTGGCCAACGCGGTCACGGTGGGCGACCCCACCGATGCGCAGACCAAGATGGGGCCAATCTCGAACCGCGCCCAGTACGAGAAGGTGCAACGGCTGATCGGCATCGGCATCGAGGAAGGGGCGCGCGTGGCCGCCGGTGGCCCGGGCCGTCCGGACGGGCTGGCGCAAGGGTTCTATGCCCGCCCGACCGTCTTCGCCGACGTGCGCAACGACATGGCCATTGCGCGCGAGGAGATCTTCGGGCCGGTCGTGTGCATACTGCCTTACGACACCGAGGACGATGCCGTGGCCATCGCCAACGATACCGAGTTCGGCCTGGCGGCGTACATCGCGTCGTCCAGCCCCGAGCGCGCCCGCAAGCTGGCCGCGCGCCTGCGTGCCGGCAGCGTGCGCATCAATGGCGCATCGATGGACATCTCGGTGCCGTTCGGCGGCTACAAGGCCTCGGGCAACGGTCGCGAGTTCGGCCCGGAAGGCATTGCCGAGTATCTCGAAACCAAGACCGTCACTGGCTGACCGCCGTTAGGGCCCGGCCCGGCTGCGCTTTAGCGGCCTTGCCGGGGCGGGGGCGAGCCTCTTACCGCCCTTGTCTGACACCAGCAGTCGGCGGCGTCCGACAGCCACGCACCACCGGGGGGCTATCTTTCATAGACAGCGCCAGGCCTTTTTGCCGAAGCGCGTGGCTATGCCGACCGTTCCCGACCCCGCTTCCTCCCCGATGCCGCATGCCGAGCCGTCCGCTGCTGCCGAAGTAGCCGGGCCGGCTGCGCCCGCCGACGCCCCGATGGTGGCAGTCGCGCCGGCCACGGTGTCCGCGGCGCTGCAGCGTGCCAGCACGGCGCTGGTCGTGCTGGCAGTGCTGTTTTCGCTCTATGCGGTGCATCTCGCCCGCGATTTCCTCGTGCCGGTGGTGATCGCGATCGTGCTCGCCTATTTGCTCGACCCGCTGGTGTCCGCGCTGCAGCGGCTGGGCATGCCGCGCGTGGCGGCCGGCACCGTGGTGCTGCTGGCGCTGCTGTGCGCGCTGCTCAGCGGCGCCTACCTGCTGCAAGGCCAGGTGGAGTCCATCATCAACAGCCTGCCCGAGGCCGCCAGCAAGCTGTCGCGCTCGGTCGGTGCCCTGCTGAGCGGCGACGACTCGATGTGGCAGAAAGTCCGGCGCGCCGCCACCGTGCTCAGCGGCGCCGGGCAGCCGCCGCCGGTGCGCGTGCCGCACGTGGTGGTGGACCACTCGGGCGACCAGATCAACACCATGCTGGTGGCCGGTTCGGTGAGCATCTTCACCATGGCCGGCCAGGCGGTGGTGGTGGTGTTCCTGCTGTATTTCCTGCTGCTGGCGGGCGACACCTTCAAGCGCAAGTTCATCAAGATGGTCGGCAATACCATCTCCGAAAAGAAAATCAGCGTACACATGCTGGACGAGGTCAACCGCTCGATCCAGCGTTACATGGGCATGCTGCTGGTGACCAACGCGGCGCTGGGCGCCTGTACCTGGCTGCTGCTGAAATGGCTGGGGGTCAATAACGCCGGCAGCTGGTCGCTCGCCGCGGCGGCGCTGCACCTGGTGCCCTACTTTGGCGCGATGGCGATCGCGGTGTGCCTGGGCATGGTGACGTTCATGCAGTTCGGCACGCTGGGCATGGCCGCGGCAGCGGCGGGCGGCTCGCTGTTGATCGCCACGCTGATCGGCTCGCTCGTCACCACCTGGATGACCGGGCGCATGGCCAGGATGAATGCCGTCGCGGTGTTCGTGGCGCTGCTGCTGTTCACATGGCTGTGGGGCGTGTGGGGCATGCTGCTGGCCATTCCGCTGATCACCATTGCCAAGGTCGTGGCCGATCATATCGAAGGGCTGGAAGTGGTGGCGGAGTTCCTTGGCGAATAGTCGGTTCGCTTTCCCACGTGCCGGCTCAACACCGGTCTCGGACTCGCGCACCCTTGTGCATCTATACTCAATCTACGGATGCTGCACCACAGCATTTTCCCTGCTGCGGAATTCGTGCTGGAGGACCCAACATGCCTTTTTGCGACCTTTGCCTGTCGCAACTGGACCGGCCGGGCCATTTCCCGCCACACGCGGGCTTGCTGAAGTCGGCGACGCTGCGCACCAGCAGCGGCCAGAACGCCTTTGTGTACCGCTGCGGCGCTTGCGGCGAAAGCCTGCTGCTGGCTTCGGCCGACGGCGAGGCGCCGGACCGCTGGACACGACTGGACACCGATGGCTGGCGCTGAGGCTGGAGCCGGCGCAATCGGCAAGTCAGCGCTCGGCTTCGGCCCGCCTTGATCTTGGGCAAATCTGTATTGGTTGGGGGGCCAGATAATTGGCGCAAGCGAGCCCTTTCCGCCCGCCAACCACGCCATGGCCAAGAAATTTCCGCTGCACCCAAGCCATCCCGAGCGCGTCTGCTGGGGTTGCGACAAATACTGCCCGACCGACGCCATGGGATGCGGCAACGGCTCCAGCCGGACGCAGCATCCCATCGAACTGCTTGGCGACGACTGGCTCGAGTATGGCGACTGGGGCATCGAGGCCCCGGACGCCCCCGCGCGCGGACCCGCCCCGGCCTGACCGGTCCGCATCACGGCCTTCACGCATCCGTCCTGCTTCGCGCGGGACGCCCTGGTACATGCCGGGTCTTTCCCAGTCACAGGCTCCGTACGGCTTTCACGCGTTCACGCGGCGGCAGGAACCACGACGCGGGCGGGATTACAATCGCCTTCAGGCTATCCAGCCCTTCCGCATACCGCCCCCACAGCCCCCCACCGGAACCATCATGCTGAACCTCCAGGATTCCTCGCTGCTGCGGCAGCAGTGCTATATCGACGGCCGCTGGATCGATGGCGAGCGCCGCATCGACGTGACCAACCCCGCCACCGGCGAACGCGTCGGCCAGGTGCCGCAGCTGGGCGCCGACGAGACCCGCCAGGCCATCGAAGCCGCCAACCGCGCGTGGCCAGCGTGGCGCGCGCGCACCGCCAAGGAACGCTCGGCGCTGCTGCGCAAGTGGTTCGAGCTGATCCTGGCCAACCAGGAAGACCTGGCACGCATTATGACCGCCGAGCAGGGCAAGCCGATTGCCGAGGCGCGCGGCGAGATCGCCTACGCCGCGTCGTTCATCGAATGGTTCGCCGAGGAAGGCAAGCGCGTCTACGGCGATACCATTCCCGCGCCGGTCAGCAGCCAGCGCATCGTCGTGACCAAGGAGCCGGTCGGTGTCTGCGCCGCCATCACGCCGTGGAACTTCCCCGCGGCGATGATCACGCGCAAGGCCGGCCCGGCGCTGGCGGTCGGCTGCACCATGGTGCTCAAGCCCGCGTCGCAGACGCCGCTGACCGCACTGGCGCTGGTGGCGCTGGCCGAGCGTGCCGGCATCCCGGCCGGCGTGCTGTCGGTGGTGACCGGCTCGGCCAGTGCCATCGGCGGCGAGATGAGCGGCAACCCGCTGGTGCGCAAGCTGACCTTCACCGGCTCGACCGAAGTGGGCCGCGTGCTGATGGCGCAGACCGCGTCGACCATCAAGAAGGTGTCGATGGAGTTGGGCGGCAACGCGCCCTTCATCGTGTTCGACGATGCCGACCTCGACGCCGCGGTGGAAGGCGCGATCGTGTCGAAGTACCGCAACGCCGGCCAGACCTGCGTCTGCGCCAACCGCATCTATGTACAGGCGGGCGTGTATGACGCCTTTGCGCAGAAGCTGGTGGCGGCAGTTGCGGCGCTCAAGGTCGGCAATGGCATGGAGGATGGCGTGCGCATCGGCCCGCTGATCGACGACAAGGCGGTGACCAAGGTGGAGGAGCACATCGCCGACGCCGTCGGCAAGGGCGCGCGCGTGCTGCATGGCGGCCAGCGCCACGCGCTCGGCCATTCGTTCTTCCAGCCGACCGTGCTGGCCGATGTCGCGCCCGGCATGCTGGTCGCGCGCGAGGAGACCTTCGGCCCGCTGGCGCCGCTGTTCCGCTTCGACACCGAGGATGAGGTCGTGGCCATGGCCAACGATACCGAGTTCGGCCTGGCCAGCTACTTCTATGCGCGCGACCTGGGCCGGGTCTGGCGCGTGTCCGAACGGCTGGAGTACGGCATGGTCGGCGTCAATACCGGCCTGATCTCGAACGAGGTGGCGCCTTTCGGCGGCGTCAAGCAGTCCGGCGTCGGCCGCGAGGGCTCGCACTACGGCATCGAGGACTACCTGGTGATCAAGTACACCTGCATGGCAGGGATCTGAAGCCGCGGCGGCGCAGCGCCTGGCGTGACCAGCGCGATCAGCGCGATCAGCGCGATCAGGCCGCGCTGCTCTCGCAGCCGGGGCCACCGGGCTGTTCCGGCGAGCAGGCCGAGCGGAAGCGCTCGATCTGTTCGTGGAAGCGCTGCATCTGCTCGAGCTGGTAGCGCGCATGGTCGGCGCCGTATGGCTTGCCCAGTTCATGCAGCGCACCGTCCGCGGCCCGCGACAGCCCTTCGAGCGCCTGGGCCAGCGCCCGCCCTTCCACGCTGCCATGCCGGCGCAGGCGCCACGACAGCGCTTCCTGGCCCTGGCCGAACAGGCTCTGGTCAAGATGGCCAAGCCGGTCGGCCGTGGCCTGCGCGTCATGAAGCGCCGCCAGGTAGGCGCACACCGTCGACAGCCGCTGGTTCATCTCGCCGCCGCGGCCCAGCAGTTCGCCGGCGCACCTGCGCAAGCGCTCTGCCGCGCCGCGCTCGCCCGCCGGCAGGCCGTCGGGCACATATGTGGCGAGCGGTCGCACCGACAGCGCCAACCCGGGTGGCAGCACACTGGTGCACAGGCGGGCCAGCTGGCGCTGCAGCGCGCCATCGAGCTCGCAGCAGGCCGCCACATCGGCCTCGACGTAGAAATCCAGCGACGCCTGCCGGCCCTGCCCGCTGACCATCACCGTGCGCACCGGCTGGTATCCGGCCTGCACCAGCACGCGAAGCCCGGCTTCGATGCAGCGCTGCGCGAAGCCGTCGCCCGGCAGCGCACGGACCAGGGCGTGTGCGTGCGGCACGCCGGTGATTTCGGTGCGGGTCGGCAAGAACGCGCCCGGATGGCTCGGGTTGCCGGACAGCCGCAGGCTGGTTTCGACGTAACTCGGGGCAGTACCCGTCATCAATGACTCCGTGTTTGGTTTGCCATGGCCGTGCGGCCGCTGGCGGGGTGCGCAAGTGCGAGGGCCGGCATCAGCGCGTCCCGCCGGCAGGCTGCGAGGCCATCACGATCGCCGCATGCATGCCCCGCAGCGGGTGCCGCGCCTCGGCTGCCGTCAACGATGCCAGCACCTTGCAGTCGTCCAGCCGGAAGCGGCACAGCAGCAGGTTCGAGCGCGCCAGGGCCATCATCTGCGCCGGGGCCAGCGCGGCCAGCGCGCGCCCCAGGTCCTGCCGCATGCCGAGCCGGAACAGCGCCTCGGCCTCGTGCTGGCGCAGCAGGCGCTGTGCCAGCATCAGGTATGACAGGTTCAACTGCTGGATGTCGCGCAGGATTTCAGCGCCGGCAGTGCCTCGGTCCGCCGCGCCGGGCGTCGTGCCTGGGCTCGCGTCCGCGGCGCGGGCGTGCTCCGGCTGGCGCTTCATCGGTTGGATGCCGCGGAACCAGCGGCGGCACCTTCGGTACCGGCATCGGTGTCCGGAGCGGTGTGCGCCGAGATCGTCGGGCGTTCTGCGATGATGCGCAACGCGGGCTTGTCCAGCAGCTCGACGCAACGGTGCCGTACGCGGATCAGCCCGGTCTCGGCCAGCCGCGAGAACTGGCGGCTGACCGTCTCCAGCGTCAGGCCGACATAGCTGCCGATTTCCTCGCGGCTCATGCGCAGGATGAACGCCGACGATGAAAAGCCGCGCGCGGCGAAACCGTCCGCCATCCACAGCAGGAACGTCACCAGCCGCTCCTCGGCCGTCATCAGCGCCAGCATGGTCTGCATGGCCCACGCGCGCCGGGCCTGGTAGTCGAGCGCCGGGAACAGCTGGCTGGACAGCGCGGGCGCTGCCGCCGTGGCGGCACTGCCCGGGTCGATCGCGATCACACACAGCTTGGTGTCTTCCAGCGCCGTGGCATACGACACGTAGCGAGGGCGCGTGAGGCTGTCGAGCCCGACCAGCTCGCCCGGAAAATGGAAGCCAACCACCTGCGTGCGCCCGTCTCCGGTGGTGACATGGGTCTTGACCGTGCCGACGCGGATCGCATAGAGCGCAGTGACCGGATCGCCGATCAGGTATAGCGGCTGCCCCTTGCGCAGCCGGACGCCGCGCCGCGGCTGCTGTACCAGGCCGGCCGCGTGGCAGCCAGGCGCCTGGGGGCAACTGTCGCAGCAAGGCAGGGCATCGGGCGGCGCGGACCGGCCTTTGGTCGGTGGCAATTGCATTGTTTCGTGACAAAGATTGACGGCGTAAAAAAATGCCTGCGACCATTCTATGAATCACGCACCGCGTAACAATCTGTATATTCCGAATCACCCTTCGAAGCTTCCGAGCGCGCAGGCGCCGGCGCCCGCCTGCTTCGGCGCGGGGCGGGGTATGCTTACGGGACAAGCGGCGCCGCGCCACGGCGCGCGCTTCCGGACAACGCCGGCAAGCCGGCAGCAGCGAACCCGGATTTCGCCATGAAGAAAGCCCCCGCCGGCGCCGACGGCCCGGCCGCACAGGCGTCGCCCCGCGAGGCGCAAGCCAGCGCGCCCAGCGACGCGCCCTACCGGACCCTGGTCGAGTCCGTGCAGGACTACGCCATCTTCACACTCGATGTGACCGGGCATGTGTCGAGCTGGAACAAGGGCGCGGCACGCATCAAGGGCTATACGCGCGAAGAGATCCTGGGCAAGCACTTCTCGACCTTCTACACGCCCGACGCCGTGGCACGGCACTGGCCGGATGCCGAGCTCAAGGCCGCCGCCGAGCTCGGGCGCTTCGAGGACGAAGGCTGGCGCGTGCGCAAGGACGGCAGCCGCTTCTGGGCCAATGTGGTGATCACGGCGCTCAGGGATCCCGACGGCAAGCTGATCGGCTTCGGCAAGGTGACCCGC
This sequence comes from Cupriavidus oxalaticus, assembly GCF_016894385.1. Classification (NCBI taxonomy): domain Bacteria; kingdom Pseudomonadati; phylum Pseudomonadota; class Betaproteobacteria; order Burkholderiales; family Burkholderiaceae; genus Cupriavidus; species Cupriavidus oxalaticus. The sequence goes on from NZ_CP069811.1 coordinate 1,730,791, forward strand.
GACATGACCGCGCAGCGCCGCACCGCCGAAGCCCTGCGCCAGAGCGAGGAAACGCTGCGGCTGCTGGTGGAGGGCGTGAAGGACTACGCGGTCTTCATGCTCGATCCCGCCGGCAATATCGTCAGCTGGAACTCCGGCGCCTCATACATCAAGGGCTACCGCCGCGACGAGATCCTGGGCCGGCATTTCTCGGTGTTCTATTCGCCCGACGACATTGCCGCCGGCAAGCCGGGGCGGCTGCTTGAGCAGGCCCGGCGCGCCGGCCGCGTCGAGGACCAGGGCTGGCGCGTGCGCAAGGACGGTTCGCTGTTCTGGGCCAACGTCACGCTGACCGCCGTCTACGACGAATCGCGCGCGCTCCGCGGTTTTGCCAAGGTCACCCGCGACATGAGCGAGCGCCGCCGCAACGAAGAGCTGGAGCGCTCCAGCCAGCGCATGAGCGAATTCCTGGCCACGCTGTCGCACGAGCTGCGCAATCCGCTGGCGCCGCTGCACAGTGCGCTGGCGGCGATGCGGCTCGCGCCCGGCAACCCGGCGCTGGCCGACAAGAGCCTGAGCCTGATCGAACGCCAGGTCACGCACCTGAGCCGGCTGGTCGACGACCTGCTCGACATCGGCCGCATCACCTCCGGGCGCATCGAGCTGCGCACCGGGCCGCTGGAGTTCAACGAAGTCATCGCGCTCGCCGCCGAGGCGGCACGGCCTTCGCTCGAGGCCAAGTCGCAGCGCGTCGCGGTGCAGACCCACGCCGCGTCGATCCCGATGCACGCCGACAGGACCCGGCTGGTGCAGGTGATGCAGAACCTGATCCTGAATGCGTCGAAGTTCTCGCCGGCGCAGACGACCATCAGCATCGTCACCGCCGTGCAGAAACGTACCCTTCTGGTACAGGTGATCGACCAGGGCCGCGGCATCGCGCCGCAATCGCTGGAAGACATCTTCAACATGTTCGTGCAGGAAAGCCGCCCCGGCACCGATGTGCAGGGCGGGCTGGGCATCGGCCTGTCGCTGTGCCGCGCGCTGGTGGAACTGCATGGCGGCACCATTGCCGCGGCCAGCGCCGGGCCGGGCATGGGCAGCACCTTCACGCTGCGGCTGCCGCTGCCGGTGGCGCACGAAGCCGCCACGATGCAGCCCCCGCACGCCGCAGCCGGTGGCCAGGCCAGCATCGTGCTGCAGGCACAGCGCATCCTGCTGGTCGACGACAACCGCGATGCCGCCGACAGCCTGGCGATGCTGCTGGAAATGTGCGGCTACGACGTGACCATCGCCTACGATGGCGTCGAAGCGCTGCACGTGGCGCCGCGCTGCCGCCCGCATATCGCGCTGATCGACCTGGCCATGCCGGGCATGGACGGCTTCGAGGTGGTGCGCGCCATGCGCGGCGTGGCCGGCACCGGACAGACCCGCTACGTCGCGCTGACCGGCTTCGGCCAGCCTGCCGACCGGCAGCAGAGCGAGCGCGCGGGGTTCGATGCGCACCTGGTCAAGCCGGTGGAGCTGGAAACGCTGTTCGGCACCATCGCGCGCCTGCAGCGGCCCGAATGAGTTGCCCCGCAACCGCCCACTGCACCCCGTGCCGGCGGCGGAAGGCCACCTTCGCCAAAGCCAAACCCGCACCCGCTTGCGCTGCGACACACTGAGGCCCGTTCCATCGCCAGAAAACACTTGGAGGAGACAGCGATGCAGGGTTGGATCAGGCGTGCAGCCAGCGGGCTGCTGTTGGCATTCGCCGCCACGGCGGCAGGCACCGCAATGGCGGACTACCCGGACAAGCCGGTCCGGCTGGTGGTGCCCTTCCCGCCCGGCGGCGCGACCGACCTGCTGGCGCGCGAGATCGGCAATGCCCTGTCGGCGCGGCTGCACCAGCCGGTGGTGATCGACAACCGGCCCGGCGCCGGCGGCAACCTGGCGGCCATCGCCGTGGCGCGCGCCCCGGCCGACGGCTACACGCTGCTGTTCGGCACCTTCGGCTCGCTGGCCGTCAACAAGAGCCTGTACGCCAGGCCCGGCTACGACCCGCTCAAGGATTTCGCCCCGGTCGCATCCGTGGCCTACCTGCCCAACGTGCTGGTGGTGCATCCATCGGTGCCGGCGCGCAACGTGCAGGAACTGCTGGCGCTGGCGCGCAAGGAGCCGGGCAAGCTGACCTATGGCTCGTTCGGCAACGGCTCGTCGTCGCACCTGGCGGGCGAGCTGTTCACGCACCTCGCCGGTGTCAATATCGCGCACATTCCGTACAAGGGCAGCGCCGCGTCGATGACGGACCTGATCGGCGGCCGCATCACGATGATGTTCGACAGCGTTTCCACCGCGCTGCCGTACATCCGCGACAACCGCGTGCGCGCGCTGGCGGTGACCACGCAGAAGCCCTCGGAACAGCTGCCGGGCGTGCCAACGCTGGCCGCCGCGGGCGTGCCCAACTATGAACTGACGGCGTGGTTCGGCGTGGCGGCGCCGGCCGGCACGCCCAAGGCCGTGATCGACCGGCTCAACGGCGAGATCGTTGCCGCGCTCAAGCAGCCGGACCTGTCGGCGAAGCTCGCGAGCCAGGGCACGGTGCCGTTTCCGGCCACGCCCGCGCAGTTCGGCAGCTATATCCGCGCGCAGTACGAGAAGTGGGACGGGCTGATCAAGTCCGCCAATATCCGGCTGGACCAGTAAGCGGCCGGACCAAGCGGCCGGACCAAGCGGCCGGACCAAGCGGCCGGCTCAGCCGGCCGCGCCGCGCAACGCGCCGAAGCGCCACGACAACCGCCGCGCCGCCTGCCGCACCAGCGCGGCGGGCGCGCCCTCGGTGCCGCTGTCGAAGCTTCCGCTCGATCCCATCACCGCGATCACCAGCGCCAGGCTGCCGGTGTGGTCGAACACCGGCACCGCCAGCGTATCGATGCCCGGCACCGGGTGGCTCAGCGCGTTGTCGATCTGCGCCTCGCGCACCTGTGCCAGGCGGGCGGCGTAGTCGGTCGTGAGATTTCCGTCTTCCCCCAGCACCTGCCCGACGGCAGCGCCGGCCATGCGCAGGTAGTCGGTCTGCAGCAGCCCGGCGAGCACGTTGCCCGGCAGATGCGCGGCCACGGTACGGCCGATCGCGGTATGGACCAGCGACAGCACCGTGCCGACGCGCAGGCTGACATGCTGCGGCCGCGCCGATTCCTCCAGCCTGACCACGGTCGGACCCATCGGGCCCAGCACGGCCATGGCCACGCTCAGGCCAGTGGTGCCGGCCAGTTCGATCACCTCGGGCTCGGCCTCGCGCGTCGGCGACAGCCGCTGCAGCGCGACCAGGCCGAGCTCCAGCCCCAGCGGGCCGCACAGGTAGTTGCCGGCGGCATCGCGCGCGAGCAGTCCGGTCTTCTGCAGGCTGACCAGGTGCGGGAAGGCCTTGGCGGCGGGCATGCCGGCAGCCAGCGCGAGGTCGCGCAAGGTCAGCGGACGGCCCGCCGCGACCAGCGCGCCCAGCAGCTGGCCGGTGCTGTCGAGGGACTGGATGCCGCGCTGCGGCTTGCCGCCCTCGGCGTCGGCATCCGGGCCGGCGGTGCCGTCCGGGTCGGGTATGCGGGTCGGGGTCATGCCGGGCTTTCCTCTTCCTCGCCTTCCGCACTCAGGATCGCTGCGATATCAGCCGCTGCTGCCAGCAGCGCGCGTGCGGCGGTGCCGTTCCAGTCGACGTCGATGGCGCCGGTCGAGCCAACCAGCGTCAGCACCAGCCGCAGCGTCCCGGCAGCGTCCAGCACCGGCACGCCGAGGCTGCTGACCGCGGGGCTGGGCGTGTCGATGCTGCGCTCGATGCCGCGCTCGCGGATCTCCTCCAGCGCAGCACTGAAGTCCGCCAGTTGAGCGTCGGTGGCGTCCGGCTGCTGCGTGCGCCACAGCGGCTGCCACTGCGCCGGCGGCCGGAACGCACAGTAGACGCGGCCGGTGGCGGTGGCCGCCAGCGCCATCACCGTGCCCACGTGCAGGTTCACGTGCAGCGGCGCGCTGGCGGGCACGTAGCGCACGATGGTCGGCCCCTGCGGCCCGGCGATGCTGATGGCCACGCTGAAGCCCGACGACCGCGCCAGCGCGTCGACGCGCGGCAGCGCGGCGCGGTAGGCCGGATCCTGCTCCAGGCGCAGCATGCCCAGCTGCAGCGATAGCGGGCCGGGCTCGTAGCGGCCGGAGACATGGTCGCGCTTGAGCAGGCCCAGGCGCGTCAGGCTGACCAGGTAGGCATGCGCCTGCGCCGGCGCCAGCTGCGCGGCCTCGGCCAGCGCGGCCAGCGGCATCGGCACGCGCGCCGCCGCCAGCGCGGCCAGCAGCCGGCCGCCGACTTCCACGCTCTGGATGCCGCGCTGGGCCTTGTCAGCCTTTTCCGGCTTCCCTTCCTGTTCAGCCTTGCCGGCCGCGCCGGTTGCCTTGCCCCTGGCCATCGCCACCTTGTGTGATCGGAAAACCCGGATATTAATCGAACGCCATCCACGCGCCCTCGAATCGGGGTAAACCCGCAATCGAGCGGCACCCGGTCCGTTGGTCTCGTGGCCGCACCGTTATTTGTTATAGACGAACGAATTAGCTATTGATTAATTCAACGGTCTTTCCTAAGATTGCACTACCCCGTCGCAACACGCCGGCACCGCCGCGTGGAAGACCAATAGAAACGGGGGCGAGACAGCCCGTGCCGCCAGCCCCGAATGCGGCACACCCGCCGCGCGCACGCGCCGTCTTGCCTCCCCCACACACAAAGGAAAGACGCCATGTCCAAGGCATTCGCATCCCAGGCCGACCTCGAAGCCAAGCAAGTCACCTTCACCCAGCTGTCCGAGAATGCCTGGGCCTACACCGCCGAGGGCGACCCCAATTCCGGCGTGATCATCGGCGACGACGGCGTGATGATCGTCGACACCACCGCCACGCCGGCGATGGCGCAGGACCTGATCGCGCGCATCCGCACCATCACCGACAAGCCCATCAAGTACGTGGTGCTGTCGCACTACCACGCAGTGCGCGTGCTGGGCGCATCGGCCTACTTCGCCGAAGGTGCGCAGCAAATCATCGCCAGCCGCGGCACGTGGGAAATGATCGTCGAGCGCGGCGAGGCCGACATGAAGTCCGAGATCGAGCGCTTCCCGCGCCTGTTCGCCGGCGTCGAGACCGTGCCCGGCCTGACCTGGCCGACGCTGGTGTTCGACAAGGAAATCACGCTGTTCCTCGGCAAGCTGGAAGTGCGCATCGCCCACCTGGGCTCGGGCCACACCAAGGGCGACACCGTGGTCTGGCTGCCGCAGCAGAAGGTGCTGTTCTCCGGCGACCTGGTCGAGTACGACGCCGCCTGCTATTGCGGCGACGCCCAGCTCGAAGAATGGCCCGCCACGCTCGACGCGCTGCAGGCGCTCAACCCCGAAAAGCTGGTTCCGGGCCGCGGCCCCGCGCTGACCACGCCGGAAGAGGTGAAGAAGGGCCTCGCCTACACCAAGGACTTCGTCACCACGCTGTTCCAGTCGGGCAAGGAAGCGGTGGCCGAGAAGCTCGACCTGAAGGCCGCGATGGCGCATACGCGCCAGGCCATGGATCCGAAGTTCGGCCATGTCTTCATCTACGAGCACTGCCTGCCGTTCGACGTTTCGCGCGCCTATGACGAGGCCAGCGGCATCCGCCACCCGCGCATCTGGACCGCGCAGCGCGACAAGGAAATGTGGGCCGCGCTGCAGGACTGAGCGACAAAGACCCATAACAAGTCGGGCAACGAAGCAACACAGAGTTGGATGGAGAGACAGGCATGAGCAGCATCGACTACCAGCGGTTGTCGTTTGAGTACCAACCCTGCGCGGAACAGCGTGCCGGGCAGGCGGATGGCCCGGTCCATCCTGTCGTGGTGGTGGGTGCCGGTCCGATCGGGCTGGCCACCGCCATCGACCTGGCGCAGCGCGGCGTGCGCGTGGTGCTGGTCGACGACGACTGCACGCTGTCCACCGGTTCGCGCGCCATCTGCTTCGCCAAGCGCACGCTGGACATCTTCGACCGGCTGGGCTGCGGCGAGCGCATGGTGGAAAAGGGCGTGAGCTGGAGCGTCGGCAAGGTGTTCCTGCGCGACCAGCAGGTCTACAGCTTCGACCTGCTGCCGGAAAGCGGCCACCGCCGCCCGGCCTTTATCAACCTGCAGCAGTACTACGTTGAAGGCTACCTGCTGGAACGCGCGCAGGCGCTGCCCAATATCGAGATCCGGTGGCACAACAAGGTGGTCGGGCTGGAGCAGCGCACGGACGGCGCTGTGCTGTCCGTCGAGACGCCTGAAGGCTGCTACCCGCTGGCCGCGCGTTACGTGGTGGCGGCCGACGGTTCGCGCAGCCCGATGCGCAAGCTGCTCGGCCTGGACAGCAAGGGCCGCACCTTCCGCGACCGCTTCCTGATCGCCGACGTCAAGATGGAGGCCGACTTCCCCAGCGAGCGCTGGTTCTGGTTCGATCCGCCCTTCCACCCCAACCAGTCGGTGCTGCTGCACCGCCAGCCGGACAATGTCTGGCGCATCGACTTCCAGCTCGGCTGGGATGCCGACCCGGTGCTGGAGAAATCGCCCGAGCGCGTGATCCCGCGCGTGCAGGCGCTGCTCGGCAAGGACGTGAAGTTCGAGCTGGAATGGGTCAGCGTGTACACCTTCTCGTGCCTGCGCATGGACAGCTTCCGCCACGGCAGCATTCTGTTCGCCGGCGACTCGGCGCACGGCGTCTCGCCGTTCGGGGCGCGCGGTGCCAACAGCGGCGTGCAGGATGCCGAGAACCTGGCGTGGAAGCTGGCCTACGTGCTGCAGGGCCACGCGGCCGACAGCCTGCTCGACACCTATGCCAGCGAACGCGAATACGCCGCCGACGAGAACCTGCTGAACTCGACCCGCGCCACCGACTTCATCACGCCCAAGAGTCCCGTCAGCCGGGTGTTCCGCGACGCGGTGCTGACGCTGTCGAAGCGGCACGCCTTTGCCCGCGGCCTGGTCAACAGCGGCCGCCTGTCGGTGCCGGCGGTGCTGCACGGCTCGCCGCTGAACACCGGCGATGCCGATGACGGGTATGCCGGCGGCATGGTGCCCGGCGCGGTCTGCGCCGACGCGCCGGTATCCGGGCCGCAAGGTGCCGGCTGGCTGCTGTCGCACCTGGGGCAGGATTTCACCGTGCTGCTGTTCGGCAATCCCGATGCCATCGACGCCGCCACGCTGGCGGACCTGTCCGCGCTCAGGCAAGGCAACGTGCCGCTGCGGCTGGTCTACGTCACGGACGCGGCGCAGCCGGCGATGACCTGTTCCAACGCCACCGTGCTGCGCGACGACCAGGGCCTGGCCGCGGCCCGCTACGGCGCCGCGCCCGGCACCTGCTACCTGGTGCGTCCCGACCAGCATGTGTGCGCGCGCTGGCGCCGCGCCGACCCTGCAGCGATCCGCGCTGCGCTGGCGCGCGCCACCGGAGTCGGCCTGGCCGCGCCGGCCCCTGGCCGGATCGCTGCCTGAATCACGCCGGACAGCACGAGAACAGGAGACGACAACATGCCCGCCACCCTCAATACCCAACCCAACCTCGCCCGGCCCGACGATTTCTACGAAGCGCTGATCGAGATGCACCGCGATCTTGACGACGCCCAGAGCCAGGCCGCCAACGCGCAGCTGATCCTGCTGCTGGCCAACCATATCGGCGACCACGACGTGCTGCTGGCCGCGCTGCAGGCGGCTCGCGAAGGCGTGGCCGACATGCCGCGCGCCGCGGCGCCGGCAGCCTGACACGGCACGGGCGCGGCCACGCCGCGCCCTACCCCGCTCTTTCCCTGGCCTGACCCGGGTCCGCCAGCTAACGCGCAACAGACGCGCCCGGCGGCGCCATTCCCTGGCTGCAACCACCCCGACGCAACAACCGCAGCCACCCACATACGGAGACAAACAGCATGAGCCATCCGGTCTCAGGGGATCTTGCGTCCCTGCATCTGACGCCCGCCAACACCACTGCCTCGCCCGTGCTGGCGGCGCGCGAGGAAGACGCGCTCTACCGCAAGGTGTGGCTGCGCATCATCCCGTTCCTGTTCGTCTGCTACGTGGTCTCGTTCCTGGACCGCATCAACATCGGCTTCGCCCAGTTGCAGATGAAGCAGGACCTCGGCTTCAGCGACGCCATGTACGGGCTGGGCGCCGCGATCTTCTACGTCGGCTACGTGCTGTGCGAGGTGCCCAGCAACATGCTGCTGGCGCGCTTCGGCGCGCGCCGCACCTTCACGCGCATCATGGTGCTGTGGGGCCTGGCTTCGGTGGGCATGATGGCCGTGTCGACACCGGCGCAGTTCTACACGCTGCGCTTCCTGCTGGGCGTGTTCGAGGCAGGCTTCTTCCCCGGCATCGTGCTCTACCTGACCTACTGGTTCCCGGCGCGGCGCCGCGCCGCGGTCATGGCGATCTTCTTTGCCGGCGTGGCGGTGGCGGGCGTGCTCGGCGGCCTGGTGTCCGGCTGGATCATGCGCGACATGGCCGGCGTGCTCGGCCTGCAGGGCTGGAAATGGATGTTCGCGATCGAAGGTGCGCCCGCGGTCTTCCTGGGGCTGATTGCCGCACGCTGCCTGGTGGACGGTCCGGAACAGGCCCGCTGGCTCAGCGCCGGCGAGCGCGCTTACCTGACCCGCGCCGCGAGGGGCGAGGCGGCCAACGCCGCCGATGCAGGGAAAGGCGGCCATTCAGGCGGCCATTCAGGCGGCCATTCGCTGCAAGCGCTGCGCCAGGTGCTGCGCAACCCGCGCGTGTACCTGTTCGCCTTTATCTATTTTTCGCTGACGTGCGGCTCGCTCGCGCTGAGCTTCTGGATGCCGCTGATCATCCGCGACTTCGGCATCACCGATGTGATGTCGGTCAGCCTGTATTCGGTAGTGCCCAATGCCGTCGGCGCGGTCGGGCTGATCCTGATCGCGCGCCATTCGGACCGCACCGGCGAGCGCCACCGCCATTTCCTGCTGTGCACCGCCGGCGGCGCGCTGGCGCTGGCCGCGCTCACGCTGCACCCGTCCAGCCTGGCCATGATGCTGGCGATCCTCTCGGTTGCCGCCGTGCTGATCTTTGCCGCGCTGCCGGTGTTCTGGTCGCTGCCGCCCAGCTACCTGCCCGGCGCGGGCGCCGCGGCCGGCATCGCCATGATCAGCAGCGTCGGCATCACCAGCGGCATCGTCAGCCCGTGGGTGATCGGGCAGATCAAGACCCGCACCGGCAGCCTCGACCATGCACTGTTGCTGCTGGCGGCATTGCTGCTTGCCAGCGGGCTCGCGATGTGGCTGGGCGTGCCGCGCCAGCCCGCGCAAGGATCCCGCCAGGCCCGGCAGGATTAACCTGCGGGAGGGCCTGCAACGGGGTGTCTTCAAACCGGAATGTCCGCACCCGCGCGGGTGCGGCGTTCAGTCGTTCAGTGGGACCGGCCGCAGGGAATGACCTGCGCGATCTCCTCGCGCATCACCTCGACCACATCATCGATCTCCAGCCCTTCGGCCGTCACCAGCACGTCCTGTCCGCGGCCGATCGCGTAGACCACGCCGCGCCAGCGGCCGGGCTCGACGGCCTCGCACAGGCGGATATTGAATTCGGTGTCCTGGTCCTGGCTGTACACGGTCACCAGGTCGCCAACCTGGGGGGCCCGCACCGATTCTCCGTCGAACGCCCGGGCCACCACGGTCACCGGCGACTGCGTCAGTCCCCTGGCAAATCTTGCACGCATGGTCCGCTCCTCTAATGCGATCCAAGTCCAGCTTACAAGAGGGGCGCCAAATAACCAGAAATTTCCGTGCAAAAGTCGGGCTTGCTGCCCTCCGTGTGCGCTCCGGCCTGTCAGACACCGCCGGATAGACAGCCGCCGTACATCGCCCACAATAAAGGCATCGACAGCCAAGGAGACAGCAAAATGGGCACCAGCATACACGTTGTGCCGCATCGGGACGGCTGGGACGTCATCCATGAAGGCGCCCGCTACGCCGAATCCCACCACGACACCCAGGAAGAAGCCATCGCCGCCGCGACCACGCAGGCGCAGCGCGAGCATGTCGAGCTGCTGGTCCATGGCCGCGATGGCCAGATCCGCTCGCGCAACAGCTTCGGCCACGATCCACGCACCATACCGGGCTAAGCCCGGTCTCGCCGGATAACGCCTCCGGCGCCTGATCCTGCGCAGGCTCCTGCGCAGGCGCATCAATGCCAGCGCACCGGAACGACCGCAGCGACCCCAACGATCTGAAGGCAGCTGCCGCGATCGCAGCCGCGGCGGTGCCGTTGCCGCAGGTCGACGACCCGGCGCAGAGCCCCTTCTCCGGTCCCTTCTCCAATGCACTTGCGGTGCAGGCGGAAGCGCTCGCTGCGCACCGGGTGGTGCTGCTTGGCGAAAGCACGCACGGTACCGCGGAGTTCTACCACGCGCGCGCCGCGCTGACGGCGCAACTGGTGGCGCGCCACGGTTTCCGCATCGTCGCGGTGGAAGCGGACTGGCCCGACGCCGCGGCGGTCGACCGCCATGTCCGCGGCCGGCCCGCGCAGCCGGCGCAGTCCGCAGAAGCGCCGGCCGAAGCGTTCACGCGTTTCCCGGTGTGGATGTGGCGCAATCTCGAAGTGGCGCGCTTTATCCGCTGGCTGCACGCGCACAACGCGGCCCTGGCCCCGGCGCAGCGCGCCGGCTTCTTCGGGCTCGACATCTACAGCCTGCGTGCCTCCATGGCGGCGGTGCTGGCCTACCTGGACAGCGTCGATCCCGAAGCCGCGCGCGCGGCGCGCGAGCGCTACGCCTGCCTGGAACCGTGGGGACGGGACCCGGCGCGCTATGGCCGCGCCGTTCTGCACGGCACCCATGAAGACTGCGAAGACGCCGTCATCGCGCAATTGCAGGAGCTGCTCGACAAGCGTCTCGCCTACGCCCGTGCCGGCCATGAAGACTACCTGGATGCCGCGCAGAACGCGCGGCTGGTGGCATCGGCAGAGCGCTACTACCGCGTGATGTACCACGGCAGCGACGACAGCTGGAACCTGCGCGACACGCACATGTTCGAGACGCTGGCGCAGCTGCTGCAGGCGCACGGGCCCGATTCGCGCGCCGTGGTGTGGGCGCACAACTCTCACATCGGCGATGCCTCGCACACCGAAATGGGCAGCGCGAACGGCCAGCTCAATATCGGGCAGCTGTGCCGCGAGACCTTCGGCGATGCCGCGGCACTGGTCGGCCTGAGCACCTACGCCGGCACGGTGGCCGCCGCGACCTGGTGGGATGGCCAGATGGAAATCAAGACCGTGCGGCCCGGGCGGCCCGGCAGCTACGAAGACCTGTTCCACCAGGCCGGGCACGCGCAATGCTGGCTCGACTTGCGGGGCGCGCGCAGCGGCGTGCTCGACGACGCCCGCACCGTGTTGCTGCCGCCGCGGCAGGAGCGCTTCATCGGCGTCATCTACCGGCCCGAAACGGAATTGCAGAGCCACTATGCGCGCGCGACACTGCCGCGGCAATTCGACGCGCTGCTGTGGTTCGACCGCACGCGTGCGGTCCCGGCCTTGCCGGCCAGGCCGGCGCCGGGCGCGCCGGAGACCTGGCCGTCCGGGCTATAAAGGCTGTTTGCGGGATGTTCTGGCGCCTTCGGCTCCGACGCCGGATCGCCATGCCGCTGTGCCGGCGGCGGCCTCGCGTTGCGCCTACCCGCCGGTGCGGTCCGGCGCCACGCTGACGTGGTTGACGACCTCTCGCACGCCGCCGGCCGCGCGGATGCGCGCCTCGACCGCCTCGCGATCGGCCAGCGTGCCGATCGCGCCTTCGATGGTGACGCACCCGTCTGCGACGTTCAGCGCGATCTCGCTGACATCGAGGCCGCTGTCCCACAGCCGCGCGCACAGCGCGGCCTGCAGCTCGACGTCAGCGGCGGTGGCAGCGGTGCCGCGCGGATTGGCTGGCCGTGTATCGGAGGGATCCTGCATGCGTGACCCTGCGGCGTCAGTACATGCGCATGCCATGGCCCGGATGCGCCGCATCGCCACGCACCACGCGCAAGTGGTTGACCACCTCCTTGACGCCATAGATCTCGTCCGCGATATCTTCGATCCGGTACTTCTGCTGGCGACGGGGCACGCAGCCCTCCAGGGTGACCACGCCCTGTTCCACCCGCACCTCGACATCTTCGACCTCCAGCCGGGCGCTGCGCGCGAGCTGCTCGCACAGGTCCTCGAGGATGCGCGCATCGCTGCGCTGGTAGTTGCGCGGGCCTACCGGGTGTACGGGGCGCGCCTGGCGCGGGCCGCCACGATACAGGTCCATGCGCTCGTTGTAGCCGGTGAACTGGCGGTAAGGATCCCGCCCGCGCGGCGCTTGCCGGGCGCGGGCGTCTGGCGCGCTGCCTGGCTCCCAGCCGTGCGTGCCGCCGAACTCGCCGGGGTCCACCGGCTTGTCATAGTCGTAGACGCCATAGGCGCCCACGTAGTGGCTGCGCATGTCGGTGTCCGGCACGGCGCTTTCGTGCCAGGGTTGTCCGCGCCGGTTGTCTCGATGGTCCATTGTCGTCTCCGCTTGCCGTGCCGGTACCTGCAGCGCCGCGCTCTGCAGCACCGCTATCTGCCTCACCGCTATCTGTCTCACCGCTTATTTCTGCCGCGGCGGCACCAGGCCGCGGTCGGGCTTGCTGAGCCTGCCGGCGCGCAGCTGCCGCACCGCGCACGCCAGCGCACGCGCCACGTTGTCCACTTCGCCGGACACGCCGTCATCCTCGTCCAGTTCCGCATGGCTGGTGGCATACGGCTTGTAGTAGCCGATAAACCGGTCCAGCCGCGCCTGCGGGCCGGCGTCGATCAGGCCCATCCAGTCGAGCCAGTCGGACAGCGCGCGGCGCACGCCTTCGATGCCGGCCACGTCGCCGTGGACCACCAGCCCATAGGTACGCCCTGCCAGGTGCCTGGGATAGTCCCACCCCGCCAGTTCGATCGACTTGGCACGCACCACGTCCTTGCCCTGCGTGCTGGTCGGGTCCGGGTTGCCGCCATCGGCGCAGACCAGCCGGTCCATCATCAGCTTCAGCGGGCTGCTGGCCTGGTACCAGTAGACCGGCGTGACGATCAGCACGCCATGGCAGCCGGCCCAGCGCGGATAGATGTCGTTCATCCAGTCGTTGACCTGGCCGAGCGCGTGGTTGGGGTAGCAACTGCAGGGCCAGTGGCAGAGCGGCATTGACGTCGAAACGCAGCCCTTGCACGGATGGATGCGCAAGTCGGCATCGGAGGTGAGCAGGCTCAGGTCGAGCATATCGATCTCCATGCCCTCCGCTTCCAGCATCGCACGCGCGCGCTGCGCCAGGCGCCAGGACTTGGACATCTCGCCGGGGCAGGTGTAGTCATTGCGCGCGGCGGCACAGACCAGCAGCACGCGCGAGGGCGTGGCGGGGTCGGCCTGCCGCTGCTGCGCGGCGCGGACCGCCTCGCTGGCCGCGCGCCATTCGTCGGACAGCGCGTAGTCCGGATCGGCGTAGCCGGGCCCGGCCTTGTGCTTGAGCGGTGCCTTGCGGCCCTCGTGGTAAGCCTCCCAGGCGATGCGCTCGAGCCGCGCCAGCGCTTCATCCTCGTCACGGTAGGCGGGGTCGGTGAAGCGCGCCATGAAGCGCTGCCGGAAGGTTTCGCGCGGCAGCGGCCCGCTCACCTGTCCCTTGCGGACATCGGCGGGATCACCGGGATAGCGCTGCTTGCGGGGCGCATCCGGCGCCGGCCGGTTCGGCTTGTGCGTCGGGTCTGGCATAGGTGTCTCCGTGCGACTCTGGGGTGTGTGCTGGTGCAGGACATGCAAGATAGGCGCCACCATCCGCCGCCACGTGCAGCGCGCGCGGCCACGCAGCTTTTACAAGGCCGTTGCTGGCGCTGCATGTACATTTTTCCTCGCTTGCGGCGCCGGCGCGACGCTGTGACGACCGCCGTGCGGCGCTTCGCGGGTGCGGCGGCACTGGCACGGAAACTGCCGCCGCTGCCATCAATTCCACTCCCGATGCCGTCATGGATGTCATGGAAATTCCGGCCGATGTGATGCGCGCGGACGAGGCGGCGACGAAGAATCCCGCTGCACCGTTCCGGAGTTCGCGCCAATGACCCGACGCGACGCAAGCGCAGGCTCGGGCGATAACCGCAGCGTCGCCCGTTACCTCAGGCGCCACGGCCTCCACGTGGTGACCGCGGAATCGTGTACCGCGGGCCTCATTGCATCGCGCATCGCCGAGGTGCCGGGCTGCGGCGATGTCCTGTATTGCTCCATCGTCGCGTATTCGCCGTCGGCGAAGGAGCAGTTGCTGCGCGTGCCGCCGGAAACCATCCGCCGGTACGGGCTGACCAGCGAGGAAGTGTCGCTGGCGATGGCGCTGGGCGCGATGCAGCTCACCGGCGCCGACCTGGCGCTGGCGAACACCGGCGTGGCCGACAACGGCGGCGACGGTGACACCCCGGCCGGCACGCAGTGCTTTGCCTGGGTCTTCCGCCGACCCGGCCATGCCGGCCGCGACGTGCTGGCCGCGCCGGCGGGCGTGGCGGTGTTCACGGAAACCCGGCGCTTCCCCGGCGAACGCAATGCCGTGCGGGAAGCCGCGGCGGACTGGGCACTGGCCCGGATCTGCCAATACCACGAACTGGCGCGCCGCGGGGAAGGCAAGCGCACCGCGGCGCGCGACTGAATTGCCGGACACGCCCCTCGGGCGCAACGGCATAACCCAGGGCCCTGGGCCCGACCGACGTAGTCTTGCAATGGAGACCATCATGAAACGCACCCTCGCTACCACGGCACTGGTCGTCGGCACCGCGCTCTGCCTGCCGGCCTTCGCCCAACAGGCTCCGGCCTCGCCTACCGCGCCGAATCCAAGCGCGCCGCCGATCGAAGGCGCCGGCGCCTCGCGCAACCAGCCGGTCACCCCCGGTATGAGCACGGCCCCGGCCGCCACCGACATGACCACGGCGCCGACCGACACCACCAAGGACACCGCCAAGAAGTCCAAGTCGAAATCCGGCAAGCAGGCCGACACCGCCCGCAGCAAGAAGCCTCGCGAACAGGGCGCGCCAGCAGCGCCGACCGCCGATGCGCCAAGCGGCCCGAAGGGCGACACGCCGGATCCTGCACCCAAGCAGTAAGCGCATGCAGTGAGCGCACGCGTGGCCAATGCCGTCGGCTAACCACCGTCGTTCCCGCGCAGGCGGGAACCCGGTGACTTCACCCCGAAGGGGATGTGAAAGGACGCTGGAGCGGGCTTCAGCGGACGCGCTCCCGCGCTGCCTGGGGCGCTGCTCAGGTATCCCCGCGCAGCGCCCGGGTCGCCTGTGCCAGCGCGGCTTCACGCTCGCGCTTGCGCCAGCGATGGCAGCGCCAGAGCTCTTCCAGGTATGGCAGGCCGCCCAGCAAGGCGACCGCCAGGAGCAGTCCGCCCAGATAGCCTGGCGGCAGTGGCACGGGCTTCCACGCCAGCGCCAGGCGCGCCGTTTCGCTGCCCGCGCCGAACAGCGCCAGGAACTGGCCCCAGTGCATCACCACCACGTATGAGGCCGCAGCCATCGGCAGGACTTCGAGCAGGCTGTGCATATGCTGCTCGACCGGCGCGATATGGCGGCGCTTGCTCGCGTACTGCACATCCCACCACGCCGTGGCCTCGTGGATCACCAGCGCCGCCAGCACCACGGCGATCACCAGCGCATTGACTTCCAGGAACAGCACCATCAGCAGCGGCAGCCCGACCTCGGCCAGCATCAGCATGTGCAGCAAGGATTCGCGCACGCCGGCATTGCGCTCGATGTGCGTAAGGCGGTGGCACAGCCAGTCCCCTGTGCCGGCCAGCAGCCAAAGCGGCACGAGGCCGTACATCAACACCAGGCGCGCGGCATGTTCGAAGGTTTGCAGGTCGGCAGACGCGGCAGCGGGCATGGTGGGGAGAGGATTCCGACCGCGACACTAGGGACGCGCCGGCTGCGCACGGTATTGTTCGCGCAGCACCCGGAACAGCTCATGGCTGACCTGCACGCCGCGATACTGGCGCCGCACGACCGCCCGCATGCGCGAGCCCAATACGTGCGCTCGCAACGCACGCGCATAGCGCCGCTGCACCGCCAGCTCGCCCTTGCTGACCGCGTGCAGGATGGCGCGGTCCGAGCGGTGCTTGCCGGCGCCGTGCCGACATGCCGCGGCCGGCATTGCCTCTGGCAACTGACCGAGCTCCAGCAGGCACGCCTGCAGTTCCTGCGCGGCCAGCGCGAAGGCGTTGGCGCGGCTGGTCAGCAGCGACTTGAGATGCGGGTTGGCGGCAGCGTGAGCCGCGCGCCGGCAGCCGAGCTCACCCTCGCGCGAGACCGCGATCAGCGCGTTGAGCACCAGGATCTTTTTCTTTGCCATCGCACACCTGCCTGGTCCGCGGCCGGACCCGTGAAGTCATCGATCGGGGCCGGCCGAGGCCGGCGGTTGCTGGCGGGCGCCCTGCGCATGGCGCATGTCGGCGCGGGACAAGGATAGTGGCTCGGCGCCTGCGCCGCCAGTGCTGTCGCGCGCCGTGCCAAAGGCCCGGCGCGATGCCGCTTGCCAGGCCTTGCGTGCCTCGCGCATGCCGCGCAGGTTCATGGCGATCAGCGCCAGCTGCAGCACGATCAGCGCATGCGCATCGCCGTGCCATCCCCAGGCGATCCACAGCGCGTTGCTGGCCAGGAACACCCAGAACCCGGCGCGGCGCCGTCTAATGGAGCGCGATCCCACCAGCCATGTGGCCAGCACCGTCACCACCATGGCCGGCCATTGCGCAGCCTCCAGCCACCAGTCCATGCAAGTTCCCCCGGCTTGTCCATCGTGGCATGGGGCAAGAAGCGTACCGGGCAATGCGCCCGGCGCTGCATGGCCGGCCCTTGGCTTAATGCCGTTCAGTTAACCACCGTCGTTCCCGCGCAGGCGGGAACCCAGTGACTTCAAAAGACGCTGGATTCCCGCCTGCGCGGGAATGACAGTCGTGGTTGATACCCTTAACTGAAGGCATTTGGCCCGCGGCTGCTTCTTTCCATGGGGCATGGCGTACCCGGTACTTTTTACAAGCGGTAGCGTTTCGCGCACATTGCCTTTCGGCGGAAATCCTTTGGCACGGCGGGGCTCCGCCGCATATCTTCTATCGAGCGGGCGCGCTGGCACGCACTTCGCATGGGTGATGCGCATGGGTATGCCATCCCGCCGGCTGGCCATCTGGCGCCGGGCGGGTGACTGTTGCTCCGCCGGAGCCAAACACCGGGAGGATTTTGTGCGGATCTGCCAGATCGACCTGACCGGAACCCCGGACGCCGACGAACACGGCTTGCAACGCGTGGCGGCGCTGGGCTTCGACCACGTACTGATCGGCGGCTGGCCGCACCTGTCCGGGACCGACACGCTGGCGGCGTGCGCCCGGCACGGGCTGGCGCCGCTGCTCGACATCTCGCTGGACCGCTACAGCGCCGATGGGGAAGGCGCTCCCGATCCGGGCTGGATCGACGCCGCGGCCCCAGCCTTCGCCCCTCACGAAACCGACAACCATCTTCCCGGTGCACGCCTGCGCTGGCATGACCCGCAGGTGGCCGAAGCATTGGTGCGATGGTGGGCCGCGCGGCTGCGCCTGGCATGGGCCTCGGGCGCAGCCGGCTTCTGCTGCCGCGCGCCGGCACGCGTGCCCGGCAGGCATTGGGCAGCGCTGGCAGAAGCGCTGCGCAACGAAGCTGCGCCCCCCGAAGCGAGCGGCACGCCGCGCCTGCTGGCGTGGACGCCCGGCCTGACCCCCGCGCAGCTGGACGACCTTGCGCCCGCCGGCTTCGATGGCGCCTTCTGCTCGCTGCCCTGGTGGGACTTCCGCAGCGCCTGGCTGACCGAAGAGATCGCGCGGCTGCGCCGCTTCGGCCGCGTGCTGGCGGCGCCGTCGCTGACACCTGCCAGCCAGGATGCGCTGAGCGCACGCCGTGCGCTGTGGACCGCCGCCGCCATCGGCGACGGCATCCTGGTGCCGGCCGGCTTCGAGACCGGCGGGACGCTGGCGCGCGACCCGCTGGCTCCCGACGGCGCCGGCCAGGATGGGGCCCCCTATGACATCACGCATGAACTGCTCGAGGCGACCACCTGGCTCGCCTCGCGCGATCCCGCGCCGGCGCTGGCGGTGCGGCTGCTGAGCGGGCCCGGGGCACCACTGACGGTGCTGGCGCGGTTGCCCGCGCCGGACGGCTTGTGCGCAGACCCCGCGGCAGGCAATGGCTTTGCCGAGCCCGACGGCGCCGCGGCGCTGATGGTGGTGGTCAATCCCGACCCGATGGCGCCCGGCACGCTTGGCGCCGACCGCGTGCTGAGCGCGCTGCCGCATGCCAGCGCCCATCTCGAAGCCACGCCGGGCGGACCCGGCGGCACGCCGGACGCCAGCCACCGGCTCGACGCACTGGGGTCGATCACGCTTGCACCGGCCGACATCCGCCTGTTTGAAGCGCCGCCGGTGCCGCTGACCCGGCCCGGCATGCCGCGCGCCGATGCCAGCACGCCGCGCGGACATGAAACCCTTTCCGCGACCGGGCTGGGCAGCGTGGTCGCCGCCATGGAAGCCCCGCGCATCGCCATCGAGCGGGTCGAGCCCGCCTGCGACGACGGCCGCTTCGCGGTGCGGCGCGTGGTGGGCGAGCGCGTGGAAGTCAGCGCCGATATCTGGATGGACGGCCACGACAAGCTCGCCGCCGCGGTGCTGTGGCGCGCCCCGGGCGAGACCGACTGGCACGAGGCACCGCTGTTGCCCGTGATCAACGACCGCTGGCACGGCAGCTTCCCGCTGGTGGCGCTGGGCCGGCATGAGTTCACGGTCGAGGCGTGGCGCGATGCCTATGCCAGCTGGCTCGACGAAATCGGCAAGAAGCGCGCGGCCGGCCTCGACGTCAGCCTGGAGATCGAGGAAGGCGCCCGGCTGGTTGCCGACGCGCTGCTGCCGCCCGCCGCCGGGAAGGGCAGGAACGGGAAGAAGGGCAATGGCAGGAAAGGCGGCCGGGAGCCCGCCCCGGACAGCGAACTGTCCGCCATCGTCGATGAACTGACCGCTGCCGCGGGCAATGACGAGCAACGCCTGGAGATCCTGCTGTCGCCCCGCACCGCTGCCGCCATGCAGGCCCACATGGCCACGCCGGCCGGCAGGCAGTTCGCCTCGCGCCACCCGGTGGCGCTGCCGGTGGAAGCCGACCGCCTCGCCGCCCGCTATGCCAGCTGGTACGAACTGTTCCCGCGCTCGCAAAGCAACGACGAGCAGCGCCACGGCACCTTCGACGATGTCATCGCGCGGCTGCCCGCCATCCGCGCGATGGGCTTCGACGTGCTCTACTTCACGCCCATCCACCCGATCGGCCGCACCCACCGCAAGGGCCGCAACAACAGCCTGCGCGCCGAGCCCGGCGACCCGGGCAGCCCCTATGCCATCGGCGGCGAGGAAGGCGGACACGATGCCTTGCATCCTGAGCTGGGCACCTTCGACGATTTCCGCCGCCTGTGCAACGCCGCCGCCGCGCACGGGCTCGAGATCGCGCTCGACTTCGCGATCCAGTGCTCGCCCGACCATCCGTGGCTGAAAGACCATCCCGAATGGTTCGCGCACCGCCCCGACGGTTCGCTGCGCTACGCCGAGAATCCGCCCAAGAAATACGAAGACATCGTCAACGTCGACTTCTATGCCGCGCCGCCGGCAGGGGCCGCGCTGTGGCAGGCGCTGCGCGACGTGGTGATGTTCTGGGCGGATCACGGCGTGCGCATCTTCCGCGTCGACAACCCGCATACCAAGCCGCTGCCGTTCTGGGAGTGGATGATCGCCGACGTGCGCGCGCGCCATCCCGACACCATCTTCCTGGCCGAGGCCTTCACGCGGCCGAAGATGATGGCGCGGCTGGCCAAGCTGGGCTTCAGCCAGTCGTACACCTACTTCACCTGGCGCAATACCAAGTGGGAGCTGACCGAGTACCTGACCGAGCTGACGCAAGGGCCGCTGCGCGAATTCTTCCGCCCGCACTTCTTCGTCAATACGCCGGACATCAACCCCTACTTCCTGCACCACGGCGGCCGCCCCGCATTCCTGATCCGCGCGGCGCTGGCCACGCTGCTGTCGGGCCTGTGGGGCATGTACAACGGCTTCGAGCTGTGCGAGAGCGCGCCCTTTGTGCTTAACGGCACGGTGCGCGAGGAGTACCTCGACTCCGAGAAGTACCAGCTGCGTGCACGCGACTGGCACCAGCACGGCAACATCGTCGCCGAGATCTCGCGCCTGAACGAGATCCGCGCCAGCCACCCCGCGCTGCAGAGCCACCTGGGGCTGCGCTTCTACCATGCCGGCAACGATGCCGTGCTGTGGTTCGCACGCTTCCTCCCGGGCAGCGACTACCTGTTCGGCGACGACGTGCTGCTGGCCGCGGTCAACCTGGACCCGCGCAACGCGCACGAGGCCGATATCGAACTGCCGCTGTGGGAATGGGGCCTGCCCGACCATGCGCGCGTGGCCGTGCACGACCTGATGCGCGGCCAGCGCTTCGAGCTGCACGGCAAGCACCAGCGCATCCGCCTCGACCCCGCGCAACTGCCCTTCGCGGTGTGGCACGTGCGCCCGCTGGACCGGCCGGCGCCGCGCCCCGCCGCCGCCCCGGCATCGACCGACCCGCATGGCGCCTGACCGGCATACGTGGAGACACGATGAAACGCCTCACCGAAACCGCCAGCGCCGCGCTGCTCAACGCCGACCCGCTCTGGTACAAGGACGCGGTCATCTACCAGCTGCATATCAAGTCGTTCTTCGATGCCAACGGCGACGGCGTGGGCGATTTTGCGGGGTTGCTGGCCAAGCTCGACTACCTGGTCAACCTGGGCGTCGACACCATCTGGCTGCTGCCGTTCTACCCGTCGCCGCGACGCGACGACGGCTATGACATCGCCGACTACCGCAACGTCCATCCCGATTACGGCACGCTGGCCGAGGCGCGCCGCTTTATCGCCGCGGCCCATGCGCGCGGGCTGCGCGTGATCACCGAGCTGGTGATCAACCACACCTCCGACCAGCACCCGTGGTTCCAGCGCGCGCGCAAGGCCAAGCCGGGCTCCGCCGCGCGCCGCTACTACGTCTGGTCCGACCACGACCAGGCCTATGCCGGCACGCGCATCATCTTCTGCGATACCGAGAAGTCCAACTGGAGCTGGGACCCGGTCGCCGGCGCCTACTTCTGGCACCGCTTCTACTCGCACCAGCCAGACCTGAACTTCGACAACCCGCAGGTGCTCAACGAGGTGCTGTCGGTCATGCGCTTCTGGCTGGACATGGGCATCGACGGGCTGCGGCTGGACGCGGTGCCGTACCTGGTCGAGCGCGAGGGCACCAGCAACGAAAACCTGCCCGAAACCCATGCGGTCATCCGCAATATCCGCGCCTATCTCGACAAGCACTTCCGCGGGCGCATGCTGCTGGCCGAAGCGAATATGTGGCCGGAAGACGCGCAGCAGTACTTCGGCCTGACCGGCCCCGACCCCGAAGGCGACGAATGCCACATGGCCTTCCACTTCCCGCTGATGCCGCGCATGTACATGGCGATCGCACGCGAAGACCGCTTCCCGATCACCGACATCATGCGCCAGACGCCGGAGGTCCCGCCCAACTGCCAGTGGGCGATCTTCCTGCGCAACCACGACGAGCTGACGCTGGAAATGGTGACCAGCAGCGAGCGCGACTACCTGTGGGAGGTCTATGCGTCCGACCGCCGCGCGCGCATCAATTTGGGTATCCGCCGCCGGCTGGCGCCGCTGATGGAGCGCGACCGGCGCCGCATCGAACTGATGAACAGCCTGCTGTTCTCGATGCCGGGCACGCCGGTGATCTACTACGGCGACGAGATCGGCATGGGCGACAACATCCACCTGGGCGACCGCGACGGCGTGCGCACGCCGATGCAGTGGTCGCCCGACCGCAACGGCGGCTTCTCGCACGCCGATCCCGAGCGGCTGGTCCTGCCGCCGCTGCAGGG
Organism: Cupriavidus oxalaticus; assembly: GCF_016894385.1. Taxonomy (NCBI): domain Bacteria; kingdom Pseudomonadati; phylum Pseudomonadota; class Betaproteobacteria; order Burkholderiales; family Burkholderiaceae; genus Cupriavidus; species Cupriavidus oxalaticus. The sequence continues at coordinate 1,752,776 of NZ_CP069811.1, forward strand.
GCCGCTGTACGGCTACGAGGCGGTCAACGTCGAGGCGCAGACGCGCGACCCGCATTCGCAGCTCAACTGGATGCGGCGCATGCTGGCGCTGCGGCGCAAGCACCGCGCCTTCGGCCGCGGCACGCTGCGCTTCCTGTTTCCCGGCAACCGCAAGATCCTGGCGTACCTGCGCGAGCACGAGGGCGAGCACATCCTGTGCGTGGCCAACCTGTCGCGCGCCCCGCAGGCGGTGGAGCTGGACCTGTCCGCGTTCAACGGCCGCGTGCCGGTCGAGATGATGGGCGCCACGCCCTTCCCTGCCATCGGCACGCTGACCTACCTGCTGACGCTGCCGCCCTATGGCTTCTACTGGTTCGTGCTGAGCGACGAGGCGCAGCCGCCGTCGTGGCACGTGGAGGCGCCGGAGCAGATGCCTGACCAGATCACCCTTGTGATGCAGAACACCGGCCGCCCCGAACTGACCGACGCATCGCGCCGCATCCTGGCGACCGAGGTGCTGCCCCACTACATCAGCCGCCGCCGCTGGTTCGGCGGCAAGCATGAGCGCATCGAGCGCGTCGGCATGGCGTACCTGCTGCCGTTCACGCGCGGCAGCAGCGGCGAGGATGTCTACCTTGGCGAAGTCGAGGTGGCGCTGCCCGGGCGCACCGAGCGCTACCAGCTGCCGGTCGGCATCCTGTGGGACCGCGAAAGCGCCGATAGCGTGTCGCAGCTGGCGCACGGGCTGTCGATGGCGCGCGTGCGCCAGGGCAGCCGCGTGGGCCTGGCCACCGATGGCTTTGCGGTCGAGCCGTTCGCGCGCGAGGTGGTGCAGGCGCTGCGCCGGGGCGCGGAGCTGCAGGCCGGAGCGGACCGGATCCGCTTCCGCGCCGAGCCGGGCCTGGCCGCGCTGGAACTGGAACGCGACCCGATCGAGTGGATGTCGGCCGAGCAGTCGAACAGTTCGCTGTCGTACAACAACACCGCGGTGCTGAAGCTGGTGCGGCGGCTCTCCGGCGGCATCCATCCCGAGGCCGAGATGACGCGCTACCTGACCGCCCAGGGCTATGCGCACTCGGCGCCGCTGCTGGGCGAGGTGGTGCGCACCGGTGCCGACGGCGTGCCGCATACGCTGATGCTGCTGCAGGGCTACATCCTGAACCAGGGCAACGGCTGGGACTGGACCCTGGACTACCTGGGCCGCGCCATCGACGACGCGCTGCCAGCGCAGGAAAGCGAAGCCGAGTTTGCCGAGGCCATGACCGGCTACGCCGCGCTGGCGGGCACGCTCGGGCGACGCCTGGCCGAGCTGCATGCGGTGCTGGCGCGCCCGACCGACGACGAGGCGTTTGCGCCGGTGCCCGCCACCGAGGCCGACGCGCGCGACTGGGCCGCGCAGGCGCTGCAGGCGCTGCACCGCGCGCTGGCGCTGGTCGACAAGCGCGCCGACAGCGTCCAGGGCTCGGTGCGGCCGGCGTTCGAAGCCGACGTGCAGACACTGTTGGCGGCGCACGGCGCGCTGCCCGCGCTGGTCGAACAACTGGCCATGGCCGCGCCCGGCAGCGTGCGCACGCGCTTCCACGGCGACTTCCACCTGGGCCAGGTGCTGATCGCGCAGAACGACACCTACGTGGTCGATTTCGAGGGCGAGCCGGGCATGCCGCTGGACTGGCGCCGGCGCAAGACCTCGCCGCTGCGCGACGTGGCCGGATTGCTGCGCTCGCTCGATTATGCCGCCGCCACGGTCGGCACCGACCGCCAGGAACGCACCCATACCGAACTGCCGCCGCAACTGGCGGAACGCCGCGCGCTGCTGCTCGAGCGCTTCCGCGCCACCGCCAACGAGGCCTTCCTGAACTGCTACCGCCTGCATATGGAGGCATCGCCCGCACCCTGGGTCGACCCGGACCAGTTGCAGCCGCTGCTGGACCTGTTCCTGCTTGAACGCGCCGCCTACGAGGTCGACTACGAAGCCGCCAACCGGGTGGCGTGGATCGACCTGCCGGTCAGCGGGCTGGCACGCCTGCTGCGCAAGCTGCTGGCACACCCGGGAGGCCAGCCATGAGCCCCCCGACCCCCGCAGCGCGCGGCGCGCCGCGCGCCGGCATGCTGCCGGGACACGAACTCGACGCGCTGCTGGGCGCGCGCCACCACGACCCGTTCGCGGTGCTGGGCCCCCACCCTGACGGCGACGGCCTGCTGGTGCGCGCCTGCCTGCCCGGCGCGGTCGCGGTGCAGCTGGCCGCTGCCGACGGCGCCACGCTGGCCGAGATGGAACGGCTGCACCCCGGCGGTATCTTCGCCGCGCGCCTGCCCGGCAACGAGCGCCGCGCCGCGGCGTCGGACTACCGCATCCGCGTGACCTGGCCGGACGGCACCGAGCAGTGCAGCGCCGACCCGTATGCCTTCGACCTGCTGCTGGGCGAACTGGACCTGCACCTGATCGCCGAGGGCCGCCACTTCGAGCTGGGCGAGTGCCTGGGCGCGCAATGGCAGCGCGTGGACGGCATCGACGGCGTGCGCTTCGCGGTGTGGGCGCCGAATGCGCGGCGCGTGTCGGTGATCGGCGAATTCAACGGCTGGCACCAGGCGCGCCACCCGATGCGGCTGCGCCATCCCAGCGGCATCTGGGAGCTGTTCGTGCCGGCCGCGCTGGGCGCGCAGCCCGGCAGCCGCTACAAGTACGACCTGCTCGACCCGCACGGCACCGAACTGCCCGACAAGGCCGACCCGCTCGCGCTTGCCACCGAAGCGCCGCCGGAGACCGCCTCGGTGGTGACCGCGCCGGGCCAGGGCGCGCCGCCGTTCGCATGGCACGACGCCGACTGGATGGCGCGCCGCGCGGCCGCCGATCCCTACACCCTGCCGATGTCGGTCTACGAAGTCCATGTCGGCTCGTGGCTGCGCGCCGCCAACGACAGCCGCCACGGCTGGGACATCCTGGCCGAGCGGCTGGTGCCGTACGTGCAGGAGCTGGGCTTCACGCATATCGAGCTGCTGCCCGTCACCGAACACCCCTTCGGCGGCTCATGGGGCTACCAGCCGCTGTCGCTGTACGCGCCGACCGCGCGGCTGGGCCCGCCGCAGGCCTTCGCCGCGTTTGTCGACCGCTGCCACCAGGCCGGCATCGGCGTGATCCTGGACTGGGTGCCGGCGCATTTCCCGACCGACCCGCACGGGCTCGCGCGCTTCGACGGCACCGCGCTCTACGAGCACATGGATCCGCGCGAGGGCTTCCACCAGGACTGGAACACGCTGATCTACAACCTCGGCCGCAACGAGGTGCGCGGCTTCCTGCTGGCCGGGGCGCTGCACTGGCTCGAGCACTTCCATGCCGACGGGCTGCGCGTCGACGCGGTCGCGTCCATGCTCTACCGCGACTACAGCCGCCAGCCGGGGCAATGGGTGCCGAACCGCTACGGCGGCCGCGAGAACCTGGAGGCGGTCGCCTTCCTGCGCGAACTCAACAGCGTGGTCCACGAACGCTGCCCCGGTGCGCTGACCATCGCCGAGGAATCCACCGCGTGGCCCGGCGTCACCGCCAGCGTGGCCAGCGGCGGGCTCGGCTTCGACTTCAAGTGGAACATGGGCTGGATGCACGACACGCTGCGCTACCTCGGCCATGAGCCGGTACACCGCGCCTGGCACCACCAGGACATGACCTTCGGGCTGGTCTATGCGTGGTCCGAGGCCTTCGTGCTGCCGCTGTCGCACGACGAGGTCGTGCACGGCAAGGGCTCGATGCTCGGCAAGGTGCCCGGCGACGACTGGCAGCGCTTTGCCGGCCTGCGCGCCTACTACGGCTTCATGTGGACCCATCCCGGCAAGAAGCTGCTGTTCATGGGCGGCGAGCTGGCGCAGTGGCAGGAGTGGAACCACGACGCCGAGCTCGACTGGGCGCTGCTGGACCATCCCATGCACCGCGGCATGCACACGCTGGTGCGCGACCTGAACCGGCTCTACCGCGAACTGCCGGCGCTGCACGCGCTCGATCACAGCCCCGAGGGCTTCCAGTGGGTGGTCGGCGACGACAACCACAACAGCGTGTTCGCGTGGCTGCGCCGCGCCGCGCCGGGCAGCCGCGAGGTGGTGCTGGTGGTGGTCAACATGACGCCGGTGCCGCGCCAGGGCTACCGGGTCGGCGTACCCTTTGCCGGCACCTGGCACGAATGCCTGAACACCGACGCCGGGTGCTACGGCGGCAGCAATGTCGGCAACGGCGGCACGGTGACGGCGCTGGACGTGCCCTCGCACGGCCAGCCGGCGTCGCTGGCGCTGACGCTGCCGCCGCTGGCCACGCTCGTGCTGCGGCTCGGCCATGCAGAGGGTGAACAGGGCGCGACGACATGACCCGACCTTTCGCGGACCGGCTGCTGCCGGGCAAGCCGTACCCCCTGGGCGCCCACTGGGACGGGCTGGGGGTCAACTTCGCGGTGTTTTCGGCGCATGCCTCGCGCATCGACCTGTGCCTGTTCTCCGACAACGGCCGCAAGGAACTGGCACGCCTGCCGCTGCCGGAATGCACCGACGAGATCTGGCACGGCTACCTGCCCAACGCGGCGCTCGGCACGCTGTACGGCTACCGCGCGCACGGCCCCTACGATCCCGCGCACGGGCACCGCTTCAACCCGCACAAGCTGCTGCTGGACCCGTACGCGCGCCAGCTGAGCGGCCCGGTGCGCTGGGCCGACGTGCTGTTCGGCTACCGCCTGCAGAGCGCGCGTGGCGACCTGACGCCGGACCGCCGCGACAGCGCCCAGAGCATGCCCAAGGCGGTGGTGATCGACGAAAGCTTCCACTGGGGCGACGACCGCCCGCCCGCCGTGCCGTGGCCCGCCACCGTCATCTATGAAGCCCACCTGCGCGGCCTGTCGATGCTGCGCGGCGACCTGTTGCCCAACCTGCGCGGCTCCTTCGCCTCGCTGTGCGACCCGCGCTTTATCGACCACCTGGTGCAGATGGGCATCACCACCGTCGAGCTGCTGCCGGTGCACGCCATCCTGCAGGACCGCTTCCTGCTGGAGCGCGGGCTGCGCAACTACTGGGGCTACAACACCATGGCGTACTTCGCCCCGGAACCGGCCTACCTGGGCACCGGGCAGCTGCAGGAATGCAAGGTAGCCATGCGGCGCCTGCATGCGGCCGGCATCGAAGTGATCCTGGACGTGGTCTACAACCACACCTGCGAGGGCAACGAACTGGGGCCGACGGTATCGTGGCGCGGCCTGGACAATGCCAGCTACTACCGCCTGATGCCGGGCGAGGCGCGCCACTACATCAACGACACCGGCTGCGGCAACACGCTCAACCTGTCGCACCCGCGCGTGCTGCAGATGGTGATGGATTCGCTGCGCTACTGGGTGGAGTGCTACCACGTGGACGGCTTCCGTTTCGACCTGGGCAGCACGCTCGGGCGCGAAGGCAACGGCTTCGACCAGGGCTCGGGCTTCTTCGATGCGCTGATGCAGGACCCGGTGCTGAGCCGCGTCAAGCTGATCTCGGAACCGTGGGACCTGGGCCCGGGCGGTTACCAGCTCGGCAACCACCCGCCCGGCTTTGCCGAGTGGAACGACAAGTTCCGCGACACTGCGCGCCGCTTCTGGCGCGGCGATGCCGGCAAGCGCGGCGAACTGGCCGCGCGGCTGGCGGCCTCGGCCGACCTGTTCGACCGGCGCCACCGGCGCCCGTGGGCCAGCGTCAACTTCATCACCGCGCACGACGGCTTTACGCTGGCCGACCTGGTCAGCTACGGCACCAAGCACAACGAGGCCAACGGCGAGGACAACCGCGACGGCACCGACGACAACGCCAGCGCCAACTGGAGCCCGGACGGCAGCGTTGAAGGCCCGACCGACGACCCGGACATCCTGGAGCGCCGCAGCCGCGTGGCGCAGGCGCTGATGGCCACGCTGCTGCTCGCGCAAGGCACGCCGATGCTGACCGCCGGTGACGAATGGGGCCGCACCCAGCACGGCAACAACAATGCCTACTGCCAGGACAACGAGATCTCGTGGCTGGACTGGAAGCAGGCCCAGACGCCCGCTGCGCAGCCGCTGCAGCACATGGTGCGGCGCCTGCTCGCGCTGCGCCGGCGGCTGCACGCGCTCACCGGCGACCGCTTCGCCCACGGGCGCCAGGAACCGGCGCGCGGCATCGCCGACATTGCCTGGTTCGATACTGACGGCAAGCCGCCCACCCCCGAGGAATGGGCCGATCCGGAAGTCCGCACGCTGGCGCTGCGCCGCGCTGCCCTGCCGCCGCAACCTGAACGCCGGCAACTGGGCTCGCTGCCGGAAGAAGAGGAGGAAGACGAGGACGATGCGCGCACCGTGCAGGTGACACTGCTGCTGCTCAACGCCGGCGAGGCCGACGCGTCGTTCCTGCTGCCCGAGCCCCGGCTGGCCTGGACCCTGCTCTTCGACAGCAGCCGGCCGGAAGCCACCGAGTCCGAGCTTGCCGGCGACGCGGTGGGAGAAAGCCAGGTGGTGCCAGGCCATTCGCTGGTGCTGCTGGCCGCCCCGGCCCGCAGCCGCGAGAGCCCGCACCAGGAAAGCCCGCCGCTGGGCGCGCCGCAGGAGACACAGGAATGACCCGACGCACGCACCGCAGCGCCGCGCCACACTCCGCACCGCCCCCCACGCCACTGCAGAAGCTCGCGCTGCACGCGGACCTGCTGCCGCATTGGACGGATGCCTGGAACCAGCCGCGGACCGTATCCGACGATGCGCTGCGGCGCGTGCTGGACGGCCTTGGCCTGCCCTGCTCCACCCCCGGCCAGTGCGAGGCCGCGCGCGCCTGGCTCGCGGCCGATGACGCCGCCCATGCGCTGCCGCCGCTGGTCACCGCCGAACGCGGCCAGCCGGTGGCGGTGCCGTGGCCGCACACGCTGCCGCAGCGCGCTTACCGGCTGACGCTGGAAGACGGCGCCATCGTGACCGGCACGGCCGTGCGCGCGGAGGGCAATCCGGCCGGCACCATGCTGCTGCCACCGGTCGACGTCTGCGGCTACCACCGGCTCGAACTGGGCGATGCACGGACGGTGCTGGCGGTGGCACCTGCGCGCTGCTACGGCGTAGCGGACGCGCTACGTCACGCCGGCCACGCCGGCCGCACTGCCGCTGGCGCCGGCGCACGCCCATGGGGGCTGGCGGTGCAGCTCTACAGCCTGCGCCGCGGCGCCGCCTGCGGCATGGGCGACCTGACCGCGCTGGCCCAGTGCTGCACCAGCGCCGCCGCCCTGCACGCCGACGCGGTCGCGATCAACCCGCTGCATGCCGGCTTTGCCGCGCTGCCACAGCGCTACAGCCCGTACGCGCCCTCCAGCCGGCTGTTCCTGAACCCGCTGTACGCCGATCCCGCCGCGGTGTTCGGCCAGCAAGCGCTGGACGCCGCCATCGCCGCGCTAGGGCTCGGCGAGCGGCTGGCGGCGCTCGAAGCGCTCACGCAGATCGACTGGGTCACGCTGGCGCCATTGCGCTACGCCGTGCTGCACTGGCTCTGGCAGCGGCGCGAGACCCTGCTGCCGCGCGCCGCGCTGGATGACTGCGCCGCCTTGCGTGCCCGCGGCGGCACGGCACTGCATGCGCATGCCTGCTATGAAGCGATCCAGGCGCAGCGGCTCGCCACGGCCGGTAACGGCATGAACCACGCTGCGGCGCCTGACTGGCGCTGCTGGCCGGTCACGCTGCGCTCGCCCGCCGATGCCGCGGTGGCGGCCTTTGCCCGCGACCACGCCGACGAGGTGGCCTACCACGCCTTCCTGCAATGGCTCGCCGCCGATGGCATGGCGCGTGCGCAGCGCGCCGCGCGCGACGCCGGCATGGCGGTGGGCGTGGTCTGCGACCTGGCGGTCGGCGCCGACCCCGGCGGCAGCCAGGCATGGACCCGCCAGCAGGAAATCCTGGCCGGCTTCCATGCCGGCGCGCCGCCTGACCTGTACAACCCGCTCGGCCAGGACTGGGGCGTGGCGGTGTTCTCGCCGCGCGGCCTGCGCCGGCAAGGCTACGCCGCCTTCCTGGAAATGCTGCGCGCCAACCTCGCCCATTGCGGCGGGCTGCGCATCGACCATGTGCTGGGCCTGGCGCGGATGTGGCTGGTGCCCGCGGGCGCATCCGCCAGCGACGGCGCCTACCTGCGCTACCCGCTCGAAGACCTGCTGCGGCTGGTGGCGCTGGAATCCTGGCGGCACCGCGCCATCATCATCGGCGAGAACCTCGGCACGGTCCCGCCCGAGCTGAACGCGACGCTGGCCGCGCGCGGCGTGCTCGGCATCGACGTGCTGTGGTTCCAGCGCGAGGCAGTAGAGGCGGCCGCGGCCACGGTCGATCCAGCCATCGAGGCCGGTCCGGCGCCGTTCCAGCCCCCCGCCCAGTGGCCGCCCGAGGCCATCGCCACCACATCCACGCACGACCTGCCCACCGTCGCCGGCTGGTGGTCCGGACGCGACCTCGAATGGCGCGCCCGGCTGAAGCTGCTCGCACCCGGTGAAACCCTGGCGCAGGCCCAGGCAGCCCGCGCCCGCGAGCGCGGCGCGCTGTGGCAGGCGCTGAACGACGCGGGGCTGTGCCACGGCCCGGAGCCCGGCCCGGCGCACGCGCCGCTGGATGCCGTGCTGGCCTGGCTGGGCACCGCGCGCACGGCGCTGCGCGTGGTGCCGCTGGAAGACCTGCTGGGCGAGGCCGAGCAGCCCAACCTGCCCGGCACCACCAGCGTCCATCCCAACTGGCAGCGCCGGCTCGATCCCGACGTGCGCGCGCTGGCCGACGCGCCGGCGCTGCGCGCCCGCGTGCAAGCGATCCGGCAAGCCATTCGCAGTGGCCGCCACGGCACCCTGCATCCGCCGCCGCGCGGCTAGCCGCCGGTGTCGGCTGCCAGGGTGGCGCCGGCCCCACCCGCGCCGCGATCCGGGCGCGTACTGTTCTCCCGATCCGCTAAGCTTGACCCACCAGCATGTGCAGGAGGTCCCGCCATGAAGGAAGTGATCCGGCCCGAACACGCCGACGACACCCGTACCGCCCTGTCCGGCGCCAGCCTGCGCCGCGCGTTCCTGGACCACGTGTTCCATACCCAGGGCAAGCTGCCCGGCCACGCCAGCCAGAACGACCTCTACCAGGCTGCGGCGCATACCGTGCGCGACCGCCTGGTGCAACGCTGGATCAGCACCGCGGAAGCCTACCTGGGCCAGCCTTCGCGCACCGTGGCCTACCTGTCGGCCGAATTCCTGATGGGCCCGCACCTGGGCAACAACCTGGTCAACCTCGGCATCTTCGACGAAGTGCACGAGGCCATGGCGGCGGCCGGACTCGACCTCGAACGCATCCTGGAGCAGGAAGTCGAGCCGGGGCTCGGCAACGGCGGCCTGGGCCGGCTGGCGGCCTGCTTCATGGATTCGCTGGCGACGCTGGAGATCCCGGCGCTCGGCTACGGCATCCGTTACGAGTACGGCATCTTCCAGCAGATCATCATGGATGGCATGCAGGTGGAGAAGACCGATACCTGGCTGCGCAACGGCAACCCGTGGGAGATCCAGCGCTCCGAATGGGCGGTGCAGGTGCGCCTGGGCGGCCATACCGAGCACTACACCGACGACCGCGGCCACTACCGCGTGCGCTGGGTGCCGGCCAAGACCGTGGCCGGCGTCCCCTTCGACTCGCCGATCCTGGGCTACCGCGTCAACACCGTGAACACGCTGCGGCTGTGGCGCGCCGACGCCACCGAAGCCTTCGACTTCCATACCTTCAACCGCGGCGACTACCTCGGCGCCGTGAGCAAGAAGGTGACGTCGGAAAACCTGACCAAGGTGCTCTACCCCAACGACGAGACCGAGCAGGGCAAGGAACTGCGGCTGGAGCAGCAGTACTTCTTCGTCGCCTGCTCGCTGCAGGACATGCTGCGGCTGCTGGCCGTCGACGGCATCCCGGTGACGCGCTTCCACGAGAAGTTCGCGGTGCAGCTGAACGACACGCACCCGGCGGTCGGCATCGCCGAACTGATGCGGCTGCTGGTCGACGAGAACGACCTGCCATGGAACCAGGCCTGGGACATCACCCAACGTGCCTTCGCCTACACCAACCACACGCTGCTGCCCGAGGCGCTCGAGCGCTGGCCGCTGCCGCTGTTCCGCCGCGTGCTGCCGCGCCACCTGGAAATCATCCTGGAGATCAACGCGCGCTTCCTCGACGAGGTGCGCATCCGCTTCTACGGCGACGAATCGCGGCTGTCGCGGCTGTCGCTGATCGACGAGCACGGCGAGCGCCATGTGCGCATGGCCAACCTGGCGTGCGTCGGCAGCCATGCCATCAACGGCGTGGCCGAGCTGCACTCGCAGCTGATGCGCGAGGACGTGCTCAAGGACTTCTATGCGATGTGGCCGGAGAAGTTCACCAGCATCACCAACGGCGTCACGCCGCGGCGCTGGCTGGCGCTGTCCAACCCGAGGCTGACGCGGCTGGTGACCGATGCGATCGGCGATGGCTGGATCTCCGACCTGGAGCGGATCCGCGTGCTCGAGCCCTATGCCGACGATGCCGGCTTCCGCCAGCAATGGCAGGCGATGCGGCGCGCCAACAAGGAAGACCTGGCGCAGCTGATCCGCGATACCACCGGCGTGGTGGTGGACCCGTCGTCGATGTTCGATGTGATGGTCAAGCGCATCCACGAATACAAGCGCCAGCACCTGGCGGTGCTGCACGTGATCGCGCTGTACCACCGCATCAAGTCCGACGCGCACGCCGAGATCCAGCCGCGCACCTTCCTGTTCGGCGGCAAGGCCGCGCCGGGCTACGAATACGCCAAGCTGATGATCCGCTTCATCACCTCGGTCGCCGACGTGATCAACCGCGACCCGCAGGTGCGCGACCGGCTCAAGGTGGTGTTCCTGCCGAACTTCAACGTCACCTACGGCCAGCGCATCTACCCGGCGGCGGACCTGTCCGAGCAGATCTCGCTGGCGGGCAAGGAAGCCTCCGGCACCGGCAACATGAAGTTCGCGATGAACGGCGCGCTCAACATCGGCACCATGGACGGCGCCAATATCGAGCTGCGCGAGGCCGTCGGCAACGACAACTTCTTCCCGTTCGGGCTGACCGCGCCCGAGGTCTATGCGCTGCGCGCGAGCGGCTACGACCCGGCCGCCTACTACCACAGCAACCCGCAACTGCGCGCGGTGATCGACCTGGTGCAGCAGGGGTTCTTCTCGCGCGGCGATCCGGCGCTGTTCCGGCCGCTGTTCGATCCGCAGGCGGGGCACGATCCCTACCTGCTGCTGGCCGACTTCGCTTCCTATCTCGAATGCCAGCAGATTGTCTCCGACGCCTATATCGACCCGGATCGCTGGCAACGCATGTCGGTGTTGTCGTGCGCGCGTTCCGGCCGCTTTTCGTCGGACCGCGCCATCCGCGAATACTGCGAGCGCATCTGGAACGTCGAGCCGGTGCCGGTGCGGCTGCTGCACCGTGCCAGCGGCGCGCCGTGGCAGGCCGATCCGGGCGCGCGCGGGCCGCGCGCGGCATAGCCATGCACGCGCAAGACTCGCGCACAGTGTGCGGTATCGCATGCGCGGGGCGCCGCATGCCGGGCAGTACTTTCTACAATCGCCCATGTAACAAAGCTTTCGGCCCGGTCGCCCCCCTGCCGGCGCGCCGCGCCGAAAAAGCGCCGTTCTGCTGGCATGGAGTTCGCATTGCGCTAGGGCCGCCGCAAGGCAGCTTCCAGTCCGCAGACTCGGACGCCAACCGATGGCAGGAGCCGAATTTGAACGCGAACCCGTTTCTACTCGCCCCGGGTGCCAGGTCCGCCCTGCCCAGCCTGGCCCCGCACGACTGCTTTGCCGCGCCTGCTTCACGGACCTTCTCGTCCAACGACGAACATGCGCAGGATTACCTGTTCGGGCCGGCCTGGCTGCCCGACGGGCGCGTGCGCTTCCGCCTGTGGGCGCCCGACGCGGCCGAGCAGGGCCATGCCGTGCGGCTGGAGATCGCCGGCCTGGGACCGGTCCACATGGCGGCGGGGCCCAACGGCTGGTTCGAGGCGATCGTGCCGTGCTGCGAAGGCGTGCGCTACTGGTTCCGGCTCGACGACGGCACCACGGTGCCCGACCCGGCCTCGCGCTGGCAGGCCGACGACGTGCATGGCCCGAGTATCGTGCCGGCACGCGACGCCGCTGCCTCGTACGCGTGGACCTGCCCCGACTGGCGTGGCCGGCCGTGGCATGAAGCCATCGTCTATGAAATGCACGTCGGCCTGTGCGGCGGCTTTGCGGGCGCCGCGCAGCAATTGCCGCGGCTGGCCGCGCTGGGCTTCACCGCCATCGAACTGATGCCGGTGGCGGAGTTTCCCGGCGGTCGCAACTGGGGTTATGACGGCGTACTGCCGTTCGCGCCGGAGTCCAGCTACGGCACGCCCGACGAGTTGCGCGCGCTGGTCGACCGCGCTCACGCGCTCGGCCTGATGGTGCTGCTGGACGTGGTCTACAACCACTTCGGGCCGGAAGGCAACTACCTGCACCGCTATGCCAGCGCGTTCTTCCGTGCCGACCGGCGCACCCCGTGGGGCCCGGCCATCGATTTCCGGCGCCCGCAGGTACGGCGCTTCTTCACCGAGAACGCGCGCTACTGGCTGGAACAGTTCCGCTTTGACGGACTGCGGCTCGACGCGGTCCACGCCATCGAGGACGAAGGCTGGCTCGCGGCGCTGCCTGGCGAATTGCGCACCATGCTGGCCGAGGGCGCTGGCGGCGACCGCCACCTGCACCTGGTGCTGGAGAACGACGACAACGACGCCGCGCTGCTGGCGCAGGGCTTCGACGCGCAATGGAACGATGACGCCCACCATGCGCTGCATGTGCTGCTGACCGGCGAGGACGACGGCTACTATCGCGACTACGCCGGCCCCGCCCGCAGTGCCACCGATCCGGGCGAGCGTGGCCGACCCGCGCTGCGCCATCTCGCGCGCGTGCTGGCCGAAGGCTTCGCCTACCAGGGCGAGCCGTCGCTGCACCGTTCCGGCGGCGCCACCGCCGCCACCACCCTCGCCAGCGCCGCCGTGTGCCGCGGCCAGCCCAGCGCGCATTTGCCGCCTACCGCCTTCGTCTGCTTCCTGCAGAACCACGACCAGGCCGGCAACCGCGCGTACGGCGAACGGCTGGCCAGCCTGGCCGACCCGCGCGCGCTGCGCGCCGCGGTGGCACTGCAGCTGCTGTGTCCACAGGTGCCGCTGGTGTTCATGGGTGAGGAGACCGGCGCGCGGCAGCCATTCCTCTACTTCACCAGCCATCCGCCGGAACTGGCCAGGGCCGTGCGCGATGGCCGCCGCCGCGAATTCGCCGCCAGCGCGGCCTTCGGCGACGATGCGCGTGCCGCCGCCATCCCCGATCCCAACGACCCGGCCACCTTCGAAGCATCGCGGCCGTTGCTGGCGGACGATGCCGACTGGGCCCCGTACTACCGTGAGCTGCTGTCGATCCGGCGGCGCGAACTGCTGCACCGGCTGGCGGGCTGCCAGGCTGCCGGCGTCGATATCCTCGGCCCCGCAGCGCTGTGCGCGCGCTGGCGCCTGGTGGACGGCGTGGAGCTGAGCCTGTGGCTGAACCTGGGCGACGAAGCGGCGCCCGCTACGCACGCCTGCCGCGACCAGCGCACGGCGCTGCACGAGAGCGCGCCGGGCGCTGCCGCGGAACTGTTCGCCGGCATGCTGCCGCCGCTGGCCTGCGTCGCCACCCTGTGCGAGCCCGCCGCGGCGCGCGCCAGGTAATGCCGGCCACGGCAGCCACCGCGCCGGCAACCGCGCGCGGCCTGCCGCGCGCCACCGCCCGGCTGCAGCTGCACCCCGGCTTCACCTTCGCCGACGCCGCCGGCGTGGTCGACTACTACGCCGCGCTTGGAGTCAGCCACCTGTACCTGTCGCCGGTCTGCGAGGCCAGGCCTGGCTCCACGCACGGCTACGATGTCACCGACTTCACCCGCGTGCGCGAGGAACTGGGCGGCGAGCCGGGCCTGAAGGCGCTGGCCGCGCGCGCGCGCAGCGCCGGCCTCGGGCTGCTCGTCGATATCGTGCCCAACCACATGGCAGCGGACTGCACCCACAACGGCTGGTGGCGCGACGTGCTGGCGCACGGACGCGCCAGTCCCCATGCCGGCTGCTTCGATATCGACTGGACGCCGTGCGACCCGGCGCTGCATGGCAAGGTCCTGCTGCCGATCCTGGGGCAGTCGTACTGGGACACGGTCGTCGCCGGCGAGCTGCAGTGGGTGCCTGCCAGCGGCGAGCAGCCGGCCCACGTACGCTACTTCGACCATGTGCTGCCGCTGGCGCCGGACAGCCCTGACGCCGAGGCCAGCGCCGACCCCGGCTGGTACGACACCACCCAGCCCGCCGGACGCACCCGTCTGCACGCGCTGCTCGAACGCCAGCACTACCGGCTGGCCTGGTGGCGCACCGCGGCCGCCGCGCTGAACTGGCGCCGCTTTTTCGAGATCAGCGACCTGGTCGGCCTGTGCGAGGAGGACCCGCAGGTCTTCGACGCGGTCCATGCGCTGGTCTTCCGCCTGCTGCGCGAGGGCTGGATCGACGGCGTACGCGTGGATCATGTCGACGGGCTCGCCGATCCCGCCGGCTACTGCCGCCGCCTGCGCGCTGAACTCGAACGGCATGCCGCCGCGCGGCCGCCGCTGCTGCCGTTGCAGCGCCCGTGGCTGGTGGTCGAGAAAATCCTCGGCAGCGGCGAGCGGCTGCCGACTGACTGGCAGGTCGACGGCACCACCGGCTACGACTTCATGGATGAAGTGGCCGCGGTGCTGCACGACGAGGCTGGCGACGCCGCGCTGACGGCGCTGTGGGCCATGACCAGCGGCGATGGGCGCCCGTACGCCGCGCACCTGCGCGCGGCCCGCTGCCTGGTGCTGCAGCGGCACCTCGTCACCGAATGCGAGGCCGTGACCGCCCGCCTGCACGCCAGCGCGCAGCATGAGCCTGGCACGCGCGACCTCACGCCGGCGGCGCTGCGGCAGGCGCTGATGGCGCTGATGGCGGCCGTGCCGGTCTACCGCAGCTACTACGACGCGCAGCCGTCGGCACGTGACGCCGCCGCGGCGCATGCCGATGACGCCATGGTCGATCAGGCCCTGCAGTCCGCGCGCAGCGGCCTGGCGCCGGACGAGGCCGTGGCGCTGGCATTCATCGCCGGCTGCCTGCGCACGCAGGCAGCGCCGGACAGCGACACCGGCGTGCTGCGCCGCCGCCTGCAGCAGCTGATGCCGGCGCTGGCGGCCAAGGCCGGCGAGGACACCGCCTTCTACCGCTACGGCCGGCTGCTGTCGCGCAACGAGGTGGGCAGCGACCCGGCGCAACTGGCGATGCCGCCGGCACAGTTCCACGCCCGCATGGCGTCGCGCCGGCTGGCCGGCCCGCATGCGATGCTGGCCACCGCCACGCACGACCACAAGCGCGGCGAGGACGCGCGCATGCGGCTGGCCGTGCTGAGCGAGCTGCCGGGCACTTACGCCGACGCGGTCGCCGCGTGGGAGCGCGACTGCGCGCCGCTGCTCGCCACGCTGCCGCGCGCGCCCGACGCGGCCGACCGGCTGATGCTGTACCAGGCGCTGGTCGGCGCATGGCCGATGGACCTGACCGACCCGATGGACCCGATGGACCCGATGGACCCAATCGACCCGATGGACCCGAAGGTCCATTCAGGCGACGCGGCGCCGGTACCTGAAGCCCTGCTCGCGCGGATTTCCGCATGGCAGGTCAAGGCTATCCGCGAAGCCAAGCGCCACGGCAACTGGACCTGTCCCGATGCCGAATACGAAGCGGCATGCGAGGCCTTCCTGCGTGGTATCGCGGCGGCATGGCCGCGGGGCGTGCTGGCGCAGATCGGCCGCTTTGCGCAGCGTATTGCCACCGCCGGTGCCGTCAACAGCCTGGCGCAGGTGCTGGTGCAACTGACCGCCCCCGGCATCCCTGACCGTTACCAGGGCACCGAAGGCTGGGACCTGAGCCTGGTCGACCCCGACAACCGCTGCGCCCCGGACTTCGGGCGGCTGCAGGCACGGCTGGCGTGCGGCGCGGGCTGGGCGCACTGGCTGGCGCACTGGCGCGACGGCCGGCTCAAGCAGCAACTGGTGCGCCATGTGCTCGCGGCACGCGGTGCCGACCCCGCGCTGTTTGCCGACGGCCAGTACAGCATGCTGGCAGCACAGGGCACGCTGGCGCAGCAGGTGCTGGCCTTTGCGCGCAGCACCGCTTCGCGCCAGGCCGTCACCGTGGTCACGCGGCTGTCAGCGGCGCGGGTCGACCCGGCCGTACCGCGCATTCCGCCGGCGTGCTGGGGCGACACCACGCTGAACCTTGGCGCGCCGCAGCCCGGACGCTGGATCGACGCGCTGACGGGCCACCGGCTCGATGCGCCGGCCGGGCGCCTGCGCCTGCGCGACGTGCTGGGCGGGCTGCCGGTGGCGCTGCTGCTGCGCGAGCCCTGAAGCGCGCGTCACAAGCGGGGCAGCTGGGCAATCGTGGCTTGCGAAACGATTGGGGTCAGCGGCGGCCGCGGGGCGCCCGGCGCTGCATAGGGTCCAGGCAGTCCCGGCACTCCATTCGGACCATGCAGCCCGTGGGGGTCGTGCGGGACCGCCTCGCCATGATGGAATGGCCGGGCCCCGGCGGGCGGCTCGCGCTGCGCCTGGGTGGGTGAGGCACTGCGCTCCTGCGGCAGGTAGGGCCGGATCACGACGGCGACGTAGTCGTCTTCCTTCGGCGTCACCACGATATAGGCAAGCCCGGACATGACCAGCCCCACTTCGCCCAGTTCGGTGGCGATGCGCGCCACGATAAAGCGCTGCAGCAGCAGCGGGTTGACGCTGTCGTCGATCGCAAGCGCAGCCGTGCAGATGGTCAGGAAGCAGCGCTCGACTTCGCGGCAGACCACCACCACTTCATCGAGCGCATAGCCGGAACGGCTGGCACGCACCAGGACCGAGACGCCGGAACTCGGCGCGGCACGGTGCCAGCCGGGCTTGATCTTGAAACTGGGCAGCGTCAACCCCGAGCCCGTGTCCTGCGCGACCGTATTGAAGCGCTGGGCGAAATCCAGGGGGGTGATCGCGAGCAGCTGGCGTTCGACCGGCGCCGACGAAACCGACACGGACGAGGCCAGGATGACGGTGGACAGGATGCTGGCGAAATTCATTTCTATCCTCGCAACAGGATGTGCCGCTCCCCCGGGGGCTGCGCTGATAGGCCCGTCGGCACGCGGCCAACGGAGCCGCCGCGGCGTGGGGGCCGGCGTGGCGGGTTGTGCTCGGCGGCACATGCCGTACGCCAGTTCTGGCCAGCATTGCTTTCACTATAGACAGGACGGCACGCAAGCACACGACGCTACGCAAGCCGCGCGCCACCTGCCGCGGTGCGCACCGCTGCCGGCGGCCCCGACGCCACCATTCACGCTGGCCGCGGCACGCATGCACTTTCTGCAGCTACTGTAAAAAGTACGGCGCGCGCGGACCGCGACTCATCACCGCATGATCTGCCAACCTGCGGCGCAAGGCGCACAACCGGCTTTTCCGCCCGGCGGGAACGGAGCTTGCAGGTCTGGAGCAGGTGCGGGCAACGTTGCGCCGCCCGCCGCTCACGCAGTACGGTGCGCCGTACAGGAGGATCGCCATGAAACTACGTACTCGCTCCCGCATTCGCCGCCTGGCGCTGCCGCTGGCGGTACTGGCCATGGCAGTTGCGCCGGCCGTGCCCGCGGCGCCCACCGATGCCCCCGCGGCGCCCTCCTCGACCGGCCGCACCGCCGCGCCGCGCGACACCGAAATCGCCAGCGACCGCGCCATCACCTCCGAAGTCCGTGCGCGCCTGGCAAGCGCCGGCACGCTGGATCCGGCCAGGATCCGCGTGTCGACCATGGACGGGGTGGTCAAGCTGGAAGGCTCGGTGCGGGACGACAAGCAGCGCGCCACGGCCATGGAGCTGGCACGCTCGGTGCGCGGCGTGACCGCGGTATCCGACGAACTCCGTGCCGGTACGGATTAAGGATGCCGATCTGGCATGACCCTTTGCCCTGGAGACACCATGAGCACCCATCGCCAACCCGACCATGACACCACCCGGCGCCGCAGCGAGCCCCGGCCGGATCCGCACAAGGGCGGGCCTGACACCGAACATGAGCGTGGCAAGCCGGGACGCGACCGCCGCCACGATGTCGAGCGCGAGCACGACATTCCCGACGAGAACGGCGAGCCGCCCTCGGTCAAGCGCCGCGGCGGCAATCCGGAGGAAAGCGAACCGCCGGTGGAAAACACCTGACCGCTGCCACGATGCCATACCGCACCGCACAGGAGAGACCATGAGCAAGACCGTACGTACCGGCGCGCGCCACGGGGACCGTGTCGGCCGCAGCATCGTTGGCACGCGGCGCGACGGCGCACAAGCTTCCGCCGGCGGCCGCCGGCCGCGCGACAAGACCGCGACGGGCGCCGCGCGGGCACAGGCCGGTAGTATCCCCAGCACGCTGGATCCGGATCTCGAGCAAGAGACCGGCGACATCGAGAGCGAGATCGAGCAGCGCGACGAAGACGCGCACATGCCGCCGGAAGACGAAACCCCCGAAGAAGAGATTGCCGACGAGGTGGTGCGCGCGGCCGAAGGGCTGCCGGCCGAGGTGCCGGTCGACAAGGCCGACCGTACCGACGATCGCGACGAGCACCCGCCCCATCCGCCGCGGACGGGCAAGGACTGACGCCAAGGCAAGGGAAAGAGCGGGAAAGAGCGGGAAAAGAGCGGGAAAAGAGCGGGAAAAGAGCGGGAAAAGAGCGGGAAAAGAGCGGCGGCGCAGTGAACCTGCGCCGCCGCTCTCGCCATTCTCCTGCCCCTCATTCGGAAGCCAGCAACCCGTAGCGCTGCACGCGGATGTGGTTGATCACGTC
Organism: Cupriavidus oxalaticus; assembly: GCF_016894385.1. Classification (NCBI taxonomy): domain Bacteria; kingdom Pseudomonadati; phylum Pseudomonadota; class Betaproteobacteria; order Burkholderiales; family Burkholderiaceae; genus Cupriavidus; species Cupriavidus oxalaticus. The sequence continues at coordinate 1,771,675 of NZ_CP069811.1, forward strand.
GTGCACCCCGAACACGCGCTCCGCAATGTCCTCGATATCGTACTTGGTGTGGCGGTCGTTGACCTTGCCTTCCAGTGTCACCACGCCCTCCTGCACGCGCACCTCGACGTCGCTGACATCGAGTTCGTCATCGCGCGCCAGCCGGTTGCAGACCTCATCGTGGATGCGGTCGTCGTCGCGCCGGTAGTTGCGCGGGCCGGCGGGACGGCGCTGCGAGGGGGTGTCCCACTCGTCGGCAAAGTCGTCATAGCCGAATGCCTCGCGTTCATAGCGCTCGTCTTGCCAGCGCCGGTAGCCATAGCGCTCAGGCTCGCCATAGCCGCCATAGTCTCCATCTCGCTGATGACGCTCGTAGGCGCTGCGGCCCGCGCCCGCTGGCCTGCGCCGCGACCATTCCTCCTCGTAGCGCGCATCGTCACGCCCACTGGCGGCGTAAGGGGGACGCTCGGCCGGCCAGCGCCATTCCTCGATGTACATCCCATACCACTCCTCGTCGCCTGGCGTCACGTCCTGGGTCTGGTCGCGCGGCAGGCGCTCGGCGGTGTTGCCATAGCGGCCACCGCTGAGCCCGCGCTGGCGCCGGTTGCGCGACTGGGCCGGGATGCCGCTGTAGCCCTGGTCGTTGCTGCCGTACAGCCTGTCGGCGCGCCTGCGCAGGTAGTTGTCGTCGCTCTGTCTCATCGTCGTGCTCCTATGTTGGCCCTATGTTGGTCCTATGTTGGCCCTAATGTTTGCCTAGGCTTCGGTCCGGATCTCGGGGCCATCGGCAGCCGAAGGCACTTCCGCCAACGGCACCTCGAAGCAGGCCAGCAGCGGCAGGTGGTCGGAGGCGACCCGCGCCAGCGGCGAGCGGTGGCTGGCCACCGAGACCAGGTGCGCGCGCGGCGAGACCCAGATCCGGTCCAGCGCGAAGATCGGCAGCCGCGAGGGAAACGTCGCCGTGTGCGGGGTCTGCTCGAAGTACGCGTGCAGCCAGCGCAGCGGACGTCCCCACAAGAACCATTCGTTGACATCGCCCACCAGGATGGTGGGCAAAGGCGGGGCCGCGGCCACGTAGTTCAGCAGTTGCTGCACCTGGTGGCGCCGTTCGCCGGGACGCAGCCCCAGGTGCGTGGCAATCACGCGCAGCGCGCTGGCGTGCCCCGCTGCCATGCAGGCAAGCGTGACGTCGATCGCGCCGCGCGCCTCGCAGCCCTTCACCGTGAGGTCGATCTGGCTGACCGCCTGCGGCGCGAAGCGCGTCAGCAGGGCATTGCCATAATCCGCATTGCCGCGCACGCGGGTAAAGCCCGACACCACGTGCATGCCGGTGTGCCCGGCCAGGTATTCGAGCGTGTGATCGTTGCTGCTGCCCGATTCCACTTCCTGCAGCGCGACGATATCGGCGCGGAGTTCTTCCAGCACCGTCGCGATCCGGTCGGGCCGGTAACGGCGGTCGGTACCGACCGCGCGATGGATGTTGTAGCTGACCACCGTCATCCGCGCGAGCCCGGCGGACCGCATGGGGCCGCAGTGCAGGGCCTGGCTGGCATCCGGCACGCTGCACTGGTCATTGGCCGCTTGCGCGCTCGCAGGTCCGCACACTTGCGCAGGATTTACAAGAGGCGGTAAGTCCGGTTGCATTCGCATTTTGCCGCGCCACGATGGCTGGAAGGGCTGGCAAGGCCGTTGCCCGCGCGGCGGCATGACGCCGCACACGTGGCTAGCGGCCGTTGCGCAAATTTCCCTGTCAGGCGTTCAGAATCAGGCACCGTCCAGGAACTCGCTGCGCGGGCCAAGGCGGCGGCCCAGCTCCGGACTGACCCAGCGTGTCCCCTCCATATACGGGTCAGCCGTGCGCTGCACGGACGGGCTGGCCATGCCGGGCTGCGCCGGCACGGTAGAAGGCTGGGCCTCGGGCGCCGGCGCGAGGTCCTGGCGCGTGGAAGTGTTGGCGCCCTGCGTATATGGGTCGAACTTGTCGGTGCTGCGCGCGCCCTGCGAATAAGGATCGTAGGTGCCGCCCGGCGTGCCAGGCGTCATCTGGGCCATGGCGGGAATCGCAGCGGCAAGCGCGACAGCGGCGAGGAGTCGGCTGGGTCGGATATGCTTCATGGTTACCTCCGTTCAGGGCGCGATGTGCGCGCCAGTAACCATGAACAAGCGAAAGGCGTGCCTGTGGCGTGTGGCCCCGGCTACGTCCCCTCGCTTGCGGCAAGCGGCTCAGGCCATGCTGACCTTGTCCCGCACGCCGGCCTGCTGCGTCCCGCTTTTGCCGCGCGCCAGCACCGGCACCAGCGCCGCGCCGGTATGGCTGGCCGGGATCCGCGCCAGCGACTCCGGATCGGCTGCGCCGATGATGGTGCCGCCGCCCGCGCCGCCTTCCGGCCCCAGGTCGATGATCCAGTCGGCCTCGGCGATCACGTCGAGGTCATGCTCGATCACCACCACGCTGTGGCCGCCGTCGGTGAGGCGATGCAGCACGCGGATCAGGCGCGCCACGTCGGCCATGTGCAGGCCGACGGTCGGCTCGTCCAGCACATACAGCGTATGCGGCGCCTTCTGGCCGCGGCGTGTGATGTCGTCGCGCACCTTGCTCAGTTCGGTGACCAGCTTGATGCGCTGCGCCTCGCCGCCGGACAGCGTCGGCGACGGCTGGCCCAGTGTCAGGTAGCCCAGCCCGACGTCCTTCATCAGCTGCAGCGGGTGCGCAATATTGGACATCGATGCAAAGAATTCCACCGCTTCGTCGATCTCCATGGTCAGCACGTCGCCGATGTTCTTGCCGCGCCAGGTGACGGCGAGCGTCTCGGGATTGAAGCGCTGTCCGTGACAGACATCGCATGGCACTTTCACGTCCGGCAGGAAGCTCATGCCGATGGTGCGCACGCCCTGCCCTTCGCACGCGGGACAGCGGCCATCGCCGGTGTTGAACGAGAAGCGCGACGCGGTATAGCCGCGCGCACGCGCCTCGAGCGTATCGGCGAACAGCCGTCGGATCGTGTCCCATACGCCGATGTACGTCGCCGGGCATGAACGAGGGGTCTTGCCGATCGGGGTCTGGTCGACTTCGAGCACGCGGTCGATCGATTCCCAGCCGGTGATGGCGTCGCAGCCATACCAGTCGTGGTCGACCTTGAGCGGCTTCTTCGCCGTTGCCTTGCCGCCCTTCGCCTCATCCTTGGCCGCATTGCGCGCGCGCCGCGTGGCCGGCGACGACAGCACCGAACGGCCCACCGCGTCGAGCAGATTGGTCATCAGCACGTCGCGCGCCAGCGTCGACTTGCCCGAGCCCGACACGCCGGTGATCGCCACCAGCCGCGACAGCGGGATGCGCGCGGTCACGCTGCGCAGGTTGTGCAGCGAAGCGCCGTGCACGGTCAGCCATGCGGCCGGATCGGCTGGCTTGCCGGCCGCGCCCGGCTGCACCGGACGGCGCGCCTGCAGCGGATGGATGATCGGCTGTGCCAGGAACTGGCCGGTGGTGGAAGCCGGCGCCGCGGCAAGGTCCGCCACCCCGCCCTGCGCCACCAGCGTGCCGCCGCGCTTGCCGGCGCCCGGGCCGATATCGATGATGTGGTCGGCACGGCGGATCGTGTCTTCGTCATGCTCCACCACGACCAGCGTATTGCCCTTGTCGCCCAGCTTGCGCAACGCATCGAGCAGGATCTGGTTGTCGCGCGGATGCAGGCCGATGGTGGGCTCGTCCAGCACGTAGCACACGCCCTGCAGGTTGCTGCCGAGCTGCGCCGCCAGCCGGATGCGCTGCGCCTCGCCGCCGGACAGGCTGGGCGCGGCGCGGTCCAGGCTCAGGTAGCCCAGCCCCACTTCTTCCAGGAACTGCAGCCGGCTGCCGATCTCGCTGATCACGTCGCGCGCGATCTCGGCGTCGCGGCCGGCCAGGCGCAGGCCGTCGACCCAGCGGCGGGTATCGGACACGGTCCATTGCGCCACGTCGACGATGGCCTGCGTATCGAATGTGACCGCGCGCGCCACCGGGTTCAGGCGCGTGCCATGGCAGTCGGGGCACGGCGCATCGCCCACGCCTTCGGGTTCCAGCTCCTCCGACGGCAGGCTTTGCTCGCGGCCGCGGTTGTCGTCGGCCAGCACGGTATCGTCGTACGCCGCGCGCTGCTCGCGCGTCAGCGCCAGGCCGGTGCCGACGCAGCTGCCGCACCAGCCGTGCTTGCTGTTGTACGAGAACATGCGCGGATCCAGCTCGGGATAGCTGGTGCCGCATTCGGGGCAGGCGCGCTTGGTCGAGAACACCTTGACCTCGCCCACGTGCGCGGTGCCGCCGTTGGTCATGGCGTGGTCCAGCCCGTCGAGCGGCGCCAGCAGGTGCATCACGCCCTTGCCCGCCTCCAGCGCCTGCGCCAGCAGCGCGCGCAGTTGCGGCTCGTGCTCCGGCGTGATGACCAGGTCGCCGACCGGCAGCTCGATGGTGTGCTCGCGGAAGCGGTCCAGGCGCGGCCACGGATCCACCGGCAGGAACTCGCCGTCGACGCGCAGATGCGTATTGCCGCGCGCCTTGGCCCATTTCGCCAGGTCGGTATAGACGCCCTTGCGGTTGACCACCAGCGGCGCGAGGAAACCGACGTGCTGGCCGCGATGGTCGCGCAGCAACTGCGCGGCGATCGATTCCGGGCTCTGCGACGTCACCGGCGCGCCGTCATGCACGCAGTGCTGGATGCCCAGCTTGACGTACAGCAGGCGCAGGAAGTGCCAGACTTCCGACGTGGTCGCCACCGTGCTCTTGCGGCCGCCGCGCGACAGGCGCTGCTCGATCGCGACGGTGGGCGGGATGCCGTAGACCGCATCGACCTCGGGCCGCCCCGCCGGCTGCACGATCGAGCGCGCGTACGCGTTGAGCGATTCCAGGTAGCGGCGCTGGCCTTCGTGGAACAGGATGTCGAACGCCAGCGTCGACTTGCCCGAGCCGGACACGCCGGTGACCACGTTGAACTTGCCGTGCGGGATATCGACGTTGAGCGACTTCAGGTTGTGCTCGTGCGCGTTGACGATGCGCACCACGTCTTCGCCCTCGATCTCTCGGCGCGCACGGCGGGCCTGCAAAACCGCCTGCAGCGGCACGCCTTCAGATTCGGCACCGGTGGCACGTTCGGCGGCAAGCGTGCCGGCTTCGCCGAGCGCGGCATCATAGTGGATCAGCGCCTGGCCGGTATGCGATGCGGCGCAGCCCTTCACGTCTTCGGGCGTGCCGGTGCAGACCACGCGGCCGCCGGCATCGCCGCCTTCGGGACCCAGGTCGACCAGCCAGTCGGCGGCGCGGATCACGTCGAGGTTGTGCTCGATCACGATCAGCGAATGGCCGCTGTCGAGCAGCTTGCCGAAGGCCAGCATCAGCTTGGCGATATCGTCGAAGTGCAAACCCGTGGTCGGCTCGTCGAACATGAACAGCCGGCGCGGCAGCGTGTTGCCGCGCGTGCGCGACGGCGTGGCCTGCGCGGCTTCGGCGAGGAAGCCGGCCAGCTTCAGGCGCTGCGCCTCGCCGCCCGACAGCGTCGGCACGGGCTGGCCCAGCTTCATGTATTCGAGGCCGACATCGACAATGGGCTGCAGCACGCGCAGCACCGCGGCGTCGGCGGCAAAATAGGCCGCCGCTTCGCTGACGGTCAGCTCCAGCACGTCGGCGATGCTGAGCGCGCGCGGCGGCTGCCCGGCGATGGCGCGCTCGATCTTCACCTCCAGCACTTCGGCGCGATAGCGGGTGCCGTCGCAATCCGGGCAGCGCAGGTAGACGTCGCTGAGGAACTGCATCTCGACATGCTCGAAGCCCGAGCCGCCGCAGGTCGGGCAGCGCCCGTCGCCGGAGTTGAAGCTGAAGGTGCCCGCGGTATAGCTGCGCTGCAGCGCCATCGGCGCCTTGGCGAAGAGCTTGCGGATCTCGTCGAACGCGCCGACGTAGCTGGCCGGGTTGGAGCGCGCGGTCTTGCCGATCGGCGACTGGTCGACGAAGACCACGTCATCGACCAGGTCCGCGCCGCTCAGCTTGCGGTAGGCGCCCGGCGATTCGGTCGCCTTGCCGAAATGCCGCGCCATCGCCGGATGCAGCACGTCCTGCAGCAGCGTGGACTTGCCCGAGCCGGACACGCCGGTCACGCACACCAGCCGCTGCAGCGGGATCTCGACGGTGACGTCCTGCAGGTTGTGCTCGGTCGCGCCTTCCAGCACGATGCGCGGCAGTGCGTCGTCGACGGGACGGCGTTGCCAGTGCGAGGCATCGGCCACGCGGCGGCGCCCGCCGAGATAGGCACCGGTCAGCGTGTCGGCATTGCGGATATCCGACGGCGTGCCGTCGAAGATGATGTTGCCGCCGCGCTCGCCCGGCCCGGGGCCCATGTCGATCAGGCGGTCCGCGGCAAGCATCACCGAGGGATCGTGCTCGACCACCACCAGCGTATTGCCCGCGTCGCGCAGCCGGTGCATGGCCTCGACGATGCGGTTCAGGTCGCGCGGATGCAGGCCGATGCTGGGCTCGTCCAGCACGAACAGCGTGTTGACCAGCGAGGTGCCGAGCGCGGTGGTCAGGTTGATGCGCTGCACTTCGCCGCCGGACAGCGTGCGGCTCTGGCGGTCCAGCGTCAGGTAGCCCAGGCCGACGTCGCACAGGTATTTCAGCCGCGTGCGCACCTCGGCCAGCAGCAGCTTGAGCGCGTCGTCGAGCATCGCGCTGGGCAGCGTCAGTTCGTCGAAGAAGCGGCGGATGCGCTCGATCGGCAGCAGCATCAGGTCGTGCACGGTCAGGCCCGGCAGCGCTTCGAGCTGCGTGCGGTCCCAGTCCACGCCGCGCGGCAGGAAGCGGCGTTCAGGCGCCAGCACGGCGTCGGCATTGTCCTTCGAGCCCAGGCGCCACAGCAGCGACTCGGTCTTCAGGCGCGCGCCGCCGCAGGTTTCGCACGGGGTGTAGCTGCGGTACTTGGACAGCAGCACCCGGATGTGCATCTTGTACGCCTTCGACTCCAGGTAGCTGAAGAACCGCATCACGCCGTACCACTGCTTGTTCCACTGGCCGTTCCAGTCCGGCGAGCCATGGACGACCCAGTGGCGCTCGGCCTCGGTCATGTCGGCCCAGGGCGTGTCGCGCGGGATGCCGGCCTTGCCGGCGTAGCGCATCAGGTCGTCCTGGCATTCCTTCCAGGCCGGGGTCTGCATCGGCTTGATCGCGCCTTCGCGCAGCGACTTGCGCGCATCGGGAATGACCAGCCCCAGGTCGACCCCGATCACGCGGCCGAAGCCCCGGCAGGTTTCGCAGGCGCCGTAGGCGGAGTTGAACGAGAACAGCGCGGGTTGCGGGTCGGCATAGCGCAGGTCGCTGTCCGGGCTGTGCAGGCCGGTGGAGAAGCGCCACACGGGGCCGCCGTCGCCATCGGCTCCATCGGCTCCATCGGCCAGCACATAGATGTTGACGCGTCCGCCGCCGCGCTTGAGCGAGGCCTCGATCGCCTCCACCACGCGCACCTTCTCGGCATTGCCGATGCGGAAGCGGTCGGCCACTACGTCGAGCAGCTTGCGCGCGCCGGTGGGCGACTGCACCACGCGCTGCGCCTGCACGCGCGTGTAGCCGCTGACGGAAAGCCATTGCTGGACCTCTTCCTCGGTCGCCGACTCCGGCAGCTCCACCGGGAACGTCACCACCAGCCGCGCATCGTGGTGCGGCTGCCCTTGCGCCGTGCGCGCCAGCAGCTCGGCGTAGATCGTCTCCGGCGAGTCGTGGCGCACCGGGTGCGCGGTCTGCTTGTCGAACAGCTCCGCCGCGCGCGCGTACAGCAGCTTCAGGTGGTCGTTCAGCTCCGTCATGGTGCCGACCGTCGAGCGCGAGCTGCGCACCGGGTTGGTCTGGTCGATGGCGATCGCCGGCGGCACGCCGTCGACGCGCTCCACTTGCGGGCGGTCCATCCGGTCCAGGAACTGGCGCGCGTAGGCGCTGAAGGTCTCGACGTAGCGGCGCTGGCCCTCTGCATAAAGCGTGTCGAACACCAGGCTGGACTTGCCCGAGCCGGACGGCCCGGTGACCACGGTCATTTCGCCGGGGCGCAGGTCGAGGTCGACATCCTTGAGGTTGTGCTGGCGGGCGCCGCGAATGCGAATCAGCTGCTTGCTCGACACGATTTTTTCTTTCGGATCAATGCGTTAAGGGAGGGACAGGCGTGGACGCGTGGTGGCGATGGATCAGGCGCGCCTGAAGCAAACCACCATAGCACAGGGCTTGGACAGGTCCGGGACGGGTGGTCCATGTACTGTACATCCATACAGTGTAACAGTTTGGAAAAGGATTCGTATCGTTTGCGCCGCTCGCTTTCAGAGTCGTGACGGTGCGGCGCTATGGCGGCGGCGGTTTCATGGATGGCATCCGCGCCTTCCACTTTCGCTGATTTGCCATTTATCGATTATCGATATACGATATGATCCAATCGTTCAGATGCTTTGACACCGCTGCGTTGTTCGACGGCCGTTACGTTGCCCGCTTCGCGAGCATTGAGTTCATTGCCCAGCGCAAGCTCGAGATGCTTGACGACGCCGCCACCCTGGGCGCGTTGCGCTTTCCGCCGGGAAACCGCCTGGAAAAACTCGGCGGCGATCGCAAGGGACGCTACAGCATCCGCATCAACGGCCAGTGGAGGATCTGCTTCATCTGGACCCATGACGGCCCCGCGGCTGTCGAGATCATCGACTATCACTGAGGACAGCAACATGGCACGCTTTGAAAACGGCATGCGCCCCATCCATCCGGGCGAAATCCTGCGCGAGGAATACCTGGTGCCGCTGAACATGAGCGCCAACGCCCTGGCGCTGGCACTGCGCGTGACGCCGGCCCGCATCAGCGAGATCGTGCGCGAGCAGCGCGGCATCACGCCCGACACCGCGCTGCGCCTGACGCGCTATTTTGGTGGCGATGCGCGTTCGTGGATGAATATGCAGGTGACCTACGACCTCAAGGTGGCGCAGCGGGACCTGGGCGAGCGCATCGCGGCGGAAGTGGTGCCGCGCGCGGGTATCGACCAGGAAATTCCGGAAAGCTAGGAAGACAGAATGCTGGGGGACGGCGCAGCCCTCCTGGCCAGGGGCATTGCGGCGGTTACCAGGCCAATGCCCTTTTCAGCCAGCCGCTGTCAGTCGAGCAGGTGTCCCATGCGCGTGCGCTTGGTCGCCAGGTATTTCTCGTTCTCGGCGTTGGACGGCACGATGTGCCGCAGTTGCTCGTTGACCCTGATGCCGGCCTTTTCCAGCGCGGCGGCCTTGAGCGGGTTATTGCTCATCAGCCGCACCGAGGTGACGCCCCACTGGTGCAGCAGGTCGGCCGCAAAGGCGTAGTTGCGCGCGTCGATCGCCTGGCCCAGCGCCAGGTTGGCGTCGACGGTATCGAGCCCCCCGTCCTGCAGGCGGTAGGCGCGGATCTTCTCCGCCAGGCCGATGCCCCGGCCTTCGTGGCCGCGCAGGTACAGCAGGATGCCGCGGCCTTCGGCCGCGATCTTTTCCATGGCCAGTTCCAGTTGCGGGCCGCAGTCGCAGCGGCAGGAACCGAAGACGTCTCCGGTCAGGCATTCGGAATGCATGCGGATCAGCACGTCGTCGCCAGTCACCTCGCCCACGCTGAGGGCCAGATGCTCGATGCCTGAGTGAGCGCCCTTGAAGGCGTGTGCCGTAAAGTCACCAAATCGGGTCGGCAGGCGTGCCGAATCGATCAGCTCAATTTCTGTGTCGTTCATACCGGAATTCTTTTCAATGGGTGCGGGGCGGCCCGGCACCGGCGACATTATGAGCGGTATTGCGCGTTCGCGCTTGATTCGGACATGGAATACACCGTTGCGGGCCCTATACAGCCTCCACACACACCGGCACATAAGTGATTCATGCAGCATAACAATCTGGCTGCACCGGCTGGCGGCTCAGGGTTCGACGGAGGGCTCGCGCTTCAGCGTGCGCAGCACGAAGGTCGAGCGGCTGTGGCGCAGCCCGGGCAGCTTGTACAGCTTGTGCCGCAGGAACTCCTCATAGCCTTGCGTGCCGGCCACGGCGACCTTGATCAGGTAGTCGTAGTCGCCGGTCAGCAGGTAGGCCTCCATCACCTCCGGCAGTTCGGCAAGCGCCTGGCCGAAGCGGTAGAGCATGTCGTCGTCGTGGCGCTCCAGCGTGACCTCGATCAGCACTGTATCCGGCAATCCCAGCGCCTTCTGGTTCAGCAGCGCGGCGTAGCCTTCGATGACCCCGCTTTCCTCGAGTGCGCGCACCCGGTTCCAGCAGGGTGTGGCGGAGAGGCCGACCTGTTCGGCCAGTTTCGCATTGGACAGCCTGCCGTCACGGCGGAGTTCGCGCAGGATGCGGCGGTCGGTGTCATCGAGCTTGGGAGATTGCGCCATGTCCTTCGTAAAATAGGGAAGAAATATCTATACATCTTGCCATATGCAGATGTTTCTTTTCCAATCTCTCTAATACCGGAGAATACAAAGAAGCTCATTTTGCGCTCCGGCTGGTAAATTAACCACATCAGAAGACCTGCCGGAAACACCACATGCCCGCGACCCGCCTTCCCACCCTGCGCCTTTCCCTGCAACTCGACGGCACCGACGCGTTCGGCGCGATGGAGTGGGTGTTTGCCAGCGCCCGCCGTACCGGACTGGCGCCTGAGCAGTTGCGCTTCGACTCGGCCTCTTTCGAACCGGCCAGTCAGCCAGTGCTCCATGCAACCCTGACCGCGGCCGATGCCAGCCTGCTGTGGCTGTTCCTGCGCCGGCTGGAAAGTGGCATCGACATGGCCGTGCTGGGCGCGGATGTCGACGATCCGGACAGCGAGGCGCCGAGCGAGCCAGCTCCCGCGCCGCGCACCGTTGCCCCGCAGGTCCGCAGTGACGCAGGGTTGGCGCTGACGGCCTAGCCGTCAGCGTTATGCCGGCAGCAGTTCGATGCCGTCGAGCTGCGCCGCGCATGTATCCCGCACGATCGCGACAAAGTCGGCCACATAAGGCCGGCGCGCCAGCGGCGCCGGCACCGTCGCGTAGAGCTCGCTCCACAGCCCCCTGGCGCCGATCCGCTTGGCCAGCACGTAGTCGTGGTCGACATAGTTCTTCACGCCCCAGTTGGGCAATGCCGCCACGCCGCGCCGGCTCGCCACCAGTTGCAGCACCGCCACCGTCAGTTCCGCGGTGCGCCGCTGCAGCCGGATGCCGGCGGGTTCCAGCACCTCGCGGATCAGGTCGATGCGCTGCTCCGGCACCGGATAGGTGATCAGCGTCTCGCCGGCGAGGTCGGCAGCTTCGATGCGGCGCTTGTTGCGCAGCCGGTGCTCGTTGGCGATGACCGCCAGGATCTCGAAGCGGAACAGCGGCGCGACGTCGAGCCCGCGCCGCACCGCCGGCTGCGAGCCGATCACCATGTCGGCGCGGCCTTCGCTGAGCAGCGAGATCGGGTCCGCATGGAAGCCGGCCACCAGGTCCACCTCCACCTCGGGCCAGCGGCGGCGGAATTCATCCATCACCGGCATCAGCCAGTCGAAGCAGGTATGGCACTCCAGCACCACGCGCAGTTCGCCGCGGGTATCGCCCTTGAGCCGTTCGATATCGCGGTCGGCCGCGCTGACCGCGGCCAGCACCTCGCGCGCCAGTGCCAGCAGGCGTTCGCCCGCCGGCGTGAAGCGCAGCCCCTGCCGGGTCCGGTCGAACAGCGGCAGCCCGTAGTGGGCCTCGATCGCCTTGATCTGGTGTGACAGCGCCGACTGGCTGACATGCACGCGCTCGGCCGCGGTGGCGAGCTTGCCGGATTCGGCAATGGCAACCAGCGAGCGGAAATGACGGACCTCGATCATGCGCAGTCCAGGGCGCGGGCCGGCCCCGCCGTCGCATGAAATAAATTCATATGTTGTTTAAAACTTGTCGCTTGATTCATTTTATGGGGAAACCGACACTGTGCGCCAGTCATCATCTTCCGGAGCAAGTTCCCCATGGCACGCACCCATATCCTCGGCTTTCCCCGCATCGGCGCACGCCGCGAACTGAAATTCGCGCAGGAGGCCTTCTGGCGCGGTGAAAGCAGCGAAGCCGCGCTGCGCGATGTGGCCGCGCAGCTGCGCCGCCGGCACTGGCAACTGCAGGCCGGGGCCGGCCTGGACACCGTCGCCACCGGCGACTTCGCCTGGTACGACCAGATGCTCAGCCTGACCGCGCTGCTGGGCGCCCTGCCGCGCCGCTTCGGCTTCGACCCGGCGCAGCTGACGCTGGCGCAGTATTTCGAGCTGGCGCGCGGCAACCGCGAGCAGCCGGCGATGGAAATGACCAAGTGGTTCGACACCAACTACCACTACCTGGTCCCCGAGCTGGATGCCGACACCACCTTCGACGGCGGCCCGGCCTGGTTCTTCGAGGAAGCCGACGAAGCGCTGGCGCAGGGCTTGCGCGCCCGCCCGGTGCTGGTGGGCCCGGTCACCTACCTGTGGCTGTCCAAGAGCCACGCGGCCGGCTTCGACCGCCTCTCGCTGCTGCCGCAGCTGGTGCAGGCCTACCGCCGCATCCTCGGCCAGCTGAAGGCGCGCGGCATCGAGTGGGTGCAGGTCGACGAGCCCGCGCTGTGCCTGGACCTGGAGCCCGCGTGGCTCGACGCCTTCGACAGCGCCTACGCCGGCCTGCGCGATGCGGGCCCGAAGCTGCTGCTGGCAACGTACTTCGACACCGCCGCCGACCACGCCGCGCGCGCCGCCGCGCTGCCGGTCGATGGCTTCCATATCGACCTGGTGCGCGCACCAGGCCAGCTGGCCGCATGGCAGGCCGCGCTGCCGGCGCACGCCGTGCTGTCCGCCGGCGTCATCGACGGCCGCAATATCTGGCGCACCGACCTGCGCCGCGTGCTCGACACGCTGCGCCCCGTGCACGCGGCGCTCGGCGACCGCCTGTGGCTGGCGCCATCCTGCTCGCTGCTGCATGTGCCGGTGTCGCTGGCGCATGAAGTGCGCCTCGATGCCGAACTGAAGTCGTGGCTGGCCTTCGCCACCGAGAAGCTTGATGAACTGCAGGTGCTGGCACGCGCGCTCAATGAAGGCGATGCCACCGTCGCCGCGCAGCTGGCAGCGTCCGACGCCGTGCAGGCCTCGCGCCGGCAATCGCGCCGCGTGGTCAACCCGCGCGTGCAGCAACGCCTGGTCGGCGTCACCGCCGACATGGCGCGCCGCGCCAGCCCGTTCGCGCAGCGCATCGAGCGCCAGCGCGAGGCGCTGCAGCTGCCGCTGCTGCCCACCACCACCATCGGCTCGTTTCCGCAGACCGCGGCCATCCGCCAGACCCGTGCGGCCTTCAGGCGCGGCGACATCGGCGCGCTGGAGTACCTGGAGCGCATCCGCGCCGAAATCGCGCTGGCCGTGCGCAAGCAGGAAGAGCTGGGCCTCGACGTGCTGGTCCACGGCGAGGCCGAGCGCAACGACATGGTCGAGTATTTCGGCGAGCAGCTGTGCGGCTATGGCTTTACCGGGAACGGCTGGGTGCAGAGCTATGGCTCGCGCTGCGTCAAGCCGCCGGTGATCTATGGCGATGTGTACCGGCCGGAGCCGATGACGGTAGACACCACCCGCTACGCGCAGTCGCTGACCGAGCGGCCGATGAAGGGCATGCTCACCGGTCCGATCACCATGCTGCAATGGTCGTTCGTGCGCGACGACCAGCCGCGCGCCACCACCGCGCGCCAGCTAGCACTGGCCATCCGCGACGAGGTGTGCGACCTGGAACAGGCCGGCATCCGCGTGATCCAGATCGACGAACCCGCGCTGCGCGAAGGCCTGCCGCTGCGCCGCGGCGACTGGGACGCCTACCTGGACTGGGCGGTCACGGCTTTCCGCCTGTCGGCCAGCGGCGTCAGGGACCAGACCCAGATCCACACGCATATGTGCTACGCCGAGTTCAACGACATCCTGCCGTCGATCGCGGCGCTGGACGCCGACGTGATCACCATCGAAACCTCGCGCTCGGCGATGGAACTGCTGGAAGGCTTCGGCGACTTCGACTACCCGAACGAGATCGGGCCCGGCGTCTACGACATCCACTCGCCGCGCGTGCCGTCGGTGCAGGCGATGGAGCGGCTGCTCGACCGTGCCTGCGAGGTGGTGCCGCCGCAGCGCCTGTGGGTCAACCCTGACTGCGGCCTGAAGACGCGCGCCTGGGAAGAGACCGAGGCGGCGCTGGCCAACATGGTCAGCGCGGCGCGCGCGCTGCGCGAGCGCTGGTCCAGCACCGGCACGATGGCGTGGAAGCGGATCGGCAAGCCGGCCGGCCATGCCGCCGCGACGCCTGTGGGCGGCACCGCTTGCACCGGGTGCGCGACGCACGCGCACTGAGCGACGGCGCGCAGCATCCGCCAACAAAGGGGAATCTTGCTGTGGGCACTGCGGCAGCACCAGCGTGCTGATGGTGCGCTCCCTCTCCCGCACGCGGGAGAGGGAGCAAACAAGCGGGAAAACAAGCGTAGTCGGCTACCTAGTTCACCCGCATCACCGCCGGCGGCATCCAGTTGCCGTCGAGCAGCGCCTGCTCCGGCCAGTACGCGCGCAGCATCATGTTCAGGCCGTCGGGCGGGGCCGGCAGCCAGTTGGCGGCCCTGGATCCCGTCGGGCGTTCGTGCTGGATATAGATGTCGAGCGAGCCATCGCGGTTGTAACGCAGGCGGTCGCGGCTGCCGATGGCGTAGCGGTGGATCGGGTTGGGCACAAACGCCTGCCGGTCGTTGTAGAGCGTCAGCGACCAGAACGCCCGTGCCGGCGGCAGCTGGCTTTTGTCGAAATGCAGCACATAGCGCGCGCCACCCTGCAGCGGCGTGCCGTTGGCATCGGTGCGTGTCGATGCGTAGATCGCATCCTCCGGCAGGTTGGCGCCCAGCCCCACCCACGCGGTCACCGCGCGGCGGGCGTAGTTGGTGCCATAGTTGCCGAGATCGCGGTGCATGACCCAGCCGTTGCCGGCATCGGCATTGCCCTTGCGCGCGCCCTGCACGATCGCCGCCAGCGCCGCGGTCGCGCCCTCCTGCACCGCGCGCGCGGTGGTCGGTTCCATCACCGTGGTCTTGAACGGCACGCCCGGGTGGATGCCCATGCGGCGCAGTTTCTCCACCATGGCGCTGTCGGCCGGCGCCGGGGGATTGGCCGGCAGCAACGCGGCAAAGCGCGTGAAGAAGGCCTGCGCGTCCATCGCCGCGACCTGCTCCACCGGCGAACTCTGCGTGTCGACCGCAGCGGCGCGCGGCGCGGGCCGCTCCGGCACGCGGCGGCCGCCGCCCCAGGCGGACAGCGGCGTCAGCCGGTACTGGTCCTGCAGCCGGTGCACGGCCGGGAGATCCTTCTTGCCATTGACCTGGGTACGGCCGATCAGCCAGACCGTCGACGTCGGCGCACGGATTTCCTGCACGCCCTTGGGCAGCGTGCCGCGCCAGTCGGGTCCGGTGATGGCGAAATTGCCGCGGCGGGTGCCGGTGGTGCGCTTGCCCGGCGAGGCAAACACATTGGTCCACGCATCCATCAGCGGCATCAGGTAATAGCGCCCTTGCGTGTCGGGCACGGACAGGATCACCGGCTCGCGCGACAGGTCCAGCCATGCCGACGAATGCAGCGTATCGGCATTGGGGCTGACCACGTCGGTGAAGCTGGCGTCCGGGAACGTGCGCTTGTGGCTGAAGGTGTTGACCGGCGTGCGCAGCGTCATCAGCTCGCGCGTCACGTCCATCAGCACCAGCGGATAGGCATAGGTAAAGACCTCGGCCGACAGGGCCTTCATGGCCTGGTCGGTCGGCGGCTGCTCGACGGCGGCGGTTTGGATGGCGGCTGAATCCGGCGCGCTGGCGCAGCCGGACAGCATGACAGCGAGCGTGACCGCGCTCGCCATAAGACGAAATGAAGGCTTCATGACCCCGATCCCAATTCTTGCGACCGTCCGGGAGGCGCGGCTATGACTGCCGGCATGTCGTCCCGGAGGCGCATCTGTTTGCTACCGCATCTTGTCCCTCCCCCTGCGCCATGTCAATTCCTTGCACGCACGAGAGCGAGGGCGATCACACGGAAGAGGACGGCCGGCTGCGGAACGTGGATGATAAGGCACCGCCACAGCACGACGGAATCACCCGATCAGGAGCCCGGAACCAGCGCCCGGTACCGACCGCTCAGTACCGCATCTGCACATCGTCGACCTTGCCCGTGCGCGCGTTGTACAGGCAGGCATAGTGGAAACCGATCGCCGACGAGCTGTCGTCCGGCTCGAACACACCTTCGCCGTTGACCGACATCTGCGCGTTCGGGCGCTGGTAGTACTGCTCGCGATCGGCCATCAGCATGACGCTGCCCGGCTGCGGATAGCGGCGCTTGAGCGCTTCGGCGACGGCCGGCTCGCAGGCGGCAGAGGCCGCCCTGGACACGGCCTGGGGATCGACCGTGATGCGCGTCGTGGCGGGCGGGACCGGGCGCGGCGCGGTTTGCGGCGGCGTCTCGCAGGCGGCCAGCAGGCACGCCAGCGGCAGGCACAGGATTGAAGCTCGGATCACGCGGACCTCCTCCCAGCGGAAGCGCGCACCCTGGCGCCCTCCCAAAAAGTGAAGCGGAGCTATCAGATTAATGCCTTCGGGCGGAAAAGCCAAAGCCGGGCATCCCTGGCGCCTCCGGATTTGCCCGCGATTGCGAATCTTCTAACGCGGCTAAACTATCGGCTCCCGGCGCGCAGCGCGCAGCGCGCGGCGCCGCAAGACACCACGATGCCGACACAATGACAACCACAGAGACAAGCGGCGCACGCCCTGCCACCGCCGCCGCCACCGCCACCCCCGCGCCATTGCTGCGCAATGCCGCCAGCCTGCTGGTCGTGCGCGACGCGCCCGCCGGCATGGAAGTCCTGCTGGTCCGCCGCGTCGAGCGCGCCAACGACCGCAGCAGCGGCGCCTATGTGTTTCCCGGCGGCACGCTCGACGCGCTGCACGACAAGGCGCTGCATGCGCATGCCCACGGCCTCGACGACATCGCCGCGAGCGAGCGCCTGGGGCTGCCCGCCGGCGGCCTGGACTTCTATGTTGCGGCGGTACGCGAATGCTTCGAAGAAGCCGGACTGCTGTTCGCCTGTGGCAGCGACGGACGCCTGCTGCCTCCCGATGCCCTCGACGCCGGACAGCAGGCGCTGCTGCGCGCCGCCGTGCAGCGCGGCGGACCCGGCCTGGCGCATGCATGCGAGCAGCTCGGGCTGCGGCTGGCAGCCGACCGGCTGGCCTACCACAGCTACTGGCTCACGCCGCCGGGCCTGCCCAAGCGCTTCGATACGCGCTTCTTCGTCGCGATCGCGCCGGAAGGCCAGCAGGTGATCGCCGATGGCAACGAGGTCGTCGAACACCGCTGGATCCGCCCTGCCGAAGCCGCCGATCCCGCCAGCGGCCTGCCGATGATGCACGTCACGCGCCGCACGCTGGCGGCGATCGCGCAATTCGAGAACGCCGAGGCCTGCTTCGCGTATGCAGCGCAATTGCGCGGCATCGCCTGCATCATGCCGCGCCTGGCCACCGGCGCCGCGGGCATGCGCCCGGTGATGCCCAACGAGGCGTGCTATGCCGAGATCGGCCGCATCGATCCCGAAGGCCGGCACCATGGCCGTTACGAGCTGTGCCCCGGCTTGCCGGTGCAGCTGTCCGAGCGCGTCTGGCGCGTGACCGCGAACAACGGCAGCGTGATGACCGGCCCCGGCACCAACACCTACCTGGTCGGCGGCGGCGCGCGCAACGAATGGGCCGTGATCGATCCCGGCCCCGATGACGCCGGGCATGTGCGCGCCATCCTGGCCGCTGCGCCGGGTCCGGTCCGCTGGATCTTCGCCACGCACACGCACCTCGACCATTCGCCCGCGGCGGCCGCGCTGCAGGCTGCAACCGGCGCAACCGTGCTGGGCCGTGGCGCGCCCGCAGGCCAGTGGCAGGATGCGAGCTTCGCGCCGCAGCGCGAACTCGCGCACGGCGAGCGCATCGCCATCGGCGACGGCTGCACGCTGCGCGTCTGCCATACGCCGGGCCACGCGTCGAACCACCTGTGCTACCTGCTCGAGGAAGAGAAGACGCTGTTTACCGGGGACCACGTGATGCAGGGCTCGACGGTCGTGATCGGACCGCCTGACGGAGACATGCGGGCCTACCTCGATTCGCTGGCTGCCCTGCAGGAAGAAGACCTGGAATGGCTCGCCCCCGGGCACGGCTTCCTGATCGCGCGCCCGCAGGACGCGATCCGCCTCCTGGTCCGCCACCGGCTGCAGCGTGAAGCCAAGGTCGCGGCCGCGCTGCGCGAACTGGGGCCCGCGCCGATCGAAGCGCTGGTGCTGCGCGTCTATGACGACGTGCCGCCACGCATGCACCCGGTCGCGCAACGCTCGCTGCTGGCGCACCTGCTCAAGCTGCGGGAGGAAGGCAAGGCACGCGAAGCGGACGGAAGCTGGTCGGAGGTGGCGGCGTAGCCGCCGTAAGCGGCCGCAAAAGTTTTTTTCGGGCACCTCTTGCGCAATCCCGAAATTCCGCTACAATTCGGCCTCTCGTGTGCGGCTGTAGCTCAGTTGGATAGAGTACTTGGCTACGAACCAAGGGGTCGTGGGTTCGAATCCTGCCAGCCGCGCCACCTATTAGTAAGAGTTTGGGGGTTAGTAATTACTAACCCCCTTTTTCTTGTTACCGATTCTGTACCGACTTCGGCCACCTTGCCCGGTCGACGGGGTCGCGTCTCCGCCTCCCCGTTTCCCTCCGTCTTCCCCTGCCTGTCCGGGTCATCCCGCCCATTCGCGCGCAGTTCCATCGAAGACACACACGCGTCGACAAACCGTGCAGGGTTCATCATTGCGCCGCCTTCATCTTCAGCGCAGCTGACTTCCGCTTCCAGATCGTCGACGCGCTTCAGCGTGTTCTCCAGCACGGCGTGCAGCAGCGGAATGACCTGTTCGTACCCGACGACGAACTGCGTCCCTGCAGGGGATGCGAAGCCGTCTATCGAATTCCCCGCAGATCATGCGGGTCGTACAGTAGTCGTCGCGCCGCTGCGGATCAGTGAGCCGACTCTATATGCGGGCATGAAGGCAGGCACGCTGCCGCAGTCGGTCAAGTTGGGGCCGAACGGCAATTGCCAAATTGAAATCGTTCTTCACAATGAGGAGAACGAATGAGCATCAGCGATGAAGCCCGGCTTCTGGCGGCTGCGAACGGTCAGGGTAGCGCCGCGTTTGCTGTTGGGGCGTTCGTTGGGGAGTTTCCCCCGACGAAGAATCGGCCATTCATCCGTCTTTACTATGTCTTGGCGGACATTAGAAAACTAAAAGCGTATCGCCCCAACTGATAGGGAGAGTTGCTTTGTCAAACGAACAAGCCCGCCGATATGGCGGGCTTCTTCGTTGCTGCTGCCGTTAGGCGGCGACAGCGATGCGCGGTTCGTTCTCCGTTGCGTCGGACGTCGGCGCCGGGCCGGTCAGGCGTTCCCGTTCCCGACCCCAGCGCGCTCACGCGTCGCGCTGTTCTGAAACTACCAGCGGTACCTCGCACCTACCGTACCGCCCGGATTGCGCCCCGCCCTCACTTTGAACCACAGCTTCACGCCGGTAGCCGTGTTGCCGTGCGCGCCGATATTGAAAGAGAACAGCCCGCGCAGCAGGTCGGCATCGATCTTGGTGCCGTTGATGTTGATGCTTTGCTTGCGGCTGTCCTGCCACCAGTCGGCCTCTACGAACGGGTAGATGCCGGCCAGCCGCGTCGGCTGCGCGCCATAGAGCCGTACGCCGATGCCGGTGGCGCTGGAATCGCCGGGCATGCCCTGCGCCTGCTCGCCGCTGACGGGGGACATGCCGGGCTGGTAGGCCAGTTGCAGCCGCGGCTGGATCGTCAGGCCGCCGCCGCGCGGCACCACTGCATCGACCGCCAGCGCCATCGTGCGCACGCGGCTGTCGACGAAGCCGCCGGCGCTGGTGACATCGTCCAGGTGCAGCGTCACGCGTCGCGGACGTTCGGCCATGGCGGCGAGATCGCGGTCCACCGCGGCGAGGCCCGGTGCATCGTAGTCCGGCCCCGCACCCATTGCCATCGGCAAGGGCTCGGGCATTCGCGCCGCATACTCGACGGCGACCGGTTCGGGAGCACTGGAGAAAGTGGGCGCACCGGCCGGTACGTCGGTCGCGGCCATCAGCGCGTCCGGCACCTCCGCGGCCTGAGCCTGCAGCGGCTGGTCCCAGCCGGAGAGGCCGCCCTGGCTGCCGCTCCCCCATTCGGGAACCGCATCATCCGCATGGGCCAGCGCACACATCAGCACGGCCAGGATGCTGCAGCATTGCAGGTGGTGCAGGATCGGGCCCGGATGCGCGGCACACGGGTGCCAGCCGGGGCAAGGTCCCGCTTCCTCCTTCTCGTTTGATGATGACAAGACCATAGTCATGGCAACCACCTTCGGGACGTTATGTCTGCCTGCCCGATGAGCTTGAGCATAGGTCAATCCGCCTGCTTGCGTTAGCGCGGAATGTTCGTGTCCGCGCGGTGGCAATGGCCGCGTTTCGGACGACGCCCGCGGCCGGAGATTGGCGACCGGAGATTGGCGGCCGGAGATCGGCGGCCGGGAGCAGAATCCATGGCACGATGGCGCGACCGGCTGGCCGCGCCCCCTTGCAGAACGCGACATGGAAGCGATCCGGCTGAGCGCGCCGGGGACCTGAGCTTGCCGTAGGGATTTCGATCGGCGAGGCCTTCACCGCGGCCCGGGATCCGAAGCCCGAGACCGTAAACGACGAAAGGCTCGCTTGCGCGAGCCTTTCCGAATATTGGTGCCCAGAAGAGGACTCGAACCTCCACAGTGTTGCCACCGCTAGGACCTGAACCTAGTGCGTCTACCAATTCCGCCATCTGGGCTTCGTTTCGCTGCATTGCTGCTGCGATGCGAAGAACGAAATTATGCCGCCAGTGCCCCGCGCTGTCAACAGCCCCAGGTGAAAATCTTCGTGGCCATGCTGCGTGAACCTACTCCTCGCCGCCCCGCCGCATGAAATCCACTTGCGCCGGCCGTCCGGGCAACTGCAGCGCCGCCGTCGCCGGCGGCGTGGCGGCGATGGTCCTGCCGGCCCGCAGCACACGCAGCCGCGTGGCGCGCAGCCGGATCGCCTCGACCGGGTCGCGCGCCTGCAGCAGCACCAGGTCGGCCCGGCAGCCCGGCGCGATGCCGTAGCCGTCCAGGCCAAGGATTTGCGCCGGCGTCGCGGTCACCGCGGCAAAGCAGGCACGCATTGCCTCCTGCCCTGTCATCTGCGCCACATGCAGGCCCATATGCGCGACTTCGAGCATGTCGCCCGAGCCCAGGCCGTACCACGGGTCCATCACGCAGTCGTGGCCGAACGCGACCGGCACGCCCGCCGCCAGCAGTTCGGGCACGCGCGTCATACCGCGGCGCCTGGGGTAGCTGTCGTGCCGCCCCTGCAGCGTGATGTTGATCAGCGGGTTGGCGATCGCCGCGACGCCGGCCTCGCGCATCAGCGGGATCAGCTTGGACACGTAGTAGTTGTCCATCGAGTGCATCGAGGTCAGGTGCGAGCCGGCCACGCGGCCATGCAGGCCGAGCCGCACCGTCTCGCTCGCCAGCGTCTCGATATGGCGCGACAGCGGGTCGTCGCTTTCGTCGCAATGCATGTCGACGCGCAGCCCGCGCCCGGCCGCCAGCTCGCACAGCAGCCGCACCGATTCCGCGCCCTGCGCCATGGTGCGCTCGAAATGCGGGATGCCGCCGACCACGTCGACGCCCATGTCGAGCGCGCGCGTCAGGTTCTGCAGCGCGCCGGGCGCGCGCAGCACGCCGTCCTGCGGGAACGCCACCAGTTGCAGGTCGAGGTAGGGACGCACGCGCTCGCGCACATGCAGCAGCGCTTCCACCGCGAGCAGGCGCGGGTCGCAAATGTCGACGTGCGAGCGGATCGCCAGCAGCCCGCGCGCGACTGCCCAGTCGCAGTAGGCCAGCGCGCGTTCGACCAGCGCCTCCTGCGTCAGCATCGGCTTGAGTTCACCCCACAGCGCAATCCCTTCGAGCAGCGTGCCGGACTGGTTCACGCGGGGCAGCCCGTACGACAGCGTCGAGTCCATATGGAAATGCGCGTCGACGAATGGCGGCGTCACCAATTGGCCGGCGGCATCGATCTCCTCGGCGGCCCGCGCGGCCAGCGCGGGTTCCACCGCGGCGATGCGGCCATTGGCAATGCCGATATCGATGCCGGTGCGCCCGTCGGGCAGGTTGCAGTGCCGCAGGATCAGGTCGAGCATGGCGTCTCTGGATGGGAACGGTTCGGACGAAAAGCACGGCGCATGATCGCATGGCCGATGCGCTCACCCCTGCCTGTCAGCCAGCACCTGCATGGCCATGGCCTCGGGCGCGAGGCCGCAGCCGCGCAGCAGCAGCGCCACCAGGTGCTCGGTCGCCTGCGCATAGTCCTGCCGCCCCAGCCGGCTCACGCCGAGCACGGCGCAGACCTGCGACTCGAAATCGGCATAGGTCTGCGTTGCGGCCCAGATGGTGAAGAACAGGTGCTGCGGGTCCACCGGCGCCATCTGGCCGCTGTCGATCCATTGCTGCACCACCGCGGCCTTGCGCGCCACCAGCTCGCGCAGCGCATGGCGCAGGATCTCGCCGATCTCCGGCGCGCCGTGCAGCAACTCGTTGGCGAACACGCGCGAGGCATCGGGATGGCTGGCGGACAGCCGCATCTTGGCGCGGATGTACTGCTCCAGCGCCACCTGCGGCGGCAGTTCGGCGCGGATGATATCGGTCTCCGACAGCCACAGCTGCAGCGTGTGGGCCAGCACCGCACGGTACAGCGCCTGCTTGGTGCGGAAGTAGTAGTGCAGGTTCGACTTGGGCACGCCGGCGCGCGTCGCGATCTCGGCCATGGTGGCGCCGGCAAACCCCGCGCGCGCGAACACGTGCTCGGCCGCGCGCAGGATCATGGCCTGGTTCTCCTGCCGGATACGGCCGGCGGGACTTTCGTGCGCAAGCGGCGTGCCATGCGCCGACAGCGCCCGCCGCAGGGTGGCGCTGGCGCGCGGGTCCATCAGCGTGTGCCGTAGAGGCGGTCGCCGGCATCGCCCAGGCCGGGCACGATATAGCCGTGCTCGTTGAGCGTGTCGTCGATCGCGGCGGTGACGATGCCCACCTCGGGATGCGCGGCACGCAGCGCGCGCAAGCCGGGACGCGAGGCGATCAGGCACACGTATTTCATGGTGGTGACGCCCGCCTCCTTCAACCGGTTCAGCGCGGCAATGGCGGAATTGCCGGTGGCCAGCATCGGATCCACCACGATGACCATGCGCTCGTGGATATCTTCGGGCATCTTGAAGTAGTACTCGATCGGCTCCAGCGTCTCGGGGTCGCGGTACAGCCCGATATGGCCGACGCGCGCCGCCGGCAGCAGCTCCAGCATGCCGTCGATGAAACCGTTGCCGGCACGCAGGATCGACACCAGGCACAGCTTCTTGCCCGACAGCACGCGCGATTGCGTCGGCGCGATCGGGGTGCGGATGGCGATGGTCTCCATCGCCAGGTCGCGCGTGGCTTCGTAGGTCAGCAACTGGCTGATCTCGCGCACCAGGCGGCGAAAATTGTCGGTGGTGGTTTCCTCGCTGCGCACCAGCGTGACCTTGTGCTGCACGAGCGGATGGTCGACGACCAGCACGCCGGGCATGCCGGCAGCGTCGTCGTCGCGGGCGGCTACACTGGGAACAGCGGTGGGAACAGCGGCGGGAACAGCGGACATGTCGTTCATGGGGACGCTCCTGATGCCATGTTTGATGCCACGTTATCCAATGCAAACCTTGCCGATTGCGGACGCAATCGCGGCGGGCGCACGGGGCGCCCGCCCTGCTCAGAACACCGTGCCGTCGCTGGCGATGCTGAACGGTGGCGCCCCGCCCGGGCGCCGCTTGGCGGCGATGCGCCGGCCTGCGGCCCAGGTGCCGCCCTCCAGCACGCGCGCCAACGGGAAGTCGGCTTCCGCCAGTCCCAGCGCCTGGCGCACGCCATCGGCCACCAGGTCCAGGCCGGTCACGGTCAGCGCGCGCCATTCGACGATCACGGGCTCGTCCACCGCATGCGGCTCGGCGGCAAAGGATGCATCGCGCGGCACCATCAGTTCGAAGTCGAACAGCAGGCCGCCATTGCGGTATTCGGGCAGCCCGGTCAGCGCATCCAGCCCGGTGACCGTCAGGCCCGCATCTTCCAGCGGTTCCAGCAGCGAATAGGTCAGCCATTGCGTGAGCTTGTGGAACGGGACCAGTCCGCCCGGCGCGGCCGGATGACGCCAGCAATCGCCCAGCGACACACCCTCGATCACGATGCGCCCCGGCCAGACCGGCCCCAGCCCCACCAGCAGCGTGCGCAGCAGGAAGCTGGCATCGAGCCGCTCGTTGACCGCATGCGCCTTCAGGTAGTCGAACAGGTTGCCCAGGCGCGCGGGCCGCCCGAACAGCGCCGGCGTAGCCTCCATCACCTCGCCCAGCCGGCGCAGCAGCCCGGCGCGGCCTTCCAGCCCCACCAGCGGGTTGTGCTGCGCCACCTGGAAGGCGTGGGCGATGCTGTCGGCGTCGATGCGCTGCAGCCGCTCGGCATCCGCGCGCAGCGGGTCGCCGGGCGCCGCGGAGAAGCCACCGCGTGCGAACAGGTCGAAGCTGGCCACGCCCAGCCCCTCGGACCGGGTCAGCACCAGGTCGCTGGCCGGGTCGCGGTAGCGCCAGTCGGGCCCCGCGCCGGCGTCGAGCAGCACGCTCGGGACCACCAGGTCGATGCCGATGCGCGCGCGCTCTTCGCGGTGCTCGGGCCCGCTCAGGCCGGCGCGCTCGCACAGCACCTGCCAGCGATCCGCGCGCTGGTCGACGCCGCCGCTCTCGAAGTGGCGCCAGCGGCTGTGGTACGGCACCTGCAGGTCCGGATAGCGCTGCCGGATGGTGCTGGCCACGTAATCGGCGATCGCATGGACACGGTCGGGATGCCAGGTGAACAGCTCGGACGCGCCGCTGGCCACATGCTCGGTGATCGCCGCGCAATGCGTGCGCACGGCCTCCGCGCACAGCAGCGCGGAAGCGGGGTGCCCTTCCGGCACGGGGCTCAGCCAGCCCCCGCCCGGACGCATTTCCTCGTCTGCTCCCCGACGGTCCATGCCGCCACGATCCTCTTCGGGATACATTGTCATTCGTTCAACCCCCTGCCCTTTGCCAGGGCCAGTTCATCGGCATCCGGCGGCGTGTAGTGCGTAAAGTAGCCCGCCGCCACCTTGGCGTCGATCTCGACACGGGCGTCGGCCGGGATCAGGGCTTCGGGGATCGCCACCTGCTCGACCACCTCGATGCCCTGCGCCACCAGCGCGCCATGCTTCATGTTGCTCATCGACGCCCAGCGGTCGATGCGGCGGATGCCCAGCCAGTGGAACACATCCGGCATCAGCTCCTGGAAACGCATGTCCTGCACGCCTGCCACGCATTCGGTGCGGGCAAAGTAAGTCTCGGCCCGGTCGCCGCCCGCCTGCCGCTTGCGGGCGTTGTAGACCAGGAACTTGGTCACCTCGCCCAGCGCGCGGCCCTCCTTGCGGTTGTAGACCACCAGCCCGACACCGCCCTGCTGCGCCATCTCGATGCACACCTCGATGCCATGTGCCAGGTATGGCCGGCAGGTACAGATGTCTGACCCGAACACGTCGGATCCGTTGCATTCATCGTGCACGCGGCAGGCCACTTTTGTCTCGGGCTTGCCGAGTTGGCTGACGTCGCCGAAAAAGTACAGCGTCATGCCGCCGATTGGCGGCAGGAACACTTTCAGGTCGGGCCGCGTGACCAGCTCGGGGAACATGCCGCCGGTCTGCTCGAACAGGCCGCGCCGCAACGCGCTTTCCTTGATGCCGAAGCGCGCCGCCAGCCCCGGCAGGTACCAGACCGGATCGACCGCGGCCTTGGTCACGCGCACGTCGCCATTGGCATAGAGGATGCTGCCGTCCGGCGTCAGCCGGCCGGCTGCCATCGCCGATATCAGTTCGGGCATGTTGATATGCGCGCGCGTGACGGCGATGGTCGGGCGGATATCCACGCCCGCCGCGATGCGGTCGGCGAAGACCGCGGAAACGAGGTGGCCCCAGGGATCGAGCGAGACGATCTTTTCCGGATCGGCCCATTGCGGGTGCGGGCCGATGGACTCGGCGGGGGCGGTATCGGTCAGGTCGGGACGATGGTCGCGCTGCAGCGAGCCGCTGGCGACCGCCAGTGCGCGGTAGATGGCATAGGCGCCGGCATGGGTGCCGATCACATTGCGCTGCGCGGGATTCGCCAGGCTGGCGATCACTGGCCCGCGTTCGGCGGCGGTGGGCGCACCCCAGTGGATCGGCTCGGCCGGCTTGTCGCGGCGGGCGTGCGAAGTGAGGACGATATGGTCGGACATGGCACCCTCGGTTACCGATGGAATCCTGACCAAACGGTCAGGTTTACGATTCCATACTAGGCAACGTTCATGCCATCGCCCAATGCCGGTTTACGCGAGTTTTGCCGCGCTCTGTATGGCGCCGTACGCTAACGGGATGGCACGCATGCACGCAGGGCGTGCCGCGGACATGACGCCGACGGTGCGCGCGCACCGGCAAGAGGCAGCCTGCCGCGCGCGCAGCCTTGCAAGGCTTACATGGTAGGACGGCTCGCCGAGCCGCGCGCGTCCGACAGCCAGTCCCACGCCGCGCGCAGCGCGGCCAGCGGGCTTGCGCTTTCCACGTAGCGATGGAACAGCGCGCCGGCAACGTTGCTCAGCGCCCACGCAGCCGCCATGCCCAGCGCGTTCAGCACCGGCTGCCCCGGCGCAAGGTTCGACACCAGCGCATTGGCCAGCAGGCACACCGGGAAATGCACCAGGAAGACCGAATAGGAAATGCGGCCGAAGAAGCCGATCACATGGCCGCGCGGCCAGCGTTCCATCCAGCCGCCGCGGCGGGCGACCGCCAGCAGCAGCGCGGTGGCCAGCGCCACGGCGATACGCAGGCGGAAATCGACGCTCAGCGCCGCCAGCGCCACCGCGCCGAGCACCAGCAGCGGCATGGCCAACCGGCCCGGGTTCGAGGCCCACCATGCCAGCGTACCCATGCCATAGGCGCCGAAGAAGTACACCGCCCAGATATCCCAGGCGGCATCCCGGTTGAACCAGAACAGCGACGCGAGCGCCAGCAGCGCAACCACGCCGATGCCGGCAACGGCACCGGCCTGTGCCTGGCGCGGCGCAAAGGTGCGGGCCGCCCACAGCGCCAGCAGCAGCAGGCCGAACAGTTGCAGGTCGATCGCGACGTACCAGACACCGGCCGAGAGCGCATCGACGCCCAGCACGTTATGCAGCAGCGTGAGGTGCGCCAGGAACTGCATCAGCTGCGCAGGTGCCGGGATCGATTCATGGCTCATCCACTGCCGCGCCAGCGCGGCGCCGGCGATGCTCAGCAGCAGCGCGGCGGCGAAGGGCACCACCAGCTTCAGGTAACGGCGCCACAGCATCGCCAGCGGATGTTCGCGGATTTCCAGCCTGCCGTGCGGTGCCAGGCTGCGCGCCGCCAGGAAGCCGCTGATCACCAGGAACACCTGGACCGCGATGCGGGCGTAGTCGTACAGCCAGTCCACCAGCCCCGGGGCGAGGCGGTATGCCGTGTCGGACATCGGACCGTAGAAAGCGAGGTGGTGCAGCACGATCAACTGGGAACTGACCGCCTTGAGCGCGTCGATGCAGGGCAGGCGTGACGGACGGGGGCTCATTGTTCTTGGAATCTGGCAAAGCGCACGGAAGGCGCGATTCTAACTGTTTGCCCCGAGTGACATGCGGCGCAATATCCACAAATTGCGGATTGGTTACATACTTCCCTAAGCATCAGAGCTATATTCGTAGCTACAAAAATTATTGCGCCCCCGAATATTCATAGCTACGATTATTCGCATGGACATCACCTTTGATGTAGCCAAGGACGCCGCCAATCTTTCCAAGCACGGCTTATCGCTACGCGTGGCCGCTCAACTGGACTGGCCAGCGGTCATGGCGGGCGTTGATACCAGACGGGACTACAGGGAGGTGCGCGAAATCGGCTTTGGCGTGATTGCCGATCGCCTCTATTGTGTGGTGTTCACTCAGCGTGGGGATGCGATGCACATCATCAGCCTGCGCAAGGCCAACCAACGCGAGGTACGAAACTATGTCGAGCAAACCTAAGATCGTGATGCCGACCGACGAGGAGGACGCGGCAATCAACCGCGGCATCGCCACCGATCCGGACACCTATGAAGTGTCGGCCGATGAAATGATGGCGATGAAGCCTCTTGGCAAACGCGGCCGGGGCCGGCCAAGACTGGGCAACACCAAGGAACTCGTCAGCATCCGCTACGATGCCGAAGTTCTGGAAGCTTTCCGTGCGAGCGGAGAAGGCTGGCAGACACGAATGAACAGCGCACTCAAAGAGTGGCTTCGCACGCACAGGCCATAAGTTGCGCAGCAGCCACGGCCTTCACCGGCCCGGACGTGATCGCGCCGCACAAGCGCTGGTTCCGGCAGCCGATCGGCTGCCGCGGCACCGCAATTCAGGGTTTCCATGAGAGTGCCGTGCCGGGCAAGCCCCAAGTTGACAGCGACAAACGATGTTGGCGACACTGGCCCGAGCCATCCCTGCGTGGGATAGGCCACATACACGACCGCCCGACGGCGGCATTTCTCAGGAGAAACCATGAACAAGTTTGTCGCGACCGCGATCGCGCTCTGCCTCGGCGCCGCCTCGCTGGCCGTCCACGCGCAGGGTACCGGCAAGAAGCAGTTCGATCCGTATTCCCAGGGTGCCAAGTCGGGCGAGAAGTTCGACCCGTACTCGCAGGGTGCCAAGGCCGGCGACAAGTTCGACCCGTACAGCCAGGGCGCGAACAAGAGCACGCGCAGCGACCTGAACCCGGCCGCGCCAGCCACCGAGCAAAAGCCGGCCAAGAAGTCATCCAAGCCGAAGGCAAAGAAGAAGGCCGCTCCCGCGCCGGCCGCCAGCTGAACGGCAACGGCTCCCACGAAAGAACCCGCCTCGGCGGGTTTTTTGTATCCTGCGCGGGCCAAAGCCTGTTTAGGGAGCCTGCGTGTCGCGCTCCAGCGCGGTGACGTCGATGCGCTGCACATTGCCATCCTGCCGCACCTCCGTGCGCAGCACGAAGGCATCGGACGGGCAGTACCAGTCGGTCACGTGCATCACCGAGGGTTCGACCTGCACGACTTCCTCGCCCACCAACACCGGCCCCAGCGAAGTGCGCTTCTCATAGGTGATCGGCAGGCACTCCTTGCGCCCCATGACGGTCTCGATCACCTGGCGCCGGCCGACCTGGCGCGAGCCGATATGGATCGACGCATGCAGCGCGCGCATGGTGCTGACCACTTCGTCGGAGCCGAGGGGGTAGACCTTGAGCGATACGCTGGACTGAAACGTCTCGCCGTCGAGCGTGCTGCCTTCGCGCAGGTCCATGCCGGCATAGTTGAAAACGCCCTTGCCCCGGAACGAGGCTTCGCCGTACATGCGCGCATAGCGCGCGCGGGCATTGATGACCGCATGCTGGCTTTCGATGCTGGTCTGGTCATTGGGCGTGCGCCGGTCGATCACGACCTCATGCACCTGTTCCATGATCACCGGCGGCCCCATCAACGCCGACATCGCCGACTTGGAGCTGACCGTCAGCTGCGCGCGGCAGCCGGATGCGCTGCGCCCGACGTCGCGCAGCGTCATGCGGATCGACATTGGCAAGGCGCCGTCGCCCTCCATCTGCACATGGGAGCCGGAGCGGAACCAGGGCGCGTTGCACAGCACGGCCGCCGCCGACGCGGCCGTCTGCGTGGCGGCCACCTGCGCGGCGGCGCTGACGGCTGCCGCGGCCGCACCGGCGGATGCCTCCGGCTGTGCCGCCGCCGGCATGGCCAGCAGCATGCCTGCCACCGCGGCAAGGCTTGCAAGCGGGAACTGCGGCGCCTTTGTCTTCACATGAATCCCTGTTTAGAATGTCCTGGCGCCCCCGATATCGCGCCCGGCTGCCAGGCGTCCGCCTGACCACTCAGATTATTCGTGTTTTTCGTGCAAGTGGCTATCTCGCTGACCCTTGGCCCACCGGCCGTCGCTGCCTGTCGACCGGGTCGCGGCGTCTCAAGGGGCACCCCAGCCGCCGTGCTACCATTGCCCGCCGCGCATGGCCCTGCCGCGGCTGTGGCGTTCCAGGCGCCCGGCAACGGCCATCGGCGCAGTCAACCGGCATGGCTTCCGGCCTGGCTTTGAACAAACCTCCGGTTGGCTGTCCACCAAAGGGCGGCACGATGCGTTGTGATGGCTTCCCGTCATCGCGCACCCCACGCAAGACCATCCCAATCCGTCGTCTTTCCAGGAGTTCCATGCGTAGTTCATCGACCTCGCGGTATGCCGGGCTGTCCGTTGGTGCCACCACCACCAGTGCTGTCGTGCTGGTCAGCCTTGCCGTCCTGCTGGTCTGGTTCGGCACGCTCGACATGCGCCACCTGCTGCGCTCCGACGAGGGCCGCTACGCCGAGATCGCGCGCGAGATGTTCGTCACCGGCGACTGGGTGACGATCCGCTACCACGAACTCAAGTACTTCGAGAAACCGCCCTTCCACCTGTGGGTGACCGCGCTGGCCTATTCGCTGTTCGGCGTCGGCGACTGGCAGGCGCGCCTGTGCGTAGCGTTGTCCGGCCTGCTTGGCCTGGGCGTGACCATGCTGGCCGCGGCGCGGTGGTACGGGCAGCGCGTGGCGCTGCTGGCCGGCCTGGCGCTGGTGGCGGCGCCGATGTGGAATGTCGCCGGGCATTTCAATTCGCTGGACATGACCCTAGCCGGCGCGATGGCGTGCGTGCTGGCCTGCATGCTGCTGGCGCAGCACCCGGACACCACGCCCGCGGCGCGCCGCGCCTGGATGCTGGCGTGCTGGGCCGCCATGGGCGTGGCGGTGCTGGTCAAGGGGCTGGTCGGCCTGGCGCTGCCCGGGCTGGTGCTGGTGGTCTATACCCTCGCCACGCGCGATCCCGGCCTGTGGCGCAGGCTTCATCTGCTGGCCGGCACGGCGGTGCTGCTCGCGGTCACCGTGCCGTGGTTCTGGCTGGTATCGGTGCGCAACCCGGAATTCCCGCATTTCTTCTTTATCCACGAGCACTGGCAGCGCTATACCTCGCACGTCCACCAGCGCGAAGGCGCGATCTGGTTCTTCGTGCCGCTGCTGCTGGCCGGATTCCTGCCCTGGCTGGGGCTGGCGCCACAGATGTGGCAGGCGGTGCGCGAGCGCGCCGGCGTCGCGCGCGGCACTTCGCCGCGGCCGTTCCAGCCCGCGCTGCTGGCGGCGCTGTGGGCCGTGGCGATCTTCGTGTTCTTCAGCCTGTCGGGCTCCAAGCTGCCGGGCTATATCGTGCCGATCTTCCCGGCGCTGGCGTTGCTGGCGGGCGTGGCGCTGGACACGGTCACGGAACGCGCGTGGCGCTGGCAGGTCAATGCCATGATTGTGCTGGGCGTGATCGGGCTGCTGGCGTGCCCCTTCGTCGCCATGCTGGACAAGCCCAGCACGCCCAATGCCGTGTACCGCGAATTCACCTTCTGGATCGCCATTGCCTTTGCCATCATGCTGGCCGGGGCCGTGGCCGCCCGGCGGCTGCTGCGCACGCGCGGCGTGTTTCCCAGCATCGTGGTGTACGCGCTGGCGATGTTTGCGTGCTGCACGGTGGCGCTGCGTGGCCACGAGGCGATGGGCCGGCCCAGTTCCGGCGCGGACCTGGTGCCGGCGATCAACGCCGTGCTGACGCCGCAGATGCCGTTGTACAGCGTCGGCATGCTGGACCATACGCTGCCGTTCTACCTGCGCCGCACCGCCATCATGGTCGCGCACCAGGACGAACTGGCATTCGGCATCGGCCAGGAGCCGCAGAAGTGGCTTCCCACCATCGACGGCTTTATCTCGCGCTGGCAGGACGGGCAGCGCGCCGTGGCGATCATGATGCCCGATACCTACGAGATGCTGGCAGCGCGCGGCGTGCCGATGCACCGGATCGCCGGCGACCGCCGGCGCGTGGCGGTCGCCAACTTCGCACTGCCGGGCGAAGCCCCGCAAGCCCCCTCCCAAGGACAGTAACCCAGTACGCCCCGGCGCCATGACGCTTTCGACTTTCCTGTTTATCGTGACCGGCGTGCTGCTCAACGCAGCCGCCCAACTGCTGCTCAAGGCCGGCGTCAACGCCATCGGTGCGATCACGCTGGAGCGCGGCACGCTGCTCGTCACGGCGCTGCGCGTGCTGACGCAATGGCCGGTGCTGGCCGGCCTGACCCTGTACGTGGTCAGCGTCGGCGTGTGGATCGTGGGGCTGTCGCGCGTGGACGTGTCGGTCGCCTACCCGATGCTGTCGCTCGGCTACGTGGTCAACGCGCTCGCCGCCTGGTGGCTGTTCGGCGAGATGATCGGCCCCTTGCGCGTGGCCGGCATCCTGCTGATACTGGCTGGCGTCTTCCTGATCGCCCGCTCCTGACCTGGCCGCCCTGGCTTGCCTGCCCTCCCTCACCGACCGGGACCGCTTTTTCGCGGATTTTTCGCCGATTTTTCGCCGATCTTTCGTTCTTAAGCCCATGACTGCTCCTGCTCCCGACTTCCTGCCCTTCGTCCGGCCCGAAATCGATGCCGCCGCCATTGCCGACGTCGGCAAGGTGCTGGCCTCCGGCTGGATCACCTCCGGGCCGAAAATGCAGGCCTTCGAGGCCGCGCTGTCGGACCTGTTCGGCGGACGCCCGGTGCGCACCTTCGCCAACGGCTCGGCGACGATGGAAATCGCGCTGCGCATTGCGGATATCGGCCCCGGCGATGAAGTCATCACCACCCCGGTCACCTGGGTCGCCACCGCCAACGTGGTGATCGCGGTCGGCGCGCGCCCGGTGTTCGTCGACATCGACCCGCGCACGCGCAACCTGGACCTGGACGCGGTCGAGGCCGCGATCACGCCGCGCACGCGCGCGATCATGCCGGTGTACCTGTCGGGCCTGCCGGTCGACATGGACCGGCTCTACGCCATGGCTGCGAAGCATGGCCTGCGCGTGATCGAAGACGCCGCGCAGGCAATCGACTCGCGCTGGCAGGGCCAGCGCATCGGCGCCTTCGGCGACCTGGTCAGCTTCAGCTTCCAGGCCAACAAGAACATCACCACCATCGAGGGCGGCTGCCTGGTGATGAACACGCCGGAAGAAGCGGTGCGCGCCGAACGCCTGCGGCTGCAGGGCGTGATCCGCACCGGCATGGACGGCATGGACGTGGAAGAACCCGGCGGCAAGTTCAACCTGACCGACGTCAACGCCGCCGTGGGCCTGGCCCAGCTCGACAAGCTCGACGCCATTACCGCGCGCCGCGCCGAACTGGCCGAAACCTATTTCCGCTGTGCCGCCGACCACGGGCTCGCCGGACTGGGCATCGAGCTGCCGCTGCCGCTCGATGCCCAGGCCGCCACCACCAACTGGCACATGTTCCAGGTGGTGCTGCCGACCGGGCGCCTGCAGGGCGGCCCGGCGCAGGCGCGCCAGCAGGTCATGGAAGCCATGCGCGAGCGCGGCATCGGCACCGGCGTGCACTACCCGCCCATCCATCTTTTTACCTACTACCGCTCGCTCGGCTGGCGCGAAGGCATGCTGCCGCATGCCGAACGCATCGGGCGCGGCATCGTCACGCTGCCGCTGTTCCCGGCGATGCAAGCCGCCGACGTCGAGCGGGTCTGCGCAACCCTCAGCGAAACATGCAAACGTCTCTCCAAATGAGCCCGGTCGAAGTTTCGGTCGTCATTCCGGTCTACAACGAAGAAGACGGGCTGCAAGCCCTGTTCGACCGCCTTTACCCGGCGCTGGATGGCCTTGGCGCCTCGTACGAGATCATCTTCATCAACGACGGCAGCACCGACCGCTCGGCGGCGCTGCTGGCCGCGCAGTTCCACAAGCGCCCGGAGGTGACCCGGGTGGTGCTGTTCAACGGCAACTTCGGCCAGCATATGGCGATCCTGGCGGGCTTCGAGCATACCCGCGGCAAGATCGTGATCACCCTCGACGCCGACCTGCAAAACCCGCCGGAAGAAATCCCGCGCCTGGTCGAAGCGATGCGCGCCGGCCATGACTACGTCGGCACCATCCGCCGCCAGCGCAACGACACGGCGTTCCGCCGCTACGCGTCGCGCGCGATGAACCGGCTGCGCGAACGCATCACCAAGATCCGCATGACCGACCAGGGCTGCATGCTGCGCGCCTATGACCGCAACGTCATCGACACCATCAACGCCTGCCGCGAGGTCAACACCTTTATCCCCGCGCTGGCCTACACTTTTGCGGCCAACCCGGTCGAGATCGAGGTCGGCCACGAGCAGCGCCATGCGGGTGAGTCGAAGTATTCGCTGTACCAGCTGATCCGCCTGAATTTCGACCTGGTGACCGGCTTCTCGATCGTGCCCCTGCAGTGGTTCTCGGCAATCGGCATGATCCTGTCGCTGTTCTCCGGCGTGCTGTTCGTGATGCTGCTGTTGCGCCGCTTCGTACTGGGCTCGGAAGTGCAAGGTGTATTCACGCTGTTCGCCATGAACTTCTTCCTGATCGGCATCCTGCTGTTCGGCGTGGGCCTGCTGGGCGAGTATGTCGGCCGCATCTACCAGGAAGTGCGCGGCCGCCCGCGCTACCGCATCCAGGCGGTGCTGGAAAAAGCTGACCCGGCGCCCGCCACACCGGCCCGCACGGGCGTGGAGCCATGATGCGCGCCGTCGTCTTCGGCTACCACAATGTCGGCGACCGCTGCCTGCGCGTGCTGCATGCGCGCGGCGTGGAGGTGGCGCTGGTGATCACCCACCGCGACCGCCCCGACGAGAACATCTGGTTCCGCCGTGTTGCCGACACCGCCGCGGAGCTGGGCATTCCCTTTCTCTACGGCGAGGATCCTTGCGATCCGGCGATCGCGCAGGCCGTGCGCGATGCGCGTCCGGACGTGATCTTTTCCTTCTACTACCGCGCGATGATCCCCGCGGCAGTGCTGGCGCTGGCCCCTTGCGGCGCCTTCAACATGCACGGCTCGCTGCTGCCGAAGTACCGCGGCCGCGTGCCGGTGAACTGGGCGGTGCTGCACGGCGAGACCGAAACCGGCGCGACGCTGCATGCGATGGAGGCCAGGCCCGACGCCGGCTATATCGTCGACCAGACCGCCGTGCCGATCCTGCCGGACGACACCGCCGGCGAAGTCTTCGAAAAGGTCACCGTGGCGGCCGAGCAGACCTTGTGGCGCGTGTTGCCGGCGATGATCGCCGGTCACACGCCGCAGCGGCCCAACCGGCTTGCGGAAGGCAGCTATTTCTCGGGGCGCAAGCCGGAAGACGGCCGCATCGACTGGAGCCAGCCGGCTGCCAGCGTCTACAACCTGATCCGCGCCGTCGCGCCGCCCTACCCCGGCGCGTTCACCGAGGTGGCCGGAGCGCGCTTTATCGTGGCGCGGGCGCGCCGCCTCCAGGCCGGAAGCACCGCCGGCGGGTTGCCGCCCGGCCTGCACGTGCACGACGGCAAGCTGCTTGGCCTGTGCGGAGATGGCGGTGCGGTGCTCGTGACCGAATTGCTGGCGCATGACGGGGCGCCGGTCACGCCCGATGCCTTTTCCCGGATTCTCAGAAAACAGACCAACGAGGAAAGCCGATGAAAAAGGTCCTGATTCTCGGCGTCAACGGCTTCATCGGCCATCACCTGACGCGCCGCATCCTGGAAACCACGCCGTGGGAGGTCTACGGCATGGACATGAACGCGGACCGCCTCGGCGACCTCGTCGACCACCCGCGCATGCACTTCTTCGAAGGCGACATCACCATCAACAAGGAGTGGATCGAGTACAACATCCGCAAGTGCGACGTGGTGCTGCCGCTGGTCGCCATCGCCACGCCGGCCACCTACGTGCGCCAGCCGCTGCGCGTGTTCGAGCTGGATTTCGAGGCCAACCTGCCGATCGTGCGCGCCGCGGTCAAGTACGGCAAGCACCTGGTGTTCCCGTCGACCTCGGAGGTCTACGGCATGTGCGCCGACGAGGAGTTCGACCCCGAAGCCTCGCCGCTGGTCTACGGCCCGATCAACAAGCCGCGCTGGATCTATGCGTGCTCCAAGCAGCTGATGGACCGCGTGATCCACGCCTACGGCATGGAGCAGGGCCTGAACTACACGCTGTTCCGCCCCTTCAACTGGATCGGTGCGGGCCTGGACTCGATCTTCGAGTCGAAGGAAGGATCGTCGCGCGTGGTGACGCAGTTCCTCGGCCATATCGTGCGCGGCGAGCCGATCAGGCTGGTCGACGGCGGCGCGCAGAAGCGTGCGTTCGCCGATATCTCGGACGGCATCGGCGCGCTGATGCGCATCATCGAGAACCCCGACGGCATCGCCAGCGGCAAGATCTTCAATATCGGCAATCCGGCCAATATCCATTCGGTGCGAGAGCTGGCGGAGATGATGCTGAAAATGGCGGGGGATTATCCCGAATACGCCGGGGAGGCGCGCAAGACGCAGATCGTCGAGACCACGTCGGGCGACTTCTACGGCAAGGGCTACCAGGACGTGCAGCACCGCGTGCCGAAGATCGACAACACCATCGAAGAGCTGGGCTGGAAGCCCGAGGTCACGATGGAGCAGTCGCTGCGGCGCATCTTCGAGGCGTATCGCGGCAAGGTGGTCGAAGCCCGCACGCTGGTCGACTCGGCCTACTGAGCGCGCACGCAGATGGCACGCATTGCACTGAAGGTCGATGTCGACACGCTGCGCGGCACGCGCGAAGGCGTGCCGAAGCTGCTGTCGATGCTGGAGGCCGCGCAGGCGCAGGCCACGTTCCTGTTCAGCCTCGGGCCTGACCATACCGGGTGGGCGCTGCGGCGCGTCTTCCGGCCCGGCTTCCTGAAGAAGGTGTCGCGCACCTCGGTGGTCTCCAACTACGGCCTGCGCACGCTGATGTACGGTGTGCTGCTGCCGGGCCCCGACATCGGGCGCAAGGGCGCGGCACAAATGCGCGCGGCCCGCGCCGCCGGCCATGAATGCGGTATCCATACCTGGGACCACGTCTATTGGCAGGACAACGTGCGCGAGCGCGATGCGGCATGGACCCGGCGCCAGATGCAGCAGGCCTTCGCGCGCTACACCGAGGTCTTCGGCGAAGCGCCGGCGACGCATGGCGCAGCGGGCTGGCAGATGAACGAGGACGCGTTCCGCCAGATCGACGACTGGGGCATGGCCTATGCGTCGGATGGCCGCGGCACGGCGCCTTATATTCCCACGATCGGCGGCGTGCCGTGCCGGCACGTGCAGATGCCGACCACGCTGCCGACGCTGGACGAACTGATCGGCACGGACGGGCTGGCCGAAGACAATGTCCATACCGCGCTGCTGAAGCTGACCGAAGGCCCGCGCGACCATGTCTTTACGCTGCATACCGAGCTCGAAGGCGGCAAGCTGGCGCCGGTGTTCGAGCGGCTGCTGGCGGGATGGCGCGCGCAGGGGCACGAGCTGGTGTCGATGGCGGCGTGGTATCGCGGGCTGGAGCGGAGCGGGTTGCCGCAGTTGCCGGTCACGTGGGGGGAGATTCCGGGGCGGAGCGGGGAGTTGATTATCCAGCCGCCAGTGCGCTGACGAGGCCTCCCCTATACCGATTGCGTGCTCCCTCTTCCGCAAGCGGGAGAGGGAGCAAACCGTCAGCAGTAGTCAAGCCCCGCGCTGCGCCCCCACCCGCAGCCCATTGAACACCACCAGCAAGCTCGCCCCCATATCGGCGAACACCGCCATCCACATCGTCCCCATCCCCATCACCGTCAGCGCCAGGAACACCGCCTTGATGCCCAGCGCCAGCGTGATGTTCTGCACCAGGATGCGCGAGGTGCGGCGCGACAGCCGGACGAACTCCGGGATCTTGCGCAGGTCGTCGTCCATCAGCGCCACGTCGGCGGTCTCGATGGCGGTGTCGGTGCCGGCCGCGCCCATGGCGAAGCCGATATCGGCGCGCGCCAGCGCCGGTGCGTCGTTGATGCCATCGCCGACCATGCCGATGCGGCCGCCGCGCGCGTGCGCGGCGTCGGTGAGGGCGGCGATGCCGTCGGCCTTGTCCTGCGGCAGCTGGTTGCCGCGCACCTCGTCGATGCCGACCTCGGCCGCGATGGCCTGCGCGGTATGCGGGTTGTCGCCCGACAGCATCAGCGTCTTCACGCCCAGCGCATGCAGTTCGGCAATCGCCTGCCGGCTGGTCTGGCGCACCGTGTCGGCCACCGCAAAGAGCGCCAGCGCGGTGGCAGCGCCGTTGTCTTCGACGCGCGCCAGCAGCACCACGGTCCGACCTTCGCGCTCGATCGCTTCCAGGCGCGCCTCCAGCGCCGGCGAGCAGGCGCCCAGGTCATGCACCAGCCGGTGGTTGCCCAGCTGGTATTCAACGCCCTGCACCTTCCCGCGCGTGCCGCGTCCGGCGAGCGCCTCGAAATCGTCCACCGGCAGCGTCGCAATGCCCGCTTCCGCCGCCGCGGCCGCCACCGCGCGCGACACCGGGTGGTCCGAGCGCGCGGCCAGGCTGGCGGCGATGGCGCGCGCCTGCGGCGGCGCGTCGGCCAGCAGCGCATGGCCGGTCTGCACCGGCTTGCCGTGCGTGATCGTGCCGGTCTTGTCCAGCGCTACCCAGGCCAGGTGCCGGCCCTGCTCCAGGTAGACCCCGCCCTTGACCAGGATGCCGCGGCGAGCGGCCGCCGCCAGGCCGCTGACGATGGTCACCGGCGTGGAGATCACCAGCGCGCACGGGCAGGCGATCACCAGCAGCACCAGCGCCTTGTAGATCCAGTCGACCCAGCCGCCGCCGGCCAGCAGCGGCGGCACCACCGCCACCGCCACGGCAATCGCGAACACGGTCGGGGTGTAGATGCGCGAGAACCGGTCGACGAAGCGCTGCGTCGGCGCGCGGCTGCCCTGCGCGGCTTCCACCGCGTGGATGATGCGCGCCAGCGTCGAGTCGCTGGCGGGCGCGGTCACGGTGTATTCCAGCTCGCCCGACTGGTTGATCGATCCGGCGAAGAGCGGGTCGCCCTCGGCCTTGTCGACCGGCACGCTTTCGCCGGTGATGGGCGCCTGGTCCAGCGCCGACTGGCCGCGCACGACCTTGCCGTCCAGCGCCACGCGCTCGCCGGGGCGCAGCCGCACCAGCGCGCCGACGGCGACGCTGGCCGCGGACACGGCTTCCCAGCTGCCGTCGTCGCGGCGCACCGTCGCCTGCTCCGGCGCCATCGCCATCAGCCCGCGGATCGCATTGCGCGCGCGGTCCAGCGAGGCGGCCTCGATGCGCTCGGCCAGGGCGAACAGCACCATCACCATCGCCGCTTCGGGCCACAGGCGCAGCAGCAGCGCGCCGGTGACGGCGATGCTCATCAACGCATTGATATTGAGGTTGCCGTTGCGCAGCGCGATCCAGCCCTTGCGGTAAGTGGTCAGGCCGCCCAGCGCCACCGCCGCCAGCGCCAGCGCGGCCGGCAACCAGGGCAGGCCGAGCGCCAGCCATTCGGCCACTTCCGCGCCGACCGCTGCCACGCCGGCCAGCGCCAGCGGCCACCACGGCTTGCGTGCGGTGGTCTCGGGCAGCACCTGCTGCGCGGCTTCGGCATCCAGCGGCACCGCCTGCATGCCGAGGCTGCGGATGGCCGCGACCACCGGCTCCGGCGACGGCAGCGTATGGTGGACCGTCAGCACCCGCTGGATCAGGTTGAACTCCAGCGCCGCCACGCCGGCCATATTGCCCAGCTTGTTGCGGATCAGCGTTTCCTCGGTCGGGCAGTCCATCGCGTCGATGCGATAGGCGGCGGCGCGGGCGCCGGCCGGCACCTCGACCGGCGCGGCGGCGACAGGTGCCAGCGGGATCGTCGATGCGCAGCCGCCGCCGCAGCAGGCGTGCGCCGTGGCCGGGGCCGCATGCGCATGCCCGTCCCCATGGCCATGATCGCCGTGGTGATCGTGGTCATGACCCTGTTCGTGGCCATGCGCATGGCGGTGTGCGGAATGATCGTGCCCCGGGCCGGCGTGATCCCGGGGCAGTGCGTCTTCAGGTGACGTGCGAGCCATCTCTTGTTGTTCGCGTGGTTTGACCTGATGACATTGAAGACCCTGTAGCGGCTACAGAGTCAAGCGGTCCCTCAGTGCTCGCAATTGACCATCCACGACATGCCGAAGCGATCCACCAGCATGCCGAAGCCTTCGGCCCAGAACGTCTTCTGGTACGGCACCACCACCTGCCCGCCCTCGGCCAGCCCGTTGAAGATGCGCTCGCCCTCTTCCTTGCTGACCGCGCCGACCGACAGGCTGAAGCCGCTGAAGGCCGGACGCTCGCCCGGGCGGCCATCGGACGCCATCAGCTGGGTCTCGCCGAACTGGATATTGGCGTGCATCACCTTGTCTTTCCAGTCTTCCGGGATCTGCATGCCCTGGTCCGGCGGCGCCTCCTTGTAGCGCATCGCGAACGTCACCTGCGCGCCCAGCACCTTGCCGTAGAACGCCACGGCTTCATCAAAGCGGCCGCCAAAATCCAGATAGGGTTGCACCTGCATGTCACGCTCCTTGTGGGTTGTGATCCTGGTTGCGTAGGGATGCGCCGGCCGGAGTTGCCGCTGCCGGCACGCGCGCCATTATGCGCGCGTGCCGGGCACATGCAAGCGCAGGGGGCGGGAGTGGGACGATTCAAGCCACCCTGGCAGGAGCCTGCGCCGCAGCCGCGCCGTCGGCGGGAAATTGCAGCGAGAACACCGTTTCCCCGTCAAGGCTGCGCACGGTCACGCTGCCGCCGTGCAGCCGCATGATGGTGTCGACAATCGCCAGGCCGAGACCGGTCGACGTGGCGGAATTGCGGCGCGACGGATCCGCGCGATAGAAGCGCCCGAAGATATGCGGCAGCGTTTCCGGCGGGATTGCCGGTCCCGCATTGCTGACGCGGATGCTGGTAGTGGCGCCGCCGCCCGGCGCCGGAATGCGCGTGGCATCCAGCCGCACCGTGGTGCCCGCGGGCGCGTGGCGCAGCGCATTGTCGAGCAGGTTGGTGACCGCGCGCCGCAGCAGCGTCTTGTCGGCCTGCACCAGTGCGTGTCCGCCAACCGCCAGCGCGACGTCGCGGTCGGCCGCGACCGCCTCGAAATACTCGGCCATCCTGTCGAGCTCTTCGCGTGCGTCCAGCGTGCGCACGCCCAGCGCCACCTGCGCATGGTCGGCGCGGGCGAGGAACAGCATGTTCTCGATCATGCGCGCCAGCCGCTCGTACTCTTCCAGGTTCGATTCGAGCAGCGCCTCGTATTCCGCCACGCCGCGGCTTTGCGCCAGCGTCACCTGGGTCTGGCCGATCAGGTTGCTGATCGGGGTGCGGAAATCGTGCGCCAGGTCGGCCGAGAACTCGGACAGCCGCGAGAAGCTGTCCTGCAGCCGCGCCAGCATGTCGTTGAGCGCTGCCGCCAGCTCGCGCAGCTCGGCGGGCGCACTGCCCACATCGAGCCGGGTGGCAAGCCGGCTGGTGGTCACCGCGGCCGCATCGGTGGCCATGCGCCGCAGCGGCCGCAGCCCGCGCCGCGCCAGCACGAAACCGAGCCCGGCCGCCACGGCCGCGCCGCACAGCGTCGCCCACAGCAGCCGGTAGCGGTATTCGCGGATCAGCGCCACGCGGTAGCCGGCATCGCGCAGCACCACGATCTCGACGGCCTTGTCGGAATCGCCGAGCTGGCCGAGCGCGGCAATGCCGCGCGAAGGCACGCCGTTGCGCGG
Organism: Cupriavidus oxalaticus; assembly: GCF_016894385.1. Taxonomy (NCBI): domain Bacteria; kingdom Pseudomonadati; phylum Pseudomonadota; class Betaproteobacteria; order Burkholderiales; family Burkholderiaceae; genus Cupriavidus; species Cupriavidus oxalaticus. Next base: position 1,813,465 of record NZ_CP069811.1, read on the forward strand.
ATGCCAGGTCTGCAGCATGTCCTTGTCAGGCTGCGTGCTGGCCGGCAGCACGCGCAGCGGCGGCACGGCCTCGTTGCGCGGATTGAGCGTGACCAGCGGCTCGCCCTGGCGCGTGCGCACCACCAGGATCAGCCCTTCATGGCCCATGGCGATATCGGCGAACCGGTGCGTATCGGCGCGGATTTCCGCCTCGCTGCGCACTTCGCGCAGCAGGTGGCGCACCAGCAGCACTTCGCTGACCAGCTCGCTCTCATCGCGGCCCTCCAGCTGCGCCGACAGCGCGCTGGACAGGTAGGCGGCCACGCTGACCAGGATCGCGGCCGTGGCCAGCCCGTACGCCAGCGCCAGCCGCGTGGTAAGGGATGACGGCAGCCGCATCATGCCGCGGCGGGCCCGCAGCCATCGCTGTCTTCGCCATCATCCAGGACATAGCCCATGCCGCGCCGGGTATGGATCAGCTTGCGCGGAAACGGGTCGTCGACCTTGGCGCGCAGGCGCCGGATCGACACGTCGACCACGTTGGTGTTGCTGTCGAAGTTGACGTCCCACACCTGGGACGCGATCAGCGAGCGCGACAGCACCTCGCCGCGGCGGCGCGCCAGCAGGTACAGCAGCGCAAACTCCTTCGAGGTCAGGTCGATCTTCTGGCCGGCGCGCACCACGCGGCGGCGGATGGCGTCGATCTGCAGGTCGGCCACTTCGATGAATTCGCTCTCGCGCAGCGGCCCGCGGCGCAGGATGGTGCGGATGCGCAGCACCAGCTCCGCGAAGGCGAACGGCTTGACCATGTAGTCGTCGGCGCCCAGCTCCAAACCCTTGAGGCGGTCGGACAGCTCGTCGCGCGCGGTCAGGAACAGCACCGGCGTATCGCGCTCGCGGCGCAGTTCGCGCAGCACCTGCCAGCCGTCCAGGTTCGGCAGCATCACGTCCAGCACGATCAGGTCGTAGGGGTGCTCGCGCGCATGGGCCAGGCCGTCGACGCCGTCGCGCGCCAGGTCCACCACGAAGCCGGATTCGGTGAGGCCCTTGAGCAGGTAGTCGCCCGCCTTGGGTTCGTCCTCGACAATCAGGATACGCATGTGTCAGTCACTTTCCGGCGGCGCCAGTGCCGCCATGGCGTAACGCTAGCCGAGGATGGCCGGAAATGGGCAAAGATTTCAGAAATGTCATCGCAAATACAGCTTTTTGCGGGTAAATGCCAGTAAAATGGGCGTTGACCGCCGGCCCGGCCGATGGTTCCCCCGCGCGCCGCGCGCTTTCCTTTCCTGTCCGCCTAGCCCTCCCGCCTGATGAAACGCCTGCCGCGTCTGCCGAATTCCCTGCTGCTGTCGCTTGCCCTGATCGCGCTGCCCGTGTCCGGCGCCGCCGCGGCCGTGACGACCGTATGCAGCGCGGCCCAGGCCTCCGGGCTGTCGCTGCCGGAACGGCATGCCGCAGCCAAGATGGAAGCCGAAGCCGCTCTGGGCGGCGGCAGCGAAGGCAACTGCCGCGGCGCCACCGTGCAGGTCATGGCGGAACCCGGCGGACAAGGCGTGCCGCTGCAACTGCAGGATGCCGGATCGCCGCAGCCGTCGGACAACGACACCGCCACGCTGCCGGCGCAGCCTGCCGCCGCCGCAAGCGAACTCCCGGAACTGCCGCCCGAGGTGATGGCCCACTGGGCCCATGTGGCGCCGATGTCGACACCGGCGGTCTTCAACGACCTGCTGCCTTTCGCCAGGCGCTGCTGAAGCGCCACGCCGCGCCTGGCGGCGTTTCCGGCTGCAACCCGTTGACTGCCACGCAGCGGCTGGCGCTGCGCGTGCGGCTTACTCGACGCGGAAGAACTCGATCGATTGCCCCGCATTGACCGCGCGCTGCAGCCAGTCGGGGTATTCGCCCTCGCCGTCCCAGCTTTGCCCCAGGGCATTGCGATAGAGCGGACGTGGTGCGCCGTTGGCTTTGGCGGCTTTGGCGACTTTGGCACTGGCAACATCGGCGCCCGCCTCGGGCGCGGCCTTGCGTGAAGATTCCACAGCGGGCGCCGGGACCTTGTCAAAGCATCCCGCGGCGACCAGGTCGTCAAGCGTCAATGCATGACGGTCCATTTGCTCGTGGATCCAGGCCACCGCAGCGAGTTTGGCTGAATCAGACTCGGACATGACTATCGTGAGAGGCCCGCTGCATTCCCGCGGGCAATGAAGACCGGCGATGGAACCGCAGGCCGGTCGGATAGCCATGATTCTACAGCCTTTGCCGGCGCTGCCGGCGTTTGCGCGTGACGGCGCGGCGCATTTCCCTGGATTTTGCCGTGCGCTTGCCATGAGCTTGCCGCGCAGGCCAATGCTGCATGACGGCAATGTCATGCGGGCGTCATGCTGGCGTGGAGGGCGAGTGCCTAGACTTCTCTCTACCGCCTCCCGTCCCGGGCTGGCACTCTGATGGAGAAGCATCCAATGCAAGTACTCAGGCAAGTCTTTGTCGCCACCGCGCTGATTGCGACCGTGGTCGGCACCGCGCAAGCTGCACCGCGCAGCGTCGATCCGTTCAGCGACGGCGCGCGCAGCGTCACCGGCACGCGCAGTTCGTTCACCGACGGCGCGCATACGGCCACCGGCACCCGCAGCAGCTTTACCGATGGCGCACACACCGCCACCGGGCCGCGCAGCACGTTCACCGACGGCGCGCACAACCCCAACGGCCCGCGCGACAGCTTCAGCGACGGGGCCTGACCTCCCCAGCCCCCACGCGCCCGCCACGCAGCCGCCACGCCGCGCACGCGGGACCGCATCAGCGCACCGCGCCGTAGATCCGGCGCGCATCCGCGGCGTCGGCGATCGGCCGGCCCAGCGTGAGCCCGCCCTGCACAGCCTGCGCCACCAGCGCGGCGTTGCCGGGCGCGCGGCTGCCGTCGCGCAGCAGCAGGTTGTTCTCGAACCCCACCCGCACATGGCCGTCGAACGCGGCGGCCGCGGTCACGCACGCATTCTCTTCGCGGCCGAAGGCGCAGATCGCCCACGGCAGCGCATCGTCGCTTTCCGCGGCCACCTGCAGGAACGGCAGCAGGTCGTGCGGCGACGAGACCTGCCCCGCCGAATAGCGCCCCAGCACATACAGCAGCGACCACGCCCCCGCCGGCACCAGCCCGCGCGCGCGCAGCGCATGCCAGCGGCGCACATCGGCCGCGTCGTACAGGATCACCTGCGTCATCACGCGTTCTTGCGCCAGCCAGGCAAAGAACGCGGCCAGTTCGCCTTCCGGGATCTCTGGCACCGCCACCTCGCGCAGCCCCACCGACACGGCTTCGGGCCGCAGCTCGCGCACCATCGCCATCTGCGCGGGGGCCTTGTAGACGCCAGCGGCTTCGCTGGTCACCTGCACCAGCAACGAGTCGCCGACCGCCTGCCTGACCGCGGCGAGCGCGTCGCGGTAGGCCTGCGCGTCGAGCGAATGGCGGCCCTGCGCGTCGCGCACGTGCATATGCATCATGGCGGCGCCGGCATCGAGGCAGGCGCGCGCTTCCTGTGCCAGCGCCGCGGCGGTCAGCGGCACCGCGGGATGGTCGGCAGACTGCTTGTAGGCGCCGTTGGGCGCCACCGTGACGATCAGCGGCGAATCGGCCAGCGCCGCGCGGGTGGCGGCGGATTGTGCCGGGGCGGAGGGATTGGCTTGGGTCATGGCTGGATCTCGGGCAATTCAGGGGCGATCAGGTCGAGGCCGGCGCGCAGCAGGCGGTCGTAGCGCGCGCGCTCGGCGGCAATGGCTTCGGGGCTCCAGACATAGAAGCCCTCGCCGCGCTTCATGCCGTGGCGGCCGTCGGCGGCGCGCTCGGCCAGGCAACGCGCGGGATGGTCGTCGTTGCAGAAGCTCGGGTACATGGTGGCAGCGGCGGCGGCATGCACGTCGATGCCGGCATGGTCGCGCTGCAGCACCGGGCCCGCGGCCAGGAAGCGGAAGCCGAAGCCGAAGCGCACCGCGGCATCCACGTCCTCGGGCGAGGCAATGCCGCGGTCGATCAGGCTGAAAGCCTCGCGCGACAGCGCGTGCTGCAGCCGGTTGGCGAGGAAGCCCGGCAGGTCCTTGCGCACTTTCACCGGCACCATCGCGCAGCGGCGCATGAACGCGATCAGGGCGTCGGCGCAGCCTTCGTCGCTGGCCTCGCCCATCACCACTTCGACCAGCGGCACCAGGTGCGCCGGCATGAAGAAATGCAGGCCCAGCATGCGCGCGCGCGACTCCAGCCCGGCGCCGATCGCGCTGATCGGGAAGCTCGAGCTGTTGCTGGCGAGCACCGTGTCGGGCCGCGCGCGCCGGACCAGGTCGGCGAACAGTTGCTGCTTGAGTTCCAGCCGCTCGGGGATGCACTCGATCACCAGGTCGACCGTGGCCCAGTCGACGTCATCAAGCGAGGCGGCCACGGACAGGCGGCCGGCGCCCTCGGCGCGGCCGATGGCCATCAGGTTGTCGCGCACCCGTCCGGGCAGCGCGGCGCCGCGCGTGGCGTCGGGCTCGACCACCGTGGTGCGGCACAGGGCGCGGGTCAGCACCACGGCGACGTCGGCGCCCATGGTGCCGCCGCCCACCACCACCGCATGGGCGGCGCCAGGGTGGCCCAGCGGGCTCGTGGTGACCGGTTCGGTCGGGTTCGGCATAGGTTCTCCGGGAAAATCCTGCGGGATCGGTGGGCTGCCCCGGCGGCCACAGAGCGCGCCGGACAACGGATTCCCGGCAGTGTAGAGAACTCGCTTTGATTGATGAAGTCGATTCTGTGGATAAAATGATCCACAAATCAGATCAATCGCGCGATCCGGCCTGTCGTGCCTCGCATGTTTTCCGCGAGGCGCACCGCGCCCGCCACTGCCCGACCATGAAACTCAACCTGTCGATGCGGGACATCGAGACCATGCTGGTGCTCGGCCGCACGCTCAACTACCGCCAGGCCGCCAGCCAGTTGCACCTGTCGCAGTCCGCCCTGTCCACGCAGATCCTGCGCATCGAGGAATCGCTCGGCGTGCGCCTGTTCGATCGCACTACCCGCACCGTGCGCCTGACCGCCGCGGGCCAGGTCTTCATGCAGCAGGCCGCGCTGCTGCAGGCCGCCTTTCGCGGCGCCATCGACGCCGTCACCGGCATTGCCAGCGCCGAGCGCGGCCAGGTGGCCGTGGCGGCGCTGCCGTCGCTGGCGGCCCGCATGCTGCCGCGCGTGCTGATGGCCTACCACCGGGCGCGCCCGGAAGTGGCGCTGAAGGTGATCGACACGCTGTCCGGCCCGGCCTTTGACCTGGTGCGCGCCGGCGAAGTGGACTTTGCGCTGACCGCGGCCGATCCGCAGCAGGCCGACCTGCACTACGAGCCGCTGCTGTCCGACCGCTTCGTGCTGCTGATCCCGTCGGCGCACCCGCTGGCGCGCAGCAGCGGCTCGTTGCGCTGGGCCGATACCGCCGCCGCGCCGCATGTGTCGATGACGCATCCCAGCAGCGTGCGCCAGTACGCCGAATGGGCCTTCCTGCAGAACAGGATCCGCTTCCAGCCCGTGTTCGAGGCCGAGCACCTTGCCACCATCGCGGCCATGGTCGAATGCGGCTTCGGCGTAGCGGCGCTGCCCGAGATCGCGGCCGGCACCGTGCGCCAGCCCGGCATCGTCGAGCGGCTGCTGACCGCGCCGGTGACCGAGCGCTCGATCGGGCTGGTGACCTCGCGCAACCGCACGCTGTCCCCCGCTGCCGCCGAACTGGCCGCGGCGGTGCGCACGCAGCTGGCGCACCCCGCCGCGGCCGGCGCCGCCGCCGCGGAGGCCGGCGCATGAGCATCATCGTCGATATCCTGATCCTGGCCGGCGCGCTGCTGGCCATCGTCGCGGTGGTGCAGGTCGCGGCCGCGCGGCTGGTGCTGCCGGAATCGACGCTGCTGTCGGCGATCGGCATCGCCATCGGCGCCGGCTACGTCGCCATCGACGCCGCCCACCCCGACTTCGCGCACCATTTCCTGCATCCGCTGATCGACCCCGCGCTGCCGCCCGAGGCCTACCTGTGGATCTTCCTGCCGCCGCTGCTGTTCCACGCGGCGCTGACCGCCGACGTGCGCAGCATGCTGCCCGATGCGGCGCCGATCCTGCTGCTCGCCGTGGTGGCCGTGGTGGTGGCCACCGCGATGATCGGCGTCGCCACCGCCGCGGCCAGCGGCATGCCGCTGGCGGTGTGCCTGCTGCTGGGCGCGGTGGTCGCCACCACCGATCCCGCCGCGGTGATCGCGATCTTCCGCGACGTGGGCGCGCCCGCGCGGCTGATCCGGCTGGTGGAAGGCGAAAGCCTGCTGAACGACGCCGCCGCCATCGCCATCGTCGGCGTGCTGGTGGCGATGCTGACCGGCCACGGCGCGCAGGCAACGCTTGGCGCGGGCCTGCGCGAGCTGGCGTGGTCGTTCGCGGGGGGCGTGCTGTGCGGCGTGCTGGCCGGACGTTTGCTGTCCGACCTGCTGCCGCGCCTGGCCGGGCTGGCCATGGCCGAAAGCGCGCTGACGCTGGCGCTGCCGTACCCGCTGTACCTGCTGGCCGAACAGGCGCTGGGCGTGTCGGGCGTGGTCGCGGTGGTCTGCGCCGGCCTGATGGTCAGCGCACTCGGGCCGACGCGCCTGAACCCGCCGAACTGGCGCCATCTGCGCATGATCTGGGAGCAGTTCGCGGGCATTGCCGGCGCCATGGTATTCCTGCTGGCCGCCGTGCGCGTGCCGTCGCTGCTGGCGGGCGTGACGCGCCACCACGGGGTGTTGCTGCTGATCCTGGTGGCCGCGGCGCTGGCCGCGCGGCTGGTCACGCTGTTCGGGCTGCTGCCGCTGCTGTCATGGATGCGCTTGAGCGCGCCCATCGACAATGCCTTCAAGCTGGCCATCGCCTGGGGCGGCCTGCGCGGCGCGGTGACGCTGGTGCTGGCGCTGGGCATTGCCGAAAACACCAGCCTGACCTATGAAGCGCGCCACTTCGTCGCCATCCTGGCAACCGGCTTCGTGCTGGTGAGCCTGCTGCTGAACGGCACCACGCTGCGCCGCCTGATCCACCGGCTGGGGCTGGACCAGCTTTCGCCGCAGGAACGCGCGCTGCAGCAGCAGGCGATCCGGCTTTCGACCGAGGAAGTCGAGGCCATGCTGGCGCGCGTGGCCGACTCGTTCGACCTGCCGCCGGCCGCCGCGCGCGACGCGGCGCAGCAGTACCGGCACGGCATCGAACTGGGCTCGGCCGAGTTCGACTTCAATACCGCCTTGTCCGAACGCGACCGCCTGACCATCGGCCTGGTCACGCTGGCCACGCGCGAGCGCGAGCTGATCCCGGAGTATGGCGACGGCGTGATCTCGGTCGCAAACCTTGACGCGATGATGCGCAATACCTCGCAGATGATCGATGCCGCGCGCGAGCAGGGGCGCATCGGCTATAACCGCGCGGCACGCCATATCCTCGACTATCACCTGGGTTTCCGCGTGGCGCTGTTCCTGCACCGCCGGCTGTCGATCGACCGGCCGCTGGCGCGCGCGCTGGCCGATCGCTTCGAGCTGCTGATCTGCCGCCAGACCGTGCTGGACCGGCTGCGGCGCTACAACCGCTCGATGCTGACGCCGGTGTTCGGCGCGCGCATGGCGACGGTGCTCGACGGCGTGCTGGAGGACCGCTTCCAGGCCGCCGGCGAAGGCCTGGCCGAGATGCGCGAGAAATTCGGCGAGTACACCGAGGCGCTGGAACGGCGCCTGCTGATGCTGTTTGCGCTGCGCAAGGGCCGGCTCTCGCTGGAAACGATGCGCGAGGAGGCGGTGATCTCCAAGGAAGCCTTCAACCAGATCGCCCAGGTGATACAGCAGGCATGGCTCGCCAGCCTGTTGCGTCCGCCGCTGCGCGGCGTGCAGCAGGGGCACAAGGAGCGCCAGGGGCGCCCGGACGGGCCCGGCACACAGCCGGGCCCGCAAGCTTCAGGACGGGTCTTTGGTACGCGTGCGCGAGACGGCCATCATGATGCCGATGCCGAGCACGATCAGGCAGGCAATGCCGATATAGACGGTCGCGAGGCCGGCCGTTGACATCGCCCAGGCGATGCCGCCGACCAGGACCAGCAAGCCAATGATGTATAGCGCGAATGACATGAATCGGCTCCTTGCGGTGGTGACGCTGCTTCCAATGTAGGCAGCGTCACGCGCGCAAGGGATAGGACGATGGCGGACGGCGGCGTAGGCGGGTTCTGACTTCGCTGTGATGCCGCTGCCACGCGGCGGTGGCGGCGACGCGCGACCGGATCCGTTCAGGCAGCGCCCCGGGCCTGCTCCGCGGCGAGATAGGCATCGCGCGACGGCAGCAGGTGGCGGCGGCACAGGTCGACCAGCGCCTCGCGGTCGCCCTGCCGCAACGCCTCGATCATGGCCCAGTGCTCCTGCCGCGCGCGCTCGCGGTAGGCCGCGGCCGCCAGCGTGCCGAAGCGGATCGGGTGGGTGCGGCGCGCATAGTCGCCGATGGCCTGCTGCAGCACGGCATTGCCGGTCAGCGCGAACAGCTCGCGGTGAAAGGCCTGGTTGATGCGGAACACCGCGCGCGCATCGCCGGCGGCCACGGCAGCGTCGTGCTGCTTCTGCACGGCGGCCAGCGGCGCCAGCCGTGCCGGCGGTACCGGCAGGTCGATCTGCGCGGCCGCATGGCATTCCAGCACTTCGCGCAGGGCGTACAGTTCCAGCACCTCGCGCGCGGAGAACGCGCGCACCACCGCGCCCACGTTGCGCTTGCGCTCGACCACGCCGATCGCCTCCAGCCCCGCCAGCACCTGCCGCACCACATGCCGCTTGAGGGCGAAACGCGCCATCAGGTCGTCCTCGGTCAGCCGCTCGCGTGGATGCAGGCGGCCGAAGACGATGTCTTCCTCCAGCGTATCGACGGCCTGCTGCATGGCGCCGGCTTCGGACTGTGCGGTGATCTCGGGCATGGCTCAGCGCTGGTGCGGCACGGTATCGACGGTCTGCGTCGCGCGCAGGAAGTCGAAGTCGACACCCTGGTCGGCCTGCGTCACGGTCTCCAGGAACAGCTTGCGGTAGCCGCGCTCCGCGCGCGGGCGCTCCACCGGCTGCGCCGCGGCGCGGCGCGCCAGTTCTGCGTCATCGACCAGCAGCGTCAGGTCGCGCTCGCGCACCGACAGGCGGATGCGGTCGCCGCTCTGCACCAGCGCCAGCGGGCCGCCGATGGCCGCTTCCGGCGTCACGTGCAGCACGATGGTGCCCGCCGCGGTGCCGCTCATGCGGCCGTCCGAGATGCGCACCATGTCCTTGACCCCGGCGCGCGCCAGCTTGCGCGGGATCGGCATGTAGCCGGCCTCCGGCATGCCGGGCGCGCCGGTGGGCCCGATGCGCTTGAGCACCAGGATATCGTCGGCCCTGACGTCGAGCGTTTCGTCGTCGATGCGCAGCGCCATGTCCTCGGCGTTCTCGAACACCACGGCGCGGCCCTCGTGCTCCATCAGCACCGGATCGGCGGCGGACTGCTTGATGATGGCGCCGCCCGGCGCCAGGTTGCCGCGCAGCACGGCCAGGCCGCCGGCCGGGTAGATCGGGTCGGCGGCGCTGCGGATCACGTCCTGCGCAAACGGGGGCGGCGCGGCGTCAAGCTCTTCGCCGAGCGTGCGGCCGGACACGGTCAGCGTGTCCAGGTGCAGCAGCGGGCGCAGCTCGCGCAGCAGCGTGGCCATGCCGCCGGCCTTGTGGAAGTCCTCCATGTAGTGCTGGCCCGAGGGCTTGAGGTCGACCAGCACCGGCGTCTCGCGGCTCATGCGGTCCAGGCCCGCCAGGTCGATATCGATGCCGAGGCGGCCGGCAATGGCGGTCAGGTGCACGATGCCGTTGGTCGAGCCGCCGATCGCCAGCAGCACGCGCAGTGCGTTCTCGAACGCCTTGCCGTTCAGGATGCGGTCCGGCGTCAGGCGCGCCTTGGCCATCGCCACCGCCGTGGTGCCGGTGCGCTCGGCCACGCGGATGCGGTCGGCCGTCACCGCCGGCGCCGAGGCACCGCCGGCCACCATCATGCCAAGCGCCTCGGTCACGCACGCCATGGTGCTGGCCGTGCCCATCACCGAGCACGTGCCGACGCTGGCCACCAGCTGGTTGTTGACGTCGGCGATCTCGGCGGCATCGATCTCTTCCGCGCGATAGCGGCCCCAGTAGCGGCGGCAGTCCGTGCAGGCGCCCACGCGCTCGCCGCGATGCGCGCCGGTGAGCATCGAGCCCGTCACCAGCTGGATCGCCGGCACGCCGGCCGAGGCCGCCCCCATCAGCTGCGCCGGCACGGTCTTGTCGCAGCCGCCGATCAGCACCACCGCGTCCATGGGCTGCGCGCGGATCATTTCCTCGGTGTCCATCGACATCAGGTTGCGCAGGTACATGCTGGTCGGCGCGGAAAAGCTCTCGTGCACCGAGATGGTCGGGAAATCCACCGGCAGGCCGCCGGCCAGCATCACGCCACGCCGCACCGCGTCGATCAGCTGCGGCGCGTTGCCGTGGCAGGGGTTGTAGCTGCTGCCGGTGTTGACGATGCCGATCACCGGCCGCGACAGCGCGTCGTCGGTATAGCCCGCGCCCTTGATAAAGGCCTTGCGCAGGAACAGCGAGAAGCCGGTGTCGCCGTAGTTGGTCAGGCCCTTGGCCAGACCTTGCGGTCGGGTGGCATCGGGCTTGCTGGGATCGTTGGCGGACATGAGGGCTATCTCCAATGAAATTATTGATAATCGATGGCCGGAAGCTTAGCGGCCAATGCGGACGCAGCGCAAGCCCAGTATCGCACCGCATAAATTGATTCAATTTAGAGATCAGTCGATAGAAAAATACGGATTCATCAATCAAGCGGTGCGGCCTACACTTGGCCCCGATAACGAGCCGGGCGTCATCCGCCGGCGGCCAGCCGCCGCCCGCCGATCCATTCCCATTCCAACGATTTCCCGGCACAGGAGACCCCACATGCCTGGCATTTCGCCCACGGCCTCTCGCGCCATCGCTGCGCCTCGCCGCACCCCTCGCCGCTCCATCCTGGTCGCTTCGCTCGCATTTGCCGGCATGCTTCTCGCCCCGGTATCGGGCATGGCCGCGGACGCCTATCCCGCCAAGCCGGTCCGGCTGGTCGTGCCCTACCCGCCCGGCGGCGCCACCGACGTGATCGGCCGCACGCTTGCCCAGCGCCTGTCCACCACGCTCGGCCAGCAGGTCGTGGTCGACAACCGCGCCGGCGCCGCGGGCAATATCGGCGCCGAGCTGGTCGCCAAGTCGCCCGCCGATGGCTATACCCTGCTGCTGGGCGCGCTCACCAGCCACGCCATCAACGCCGCGCTGTACAAGAGCCGCGTGCCTTACGACCTGGAGAAGAGCTTTGCGCCGGTGTCGATCGTCGGCACCGTGCCGCTGGTGTTCGTGGTCAATCCCTCGGTCAGCGCCAGCAGCCTGCCGCAACTGGTCTCGCTGGCGAAATCCAGGCCCGGCGCCATCACCTTCGCCTCGGCAGGCAACGGTTCTCCGCAGCATCTGGCCGGCGAGATGTTCAAGCGCATGGCCGGCGTGGAGATGCTGCATGTGCCGTACAAAGGCAGCGGCCCGGCCATGACCGACCTGATCGGCGGGCAGGTGCTGAGCATGGTCGAGACCGTTCCCGCGGCCCAGGCCTACGTCAAGACCGGCAAGATCCGCGCCCTGGCGGTGGCCTCGCCCGAGCGTGTCAACGCGCTGCCCGACGTGCCCACCGCCACCGAGGCCGGGCTCAAGGACTTCGAAGTCAGCTCGATGTTCGGCATCGTCGCACCGGCCGGCACGCCGGCGCCGGTGATCGACCGGCTCAGCGGCGACCTGAAGAAGATCCTGGCCGAGCCGGAGGTCCAGGCCACGCTGCTCAAGCAAGGGGCGATTGCCACGTGGACGACGCCGGCGCAGGCGAGTGCGCGGATCAAGGCGGAGGTGGGCAAGTGGAATACGGTGATCCGGGAGGCGGGGGTGAAGCCGGAGTAGGCATTGGATGGGGTCCAGATACCCATGACATGGGTATTTCCGATTTCACAGTGACATGGGCGTAGATGCCGCCGCCCTCGTCACTAATGCCGTTCGGCTAACCACCGTCGTTCCCGCGAAGGCGGGAATGACGGTGGGGCTTGATACCTTGACTGAACGGCATTGCCTCCTCGTCACTGTGTTATGGCCTCCATTCCACCCTGCTGTATCTGCGCCCCGCCTGCTTCCGCCCGTATACTCTGGGGCCGGGCACGGCCCTAGCCCCGCGCCCTCACCGATTCCACAAACAGATCAAGCAACGGAGCAGCAGCATGCGTGTCGCATTTCTCGGCCTGGGCGTCATGGGTTTCCACATGGCCGGCCACCTCGCCGCCAAGGGGCATGAGGTCACGGTCTACAACCGCACCGCCGCCAAGGCGCAGGCCTGGGTCGGGCAGTTCGGCGGCAAGGCGGCAGCGACGCCGGCACTGGCCGTGCGCGACGCACAGGTGGTGTGCTCCTGCGTCGGCAACGACGACGACCTGCGTGCGGTGCTGACTGGCCCTGACGGCGCCTTCTTCGGCGCGCCCAGCGGCTGCATCTTCGTCGACCACACCACGGCCAGCGCCAATGTGGCGCGCGAGCTCTACGCCGCGGCCGGCGGGCGCGGCCTGCACTTTGTCGACGGGCCGGTCTCGGGCGGCGAAGTCGGCGCGGAAAAAGGCATCCTGACCATCATGTGCGGCGGCGATGCCGACGCCTGCGCGCGCGCCGAGCCGGTCATCGCCGCCTATGCCCGCGCGGTCACCCGCATCGGCGAGGCCGGCGCCGGGCAGCTGGCCAAGATGGTCAACCAGATCAGCATTGCCGGCCTGATCCAGGGCCTGTCCGAGGCCATCGCCTTCGGCGAGCGCGCCGGGCTGGACATGCCGCTGGTGCTGGATGTCATCAGCAAGGGCGCCGCCGGCTCCTGGCAGCTGGAAAACCGCGGCCCCACCATGATCGACAACAAGTTCGATTTCGGCTTCGCGGTGGACTGGATGCGCAAGGACCTCGGCCTGTGCCTGGACGAGTCGCGCCGCAACGGCGCCGCGCTGCCGGTGACGGCACTGGTCGACCAGTTCTATGCCGACCTGCAGCAGATGGGATGCGGCCGCGCCGACACCTCGTCGCTGATCAAGCGCCTGCGCCTGCACGCCGGGGACGCCTGAGGTACCGGCCGCGCCGCCTGCCGTCGTCCGATTCCTACAGCGATTTCGGCGCGTGCCGGAAAGGCCGCCGGCCCGGCCGCGCCTATGCTGGACGCATGGGCCCGTCCACCGGGGCCGGCCCGGCAACGATGCAGGAGACCATCATGTGGAAACTCGCAGGCGCGCTCCTGATAGGCGCAAGCATGGCGCTGGCCGGCTGTACCGCGGCGGGCGCAGTCGCCGGCGGTGTGGCCGGCCATGAACTGACCGACGGCAGCACGGCCGGTACCATCGGCGGTGCCGTGGTCGGCGGCGTGATCGGGCACGAGCTGGGCAAATAACAGCTGACAGCTTCGCGCTTCGGAAAGGCAGGTTGGGAAAGGCAGGAAGGCAGGAAGGCCGCATTGCGCGGCCTTCCTTGCTTTGCCCGACCGCCCGTGCTCAGCGCGGGTGCCGGGGCGCCGCCTTGCCGGCAGGCCGCAAGCGCCGCCACAGCAGCGCCGGCAGCCGCACCACGCAACCTGCCAGCAGCCGCAGGTGCATCCCGGTCAGCAGCAGGTTGTCACGCAGGTAGCGGAAGTGCGAGACGCCGCCTTCGCCCCGCGCATAGTAGCGGACCGGTGCGGCCACGTTGATGGGGCGGACACCACGCCAGCACAGGCGCACCGCCGCTTCGGGATCGAAATCGAAGCGCCGCATCCAGCGCGTCTCGCGCATCACTGCGCGCAGCGGCGCGATCGGGTAGACGCGGAAGCCGTACAGAGAATCGCCGATCCCGGCCCATAGCGTCTCGACATCGGCCCAGAAATTGGACATGCGCCGCCAGTAGACCCGTTCGCGGGGCGCGCTGGCGTCGAATACCGGCCGGCCCAGCACCATCGCGTCCGGCTCGCGCTGCGAGATGGCCATGAACTCGCCGATCAGCTGGGCAGGGTGCTGGCCGTCCGCATCCATGACCAGCACATGGGTGAAACCCTCGGCCGCCGCGGCTTCGATGCCATGCAGCACGGCCGCGCCCTTGCCCTGGTTGCTGGGCAGCGTCAGCACGCGCAGCGCCGGGCCGGCACCCTCGGCCTCGGCCTGCAACCAGCGATCGCTGCCGTCGGTGCTGCCGTCGACCACTACCCATACCGGCGCCCAGGCAGCGCGCGCGGCCTGCAGCGTGCCGTGCAGGCGCATGCCGGGGTTGTAGCTGGGGATCAGCACCAGGTGGGACCGCTGCCGCTGCGCAGGGCCGGCCTCAGGAGCCGGCGCCGGGCGTGGCGTGGCATGCTGGGGCATGTCGCGCTCCGGATCCCGGGTGGCGGGTAGCGGGCTCAGCCGGCGCGCTGCGCCGCGACGTAGGCCGCGAGGCTGCCGAGCGAGGCGAAGATGGTCTTGTTGTCGGGATTGTCCGAACGCAGTTCGACTCCGTACTTGCGCGATACCAGCAAGGCAATCTCCAGGATGTCGATGGAGTCCAGCCCGAAGCCTTCGCCGTACAGCGGCGTGTCGGCAGTGACGTCTTCCAGTCGCAGGTCTGCGATGTCGAGTTCGTCGATGATCAGGCGGGCGAGTTCGGTTTCGAGTTCGGTCATGTTGCAGCAGAGGGGCCGCCGCGGGACGCAGCCGGGGCCGGATCGTCAAGGCGCGCCATGGAGGCCAGCCGATGCTACCAAAGGCCCCGATGGCGGGCCAGCCGAGAGAAGTTTGGTAACAACATCAACCGGGCTTTGGGGAATCCTGGCACCGCGTAGCGGGTCTTTTAAGGTATAAAGCGTTCGCTTCGCAGCCTTGCGCATACTCGCGGGCCTTGGGTTTCGCCGATTCCAGGCCTGTTGCCAGGCCTGCTGCCAGGCCTGCTGACGAAAGCGCCGCTTGCCACACATGATAACGACTAAGATGTCCTCGAGCCAATCTTCCTTCCGCCACACCCGGTCCGCCCAGGACCGGCCGATCGCCACCAGGCCACAGGCAACACCCGCGGCCGCCGGGCGGGGATGGATGTTCGGGGTCGCCGCGTTCGTCGCCTATGAATGCGGTCTGCATTATGCCGCCCATCGCCCGGGAGCCGAAGTCGCCGCATTGTTTCTTGGTGCCCTCCCGTTCCTGGCCATCGGTTTCCTGGCCGCGCTGCGCACGGCCGGACGAAGGCCGGCGCTGTTCGCCCTGTTTGCAGCATGCGCTGCGCTCTGGCTCTGGCGTGCGCCGCTGTCGCACCATTTCGGCTGGACTTACCTGATGCAGCACGCCGGCGTCAACGTTGCGCTCGGCCTGATGTTCGGCCTGACCCTGCGTGCCGGCCGCACGCCGCTGTGTGCGCAGATCGCCGCCGCGCTGCACGGCGAACTGACGCCGTCGCACGCCCGCTATGCACGGCGCGTGACGCAGGCCTGGACCCTGTTCTTCGCGGCCATGGCAGGCGCCTCGACGCTGATGTTCGTGCTCGCGCCGGTGGCGACGTGGTCGAACTTCGCCAACCTCGGCACGCCCTTGCTGATCGCCGCGATGTTTGCTGCCGAAGCGGCTTGCCGCCGCATCGCCTTCCCCGGCATGCGCCACGGCGGCCTGCTGGATGCGGTGCACGGCTATCGCGCCGTGATGGCAGCCCGGGCGGCCCGGGCGGCCCGGGCCGTGGCACCGGCGCGCACCGGGATGCCGCGCTGAGGCGCGCCCCAGTTCCGCCATGACCGAGATTCCGCTCATCGCGCACACGTCCCCTGCCGCCCTGCTGGCGTGGGTACAGGGCCGGCCCGTCACCGTGCGCCAGTTCCTGGCCGACGTGGCGCTGTTGGCCGCCGCGCTGCCGGCCGGGGACCACGTCTTCAACGCCTGCGCCGACCGCTACCGCTTCACCGTGGGCCTGTGCGCGGCGCTGCTGCGGGGCAAGGCCACGCTGCTGCCGTCGTCGCAAACCCCCGAGACGGTGCGCCAGCTCCGTGCGTTCGCACCGGACGTGTTTTGCCTGCGGGACCAGCCGGCCGCGGCAATGGCAATGCCGGTGTTCGACTATCACCAGGGCGTCGCCGCCGCAGATGCGAGCGCATGCCCCGACGTGCCTTCGATCCCTGCCGACCGCGTCCTGGCCTACGTCTTCACCTCCGGCTCGACCGGGACCCCGGTGCCGCACCGCAAGACGTGGGGCGCGATGGCCCGCGGCGCGCGTGCCGCGGCGCAACGGCTGGGCCTGTGCGACGGGCGCGCATGGACCCTGGTCGGCACCGTGCCGCCGCAGCATATGTTCGGCCTGGAGGCCACCGTCATGCTGGCGCTGCAGGGCGGTGCCGCACTGGCGTCGGCGCCGGCGTTCTACCCGGCCGACGTCCGCGACGCACTGGCCGCGGTGCCAGCACCGCGCGCGCTGGTCAGCTCGCCGGTGCACCTGCGCACACTGGTGCAGGCGGACATGGCCATGCCGGCCGCCGACCTGCTGTTGTGCGCCACGGCGCCGCTCGGCCGCGAGCTCGCCGCCGCGGCGGAAGCCCTGTTCCACGGCCCGCTGCGTGAAATCTACGGCAGCACCGAGACCGGCCAGCTTGCCACCCGCCGCACCGCGCAGGAAGACATCTGGACGCTGGTGCCCGGCGTCCGGCTACAGCCGCGTACAACGGACGGCGATGCAGACACCATGACATGGGCCGAGGGCGGGCATGTCGAGCAGCCGGTGGCGCTCGGCGATGCCATCGAAGCGCTGGATGCCGGCCACTTCCTGCTGCACGGCCGCAAGGGCGACCTGCTCAATATCGCCGGCAAGCGCACCTCGCTGGCCTACCTTGAGCACCAGCTCAATGCCGTCGACGGCGTGCAGGACGGCGCCTTCTTCATGCCCGGCGACAGCCACGAAGGCGATGCCCAGGGTCACGTGGTACGGCTGGTGGCGGTCGTCGTCGCGCCGGGCGCGACATCGGCGGCGATCCTGCAGGCGCTGCGCGAGCGCATCGACCCCGCCTTCCTGCCGCGCCCGCTGCTGTTCGCCGAACGCCTGCCGCGCAATGCCGCCGGCAAGCTGCCGCGCGACGCGCTGGCGGCGCTGGTGGCGGAGTTGTCCCGTGCGCGCGGTGCCGCACCCGCCCTCCCCGCCTTCGTCATCGACGCCGGCCACCCCGCCATGGCCGGCCATTTCCCCGGCAATCCGATCGTGCCCGGCGTGGTGCTGCTCGACCACGCCCTGCTGGCGCTCGGGTCGGCGCTGGGGCGGCCGCTGGTGCCCGCGCAGGCCGGGGCGATCAAGTTCCTGAGCCCGGTGCGCCCGGGCGAGCGGGTGGAGATCGAACACGACGCCGGGCCGGCGACGGATGGCAGCGAACGCTTGCGCATCACACTACGCAGTGCCGGACGCGAAGTGGCCAGCGGCACCTTGCAACTGCGCGCGTGCGCAGCGGAGGGCGCGCCATGCTGACCTGGCTGTGGAAACGGCACGCGCCGGTGGAGACCACCGACTGGTCCCGGCGCAAGGAGCGCAGCAACATCCCGCTGCTGCGCATCATGACGTGGATCTCGCTGGCACTGGGACGCCCGGCCGGGCGCGTGGTGCTGCGCCTGATCGCGGCCTATTTCACGCTGTTCTCGCCGGCGGCGCGCCATGCCTCGCGCGCCTACCTGGACCGCGCGCTGGGCCGCGAGGCCAACTGGATCGACGGCTACCGCCATGTGTTCACCTTTGCCTCGACCATCCACGACCGCATCTACCTGCTCAACGGCCGCTTCGACCTGTTCGACATCCGCCTCCATGGCGAGGGCCTGCTCGAAGCCGCGATGGCGCGCGGCCGCGGCGCGATCCTGCTGGGCGCGCACCTGGGCAGCTTCGAGGTCGTGCGCGCGCTCGGCCGGCAGCATCCGGACATGGAAGTCGCCATTACCATGTATGAGGAAAACGCGCACAAGCTCAACGACGTGCTGCAGTCGATCAACCCCGCCATGCGCCAGGACGTGATCGCGCTGGGCCGCTTCGACACCATGCTGCGCGTGCGCGACTACCTCGACCGTGGCTACATGATCGGCATGCTGGCCGACCGCACCTTGTCGCAGCGCGCCACCGATCCGGTGCAGCAATGCGACTTCCTCGGCGCGCCCACCGGCTTCCCGACCGGGCCGCTGCGCATGGCCGCCATGCTGCGCCGGCCGGTGTTCTTCATCACCGGCCTGTATCGCGGCGGCAACCGCTACGATGTCCATTTCGTGCCGCTGGCGGACTTCTCGCAAACCGCGCGCGGCCAGCGCGAAGCCGCGGTGCAGTCGGCACTGGACGGTTATGTGCGCCTGCTGGAGCGATTCAGCCGCAAGGCGCCCTACAACTGGTTCAACTTCTATGACTTCTGGCACGCCGGCCCGCCGCTGTCGGAGCAGCCGCCGCCGGGCAACGAGCCATGAGCCCCCTGAGCGTCTTGAAAACCTTCGACACTGATCCGATCGGTTCCGTCCGGCGCCTGGCCCGCCCGCTGCAGCTGTTGTTGCTGGCATGCGCTGCGTTCGGCTTCTCGGTGCCAGGCAGCGCCGCCGCACCGCCTGCGCCTGCCATGGGACAGGCCGCGCCCGCCTTCGGCGTCGACCAGCTGATGTCCACGCTGGCGCAGCGCAAATCCGGCCGGGTCCGCTTCACCGAGACCAAGTACCTGGCGATGCTGGCCAAGCCCGTGCAGTCCTCCGGCGAACTGGTCTTTACCGCGCCCGACCACCTGGAAAAGCGCACCGTATCGCCCAAGGCCGAGAGCATGGTGCTCGACGGCGACATGATGACGGTGGACCGCGACGGCAAGCGCTTCACCATGCCGCTGCAGAACTACCCCGAGCTGGCGGCCTTTATCGAAAGCATCCGCGGCACGCTTGCCGGCAACCGCCATACGCTGGAGCGCTACTACAAGCTCGGCCTCGAAGGCCGCGCCAGCCGCTGGACGCTGACGCTGACGCCGGTGGATTCGCGCATGGCGGCGGTGGTCAGCCAGGTGCGCATCGACGGCCGCCAGGATGCGCTGACCCGCGTCGAGATCCGCCAGGCCGACGGCGACCGCTCTGTCATGACCATCCGCCCCGCCGGCCGCCCATGAGCGCAGCCCCCGGTACGCCACCCTCGCCCCCCTCGGCCCCGCGGCGCTTCACGCTGCCCGGCGCGCGCCTGGCGCTGGCGCTGTGGCTGGTCGCGCTGCTGGCGTGCGCCGCGGTCATCGGCCGCACCAGCTTCACCGCGGACCTCTCCGCCTTCCTGCCGCGGCTGCCCAGCGCCGAGCAGCAGTTGCTGGTCAGCCAACTGCGCGACGGGCTGGTATCGCGGCTGGTCCTGGTCGGCATCGAAGGCGGCGACGCCGATGGCCGCGCCGCGGTCTCGCACGCGATGGCGGCGCAGTTGCGGCGCGATCCGCGCTTCACCGCGATCCAGAACGGCGAGCCGCTGAACCAGGACGCCGACCGGAAGTACGTCTACGGACATCGCTACCTGCTCAGCCCGACGGTGACGCCGGAGCGCTTCAGCGAGCACGGACTGGCGCGCGCCGTGAACGATTCGTTCGCGCTGCTGGCCTCGTCCGCGGGCCTCTTCACCAAGGCGCTGCTGCCGCGCGACCCCACCGGCGAGGTCGCGGCGATGCTGACGCAGCTCGACGCCGGCCAGCGCCCCCCGCTGCATGCCGGCGCCTGGGCCTCGCGCGACGGCAAGCGCGCGGTGCTGCTGGCGCAGAGCGCGGCCGCGGGTTCGGATACGGACGCGCAGGCGCAGGCCATCGACGCCATCCGCGATGCCTTTGCCAAGGCCGCGGCGAACGGCCCCTACCAGCTCGCGATGACGGGCCCCGGCGTCTTCTCCGTCAAGTCGCGCGACACCATCCGGCACGACGTCGAGCGCCTGTCGACCATCGGCGTGGCCACCATCGTTACGCTGCTGCTGGCGGTCTACCGGTCGGTGCCGCTGCTGGTGCTGGGGCTGGTGCCGGTACTGAGCGGCGCGCTGGCCGGCATCGCGGCGGTCAGCCTGGGTTTCGGCGGGACCGTGCATGGGCTGACGCTGGGTTTCGGCACCACGCTGATCGGCGAGGCGGTCGACTATTCGATCTACCTGTTCGTGCAGTCGGCGCAATATACGCGCAACGGCGTGCGCGACAACCGCGCCTGGCTGGGCGGATTCTGGCCCACGGTGCGGCTGGGCGTGCTGACCTCGGTCTGCGGTTTTGCCTCGCTGCTGCTGTCGGGCTTTCCGGGACTGGCGCAGCTTGGCCTGTATTCCACGGTAGGGCTCGCGACAGCGGCGCTGGTGACGCGCTTCGTGCTGCCGCAGCTGGTGCCTGCCACGCTGCATCTGCGCGACGTGACGCCGCTGGGGCGCCGTCTGGCATGGCTGGCCGAGCGCGCCCACCGGCTGCGCTGGCTGGTGCTGTTGCTGGTGGTCGCGGCTAGCGCCGTGCTGGCGACGCATCGCGGCACGCTGTGGGGCCGCGAACTGGCCGCGCTGAGCCCGGTGCCCGCGAGCGACCAGGCGCTCGACGCCTCGCTGCGCGCCGACCTTGGCGCGCCCGACGTGCGCTTCCTGGTGGTGCTGTCCGGCCCGGACCAGGAAAGCGTGCTGCAGGGCGCGGAGCACGTGGCCCACGAACTCGACCCGCTGGTGGCGCAAAACTTCATCGGCGGCTATGAAAGCCCCGCGCGCTACCTGCCCAGCGACGCCACCCAGCGTGCGCGCCAGGCCAGCCTGCCGCCGCCTGCCGAGCTGGCGCAGCGGCTGCGCGCGGCCGTCGCCAGCCAGCCGGTGCGCGCCGACCTGTTCGCGCCGTTCCTGGCCGAAGCCGAGCAGGCGCGCACCGGCCCGCTGCTGCGGCGCGAAGACCTGCGCGGTACCTCGATGGCACTGGCGGTCGATGCGCTGCTGACGCATCGCGACGGGCGCTGGAGCGCGACGCTGCCGCTGCGGGCCCCTGCCTCGGCGCTTGCCGGCGAGGCCGGCGAGGCCGGTGATGGCGTCGACAGCGCCGCGGTGCGCGCCGCCGTCGCCCGCGCCGACGTGCCCGATACGCTGTTCGTCGACCTCAAGGACGAATCCGACCGCCTCTACGCCAGCTACCTGCGCGAGGCGCTGCTGCTGTCGCTGGCGGGCCTGCTGGCCATCGTGGCGCTGCTGGCGATCGCGCTGCGCTCGCTACGCCGCGTGGCGGCCACGGTACTGCCGCTGGCGGCCGCCGCGGTGGTCGTGCTGGGCGGGCTGGCCGCCCTGGGCCAGCCGCTGACGCTGCTGCACCTGGTGGGCCTGCTGCTGCTGATGGCAGTGGGCTCGAACTACGCGTTATTCTTCAATGGCGCGGCAGCGGGCCAGCCCGGCGCGGCCAATTCCCCGCACACGCTGGTCTCGCTGCTGCTCGCAAACCTGACGACGGTGGCCGCCTTCGGGCTGCTGGCGCTGTCGAGCCTGCCATTGCTGCAGGCGTTCGGCCTGACGGTCGGCCCCGGCGCCATCCTGGCGCTGTGGTTCTCGGCGATCCTGGCGCGGCCCGCGGCCGCCGGGACGGCCACGACCGGACAGGCCGGGAGTACGTCATGAACTGGTTTTCCGCATCCGCCGGCGCCTTGCGCGACACACCGCCAAGCCGCCCCTGGCGCCCCAGCCCGCTGTTATACGGCGCCGCCGCGGTCCACGTGGCCGGCGTTGGCGCCATGCTCACGCATCCAGGCAGCATGATTCCAGCACTTGCAGGCATTGCGGCCACGCATGCGGCAATGTGCGCCGGCGGCCTGTGGCCGCGCAGCACCTGGCTGGGCCCCAACCTGCTGCAGCTGCCGCCGGCGGCGCACGATTGCGTCGCGCTCACCTTCGACGATGGCCCCAATCCGGCGCTGACGCCGCGCGTGCTCGACCTGCTCGACCAGCACGGCGCGCGCGCCACCTTCTTCTGCATCGGCGAGCGCGCCGCGGCGCATCCGGCGCTGGTGCGCGAGATCATCCGCCGCGGCCATGCGGTGGAGAACCACAGCATGCATCACCGGCTGCATTTCTCCCTGTTCGGGCCGGGCCGGATGCTGCGCGACATCAGCGCGGCGCAGCAGGTGCTGGGCGACATCACCGGGCAGGCGCCGCGCTTCTTCCGCGCGCCGGCGGGACTGCGCAACCCGTTCCTGGAGCCGGTGCTGTGCCGGCTCGGGCTGCAGCTGGCGGCGTGGACGCGACGCGGCTTCGATACCCGCTGCGGCGACATCGCGGCGCGCGTGGCGCAGCGCCTGACCGGCAAGCTCGCAGGCCGCGACATCCTGCTGCTGCATGACGGCAATCCCGGCGTCGACCCCGCCGGCAATCCGCACTGCATCACGGTGCTGCCGGACTTGCTTGCCGCCATCGACCGCGCGGGGCTGCGCTGCGTGACGTTGCGCGCAGCGGTGGAAGCGGTGGAAGCGGTGGAATCAGGGCATGCCGACAGCCGTACAGGACAGTCGCCGACAAACTGACCGGCCGCGGCTTGTTACAATCAGCCCAACCCCAGAATCGCGCAAAGTCTTGTCTCCGCTACTGTTTTCCCACTTCACGGCCACCAGCTGCATCGGTACCGGCGCAGACGCCACCTTGTCGGCACTGCGCGAGCGGCGTGGCGGCCTGGCGCCCTGCCGCTTTGGCGACGTGCGCCTGGACACCTATGTCGGTGAAGTGCCGGGACTGGATGCGGTGACGCTGCCGACGCACCTGTCGCACTACGACTGCCGCAACAACCGCCTGGCATGGCTCGGGCTGGAAGCGGACAATTTCGCCGAGCGCGTGCGCGAAGCCGCGGCGCGCCATGGCGCGGACCGCATCGGTGTCTTTCTCGGCACCAGCACCGCCGGCGTGCTGCAGACGGAACTGGGCTATCGGCATCGCGATGCCGATACCGGCGCGCTGCCGGCGGGCTTCCACTACGGCGGCACGCACAACCCCTATTCCCTGCCCGGCTTCGTGCGCGAGTACCTCGGCCTGGGCGGCCCGGCCGCGGCGGTCTCGTCGGCGTGCTCGTCCGGCGCCAAGGTGTTCGGCTCGGCCCGGCGCATGATCGAAGCAGGATGGATCGACGCAGCCATCGTGGGCGGCGTCGATTCGCTGTGCCACACCACGCTGTATGGCTTCAATTCGCTGGAGCTGCTGTCGACGCAGCCATGCCGCCCGTATGATGTGGCGCGCGATGGCATCTCGATTGGCGAAGGCGCGGCGTTCGGCCTGCTCGAACGCGCGCCGGATGCGCCGGATGCCGATGCCATCCTGCTGGCCGGCATCGGCGAATCGAGCGACGCGCACCATATGTCGACCCCGCACCCGGACGGACTCGGTGCGCGCCTGGCCATGGAACAGGCGCTGGCCAGCGCCGGCATCCCCGCGGCACAGGTCGGCTACGTCAACCTGCATGGCACCGCCACGCGCAGCAACGACGCCGCCGAGGCGCTGGCCATGGCCGCGGTGCTGCCCGGTACGCCATGCAGCTCGACCAAGGGCGCCACCGGCCACGCGCTCGGCGCGGCCGGCGCACTGGAGGCCGTGGTCTGCGCACTGGCATTGCGCCATGGCCTGCTGCCGGCCGGCATCAACACCACGCAGCCTGACCCGGCGCTGGGCGTGAACTACCAGCTCGTGAACCGCGACGCGCCGCTGCGCTATGCCATGAGCAATGCGTTCGGCTTCGGTGGCTCCAATTGCAGCCTGCTGTTCGCGCGCGCGGACGCGGCGTCCCGCTGACCATGCCTCAACCCGTATATATCGAAAGCATCGGCCTGCTCGGCCCGGGCATGAATGGCTGGGACGCAGCCCGCGAGATGCTGGCGGGCCGCGCGCCCTACACGCACGCGCCGACCGAACTGCCGCCGCCCGCTGGCCTGCCGCCCGCGGAGCGCCGGCGCAGCGGCCCGACCGTGCGCCTGGCGCTGGGCGTGGGCCAGCAGGCCGTCGCCGCAAGCCGCCGCGATGCCGCGCAGTTGCCGACGATCTTTGCCTCGTCGAGCGCCGACGGCCAGAACTTCCACGCGATCTGCGAAGCGCTGGCCGAGCCGGACCCGCTGATGTCGCCGACGCGCTTTCACAACTCCGTGCACAACGCCACCGCCGGCTACTGGGCAATTGCAGCCGGCGCGATGCGCACCTCCAACGTGCTGTGCGCAATGGACGGCAGCTTTGGCGCCGGCCTGCTCGAATGCGTGCTGCAGGTGGCGGGCGATGCCGAGCCCTGCCTGCTGATTGCCTACGACACCGGCTACCCCGAGCCGCTGCACAGCCACCGGCCCATCCCCGACCCGTTCGGCGTGGCGCTGCTGATGACGCCGCAGCCGACGCCGCAGGCGCTGGCGCAGCTCGAGGTCTCGCCGACGCAGGCCGGCGCCGATACGATGCCGGATGCCGCGCTGGAGGCGCTGCGCAAGTCGGCACCGGCCGCGCGCGCGCTGCCGCTGCTGGCCGCCATCGCACGCGGAGACACCGGCGCGGTGGTGCTCGATTACCTCGACCGGCTGCGGATCCGGGCCGACGTGGCCAGCCTCGGCACCGCCGCCAGGGCCTGACACCGTGAAGCTGCCCGCAACCGCGCGCGACCGCGACTGGATCGCGGCGCGCATTCCGCACCAGGGCACGATGTGCCTGCTCGACGGCGTGCTGGACTGGGATGAAAACGTGGTGCGCTGCGTGTCCGGCACGCATGCGCAGGCGGACAACCCGCTGCGGGCGCAAGGGCGGCTGGCAGCGGTCTGCGGCGTCGAATACGCGGCCCAGGCGATGGCCGTGCACGGCGCGCTGCTGGCCGCGCAGGAAGACAGCCCTGCGCGCCCGCGCTCCGGCTACCTGGCGTCGGTACGCAAGCTCGAACTGCTGGTGGAAAGGCTGGACGATATCGACGCGCCGCTGCTGGTCGAAGCGCGGCGCGTCAGTGGCGAGGGCGCCAGCGTGCTGTACGCGTTCACCGTCAGCGCGGAGGGCCGGACCTTGCTGTCAGGCCGGGCAGCGGTGATCCTCGATGCCGCCCGGCATGGCTCGCACGCCGGCTGAAGCGCCAACTGACGTACCTTAGCGCGCCGGCAGGATCTTGCCCGAGACCGTGCCGAAGCCGACGCGGTAGCCTTCGCCCTGGCAGTAGCCGGTCATGATCACGCTGTCGCCGTCCTGCAGGAAAGCGCGCTCGCTGCCGTCGGCCAGCGTCACCGGCTCGGCACCGTTGCGGGTCAGCTCCAGCATGCTGCCGTAGGAGTCCGGCGTGGTGCCCGAGATCGTGCCCGAGCCCATCAGGTCGCCCAC
This sequence comes from Cupriavidus oxalaticus, assembly GCF_016894385.1. NCBI lineage: Bacteria > Pseudomonadati > Pseudomonadota > Betaproteobacteria > Burkholderiales > Burkholderiaceae > Cupriavidus > Cupriavidus oxalaticus. The sequence continues at coordinate 1,838,806 of NZ_CP069811.1, forward strand.
GCGCACATTGCAGCCCGACACCGTGTGGTGCGCCAGCTGCTGCGCCATGGTCCAGTACATCGCCTTGAAGTTGGTGCGGCAGATCGTGCTCGGCGCGGGCGCCCCTTCCGGCTGCAGCGCGACTTCCAGCGCGATGTCATAGGCGTTCCTGTCCTGCTGCTGCAGGTACGCCAGCGGCTGCGGCGACTGCTCGGGATTGTCGCGGCGGAACGGTTCCAGCGCGTCCATCGTCACCACCCAGGGCGAGATCGAAGTGCCGAAGCCCTTGCTGTTGAACGGCCCCAGCGGCACGTATTCCCATTGCTGGATGTCGCGCGCGCTCCAGTCGTTGAGCAGCACCATGCCGAACATATGCGCCGGCGCGTCGGCGGTGCTGACGGGCTCGCCCAGCGCCGATTCCTTGCCGACGATAAAGCCCATCTCCAGTTCGAAATCCAGCTTGCGGCAGGCGCTGAACACCGGGCGCGCTTCGTTAGGCAGCTTGATCTGGCCGTTCGGGCGGTGCAGCGTCGTGCCGCTCACCACCACCGAGCTGGCGCGGCCGTTGTAGCCGATGGGAATTTCCAGCCAGTTCGGCAGCAGCGCGTTGTCCGGGTCGCGGAACATGCGGCCGACATTGGTGGCGTGTTCCTTCGACGAATAGAAGTCGGTGTAGCCGGGAATGTCGACCGGCAGGTGCAGCGCCGCGGCGGACATCGGCACCAGCGCCTTGTCGCGCAGCGCTGCATTGTCGCGCAGTGCTGCGTCTTCGCCGGACAGCAGCGCGGTCAGGCGCTTGCGGGTCTCGGTCCAGGTCGGCTTGCCCAGCGCGATGAAGCGGTTCAGGGTCGTGCCGGCGAACGTGCCCTTTGCTGCCGCGGGCAGCAGGCCGGCGTCATCGAGCGCGGCCAGGTCGACGATCTGGTCGCCGATGGCAACGCCCACGCGCGGCGACTGGCCTTTGACGGAGAACACGCCGTAGGGCAGGTTCTGCAGCGGGAAGTGGGTCTGGCCGTCGTTGGCGCTGTCGATCCAGCTGGTTTGGGGGGCGGTCATTGGTTCACTCCAGGATTTATCGGGTTCAGCGGACGTTCGGGTTGAAATGCTTCTTCAGGCCTTGCCAGCAGGTGTAGTACTCCTGCTGCAGCGAGGCCGACTGCGCCGCGTACGGCGTCGGGCGGATCACGCCCGGCGTCTCGAACATGAACGCCATGGTGTTTTCGATGTGGTGCGGCGTCGAGGTGTCGGCGACGCTGGCCTTCTCGAAGGTCTCGGCATCGGGGCCGTGGCCGCTCATGCAGTTGTGCAGGCTGGCGCCGCCCGGCGCGAAGCCCTCGGCCTTGGCATCGTAGACGCCGCTGATCAGGCCCATGAATTCGCTGGCGATATTGCGGTGGAACCAAGGCGGGCGGAACGAGTCCTGCATCGCCAGCCAGCGCGGGCCGAAGATGACGAAGTCGATGGTATCCACGCCCGGGGTGTCCGACGGCGATTGCAGCACCAGGAAGATCGACGGGTCCGGGTGGTCGAAGCTGATCGAGCCGATGGTGTTGAAGCGGCGCAGGTCGTACTTGTACGGCGCGTAGTTGCCGTGCCAGGCCACCACGTCCAGCGGCGAATGGCCGATCGCAGCGCGCCACAGGTTGCCCTGGAACTTGGCCACCAGCTCGAAATCGCCCTCGCGGTCTTCATAGCTGGCCACCGGCGACAGGAAGTCGCGGGGATTGGCCAGGCCGTTGGAGCCGATCACGCCCAGGTCGGGCAGCTTGAACAGCGCGCCGTAGTTCTCGCAGATATAGCCGCGCGCCTCGCCGTCCGGCAGCTCGACGCGGAAACGCACGCCGCGCGGGATCACGACGATCTCCTGCGGTTCGACCTCCAGGCGGCCCAGCTCGGTCACCATCAGCAGGCGCCCTTGCTGCGGCACGATCAGCATCTCGCCGTCGGCGTTGTAGAAGAAGCGGTCATGCATCGACTGGTTGGCCAGGTACAGGTGGATGCCGCAGCCGCTCATCGCTTCCGGGCCGCCGTTGCCGGCCATGGTGACGATGCCGTCGACGAAATCGGTCGGCACCGACGGCATCGCGGGCGGGCTCCAGCGCATCTGGTTGGGCGACGGCGGCACCTGGTCGAAGCGGCTCAGGAAGCGCGACTGCTCGACCTGCGTGAACGGCTGGTGCATCGACGCCGGGCGGATGCGGTACAGCCACGAACGGCGGTTATGCGCGCGCGGCGCGGTGAAGGCGGAGCCGGACAGCTGCTCGGCATAGAGACCGTAGGGCGCGCGCTGCGGCGAATTCTGGCCCACGGGCAGCGCACCGGGCAGCGCCTCGGTGGCGAATTCGTTGGCGAAGCCGGACATGTAGCCGTGCTCGGCGAGCTGGGTGTGCGTGAGGTTCATGGTGTCGTCAGCGTTGCGGGTGTCGGTCGGGGTTCAGGGATTTCTAGTGCATCCGGCCGTTGGCTGGCAGGCAGAGGGCGCGCAACAGCGCGGCCTGCACGGCTTCGGCAGCAAAGGTTCGCCAGCGGGCACAGACATGCTGGTCGGGACGGATCAGGTAGCAGGTGCCCGGGCGGCCGTCGTAGCGGCGCGCAGCCAGGCCTTCGGCGTCGATCACATGGCGCGGGCCATCGGGCAGTGCTGCTTGCGGCGCAGCCGGCTGGCCCGGCGGCACCACGCACAGCAGGCGCACCGGCACCGCGGCCGTTGCCAGCCGGCGGCGCGCATCGGCCGGGATCGCGCTGCCGTCGCCAAAGACAAGCAGCGTGAAGTCGTTGCCCGGTTCGCCTAGTTCGGCTAGTTCGCCGAGCAGCCAGCCCGGCTGCGCGTCGCCGTGGCGCTGCAGCGGCGCGTCCACGCACGGCGCGCCGGGCACCATCGCGCCCGCGAACACATCGCGGTCCGGCGTATTGAGCGGCGAATCCCCCAGCACCGTGGGCAGCGACAGCCGGCCGCTGTTGACCAGCTGGCGCGCAAACGCATGGCGGCGCGCCAGGCGCAGCACGGCATCGCGGAAGGTGCGGCTCATGGCGCTCTTGGGCGTGATGAAATCGGTGGAACGCGTCGAGTGGCGGATGTTCTCGTCGGCGGCGGCCTCACGCTCGCTGGCATAGCTGTCGAGCAAGGCATCGCCGGCGCGTCCGGCCAGCACCAGTGCCAGCTTCCACGCCAGGTTCTCGGCATCCTGCACGCCGCTGTTGGCCCCACGCGCGCCGAACGGCGAGACGCGGTGCGCGGCATCGCCCGCGAACAGCACGCGGCCGTGGCGGAAGGCATCCATGCGCTGGCAGCAGAAGGTATAGACGCTGACCCACTCCAGCGTGAAGGCCACGTCTTCCCCCAGCATGGCGCGGATGCGCGGGATCACGCGCTCCGGCTGCTTCTCGGTTTCGGGATCGGCATCCCAGCCCAGCTGGAAATCGAGGCGCCAGACATCGTCGGGCTGCCGGTGCAGCAGTGCGGAGCGGCCCGGGTTGAACGGCGGGTCGAACCAGAACCAGCGCTCGGCCGGGAACGGCGCGGCCATCTTCACATCGGCAATCAGGAAACGGTCGCGGAACACGCGGCCCTTGCTTTCCAGGCCAAGGCCCTGGCGCACCGCGCTGTGGGCGCCGTCGGCGGCCACCACGTAGCGCGCGTGCAGCACGTAGTCCCCGTCAGGCGTCGAGACCGTCAGCGCGACCTTGTCCTGGCCCGGCGCAACGCCGGTGACGCGATGGCGCCAGCGAAGCTCGATGCCGGGCAATTCGGCGGCGCGTTCGGCGAGGAAGCTTTCCAGGTAGTACTGCTGCAGGTTGACGAAGGCCGGCCGGCGATGGCCGGCCTCTGGCAGCAGGTCGAAGCGATACACCTGCTTGTCGCCGAAGAACACCTTGCCGACATGCCAGCTGACGCCCTTGGCCGCGACCCGTTCGCCGCAGCCGAGGCGGTCCAGGATATCCAGCGTGCGCTTGGCGAAGCAGATGGCGCGCGAGCCGGCGGCGAGCGTGTCGTCGTCATCCAGCACAACCACGGGAACGCCGCGTTGCGCCAGGTCGATCGCCGCAGTGAGTCCGACCGGCCCGGCGCCCACCACCGCCACCGGGCGGATCGCATGCGCAACCGCCGGCTGCGAGCGTTGCTCGGCGCCGGGCTGGTACGCGAAGGTGCGTGGCGGGTTGATGGTGTCCAAGGCGTCTCCATGCGGCGCTGCACTGGCGCCCCGGGAACCCTTTGATGGGCCCTGCCGGTCTGGGTGAGTTCGCTACGGAATTACGTATTCCGTAATTGATTTACTATATCGTAATCTCACAACACAGGCGTGTCAAACCCGCGTGGGCGAATGCGCAAGGCGGCGCACCCACTGGAGTTGTAGGCCGGAACTGGAAAAAGGGGAAAAGTGCGACGTCACCGCGCGTCAGGCATGGGACGCTGCGGTCTTAAGGAAGCCGGTTGGGAGCCGGGTGGAAAAAACGCAGGCAAGCCCCCGCGCGCAGGGATCGCGACGGCGTGATGGAAGCGTCGGGCGGCGCAGGCAGCGCCCGGGTCAATGACAACCGGCGCGGAGAGCGAGGCCGCGCCGCGCCGGTTGATGGTGGTCTGGAACGCCGTCCGCCTGCGTCGGCCCGTGGAGACGTGGCCGGCCAGGCGGCGGCCGGATCAGACCGGCTTGTGGCCTTCGCCGGGGCCGGGGCCGAAACCGCCGCCCTGCTGCGCCGGTGCCGCGGCGGGAGCCTGCGCACCGCCCGCGGCCGGCTGCCCGGCCATCGAGGCTGCCGTCACGCCGCCGTTGCGGCTGGCGATGAAGGCGTTGACGTCTGCTGCGAGATGCTGCGGGGCCAGCACCACTTCCAGGCCCAGCGCCTCGCAGGCAGCGAGGAATGTCGACATGCGGGGATCGGCTTGCCCCGATTCTGCCCGCAGGTAGGCTTCCCGCGAGATGCCCGCTTTGCGGGCGACGTCCTCTTGCTTGAGCTTGCGCGCGCGGCGCAGCGCCCGCAGTTGCCGGAACGGTTCGCTAGCGCCTCTTGGCACGGCTGTACTGTTCATGTCGGTCTCCAGTCACCAATGAAAAAAAGTGCGCGGACGTGCATTCGAGTATAGAGCACGCAAAGCATTCCGTATGTAACCGCCGAAACACTTTGTGCAGATTTCTTCCAAGTCCGCGATTCGCCTCTTGCCCCGGCCGGCAAACGGAAGGCAAAAGGCCGCATCCTGCACAACATCGCCGCATCGCAAGGAAACTAACGACCCTTGGCGGTTCGCGTTGACGTCACACGCCCTGCGTATGACGTTATGGCCTTCGCTGCACAAGTTCGCAAGTCGGGGCAACTACCATGCATCCGGTTTCGTTGACAAACCGACCGGTCGTGCTATTCTTCTCTGCATGCAAAAGGGACAACTCACCCGCCACGCCATCATCCAGCAGGCGTTCGATACCGCGGCCAAGGTCGGCTTCGAGCAGCTGTCGCTGGCCACACTCGCAGCGGACACCAGTATGTCCAAGAGCGGCCTGTATGCGCACTTCAAGTCCAAGGAGGCGCTGCAGCAGGCGGTGCTGGACCTCGCCATCGAACGCTTTGGCGACATCGTGGTGCGGCCGGCAATGCGCCAGCCACGCGGCATGCCGCGGCTGCAGGCCCTGTTCGACGGCTACCTGGAGTGGCTGGGCGGGACGGTGACGCAGGGCCGGTGCCTGTTCATGGCGCTGGGGCAGGAATACCGCGACCGGCCGGGCATGATCCGGGACCTGGTGGTGCAGTCGCTGAAGGACTGGCACAGCACCGTGGCACGCGTGGCGGGCGATGCGATCGACGAAGGCCAGTTCGGCACGGGCGTGGAACCGCGCCAGTTTGCCTTCGAACTGTCCGGCATCGGCATGGCGTTCCAGCAGTCGTTCAAGCTGCTGGGCCGCGCCGATGCCGAGGCCATGGCGCGGCGCGCGTTTGGCGCGCTGGTGGCACGCGCCGCCGAGGGCGCGACGCAGGGCTGACGGACAAAACCAGCAAGCGATATTGGCGCCGGCGCTATCCCGCCGGCGGGCAGCAACCTTCCGGCCGCTTTTTTTGCACCAAAAAAAGCACGACTGGTCGGTCTTAAAAATGCGCGCGGAGCGCCGCCGGCTTGCGCCGGCTCTGATGATGCCGCGCCAATCCAGTAACCGATTGGAGGTGCAGGTCGTGACGCAAGCAGTTTCTTCCTCTTCCCCGGCGGCTTCCGCCGGCCCGGCGCCGGTCGCCAAGGCACCGGGTAACCGACCCGCCGCACTGCCCGCTTGGCAACGGCTGCGCTGGCAGGCGGGCAGCCTGGTATCGCCATCCGCCACCGCGCGTGCGCTCGAGCGCCTCTGGTTCACGCCGCCGCGCGCCGCCCCGACGTCGGCGGCCCGCCGCTTCCTGGACAGCGCCCGCAGCGACTGGGCGCTGGTGACCGGTCAGGGGCCCAGCCGCCGCGTGCGCGTCTACCGTTGGGGCGATGCCGGCCCGGTGGTATTGCTCGCCCACGGCTGGGGCGGCCATGCCGGGCAATGGCATGCGGTGGCCGACAGCCTGGTGGCAGCCGGCATGCGGGTGGTCGCCTTCGATGCGCTATCGCACGGCGCTTCGGATGCAGGCACGCGCGGCGCGGCGCAGACCTCGGTACTGGAAATGTCGCGCTCGCTGCTGGCCGCCGCCTGGCACGCCGGCCCGGTCCACGCCGTGGTGGCGCATTCGCTGGGCGGGGCGGCCACCGCGCTGGCGCTGCGTGAGGGCCTGCCGGCACGCGCCGCGGTGCTGGTCGGCGCGCCGGCCGACATGCACGCCGCGTGCGCGGCGCTGGCCTGGCAGCTCGGCATCGCGCCGGCGGTCCTGGCCCGCATGCAGCGGCACAGCGAGCGCTGGCTCGGCATGCCGTGGTCGGCGTTCAACGTACCGGAGATCGGGCGCTCGCGTCCGGTGCCGCCCACGCTGGTGATCCATGACCGCGGCGACAAGGAGGTGCGCTGGGAAGACGGCGCCGCGATCGCCGGCGCCTGGCCCGGCGCGGAACTGGTCACCACCGAGGGGCTGGGCCATCGCCGCATCCTGCAGGACGCCGCCGTGATCGGCCGGATCGCCGACTTTGTCCGGCCCAGGGAAGCGGGCACAGAGATGGCCCCGGCCGCCGCCCTCGCAGTGAACTGAACGCGGAGAACATCATGTTCCTGGTAAGCAACGATATGACCGCCACCCTGCCCGCACGCAGTTCGCTGCGGCTGGTGGCCGATCCGGGCGAGCACGTCGCGGTGCGCTGCACCGAGGGCGAGCTATGGCTGATCCGTGACGGCGATCCGAAAGACACTTCCCTCGCCGCCAGCGAATCGTTCACGGTGCCGGAGGCTGGCACCATAGACCTCTATGCCGTCACCCGGGCCAGCTTGCGTGTCACGCGCTGCCGGACGGGGGCGGCGGGTACGCGCGGCTGGCGGCACTGGCTTGCTCGTTTTCTGCCGTCGCAACGTGCCGGCTATTCGGGTACACACCGCTGAGTCCCGCACCATTCGTTGCCGGCAGGTAAGCGCTTCGCGCGTTCGCGGATGGGAGGAGTTTCAGGCGGTTAATTGCATTATTTGTGACGAGCGGCGTTCCGCCCGCATCCGGCCCCGGCTCAGATCCGCAGCGCTGCCAGCATCCCGCGCGCGACCGGCTGCAGCCAGCCGCGCCGCCATGTCAGCGTGAAGGCAACGGCGATCGCTCCGGCCATCATCGCCAGCGCCCACAACAGCACGCCAAAGCCGGCGCCGTTGCCAGGCAGCGCGGCCACGGCGCCCAGGGCAACCAGCGCCCAGGCCGCCGCACGCAGGCGCAGGCGCGACCGATCCGGCAACTCGCCTTCCTGCCCCGACAACTCGTTCCAGTGCCGCTCGGTGGCGCAGGCAAACAGCACGAAGGCACCATACGCGCACAGCGTCAGCGCGATCAGCAACAGGTGGTCAAGCACGTTCGGCATGTTTTGCCTCCTCCAGGTTTGGTGCAGCCGCCGCGCGCGCCGCTTCCACTCGCCTGACGCGGCGTGCCGTCGTCAGGGCCAGTGCGCCGGTCAGCAGCAGCGCGATATCGACACCCGCCACGGCAAACTGCCCGCGCGCCAGCGCCAGCGGCAGCCAGTCGCCGGTGGTAATGCCGTTGCACACCGGCGCCGCCAGCGCCAGCGCGGCGATCGCCAGGCATTGCTGCCGCCACGGCACCAGCGTGCGGCTGCCTGGCCGCATCGCCACGCGCGCGTGGATGGCCGTGGCCAGCCAGACCAGGAAGAACAGCCCGGCCTCGATGAACTCGCGCGACGGCAGCGTCACCGGCAGCAATCGATTGGCCACCATCATCGCCAGCGTCGCGATCACCAGCCCGGTAGTCATGGCCGCGGTAACCGCGGCGGCCAGGCGCACGCCGCGCTCGCCATGGCGCGCATGGCGCTTGTCGAGCCAGTAGAGCTGCCCCGTGCCGATCAGCACGCAACCGGCCAGGCCGCCAAGGAAATACAGCCAGCGCAGCGGCCAGTGGTCGAAGGCGATGAAGTGCATGCCGGTCAGGAACCGCTGCGTGGTCGCCGCGGGCTGCAGCGGCGCGTGGTGCAGCAGCGCCCCGGTGGCGCCGTCGAAGTAGGCGGCGTCGTCCGCCAGGCTGACACGGTCGCCCACCGAGCGGCTGATCTTGACCACTGCGTTGGCGTCGCCCGGATTCCACATCCGGATCGCCGCCGGCGCCGCCCCGCCCCAGCGCGCGCGCGCGGCGTCGACCATCGGGCCGAGCGGCGCCATCGGTGCGGCCACGCCCGCAGCCGGCCGCGAATAGCCCGACAGGGCCTGCTCGTAGAAGGTGTTGGGCTGCTGGTACAGCGCGTTGATGCCGGCCGGGACCAGGATCATGTAGACGATGCAGATGCCGGAGAACGAAATCACCGCATGGAACGGCAGCGCCAGCACGCCGGTCAGGTTGTGCAGGTCGAGCAGGCTGCGCTGCAATTGCTTGCGCGGCCGGAAGGTGAAGAAATCGCGGAAGATGCGCACATGCACGATCACGCCAGACACGATCGCAGCCAGCATCGCCATCGCCGCGAGCCCCACCAGCCAGTAGCCTATGTTCCATACGCGCAGGTGCAGGTTGTAGTGCAGCGGATAAAAGAAGGACGACGCCCCCAGTGTGCCGGCATCCGGCAGCAGCGCGCCGGTGCGCGGATCGGCCAGCCGGATCTGTCCGCCGGCCGCGGCGTAGCGCACGCGCGCGATCATCACCGGCGTGCGCGCCTCGGGCAGCGTCACGGCCCATTCGCGCAGCGGCTTGCCGGCGGCGAGCGCGTCCACGGCGCGCGGTACCACAGTGTCGATATCGATGCCCGGCGGAGCGGCCTCGATGCGCGTGGCGGGCATCATCCAGCGGTCGATCTCGCGGTCGAACACCGCGACCGACCCCATGAAAAAGGCCACCATCAGCACGCCGCCGAGCAGCACGCCGATCCAGGTATGCGCCCAGGTCATGGCCTGGCGCAGCCCGCCTTCGTGGGCGGCGGTCTTGTTCGCCGCGGCGCGGCTATTGTTCTTGCGCACGGTCTTGCTCACGCCAGCCGCTCCCCGAGCCATTGCGCCGCGCCGGCGCCGATGGCCGCGCCGGCTACAAGCACCAGCCACACGCGCCACAGCCGCCGCGCCACCAGCGCCCATAGCGACATCAGCGGGAACAGCAGGAAGGCAAGCATCGAAAACCAGAGCACCGCTTCGCTGCGCGGCAAACCCAGGCGCCAGCCGAGCACGGCACCGCCGGCGGTGACGCCCCAGGTGAAAGCGTAGCTGCCGGCCAGCGCGGCCAGCGCGCGGGCGGTCATCGCCAGCGCCGGCCCCATGGCACCGCGCGGCGGCAGGGATGAGGGACTATTGTTCATTGGAATATCCAGCAACACGCGGCCGTCGTGGCGGTGCGCTTTTGCCGCACCGCCACGACGGCATCGCGCTTACATCTTCATGCGCACCGTGAACATCGCCGCGCGCGGCTGGCCATAGATATTGCCTTCGCGCGGGTTGTTGATCCGCGCATAGTAGCTGCGGTCGAACAGGTTGGTCAGGTTCAGGTCGGCCGAGACATGCTTGTTGAAGTCATAGCCGATTGCCGCATCGAAGGTCGCATAGCCGCCACGACGCAGCGTGACCGCGCCGATCGGTGCCGGGAACAGCGCGGTGTTCTGCACGTGGCTGACCGCCGTCATGCCGCCGCCGATGCGCCAGCGCTTGAAGTCGCCGGGCAGGCGGTATGTCGTCCACAGCTTGAACAGGTGCTTGGGCGCGATCGCCGAGAACGCCGTATTGACCTGGCCGGTGCGGTCCTGCAGGTCAGTGGTGACGTTGAAGGTATAGCCCGCGTAGACGGTCCAGCTCGGCGTGATGCGGCCGCTGGCCTCCAGTTCGAAGCCCTGGCTCTTGGTCTCGCCTTGCGACGCGTAGACTGGGTTGCTCGGGTTGGTGGTGTTGATGTAGTCGACCGTGGCGCGGCCGGTTTCACGCACCTGGAACAAGGCCAGCGAGGTGTTCAGCGCGCCTTCGAAGAACTCGCCCTTGACGCCGACTTCATACTGCTTGCCCTTGATCGGGTCGACCAGGTTGCCGCTTGCGGTCAGGTATTCGTCCTGCGGCTGGAAGATCTCCGAATAGCTGGCGTAGGCCGACCAGTGTTCGGTGAAATCGTAGATCAGGCCAGCGAACGGCGTGAACTTGGCGTCGATGCTGCTGTTGCGGGTGGTGCTGGCGGTGGCCGTGTACTGGCGCGCGCTGATGTCCCACCAGCTCAGGCGGCCGCCCAGGATCAGCGTCACCGGGTCCACGATCGAGAAGCGCGCGTCGCCGTAGACGCCGTACTGCTTGGTGGTGGTCTTGGTGCCCGCTCCGGTAAAGCTGAATACCGGCTTGATGAAGTCGCTGCGCGGGTCGTAGATATTGACCACCTGCGAGAACGCCGAGGCCGTATAGCGCGGGTCGCTGCGCGACGAATCCGAGTAGTTGAAGCCGACCAGCGCCTTGTGGCGGCGCCCGAACAGCGAGAACGGGCCGTTGGCGTACACGTCGAAGCTGCTCTGCTCCTGCGTGGTATGCGTTCCCGCGGCGAACAGCGTCGTGGTGTTGACGCCCGGGACCACCGGCGCATAGGCATAGGCCTGCTCGCGATGCAGGCGGTTGTTGAGGTAGCGCAGCGCGCCCTTGACCTGCCAGCCGCTGTCGAACTTGTGCTCCAGCTCGGCAAAGGCGGAGGTAGTGTAGAAGTGGTCGCGGTTCCAGTCAGCGCCCAGGTAGGTGGAGCGCGACACGTCCAGCAGGCTCGCCTGGCGCGTGACGGGGTTGTAGAAGGCCGGCAGCGTCCACGGCTGCCGGCCCTCGGAATCCTGGTAGCTGGCGCCCACCGTCACCATGGTGCTGGGCGTGATGTCGTACTCGACCACGCCATACAGCGCACCGGTGCGCATATTGGCCTTGTCGATGAACGAATCCTTGTCCTGGAAGGCGCCGGTCAGGCGCGCGCGCAGCGTGCCGTCGGCGTTCAGCGCGCCGCCCGCGTCGATCTCCGCGCGATAGTTGTTCCACGACCCCACCGACAGCGCGCCCTGCACCTGCGCCTCGCGCGTGGGCTTCTTGCGCACCAGGTTGATGGCGCCGCCGGTCTTGCCGGCGCCGGAGAGCAGGCCGGACGGGCCCTTCAGCACTTCGACGCGGTCGATCATCGACATGTCGGGCTGCACGGTGTTGCGCCAGTCATACTTGGTCGGCACGCCGTCCAGCAGGAAGGTGTCGATCTCCAGCCCGCGCGAATAGAAGATGGAGCGCTCCTGGTCGCGCTTTTCCACCACCACGCCGGTGGCCTGCGCCAGCGCGTCTTCCAGCGTCACCAGGTTCTGTTCCCGGATGCGCTCGCTGTTGATCACGGTCACCGATTGGGGCACCTCGCGCGCGGTCAGCGGCACCTTGCTGCCGGCCGTCGTCGGCGGGTTGACCGGATTCTCGCGCACACCGTTGACCGTCACCGCCGGCAGCGCATGCTCCGTCGGCTTGGCGGCGGTCGCTGCCGGCGTGGTTCCCGTGGTGGCTTCCTGTCCAAAGGCCGATGCGCTGAAGACCAGGCCGACCGCGGCCGGGATCCAGCGCATGGCGGTGCGGCACGACGGTGCGGTTCCGTTCCGTGCCGCCCGCGCGCGTGCGTTCGCGCGTCTGTTGCTGTGTTTCATGCCCTTCTTACTCCCCTGCTCTGTTGTGTTAATGAAATTGGCCATGCGCACCGGCTGGCGGACGGATGGCCCGCCGCCGAGGCGCGATCTTGTTCTTGTGTTCAGTGCGTGCCGGCGTGCGCGACCCGCGCCGGGCGGCTTCGCGCCGGCTCCGGCGCCATCACGCTTGCTTCGCCCTCGCCAGTGCCCAGCACCGCCGCGGCAATCTCCTGCGCACGCACCGCCAGCACCGACAGCAGCGTGTCCGACAGCCCGTGCGTGGCTTCGCAGCAGCCCTGCAGGAACACGCCGGCCTGGCAGCCCGGCGCCATCTGCAGCCGGTAGTCGCGGTCGGCCTGGAAGCCCTTGGCGTCGTCCAGGTAAGACGCCAGCGGCGCCAGCAGCGACTGGTGCAGCTCGCGCCGGTAGCCGGTGGCGAGGATCACCGCGTCATAGCGCTGCAGCTGGTGCGCGCCGTCATCGCGGCGCGCGATGTCGAGCCGCACCCCGTCGGCGTCGGCCTCGGCGTGGCGCGCCTCGCAGCCGGCCAGCAGGCGGTGGCGCACGCGGCCGGTGACCTTCTGCTGGTACAGCACCTCATAGATGGCTTCGATCAGGTCGGTATCGACCACCGCGTAGTTGGTGTTGCCGAATTCGCTCAGCAACTGCTCGCGCTCGTTGGGCGCGCGCGAGAACAGGTAGTCGATGTAGCGCGGGTTGAAGATCTCGTTGACGAACGGGCTGTCGTCCGCCGGCTTCAGCGCCGGTGCCCGGCTGACCAGGTCGACCTCGATACCGCCTTCGCGGCCGTGCAGGTCGAGGAAGATCTCCGCGGCGCTCTGCCCCGAGCCGATCACCGCGACGCGGCGCACCGGCCCCGCCTGCGCGAGTCGCTCCAGCGACGTCAGGTAATTCGAAGAATGGAACACGCGCGCATGCCCGCGCAGCGGCACGAAGGTGTCGGGGATGCTGGGCGCGCCGCCCACGCTGACCACCACGTTGCGCGCGCGTCGCACCGCCAGCGCGCCGTCGGCCGCGCGCGAGGTCACGCGCAGGCACGCCAGGGCCCCTTTGCCGGCGGTCTCGGGCTCGACCGAGACCACTTCCTCGCCGTAGTGGCAGGTGTCGGCAAAGTCCGCCGCCACCCACGACAGGTAGTCGTTGAACTCGTAGCGGCTGGGGTAGAAGGTGCGGGTATTGATGAAATCCAGCAGCCGCTCGCGCTCGTGCAGGTAGTTGATGAAGGTATAGCGGCTGGCCGGGTTGCGCATCGTGACCAGGTCCTTCAGGAACGAGATCTGCATGCGGCTGTTGTCGAGCAGCATGTTGCCGTGCCAGATGAAGCCGGGCTTCTTCTCGACAAAGCCGAAGCGGAACGGCGCCTGCTGCGGCAGCATCTCGCGCAGCGCCACGGCCAGCGCGAGGTTGGACGGGCCGAAGCCGATGCCGAGCAGGTCGAGCACGGGGGGTGCGCCGGTATCCACGGTACCCGGGCGGGCACCGTTCGCGGCGAAGGTGGAAGCTGAGTAGAGCATTGGGGTCTCCTTTCGCGGCGGGAAAGTCAGGCGGCAACCGCGGCAAGCACGGCAAGTTCTGCGGCGGCTTGCGCCGGCGCCTCTTCCTGCGGCACCCACAGGCGCTCGCCGAAGAAGCGTTCGCGCAGCAGCATCACCAGCATGGCGCGCTTGTGCGGGAAGTCGAAGGCCTTGACCTTGGCAAAGCCCGAGCGGTCCAGGTTGCGGATCTGCTGCACGTGGTCGATGCGGGGTTCGCCGACGATGCGCTGCGTGCGCGGATCGTCGAGGAAGATGTAGTGCATCAGCGACGGCAGCCAGGCGCTGATATACGCCTTGCCGCGGATCTCGCCGTCGCCGATCAGCACGTGCCAGCCGCGGTCAAAGTCGTCGGCGTCGTAGTACGGGCCGATGCGGTTTTCCCTGGCCCAGTACACCTCGAAGTAGGCGAAGGGCTTGCCGTCCAGGCAGCCGATCAGCGGGATCGTGTGCGGGTCATCGAGCTGCGCCTGCAGGTAATCGCGATGCCTGGCCAGGTCGCCCTCCTCCTGCCAGAACACCGCCACGCGCGGGTCGTTCATCCAGCCGTGGAAGCACTGCAGGTCGGCATCGAGGTCGGCAACGCGCATCGAGAACACCTGGTCGAGCCAGGGAATATGGCGCGCATAGACCTGGCCGGTCGGCTTGGGCGCGCGCAGCGGATGGCGCTTGCCCGCGCTCATGGCGTACTGCAGCGGGAAGTCGCGGCCCGAGGAGCCGGTGTGCCACAGCGCCGGCAGCTGCCACAGTTGTTCCACGCGCGACACCAGCTGCCCCTGCGCATCGCGTACCGCACTGCCCTCGCGCAGCATGGCGGCGGCGAGGGCCTCGGGCACGTCCAGCGCAATCGCTTCGGCGGCTGGGGTGCGCGCCAGCGCCGCTTCGCAGGCGGCGAACGTGGCGGCGCGTGCCAGCGGATGGTCCGGCGTGGTGCCGGCAAGCGCGAGGCGCGGCTGCACGCCCGGCGTGAACTGCCACGCCTGCAGCGGCGCGCCGTCCAGGCTGAGCCGCAGCGTGGCGCCTTCCCACTGGCTTTGCAGGGTGGCGGTGGATGCGGTGGATGCGGACGACCAGGGCTCGCCGGCGACGGCATGGGTCATCGAAGACGCGGTACTTTGCATTTGAGCTGACTCCCTCTGAATGTTGGCGCGCGCCATGCGGCAGCCTGTTGTTCGTTTTGCTCGCTGCCGCCGGCATCGGTGCCGGCGGCGGCGCTGTCGGCACGGATCACGCCGCTGTCGCAGCGGATCACGCGGTCGGCCACGTGGAAATAGCGGTCGTCGTGGCTGACCGCGACGATGGTCTTGCCGCTGCGCTTGAGTTCCGGCAGCAGCGATTCATAGAAGTAGGCGCGGAATACCGGGTCCTGGTCGGCAGCCCATTCGTCCAGCAGCAGCACCGGCCGCGCCTCGACATAGGCCGCCAGCAGCGCCAGCCGCTTGCGCTGGCCCTGCGACAGCTGCGTGGTCGACAGCAGGTCGTCGCGGATCGCGACCTTGTGGTCCATATGCAGCCGCTTGAGGAAGGCATTGGCCACCGCGGCGTCGAACTTGCCGTCCGGCCCCACCAGCCGCGCGAACAGGTGCGCGTTGGAGAAGACCGTGGCGAAATGGCTGCGATACCAGGGCAGTTGCGCCGCGCCCACTGTGGTGCCGGCCAGCGACACGCTGCCGGCCGTGGGCTGGTACAGGCCCGCCAGCAGCTTCATCAGCGTCGATTTGCCGCTGCCGTTGCCGCCGACGATGAACACCGTCTCGCCGGCGGCCAGCGTCAGCGACACCGGGCCCAGCCGGAAGCCGCGCTCGTCGCCCTGCTCCGGGTAGTCGTAGCGCACATCCCGCAGCGCCAGCAGCGGCGCGCCCGGAGCCGGAGGCGTGGCGGCGGCATTGTGGCTGGCATGCAGCGCAAAATCCTCCGTGTACGGCGCCAGCCGCAGCGTGTCGATCTTGCGCAGCGCGACGTTGCCGGTCATCAGGATCGGCAGCGTGCCGACCAGGTCGTTCAGCGGCATGCGCAGGAACATCAGCACCAGCACGAAGGCGGTGATGCGCTCGCGCGCAATGCCCAGCGCATCGCCGGCGATAAAGATCGCGCAGGCCAGCCCCAGGATCAGCGCCGCGGTGAACGACAGGCTCAGCACCCAGTAGCGGTCGGCGCGCACCTCATGCGCACGCGCAAACTCGGCGGCGGGCTCGAAGTCGCGCTGGTAGAAGCTCTGCTTGCGCCAGGCGTTCAGCGCGAGTTCGTAGCGGCCGTCGATGGCGCCCTGGTAGCCCGCATAGAGGCGGTCGTCGGTGTCGCGCACGGCCTTCATCAGCCCGCGCATGCGCAGCACCCAGCGCTGCGCCAGCAGCACGCCGCCGCCCAGTACCACGGCGCCGAGCACGAACAGCTGCCACGACAGCCAGCCCAGGTACAGCAGCCCGCCCGCCACCAGCACGCCGTTGTAGAACACGAACGGCACGCGGTTGAAGGCCATGCCGATCGAGGCGATGTCCTTGGTCAGCATGGCATAGACGGTGGGACCGCCGATCGCTTCCAGGCGCTCGACGTCGGTGTCGAGCACGCGCTTGAGCATGCGCAGGCGCATGTCGTAGACCACGCGGTGGCCCAGCGCGGTCAGCAGCGCCTGCGAGCCGAAGCCGCAGCCGAACAAGACGGCCAGGAGGCCCAGCAGGATGCCGATGCGGCCAGCTTCAAGCGCGGCCGGCGCGGCAATCATGCGGTTGATCTCGGCGATCAGCGCGATGCCGGCGAGCGCGCTGCAGGTACCCGCGGCCAGCGCCAGCAACAGCAGGCCGCCAAAGCGGCGGCGCAATGACAGGAACAGGTTCACAGGGTCTCCAGCAGGTCGTTCATGAAGGCCAGGTCGGCGCCGGCATCGCGCCGGCCGGCCTGGTCGATCGCCGCGGCCATGTCGCGCAGCGCCGGCGCGGCAAACAGCGCCGGCAGCGCCAGCTCGCAACCCATCTGCTCGCGGATGCGGGTCTGCAGCCGCACCAGCAGCAGCGAATGGCCGCCCAGCAGGAAGAAGTCGTCGTCGGCGCCGGCCTCTGTCACGCCCAGCACCGCGCACCACAGCGCGGCCAGGGCGTGCTCGGTGGGCGTCGACAGCGCGGCCGCGGCGCGCGGGGCTGCCGGCTCCGGCAGCGCCTGGCGGTCGACCTTGCCGTTGGCATTGAGCGGCAGCGCGTCGAGGCGCGTCAGGCTGGACGGCACCATGTAGCCGGGCAGTTGCTCGCGCAGGCGTGCCAGGATGGTGTCGTCGGACGCTTCGGCACCGGCCGTGTAGTAGGCGCACAGCCGCGCCATGCCGTCCGGGCCGGGGCGGGCCACGCACACGGCGTGCTGCACGCCCGGGCAGGCGGCCAGCACCGCCTCGACCTCGCCCGGCTCGACGCGGAAGCCGCGCACCTTGACCTGGTGGTCGCGGCGGCCGAGGAACTCGACGATGCCGTCGGCGCGCTTGCGTGCCAGGTCGCCGGTGCGGTAGAGCCGGTCCCCCGCCATGGCGCCGGGCGTGCCCTGGGGGAACGGGTTGGGCACGAAAGCCGCGGCGGTGCGCGACGGGTCGGCGGCATAGCCGCGCGCCAGGCCGGCACCACCGATATAGAGCTCACCGGCCACGCCCGCGGGCACCGGCTCCAGACGCGCGTCCAGCACGTAAAGCTGGTTGTTGGCGAGCGGATGCCCGACCGGCGCCACCGCCCATGCGGGCATGCCTTCGCCCTCGCCCGCCAGCGCATGCGCGGCGGACCAGACCGTGGTCTCGGTGGGGCCGTAGACGTTGCAGACTTCGGCGCCACGCGCCAGCAGCGCCGCCGCCAGCTCGCGCCCCAGCGCCTCGCCGCCGCACAGCACGCGCAGGCCCTGCCATGCCGGCGTGGCCTGTGCGACCAGCATCTGCCAGGTGGCCGGCGTGGCCTGCATCACGGTGATGCCGTGGTCGGACATCAGCGCCGCCAGCCGCGCCGGATCGCGCGCGTCGTCGCGCGTGGCGATCACCACGCGGGCGCCGCCGGCCAGCGGCAGGAACAGTTCCAGCCCGGCGATATCGAAGCCCAGCGTAGTCACCGCCAGCAGGCGGTCGTTGCCTTCCATCGGCACCACCGGCGCCATCGCGCGCAGGAAGTTGGCAAAGGCCGCGCGCGCGATCTGCACGCCCTTGGGCGTGCCGGTCGAGCCGGAGGTGTAGAGCGTGTAGGCGAGCTGCGCCGGATGGCAGTCCACCGCGGGGGCGGTCGCCGGCGCCGCATGCCACGGCGGCGTGCCGTCGTCGACCAGCACCACGCCGGCGCTGTCGCCCAGCGCCGCACGCGTGCCTGCCGCCGCGAGAATCAGGCGCGGGCTGGCGTGGCGCAGGATGTGGGCGTTGCGCGCGGGCGGATGATGCGCGTCGATCGGCAGGTAGGCGGCGCCCGCCTTGAGGATGCCGAGCAGCACCGCCACCAGTTCGGGCGTACGCGGCAGGCAGACGCCGACCAGCGTATCGGTGTCCACCTGCTGTCCCGCCAGCCAGTGCGCGATGCGGTTGGCGCTGGCTTCCAGCTCCGCATAGGTCAGGCTGGCGCTGCCGTCGGTAATGGCGATGGCGTCCGGCGTGGCCGCGGCGGCGCATGCGATGCGTGCCACCACGTCGTCTTCGGCGTCGAAGGCCAGGCCGGTGTCGTTGGCACAGGCCAGCACCTGGGCGCGCTCGCTTGCGTCCATCAGCGGCAGCGCGTCGAGCGGCACGTCGGGAGACGCCAGCATCGCGCCGAGCAGTTGCCCGTAGTGCCGGGCCATCCGTTGCGCCGTCGCTTCGGCGAACAGCGCGGCATCGTATTCGAGCGTGGCCACCACGCGCGTGGCGCTGGCCTGCAGGTCGAGCGTGACGTCGAACTTGGCGCTGTCGTCGGGCACCGGCAGTGCGCTCGCCTGCAGGCCGGGCAGCGCCAGCGTCGCGGCTTCGCCCATCTGCAGGTTGAACATGGCCTGGAAGACCGGCGTGCGGCTGGGGTCGCGCGCCGGCGCAAGCTTGTCGACCAGCAGCTCGAACGGCAGGTCGGCATGGTCGAGCGCGGCACGCGCGTCGTCGCGCACCTGCTGGCACAGCGCGCGGCCGGTCAGCCCTGGTGCCAGCCGTGCGCGATAGACCTGGGTATTGATAAAGCAGCCGACCAGGTCGTCGAGTTCCTCATGGGTGCGCGCGGCATTGGGCACGCCGACCGCGAAATCGGACTGGCCGCTGTAGCGCGCCAGCAGTGCCTGCCATGCCGCCAGCAGCACGGCGAACGGCGTGGTGCGGCCGCCGCTGCAGTAGTCGCGCAGCGCTGCCGCCACACTGCCGGAGAGTGTCCAGCGGATGCGCCCGCCCTTGCCTGCGGGACGCGCCGGGCGCGGGGCGTCGAGCGGCAGTTCCAGCGCGGGAATGCCTGAGCCCAGCCGCTGCGCGCAGCGCGCCAGCGCGGCGTCGAGGGCAGGTCCCGCCAGCCGTTCGCGCTGCCACGCGGCGTAGTCCGCGTACTGCACCGGCAGCGGTGCCCAGCCCGGGTCGGTGCCATCCAGCGCGGCGCCATAGGCGCGGGCCAGGTCGCGCGCCAGGATCGGGTTGGACCAGCCGTCGGAGACGATGTGGTGCATGGCCAGCACCAGCACGTGGGCGCCGTCGTCCAGTTGGGCCACGGTGACCCGGAATGGCGCGGCGGCGTGCAGGTCGAACACGCGCGCGGCTTCGCGGCGCAGCAATGCGTCAATCCCGCCTGCGGGCAGGTCGACCCATTGCACGGCGGGTGCCGCGTCGCCGACCAGCTGGCAGGGCTCGCTGTCGCCGGCCGAGAAACGGGTACGCAGCACGGCGTGGCGCGAGGTCACCAGCGCCAGCGCCCGCTCCAGCGCCGGCGCCGACAGCGGCCCCTGCAGGCGCCACGCGCGCACCAGGTTGTAGGCGGTGCTGTCCGGCGCGTAGCGCTGCAGGAACCACAGCCGCTGCTGGGCGAAGGAGAGCGGCGCCGGGCCATGCGCGGCGCGCGCGCGGATCGTCAAATCGGGCTGCGTCATCGGGTCTTCTCCGGAGCGGCACTGCAGGCGCTGCTGGCCTGGCTGCCTCGACCCACGCAGGCCCGCCGCGGAACCGGCATGGCCGCAAGCGCTTCGCCGCCGCGGCATTGCCATGGCCGGCGGTCAGGAAAGCGCCCGGGTACGGGATTGTCTCTACAAATGCAATTGCGAATATACCTGATAATCATTCTCATCTTCAACTTGAAGGATGGCGTTGAATGCACAAATACAACGCCGTTCAGGGCTGCCTCTTGTCTGCTTTACTGCCGCTACCGCTGTTGCTTGAACTGTTTCCGGAACCGCTGCACCGATACGCCGAAGCCGTGTCGGCCGGCCCGCCCGCGCCCGCGGACATCGTCATCGCCACGCTCGGCGCGACGCCGGCAAGCGCCCTGGCCCGCGCGCTGCAGGCCAGCGCCGCGCACCACCGCAGCAACGATGCGCGCGTGACCGGCTCGGTCTGGGCGCGGCACGGTTTCTCGTCGCTGCTGCCCGGCGTGGTGGCTGCCGCCGCGCTGGCACACCACGTGCTGCCGCTGCGCGACGCAGCGATCCGGCCCGATGGGCACGGCCGCGCCGTGAGGCTGTTGTTGCCGCACGGCGGCGAGGCACTGCACGGCGCCCCGCCGCAGCAACGCTACGGCGCGCTGCTGGACAACCTGCTGGCGCCGCTGGTGCAGGCGCTGGCCGCGGCCAGCGGCGCGTCGCCCCGCTTGCTGTGGGCCAATGCCGGTGCCGTCGTCGCCGAGGTGTTCCGCCACGCGCCGGTCCTGCTGCAGCCGGGCCTGCCGGCCACCGAAGCCACGCTGGCGCACGATGCGGCGTGGCTGATGGACACCCGCACCCGCCCCGACGGCCGCGACAACCCGCTGCATGCGCCGATGCGCGCGCACCGCGTGAGCCGCGACGGCACCACCACCACGCTGTGGCTGCGCCGGCTGTGCTGCCTGCGCTACCGGCTGCACGGCTTCCCGCTGTGCGGCGACTGCCCGCGCCAGCTGCTGCGCTGAAACCATCACCCGCTGCCCCGCCTACGCCGCCAGCGCGCTGGCCCGGCCTTCGCTGCCGCCGGCGCTGCATGCCGGCAGTTCGGCGAGCGTGGCATCGGCCAGTGCCGGCAAGGCCAGCAACAGCGCCATGCATTGCCGTGCGAGGTCCTGCGCCGTGGCATGGTCGAGCGCCGCCGTGTCGTATTCCACGCGCAGCGTCAGCGTTTCGCGCGGGATCACGATGGCGGTCACCGGGTAGCTCATCTGGCCGCGGTTGTCGACGTCGCTGAAGCGCAGCGCGCCGCGCTCGGTTTCGCGCAGCGTGCTGTCGACCGGGTAGTTCTCGTAGATCAGCATGGTGTCGAACGGCGCCTGCGCCGTGTCGTCACTGCCCGCGGCCCAGGATTGCAGCCACGCCGGCGGCGCGTGCTCGGTCTCGCGCAGGGCTAGGTTGTCGGCCTGCAGCGCCGGCAGCCAGTCGGCCACGCGCAGCGTGCCGGGCAGGTCCTGCACCAGCGGCAGCGTGCTGGCCAGCAGGCCCGTGATGTCTTCGATGCCGGGCAACTCCGCCGAACGCCCCGAACCCACCACCGCCATGCCCACGGTGCGGGCGCCGGTGGCCTGGCGCAGCGCCAGCAGCCAGGCGGCCTGCACCAGCGTGTTGACGGTGACGTGCTGGCGGCTGGCGAAGGCGGCCAGCGTGCGCAGCGCGTCGGCGTGCACCACGTGCTCGACGGCGCCCATATGCTGACCGCGCTGCGCGGCCGCGATATCGCGGGTAATCCGGACCGGCCGCTGCTGCAGCGGCGCCAGCCGCGTTTTCCAATGCCCGTCCGCGCCGGGCTGCGCCTGCTGCCACGCCACGTAGCGGCGCAGCGAGGAAGCCGCCTGAGCGGGCAGTTCGCCGTCGTAGCCGCGCAGCACTTCGCCCAGCAGCCGCGACATGCTCCAGCCGTCGAGCAACAGGTGATGCCAGGTCCAGAGGAAGCGCCACGCGTCGTCGGCGATGCGCACCAGCGTCAGCCGCATCAGCGGTGCGCGGCACAGGTCGAAGGGTTGGCGGAACTCGGCCTCGCACAGCGCCTGCCATGCCGTATCCTCGGCGGCGGACTGCGGCCGGCTGCCGCGGCCGCGCCAGTCGTGGCGGGTGACCGGAAGCCGAGCCTGGGCCGGCACCACCAGCAGGGGCTCGGCCCCGTCAGGCGCTTGCAGCCAGGCAACGCGGGCGCGCAGCACCGGATGGCGCTGCATCGCGGCCTGCCATGCCGCGACCATGCGCTCGACGTCGAGCCCGTCCATGGTCGCCTGCACCTGCACCATGTACGCCGGCGAGCCCGGATGGCGCGCGCCATGGCGCACCATGCCGCGCTGCATCGGCGTCGGCCGCCAGATGTCCTCGATCTCCTCCGCGGGCAGCGCCAGCGCGTCCAGCTGCGCCTGCGACAAGCCGCTGGCCGGCACGTCCGACGGCGTCAGCCGCGTGGCGGGTTGCGCCACGCAATGCGCCACCACGTCGCGCAAGGCCTGGGCGATGCGCGCCAGCAGCGCGTCGATGGTGGCCTCGCGGAACTGGCCGCCGCGATACGTGCAGCGGAACTGCAGGCAGCCATGCCGGACCCGGCCGTCGAAGGCCAGCGGTGCCGGCAACGGGATGTCGGCGGACACGCCGCTGCCGGTATCCTCCGCTGCCACCTGCCAGCCGCCCGCTTCGGCGCGCAGGCTGCCGTCGAACTGGCCGAGGTAGTTGAACAGCACCTGCGGCGCCGCTGCGGCGGTCCCGAGCACGCCGTAGCCCAGTCCTTGCCGCGGCACGGCGCGCAGGGCTTCCTTGACGCCGGCGATGGTGTCGCCAAGATCATCGACAGTGGCCAGGCGCACCGGCCAGATGCTGGTGAACCACCCTACCGTGCGGCTGAGGTCTAGCTCCGTACCGGCTGCCTCGGCTTCGCGCCCGTGGCCTTCGACGTGGATGCGGATCTCGTCGCGGCCCGTGAACGCGCACAGCGCGCGCGCGAAGGCCGCCAGCAGCAGGTCGTTGACGCCGGTGCGGTAGGCGGCGTGGGCGCGCCGCAGCAAGGCGTCGGTGGTGGCCGCGTCGAGGGCGAAACTGGCCGTGCAGGCGCCATCCGGGCGGGGCTCCGAAGCGTCGAACACATCGCCCGCCAGCGTCAGGTCGCCTTCAGCCACTGCCTGCCAGTAGGCGCTTTCGCCGGCAAACACGGTGCGCGCCGGCCCGGCCAGCGTGCGGCTCCATGCGGCATAGCTGGCGCCCACCGGTGCCAGCACCGGGGCCTGCCCGGCCAGCCGCGCGGCGTACGCCGCCTGCAGGTCTTCCAGCACGATGCGCCACGACACGCCGTCCACCGCCAGGTGATGGCAGACCAGGAACAGGCGCTCGCTGCCGTCCGCAACGCGCAGTTGCAATGCGCGCAGCAGCGGGCCGTGCTCGATATCCAGCTTTCCCTGCTCGGCGTCGCAGGCGGCCGTGATGGCCGCAGCGCCGCGCGCATCGGCCGTCGTCAGCACGAACGCATCGGCGGCCTCCGCACCGGCCTGCTGCTGCCAGCCGTCTTCGGTATGGCTGAAGCGCAAGCGCAGCGCCGCGTGGTGGGCGGCCACGTCCGCCAGCGCGGCGCGCAACGCCGCCGTGTCGATGGCCGACTGCGACTGCAGCAGTACCGACTGGTTGAAGCGGTTGCGCGCGGCCGCGGCCAGCGGCTGGCCGAGGAACGCGCGCTGCACCGGCGTCAGCGGCGCCGCGCCGTGTTCCGCCGTGTCATTGGCGGCTTCCTCATCCGCCACGGCCACGCGCTGCGCCACCCGCGCCAGCGCCGCCACGGTCTGGTGCTCGAACACCTGGCGCGGGGTCAGCCGCCAGCCCTGCAGCCGGGCGCGCGCGACGATCTGCAGGCTCAGGATCGAGTCGCCGCCGAGCGCGAAGAAATTGTCGTGCAAGCCCACCTGCGCGGTGCCGAGCACGTCCGCCCACACCGCCGCCAGCATCCGCTCCGGCGCCGACACCGGCGCCGCATAGGCGGCCTCGGCCTGCCACTGCGGCTCGGGCAGCGCGCGCCGGTCGAGCTTGCCGTTGGGCGTGACCGGCAGGCTGTCGAGGCGCAGCAACGCGGCCGGCACCATGTAGTCGGGCAAGGCCGCGGCAAGCGCGCTGCGCAGCGCTTCGGCCTGCACCGTGGCGGGCGCGGCGACATAGCCGACCAGCCGCGTGCCGGCCGGCGTCTCGTGCGGCAGCACCACCGCCTGGCGCACGCCGGGCTGGGCCAGCAGGTGCGCCTCGATCTCGCCCAGTTCGATGCGGAAGCCGCGGATCTTGACCTGGTGATCCTGCCGGCCGAGATACTCGATGCAGCCATCGGGGCGCCAGCGCACCAGGTCGCCGGTGCGGTACAAGCGCGCGCCGGGGGCGCCGAAGGGGTCCGGGACGAAGCGGTCGGCGGTCATGCCGGCGCGGCCGAGATAGCCGCGGGCCAGCCCTTCGCCGCCGAGGTACAGCTCGCCGGGCACGCCGACCGGCACCGGCTCCAGGCGGCTGTCCAGCACGTGCGCGCTGCGCGTGCCGACCGGCCTGCCGATCGGCGCATAGGCGCCGGTCACCTGCGCGGCGGCTTGGTCCGCCGCGGCCTTCCACACCAGCGGCGTCACCACGGTTTCGGTCGGGCCATAGCCGTTGATGATGTGCTGCGGCCGCAGCGCCTGCGTCAGCCGTTCCACGCCGGCGCGCGGCATCGCCTCGCCGCCGAAGGAATAGAGCCACAGCGGCGGCGGGTTGCCTTGCGACTCGGCCCACGCGGCCAGCTGGTGCAGGTAGCGCGGCGGGAAGCCCGCATGCGTGACCGCATGGCGGCGCAGCGCGGCGTAGGTCTGCTCGACGCTCCACAGCGTGTCGTCGCGCAGCACGATGCTGGCACCGCTGGCGAGCGGCACCATCCAGCGCTCATGCGCGCCGTCGAAGCTGAACGACAGGAAATGCAGCTCGCGGCTGGCCGCCGTGATGTCGTAGCACGCCGCGGTGGCCACCACGTGCATGGCCAGCGGACCGTGTGCCACGGCCACGCCCTTGGGCCGGCCGGTCGAGCCGGAGGTGTAGATCACATAGGCCAGCTGCCCGGGATGGATGAGAACGCCAGGGTCATGGTCGGGCCAGCCGGCGTCGTTGCCATCGTCCGCCACCAGCACCGGCAGGCCGGGCATCGCCGGGAAGGCATCGCGCAGCGCGCGCTCGGTCAGCAGCAGTTGCGGCGCCGCGTCTTCCTGCATGTCGAGCAGGCGCCGTGCCGGATAGGCGGGATCGAACGGCACGAAGCAGGCGCCGGCCTTGAGCACCGCCAGCAGCGCCACCAGCATGCGCGGCGAACGGCTCAGCGCCACGCCGACGCGGCACTCGGCGCCGATGCCTTGCGCGGCCAGCCGGTGTGCCAGCCGGTTGGCCTGGCGCTCCAGCTCGCCATGGGTCAGGATGTCGTCGCCATACAGCACCGCCGGCGCGGCGGGCGTGCGGCGGGCGTGCGCGGCCACCTGCGCATGGACGGCCACGAACGGCGTTGCCGGGCAGTCGGGCTGGCTCCAGCGTGCCAGTGCCTCGCGCTCGGCGTCGGCGAGCAGCACCGCGGTGCCGGGCGTGGTCGCCGGGTCGGCCGCGAAGGCCTGCAGCAGGCGCACATAATGCCCGGCCATGCGCGCCACGGTGGCGGCATCGAACAGGTCCGCGGCGTAGGCAATGCGCCCGCACAGGCTGCCATCGGCCAGCTCGGCCGTGGCCAGGCTCAGCTCGAAGCGCGCGGTGGTGACCGGCAGCTCCAGCGGCGTGACGCGCAGCCCCGCCAGTTGCGGCAGTGCCGCGGCGCTCGCGGTGCGATGGTCGAAGGTGACGTTGAACAATGCCGGCTGGCCAAGTCTGCGGTCGGGCTGCAGCGCCTCGACCAGCAGGTCGAACGGCAGCGACTGGTGCTCCTGGTCCGCGGCGGCCTGCGTGGCGAGCCGCGCCAGCAGGTCGGCGAACGGCTGGTCCGGGTCGACCTCTGCCCGCATCACCTGCATGTTGACGAAGCAGCCGATCAGCGCCTCGGTCTCGCTGCGCTGGCGGTTCGCCACCGGCACGCCGATGCGCAGGTCGGACTGGCCGGTATGGCGGCCCAGCAGCACCGCCCAGGCGGCCAGCAGGGCCATGTTCAGCGTTGCATGGCGCGTGGCGGCGAGCGTGCGCAATGCTGCGGCCGCCGCAGCGGGGATGGTGAACACATGCTCGGCGCCCTCGCCGCTACGCGCGGCGCGGCGCGGCCGGTCGGCGGGCAGGTCGAGCGCCGCGCCCGCGCTGTCACCCAGGCGTTCGCGCCAGTAGCCGAGCTGGCGCTGCGCTTCGCCGGCCTCCATCCAGTTGCGCTGCCAGGCGGCATAGTCGGCGTACTGGACCGGCAACGGCGGCAGGCCGTCTTGCGCGCCGGCGTAGCAAGCGGCCAGTTCGGCGACGAGGCGGACGATCGACGCGCCATCGGCAACGATATGGTGCAGCACCACGACGAGCACGTGCGACTGCGCGCTCTCGCGGATCAGCGCCACGCGCCACAGCGGTCCGGCGGCGAGATCGAACGGTTCATGGACTACGCGCGCGACGGTGGCGTCGAGTCCTTCCGGGTCGGCGTCGATGACGGCAAAGGCCGGCGGCAGGTCGTCATGCACCTGCTGGCAGGCCACGCCGGCAGCATCGGTCGGACA
The DNA here is from genome assembly GCF_016894385.1 of Cupriavidus oxalaticus. Lineage (NCBI taxonomy): Bacteria > Pseudomonadati > Pseudomonadota > Betaproteobacteria > Burkholderiales > Burkholderiaceae > Cupriavidus > Cupriavidus oxalaticus. The sequence goes on from NZ_CP069811.1 coordinate 1,865,274, forward strand.
GGTGGTGCGCAGCACTTCATGGCGCGCGCCGATCTGCGCGAACGCGCGGCGCAGCGCCGCGGCGTCGAGCTGGCCTTCGAGCCGGTACACGCCGGGCATGTGGTAGGCGGTACTGGCGGGCTCCAGCTGCTGCAGGAACCACAGGCGCTGCTGCGCATACGACAGCGGCAGCGCGCCCGCGCGCGGCGCGGGCACGATGGGCAGCGTGGCAAACGCCACGCCTTTGCCGTGCAGCGCGGCCAGGAAGGCGGCGCGCTGCGCCGGCTCCAGCCGGGCAAAGCGTGCGGCGACTTGTCCGGCGACTTGCGCGGCGGCTTGTGCGTGCGCGGTACTCGATGCGTCTGACATGGGGGCGGGATCGGTCAATGGATTTCGGGAAGCGATTACGCCGGCACCGCGGCCTGCGCATGCGGTGCAGCGGCGGCCAGTGCCGCATGCGCCAGCGTGTCGAGGTCATTGTCCGCAGCGGCCTGCCTGACGGCAGCGGCCAGCGCATGCGCGCTCGGATGGTCGAACACCACGCCGGGCGCGATCTCCACCTGCAGCCGGCGGCGCAGCCGCGCCACCAGCTTGATCACCAGCAGCGAATGGCCGCCGAGGGCGAAGAAGTCGGCATGGGGGTCGACCTGGCCCTGTTCCAGCAGCTCGGCCATCAGCGCGCACACCAGGGCTTCCACCGCGTCGGACGCGGCGGCTGCGGCGGCTGCGGCGGCTGGCGCGTTGTCGGCAGGCAGCAGTTCGCGCAGCGCGACGCGGTCCGTCTTGCCGTTGGGCAGTCGCGGCAGCGCCGCCAGCGGGACGAAGCGCGCCGGCACCATCGCGTCGGGCAGCATCGCGGCCAGCGTGTGGCGCAGCGCGGCGGCGTCGACGATGCTGCCGGCTGCCGGCACGAGGAAGGCACACAGCACGGCCTCGCCGCCGGGCCCCGCCACCGCGCACACCGCTGCCTGCGCGACCCCGGGCTGGGCCAGCAGCGCGGCTTCGGCCTCCGCGGGCTCGACGCGGATGCCGCGGATCTTGACCTGCTGGTCGGCGCGGCCCAGCAGTTGCAAACCGGCGGGCGTGGCGCGCGCGAGATCGCCGGTGCGGTACAGGCGCTCGGCGGCAACGAAGGGATCGTCGACGAACGCCGCCGCATCGAGGTCCGCCCGGCCGAGGTAGCCGTGCGCGAGTTGCGGGCCGCCGACGTAGAGCTGCCCGGCTACGCCGGCCGGCACCGGCCGCAGCGCATCGTCCAGCAGGCGCACGCGGGTCGCACCCAGCGCGCGGCTCAGTGGCGCCGTGCCGGCGGGCCACGCCGGCACGTCCGCGCCGAGCGCGTGGACCATCACGCCGATGGTGGTTTCGGTCGGGCCATAGTGGTTGAAGATGCGGCAGCCGGGCGCGTGGTGGCGCAGCGTGCCGACCAGGCTGGCCGGCAACGGCTCGCCGCCAAGGATGACGGTGGCCGGCACCGCGGGCGCTTCCGTTTCCAGCAGCGCCGCCAGGTGCGACGGCACGATCTTGATGGCATCGACCGCGCGGCCGCGCAGGTAGCGGGCAAAGGCCGCGGGATGGGCCATGTCGTCATCGCCGGCCACGACCAGGCAGCCGCCCTGCCACAGGGCGGCAAACAGCGTGGTGTTGCCGAGGTCGGCGGCCACCGACGATGTCAGCCCGAAGCGTTGGCACGACGACAGCGACAGCGCATCGCAAACCGCCGCGGTGTAGTGGCTGACCTGCGCGTGGCCGATCACCACGCCCTTGGGTTCGCCGGTGGAGCCGGAGGTGAACAATACGTAGGCGGCGGCATCGGGCGTGACGGTTGCCGCACCCTCTGCCGCTGGCGCGGCTGAGGCCAGCAAGGCATCGGCGCTGAGCACGGTGCCGTCGTCCGGCGACGCCTGCTGCGCGATCGTCAGCACAGGCCCGGCCTGCGCCAGCACGCTGCGGCGCCGCGCCTGCGGCCAGGCCGGGTCGAGCGGCACGTAGGCACCGCCCGCGGCCCATACCGCCAGCAGGCTGGCCACCAGCGCGCCGCTGCGCGGCAATGCCAGCGCCACGCGCGTGCCGGGGCCCACGCCCAGCGCGCGCAGCCGTTGCGCGGCGGCGTGCACCGTGCGCTGCAGGCCGCCATAGTCGAGCACGAGGTCGGCGGCGTCCAGCGCAGGCGCCGTCGGCGCGTTGCGTGCATGCCTTGCGATGCGGTCCAGCAGCGAGTCTCCCGCCGCGGCCGGCTTGTCGCCGGTCCAGCATTGCGGCACGCGCAAGGTATCGTCGGCAGGCCACCACAGCGACCACAGCGGCGCATCCAGTGCGGCCGGCAGCGTGCCGATCAGCGCAGCGAGGTGAGACAGCAGCCACGGCGCCACGCGCGGATGCAGCGTGCCGGCTGACGCATGCAGCGCCAGCGCGGCCATGCCCTGCCCGTCGTCCAGTGCCTCGCACACCAGGTCGAAGCCGGGCCACGCCGGGCTCGCCAGCGCGATCCCGTCGGCGGGCAACGGCGATACCGCAAACCCGATGCGCGGGCCGGCGTCACCGGGCAGCCACGCTTCCTGCCACGCGGCGTGGCCGTCCAGCGCCGGCAGCCACGCCTGCCAGTGGCTGCGCAGGCTGGCGGTGTCATCCCATTGCACGCGCAGCGGCAACGCCTTGGCGAACACCCCCGCGGCGCCGGCCATCACGTCGTAGTCGCGGCGGCAGTCGTGCAGCCACGTGGCGCTGAATACCGGCTGCCCGCACAGGCGCGCCAGCATGGCCCACCACGCCGCCTGCAGCACGCGCTCCGGCGTGGTGCCGAGCTGGCGCGCGGTCTCGGCCAGCGCCTGGCGATGCGCGGCATGCAGCGTGTGGCGCCAGCTGCCGGCTGTGGTGGCCGAAGCAGCAGCGAGCGCGTCGGGCAGGCGCAGCGGCGCGGGCAGGCCGGCCGCCTGTGCCTGCCAGTAGCCGCGCCCGGCGTCGCCGGTACCGTCCTCGCCCAGGCGTGCGCTTTCCTGCCAGTCGGCATATTGCGCGTATTGCAGCGGCGGCCCGTTTTCGTCCGCCGCAGGGGACTCCAATGCATCGCGTACGGCTTCGGCGAGGCGCAGCACGCTGTTGCGGTCTGCCGCCAGCGGGCTGGCCAGCAGCCACAGCGTGGCACCGCCGCCGGCCAGCGGGCACAGGCAGGCGCGCAGCACCTTGCCCTGCGCCGGATCGAGCGCGGGCAGCACCAGCGCCTCGCCGTCCGCGACGATGATCGTGGCCACGGCATTGGCGCCTTGCGGCACGCATGCCGCCAGCTGGCTGCCATCGTCGATGCAAGCCATGCACAGCACGTCGTGGCGTTCGCGCAGCAGGGCCAGCGCGGCGTCTACCGCGGCAGGCTCGGGCTGGCAACGCAGCGCGATGCGCACCACATGCGCGTGCGGCGCCGGCGCACTGCGCCATTGCTGCCAGGCGGCCTGTTGTTCGGGAGTAGGGCTCCAGGCGTCGTGCATGTCAGGCATCGTCGTTCTCCTGCGGGAGGGCGGCGGCGGGCCGGGCCTCCAGCTGCGTGCGGTCGAACATGTCGCCCATCGCCACCACGATCTTGCGCGGGCCTTCATAGGGATCGCGCGCATGCGCGGCCAGCATGTTGTCGAGCATCACCACGTCGCCGCGCTGCCAGTCGAAGCGCACGGCGCAGGCCTCGTACAGCTCGCCGATCAGCGCCATGGCCTCGTCGGGAATCGGCGTGCCGTCGCCGAACATCACGTGGCGCGGCATGCGTTCCAGGCCGACCATCTCGAGCAGGTCTTCGCGCACGTCGGCCTCCAGGCACGAGACGTGGTGCAGCTGCACCTGGTTGAAGAAGCTGCGCTCGCCGGTGACCGGGTGGCTGACGATGGCCGGGCATACGGTGCGGGTCTGCAGCACGTCGCCATCCAGCCAGCGGCAGTCGATGCCGGCGGCGCGGCAGCGCGCCTCGACCTCGGCGCGGTCCGCGGTCTTGTAGAAATCGCGCCAGTCCACGTCCAGCCGCGGCGTGAAGGTGCGCACGTACATCAGCTGCTTGCGGGCGAATGCCTCCGCCAGCGCGGGCGGCAGGCGGCGCAGCAGTTCGCGGCAGTCGACGATCGGCGTGGCCCCGCCCACGGCCGAGGGCAGCTCGCAGAAGAACCACTGCTTGCGCGGCCAGCGCTCCAGGTGCGCGCTTTCGTTGTGGTACAGGATCATCTGGCGCTCGGGGTAAGGCGTGGAGCGGTAGGTGTTGCGCCCGCCCTCCTTCTTGGGCAGGTCGCCGTAGCTGCCGTACAGGCCCGGGTGCATGGCTTCGGCAAAGGCTTCGAAGGCCTGCGGGTTGGGCAGGTCGAAGCCGCGGAAGACAATGCCGGCGTGGCGGTGCAGCGTCGCGGCGACCAGCTCGCGCGAGCGCGCGGCCCACGCCACCGGGTCCAGGCCCGGCACCGCCGGCTCGATCACGATGGGGAAGACTGCGCCGGCGCGCAGCGGGCGCAGCCGCACCTGGCTGGCCGGGTCGGCTGCGGCAGCCTGCGGCACCACGGCGGCTGTGGGAGCTGTGGGAGCTGTGGGAGCTGTGGGAGCTGTGGGAGCTGTGGGAGCAGTGGGAGCAGCGGCGGCCGGGCGTGGCCGGGCCAGCGACTTGAGCTGGTCGAGCTTGGCCGCCATGCGTTGGCTGGTTTCCATGGTTCGGGACTCCTCGGGTTTCGGTTGGGGCGGGCGCGCGGCGCCCGGGACGGGTGCGGTGGCGCGGTCGGCGGGCTGGTCTGGCGCGCGCAGCAGCGCCTCCAGCGTGGCCAGCCATTCGGCGGCAAAGCGCGCCACGGTGGCGGATTCGAACAGCGCGCTGGCAAAGACCCAGTCGCCGCGCAGCGGCGCCGCTTCCTCTGTGCTCTCGGGCTCCAGGAACAGCGCCATGTCGAACTTCGACGTGCGCTCGACCGGCGGCAGCATCTCCGCCTCCACGCCGGGCATGCCGAACTGCCCTGCCGGCGTGTTCTGCAGCACGAACAGCGCCTGCACCAGCGGGTTGCGGCTGCGGTCGCGCGGCGCGCCCGCAGCCTCGACGATGCGGTCGAATGGCAGGCCGTCATGCTCGAAGGCGGCCAGCACATCGCGCCGGCATGCCGCCAGCACGTCGCGGAAGCTGGCGCCGGCGATGCGGCGCGAGCGCAGCGGCAGCACGTTGACGAAGAAGCCGATCAGCGGCTCGAGCGCGGCGTCGTGGCGGCCGGCGACATCGGTGCCGAGCACCAGGTCGTCCATGCCGGTCGCGCGGTGCAGCCAGCACTGGAAGCTCGCCAGCAGCACGATAAAGGGCGTGACCTGCTCGGCGCGCGCCAGCGCATGCACCTGCGCCATGCGCTCGCCGTCGATCCGCAGCGCCACGGCATCGCCTTCCGTGCGCGCCACCGGCGGGCGGGCGCGGTCGGCCGGCAATGCCAGCGCCGCCGGTGCGCCGGCAAGCGCGCCTCGCCAGTAGGCGGCGAGCCGCTCCAGCGCGGCGCCGCGCAGCCAGTCGCGTTGCCACGCGGCATAGTCGGCGTATTGCAGCGCCAGCGGCGGCAGCGGCGCGACCTGCTCCGGCGCCAACGCGCGGCGGTAGCCGTGGGTGATCTCGTTGACCAGCAGGCCGACCGACCAGCCGTCCGACACCAGGTGGTGCATGGCGACCAGCAGCACGTGTTCCTGCGGCGCGCAGCGCAGCAGCGTGGTGCGCCACAGCGGCGCGCGGCCGAGGTCGAACGGGCGCGATGCGTGTTCCCGCATGGCCTCGCGCAGCGCCGCTTCGCGTGCTTCGGGTGCCAGCGCCCGCAGGTCGATCACCGGCAGGCCGATGTCGGCGGCGCCGCCGATGCGTGCGTAGGGGTCGCCATCGTCGTCGGGATCATCGGGATAGGCGGTGCGCAGGATCTCGTGGCGCGCCGCCACCGCGGCCAGCGCCTGGCGCAGCGCGGCCGCATCCAGCGGCCCGCGCAGGCGCAGCGCGCCGGCCATGTTGTAGGCGGCGCCGGCGTTGCGCTGCAGGCGCTCGACCAGCCACAGCCGCTGCTGCGCCAGCGATACCGGCATGCGCGCGGTACGCGGCACCGGGACCAGCGCGGGCATCGCCACCATTGCCACCGCTGGCGCGGCGCCATCCAGCCGCGCGGCGAAGTCCCGCAGCACCGGCGCCTCGAAGACATCGCGCAGCGTGGCCTGCGCATGGCCGGCGGCGCGCAGCCGCGCCACCACGCGCGTGGCGATCAGCGAATGGCCGCCCAGCCGGAAGAAATGGCTGTCGCGGCCGACGCGGACGCCCGGCAGCAGCGCTTCCCAGATATCGGCCACGGCTTGCTCGGTGGACGTGGCCGGCGGTGCGCCATCCTGCGCCATGACCTCTGGCGCGGGCAGCGCCTTGCGGTCGACCTTGCCGTTGGCATTGAGCGGCCACGATGGCATGCACACCCATGCGGCCGGCACCATGTAGGCCGGCAGCCGCGCGGCGACGCTCGTGGACAGCTCGGCTTCCACGGCGCGGTCCGCGGACTGCGCATGGCCGGCTTGCGGCTGCCAGTACGCGGTCAGCCATTCGGTGCCGGCGGCGCGGTGCACCGTCACCAGCGCCTGGCGCACCGCCGGATGCGCGGCCAGCACGGCTTCGATCTCGCCCAGCTCGATGCGGTAGCCGCGCAGCTTGACCTGGAAGTCCTTGCGGCCGATGTATTCGAGCACGCCGTCTTCGCGCCAGCGCCCGAGGTCGCCGGTCAGGTAGCGACGGCTCCCCGGCGCGCCGGCCGGGTCGGGCACGAACGCCGCCGCGGTGCGGCGCGGGTCGGCCAGGTAGCCGCGGCCCACGCCCGCGCCGGCCACCGCGATCTCGCCCACCACGCCGGGCGCGGCGAGATTGCCGTCGGCATCGAGCACCTGCAGCACGGCATTGGCGGTGGGGCGGCCGATCGGCACGGTGTCCGCCGCCTGCGCCAGCGCGTCGGCGCGCAGGGAATGGAATGCCACGTCGTCCGAGCATTCCGCCGGTCCGTAGGCGTTCATCAGCGGCACGCGCGGATAGCGCGCCAGCCAGGCGTGCGCGGTGGCGGGCGGCAACGCCTCGCCGGTGGGCAGCACCCAGCGCAGCGCAGGCAGCGGCGCGTCGCGGCCTTCTGCCTCCTGGCAATCGAGCATGGCTTGCAGCAGCGACGGCACCGGCTCGAACAGCGTCACGCCGCGCTGCGTCAGCAGTGCGGTGAGCGCGGCGGGATCGCGCACCACATCGTCAGCGATGATCTCCACGCGCGCGCCGAACACCGGCGCGGCCAGCGCCTGCCAGACCGAGATATCGAAGCACGGCGGCGCGGTCTGGGCGATCACGTCGCCCTCGCCCAGCCCCAGCGGCACGGCCTTGGCCAGCATGTTGTTGAGCATGCCGGTGCGGGTGACCATCGCGCCCTTCGGCACGCCGGTCGAGCCGGAGGTGAACAGCACGTAGGCGAGCTGGGCGGGATACGCGGGCACGTCTGCTGCCGGCGTATCCCCGGCTTCCAATGAGGACAGCGTCGTGGCTCCGGCAACGCCGGCGGCGTCCAGCGCGGCCACGCCGGAGGCATCCGCCAGGACCTGCGCTGGCCTGGCCTGCGCCAGCACCTGCTGCCAGCGCGCCGTGGGATGGCTGACGTCGAGCGGCACCCACGCCGCGCCGGCGCGCAGGATGCCGGCCAGCGCGACCAGCCAGTCCAGCCCGCGCGGCAGCAGCACCGCGACGAGATCGTCCGGGCGCACGCCGGCGGCGCGCAGGCCGCCGGCGACGCGGCCGGCGCGCTGCCACCAGTCGCCATAGGTCAGCGCTGCGGCGCCGCAGTGCGCCAGCACACGCTGCGGATGCGCGGCCACCTGGCGCGCGACGCGCTGCACGTAATCGTCCTGCAGCGCGGCGGGCGCCACGCTGGTGTCGTCACTTACGCTCCATGCCTGCAGCCTGGCACGCGTGGCGCCATCGAGCAGGTCGACGGCGCCCACGTGCGCGGCGCCGGCGGCCAGCGACGCCAGCACGGCGGCGTAGGCGTCCATCCATTGCGCCAGCCGTTGCGCCTGCACACGCGCGGCGTCGCAGGTGAAGCGGATGGTGAAGCGGCGGTCGGGCATGACCTCCAGCGTCAGGCCGTAGTGGGTCTGCTCGATGTTGTCGTGCTGGCGCAGGCACAGGCCGGCCACCTCGCGCGCGCGGTCGCCCAGGTCGGGCAGGTTCTGGAACACCATCAGCGTGTCGAACAGCGCGCCGCCGATACCAGATTCGACCTGGATCTGGGCCTGGATCTCGGCGAGTGCCGCGTGCTCGAACTCGCGCATCGCCACGGCGGCGTGCTGGGTCGCCTGCAGGTAGTCCGCCACCGCCAGCGCGCCTTGCGGACGCAGCCGCAACGGCAGCGTGTTGATGAACACGCCCAGCATGCGCTCGGCGCCTTCCAGCCCCGCGGGGCGGCCGGCCGAGGTCACGCCGAAGACGATATCGTCGCTGCCGGCGTGGCGCGACAGCACGATGCCCCACGCCGCCTGCATCACGGTATTGAGCGTGACGCGGTGCGCGGCGGCCAGCGCGCGCAGGCTGGCGTCGAGGCCGGCGGGCAGCACGAGGTCGCGGCATAGCGGCACGGACTGGCCCTCCGCGCAAGCCGGCGCAATGCCCGGCAGCACGGTCGGCCCGGCCAGGCCGGCGAATGCCTCGCGCCAGAATGCCTGCCGCGCGGTCGCAGGTTGTTCCGCCAGCCAGGCGATGTAGTCGCGGTAAGGCCGGCGCGGCGTCGGGGCATGCGCCGGATCGGCATAGCGGGCCAGCGCCTCGTCGAGCAGTTGCACCGAGCCCCAGCCATCGACGATCAGGTGGTGCCGGCTCCAGACCAGCCACCAGCCCGCATCGGCGGTGCGCAGCAGTGCCAGCCGCATCAGCGGCAGCACGGCCGGGTCGAAGCCGCGCGAGCGGTCGGCGCGGCACCACTCCGCCAGCTGCGCCGCTTGCGCGTCGGCATTGGCACCGCGCCAGTCTTCCACTGTCACCGGCAGCGTGGCGCGTGCATGCACGCATTGCAGCGCGCGGTCGTCGCCTGCACCGCCTGCGCCGCCTGCCGCAGCAAAGGTAGTGCGAAGGATCGGGTGGTCGTTCAGCAGCGCCTGCCAGGCGGCGGCCATGCGCGCTGTGTCGAGCGGGCCGTCGATCTGCAGCACCAGCTGGTTGACGTAGGCACCGTTGCCGCCGTCGCGCAGGTGATGGAACAGCAATCCCTCCTGCAGCGGAGACAGAAGATAGGCATCTTCGATATTGCCCGCTTCGGCTCGCAGACGCTCCAGCGCCTGCGCATCGCAGCCGCTCAGCGCAAAGGGCTGCGCGGCCGTGGGCATAGCGACCGCGCCGGCGGGTTTTGCGCGCTCGGCAAGGTGGGCCGCCAGCCGTGCCAGCGTCGGGTGCGCGAACAGGTCCTTCGGCGCGAGCACCAGCTGCTGCGCGCGCGCCCTGGCAACGATCTGCAGTGCCAGGATGGAATCACCGCCGAGCGCGAAGAAGTCCGCATCGCGGTCGATCTGCCCGCGTTGCAGGATCTCGCGCCACAGGCCTGCCAGCACCTGTTCGATGGCAGCCGCCGGCGTGTCGGCAGGCGCCGCGCTCGCGCGCAGCACAGCGGCCAGCGCCGCCGGCGTGGGATGCGCGAACAGCAGTTTGGGCGTCAGCGGCAGGCCCGCCTTGCGCGCCTGCGCGACCAGTTGCAGGCCAAGGATGGAGTCGCCGCCGAGCGCGAAGAAGTTGTCGTCGGCGCCCACCGTTTCACGTCCGAGCACGCCGGCCCACAGGCTTGCCAGCGTGGCCTCGGTCTCGTCGCGCGGTGCCGCCTGCAACGGTGCCACGGTTTCGCCTGGCACGGCAGGCAGCGCCTTGCGGTCGACCTTGCCATTGCGCAGCCGCGCGAAGGCGTCGCACGGCACGAACACTGCTGGCAGCATCGGCGCCGGCAACGCGGCGGCCATGGCGGTGCGCAGGATATCGAGATCCAGGCCGGCGTCGGGCACCAGGTAGGCAACCAGCCGCAGCCCTTCACCTGCCGGCGACGGCTGCGCCAGCACCACCGCATCGCGCACGCCCGGCGCCTGGCGCAGCCAGGCTTCGACTTCGCCGGGCTCGACACGGAAGCCGCGGATCTTGACCTGTGCGTCGGCACGGCCGAGGAAGGCGATGGCGCCGTCTTCGTCCATGCGCACGCGGTCGCCGGTGCGGTACAGGCGGCCGCCCGGCTGGAACGGATCCGGCACGAAGCGCCCGGCGGTCAGCGCGGGGCGGCGCAGGTAGCCGCTGGCGACGCCGGCGCCGCCGATATAGAGCTCGCCCACCGCGCCGCGCGGCACGCGGTTCAGGTGGCGGTCGAGCACGTAGGCGCTGACGCCGGCAAGCGGCTGGCCGACGGGAATTGCCCCCGACGCAGCCGCGCCAGGCACCGCATGCGTCAGGCATCCGACCGTGGTTTCTGTCGGGCCGTAGTGATTGAGCACGCGGCATGCCGGGCGCAGCGCCTGCACGCGCGCCACCAGCGCCGCGTCGAGCGCCTCGCCGCCGAACACCAGGCACTGGCGCGGCAGCAGCCGCACCGGATCGGCAATGGCCAGCAGCGCGCGCAAGTGCGACGGGACGATCTTCAGGCAATCGACTGGCCGCGCTGCCAGGGCTGCGGCGAGCGCTTCGGGGTCTTCGGCCAGCGCGTCGTCCAGCACGCGCAGCGTGTGGCCGCCGAGCAGCGCGCCGAACCAAGCGGTGTGGCCGAGGTCGGCCGTGACCGAGGACAGCGACGCCAGCGACGACCCTGCCGGCAGCGCCAGCGCACGCAGCACGCCGGCGGCGTAGTGCGCGAGGTTGCCTTGCGTGACCACCACGGCCTTGGGCGTACCGGTCGAGCCGGACGTGTAGATTAGGTAGGCGGGCTGTGCCGGAGCCGCGGCGGGCCATGCGGCAGCGCTGGCCGCGTGGTCGCTCGCGAGGGCAGCAGCATGCCAGGCGGCGCCTGGCACGGATTGCGCCAGCCACTGCGGCCGCTCGCCCTCGCCCACCACGGCGGCAAGGTCCGCATCGGCGGCCAGTTGCGCCAGCCGTGCCGCGGGCATGCCGGCGTCCAGGCACAGGAAGGCGGCGCCCGCCTTCCACGCGCCAAGCATGGCGGCAGCCATGCGCGCGCCGCGCGGCAGCAGCAGGCCGACCACATCGCCGGGGCGGACACCGCCGCCGCGCAGCCTCGCGGCGAGCGCGTTCGCGGCGCAATCGAGCGCGGCGTAGCTGCATCGCGCATCGGCGGCATCGACGGCGAGCCGCTCGGGATGTGCGTGCACACCGGCCTCGAAGGCCGCCAGTGCGGTGGGATGCCGTTCGATGCCGTCTGCACGCATATCGGACAGCAGCGCCGCCTCATGCAGCGGCAGGTCGCCGACACGCGCATCGGCGTTGTCGAGCACCGCATCCACCGCAGCGCGCAGCGCGGCGATCAGGCGCTGGACGGACTGCGCGTCGAACCGGTCTGCGTCATAGCGCCATTGCCCGCGCAGGCGAGCGCCTTCGTCCTGCCAGCGCAGGTTCATGTCGTTGGCCGCGCCGCGCTGCGTGGCAAGGTATTCGCGCAGCAGGTAGCGGCCCAGCACGTTGCGCGGCCCGACCGGCACGAAGGTGGTCATATGCCGGAACAGCGGCCCCTCCCCGCCCATGCGCGCCAGCGGATACTGCTGGTGGCGCAACGCGCCGCGCATCTGCCGGGCGCAGTCGCGCACCACCGCGGCAAAGGCCGGATTGGCGGAGAAATTGGCGCGCAGCGGCACCGTGTTCAGCGTAAAGCCGATCAGGTCGGCGGACTGCGCGCCGGAGCGGCCCGCGGTCGGCGTGCCGACCAGGAAGTCGTCTTCGCCGCTGGCACGATGCAGCACGGTCTTGAACAGTGCCAGCATCACCACGAAGACGCTCGCCTCCAGCCGCGTTGCCAGTTCGCGCAGGCCTGTCGTCTGCTGCGGCGTGAGGTGGAATTCGATCTCGGCGCCGCGATGGCGCGGCTCGGCTTCCAGGGTGCGGGGCAATGCCGGTGCGGCGGGCGCGTCTTCGAGCACGCCCTCCCAGTGCGCGCGCAGCGAGGCGCCGCGCGGCCCGGCCAGCAGCTGGCGCTGGCGCACCAGCCAGTCGCGGTAGCGCCCTGCCTGCGAGGCCATCGGCGGCTGGTTGGCGCACAGCGCCTCGTAGGTGGCGAAGATCTGGTCGCAGACCAGTTCGAAGCCGAGGTAGTCGCCGGCGATATGGTGCATGCCCGCACACATCCACATGCGGTCGTTGCCATCGGCCTGGCGCGATACGAGGAAGCGGAAGCGGCAGACCTGTCCGGCGTCAGGATCGAAGGGCTCGTCGGCCTCGCGCTCGAACCAGGCTTGCAGGCCGGCTTCATCGAGGCCGTCGGCGCGCGTCAGCGAGATCTCCGCGGCAAAGCCTGCGGGGCGCGCCATCACGATCTCGCCGTCTTCCTCGATAAAGCCGCTGTGCAGCGCCTCATGGCAGTCCACCACGTGGCGCACCGCCTGCTTGAGCAGCCCGAAACGCAGGCCGGCCGGCACCTCGATTGCGAACACCATGTTGTAGGCGGCGCTGTGCGGATGGCGGCGATGGAAGGCGAGCAGCGCGAGCTGGCCGGGACCGGCGGGATAGTGGTCGAAGTAGCCGGGATGCGCGGCCAGCCAGGCATCGGCCTCGGCGGCGCGGGTGGCCAGCAGCCCGGCCGCGGCCTGCTGCGCATCGGTGCCGGCCGCGCTGTCGGCGGCCACGCGCCAGCGCCCGTCCTGCAGGCGCAGGCGCACGCCTTCGGCGCGCAGGGTTCGCATCAGGGCGCCAGTTTCGGCCGGCAAGGGAGCTTCGGAAGACGACATGGCGAAAACGTTGGAGATGACGGGTCCCCGCCGGGCAGGCGCAACCTGCCCGGCCAGGAGTGATCAGGCGGGAAACGCGCCTCAGCCCAGTCCGGGCGGCGCGGGTTCGGCCATGGCGACGATCACGCGGCGCGCGCCGGTGAAGGTGCTGCGCCCGTGGGCGGCGAGCATGTTGTCGAGCATCAGCACGTCGCCCTGCTGCCAGGGGAAGCGCACCGTGCACTGGTCCAGCGTGGCGCGGATCGATGCCAGCGCATCGTCTTCCAGCGGCGCGCCGTCGCCGTAGACGACGTTGCGCGGCAGTTCGTCGACGCTGCCGACCACGGCCAGCAAGGCCTCGCGCACATGCGGCGCAAGGTTCGACACATGGAACAGGTGGGCCTGGTTGAACCACACCATCTCGCCGGTCACCGGATGGCGCGCAACCGCCTGGCACAGCTGGCGCGTGCGCAGCTCGCCGTCGGGCTTCCATTCGAACCCGATCCGCTGCGCGCGGCAGAAGCGCTCCACCTGCGCGCGGTCTTCGGTGTTGAAGGCGCGCTGCCAGCTCAGGTCGAGGCCGTTGCCGTAGTTGCGCACATACATCAGCCGGCGTTGCGCAAAGCGCTCGCGGATGGCGGGGTCGAGGCGCTGGTAGACCAGGCGGCTGTCGGCGATCGGCGTCTCGCCGCCGGTTTCGCTCGGCTGCACGCAGTGGAACCAGATCTTCATCGGCCACTGCAGCGTGTACGACTGCTCGTTATGCAGCGGGATCACCTGGTGCGCCGGGTATTCGGTCGAGGTATAGACACCCTCCCTGACCTGCGAGCGCGGCGTGGAGCCGAACTCGTAGCTCAGCAGCGGATGGCCGAAGGCGCTGGCGAAGGCGCGGAACGCGGCGTCGTCATCGAACCGGAAGCCGCGGAACAGCACGCCGCCGATGCGCGGCAGCTGCTCGGCGGCAATCGCCGCCATGGCATGGAACTGGCCGCGCCAGTCGGTGCCGCCGTCTGGCGTGACCACCAGCGGCAGCGCGCCGTGCGCGAACAGCGGGGCGGTAGGAAGTCCGCTTGCCCTGGCGGTGGTGCTGGCGGTGGCGGTGGCGGCGGCGGTAGCCACGCCGGCAGCGGCGCGATGGGCCGCCTGGAGGTCGGCGATGGTACTGGTCGTGTCCATATCCTGTTGCCTCTACGGGTGCGTTCGCGCGGCCGGTTGCGGCCCGGGAGTCGAGGAAGGCCAACGGGGGCAGCCACGCGAACAATGTCTGCACATTGAAAGTGTGAAGCGAGTGTAGCGGAATTATTTACGAATAGAAATACAAATCATTATCATTTACGATGTTGCTTTACGAGTTGCCTCGCATGTCCGCCATGACCTCGTGGCAGCACGCGCTGCCTGCAACGCGATGGCGTTCCACACCAACTGAAGGAGCACTGCAATGAGCTGGGACCACCCCGACACGCATTTCCATGTCGTCCGCAATGAGGAAGGCCAGTACTCGATCTGGCCCGACTACAAGACCGTACCGGCCGGATGGGAAAGCACCGGCTTCCAGGGCGGCCGCGATGAGTGCCTGGCCCATATCGACACGGTCTGGACCGACATGCGCCCGCTCAGCCTGCAGCGCGCGCTGGCCGGCGCATGAGCGCGCCGCAGCCGGTGCGCGAGCGCTGGTTTGCCGTGATGCCCGCCCGGGCAGGCGATGCCGCGCATGCCGAGGCTGCGCGCGTGCGCCTGTACTGCCTGCCCTATGCCGGCGCCGGCCATACCGCGTACCACGGCTGGCGCGACGTGCTGCCCGCGCAGGTCGAGCTGGCGCCGGTATGCCTGCCCGGACGCGGCCTGCGCACGGGCGAGGCGCATGCGGCCTCGATCGAAGAACTGGCCACGGCCCTGGCAGCGGCGATCGTGCGTGCGGCGCGCACCGGGGCGCCGCGCTTTGCGCTGTTCGGGCACAGCATGGGCGCCCTGCTCGGCTTCGAAACCGCACGCGTGCTCGAGACCGTGCACGGCCTGTCTCCCACGGCGCTGGTGGTGTCCGGGCGCGGCGCGCCGGCGCTGCCGTCGGCGCGGCCGCCGTTCAGCACGCTGCCTGACGGGGCCTTCGCCGACGTCATCGCCGCGATGGGCGGCATGCCGGCGGAGATCCGCGAAACCCCGGAAGCGCTGGCATTTTTCCTGCCGGTGCTGCGTGCCGACATCGCGCTGTGCGAGCGCTGGCGCTACCGCGCCGGCCCGCGCCTGGGCTGCCCGATCACCGTGCTGGGCGGCCAGGACGACGTTCATGCGCCGCCGGCGATGCTGGCGGCCTGGCGCGACGAGACCCTGCACGATTGCCGCCAGCAAGTCTTCGCGGGCGGGCACTTCTTCCTGCACGAAGCGGCGCCCGCGGTGCTGGACGCCGTCGCGCAGGCCGTGCTTGGCACCGCGGCGCCCAGCGGAGAAGCCGGCCATGCGCTTGCCTGACCTCGCCGCGCCGGCGCACGGCGACATCCACGTGTGGCACGTGGCGGCCGACGCGCCGGTGGATCCAGCGATGCTTTCTGCCGGCGAGCACGCCCGCGCCACAGCGTTTCGGCAGGCCGCCGACCGCAACCGCTTTACCGCGGCGCGCGCGGCCTTGCGCACGCTGCTGGGCGGCTGCCTGGGCCTGTCTCCCGCCGACGTGCCGCTGGCCGCCAACGCCTTCGGCAAGCCCGTGCTGGCCACGGCCGCGGAGCACCTGCCCCTGCACTTCAACGTCAGCCACAGCGGCACGCGCGCGGTGATCGCGCTGTCGCGCGTGCCGGTCGGCATCGACATCGAAGCCTGGCGCGCCGGCATGGCCTGGGCGGACTGGCGCGACAGCGCCGCCGTCGCCTGCGCGCCCGATGAAATGCACTGGCTCGCCGGGCTGGCGCAGCGGCAGCCGGAGCACGCCATGCTCGGCTTCCTGCGGCTATGGACCGCCAAGGAAGCGTGCAGCAAGGCGGTCGGCACCGGCCTGTCGGCGTCGCCGCTGGCGGTGCGCGTGGCGCTGCCCGGCAGCGCCGAATGCGTGCCGCCGCTGGCGCGCGCCGGCGCCGGTGTCTGGTATCTGCACGATGCCGGCGGCGGCCCGCGCCATGTGGCGTGCCTGGCCACGCCGCTGGCGGCCGTGCGCGTCGTGCAGCGGCAATACCCTTCGCGCTCCGCCAGCGCCAGCCCTTGATCCGGTCCTTGCAGTCAACGCCTCCAACGCCCCTGTATCAACGCCCTCCGCCAGGAATGACACCATGACGCCTCCCTCGCTCGCCACGCTCGCCCACGGCCAACCCGCGCCGTTCTCGGCCGGCGCCTTTGCCCGGCAAGCGCCGATCCGCCTCGACGACAACGCGTACCTGCAACGCCAGTGCGCCCGCGAATCCAACGCCCGCTCCTATCCGCGCCGCATCCCGCTGGCGCTGGAACAGGGCTACGGCGTGTACCTGCGCGACACCAGCGGCCAGCTCTTCATCGACTGCCTGGCCGGCGCCGGCACGCTCGCGCTCGGCCACAACCATCCGGCGGTGGTGCGCGCGCTGCGCGACACGCTCGACAGCGGCCTGCCGCTGCATACGCTGGACCTGGCCACGCCGGTCAAGGACCGCTTTATCGACGACCTGTTCGGGCTGCTGCCGGCGGAGTTCGCCGCGCGCGCGCGCATCCAGTTCTGCGGCCCGACCGGTGCCGACGGCATCGAGGCTGCGCTCAAGCTGGCCAAGACCGCCACCGGCCGGCACACCGTGCTGAGCTTTGCCGGCGGCTACCACGGCATGACGCATGGCACGCTGGCGCTGATGGGCAACCTGGGGCCCAAGGCGCCGCTGGGCGCGCTCGGCGCCAGCGTGCAGTTCCTGCCGTACCCGTATGACTACCGCTGCCCGTTCGGCCTGCGCGGCGAAGCCGGCATCGATGCCGGGCTGCGCTATATCGGGCAGATGCTGTCCGATCCCGAGTCCGGCGTGTTGCCGCCGGCAGCGGTGGTGGTGGAAGCGGTGCAAGGCGAAGGCGGCGTGATTCCCGCGCCGGCACGCTGGCTGCGCGAACTGCGCCGCATCACGCGCGAACACGGCATCGCGCTGGTGCTGGACGAAGTGCAGACTGGCCTTGGCCGCACCGGGCGCACCTTCGCGTTCGAGCATGCCGGCATCGTGCCCGACGTGCTGGTGCTGTCAAAGGCGATCGGTGGCGGGCTGCCGATGTCGGTGGTGATCTACGACGGCGCGCTCGACGCCTGGCAGCCGGGCGCGCATGCCGGCACCTTCCGCGGCAACCAGCTGGCGATGGCGGCGGGCTCGGCCACGATCCGCACCATCGCTGCGCAGGGGCTGGTGGCGCATGCCGAGAGCATGGGCCAGCGGCTGGCGGCGCAGTTGCGCCAGCTGCAGTCGGACTTTGCCGCAATTGGCGAGGTGCGTGGGCGCGGGCTGATGCTTGGGGTGGAACTGGTGGATGAACGTGCCGAGCCTGACGTGGTCGGCGCCTGCCCCGCCGATGGCGACTTCGCGCGTGCCGTGCAGCGCGAATGCCTGCAGCGCGGGCTGATCGTCGAGCTTGGCGGGCGCCATGGGGCGACGGTGCGGTTCCTGCCGCCGCTGGTGATTGGCGAGGCTGAGGTGGATCTGGTGGGGGAGTTGTTTGGCGAGGCGCTTGGGGCGGCGACGCGGGCGTTGCGGTAAGCGTGCTTGGCACGCGCCGGCCCTCACCCCCGGCCCCTCTCCCGCTCGCGGGAGAGGGGAGCAACCCGGCAGTGGTTCGATGATGCCGCATGGACTGGCTGCAAACACTGGTGAACGCTCCCCTCTCCCGCGAAGTGGGAGAGGGGTGGGGGTGAGGGCCGGAGTGTCGACGGAGTGCAGCGAGTCGGCATAACAACGGCCTGGCCTCACCCCCGGCCCCTCTCCCGCGCGCGGGAGAGGGGAGCAAACCAACGGCTACGGCGTAGTGCTACAGCGCATCCCGCAACAGATCGCGCAACCTGAACTTCTGGATCTTCCCCGCCGGCGTCGCCGGCAAGGCATCGCGCACGACGAGCTTTTCCGGGATGTATTGCAGCGCCATCTTCTGCCCCTTGAGCCAGTCCACCATCGCCGCATGGTCGAAGTCATGCCCGGCGCGCGGCACCACGAAGGCGCAGGCACGCTCGCCCAGCCGTTCGTCGGGATAGGCGACGATCGCCACCTGCGCCACCGCGGGATGGCGGTACAGCAGGGTCTCGACCTCCAGCACGGGGATGTTCTCGCCGCCGCGGATGATCACATCCTTGCTGCGGCCGGCAATGCGCAGGTACCCATCGGCATCGAGCCGCGCCAGGTCGCCGGTGTCGAACCAGCCGTCGGCATCGGTGCCGTTCAGTTGCGGGCGCTTCAGGTAGCCGCCAAAGTTGGAGCAGGCGCGCACCAGCAGCCGGCCGGTTTCGCCGACAGGCACGTCCGCGTCGGTGCCGTCGACCACGCGGATCGCTACACCGGGCAACGGACGGCCGTCGGTTGTCGACGCGCGTTCGTCGCTGTCTTCCGGCAGCGTCGTGGTGACCGCGCCGTTCTCGGTCATGCCCCATGCCGATACGATCTTCGCGCCCAGCGCCTGCCGTGCCTGCTCGACCAGCGCACCCGGAATCGGCGCGCCCGCGCACAGGAAGATGCGCAAACTTGGCACCGGCACGCCGGACTCGGCCACCACGCGCGCCAGGTCCGTGAGGAACGGCGTGGAACCCATGGTGAAGGTCACGCCCTCGTCGCGAATCAGCGCGGCGGCGCGCGCGGGGTCCCAGATGTCCTGCAGCACCGCATGCGCGCCCAGCAACACCGGCATCATCAGGCCGTACATGAAGCCCGTCTGGTGCGCCATCGGCGAGGCCATCAGCACCACGTCGTCGCCGGTGAGATGGAGCCGGCCGGCATAGGCGACGATGTTGGAGAACAGCGTGTTCGCGGTATGCATCACCCCCTTGGGCTCGCCGGTGGTGCCGGAGGTGTAGATCAGCTGCGTGACGTCGTCCGGACCCGGGCGGCTGCACTGCAGGATGGTGGCGGCATCGGTGGCGTCTTCCCAGCACGGGCCGCTCAGCAGCGCCTCGAAGCTGTCGTCGCCATCGCCATCCACCACGACGATATGGCGCAGCGCTGGCAACGCATCGCGCAAACCCCGCAGCATCTGCGCATGGTCGAAGCCGCGGAACAGCTTCGGCACCACCACCACCTTGCTTTGCGCGTGCGCCAGCATGAACGACAGCTCGCGCTCGCGGAAGATCGGCATGACCGGGTTGAGCACCGCGCCCAGGCGCGCGCATGCCAGGTACAGCACGCTCAGGTGCCAGCCGTTGGGCAGCTGGCATGAGACCACGTCGCCCGCGACGATGCCAAGGCGGGAAAGGCCCACCGCCACCCGGTCGGCCATGCGCGCCAGCTCCTGCCAGGTGAAGCGCGTCACGTGTTGACGATCGATGCTGAGCGCCGTCAGCGCGGGCGCGTCGGGACGGTCCCGCACGCAGGCGGCAAGATAGTCGTTGATGGTACGGTCCTGCCAGTGCCCGGCGGCAATGCTGGCGGCACGGCGCGGCGCGATCAGTACGGCGTCGAAATCCATGGCGGTCTCCTCGTTGTTGTGTGCGGCCCGTCATTGCGACGGGCGCGCGTCAGGCCGGTACCGCCTCGCGCCCCGCGCGCGTGCGCGCGATGATGGTCTTCATGATCTGCGCGGTGCCGTCGCCGATCTGGAAGCCGAGCACGTCGCGCAGGCGCTGCTCCATCGGGCCGCGGTCATAGCCGCCGTGGCCGAACGAGAGCAGGCACTGGTGCACCACGTCATACGCCAGCTTGGGCGCCCACCACTTGCACATCGCGGCTTCGGCGGTATGCGGCAGGCCGCGGTCCTTCAGCCACAGCGTCTGCAGGCACAGCAGGCGCGCGCCCTGCACCTGGGTCTCGAAGTCGGCCAGCGGGTGCGACACCCCCTGGAACGCCGACAGCGGCTTGCCGAAGGCCTGGCGCTCGGCCACGTAGGCCCAGGTCTCGTCCAGCGCCACCTGCGCCACGGCCAGCACCTGCAGGCCGATCAGCGCGCGCGAGAAATCGAAGCCCTGCATCACCTGCACGAAGCCCTCGCCCTCCTTGCCCAGCAGGTGGCTCGCCGGCACGCGCACGTTCTCGAAGAAGATTGAGCCGCGGCCGATGGCGCGCTGGCCATGGCAGTCGAAGCGGTTGCGGGTAATGCCCGGCAGGTCCATCGGCACCAGCAGCGCCGACACGCCACGCGCGCCCGCCTCGACCGGGCCGCTGCGCGCGAACACCACCGCGGCATCGGCCTGGTCGGCGGCGGAGATCGAGGTCTTCTCGCCGTTGAGCACATAGTGGTCGCCATCGCGCTCCATGCGCAGGCGCAGGCTGGCCGCATCGGAGCCGCCGCGCGGCTCGGTCAGCGCGATCGCCAGCAGCGCTTCGCCGCGCGTCAGGCGCTGCAGCCACGGGCCGGCGATCTCCGGGCGCGCATGGTGCGCCAGGATCTGCCCGTTCAGCGAGGCCAGCAGGTTGATGTACGACAGGCTCAGGTCAGCGCGCGCCACGGCTTCGTGGATCACGCCGGCCGCGAGCGAGCCCATGCCCTGCCCGCCATACTGCTCCGGCAGTTCGGGCGCGATAAAGCCCATCTCGCCCATCTCGCGCATCAGCGCGCGGTCGAGCACGCGGGTACGGTCGCGCTCGAGGTAGCCGGGCGCGACGCGCGCGTCGGCAAAGCGGCGGGCATGGTCGGCCAGCGCCGACAGGTCTTCGTCAAGGTAGGGATTCATGGCCGCCTCCGCTCACTTCGCATACTTGCGGAACTCGGGCTTGCGCTTCTCCTGGAAGGCCTTGACGCCCTCGCGCGATTCCTCGGTGTCGTAGTACAGCTTGAGCGCATACATGCCCATGCCGGCGATGCCGCTCTGGTGGGCCGTGTCCATGTTGAACGAGCGCTTGGCGATGGCGATCGCGGTCGGGCTCTTCTCCAGGATCTCGTCGCACCACTTCTGCACTTCTGCATCGAGCTGCTCGTGCGGCACCACGGCGTTGACCAGCCCCATCGCCAGGGCTTCGGCGGCGGGATAGCGGCGGCACAGGTACCAGATCTCGCGCGCCTTCTTTTCGCCAACGACGCGCGCGAGGAAGGCCGTGCCATAGCCGGGATCGACCGAACCGACCTTCGGCCCGACCTGGCCGAACACGGCCTTGTCCGAGGCGATGGTGAAATCGCAGATCGTGCATAGCACGTTGCCGCCGCCGATGGCATAGCCCTGCACGCGCGCGATCACCGGCTTGGGCACGTCGCGGATGGCGTTGTGCAGCTCTTCCATCGGCAGGCCGATGGTGCCGCGGCCGTCGTACTGGCCTTCGTGCGCGGACTGGTCGCCGCCGGTGCAGAAGGCCTTCTCGCCGGCGCCGGCCAGCACGATTGCGCCGATCTCGCGGTCGTAGCCGGCGCGGTTGATGGCATGGATCAGTTCGTCGCAGGTGCGGCCGCGGAAGGCGTTCATCTTTTCCGGGCGGTTGATGATGATCCAGGCCGCGCCGTTGCGCACTTCATAGCGGATGTCTTCGTATTGCATGGTCGTCTCCGTTGTCTGTTTGGGATGGGTTGCGCTCAGCCGTTCATGGTCAGGCCGCCCGACACGCTCAGCACCTGTCCGGTGATGAAGGCGGCGTCGTCGCCGGCGAAGAACAGCACCGCGCCGGGCAGGTCGTCGGGCTGGCCGATGCGGCCCAGCGGGATCGAGCGGGTGAAGGCTTCCACCAGCTTCTCGGGGTTGCCCGCGCCCTGCTTGTAGTCTTCGAACAGCGCGGTCTCGGTCGGCCCCGGGCACACCACGTTCACGGTGATGCCGTGGCGCGCATGCTCGCGCGCGATGGTCTTGGAGAACGACACCAGCCCGCCCTTGCAGGCGGCATACACCGCTTCGCCGGAAGAGCCGACGCGCGCGGCATCGGAGGCGATATTGACGATGCGCCCGCGCTTGCGCGCCACCATGCCCGGCAGCACCGCGTGGTGCATGTGCAGGGCGCCGGTCAGGTTGATCGCGATCAGCCGCTCCCACTGCGCCGGCTCGGTCTTGACGAAGGGACGGAACACGTCCCAGCCGGCGTTGTTGACCAGCACGTCGATCGGGCCCAGCTCCTGCTCCACCGCAGCCACCGCGGCGTCGACGCTGGCGCGATCGGTAATGTCGCAGCGCACGGACAACGCGCGCCCGCCGGCATCGCGGATCTGCGCCGCCACGCGTTCGCCTGCCTCCGGG
Source organism: Cupriavidus oxalaticus (assembly GCF_016894385.1). Lineage (NCBI taxonomy): Bacteria > Pseudomonadati > Pseudomonadota > Betaproteobacteria > Burkholderiales > Burkholderiaceae > Cupriavidus > Cupriavidus oxalaticus. The sequence continues at coordinate 1,887,394 of NZ_CP069811.1, forward strand.
TCCAGGTCGAGCACGCCGACCGCCGCCCCGGCGCGCGCAAAGCGCAAACAGGTTGCGCCGCCGATACCACCACCACCGCCGGTCACGATGACCGTCTTGCCTTCGAGTCCTTGCACAGCCGTTCTCCTTTCAGGGTTCCGGTGCTATCGTGCCGGCGGTGCCGCCGCCACCTGCCCCGTCATTTACGTAAATATATTGACGTATAATAGGAGCGGTCGACGGCTGGCGCAAGGCATCAATACCGTGGAAATGACTATGGTTAACCCCGAAAAGAAAGGCGAACTCCCTACCAGCGCCCGCGCGGAACTGGCCAACCGGCTGTTCTTCCGCCTCTACCAATGCGCAAACATGTTGCATAAAACAGGATCGCGAGCGGTCGAAGCCGAAGGCCTGACAACGCAGCAGTGGGCAGTGCTGGGCGCGCTGTCGCGTCCGGAAGCCGCCGATGGCATGAGCGTCGGCGACCTGGCGCGCTACCTGATGGTGAGCCGCCAGAACCTGTCCGGGCTGGTCAGCCGGATGGAACGGGACGGTCATGTGACGCTGGCGCCGGACGGGCGCGACCGCCGCTCGCGGCTGGTGCGGATGAGCGAGCCGGGCCGCGAAGTGTGGCTGCACCAGGCGCAGCCGAAGATCCGGCAGTACTACGAGCAGGCGCTGGACGGGTTCTCGACCAACGACCTGACGCATACGCTGCATTACCTGCTGAAGCTGCTGGACAACATGCGCGCGCTGGATACGCCGGAAGGTGGCGAAAGCGGCCCGACGCAGGACTGAGGCGGGCCGCGGTATCAGGGCTGATACACACCGGGCCGCCACGCGGCGGCCGGCACTGCGGCATCTCCCGCTACGCGGCGCGCCATGGCCGCTGGCGCGCGATATGCATCGGCATGGGATTGCTCAGGCGCCCCGGTGCTGCGCCGGGAGGTCCTGAACCACTGCCCCGGCTTGCTGCCATGGGTTGCGTACGCGCAGCCGGGACGGCGTTCGATCGATCCTTTACCGGAGATCCCGCCATGACCCGCTATATCGTGCTAGCCAACTTTACCGACCAGGGCATCCGCGCTGTCAAGGACACCACCAAGCGCGCCGCCGCGGTGCGCGAGATGGGCGCGCGCTTCGGGGTGCAGATGAAAGACATCTACTGGACACTGGGCAAATACGACGTCGTGCTGACCGTCGAGGCCCAGGATGACGCCAGCATGACCGCGTTCGGCCTGGCGGTCGGGGCGCTGGGTAATGTGCGCACGCAGACGCTGCGGGCGTTCGATGCCGACGAGATGCAGGCGATCCTCGGCAAGATGGGTTGAGATCCCTGAACGTCCCCGCCCACTTGTTTGCTCCCCTCTCCCGCGCGCGGGAGAGGGGCCGGGGGAGAGGGCCGGCGCGTCAATAGCCACAGCCCTCAAACCCTAAACAGCCTCCAATATCTGCCCGCCCCCATAGCTCGACTGCACCGGCACCTGCCCGCCCAGCGTCATCCTGATCGCGCAATACTTGAACTCGGGAATCTTGCCGAACGGGTCCAGCGCCGCGTTGGTCAGCTTGTTGATCGCCGCTTCGTAGTAGCAGAACGGCACGAACACGGCGCCGCGCGGCGTGCCGGCATCGGCGCGCGCATACAGCGTGACTTCGCCGCGGCGCGACGACAGCGTGACCACATCCCCGGGCTTGCCGCCCAGTGCATCGAGATCCAGCGGATGCACCAGCGCCACCGGGTCCGGCTCGATCGCATCGAGCACGCCGGCGCGACGCGTCATGCTGCCGGTATGCCAGTGCTCCAGCTGGCGCCCGGTGATCAGCACCATGGGGTAGTCCACATCAGGGCGCTCCGCAGCCGGAATGATGTCGGCGGGCACGAAGCGGCCACGGCCGGTGGCGGTCGGGAAGCCGTCCGTGAAAATCACGGGCTCGCCCGGATCGCCCTCTTCCGTGCACGGATACGTCACCGCATGTTCGCGCTCCAGCCGTTCCCAGGTCACGCCGCCGATGCTCGGCATCGCCTTGCGCATCTCGTTGAACACGTCCACGACGCTGTCGTAGTGCCAGTCCAGGCCGAGCTGCGCCGCCATCTGCCGGATGATCCACAGGTCCTGCCGCGCCTGCCCGGGTGGATCGAGCGCCTGCCGCCCGAGCTGCACGGTGCGGTCGGTGTTGGTGAAGGTGCCGGTCTTTTCCGGGAACGCCGATGCCGGCAGCACCACGTCCGCCAGGTAAGCCGTCTCGGTCAGGAAGATGTCCTGCACCACCAGGTGATCGAGCGACGCGAGCGCCTCGCGCGCATGCTCGGCGTCGGGGTCGGACATCGCCGGGTTCTCGCCCATGATGTACATGCCGCGCACTTCGCCGCGCTCGATCGCCTGCATGACCTCCACCACGGTCAGGCCCGGCTGGCGGTCGAGCGGCATGCCCCATAGCGCCTCGAAGCTGGCGATCGCCACCGGATCGTCGACGCGCCGGTAGTCGGGATACATCATCGGGATCAGCCCCGCGTCGGACGCGCCCTGCACGTTGTTCTGCCCGCGCAGCGGATGCAGCCCCGTGCCGGGCCGGCCGATCTGGCCGGTCATCAGCGCCAGCGCGATCAGGCAGCGCGCGTTGTCGGTGCCATGCACGTGCTGCGATATGCCCATGCCCCACAGGATCATCGATGCCTTCGAGGTGGCATAGAGCCGGGCGACTTCGCGGATGGTCCCGGCGTCGATGCCGCAGATCGGCGCCATCAGCTCGGGGCTGTACGCGGCGACATTGCGCTGCAGTTCGTCGAAGCCGATGGTGCGGCTGTCGATGAAGTCGCGGTCCACCAGGCCCTCGCTGACGATCACATGCATCATCGCGTTGAGCAGCGCCACGTCGGCATCGGGCGTGAACTGCAGGAAGCGCCAGGCGAAGCGCGCCAGGTCGGAGCGGCGCGGATCGGCCACGATCAGCCTGGTGCCGTTCTTCACGGCATTCTTGATCCAGCTGGCTGCGACAGGATGGTTCACGGTCGGGTTGGCACCGATCACGATCACGACCTCGGCCTTGTCGACGTCCATCACCGGATTGGACACCGCGCCCGAGCCGATGCCTTCCAGCAGCGCCGCCACCGACGAGGCATGGCACAGCCGCGTGCAATGGTCGACGTTGTTGCTGCCGAAGCCGGTGCGCACCAGCTTCTGGAACAGGTAGGCCTCTTCGTTGCTGCCCTTGGCCGAGCCGAAGCCCGCCAGCGCGCGCTTGCCGTGCGTGTCGCGGATCTGCGCGAGCCTGCCGCCGGCGAGCGCCAGCGCCTCTTCCCAGCTGGCTTCGCGGAACACGTCCATCACGTGGTCCGGGTCCATGACGAAATCGCCGCGCTTGGGCACGCCTGCGCGGCGCACCAGCGGCACGGGCAGCCGCTGCGGGTGCTGTACGTAGTCGAAGCCGTAGCGGCCCTTCACGCACAGCCGCTGGTGGTTGGCGGGACCGTCGCGGCCTTCCACGAACAGGATGCGGTTGTCCTTGACGTTGTAGGTGAGCTGGCAGCCCACGCCGCAATACGGGCACACCGATTCGACCTGCTTGTCGGGAACGGCCAGGGCCACGTCGCGCGCCGGCATCAGTGCGCCGGTCGGGCAGGCCTGCACGCATTCGCCGCAGGCGACGCAGGTGGAGGCGCCCATCGGGTCGTCCATGTCGAACACGATGCGGGCTTCATCGCCGCGCAGGGCCAGGCCTATGACGTCATTGACCTGCTCGTCGCGGCAGGCGCGCAGGCAGCGGGTGCACTGGATGCAGGCATCGAGGTTGACGGCGATGGCCGGGTGCGACAGGTCTGCCGCCACGCGTTCGCGCGGGGCAAAGCGCGGCTTGCCGACCTCCAGCTTCGCTGCCCACTGGTCTAGCTCGTTGTGGCGCGTGTATTCCGTTTCCGGCATGTCCGACTGCAGCAGCTCCAGCACGGTGCGCTGGGCGCGGCGGGCGCGTTCGGATTCGGTCTGCACCTGCATGCCGTCGGCGGGATAGCGGCAGCAGGACGGGGCCAGCACGCGCTCGCCCTGGATCTCGACCATGCAGGCGCGGCAGTTGCCGGCCGGTTCCAGGCCGTCCTTGTAGCACAGGTGCGGGACGTCGAAGCCTTCGCGCTGCGCCACCTTGAGCAGGCTTTCGCCGGGCTGAGCGGTGACTTCGCGGCCGTTGAGCGTGAAGGTGACGGCCGGCTCGGCGGATTCGACAAGCGCGCGTTCGGCGCGGGTCAGTGCGTTCATGTCAGTCTCTCACCCAAGTTCGTGCGGGAAGTACCTGATCACGCAGTCGACGGGATTGGGCGCGGCCTGCCCCAGTCCGCAGATCGATGCATCGCGCATCACCGCGGACAGGTCGTCCAGCGCTGCGAGGTCCCACTTCGGCTGATGGATCAGGTCGAGCGCCTTGGCCGTGCCGGTGCGGCACGGCGTGCATTGCCCGCACGACTCATGCTTGAAGAAGTGCATCAGGTTGCGCGCCGCCTGCGTGACGCTGTCGTGGTCGGACAGGATCACCACCGCGGCCGAGCCGATAAAGCAGCCGTACGGCTGCAGCGTGTCGAAATCGAGCGGGATATGGCCCATCGACGCGGGCAGGATGCCGCCCGACGCGCCGCCCGGCAGGTAGGCGTAGAACGCATGGCCATCGAGCATGCCGCCGCAGTATTCGTCGATCAGCTCGCGCACGGTGATGCCCGCTGGCGCCAGGTGAACGCCCGGCTTCTTCACGCGCCCCGATACCGAGAACGAGCGCAAACCCTTGCGCCCGTTGCGCCCCTGCGAGGCGAACCACTCCGCCCCCTTCTCGATGATGTCGCGCACCCAGTACAGGGTCTCGAAGTTGTGCTCGAGCGTGGGCCGGCCGAACAGGCCGACCTGCGCCACATACGGCGGGCGCAGCCGCGGCATGCCGCGCTTGCCTTCGATCGACTCGATCATGGCCGACTCTTCGCCGCAGATATACGCGCCGGCACCGCGGCGCAGCTCGATCGCGGGCAGGCCCGGAATGGGCGGGTCGTCGCGCAGCTGCCGCAGTGCCTCGGCCAGCAGCGCGCGGCAGCCGGCATATTCGTCGCGCAGGTAGATGTAGATCGCCGACACGTTGACCACCGTCGCCGCGATCAGCATGCCTTCCAGGAAGCGGTGCGGATCGCGCTCGAGGTAGACACGGTCCTTGAAGGTGCCTGGCTCGCCTTCGTCGATATTCACGGCCATCAGGCGCGGTGCCGGTTCCTTCTGCACGATGCGCCATTTGCGGCCGGCGGGAAAGCCCGCGCCGCCCAGGCCGCGCAGGCCGGAATCTTCCATCGTGCAGAGCACGGCGGCGGGATCGAGGGTGCCGTCGGCAAGCGACTGCAGCAGCCCATAGCCGCCGGCTGCACGGTACGCGCCGTAGCCGATATGGGGCTCGGGCTCATGACGCACGGCCCTGGCCTGCACCGCGGCGGCAACCGTATCGGCGGTCGCACCGTCCACGGGGTTCTGCCCCACCAGCGCCGCCGGCGCTTTCTCGCAACGGCCGATGCAGGGCGCGGCAACCACGCGCACGTCGGTGCCGAGCAACGCGGGCAGCTTGTCGATCAGGGCCCGGGCACCTGCCAGCTCGCAGGCGATGCCTTCGCACACGCGCACTGTCAGCGCGGGCGGCGCGGCGATCTGTCCATCCGCGTCCTCGCGGACCACGTCGAAATGGTGGTAGAAGCTGGCGACCTCGTACACCTCGGTCATCGACAGCCTCAGCTCGCTCGCGAGCGCCACCAGGTGCGGCATGGCAAGCTGGCCGTAGCGGTCGTTGATGCGGTGCAGGTGCTCGATCAGCAGGTCGCGGCGGCGCGGCATGTCGCCCAGCGCCACGCGCACTTCGGCCAGCGCGGCCGCGTCGACCTGGCGGCCCTTGGGCTGGCGGCGCTTGCGCTGCCGGCCGAGCCCTGTCGCCTCGAGGGGGATGACAACCTGGTTCATGGCGCTGCCTGGATCTTTTGTGGATGTCGGATGGCCGATCAGGAAGGTGCGGTGCGGGCCACCTTCCTGTCGTGCTTCATTTTTCTCGTATTGTGCTACCGGAGCGGGCGGCCGTGCAGGGATCGCGGCCGCCCGCCCCGGATACTGCCGGCGCCCACGGGCGCCGCAAGGCTCTCTTCATCAGGTCAGGTCTTCCTGCACGGCACGATAGCCCATCGGCGCCGCGGTATTGGCGTGGACATACTTGCGGGCATGGGCTTCACGCATCGGCTTGAGCACGAACAGCGCCAGCACCGCCGACAGCGCCGCCATGCCGGAGGCGAGCATGAACACCGCGTGCCAGTCGCCGGTGGCGGCGGTGATCACGCTGGAGAACGGCACCAGCAACGCAGCCGTGCCCTTGGCGGTGTACAGCAAGCCGGCGTTGGTGGCGGCGAACTTGGGACCGAAGGTATCGCCGCAGGTGGCCGGGAACAGGCTGTAGATCTCACCCCAGGCAAAGAACACGATGCCGGTCAGCACCACGAACGCCACCGGGTTGTGGCCGTACTTGGACAGCAGCAGGATGCCGACCGCCTCCACCGCGAAGGCGAAGAACATGGTGCGCTCGCGGCCGATATGGTCGGAGATCCAGCCGAAGAACGGGCGGGTCAGGCCGTTGAGCACGCGGTCGATGGTCAGCGCGAAGGTCAGCGCGGGCAGCGTCAGGCCGAGGATCGACACCGGCGAGTCATGCAGGCCGAAGTCCTTGGCGATCGGGCCCAACTGCGCGGTGGCCATCAGCCCGCCGGCGGCCATCATCACGAACATGGCGTACATGATCCAGAAGATCGGCGACTTCAGCACCTGGCGCGGCGTGGCGTTGTAGGTCGCGGCGGCCTTGAGCGTGGTCTTGACCTCGCTCAGGATCCTGGCCGACGGCGGATACAGGGCCAGGCCGAGGATGAAGACGATCAGGCCCTGCCCCAGCCCGAACCACAGGAAGGTGGCTTCATAGCCCGAGGTCTTGATCATGTTGGCGATCGGCACCACGGTCATCGCGGAACCAGCGCCAAAGCCTGCTGCGGTAATGCCCGCCGCCAGCCCGCGCCGGTTGGGGAACCACTTGAGCGCATTGCCCACGCAGGTGCCGTAGACCGCGCCGGCACCCACGCCGCCGATTGCGGCCGCGAAGTACAGCATCGGCAGCGAGGACGCCACCGAGTTCAGCGCCCACGCGATGGCGCACAGCAACCCGCCGCCCACCACTACCGGGCGCGGGCCGTACTTGTCGACGAGGTAGCCCTCGATCGGTACCAGCCAGGTTTCCGTCACGACGAAGATGGTGAATGCCACCTGGATCGCGGTGCGGCCCCAGTGGTATTTGTCGTCGATCGGGTTGACGAACAGCGTCCAGCCGTACTGCATGTTGGCGATCATCGCCATGCAGATCACGCCAAAGACCAATTGCACCCACGGCGACGCAAAGCGCGACGTGGACTCCCTTTGCTGCAGTTCCATGATGTCTCCTTATAGCGGCAAGCCGCCAAGGTGGAAGATTGGGCGCCTGAAGACGCCTCTGCGTGACTCTCGGTCTCGAACAGCTTAGCCGCTCTAGTGCTATACGGTATGTGATATATCACACAAGTCAAGCGCATTCGTTGCGGCTCTGCAGCAAACCTGTCCGCAATCCACGCCGGCATGGCCGATGCTGCGGCGCCACTATTGCCCGCGACGCGTCAACGGCCGTGCCGCTGGTACCGGGAATCCTTGGAAATCAAGCAGTTGCCTTGAGTCGGCGCATCAATCCCGCGCCGGTGGCAACCATCAGCATGCCGGGGATTGGGGCACAGGGAAATCGGGAAAGCGCTCAGTTGGGGAAAGTCCCTAGTTTGATACATTTGAAACAACGTGACTTCCGCTTGGCTCGACAGGCTGGAATGCCGGGTGCTGGGTTCTGACAAGGGACAGAGGGGAAGACAGCGGGAAGCAAGCGCCAGCGGGGAAGGCGTGGCGGAACGCCAGAGCGGTTCAGCAGCAGGATCGCGCGCAGGACAGCGCACGGCAGGAGGGAGAGATGGCGGCCGTGGGATCGTCAAGCCTCGCTTGCGACGAAAGGCTTGGGCGACAAGGGATGCCGGCCGCTACATCCTTGTCAGCATGCGCTCGCAGCGCGGATCAGGCGTAGGCCAGTTCGCCGGCAGCGGGCACGGCACGCGCTTGGCGTGCGCGGCCCATGCCGTCGCTTGCCTGGTCCGATCCCAGTCCGGCAAAGCGGCCATGTTCCTGCGCGGTCACCAGCACGTCCATCGGCAGGCGCGTAGCGAGCAGGATGGTCATGGCAACACCGCCGGCAAGCGCGGCCAGGCCAAGGACGAAGAGCAGTGCGACTTCCATTTGAAAACTCCAGTTGCGTTGTAGTCAGGAGTTTTCATTATATGCTGCGCCGCACTATGTGTAAATATCCTGTATGTAATATATCAATAGAGGTTTTGCTCCAATACAACAGCGGCGGTTGCTTTAACAGGCTGCTGAAGTACTCGCCGCGCAAGCGGCGAAGCTTCCCCTGCAAGGCTGATTGGTTTGTGATTTTTCACAATCCGGAAGCCGAACGTCACTGCATCGACTTTATCAGCGATTTGGTACCTGATTCCGGCCTCATTACCGCGATTACGGCAACTGCGGACGGATTTGTCCCAGCGAGCGCATGCGCACGAGGTTGTAGGCGGCCATGCTCAGCACAAACATCTGGTCAACCTTCTTCAGGCCGCGCACCATCACATGGCGCATGCGCCCCACGGTCTTGGCCCAGCCAAAGCCTTGTTCGATCAACTTGCGCTTCTGCTGCGAGATCGCATAACCGGTGCTGTTGGCGATCTCGTCCGGAACGGCCGAGCGCCGCCCCGAGGTGTTCTGTGCCACGTGGGGCGTCACCTTCATCTCCAGGCATGCCTGAATGAATTCTTCGGCGTCGTAGCCCTTATCCGCGCCCACGGTGACTTCCACATCCAGGTCCTCAGCCACCTGCCTGGCATCATTTAGCATGACTTTGGCGGCCTCGCGCTCGGCATGTCCGTCCGCATTGGTGACCATCGCGCTCACCACCAGGCCGTGGCGGTTGTCGCTCAGGGTATGACCCATGTAGCGCAGTGCACTGGCGGTCTTGCCCTTGCGGTAGAGCCTGGCATCGGGATCGGTCTTGGACTCGTGCGTGTCGTTGCCGCGCTTGCGACCCTTGAAGTTGGCGCCGTCGTTGTCGTCTTCGTCGCCGCCATCCTTGCGCACGAAGCTCTTGTGGCCCGCCCACGCTTGAATCAGCGTGCCGTCGACGCTGAAGTGCTCGCCCGACAGCCAGTCCTTCTTCTGCGCGATGGCCAGCACTTCGTTGAAGAACTCGATCACCGCATCATGCTTGATCAGCCGTTCGCGGTTCTTGGTAAAGACCGTGGGCACCCAAACTGTATCGTCCATCGACAGCCCGATGAACCAGCGAAACAGCAGGTTGTATTGCGTCTGCTCCATGAGCTGGCGTTCGGAGCGAATGCTGTAGAGCACCTGCAGCAGCATGGCCCGCAGCAACTTCTCCGGCGCGATGCTGGGCCGGCCGCCCTTAATGTCGGCCTCGTACATCTGCGCGAACAACCGGTTCATCTTCACCAGCGCCAGGTTGGCCATAGTGCGGATCGAGCGCAGCGGGTGGGACTTTGGCACGAAATCATCCAGCCTCCGCATGGTGAACAGGCTTTCGGAGAAGGTGTCTGCGCCGCGCATAAATGTGAGGTTGGATGGGATCCTCAAATCAACGCTTCACCCGGCTGTCGCGCTGACTTCCGCTGGAGGTATTTCAGCAGCCTGTTAACTGTCGCGTGCCATCAGACGGTGGCGGGATCCCGGCGCGAAGCGGTCGGGGCTTCATACTCCAGCCCGTGCAACGCTTCCCAGATGGCGGCGGCATTTGGCTTCAGCGACCGGCTCTTGCGCCGCACCAGCATGACGGTCGACGTCACCTGCGGCCGCAATGGCCGCATCACGGCGGCCGGGTTCAGGCCGCCCGCCTGCGCGCGCGACGGCACGACGCCAATGCCAAGCCCCAGCGCAACCATGCCGAACACCGCGGCAAAGTGCCCGAGCAGCTGCAGCGAACTGGTGCGCACGTGGTAGCTGCTGAGCGCCTTCTCCACCGCCGGCTGCATGCCGCACTGCTGGTCCAGCGTCAGCACGCTGGCATCGCTGAGCTCGCCCCACCCTACCGTGTCGCGCGCGGCCAGCGGATGCTGCGCGGGCAGCACGGCGTGATACGGGTCGATGCACAGCGGCTCGCAGTACAGGTCATCGGCGGCGTGCGGATCGGTGGTGATGCCGAAGTCGACCTCGCCGCTGCGCACGCTCTGCAGCACCGATTCCTGCGAGCGGTCCTTCAGGTGGATCGCGATCGCGGGCCAGGCCTGCCGGCAGCCTGCCAGCCACGCCGGCAGAGACATCGAGCTGAGCACCGGGTCCGACGCGATCTGCACCAGGCCCTGGCACGGACGGCTCGCGCTCTGGCTGTCGCGCAGCGTCTGCTCGACCTCCTCGATCAGGTGGCAGATGCGCTGCGACAGGTGCAGGCCGGCTTCGGTCAGTTCCACCTGGCGCGTGGTGCGGTCGAACAGGCGCTGGTCGATTTCTTCTTCGAGCTCGCGCACGCTGCGGCTCACCGCGGACTGCGTCAGGCCGAGCTCGGCGGCCGCGCGCGTAAAGCTCTTGTGCCGTGCCACCGCGGCAAAGGCCTTCAGTTGGGGCAGCGAGATGTTCATGGCCGCCCTCCCTGACACGCGACGGTGTGGCTCAGGCGCAACCCGTGGTCGGGCGCGGCGGGATGTCGCGGTGCGGGCACCGATGCATGCGGTCCGGTCATGGCAGTCTCCTTGATGGGGGCGTGGCTGTGTGCAGCCATCGTTGTGATGGGGTATCGATTTTGAGATCGGTGCCTGACATGGCGGCAAGCAAAACCGGGATTGATGCTACTTGAATCTAAGATCAGGACTGCATAAAGTTTTTTATCGTTTGTATTGATGACCGTTTATATATTGCACGGAACGATTGAATGAGGAACGCCACGCTGCGGCAACTGAAGGTCTTTGAAACCGTCGCCCGCCACATGAGCTTTTCGCGCGCCGCCGAGGAGCTGCACCTGACGCAGCCGGCCGTGTCGACCCAGGTCCGGCAGCTGGAACACCATGTCGGCCTGCCGCTGTTCGAGCAGCTCGGCAAGAAAATCTACCTGACGCCGGCCGGGCACGAGATGCTGCACTACAGCCGCAGCATCATCCAGCAGTTCCGCGAGGCCGAAGACGCCATGTCGCAGCTCAAGGGCATCTCCGGCGGGCGCCTCAACGTGGCGGTGATCAGCGCCGGCGATTATTTCTTTCCGCGGCTGCTGGCGGAATTCATGGAGCGCCATGAGGGCGTGACGCTGAATCTTGCCGTGCACAACCGCGAGGAATTGCTGCACCAGCTGGCCGGCAACCTGACCGACCTCGCGGTGATGGTGCGTCCGCCGGAAGGCATGGACACCATCAATGAAGCCTTCGCGCCCCACCCTTACGTCATCGTCGCGGCGCCCAGCCATCCGCTGGTCGGCAAGCGCAACGTCCCGCTGGCGGCATTGGCCGACGAGGCCTTCGTTTCGCGTGAAAAGGGGTCTGATACCTGGAATTCGATGCAGGAAGGCTTTGCCGGACGGCTGTCCAACCTGCGCATCGCCATGGAGATCAAGAGCACGGAGACCATCAAGCAGGCGGTGATCGCCAACATGGGCATCGCCTTCCTGTCGGCGCACACGGTCGGGCTCGAACTGCAGGCGGGGAAGCTGGCGGTGCTCGATATCGAGGGCTTTCCGGTGATGCTCAACTGGTACGTCGTGCATCGCAAGAACAAGCGGCTGCCCCCGGTGGCGCTGGCGTTCAAGCAGTTCCTGATGGAGGAAGGCGCCGGACTGATCCAGCGGATTACGGGTGTGGAAGGCCTGATTCGCGTGGAAGCCTAGCTCCTCGCCCAATCCATAAATGATTACTTATGATTAGTCGATGAAACTTTAATTATCGTAAATCGTTCGCCCTCCCTATGCTTGTCTCAACCCCACCGCTACAGCGCATCGAGGAGACAAGCCATGAACCAGGTCCAGACTGACAGCCGCCCCGCAGCCATCACGGTCGGCACCGACAACCAGCCCATCCCGCGCGAGACGCAGCTCGCGGCCTATAACGCAGCCTTCATCGAACTGGACCTGAGTTTCCGCTGGGACGCCGAAATGTACGAATGGCTGTGCGGCATCGAATGCGAAAAGGCCCGCGTCGCCCGCTATATCGAAGAGCACCACGCCCACCTGCTCGCCGCCTATGATGCGGCCTTCCTCAGTGGGCTGATCTTCGAGAAAAAGAACGAGTACCTGCGCGCGGTCGGCCATCTCAACTGAGCGGTCCGATCGGTTACAGGCGAGGCGCATTGGCGGCCTCGCCTTTTTTATTCCGACGCGTACTGCCGGCCCGACGCTGGCATGGACGTTCCCCGCGGGGCTCACGTAGCAACGTCATCCGCGGTCCTCCGGATCAACCGCCTGATCCGGGGACGACCGGGTTGACCACCGCATCGACGCCGGCGACCACCCGCAGCCAATCCGCAACGGCCGTGATGCGAGCGGAATCCACCTGGATGACGGCACGAAATTCGCTTGACATCGCAGTGACGCCGCCGTGCGGCGCTTCCGCTGCACCCAGCTCAGGCATGTGCCGCCTGCCCGCCACCACATGGAATCTGCTCGCCATCAACGCCGCACGGACATGCCGGCCGATAAAGCCGCCGGTACCGGGCACCAACACCCGGCGGCTGCGCCGACCATCCTGCGTCGCGCCGCGATTTCGGGGACCTGCGCCAGCCTGGTGTCCACCTGCATGCTCGCCTGCGGCGGAACCGTCGACTGCGGCAGCGCCTTCGCGCCGGTCAATGCGGTCAGCCACTGGATCTGGGGCGAGCGCGCCATGCATGCCAACGGTCCGTCGGTCCGGCATACCGTGCTGGGCTATGTGATCCATCATGCAATGTCGGTGTTCTGGGCCGTGTTCTATGAAACCGCGGTGTCTCGGCACCATGCGTGTGGCGCCTTGCGTACCCTCGCGCTTGGCGGTCTCGGCGTGGCAGGCCTGGCCTGCCTGGTCGACCTGAAGTACACGCCGCACCGCCTGACGCCAGGCTTCGAGCGGCGGCTGTCGCCGCGCATGCTGGCGCTGGTCTACCTGGCCTTCGGGCTGGCCCTGCCGCTGGGATCACTGCTGCTGCGGCATGCAGCGCGCAAGCGGTGAGTCCGCGATTGCAAAACTTACGCATCGACGCCGGACTCATCCAGGAACTGACGCGGCGGCTGTATGGGATCGTGCCGGCCAGGCAAGCACTGTTCGTCGGCCTCTGCGTGCGCGTGCCCCGCGGCCAGCCTGCAACGGCGTTGCCGACGCCGGAGCGGGGACGAAAGCGAAATGCGGAAAGCGGCCGGCAAGCCGCCCCCCGGGTACAGCGCGCTCAGGCCTGTTCCTTGACCTGGCTCTCCAGTTCGACCAGCCGCTTTTTCAGCGCCCGCTCTTCCTGGAAGCGCACGGTCTCGTCGCGGATCACGGCGACGATCCCGGTGATGGCACCCGCGTCATCCTTGAGCAGCGCCACGGTAAAGGCGATCGACATGGCCTTGCCGTTCTTGTCGGCGGCCGGCACCTTGAGCAGGTCATGGCCGTAGCGCGTGATGCCGGTGGCCATGGTCTTGTCATAGCCCTCCCAATGGCGCCCGCGCAGGCGTTCGGGAATGATCAGGTCGAGCGACTGGCCCATGGCCTCGGCCTGGGTGTAGCCGAACATGCGCTCGGCGGCCGGATTCCACAGCGTGATGGCGCCCTTGGCGTCGGAGATGATGATGGCGTCGCCGATGGCGGACACCAGCTGCGCGTAGTCGATGGGTTCTGGCATGGGGATTCCCTCTCTGTCGGTCATTGCCGGTTGGGGTACGTTGCCATCAAGGTAGCGCGGCACGCGGCCGCGCTGCAAGCAAAAACGCCGGGGCGGCGCAACTGGCGCGGCCCCGGCGTACGCCCCGGCACATGTGCCGGGCAGGCGGCGTCAGATCACCTGGGACTCGCGCAGGCGCTTGATGTCGTCCGTGCCGTACCCCAGGCCGGCCAGCACTTCTTCGCTATGCTCGCCCAGCAGCGGCGAACCCGTGATTTCCGGCTTGAGGTCGGAGAACTTGATCGGGCTGCCCACCGTCAGGTACGTGCCGCGCTCCTTGTGTGGCACCTCGGTGATGCTGCCGCTGGCGCGCAGCGACGGATCGGCCGCGATCTCCTTCATCGACAGCACCGGCGAGCACGGGATGTCATGCTTGCGCAGGATGTCCACCGCCTCGTACTTGGTCTTGTCGGCGAGCCATTCCTCGATGGTGTTGAAGATATCGAAGATATGCGGCTGGCGTGCCTTGGCGGTGGCGTAGTTGGGATCGTCGATCCATTCCGGCTTGCCGAGCGCCTTGCAGATCGGCTCCCAGGCATGGCCCTGGATGGTGAAGTAGATGTAGGCATTGGGGTCGGTCTCCCAGCCCTTGCACTTCAGCACCCAGCCCGGCTGGCCGCCGCCGCCAGCGTTGCCGCCGCGCGGCACCACGTCGCTGAAGCTGCCATGCGGGTACTGCGGATACTCTTCCAGGAAGCCCAGGCGGTCCAGGCGCTGCTGGTCGCGCAGCTTGACGCGGCACAGGTTGAGCACGGCGTCCTGCATCGACACGGCCACCTTCTGGCCCTTGCCGGTCTTGTCGCGGCCGATCAGCGCGGTCAGGATGCCGATGGCCAGGTGCATGCCGGTGTTCGAATCGCCGAGCGCCGCTGCGGAAACGGTGGGAGGACCATCCCAGAAGCCCGTGGTCGACGCCGCACCGCCCGCGCACTGCGCCACGTTTTCATAGACCTTCAGGTCTTCATAGTGATGGCCGTCGCTGAAGCCCTTGACCGAGGCCACGATCATCTTCGGGTTCAGCTCGTTGATGCGTTCCCACGAGAAGCCCATGCGGTCCAGCGCACCCGGGCCGAAGTTCTCGACCAGCACGTCCGACTCGCGGATCAGCTGCTCCAGGATCTTCTTGCCTTCGGGCTTCTTGGTGTCCAGCGTCAGGCTGCGCTTGTTGGAGTTGAGCATGGTGAAGTACAACGCGTCGACATCCGGGATGTCGCGCAGCTGCGTGCGCGTCACGTCGCCGGAACCGGGGCGCTCCACCTTGATGACGTCTGCGCCGAACCATGCCAGCAGCTGCGTGCACGCGGGGCCGGCCTGGACGTGCGTGAAGTCGATGATCTTGATGCCGTTCAGTGGGAGGTTCACTTTCGTTCTCCTATTGGATCAGAGGGGTGAAATTCGGATCGATTACTTCTTGGCCGAGCTTTGCGGATTCAGATTGGTCAGGCGACCGCTTTCGGTGCCGGCAGCCGGGTCGATGACGGCGTTGACCAGCGTGGGCTTGCCCGAGCGCAGCGCTTCGTTTACCGCGGCTTCGAGTTCCGCCGGCGTGGTGACATTGGCACCGACACCACCGAACGCTTCCATCATCTTGTCGTAGCGCGCGCCCGGGACGAACGTCGTGACCGCCGGATCCCTGCCGCCGGTCGGATTCACGTCGATCCCCTTGTAGACGCCGTTGTTGTTGAAAATGACGATGCAGACCGGCAGGTTGTAGCGGCAGATCGTCTCGACTTCCATGCCCGAGAAGCCGAACGCACTGTCACCGCACAGCGCCAGCACCGGCTTGCCGGTCTCGACCGCGGCGGCGACCGCGTAGCCCATGCCCACGCCCATCACGCCCCAGGTGCCTACGTCCAGGCGCTTGCGCGGCTCGTACATGTCGATCACGGCACGGGCGTAGTCCAGCGTGTTGGCGCCTTCGTTGACGAACGAGATGTTCGGGTTGGCCTTGACCACATCCTTCAGCACGCCGAGCGCACCGTGGAAGTTCATCGGCGAGGCGTCCCTGGACCTGGCCAGGGTCTCGGCCATCTTCGCCAGGTTGGTGTCCCTGCGGTCAGCCACCGCGTTCAGCCAGTCGGCGCCCGGCCTGGCAAAGTCGTCGCCGACCTTGTCGAGGATCGCCGACACGCACGAACCGATGTCACCCACGACCGGCGCGGCGATGGCGACGTTGCTGTCCATCTCGGTCGGCGCGATGTCGATCTGGATGAATTGCTTCGGCTTGCCCCAGGTCTTGCCCTTGCCGTGCGACAGCAGCCAGTTCAGGCGGGCGCCGACCAGCAGCACCACGTCGGCTTCGGCCAGCACATACGAGCGTGCGGCGGAGGCCGATTGCGGGTGCGTATCGGGCAACAGGCCCTTGGCCATCGACATCGGCAGGTACGGAATGCCCGTCTTCTCGACCAGCGTGCGGATATCCGCTTCGGCGCGTGCGTACGCAGCACCCTTGCCTACCAGGATCAGCGGGCGCTTGGCGCTCTTCAGCAGCGCGACGGCACGGTCGACCGAGTCCGGAGCAGGCAGCTGGCGCGGGGCCGGATCCACCACCTTGATCAGCGACTTGCGGCCCTTCTCGGCTTCCATCGACTGGCCCAGCAGCTTGGCCGGCAGGTCCAGGTACACACCGCCCGGGCGGCCCGACACGGCGGCACGGATGGCACGCGCGATCCCGACGCCGATGTCTTCGGCGTGCAGCACGCGGAAGGCAGCCTTGGCGTGCGGACGGGCGATGGCCAGCTGGTCCATCTCTTCGTAGTCACCCTGCTGCAGATCGACGATCTCGCGCTCGCTCGAGCCGCTGATCAGGATCATCGGGAAGCAGTTGGTGGTCGCATGCGCCAGCGCCGTGAGCCCGTTCAGGAACCCTGGCGCAGACACGGTCAGGCAAACGCCTGGCTTTTGCGTCAGAAAGCCGGCAATCGCTGCGGCGTTGCCTGCGTTCTGCTCGTGGCGGAAGCTGATGACGCGCATGCCGTTTGCCTGCGCCAGCCGAGCCAGGTCGGTGACCGGAATGCCGGGCAGGCCGTAGATGTTTTCGATGCCGTTCAGCTTCAGCGCGTCGATGACCAGATGAAAACCATCGGTTTGTGCCTGATGCTCTTCCGCGGCGTGACGCTGCAGCTCGTTTCCGACTTCTGCCATGGTTGCTTCCTTCTATGCAAATTGACTGGGGTTGGAATTCTTCTGTTTCAGGCTTCCGCGGTGGTGCTCTCGGCCCGCTTTGCTACGACTTCGGACATGCTTGGTCTCCTCGTTCGACTTGTGTTCGTGGTGCGCGGGGCTGTCCCCTTGCTTCAACCTTTGCCGGCGCATTCGACCGGTCTTGATGACATACGGTATGTGATATATCAGAACGACGCAAGAAGAATTTCCCCTGATTTCTCAAACTTTCGTCGTGCGGCGCAGCAATTTCGCAATCAACTGCTATTAAAGGAGCCTAACTCCTGAATTTCGCGATTCATGCGCTTGCGGCAAGAGATTGCCCGCCGATGTGCTGGCGTTAGGAGATTCAGGCATCCACCATTTAGATATATTACATACCAAAAAATTAGCGGCAATTCTGCCCGTTGAAGAGAATCGCTCCCCTCTCCCGCGCAGTGGGAGAGGGGTTGGGGGAGAAGGCGGGAGCGTCCACGAAGTGACGCGCTAGCATGCTTGACGAGCGCCGGCCCTCACCCCCGACCCCTCTCCCGCAGGCGGGAGAGGGGAGCAAACCGGCAGCAAATTGATGCTAACCGAAGCTAAATTCGCGCTGGCTTAAAGTTTTTTATCGAGTGCATTCACGACCGCTTATACATTACGGCACTCGCATGCATTGGCATTGGCAACGCAGGGAGCCCCCTGGCGAACGTCCGATGGTTCCCTGAGCGGCGGACCACCGCTCAGGCAGGGGCTTCCTCCAGCTGGCGCAGCAAGGCGTCCACACTGCCCTTGGCATCGCCGAACCACATGCGCGTGTTGTCCTTGTAGAACAGCGGGTTGTCCACGCCGGCATAGCCCGCCGCCATGCTGCGCTTGGACACCACCACCGTCTTGGCCTTCCACACCTCGAGCACCGGCATGCCGGCAATCGGACTGGCGGGATCTTCCAGCGCCCCCGGATTGACGATGTCGTTGGCGCCGACCACCAGCACCACGTCGGCCTTCTCGAAGTCGTCGTTGATCTCTTCCATTTCCAGCACGATGTCGTACGGCACGCGCGCCTCGGCCAGCAGCACGTTCATGTGCCCGGGCAAGCGGCCGGCCACCGGGTGGATGCCGAAGCGGACGTTGACGCCCTGTGCACGCAGCCGCCGCGCGATCTCGCTGATGGTGCCCTGCGCCTGCGCCACCGCCATGCCGTAGCCCGGCACGATGATGACCTCGTTGGCATCCTTGAGCAGGCCGCTGACTTCCTCGCTCGACACCGGCAGCACCTCGCCCTGCTCCGCCGCCGCACCCTGCGCCTGCACCGCGCCGAAGCCGCCCAGGATCACCGACAGGAACTTGCGGTTCATCGCCTTGCACATGATGTAGCTGAGGATGGCGCCGCTCGATCCCACCAGCGCGCCGGTGATGATCAGCAGGTCGTTGCCCAGCATGAAGCCGGTCGCCGCCGCCGCCCAGCCGGAGTAGCTGTTCAGCATCGACACCACCACCGGCATGTCGGCGCCGCCGATGGCCAGCACCAGGTGCGCGCCGACCAGCAGCGCGATCACCGTCATCGCGGCCAGCGGCACCAGCCCCTGCTGCGGATCGGGCGCGCTCAGAAAGCTGTAGCCCAGCCATATACAGACCAGCAGCGCACCGGCATTGAGCACATGGCGGCCCGGCAGCAGCATCGGCTTGCCGCCCATGGTGCCCTGCAGCTTGAGGAAGGCGATGATCGAGCCCGTGAACGTCACCGCGCCGATCAGGATGCCGAGGTAGGTCTCCACCTCGTGGATCACCTTCTCCGCGCCGGCGAGCGTGGTCGGCTCCAGGTAGCTGGCGTAGCCGACCAGCACCGCGGCCAGGCCGACGAAGCTGTGCAGCACCGCCACCAGCTGCGGCATCTGCGTCATTTCCACGCGCCTGGCCAGCACCGCGCCGGCGATGCCGCCCACCAGCATCGCGCCGATGATGATGGGGACGCCGTCGGGCGTGCCGGCCAGCACGGTGGTCACCACCGCGATCACCATGCCGGCGATGCCGAACAGGTTGCCGCGCCTGGCGGTGGCAGGATGGCTCAGCCCGCTCAGGCTGAGGATGAACAGCGCGCTGGCGCCAAGGTAAGCGATATTGCTGATTCCGGAAGGCATGGCTCGGTCTCCTTTGCCCTTGTATTCAGTCGCGCTGGAACATCTTCAGCATGCGCTGCGTGACCAGGAAGCCGCCGGCGATATTGATGGTCGCAACCAGCACCGCGCAGCCCGCGATCACCGCCGTCAGCAGCGACGGCTTGCCCAGCTGCACCAGCGCCCCCACCACGATGATCCCGCTGATGGCATTGGTCACGCTCATCAGCGGCGTATGCAGCGCGGCGGTGACGTTCCACACCACCTGGTAGCCGACGAAGATCGCCAGCACGAACACGGTGAAGTGCGCCATGAACGCGGGCGGCGCCACCGCCCCGAGGGCGAGCAGGGCAATCGCTGCAAGCGCCAGCGCGGCCAGCGTCATGCCGGTGCGCTGGCGCGGCGGGGTTGCTTCCACCTCCGCCGGCGGCGACGCGGCCGGCGCCTGCTGCTGCGGGATCGCCACCGTCAGCGGCGGCGGCGGCCAGGTCACCGCGCCCTGGTGCTGCACCGTGGCGCCGCGGATCATCTCGTCGTCCATGTTGACCACGAGCTGCCCGTCCTTGCCCGGCGTCAGCTCGGTCAGCAGGTGGCGGATATTGGTGGCGTAGAGCTGGCTCGACTGCGCCGCCATCCGGCTCGGCAGGTCGGTATAGCCGATGATCGTCACGCCGTCACGGCGCACGCTGTCGCCCGGCACGGTCAGCACGCAGTTGCCGCCCTGCTCGGCGGCCAGGTCCACCACCACGCTGCCGGCACGCATGAGCCCGACGGTCCCGGCTTCCAGCAGCTTCGGCGCCGGCTTGCCCGGAATCAGCGCGGTGGTGATGATGATGTCGACCTCGCGCGCCTGCTCGGCGAAGAGGCGCATTTCCGCCTCGATGAATGCGGGACTCATCTCCTTGGCGTAGCCGCCGCTGCCGCTGCCGTCCTCTTCGATCTCGACGGTCAGGAACTCGGCGCCCAGGCTCTCGATCTGCTGGCGCACCACCGGCCGCGTGTCGAAGGCGCGCACCACCGCGCCCAGGCTGCGCGCTGCACCGATTGCCGCCAGCCCCGCCACGCCAGCGCCGATCACCAGCACGCGCGCCGGCGGGATCTTGCCCGCGGCGGTGATCTGGCCGGCAAAGGGCCGGCCGAAGGCATGCGCGGCCTCGATCACCGCGCGGTAGCCCGCCATATTGGCCATCGAGCTGAGCGCATCCAGCTTCTGCGCGCGCGAGATGCGCGGCACGCAGTCCATCGCCAGCACGGTGGCGCCGCGCTGGGCCAGCCGCTCCAGCATCGGCATCTGCTGCGCCGGCCAGACAAAGCCGATCAGCGTGGCATGCTTCTTCAGCAGCGCCGCCTCTTCCACGCCCAGGCTGGGGTGGACCTGCGGCGGGCGCACCTTGACCACCACGTCGACCGAGGCCCACAGGCTCGCCGCATCGACGATGGCGGCGCCGGCGGCGCGGTAGTCGTCATCCGAGAACGAAGCCTCCTGGCCCGCGCCGGTCTCTACCACGACCTGGTAGCCGAGCTTGAGCAGTTCCTTGACCGAGTCCGGGGTGGCGGCAACGCGCCGCTCGCCCGGGTGGACCTCGCGGGGCACACCGATCGTCATTGGCATGGGTTTCACCACTTAGTGATATCCGTTTGTATGCCCGGGTCATTCCCGCGCAGGCAGGAATCCAGCGTCTTGCTAAAGCCACTGGGTCCCCGCCTTCGCGGGGACGACGGGCGGGAAGGCGTTGCGTGAAGCAGGCACCGTCAGCCGCGCACGTGGTTGACCAGCGCGCCGATGCCCGCGATCGACACCTCCACCACGGCGCCGTCCTTCATCGACCCCACGCCCAGCGAGGTGCCGACGGCAATCACGTCACCGGGCATCAGCGTCAGGTCCTGCGAAATGCGGCTGACCTGCTCTTCCGGCGAGAAGATCATGTCCGACAGCGGGTAGTTCTGCCGCTCCACCCCGTCGAGCCGCGTCACCACGCTGGCGGCGCGCCAGTCAAAGCCGGTGACGATGGCCGGGCCGATGCAGCCGAAGGTGTCGAAGCCCTTGGCGCGCGTCCATTGCGGGAAATTGGGATCGGCGGTGATCAGCTCGGCCGCGGTCACGTCGTTGACGATGGTGTAGCCGAAGATATGGTCGCCGGCTTCCGACACCGGCACATTGCGTGCCTTCTTGCCGATGACGATGCCAAGCTCGCCCTCGTAGACGATCTTGCCGTCGTAGCTCTTGGGGCGCTGCACCGCGTCGTTGGGGCCGGCCAGCGACGATGCCGGCTTGATCAGGAACAGCGGGTGCGTCGGCACCGGCTTTTCCAGCTTGCGCGCGAGCGCGTGGAAGTTGTTCCACAGCGCCACGACCTTGCCGGGCGCGCAGGGCGCGACCAGCGCCAGCGCCGCGAGTTCGTGCACGGCGCCGGTGGGCTCGGGATGGTTGAAACCGTCGCTGTCGTATTCGACCACGCGATTCTGGTCAGGGCCATCGAGACGGCCATGGCCGATGCCGCCGTCGGCGCGGCGAAAGCGTATCCAGGTTTGCACGGCAATGCTCCTTGCGCAGGCAAAGGCGGGCCTGCCTGCGCCGATATCGGTTGCAGGATCTTGTAAAGGGAAATGGGAGTGAGATCAGGGCTGGCGCGTCCGCCCGTCGTTCCCGCGCAGGCGGAAACCCAGTGACTTCAAGAGACGCTGGATTCCCGCCCACGTGCCCCGGAGGGGTATGCGCGGGAATGACATCGGTACACTCACACGCCCGCTCCCGGGCTACCGCCTCATACCGCGCCGGCCAGCTTCATCGCCGCGATCTGCGCGGGCGTGCGGCCCAGCCATTCGAGGATCTCCTCGGTATGCTCGCCCAGCAGCGGCGAGCGCTCCACCTCCACCGGCGATGCCGACATCGTGATCGGGCAGCCCAGCTGCACGTAGTTGCCGCGCTGCGGATGCTCCAGCTCGACCAGGTAGCCGCGCTGGTACAGCGACTGGTCCTCGATCAGGTCCTTCATCGACAGGATCGGGCCGCACGGCACATCGACCTCGTTGAGCGCGGCCATCACGTCGAACTTGCTGAGCTTGCCGGTCCATTTCTCGATCACGGCGAAGCAGTCGGCCAGGTGCTTGAGCCGCGCTTCCGGCGTGGCGTAGTCCGGGTTGGTGATCAGCTCCTCGCGGCCGCACAGGCGCATCAGCGGCTCCCAGCCCTGCGGCTGGATGATGACGTAGACATAGTCGTTGGGGCCGCCCGGCGCGCAGCGCAGCGCCGCGCCCGGCTGGCCGCCGCCCGAGGCATTGCCGGCGCGCGGCACGTGGTCGCCGAATTCCTGGTTGGGGTATTCGCGCAGCGGGCCGTTGTCCAGGCGCTGCTGGTCGCGCAGCTTGACGCGGCACAGGTTCAGCACCGCATCCTGCATCGCCACCTCCACCCGCTGGCCGCGGCCGGTGTGCTCCCGGTGCAGCAGCGCGGCCAGGATGCCGACCACGCAATGGATGCCGGTGCCCGAGTCGCCGATCTGCGCACCGGTCACGGTCGGCACGCCTTCGGCATCGCCGGTGGTCGAGGCCGAGCCGCCCATGCACTGCGCCACGTTTTCATACGCCTTGCAGTCGGCATACGGCCCCGGGCCGAAGCCCTTGATCGAGGCATAGACCAGCCGCGGGTTCAGGTCCTGCAGGTGCTCCCAGTCGAAGCCGGCGCGCGCCAGCACGCCGGGCCCGAAGTTCTCGATCAGCACGTCGCTGCGCTGTACCAGGTCTTCGAGCAGCGCCTTGCCTTCGGGCGTCTTCATGTTCAGCGTCAGGCTGCGCTTGTTGGAGTTGAGCATGGTGAAATACAGGCTGTCGGCGTTGGGCACGTCGCGCAGCTGGCTGCGGGTAATGTCGCCGCGGCCGGGCATCTCCACCTTGATCACGTCCGCCCCCAGCCACGCCATCAGCTGCGTGGCCGAGGGGCCTGCCTGGACATGGGTCATGTCCAGGATGCGAACACCTTGCAGTGCCTTGGTTTCCATTGCGAAGTCTCCTTTTAACCGCTGATTTTGTAGCTCTTGATGACATACGGTATGTGATATATCAGAAGAGAGCAAGGGAAGTTTGGCGGATGCAGAAGAAATATCGACGATGCGGCGCAGCAAAAGTGTAGAAAAGGGAACTTGATTCAGCGTACCAAGGCTGAATTTTCATATTGATATATCACATATCATTTAGCGAAATGCATAGGCGCCGGCACCAAGCAAAAACGGCGGACCGAAGTCCGCCGTTTTTGCCCGAGCCCCCGCGCCTCAGTCGAGGAAGTCGCAGTGCTTTTCCACGTAGTCCGCGAGGTCCAGCGAATGCTGACGCACCAGCCGCTCGGCCAGTTCGGTATCGCGCTTCTCCAGCGCCTCGATGATGCGCAGGTGATCCACGATCGACCGTGCCGCCCGGTCGCTCTGCGAGATCGTCATCTTCCGGATCGCGCGCACGTGGATAAAAATATTGCGGATCGTGTCCATGATGATCTGCGACCTGGACAGCTGCACGATCGCCTGGTGGAACGCGATATTGGCGTCGGAATACTCCTCGATATGTTCCGCCGGGGTCGAATCGCGGAAGCTGTCGAACATGCGGCGCAGCTGGGCGATTTCCTGGTCGGTGGCATTCTGCGTGGCAAGGCGGGCCGCCATGCTCTCCAGCGCCGCCCACATCTGGATCATCTCGACGATCTCGCGCTTGGTCTTGCGCATGATGTAGATGCCCCGGCGCGGCACGGTGCGCAGGAAGCCTTCCTGCTCCAGCAGCGTCATGGCTTCGCGGATCGGCGTGCGGCTGACGCCCATGGCTTCGCTCAGCACCCGTTCGTCGAGCCGGATCTCGTCGTGCGACTGGTAGATGTCGGCATCGGCGATGGCCTGCCGCAGCATGGCATAGGCCTGGTCGCGCAGGCTGGCGCCGGCGTTGATCGGTTGCACGGACAAGGTCAGCCCGTTGGGCTGGACGATGGATTGTGGTTGCGCAGACATGGAATATGCTCGTGTGAGACTGGTGGCGCGGCGGCCGGAATGGCTGCCCGCCACATTTCCGCACAGCTTAGCAAAACGCTCGACTCATTACGAAAATGCATCGAGCAATACGTTGCGGTCATGCATCGGCATCGTCAGCGTGCGCGGTCTGTCGTATATGGTATATCACAATCGTCCTGCCATTTCCTGCCCAAAAGCGGGCCAGGCGCAACATTGACGCCCGTCCGCTCGTGGCGGGAGGGCCTGACCCCTGGCCTCTCCCCTCGCCCACTGCCGCTGGCGCTTACGCGGCGAGCTTGGCCATCGAGTCGCGCTGCTTGATCAAACCCAGCACGGCGTCGCACATCGGCGTCGGCTGCCCGACCAGCCGGCCCATTTCCTGCACCACCGTGAGCAGCGGATCGATTTCCATGGCGCGCCCCGCCTCCAGGTCCTGCAGCATCGAGGTCTTGTGCGCGCCCACCGCTCCCGCGCCGTCGATGCGCCGCTCCACATCGACGCGGAACCTGACCCCGAAGCGCTCGGCAATGCCCTGCGCCTCCACCATCATCTGGCGCGACAGCGCGCGCGTGGCAGGATCGGAGGTAATGACATCGAGCGTGGCATGGGTCAGCGCGCTGATCGGGTTGAAGCACAGGTTGCCCCACAGCTTCAGCCAGATCTCGTCGCGGATGTTGTCGCGCACCGGCGCCTCCAGGTCGGCCGCCATCATCATTTCGCTGAGCCGGGTCACGCGGGCCGAACGGCTGCCGTCCGGCTCGCCCAGCGGGAATTTCTTGCCATACACGTGCTTGATCACGCCGGGCGCGACGATCTCGGCAGCCGGATAGACCACGCAGCCGATCGCGCGCTCCGGCCCGAAGCCGCGCCATTGCCGGCCGCCCGGATCGACGCTTTCCAGCGTCGACCCCGCCTGCTCGCCGCCGTGCTTGTAGAAATACCAGTAAGGAATGCCATTGACGCCGGTCACGATCGCGGTTTCCGGACCCAGCAGCGGCTGGATCAGGTCTACCACCCCCGGCACCGAATGCGCCTTCAGCGTAATGAAGACATAGTCCTGCGGCCCCAACTCGCGCGGATCGCTGGTGCAGCGCACCCGGGCCGCGCGCTCCTCGCCGTCGATCAGCAGCCGGACGCCGTGTTCCTGCATCGCCGCCAGGTGCGGGCCGCGCGCGACGAAGCTGACATCGGCCCCCGCGCGCGCAAGCTGCGCCCCGACATAGCCGCCGATGGCGCCTGCGCCGTAGATACACACTTTCATTTGCTGTCTCCTTGATGGCTCGATTGGATACTGGATTTGGATAGTTTGATATATCACATACTATATTCCACTAACGCGCAAAACAACCTTTATCTTCGCGGACACATTTGGGCAAGCGGCGCTGCGCTAACATGAAGCTTCGTGCGCCTGGAACGATGCCCGGGCGCCGGTTGCTGACTGACACCGGAGCCCGTTCATGGAATCGTCGCTGGCATTGCTGCAGGACCCCGCCGCCTGGGCGGCGCTGGCCACCCTGGTGGCCATGGAAATCGTGCTGGGGATCGATAACCTGATCTTCATTTCGATCCTGACCAACAAGCTGCCCCTCGAGATGCGCGAGAAGGCGCGCAAGATCGGCATCAGCCTGGCGCTGCTGATGCGCCTCGGCTTGCTGGCCACCATCGCCATCATCGTCAAGCTGACCGAGCCGGTCTTCACGATCCTGGGCCAGGGGCTGTCGTGGCGCGACATCATCCTCCTCGCCGGCGGCGCCTTCCTGGTATGGAAGGCCACCCGCGAGATCCATCACCACGTCACCGCGGACGAGGAAGGCGAAAGCAATGGCACCGGCAAGGTGGTGCACAGCTTTAGCGCCGCGATCGGCCAGATCCTGCTGCTGGATCTCGTGTTCTCGATCGACAGCATCATTACGGCGGTCGGCATGACCGAGCATGTCCAGATCATGTTCGTCGCGGTGATCGCCGCGGTCATGGCGATGCTGTTCGCCGCCACGCCGCTGGCCAACTTCATCAACCGCAACCCGACCATCGTGATGCTGGCGCTGGCCTTCCTGATGATGATCGGCATGACGCTGATCGCCGAAGGGCTCGGCCACCATGTGCCCAAGGGTTATATCTATACGGCGATGGCGTTCTCGGCCGCGGTGGAAGGACTGAACATGCTGGCGCGGCAGCGGCGCCAGGCGCGTCGCGCGCGCGGCGAGGCCCCTTGAGCGCAGCAGCGGCATAATGTGATGCATGTGCCACGGCATGCTGTAACAGACGGTGTCCGAACTTTTCCCCGGAAACGCCGTCTTTTAGAGTTCTGCTCAACCTATGGACAAAAAAAGGACGTTTTCGCCACATGATGAATCGCCGAACCCTGCTGGTCTCCGCCACCGCCTCCGCCGCCCTGGCCGCGCTGGGCATCACCCCATCGGTGCTGGCGGCCAGCCGGATCAAGCTCGGCGAGGCCCAGCCGTTCGGCTTCGACGCCCTGATCGAACGGGCGCGTGCCCTGGCTACCAAGCCCTATGCGCCCCCGCCCTCGCCCCCTGCCGACGTGCTGTCGCGCATCGACTACGATGCCCATGGCAAGATCCGGTTCCGCACCGACGATGCGCTGTTTGCCAAGGGTCCGGGCCAATTCCCGGTCACCTTCTTCCACCTCGGCACCTACTTCCGCACCCCGGTGCGCATGCATGTGATCGTGCGCGGCAAGGACGGCGCCGGCCGCGCCCGCGAGATCGTCTATGACGACGCCTACTTCGACATGCCCGCCGACAGCCCCGCGCACAAGCTGCCGCCGGGCAGCGGCTTCGCCGGCTTCCGTTTCCAGGAAAGCCGCCTCGGTGACCAGAAGACGCGCGACTGGCGCAAGAACGACTGGGTCGCCTTCCTGGGCGCCTCCTATTTCCGCGCCATCGGCGACCTGTACCAGTACGGCCTGTCGGCGCGCGGCATCGCCATCGACGTGGCCGAGGCCGGAAAATCCGAGGAGTTCCCGGCCTTCACCCATTTCTGGTTCGAGACCCCGGAAGGCAACAGCGATACCGTCACGGTCTACGCCCTGCTCGACGGCCCCAGCATCGCCGGCGCCTACCGCTTCGTGATGCGGCGCGCCAAGGCCGTGATCATGGACGTGGAATGCGCGCTGTTCCTGCGCAAGGACGTGGCGCGGCTGGGCCTGGCACCGCTGACCTCGATGTACTGGTTCTCGGAAAGCATCAAGGGCATCGCCGACTGGCGCCCGGAAGTCCACGACTCCGACGGCCTGGCTATCTGGAACGGGGCCGGCGAGCATATCTGGCGCCCGCTCAACAACCCGCCCCAGACCACGGCATCGGCATTCTCCGACGACAACCCCAAGGGTTTCGGCCTGCTGCAGCGCGACCGCCTGTTCGACCACTACCAGGACGGCGTCAACTACGAACGCCGTCCGAGCCTGTGGGTCGAGCCGCGCGACGGCTGGGGCGCCGGTGCCGTGCAACTGGTCGAACTGCGCACCGACGACGAGATCCACGACAACATCGTGGCCATGTGGGTGCCCAAGGCGCCCGCCAAGGCTGGCGCCAGCTACCGCCTGCGCTATCGCCTGCACTGGCAGGCCGACGAACCGAACCCGTCGCCGCTGGCGCGCTGCGTGGCCACGCGCCTGGGCAACGGCGGCCAGCCCGGGCAGCCGCGGCCCAAGGGCGTGCGCAAGTTCATGGTCGAGTTCAAGGGGGCGCCGCTGGAAAAGCTGCCGTTCGGCGTCAAGCCCGAAGCGGTGCTGACCGCCTCGCGCGGCACCTTCTCCTATGTCTTCACCGAGGCGGTGCCCAACAACGTGCCCGGCCACTGGCGCGCGCAGTTCGACCTGGCCGCAGACGGCAAGGAGCCGGTCGACATCCGCCTGTTCCTGCGCCTGAACGGCAAGCCGCTGTCCGAGACATGGCTGTACCAGTACCACCCGTTCCAGTCGTAGGCCTGCCCCGGCGCGCAGCCGCCAGCGGGCGCCGCTTTGCAGGATATTGCGGCGCCGTGATGTCAGGCGCGCTTGAGCGGGTATGATGGCTGGCTACGACAGTCAAACCGCACCAGCCAGCCTCACATGATTTCTCAAGAGTTTGCCGGTGCCGCCGACGGCGGCCAGGCTGCATCGCTCCCGCGCTCGGAGCGCGCCTACCAGCAACTGCGCGCCGCCATCCAGGCCGGGCAGCTCTCTCCCGGCACCCGGCTGCGCGAAGTGGAACTGGCGGAATCGCTGGGGTTGTCGCGCACGCCGGTGCGCGAAGCGCTGTCGCGGCTGGAATCGGAAGGCCTGGTGGTCAACGAGCCCAACCGGGGCATGATGGTGACCCAGCTCGACGCCAGCATGGTCAGCGAGCTGTATGTGATGCGCGAGGTGCTGGAAGGCACCGCCGCGGCGCTGGCCGCACGCCATGCCACCGATGTGGAGATTTCGCTGCTGCGCGATATCGTCGAGCGCGACCTGGCGTTCGCCGACGATCCGGACCGGCTGGCGCAGAACAACCGGCTGTTCCACGAAACCCTCCACCGCTGCGCCCACAACCGCTACCTGCTGAAGAACCTGCGGTCGCTGCATGAATCCATGGCGTTGCTGGGGCGCACCACCCTGGCGGTGCCCGGCCGCGCGCGCAGCTCCTATGAAGAGCACACCGCCCTGGTCGAAGCGCTCGAAAAACGTGATCCGGCGCAGGCCGAGCAGATCGCCCGGCGCCATATCCAGCAAGCCTACAAGGTGAGGCTGTCGCTTTGGATCGAGGAGCAATCGGGCAGCTGAGCCGCCGGGCCAGGGCGCTTCACGCAGCCGCCTGCGCCCGCGCCGTGCGCAGCGTGCCCACGCCCAGCACGGCCAGGGCAAGCAGGATCAACACCACCGCGTACAGCGTCTGCGGCGCGACCAGCTCCCCGCCCAGCCAGGCGCCCATCGCCAGCGCCACCGGCGGATTGACATAGACATAGCTCGTCGACAGCGTCTGGCTGACCGTCGCCACCAGATACATATAGGCAGAGAACGCCACCAGCGAACCCGCCACCACCAGGTAGACCCAGGCCCAGCCCGCCTGCGCGCTGATCGATCCCAGCGACACCAGCGACGCCGGCCACGGCTCCTGCCGCAGCGCCGACAGCACCATCAGCACTACCCCGCCGATCAGCATCTCCGCGGCAAAGGCCGCCGCACCTTGCGGCAGCTCGAGCCGCCGCACCAGTTGCGAGCCGAACGACCAGCTCGCCACCGCCAGCATCAGCGCCGCCACGCCGCCCGTGCTGACGCGGAATTCCGCCCCGGCGGTCAGCACCACGATGCCCACGCTGCCGATCGCAATCGCCACATACTCATACCACTTCGGGCGCTGGCCGAAGCAGGCTGACCAGATCAGCGCAAAGATCGGCATCGAGCCGATCATTACCGTAGTCGCCCCGGAAGAGATGGTCTGCTCGGCAATCGCGGTCAGTCCCATGCCGCCTACCAGCAGGAACAGCGCCGGCACAGCGCAGTTGCGCAGCAGCCGCCACGACGGCATCGGCGTGCCGCGCCACGCCAGCCAGGCGGTCAGCAGCAGGCCCGCGCAGAGAAAGCGCGTACCCGTCATGAACAGCGGCGGAAAGCTCTCCAGCGTAAAGCGGATCGCCAGGTAGGTCGTGCCCCAGACCACGTAGGTGATCAGCAGGCACCCGATGACAAGCGGGGGCATGGTCGCGGACGGTTCTGCAAAGGCATCCAAGATAGCCTCCGGCCGCGCCGCGACAAAACGAAAAGGTCTGGCAAGCCTTGCGAAAGTTGCTCACAAGGCATGTCGGCCTGCGGTGCGTGAAACGAGCAGGCAAAACAAAACCGGCCGCGTCTTGCCCGTGGCGGGCGCGCGTCTGGCCGGTTCTACAACGCAGCCACCAAGGGCCGCGGGCACTGCAATACCGCTGGAAACTGCTTAGCCGTTGGCGTAGGCCACCTTGGCGTTGCGGGCTTGCGACTGCAGGCGGGCGATGACTCCCTGCACGGCGGCGATGGCGCGCTTGACGTCCTGCATGAAGCCCAGGCTTTGCTTGCCCAGCTCATGGTCGATGAGGTCACGTTCCAGTTGATCGGTCAGCTTGATGTCGGATTGGGTGTTCATGGCTTCCTTCCTTGCTTGCTTCGAGGGATTACCCTCATGGGGTTTTCCCGAATTGTAGCAAAGGAATTGTTGCCACGCAGCATTAGGTGATAGTACGTATGCGGGAAAGCAACGGCACATCGTGGAAAAAAAGCATTTCATGGCCAGAAGGACGCTTTTTGGTTCCGACGAAGTTCGGTCACGTTATGGTTCTTCAGGGGAAGTCAAGGCCAAATCGAGCATCAAAAATCACTTAAGGTGGGAGTTAACGACCGCCTTCATCGCTTGGGTTGGGCTTTCTACGCCAAGTGTGCACATACTGTGTCGAGGCGAGGTGTGCGTCCCAGCGCACGAAGCTCGATGACAGCATCGCGGACCCGAACGTTTGACGCGGCATCCAGTATGGCGCGCCTCAACGCCCTGTAGGGGCGATAAGCGTCCACAACTAGCCTGGCCAACTCTGGCGCATGCTTAGAGATACAGGGCGGTGCCCCCCCAAGGTCGCGCGCGAGCGCAGAAAATGATCTCTCACTCAATGCCGGATATCCCCTGGCCGCGTCATGCAAGCGTGGGACGAGCGACGGATCCTCACTCGCACGATCACGTCGATGCTTTGATGGCCCCGTCGTACCTGGCTAACCGTCGCTGGGCTCTGGGTGCCCCAGAAATAGGCTTAGGAGCGACACCTGTGCCACGGAGGCAATCGACAGAAGCAATTCCAGCGGCGGCGGCACCTGCCGGCGAAGACTTACCCGAACCGTCAGAGGAGTGGGCGAGCAACCAACTTTTCTTGCGAAAGCTGTTACCCCACCTTCTTGGCTAAATCTGGCGAGGCCTTAATGTTCCGACAAGGATGTGCCGCGAGAGCGCGCTGATGACAAGCTGGCCAACGTGACGTTGCCCGCCGATGTTCACGAAGAAGACAGAGCGCTCAATCTGGATTTTTCGTCGACCTTTGAACACGCGATGGGCAAAACGTATCCGCCTCAAAGAGGTCGTTGGTGGGAGACCGAGGACGCGGAGCGGCTCACAACGAGTTTGTCGAGCTGCTCGGTCTCCCTCTTGCCAAACATCGGATGTCTTGAAATGAGGATGATGGATGGAAGCCCCAGCGATGAACCCGGCGTCTGCGCGCAATCGTCGACGTGCCCGGCGCCGACACGCAAGACGCCTGCGTTTACGCGTCGACTACATTCAATATGCGGTCGTCGACGTTCGCAACAACGTGATCGAGACCTGGATTGCAGCAACGCGTGCGAACGCCGGGCGGCTGCCCGCGGGTCTGATCGCAGACCCAGTCTTGGCCCCAATGTCGTCGAGGTACCAAGTCACAAAAAAATTTGCGTCAGGCGCCACCTCGTCCCCAGTAGGCCCGTCACGGCTGTGTAACCGCCTATGCGGGTCGGTAGCGCTCCATCATACAGCGCTATCGGGACCGCATAGATGTGCGAAGGCACGGTGGTGGACAACTCCAAGCCGATCGCTTCGATATGGTTGAGGGCTGGGACCGACGTTAGGGTTACTCCTCCGGTTTCGTCACAGACAAATCTTGGCCGAACATCATTCGATGCCCATCAGGCGTCGCTACGACGAACTCTCGCATACCGTGCGGTTTATCGGCGGGAGGCTGCAAAATGATGGCACCCTTGCTCAAAAATTCGTCGTGAAGTGCATTGGCGTCGCTGACGTTGAGATAGCCAAAATAGCTGTGGTCGCCCGTTGCCGAAGGCGCGATTGCATCCGGGCAATGACCCATCATAATGCGCACACCATCTCTCGATACGAGTTGCCAGTCAGAGCCTTCTGGCCATTCGAGGCGAAAGCCGAGTGCGTCGCGAAAGTATGAAGCGCTTCGCTCAAGGTCGGGTACTGCGAGGACGAAAGAAAACGAACGCAGATCGGGGGCAGATTTAGACATATCGACAACTCCTCTTGACGGGTGGTGTGGGCCTCACAGAACATTTCGAGCTCAGTTGAGGACGATTTGGCCAACGTCATCGTCCGTCCCTTCATGGCCGAACACTGCCATTAGGCTCCCGTCAGCTTCGACGCGGGCGGTGACGCTGAGCCGCAGCATGGGTGGCCTTACTTTGCCTGAAGAATGGCTGCACCGTATGCCACGGCTCTGGCGTAGTTTTAGAAATACTCCTGAGTAATACGCTTCATTCTCGGATGTCGTTAGCCTAAACACCCCAGTCGGCGGTCGAGGCCCGCGCTGCAGTACCGCGACAGCCGGTCGGGCCAACGGGCCGCTTCCTAACCTCCTAGCTGGAAGCGGTCGGCGAGTTCTTCGACGATCGATGCCTGTAGCCTGTCGCGGGAAACCTTGAGTGGATCACGATCCGCGGTCGATGCCATCCAACGCTTGAATTCAACAAACGTGGTTGGACTAATCGTTGTCATTCGAGCCATCCGTCCGGTCACTGAAACGATGGGTGTCGAGAATGGAGCGGATCCCAGCAAGACATTTGCGCGTCGCGCCTGGACAGCCCAGAGGTCGTCTTCATTGTCGGTCAGTTGAAGCGGGTGTGGATCAAGGTCTGCCGCCTCACGGCGCAAGATGTCCACCTCGAATCCCTTTGCGTTCACTGCCGTAAAAAGTTGATCATCCCGAATCTCAAACGTGCTATCTACCTTTCGTAGCACGTCAAGCATTGATAGCTCCAAGTTCTTCATTCGGGAAGCAAACTGGAGGCGCTTGCGCGTATCCCAGAGGAGGTCGACGTCGCGTGTTGCGAGCGCGCGTTCTTTCAGGCGAACTCCGGCCGCTGCTTCATAAGCGTATAAGGCGTGTGTCCCGATGACGATGAAATGCTCGCCGATATTGAGTCGAGCCATTACTTGAAGGATGGATACGAGGATGTCTGGCGCGCGACCGACCCGGACCGCGCGGTTGAGGCGACGATGTCGGTCAAGCTCGTCGGTGAGAGTTTTCAACCTAGTCTCGGCGGCTTCCTTACGCGTGACGAAACGGGAATACATCTCCTCGGTCTTCTCGGAACGCACACCCAAGCTTTGCTGCTTGTTGTCGACGCTAGTTCTAATAAGGTACTCGCGGCCTTTCGCAGTTCGCCACAGCATGCCGCCGCGGACTTCCGCGGCTTTGGCGCGCGCGGATTCCCACGATTGGAATACTGCTTTGGCGTCGATGTACTGCCGCAGTGCATCCTCATCCAGCTCGATCCAAGAGTCCATGTCGTTTCAGTATAAAACTCCCATATCACTATTTTATACTGAAACTTGGGGTGTGCCGCTTGAAGCATGAGCAGGGAGCACTACGCCGCTATTGCAACCCCATCGGTGCGCAATTGTGGAGCGGGATGCACCTCCATCTGTTTGACATTATTCGTCTGGTGAACCTAGGAACCTGGCAATGTGTTAATCATGCCGATGCGGTATCACCGACCGGGAAAGCTCTCGTCGCTGGTCGTCCAATCTCCGGGGCCATTGGCGAGCGTGGATCGCGACGACCTTTCAAAACCCGCTGGACAAGGGGTGGCTTCGTTTTCTCCCATCGCAATCTGCGCTTTCGTGCCGAGGTACCGGATAGCCCGCCCCACTCGTCCCACTCGCCGGACTCGTCGCGCCCGGATGACGCGATCGTCCCGCTGGATGAGGTGCCCTTCGACGACGTGCTGGCATACGACCGCACGTGCTTTCCCGCCGCGCGCGAGGCCTTCCTGCGCGGATGGATCCGGCAGGAGGAGGGGCTTGCGCTGGGGTGCCTGCGGCAGGGCCGGCTGGGCGGATTCGGCGTGGTGCGCCGGTGCGGCGAAGGCTGCAAGATCGGGCCGCTGTTTGCCGACGACGCCGACGCGGCCGAAGCGCTCTACACACGCCTGGCCGCCTTTGCGTCGGGTGGCCCGTTGTTCCTCGATGTCCCGGAAAACCACCCCGCAGCCATGGCGCTCGCCCATCGGCACGGCATGGCGGAAGTCTTCGGCTGCGCGCGCATGTATCTCGGGCCTGCGCCAGGCCTGGTGCACAAGCGCATCTTCGGCATTACGACCTTCGAGCTGGGATGATGCTGGCGCGCGACCTCGCCGGCTACGGCAGCTCCCCGCCCGATCCACGCTGGCCCGGCGGCGCGCGCGTGGCGGTGCAGTTTGTGCTGAACATCGAGGAAGGCGCGGAATCGTGCATCCTCAACGGCGATGTGCGCTCCGAAGCGTACCTGCACGAACTGCCCGGACGGCCGCCGCGCGAGGCCGAGCGCGACTGGAGCGTCGAAAGCATGTACGAGTATGGAGCGCGTACCGGCGTCTGGCGGTTGCTGGATCTGTTCGCCGAGCGCGGCCTGCCGCTGACCGCGTTCGCGGCCGGTCTCGCGCTGGAACTCAATCCGCGCATCGGACAGGCACTGAGTGCCGCAGGACACGAGGTTGCGGGGCATGGCTATCGCTGGATCGATTATCGGGACGTCCCGGAAGATGAGGAGCGGCGCCATATCCGCCTGACAATCGCGGCAATCGAACGCACCTGCGGCAGGCGGCCGGTAGGCTGGTACACCGGGCGGGTCAGCGCCAACACCCGGCGCCTGGTCCATGAGGAAGGCGGGTTCCTTTACAGCTCGGATGCCTACAACGACGACCTGCCGTACTGGCTCTGCAGCGCCCCGCCGCTGCTGGCCATCCCGTATACGCTGATCAACAACGACGCACGCTATCTGCTGCCTGACGGCTTTGCCTCGGGGGAAGATTTCTACCGCACGCTGCGGGACGCATTTGACCAGTTGTGGCACGAGGGTGCGCGCGCGCCGAAGATGATGAGCGTCGGACTGCATCCCCGCATCAGCGGCCATCCGGCGCGCGCCATGGCCCTGGCACGGTTCCTTGACGACGTACGCGGCCATGACGCCGTGTGGATCTGCCGCCGGGAGGACATCGCCAGGCACTGGCTGAACGAGCATCCCGCGTAGCTGCAGGAATACCTGGCAAACCAGCAGCCTGCGCCAGCTGCCATCCGGCAACGAGTTCGCCCGCCAGCATCAGACATAGTCCGCCACATAGAGATGCGACAGCACCAACTCAGGTGCCCGAGAACGTGGGCTGGCGCTTCTCGCTGAACGCATGAACGCCTTCCTGGTAGTCCTGGCTCCAGCCGAGCTCCCGGATAAAGGTGGCCTCCATCGACAACTGCTGTTCAAGCGAATGCACCGCGGCGGCAAGCATCAACTGTCGCGTTCGCACCATGGCCTTGGTCGGCATGGATGCCATCCTTTCAAGGAGTGCGTCAACGCCGGCGGCAAATGCGGCGTCCTCGATCACATCCCAGATCAGTCCCCATGCGGCGGCCTTCTCTGCCGGCAGCTTGTCCGCGAACAGCGCCAGGCCCATGGCCCGGGCGATGCCGACCCGTTGCGTCAGGAACCAGGTACTGCCGGTGTCGGGTGACAGCCCGATCTTCGAGAACGCCTGCAGGAAGTAGGCCGACTTTGCCGCAACCACGACATCGCAGGCCAGCGCGAGCGACGCCCCGCCGCCCGCAGCCAGGCCGTTGACAGCCGCAACGCTTGGGACTGGCAGGCTTTGCAGCTTCATGACAAGCGGCTTGAAGTACCGCTCGACATGGGTGCCGATATCGGGCAGCTTCCCGTTCACGACCTGCATCGCCGGATCGGCCAGATCCTGGCCGGCGCAGAATGCGCGGCCCGTCCCGGTGATTGCCAGCACGCGTGATGCCTGGTCATTGGCGACCAGGTCGACGGCACGGTGCAGCTCGATCATCGTTGCCTCATCGAGACTGTTCAGCTTTTCCGGCCGGGCCAGGGTAATGCGCGCGACGGCCGCGCCTGTCGTGACCTTGATGTTCTCGAATGTCATGGATTGACCCTCCTACATGGAATGGCGCCGGTTGCGCTCTGGCCGCCACTAGCTGCGCGGGCGTCGAGCGCCGTGGCGGCACCATCGGCGCCCCGCTCCTGCAGTTGATACGTTATTTGCCGGTGAACTGCGGCGCGCGTTTGGCGAGGAATGCTTCGATCCCTTCCCGCGCATCGTCGGTGCGCGTTGCGCGAGCGAACAATTCCGCCTCAGCGCGCAGTCCGGCATCCAGATCCAGCCGGGCGGCAGCCAGCACCGCCTCGCGCGCCAGGTGGACAGCCGATGGCCGGCCTTCCGAGACGAGAACCAGGTGCGCCTTGCCCACAGCGACCGGGTCGCCGCCCTCGACCAGCCGGTCGACCAGGCCGATCTCCAGTGCCTCGTCTGCGGCAATCATTCGGCCGGTGGTAATCAGGTCCAGCGCCCTTGTCGTGCCGACCAGCCTTGGCAGACGCTGCGTGCCGCCGTAGCCGGGGATCAAGCCGAGCTTGATCTCCGGCAGCCCGAGTTTCGCGCCGGCCAACACCACGCGGTAGCTGCATGCCATGGCAAGCTCGAGGCCGCCCCCCAGCGCCAGGCCACGGATGACCGCAACACTGGGCATGCTCAGCGCAGCCAGCTTGGAGAACGCCACCTGCCCGAACACCGAGCCGTCCAGGTGCTGCTGCGGCGTGCGGTGCTGCAATTCCGCGATGTCGGCGCCGGCGCAGAAGGCGCGATCGCCCCCGCCGACGACAACAACACCGCGCGCACGATACTGTTCGATGTCGTCAACATGGCCCGACAAGGTCTTGAGCATGTCGACGTTCAGAGCGTTGAGCGCGACCGGCCGATCGAGCGTCAGCACGGCAAGCTCGCCATCAAAGCGCAGGCTGATGGTCATGCCTCGCCTCCGTCAGCGGCTTTGTGCTTGCCTTCGTAGACGTCGCGAAAGCGCGGCTTGCGCTTTTCGAGGAACGCACGCACGCCCTCCTGCGATTCGTCGGTCTGGTAGTACAGCGCGAGTGCCTGCATGCCCAGTCCGCCGATGCCGCGGATCGAATCGGTGTCGGCGTTGAACGAGCGCTTGGCGATGGCCAGGGCCGTGGGGCTCATGGCGAGGATTTCCTGGCACCATTTTTCGACTTCCGCGTCGAGCTGGTCGTGCGGCACGACGGCATTCACCAGGCCCATGCCCAGGGCCTCCGCCGCGGTGTAGCGCCGGCACAGGAACCAGATCTCGCGGGCCCGCTTCTCGCCCACGACACGCGCCAGCAGCGCCGTGCCAAACCCCGGGTCGACCGAGCCAACCTTCGGCCCCACCTGGCCCAGTTGCGCGGTCTCCGAGGCAATGGCCAGGTCGCAGCACGTGACCAGCACATTGCCGCCGCCAATGGCATAGCCGTTGACGCGCGCGATCACCGGCTTCGGGCATTCGCGGATCATGCCCTGCAGTTCCTCGACGGGCAGGCCGATCACGCCGCGCCCGTCGTAGCCGCCATCATGCGCTGATTGGTCACCGCCGGTGCAGAACGCCTTGTCGCCGGCGCCCGTCAGCACGACCACGCCGACGGACTTGTCCCACGAGGCGGCGTTCAGGGCATCGATCAGCTCGTCGCAGGTTTTGCCGCGAAACGCGTTGTACTTCTCCGGGCGGTTGATGGTGATGCGCGCCACGCCGGCACGCACTTCGTAAAGGATATCGGTGTATTGGCTCATGGTGTGCGCTTATCCTTTTAGCCGTGCATGGTCAGGCCACCGGACACGCTGATGACCTGGCCGGTGATGAAGTTCGCGTCGTCGCTGGCAAGGAAGCTGACGATGCCGGGAATGTCGGCGGGTTGCCCGAGCCGGTTGAACGGGATGGCGCGCTTCAGGCCTTCATAGATCTTCTGGCCGAACTCGCCTTCGCCGAGGAAGGACTGCAGCAATGCCGTGTCGGTGGGGCCGGGGCACACCACGTTGACGTTGATATTGCTGCGGGCGCATTCGCGTGCAATGGTCTTGCTGAAGGCAATGACGCCGCCCTTGCAGGCCGAGTACACCGACTCGCCCGACGAGCCCACGCGGCCGGCATCCGACGAGATGTTGACGATCTTGCCCTGCTTGGCCTTGACCATCCACGGCAGCACGGCGTGGTGCAGGTTCAGCGGCCCCACCAGGTTGATGGCGATCACCTTGCTCCAGAACTCCGGCGTCGTTTCGAGAAACTTCGCGGCAACGTCCCAGCCTGCGTTGTTGACCAGCGCGTCGATGCCGCCGAGTTCTTGCGCAACGGTGTCGATCGCCTGCTTCACCGCGCCGTGGTCGGTGATGTCGACCTTGACCGCGGTAATGCTCGCACCGGCTGGCTTGAGCGATGCGCCGAGCTGCTCCAGCGCGTCGGCATTGACGTCGACGGCGACCACGCGCGCCCCTTCCTCGCAAAACCGCTGGCACAGCGCCTTGCCGATCCCACCGGCCGCACCGGTGATGACGACCACCTTGTCGTTCAGACCTCGCATACTGCTATCTCCTGAGTGAATTCGTGCTGAGTGAATTCGTGATTAGGTCCGGCTGGATACCGCTGCGGCGGCCAGCTTGCGCAGGACAAACTTCTGGAGCTTGCCGGTCGCCGTGCGCGGCAACGTTTCAAAGACGATGTGGCGCGGCGTCTTGAAGCCGGGCAGCCGCTCGCGGCAGTAGCGGATCACCTCTTCCGCGCTCAGGGCCCCCGCGAACTGCGGCTTCAGCTCCAGCAGCGCGCACGGGACTTCGCCCCATTTGGCGTCGGGCACTGCCACCACGGCCGCGGTCTGGATGGCCGGGTGCGTGTACAGCACCTCTTCGACTTCGAGCGAAGAGATGTTCTCGCCGCCGGAAATGATGATGTCCTTGGCCCGGTCCTTGATCTCGATATAGCCGTCGCCATGCACCACGGCGAGGTCGCCGCTGTGGTACCAGCCGCCGGCAAACGCTTCCGCCGTCGCCTCCGGGTTCTTGAGATAGCCCTTCATGGCCAGGTTGCCGCGGAACATCACCTCGCCCATGGTGTGGCCGTCGCGGGGCACCGGTGCAAACGAGGGGTCGACCACCACCATGTCTTCCATCACCACGCTGCGTACCCCTTGCCGGGACAGATGCGCAAAGAAGCCGTCCTCGCCTTCCTCGCGCCACTCCGGCTGCAACTGGCACAGCGTGTTGACGCCGTGCATCTCGGTCATGCCATACACATGCAGCAAGGAAAAACCTAGCGCCGACACCTTGCGCAGCACCGCCGTCGGCGGCGAGGCCCCCGCGCACATGATCCGGATCGGCCGAGCAGGCTTGACCCAGCTGGCCGGCGTGCCGTCCACCAGGAAGTCAAGCACGGTCGGCGCGCAGCCGAAATGGGTCACGCCGTGCGCTTCAATGGCTGCGTAGATGTCGCCGGCCATCACCTTGCGCAGGCAGATACTGGTGCCTCCCATCGCCGCCATGGCCCACGCGAAGCACCAGCCGTTGCAGTGGAACAGCGGCAGCGTCCACAGGTAGACCGGGTTGCTGCCGGGCATCTCGGCATTGATGGACTGGCCCAGCGCGTTCAGGTAGGCACCGCGGTGGTGGTAGACCACGCCCTTGGGATTTCCGGTGGTACCGGACGTGTAGTTCAGCGCAATGGCATCCCACTCGTCGGCCGGATAGCGCAGGGCCGTGTCAGGCGCGGCGGTCTCCAGGAAGGCGTCGTAGTCGATCGCGCCGAGGCGCTCGTCGCAGCCGGAAGACGGATCGATGATGTCGACGACCTGGATCTCGCGGCCGGACTGGCGGACGGCTTCGCGGGCAACGGCGGCAAACTGGGTGTCGACCAGCAGCAGCCGCGTCTCGGAGTGCTGGAGAATGAAGGCAATGGCCGGTGCGTCGAGGCGGATATTGATGCTATTCAGCACGGCGCCGGACAGCGGCACACCGAAGTGCGCCTCGAGCATTTCCGGCACGTTCGGCGCGAGGATCGATACCGTGTCGCCGCGTTCGATGCCGGCGGCGATCAGCGCCCGGGCCAGCGCCTCGCAGCGCTGCGCATACTGCCGCCAGGTGTAGCGCCGATCCTGATAGATCACGGCGGCGCGCTCCGGGAACACATCCGCGGCGCGCTTGAGGAAATGCAGCGGGGTCAGCGGTTGGAAATTGGCCTGGCACTTGTCCAGGCCCTGGTCGTATTTGGTCAGCACGGGTGTCTCCTGCGGATGGCTGGCGGAGTCGGAGGGTGGAATTCAGAGGGCGACAGCAAGCCGGGTGGCCTGGTCGATGGCGCGCAGCGCGTCAAGCTCGCTGGCAACGTCGGCGCCCCCGATCAGGCGCGGCTTGAGACCACGTGCCACCAGCTGGTCGTACAGCGTGCGGTTCGAGTTCTGTCCCGCGCACAGGACGACGTGGTCGACGGCAAGCACATGCAGCTTGCCCTGCACCGTGTAGTGCAGGCCCTCGTCATCGATGGCGTCATAGGTCGCGCCTGCCGTCATGGCGACATTGGCCTTGCGCAGTTTCGCTTTCAGGATCCAGCCAGTGGACTTGCCCAGGCGCCTGCCGAGGGGCTCGTCCTTGCGCTGGAACATGAAGACGCTGCGGCGCGGCGCCTCCGGGTCGGCCGCCGCGATCAGGCCACCCGGCGTGACGCTCTTCGGATCCACGCCCCATGCACGGAAGAAGGCCTGCGGATCGAGCGATTCCTCGGCATCGCCAAGCAGGAACTCGGCAACGTCGAAGCCGATCCCGCCCGCGCCGATGATTGCCACGCGCTGGCCGGGCGTGACCTTGCCGCTCAGCACGTCGAGATAGGAAACGGCCTTGGGATGATCCACGCCGGCGAAGTCCGGCACACGCGGCGACACGCCCGTGGCCAGCACGATTTCATCGAACCCGCCCGTGGCAAGCGCCTCGGGCGTGGCGGCCTCGCCCAGCCGCAGCGTGACCTTCAGCTTGTCCAGCCGGACGCGGAAATAGCGCAGCATCTCGTGGAACTCGGCCTTGCCGGGCACCATCTTCGCCAGGTTGAGCTGGCCGCCGAGCCGGGCATCCGCTTCGAACAGCGTGACACTATGGCCGCGCTCCGTGGCGTTGATTGCAAACGCCATCCCGGCCGGCCCTCCGCCCACCACGGCGATCCGCTTCGGCGCGGACACGACCCCAATGGGAAACTCGATCTCTCTGCCGGCGCGCGGATTGACGAGGCACGTCGCGGTGCGCTCCGTGAAGATGCGGTCCAGGCAGGCCTGGTTGCACGCGATGCAGGTATTGATCTCGTCGGTGAGGCCAAGCCGTGCCTTGCGCGCGAAATCCGGATCCGCCAGCAGCGGCCGCGCCATGGACACCAGGTCGGCAATGCCGGCGGCGATCACCTGCTCCGCGGCATCGGGCGCGTTGATCCGGTTCGAGGCCATGACGGGAATGCTCACGGCCTGCTTGACGTTCCTCACGGCCTCGCTCCAGGCGGCCCGCGGCACTGTGGCGGCAATGGTCGGCACCGCCGACTCATGCCAGCCCACCCCGGTGTTGATCAGGTCAGCGCCGGCGGCTTCGACCTGCTGGGCGAATTCCGCCACTTCTTCCCCGGTCATGCCGCCTTCGACCAGGTCGATCGCGGAAATGCGGTACACCAGCATCGGTTCGCGGCCGATCCGCTCCCGCACCGCGCGTACAACCTCGAGCGGGAAGCGGATGCGCGCGGCGAAGCTGCCGCCGAAGGCATCGTCACGCCGGTTGGTCGGCGCGGCGGTGAATTCGTTGATCAGGTACCCCTCGGACCCCATGATCTCGACACCGTCATAGCCGGCTTCGACCGCCAGCGCCGCGGTATGGGCAAAGTCGGCGATCGTCTTCCAGACCTCGTCCGTGGTCAGCGCGTGCGGCGGGAAGGTATTGATGCGCGCCTTGCCCGGCGACGGCGCCACGCACTCCGGCACCTTGGCATAGCGGCCGGCATGCAGGATCTGCAGCACGATCTTGCCGCCCGCCTTGTGCACGGCGCTGGTCACGGCGCGATGCTCGTCGAGCTGGTCGGCACTGTTGAACAGCGGCCCGCCCGCCTCCATGACCCCTTCCGGATTCGGCGAGAAGCCGCCGCTCAGGATCAACCCGATCTCGCCCCTGGCGCGCGCCGCATAGAAAGCGGCAAGGCGCTCGTGCGGCCGGTCCAGCGTCTCCAGACGCGTATGCATTGCGCCCATCACCATCCGGTTTGGAATGACGTGGTTACCTATCGCCAGCGGCGTCAGGATCTTATCGGGTGTCTCCATGGGGTCCTCGCTTGTTCTGGTGGGTTGTGCTGGTGGGTTGTGCTGGTGGGTTGCGTGAGCACATACTAGGCAGGTCGCTAATATACGTCAAGTACTTGATATATATTTACGTAAAAACGGCAGATTGTACGACAAATCATGCAATCTACATGTCATACATTGAGGGAAAGATAATTACCCGGCGCAATTGGCGCCCCGGACGCGGGTTGCGCACTCGGCCGTAGAATGTCGCCATCCCGCCTGCCCGAGCCGCGTGACCCCGCAGATCCGAGCCATGACCGATTCCGACCCCTCTTACGACCAGTCCGTCTCGTCCGTCCACAACCGCCTGTTCTTCCGGCTGTTTCAGGCGGGCAATACGCTGGACCGGCAGACCATCAAGTACCTGGGCATCACGACGGTGCAGTGGTCAGTGCTGGGCGCGCTGACGCGGCCGCAAGCCGCGCAAGGGATGTCGTTCTCGGAGCTCGCCGAGTACCTGGTGGTCAGCCGGCAAAGCCTGGATGGCGTGCTCAAGCGCCTGGAGCGTGACGAACACGTGGTGCGGGTGGCCGATACGGTCGACCGGCGCGCCAAGAATGTGGTGCTGACCCCGAAGGGCCGCGCGTTCTGGTCAAGCCTGCAGCCCAGGATCTATGAGTTTTATCGCCAGGCCCTGGTGAGCTTCCGGTTCGACGACAAGGTTGCGCTGGTGCACTTTCTGAACCAGCTCAATGGCGGCATGGCCGATGTGCACCTTGACGGCGCCGAGGGCGACGCCACCGCTGACACCGACGCCGCACAA
The DNA here is from genome assembly GCF_016894385.1 of Cupriavidus oxalaticus. NCBI lineage: Bacteria > Pseudomonadati > Pseudomonadota > Betaproteobacteria > Burkholderiales > Burkholderiaceae > Cupriavidus > Cupriavidus oxalaticus. Next base: position 1,930,517 of record NZ_CP069811.1, read on the forward strand.
GCCCGCTAGAAGCGGGCGGCATCCCGTCCTCATGCCGGCAGTGCGAACGGATTGAACCCGGTGCGCTGATACCCCTCCTCCATCACGGCATGGTCCAGGGTCAGCGTGGCAAGATCATCGGCGACGGCCTCGGCTTGCGGGTCGCGCTCCAGTGAGATGACTTTCAGGTATCCGTGACACACGCCGCAGCTTTCGGCGCGTACCGTGGCGTCGGCGGTGTCGAAGCTGAGGTAGTCAAGGTCCGCGGCGGCGCCGCAGTTGGTGCATTTCGCCCGCACCATGTGCCAGGCGCTCTCGCAGAGCGCGCAATGCAGATAGCGCATTCCCTGACGATCGCCGGTCAGGATCAGGCTGGCCACGGGCGCACTGCCGCAGAGCGGGCAAGACGCGTGCTCGGCAGGACCGCTGCCGGGCACAGGCGCGGCGCGTACGGCGCTGGCGCGTTGCAGCGAGAGCATGGCCCAAAGAAAGGGTGCGATCGCTGCCGGGACGGCATCAAAACGGCCCATGTTCAGCGCCTGGGCCATGTACAGGCGTTCCGCGTCCGCAAGGTCGCGCAGCGCCGCAAGATGCGTGGCCACCGGGGCGGGAACATCGGGCGCAAGCCGCTCAATCAACCGGTCAAGCAGAATGCCCCAATGCCGCTGCTGCAGCATGGCGCCGGCGCCGGGCGGTCCGGATCCGCCGGCTTCGGGCACAAGCGATGCCTGCACCTCTGCCACGCGGGCGGCCAGACGCAGATAATCGGCCTGATCGTGGCCTTCGGCCAGCGTACGCAGGCGCGCGGCGCGGCGGCTGTAAAGACCGGCAAGGTCTGGCTGGATCAACGGCGCGAAATGGGGGGATGACGGAGATGGCGGGGATGGCGGGGATGGCCGCGATGCCTCGCCCGATGGCAGCCCGTCTGGCGGCGTCGGATGCTGGCTCATGACCCGCTCCCCTTCGCTTCCACCTTTTTCCCCTCTTTCGCCTTCACCTCGCCATACCAGCGGTCATGGTGCTGCCTGGCCCAGGCGCGTGAAACATAGCCCGTCACCATGCCCGTGATCGACCCCCGGACCCAGATGGCCAGGTAGATATGGCCCACGATCAGCAGGATCAGGCCGATCCCCGCGACGGAATGGGCCAGGATCGCCAGGCGTAGCACGGGAATCGGGAAATACTCGGCGAAATACGCGCGCCACATGATCAGCCCGGTGATCAGCAGGGCCAGTATCGAAGCCATGATGAGCCAGAACAGGATCTTCTGGCCGGCGTTGTACTTGCCTATCCGCAGCGGTTCGCCACCATGCCGGTTCAGGAGCACGTCCCGGACGCGGCGGAACCAGATCGCGTCGGTGCGCGCGGGCAGGTTGTAGCCCACGAAGCGCCCGAACATGTAGCAAAGCCCGACGAACACCGCGATGCCGAGGAACGGGTGGAGCAGCCGCGCCATCTGGGGCGTGCCAAGGAAGCCGCTCATCCAGCTCACTGTCGGGAAGAACCACGAGATACCTGAAACCGCCGCCAGGAAGAAGCAGAACACAATCGCCCAGTGACACAGCCGCTCGGCGAATCTCGTGCGCAAGATCATGTCGTTGTTGGTCGCCATCTCCGCTCTCCGCCTAGGCTGCACCATCATCCGGGGCATCGTGCCCATCCGGTTCGGTGGTGTTGGGGCCAACCGCCATGAAATGCGCCGCCATGCCCACCACCGCCGCCGCGCCAACCACGGCGGCGGTGGGTTGCAGGCCATCCTTCCAGCCCGAAACGACCGTGCTGATCTCCGGATCCTTCGGCAAGCCCGCGTAACGCTTCGGGTCGTCGGCATGCTGCAGCACATACATCACGTGGGTGCCGCCAACCCCCGCCGGGTCATACAGTCCGGCCCTGGCATAGCCGCGCTCGTTCAGCTCGGCCACGCGCTCGGCCGCGAGCGACTGCATCTCCGCCTTCGAGCCGAAGGCGATGGCGCCGGTCGGGCAGGTCTTGACGCACGCAGGCTCCTGCCCGACCGAGACGCGGTCCGAGCACAGCGTGCACTTGTAGGCCTTGTTGTCCTTCTTGGAAATACGCGGCACGTCAAAGGGGCAGCCGGCGACGCAATAGCCGCAGCCGATGCACAGGTCGGACTGGAAGTCGACGATGCCGTTCGCATATTGCACGATGGCGCCGGGGGCCGGGCAGGCCTTCAGGCAGCCGGGATCCTCGCAATGCATGCAGCCGTCCTTGCGGATCAGCCATTCCAGCTTCCCCGCCTGGTCCTCATGCTCGGTGAAGCGCATCAGGGTCCAGGTGTCGGGCGACAGGTCGCGCGGGTTGTCGTAGACGCCGACATTCTCCTGCACGTCGCCGCGAAGGTCGTTCCATTCGTTGCAGGCAACCTGGCACGCCTTGCAGCCAATGCAGGTGGACACGTCGATCAGCTTGGCCACTTGCATCTGATGGTCGCGGATCCGGGGGGCCGGTGTCAGCTCCGACGAGGCCGAGCGACGGATGATGTTCTGCGAGTTCATGCCTGGGCTCCCGCCATTTTTTCGATATTTACGAGGAATGCCTTGAATTCCGGCGTCTGTGAATTGGCATCGCCAACGCCAGGCGCGAGCGTGTTGGCGAGATAGCCCTTGCGCGTCGCGCCCTCGAAGCCCCAATGGCAGGGGATGCCAACCTGCTCGACCGCCTGCCCGGCCACCTGAAGCGTGCGCATGCGTTTGGTCACCACGGCCTTGGCCGTGATGTAGCCGCGCCTGGTCGTGATCTTCACCGTGTCGCCATGGGCGATGCCTTTGTCCGCAGCCAGCTTCTCGCCGATCTCGACGAACTGCTCGGGCTGGAGCATGGCGTTCAGATGCGAGTGCTTGGTCCAGTGGCGGAACAATTCCGTGATCGAATAGGTCGTGGCGACATAGGGAAACTCGGTGCGGTTGCCCATGCGCTGCGCATCGTTCTGGAAAATGCGTGCGGTCGGGTTGTGGGTCACCTTTGCGTGCAGCGGGTTCTTCGCGATCGGGCTCTCGACCGGCTCGTAATGCTCGGGAAAGGGGCCGTCGACCATGCCTGCGGCCGAGAACAGGCGCCCCACGCCTTCGGGCAGCATGATGAAGGGGCCGGCTGGCGTGCCGGGTGCCGCGGTGAGCGGAAAGTCGGGCACGTCGGCGCCCACCCATTTCTCGCCGTTCCAATGCAGGATCTGGCGCTTGGGGTCCCAGGGGTTCCCCATCTCGTCCATCGAGGCCCGGTTGTAGAGGATGCGGCGGTTCGCGGGCCAGGACCAGGCCCAGCCCGGCGTGTTGCCAAGACCGGTGTCGGTGTTGTCGCGCCTGGCCATCTGGTTGCCCGCCTCGGTCCAGGAACCGGCGAAGATCCAGCAGTAGCTCGAGGTCGTGCCGTCGTCGCGCAGTTGCGCGAACGAATCCAGCAACTGGCCCTTGCGCAGGATCTGTTTCCCGGTGTCGTCGAATACGTCGGCCAGCGCGTAGCCGTTGGCTTCCTTGGCCATTTCCTCGGGATGGGGGCTGTAGGGATCGTGATAGGTCTCCTCGTCCCAGGTCATGTGCAATACCTGTTCCGGGCAGGCGCCGCCTTCCTTTTCGTACAGCCGCCGCAGCTCCATCATGATGCCGCCGAGAATGGCCGGATCATGCCGCGCCTCGCCCGGCGGCTGCTGGCCCGCGTAGTGCCATTGCAGCCAGCGGCCCGAATTCACGACGGTCCCGTCTTCCTCGGCAAAGCAGTTCGACGGCAGCCTGAAGACCTCGGTCATGATCTCCTCGGTCCTGACGTCGTTGAACTTGCCCTCGTTGCGCCAGAAGTTCGAGGTCTCGGTCACCAGCGGGTCGATGACCACCAGGAACTTCAGCTTCGACAGCGCGGCCGATGACTTGTTCTTGTCGGGCATCGCTGCCAGCGGGTTGAACCCCTGGACCACATAGCCGTTGACCTTGCCTTCATACATCAGGTCGAAATAGGCCAGCATGTCGTAGCTGCGGTCCCATTTCGGCAGCAGGTCGAAGGCCCAGTCGTTTTCCGCGGTGGCGTGCTTGCCGAACAGGTTCTTCTGCAACGAGACGAAGAACCTGGGCAGGTTTTTCCAGTAGTTCACCTGGTCGGGCAGCACGGCTTTCGGCGTGGTATCGGCCAGGTATTGCTTGAGCGTCTGCTGCCTGTCGGTGGGCAGGTCCATGTAGCCCGGCAGCCGCAGCGACAGCAGGCCAAGGTCGGTATAGCCCTGGATGTTGGAATGTCCGCGCAGCGCATTCACGCCGCCGCCGGACATGCCGACATTGCCCAGCAGCAGCTGGATCATCGCCGCGCCGCGGATGATCTGCGCGCCGCCGGTGTGGTGCGTCCAGCCCAGCGCGTAAAGCCAGGTCAGCGTCTTGTCCTTCGCCGAGCACGAGCCGACGATCTCGGCGATCTGCAGGAAGTCGGCCTTCCTGACGCCGGTGATCTCCTCGACCTTCTCCGGCGTGTAGCGTGAGACGTGCTGCTTCAGCAGGCTCAGCACGCAGCGCGGATGACGCAGCGAGGGATCGCGTTTCGCGTTTCCCGCCCCGTCGCGTTCATAGTTCCAGGAGGATTTGTCATAGGCGAGCTTCTCGGCATCGAAGCCCGAGAACAGCCCTTCGTCGAACCCGAAATCCTCGCGCACGATCAGCGACGCGTTGGTGTAGGCGCGCACATAGTCATGCTGGATCTTGTCGTGCTGCAGCAGCCAGTTGACCATGCCCATCAGGAAGGCCGTGTCCGACCCCGCCCGGATCGGCGAGAAGATATCGGCTACCGCGGCTGTGCGGCTGAAGCGCGGATCGATGACGATGACCTTGGCCTTGTTTTTGATCTTGGCCTCGATCACCCATTTGAAGCCGACCGGGTGGGCCTCGGCCGGGTTGCCGCCCATGACGATGACGACATTGGCGTTCTTGATGTCCACCCAGTGGTTCGTCATCGCGCCGCGGCCGAAGGACGGACCCAGCGCCGAAACCGTTGGCCCGTGGCACAGGCGCGCCTGGCAGTCCAGCGCCAGCATGCCCAGGGAGCGTGCGAACTTGAAGTCCAGCACCCCCGTTTCGTTGGACGCCGCCGACGAGGCGAGCATGCCCGAGCTCAGCCAGCGGTTCACCAACTGTCCCTTCTCGTTGCGCGCGATGAAGTTCTTGTCGCGATCGTCCTTCAGCAGGCGGGCGATGCGCTTGTTCGCCTCGTCCCAGCTGATGCGCACCCACTCCTTCGATCCCGGCGCGCGGTATTCCGGATACAGCAGCCGGTTTTTCGAATGGACGATGTCCAGCAGGCCCGCGCCCTTGGGGCATAGCGAGCCACGGCTGACCGGGTGATCGGGATCGCCCTCGATGTGGAAGATGCGCGGTTTCGCATTCTTTGCGCCGTCACCGAGCGAATACATCAGCAGGCCGCACCCGACCGAGCAATAGGTGCAATTGTTGCGCGTCTCTTTCGCACGCAGCAGCTTGTAGGGGCGCACGCCGGCCGGGGCCTGCGCCCAGGCCGTACCCATGCCGGCACCCATGCCCAGGGCCGCGGCCGTGGCGGCAACGGGGCCTGCGCCGAGAATCTTGAGGAACCGCCGGCGTCCGATACTGGTGATGCTTGTCATGTCTCCTCGCCTTGCCGGGCTTGCTGACATGTCTGCCGCAGCCTCTGTGCTGATTGTTCCGCGACTCATGCAAGAGACATCTTGAGCTGTAATGCCGTTCAGTTAAGGCATCAAACACTACCGTCATTCCCGCGAAGGCGGGAATCCAGCGTCTTCACGTCCCCTTGGGGATCACGTCCCCTTCGGGGATGAAGTCACTGGGTTCCCGCCTTCGCGGGAACGACGGTGGTTAACTGAACGGCATTACATCTTGAGCTGACTCGTCGCCTTGGCCGCAATGCTGATCGCAAGGCGGTAGGCATGCGCACAGCGACCCGGAGAATCGTGCGGCAGGACCAACGCCTTTCGCCCAAAGATATCCGTCCGCCCACTTAAGGTAAATTCAGCGATTCTTTGCCGGTCTATAAGAGATTGCTTAAGTAGCGCGGCGGCTATCTCATCAGACCGGCGTGTGCACGAAGCCCGGCTGTCCCTGGAAAGGATGCGGCACCTGCATCGGCTCGCGCGCAAAGCTGTCCAGCCGGCGGCGGCCACACACGTTGAACCGTCGCACTGCGCGCACCTTTTTGTGCCTACCATGGCACTTATGGCATGAAAAAACCCCTACTGCGCCAAATTTTCCTCAATGGATGGCGCAGTTTCATAAACCGCGCCAAAATTGCGCCATCCTTTAAGAGAATTGCGCCACATCCGACATGTCCCCTGCCCACGCCGTGCTAGAGAGTTTCGCAAGGCCTCCGCAGGCCCTTTCGATCGCCGGGTAAACCGGATAAATGTGCGACGGATAAGGCTTCCGCCTCTTACGCGATCCCAGGCGCTTAGCGCCGCATTGATCTGCGTCAGACCCAAATCATGCAGGGAAACTATTGTGTCAATGAAGGTTCTGTGAGTCCCGATATCGTAGCTTGCCCAGCTTCCCAGGAGGCGCCATGGCCACCCCACCCGTCACCCCGCTTCCGACCTCGGCTTCCGCCTCACTTTCCGCCCCGAGCCCGGCACCGCTTGCCGCGTGGCATACCGACCATATCCATTTCGCGTCACTGCTCGACCTGCTGGAGAAGCAGGTCAGCACCTTCCATCAGGGCGAGCAGCCCGACTACGGCCTGATGGCGACGATCATCCATTACCTGCGCAACTATGGCGATTGCGTGCACCACCCCCGCGAGGATGTCGCCTACGCCTTGCTCGTGGAGCGGGATCCGGGCACGCGGATCATCATCAGCCGGCTATTGCAGGAACATCGCGTGATCGCCACGGTTGGCGCGGAATTGCTCGAGCGCCTGCGTGAAGCCCAGAGCGAAGTCGTCACCTCGCGAGCGGCACTGGAAGCGGCCGCCGCCATGTACCTGGTGTACTACCGCAACCACCTGTCCACCGAGGAGAAACAGGTCATGCCGCGCGCCGTCCGATTCCTGACCGAAGCGGACTGGGCGCAGGTCGCCGCCACCGACCCGGCCAGTGCCGATCCGCTATTCGGCGCCAATGTGGAGAAGCACTTCAAAAACTTGCGCGATCAGATCGACAGCGAAGCAAACGCGTCCATGCACTGAACGTCGATCGCTTCGCCGACCACTAGCAAGACGATCGACATCGAGTTGTTGCGCGACGAGTGTTTTGTCATATCCGCACGCGATCGCACTCCCAATACCCATGACCAGCTAATCGGCGTCAGAAGAAATGCCGGATGCCGGTCCTCAGCAACAGCTGGTTCCGATTGGAGGAGACATTGGCCGCACCGGCGATATAAGCGGTATCGAGGATCGTACCGGTGGCGTCGCCGCCCACGCGCTGGTACATCCCCTGCAGATAGACATCGGTCCGCTTCGACAGCTGGTAATCCGCCATCATGCCGATCGAATGGTAAGCGGGATGCTGCTTGCCGGATGCCGCATTGACGCTGGCGCGCGTATAGGTGTACATCACCCCCGCCCAGTACGAGGCGCCAAACTGGTATTTGGCGTTGACCTCGAAGTTCTGGAACCTGAGTGAAGACAGCGTCCCCACCGGCGGGACGATCGGCCCGACATAGCCGGAGCTTTGCGGATTTTCCACATCGGTATTGGAGTACACCGCTCCCAGCGCTGCCTTGCCGATGGAGTAGGTGGCCCCGGCACCATAGATCCTCAGCCTGCTGCCCAGCAGGTTCTGGTCACCGCTGTTGTTGATGGCACCGTAGGACGTGGCAGACGGATTGTCGGCCCGCAGATAGGCCGCCGACACGACCAACCCGCCATTGGCATATTGGCCGCCAACGCTGTACTGGCGGTTATTCGACCAGCTGGCGTCATCGCTGAAGCTGTACGTTGCGCCGAATTTCAGGCCGCCCAGCGTGGGGCTGGTGTACTTGATGGTGTTATTGACGCGGAATGTGTTGATCAGGTTGTCGTTATCGTACGGGTGGGCAAACATGTAGCCGCCCCACGTGCCACCCGCGGAATTCTGCGCCAGGAAGTCGACCACCGAATCATATTGCCGGCCGGCGGTGAGCGCACCCACGCTGTCGCTGGAAAGGCCCACGTATGCCTGGCGTCCGAACAGCAGCCCGCCCTGGAACGCGCGGCCGCTATCCACGTCGAACCCGTTCTCAAGCTGGAACACGGCCTTGACGCCGCCGCCCAGGTCCTCCGTCCCCTTGAGACCCCAGCGGCTGCCATGCGGAAATCCGCTTGCCATCTCCACCATGCCGTGGCCACCGACGTTGCTCGTATAGTTGAGGCCCTCGTCGAGCACCCCATACAAGGTCACCGAGCCCTGTGCGAATGCCGGCGCGGACAACGCACACAGCAAGGCGGACAACCGAATCTTCATCTTTGTCTCCCCGGACATATTCTTGTCCTGTTTATGCATGGATTTCACTGCCCACGGGCACGCTCACGCGCTGTGCCCGGTTCCGGCGCGGCCGGTGTTCTGGAACGTTGTCCGCGCGTGGCGAGCCAGCACAGGACGGAGCCGGCGCAGACCATGGATGCGCCCTTCCAGAACGCGATCGACAGCGGCGTGCGCAACAGCATGGCCGCCAGCGCAGCGGAGAGGACCGGGATGAAATAGGAGGCGCCTGCAAGCACCGTGACGTTGCCGTGCAGGATGCCGACGTTCCACGCCGCATAGCCGAACCCCATCGCGGAGGCAGCCAGCGCCAGATACAGGATGGCCTGATAGCTGAACACCATCGCGCCGCCGTCGCCGGTGAAATACTTGATCCACAGGGTCAGTGCCGTCAGCATGAAGAACAGCGTGATGCCATTCTTGCCGCCCGCGATCCGGCTGGTCACGGTGCAATAGGCGGCCCAGATCACGGCGCCCGAGAAGGCCAGCCCGTAGCTGAGCGGGTTGTCCTGGATATTTGCCGCCATCCCGGCAAAGTCCAGTCCCTGGTCGCCGCCAAGTACCCAGCAGATGCCAAGAATGGCAATCGAGAAACCGGGAACGATCAGCAGGTTCGATTTCTGGCCGTTGAACGCAATGGCGCACAACATGGTGAAGCTCGGCCACAGGTAGTTGACCATGCCGACCTCGATGGCCTGCCTGGCGCTGTTGGCATAGCCGATGGACAGGGACAGGCACAGTTCGTAGGAAACGAACAGGATGCTTCCCCAGACGAGGTAGCGCCGGGGAAATTCACTCGGCCTGGCGAAACCGACGGTCAACCAGAGCAAGGCGGAGGCAACGGTATACATCATGGCCGCGCCGCCGGTTGCGCCAAGGCTTTCACTGACGCCACGAATCAGGCCGACGATCGAACTCCATAACAGGATCGCGACAAGCCCGATGAGTGTTGCCTGACGCCTGCTTCGGATGACACCTGCTTGCATTGAAATGATGACCTTATAAGGGACGGTGGAGGGACTAATGCCGTTCAGTTAAGGCATCAAACACTACCGTCATTCCCGCGCAGGCGGGAACGACGGTGGTTAACTGAACCGTATTACGGTGGAGGACAGGATGCCGGCGCCGACTCCGGCGAGCCGCGCATGATACGCGTATTGCGATGCGGCCGGCATCGCGCGAGCGCCATTTCACTCAGCCGTGGCCTGCCTGGCCCGGTACGTCGATCCAGATGGTCTTCTGCTCGGTGTACTGGTCATGCGCCCAGATCGATTTATCCCGGCCGCCGAAGCCCGACTCCTTGTAGCCACCGAACGGCGTGGTGATGTCACCCTCGCCGAAGCAGTTCACCGTCACCACGCCCGCACGGATTTCCCGCGACAGCCGGATCGCGTGATTCAGGTTGCTCGTATAGACCGAGGCCGCGAGTCCGTAGACGGAGTCGTTCGCCAGCGCGATGGCTTCGTCCACGCTGTTGAAGGTCGTGACCGAAAGGATGGGACCGAAGATCTCTTCCCTGAACAGCTTGCTGTCCTGGCCCACGCCGTCGACCACCGTCGGCTCGACGAAAATGCCGCCCGCCGTGCCGCCGCCGAAGGCCACGCGCAGCTGCTCGATGCCGGCCTGCTCCAGATACGAGCGCACCTTGCCGAAATGGGCTTCGCTGACCAGCGCACCGATCCGATGCTCCGGATCGAGGGGATTGCCCATCTTCCATTCGCGCATGTGGACACCGATGCGCGACAACAGCGCATCCTTGATGTCGGCATGGACGATCAGGCGAGACGAGGCCGAACAGTTCTCGCCCATGTTCCAGAAGGCACCGTTGACCACGTGCTGCGCGACGACATCGAGATCCCCGACATCGCTCAGCACCACCGCGGGATTCTTGCCGCCGCACTCAAGCACGATGCGCTTCAGGTTCGAATCCGCCGCGTACCTGAGGAACAGCCGGCCGGTAGCCGTCGAACCGGTGAAGCTGACCATGGAGACATCCATGTGCATCCCCAGCGGCTCGCCCACCTCCTTGCCGCCGCCAGGCAGCACATTGAACACGCCGGCGGGCACACCGGCCTCATGCGCAAGCTCGGCCACGCGCAATGCCGTCAGCGTGGTTTCCTTGGCGGGCTTGACGATGATCGAGCAGCCCGCGGCCAGCGAAGGGCCGATCTTCCACGCCAGCATCAGCAGCGGGAAGTTCCAGGGCAGCACGAGGCCGACCACGCCGATGGGCTCGCGCACTACCAGCGACAACGCGCCCGCCCCGACCGGTGCCGTGCTGTCGTAGATCTTGTCGATCAGTTCGGCGTGCCAGCGGATCGTATGGATGGTCTCGGGAATGTCGGTGTTCTGGCATTCGCGGATCGGCTTGCCGCTGTCGAGGCTTTCCATCACCGCCAATTCATGCGCGTGCCGCTCCACCAGGTCGGCAAAGCGCAGCAGCACGGCCTTGCGCTCGGACGGGGAGCGGCGGTGCCAGCGCCCGTCCTCGAATGCGGCCTTGGCCTTCGCTACCGCGATGTCGACATCGCGCGCATCACAGGCCGCGATACTGGCCAGCACTTCGCCGGTTGCGGGATTGGTGGTCTGGAACGTCGCGCCCGACACCGCGGGCACCCAGGCGCCATCGACAAACGCCTGCGTCGGCAGTGCGATATCCCGGGCGATCGCGGCATATTCCGCTGCTGTCAGTAGCCGCGCCATCAGACCTTCCCCTCGACGACCGCAGCGACATCCTGCCTGAGCCTGGCAACGATCGCCTGCAACGCGTGCTGCTCGTCTTCGTCGAGCCCCTGCAGCGGCGCACGGACGCCGCCCGGGCGCAGGCCTGCGAGCTGGCAGCCGAACTTGATGGACTGCACGAACTTGCCACCCTCCAGGAAGTCCATCAGCGGCAGCATCGCAGCCATGATGCGGCGGCCCTTGTCGAAATCCTTCTCGACAGCACAGGCCTCGTAGAGCGCGATATGCTCGCGCGGGATAAAGTTCGAGCCGGCGCAGACCCAGCTGCGCGCGCCCCAGGCAAAGAACTCCAGCGCCTGGTCGTCCCAGCCGCACGAAATATCGATGTTCCTGAACTCCGTGGCCAGCATATGCAGCTGTGCCGCCTGGCCCGAGCTCTCCTTGATGGCCACGAAGTTGCCGGAAGCCGCCGAGACCGTGCGGAAGAACTCACGGCCCATCGACACGCCCATCCGGCCGGGGTAGTTGTAGAGCATGACGGGCAGCCCGGCGGCGCGGTCGACGGCGAGCGCGTGCGCGGCGTTTTCCTGCTCGGTGGGCAGCGCGTACGGCGGCGAGCCAACCAGGATGGCATCGGCGCGAATGGCCCTGGCCGCCTTCGCATACTCGACCGAATCCTCGGTGCGCACCGCGCCCGTGCCGACAACCAGCGGCACGCGCGTGCCGATGACCTCCCTGGCCAGCGCGGCAAGGTCGAGGCGCTCCTGCGCCGTATGTGCGTAGTATTCGCCGGTCGAGCCCCCGATGATGATGCCGTGGACCTTGGCTTCGATCAGGGATTCGAGGACTTCCGCAAAGGCGGTGTTGTCGATCTTGCCTGCCGCCGTCAAAGGCGTAATGGCAGGGGTATAGATGCCTTCGAATTTCATGGTTTCTCCGTGGAGTCAGGAAGGAGTTTGGTAAGGGGGAGCGGCTTAGCGATTCAGTGATGCCGCTTCCTGCAGGCTGAGCGAGCGCGTTTCCGGAGCCAGCGCCAGCGATACCAGCAGGCCGAGCAGCGTCACACCGGCGGCAGCGAACATCGTGTTGCCGATGCCGATGCTTTGCAGCGAGATGGGCACCAGCCACGTGCCGACGGCTGCGCCGATGCGTGACAGCGAGGCGCCCATGCCGACCGCGGCCGAGCGGATCTCGGTGGGGAACAGTTCATTCGGATAGACCAGCTGCAGTACCTGGGCGCCGCCGATAAAGACCGCATACGCGCCGAACAGGACCAGCACCAGCAACTCGGCACCGTCGGAGAACACGCCCAGCCCCAGCAGCGCAAGGCCGGACCACAGGAAGCTATGGATCAGCATGCTGCGCCGGCCGATGACATTGATCAGCCGCGTGGCGATGATGCAGCCCACCACGAACAGCAGCGTGATGGCCACCGAGCCATACGATGCCCACGCGCCCTTCAGGTTGAGCGCCTGCAATACCGTCGGCGCGAACGCATACACGGCAAAGACCGGAATGACCGAGCAGCTCCAGAACACCGACACGAAGAACATGCGCTTGCCGTAGCCCGAGTGCAGCAGGCTCAGGAGCGATACCTTTTTCTCGGCCGGCTGCTCCGGCAGGTTCCGTAGCGAGAACGACGGGCCATAGACCTTCCTGATGACGCGCTCGGCCTCCGCGGTGCGCCCCTTGCTCAGCAGCCAGCGCGGCGATTCAGGCGTGCCGATGCGCAACAGCAGCAGCACCACGCCGATTGCCGCCGGACTGGCCAGGACCAGCCGCCATGCGTCGGGCCGCCCGCTGTCCAGGACCATGTTGCCGACGATATAGGCGAGTGCGGCACCGGCGAACCACAGGATGGTCAGCATCGCCAGGCGCGGGCCGCGGTACTTCTTCGGCATGAATTCCACCAGCAGCGACCCGGCCACCGGATATTCAAAGCCGACACCCACGCCGATCAGGAAGCGGAAGAAAAACAGCGCCACGCCCGAATCCGCCCAGAACTGCGCCACCGAGCACAGCACGAAGATCGTCGGCCCGAAGAAATACAGCTTCTGCCGGCCCAGCTGCCCGGTCAGCAGGCCGCCAAGAAATCCCCCGAAGAAGATGCCAAGCAAGGCGGAGGCCGCGATCATGCCTTGCCAGAAACTGCTCAGTTCGAGCGCGGAAGACAGTGGCACCATCGCCACGCCGATAATGCTCAGGACATAGCCGTCCAGCACCCAGCCGCCGCCGGAGCGCACGCTCAGCAGCTGGTGGAAGCCGTTCAACGGCACGTCTTCGATCGATACATTGTTTGCCACGCCTTGTCTCCTGCAATGCCCGGACCGCCTGGTGACATGCGGAAGCCGAGTCTTTTTGATGAAAGCCGAGGGTCCTGGAACCCATGGATAGACGATCAGATCTCCCTGCCCGCCCGCCGCTGTCCCAGCCAGAGATTGGCGTTCACGCCCATGGACAGGAACGGCTCGGGCGGATTCCTGTTCGGCCCCGGCGATGACAGCAGGAAGTCGATCAGGTCATTGCGCTCGCCCGCCAGGTAATCCGCCAGCAAGGTCCCGGTCACCGTGCCGCGCGTCACGCCCAGGCCGTTGCAGCAAAGCGCGCCGTACACGTTGGGAGCGAGCTGGCCGAAATGGCCCATGTGGTTGCGCGAGAGCGCCAGCGAGCCGCCCCACGTGTATTCGAATTCGACGCCGGGCAGCATCGGGAACCGGCGCTCGAAGGATTCGCGGTGGGTCCTGACAAAGCGGTCCAGGTATTTCTGCTGGCTGCGTCCGTCGCGATTGAAGCTGAAGCTGTTCCTGACCAGGATGCGGTTGTCGTGGGTGCGGCGCAGCGTCGTCCCGAACGGGTCCGCCGGGATCAGGCCCCAGAACGGCTTGCCGCCGAGGCGCGCCTGCTCGGCCTGCGTCAGCGGCCGGGTCAGGCTTGCATAGGTGAAGATCGGCAGCATGGTCCCTTGCAGGAAGCCGAAGCGCATGCCGAAGGCGTTATTCGTCAGGATCAGCTGGTCCGCAACGATGCGGCCCTGCCGGTGCGACAGCACGATCTTTTCACCGTAGTCCACGTCGGTGATGGCCGTGTGCTCGTAGAGCTCCACGTTTGCAGGAAGGCTGTTGGCCAGACCCTTCACCAGCGCCGCCGGCTGGATCAGCGCGGTGCCGGGGGTGAACAGCGCCTTGCGATAGTAGGATGTGCCGATGTGCTCCGGCAATGCCTCGCCTTCGATCATCTCGTATGGCTGGCCAAGCTTGTCGAGACCCCGGCGATACGCTTCGAGTACCGCGACACCGCGGTCTTCGATCGCTGCCTGGTATTTCCCGGAGTTCCGGAACTGGCAGTCGATCCGGTGTGCCTCCACCAGCGAGCGGAGGATCTGCTGCCCGGTCAGGTTCAGCTTCAGGCTGGTCTTTGCCGTTTCGATCTCGCCGATATAGTCGTCGGCCCCGATGTCATGGGGCAGGTCGATCGCAAAGCCCGCATTTCGCCCGGACGCGCCCAATCCCACCTCCTGGGCCTCCACCAGCACCACCCTGTCGCCCGGAAAGTTGAGCGCCAGTTGCCGGGCCGCGGCGAGGCCGGTGAATCCCGCACCGATTACCACCCACCGCGCCCTGGTCTCTCCCGAATGCGATGGCATCGGCTTGCGTGGCTGGCTCAGATGAAACCAGCCGCATGTCGAATCGTCGGCGGGAATGGAAGTTACTTTGGTCATCTCGAAAACTCGCTGTCGCCCTTGTCTCCACCGCTCGCGCTCCGGCGCCAAAGCGCGTGTCGTAGTCGTCGTGGTAACTGTCTACAAATTGTAGACATAGAATATTCATACGATAGGCATGCCGCCATCAGGGTAAACACGGCAGCAAAATGTCATACGAGATACTTATGAGGCATATTTATCCCGGCAAGTCGTGCCGACGCTGCTCCACCCCGCCGGCTGCTATAAAATGTCTACGATTGATAGACAAAGGCGATGAAAATGGCGAAGACAAAGGCAGCCGCCGAGAACGAGTCCCAGCTGGCCGATCCCTCCGTGGACCGGAAGGCGCTGCTGAGCGAAGCCCTGCGCAGGCGCATCGTCAGCATGGAGATGGCGCCGGGCGCCGTGGTGGACGAACTGGCGCTAAGCGAAGAGTTCGGCTTGTCCCGCCCGCCCGTTCGTGAACTGATGCGGCAGATGGCGGCCGAGGGATATATCGAGCTCGAGGCCAACCGGGCGGCGCGCGTGTCGTCGATGAACCACCAGTCGCTGCGGAACTTCTTCCTGGCCGCGCCGCTGATCTACATTGCGACCACGCAACTGGCCGCGATCCATGCGACCCATGCCGAGATCGATGAACTGAAGGCCATCCAGCAGCGATTCCGCGAGGCCATCGAACAAAACGATGTCGAAAACCGCGTGCTGTACAACGACCAGTTCCACCTACAGATCGGCAAGATGGCGCATAACCCCTACCTGATGCCCAGCCTGCGCCGGATCCTGATCGACCATGCCCGGCTCGGCAAGATCTTCTACCGCCATCCGACCACGCACGACATGGAGGCGGATCTCGGCAAGGCGGCCGGCCAGCATGACCAGATCATCGACGCGATCGCGCGCCATGATGCGCAAGCCGCCGGCGACATCGTGCGCGCGCACATGGACCTGTCCCGCCGCCGGATGACGGAGTACGTTGCGCCGGTTGGCGTGGAGGTGCCGCTGGCGTTCTGATGCCTGCCGCACGGCACGGCTAGCGGCACAGC
Organism: Cupriavidus oxalaticus; assembly: GCF_016894385.1. Taxonomy (NCBI): domain Bacteria; kingdom Pseudomonadati; phylum Pseudomonadota; class Betaproteobacteria; order Burkholderiales; family Burkholderiaceae; genus Cupriavidus; species Cupriavidus oxalaticus. The sequence goes on from NZ_CP069811.1 coordinate 1,946,361, forward strand.
GCCATCAGCTGCACCCACGCCAGCGCATGCGCCGGATCGAGCCACGCCGCCAGTGCCGCCGCACACATGGCCGCGAGGCCCAGCGCCGACAGCCATGCACCGAGTGCCGGTCCGCGGCGCGGCGTCATGTCCGCGCCGGCGCGAGGCCCGCCCTGACGATCTGCCGGTCGTCGATCGGCCAGTGCAGCGCCGCGGCCAGCACGCCCAGCACCATGGCGCCGAACCAGACCGGGTCGTACGAGCGCGTCAGCTCGAACACCAGTCCGCCCAGCCATACGCCGAAGAACGATCCCAGCTGGTGGCCGAAGAACACGAAGCCGAACAGCGTGGCGAGATAGCGCACGCCGAACACCTGCGCGAGGATCCCGTTGGTCAGCGGCACGGTGCCCAGCCACAGGAAGCCCATCACCGCGCAGAACACGTACAAGGCGGGCGTGCTCAGCGGCGTGCTCAGCGGCAGCAGCAGGAACAGAGCCATCGCCGAGGTGCGTGCGAGGTAGATGCCGGCGAGCAGGTACTTCTTGCTGTGGCGCCCGCCCAGCAGTCCGAACACATAGATGCCGGCCACATTGGCGAGCGCGATGATGGCGAGCGCGGCCATGCCGTCGGCCGGGCGCATGCCGCGATCCAGCAAGTAGGCGGGCAAGTGGCTGGCGATGAACGCCAGCTGGAAGCCGCAAGCCAGGAAGCCGAGGTTCAGCAGCCAGAAGCCGGAATGGCTGAAGGCCTCGCGCACCGCGGCCGGCAGCGGCAGTTCGCCGGCCGCCTTGGCTTCATCGCCGCCGGGCGCCGGCGCGGCGGCGGCCCGATCCTGGAAAGGCAGCGCCAGCGGCAGCACCACCGCCAGTGCCACGGCGAGGACCAGCAGCGTGGCCGCCCATCCCGATCCGGCCAGCAACCCCTGCGTAGCGGGCACCAGCGCGAACTGCGCGATGCCGCCGACGGCGCCGGCCAGGCCCAGCGCGCGGCTGCGCTGCGCGGCGTCGGTCATCCGGCTCAGCGCGCCGTACACCACGCCGAAGGTCGTGCCGGACAGCGCCATGCCGATGCACACGCCTGCCGACCAGACGAAGCCCGGCGACGTATCCGCCTGCGTCATCCCGTACAGCCCCACGGCATAGAGCGCCAGTCCGCCGGCCATCACCTTCCATGAGCCGAAGCGGTCGGCCAGCATGCCGGTAAAGGGCTGTACCAGTCCCCAGGTCAGGTTCTGCACCGCCATCGCAAAGCCGAAGGTCTCGCGGGTCCATCCGCGCTCGCCGATGATGGGCAGCAGAAACAAACCCTGCACGTGGCGCACGCCCAATGCCAGCCCCATCAGCAGCCCGCCGGCCAGCACGAGGGCCCACAACGTTCGCCACCACGGCGTGGCGGCTTGCGGCGAAGCGAGGGCGGCGGACGAATGCGGCAGGCGGGTGGTCATGACGGCCCCTTGGCGGACAGTGGCGGAAGATCGCGCCAACAGGCGCGGGATGGCTCTATTGCAGCCGCCCCCGCGCCGTGCCTCAAGCGATCATTCTGTCGTTTTGCCATGCGTGCTGCGCATGGCAAAGACATTGCGGATCGTGCTGTAATGGGGTTTCGCGCGTCTGTCCGCCGTGTCTGCCAGGAGGCCCTCGCATGTCTGTCCCGCTCGTGCGGCTGTTTCCGCTCGACCTGCTCAAGGGGTTCGTCGCCGTCGGCCGGCGCATGAGCATCACCCAGGCTGCGGATGACCTGTGCCTGACGCAGTCGGCCGTCAGCCGGCAGATCCACGCGCTGGAAGCGCAGCTGAAGGTGCCGCTGTTCGTGCGCAAGCATCGCGGCGTGGCCTTTACCGCCGAAGGCGAACGGCTGTTCCGCAGCGCCGACAGCGCGCTGCAGCAGTTGCAGGACGTGGTCGCCGAGGTACGCCGCATCGAGGGCCAGCGGCCGGTCACGGTCACCGCCAGCATCGGCGTGACCGGCTTGTGGCTGCTGCCGCGGCTGGGAAGCCTGCAGAAGACGCATCCGCAGCTGGACGTGCGCCTGTCCGCCAGCAACCGCCTCAGCGACCTGCGTGCGGAGGGCATCGACCTCGCCGTGCGCTATTGCCGCGACGCCGCGGCGCCGCCCGGTGCCGTGCGCCTGTTCGGCGAGCATATCGCCCCGGTCGCCCACCCTTCGCTGCTGCGCGAGGCGGACACGCACGATGAGCCCTTGCTGCGCCTGCCGCTGCTGGAATTCGACGATCCCCGCCCATGGCTGCAGTGGCGCAGCTGGCTGGAGCCGGGCGGGTACCACCAGGCGAGCCAGCGCGGCATGCTGCGCTTCAACCAGTACGACCAGGTCATCCATGCCGCGCTGGCGGGCCAGGGCATCGCACTCGGGCGGCTGGAACTGGTGCGGCCGCTGGTCGATGGCGGCCAGCTCGTGATCGTGCCGACGGCGCTGCAGGCACCGCCGAGTCCGAACGCGTACTGGCTGATCCATGCCTCGGACCAGCCGCGCGAGGATGTCAGGCGCGTGGCCGAATGGATCTGCCGGGAAGCCGCACACACCGTCAGGACGCCCGGCCGCCCCGCAGCCATGTGAACCATGGCGGGCCGGCGCGCCGAGAATGCGGCGGTGCTTCGACCTGGCACAACGCGGGGCCGGCGCCATGCAGCGCGGCGATGAACACGTCGGCGTCGCCATGCAGGCGGTAGCGCTCGCCGGGCGCGAGCATGACGTCAGGCGACGGCTGGTCGCGCGCCTCGAAGGTCAGCCACAGGCTGCCTCCACGGCAGACCAGTTCGGCGCCGGCGCGCAGCCGCAGGCGCCGGCATTCCGCTTCCAGGGAAAGCATGCATGAGGACATGAAAGGCTCCGGTTGGCCTTTCCATTGTGCGAACCGGTGAGGTGGCCTGCCATGAGCATTGCATCGGCGTGGCATGCCCGGCCGGCATGCCACGCACGCCGCCTGCCCCGCCCTCAAAACCGATGCCGCAACCCCACGCTCACCGACCTGGCATCGTCGCCGCTGCCCGGATCGATCGCGATGCTGTTGATGCTGGTACTGCCGCCCGCGCTGTTATGCACCCATACCGCCCGCAGGTACGCCGTGGTGCGCTTGCTCAGGTCGTGGTCCCACCCCACCGTCATCGCCAGCGGCCGTTCCCCGCCGCCCAGGATCTGCCGCTTGACCGCCGCCGCCTTGAAGGTGTCGCGCGGCGTCACCGTCCAGCTGAAGGTCACGCCATAGTGGCGTGCCGACCGCGTCTCGGGCCGGTTGCTGCTCGCCATGCTGTACAGCAGGCCCACTTCCACCGGCTTGAAGCGATAGGATCCGCCGACAAAGTGATTCGACGTCAGCGTCGGCTCCACCGGCACGTTGGCGCCGGTGTACATGCCCTGGTAGCTGTAGAACGCGTAGACGTTGCCGGCCTCGTACGTCGCGTTCATGCCGAAGTTCAGCCCCGAGCGCGGCGACCCCGGCACCTCGCCCGGCGCCACCGCTGCGCCAAAGGCGAAGCCGCCCCATTTGGGCGAGAAGTACTGCACCGCGTTGTCGAAGCGGGCACCATAGGCCACGTGCCCGGTGCCCTGCGACGCCGTGGCGCTGAGCAGGTTGAACGGCGACACCGCACCGTTGAGCAGGAACGGGTCGAGCCGCAGCAGCGCATAGAACGACGGCGTGTACTGGCGCCCGAGGCGGAACTCGCCCCAGCCGTCGGACAGCCCGAGATAGGCCTGCCGCCCGAACAGCCGGTTGTTGCCGAAGAACTCGGTGCCGGTGTCGATGTTGAAGCCCGATTCGACCAGGAAGTTCGCCTTGAGCCCGCCCCCCAGGTCCTCGATGCCGCGGATGCCCCAGCGCGATGCCGCTTGCTGGCCTTCCCGCATCCGCACCACGCTGTCCGACCCCCTGGCGTATTCGATCGAGGCATCGGCCACGCCGAACAGCTGCATCGTGCCCGCGGCCGCACTGCCGGCGGCCAGTGCCGCCCCAGCCATTCCCATTGCCATCCACTGTCTAGCCTTCACGCTGCCTGTCTCCCGTCCTCGTTGTTGTCATCGTTGTTGTCTGTCATCGTTGTTGTCATCGTGTGCTGCCTTCACTGCGCCTTCACTGCGCCTTCACTGCGCCTTCAGTCCCGCCACCCTCACCACGTCGCCCCATGCCGCCAGGTCCGCGCTGACGAGCCTTGCCAGGTCGGCCGCGCTGGTCGGCGTGGCCGGCTTCAGGTTCATCGCGGCGAAACGCTCGCGGTCTTCGGGCGATTGCAGGATGCGATTGACCTCGGCGTTGAGCCGCGCGACGATCGGCGCGGGCAAGCCTTTGGGCCCGAACAGCGCGACCCAGCTGGCCTGCTGGAACGGCACGCCCTGCTCGGTCATGGTCGGCACCTCGGGCGTCGGCAGCAGCCGCTCGGGGCCCGACACGGCGATGCCCCGGATGCGGCCGGCCTTCAGGTGCGGAATGGACGAGATGGAATCGGTGATGCCGATGGTCACGTGGCCGGCCGCCAGGTCGTTGCTGCACTGGGTCGCGGTCTTGTAGGGGATATGGCGCAGGTGGATGCCGGTCTTCGCCTTCAGGTACTCCATCGCCAGGTGGCCGCCCGAGCCCACGCCCCACGAGCAGTACGCCAGCTCGCTCTTGCTGGCCTTCACATAGGCCAGCAGTTCCTGCAGGTTGCGCACCGGCACGCTCGCGCCGACGGCGAGCAGGTTGCCGCCGGGCGCGCTGGGACGCGCGATCGGCGTGAAATCCCTGACCGGGTCATAGGGCAGCGACGGCGTGGTCCACGGATTCACCGTCAGCGTGGCGGAATAGGTGAACAGCAGCGTGTAGCCGTCGGGAATGGCGCGGGCCACGGTCTCGCTGGCGATGATGCCGTTGGCGCCGGGGCGGTTGTCGATCACGACCGGTTGCTTCAGCGCGGTGGTCAGGCGTTCGGCGACCAGCCGTGCGGTCTGGTCGGTCACGGTGCCGGCGCCCGAGGGCAGCACCATGCGGATCGGTCGGTTCGGGTAGGCGGCCTCGGCGTGCGCGCCGGTGGCGCCCGCCAGGGCCAGCGCCGCGGCGAGGGCCGAGCAGGCCCGGCGGGCGCCGCGGGCGCCGCGGGCGCCGCGGGCGCCGCGGGCGCCGGTTTGATGGCTGAACATGCTGCTGTCTCCGTGCGGCGCATTGGCCGCGCTGTGCCGGTACGTTGCCGGCTTGTTGCGAAACGGGCGCTCGCCGGCGCCCTGGGCAAAGGGTCAGGCGGGATCGGCCTCCGCAAGCCGCTCGTAATGCCAGTCGGCATCGCCGAACAGGTTGGCCAGCGCTGCCAGCCGCTTGTAGCAGTGGCCGATCTCCATCTCGTCGGTCATGCCCACCGCGCCGTGCAGCTGCACCGCATCCTCGCCGAGCGCCCGGCCCGCGACCGACACGAAGGCCTTGGCGAGCGAGACCGCGCGCCGGCGCGCCGGCGCATCGCCGTGCAGCGCCGCGGCGGCCGCCTCGGTGATGGCGCGCGCCTGCTCGACGCTGACATACAGGTCCACCAGCCGGTGGCGGATCACCTGGCTGGCGGACAGCGGGCGGCCGAACTGCTCGCGCGTCGTCACATAGTCCTGCGTCAGCTCGAAGGCGCGGGCCATGGTCCCGACCGCTTCGGCACAAGCCATCGCGATGGCATGGTCGATGGCGGCTTCGACCAGCGGCCAGGCACGGTCCACCGCGCCGATACGCGCGCTGTCCGGCACGCCGGCGCGGCGCAGCGTCACCGTCGCGGTCTGGCGGCCGTCGTAGGTCGGCAGCGCTTCGACCTGGATGCCGCGCATGGCGGCGGGCACGGCGAACAGCGTCAGGCCGTCGCGGTCGCGGCGCGCGCCGCCGGTGCGGGCCAGCACCAGCAACACATCGGCGCTGCCGCCGCCGAGGACCAGCGTCTTGTGGCCATCCAGCGTCCACTGGCCGGTGGCATCGCCGTGCTGCCGCGCCGTGGTGCCGACGTCGAAGGCGTCATGGCGCCCTTGCGGCTCCCACGCGGCCAGTGCCAGCAGCGTGCGCCCTTGCGCCATCGCCGCGGCGGTGGCCACATGCGTCGGATCGCCGCACGCGGCCAGCAGCGGCGCGCACAGCGCAGTATTGGCCAGCCACGGTTCGGCGGGCTGCGCGCGGCCCAGTTCCTCGGCCAGCAAGGCCTGGTCGCCGGCATTGCCGAGGCCGCCGCACGCTTCGGGCAGGCCCAGCGCCAGCCAGCCGAATTCCGCGAAAGCCTGCCAGTGCCGGCGCGAGAAGCCGCCCGGTTCGGCCAGCGCCGCGCCACGCTGCGCAAAGCCGTAGTCACGCTCGACATAGCGCCGCACGCTTTCCTGCAGCATGCGGCGATCGTCCTGATCGTCCTGATCGCCCTGAAGGTTGCTCATGGGGTTGATTCCTGTTGCAGCGGTGCGCGGGCTAGAGGCCCAGCACCTGCTTGGCCAGCAGCTCGTGCTGGATCTCGCTGGAGCCGCCGGCGATGGTGTAGCCGCGGGTGACGAAGCGCCGGGCCGATGCCGCCGCCGCATAGGCGGATTGCCCGGGCTGCGGCGTTGCCGGCTCGAAATGCGCGGCGCGGTCGTAGGCCAGCGTGCCGGGCCCGAGCGCGTCGACGGCCAGGTTCTCGATGTCCTGGATCAGCCGGCTGCCCAGCAGCTTGAGCATGCCGGTCTCGGGGCCCAGCCGTGCGCCGGCGCGCGCCCGCTGGCGAAAGCGCAGCACGGTCGCGGCCAGCGCTTCCAGACGCACCTCCAGCTCGCGGTACCGGCGCGCAAACCACGGCCGCAGCAGCAGCGGCTGCCCGCTCTCCTCCAGCTCGGCGGCGATGGCGCGCACCTTGGCCAGCCGGCGCCGGTTCTCGGCCACGCGCGCCAGGTTCAGGCGCTCGTGCTCCAGCAGCGACTTGGCAATGGCCCAGCCGGCGTTCTCGTCGCCGACGCGGTTCTCGACGGGCACCTCGACGTCATCGAAGAACACCTGGTTGAACAGGTGCCAGCCGTGGATGCCCACCAGCGGCCGCACGCCGATGCCGGGGCTGCGCATGTCGACCAGCAGGAAGCTGATGCCCTGCTGCGCGCGCGCCCCGGTGTCGGTGCGCACCAGGCAGAAGATCCAGTCGGCGTACTGTGCGTACGAGGTCCAGATCTTGCTGCCGTTGACCACGTACACCTCGGTGCCGTCGGGGCGGGTCTTGCGCACCGCGCGCGTCTTCAGCGAGGCCAGGTCGGAGCCGGCGTTGGGCTCGGAATAGCCCTGGCACCACCAGTGCTCCAGGTTGAGGATGCGCGGCAGGAAGTATTGCTGCTGCGCCGGCGTGCCATAGCGGATCAGGATCGGCCCGATCATCTCGATCGAGATGCCGCCGGTCTCCGGCGCGTGGGCCAGCACCAGTTCCTCCTGGAACGCGGCGCGGCGCTCGGCGCTCCAGCCCTGGCCCTGCCAGTCGCGCGGCCAGTGCGGCGCGAGCCAGCCGCGTTCGGCCAGCCGGCGCTGCCAGTCGATCATCTCGTCCTTGCTCACTTCCAGGCCCAGGCGCACCTTCTCGCGCACGCCATGCGGCAGCGCCTGCGCGACGAACGCGCGCACCTCGCTGCGGAAGTCCCGCAGCGAGGCTTCGCTGTCGGGGATAACGGATTCGCTCATGCGGGGTCTCGCTTCAGTGATGGAGTGCGCGGCGGGTGCTGGCCGCGCGCATGCCGCTCTTGATCGCGGCGACGCCGTCGGCCGGGAAACCGGCAATGGTCGCGGCCAGCTCGCGCGCGCGGTCGAGCACCCGCGCGTCGCCGGTGACTTCGGTGGCGATGCCCAGCCGCAGAAGATCGGCGGCGGGCACCCGGTCGCCCAGCAGGCACAGCCGCGCCGCCACCGCTTCGGAGTGCCGCAGCGCGAGCCACGCCGCATTGCGCGGCGCGGCCATGCCGAGGCGGATTTCGCCGATCTGCAGGAAGGCGCCGGTGCCGCAGACGAGCAGGTCGCCGGCCAGCGCCAGCGCCGCGCCACCGTTGACCGCATGGCGCTCCAGCGCCACGATCCAGGCCTTGCGGCTGTCCCGCAGCGACAGGTGTACCCGCTCCCACACTCGCGCAAACCCGGCCATGCCTTCGGGTTCCGCCTGCAGGGCCTTCAGGTCGAGGCCGGAACAGAAGGCGCCATCGGCGCCGCGCAGCAGCACGGCGCGCGTTGCGGTGTCGGCGTTGATGGTGTCGATGGCATCGGCCAGCGCGCGCGCCAGCGCACCATCGATGGCGTTGCGCTGCGCGGGCCGGTTCAGCACCAGCTCGGTCCAGCCGGCGTGGCGCACCAGCAGCACTGGCACCGTGGACAGGGCTTCGCTCATGCCGCCTCCCGCTGTTCGCAGCCGATGGCACCGGCGCAGGCCAGCTCGCCGATTTGTGCAGCGTCGTAGCCGAGCTCGGCCAGCACCTCGGCAGTGTGCTGGCCGAGGCGCGGCACCGCAGCCATGACGTCAGCGTTCATGCTCGCCAGCGTGAACGGCAGTCCCGGCAGTTCCAGCTGGCCGCCCTCGCCGTTGCCGACCGTGCGCAGGATGCCGCTGGCACGCACGTCGTCGCTGGCGCCCACCTGGTGGTAGTCGCGCACCACGCCGACCACGACGTGATGGTGCTCCAGCAACGCCCGCGCGGCATCGCCACCGAGGTGGCGCAGCGCCTCGTGCAGGATCGCCAGCAGCGCGGGACGGTTCTGCACGCGCAACGCATTGCTGGCAAAACGCGGGTCATGCGCCAGCGCGGGCTGGCCGATGGCCTGGCACAGGCGGACAAAATGCTCGTCCAGGTAAGCCGACAGCACCACGTGGCCGTCAGCCACCGCGATCACGTCGGCCGCGGGCGCGGCCCTGGGCTGGCTGTTGCCGCTGCGCACCGGCAGCGCGCCCGAACACTGGTACTCCGCCCACAACTGCGCCTGCAGCTGCACGCCGACCTGCAGCAGCGAGGTCTCGATGGTCTCGCCCATGCCGGTGCGCAGGCGGCGCAACAGCGCGGCAAGGATGGCGTTGGCAGCGGCCAGCGCGGTGGCCGCGTCGATCAGCGCGAAGCCCGCCTTCAGCGGCTGGCCGCCGGCCTCGCCGGTGACGGACATCATGCCGCTTTCCGCCTGCGCGGCGATGTCCAGCCCGGGGCGCGAGCGCGACGGTCCGCGCGTGCCGAAGCCGCTGATCGCGGCATAGACCAGTTCCGGCTTCGCTGCGCGCAGGGTGTCGGCGTCGAGGCCCAGCGCTTCCATCACCCCATGGCGCGTGTTGTGCAGCACCACGTCGCTGGCCAGCGCCAGCCGGCGCGCCGCCTCCGTGCCGCCGCTGCTGCGCAGGTCCAGTGCAATGCCGCGCTTGCCGCGGTTGTACGCGAGGAACATCGGGCTCTGCGGGCTGGTGCCGTCGAAGCGCCGCGCGCTGTCGCCGCGCAGCGCCTCCACCTTGATGACGTCGGCGCCCAGGTCGGCCAGCATCATGGCCGCGCCCGGCGCCGCGATGAACTGCCCGAACTCCGCTACCCGTATGCCTGCCAGGGGCAGGTCTTGCCGGCTTGCCATGCGATCCACTCCCGTTGCGTTGATGCGGAGGAATCATGCGGCAGCGGCACCATTTGCGGCAGATGCCAGGATCGCAGGGGCGTAAACCCACGGTTAGCACCGCGGGTCATCCCATGCTTCACCGCCGCCCTAGCGTGCCGCGCGACAACCGGGAACTGCCGCGCAACGCCGGCTGCTAACCACCGGTTCACACCGCGTCAGCGTGGCCGGCTCCCGCACCGCATCGGCGCTGGCCCGGCGGGCAAAACGCGTGAGCTTGCGGGGAGTTTCCCCAATCCCCATGCGCCAGCTGCTTGCGCGACATTGCCGTCAGCGCAAGCCGCATCCATTCATTCGCTCAGGGAGTCACGCATGCAGGATTTCGAGGACAGGCCCGTCGCGCTGGTGACGGGCGCCGGGATCGAACCGATCGACGACGGCGTCTGGCTGTTGCACGGGCAGGGACAGAGCTTCGTCGCCGACGTCGGCGGCGGATTGCTGGTGGTCGACAGCGGCCCGGGCGGCCGCATCACCGCAGGCATGATCGAGGCGCTGCGCACGCAGACCAGCCTGCCGGTGCTGGCGATCTGCTACAGCCACGGCCATATGGGCTACAACGCCGGCTTGCAGCAATGGCTCGACCATGCCGCCGCGCGCGGCGAGCCGGCACCGCGCGTGCTGGCCCACGTCAACGTGCTGGCGCGCCAGGCGCGCTATCGCGAGACCGCGCGCATGCAGGAGCGGATGGCGGAGATCCAGTTCCGCCGCCCGGCCGGCGCGCTGGCGGGCAAGCTCGGCCACACCACGCCGGCCGAGACCTTCGCGGATGGCCTGACGCTGGGCCACGGCGAGCGCCGCGCCGAACTGCTGTGGGCGCCCTCGGAGACCGACGATGCCATCGCGGTCTGGCTGCCGGGACGGCGCGTGCTGTATGGCGGCCCGGCCGTGATCGATTCCATCCCCAATGTCGGCACGCCGTTCCGCACGCTGCGCGATACCGTGCGCTGGGCGCAGACGCTGGAGCGCATGGCCGCGCTGCAGCCGCGCACCGTGGTGCGCGAGTTCGGGCCCTCGCTACATGGCCAGGCGGAGTGCGAACGCGTGCTGGGCCAGACCGCCAGCGCCCTGCGCTGGCTGCGCGCCGAGGTAGTGCGGCTGATGAACGCCGGCTGCAACGAGCGCCAGATGCTGGCCGCGCTGAAACCACCGGCGGAGCTGTTCGAGCAGCCGTGGATGCGGCCGACGTACGGCGATCCCAGCTATATCGCGCGCGATATCTACCGTTCGGAAAACGGCTGGTGGGACCGCAACGCGACCACGCTGCACCCGGCCGCGCCGCAGGATGCCGCCGCGGAGATCGCCGCGGCGGTGGTCGACCACGGCGCGCTGATCCGCCATGCGCAAGCCCTGGCCGAACGCGGCGACACGCAGCTGGCGCTGCATGTGATCGACGTGCTGGCGCTGGCGCCGGGCGATGCGCCCGCGCTGGCCGAGGCGCGCCGGCTCAAGGCCGGGTGGCTGCGCCAGCGCGCCGGACAGGTCCGGAGCTATGTGTCGCGCAGCCTGTACGGCGCCGCCGCCGACATGCTGGAACATGGCGCCACCGATACCTTCGGCATCCACTGAACGCCTGCATGAGCGCTTGCATGTGGCGTGCGTGCCGCTACTCCAGCACCACGCCACTGGCCTTGATCACCGCCGCCCACTTGCGCACCTCCGCATCGATGAAGCGCGCAAAGCCGGCACTGTCGCCCGGCTCGGGCTGCAATCCCAGCGCCGCCAGCCTGCTGCGCATATCCGCGTCGGACAGCACCGCGCTGGCATCCTGGCTGAGCTGGCGCACGATCGCCGCGGGCGTCCCGGCCGGCGCCATCAGGCCGAACCAGCCGTAGCCGGTCACGCCGGGATAGCCCTGCTCGACCAAGGTGGGCGCATCGGGATAGACCGGCGTGCGCTGCTCCGACGCGACCGCCAGCACCCGCAGCTTGCCCGCCTTGATAAACGGCAGCGCCGTCGTGATGGCGGTCAGCGTGGCATCCACCCGGCCGGCCAGCAGCTCGGTGTAGGCCGTGGCGTCGCCGCGGTAGTGCACGTTCAGCACCTTGAACTTCGCCTGGGCGCCGAACAGTTCCGCCGTCAGGTGCGGCCCGGACCCGGCACCGGGCGAGGCAAAGGTGACGCCGTCCGCTTTCGCGCGCGCCAGCTTCACGAAATCCGCGACCGAACGTGCCGGCGAATCCGCCTTGACGATCAGGAACACCGGCCCGAGCACGCGCGGCCCCACCGCGACGAAATCCTTGTGGATGTCGTATTGCTGCGGCAGCCCGGCCGCCGCATTGATGGCAAACGGCGCGGCGGCCCACAGCAGCGTGTAGCCGTCGGGCGCGGCGCGCGCCAGCGTTTCGTTGGCCACCCGGGTGCCGGCGCCGGGCTTGTTCTCGACCACGAACTGCTGGCCGTACTTGCGGCTCAGCGCCTCGGCCAGCAGCCGCGCCGAGGTGTCGTTGGACCCGCCCGGGCCATACGGGGAGATCAGCCGCACCGTGCGCGCCGGATACGCCTGCGCCAGCGCGGCCAGCGGCGCCAGCGCGGGCGCCGCGCCCAGCAGCATCACGTCACGCATGCGGGCCAGCACGTCCCTGCGCGATATCTTGTCAGCAGCCATCGTCATGCCTCCGCGGCCTGGATGCTCGGGTAAGAAAAGGTCTTGCCAAGGTGCGCCGCGCCCGGCACGTAGAGCCGCAGCGCCACGTAGAAGGGCCCTGCCGGCGCCGGCAGCCAGTTGCCATGGCGTGCCGCGTCGCGTGGGGCCGCGGCGCCCAGGTGCAGGCGCAGGCTGCCGTCCGGCTCGTAGCGCAGGCTTGGCGAGCGGTCGCCCAGCGAATAGCGGCCAATCGGGTTCTCCACCAGCATGCAGTCGCCCTTGTCGTACATGGTCAGCGACCAGAACGCGCCCACCTGCGGCAGCTTGCCGGCGGGGAACAGCAGTTCGTGCGGTGCGTTGCCATCGAGCGGGCGGCCGTGCGCATCGCAATCGGCGATGATGTACATGGCCTCTTCCATGCCGAGCGCGCCGATGTAGTTGCGCGCCACCTGCGCGCGCTCGGCATAGCGCGTGCCGAACGACGCGCCGATCTCGACCGGCAAACTCCAGCCTCCACCCAGTGCGGAAGGCATCGGCCGGGCCAGTTCGGCCAGGACCTGCTCCATGGCAGCGGCCAGCAGCGCCACCTGCGTTTCCTTCAGCGGCACGCCCTCGCTCGCGGCGCCGAGGCCGAGCGCGGCGAAGGCCCGCACAGTCGCCGCCTCGTCCGCGGGCGGCGGGTTCTCGCGCAGCGCGCGGTTCACCACTTCGGCGTAGCGCCGCACCTGCTGCGGCGACGCGCCGAGGTGTTCGTTGGGCTGCATGCCGACATCGTACGCGCGCACCGGGTCGCTGCCGTCCGGCAGCGTCAGCCGGAGGCGGTCCTGCAGCGCATGCACCGCGGGCAGGTCGTCCGGCCCGTCCACCAGCAGCCGGCCCAGCAGCCACACCGCATCGGTCGGACAGGCGATGGCGGTGGCGCCGGCCGGCGCTTCGCCCTGCCAGCCGGGGCCGTGCAGCAGGAAGCGCCCGGCCTGCGTGCCGCTGGTGCGGCTGCCGATGTAGCCAAACGGGTTAGTGTAGAAATCGAGCAGCCCGAGCACGTAGTAGCGGCCGGCGCTGTCCGGCACCTCCAGCAGCAGCGGTCCCTGCGACAGGTCCAGCCAGGCATTGCTGTAGAGCGTGTCGTTGTTGGGCGTGACCACCTGCCGGTGCTGCGGGCCGAGCAGCTGGCGCGTGTGGAAGAACTGGTTGACCCAGCGCAGCGTGCCGTCCGGCCGCGCGTCGGCAAACGCGCCTTCGCGCCGGCGGCGCGGGCAGGTGGCGGCGCGCATGCGCGCCATTTCGTAGAGCGGCAGCGTGTACAGCACGGCCTCGCGGGCCAGCGCGGCCGTGTGGGAATGTTCGGGGGATGACGTCATGGCATCTCGCTCCTCAGGCAATCCGGCGCACCGGCGGAATGCGGTACTCGCCCGCGATAAAGGCCGGCGCCGGATGGTACAGGCGCAGGATCAGGTAGAACGGGCCCGCAGGTGCAGGCAGCCAGTTGTCGGCCTGTTGGTTGGCCTGTTCGGGCCGCCGGTGCGAGATCGGGATCACCAGGCTGCCGTCGGCCTCCATGCGCAGGCCCGGCGTGCGGTCTCCCACGGCATAGCGGCCGATCTCGTTGGCGCTGAAGAAGCGGTCCTCGCCATACAGCGAGACCGACCAGAACGCCTGCGCCGGCGGCAGCATGCCGGGCGGGAAGCGCAATTCGTATGCGTGCGCGCCCTGCAGCGGCTCGCCGTCGGCGTCGAAATCGGCCATCGCATAGATCGCTTCGTCGGCGCGCAACGCGCCGAGGCCCTTCATCGCGGTGCAGGCGCGCTGCAGCCAGTCGTCGCCATAGACGCCCAGCTTCAGGCTGTAGCCCCAGCTCTTGCGGCCCTGGCTGCGCGTATGGGCCTCGATCAGCTGCATGGCCTGGCGATATGCGCTTTCCAGTCCGGCGCGGACTTCCGCGCGCAAGGCCGTGACGTCGATCTCGCCCTCCAGCTTCAGGCCGGCCTTGCGCAGCAGCGTGAACACGCCCAGTTCGCGTTCAGTGGGCGGGTATTCGCGCAGCGCGTTGAACAGGTTCTGGAAGAAGTCGAGCGCCTCGTTGCCGGTATCGCGCCAGTCGCGCACGCATTGCGGCATGGCCTTGCCCGGCGCGTCGAGCGCAAAGCCGCTTTCGAACGCATGCGCCGCGGCCAGGTCCTCCGGTCCCTGCACCAGCACGCGGCCCAGCAGCCACACCAGCGAGGTCGGACAGGCCACCACATGCCCACCCTCGGCGTGCTGGCCCGGGCCAACCAGGGTCACCGTGCCGCCTTCGGCCGGCACGTTGCGCGGGCCCAGGTTCTCGAAGTTGTTGGTGTAGGCATCCAGCAGCTCCACCACGTAGTAGCGGTCGCACTGCGGCAGCGGCGGCACGCGCAGCGTGACCGGCCCGTCGGCCAGGTTGGCCCAGCCGCAGAAGTAGAGCAGGTCATTGGCGGGCGTGACGACGTCGCGGTCTTCATGCGTCCACTGGCGCTCGCTGGCCGACAGCGTGTTGACCGGGGCGCGGCCATAGCCGGTGGCCTCGCTGACCGCGGTCTGCACCTTGCAGGTACGGATCGTTTCGACCAGCGGATAGCCGTAGATCGCCAGCGGTATGGCGGCGGCGGCGACCAGCGCTTCCTGGCTGGAGCTGTAGACGGGTGCGGCGAAGAACTGTGGCGCGGGATGGTTCATGCAGGGCTCCGGAAAATGGGCGGGAATAGCGGTAATGCCGCTCAGTTAAGGTATCAACCACTACGGTCATTCCCGCGAAGGCGGGAATCCAGCGTCTTCACGTCCCCTTCGGGGATAAAGTCACTGGGTTCCCGCCTTCGCGGGAACGACAGTAGTTAACTGAATGGCATTAGCGGGAATAGTGGGAACGCCTGGCGGCTCATTCCTGGGCCGCGCCGCTCGACTTGACCAGCGCGGCCCAGGCGGGCACGTCGCTGCGCATCTGCGCGGCGAAGGCGCTGCGCGGCTGCGGGCTGTAGCGCATGCCGAGCGTGTCGGCCTGCGCCTTGATGGCGGGGTCGCGCATCACTGCAACCGTGGCGCGTTCGAGCTTGTCGACGATCTCGGCCGGCGTGCGCGCGGGGGCGAACAGCGCGAACCAGCTGTCCACGCCGAACGCCACGCCCGTCTCGGTAAAAGTCGGCACATCGGGCAGCGCGGGCGAGCGCTCGGAGCCGGTGACGGCCAGCGCCCGCACCTTGCCGCTGCGGATCAGCGGCAGCGTGCCGGCGAGATCGGACATGGCCACCGGCAGCGTGCCGCCCATCACGTCGGTCAGCATCGGGCTGACGCCCTTGTAGGGCACGTGGCGCAGGTGGATGCCGCCCAGCACGTTGAGGCTTTCGCCGGCGAGATGGCCGCCGGAGCCGTTGCCCCACGAGCCGTAGGTCAGGTCGGCGCCCGGCCGCCTGGCCGCGGCGATCAGCGCAGGCAGGTCGCGGCCGGCAAAGCCGGGGCCGGCGATCAGCACATTGCCGCCGTAGAAGAGCCGGCTGACGGGCACGAAATCGCGCAGCGGGTCATAGGGCAGCTTGGGGAAGATGGCCGGTGCGATCGCATGCGTGGCGGAGATGCCCAGCACCAGCGTGTAGCCGTCGGGCGCGGCGCGCGCGACCTGCGCCGAGCCGATGGTGCCGGTGGCGCCGGCCACGTTCTCCACCACCACGGTCTTGCCGAGTTCCTTCGACAGGCCCGCCGCCAGCAGCCGGCCGACCACGTCGGTGCCGCCGCCCGGCGGGAACGGCACCACCAGCCGGATCGGCTTGTCGGGATAGGGGCCGGCGTGCGCGGGGATTGCCGCCCCGCAGAGCGCCACGGCGAGTGCGCCGAGTCCGCGCAGCGCGATGCGCCGCGCCGGCAAGTGCTTGTGCCTTTGCATGCTTGTCTCCAGTCTTGTTCGAGGGACTGCGTCTTGCCGCGGGGCGGCGCCCGTCTGTGCGGGCATCCTGTCCACGGCGTTGCGAGCCATCGCTATGAAGCGGTGCGACGGTCCGGGCGAAGCGTGACCACCGCGTCGGCGGCGACCAGCCCCTGCGCGGTGACGATGAACGGATTGATCTCGAGCGTGTCCAGGCGCTCGCCCAGGTCGGCGGCGAGTTGCGATACCGTGGCCAGCACCTGCGCGGCAGCATCGAGGTCCACCACGGGGTTGCCGCGATGCCCTTCGCACAGCGCGGCGGCGCGGCTGTCGCGCAGCATGGCGCGCGCCTGTGCGCACGACAGCGGCGCCAGCCCGCAGGCGCTCTGGCGGAAGATCTCGACCGCCGTGCCGCCGATGCCCGCCAGCGCCACCAGCCCGAACACCGGGTCGCGCCGCACGCCGACCATCACCTCGCCCCAGCCGCGCACCATGCGCGCCACCAGCACGCCCTCGAACGGCACCGGCGCGCCGCCATCGGTACGCGCCTGCGCCACCGCCTGCGCCATGCGGGCGAAGGCGTCGCGCACCGCCTGCGCATCGGCGAGGTTGAGGGCCACGCCGCCGACATCGCTCTTGTGCAGGATCTCGCGCGAGCACAGCTTCACCACCACGGGATAGCCGAGCCCTTCGGCGATGCGCACCGCCTCGTCCGCATCGTGCGCGAGCCCGTGCGGGGCCACCGGCACCCCGGCGTCGGCGAGCAGGCGCATGGCCTCATATTCGGACAGCGCCGCGGCTTCGGGCGGCAGGCCGCGCGGCAACGCATCGCGCCGCGGCCCGGTCTCCGGCGACGTACCCCGGCCGGCCTCCAGCGCCGCCGCCCGCGCCAGCGTGGCAACCGCCTCGACCGCATGGCCCGGTTCGCTGAACACCAGGCAGCCGCGTGCTTCCAGCCATGCCCGCTTGTCGTCGTCGACGATGCCGGCGAGCAGCAGCGGTGCGGCGTGCGCATCCTCGCTCAACGCACCGATGGTCTGCTGCAGTTCCGGCCACAGCCGCGGCGCATTGGCGCCACCGGCCAGGAAGGCCGCCACGCAGCCATAGGCGCCGCTGCGCGCCACGCCCGCGATGGCATCCATGAACACGCGCGGCTGTGCCACCACCTGCCCCGTCACGTCGATGGGATTGGCGGTGCTGGCGAACGGGATCGCGGTGCGCAGCGCCCCGGCCGCGTCATCCGGCATCGGCGGCAGCGGCAAACCCAGCTGCTCGGCGCGATCGGCCATCATGATGCCGACGCCGCCCGACACGGTCACGATCGCCAGCGGCGTGACGGCGGCGGCGCCGCTGCCTTCCGGGCGCTGCCAGGCCGCCGGCCGCCGCCCGCGCGACAGCACGTAGCCAAGCCGGAAGAACTCTTCCAGCGTATGGGCCCGGTGCACGCCATAGGCATCGAACACCGCCTGGTAGACCGCATCCTCGCCGGTCAGGCTGGCCGTGTGCGACTGCGCCGAGCGCGCGCCGGCCGCGGTGGTGCCGACCTTGGTCACCACCACCGGCTTGCCCGCCGCGCGCGCCGCGGCCAGCGCCTGGCGCAGGCGCTGGCCGTCGCGGCAGCCTTCGATGTAGGCGAGGATCACGCGGGTGTTCGGGTCATTGGCCAGCCACTCGATCACGTCGGCCACCTGCAGCCCGGCCTCGTTGCCGGTGGTGACCCAGTGGCTCAGGCCCAGGCCCGCCTCGCGGGCCAGCGCATAGGCATAGGCACCGAAGGCACCGCTCTGGCTGACCAGCCCGACTTCGCCGACCGGCGGCACGCCGCTGAGCGGGATCGGCGAAAAGGTGGCGAACATGCGCTCGCGCAGATTCATCGCGCCCAGGCAGTTGGGCCCCAGCAGCGTCACGCCCGCATCGCGCGCACTGCGGGCCAGCATGTCCTGCATGCGCACGCCGCCCTCTCCGGCTTCCGCGAAGCCGGAAGTGAAGACCACCGCCGCGCGCGTGCCGTTGCCGGCCAACTGCGCCATCACGTCCTGGCTGGCGCTGGCGGGCACCGCCACGATCGCCAGGTCGACGGGCTCGCCGATGTCCGCCAGCGAGCCATAGGCGCGCAGGCCCTGCACTTCTGCGGCGGACGGGTTGACCGGATAGAGGCGTCCCGCGTAGCCCAGTTCGCGCAGCAGCCGGATCGGCATGCCGCCCACCTTGTCCGGCTGGGTGGAAGCACCGACCACCGCGATCGAACGCGGGTACAGCAGGGAATTCAGGTCAACCATGTGGCAGTCTCCGGGTCTTGTCTTGTGGTTTGAATCGGTCGGGCCTGGCGGGCTATCGACGCTATTGCCGCAGGCCGGTGGCGGCCTCGATGGAGCGGACCATCTCCATCAGCAGCGGCGCCACCTTCTTTTCCATCATGCCGCGCTTCACCTGCGAGCCGGGCACGGCGCAGTTGAACAGCAGCGGGCGATTCAGGTAACTGATGCGCGAATAGACGCCCACGCCGTACACGCCGATGCCGGCGTCGCCCTCGTTGAGCGCGAAGCCGCGCTTGGGGTAGTGCGCCACGTTGTGGCACAGCGTGTCGTAGAACGACGCGTATTCCTCGGGCCGCTCGTCGCGGGCGGCCGCCATCAGCCCTTCGAACTGCGCCTTCGACAAGGTGCACAGGTAGGCCCGGCCCATGGCCGTGCTCAGCACCGAGCGCACGGCACCGGTTCCCGGCCGCGCCGGGGTGCCCTCGTTGTGGGTGCAGGACTGCAGGTAGGTCACGTCGAGCCGGTGCGCCACGCCCATCGACACCGCGCCTTCGATGCGGTCGGCCAGCGCCTGCATCAGCGGACGGGCCACGTGGCGCACCTGCAGCCCGGTCAGGTACGGATAGCCCAGCGCCAGCACCTGGGCGCTGACGAAGTACTTGTCGAGCTTGGGATCCCAGTCGAGATAGCCCAGCTCGAACAGCGTGCGGCAGATGCGCGAGACGGTGGCGCGCGGCAGCTGCAGCCGCTGCGCCAGCTCGCCGTTGCCGAGCGGGCGCGGCTCGTCGATAAAGCAGCGCAGCAGGGCGAAGCCCTTGGCCAGCAGGCCGCCGAAGGACGGATCCTCGCGGCGGCGTTCGGCGATGAATTGTTCGACCGGCAGGTTCATGGCGTTTTCCCATTTACCCAGTCTGGACAGCGCGCCATCCAGTGTCAAAAAGCGGAATCAATTTCCACATATTGGAAATATAGGCCATCGCATTGACCCCTCCGGCGTATCGCCCCTAAGGTTCTCCGGCATCGGACACAGATTCGAAAAGGAGACAAGACATGGAGAACCGCACCCTTGCCCGCGGGCGGCGTGCCGTGCTGATCACCGCCGCGGCCCTGTGCCTGCAGCCCTTCGGCGCAAGCGCCGAGGATGCTTATCCGAGTTATCCGAGCAAGCCCGTGCGGCTGTTGGTGGCCTACCCGGCGGGCGGCCTGACCGACACGCTGGCGCGCGCGCTGGCGGAGGGTCTCGGCAAGCGGCTGGGCCAGACCATCGTGGTCGAGAACAAGGGCGGCGCGGGCGGCATCATCGGCACTGACCAGGCGGTCAAGGCGGCGCCCGACGGCTACACCCTGCTGCTGACCATCCCGGTCCGATCACGTCGAACCTGGCGCTGTACAAGAAGCTGCCCTACGATCCGCGCACCGACCTGCGCCCGATTTCGGACATCGCCACCGCGCGCACCGTGCTGGCGGTCAATGCGGCCGTCCCCGCCCGGACCGTGGCCGAACTGATCGATTACGCGAAGAAGGAACCCGGCAAGCTGCGCATGGGTTCCTGGGGACCGGGCACCCAGCCGCACACGATCCAGACCTATATGGCCAGGAAGTATGGTGTCGACATCCTGCACGTGCCCTACCGTGGCGAGGGGCCGATGGTGACCGACCTGCTGGCCGGCCAGGTCAACGTCACGGTGGGCTCGGTCACCGCGCTGCAGCAGCACTTCGCCGGCGGCAAGCTGCGGCCGCTGGCCGTGGCCGGACCGCGCCGCGCCAAATCGCTGCCCGACGTGCCCACCTTTGCCGAGGCCGGCTATCCCGACGACGCCTACCGGCTGACCGGGCCGATCACGCTGATGGCGCCGGCCAAAACACCCCAGCCCATCATCGACCGCCTGGGGCGCGAGGTCAGCGCGCTGGTGAAGAGCCCGGCTTTTTCGAAGCGGATCGAGGACATGGGCGCCGAGCCCGTCGGCAACACCCCGTCCGAGGCGGCCAGCGCCTACACGGCCTACCTGCCCGTGGTGCTGAAGCTGACCGCCGATACCGGGGTCACGCTGGACTGACGCCGTCACCGGAGCGCCTGCCATGCGGCTCAGCCAGATCCAGGACTTCATCGCGGTGGCGGAAGGCGGCAGCATCCGTGCCGCGGCCAGGACGCGCGACGTATCGGCACCCGCCCTGACGAAGAGCATCCGGCAGCTCGAGGACGAGCTGCATGTGCCGCTGCTGACGCGCACCACCCGCGGCGTGGTGCTGTCGCACTACGGCGAGGCGTTCCTGCGCCGCGCGCGCCTGATCGCGGCCGAGGCGCGCAGGGCCACCGAGGAGATGACGCAGATGCTGGGCGCGCGCACCGGCACGGTCCGCCTGGGCGTCACCGGCGGACCGGCCCACCTGCTCGTGCCCGCGGCGCTGAACCGCTTCCGGCGACAGCACCCCGAGGTCCAGGTGTGCATCGACAGCGGCCGGTATGCGGTGCACCTGCAGGATCTGCGCGCCGGCCTGATCGACATGGCGGTGAGCCCGGTTCCCGACCAGGGCATCGACCACGACTTTATCTGCGAGCCGCTCTACAACAACGACTCGGTGGTGGTGGCGCACCAGGAGCATCCGCTGCGCCATGCGCGCTCGCTGCGCGAGCTGGTGGGTTCCGAATGGATCCTGACGACCGCCGGCATGCACGGCCCGGGCGCGGCCATCATGGATGCCTTCCGGGCGCGCAACCTGCCGCTGCCGCGCGTGGCGGTGCGCTGCGATACCTTTGGCATGATCCAGGCGCTGCTGCAGGACCGGAAGCTGCTGTGCATGGTGGCGCGCCAGCTGATGCAAGCCCGCACGTCGGCTGCAACCGGACTGGCGGTCCTGCCGATCGGGGACGTGCTGCCCAGCCACACCGTGTGCCTGATCTACCGCGCCGATTCGCCGATGCCCCCCGTCGTCGCCGGCTTTGCCGCACAGCTCCGGCGCGAGGCGCACTACCTGGTCAACATGCCGGACAGTCCACTGCGGCGGCCCGGCGCGACGCAGCCGGCGGGCGAGCCGGCGCCCCTTGCAAGTGGCGATCTGGTGACTTGAAAGCGAGCCCGGCACGCCCCATGCGATTTGCAGGCCGCTAAACTCAGTTGTGACATTTTTTCCCACGGTTCAATGGAGGCACCCGCGGGCACTACAATGCTGCAAAAAATGCACCGGCAGCGCCCGCTTCCATGATCGACCTTGCAAGACGACGCCTGCGCGTACGCCTGAATCCCGCCGCGATGATCGTCCCGATGACCATCGCCCTGGTGGTTGCCATCGCCGGGCTGGGCGCCGCGGCACTGGCCCAGATGCGCAGCGACGCCCTGGCCAGCGCCAGCGAAGCCTCGGCCAACCTGGCGCTCACGCTGGAGCGCAGCATCTCGCGCAACCTGCATATCTACCAGTTCGCCCTCGCCGGGGTCGCCGATGCCATGCAGGACCCGGAAGTGATGCAACTGCCGACCGCCTTGCGCCAGCGCGTGCTGTTCGACCGCTCGATCAACGCCGAGGACATGGGGTCGCTGGTGGCTACCGATGCCAGCGGCAACCTGGTGCTCGATTCGCGAAAATGGCCGCCCCGCGCCATCAACCTTGCGGACCGCGACTATTTCCAGGCCCACGTGCACAACGCCGACGCCGGCATCTTCCTCAGCCAGCCGTTCCAGCCACAGGTCACCGCGGAGAGCAAGTCCATCGGCCTGAGCCGCCGGGTGTCGGGGCCTGACGGCGCTTTCCGCGGCATCGTCGTCGGCGCGCTGCGCCTGAACTACTTTCGCAAGCTGTTCAATGGCGTCAGTGTCGGCTCCGGCGGTACGCTGACGCTGCTGCGCACCGACGGGACCATCATCATGCGCCGCCCGTACGACGATGCGTCGGTGGGCCGCAATATCTCGGCCAGCCCTTCCTTCGCGCCGCTGCTGCGCGGCACCGAAGGCAGCTTTATCGGCGTCGCCGCGGTCGACGGCGTGCAGCGGCTGTACAGCTACCGGCGCCTGCCCGACTTCCCGCTGATGGTGGTGGTCGGGCTCTCGGTCCACGACGTGCTGGCCCCCTGGTACAAGCGCGCATGGTGGTTTGCCGGGCTGATCGCCGTGGTCGATGCACTGATCGTGGCGCTGGCGGTGCTGCTGTCGCGCCAGTGGCGGCGCCGCCTCGACATGGAGGCGCACCTGCGCCTGATGGTGAATACCGATGGCCTGACCGGCCTGGGCAGCCGGCGTGCGCTGGATGACGCCGCCGACAAGGAGTGGCGGCGGGCACGGCGCGACGGCCGGCCGCTGTCGCTGCTGATGGTCGATGTCGACCACTTCAAGCAGTTCAACGACCGCTACGGCCACCTTGCCGGCGACGATGCGCTGGCCGCGGTCGGCGACAGCATCCAGAAGCAGATCCGCCGGCCGGGCGACTATGCCGGCCGCTACGGCGGCGAGGAATTCGCGATCCTGCTGCCCGGCACGGCGGCCGCCGGCGCCGCCAGGGTCGCCGAGGCGATTCGCCATGCGGTGCAGGCACTGGAGATCCCGAACGCGGGCAGCCCGCTCGGCGCGGTGACGGTCAGCATCGGCGTTGCCACCAGTTCGGCCAGAGGCGGGGACGCCCAGCCGTTCGCGGACCTGCGCGCCTTCCTGCATGGCGGCGACCAGGCGCTCTACCTGGCCAAGCGCGACGGCCGCAACCGCGTGGTGGTATTGGGCGAGGCCACGCCGGCGCTGGCCATCTGAGGCGGCGCCAGCCGCGCTGCAGCGACCCGGCCAGTGCCCTCAGTGCCCTCAGTGCCCTCAGTGCGTCCGGTGCAGGTAAGCCTCGACGTAGCTCACGCCGAACTGGATCAGGTCGCGGGTATCGCCTGAATGATGTCCCGCCTCGGCAGCCACCACCAGCGCCTGCGCCAGTTCCCGCAGGCGGTTCCGCAAGGCCTGCTTGTCCGGCCCCGCTACGGTCCTGAAATGGGTAAAGGCTTTCTCGGCGGCGTCCGCGATGTCGACCGCCGTCGCCTGCCCCTGCTCTCCCGCCTTGACGGCAGCGTTCACGATCTCGTCGACATAGAGCGCCACGATGGGCGTCACGCCGTCGTTGCCGGTCTTTACCGGATGGCGTGTCGCGTCGCCCCGGGCATGCTCGTCCACCATGACCGGCGCCCGCCCGCCTATCGGCGCGGTCGGCGCGGTCGGCGGCGCTGGCTGGCCGCTGTGCCGCAGCGAGCCGAAGCGCTGGGCAAAATGCCAGGTAAATTCGGCACCCAGCAGGAAAATCTGCGCGGCGTAGTACACCCATAACAGCAACACCACCAGCGACCCCGCGGCGCCATACCCGCTGGCCACGCCGCTCTTGCCGATGTACAGGCCGATCAGGAACTTGCCCAGCGTGAACAGCAGCGCCGTGACGATGGCGCCCAGCCAGACGTCGAACCAGCGGATCTTGGTGCGCGGCATGATCTTGTAGATCATCGCGAATACCACGGTCGTCAGCACCAGGCTGATGACGGTGTCCAGCACATGCCCGACCGCCTCGTCGATGCCCAGCAGCGGCCCCCACTCACGCCCCATCGCCGAGATGCCGGCACTGAGCAGCAGCGAAACGACCAGCAGGAAGCCGATGCCCAGGATCATGCCGAACGACAGCAGCCGCGCGCGCAGCAGCGCAAACAGGCCCGAACTCTTCTGGCGCTGCGGTACCCGCCAGATGCGGTCGAGCGCCGACTGCAGTTCCGCGAACACCGTGGTTGCGCCCACCACCAATGCCACCACGCCCAGGATGGCGGTGACCGTACTGGCGGCCGGCTCGCTGACCGCGACCAGCATGTCTTCGACCACCTGTGCCCCTTCCGCGCCGATCAGCCCGTTCAGCTCGCTGACGACCTCGCCGCGCGCCGCTTCGGCGCCGAATATCACGCCCGCCACGGTGATGACGATCATCAGCAGCGGGGCAATCGAGAAGACGGTGTAGTACGCCAGCGCCGCGCCCATGCTCGGGGCATAGTCGTCGATCCAGGAGTCGATGCTCTCGCGGATCAGCTCGAAGGCGGCGCGCGGCGACACGGGGCCAAGGGATAGCATGCGAGGTCCTGTCGCGTGTCCTGCATGGCAATAGCAAATCCCATTCCAGAGCACCGGGGCCCGCAATGCGGCGCCTGCGGCGGCCTCCTCGCGTTCCTTCCTGCAACGGGCGCTTCCGGAATTACCAGCCGCGTTTTTCTCCCCTGTGCGGCATGTGCCTGCCGGAATACCCGGCGGGCCGGTTCCGGTCAATCCAGCGACACCCCCAGCTTGCGGATCAGCTCGCCCCAGCGCTTGCTGCCGGCCGCCAGCCATGCCGTGGCCTGGGCGCCGTCGGTGGCCTGCGGCCTGACGCCTTGCGCCAGCAGCTTCTTCTGGAATCCCGCGTCCGCGAAGATCGTCTTCAGCTGCTGCTCCCAGCGCGTGCGGATCGGCGCGGGCGTGCCGGACGGCACCAGCATCACGAAAGCGAACTCGGCGTCGAAGCCGGATACGCCGGTCTCCGCCACGGTGGGCACATCGGGCAGCAAAGGATCGCGCCGCAGCCCGGATACCGCCAGCGGCACCAGCTTGCCGCTGCGGATGTACTGCACCGCGGTCGGCGTCGCCAGGAAGCCGGCCGGCACCTGCCCGGCGAGCACGTCGCTGAGCGCCGGGGCGTTGCCCTTGTATGGCACGTGCGTGCCCTGGATCTGCGTGCGCGCCTTCAGCATCTCGAAGGCGATATGCCCCGGCGACGCGATCCCCGCCGAGGCGTACGACAGGTCCTGCGCCTTCGCCATGGCCAGGAACTTGTCCAGGCTCGCGACCTTGATGGCCGGGTGCGTCACCAGCACCTGGTTGAAGGTGCCGGCCAGGCCCACCGGCTGCAGGTCGCGCACCGGGTCGAACGACATCTTGCGGTAGGCGAACGGGTTGACCGTCACCAGCGTGTCGGTCGACATCAGCAGCGTGTAGCCGTCAGGGGTAGCGCGCGCGGCGGCCTCGGCACCGACGTTGCCGCCGGCCCCAGCGCGGTTTTCCACCACCACCGGCTGCTTCAGGTCACGGCCCGCGCGCTCCGCGACCAGCCGGGCCACGGTATCGAGCGGCCCGCCGGCCGGAAAGTTGACGATGATGCGGACCGGCCGCGACGGGTAGGCGTCTTGCCCGTGCGCGGGCAAGACGGCCAGCAATGCGTAGCCGGCAAGGGCGGCAAGGGTGGCAAGGGCCCCCCGTCGGGGCCGGTGCGCGGCGGTGGGCAAACCAGTGGGCCGGGTAGCCATGGGGCGGGTCATGCGTTGTCTCCGTGTCTCTCGTTATCGATGGGTCAGGCCAGTGCGGTCGGGTTCGGGCTGGCATCGCTGTGCCCGATCATCGTCAGCACCAGCTGGTGCAGCAGTTCCTGGCGCACGCCCGCCAGCGCGGGCTCGTGCCACAGGTTGTGCGATTCGGCCGGGTCGCTCTCCAGGTCGTACAGTTCGCCCCAGTCCGCGCCCTCATAGAGGCTGAGCCGGTAGCGCGCGGTCTGCAGCGTGCGCATGCGCGTGCGCATCGGGAAATCGAACAGCGTGCGCTGGTTCTCTTCCTCGACCAGCACGGCCTCGCGCGGCAGCGGCTCGCCCGCCATGGCGGGCAGCAGCGACAAGCCCTGCATGCCGTTGTAGGGCAGGCAGCCGGCGCGCGCCAGGATGGTCGGGGCGATGTCGATGGTGGAACACAACGCCTGGCTGCGCACGGCCGGTGCCGTGGCCGGGGCCTGCGCGGCCCGCGCAGCGGGCTCGGACCACAGCAGCGGCGTGCGGATCAGGCCCTGGTAGTGCAGCGGTCCCTTCCACAGCAACTGGTGGTCGCCGAAGAAATCGCCGTGGTCGCTGGTGAACAGCACCACGGTATTGCGGTCCAGCCCCAGGGCCGCCAGCCGGGCCATCACCCGGCCGATGGTGTCGTCGATATGCGCGATCGAGCCATAGTTCAGCGCCAGCGCCTCGCGCGCCTCGCGCGCGGTGCAGGCGAACATCGCCGGCGTGTGCTTGACCGCGCGGCCGGCATCGCGCTGCGCGTGCATCCATTTGAGGTGCGGCGGCGCCAGCGCGGGATCGTCATGGAACGACGCGGGCAGCACCATGTCCTCGGGACGGTACATGTCCCAGTAGCGGCCGGGGGGCGTGAACGGGTGGTGCGGATCGGGGAACGAGCACTGGATCATGAACGGCGCGTCGGCCCGGGCGTATTGCTCCAGCAGGTCGATGGTGCGGTCGCCGATCCAGGCGGTGGTCGACAACGTCTCCGGCACGCGTGTGCGCCAGGCTTGCCGCGCGGCGCAGAGCGCGTAGTCCGGCGTCGGGATGGCGTGCTGCTGTCCGCACAGCGCAGCCACTTCCGGATGGTGTTGTTCAAGCCAGCGGCGGTAATGGCCGCCGGCGGTGTCGCCATGGTCGATCACCAGCTGCACGTCGCCGAAGCCATAGAACGGCAGCGACATGTCGAAGCCCGGATCGTCGCGCCACGCCGGCGCCCATTCCTGGTCGAAGCGCCCGGCCTCGGGCCGGCGCGCCTCGCCTTCGGTGCGCGGATCCTGCGGGCGCGGCCATACCGGCGGCAGCCCCGTCATGTTCTGCAGGTGCGACTTGCCGACCAGTCCGGTGCGGTAGCCCGCCTCGCGCAGCCGCTCGACAAAGGTCACCTGCGACAGCGGCAGCGGAATGCCGTTGTGGCGCGCGCCATGGGCCGACGGCATGCGCCCGGTCATCAGCGACGAGCGGTTGGGCATGCAGATCGGCGAGGCGACGTAGCAACGCTGCGCCACCCAGCCGCCGAGGCGGTCGATATTGGGCGTGCGCACGACATCGTTGCCATAAATGCCGAGGTGGTCGGCGCGGTGCTGGTCGGTGATGAAGAGCAGGAAATTGGGGCGCGGTGTCGGGTCGGACATATGGGGGGCTCAGGGGGCGGTCGGGGACGCTGTCGAAGCGACATGGCGCCACGTGTGAAAAGTATGGCATTGGCCGGGATGACATGGAAATGATTAAAATGGTCACTGCTATAACATCTTTGGCATACCGGAAACCCCATCATGGACTGGACCCAGCGCCTGCGCATCCGGCAACTGCATGTGCTGGTGGCGCTCTACGAAACCCGCAACGTCAGCCATACCGCGGAGCGGCTCAGCATGACGCAGCCGGCGCTGTCGCGCTGGCTGGCCGAGCTGGAAAGCGAACTCGGCGTCGCGCTGTTCGAGCGGCATTCGCGCGGCCTGGTGCCGACGCGTTTCTGCGAGGCGCTGGTGGTCCACGCCCGCACCATCCTCAGCGAGATCGAACGCACCCAGGCCACCATCCGCGTGATGGCGGACGGCGCGGCCGGGCAACTGGCGGTCGGCGCGACGCCGACGGTTGCGGTCGACCTGCTCCCCGCGGCGATCCGGCAATTCCGCGAGGCGTTTCCCGAGGCGCACCTGACGCTTGCCGAGGGCACCGTGGAAGACATGCTGCCGGCCCTGCGCGAAGGGCGGCTGGATTTCGTGGTCGGGCGCACCGAGGTGCAGGGCATCGACGCGCCGCTGCGCTGCGACCTGCTCTATCCCGAGACCATCCGCGTCATTGCCGGCCCGGCGCATCCGCTGGCGCGCCGGCGCAAGCTGCGCTGGGACGAGACGCGCGCCTATACATGGATCGGCCCGCCCGCCACCAGCCAGATCCGGCGCGAGCTGGACTACGAACTGGCACTGGCGGGCGAACCGGCGCCGACCGTGCGCATCGAGAGCGCCACGGTCCTGGCAAACGTGGCGCTGCTGCAGCAGAGCGAATTGCTGGCGGTGATGTCGGGGAGGATGACCGAGTTCTTTCGCGCCCTGGGACAGGTGGTGGCGTTGCCGCTGCCGTACCGGCGCGAAGGCACGGTGGGCGTGCTGCGGCATCGCGATGCCGAGCAGACGCCGCTGCGGCAGGCCTTCATGGCGGCGCTGGTGGCGGCGGCACGCTAGCGCTGCCGCGCTCCCCCGCCCTTCCCCACCTATGGCGCGTCGTCGCGCGGCGCGGCGGTGGAGCCGCGCACGATCAGCTGCGGCGTCAGCTGCACGGTGACGGCATCGGATCCCGGCTTGTCGATCTGCCGCAGCAGCAGCCGCGCCGCCTCCTCGCCCATTTCATGGACGGCGATGCGCACCGTGGTCAGCGGCGGGGTCAGCGCATCGGCGAACGGCATGTCGTTGTGCCCGACCACCGAGATGTCGGCGGGGCAATCCAGTCCGCGTTCGCGCAGCAGGTCGTAGCAGCCCATCGCCACCAGGTCGTTGCCGGCGGCGATGGCGGTGACTGCCGGAAAGGCTTCCAGCAGTTGCGCGCACGCCAGCTTGCCGGCCTCGCGCGAATAGCTGGCGGCCTCGATCACGTGCCAGGCGTCGCGGCGCAGGCGGTGCCGCCTGACCGCCTGGACAAAGCCTTCGCGCCGCAGGAAGCCGGTGGACAGCGCGGCCGGGCCGGCGATATGGGCGATATGGCGATGGCCGAGGCCGACCAGGTGGTCTACCGTCAGCCGCATCGCCAGCAGGTTGTCGCTGACCACGCACGAGACCCGTCCCGTCTCTTCGCCGCGGTTGACCGTGACGACCGGGATATGCTGCCGGATGCAGTAGTCGAGCACCGCGTCCTCGCGCTCCGCCGTCGCCAGCACCAGCCCTTCGACCTGCCGGCCGATCATCTGGTCGATGATGAAGCGCTGCCGGCTCTTGTCGGTGCCGGCGTTGACGACGATGGGTACGTAGCCCTTTTGCGCCAGCACCGACTCGATCCCCGCCAGGATCGGCGGGAACACCGGGTTGGCGATATCGGGCAGCACCACGCCCACCAGCCCGGAGCGCTGCGTGCGCAAGCCCGCGGCGATGCGGTTGGGGCGGAAGCCGCGCGCCTCAGCCACTTCCAGGATGCGCGCCGCCACGTCCTGCGCCACCAGGTGCCGCGTGGCCGGGTTCATGACCCGCGAGACCGTCGAGTAATGCACGTCGATCTCGGCGGCCAGGTCTTTCAGGGTGAGGCGCTTGCGCTCGGGCATGACGGCAGGTGGCTGGGCGGCGGCCCGGGAATGGGGGAGGCGATATTTTAAGGTGCATTGCTGCTGGGGGTGGTTAATGAAGGTGGGGGCTTCACTTTGGCGTCATCTTGACGGGGCTGCGGCTGGGCATCTGGCGGATATTTGATATGCCCTGGTTTCGCCCTGAGGGCCGGAGCCTCCACGAAGTGCAGCGCTTCACTCCGTGGTCACGCCGGCCCTCACCCCAACCCTCTCCCGCAAGCGGGAGAGGGAGCAAACCATCAGCAAGCTTGGCCATCAAGGGGCCGGGCACAGAACGCCCCGCTGCGCTCGCTTGGCGCCATCGCCGATGAGCCCACAGACCTATCCCTGCCCATTGCTTGCTCCCCTCTCCCGCAAGCGGGAGAGGGAGCACACAACTGCAAGTCTGTGCCACCGCGCAACCCTTACTCCCCAGCCCTGACCCCTGACTGCCGCACCACCGGCGCCAGCTTGCCGATTTCCGCCTGGATATACGCGGCAAACTCCTGCGGCGACGAACGCCGCGGCTCGGCGCCCTGCGCGGCCAGGCGCTCGCGCACGTCGGGCGATGACAGCGCCTTGCCGATCTCGGCGTTGAGGGCATCGACGATCTCGCGCGGCGTGCCGGCCGGCGCGAGGACGCCGAACCACGAATCGAAGGCATAGGCGGGAAAGCCCGATTCCGCGACGGTCGGGATATCCGGCAGCGCACTGGCCCGCTTCGGCGTGGTCACCGCCAGCGCGCGCAGCTTGCCTTGCCTGACGAACGGCATGGCCGAGACGGTGGGCGCGAACATCATGTCGCCGCGGCCGGCCATGACGTCGGTCAGCGCTTCGCCGGTGCCCTTGTACGGGATATGCGTGATGTCGATGCCGGCCTGCATCTTGAACATCTCGCCGCTGAGGTGCGTGGAGCTGCCGGAGCCCGCGGAGTCAAAGTTCAGCGCGCCCGGCGTGGCCTTGGCCGCCGCCACCACGTCGCGCACCGACTTGTACTTGCTGGCCGCATTGACCACCAGCACGTTGGGCACGCTCGCCACCAGCGAGACCGGCGCGAAGTCCTTCACCGTGTCATAGCCGAGTTTGGGATACAGCGTGGCGTTGATCGCATGCCCGACCGACACCAGGATCAGCGTGTAGCCGTCCGGCGCCGCCTTGGCCACGCCGGTGGCGCCGACGGTGCCGCCCGCGCCGGGCCGGTTGTCGACGATCACCTGGTAGCTGCCGCCCTCGGCCATCTTGCTGCCGAGGATGCGCGCAAGGATATCGGTGGCGCTGCCGGCGGAAAACGGCACCACCAGCCGGATCGGCTTGCTGGGGTACTGGGGCTGCATACTGGCGGCGGAGGCGGCGGGGGCGGCCGCCAGCATCAACGATGAAGTCAGCGCCAGCACGGCGCCCTGGATGGATCGAATCATTCCTTGTCTCCTCATTACCGGTGGGACGCGTGGGCCGCGCCTCAGAAGAAATGCCGCATGCCGAGCGCGACGGTCTGCGGGTCGGCGCCCGCGCTTACGCCCAGCTCGTTGATGGCGAAGTCATAGATCGCGTTGCGCTTGTTGTTGATGCGGCTGTAGTACGCATACAGCGCCGTGCGCTTGGACAACGGGTAGTCGTAGCCCACCGTGACCTGCGTCGCGCCCGTCTCCGCGCCGCTGCGGAAGAAGCCGACGGTCTCGGTGGCGTTGCCGGCGCCGTTGCTGGCGAGGCCAAAGCCGACCCGCACGCTGCCGGGCCCCAGCTTCTGCACCACCGACGCGTAGTAGCCGTTGCGCGTCAGGTCGCCCGTGGCGGTGCGGTAATGCAGCCGTTCATAGAGCAGCGCGACGGTGGTAGTCGGGAACTTGTAGGAAACGCCCGCCTTCATCGCATCGTCGTTGCGGTTCGCGGTCTGGTAGTGCTGGTGGATTTCATAGGCCAGCACCACGTTGAGCGGACCGTTGTCGTAGGCGGCGGAGAACGAGTACAGCCCCGGGTTGCGCGGCACCGTGGTCTTTTCCTCGTTGATGCCCCACGCGGCCGCGCCGCTGAAGCCCGCCAGCGACGGCGTCTTGTAGACGATGATGTTTTTCTGCCGGCGGTCGAACGCGCTGGTGTCCTGCACGTTGTCCGAACTCGACGTGGAGCCGTTGCCGATCAGCGCCATATAGCCCGCCGTGGTCGGGTAATACGGATCGTAGGTCGAGGTCGCCTCGGTATAGGGCGTCTGCCAGTGCCCCATGAACAGCGTGCCGGCGCTGCCCTGCAGCCCGATGCGCGAGTTGCGCCCGGCGATCTGGCCCTGGCCGGTGTCGAGCGAGACGTTGCTCTCGATCTGCCAGATCGCCTTGAGGCTGCCGCCCAGCCCTTCCTCGCCGCGCATGCCAAACACGGAGCGGTTGTTGGTCAGGCGGCCGACGCCGCCAAGGCGCGCGCCGTCGGTCGCGGTATTGGCATAGGAATACTCCAGCGCGGTGTTCAGGCGCCCGTACAGCGTCACGGACGACTGCGCGCCGGCGTGGCCGCTGCAGGCCGCGCCCATGGCCAGCAGCAGCAAGCGGTACCGCTTCGGAACGGATGTCATTGGTCTACCCCTGTGGTTGTGGTGATTCTTTTTGTAGTCACTTTTGTGGTCAGCGCTATGTACTTCCGCGCTGCAAACGTTTGCATTCCAGCCCAAGAAATCAGACCTTCGGATATGGCATCGCCAGCAGCAGCAAGGCGGGCCGGTTGCCGGGATTGGACACCTGCCGCGCTTCGCCCGGCGCGAGGCGCACCGAGTCGTACTGTCCCAGCGTGACGGCCTCGTCCGGCGTGCGCACGCAGACTTCCCCTTCGAGCACGACGTAATGCTTTTCCACCGGCGAAGCATCCAGCGCGGTATGGCCGCCGGGCAGCAGCACCGAGACCCCGAGCCACAGTGCCTCCGACGGTCCGGCCTCGTGCCCCTGCAGCCGCAGGCAATGCATGCCGTCGTGATTGGGCGGGAAATACGCCGGCGCCTGGGCAAACCGGGTCGTGTTCATGGCTTGAGCACCACGCGCTCGGTGGCGCCTTGCAGGACCGCGCGGTACGCGTCCTTGGCATTGGCCAGTGCATAGGTGTAATCGGACAGCACCGGGAACGGCCGCAGTTCACCCGAGGCAAACATCGGCGCAAGCTGGTCCAGGATCTGCGCGCAGGCGCCGCTGTCCAGCGCCAGCGTGTCGACGCCGACGTAGGTATGCTGGCCGCGGTAGAAGGCGAAGATGTCGAACGGCACCGGCTTCTCGATGGTCGAGATAAAAATCTGCGTCGCGCCGGTTGCCATCGCCCGGTTGGCCTGCTCGAAATATGGGCTGCCGACGGTGTTGTAGACGATATCGGCACCATGGCCGCCGGTCTCGTCGCGCACCACCTCGGCGATCGCTTCGCGGCTGGCGTCGATCATGCGCACTTCGCCGCTGGCATGGCCGCGATAAGGCACGGCCGTGCGCTCGACGGCAAAGACGCGCGCACCCAGTGCCGTGGCAATCTGGATGGTGGCCTGCCCGACCTTGCCGTTGCCGCCGCAGACCAGCACGGTGCTGCCGGCCTGCGGCATGCCGGCGCGGCGCAGGCCTTCAAAGGCGGTGATGAACGGCACGCCCACGGCGCCGGCCTCAAGCAGCGACACCGAGGCCGGCTTGGCGCGCACCGCGCTGGCCTGGATGCTCAGGTATTTGCCATGCGTGCCGTCGCGGCGGATACCCAGCTCGCCGCCGCTGCCCCACACCTGCAGGCCCAGCAGCGCGGCGGGCCCGTCGACCACCAGGCCGGCATAGTCGCGGCCCGGGGTGCGCGGCCACACCGCATGCGGCATCAGGCCCAGCGTCGCCTTCACGTCGCTGGGATTGACCCCGGCACTGGCGACTTCGATGATGCATTGGTCCGCCGCGGCATCGGGGCGCGGCACGCCGAGCAGTTCGAGCTGCAGCGCTTCGATATCGGCGGCTTTCTGGTTCACACGGATGGTGTTCATAAGGTTTGTCCTTTCAGTGTTCGGCAATACGGTTGGCGGGATTCAGGCTTCGCGCAGCCCCAGCGTACGGCGCGCCTCCACCGGCGACGCGATCTCGCCGCCGAGCGAGCGCACGATGTCGCGCGCCTTGGCGACCAGCGCGGCGTTGCTCGGGGCCAGCACGCCCTTCTCCAGGTAGATGTTGTCTTCCAGGCCCACGCGCACGTGGCCGCCGGCCAGCCATGCCTGCGCCACGATCGGGAACTCGGCGCGGCCGATGCCGAAGGCAGACCAGTGCGCGCCGGGGGGCAGCATGTTGCGCGCGTAGAAGATCGTCTCGGGCGTGGGCGCGAAGCCGTACTTGACGCCCAGCACGAAGGTCCACAGGCCGGGCCCGTCGAGCACGCCGTCGCGGATGAAATCGAGCGCCATGTTGAGGTCGCCCGAATCGAAGATCTCCAGCTCCGGCATGACGCCGGCGGCGCGGATCGCGGCGGCCATCTTGCGCACGTTGGCGGGTGTGTTGATGACCACGTCGCCGCCGGAGTTCATGGTGTTGAGATCGAGCGAGCACACATCCGGACGCAGCGCGGTGATGTGCTCGACGCGCTTGCCCGGCGGCAGCAGCGTGGTGCCCGGCGCCGCCACGCGCGGCTCGTCCTCGCTCGGCACGAAGCGGCCGCCGGGACCGGTGGTGAGGTTGATGATCAGCGTGCGGTGGCGCGTGCGGATGCGGTCGATGACATCGGCGTAGTACTCGAGCGCCATCGACGGGCGGCCCGTTTCGGGATCGCGCACGTGGATATGAGCCGCGGCGGCGCCGGCCTCGGCGGCTTCGAGCGCGGCGTCGGCGATCTGCGCCGGCGTGACCGGCAGGCCGGGATGCTGCTCGGGGGTGACGATATTGCCGGTCACCGCGCAGGTGATGATGGTCTTGCGTGCGTGCATGAGCGAACGTTGGTGAAGAACAAGGGGGAAAAAGGAGCGCGGCGCCGGCCTAGCCGAGCTGCCGGCCGCCGTCGACGACGATGGTGGTGCCGGTGGCAAAGCGCAGCGAGGTTGCGCACGCGGCGATGGCATCGGCCACGTCCTGCGCCTGGCCGATGCGTTGCAGCGGCGTCGTCCTCGCGGCGCGCTCGTTGAAGCCGCTGTCGCGGCCGGGCACGAAGGCGCTGTCGACCACGCCGGGCGAGACGTTCAGCACGCGGATCTGCGGCGCCAGTGCGCGCCCGAGCGACATCGCCATGACGTCGAGCCCCGCCTTGGCCGCGCAGTACGCCACGTTGCTGCCCTGCCCGTTGCGCCCCGCGATGGAGCCGACATTGACCACCAGTCCGTCGCCGCTGGCGCGCAGGTGCGGCGCAAAGGCGCGGATCGCGGCGAACTGGCCGCGCCAGTTGATGGCGAAGAGCTCGTCGATCAGCGCGTCGTCGAGCGCGTCGAGGTCGGCGTGCGGGATCGCCCGCGTAAAGCCGGCGGTATTGACCAGCATGTCGACGCGGCCGTAATGGCTGATGACTTCGTCGGCCAGCGCGCGCAGCGAGGCGCTGTCGGCGATTTCCGCGACGGCGGCAAGGTGGTTGCCGGCCGGCAGCGCGGCCGCCGCGCTGGCCGCCTTGTCGGCGTCGCGGCCGGCCAGGACGATGCTCGCGCCGAGGCAGGCCAGCGTTTCACCGGTGGCAAGGCCGATGCTGCCGGAGCCGCCGAGGATGACGGCAACCTTGCCGGAAAGAGGAGATGCGCTCATGTTCGGAGTGGGAATCTGCGTGAAAGGAAATCGGCCAGCGTTCAGTCGATCGGCGGCTTGGGAAACGTCTGCTGCCCGGGCTCCAGCGTGAAGTCGAAGTCCAGCGTGTAGAACGGCGCTGGCACCTCGCCCCACGGGCTGCGGCCCTGGTCGTGCAGCTGCAGCGTGCCGACCAGTTGCCGGTGCACGCCGAAGGTGACATCCGAGGCCAGCTTGTCGGCCTCGTCGGCAAACACCTGCGTCACCAGCGTCCGGTATCCCGGCGCCGCGACGATGAAATGGATATGCGCCGGCCGGTACGGATGGCGCTGTTGCGCGGCCAGCAGCGCGCCCACCGGGCCGTCGGTCGGCACTGGATAGCCGGCCGGGCGCACCGTGCGGAAGCGGTAGCCGCCATCGGCATCGGTATGGAAGCAGCCGCGCAGGTTGCGGTCGGGCTGGGTCGGGTCCTGGTTGTCGTACAGGCCGACCGGCGAGGCCTGCCACACCTCGACCAGCGCGCCGGCCAGCGGCGTGCCGTCGGTGCCGCGCACGGTGCCGCTGACCAGCAGCGGCAGGCCGGGCGCATCGTCCTGCACCACGCAGTCGCCGCAGGCATAGCGCGGCGCGTTGGCGCGGTAGAACGGTCCCAGCAGGGCGCCGGGCGTGCGGCCGTCGCGGGTGCTGTTGTTCATCACGGTCACCAGCGTCGACAGGCCCAGCACGTCCGCCGCCAGCACGACCTCGTTGTGCGTGGCGTGCGTCGCGTGGCCGAGGCTGGCGAGCCAGCCCATCGCAAACTCGAATTCTTCGTCGGTCAGGCGCACCTCGCGCACGAAGCCGTGCAGGTGCCGGACCAGCGCATCCATGACCTGGCGCAGGCGCGGATCGGCGGTATCCGCCATCGCGGCCTGGACGATGCCGGTCACCGAATGCTCGTCGTCTATCAGCGTGGGGCGCGGGGCCGGCGATACCTGCCGCGCGATCGATGTCTCCATGTCATGCCTCCTTTGCAAACGTTTGCAGTGATTGGCAGCATTATCGGCGGCCAGCGCGGAAGGTCAAGGCGAAAGTTCGGCCAGGCGGCGGCCCGACGCCCTTCGCCTCGCCGGAAATCACAATCAAAACAAGCCGCTACGCCTCGCCTTCAGGACAAACCCTAGGCGGGTCTCGCCCGGGCGGAAGGTGGCATTTCGGGGTATATCTGCCTATATGTGCCTTAACAGGCACTAAGCGGTGTGAACTGGACATGCCAGCGAGCGCCGGCCGCGCCACAATGCAACGGCAGCGTGGCCCTTCCCGCTCAAACAAGCGTTGAACTGGTGGAAGCCCGGTCACAATCGACACCGAGGACTTGGCACGGTGATCGCTGACGGGCGGACGCCCCGACTTGCCTGCAATGCCCAGTCCCTGGCCATGCCGCCAGCGATCCCCTTCGACCCGCCCCACCGACCCGAGGAAAACCGATGTTCTCCGCCGCCCAGCGTCCGCAGCCGACGCACTCCGTTCCCTGCTCCCCCCGCAGCGTGGCCACGCCGCCGCTGCCGCAGTGGATCGCAGCCCGCATGTCAGAGCACTTCGACGCCCGGCTGGGCAAGCTCTGGGGCGGCGACCACCTGCTGCACGGGCGCAAGCCGGGTCCCGACGCGCTGCACCTGAGCAGCAACGACTACCTGTGCCTGCTGGGCGAGCGGGCGTTGCTGGAGGCGCAGGCCCGCGCGCTGCTGGACGAGCAGCCCGAGCTGCTGATGTCGTCCGTGTTCCAGTACGGCGAGACGCCGCAACGGCACGTCGAGCGCAAGCTGGCCAACCTGATGCAGGCCGAGGACGGGCTGATCGCGCAGTCCGGCTGGGCCGCCAACGTCGGCCTGGTGCAATGCATCGCCGGGCCGGGCGTGCCGGTCTATATCGACATGAACGGCCACGCCTCGCTGTGGGAGGGCATCACCGCCGCCGGCGCGCAGGCCGTGCCGATCCGCCACAACGACGTGGCCCATGCGCGCCGCCAGGCCGAACGCTTCGGGCCGGGCGTGATCATGGTCGACGCGGTCTACTCGACGACTGGCAGCGTGGCGCCGCTGGAGGAATATGTCGCGGTGGCGGAAGCGTCGGGTTCGGTGCTGGTCGTGGATGAGTCGCACTCGCTCGGCACCCACGGGCCGTCGGGCGGTGGGCTGGTGCCGGCGCTGGGGCTGTCGGAGCGGGTGCATTTCCGCACCGCTTCGCTGGCCAAGGCCTTCGCCGGGCGCGCAGGCTTCGTCACCTGCTCCAGCAGGTTCAAGGACTTCTTCGCGGTCGAGTCGCGGCCGGCCATTTTCAGTTCGGGCCTGCTGCGCCACGAAATCGCGTGGTTCGACGCCGCCATCGATTTCATCGCCGCGGCGGACCAGCGGCGCGAACAGCTGCATGCGATCACCCGCACAACCCGCGCAGCGATCAGTGCGCTGGGATACAACATCAGCGACGGCTCCGAGCAGATCATCGGGCTGGAGGCCGGCACCGAGCCGCAGGTGATGGTCCTGCGCAACGCGCTGCAGCAACGCGGCATCTTCGGCGCGGTATTCTGCTCGCCGGCAACCCCCAGGAATCGGGCATTGATGCGACTTACCCTGCATGCGAAACTTAGCGCCGGTGAAATCGACCGGCTGGTCAGCGTTCTCGCCAGTATCCGCGACGAGGTGCGTCTGGAAGAATGGTCATCGACGCGCCGCAGCCGGCGCAAATCCCTCAATCCCAAAGAGGAGCTCGCCGCAAGCTCCCGCGAGGAGTAGCCGTTGGAGATGGAAGCAGAGTTGGCCGACTCAGGCGGCCGCAAGCGCCGTTCCGGCCTGCCGGGACTTGCCGGCCTTGCCCGCCGGAGCTGGCAGTCGGTGTTCGAAACCGCGGCGCGGGCCATCCTGCTCGACGAGGAAAGCGTCATCCGCCTGCGGCGGATCCAGATGGTAGGCGCGCTGGGGGTGATCGGGCACCCGCTCTACTACCTGATCTGGTCCTATGTGTTCCCGCAGCCCTACGAGAACCTGTGGCTGCGGCTGGCCTGCACCGCGCTGTTCGTGCCGCTGCTGTTTGCCAGGGCCTTCTCGCACCGGCGCTGGCTGCCGCCCTATGCATTGTTTGCGATCACGGTAGGCATGCCGTTCGCCTTCATCTTCCTGTACCTGGAGAACGGCGGGTCGATGGCCTGGGCCGAGTCGGTCATCATCGCCGTGGTGATCCTCTACCACTTCAATACGGCGTTCGCGACCATCTCGCTGCTGTCCGGCGCGGCCGCCGCGGTGGCGCTGTTCGTGCTGGCCGGCAACTCCATGGGCGGGATCCCGTGGGAGCCGGTACTGCTGCAGTTGCCGATCATCGGCTTCGTGATTTCGGTGCTGGTGGTGATCAAGCTCGACCGGCAGCTGCTGATCGAGCAGAAGCGGCGCGGCATGGCGGCGGCGCTGGCCACCGTCGCGCACGAGCTGCGTACGCCGCTGACCAGCCTGAGCATCAGCGCGGGGGGCCTCAAGGCGCGGCTGCCGGCAGCGCTGGACCAGGACGCGCCGCGCCGCGAGGGGCTGATGCAGGCGGTGGCGCGCATGGAATCCGACATCGCGCATATCAGCAACAGCATCGAACTGCTGGTGGCCAACTCCAAGAACCCGGAAAAGGCCACGCGCGAGCTGTTCGAGCTGGGCGGCGTGATCCGCGACACCATCGCCCGGTTTCCGTTCGATGAGCCGGGCGGCGACATCGTCACGATCGATCTGCCCGGCCCGGTGCGCGTGCTCGGCAACGCGCAGCTGTTCGGGCTGGTCATGACCAACCTGCTGAAGAACGCGCTCGAAGCGATCAAGCGCGCCGGCAAGGGCGATATCCAGATCCGCTGCGAGGTGCGGCCGGACGCGGTGCACGTCACCTTCCGCGACACCGCGACCGGGGTGCCGCCGCAGGTGCTGGCGCGCATGTTCCAGCCCTTCTTTTCCTATCCGGCGCACCGCGGCACCGGCATCGGGCTGGCGTTCTGCCAGAACGTGCTGACCAGCTGGGGCGCCGGCATCAGTTGCCGTTCCGTCGAGCACGAATTCACGGAGTTCAACATCCGCTTCCCGCACAAGGACCACTGAGCCGCATCAGCCTGACAGCGCCAGCGCCACCTGCTGGCGCAGCAGCGGCAGCACCTCGGCGTCAAACCAAGGGTGGCGCCGCAGCCAGAAGCGGTTGCGCGGGCTGGGGTGCGGCAGCGGGAAGAACGCCGGCAGGAAGTCGGCGCAGGCGGCGACGGTATCGGCCAGCGTCGCTCCGGCCCGGCGGCCGAGGTAGTACGCCTGTGCATGGCGGCCGATCAGCAGCGTCAGGCGGATATCGGGCATGGACGCCAGCAGCGGCGCATGCCACAAGGGCGCGCATTCGCGCCGCGGCGGCAGGTCGCCGCTGGCGCCCTTGCCGGGATAGCACAGCCCCATCGGCACGATCGCCACCTTGCCGGCGTCATAGAACTGTTCCGGCGTCAGCTGCAGCCAGCTGCGCAGCAGGTCGCCGGACGGGTCGTTCCATGGGATGCCGGTTTCATGCACGCGCCGTCCGGGTGCCTGGCCGACGATCAGCAGGCGCGCATGGGCGCCGGCCTGCACCACCGGCCTGGGCTCGTGAGGCAAGGCGCAGGCGCGGCAGGCGGCGATGTCGGCGAGGAGCCGGCCAAGCCTGGCGGAGCGGGGACGAGGCAAATCAGAGGGCCAGGGCGATGGTCAACGGCTGAGCCCGCGCGCCTCGATGGCCCATACCGCTTCCACGCGCTCGCCGCGCACGCAGGCATAGGCATCGTGCAGGTTGGCGGTGGGATCGCAATGGCCCGGCACCAGCCACAGCCGCTCGCCCAGCAGGTCGCGGCTGTCGGCCCCGGTCACGCTCAGCACGCCATGCTCGTCGTTGGCGGCAACGTACTCCAGCGCACCATCGGCATCGCGCGGCCACACGTGCGGCAGGCCGGAATCGACCGCGACCGACTTCAGGCCCACATCGCACACGGCCACGCCGGCGCGCGCCGCGCTCATCACGGTCGATGCCACGAACAGGGAATGCAGCGGCCGCAGCGCGCCTTCCCATTCAAGCGAGCCGTAATGGCCGTCGAGAAACAGGTACGAACCCGGCTGGATCTCGGTGTAGACGCCGCTCTCCAGGTCGAACTCGGCGGTGCCGGTGCCGCCGCCGGTCACCACCGGGCAGCGCAGCCCGCGCCGCTCCAGCGCGCGCAGGTAGCCGGCGGTGGCCTCGGCCGCGCGCTGCGCGGCCTCGCGCCGCTGCGCCCATGCCTCGATATGCTGGATACCGCCGTGATAGCCCTGCACGCCGCCGAAATCCAGCGCGGCTTCGGCGTCGATCGCGTCGACCAGCGCCAGCAGCGCGTCGTCGTTGGCCACGCCGCAGCGGCCCTGTCCCACGTCGACCTCCGGCAATACCGCGATGCGCACACCGGCGCGCGCGGCGGCGGCGCCGACCTGGCTGACCTGGCGCACGTCGTCCACGCAGATCGACAGACGCGCGTGGCGGGCCAGTTCGGCCGCCATCGCGGCCTTGTCGGCGCCGACGAATTCATTGCTCAGGTGGATGCTGCCGATGCCGGCCGCGGCAAAGGGATACGCCTCGGACAGCTTCTGGCAGCAGATGCCCACCGCGCCCGCGTCGACCTGCCGCTGCGCGATCGCCACGGACTTGTGCGCCTTGGCATGCGGGCGCAGCGCAACGCCGGCGCGTTCGGCAAGTTCCGCCATGCGCGCCAGGTTGGCTTCAAAGGCATCGAGTTCGATCAGCAGCGCAGGCGTCGGCAGCGCTGACAACAATTGGCCGGCCGCCGCGTGCGGCGGCCGGAAAACGCTGGCTTCATGCATGGTGTGGGGCCCGGTGGCGGCAGTGCTTGCCGTGGGCCCTCACGATAACACCGGCGCGGGCTTGCGCACAGGCTTGCGCGCGCAACAGCACTATCGGCGCGTGGCCAGCAGGCGGTAGCCGCGTCCGCAGTGCTCGGCGGCAGCGGCGCGGGCCACGTCGGCATCGTCGAACAGTCCGGCCTGCGCGATCGACTTCACCATCACCCCCTCGCCGCGCTCGTTGGCGAGGAAACGCCCGTCCCAGCCTTGCACGATGTACAGCACGTCGCCGGCCGGGGAGCCGACCTGCCGGCGCTCGCCGGTGGACTGGCCGACCCGCTGCGCATTCTGGTCCTGGCCCTGGCCACGCGCGGCGCCGCCGCCACGCTCGCGGAGTCCGCCATTGCCGCCGCTTGCGGCGCCGTTGCCCGGCCGCGCCATCTGGATGTTGTTGCGCACTTCGCTGACGCCGAGCACATCCTCGGCCAATTGCTCGATGCGGAACTTGACCTCGCGGTCCCGGACGGTGCCGGCCAGCGTGACGATGCCCGAGCCGACGTCGACGGTGACATCCGAGACATCGTCATCGGCGTGTGCGAGCCGTTCGCACAAGTCATCGCGAATGCGGGCGTCGGTGCGCTGGTAGCCCTTGGGCATGCGGCGCGACCCCGCCTGCGCGGCCCAGCGCGAAGGACGCGGGGGCCGCTCGTCGTCTTCATCCTCCATGCCATAGCGGGCCTCGCCATAGCCATACGGCGAGCCGCCAGTGTCGCCGCTGCGCCAATGGTGTGCCGGGCGGCTAACCTCGGGTTCATCAGCGTAGCCGCGATGGCGCCAGGTTTCCCGGATTTCCGACGGTGGGTAGTCTTTCATGGATTGCCTCCGATCTGACGTCCTAGCCTGGTATCGGTAGCACAAAACATGCCCTTGCGCCGGGGCTTGCCGCGCGGCGCTCCGGGCGGCGCCGCGGGACGCAGTTTTTACACGATGCGCAACATCGTCATGCGCTTCGGCCCTCCCCGTCGGGCCGGTCGAGATACTGGCCGACGATGCGCACCAGCAACGGCAGCCTGCCGGTAAAGAAATGATCGGCGCCCGGGACCACCACCACGGGCAACGCCTGCGGACGGGCCCAGTCGAACAGCGCGGCCAGTTCTGCGCGCTCGTCGCGCTCGCCATGCACCACCAGGCAATCGGCGGGCACGGCCGGCGTGTCATAGCTGCGATGGGCCTTGAC
Source organism: Cupriavidus oxalaticus (assembly GCF_016894385.1). NCBI lineage: Bacteria > Pseudomonadati > Pseudomonadota > Betaproteobacteria > Burkholderiales > Burkholderiaceae > Cupriavidus > Cupriavidus oxalaticus. The sequence goes on from NZ_CP069811.1 coordinate 1,988,439, forward strand.
CGTGCCATACGGCAGGCCGGCCAGCACGAGGTGGCGGATCGGCACGCCCTGCGCCGCCAGCCTGGCGGCCACCTGCGCCATCACGAACGCCCCGAACGAAAAACCCGCCAGCGCCAGCGGCAGGCCGGGGTGGTCGTCGCGCAGCTGCGCCACCACGGCCAGCATGTCGTCGGTCTCGCCGCGGCCCTGGTCGTGCTCGCCGCCCGAGCCCGCCACGCCGCGGAAGTTGGGCCGCACGGCCAGATAGCCGCGCGCCAGCAGCACCTTGGCCAACTGGTGCGGCACCTTGTGCGTGGCCGAGCCGCCCAGCAGCGGGTGCGGATGCGACACCACCGCGATGCCGCGCGGCATGCCGGCGGGACGGTCGACCAGCATTTCGATCGGCCCGGCGGCGCCGGCGCGGTGCGCCGTTTCCGTGGCGGACGGTACTCCCATGAATGCTCCTTGCAATGTCGGTGCGGGCCGCATGCCGGCCGTTTGCCGGCGGTTTGCCGGCCGGCGAAAGCCGTGATGGTAATGCGATTGTGGCGAACATGCCGCCCGCGCTGTCTCCACACACGGCCACGCACGGCACCGATGCGCAAAATTCTGCCCTCCGGTGCCCCATGCGCCGCCTGTGCGGGGCATGTGACCCGAACGCTTTCGTATAATGGCCCGAACCGCGGCACCCCCGGCAAACGGGTTCGCCGCGTTCGGTCAGCACGACCCGTGCCACGCATTGCCGGCCTGTGGCTTCGCCCGCAGGCCTTTCTCGTGGCTGACCCAAATTCGCCGAAGCGGATGGCCGGTACGCAGCCATCCCTTCCCGTGTTCATCGCCGGTGTCCCGGCCGTTCCGCAGCGGAATCGCGACGCAGCGCCATGTGGCCCTGCCCGCACCGTGCCTTGCCATTTCCATCCGCCGCCGGAGCGCCCGCAAGCCGTCACCATCCGACGAGAATCCGCCATGAGCAAAGTTTCACGGCTCGCACTGGGCCTTGCGCTCGCCGCGCTATGCCACCTGATGCCGGTTACGCTGCCCGCCGTCCATGCCGCAGAGACCGCATCGGAAGCCGAGGCCGCCGCACAAGCGCCCGCGCTGACCCACGCCGAGGCCACCGCCGAACTCAAGCGCCTGCAGACCGAGCAGGACAGCGTCAAGCAGCAGGCCTCCGACCCCGACGGCAATACCAGGCTGCATGACCTGCAAGAGACGCTGCGGCGGCTGGATGCCGATGCCGACAAGCTCGGCGCCGCCCTGGCGCCACAACGCGAGCAGTTGCAGGCACAGCTCGACGTGCTCGGTCCGCCACCGGTCGACGGCACCACCAGGGAAGCCCCCGCGGTGGTGAAGCAGCGCGCCGAGCTGAACACGCGCCGCACGCAGCTCGACGCGCATCTCAAGCAGGCTTCCGAGAGCAAGGAGAACATCGCCAACCTGAGCGAGCAGCTGGCGCGGCTGGAGCGCGGCCACCTGAAAGACCAGCTCGCGCTGCGCTCGGAAAGCATCCTCAACCCGCAGTTCTGGCAGCCGCTGTTCAGCCCGCCGCCGGAAGACCAGGCGCGGCTGGACGGCTTCCGCGACCAGGTGGTGCCGATGCTGCAGCTGGCGTGGCAGCCGTCGCAGCGCGCGGCCACGGTGGCCCTGCTGCTGCTCGCGCTGGCGGTATGGACGCTGGGACGGCGCCTGGCCGAGCGCGCGCTGGCGTGGTTCTGCCTGACCCGGCTGCCCGAGACGCGCCTGCGCCGCAGCGCGCTGGCGCTGGCGACCACGCTGGCGACGGTCTGCACGACCGGTCTCGCGGTGCAGCTGGTCTACCACGCCTTCGCGCGCAGCGATGAATTGCCGCCCGACGTGATGGCGCTCTACGCGCAGCTGGTCAAGCTGACGCTGACCAGCGCGCTGATCGTCGGGCTGGGGCGCGCGTTGCTGTGCACGCGGCATCCCAGCTGGCGCCTGCCCGCGCTGGCCGATCCGGTCGCGCTGGCAATGAAGCCCTTCCCCGCCGTACTGGCCGGCCTGTTGCTGCTGGCCGGCACGCTCGAGCAGATCAACCGCATCGCCGACACCAGCGTGCAGGTCACGCTGCTGGGCCGCGGGCTGGTGTCGCTGGTGGTGGTGCTGACCATCGGCGCGGCGCTGCTGCGCGCCAACCGCGTGCGCAATGAACTCGCCGCCGCGGGCGAACGCCCGGAGGCGCGCGCCACGCTGGCCGGCATGATCCACGCCGCCGTGACCGTGCTGGTGATCGTATCGATGGTCGCGCTGCTGGCCGGCTATATCAGCTTCGCGCGCTTCCTGACCTATGAGCTGGTCTGGTTCGACATCGTGCTGTGCAGCATGTACCTGCTGACACAGGTCACGCGCGATGTGTGCGAGGCCGTGCTGTCGACCAACCACGCCAGCGGCCGCGTCATCAAGCAGCTGTTCGGCGTCGACGATTCGCACCTGGAGCAGGCCTCGACCATCCTGTCGGGCATCGGTGCCAGCATGCTGCTGCTGGTCGCCGTGGTGGCGCTGCTGACCGGAGGCTTCGGCACCACGCCGGTTGACCTGCTCAACAGCCTGCTGACGGTGCTGGGCGGCGAGAAGCTGCGCAGCCTGAACATCATGCCGGACCGCATCCTGAATGCGGTGCTGGCGCTCGGCGTGGGCATCTGGCTGCTGCGTTCGGTGCGGCGCTGGCTCGATGCCGAGCTGCTGCCCAAGGTGTGCAAGGAGCCGGGGCTGCGCGCCTCGCTGATCACGCTGTTCAGCAATGTCGGCTACGTGCTGCTGGTACTGCTGACGCTGTCGCTGCTGGGCGTGCGCTGGGACAACCTGGCCTGGATCGTCAGCGCGCTGTCGGTGGGGATCGGCTTTGGCCTGCAGGAGATCGTGAAGAACTTTGTCTCGGGCCTGATCCTGCTGACCGAGCGCCCGGTCAAGGTCGGCGACATGGTCAGCCTGGCCGGCGTTGAGGGCGACATCCGCCGCATCAACGTGCGCGCGACCGAGATCCAGCTGGGCGACCGCTCGACCGTGATCGTGCCCAACTCGCAGCTGATCTCGCAGAACGTGCGCAACGTGACCATGAGCAACAGCACGCAGGGCGTGGCGTCGCTGCAGCTGACGTTCCCGCTCAATACCGATCCGGAACAGCTGCGCGACCTGCTGATCGATGTCTACAAGGAGAACGAGTCCATCCTGGACGTGCCGGCGCCATCGGTCATGTTCAGCCAGCTGGCGCCCAACGGCATCACGCTGTCGGTGACAGGCTACGTCAGCAGCCCGCGCATCGCCGCGACCACGCGCAGCAACCTGCTGTTCGAGATCCTCAAGCGGTTGCGCGCCGCGGACATTGCGCTGACCGAACCGCAATCGCTGCGGCTGGAGAACCTGCCGCCGTTCGGCGAAGCCTCGCAGCGCGCATACGCGGCGGGATAAGGCCGCCGGCTGCGCTGCTCACTGATCCGGCTCGGAACATCGGTGCGCCCGCCCTGCGCTGGCCCCGGGCGGGCTGGCCCGAACCCTGAAAGAGGGGTTCCGGACAGGGGCCATATTACGGTCCGTTAAAAAACGGGCCGGTAAAAAGCCCCCGTTACAAAGCTAACAAGTCGGCCTCCGCGGCGAAACACCTTGCCGGGCAGTTTGCATCCATCATTCAGGGACACAAGCTGCATCACAAGGAGTCCGACATGCGCCCCTCCACCCGAATCGTCGCCGCGGCCGCCCTGACCGTGGCCCTGGTTGCCGCCGGCCCCGCGTCCGCGCGCGGCCGCCATCATGGCGGCGGGTCGAATGCCGGCGCGGTGCTCGCCGTCGGCGCGCTGGTGGGCCTGGCATTCGGCGCCGCGCTGGCCTCGGCGCCGGTAGTGGCAGCACCCGTGGCGGTGGCGCCGCCGCCGGTCACCTATGCCCCCGCGCCGGTCTCGTACGCGCCGCCTGCGGTGCCGCCCGGCTATTGCTACCGCGACTACGACCGCGCGTACGTGCCGTGCGGCCCGCAGCCGTCCGGCTACTACCAGCAAGCGCCGTACTACGGCTACTGAACATGCCGGTCGACCGCGAATACTTCAGCCGGCAGGACGACCCCTGGGGCATCGGCACGCGCTGGTACGAGGCGCGCAAGCGCGCGCTGCTGATGGCCACGCTGCCGCGCGAACGCTTCGCACGCGCGTTCGAGCCCGGCTGCGGCGGCGGGCATCTTACCGTCGAGCTGGCGCCGCGCTGCGATGCGCTGGTGGCAATGGAGCTGGCCGACAGCGCTGCCGGGCAGGCGCGGCAACGCGTGGCGGAGTTTGCGCACGTGCAGGTGCTGACGGGGGAACTGCCGCAGCATTGGCCCGAAGGATCGTTCGACCTGATCGTGTTTTCCGAACTGGGGTATTACTTTCCGAAGTCCGACTGGCACGAGGTCGCGGCGCTTGCGGCGGGGGCATTGAGCGATGACGGCGTCATTGTCGCCTGCCATTTCCGGCATCTGTTCGCGGAGCAGCAGATCACGGCGCAGGCGGTGCATGATGCGATCGATTCTCAGCCTGGGCTGTATCGGCATATTCATCACCAGGAGCCGGATTTCACGATGGATTTGTGGTCCAGGCGGTTGGAGATGAGGGTGGCTTGAGGGTGGAATTTGGGGTTCGGGCTGCTGGCACCAAACGTGCTGATTGTGTGCTCCCTCTCCCGCTTGCGGGAGAGGGTTGGGGAGAGGGCCGGCGTGTCTACAAAGTGAAGCGCTGCACCTCGTGGAGGCTCCGGCCCTCACCCCCGGCCCCTCTCCCGCGGGCGGGAGAGGGGAGCAAACAATGGGCAGGGATAGGTCTGTGGGCTCATCGGCGATGGCGCCAAGCGAGCGCAGCGGGGCGTTCTGTGCCCGGCCCCTTGATGGCCAAGCTTGCTGATGGTTTGCTCCCTCTCCCGCTTGCGGGAGAGGGTTGGGGTGAGGGCCGGCGTGACCACGGAGTGAAGCGCTGCACTTCGTGGAGGCTCCGGCCCTCTCCCGCGGCCCCTCTCCCGCGGGCGGGAGAGGGGAGCAAACAATGGGCAGGGATAGGTTTGTAGGCTCATCGGCGATGGCGCGAAGCGAGCGCAGCGGGGCGTTCTGTGCCCGGCCCCTTGATGGCCAAGCTTGCTGATGGTTTGCTCCCTCTCCCGCTTGCGGGAGAGGGTTGGGGTGAGGGCCGGCGTGACCACGGAGTGAAGCGCTGCACTTCGTGGAGGCTCCGGCCCTCTCCCCCGGCCCCTCTCCCGCGGGCGGGAGAGGGGAGCAAACAATGGGCAGGGATAGGTTTGTAGGCTCATCGGCGATGGCGCGAAGCGAGCGCAGCGACGCGTTCTGTGTCGGAGCCCTTGACCTGAGATGCTGCCGGCGCGCAGCGCAGCCGTAGGCGTTCCGACGTTGACCCACGCAGCGTAGAAAACTGTTACCTATGTGCTTGAACTGTTCTGTTACCTATGTGGGTGAACCGTACCTCAACGCGCTTTCTGGTGACTCTTTGTCGCTCGGACAAAGAGTTACCCGCCCTTTAGGGCGGAACCGGGCATATCAAGCACCACCAGATGCCTGCCGCAGCATAATCCAAAAAAAACGCCCCACACGCATTCAGCGCCCAGGGCGTCCCACTACCTAAACAAAAACAAAAATCTTACACCGGCACATCCCTAGTCGGATCCGGCTTGCGATCATCAAACCACCGATACAACGTCGGCACCATCACCAGCGTCAGCAGCGTCGACGTAATCAGCCCGCCGATCACCACCACCGCCAGCGGCCGCTGCACCTCCGAGCCAGGCCCGGTCGAGAACAAAAACGGCACCAGCCCCAGCATCGCAATGGTCGCAGTCATCATCACCGGACGGAACCGCTGCGTCGCGCCCTGCACCACCGCCTCGTCGACCGACAAGCCCGAATCGCGCAGCGAACGGATATACGACACCAGCACCACCCCGTTCAGCACCGCCATGCCCCACAGCGCGATAAAGCCCACCGACGCCGGCACCGACAGGTATTCGCCGGTGACGAACAGCCCGATGATGCCGCCGATCGATGCGAACGGCAGCACCGTGATGATCAGCGTGGCAAAGCGCAGCGAGTTGAACAGCAGGAACAGCAGGAAGAAAATCGCGGCGATGGTCACCGGCACGATGATCTTCAGGTGGCCCATGGCGCGCTCCATGTTCTGGAACTGGCCGCCCCACTCCAGGTAGTAGCCTTCCGGCAGCTTGACCTTGGATGCCGTGGCCTGCTGCAGCTCGGCCACGAAGCCGCCGAGGTCGCGGTCCTTCACGTTGATCATCACCACGACGCGGCGCTTGGCCATTTCGCGGCTGATCTGGGCCGGGCCGTCGTTGACTTCGATCCTGGCCACGCTCTGCAGCGGCACCTGCATGCCGTCCGGGGTGTTCACCAGCAGCTGGCGGATCGCCTGCACGTTGCTGCGGAAGTCTTCCGGCAGGCGCACGGCCGCGGCAAAGCGGCGTTCGCCCTCGAAGATGTCCGTGGCGCGCTTGCCGCCGATCGCGATCTCGATCACGTCGTGGATGTCGGAGACGTTCAGCCCGTAGCGCGCAATCGCCTGGCGGTCGATCTCGATCGACAGGTACTGCTGCCCCGAGACACGCTCGATACGGATGTCCTGCGAGCCCTGGATGCCGCCGGCCACGCGCGAGATCTCGCCCGCCAGCTCGCGCAGCTTGTCCAGGTCGTCGCCGAACACCTTCACCGCCACGTCCGAACGCACGCCGCTGACCATTTCGTCGACGCGGTCCGAGATCGGCTGCGCCATCACGATCTGCACGCCGGGAATGGCCTTGAGCTTCTCGCGGATGGCGTTGGCGATATCGTCCTGGGTCCAGCCGTCCGGCCACTCGTCGCGGTCCTTCAGGCTGGCGATCGGGGTCGATTCGTTCTGGCCCTGCGGATCGGCCGGGCTTTCGCCGCGGCCCACGCCCGACACCACCGACTTGACGCCGGGCACGCCCAGCACCAGCTTGTTGGCTTCCTTCTCCAGCTTGATCGACTCTTCCAGCGAGATGTTCGGCACGCGGTCGATCGCGGGAACGATCGAGCCCTCCTTCATCTCCGGAATGAACGACGTACCGAGCAGCGGCACGATCAGCAGCGTGGCAACGAACGCGCCCACCGCGCTGAGCACGGTCTTGCGGCTGTTGCCCAGCGCCCAGTGCAGCATGCGCAGGTAGTGGCGCTTCATGAACGCGATCACGCGCGTGTCATGCTCGGCGCCGCCCTTGAGCAGGTACGACGACAGCACCGGCGACAGCGTCAGCGACAGGAACAGCGAGATCGCCAGCGCGATCGAGATGGTGAACGCCAGCGGCGCGAACATCTTGCCTTCCATGCCGGACAGCGTCATCAGCGGCAGGAACACCAGGATGATGATGCCCACGCCCACGATCACCGGCGTGGCCACTTCCTGCACCGCCTTGACCAGGATCTCGGTCTTGGTCAGGCCCGGCTCCTTGTGGCCGAGCCGCTCGAACGCGTTCTCGACCACCACCACCGAGCCGTCGACCATCAGGCCGATGGCGATCGCCAGCCCCCCCAGCGACATCAGGTTGGCCGACAGGCCCACCTCGTTCATCACCATAAAGGTCAGCAACGGCGTCAGCACCAGCGTGGCCAGCACGATCACCGACGAGCGCACGTCACCCAGGAACAGGAACAGCACGATCACCACCAGCACCACGCCTTCGAGCAGCACCTTGGTCACGGTCCACAGCGCGGCATCGACCAGCTCGCTGCGGTCGTAGTACGGCACGATCTGCAGCTTGCCGGGCAGCATGCCGCGCTCGTTGATCTCGGCCACGCGTGCCTTCACGCGGCTGACCACTTCCTTGGCATTGCCGCCGCGCATCATCATGACGATGCCGCCGACGGCCTCGGTCTGGCCGTTCTTGACCAGCGCGCCCTGCCGCACCTCATGGCCGATGGTGACGTTGGCCACGTCGCGCAGGTAGACCGGGGTGCCTTCGACCTCCTTGAGCACGATGCTGCCCAGGTCCTCCACTCCCTTGGCCAGGCCCACGCCGCGGATCAGGTACTGCTCGGCGTAGTGCGGCAGCACGCCGCCGCCGGAGTTGGCGTTGTTGCGCGCCAGTGCCTGATACACCTGCTGGATCGATACCCCGTAGTGGCGCATCCGCTCCGGGTTGACCAGCGCCTGGTATTGCCGCACGTAGCCGCCCTGCGAGTTGATCTCGGCCACGCCGGGGATCGAGCGCAGCAGCGGGCGCACCACCCAGTCCTGGGCGATGCGGCGCTCGGCCAGCTCTTCCTGGGTCAGCTCGCGGTCGCCGTCGTCGGCGCGGTCCAGCGTGTATTGGTAGACCTCGCCCAGGCCGGTCGAGACCGGTCCCAGCACCGGCGACACGCCTTCCGGCATGCGCCCGGCGACTTCGATCAGCCGCTCCAGCACCAGCTGGCGTGCGAAGTACACGTCCGTGGCATCGGTAAACACCAGCGTGATCAGCGACAGGCCCGCCTTGTTCAGCGAGCGCATCTCTTCCAGGCCCGGCAGGCCCGTCATCGCCATTTCCACGGGCACGGTGACAAAGCGCTCGACTTCCTCGGGCGAGCGGCCCGCGGCTTCGGTGGCGATCTGCACCTGCACGTTGGTCACATCGGGGAAAGCGTCCACCGACAGCTTGGTGGCAGCGTTCAGGCCGAAGAAGAACAGCACCACGGCGATCACGCAAACCACCAGCCGCTGCTTGATGGCGGCTTCGACTAGGGATTTCATCATGTCCGATTACCCTTGCTCGATGCGCTTGCGCTCGTTGTCCAGGTGGAACGCGCCATCGACCACGATGCGGTCGCCGGCCTTCACGCCGTTCTGCACCACGCGCATGCCGTCGCTCTCGGCACCCAGCTTGACCTTGGTCAGGCGGAACTTGTTGCCCGGCATCTCGACATAGACCAGCTCGTCGTTGCCGTCACGCACCACCGCGGCCGCGGGGATCACCAGCTGGTCCTGCGGCTTGCCGGCGATCAGCATGCTGGCGAGCATGGCGGGCTTCAGGCGCCCCTCGCGATTCTCCAGCTCGGTGCGGACCAGCACGGTGCGCGACTGCGGGCTGACCGTGCGGCCCACGTAGATCAGCTTGCCGGTGATGGTGTTGCCGCCCTTGCCGTTGGCCAGCGACGGCACCTCGATCTCCACGCTCTGCCCTTCGGCCACCTGCGCGGCCTGCTGCTCGGGCACCTCGGCCACGACCCACACGCGCGACAGGTCGGCCACGGTGTAGAGCGCATCGGCAGGCTGCACCACCTGGCCCTGCGCCACGTTGCGCTCGACCACGGTGCCGCTGATGCTCGAATACACCGGCGAATGCGAGTTGATGCTGCCGTTCTTCGCCAGCTCGGCGATCGAGCCCTGCGACATGCCCAGCACGCGCAGCTGGTCGCGGTAGGCGCGCATCTCGGCGGAGGCAATCGCCAGTTCGCTCTCGCGGCGCTGCAGCTCGCCGCGGCCGATCACGTCGGCGGCAAACAGCTGGCGCGCGCGCTCGGCGTTGCGCACCTGCAGGTCGTGCTGGGCCTCGCTCTTCAGGAACGACATCTGCGCCGCGCCCAGCTCGCTGCTGTGCAGGCGCGCCAGCACCTGGCCGGCCTTCACTTCCTGGCCCAGCGTGGCATACAGGTCGGTGACGCGCCCGGTCACGCTGGCGCCGATGCGCGAGACGCGCTGCTCGTCGAAGTCGATGCGGCCGGCCACGCGCAGCATCTCGCTGAACGGAGAGGTGGTAACCGGCGCCACCTTCAGCGACTGCTGCAGGTTGCCTTCCGGCTGGATCACGCCGGGCGGCAGCTTGGGCGCCTCGGCCACGGGTTCAGGCTTGTCGGAACAGGCCGCCAGGCTGAACGTCAGGACGGCAGCGGCCGTCAGCGATAGCAGGAAATTGGGACGCATGGTTAGTTCTGTTCGATGGTGGAGGTCGGCGGCAGGCCCGGCGCGGCAGTGGTGCCCGGGGCGCTCGACATGAGCTTTTCGATCTGGATGGCGGCCAGCTGCTGCTCGTACTGGGCGGCGATCAGCTCGTTGCGCGCGCTGCGCAGCACGCGCTGGGCATCGATGAAGTCCAGGATGCCACGCTCGCCGAAGCGATAGGCGGACTCGGCCACGCCCAGCGCCGACTCGGCCTCGCGCACGATGCCGGACTCCAGCGCGGTCACCTGCGCCTGCGTGATCTCGTACTGGCGGTAGGCCGATTCCAGTTCCTGCGTCAGCTCGAACTCGCGCATTTCCAGCGCGCTCTGCGCCTGCGTCGCCTGCGCGGTGGCTTCGCCCACGGGGCCGCGGCGGCGGTCCCACAGCGGGATGGTCATGACCAGGCCGATCTGCGAGACGTTGTTGTCGGGCTGGCGGTCGGTGCTGGCGCGCACCGCCACTTCCGGCCAGCGCAGCGAACGCTGGTAGTCGACACCCAGGCGGGCGCGCTCCAGCTCCGTGCGGCGCTGGACCAGCTCGGCATTGCTCGCGGTCATGGTGTCGCGCAGCACCGGCAGCGGCGGCACGTCCGGCGACTGTCCCAGCGTGCCGGCCAGCGAGAACTGGCCCGGCATGGCGCCGCCGACCTGCTGGCGCAGCGCGGCCTTGGCCTGGTTCACGCGCAGCTCGGCGGTCTGCTGGCTCTTCTGCGAGGCCAGCAGTTCGGTCTCGGCCTTGATCAGTTCATAACGCGGCGCCTCGCCCACTTCCACGCGCAGCCGTGCGCGCGAATGGATCTGCCGCATCATCGCCAGGTCTTCCTCGGCGGCATGCAGCTCGCTTTCGCGGCGCAGCACATCGTAGTAAGAGGTCTTGACGCGCGCGGCGAGGTCGGCGCGGAAACCCTGCCGAGCCGCTTGCGACGACTCCAGGCCGCGCGACGCCATGGCCTCGCGCAGGCTGCGCTGGTGCGGGTAGTCCAGCTTCTGCACCACGGCGTAGCTGGGCGCATTGCCGCTGGTCACGCCGGGCTGCTTGCCGGACAGGCGGCCGTACATCACCTCGACCTGCGGATTGGGATAGGCGCGCGCGCTGCTGATGGCGGCGCTGGCGGCATCGACGTTGGCCTCGGCCGCGGCAACGCCCTTGTTGGTCGACTGCGCCATGTCGAGCAGTTGCGGCAGCGAGAAAGCGGGGCCGGCTGCGGGGCCGGCCGGGCGTGCCGAATTTGTCTTCGGCACGGTTGTGGCGGCCAGCAGTTCTGCGCCCGGCGTGGGCAGCAAGGCGGAAGATTTCGAAGCAGGCTTGGAGAGCGGTGCGGCCGGGGCGGCGGGTACGGTGCCCGCTGCCCCCGCGGCCTTCGCCGGCGCGGCGCCCTGCTCGCCGGCATGGGCCGGGGCAGCGGCGAACGCGAGCAGCGAAAGCGACGCGATCAGGGTCAGCTTGGTTGTTGTCATGAGTCCGGAATGCAAGCAATACGACGCCTGCGCCATGCCGCCGCGCGCCCCGGCGTGCGCGGGCACGGCAGGACGGCAACGGCTTACCCGCGCGGCAAGGCCGCGGGCAGGCTGGCGATATCAGGCATGGGGGCGCGGCCCGCGGCACGGCCGCTGCATGCGCAGCGCGTGCGTGCGGGAGCGAGCGGCAAGGCGTGCAAACGCCTGGCGCTCAGGAGAGGAATATCGGTGGCCGGAAGAAGGCGGTAGGCGGCGGCTCGGCGCGGCCAGGGGGATACTGCGCAATGTCGCCGGTGGGCAGCAGCAGCTTCACCGGCGGCAAGGCAAAGAGGGCGCTGGACTCTTCGATCTCGTCGAGCACGTCCAGCGGATCGAGCAGGTCGGCCGACCAGATATTGCAGTATCCGGGCGGCGGGTCTGCACAGATGTCGTCGTCATTCAGGCCATCGTCGCCGGGAACGATGACGCGGCCCAGGTCGTCCACCGGCTGCAGCGCGGCCAGTTCGGTACTGGCCTGCACCTCCGGCTGCACCGACGCGCGCGCATCCGCCACGGCTCCGAAGGAGAGCAGCGACAGGCACATGGCGGTCAGCAGCAGGAACAACAATCGCATGAGTCGGGGGCTTGGAGCACGGGGCGGAAGCACCATTTGGCCATGGCGCACGCCGTGCTGCGGTACAGCATTGTAACGTAACGATTACCATTGACAGGAAATCGTTACGTTCGTTCCCTGGAAAGAGGCAATAGAAGCTGCGCCGGGACTGAAATCTTCTGGCCGTGGATATTCCAACGCGGCATAGTTGCGTCCAAGCCTGCCATCGCCGTTTCCCGGCCGCCTCCAGTTACTTCCATGAGTCAGATCCCTGTTTCCCTAAGCCGAAAGCTGCGCTTTTCCCAGATCGTCGTGTTCGAGCAAGTGCTGCGCAGCGGATCGATCCTGCGCGCGGCGCAAGCGCTCAACATGACGCAGTCGGCGGTGACCAAGGTGGTCCACGAACTGGAAAATCAGCTCGGCGCGCCCTTGCTGGTACGGGGGAATCGGGGTGTCAGCGCGACGGAGTTCGGCGAGCTGGTTGCCAAGAGAGCAAAGTCGCTGCTGGCCGAACTGCGCTACATGACCGAGGAGGTCAATGCATTTCGAACCGGCGCAGCCGGGCATGTGTTCGTCGGCACGTTGATCTCGGCGTCGGCCGCGCTGCTGCCGCGCGCGATCCAGTTACTCAAGGCCAAAGCGCCGGCCGTGGTCGTGACGCTACGCGTCGCGCAAATGGATCAGCTGCTGCCTGCCTTGATCGCCGGGGATCTCGACCTCGTCGTCGGACGCGTGCCCGAAGATGGCAGCTGGCACGCCAAGTCGCCGCAGCTTGAAGCCGAGACCTTGTATCGGGAGCCGCTCTGCGCCGTGGGGGGCGTACACCATCCACTGGCGTCGCACACGGCGACCGGGCTCATGGACATGCTCGAGTTTCCGTGGATTCTCCCGACGCGCGATTCCTCGTTGCGGCTGACAGCGGATCGCATGTTCCACAAGGCCGGCCTGCCGGGGCCGTCGAACGTGGTGGAATCGCTCTCGGTGATGACCAATGTCGCCCTGATGCTGGACCAGATGACCGTCGGCCTGATGCCGCATTCGGCAGCGCAACAGTTCGCGCAAGCCGGTCTCCTTGCAGTATTGCCAATCGCAGGCCTGCCCGAATTCGGCGAGATCGGCTGCTTTGCCTTCACTGGGCGGGCGCCGGGTCCGGCCGTCGAACTGTTCAGAAACTGCCTGCGCGAGGCAGCCACGGGGATGGTGCCCCCGGCAAAGAGTGACTCACGGAGCCGCCCCTCGTAGCGGAGTTCACGCCATCCAACAGGAGTTCCAGCAGGAACCTCAACGTCTGGTCGGCAACAGTCGAGGTCAGTCGGGGTTCGCATCGCCTCATATATTCCAGACAGGAATACATGAGGCGGAAAGTTTCATTTTTCAGGAAAGGCAGGCGTCTCTACACTGCAACGCAAACAAGCCTTGGAGACCGCTGTGCTGCCCCACCCCAACCTGTATCGAAACTATGTCGACGGTCGCTTCGTGCAGGCCGCCAAGACCTTTCCAAACGTTTCGCCGATCAACGGTGCCGCGATTGGCCAGGTCTGCGAGGCCGATGCCGCGCTGGTAGACCGCGCCGTGCGCGCTGCGCGCCAAGCCATGGAAGGTCCATGGGGCAAGACCAGCGCCGCCGAGCGTGCCAGGGTGCTGCACGCCATCGCCGACGGGATCGAAAAGCGCTTTGACGCATTTGTAAAGGCGGAGGTCGCCGACACCGGGCGGCCGGAACACCAGGCGCGCAGCCTGGACATCCGCCGCGGCGTGCAAAATTTCCGTACGTTTGCCGAACTGGCCAGCCAGGCTGGCGGCGAATACTTCGACATGCGCACCGCCGATGGAGATGTCTTCAGCTATGCCGTTCGCAAGCCCCACGGCGTGATCGGGATCATCTCTCCCTGGAACCTGCCGATGCTGCTGATGACCTGGAAGGTGGCACCGGCGCTGGCCTGTGGCAACGCCGTCGTGGTCAAGCCCTCCGAGGAAACGCCGGGCAGCGCGACCCTGCTGGCCGAGGTCATGGACGAGGCCGGTGTTCCGCCGGGCGTCTTCAATCTCGTGCATGGTTTCGGTGGCGGCTCGGCCGGCGAATTCCTTTCGCGCCATCCGGGCATCGACGCCATCACTTTCACCGGGGAGTCTCGCACCGGCAGCACCATCATGAAGGCGGTCGCCGATGGCGTGAAGGAAGTGTCCTTCGAACTTGGCGGCAAGAATGCTGCCGTCGTGTTCGCCGATTGCGATTTTGACAAGGCCGTGGCGGGCGTCATCCGTTCGAGCTTCACCAATACCGGCCAGGTCTGCCTGTGCTCGGAGCGCGTCTATGTGGAGCGCCCCATCTTCGATCGGTTTGTGGCGGCAATGAAGGAGCGCGCCGAAGCGCTCAAGATCGATTATCCCAACGCCGATGGCGTGGAAATGGGCTCGCTGATCTCGCATGGCCATCGCGACAAGGTGTTGTCCTACTTCGCGCTGGCGCGTGAAGAGGGCGCTACCGTGGTCACAGGCGGAGGCGTACCGCGCTTCGGCGACGAGCGGGACAACGGTGCCTACGTACAGCCGACGATCTGGACCGGACTGCCGGACTCGGCGCGCTGCGTGCAGGAGGAGGTCTTCGGACCGGTCTGTCATATCGCTCCCTTCGACAGCGACGACGAGGTGGTGGCGCGCGTCAACGACTCCCGCTATGGCCTGGCCGCCTCCGTCTGGACGCGCGACCTGGCGCGCGCCCACCGCGTGACCCGGCAGTTCGACGTTGGCATCGTCTGGGTCAACACCTGGTTCCTGCGCGACCTGCGCACGCCCTTCGGTGGCACACGCCTGTCAGGCATCGGCCGGGAAGGTGGGCGTCATTCGCTCGATTTCTACTCCTCCCTGACCACGATTTGCGTCAACCCCTGAGCCCATCGCGAGAGACCGCATGCTGAATCCTGAACTCATTCAGGCGGCGGACCAGCTCTGGTCCGCCGCCGAGCATCGCCAGCCCTGCCCGCCTGTGCGCGAAGCCATTGCGCAAGCCGCCGCCAGTGGCGCCGATCCGGTTGCGCTGGCCTACGCCATCCAGCAGCACAACACCGAGCGCGCGCGCGCTGCCGGGCGGCGCCTGGTCGGCCGCAAGATCGGCCTGACTTCCACGGCGGTGCAGCGCCAGCTCGGCGTTGACCAGCCGGACTTCGGCATGCTGTTTGCCGACATGGCCCGCCAGGACGGCGAGGATATCGATTGCGGCGATGTCTTGCAGCCCAAGGTCGAGGCCGAGGTCGCCCTGGTGTTGGAGCGCGACCTGCCGCACGCCACGCTCACCGTTGCCGACGTGATCCGGGCCACCGCCTTCGCGCTGCCGGCCATCGAGATCGTCGGCAGCCGCATCGCCGACTGGAATATCCGCCTGACCGACACCGTTGCCGATAACGCCTCCTCCGGCCTCTTCGTGCTGGGCACGCGCCCCGTGGCGCTCGCCGCGCTGGACCTGGTCAACTGTGGCATGAGCATGGAACTCGCCGGCGAGCCCGTCTCTGTCGGTGCCGGCGCCGCGTGCCTGGGCAACCCGCTCAACGCCGCCGTCTGGCTGGCCAATACCATGGCCCGCGTCGGTGCGCCGCTCAAGGCCGGCGACGTGATCCTGACCGGCGCCCTCGGCCCCATGGTGCCGGTCCGGCCGGGCAATGTCTTCACCGCACATATCGAAGGTTTGGGCGCCGTGACTGCGTCGTTCCGGACCGCCAGCAAGGAAGGAAATGCCTGACATGAAAGCACCCTGCAAAGTCGCCATCATCGGTTCCGGCAATATCGGCACCGACCTGATGATCAAGGTCCTGCGCCACGGCAAGCACGTGGCCATGGGGGCCATGGTGGGCATCGACCCCGCCTCCGAGGGGCTGGCGCGTGCGGCGCGCCTTGGCGTGCCCGTGACGGCCGAAGGCATCGACGGCCTGTTGGCCATGCCGGACCTGGGTGACATCCGCATTGCGTTCGATGCCACCAGCGCCGGCGCCCACGCGCGCCACAATGCAGCATTGCAGGCGCGAGGCGTGCGCGTGATCGACCTGACGCCTGCCGCCATCGGCCCCTACGTGGTGCCGAGCGTCAACGCCGGGGAGCACCTCGACGCACCGAACATCAATATGGTCACCTGTGGCGGCCAGGCCACCATCCCGATGGTCGCAGCGGTGGCCAGCGTGACCAAGGTCCACTACGCCGAGATCGTCGCCTCCATTGCCAGCAAGTCCGCCGGCCCGGGCACTCGCGCCAATATCGATGAATTCACCGAGACCACGTCGCGCGCCATCGAGACCGTGGGCGGCGCCACCAAGGGCAAGGCCATCATCATCCTCAATCCTGCCGAGCCGCCGTTGATCATGCGCGACACCGTGTGCTGCCTCACGGATGAGGCCGATACCGACGTCATCGAGGCAGCCGTGGCAGCCATGGTGGCGCGCGTGCAGGCCTATGTCCCCGGCTACCGCCTCAAGCAGCGCGTGCAGTTCGACCGTATCGACGCGCCCGTGCCCGTGCCGGGCGTAGGCCGCAAGACCGGCCTGAAGACATCGATCTTCCTGGAGGTGGAAGGCGCCGCGCACTACCTGCCTGCCTATGCGGGCAACCTTGACATCATGACCAGCGCCGCACTGGTTTGCGCCGAGCGCCTGGCGCAAACGCTGGTTGGCGCCAAGGCCACGTCGGCAGCATCAGCCTGAGGAGTCAATCATGACGAACAAGAAGCTCTATATTTCGGACGTGACGCTGCGCGACGGCAGCCATGCCGTGCGTCACCAGTATTCGGTCGAGCAGGTCCGTACCATTGCCCGCGCACTCGACCAGGCCGGCGTCGATTCGATCGAGGTGGCGCACGGCGATGGCCTGGCGGGCTCCAGTTTCAACTACGGATTTGGCGCCCATACCGATGTGGAATGGATTGCCGCCGTGGCGCAGACCGTGCAGCGCGCCAGGGTTGCCACCTTGCTGCTACCTGGCATCGGTACCTTGCATGACCTGACCGAAGCCCATGCGGCCGGTGCACGCGTGGTCCGGGTCGCAACGCACTGCACCGAGGCCGACACGGCGCGCCAGCACATCGAGACAGCCCGCGCCATGGATATGAACGTGGCCGGCTTCCTGATGATGAGTCATATGGCGTCGCCAGCCAAGCTGGCCGAGCAAGCCAAGCTGATGGAAAGCTATGGCGCGCACTGTGTCTATGTGGTGGACTCCGGCGGCGCCCTCACCATGGACGACGTGCGCGAGCGCTTCCGCGCCTTCAAGGACGTGCTGAAACCAGAGACAGAGACCGGCATCCACGCCCACCACAACCTCAGCCTGGGCGTGGCCAACAGCATCGTCGCGGTCGAGGAAGGCTGCGACCGCATCGACGCCAGCCTGGCCGGCATGGGCGCGGGCGCGGGCAATGCGCCGCTGGAGGTCTTCATCGCCGCGGCCGAACGCCTGGGCTGGCACCACGGCTGCGATCTTTACCGCCTGATGGACGCCGCCGACGACATCGTCCGTCCGCTGCAGGATCGGCCCGTCCGGGTCGACCGGGAAACGCTGGCACTGGGCTATGCCGGGGTGTATTCCAGCTTCCTGCGCCATGCCGAAGCAGCGGCTGCAAAGTACCGGCTCAAGACCGTGGACATCCTGGTGGAACTGGGGCGTCGGCGCATGGTGGGGGGCCAGGAAGACATGATTGTCGATGTGGCACTTGACCTTCTCCAGCGCCGGGAAACCTTCCGCACGGAGGCAGCATGAGCAGCCATCACGCATCCGTCGCCGCCGCGCTGGACGATGCCGCACGCAAGGCCGTCGCAGTCCCCCAGTTCAGCGGCAGCACACCGTTTTCCATCGAGGAGGCCTACCGCATCCAGGCCCTCTCGATCGAGCGCCGCTGCCAACGCGGCGAACGCCGCATCGGCATCAAGCTGGGCTTCACCAGCCGCGCCAAGATGGTCCAGATGGGGGTCGACAGCCTGATCTGGGGCTGGCTCACTGACGACATGGTCGAGGAGGATGGCGGCAGCGTGCAGCTGGAGAAGTACATCCACCCGCGCGCGGAGCCCGAGATCTGCTTCCTGTCACGGCGCGACATCGACCGGCCGTTGACCCTGCTTGAGGCGGTCCACTATATCGAAGCGGTCGCACCCGCCATCGAAATCATCGACTCACGTTACGAAGCGTTCAGGTTCACGCTGGAAGACGTGGTAGCGGACAACTGCTCATCCGCCGGCCTCGTGGTGGGGCCGTGGTCGGGCAAGCGCGACGCGCTTGCGAATCTCGGCGTTGTGATGCGCGTCGACGGGCGTGTCGCGCAGACCGGCTCGACCGCCGCCATCCTGGGTCATCCGCTGCGCAGCCTGGTCCAGGCTTCGCAGATCCTGGCCACGACCGGCACGATATTGCCCGCCGGAAGCCTGATCATGGCCGGCGCGGCTACGGCGGCTGAGGTGCTCGCGCGCGGCAACCATGTGTCAGCGATGGTCAGCGGACTTGGCACCGCGGCCTTTCATGCGGCATGAACGCAGTCCGCAAGGTCGCAAGGTTGATGGATGCCGCCAAGGAGGAGCTCTCAATGTCCAGGACCAAGTTTCGCATCGCCGCATTGCTTCCGGTTATCGCCATGCTGACGTCAAGCCCGCCGGTGACGGCCGAAACCTATCCGGCCCGGCCGATAAGCCTGATCGTGCCGGGACCGGCCGGCGGCACGCCGGACGTCGTGGCAAGGCTGATTGGCGAATCGCTGCGCGGCAGGCTCGGGCAGCAGATCGTGGTCGATAACCGCGCCGGCGCCAATGGCTTTATCGGAGTGCAGGGCGCGGCGCGCGCGCAGCCCGACGGCTATACCCTGCTGATGGGCTTTGCCCAGACCATGGCACTGAACCCGGTAACGTTCAAACGCATTCCCTACGACCCGCTTCGCGACTTCGCACCGATTGCCCGCCTGGTTGAATTCGAACTGGTGCTGGCCGTGCC
This sequence comes from Cupriavidus oxalaticus, assembly GCF_016894385.1. Classification (NCBI taxonomy): domain Bacteria; kingdom Pseudomonadati; phylum Pseudomonadota; class Betaproteobacteria; order Burkholderiales; family Burkholderiaceae; genus Cupriavidus; species Cupriavidus oxalaticus. The sequence continues at coordinate 2,007,350 of NZ_CP069811.1, forward strand.
CGCGGCACTGCCAGTCAAGAGCGTGGCCGACCTGGTCAAATGGCTCAAGGCAAACAAGGGCAAGGCTGCCTTTGGTTCCTTCGGAGCGGGTTCGCCTTCGCAGTTCGCCGGCGAGATGTTCGCCAGGAGTGCTGGCTCGGACGCGCAGCACGTGGCGTACAAAGGCTCGGCGCCCCTGGTGACTGACCTGGTTGGCGGCCAGGTGCAGTATGGCTTCGTAGTGCTGCAGGTCGCCCAGCAGCTGGCCAGGGCCGGCAAGGTCCGGTTGCTTGCCGTGACCGGCAGCAAGCGCCAGGCGGCGGCTCCTGACCTGCCAACCATGGCAGAGGCCGGATATGGCGACGTGGTTGCCACCGGCTGGTATGGGCTCTATGCGCCCAAGGGCACGCCCGAGCCCATCCTGAAGCGGCTCGAGCAGGAGGTTGGCGTCGTTTTGCAGAATCCGGACTTGCAGCACAAGCTCTCCGGGCAAGGTGTGCGTCCGGCCTTCATCGGCAGCGCGGCGTTCCAATCCTATGCCCAGAGTGAAATCGAGCGCTGGCGCGCCATCGTGGCCAAGACCGGCTTCACCGCGCAGGACTGAGCGCCCGCCATCATGCCATCTGCCAGGAAAACCATGGATTCCTCCCGCCACCAGTCTCAGGCCAGGCCCAACCTGGTCTTCATCCTCGCCGACGACCTCGGCTACGCCGACCTGGGGTGCTATGGCGGCCGCGCTCCGGTCTCGCCCAATCTGGACCGGCTGGCGGCCGAGGGGGTGCGCTTCACCGACGCCTATGCCAACTCTCCGGTCTGCTCGCCCAGCCGCTTTGCGTTGATGACCGGGCGGTACCAGTATCGGCTGCGCGGCGGCGCTGAAGAGCCGATGACCGGGCGCGCGCGCGGGCAGCAGCACCTGGGCCTGCCGCCCGAGCATCCGACCTTGCCATCACTGCTGCGGGAGCAAGGCTACCGCACCGCCCTGATCGGCAAGTGGCACCTGGGCTTCCCGCCACACTTCGGCCCGCTCAAGAGCGGCTATGGCGAGTTCTACGGACCCTATGGCGGCGGCGTCGACTACTTCACCCACTGCGACCGCAGCGGCACGCACGACCTCTATGAGGACGAACGGGAAGTGGAGCGCAGCGGCTACCTGACCGACATCATCAGCGAACGCGCGCTCAACTGGCTGCAGGCAGCGCCGGCAGATTCCCCCTTCATGCTGAGCGTGCATTACACCGCCCCGCATTGGCCCTGGGAGACCCGTTTCGACGAGGCGGAATCGGCGCGTATCCGGGGGGCCATCCAGCATACCGATGGCGGCTCGGTCGAAACCTACCAGACCATGATCCGCCATATGGACGAAGGTATCGGACGCATTCTGGACGTCCTGGCCAGCAAGGGATTGGCGGAGAACACGCTGGTGGTCTTCACCAGCGACAACGGCGGCGAGCGCTTCTCCGACACCTGGCCATTGTCGGGCAAGAAGATGGATCTCCTCGAAGGCGGCATCCGCGTACCGCTGATCGCCCGGTGGCCGGCTCGGATCCCGCCGGGCGGGGTCACCGCCCAGGTGGCCATGACCATGGACTGGTGCCCGACAATGCTCGATGCCGCCGGTATTGCGCCTGCGGCCACCCACGCGCCAGATGGCATCTCCCTGTTGCCGTGCCTGGCCGACCCGGCCCAGGCAAGCCCGCGCAAGGTGTTCTGGCGAATGAAATATCGCGCCCAGCGTGCGGTACGCCAAGACAACTGGAAGTACTTGTCGGTGGACGGCAACGAATACCTGTTCGACCTGTCGCGGGATGCGCGCGAGCGCGCCAATCTGGCCAGCCGCGAGCCCGGCATGCTGGATGTCCTGCGCCAGTGCTACCAGGACTGGGCGCAGGAGATGCCCGACATCCCGGCGGAGGCCGGCTTCGAACTGGTCTATACACCCAAAGACATGCCGTAAAAGGCGGCAAGCAAGGAGAACACGCATGCAAGCAGTACCCACATCTTCGGTGGTGGCCGGCAAAGCCATGCCGCGCGGCACCTTCCCCCATGTGCGCCGTGCCGGGGATTTCCTCTTCGTCTCGGGGACCAGTTCCCGACGCCCGGACAACACCTTCGAAGGCGTCGAGGTGGATGCCCTGGGCACAACCTCGCTCGATATTCGTGCTCAAACCCGGGCGGTGATTGAGAATATCCGCGATATCTTGCGCAGCGTCGGCGCGGACCTGGAGGACGTGGTGGAAATCACCAGCTTCCTGGTCGACATGAACGATTTTGGTGGCTACAACGCCGTGTACTCGGAATACTTTGGTTTCGAGGGCCCCACCCGCACCACCGTGGCCGTGCACCAGCTGCCCCACCCCCACCTTCGTATCGAGATCAAGGCGATCGCCTACCGTCCCCTCGTCAAACAGGAGGCCCTGTGACAATCAATACCCTTCGCTACGGCCTCCCCTTCAATTTCCCGAAATGGATTGACGAGCACGCTCATCTGCTCAAGCCCCCGGTGGGCAATCAGCAGGTCTGGAAGGACGCCGACCTGATGGTCACGGTCGTGGGCGGTCCCAACCATCGCACCGACTACCATGACGATCCGCTCGAGGAGTTCTTTTACCAGATGCGCGGCAATGCCTATCTCAACCTGTGGGTCGACGGCAAGCGCGAGCGCGTCGACCTGAAGGAAGGTGACATTTTCCTGTTGCCGCCCCACGTGCGTCATTCGCCGCAACGTCCGGAAGCCGGGAGTGCCTGCCTGGTCATCGAACGCCAGCGCCCGCCCGGCACCCTGGATGGCTTCGAGTGGTATTGCGACAGCGAGGAAGGCTGTGGCCATCTCGTGCACCGCGTTGAGGTCCAGCTGCAGAACATCGTGACGGATCTTCCCCCGCTCTTTGAGGCCTTCTATCGCAGCGAGGACAGCCGCCGCTGCCCCGGCTGCGGCAGGATCCATCCGGGCAAGGGCAGCTGAGCCGCAATGAAACGGACGCAAGCAACATGAAAAAGATTGATATGCACGCCCACTTCTTTCCGCGCATCACGCAGAAGGAAGCGGCCATGCTCGACGCGGAACGCGCCCCCTGGCTCGCCACCGAAGCAGATGGCGAATCCGGCCACATCATGACCGGTGATACCCGCTTCCGGCCAGTCTATCGCGCGCTGTGGGATCCCGCCCTGCGGATTGAGGAAATGGACCGCCACGAACTGGACGTCCAGATCGTGTGCGCAACCCCCGTGATGTTCGGCTACCGCTACGAAGCCGCGGCGACGGCTGCGTGGGCAGAGCGGATGAACGACCTTGCCCTCGAACACTGTTCCTATCGCCCTGCCCGCCTGAAGGCGCTGGCCCAGGTGCCGCTGCAGAACCTGGAGCTTGCCTGCCGCGAAGCCACGCGCGCCAAGGCTGCGGGCCATGTTGGCGTACAGATTGGAAACCACCTCGGACCACGCGATCTGGACGACGCCCACCTGGTTGATTTTCTCGTCCATTGTGCCAACGACGGCATCCCGGTGCTGGTGCATCCCTGGGACATGATGACCGACGGGCGCATGAAGAAATGGATGTTGCCGTGGCTGGTTTCGATGCCGGCGGAAACGCAGCTTGGCATCCTCTCGCTGATCCTCTCAGGCGCCTTCGAGCGGATTCCGGAAACGCTCAAGCTCTGTTTTGCCCACGGCGGCGGCGGCTTCGCCTTCCTGCTTGGCCGCGCGGAGAACGCTTGGCACTGCCGCGACATCGTCCGCGAGGATTGCCCCCAGCCGCCCTCGCACTACCTGAAGCGCTTCTTCGTCGACAGCGCCGTCTTCGACGATCACGCGCTGCGCCTGCTGGTCGAGGTTATGGGCGCAGACCGGGTCATGCTGGGCTCGGACTACCCCTTCCCGCTGGGCGAACAGGAGATCGGCAAGCTGGTGGCGGGCAATCCATGGCTGGGCGACGACGTGCGCGCACAGATACTCGCAGGGAATGCGACGCGCTTCTTCGGCCTGTCCAGCTGATTGGGGGTGGTCGCGTGCCTCGACCGGGCTTCGCCCGGCCCATCACGCCGTCCCACCCCGCATGTCCCCCATGGGCACGCAGCCGCTCGCCATGCTGACGCCGGCAGCGCCGGGTTGAACCGGCGCTGGCATGGCTTCTCTTCGCTCACAAATCCAGCACCAGCCGCCCACCACAAGCCCGCGACACGCACGGCGTCAGGAACGACTGCCGCTGCGCCTCGTCGAGTATGTAGTCCTGGTGGTCGACCTCTCCGCTCACGTAGCGCACCTTGCACGTGCCGCACAGCCCGGACTGGCACGAGGTTTCCAGCGCGATGCCGGCGGACTGCAGCGCTTCGGCCAGGTTCTGTCCCGCGCCGACCATGATCTCCTGCCCGGTGCCGGCGATCTGGGCAATGTAGCCGCCGGTGGCAACCGCGGCGCGGGCCGGCACGGTGGGGGCCTTGAAGTGCTCGCAGTGGACGGTGCCCGCGGGCCAGTGCGCCGAGGCATCGCCGCAGGCTTTCATGAAGCCGCCGGGGCCGCAGTAATACAGGTGCGTGCCGGCCGCGGGCTGCGCCAGCATGCCGGCAATGTCCAGGCCGTTGGCGGGATTGCCACCGTCGAAGTGGTAGTGGACATGGCCGCCGAGCTCCGACAGTTCCTCGCAGAACGCGGCACAGTCCGGCGCCTTGGCGCAATAGTGGAGCTCGAAGTCTGCGCCGTCCGCCTGCAGGCGATGCGCCATTGCCTTGAGCGGCGTCACGCCGATGCCGCCTGCCAGCAGCACCACCTTGCGCGCGCCGCCGGCCAGCGCGAAGTGGTTGCGCGGCGCGCTGACGGCAACGCGGTCGCGCACGCGGAGGCGCTCATGCACCGCGCGCGAGCCGCCGCGCCCGCCTTCATCGCGCAGCACGGCAATGACATAGCGGTGGCGCTCGGCCGGATCGTTGCACAGCGAGTATTGCCGCACCAGCCCGGGCGCGACATGCACGTCGATATGCGCGCCCGCGGTGAACGGCGGCAGCGGCCGGCCGTCGGGCTCGACCAGTTCATAGGCATTGATGCCGGCGGCTTCGGCGCGGATCTGCCGGACCAGCAGTTCGATCGGGGCGGATTCAGGGGTAGTGCTCATTTCGCTTTCCTTCACGGCTTGGGCTGTTGCACGGGCGGCGCGCACACCAGGTGCTGCCGCCCGCCCGTTCACGCTGCGCGCCTCAGGCGCGGAAGCTCTGCTCCAGGGCCTCGAACCGGTCGCGCACGAACTTCGCCCGCGCCGCGCCCTTGAGGCTGTCCGACTCGTTCAGGATGGCCACCACCTCGCGTGCCAGGCGGCGGCGATTGGCGACTTCCTGCTCCACGGTCGCGGCTTCGGGAATTGCGAACACATTGCCCGAGCAGAAGCTGTTGGGCTCGCCGCTGACCGCGCGCAGCCAGTCGGCAAACCCGCGCGCCTCGGATGAGACATTGGTGCCGCGCACCGCCTCGCGCAGCATCTTGCGGAAGGCAAACAGGCCGGCGTCGAACTTGGTCGGGTTTTCCAGCGCGTGCACGGCGATCGGGCGCTGGCTGATGATGGCCTCGTAGTCGCCGGGCGCGTACTGGGCCGCCTTGTAGTCGTGGCGCTCGCGGTGGTTCGGGGGGATCGGGGGCAGGTCTTCCAGCTTGTACTTGCCGAACCGCTCCGGGCGGCGCATCGCCACCTGCCCTTCCAGGAAGTCGATGGTTTCATAGCCGACCATGCTCTTGTCGCCCACGCCGCGCGTGTCGATGCCCGGCCCCATCACGCGCCAGCCGATCATCTTGCTGTTCTCGTCGTCGACCGGCACGGTCCAGCGGATGATATGGAAGCGGCTGAACAGCTTCTTCTCCGAGCCGTCCTCCGAGGTGTAGGCGTGCAGGCTCAGGTTCGGCAACACCTGGTGCTGCACGCGCAGGAACAGCTTGTCCTTGTCGACGCGGCGCGCGCCGGCGCACGCCAGCCCGCGGCCCTGGTGCACCGGGATGAACTGCATGTCGGGCGCGACTTCCATCGACGCGGCGCCCACTTCATCGAAGGTCGTGCCCTGGTAGTTGCCGCCGACCACGTTCCTGGCCGCATGCAGCGCGGTCGGGTGGAAATTGTCGGCGGCATTGTCCTGGACCTGGAGCCAGTTGCAGTGCTGGAAGTTGCTGTACGGCACCAGTTCGTCGCCCGGCAGCACCGTGAAATCCGCTTCCCACTCGGGGAACGGCGGCTCTTCGTCGGGCGGTCCCATGTACGCAAACACCAGCCCGTTGCGCTCGAATGCCTTGTACGCGCCCTGGCGGATCGAGCAGGCGTACTTCTCGGCCTCTTTCTCCTCGCCCTTGGGAAACGGCACATGCAGGCAGGCGCCGTCCACGTCGAACACCATGCCGTGGTAGCAGCACTTGATGCCGCGCTCCTGGATCGCGCCGTATTCCAGCGAGGCGCCGCGGTGGACGCAATGCGCATGCAGCACGCCGACGCGGCCGCTGCCGTCGCGGAAGGCGACCAGTTCCTCGCCCAGGATCTTGAGGAAGCGCGGGGTGTCGGTCAGTTCCAGCGACATGCACACGGGGTGCCAGAAACGGCGCATGTACTCTCCCATCGGGGTGCCGGCGCCGGTTTCGGTCAGTTCGGGGTCGTGGTCGGGAATACGGTTGGCGTAGTAGCCGCCGTAGGGAATCAGCTTCCTGGCGACGGCATTGCCGCCGGCGGTGCGGGGGGTATCGAGCTTCTCGGACGTCTGGGTCATGGCTTGTCTCCGTGAGGGTGAGGGATGCCGGTTTCATTACCGGCTACCGAATTCTGAACTCTGTATACAGAGTTTAGGCGCAGAAGGCGCCAATGCAAGTCAAGGTTTACCCCGGGGCATGGTTCATTCACTCCTGTTTGAATTCCGTTGCCGGCAGCCGCAATCGGTTTTTGCTGCCGGGATTCAGTCTTTTGCCACCCTGCCTTGTCCCGGATTGACGGCGCGCGAGCGCGCCGTGTAGTCTGAATACAAAGTGCAGACTGCCCTACCATGACCGCCATCCTCCCCAAGATCCAGACCCGCCCCGACTATGTCGACGAGGTGTACAAGATGCTCCTCGACGCCATCAGCGATGGCACCCTGGCCCCGGGCACGCGCCTGACGCAGGAAGAGATCGCCGACCAGATGCAGGTGTCGCGCTCGCCTGTGCTGCAGGCGCTGCGGTTGCTGAAGAAAGACGGCCTGGTGCAGGACGCGCCCGGCCGCGGCGTGCTGGTGACCCCGCTCGATGCGGCGGCGGTCGGCCACTACTACGAGGTCCGCGGCGCCCTTGACGCGCTGGCCGCGCGCCTGGCCGCGGCGCGGCGCTTCCGGGTCGACCCCGCGCTGATCGCGCAGGGCCGCCGTGCCGCGCGCGGCAAGGACGTGAAGGCGATGATGGATGCCGACATGGCCTTCCACCACGCCATCTACGAGGCCGCCGGCAACCCGCTGCTGGCGCAGAGCGCCGAGATGTACTGGGTCCACCTGCGCCGCGCCATGGGCGCGGTGCTGCAGTCCTCGGCGCAGCGCGAGTCGATCTGGGACGAGCATGAAGCCATCGCCGACGCCATCGCCGCCGGCGACGCGGTCCGCGCCGCCGAACTGACCGACCTGCACACCACCCGCGCCCGCGAGAACCTGACGCGCCGGCTTGGCGAATTCCTGGGCGAGGCGCGCCAGCTCGCCTGAACGCACGCGCCTGCCCCCCGCCTTGCGGCGGCCCATCGTCAGTCCTTGCGCGCCGCGCTGTTGACCAGGCTGGCGGGCACCGTAAACACCAGCATGCCGCCGATCACCAGGCTCGCCGCCAGCACCAGCACGCCGTTGCCGGTGGTGCCGGTGCTCGACTGCACCCAGCCGATCAGGTAAGGGCTGATCACGCCCGAGATGCTGCCGACCGAATTGGCCAGCGCGATGCCCGCCGCGGCCGCCGCACCGCCAAGAATCGCGGGCGGCAGCGTCCAGAACTGCGAGATGGTGGTCATGATGCCCATGGTGCCGATGGTCAGGGCGAGCATCGCCAGCGCGGTGTTGCCGGCAAAGGCCACGCTCAGGCACAGGCCCGCCGCGCCAAGCACGCCCGGCACGGCCAGGTGCCAGCGCCGCTCGCCACGCGCATCGGAACGCTGGCCGACCAGGATCATCGATACCGTCGCCGCGGCATACGGGATCGCGGACAGCAGGCCGATATCGAGCGGATCGGATACGCCGCTGGCCTTGACGATGGTCGGCAGCCAGAAGCTGACGCCGTACAGCCCCATGGTGAAGAAGAAATAGATCACGCTGAGCAGCAGGATGCGCGGGTTGGTCAGCCCGTCGCGCACCGAATGCAACGCATGGCCGCGGCTTTCGGCCGCGAGGTTGGTCTCGATCATGGCGCGCTGCTGTGCCGTCAGCCACTTCGCATCGGCCACCTTGTCATCCAGGTAGAAATACGCGATCACGCCCACCAGCACCGTCGGAATGCCTTCCAGCAGGAACAGCCATTGCCAGCCCGCCCAGCCGTGCGAGCCGTGCATGGCGCTCATGATCCAGCCCGACAGCGGCCCGCCGATCACGCCGGACATCGGGATGCCGGTCAGGAACAGCGCGGTCACCTTGCTGCGCCGTGACGCGGGAAACCAGTACGTCAGGTACAGCAGGATCGCGGGGATGAAGCCGGCCTCGGCCACGCCCAGCAGGAAACGCATGATGTAGAAGCTGGTGGGCGACTTCACGAACATCATCGCGGCGGAGATGACGCCCCACGTGACCATGATGCGCGCGATCCAGCGCCGCGCGCCGACGCGCAGCAGGATCAGGTTGCTGGGCACCTCGAACAGCAGGTAGCCGACGAAGAAGATGCCGGCGCCCAGGCCATAGACGGCGTCGCTCAGGCCAAGGTCCTGCATCATCTGCAGCTTGGCGTAGCCGACGTTGATGCGGTCAAGGTAGGCGCACAGGTAGCACAGGAACAGGAACGGCAATAGCCGCCACATGACCCGGGTATAGGTTTCCGACTCGGCGGCGGCGAACGGCGCCGCGGTTGCGCTGGGTGATTGCATGGGTGTCTCCTGGGGGCGTCATCGCTGTAGTGGCGTGATCTGGCGGGGAACTGCATCGGCGGCCGCCCGTGCCATGCGAGCACGCGGCGGCCGCGGCAAGCGGGCGTGCCCGCTCAGTCGAACATGTCGGGCTGGGTGGCGCAGAGGTGGTCCCAGATCGGCTGGAAGTGCAGCCAGCCGATGTAGTCGCTGCCGACGTGCTCGCGGCTGTAGCGCGCGCGCTCCGGCGCAACCAGGCGCGGCGTGATGCCGGTCGCCGCCACCATCAGCTGCTGCTTGCAGCAGCGCTCCAGCGCGATAAACCAGAACGCGGCCGACTCGATGCTGTGCCGGCTCGCGGTCAGCAGGCCGTGGTTCTGGTGGATCGCCGCCTTGACGCCCTTGAACGCATGGGCGACCTTGTGGCCGCCCTTGACCTCGACCGCGACCTTGCCGGCCTCGTCGCCGATCACCACGTGGTCTTCATAGAACGCGGCCGCGTCCTGCGTGATCGGCTCGACCGGCTTGCCCAGCGAGGCGAACGCGGTGCCGTATTCGGTGTGCGCGTGGCACATCGCCACAATGTCCTGGTGCATCTCATGCACGGCGGCATGCAGCACGAAGCCGGCGCGGTTGATGGCATGGCGGCCTTCCACGACCTTGCCCTCGTGGTCCGCGCAGATCAGGTTCGATACCTGCACCTGCGCAAAATGGATCGCCATCGGGTTGGTCCAGTACAGCTCCGGGTGCTCCGGGTCGCGCACCGTGAGATGGCCGGCAAAGCCGTAGTCGTAGCCTTCCAGCGCGAAGGCGCGGCACGCCGCGACCAGGCGCTCCTTGCGGTACTGGCGCTCTTCGGCAAAGGAAGCGAACTTCGGGATCGACGGGAAGATCAGGCCGCGCTGTTCGGGCTGATAGATGGAAACGCGTGCTTCGTCGTTGAAGACCTGCGCGGTGCGTTCGAGGACTGCCGCCATGACTGCTCCTGTTGGGTTGCGTGTTGGGTTGCGTGTTGGGTTGCGAAGGGAACCGTGGTTGCGACGACGCCGGGCAGCATCGTCGCGTTGGACGCATGGTCGCGCCGGGCAGACGTGTTGACAAACGATGGGTGTTCATGAAAGCATGAACTGCATTCATGGATTGGCGCTGAGGGGAACTGCAATGCGGCGTGTACCAAACTTCGTGCTGCTGCGCGCCTTCGAAGCGGCAGCCCGGCTGGAGAGCTTTACGCTGGCGGCCAGCGAGCTGCACCTGACCCAATCGGCGATCAGCCACCAGGTGCGCGAGCTGGAGGACTACTTCGGGCGCAAGCTGTTCGTGCGCCGCAACCGCCGTGTAGAACCGACGCCCGAGGGCCGGCGCCTGCTGGAAAGCCTGTCGCGCGTGTTCGACGTGATCGAGGCCGCATGCAATGAGGTCGCGCTGGCGCCGCAGGCGCAGGTGCTGGCGGTGTACAGCGCGCCCAGCTTCGCGGTGAAATGGCTGGGGCCGCGGCTGCCGGCGTTCATGCAGCAGCATCCCGACATCACCATCCGCCTGTCTTCCGGTGCCGAGCCGATCGACATGACGCTGGCGCGCGAAGTCGATCTCGCCATCACCTATGGCACCGCCCAGGCGCGCGCAGGGGTCATCGTCACGCCGCTGGGCAAGGAGCGGATCCTGCCGCTGTGTTCGCCCCGGCTGCTCGACGATGGCTTGCCGGCGCGCACGCAGATGCAGTCGCTGCCATTGATCGACTCGCAGCTCAGCCGCGTGACCTGGCCCGACTGGTTCGACGCCAACGGCATGGTGTGCCCGACGCGGCCGCGCGCGTCATTCGACCGCGGCGCACTGGCGATCTCCGCGGCGGTCGACGGCATGGGCGTGGCGCTGGAAAGTATCCGCCTGGCCGAGCGCGAACTGGCGCGCGGCGACCTGGTGCCGGTCGGCGAAGGCGAGTTCCGGCCGGTCGCGCGTGAAACCCACTTCCTGTGCTACCGGCAGAACGAAGCGCACTTGCCGAAGATCGCGACCCTGGTCGCCTGGCTGTGCGCCGAGCTGGGCCTCGATCCAGGCCCGGAAGCGGGCGGCACGGGTGCGCGCCGCCCGAAGTGAGGCTGATCAGGCCACCCTGAACCCGTGCGTGCCGTCGCGCTCCAGTTGCGCGATCAGCCCGAATTCCCAGTCGAGGTAGCCCTGCATCGCCTCGCGCGGGTTGTCGGTGCCTTCATACGGCCGGCGATAGCGGTCGGTGCGCTCTGACGCCAGATGCGTCTCGCCGGACTCCAGCGGCAGCCCGGCCGCGATCCACGCCTGCGTGCCGCCCTCCAGCACCGCCACCTCCGCATCGGTCAGCCGCTGCAGGTCGGCGGCGGCAAAGCGCGCGAGCAGGCTGGAGCCGCAAGTCAGCACATAGCGCCGTGCCGGCGGGATACGCACCAGCGCATCGGCCAGCTGCGCGCGGATGACGAAGTACGCGCCCGGGAGATGGCGCTTGACGTAGTTGGCGCTGGCGGTGAAATCGAGCACCACGGTGCCGCCGTGCGCGTCCTTGTCGAGCCACGCGGCCAGTTCGGCGGGCGCCACCGTCGGCACCGCCGGCGGCACCGGCACGCTGGCCGCCACCGCGCCGGCCTCGCTGCGCGCGGCCGCATCGGCTGGCTCCACCACCCAGACGTCCCAGCCCATCTGCGCCAGCCATGAGGCGGTCATGCCGGCGCGCACGTCGTCGTCATCGGCCAGCACGATGCGCGCGCCGCGCACCGGGGCGTTGTGGTCGGTTTCCTGCACCAGCTGTCCGCCCGGCACATTGACGAAGCCAGGCAGGTGGCCATCGGCGAATTCCTCGGGCGTGCGCACATCGAAGCGGTACACGGTGCGCCCCGGCTCCTGCAGCGATGGCAACGCCGCCAGCGCGATGCGGCGCACGCCGGCGCGGTCGGCGATCTCGCGCGCGCCGCGGCGGGCGCTGTCGCGGTTGTCGGCGCCGACCGCGGCAGGCGCGCGGCGGCTGGCGCCGCGATCGAGCCGCTGGCCCGCCAGCGTCCAGCCGATGGTGCCGTTGCGCAGCGCCGCCACCGGGTTGGGAATGCCGGCGTTGACCAGCGACTGCGTGCCGATGATGCTGCGCGTGCGGCCGGCGCAGTTGACGATCACCTGCGTGCGCGGGTCGGGTGCCAGCTCGCGCACGCGCAGCACCAGCTCGGCGCCGGGCACGCTGGTGGCCGTGGGAATGCTCATGGTCTGGTATTCGTCGAAGCGGCGCGCGTCGACGATCACCGCGTCGGCCTTGCTGTCGATCAGCGCCTGCACTTGCTCGGCGGACAGCGACGGCGTATGGCGCTGTGCCTCGACCACTTCACCGAACGACTTGCTCGGCACGTTGACGTCGCGGAACACTTCACCGCCCTCGGCGATCCAGGCGGCGAGTCCGCCTTCGAGCCGGTGCACGTTGGTATAGCCCAGCGCTTGCAGCACCGACGCCGCGCGCGGCGCGAGGTCTTCGCCGGCGTGCTCGCCGTAGACCACGATCAGCGTGTCGCGGCGCGGGATGCGCGGCCACGCTTCCAGCTCGAGCTTCGACAGCGGGAAGTTGGCGGCCCACAGCGGATGCGCCTGCGCGAACGGGTCTTCCTCGCGCACGTCGATCAGCGCGATCTCGGCGCCGGCCAGCAGGGCCTGGCGCACCTGCGCGCGGGTGAAAGTCGGGAATGCCGGGGTGGCTGGCGTGGTGGCTGGCGTGGTGGATGGCGTGGCGTGCTGGATAGTCATGACTTCGAGACTTCGCGGGAACGGTCCCACAGGTTGGGCAGGGTCGGGTTGGAATACCCGGAGACAAAGGGCTTGCGCGTGCCGTCCTCGGCGTAGACCGAGCGGCGCACCGCGCCGATATTGGCGCCGTACACGTGGATGCTGATCGAGACGCGGTCGTCATGCGCGTTGTTGACGCGATGGATGTCGCCCACCGCCGGCGACACGGCTTCGACCTGCCCCGGCAGCAGCCGCACCGGCTCGCCATGCGGCACGGGGCGGCCGGCGGCGTCGAGCACGAACGGCTGCGAGTCCTCCGCGCCGCGCAGCATGCCGATCAGCCCCCAGACGGTGTGGTCGTGGATGGGCGTGCGCTGCCCCGGGCCCCAGACAAAGCTGACGATCGAGAAGCGCTCGGCGGAATCGCAATGCAGCAGGTGCTGCTGGTAGTACTCGGGGTGGGGTTCGGCCCAGGCCTCGGGCAGCCAGTCGTCGTTTGCCACCAGCCGCGCGAGCAGCGCCCCGCCCTCGCGCAGGATGCGCGGCTCGTCGGGATGCTGGTCCAGCAGCGCGGCCAGGCCGGTGATGAAATCGCGCAGCGGTGCGAGCCCGCTGGCTTCGGGGGAACTGCTCATGGAATGCCTCCGGGGATGTTTCTGACTTCGGGCCCTCTGTGGGGCGCTGCCGCTGCAAACATAACACGGCGCGGCGGCCGCGTTCATGCCAGCGCTGCATGCCCCTACAGCCCCAGGTGGTGCTTGCCGGCGGCGACCAGGATCGAATCGTTCTGCGGCGTATGGATGCGGCTGCACAGCACGTCGCGATAGTGCCGCTCGAGCGGATTGCTGCGGCTCAGGCCGTGGTTGCCCGCCAGCTGCAGCGCCAGCTCCACCGCGCGGATCGCATTGCCGGTCACGGTGAACTTGTGCAGGCCGCTGTCGGCGGCGGCGGGCGGCGCATTGGCGTCGGTGCGCGCGGCGGCATCGTCGAGCAGCACCTGGTTGGTCCGCAGCAGCGCGGCGATCTCGCCGATGGTTTCCTGCACGCGCGGCAGCGTCGTCAGCGGCGCGCCCAGGCTGCCCGGTGCGCGCTCGCGCACGAAGCCGCGCACCCATGACGCCGCGGCGCGCGCCACGGCGTCATAGAGGCTGCCGAGCAGCACGATCATCCACGCCTGCTGGTCGGCACTGGCGTCGATGTCGGCCTGGCTCGCACCCGCCGGCGCCCATGCCGCGGGCGGCCGGATATCGACGGCGTGGTCGAGCGGGATCCAGATATTGTCGAGCACGGTCTCGTGGCTGCCGGAGGCGCGCAAGCCCAGGTGGTTCCAGTTCTCGACGATGCGCACGCCGGCCACGCCCGCTGCCGGCCCCGGCACCAGGAACACGCCCACGCGCGGCTGCGGCTCGTCGGTGCGCGCCCATACCGCCAGCCAGCGCAGTGCCGGGATGCCGGTGCTGTACAGCTTGCGGCCGCTCAGGCGCCAGCCATCGCCGACCCGCGTGGCGATGGTGCCGGGCAGGCCGCCGCGTGCAGGGGAGCCGAGCTCAGGCTCGACGCGCAGCGCGTTGATCAGCGCCCCGTCCTGCACCGCATCGGCAAAGACCTGCTCGCGCACCACGTGCGGCCAGCGCGAATCGGGGCGCGCGATGGCGCGATGCTGCAGGTAGGTCATGGTCAGCACCAGCGCCGTGGCCGGGTCGCCACCCGCGACCGCCGCGATGATGCGGCGCGCCTGCGCCAGCCCGGCCCCGCCACCGCCGTAGTCGCGCGGCACCACCTGCGCGACCAGGCCTTGCGCGTGCAGCTGCGCGACATTGTCATGCGGGAAGCTGGCCGCGGCGTCGTGCGCGGCGGCGCCGGCGGCAAAGCGCGCCGACAGTTCGGCCAGCACTTCGCCAAGGCGCGCGTCGCCGGCGGGCACGCGGCGCAGGGAAGACGTTGAAGACATGGAACGGCACTCCGGGGGAAGGACAGTTGGCAATCCAGGCAGCTTGGGCCGGTTGCCATGAATGCCGCATAGCGTAGCGCCGCGCCTGCGTTCCGAAAACGACGCTTATTGAATATGGTCCGTCGTTTTTATTCGTTAGTCGAAGCGCGCCGCTGGCTTACTTTGTTTCCCAGTCCATACCAAGCCCGGGCGGCACGCCGCCGCCATCACCGCATCAGGAGCGTACGCATGAGCGTCGATTTCATCGGCATGATCCAGAGCCAGAAGCAGTCCGAGATCCACCCGCCTGCGGGCCCCGTGATCGACCGCGACTATGTGCGCGCCTTTGCGCAGGCGCACGAGCAGGCCGGCTTCGACCGCATCCTGGTGCCGCACCATTCGACCGGGCCGTCGGCCACGCTGACGATCGCCTATGCCGCGAGCGTGACCGAACGCATCCATTTCATGCTGGCGCACCGGCCCGGCTTTACCGCGCCGACGCTGGCCGCGCGCCAGATCGCCACGCTCGACCAGTTCAGCGGCGGGCGGCTGGGCGTGCATGTCATCTCCGGCGGCTCCGACAGCGAACAGCAGCGCGACGGCGATTTCCTCGACCATGACCAGCGCTACGCACGCACCGACGAGTACCTGCAGATCCTGCGCCGCATCTGGACCGAGCCGCAACCGTTCGACCATGCTGGCGAGTTTTACCGTTTCACGCAGGGCTTTTCCGAAGTCAAGCCGGCACAGCAGCCGCATGTGCCGGTCTATTTCGGCGGCGCGTCAGAAGCGGCGCTGAAGGTCGCCGGCAAGCACGCCGACGTCTATGCACTGTGGGGCGAATCGCTCGACCAGGTGCGCGAACTGACCACCCGCGTGCGTGCGGAGGCGGCAAGCCATGGCCGCACGGTGCGCTTCTCGGTCTCGTTCCGCCCGGTGCTGGCCAAGACCGAGGAGAAGGCGTGGGCACGCGCCGACAGCATCCTGGAACGCACCCGCGCGCTGCGCGTGCAGGCCGGCTACAGCCGGGGCGGCCCGCAGCAGAGCGAAGGCGCGCGCCGGCTGCTCGCCGCCGCCGACAGAGGCGACCGCGTCGACCAGCGGCTGTGGACCGCAATCGCGCGCGAGACCGGCGGGCGCTCCAACTCGACCGGCCTGGTCGGCACGCCCGAGCAGGTGGCGCAGGCACTGCTGGCCTATTACGAACTGGGCGTGACCACCTTCCTGATCCGCGGCTTCGACCCGCTCGAAGACGCCATCGACTATGGCCGCGAGCTGATCCCGCGCGTGCGCGAGCTGGTGGCGCAGCACGATGCCGCGCACCTCGCGCAGCGCCGCGCCGCCTGAACACCCACAACAAGAATCGGGGAGTTATCACCATGAGCCAGAAGCACAACCACAACGACAACGACACCGACCCGCGCCGCCGCAGCGTGCTGCGCCTGGCCGGCGCCGCCGCCATCGCCGCGCCCGCGCTGATCCTGGGGCGCCAGGCGTGGTCGGCGCCGCGCAAGCTGACCTTTGCCTGGAACCAGAATGCCTTCTGCCTGACGCCCATCGTGGTGGCGCAGGAGAAAGGCTTCTTCGAGAAAAACGGCCTGCAGGTCGATTTGATCAACTACAGCGGCTCGACCGACCAGCTGCTGGAATCGATCGCCACCGGCAAGGCCGATGCCGCGGTCGGCATGATCCACCGCTGGCTCAAGCCGCTGGAGGCAGGCTTCGACGTCAAGATCATCGGCAGCTCGCACGGCGGCTGCGTGCGGCTGGTGGGAGCGAAGGCAGCGGGCGTGACCAGCCTGCAGCACCTGAAGGGCAAGACCGTGGGCGTCAGCGACCTGGCCGCGCCGGGCAAGCACTTCTTCACCATCCTGCTGGCCAAGAACGGCATCGACCCGGACAAGGACATCACCTGGCGCCAGTACCCGGCCGACCTGCTCGGCGTGGCGGTCGACAAGGGCGAGATCCAGGCCATCGCCGACGGCGATCCCAACCTGTACCTGCTGGAGAAGCGCACCAACGGCGCCTACGTGGAACTGGCCACCAACCTCACCGGCGAATACGCGCGCAAGGTCTGCTGCGTGGTCGGCGCGCGCGGGGAACTGGTGCGCAATGACAAGCCCACCGCAGCGGCGCTGGCACGTGCCATCGTGCAGGCCACCGACTATGTCGACGAGAACCCGAACGAAGCCGCCAAGGTCTTTGCAAAGTACTCGCCCAAGATCAACCCCGAGGACTTGCGCAAGCTGTTCGCCACGCTGACCTTCAACCACCACCCGACCGGCGTCGACCTGCGCGAGGAGATCGCGTTCTACGCCGACGATTTCCGCCGCATCGGCGTGCTGAAGAAGAGCACCGATGCCAAACGCCTGGCGCAGCATGTCTACGCCAATGTCCTGGGGTAAGCGATGACGACAAGCCAACCTGCACTCGATGCGCGGCTGGCGCGCCAGCCGGCCGCCGCGGCTTCCGGCGTGCGCGCGCAGGATGCCAGCGCCGCTCGCATCTGGCCCGTGGGCCTGCTCGCGGCGCTGGCGTGGGCCGCTTTCGGCGCGCTGACGTGGCGCTGGCCCAACCAAGTGGTGGGCTTCAGTGACTGGGCCTATACCGAGGAGCTCGGCCTGGCCGCGCTGTCAGCCGCCGCGCTGCTGGCGCTGCTCGCGCTGTTCGCACCGGGCGGCCAGCACGTGCGCGCGCTGCAACGGCCGCTGGCTGCGCTGCGGACCGCAGGGCCGTGGCTGGTGGCGGTGCCGGCGGTACTGTCCGCATGGGAGATCCTGACCGCCAAGACCGCGATCCTGCCGACGCCGTTCTTCGCGCCGCCGCAGGCGCTGATCGAGGTCTATGCCGATGACTGGCGCCGGCTCGGCGACAGCGTGTTCAACACGTTGAAGCTGCTGGGGCTGGGCGTGGCGTATGGCGGGCTGGTGGGCTTCCTCGTGGGCGTATCGATCGGCTGGTCGCGGCGCATCGGCTACTGGGTGCATCCGCTGCTGCGCGTGCTGGGTCCGCTGCCGTCGACCGCGCTGCTGCCGCTGACCTTCTACTTCTTTCCGTCGAGCTATTCGGCCGCGGTGTTCCTGATCGCGCTGGCGACCGCCTTCCCGGTGGCCGTGCTGACGTGGTCGGGCGTCGCCGGCGTCAACAAGAGCTACTACGACGTGGCGCGCACGCTGGGCGCCTCGGGCTGGTTCCTGGTGTTGCGCGTGGCGATTCCCGCAGCGCTGCCGCAGGTGTTTGTCGGGCTGTTCATGGGGCTGGGGGCGTCGTTCTCGGTGCTGGTGACGGCCGAGATGATGGGCGTGAAATCGGGGCTGGGGTGGTACCTGACCTGGGCGCAGGGGTGGGCCTCGTACGTGAACATGTATGCGGCGCTGATCGTGATGGCGTTGCTGTTTTCCGGGGTGATCACGTTGCTGTTCGTGGCGCGGGACCGCGTGTTGTCGTGGCAGAAGGGGACGGTGAAATGGTGAGCGTGGTGGAGCGGTTGAAAGCATCGAGATCTCACGTGCGCCCGCAGAAGGCTCCCCTCTCCCGCGCAGCGGGAGAGGGGTCGGGGGTGAGGGCAGGCGCTGGCTGGGCCGCAGGCGATACAGGTGCTGCAAACGCCGGCCCTCTCCCCCAGCCCCTCTCCCGCGAGCGGGAGAGGGGAGTTAACGCGGCGGCAGGTGATGACCCGAAAGTACAGACCGGCGCCCGCATCGACATCCACCAGGTCAGCCACTGGTTCGGCCACGGCAACGAGCGCCTGCAGGTCCTCGACGACGTCGACCTCAATGTCGCACCGGGTGAATTCGTCGCCCTGCTCGGCCCCAGCGGCTGCGGCAAGTCCACGCTGCTGCGGCTCGTTGCCGGCCTGGACCAGCCCGCGTCGGGCGAGATCCTGCAGGACGGCACGCCCATCGCCGAGCCCGATCCCTCGCGCATCGTGGTGTTCCAGGACCCCACGCTGTACCCGTGGCGCCGCGTGTGGGACAACGTCGCGCTCGGCCTGCAGGCACAGGGCATCCTCGCGCAGCAGCGCCATCGCGTCGACGACGCGCTGCGCCGCGTCGGGCTGGAATCGTTCGCGCGCGCCTTCCCGCACCAGCTCTCCGGCGGCATGGCGCAGCGCGTGGCGCTGGCGCGCGCGCTGGTCAACGATCCGCGCCTGCTGGTGCTGGACGAACCGCTGGGCAAGCTCGATTCGCTGACGCGGCTGGCGATGCAGAGCGACCTGGTCGAACTGTGGCAGCGCTCGCGCTTCTCGGCGCTGCTGGTCACGCACGACGTGGAAGAGGCGCTGTTCCTGGCGCAGCGCGTGATCGTGTTCAGCCAGCGGCCCGCGCGCATCGCGGCGGAGCTGAAGGTCGACCTGCCCTACCCGCGCCATCGCGGCGACCCGCGCCTGACCGAACTGCGGCACCAAGCGCTGCGCCACCTGGGACTGGACGCGAGCTGGTAATGGCCCTTCGCAGCACCGGGCGGGCCGCGCCATGAGCGGCCCGCCGCCCCAGGCGTGGCTCAACGCACTGCTTGTCCTGATCGAGAAATGCCAGCTGGGCCTGTTGTGGCTGTGGCATGCGCTGGGCCTGACCGGCACCAGCCATGGCCAGCCGGCCTGGCCGTGGGCGCGGCGCATTGCCGGCGAAACGCTGCTGATCGACCTGGCCCTGGCACGGCAGGTAGGCTTGAGCCTGTGCGCGCTCGCCTTTGCCGTGCTGGCGGTCGCCTTCGCCATCGCCTGGCGCCGGGGCCGCCCGATGCTGCTGGCGGCAGCGATGCTGGCCCTGCTGCTGGCGCCGTGGCCGCAGGCGTCGCTGCTGCTCGGCCCCGCCAGCCCCACCAGCTTCCACGCCAGCCCTACCCGTTTTGCGGTCGATGCCATCGCGCTGGGGCAACGCGTCTACACGCAGCATTGCGCCGCGTGCCACGGCCATGACGGCCGCGGCGAAGGGCCGCTGGCCGGCAGCCTGCCGCAATGGCCGCCAACGCTGGCCAGTCCCCTGCTCGCGCGCCGCGCCGATGGCGAGCTGTTCTGGCACGTGCTGTCCGGCATGCAAGACCGACGCGGCCAGCAGACCATGCCGGCATTCCGTGGCGAGCTGAGGGATCGCGAGGCCTGGGCCGTGATCGACTACATGAAGGCGTTGTCGGCAGCCAACAGTGCCGACGGCAACTGGCCGGTGCCGCTGCGGTTGCCGGAGATGGCCATCCGCTGCGGCGACGCGTCCCCGGTGGCGCTGTCGCACTGGCGCGGCGAGCAGCGCGTGCGGCTGGTGGCGGTGGACGGGAGCGCCGCTTCCCTGCCCTATGAAGACCCGCGCTTCGTGACCGTGCTCGTCACACCGGACGGCCGCGCGCCGGCGCAGGTGCCGCGCTTCCGCGCCGGCTGCACGGCAACATCGACCCAGGCCTGGCAGGCCATGGCGGCGATTGCCGGCCTGCCGCCGGCACAGCTGGCCGGCACCCAACTGCTCTCCGACCGCGCGGGATGGCTGCGCGCGCGCGGCACGCCGGGCAGCGCATGGTCCGATGCCGACCTCGTCTGCGTGTCCGGGCCGGCCGCCGCGACGCGGGCCATGCCTGCCGGGATCGATGGCCTGACGGCGCTGTTGCTGCGCATGGACGCCGAGCCGGTTCGCTTCGTCAAGGGCGGTTTCATCCATTGAGCAGGGATTGTTCGCTGGCAGCGAATTCTGACTTTCCAGCCGCCGGCGCCATCGACCGCGCCCGGGACAGTACCCTCGGCTTCATGAAGGACCAGCCTGGAACGCTGACATGTTGCGGTCAAGGATGGCGCCATGAGCGCCATGGGAAGTTCGCGGGCCCTGCAGGGCATCGCGCTGATGGTCGCTGCGGTGGCATGCTTTGCCGCGCTCGACACGATGACCAAGATCACCGGCGCCGCCGTCCCGGTGGTGATGGCGCTGTGGGTCCGCTATCTCGCGCAGGCGGCCCTGACCGGCGCGGTGCTGCTGCCGGCGCGCGGCCGCACCCTGCTGCGCACCCGCAGGCCGTGGCTGCAGGCCACGCGCGCGGTGACGATGGTGCTGTCCAGCGTGTGCGCGTTCTTCAGCCTGCAGGTGCTGCCGGTGGGCGAGTTCACCGCGGTGGTCAGCCTGACGCCGCTGGCGATCGCGCTGGCGGCGGCGACGCTGTTCGGCGAGCGCATGTCGGCGCTGCGCTGGCTCTGCCTGCTGGCCGGATTCGCCGGCGCGCTGGTGGTGATCCGCCCCGGCGCCGGCCTGGAGCCGGCCATGCTGCTGCCGCTTGCGGCGGTCTGCCTCAACGCCGCCTACCAGTTGCTGACCAGCGTGCTGACCCGGACCGACGGCGCCGGCACCACGCATTTCTATACCGGCTGCATTGCCGCGGTGCTCCTTTCGGCGGCGTTGCCGCTGGCGTGGACCTGGCACATCGACGCGCTGCACTGGTGGCTGCTGGCAGGCATGGCGCTCGCCGGCTGCGCCGGGCACATGTTCCTGGTGCTGGCCTATGCGCGCGCGCCGGTCGGCGTGCTGACGCCCTATCTCTACCTGCAGATCGCCTTTGCCATGCTGGGCGGCTGGCTGGTGTTCGGCTGGCTGCCCGATGCGTGGTCGCTGCTGGGCGTGGCGATGATCGCCGCCAGCGGCGTGGCCGGCACCGCGGTGGCGGCCCGCGAGCGCGCCTTGCCGGCACGGCCGGCGGCGCGGCAGGCGGGCGCGGCCTAGCGTTTCATCGTGCCGCGAGCGCCGCGCCGCCGGCGCGCGCTGCGGCCACGGGCGCGCCGTTCGTCACGGCTTCCAGCCATGCCAGCGAGCGCAGCCCGTCCCGCGCAACCGGCAGCGGGGGCGCCACGCGGAAGGCATCGTTGAACACCTCGAGCGACAGCGGCCCGCGATAGCCGGCCCGCAGCACCGCACGCGTGAAGCCGACCACGGGCAGGTCGCCCTGGCCGGGGAAATTGCGGTGGTGGCGGCTCCAGGTGCGCACGTCCAGCGGCATGCGCGGCGCGTCGGCAAGCTGGACGAAGAAGATCCGCCCGGCCGGCACTGCGTCGAGGCCATGCAGCGTATCGCCCAGCGCCAGCGTATGGAAGCTGTCCAGCATCAGCCCCAGCGCGGGATGCCCGGCGCGCTGCACGATGTCCCACGCCTGCCGCCAGCGGCGCACATGGCGGCCCCAGGCCAGCGCCTCGTAGCCCAGGCGCAGGCCGCGGCGGGCCGCGGCTTCGGCCAGCGCGTGCAGGTCGGCGGCGGCGCGCGCGGGATCGTCGAGCGCCGCGTCCTGCACGTTGCTGCAGACCAGCGCCAGGTCCACCCCGAGTTGCTCCATCGCATCGAACTTCCGCCCGGCGCGCGCCAGTTCGGCGGCGGACAGGCCGCCCGGCATGGCCTCGAAATCACGCAGCGGCTGGTAGAGCACGATCTGCAGGCCGAGGTCGGCGGCCATGCGCCGGACCTCGGCGGGCGTGCCGGGGAACTGCAGCAGGTCGTCCTCAAAGATCTCCACGCCGTCGAAACCGGCGTCGGCAGCGGCTTGCAGCTTCTGCGGCAGCGATCCCGACAAGGTGACGGTAGCGATCGATTTGCGCAGCGGGACAGGAAAGAGGGTCATGGCGGTCAGTCGAGGTAGCGGCTTGGATTTCCCAAGGTTATGGGCCATCATTGCCCGCAACAACCGTCATTCGCGCGCATGCGTGCGACAATCGCTCCGATGCAATCATCTATCGCGCGAAGCAAGGGTTAACCATGGAAAACGAACCGCTGAACCGGCGCGACTGGATCGCCGGGCTGGAGAAAGGCCTGGCCATCCTGGAGGCCTTCGACCACGACCATCCGCGCCTGACGCCCACGCAGGCGGCCGAGCGCACCGGCCTGACGCGCACCGCCGCGCGCCGCTACCTGCTGACGCTGGAGCACCTGGGCTACACCACCAGCGACGGCACGCTGTTCAGCCTGACGCCGCGTGTGCTCAAGGTGGGCTGGTCGTACTTCGACTCGGCGCGGCTGCCGCGCACGGTGCAGCCGTTCCTGCAGCAGATCACCGCGCAGCTTGGCGAGGCCGCCTACCTGAGCGTGCTCGATGGCTGGGAGCTGGTGTTCATCGCCCGCACCAGCACCAACCGCGTGATGAGCACGGGCTTCGTGCTGGGCGCGCGGGTGCCGGCGCCGCTGGGGTCGGCGGGCGTGATGATGCTGGCGTCGCGGCCGCAGGAACAGGTCAGGGCATGGCTGGAAAACGTGGTGCTGGCGCCCTACACGCCCTACACCATCCTGCAGCACGACCGGCTGCTGGAAGAGATCCGCAAGGCCGGCGCGCAGGGCTATGCGATGCTCGAGCAGCAGCTGCAGACCGGCGTGCGCGGCGTGGCGGTGCCGCTGCGCGACCGCCACGGCAAGGTGATCGCCGCGCTGTCGGTCAACATGCCGATCGGCGACGAGACCCCGCAGCAGGCGCTGGACCGCGTGCTGCAGGTGCTGCAGGACACGGCGCTGCTGATCATGCGCGTGCTGTAGGGGGCCTACCCTTCCAGCGATGTCGCCAGCGCGTGCGGCCCTTGTGTCAGTTGCGCCTTCAGGAAAGCGAGGCACACGCGCATGCGCGCCGAGGCCGATGCCCGCGCGCTGGTCACGGCCCAGATGTCGGACGGATGCTGCCAGCCGGGCAGCACGCGCACCAGTTCGCCCGCCCGCACCGCGGCGGCCACGTCCCAGACCGACGCCATGATGATGCCGTAGCCCTCCAGGGCCCACTCGTGCGTCACGTCGGCGACATTCGATGCCATCGGGCCGGTGACTTTGGTGGTCTCCCAGCCGCCACCGTCCCCCTGCAGCCGCCACACACCGAAGGCCTGGTCGCGCTCGCGCAGCAGCAGGCAGTCATGGCGCGGCAGGTCGGACGGATGCTCCGGCATGCCGCGCCGCGCCAGGTAGGCCGGCGCCGCGCACAGCACGCGGCTGCCGGTGGCGATGCGGCTGGCGATCAGGTGCGGCTCGTGCACCTCGCCCACGCGGATATCGAGGTCGAACTGCTCGCCGATCAGGTCGACGCGGCGGTCGAGCAGTTCCAGCCACACCTCCAGCGCCGGATGCTGCTGCCGCAGCAGCGACAGCACCGGCGCCACGTGCCGGCGCCCCAGCCGCAGGCTGGTGGCGATGCGCAACTGTCCGCGCGCCTCGCCGCCGGCACCGCCGACCGCTTCCAGCATGCCGTCCACGTCTTCCAGGATCTTCTGCGCCCACGCAAACGCGCTCTCGCCCTCGGCCGTGACGCTGACGCGGCGCGTGGTGCGGTGGAACAGCTTCGCGCCGAGCATGGCCTCCAGCATGGCGATGCGCTTGCTCACATGGGCCGGCGAAATGCCCGTCTCCTGGGCCGCGCCGATAAAGCTGGCGCGCCGCGCCACCGCGCAGAACAGGCGCAGGTCGCGCAGGAACGGGTCATTGTTCGCGCTGGGCGCATGCTGAATTTCCATGGCAGTCGATGATGGGGCGAGGGCTAAACGATAGGCTATCGGCCGTGGCCGCGCCAGCATTGCCGGCCGATGACAGGAAACACGAAGGAGACATGATGAAGACAGTACTGGTGCTCAACGGGCCCAACCTCAACCTGCTCGGCACGCGCGAGCCGGCCGTCTATGGCAGCGAGACGCTCGCCGATGTGGAACGCATCTGCCAGCAGGCCGCAGAACGGCTCGGGCTGCGGGCCGAGTGCCGGCAGAGCAATCACGAAGGGCAGCTGATCGACTGGATCCACGAGGCGGGCAGGCTGTGCGCGAGCGGCGAGATGGCCGGCGTGGTGCTGAATGCGGGCGCGCTCACGCATACGTCGATCGCGCTGCACGATGCGATCAAGGGGGCTGCGGTGCCGGTGATCGAGTACCACGTCTCCAACGTGCATGCGCGCGAGGCGTTCCGGCACAAGTCGTGGATTTCGCCGGTGGCGGTGGCGGTGATGGCGGGGCTGGGGGTGAAGGGGTATGGGCTGGCGGTGGCGGCGGTGGCGCAGGTGACGGGGTGACGGGGGTGAGGGCCTGAGTTTGCCGGCAACCGTCGCACGCGGAGTGTTTGCTCCCCTCTCCCGCTCGCGGGAGAGGGAGCACACCCGCGGCGATGGATTAGGCTGCGCTGTTAAAACTTATGCCTGACCCCCGCCATCACCCCCAGCCGCGTCTTGTTCCCGTACGTATTCCCGCTGCTCACAAACCCCGCCCCGCCGTTCAGCGCAATCCACTGCCCCTGCAGGTGGGTGTAGTCCACCTCCACATACACATCGGTCCGCTTGCTGAAGTTGTAGTCCAGCATGCCCGCGGTAGTCAGCCGCTTGCCGCCCTGCCCCGCGTGCCGCAGCCAGTCGACCTGGAACGTGCCGATAAACACCAGCGCATCCGTCAGGCTGAAGCGCGTGCCGACATAGCCCACGTTATTGCGATAGTCCGCCACGTCGAGCCGGTTGTTGGTATAGCCCAGGTAGTATTGCGACCGCGCCGCCTTCCACGTCCCGCCCACGCCCCACACCGTCTGCTTGCTCGCCTGCGCCGCCGGCACCGCGCCGAAATAGGCCGAGGTGACGTTCTGCGTCTGCTGGTAGACCGCGCCGATTTCCAGCGGTCCCGAGCTGTACACCAGCGACCCCGCCGCTGCGGAACCGGTCTTCATGCTGCCCGGCACCTCGCCGAAGGTGTAGGCTGCCGCCACCTGCAGGCCGTTGAAGCTCTTGATGTACTTGAGCGTGTTGTCGTAGCGCAGCCCGGTGTAGTTGCCGCCCTGGTAGCCGACGATGGAATTGTTGGCAAAGGCCATGGCCTCATACGACGACAGCACTTCATGCGCCAGCGTGTACTGGCGGCCGAGCGCGAGCTTGCCGTAAGGACCGTCGAAGCCGACGACCGCGGTACGCCCGAACAGGCGCCCGCCCTGCTGGCTGGTCCCCGTGTCGGGCGAGAAGCCCGACTCCAGGATGAACCACGCCTTGTTGCCGCCGCCGATATCCTCGGTGCCGCGGATGCCCCAGCGGCTGCCGGTCAGCACGCCGTCGGTCATCTGCGTGCGGCTGTGGCCGGCCGCGTCTTCGTTGGTGCTGTAGCGGATGGTGGTATCGAGCAGCCCGTAGAGCGTGACGCCGCCGGAAGTCTGGGCGACAGCGGGCACGCTGCCCGCGCCCAGCGCGAGCAGCGCAATGAATCGTTTATGCATCGGAGTGTTGTCCCGGTCTTTGTTGTCGTACTCGCGGCACGCGCAGTGCCGGCGAGGGATTGCCGTCAGACAGCGTCAGGCACCTTGCGCGGCGCGAGGAAGAACAGCCACGTCAGCGCGATGAAGTAGGCGCACGGAATCATCGTGAACAGCACCGCGTAGTTGTTGTTGGTCACGGTCAGCACATAGCCCACCAGCTGCGTCATGAACATGCCGCCGATCGCGCCGATCATGCCGCCGAAGCCGAACACCGAGCTGACCACGTGCCTGGGCGTGTAGTCCATCACCATGCTCCAGATATTGGCGGTCCATGCCTGGTGCGCGCCGATCGCCACCGAGATCGCGGCCACGGCCATCCACAGGCTGCTGGCGCCGGCGGCCATCACCACCGAAACGATGCACACGGCAAAGACCAGCATCGACAGCAGCCGCGCCCGCACCGCCGGCATGCCGCGCGCGATCAGCCACGACGACAGCGCGCCGCCGCCCACGCTGCCCACGTCGGCGCACAGGTAGATCACGATCAGCGGAAGGCCCATCTGCGTCACGCTGATGCCGAGCTGGTACTGCTGGTTGAGGAACGGCGGCAGCCAGTACAGGTAGAACCAGAACACCGGCGCGGTGATGGCGTAGGCCAGCGCGAAGGCCCACGTACCGCGCATGCGCAGGATCTGCGCGTAGCGGATGCGCTGTGGCACCGGCTCGACATCACGCGTGATGTGGTCCAGTTCCGCGGCGCTGACGGTCGGGTGCTGCTCGGGGTTGTGGTACCGCAGATGCCAGAACAGCAGCCAGATCGCGCCCAGCGAAGCGATCACCAGGAACGCGGCCTGCCAGCCCCATGCCTGCAGGATCAGCGGCAGCATGATCGGCGTGATCATGGCGCCGACATTGGTGCCGGCGTTGAAGATGCCGGTGGCGATGGCACGCTCGCTGGCCGGGAACCAGATGCGCGTGGTCTTGACGCAGGCCGGGTAGTTGGCCGCCTCCGTCAAGCCCAGGAAGAAGCGGCAGATCATGAAGCCGACCGCCGACGCCGCGAACGCATGCGCGCCGCAGGCAATGCTCCACAGCAGCACCGCCAGCGCAAAGGCGCGCTTGACGCCGACCAGGTCGATAAAGCGGCCCTGCAGCGCAAAGCCGATGGCATAGCCGACCTGGAACCAGAAGTTGATATTGGCGTAGTCCTGCGCGGTCCAGGCCATGGCCTTGGCCAGCACCGGCTGCAGCACGCCCAGCGCGGCGCGGTCGACATAGTTCAGCGTGGTCGCGAAGAACACCAGCGCCAGCATGCCCCAGCGCACCTTGCCGAAGGCAAAGGCGGCACGCACCTTGTCGCCGAGCGAGTTGCCGAATGCGGAAGCCGCCGGCAGCTCCTTGTGAGTCGTTGTCATGTTGTCTGTCTCCACCAATGGATAAGAAGTCTTGCTTGCCGGCGTGCCTTTGTGTGGTGGCCTGCGCGCGGCGTTGGGGCAAGGGCTTGCGCCCCGGCCCGTCGATGCGTCAGTAGCGGATCTGCGCCACCTCGCGCAGCGCGTCGGGCGTGGCCGTGCCGTAGCCGAAGAACTCCAGGTAGGCCGGGATCATCTCGAACAGCATGTCGGTGCCCACCTGCACCTTGCAGCCGCGGGCCAGCGCGGCCTGCAGCAGCGGCGTGTATTCCTGCTTCATCACCACCTCGCCGACCATCGCGCCGGGGGCGATGCGCGCCACGTCGAACGGCAGCGGATCGCCGGGCTGCATGCCCAGCGGCGTGGCATTGACCACCACGTCGAAGCCGTCCGGGTCCGCGCAGCCGGTGCTGACGCGCAACGCCGGGTAGTGTTCGGCGAGGCGCTGCGCCAGCGCGCGCGCGGCCGCCTCGCGGGCGTCGAACAGCGCCAGCTCGGCCACGCCGGCCGCGGCCAGCGAGGCGGCAATGGCGCTGCCCACCCCGCCGCTGCCCGACACGATGGCGCGCGCCCCTTCGAGCCGGCAGCCCTTGCGCCGGATGCCGCGCACGAAGCCTTCGCCGTCGAACTGGTCGCCGACCAGCGTGCCGTCGTCGCGCCGCAGCACGGCGTTGCAGGCGCCGGCGATGCGCGCGGCGGGCGTGAGTTCGTCGACCAGCCCGACGGTGGCGACCTTGTGCGGCATGGTCACCAGCGCGCCGCGGATATTGGTCATGCGGAACAGCGCGGGGAACACCGTGGCGTAGTCGTCCGGCTTGACCCCCATCGGGATCACGGCGGCGTCGATGCCCTGCTGGTCGAACCAGGGGTTGTAGATCATCGGCGCCTTGAACGATTCCGTCGGATAGCCGATGTGGGGGATTAACGTGGTCTTGCCGTGGATCATGGTGTGCCTGGGTTCCGGTAATTCGCGCTTCCCGGACTCCGGCATGCGGGGCCTCTGAGGCCTGGCGGAGAGACGGGGGCGCGTCGTTGACCGGAGATTAGTGGCCGCCCAGCGTCCAGCCAACGGTCTTATCTGTCACTTTGCGCGATTAATGAACGCATATGCGCGATCAAGGCCCCGAATGCGGGTTTCTACGAGTCAGTTGCAAAGCGGGCACGCGCGGGGCAGCCGCGGTGCCGTTGCACTAAGCGGTCCGTCGCCGCAGGCCGCCATTAGTTACCTATAAGTCTCTTGCAAACGCGTTTCGTCTCATTTTTTTGTTCAATTCATTCCGTAAACCAAAACTTCTTATTGACGTCAGCCGGTCTTCCGCCTACATTTCGACCATCGCATCAATTTTTCGGAACGTACTGTTCCATTTTATAACACCCCAACCAGGAGACACCCGCCATGCGCGACCTCGAAACCACCAAGCAGCCCGCCGTTTCCGGTGGCTCGGCCGCAGCGAAAGACAGCCAGGTTCCGGCTGGCCCGCAGACCATGACCCCGTCCGAAGCCTTCGTCGAAACGATGGCCGCCAACGGCGTGACCGACATGTTCGGCATCATGGGCTCGGCCTTCATGGACGCCATGGACATCTTCGCCCCCGCCGGCATCCGCCTGATCCCGGTGGTGCACGAGCAAGGCGCCGGCCACATGGCCGACGGCTATGCGCGCGTGTCGGGCCGCCACGGCGTGGTGATCGGCCAGAACGGCCCCGGCATCTCCAACTGCGTGACCTCCATCGCCGCCGCCTACTGGGCCCACAGCCCGGTGGTGATCGTCACCCCCGAAGCCGGCACCATGGGCATCGGCCTGGGCGGCTTCCAGGAAGCCAACCAGCTGCCGATGTTCCAGGAGTTCACCAAGTACCAGGGCCACGTCACCAACCCGGCGCGCATGGCCGAGTTCACCGCGCGCTGCTTCGACCGCGCCAAGGCCGAAATGGGCCCGACGCAGCTGAACATCCCGCGCGACCACTTCTACGGCAAGATCACCGCCGAGATCCCGAAGCCGCAGAACCTCGATCGCGGCCCCGGCGGCGAGCAGAGCCTGAACGAAGCCGCCGAGCTGCTGGCCAACGCCAAATTCCCGGTGATCATCTCGGGCGGCGGCGTGGTGATGGCCGATGCGATCGAGGAATGCAAGGCACTGGCCGAGCGCCTGGGCGCGCCGGTGGTCAACAGCTACCTGCACAACGACTCCTTCCCCGCCAGCCACCCGCTGTGGTGCGGCCCGCTGGGCTACCAGGGCTCCAAGGCGGCGATGAAGCTGATCTCGCGCGCCGACGTGGTGGTGGCACTGGGCTCGCGCCTGGGGCCGTTCGGCACGCTGCCGCAGCACGGCATGGACTACTGGCCGAAGAACGCCAAGATCATCCAGATCGATGCCGACCACAAGATGCTGGGCCTGGTGAAGAAGATCTCGGTGGGCATCTGCGGCGACGCCAAGGCTGCCGCCATCGCGCTGACCCAGCGCCTGGCCGGCCGCACGCTGGCCTGCGACGCCACCCGCGACGGCCGCGCCACCGACATCGCCAACGAGAAGGCTGCGTGGGAGAAGGAGCTGGACGACTGGACGCATGAGCGCGACCCGTACAGCCTGGACATGATCGAGGAGCAGAAGCAGGAGCGCACGCCCACCGGCGGCCACTACCTGCATCCGCGCCAGGTGCTGCGCGAGCTGGAAAAGGCCATGCCGGAAGATGTGATGGTCTCGACCGACATCGGCAACATCAACTCGGTGGCCAACAGCTACCTGCGCTTCGAGAAGCCGCGCAGCTTCTTTGCGGCGATGAGCTGGGGCAACTGCGGCTATGCCTTCCCGACCATCATCGGCGCCAAGGTCGCGGCGCCGCATCGCCCGGCCGTGTCGTACGCCGGTGACGGCGCCTGGGGCATGAGCCTGATGGAAACCATGACCTGCGTGCGCCACAACATCCCGGTGACCGCGGTGGTGTTCCACAACCGCCAGTGGGGCGCGGAGAAGAAGAACCAGGTGGACTTCTACAACCGCCGCTTCGTCGCGGGCGAGCTCGACAACCAGAGCTTCGCCGAAATCGCCAAGGCGATGGGCGCGGAAGGCATCGTGGTGGATCGCCTGGAAGACGTGGGCCCGGCCCTGAAGCGCGCCATCGACCTGCAGATGAATCATGGCAAGACCACGATCATCGAGATCATGTGCACGCGTGAACTGGGCGACCCGTTCCGCCGCGACGCGCTGGCCAAGCCGGTGCGTTACCTGGACAAGTACAAGGACTACGTCTGATCTAAGCCGCACCCTTTCGTTCTCGATTGGGTGCTCCCTCTCCCGCTTGCGGGAGAGGGTTGGGGTGAGGGCGGGAGCATCCACGGAGTGAAGCGCTGTCGTGCTTGCCACGCGCCTGCCCTCACCCCCCTGCCCCTCTCCCGCAAGCGGGAGAGGGGAGCCAACCACCAGCATGACAAGGGCTTCGGCCCTTTTTTCAGTTTCACCGAGCCAACCACCATGAAACCCATCCTCCGCATCATCGACCGCGCCCGCGCCGCCCCCCGCCGCATCGTGCTGTGCGAGGCCGAAGACCCGCGCATCCTGCAGGCCGCGCAGCGTGCCACGCAGGAAGGCATCGCGCGCATCGTGCTGGCCGGCAACCCGCGCCAGATCAACGCGGCTGCCGCCATCCACGGCATCGCGCTGGACGGCATCACGCTGGTCGATCCGGCCACCTCCGCGCTGACGCCCTCGTTCGCGCAACAGCTCTACGCATTGCGCCAGAAGAAAGGCATGACGCTGGACGAAGCCAGGCGCGCGGTGCTGGACCCGCTGTGCTTCGCCAACCTGATGGTGCGCCTCGGCCATGCGGACGGCTCGGTCGCGGGGGCGGAGCACACCACCGCTGACGTGGTGCGCAACGCGATCCAGCTGATCGGGCTGGCGCCCGGCTTCCGGCTGGTGTCGAGCTTTTTCCTGATGATGCTGTGCGAGCCCTTCCACACGCTCAAGGGCGGGCTGATCTTCTCTGACTGCGGGCTGGTGGTGAATCCCGATGCCGAAGAGCTGTCGGAGATCGCCATGGCCGCCGCCGACAGCGCACGTGCGCTGCTGAACGACGAGCCGCGCGTGGCGATGCTGTCGTTCTCCACCAGCGGCAGCGCGCACCACGCCGCCGTCGACAAGGTGGTGGCCGCGACCGAGCGCGTGCGCGCGCAGCGCCCCGGCCTGGCCATCGATGGCGACGTGCAGCTCGATGCCGCCATCGTCGCCGAGATCGCCGCGCGCAAGGTCGCGCATTCGCAGGTCAATGGCCGCGCCAACGTGCTGGTGTTCCCCAACCTGGAGTCCGGCAATATCGGCTACAAGCTGGCCGAGCGCGTCGGTGGCGCCAAGGCCATCGGACCGATGCTGCAGGGGCTGAGCAAGCCCGCCAACGACCTGTCGCGCGGCTGCAGCGCGGACGATGTGTTCCATGTCATCGCCGTCACCGTGGTCCAGGCGCAAGCCTGCGCGGAACAGGCCGGCAAGGGCGAGCAGGCGGCATGAAAGCGGAATTGTTGTTGCCGCTGCTGGGGCTGCAGGCCCTGCTCGGCGCGGGTACCTACTTCCAGACGGTGACCGGCTTCGGCCTGGGCATGATCGTGATGGGCGCCACCAGCGGGCTGGGCCTCGCGCCGGTGGCCACCGTGGCGGCCGTGGTCAGCCTGGTGACGCTGGCCAACAGCGCCTGCGCGCTGCCCGGCAAGTTCCAGCATATCGACTGGCGCGCCGTGGGCGCGGCCGCGATCGGCATCCTGCCCTCCGTGCTGGTGGGCGTGCTGGTGCTGGAGTACCTGAGTTCCAGCGCCGCCACGCTGCTGCAACTGCTGCTGGGCGCGGTGATCCTGTACGGCGGCCTGAGCGCCGCGTTCAAACCCGACCCGCTGCCGCGGCGCTCCGGCGATGGCAGCTTCTTCATGAGCGGCGTGTTCGGCGGGCTGCTGAGCGGCATGTTCGGCGTGTCCGGGCCGCCGCTGATCTTCCAGTTCTACCGGCAGCCGATGAAGCCCGTGGAGATCCGCTGCGCGCTGATCCTGGTGTTCACCGTCACGTCCAGCGTGCGCACGCTGTTCTCGGCGTGGCAGGGCCAGCTCGATGGCGCAATCTGGCTGCAGGCGGCGCTCGGCGTGCCGGTGGTGGTGGCCGCCACGCTGCTGGGACGGCGCTTTCCGCCGCCGTTCTCGCCGGCCACGACGCGGCGGGTAGCGTTCGGGGTGTTGATCGGGATCGGGGTCAGCCTGATGCTGCCGGCGATTTCGGCGTGGGTGCGGTAGGGGCGCGGTAGGGGCGCCGGCGGCGCCCCCTGCGCTTCGTGTCGACCGCTCCATGGGGATATCGCGGTGTCGTGGCAGCCGAAGGAGACTGTGCGGGCGTGATTGAGGGAGCGGCTGCTCGAGGCAGCTAACAGCGGCGGCTGCGGACAGGGGCCTACCGCTCCAATCCAAGTAGCGGCAGGAACTCCGCCCGAAACGCCTGCATCCTTGGATGCACCCGCCGCGGATCCATGCCGTCGCCAACGACTGCCTGGCGATCGCCGAACGCCATGTGGTCAAGCAATCGTTGAAAGACCCGCTCGTCCCCGAGTACCGTAACGATCTGCTTCGTCGCCGCTTCGGCCCCGCGAGCCAGCAACGCTGCTGCTGCGATGTCGATATCGAAGTCGTATTTCTCCAGCAGGTCAGCCTCCTGTCCGAACAGGCGATCCTGGTTGCCGGCCGATTCATAGCTGCAGAGCAGGGTCAGCAGGTCGGTAGCGTCGCGCCGGTCGTCGCCATGGCGGTCATGCCACGCAAGG
Organism: Cupriavidus oxalaticus; assembly: GCF_016894385.1. Lineage (NCBI taxonomy): Bacteria > Pseudomonadati > Pseudomonadota > Betaproteobacteria > Burkholderiales > Burkholderiaceae > Cupriavidus > Cupriavidus oxalaticus. The sequence continues at coordinate 2,040,349 of NZ_CP069811.1, forward strand.
AGCTTGAGCATTGCCAGGCCCGGCAGCGATGCAAACGGAACGACGAGGCTGTCGTCAACAACAATGCGAATCGCCGCGTCAAAGGCTTGCCGGAATCCGGCAACGTTCATCACCGTGTCCATGGCCGGCGGCCACGCGATGCTGGCAGCGGGCTTCTCGATGTCGCCGAAGGGAATCAGGTCGAGAACCATCACCCGCTCCCCATCGCGGTGATAAGTCAGCTTGTGCGGGTTCTTGTCGACCGGCCTGAACCGGCCCGCGGCAATCAGTTGCCGGCATAGCAACTCATGCTCCGCCCAGTCTGCAATGCAGATGCCGATGTCGATATCGTGCGTGCGCCGGCCCGGCTGGTTGCCGAAGACGTTTTCCAGGATGACCTGCCTGGCCGTCGCGCCGCCAATGAAGTAGCGGATGCCAAGCTGACTCGCGGCGGCGTCCAGATCGCCAAGCAGGGATCTGCTGTCAGCGTCGATCGGGCGTGTCGCCGGGAGTTCATGGACGATGGGCAAGGTATAGCTCTCTTATCTGCCGCGCAGCCTCGACATTGCGCGATTCGCCGGTATCCAGCAGGTCGGCATACACCAGAATGGGATGCGCAACATCCGGTGTGCCAGTGGCGACAGTCTTGGATGAGGCGGGCCAGAAGCGCTGCACGACTTCGACTTCGCCATCGGGATCCGCTTTCAGCCGCGCTTCGAGGAGAAGTTCGCGAGGGGTTGCCGAGGCCGCGTACAGCATGATGCGCTCGGCCCGCAGATGATGGGCGAGCTTTTCTGCGGCCGCCTCTCCACCCAAAACAGCATCGTGCCGGGCCAGGTCGATGGCCTGCCACCAGTCGGGCCGCGTCGCGGCAAATCGCCGTGACGCCAGTCGGGGCTTAAGGCGCAGCGGGTACAGCGCGGCCCATTCGTCGACCACGCGCTCCCAGTCGCTGAAACGGCGCCTGCCATCCGGGCCGACTGCCAGCAGGCCGCGGTGCTGCAAGTCATCCAGTGCCAGGTTGACCGTGCTCAGGGCAACGCCCGCCGCGCTGGCGATAGTGCGGTAAGGCGCGGCCGCCAAAGCGGGATCTGCGATCAGGGCGAACAAGACTTCCAGGTGTTTTGGGCTGGCGGTGCGCGCCCGCGGCTTCGGCACCCCGCGTTCCGGCGGCCGGCGGCCCACCACGTAGAGCAACGCGTCCGGCAAGCGCAGCGAAACGTTGCCTGCGGTATCGAGAAAGGCAATGTCGTTGCTACGCAGGCGCTCCGCCATGTCCTGCGAGACATGCGAGGTAACCAGCAACAGCGTCTTCCCTACCCGATGCTGCAATTCGGCGATGCCGGAGACCGCGGAGAAGCGGTCGACCGAATGCCTGGTCGCGACTGGCAAGATAACGGTCCGTCCCTGCCCCAGGTCGAAGCGCATCGCACCGTTCAGTGGGAGGCCGGCTGCGTCCGGCATTGGCGGGACCGGCTCTGCGTGCATGGCGGTGGCGTCATGGAAGGCGTCGGCTGCCGCTTGCAGCAACGCATTGGCGTCAACGCGTGCTTTAGGATTCACTTATATCTCATTCCGGTGTGTATCGATGTACGCGTAACGCGTACATCCTCAGATAATCATACAGCACCGCATCGATTCGTACGGATTTTCTTTGATGTACGCGTATCGCGTACAGGCAAGAAATCAGACAAGGCGGCGGACTCACCGCCGCCTCGCCCCCACCAACCCCGCCACCTCATCCAGCATCGCCATATCCACCGGCTGCGCCAGGTCCAGCGCCAGCGTGTGCCGGTAATACGGACTGAGATCCAGCCCCACCCCCAGCCCCAGCACCTCCACGTCACGCAACGCCTCATGCCGCGCCACGACGGCCTTGAGGTGGTTGTCGAGATAGCACGCATCGTTGGCCAGCCCGGTGGCGGTATCCATCGGGCTGCCGTCGGACACCACCAGCAGGATGCGGCGCGCCTTGCCGGTGGCGTGCAGGCGGGCGCACGCCCACTCGACGGCCTCGCCGTCCACGCCTTCGCGGAACAGGTCGGCCTTGAGCAAGGCGGTCATGTCGGTGCGCGCACGGCGCCAGCTGCGCGCGGCATCCTTGAATACCATGTGGCAGGTTTCGTTGAGCCGGCCAGGGTGCGCCGGCCGGCCGCGCGCGAGCCAGTCGGAGCGGGCGCGCCCGCCATTCCACGCATTGGTGGTGAAGCCCAGCACCTCGGTGGCCACGCCGGCCTGGTCGAGGGCCCGCGCGAGCAGGTCGAGCAGCAATGTCAGCGGCTCCGCGCGCGCCTTCATCGATCCCGAGCAGTCCACCAGGAAGCCCACCACGCAATCGGCATGCGCCTTGTACGCTTCGCGGCGGAACAGGCGCCGTTCGGCGGGCGAACTGACCAGCTGTGCCAGCCGGCGTCCGTCGATGCGGCCGCTTTCCTCGCCGAAGGACCAGCCGTCGACGCGCGGCTGCGCCAGCGCGGCGCGCAGCTTGCGGGCCAGCCGCGCCACGTTGACGCCGGCGCGGGCAATGCGCGCGTCGAGGCGCGTGCGGTATTCGTCGAGCAAGGCGCGGCGCACCAGCGTGGCGGCGCGCACTTCGCGGTCGTAGCGGGTGGTGAAGATGCGGTAGCCGTCGGTGGCGTCGGCCAGCACGCGGCTGTGGCCGCTGTCGGCGAGCGCGAAGGCCTCGGCCGCCGGCTCGTCGAAATCGAGCCACAGCGCAAAGCCCGCGCGTGCCGATGAAACGGCGTTGTCGCCGTCCGCGCCGGCTTGCGGTGCTTCGCTGCGGACCATCTCCGCGACGGCACGTGCCAGCGCCAGCGCATGCACGGCAAACGCGGACTGGTCGTGGCGCTGCGCGCGCAGGCCGGCCAGCGCCGTGCCCAGCACCGGGACGATGGCGGCGCGTGTGGCCTCGATCAGGTCTTCGGTGTCTTCGAGCACCGGCTCGCCGCTCAGGCGCGACCACGCCACCTGCGCCACGGTATAGAGCAGGATGCCGAGATGGCCCTCGGTCAGCCCCGAGCGATGGAACGCGCGCGACCACGCCATGAAGCGGTGCCGCAGGTTGGCTGCCACGCCGGCCATGCCGCGCGGCAGGTGGGTCTCGCAGCGCAGCTGCTCGAGCAGTTCGAAGAGCAGGCGTTCGACCGGATCGGCGGGGCAGAGGCTGCGGTGCAGCGCGGCATCGGAATGCGCCTGCCGCAGCGCGGCGCCGTCGGCGGCGCCGCGCAGGCAGGCAGCCGTGTCGGTGCCCGGATCGGTGCGCAGGTGCGGCGCATGCTGCGGCACCGGCCGCATCGCGCGCCATAGCTGGCCGTCGCGAAAATGCAGCGCCGCGTCGCCGGTCAGCGCGCGCACGGCGGCGCCGGAGAGTTCGTCCTGCCGCTGGCGCCGGCGCAGCTGCTGCGCTGCCGACGCCGCGGTCATCGCGCGGACTCCGACGCGGCCGCAACCGCGGCGGGGTCGCCGGGCAGTTGCCCGAAGCAGCGCTGGTAATACTCCGCCACCACCGGCCGCTCGGCCTCGTCGCACTTGTTCAGGAAGGTCAGCCGGAACGCCAGGCCCGGATCGCGAAAGATCTGGCAGTTTTCGGCCCAGCTGATCACGGTGCGCGGCGACATCAGCGCCGACAGGTCGCCCGCCGCAAACCCGCGCCGCGTCAGCCCCGCCATGGCCACCATGGCGTCGACCAGCGCGCGGCCGGCGTCGTTGTCCAGCTCGGGCACGCGCGCGAGCACGATGCCCGCCTCTTCCTCATGCGGCAGGTAGTCCAGCGTGGCAACCACGTTCCAGCGGTCGATCTGCGCGTGGTTGAGCAGCTGGGTGCCGTGATAGAGCCCGTTGACGTTGCCGAGCCCCACGGTATTGGAGGTGGCGAACAGCCGGAACGACGGATGCGGCCGGATCACGCGGTTCTGGTCTAGCAGCGTGAACTTGCCGTCGCGTTCCAGGATGCGCTGGATCACGAACATCACGTCGGGACGGCCCGCGTCGTATTCATCGAAGATCAGCGCCACCGGCCGCTGCAGCGCCCACGGCACGATGCCTTCCTGGAATTCGGTCACCTGGCGCCCGTCGCGCACGACGATGGCGTCCTTGCCGACCAGGTCGAGCCGGCTGATATGCCCGTCCAGGTTCACGCGCACGCACGGCCAGTTGAGCCGCGCCGCCACCTGCTCGATATGGGTCGACTTGCCGCTGCCATGCAGCCCCTGCACCATCACGCGCCGGTCGCGCATGAAGCCGGACAGGATCGCCAACGTCACCTCGGGCTGGAAGCGGTACGCCGGGTCAAGCCCCGGCACGTGGTCGTCGCGCTCGCTGAAGGCCGGCACCATCAGTCCGGAATCGATGCCGAACACCTCGCGCACCGGAATCATCCGGTCCGGCTTGCCATACTGCTCTTGCGTCACCTCATGCTCCTCGTTGGTCGCCATGCCTTTTGTCACCCTGGCACCGCGACCAGCGGAGCAACTCCGCGTGACGCCGTGCGCGCTATTCGTCCTCTTCGGCGCTTTCCGCGCTTTCCCCGCTTTCCGCGCCTTCCGAGCCGCCTTGCCAGCTGCTGGCGCTTTCGGCCTCGATCGCCGCCAGCGCGCTGGCCGCGCGCTGCAGCGCGGGCAGCAGCTGCACCACCTTGTCGCGCGCCACGCGCATGACCGGGGCCTGCAGCGCCAGCCCGAGGTTCGACTTGCCGCCGTCGACGGCCGGCACCAGCACGCCGAAGCAGACCAGCCCGGGCAGGAATTCCTCGTCATCCAGCGCGTAGCCGTCGCGCTTCACGCGCTCCAGCTCCGCTTCCAGCTGCGCGGGGTCGGTCAGCGTGTTCTGCGTGTACCGCTCCAGCTCCGCGTGCGCCAGCAGCCGCTGCCGCTGCGCCGGCGCCAGCTGCGCCAGGAACAGCTTGCCGGTGGCCGAGCAGTGCGCCGGCACGCGCGAGCCCGGATGCAGGTAGAAGCGCAGCGGCGCCGCGGTTTCCACACGGTCCAGGTACAGCACCTCGCCGCCCGAAAACGCGGTCAGGTTGCAGCTCTCGCCCACTTCTTCCACCAGCCGCCGCAGCACCATGTGGCGCGCGCCGTGCGAGGTGCTGTTGAGCAACAGGTTCTCCGCCAGCCGGCGCAGCCGCAGGCCGGTGCCGTATTGCCGCCCGTCGCCGTTGCGCTGGATCAGCCCCGCCGCCTCGAGCTGCTGCAGCATGCGGTGCAGCGTGGGCTTGGGCAGGCCGGTCTCTTCCACCAGCGCCTGCAGGTTGAAGGACTGGTCCTTCTCCGCGATGACTTCGAGCAGGCCGAACAAACGCAGTGCCGGCGTGTCTCCGTCCGGCTTGGCGTCACTTTTGGCGAGGCGCATATCGTTCATGCCTGGCTCCATCATAGGTAAGTTTCATTTTCAGAGTCAAATCATATCAATTATCGAAACTTCTGGTTGACCTTCCGCCGGGGAGGGCCTACATTTCGGTCAAACAATTATTTTTCGGAACAACTGGTTCCGGATTTTTAAGCAGACACCGGAGACTAGTCGACATGGACGGATAAGCATCCCGCACCGGGATTGCCAACACTGAACCGACCACGGCCCCGGCTGGCGTTTCCCGCGCCGCCACCTATACAGAAGAGAAGCCGTGGCGCCTGCCAAAAACGCTGGTCTGGCTGCAAGTAGCACCGGCAGCACGCGCAGCACAGGAGACACACCATGATCCAACAACCACAGTCCGGCAACGGACTATCCCACGGCCTCAAGCAACGCCACATGACCATGATCGCGCTTGGCGGCGTGATCGGCGCCGGCCTGTTCGTCGGCAGCGGCGTCGTCATCAAGTCGGCCGGCCCCGGCGCGGTCCTTTCCTTCCTGATCACCGGCCTGCTGGTCGTGCTGGTCATGCGCATGCTGGGCGAGATGGCGTGCGCCCTGCCCGGCACGGGCGGCTTCTACGAGTATGCGCGCGAAGCCTGGCACGACCGCCCCGCGGTGGGCAACCTCGCCGGCTTCCTGACCGGCTGGATGTACTGGTATTTCTGGGTCATCGTGGTGGCGCTCGAAGCCGTCGCCGGCGCCGACCTGGTGCGCTACTGGCTGCCCGACGTGCCCAACTGGATCATCAGCCTGGTGCTGCTGGTGATGCTGACGCTGACCAACCTGGTGTCGGTCAAGTCGTTCGGCGAGTTCGAGTTCTGGTTCGCCTCGATCAAGGTCGCGGCAATCATCGTGTTCCTGTTCATCGCCGGCGTGTACGTGCTGGGCCTGGCTCCCGGCGCCCAGGGCATGCAGGTGGCCAACCTGACCGCCAACGGTGGCTTCATGCCGAACGGCATCGTGCCGGTGCTGACCGGCGCGGTCGCGGCCACCGGCTTCTACTTCGGCGCCGAGATCGTCACCATCGCCGCCGCCGAGACGGCAGAACCGCAGAAGGCCGTGGCCAAGGCCACCAGCTCGGTAATCACGCGCGTGCTGGTGTTCTATGTCGGCTCGATCCTGCTGGTGGTATGCCTGGTGCCGTGGAACTCCAACAGCATCGCCACGCCGTACGTGAGCGCGCTGAACGTGATGGGCGTGCCCGCCGCCGCGCAGATCATGAACGCGATCGTGCTGACCGCGGTGCTGTCGGCGCTCAACTCCGGCCTGTACGCTTCGTCGCGCATGCTGTTCGCGCTGACCCGCCGCGGCGATGCGCCGCAGTCGCTGGCCCGCGTCAGCCGCAAGGGCGTGCCGGTCCGCGCGATCCTGGTGGCCACGCTGTTCGGCTACGGCGCGGTGGTGATGTCTTATGTCTCGCCCGACACGGTGTTTGCCTTCCTGGTCAACTCGTATGGCACCGTCGCCATCTTCGTCTACATCCTGATCGCGATCTCGCAGCTGCGCCTGCGCTCGCGGCTGGAGCGCGAAGCGCCGGACCTGCTGCGCGTGCGCATGTGGTGCTTCCCGTATCTCACCTATGTCGCGATCCTGGGCATGCTCGGCATCGTGGTCGCCATGGCCTTCATCCCCGACCAGCGCACGCCGCTTGCACTGGGAGTGATCAGCCTGCTGATCCTGCTGATTGCCTACGGCGCGCGGCAACTGTTTCGTCGCGGCGTGGAGCCGGTAGTACCGCTGGCAGAGATGCCAAGGCCCGACCTCCACAAGTATTGATGTGCCACGCGGCGCGCCAGTGCAGTAAGCTGGCGCGCTGTTTCATTTAGCTGCCCCCGCACCATGAGCCTCAAGTCTCCCGCCACCATGTGGTTCCAGCTGTTCCAGCAGCACGCGCTGTCCGGCCTGAGCCTGCAGGGCAAGATCCGCCAGATGCTGGTGTCGGCGATCCTCGACCAGCAGCTGCCGCAGGGCGAGCCGCTGCCAAGCAGCCGCGAACTGTCCGCGCAGCTGCGCGTGGCGCGCAACACCGTGGTGCTGGCGTACCAGCAGCTGGTCGATGAAGGCTACCTGGTGGCGCGCGAGCGCAGCGGCTATTTCGTCAATCCCGAGATCCTCGGCACGCGCGTCAGCGGCGTGGCCTCGCTGCGCGGCGAGCCGGTGCCCGCGCGCGGCGGCGAACCGGACTGGGAGCGGCGCTTCGTGTTCCGCCCGACACAGCAGCGCAATATCGTCAAGCGCGCCAACTGGCGCGACTATCCCTACCCCTTCATCTACGGCCAGTACGACCCCGCGCTGTTCCCCACCGCCGACTGGCGCGAATGCTGCCTGAAGGCGCTGAGCGTGCTCGACATCCACGACTGGGCCCAGGACATGATCCTGCGCGACGACGAGTCGCTGGTGCAGCAGATCCGCACGCGCGTGCTGCCGCGCCGCGGCGTCTGGGCCGGCGCCGACGAGATCGTGGTCACCGTGGGCGCGCAGCAGGCGCTGTACCTGCTGGCCGACCTGCTGGTCAGCCCCGATACGCCGGTCGGCATCGAAGACCCCGGCTATCCGGATGCGCGCAATATCTTCGGCTCGCATACCTCGCATCTGGTGCCGCTGCCGGTCGATGGCGAGGGGCTGGCACTGTCCGACGCGCAGCGCGCGTGCGACTACGTCTACGTCACGCCCAGCCACCAGTGCCCCACCACGGTCACCATGCCGCTGGCGCGCCGCCAGGCGCTGCTGCGCCAGGCCGAGGAAGCGGACTTCGTGCTGATCGAGGACGACTACGAAAGCGAGAGCCGCTTCGAGGGCGACCCCACGCCCACGCTCAAGAGCCTGGATCGCGGCAACCGCGTGATCTACGTGGGCAGCCTGTCCAAGAGCCTGGCGCCGGGGCTGCGCATCGGCTATGTGGTCGGTCCGGCGCCGCTGATTGCCGAGCTGCGCGCGGCGCGGCGGCTGATGCTGCGGCACCCGTCGGCGTATATCCAGCGCGCGTTCTCGCTGTTCCTGTCACTGGGCCACTACGACGCGCACCTGCGGCGCCTGTCGGCCGCGCACCGCGAGCGCGCCGAGGCGGTGCTCGCCGCACTGGCCACGCATATGCCCGACTTCCGCCCGGTACCGATCGCCGGCGGCGCGTCATGCTGGATCGAAGGGCCGTCCTGGCTCGACGCCGACGCGCTGACGCGCCTGGCCGAGCTGCAGGGCGTGCTGATCGAGCCCGGCAGCGTCTTCTTCATGGCCGAGCCGGCGCCGCGCAACGTGTTCCGGCTCGGCTACTCGTCGATCTCGCTGGACCGTATCGAGCCCGGCATCCGTGTGCTGGCGGATGTCGCGCGTGAACTGCAGGCCACCGCCGGGGCGGCTGGCGCGGCCGCAGCAGACGCCACCGTCACTTCCCGCGCCCGCCCGGCCGCCTGAGCACGCGCCGGCTGGCGCTGGCCCAAGCGATTGTCCCGAACTGGCGCTACAGCGCCGCGGCCGGCTTCCCTATCCTCGAGTCATGGCCGGTTCCGCAGCGCCTTCTTGCGCGGACCGGTGGACAACACTCAGGAGACCAAGACATGTCCGATCGCAACACCGCCGCCGGCATCGAACTGCTGCAAGCCTTCAACGACGCCTGGAACCGCCACGACCTCGAGGCCCTGATGGGCTTCATGGCCGACGACTGCGCCTTCCACGGCGTGGCCGGCAGCGAACTGCTCGGCCGCAGCTTCATCGGCCGCGACGCCGTGCGCGAAGGCTTCCAGCTCGCCTGGCAGACCTTCCCCGACGCGCAATGGGTCGATGGCGAGCACTTTGTCGTGGGCGACCGCGGCGTCAGCGAATCCACCTTCAAGGGCACCCGCGCCGACGGGGCCCGCATCGAGGCGCGCATGGTCGACGTCTTCACCTTCCGCGACGGCAAGATCGCGGTGAAGAACGCCTACCGCAAGGACCGCCCGCCCGTGGTGGCGCCCGTGGTTGCCGCGCAAGCCTGAACGCAGGAGACGCGCCATGGAAGCCGTAGTCCCCCGCAGTGCCCTGGGCGGCGAGCACACGACCGCGCCGTCGCGTCCGTACGACCCCGCCTACGACCCGCTGCATACCCCCACCCCCGGCCAGGGCCGCGAGTACGCCCCCACCTACTGGATCGGCACCGCCGGCACGCCGCCCGCCGACGACGGCCCGATCACGCATGACATCGACGTCGACGTGGCCATCATCGGCTCCGGCTTCACCGGCCTGACCTGCGCGATCTTCCTGGCGCAGCAGTACGGCATCAAGGCCACCGTGCTCGAAGCCAACCGCGTCAGCTGGGGCTGCAGCACGCGCAACGGCGGCCAGGCGCAATGCGCGTCGGGGCGGCTCAAGCGTTCGCAGTGGATCCAGCGCTACGGGCTCGATACCGCGCTGCGCCTGCATGAAGAAGTCTGCGACGGCATGGAAACCTTCAAGGGCCTGATCAAGGACATCGACTGCGACCCGCAGCCGGGTGGGCACCTATACATCGCGCACCGCGACAAGGTGATGCCCGGGCTGGAGAAAGAAGCGAAGATCCTGCGCGAGGTGTTCAACTACGACGCGCGCATCCTCGACGCCGACACCGTGCGGCGCGAATACGTCGACGACAAGGAAGCCTGCGGGGCGATGCACGAGCCCGAAGGCATCGGCATCCACGCCGGCAAGCTGGCCTTCGGCTACCTGCGCCGCGCGCGCGAGCTGGGCGCCAAGGTGCATCCGTCCAGCCCCGTGACCGGCTGGGAAACGCGCAACGGCGTCCACTACCTGCGCACCCCCGGCGGCATCGTGCGCGCCCGCGCGGTGGGCGTGGCCACCGGCGGCTACACCTCGCAGTCGCTGCACCGCGAGCTCAAGAACCGGCTGTTCCCGATCCTGTCGAACTCGATCGTCACGCGCCCGCTGACCCCCGACGAAATCGCCGCGTGCAACTTCCGCACCACGCAGGTCATCACCGACACGCGCATCCTGCGCCACTACTACCGGCTGATGCCCGACGGCCGCCTGCAGATCGGCAGCCGCAGCGCCATTACCGGCAACGACGCGCCGCAGGACCAGTACAAGCAGAAGCTGATCGCCGACATGTACCGCAAGTTCCCGGCGCTGCGCGGCATCCAGATCGACTACTCATGGTGGGGCTGGGTCGACGTGAGCCACGACATGATGCCGCGCATCACGCAGCCAGACCCGTCGCAATCGATCTACTACGCGATGGGCTATGGCGGCAACGGCGTGATGTACTCCGCGCAGGCGGGCAAGCGGCTGGCGGCGCTGATCGCCGGCAAGGAATCGTCGCTGCCGGAGCTGCCGATCTTCCGCTCGCCGCTGCCGTTCCCGAACGTGCGCGAGATGGTGGAGTCGCAGATGTTCGCGCCGTTCCGGCGGATGGGGCAGCGGGTGCTGTATCACTGGTATCACTGGAAGGATGATGTGTTTTGAGGCGGCCGCTGCCGCATGACATCGGCTTCTAACCCACACAGTTACCGCTGCTTACGCGGTGCGTCCTTCGGGGATCAGGTCAAGGCCATGCTCTGAGCTGGCCGCGCCTGGTCCCCCTTCCCTCGTGCACGAATCCGCGACTGTCTTGCCCGTTGGCGCTTGCCGCTTTCTGAGGCGGCCAACTTGCGCCAGGCAGGCGTCACATCCTTACGTCGTCGATTCCGATGACTTCAACCTACCCGTTCGAAAGAAAGTCTCGATAGCGCACCGCCAAGTCTGCAACGTCTTTGCAAGCGCCGCTGCAAATTCAGACATTTCCGGTTGAGTTCCGTTGCCAGTCCTGGTTCATTAGTTACTCCGCAAAAAAGCAAACTCAAGGAGCAACGATGAACACCCGTCTATTATCCCGATCGCATATAAGGGGCCGTTATGCCCGATAATCGCTTCGCGCTTAGAAACGGAGACAAGACCAGCACGGACGGCGAACTTATCGCCACAGGCCGCAGCGTATTCCATCATGATGCGATCGTAGGTGTAGAAGGCGATCATGCAACATGCCCCGCCTGCAAGGCTGGCGGGCCGGTCATGAACGACTGCTACCCAGCCTTCGAAATAGGTGGCAAGCAGGTGCCCGTGTCTACTGCAAATGCGCTATCCACCCGATCGTCGCTCACTCGCGCACAGACTTTTCCATCGAGGTAAACCGGGGTGGTCGCCAGGCATTACCACGGCCGCAGGCGTCGCCATTGGTTTCGTCAGAACCCGATAGACGAAAAATAGCTGGCACAATGAAAATTCGAGAAAGAAAATCTTTCCGGTTTCTTTTCGCATTGGCCTGTTTCGCGGGCGGTGCATGCGCAGTATCAATCTATCCCCTTCCCTTATCTGATCCGAACATAATCATAGAAGTCCGCCACATGTCTTATGCCTGCGGAGAATGTTATGCACAAGAACGAGTTACCCGGGTCCTTGACAAGGATAGCGGCAATTTCATTGACAAACATGACTACGAATCAGAAAGTAATACGCCATTTCGCTACCTCGGATGGGACGTCGTCGTAAATTACAAGGGAAATACCGATGGACTACTAAATTCCCTCGACACCATATCAAGGAACGGCCCAAATTGCGCATGGCCAGATTTTAGATTGAGAGGTCAATTCAAACGCCGCATAATTTATTTTCTATATTTCAGGGGTGATCATTATGATGGGATCTATTTCGATACAGACGACGCGACGGCAATCTATTCATCAAACATGAACTGCCCAGAGGTGAAGCTCCCATAGGGTGCCAAATCCCCGCCGCTTCCGCATCAGTTGGCGATCAACCTTGCACGTCTTGTCGGACCACCACCGACACCCAAACCGGACCCCGCCGCCTCCTCACCCCACCTGCCGCCGCAGTATGATGCCCAAGTCTCCCGCCCCGGGAGCATCGCGGCCGCATGGCGGCCGCAGTGCATCAGGAGGCACGCTTGGACCACCCCCGGCCGTTTCCGTCAGCACCCGCGCGCCCCGGCGACCTGGTCGTCGCCCGGCCTGAAGGGTTGTATTGCCCGCCCGGCGACTTCTATATCGATCCGTGGCGCCCGGTGCAGCGGGCGGTTATCACCCACGCCCACTCCGACCACGCCCGCTTCGGCCATGCGCACTACCTCTGTTCAGAGCCCGGCCGCGGCGTGCTGCTGGCGCGGCTGCCCGGCATCCACCTGGACACCCTGCCCTACGGCGAACGCATCACCCATCACGGCGTCACGCTGAGCCTGCATCCGGCCGGGCACGTGCTCGGCTCGTCGCAGGTGCGGCTGGAATATGGCGGCCAGGTCTGGGTGGCCTCCGGCGACTACAAGCTGGAGGCCGACGGTACCTGCGACCCGTTCGAGCCGGTGCCGTGCGATACCTTCATCACCGAAAGCACCTTCGGCCTGCCGATCTACCGCTGGCCTTCGCAGCCAACGCTGATGGCGGAAATCTTCCACTGGTGGCAGGCCAATGCGAAGGCGGGCCGCGCCAGCATCGTCTACGCCTACAGCTTCGGCAAGGCGCAGCGCATCCTGCATGGGTTGCTGCACCACGCTGGCGTCGCTGGCCTGCCCGGCCCGGTGATCGTGCACGGCGCGCTGAGCACGCTCAATGCCGCCTATGCCGACGCCGGCGTGGCGCTGCCGCCGATGGCGCTGGCGTCCGAACTGCCGCCGCGCAGCCCGCTGCTGCGCCGGGCACTGGTGGTGGCGCCGCCGTCGGCACAGCGTTCGCCCTGGCTGCGGCGCTTCGGCGATGCGTCCGACGCCTTTGCCAGCGGCTGGATGCAGCTGCGCGGCACGCGCCGGCGCCGCGGCGTCGATCGCGGCTTTGCGCTGTCGGACCACGCCGACTGGCCGGGGCTGCTGCAGGCGATCAGCGCCACCGGCGCGGGCCGCATCATCGTGACCCATGGCAACGTGCCGGTGATGGTGCGCTACCTGAACGAACGCGGCTGGCAGGCGCAGGCGTTCGAGACCGAGTACGGCGACGACGATGAAGCGGTGCGCGTGGCGGCGCAGGCCGAAGCCGTGAGCGCAGCCGGCAACGAGGCTGCCCCATGAAGGCCTTCGCCGATCTCTACGCCGCGCTCGACGGCACCACCTCCACCAAGGCCCGGCTGGCCGCACTGGTCGACTACCTGCGCGCCGCCCCGCCGCAGGACGCGGCGTGGGCCGTGTATTTCCTGGCCGGCGGCAAGCCGCGGCAGATCGTGCCGGTGTCGGTGCTGCGCGAACTCGCGCGCGAGGCCGCCGGCCTGCCCGACTGGCTGTTCGAGGAGAGCTACCAGGCCGTGGGCGACCTCGCCGAAACCATCGCCCTGCTGCTGCCCGACCCCATGGACGCCGACCACGCCGGCCTGGCCGAATGGGTCGAGCAGCGCCTGCTGCCGCTGCGCGGCCTGCCGCCGGAAGACCTGATGCCGCGGCTCGATGCGCTGTGGCGGCCGCTGGGCGCGCAAGGCCGGCTGGTGCTGTTCAAGCTGATCACCGGCGCCTTCCGCGTCGGCGTGTCGCGCCTGCTGGTCACGCGCGCGCTGGGCGAGGTGGCGGGCATCGAACCCAAGCGCGTGGCCGAGCGCATGGTCGGCTACACCGACCTGTCGGCGCGGCCCGACGCCGCGCGCTTCCTCGCCCTGCTGGCGCCGGAGAGCGATGACGACCGCCAGCAGCGCGCCGGCGGCCAGCCCTATCCGTTCTTTCTCGCGCATCCGCTGCAGGCGCCCGTGGAGCAGTTCGGCGACGTGCTCGGCGCGCCCGGCAACTGGCTGGTCGAATGGAAATGGGACGGCATCCGCGCGCAGCTGGTGCGGCGCGGCGGACAAACGTGGCTGTGGTCGCGCGGCGAGGAGCTGATCACCGAGCGCTTCCCCGAGATCATCGAGGCGGCCGCAGAATTGCCCGATGGCACCGTGCTCGACGGCGAGATCGTGATCTGGCAGCACGGCCGCGTGCAGCCGTTCGCGCTGCTGCAGCAGCGCATCGGCCGCAAGACGCTGAGCGCGAAGCTGCTGCGCGATGCGCCGGCGATCCTGATGGCCTATGACCTGCTCGAATGGCAGGGCGAGGACTGGCGCGGCCGGCCGCAGGCGGAACGCCGCGCACGGCTCGAGCAGGTGGTCGCCAGCCATGTCCATCCCGCGCTGGAGCTGAGCCCGCTGGTCGAGGCCGACAGCTGGGCGCACTACGCGCGGCTGCGCGATGCCTCGCGCGACCTTGGCGTGGAAGGCTTCATGCTGAAGGCCGCGGATGCGGCCTACGGCGCCGGCCGTACCAAGGACGTGGGCGTATGGTGGAAATGGAAGATCGACCCCTATTCGGTCGATGCGGTGCTGATCTACGCGCAGCGCGGCCACGGCCGCCGCGCCAGCCTCTATACCGACTTCACCTTCGCGGTGTGGAGCGCGCCGCAGGGAACGCCGGGCCGCGCGCTGGTGCCGTTCGCCAAGGCCTATTCCGGGCTGACCGACCAGGAGATGCGCGCGGTCGACGCCATCATCCGCCGCACCACGGTCGAGAAATTCGGCCCGGTGCGCAGCGTGGAACCCACGCAGGTGTTCGAGCTCGGCTTCGAAGGCATTGCCCGCAGCGGCCGCCACAAGAGCGGCATCGCGGTGCGCTTCCCGCGCATGCTGCGCTGGCGCACCGACAAGCCCATCGAGGAAGCCGACACGCTGGCCACGCTGGAGGCCATGCTGCCCGGCGCCCAGGGAGCGACGCCGGCGCAGGAGGATGCCGCATGACCCCGCCGCGTGCCGCGCGCAAGCCGGCGCAGGACGCCGACAACGCCGACAACGCCGCCACCGAGCCGCTGACCGTCGCGCAGGGCCTGCAGGCACTGTTCGATGCGCGCGGCTGGCAGCCGTTCGCGTTCCAGCGCGAAGTCTGGACCGCCATCGCGCGCGGCCAGAGCGGCCTGCTGCATGCCACCACCGGCACCGGCAAGACCTATGCGGCATGGCTGGGTGCGCTGATGGCATTCGGCACGCCGCGCGCCGCGCCGTCGCACGACAAGCCCGCGCCACCGCTGACGGTGCTATGGCTGACGCCGATGCGCGCGCTCGCCGCCGACACCACGCGCGCGCTGCAGGCGCCGCTGGCGGAACTCGGTCTCGACTGGACCGTGGCGCTGCGCACCGGCGACACCGGCAGCGCCGAGCGCGCCGCACAGCAGCGCCGCCTGCCGACCGCGCTGGTGACCACGCCGGAAAGCCTGACGCTGATGCTGACGCGCGCCGACGCACAGGACACCCTGCGGCGCGTGCGCATGGTGGTGGTCGACGAATGGCACGAACTGATCGGCAACAAGCGTGGCGTGCAGGCGCAACTGGCGCTGGCAAGGCTGCGGCAATGGCAGCCAGCGCTGATGGTGTGGGGGCTGTCCGCCACGCTCGGCAACCTGCCGCATGCCGCCGACGTGCTGCTGTCCGGCGTGCCGGAAGACCAGCGCGTGCTGGTGCACGGCCACACGCCCAAGACGCTCATCATCGACACGCTGCTGCCCGGCAATGCCAGCCGCTTCCCGTTTGCCGGCCACCTGGGGCTGTCGATGCTGCCTCACGTGGTGGAGGAGCTTGAGCACAGCGGCACCACACTGGTCTTCCTCAACACCCGCTCGCAGGCCGAGCTGTGGTACCAGGCGCTGCTCGATGCGCGCCCCGACTGGGCCGGCCAGATCGCGCTGCACCACGGCTCGCTCGACCGCGCGGTGCGCGAGTGGGTGGAGCTGAACCTGAAGAACGGCGAGCTGCGCGCGGTGGTCTGCACTTCGAGCCTCGATCTCGGCGTCGACTTCCTGCCGGTGGAGCGCGTGCTGCAGGTCGGCTCGCCCAAGGGCGTGGCGCGGCTGCTGCAGCGCGCCGGGCGCTCCGGCCACGCGCCGGGCCGCGCGTCACGCGTGACGGTGGTGCCCACCCACAGCCTGGAGCTGGTGGAAGCGGTGGCCGCGCGGCACGCGGTGCAGGCGGGCCGGATCGAAGCGCGCGAATCGCCCGACAAGCCGCTCGACGTGCTGGTGCAGCACCTGGTCACGGTGGCGCTGGGCGGCGGCTTCCGGCCCGAGGCGCTGCTGGCCGAGGTACGCGGCGCCTGGGCCTACCGCGGCCTGACCGATGCCGAATGGCAGTGGTGCCTGGACTTCGTGCGCCAGGGCGGCGCCACGCTGTCGGCCTATCCCGACTTCCGCCGCGCGGTGCCGGACGACGCAGGCGTCTGGCGCGTGCCCGACGTGGGGCTGGCGCGGCGCCACCGCATGAGCGTGGGCACCATCGTCAGCGACGCCACCATGCAGGTGCGCTACTGGAGCCGCGCCGGCAGCGGCGGCGCTTCGCTGGGATCGGTCGAGGAAGGCTTTATCGCGCGGCTGGCGCCGGGCGACTGCTTCCTGTTCGGCGGCCGGCTGCTGGAGCTGGTGCGCGTGCAAGAGATGACCGCCTACGTGCGCCGCGCCACCGGCAGGCGCCCGGTGGTGCCGCGCTGGAACGGCGGCAAGATGCCGATGTCGACCGAGCTGGCCGAAGCGGTGATCGATACGCTCGAGGCCGCCGCCGCGGGCCGGCTCGATCCGCACGCCACGCCCGAGCTGCCGCTGATCCAGCCGCTGGTGGACCTGCAGGCGCAGTGGTCGGCGCTGCCCACGCGCCAGACCCTGCTGGCCGAGTCGCTGCACTCGCGCGAGGGCTGGCACCTGTTCCTCTATCCCTTCGCCGGCCGCTCTGTGCACCTCGGGCTGGGCAGCCTGCTGGCATGGCGGCTCGGGCAGAAGGTGCCGGCGACGTTCTCGGTCGCGGTCAACGACTACGGGCTGGAACTGCTGGCCTCGGCGCCGCTGGACTGGGGCCACTGGCTGCCGCAGGTGCTGGCCGAGGAGCGCCGGCGCGACCTGGCCGCCGACGTGCTCGGCAGCCTCAACGCGGGCGAGCTGTCGCTGCGGCGCTTCCGCGAGATCGCGCGCGTGGCCGGGCTGATTTTCCAGGGCTATCCGGGCGCGCCCAAGAGCGCGCGGCAGCTGCAGGCATCGTCGTCTCTGTTCTACGAGGTCTTCCGCAGGCACGATCCCGGCAACCTGCTGCTCGGCCAGGCCGAACGCGAAGTGCTGATGCAGGAGCTGGATGCGCACCGGCTGGCCGAAACGCTCGAACGGCTGGCTGCGCTCAGGCTCGACCTGCACGAACTGAAGCGGCCCACGCCGCTGTCGTTCCCGCTGGTGGTGGAATTCCTGCGCGAAAAGCTCAGCACCGAGAAGCTGGCCGACCGCATCGCGCGCATGCTGGCCGAACTGGAACTGGCGGCCGGGCCCGAGCCCGGTGAAGCCGCCGGCATGCAGGCCGAAGCGGTGGCCGAGGCGGCGCGCTTCGGCATGACCGATCACGCCGGCCCGTCCGGCCGCACGCCGCGCAAGCCACGCCGGCCGCGCAAGCCCTCCAGACCCTTGCCGCTGCTATGACACCCGACGCCGGCACCCTGCAGGCCCATGGCGCGTGCGCCGTCTCGGTGGCGGGAGAAACGCTGTGGCTGCTGCCCGAGCATGCGGCGTGGTGGCCGGCGGCGGGCATGCTGATGGTGGCCGACGTGCATTTCGGCAAGGCGGCGGCGTTCCGCGCGCTGGGGCAGCCGGTGCCGCACGGCACCACCGGAGACAACCTCGGCCTGCTGACGCAGCTGACGCGGCAGTTGCCAGTCGAGGAACTGGTCTTCCTTGGCGATTTCCTGCATGCGCGCGCGGCACGAACGCCTGCGGTATTGGCGGCGCTGGACGGCTGGCGCCGCAGCCTGCCGCCGCAGGTACGCTGCACGCTGGTGCGCGGCAACCACGACGCACGCGCCGGCGACCCGCCCGAGTCGCTGCAGATCCGCGTGGTGACGGAGCCCGCCGTGGCGAGTCCTTTCGCGCTGTGCCACTTGCCCGGCGTGTCGCCGCTGGGCTACGTGCTGGCCGGCCACCTGCACCCGGCCTGCCGCCTGCGCGGCGCCGGCGCCGACAGCCTGCGCCTGCCCTGCTTCCTGTTCGGCCCGCGCGGCGCCATCCTGCCCGCCTTCGGCGCCTTCACCGGCCACGCCACGGTGCGGCCGCAGCCTGACGAACGTGTCTACGTGGCCGGCGGCGGCCGCGTCTGGCCGGTTGGCCACGCGCCTCGGAACAGCACTCAGAACAACGTATAGCCGCCGTCGATGACGAAGGTGTCGCCGGTGTGGTAGGCCGACGCCGGGCTCATCAGGTACACCGCAATGCCGGCAAAATCGCTGCCCTCGCCCCAGCGGCGCATCGGCACGCGCTTGTGCACCATTTCCTGGAAGGCATCGTTGGCCTGCGCGGCGCCGGTCATCTCGGTCTTGATCCAGCCGGGCAGGATCGAATGCGCGCGGATGCCCTTGCGCGCATATTCGACGGCCAGGCCGCGCATCATCGAGATCACGCCGCCCTTGGTGGCGGCATAGTGCTCGGTGCGCGGCGCGCCCTCGATGGCCGCGACCGAGGCGGTGCTGCACAGCACGCCGCCCTCGCCCTGCACGAGCATCTGCCGCACCGCCGCGCGCAGCGTGAAGAAGGCGCCATCCAGGTTGACGCGCATGGTCTTGCGCCAGACCTCCGCCGTCATCGCATCGAACGGGGCCTTGTTGCCGCCGATGCCGGCATTGGCAAAGCAGCCGTCGATCCGGCCCAGCGCCGCCACCGTGCGCTGCATCGCAGCATCGACCGCCTGCTCGTCGCCCACGTCGCACACCTCGGTGTGCACCCGGCGGCCATGCTGCGCCAGCCGGTCGGCGGCGGCGGCGTTCTTGTCCGCGTTGGTGCCCCAGATGGCGATATCCGCGCCGGCCGCGGCCAGGCCCTCGGCAATGCCCAGCCCGATGCCGCCGTTGCCGCCGGTCACCAGGGCCACTTTTCCTGCCAGGTCGAAGGGGTGCTTGCTCATGTCTGTCTCCTCGGATGGTGGGTCGCTGCCTCGACCGGACATTGTTGACCCGTCACGGCACAAAGCTCGTCGTCGGAACCGATGAGTTTGGATGCGCGCCGGCGCACTTTCGGGCCGCTAAGGATTTCCATGATTGACGCTGGCCCGGGCCACCGCTCCGCCCGGCCTGTCGCCATTTCCAGCCCCATAGCGGGGCTGGCCCCAGCGAATCCGGCCAACTGGTCCTATAGCGCCGGATCGGCCCTCACCTATAAAGCCGAGACCTTCAACCCTTTCCTTTCGAGGAGCAGAACCATGCGGTGGATCAAGCGACTTGCGACGTATTTCGCCCTGGCAGCAGCACTTGTGCCAGCCGCTCACGCGCAAAGCAAGGATGTAGTGATTGCTTACCAGGACATGGTGGTGCCCTGGCGTTATGCGCAGGACATGAAGGAGCTGGAGAAGCAGACCGGCTACAAGGTGTCGTTCCGCCAGTTCGGCGGCGGCGGCGATGTGATCCGCGCGATGGCGTCTGGCCAGATCGCCATCGGCGAGGCGGGCACTTCGCCGATCGCCTCGGCGCTGTCGCAAGGGCTGGACGTGGAGCTGTTCTGGATCCTCGACGACATCAATGCGGCCGAGGCCATGGTCGCGCGCAACGGCAGCAAGATCGCCAGCATCGCCGACCTGAAGGGCAAGCGCGTGGGCGTGCCGTTCGTGTCGACCACGCACTACCACACGCTGGTCGCGCTGGAGCGCGCCAAGGTCAATCCCAAGGATGTGCGCATCCTCAACATGCGCCCGCCCGAGGTCGCGGCCGCGTGGGAGCGCGGCGACATCGACGCGACCTTTATCTGGGACCCGGTGCTGGCCAAGCTCAAGCAGTCGGGCACGGTGCTGACGACCTCCGGCCAGATCGCCGCCGATACCGGCAAGGCCACCTTCGACGGGATGATCGCCAACAAGAAGTTCGCGCGGGAGAACCCGGAGTTCATGGTCAAGCTGGTGCGCGTGCTGGCCGCCGCGGACGACAACTACCGCAGGAACAAGGCGTCGTGGACCGCCGATTCGCCGATGGTCAAGGCGGTGGCCAAGGTCTCGGGCGCCAAGGCCGAGACGGTGCCCGCGAGCATGGCGCTGTATGCCTTCCCGACGCTGGAAGAGCAGGTCTCGGAGCGCTGGCTCGGGGGCGGCGCGGCGCGCGCGCTGCAGTCGGCGGCGCAGTTCCTGAAGGAGCAGGGCACCATCCAGACGGTGCTGCCGGACTACGGCAAGGGCGTCAATGCGGAATGGGCCAAGCGTGCGCTTCAGTAACGCGCACTGGGTGTGGAACGGCAAGAGCAGCGGAAATCGTCATGAACAAACTTGAAATCGATAATCTCAGCGTGAACTACGGCGCCGCCGGCGGCGCCCGCACGCTGGCCCTGTCGCAGGTCAATCTCACCATGGAGCGCGGCGATTTCGTCGTCGCGCTGGGCGCCTCGGGCTGCGGCAAGACCACGCTGCTGTCGTGCATCGCCGGCTTCATGGAGCCGTCGGAAGGCGAGATCCGGCTCAACGGCAAGGCCGTGCGCGGGCCCGGTGCCGAACGCGGCGTGGTGTTCCAGAAGCATGCGCTGATGCCGTGGCTGAGCGTGGCCGACAACGTCGCGCTGGGCCTGCGCCTGCGCGGCGTGCCGCGTGCCGAGCGCCTGCGCATTGCGCGCGAGAAGCTGGCCGCGGTGGGGCTGGAAGCGGCGGCGGCCAAGCCGGTCTACCAGCTCTCGGGCGGCATGCAGCAGCGCGTGGGGATTGCGCGCGCGCTGGCCTGCGACCCCGCCGTAATGCTGATGGACGAGCCGCTGGGCGCGCTCGACGCGCTGACGCGCGAGTCGATCCAGGCGCTGATCCTCAGGCTGTGGGCCAAGGAGCAGAAGATCGTCTTCTTCATCACCCACAGCGTGGAAGAGGCGCTGTTCCTGGCAACGCGGCTGATCGTGATGACGCCATCGCCGGGGCGCATCGCGCATACCTATGAACTGCCCTTCGCACGCCGCTTCATCGAGTGCGGCGATGCCCGCCAGGTCAAGTCCGACCCGGAATTCATCCGCTACCGCGAAGAGATCGTCGACCTGATCCATGCCACCGCCTGAGGAATACAAGATGCCCGCTTCCGCTCAACGCATCGAAACCGCGCCGCGCACAGCGCCCGCCGCCGCGCCTGTCGCCGCGCCTGTCGCCGCACCTTCCGGCAAGCCGATGAAAGCCGTCTCCGGCTACCGCCTGCCCGGCGAAGGCTCGAGCTCGCGCATTTCCACCATCACCGTGGTGAGCCTGCTGGCTCTGTGGTGGGTCGCCAGCCACCTGCGCTGGCTGCCGCCGCTGTTCCTGCCCACGCCGGAGTCGATCGTCACCGCCTTCATCGATGCCTGGCAGGGCAACCTGCAAGGCGGCCAGCCGCTCACCGAGCATTTCACCGCGAGCATGGTGCGCGTGTTCGGCGCGTTCGGACTGGCGGTGGCCACCGCGGTGCCGATCGGCGTGCTGATGGGCGTATCGCGCATCGCGCGCGGCATCTTCGATCCGCCCATCGAGTTCTATCGCCCGCTGCCGCCGCTGGCCTACCTGCCGCTGATCGTGATCTGGTTCGGCATCGACGAAACCTCCAAGGTGCTGCTGATCTTCCTGGCGTGCTTCGCGCCGCTGGCGATGTCGGCGCAGGCTGGCGTGCGCTCGGTGACCATCGAGCAGATCAACGCGGCTTATTCGATGGGCGCCACGCCGTGGCAGGTGGTGCGGCATGTGGTGCTGCCCGCCGCGCTGCCGGACATCCTGACCGGGATGCGGATTGCGATCGGTTTCGGCTGGACCACGCTGGTGGCGGCCGAGATGGTCGCGGCGACCGCCGGGCTGGGGCAGATGGTGCTGAATGCTTCGAACTTCCTGCGGACTGACGTGGTGATCATGGGGATCGTGCTGATCGGGCTGATTGCTTATGTGTTTGATCTGCTGATGAGGAAGATGGCGAAGTGGTTGGTGCCTTGGAAGGGGAGGATGTAAGGCTGCGCGGAGTACGTTCTGCTGGCCGCGGGGGTTTGCCTGCCTGCGGCTGGCATCCGGCGGTGTTTGATATGCCCGGTTCCGCCCTAAAGGGCGGGTAACTCTTTGTCCGAGCGACAAAGAGTCACCAGAAAGCGCGTTTACTGCCCTGCGAGCGGCCACTCTTAACGTAGTGTGCCTGGGCTTTCGTACGGGGCTTGGCTTCGTTGCAGGGCGGGACTGCCTGACGCCCTGGTGCGCCACAGTGGCTCGGGATTAACGCGGTGATTGAACGAGCCCAGAGCTGTGATTGGCCCCTGCTGCGTGGGTCAACGTAGGAACGCCTTCGGCTGCGCTGCGCGCCGGCAGTATCTCAGGTCACGGGCTCGGGCACGCAACGCGCTGCGCTCGCTTGGCACTATCGCCGATGAGCCCACAAGCCTGTCCCTCCCCGCTTGTTTGCTCCCCTCTCCCGCCCGCGGGAGAGGGGCCGGGGGTGAGGGCCGGAGCATCAACGAAGTGCTGCACTTGACTGCAGACAACGGCATCCTGCACGCCTCACTGGCACTCCAAAATCACGTCAATCAACCGCTTGCCGAAATGCAGCGCCCCCTGCTCCGCCGCGGCGCGCGTGAAGTAATCCTGCTCGTCGGCGTCGAGGCCGTACTGCATGTCGGTCGTCGGCGCCTTCGAGCGTCCGACGCCGAGCAGGTAGCCCCACTTCGGGCCAGGCGTGTTCCCGGCCACCGCGATATCCGCCACCTCGAAGGCCATCACGTGGACATACATGCCGCGATAGCCCTCGGTGATCCACCTCAAGGGTTCTGCCATGGTCTCCTCGCCTGTCGCAGGTACTCCCCGGTAAGCCCCCAATGCTACGCAACGCCGCCCGGTCCCGTCACTTGTACGAAATTCCCGCCTTTTCGAACCAGCGGGGCGGTTCCGCACTATCATCGGCACATTCCCAACCGCCAGTTGCCAATCATGGACAAGGCCCGCGTCCTCACCCTCTTCATCGGCGTGGTGCGCGCCGGCAGTTTCCAACGCGCCGCGGTGGAAGCCGGCGTGACCCCGCAAGCCGTCAGCAAGGCGGTGCGCACGCTGGAAGACGACCTAGGCGTGCGCCTGCTGCACCGGACCACGCGCAAACTCAGCCTCACCACTGAAGGCGCGCGCCTGTTCGAGCTGGCCGCGCCGGGCATGCGCCAGCTGGACGAGGCGCTGGACCAGGTGCGCAGCAGCAAGAGCGACGACGACGGCCTGATCCGCCTGACCGCGCCGCCGTCGATCGGCAGCCGCGTGCTGGTGCCGCTGGTGCGCGCCTTCCGCGAGCTGCATCCGGGCATCACCTTCGACGTGGTGCTGAGCGACCTCTTCACCGACCTGGTCGAGTCCCGCATCGATGTCGGCTTCCGCGCCGGCACCAGCCCCGGCCAGAACCTGGTGGCGCGCCGGCTGTGCGACCTGCCGCTGGTCATCTGCGCCGCGCCCGACTACCTGGCGCGGCACGGCGAGCCGGCCACGCTGGACGAACTGCTGCAGCACCAGTGCACGGGGTTCCGCCGACCCGCGACCGGGCGCATGGTGCCGTGGGAACTGCAGGTCGATGGCGCGCTGGTCTACCAGGAGGTGCCCGCCGTCGCCAGCTTCAACGACGTGGAGACCGAGGTTGAAGCCGTGCGCGCCGGCATGGGCATCGGCCAGCTGTCCGCGTACATGATCCACGCCGACCTCGTCAGCGGCCGGCTCAAGGCGATCCTGACGGAATTCAGCAGCAGCAATGTCGGGCTGTACATGTACTACCCGCACCGCAGCCAGATGCCGGTGCGGGTCCGGCGCTTCATCGACTTCGTGGTGGAAGCCGGGCGCGGCGCGGAACAATCCCTGTCGCGGCTCGCGGGGCTGGTGCCCTGATCGTTCAGGCGCGAAAGCAAACCCCACTCTCGCCCTAATGCCGTTCAGTTAACCACCGTCGTTCCCGCGCAGGCGGGAACCCGGTGACTTCATCCCCGAAGGGGACGTGATCCCCAAGGGGACGTGAAGACACTGGATTCCCGCCTGCGCGGGAATGACCGTAGTGGTTGATACCGTAACTGAACGGCATTTCCACTCTCTCTCCCTTCTCCTGACGCCCCTGCGCCGGCCATTCGCTTGACTTTTTCTCAAGCGAATGCACCGGAAATGTCGTTTGTCGCACGCGCAGCCAGCGACAACCATTACGCCAAGGCCCACCAACACAGGAGACTGCCGTGTCAGACCAAGCCTATCCGCTCTGGAGTGCGGACCCCCTTCCCCACCTGATCGCCTCGCGCCACCGCGCCAGCGGCGAATGGATCTTCCCGGCCGTGCCGGCCGATTCGCCGCTCGCCGCCGAGCATGAGCCGGTCGCCATCCGCGGCTCCGGCGTGGTCTACAGCTTCACCGTGATCCATCCCGCGCCCAAGAGCGGCCAGCCGCCGTACGCGCTGGGCTATGTCGACTTCGTCGGTCC
This sequence comes from Cupriavidus oxalaticus, assembly GCF_016894385.1. Classification (NCBI taxonomy): domain Bacteria; kingdom Pseudomonadati; phylum Pseudomonadota; class Betaproteobacteria; order Burkholderiales; family Burkholderiaceae; genus Cupriavidus; species Cupriavidus oxalaticus. The sequence goes on from NZ_CP069811.1 coordinate 2,065,040, forward strand.
GGTGCGCATCTTCGGGCGCCTGCAGGGCAAGGCGCGCCCGGTGATCGGCGACCGCTATGAAGCGCGCCCGGACGCCGAGTTCGGCTATGTCTTCGAGGCCGTCACGGCCTGACCGATCGAAAGAATGCAGAAGGAAAGGGAAAGCAACATGCAGGACATCTACATCCACGGCGGCGCAATGACGCCGTTCGGCCGCCACCCCGGCGTGCTGGCGCCCGAACTGGCGCAACAGGCCATCCTCAAGGCACTGGCCGATGCCGACGTGCCGCTCGGCCGCATCCAGGCGGTGTATTGCGCCAATGTGCTCGGCGGCATGATCCTCGGCCAGCTGATCGTGCGCGACCTGGGGCTGAAGGGCATCCCGGTCTACAACATCGAGAACGCCTGCGCCAGCGGCGCCACCGGCGTGCACCTGGCGCGGCACGCGCTGCTGGCCGGGCAATATGACACGGTGCTGGTGTTCGGCATCGAGCAGCTCACCGCGCTTGGCGGCGGCACCATTCCGCTGCAGCGCAACGACCACAAGACGGACCTCTATGCCAGGGCCGGCATGGTGCTGCCCGCGGTGTATGCGATGCGCGGCACGCGCTTCCTGCACGAGCGCGACGCTTCGCCCGCCGACCTGGCGGAAGTGGCGGTCAAGAACCGCTACCACGGCTCGCTCAACCCGTATGCGCAGCAGCGCAAGGCCACCACGTTGGAAGAAGTGCTGGGCTCGCGCATGATCGCCGACCCGCTGACGCTGCTGCAGTGCTGCCCGTCGCAGGTCGACGGCGCCGCCGCGGTGGTGCTGAGCACGCGCCGTCCGGCGCAGGCGCGTCCGGTCAAGGTGCTGTCGTCGGTGGTGGTCTCTGGCCTGCGCGAAGAGGCCAATGACGACATCCTCGATGCCGAGATCACCGCCCGTGCCGCGCGCCAGGCGTACGAACAGGCCGGGCTGGGGCCGCAGGACGTCGACGTGGTCGAGCTGCACGACGCCTTCACCATCGCCGAACTGCTTTACTACGAAGCGCTGGGCCTGGCCGAGCCAGGCGAAGCGGTGCCGCTGCTGAAGTCCGGCGCGACCCGGCTGGGCGGCCGCGTGCCGGTCAACCCCAGCGGCGGCCTGCTGGCCAAGGGGCACCCGCTCGGCGCCACCGGCGTGGCGCAGATGGTGGAGATCCGGTGGCACCTGCAGGGGCGCGCCGGCGAGCGCCAGGTCGACAATGCCCGCGTCGGGCTGACGCAATGCACCGGCGGCGGCATCGCGGGTGTCGACCACGCCGCTTCGTCCGTCCACCTGCTGGGAGTCTGAGATGGGTACGCAACGATTCGATCCCACGCATGTGGCCGTGGTCACGGGCGCCGCGCGCGGCATCGGCCTCGGTATCGCCACGCAACTGGCACGGCAAGGGCTGACCGTGGCGCTGCTCGACCGCGATGGCGGTGCGCTGGACGAGGCCGTCGGCGCGCTGGCCGCCGAAGGGCTGAATGCCTTCGGCGCCACCGCCGACCTGACCGATTCCGCCGCGGTCAACGACGCCTTTGCGCAGGTGTCCGCACGCGCCGGCCGCGTGGATTACCTGGTCAACAACGCAGGCGCCGTGCGCGACATGCGCTTCCTCAAGATGACCGACGACGACTGGGACCTGGTCATCGACACCAACCTGCGCTCGCAGTTCCTGTGCTGCCGCGCGGCGCTGCCCGGCATGGTCGAGCGCGGCTACGGGCGCGTGGTCAATATCTCGTCGCGGGCCTGGCTGGGGGGCTTCGGGCAGGCCAACTACTCCGCGGCCAAGGGTGGCGTGGTCAGCCTGACGCGCTCGCTGGCGATCGAGTTCGCAAGCAAGGGCATCACCGTCAACGCGGTCGCGCCCGGCATCGTCGATACGCCGCTGTTCCGTGGCTTCGCGCCGGAGGTGCAGGCGCGGCTGCAGACATCGGTGCCGGTGCAGCGCATCGGCACCGCCGACGATATCGCCAATGCGGTCAGCTTCTTCCTCGATCCGCAATCGTCGTACGTGACCGGCCAGACGCTGTACGTCTGCGGCGGGCGCAGCCTGTCGTCGCCCAGCGTGTAAGGGGGCCACCATGACCATCCAACGCCATATCGAAGGCGCGGTCGCCGTGCTGACCATCGACCGCCCCGACGCGCTCAATGCGCTCGACGTGACCACGCTGCGCGAACTGCGCGCGCACCTGGCCGCGGTGCGCGACCGCGACGACCTGCGCGTCGCGGTGCTGACCGGTGCCGGCACGCGCGCCTTCTGCGCCGGCGCGGACCTGAAAGGCACGCGCACTTCCGCCGCCACCTATCCCGAGGCGCTGTTCCGCGCGCCGGAGCAGGCCGCGGACCTCGGGCTCTACATTCGCCTGATGGACCTGAGCGACCTCGGCCTTGGCAAGCCGCTGGTGGCTGCGGTCAATGGGCACTGCCTGGGCGCCGGTCTGGAGATCGCGCTGCAGTGCGACTTGCGCATTGCGTCGACCCAGGCCACTTTCGGCCTGCCGGAAGTGGCGGTCGGCTCGATCCCCGCGGTTTCCGGCCTGCATCGCCTGCTCAAGGCCGTGCCCGCGGCCCACGCGATGCAGATGGTGCTCACCGGCGAGCGGATCGACGCCGCACACGCCGCGCGCATCGGCCTGGTCACCGAGACGATGGCGCCCGATGCCTTGCTCGACCGCGCCCTGGCGCTGGCCGCCCGCATCGCCGCCAACGCGCCGCTGGCGGTACAGGCGGTCAAGAAGCTGTCGCGGCAGACCAGCCACCTCAGCGAGGCCGACGCACAGCAACTGACCGAACTCTACTGGGGCGTGCTGCGCGATACGGCCGACCGCAGGGAAGGCCGCCAGGCTTTCGCCGAAAAACGGCAGCCCCGCTACACGGGCCGCTGACCAACCGACAAGAACCACGCAGGAGACAACCATGGCAGGTATTTCCCGAATCATGCGCGCGGCAATGGCTGGCGTGCTCGCGGCCACCGCGCTGGGCGCGGCGGCACAGGCGCCCTACCCCGCGCAGAAGCCGATCACGATGGTCGTGCCGTTCGCCCCGGGCGGCGGCAACGACATCCTGGCACGCGCCATCGCGCCCAAGATGAGCCAGCTGCTGGGCCAGACCATCGTGATCGAGAACAAGCCCGGTGCCGGCGGCAACCTGGGCGCCGACTACGTTGCGCATGCCGCGCCGGACGGCTACACGCTGGTGATTGCGTCGAGCCAGATCACGATGAACCCGTTCCTCGGCATGAAGGTCCCGTTCCAGGTCGAGCGCGACTTCGAACCCGTCGGCTTGATCGCGTCGGTGCCGATCATGCTGGTCGCCAATCCGGCGCAACCGTTCCGCACGCTGCAGGAGTTCATCCAGTACACCCGCGCCAACCCGGGCAAGCTCAGCTACAGCAGCCCGGGGCCCGGCACGCCCCAGCACCTGGCGGGCGAAGTCTTTGCCAAGCTGAACAAGACCGAGCTGCTGCACGTGCCCTACCGCGGCACCGGCCCGTCGATCACCGACCTGATGGGCGGCCAGGTGCAGATCTCGTTCGCCACCTTTGCCTCGTCGATCCAGTTCGTGCGCGCCGGCAAGCTGCGCGCGCTCGGCATCGCCGGCAAGAAGCGCAGCGCGCTGATGCCCGACCTGCCGACCTTTGCCGAAGCCGGCATCGCCGGCTACGACGCGGAACTCTGGTACAGCCTGCTGGCGCCGGCGCGCACGCCCAAGGCCGTGGTCGACAAGGTCAACGCCGCGCTGGTGGCGGCGCTGAAGTCACCCGACGTTGCCGGGCAGCTGGCCAAGCAGGGCTTCGAGCCGCAAGCCTCCACGCCGGCAGAACTGAAAGCCTATATCGGCAAGGAAATGTCGCGCTGGCAGCGCGTGATCCAGGACAACGACATCAAGGTGGCGCTGTGAACGCGCCCATTGAACACCCCATGCTGCCGCCCACCGACAACCCGCTGCTGGACTACCTCGGCATCCGCCTGGCCAGCGTCGGCGACGGCCGCTGCACCTTCGAGCTCGACGTCGAGCCGCGCCACCTGAACCGGCAGGGCAGCGTGCAGGGCGGCGTGATCGCCACGCTGCTGGACGCCGCCTGCGGCTACGCCGGCCTGCCGACGGGTCCCGATGGCGCCCTCGGGCACGCGGTGACGGTGATGCTGGCCATCAGCTACCTGAGCAAGGCCAGCGCGGGCCGGCTGCGCGCCACCGCCACGGTGAGCCGCGCCGGCAGGAGCCTGTACTTTGCCTCGGCCGAACTGGCCACCGACGCCGGCCTGCTGGTCGCCACCGCGCAGGGCACGTTCAAACGATCCCGCACCCTTCCGGAGACCTGACATGCTGCGCGATGCACTGGACGGCCTGACCGTCATCGACTTCACCCAGATCGGCGCCGGGCCGACCTGCACCATGCTGCTGGCCGACATGGGCGCCAGGGTCATCAAGGTAGAGCCGCCCGGCGGCGAACTGGGCCGCGGGCTCGGCCCCGGCTGGCTGGGCGACGACAGCGCGCTGTTCCACGGCTTCAACCGCAACAAGCTGGGCGTGGCGCTGGACCTGAAATCCCCCGACGGGCTCGCGGTGGCGCACCGCATGGCGACGGAAGCCGACATCGTGGTGGAAAGCATGCGCCCCGGCGTGATGGACCGCCTCGGGCTGGGCCATGCCGAACTGGCGGCGCTGAACCCGGCGCTGGTCTACTGCTCGATCTCCGCCTATGGCCAGGACGGGCCGTATGCCGGCCGTGCCGGCGTCGACGGCATCATCCAGGCCGATGCCGGGCTGATGAGCCTGATCGGCCTGCCCGACGGCGAGCCGTGCAAGGTGCAGGCACCGGTGGTCGACGTGATGACGGGCTATGTCGCCTGCGTGGGCATCCTGGGCAAGCTGGCGCAACGGGCGCGCGACGGCCAGGGCGGGCATCTCGACGTCAGCCTGCTCAACGCCGCGCTGGCGCTGCAGCAATCGTCGCTCACCAGCTATTGCGCCGACGGGCAGCTGCCGGAACGCGCGGGCAGCGCCGCCCCCTACTCGGCGCCCAACCAGGCCTTCCGCACCGCCGACGGCTGGATCATGGTCGCCGCCTACATGCCCGAGCGCTGGCGCCGGCTGTGCGACGTGCTGGGCCTGCCGGCGCTTGCCGACGATCCGCGCTTTGCCACTTCGCCGCTGCGCGTGGCCAACCGCGGGGCCATGGTCGAGGCACTGACCAGCGTGCTAGTGACCCGCTCCACCGATGCATGGCTCGCAGTGCTGCAGGACGCCGACATCCTGTGCGCACGCGTGGCCACCTATGAAGACCTGATGGCGCACCCGCAGGTGGCGGCCAACCGCATGATGCAGCGCATTCCGCACGAGACGCTGGGCGAGATCCGCATGCCCGGCTTCCCGATCAACAGTGCCCAGGAAAACGCGCGACCGGCGCGGCCGGCGCCGGCGTGCGGACAGCACACCCAGGCAGTGCTCGCGCAGCTTGGCTTCAGCGCGGCACAGATCGCCGCCCTGCAGGCGCGGGGTGCGGTCCGCTGCGCCGACGCCGTCGAGGCGCCGCTCACGGCGACGGCATCATGAACCGCGCCGACATCATCGCCGCGCTCTACGCCCGCCGCAGCGCGCGCGGCTTTCTCGACACGCCGGTGCCGCGCCAGACCGTGGCGGCAATCCTGGCCCACGCGGCGCGCAGCCCGAGCGCGTCGAACACGCAGCCCTGGCGCGTCTACGCCTGCGCCGGCGCCGTGCGCGACCGGCTCAGCGACGCCTTGCTGGCGCTGCACGACAGCGGCGGCCACGGCCATTGCGAGGAATACGTCTACTACCCGCCCGCGTGGCGCGAGCCCTACCTGGCGCGCCGCCGCACGCTGGGCAAGGCGCTGTACGGCCTGCTCGGCATCCCACGCGGCGATGCCGCCGGCATGGCGCTGCAGTATGCGCGCAACTACGCGTTCTTCGGCGCGCCGGTGGGGCTGTTCTTCACCATCGAGCGCGGGCAGGGGCAGGCTGCGTGGCTGGACCTTGGCATGTTCCTGCATGCGGTGATGATGGCGGCGCTGGGGCACGGCCTGGAAACCTGCGCGCAGCAGGCCTTCGCGCGCTACCACCAGGTCATCCGCGCGCAGCTTGCCATTCCCGACAGCGAAATCCTGGTGTGCGGCATGTCGCTCGGACACGCCGATCCCGCCGAGCCGGCCAACCGGCTGCGCACCGCGCGCGAGCCGGTGGAGGCATTTGCCCGCTTCGCCGGCTGGTGAGCGGCGCGCGCCGCGCTAGTGCCCACTAGCCCTGCGTCTCGCACTGCGCCAGCAGCCACTCGCGGAACACGGCCATGCTGGCGCTCTCCTTGCGGTCGGCTGGCGTCAGCAGGTAGTAGGTGAAATCGCCCATGTCGACCGTCTGCCGGAACGGCGCCACCAGCCGCCCGGCCTCCAGGTCGCCCGCGACCAGGAAGCGCTGGGCGATGGCGAAGCCCTGCCCTTCCACAGCCGCCGCATACGCCATGGCGGAACTCTGGAACGTCATGCCGCTGCGCGCATCGACCTGCGCATCGGCGCGTGCGGCCTTCAGCCAGTGCGCCCAGTCGTCCGGACGCGCGATCGAATGCAGCAGTGTCTGGTGCTGCAGGTCGGCAGGCTTCTTCACTTTCGGGCTGCCGGCCGCAACGCCGGGGCTGCAGACCGGCACCAGGATGTTGGACACCAGCCGGTAGGCATTCACGCTGCTCCACTTGCCGTCGCCGAGGCGGATCGCGCCGTCGATGTCTTCCTTGCGGAAGTCGACCGGGTCCAGCGAAGCGGTCAATAGCACCTCGATGCCGGGATTGGCCGCATGGAAGCTCGACAGCCGCGGGATCAGCCAGCGCATGGCGAAGGTGGTGTAGGCGCGCACCTTGAGCTGCTTGCGCCTGGCCCGCTTGCTGAGCCGCCGCGTGGCTTCGCGCAGGTCGTCCATCGCGCGGGTCACGGCGCGGTAATAGTCCTCGCCGGTGCGGGTCAGCGAGATCTGCCGATGGCCGCGATGCAGCAGCTGCACGCCCAGGCCCTCTTCCAGCGCGCGAATCTGGCGGCTGACGGCGCCCGGCGTCACGTGCAACTCTTCCGCCGCGGTGGTGATGCTCAGGTGCCGCGCCGCCGCTTCAAAGGCGCGCAGGGCATTCAGGGGAGGCAGTTTGTCCATGCCGGCGAGTCTGCCACACGGTTGAGAATTTCTCAATCGATGTCGCCGGGCGTTATTGACAACTTATAGTTGATTTTTAAACGTTATTAGATCGCCTAGTGTTGCTGATCCTGCGCACCTAAATTTGTTTCCGTGGCTCCCGCCATCAGACAACGCAGTCAGACCGAGCACCACCCAAGGAGATTCACCATGTCCGCCAACACCACCATCGCCACCAACGCTACCAACGCCAACACCGCCGGCAAGGTCTGGTTCATCACCGGCGCCTCGCGCGGCTTCGGCCTGGAACTGACCCGTGCCGCGCTGGCCCGCGGCGACCGCGTCGCCGCCACCGCGCGCCGCCCCGAAACAATCACTGACGCCGTGGGCGCGCACGACAACCTGCTCGCCCTTGCGCTCGACGTCACCAGCGAGGCGCAGGCGATCGCCGCCGCGGAGGCCGCGGCGGCCCGCTTCGGCCGCATCGACGTGCTGGTCAACAACGCCGGCTACGGCCTGCTGGGCGCGGTGGAGGAAGCGTCGGCGCAGGAAGTCGAGCAGCAATTCGCCACCAACGTCTTCGGCGTGCTGAACGTGACGCGCGCGGTGCTGCCGCAGATGCGCCGCCAGCGCAGCGGCCACGTCGTCAATATCTCGTCGATCGGCGGCTATGCGGCCTACCCCGGGTGGGGTGTCTACGGTGCCACCAAGTTCGCGGTGGAAGGCCTGACCGAAGCGCTCGATGCAGAACTCTCGCCGCTGGGCATCCGCGCCACCGTGGTCGAACCGGGCTTCTTCCGCACCGACTTCCTCGATGCCAGCTCGCTGGTCCGCGTTGGCACCGAGATCGCCGAATACGCCGAAACCGTCGGCGCGATGCGCGGCCACATGGCGTCGGCCAACCACCAGCAGCCCGGCGATCCCGCCAAGCTGGCCGCTGCGCTGCTCGTCCTTGCCGACAGCGACAACCCGCCGGTGCGGCTGCCGCTGGGCTCCGATACCGTCGCCCGCATTGCGGACAAGAACCGCAAGGTAGAGAGCGAACTGGCGGCGTGGCAGGCACTGGCGGTATCGACCGACCACACCGACGTGCACGCGTAATACAGCGCCGGGACGAGCCCGGCGCGCCAAGCCGCGCGGCTCGTTCCGCAAGCAGAACACTGAGGCTTGTCTTTGCGCCCTGGCGCAGGCGGCTGTCCGTGGCTATCTTTCTTGCATCGCCCGGCATGAACGAGGAGCCCAGATCATGACTCGACCCGCGGACTTCCATGGCGAGCGCCCCGCACCCGCGCCGCCATGACCCGCGCCATTGCGCCGATCCTGGCGCTTTCCATCGCCGTGGCGGGCGCGCCGTGCCATGCAGAGGCGCAGGGCACTGCCCCGCCCTACAATTTCCTGCGCTACAACGAGGACTACCGCTATCTGCAGGATCCGGCGCGGCGCACCGATGCATGGGACCCCGTCAAATGGATCCCCCTGGGCGAGCCGCACAACTACCTGAGCCTGGGCGGCGAAGTCCGCGAACGCTTCGAACATTACTCGGCACCGAACTTCGGCGTGCCGGGCCCTTCGGCGGACGGTTACCTGCTGCACCGCATCCTTTTCCATGCCGACCTGCATGTCGGCGATCTGTTCCGCGGATTCCTCCAGCTCGGCAACCACTTCGCATTTGGCAAGGACATCGCCACGCCGCCGTACGAAGACCGGCTGGATGTGCAGCAAGCCTTTCTCGACATCCATCTGCCAACGACGGCGGATTCGGTTGCCGCTTCCGAGCGCCCGTTCCTGCGCATCGGCCGGCAGGAAATGGCGTTCGGCTCGCAGCGCCTGGTGTCGGTGCGCGATGCCCCGAACGTCCGGCGTTCCTTTGACGGCGCGCGGCTTTCCGGCAAGGCCGGCGATACGAAGCTGGACATCTTCGCCACACGCACGGTCCTGTTGAAAGCGGGGAATTTCGATGACCACCCCAACCATGCGCAGGGATTCTGGGGCGTCTACTCGACCTTTCCGAAGAGCGTCGTGCCAGCGTCCGGCGCGGATCTCTACTACCTCGGTTTCGAGAACAGCCTCGGACGGTACAGCATCGGCACTGGCGCGGAGCGCCGGCATTCCGTGGGCGGGCGCATCTTCGGCGGCCATGGGGCGTGGGACTGGGACTGGGAAGCGCTTGCGCAGTTTGGCAGCTTCGGCCGGCAGGATCTGTTCGCCTGGGGCTTTTCCACCGATACCGGCTATGCCTTCAAGCTGGCAGGATGGGGAGCGCGCGCGGGGCTGAAGGCCACCGTGGGCAGCGGCGACCGCGATCCCGGCGATGGCAAGCTGGGCACATTCAACGGACTGTTCCCGAAGCTCGCGTACTTCAACCAGGCAGGACTGCTCGGCGCATCGAACGTGATGGACCTGCAGCCGTCACTGACGCTGAAGCCCACATCGACGCTCCGCCTGACGCTGTCCTGGGACTTCATCTGGCGGCAGAGCACGAATGACGCGGTCTATACGGCAGCGGCGGCACCCATCGCCGGCACGGCGGGGCGGCCGGGGCGCTATACGGGTAGCCAGCTGGCATTCGATGTCGTGTGGCAAATCGACCGGCATATTGCGATCAATGCCGGCATCGTGCATGTGGATGTGGCGCCGGTGCTGGGCAACACAGGCGGCCACAATACCAACTTCACTTATGTGTCGGCGGCCTATACGTTCTGACGGCGATGCCCATCCGGCCGCAGCCTGGCACCGGCGCCGACGGTCGGCACGGTGGCGAACCGCGGCAACGCGGCTTTTTCGGTGGAGATCACACCGGATACCAGGCCGATGGCCGGTGCGATGCAGCAGGGCTGCTGCGGCCCGGCAAGCCTTTCGCGGACGTGCCGCTAGAACTTGTGCCTGATGCCAAGCGCCACCCCAGTCTGGCTGCGCGCGCCGGGAGCAAGGGTCGCCAGCGCTGCGAAATTCAGGCCGGCATTGCGCACGTATGCCACTGCCCCGTACAGATCCGTGCGCTTCGAAACGGCATAGACACCCTGCAGGACATACTGCCTGGGGTTGGGCGGGCTGGCGCTGCCGTCCGTGGCTTTGATATCGTCGTAGTAAAAGGCTGCATTCATCTGGAATGCCGGCGTCAGGCGATACCCCACGCCCGCCCACCACATATCGTCGCGATGCTTCCTCTCCCCGCTCGCTATGGTTTCCTCCGCCCATCGGTATCCCGCCGTCAACCGCCATGCGCCTGGCGCGTAGGTAGCCGCTACCGCTACCTTGCGCATCCTGCCGGAGCCAGTCGCCGTATCCTGGCCATTGGCCTGGTCATATACCGCAGCCAGCCCGAGATCGCCGCTGATATAGCTGGCGCCGCCTCCCCACGAGGCATTGCCCTGCCAGGATCCGACCTGTTCGCCGAATCCGTAGTGCGCCTGCGCAGCCAAGGGCCCGCGCTCAATGCGGTACTTGACAGCATTGTCCACGCGCAGCGGGCTCATCAGGAACGGCATCGGCTCATAGGCCCCGGCATAGGTAAGTGGCATGAAAAGCGGAAGCAGATCGAACATGCTGGTGTACTGGCGCCCGAACGTAAGCCTGCCAAAGCCCTTCGTGTTCAAGCCCATGAACGCCTGTCGGTTGAACAGACGGCCAGCCTCGCCCATGGTGCCAGCATCGATATTGAAGCCGCTCTCCAGCGCGAAGACCGCTTGCACGCCCCCGCCGAGATCCTCGACGCCGCGCAGGCCCCAGCGGGATCCGGCCAGCCCGCCGGAGTTCAACCGCACCCGGGATCCGCCCTCCGACGCTGCACCCGCGGCCGTCCGCAGATGATTGCTGTACTCGAGGAACGTGTCCGCCACGCCATACAGCGTGACGCTTGACTGCGCATTCCCCGCCGGCACGACGCCAGCTATCGCAAGCAGGCCGGAAAGGTGGGTAAGGACGGTAACCCGCATGTTTTTCTTCATGAAGTAACTCCCTGTTCGTTCGCGGCTTCGGGCGTCGGCGCCGTTATTGCAACGGCCGCAGGCAATAAGGTCCCGTGCCGCGCAATTCCAGATCGCGCGGCAGCCGAATGGGTGGATGTGAAATTGAGGAGCTTCCCGCTCGGCGTCGTTAGCGCCGCTGCCGTCGCCGGCGCTAGGCCGGCGTCAAGGGCGCAGGGCTGCCGGAGTTCACCGGGAAACCAGGCGTTGCCGGAAGCGGTTCAGGCGGTGAATGTGATGGTCGCCATCTGTCTGGCAAGGCGTTGTTGCGCGGCGGCCAGCTCCCGCTTCAGCTTGGGCCAGTCCACGCCGAGCATGGTCCCGTTGCGCTTGCGCGCCTTGCCTGCGATCCAGACGCTGTCCACATCCGCAAGCGAGGCAAAGTTCGCCACGCGATCGGCAAGGCTGCCCTGCATGGCGAAACCGATCCGATCGGTTCGCAGCAGTACAAGATCCGCACGCCTGCCCACGGCGACAGTGCCGATCTCATCGCCCAGGCGTACCGCCCTCGCACCGAGTGCCGTCGCAAAGTCCAGACTGTCTTGCGATTTGTAGGCGCGTACGATGTCACGCCCTTCCGGCTCAAGGAACAGGCTGAGGAACGCACCGCGCACGTGCTCGAAAAAGTCCTGCTGCACGACCAGCGGCCCGTCGATGCCGATTCCCGCCGCAACGCCCGCATGCCGGGCCCGGCCGTGCGACGACGCCATCATGTGCGGCGTCAGCATGTAAGGAAACTCGCCGACCACCGTGGAACAGAGCATGCCGCCGGTCTCGCGCAGCAGCCCGAGCTCGTCCGTGGTCAACCGGTTGCCATGCGACGCGTGATAGTCCGGCCCGAGCAGGCCCGCCTCATAGAGGTCCCGGATGCCGGAATCCCGCTGGCCGATCGTTCCCGGCGCGGTGGGCTTGACCGGCTTGTGCAAGTGTGCGGCGAGCATTCTGACGCCGGTGCCGCGCGCCCGCTCCCATTCCCTGCGGACCTCCGCCACGGAGCGGCCGATCGCGTTAGACGGTGCCAGGCCAAGCTGCAATGGCGACGTGCCATCCGAAAAGATCTCCTTTTGCAGCCGTTCAACGGTCTTCCAGCTTTGCTCGGTCGTGGTATTGAGGTCCGCGTGGACGCGTGCCATCGAGACCGTCGATCCCGGCCCGAATGCAACGGCGCGGCCGAGCTGGTATGTGAACCATCCCGACACGCCCGAATCCCGTACGCCACGGGCCGCGGCCAGCGCCGTCTCTTCGCTGGGCTGCCCGTGGGCAAAATCCAGCACGGTCGTCACGCCGGAGTCGATTGCCTGAAGTCCTCCGATCAGTTCCACCAGGTAGTTGTCTTCCGGCGTCATGCACGCCATCATGCGGCGCTGCCACCCCAGGTAGGCCCGCGAGTAGCCCGACGGATCCATCTTGATCAGCCGGCCGGCATCCACGCATTGCCACAGATGCCGGTGGCCGTCGACCATGCCCGGCATCAGGATCATGCCGCCCGCGTCGATCGTTTCCGCGTCAGCGGCCGCGATGTTCTTCCCTATCGACGCAATCCGACCGTCGTCGATCAGCACATCGACAGCATGCAGCTCACGGAACTGGGCGTCCATGGTGAGCACATCCGCGTTCCGGATCAACGTGCGGCGCGGCGCGGCGCCCGCCGGCATGGCAGCACCGGCAGCCCGCGGCGCCGGCTGCGCACCGGCCTTGCCGCCCAAGGCTGCGGCAACGATGCCTGCCCCCGACAGGCGCAGGAATGCCTTGCGCGACATGGTCAGCGGCTCACGCGCGTCATCCGATATCCCGGTCTTCTTCTCGCTCACGTCTCACTCCATCGTTATCGTGCCGAGGATATTGACAGCGATGCCGCCGCGATTGAACATTCGTTCCCGAAAGAATAGGTTTCCGGGCGAGAAAAAGTATGGACCGTCTTACAGCGATGAGCGTTTTCTGCAGGGTGGTCGAGCGCGGCAGTTTCACGGTCGCGGCTGAGCGCCTGGACATGTCGACGGCGTCGGTCAGCAAGTATGTCTCCGCACTGGAGAGCCACATCGGGACGCCGCTGCTGGCCCGCACAACCCGCCGGATCGTACTGACCGAGGCAGGCAGGAACTACTATGAGAAATGCACGCGTATCCTCGATGAAATCGAGGAAGCCGAGCGCTCGGCCGGCGTGGTGCAGACAGTCCCGCGTGGCCTGCTCAAGGTCCGCGCGCCGGTATCGCTTGGCAACGCCAGCCTCGGACGCACCGTGGCCGAGTTCACGGCGAGATTCCCGGAGGTCAGCGTCGAGATGACGCTCAACGACCGCTTCGTCGATCCCGCCGAGGAAGGCGTCGATGTTGCCTTCTACATTGCCACAACCCCGAAGGGTTCGGCCGAAGGCGCCCACCCCATCGCAACGATGCCACGGCTCCTGGTCGCCGCACCCGGCTACATCAGCCGCCACAGTTCTCCCCTCGATCTCGCCGACCTGGCAAGACACAGTTGCCTGGTCTACACGCGCGGCATCGCCCCCAACGAGTGGCGCTTCACCCGGGACGGAGCAGAGCACGCGGTGCATGTCACTGGCGCATTTCGCTGCAACAACAGCCTGACGCTGCGGGAAGCCGTGCTCGACGGCGCCGGCATCTGCCTGCTGCCCGCCTTCCTCGTCATCGACGACCTGGCAGCCGGGCGATTGCGCGCCATCCTGCCGGACTGGTGTCCGCAGGCCAGGACGCTCTATGCCGCCTATCCGCAACCGCGGCGCGCCTCGCCAAAAGTGCGGGAGTTCGTCAGCCTCGTGTCGCGGCGGTTCGACTTCGGCACATCGCTGCCTTTCAGGACACAAGACGCCTGACATCTCTCCCTCCGCGTCTTGCATCGGATCGCCGCATAGCCGCCGGCGATTCTTTTCCTGCTGGAAAGCCATTGTTTCCTGCGCACCGGTTTATCCGGCGATCCGGGAATGCCAGCATCCAGGCTCCCCTATAGGAGCCAATGGAACATGAACAGAACCCTGATCAAGAACGCCGATATCCTGACGATGGATGCCGGACTCGGCGAATTGCGCGCGGACGTGCTGATCGAAGGCGATCGTATCGCTGCGATCGGCGCGGACCTGCCGGTGCGGGATGCAGAGATCATCGACGCGACCGGCATGATCCTGATGCCCGGGATGATCGACGGGCACCGGCATGTCTGGGAGATCATCGACATGGGGCGGCTGGTCAAGTCCCGGCCTTCCGAGTACGCCCGGTACTACCAGCAATGGAAGATGCGGACCATCGTCTGCATGACGCCAGAGGACAATTACCTGGCCGAACTGATCGGCGGCCTCCAGGCGATCGATTCAGGCGTCACCACGGTCTTCGACTTCGCCCATGGGCAGCCCACCGAGGCTTGCGCCATGAGCGCGGCACAGGGCCTGAAGGACTCTGGCATTGCCGGCTGGTTCGGCTTCCAGCTGGGCGTTTCCTCGTCGTACAAGGCGGGCGACACCGTGTCGCTGGCCAAGGCCGACGCGGAACGTATTGCCAGGACGACCGAAAGCCACTGGGCAACGGCCGAGCGCCTGCAGCGCGAACTGTTCTCCGACAGTGCCGCAACGCTGCAGCTGGCGCTCGCCCCCAGCGGCAATGCCGGATCCGCGCTGGAAGACATCCGCAGCGAATGGACCCGCGCGCGCGGCATGGGCGTGGGCATGCTTGCCGCGCATATCCACAAGCCCGAGCGCCCCTATCCTGCCGGGGTCATGGGCCACCGCGATTCAGGCATCCGCGATCTCTATGAGGCCGGCCTGCTCGGTCCCGACTACCAGGCCACCCATGCCAATCGCCTGACGCCTGACGAACTCGCCATGCTGCGCGACACCGGCGGCATGATCTGCGCCACAGCCATGGGCGAGTTTCCCTATGTCATGTCCGAAAGCAAAGGCCCCTCTGTGCATGGACGCTCGCGCAGCGCCGGAGTGCCCACCAGCATGGGCATCGATATCTCGCTCGCGCTGCCCGGCGACTATTTCGAGCACGTCAGGGCAACCTACTGGAACCTCTACCTCGACCCTGAATGCCGTGAACAGATGCGCGCATGCACCTCCGAGTACATACTCGACTTTGCCACGGCCTACGGTGCGCAAGCGCTTCGGCTTGGCGATACGATCGGCTCGATCCGGGTTGGCAAGCGCGCCGACCTTGTCCTGCTGAGCACCGAGCGGGTCGGCTTCGGCATGGCGGGAAGCCTGGCGGACCGCGTGGTCACGTTCGCCAGCACGGCTGATGTCGACAGCGTCTGGATCGCCGGCAAGGCGCGCAAGCGCCACGGCAAGATGCTGGGCGTGGACTGGCGCGCGCTCAAGGCGCAGCTCGTCGAGGCCCAGCAGCGAATCGGCCGCCAGGCAGCCACCATCCGCTTTACCTGAATAGGGCCCCGCGCCGGCGGCAACACCCGCCCGCTTCGGCATCCCTCGCCAAGCGGGCGCTACGGATCCCCCTCATCGACCATCGACAACGCCAAAATGAAAAGACGCCACCTCATTCTTGCCTTCGCCGCCATGCACCTGACGGCAGGAGTTGCCCTGGCCCAGGCACCCGACGCCTGGCCGGGCAAGCCCATCCGGATCATCCATGGCTTCGCCGCGGGCGGCCCCATCGACAGCTTCGCGCGGCTGCTCGCTGCCCAGTTCCACGAACGCTTCGGCCAGCCCGCCATCGTCGAGGCAAAGCCCGGTGCAGGCGGCACGATTGCGGCCAGGTACGTGGCGCGCAGCGCTCCGGACGGCTACACGCTCTATCTGATGGCCTCGGGGCACGCCACCGCTCCCGGACTCTACAAGTCTCTGGGCTATGACCCGGTCAAGGACTTTGCCGTGATCTCCATGGTGGCTCGCAGCCCCTACGCGATCGTCGCGAACCCGAAGGCGGGGTTCGATACTGTGGGGCAATTGTTCAGCGCGGCAAGGCAGCAACCCGGCAAGGTTGACTACGGCAGCGGCGGCAACGGCACCGGCATGCACCTGGCGGCGGCGGTACTGCAGGCAAGAACGGGCGTGCGCCTGAGCCACGTTGCCTACAAGGGAGGCAGTGCAACGGCGCTGGCCGTGGTCGGCGGAGAAGTCCCGGTGATCTTCACCTCGCTGGCAGGCATGAGCCCCTATATCGACAGCGGCAAGGTCAAGGTGCTGGCCGTTACCACGCGTGAGCGCTTCCGCCTGTACCCCAACGTTCCGACGATCGCAGAGACCGTGCTCCCCGGCTTCGATGTCACCGCCTGGTATGCCTTCGCGGGCCCGAAAGGCTTGCGTGCCGACGTCATGGCGAAGCTGGGCGAGATGGTGCGCGTGACCCTGCAGCGCGCCGATGTCGCCGAGTCGCTCCGGATGCAGGCGGCCGAGCCGTGGCACACCAGCCACGACACCGCCCAGCGCTTCGTCGCCGAAGAAGTCAGCCAGTGGCGAAAGGTGATTCAGGACGAGAAGCTTTCCGAGATGAACTGAACGGCCAGCGCCGGATCCGGCGCCTTGCGCGGCGCCGGCGACCCCTCGCCTGTGCGCGCCAACACGGCGCGTACTCCCGCTTCCAGTTTCCGGAGCACTCCGCAAGAAAGCCGGTGGAGCGGAAGCCACACCGGCAAGATGCTGAGTCAGCAGCAATTTGCAGTTCGACAATTGGCAGTTCACCGGCCAATGTCCTTGTCTATTGCGCGCGGATCCCCGCCTTGTCGATCATTTCGCGCCAGAAGATGCCATCTCGCTCCAGGAAAGCGGTGAACTCCTTGAGCCCCATGGTCATCGGCAGGTTGCCCTGGGCACTGATCTGGCGCTGCACCTGGGGGTCATTCATGGTCTCGGCGAACGCTGCGTTCAGCCGCGCCAGGACCGGCTGCGGCACGCCGGCCGGGGCCACCACGCCATACCACGTGAGGATATCGAAACCCGGCACCGTGGCAGCAATCGGCGGCAGGTCGGGCATCTGCGCAATGGGCTTCGGCGTGGACACGGCGATCGGGCGGACTTTGCCGGTTTCAAGCATGGCGCGGCTGGCACCGAGGCCGGCAAAGGCAAAATCCACCTCGCCGGTCGACAGTGCCACCATGGCTGGCGCTGCCCCCTTGTAGGCGACGGCCGTGAGGTCAGCACCGGACTTGTACTTGAACCATTCGCTGGTGATCGCCTGCAGGCTGGTCGGGCCCAGTGAGGCGTAGTTCATGGTGCCCGGGCGCTTGCGGCTGGCGGCGATCAGTTCCGCCAGGCTGGCGCTGGGCGCCTCCCGGGGCACCAGGGCCAGCAGCGGCACGCCCACCAGCGGCGCTACCGCCACGAATTGCGCGGGCTTGTAGGGCAGCTTCGGGTCCAGCACCCAGTTGACCGAATAGGTGCTGGTGACGAGGCCAATGGTGTAGCCGTCCGCGGGCGCCCGCGCCACGCTGCCGGTGCCGACCACCTCGCTGGCGCCGGGCTTGTTTTCGATCACGACGGGCTGGCCCAGCACCACCTGCAGCTTCTGTACGATGGTCCGCGCCACCGCATCGGTGCCGCCGCCGGGCGGATACGGCACCACCAGGCGGATGGGCTTGTTCGGAAAATCCTGCGCCTGTACGGCAACGCTCCACAACAGGGTGCCCAGCAACGCGGCCAGGACATTTCGTTTGCTCATGGTAGATGCTCCCATACTGCTCTCATGTTGAAACCTGCCTGCTCCGGCAGGTCAGGCCGAACCAACGTCATGACAGCCTCAGCGTGGTGGTCAGAGCGAAAACGGCGCAGGCTTTTCCGCATCGACGCCATAGCGTGCCAGCGCCTCTGCAATGCGGTAGTCAAGCATCGAGCCGGCGTCTTCGGGCTGGTACAGCCGGCCCGGCAGGTAACACGCCCACTCCTGTCGGCGTGCGCGGTAGTTGGGCATGGGGAGAAGCGAGCTTGGTCACGGACATGGCTCCGAATGGCTTTGCTTCATTCCATTCTATGGAGGGGTCCGCAGCATGAGATGCCGGGTTCGCGGCCGGGCTGCGCGGATTTCAGCATGGGACACTGCGGAAAGCCGCTTCCACGAACGAGGGTTCCGCGAGTTCGCGCCCCGGAAATCGGATCAGGGCCTGAACGTGTCGGCCGGCATGCGATCGATGAATTCGCTGGCGCGGATGAGATGGTCGCGCATCAGCTGGGCTGACTTGTCGGCATCGCCGCTCACGATGGCCTGGGCAATAAGGCGGTGCTCATTGACCGACTCTTGCAAGGCTTCGCCATGGATGGCGTTGCCGAGCTGGAACATGAGCATCGGCAGTTGCAGGCGGCCGATGAAATCGGAGAGCTTCGCATTGCCGCATTCGTCCGCGATGGCCTGGTGGAAGCGCCGGTTCTCTTCAAAGTAGGCCGCCGGACTCATGGCATGGTGGTCTTCCCAGATCGGCTGGGTCGCCTTCAGGAACCGTTCACGAACGCACGCCTCGTCCATGCGCCTGGCCGCGCGGCCTGCAGCCAGCGCCTCAAGCGCCGCGCGCACCTCGAACAGTTCTTTCATCTCGAGGTGCGAGTAACGCTTGACCATGGTGGTCTGGTTGGGAATGCTCTCGACCAGGCCCTCGGCCGACAGCCGGCGAAATGACTCGCGCACGGGGCCGCGGCTGACGCCAAGCTCGCGCGTCAGGTCTGCCTCGACAAGCCGCTGGCCCGGCACCAGGCGGCCGCTCAGGATCGCCTGCCTCAGGCTGTCGACGACATATTCAAGCGTGCTGCGTGCCGGTACGGATGCATCCGTCATAGGTGGTGTTCTCCCGCGATTACCCTGATTGTATCTCAGCATATCGCACATTATTGTCCTACAACTTCGTTGTTCAATGATGCGAATGCAGGTGGGAGAGTCAACCCGTGCGCTTGCAGGCCACTTCGCCCAACATCGCTTGACGCCTTAGCCACTTTCGATTTTGATCAGGACTAACCCTCATGGCAGATCCTCTGCATCGACACTATTGTCCTACAAAATAGTCGTTCAAAATCGACAGCAGCTAAACAGAGTTGGCCGGCTCGCCGCGACGCCACTGCAGCGCCAACCCTGTCATGGGGCCGATCCCGCACGTCCCCCGGCACAAGACAAGGCGAAATGGAGACAGTCATGACCGCAAGCATTCAGCAAGCCCCGCTCGAAGCCGCATTGCCCGACCTTGAGAAAAGCACCTACGACAAGGTGTTCTGGCGAACGGTGCCTTTGTTCTTTGTCTGCTACGTGATCTCGTACCTCGATCGCGTCAACATCGGTTTCGCCAAGCTGCAGATGCTCGGCGACCTGGACCTGAGCGACAACGTCTACGCGCTCGCGGCCAGCATGCTCTTCTGGGGCTATGTGCTCTTTGAGATGCCAAGCAACATGATCCTGCACCGTGTAGGCGCCCGGCGCTGGATCTCGCGGATCATGATCAGCTGGGGTTTCGTCTCGATTTCGATGATGTATATCGGGCCGCTCGCCACCCTGTTCCACACCACGCCGGCAAACGTCTTCTACGTGCTGCGCTTTCTGCTGGGCGTGTGCGAGGCGGGGTTCTTCCCCGGCGTCGTGCTCTATCTGAACCAGTGGTTCCCGTCGCACAAGCAGAACCGCGTGCTGGCCGGCTTCATGTTCGCGCTGCCGCTGAGCCTGTGCATCGGCGGACCGGTGTCGGGCTGGATCCTGCAGAACATGCATGACGCGCTGGGCCATCGCGGCTGGCAATGGATGCTGCTGATCGAAGGGCTGCCCGCGGTGATCCTGGGCATCGTGGTGCTGGCCTGCCTGACGGACTCGGTCGACAAGGCACGCTGGCTGAGCGCCGACGAGAAGGCGCTGATCAGGCGCAACCTTGCCACGGACAACGCGCACAAGACCCACAACTTCGGCGCCGCCCTGAAGAGCCCGGTGATCTGGCTGCTGTGCGCGATCCTGCTGACCATGAACACCGGCTTCTACGGCCTGTCGTTCTGGCTGCCGTCGATCATCCAGGCGACCGGCATTCAGAACGTGTACCACGTCGGCCTGCTGTCCGCGCTGCCCTACGTGGTGGCCGGCGCGTTCATCGTGGTCAATGCCATGCATTCGAACCGCACCGGCGAACGCCGCCTGCACGCGGCCATTCCTGCGGGTTGCGCCGGCATCGGCCTGATCCTGAGCGCAGCCTGGGCCGGCCAGCTGGAACTGTCGCTGCTGCTGATCTCCGTCTCCGCCGCCGGCATCCTCGGCGTGGCGCCGCTCTTCTGGATCTTCTCCGGGCGCGCACTCACGGGTGTGGCCGCCGCCGCCGGCCTGGCCATGATCAATTCGGTGGGCAGCCTGGCTGGCGTGACGGGCGCCATGATCACCAATGTCGCCAAGAACATCACCGGCAATGTCAACAGCGGCACCTATGTGCTGGGTGCCTGCCTGCTGCTGTGCTGCGTACTGATCCTGCTGCTGCCGCGCGCCATTGTCTCGGCGGACGCGGCCAGGCCCTGACCGGCACGCCCGGACGGACTCAAGCATTCAACCGGAGGAAATCATGGAAAAACAGACACTGCGCTCGGACATGGGCTGGAGCACCGCCGATCGCATCACGGTGCGCGGACTGGATTTGTGCCAGGACGTGCTGGGCAAGATCGCCTTGGGTGACTTTGCCTTCCTCGAAGTCACCGGCCGCCGGCCAACGAGCGCCGAATCGACGGTCTTCAACGCCATCCTGGCGGTGCTGGTGGAGCACGGCATGACGCCCTCGGCCATGGTGGCCCGCCTGACCTACCTCGGTGCGCCGGAATCGATGCAGGCCGCCATCGCCGCAGGCCTGTGCGGCATGGGCACCACCTTTGCCGGGACGGCCGAAGGCGCCGCCCGCCTGTTGCAAGACGCGCATCCCCTTGGCTCGGCAGGAAACCACGACGTGGCGGAAACCGCCGCGCGCATCGTGCTGGAGCATCGACAGCAACGCCTGCCGGTGCCGGGCATCGGCCACCCCGTGCACAAGCCGGTCGATCCGCGCGCGGTGGCGCTGTTCGCCATCGCCGGGCAGAACGGCCTGGCCGGCTCCTACGTGACGCTGATGCAGGCGATCTCGCTGGAAGCCGAGCGCGCCTACGGCAAGCCCGGGCAACTGCCCGTGAACGCGACCGGCGCGATCGGTGCCATCGCATCCGAGCTGGGCCTGTCCTGGAAGCTGTGCCGCGGCCTGGCAGTGGTGAGCCGCGCGGTTGGCCTGCTCGGCCATCTGGCCGAAGAAATCGAACACCCCATCGCCAACGCGCTGTGGGTGCGCACGGAAGAAGAAGCGTCGTCGCACCTGGTACCGAAGGAGTCGCAATGAAAATCCTGCAGAACATCCGCGTCATCGAGATCGGACGCTTTATCACCGCGCCGCTCGCGGCCCAGCTGCTGGGCGAACTCGGCGCCGAGGTCATCAAGATCGAATCGCCCAAGGTGGTCGATCCCTTCCGCACGTTCGACGGCGGCTTGTATGCCGGCCACTTCCAGTCGCACAACCGCAACAAGCGTTCGCTGGTGCTCGACTTCACCACGCCGGAAGGCAGTGACGTGCTGCAGGAACTGCTGCGTGACGCGGACGTGCTGCTGCTGAACATGCGCCCCGGCAGCGAGGGCAAGCTGGGGCTGGACGCAGGGAGCCTGCAACAGCTCAATCCCCGGCTGGTGCACTGCTCGATCACGGGCTTCGGCGCCGATGGCCCCTACGCCGACCGCCCGGCCTTCGACAACGTCGGACAGGCCCTGTCCGGATGGATTTCCATGTTTCATCGCGGCACCGATGCTCGCGTGCCCGGGCCACCGGTATCCGACACCATCTCCGGCATCTACGCCTGCGTCGGCATCCTGGGCGCCCTGGTCGAGCGCGCCAGCACCGGACGCGGCAGGAAGGTCGAGGTTTCCATGCTGGAATCGATGATCGCGCTGGCCACCGAGCCGCTCGGACAGCTGTCGGCCTATGGCAGCGCGCCGGAGATCTTCAGCCGTGCGTCGAAGTCGCAGTCGTACCTGGTGACCTGCCAGTGCGGACGCCGCATCGGGCTGCACCTGTCGTCGCCGGAAAAGTTCTGGCAGAACCTGCTCGGCGCGATCGAGCGCCCGGACCTGGCGCAGGCGTACCCGGACCGCCAGAGCCGCGTGCAAGGCTACGACGCGATCGCGGCCGAGCTCGGCGCGGTCTTTGCCACCGCCGACCGCGACACCTGGATGGCCCGTCTGCAACAGCACGATGTGCCGGCGGCGCCGGAACTGCGCCTTGACGAACTGCAAGACGACGCACAGGTACGCCATCTCGACGTCTTCTACCAGCTGGACCATCCGGAATATGGCCCGGTGCGCGCCGCCAACCGCGCCATCCGCTACGACGGCGACAACGCCAGCGGCTTCCGCGTACCGCCTGCCTTCGGCGAGCATTCGATCGAGGTCCTGCGCGAGGCGGGCCTCGACGAGGCGCGCATCGAGCAGCTGATCGCCGCCGGCACGGTGCTCGACCATCGCCGCCAGCAGGCCGGCGGCACCCCGGGCTAAGCCGCAAGAGGAACGGACGATGGGCAAGACGCTCTATGAAAAAGTGTTCGACAGCCATGCGCTGCGCGAGCTCGCGCCAGGTCAATACCAGATCGTGGTGGATCGCCATATGCTCAACGAAGTCTCCAGTCCGCAGGCGTTTGCGACGCTACGCGAACGGGGGTTGAAGGTGGCCTATCCGGAGCGCACCTTCGCCACGTCCGACCATACGACCTCGACCCTGGGCGATCCCGAGGCGGTCGATGACGAGACCAGCTGGCTGCAGATCGCCACCATGCGCAGCAATGCCTTGGAATCCGGGATCGGCTACTTTGACCCGCGCGAGGGCCGGCACGGCATCATCCACGTGATCGCGCCCGAGCGCGGCCTGATCCAGCCCGGCATGGTGGTGGTCTGCGGCGACAGCCATACCTCGACTTATGGCGCCTTTGGCGCAGTGGCGTTCGGCATTGGCACCACCCAGGTGCGCGACGTGCTGGCCAGCCAGACCATGCTGTGTGAAAAGCTGCGCGTGCGCCGCATCGACATCGTCGGCAAGCTGGCGCCCGGCGTCTACGCGAAGGATGTGGCGCTGTTCACGATTGCACGGCTGGGCGCCAAGGGCGGCGTGGGCTATGCCTATGAATTCGGCGGCGAGGTGGTGGATCGCTTCTCGATGGAAGAGCGCACGACGCTCTGCAATATGGCCATCGAAGGCGGCGCGCGCTGCGGCTATGTCAATCCCGATGCCACCACCTACCGCTACCTGCAAGGCCGCGAGCGCGCACCCGCGGGCCAGCGCTTCAGGGCGGCCGTCGCGCGCTGGGAGTCGGTCCGCTCGGATGCGGATGCGCACTATGACGACCGGGTCACACTGCACGCGGACGAGATCGGCCCGATGGTCACATGGGGCACCTCGCCGGACCAGGCGCTGGCCGTGCACGAGCGGATTCCCGCTGCATCGCCGGCGCTGGCCGAAACGCTCAGGTTCATGGGACTCGAAGCGAAGCAGCATATCGCCGGCACGCGCATCGAGGTGGCGTTCATCGGCTCCTGCACCAACGGCCGGCTGTCCGACTTCGAAGCCGTGGCTCACCACCTGCGGCGCGGCGCCTATCGCGTCGCGCCGCACGTGAAGGCGCTGGCGGTGCCGGGCTCGCGCTCCGTGCACGACGCGCTGGTTGCCAGCGGCATCGACCGCGTCCTCACCGAAGCCGGCTTTGAAGTGCGCGACGCCGGCTGCTCGCTGTGCTGCGGCATGAATGCCGACCGCCTCAGCGGCAGGCAGCGATGCGCCTCGTCTTCCAACCGCAATTTCCGCGGCCGCCAGGGTTCGCCCGAGGGACGCACGATGCTGATGTCGCCGGTGATGGTGGCAGCGGCTGCCATCGTGGGCGAGATCGTCGATGCGCGCCAGCTTTTCGGCATTGCGTAAGCCGCGCCCCAACCTCGAGCAACCATGCGTCACCCGATACAAAAGATTGCCGGCCTTGCCATCCCGCTGCGCGGTGATGACATCGACACGGATCAGATCATTCCCGCCCGGCATCTCACGTGCATCACCTTCGATGGCCTGGAGGCGCACGTGTTCGGCGACGAGCGCATGCTGGCACGCGCGCGGAACCACCTGCACCCCTTCGATGACCCGCGCTTTGCCGGCGCCGGAATCCTGCTGGTCAACGCCAACTTCGGCTGCGGCTCATCGCGCGAGCATGCGCCGCAGGCACTGCGCCGGCACGGCATACGTGCCATCGTCGGGGAGTCGTTTGGCGAAATCTTCGCCGGCAATTGCGTGGCGCTTGGCATCGCCTGCGTCCAGTTGCCTGCCGAGGCAATGCGGCAGCTGCAAGGGCGCTGCGAAGTCCGTCCCGACACGACGCTGCAGATCGACCTGGCCACGATGACGCTTGCCCTGCCCGACACGATGCTGGCCATCGGCATGCGCAGCGGGCCCCGGCGCCAATTGCTGAATGGCGACTGGGACTCGCTGTCCATGCTGCTCCAGGCCGGCGACGAAACACGCGCCAGGCTGGCCATCCTGCACTCTCAACCGTGATGCGCCCATGATCGAACTCGACAAGATCGACCTCAGGATACTGGCCGAGCTTCAGCGCGACGCCAGCCTCACCAATGTGGAGCTGGCCGCGCGCGTCAATCTCTCGCCGTCACCCTGCCTCGCACGCGTGCGCCTGCTGAAGCAATCGGGACTGATCAGCAGGCATGTCACGCTGCTCGATCCCCACAAGCTTGGCCTCAACGTCAACGTGTTTATCCAGATCTCGCTGGAAAAGCAGACCCGCACCGGCCTGGATTCGTTCGAGCGCGCGGTCCTGGCACTGCCGCAGGTGATGGAGTGCTACCTGATGAGCGGCGATTCCGATTACCTGATCCGGGTGGTGGTTGCGGAAGTGCAGGCACTTGAGCACTTTATCGTCGACAAGCTGACGCGGCTGGCTGGCGTAGCCAGCATCCGCTCAAGCTTCGCCCTCAAGCAGGTGAAGTACCAGACCGCGCTGCCACTGCCGGAGCCCACGCCGAGGCGGCAGGGTCGATAGCGACCGGCTCCGAGGCTTGCTAAATATCCGTGCTTCCGGGCTTGATGACCAGTACGACAAGAGCCCGGATGGCAGGCGCCAGATGCGCGCATTGCCAATCCATCCATTGATCAATGGTCGCGCGAACCCGTACGTCTGCGGAGGTAAGCCAGCTCCGGCGCCCGCCACGACGCAGCACATCATGCCGCCCTTCCCGGCCAGCCCGGAACTTTCAACGGTGTACCTGGGGCATCCGGCTCAGGTACAGCACATCATGCTGCGACCTCCTCCGTAGAATGACCGCCAGAGGCGCACAAGACCCCATCAAACATCCATCGGCAGGAGACAGCATGCACCATCCGAAGATGATCCTCGGCCTGTTGGGAATCACCGCCGCGATGCTCGCCGGCGTACCCGCACACGCCAATGCCGAGGCATACCCGTCCCGTCCCATACGCCTGGTCGTGCCGTTTGTGCCGGGCGGTGTCACCGACGCCACCGCGCGACTGGTGGCGGACAAGCTGGGCCAGTCCATCGGGCAATCCGTCATCGTCGACAACAGGCCCGGCGCATCAGGCAATATCGGCGCGGAGCTGGTGGCAAAGTCGAACGCGGACGGCTATACCCTGCTACTCGGCTTCGATGGAGCGCTCGTGACCGGCACGCACATCACCAGGCCGCGCTTCAATGTGCTGACCGACTTCGCGCCCATCACCAAGGTGGGCGACGCCACGCTGATCGTCGTGACGAGTCCTTCCGTGCCGGCCAGGAGCTTCAGCGAGCTGGTCGCGTACGCGAGCACCAGGAAGAGCACCGGCCTGTCATTCGGCAGTTCCGGCACCGGCACCACTTGCCATCTTGCCGGGGAACTCCTGAAGGAACAGGCAGGCATCAACCTGCAGCACATCCCGTACAAGGGCGGCTCGCAAGCGCTGACCGACGTGCTTGGCGGCTCACTCCCAGTGCTGTGTACCGCGGTCGCCAGCGTGTCGCAGTATGTGAAGAGCGGACAGGTCCGCGCCATTGCCGTCACCGGCAGCCACCGGATCGCCTCGCTGCCCGATGTGCCGACGCTGATGGAGTCCGGAGTCAAGAACTTCAGCGTGGATTCCTGGGTAGGCATCCTCGCGCCTGCCGGCACGCCGGCCGCCGTGGTCGCGCGCTTGCAGCGGGAGATCAGGAAGGTGCTGGAGCAGCCGGAAACCCGGGCCAGGATGCTTGACCTCGGTATCACCCCGGTCGGTAACAGCCCGGATGAATTCGGCAAGCAGATCCGCCAGGACTACGCACGATACGGCGAGGTGGTAAAGAAGGTTGGCATCACGCTTAACTAGTCCACGACTTCAGAGAACGCGCACCCGCGTTCCCGCGCAGGCGGGAACCCAGTGCAATTTACCCCGCTCAATACGCAAACGCGGCCGTGTGATGCCACATGGTTACGCACATTCCTTTGATTTCGTACTCCCCTCTTGTCATGTTCTCTACCAGCGATCTTTCCGACGAGCACCCGGACACCACCTCCGTCTGTCAACTGCAGTTCCGCAGCTTCGGCCTGCGCGAGCACTTCGCCGGCCCCTGTGCAACCCTGCGCGTGCGAGAGGACCACAGGCCCGTCCTGCGCCGGCTTTCCACGCCCGGGGCCGGCCGCGTGCTGGTGGTCGACGTAGGCGGCTCCCTGCGCATCGGCGTCTTTGGCGACCGGCTGGCCGGGCTCGCGGCAAGCAATGGCTGGGCGGGACTGGTCATCCATGGCGTCATTCGCGACAGCAAGACCGTCGATGGCATCGACATCGGCGTCAAGGCCCTGGGCACGACGGCGCTGCGCAATGCAACCGAGCAGCCCGGCGCGGAGGATGACGTCCCACTGACCTTTGGGGGCGTGACGTTCAAACCGGGCGACTGGGTGTATTGCGACGCGGATGCCGTGCTTGTCAGCCCGGAAGAGATCCAGGCCACGGCGCCACCGCAGGCCTACTGACCGGCATGGCGGCGAGCACCCTCGCTCGCAGATCGCATCCGCTCTCCCCGCTTTGTGGCCGAGCCGCCGGTTTGCCGGCGGCCTGCACGGCCAATGGCGATACCGTGGCCCCATCGCGCTGCATTCGGGGCGATAGCCGACCACCTTGCTCAACCAACTAACGGGCTGCATCGACGGCCGCAGGGGGAAAGGCCTCATCGGGTTCCGAGCGCCGCCGCTATCAGGAGACTCCATGCCTATTCAGCGCTTTTCACACGTGGCCTATCGCTGTGTCGACGCCCGCAAGACGGTCGAATTCTATACGCAACGACTCGGCCTCGAGTACGCCTTCGGCGTGGCGGAAGACTACGTTCCATCGACCGACAGCCTTGCTGTGCTCGCTTCGTGAATCCCCGATACCGGTTTGTTATCGAGTCGCGCGAAAAATGATAATGGACTTATCCCCTGGTGCTTCATAAAGTTGCACGTACAGAAGGCAATCGCCCTCTTGTTCCCCCAACTTCACTGCATCAAGGAATCAACATGGATCCCACCCCTCAGGAAATGGAAGCCACCCGCATCGCGCGCTGGGGCAAGGTCGCACCTTACGGCGAGACCTTCATCGAAAGCCGCCTGCCCGGCATGAAGAAGAACATCTACAAGATCATGAACCGCGGCGTGCTCGAGAACAAAGGCGTCGAGCCCGCGATTCCGGGTAACCACCGCTTCGGCGTGACCTTCATCGAAATCCCGGTCGGGCAAGGCGCCAGCCTTCACGCGCACAAGACCGAGGAAGTGTTCTGCCCGCTGAACGGCCAGATGGAAGTGATCTGGGGCGAGAAAGGCCAGTACTCGCTGATGCTGAACCAGTGGGATGTGATCTCCTGCCCGATCGGCGTGATGCGGGGCTTCCGCAACCCGAACGACCACGCCCTGGTCGTGTATTCGGTGGTCGGCGGCACCGACGAGGAATGCGGCCGCATCGCCTGGCACCCGGACGTGGTGAAGGCAGCCGAGGCGACCGGTCTCGTCTACGGCAAGGACGGCTACATCAAGGAAGCGGAAGCGGACACGGCGGAGCACCGCGCCGCAGACTGACGAAGGCCGCGGCGAAGCAGGCGAGTGGGCAACGAGGAGAGCGACTGAGACCTGGCGCCGATGCCCCTCTCCTCGCCAGGCAACTACCCCCTTCAATCATCAGGAGCCGACCCCACCATGACCTCTGCTTCCGCAGTGCGCGCACACGCCCCATCCGCGCCGAACACACAATCGATTCCCGCCACCCCCCAGGCACTGCTAGACGCCGTGCTCAAGGCGAATTCGGGGACGCGCGACCCGCGCACCAGGATCATTCTTGACGCACTCATCCGGCACGCGCACGCCTTCGCGTCCGAGGTCCAGCTGACCTATGAGGAACTCCACCATGGCCTGGACTTCATGGTCCGCGTCGGCCAGGCCACCGGACCGAAGAAGCACGAAGGCATCCTGCTGGCGGATATTCTCGGGCTTGCCACGCTGGTGCTGCTGATGGATGCCAAGGCCGTGCTTGCAGCCGGCGGCACCGAGCCCGCGCTGATCGGCCCGTTCTGGCGCGCGAACCAGCCGGTTCGCCCCAACGGCGCGCACATCGCAACCCCTGACACCACAGGCGATCCACTGTTCGTCCAGGGACGCGTCGTCTCGCTCGACGGCACGCCGATCGCCGGCGCGCGCATCGAGACGTGGCAGGCCGCGCCGAGTGGCTTGTACGAGAACCAGGACGATCACCAGGAGGACATGAACCTGCGTGCCGTGTTCGAGACCGATGCCGACGGGCGCTTCTGGTTCGAGAGCGTGCGGCCCTCGGGCTATGGCGTCCCCATCGACGGCCCCTGCGGCGAGCTGCTGGCCCTGCAGAACCGCGACCACATGCGCCCGGCTCATCTTCACTTCATCGCCATCGCGCCCGGGCACAAGGTGCTGACCACGCAGATCTTCGATGCGCTGGATCCCTATGCCTTCAGCGACGCGGCCTTTGGCGCCGTCGGTTCGTTGCTGCGCGATTTTGAGCCGGACGGCAAGGGCGGCTTCCGTCTCGATATCGAACTGAAGCTCGAACCGGGGGAAACGCGCCTGCCTACACCGCCGTTGCCGTGATCTTGCTTCGGCTCACGGACGTTGCGACCATGGTGGTCCCGCATTAGTACCACCGAGACCAACGACCACGTCATTCCCGCGAAGGCGGGAACCCGGTGACTTCAACAGACGCCGGGTTCCCGCCTTCTCCGTTTATCGCTGCCTCGTCAAGGGATCAGCACAAAGCGCTGGCGCGCCCCCTTGGCCTGCGCCATCCATACCCTGCCGATATCGGCCAGCGGCACCGGCTCGATATCGATCTCCATGCGGCCCGCCGCCGTATGCCGGCACAGCTCGGCAAACGCCTGTGCCTGCTCGGCAATGGGCGCGTGGTAGTAGGCAAAGCCCTGGATGTCGAAGCAGGCCTTGCGCGCGGCCGCACCGGCAAAAGTGATGGTCGGGCCGACCGTGGTGCCGATGTGGACCAGCCGTCCACCGT
Organism: Cupriavidus oxalaticus; assembly: GCF_016894385.1. Lineage (NCBI taxonomy): Bacteria > Pseudomonadati > Pseudomonadota > Betaproteobacteria > Burkholderiales > Burkholderiaceae > Cupriavidus > Cupriavidus oxalaticus. The sequence goes on from NZ_CP069811.1 coordinate 2,094,620, forward strand.
GTCCGAGGACCTGCAGTGCCGCTTCCGCCGGTGCCCCGCACAGGTAGTCCAGCACGATGTCGACATCGCCTTGTGCCGCCTGGCGAAAAGCGGCCGGCAGGTCCACGCCCTGGTCGAGCGCGACCACCGCATCCGCGCCGAGCCGCCGCGCGCGCTCAAGCGCCTGCGGGTCGCGCCCCGCCGCGATTAGGCGCCCCGCGCCGAGCAGCCTGGCCGACGCCACCGCCAGCAGCCCCGAGATGCCGGTCGCGCCGAGCACCAGCACGGTCTCGCCCGGGCGCATGCGTGCCCGCCACGACAATGGCAGCCAGGCCGCAAGCCCGGCATTGCCCAGCGCCGCGGCACGTGCATCATCGATATCGTCCGGCACCGGGAACGTCAGCGCCGCATCCACCAGTGCGCGTTGCGCCATCGAGCCGAAGGGCGCAGCCGGCGCATTGACGTTGAAGTAAATGCGCTGCCCGTCCGGCAGGCGCCCGACGCCCTCGCGCCCGACGATGAACTGCTCCACCGGCGGCTTGATATAGTGGCGGCCCTCCGCGATCGCCATATCCAGCCGCGTCAGCGCCGCTGCCTTGACCTCGACCACGATCTGCCCCGCCGCGGCTTGCGGTTCGGGAAACTCTTGGTAAGCCGGCAGCCTGCCGGCAAGCGAAACCGCGCCTTTCATACACATCTCCTCTTTGATAAATCGGTGTCGGCCAGGGACTGGCATGTTCCGCGCCGATGGACTAGAATGCAATCGATTGCACGAATCACACGCAGCCATCACGCATGACACTGGCATTCGTGCCGATTTTAGGAACCGCGGCTGGCGAGAGTCCAATCAACTTTTTGTCGATGTCTCCATAACCAGCCGGCATCAGGCACGCGCCGGGCCAACCCTTGCCAATGAGTCGATGAGCAAGCCCACCATCAAGCAGATCGCGCAGGCGCTCGATATCCATCCGTCGACGGTCTCGCGCGTGCTCAACCCGCTGACGCGCCACCGCATCGGCGACGACATGGTGGCGCGCGTGCTGAAGGCGGCACAGGATCTGCACTACTCGCCCAACCGGATCGCGGCGGCGTTGCGTACGCGCCGCTCGGGCACCATCGGCGTGGTCGTGCCGGATATCGGCAGCCCGGTGTTCCCACCCATCGTGCTCGGCATCGAAAACACCCTGGCCCGGCACTGCTATATCCCGATCGTGGCCAATGCCGGCGGCGACAAGGCGCGCCAGACCTTCGTGGTGGACCAGCTGCTGGCGCGCCAGGTGGACGGGCTGATCCTGGCCACGGCCGAGCGCAACGACCCGGTGGTCGCGCACTGCCTGGAACAGGGCGTGCCGATCGTGATGGTGAACCGCAGCGATGATGCCGGCCGCGTTTCCAGCGTGGTGGGCGACAACCAGCAGGCCATGGCGCTGGCCGTGCGCCACCTGCAGGCGCTGGGCCACCGGCGCATCGGGCACATCGCCGGACCGGCCAGCCTGTCGACCGGCCACGAGCGCGAGGCCGGGTTCCTGCAGGCACTGGCCGCTTGCGGCCTGTCAGTTGCCCAATGCCCGGTGGTGCGCGCCCCTGCCTATACCGAAGAAGCCGGCCGCGCGGCGTGCGCCGGGCTGCTGGCCAGGCGCAGCCGGATCACGGCCGTCGTCGCCGCCAATGACTTCCTGGCGCTGGGCTGCTACGCGGCCGTGCGCGAGGCCGGAGGCAGCTGCCCTGACGACCTGTCCGTCGTCGGCCATAACGACATGCTGCTGATGCATGCGGTGGCGCCGGCGCTGACGACAATCCGCATCCCCTTCTACGAGATGGGCGCGCGCGCCGCCGCCCTGATGCTTGGCGCGCTCGACGGCAGCGCCACCACAACCGCGCGCACGCTGCTGGCCCCCGAGCTGGTGGTGCGCGCCTCGACGCGGGCGCTGTAAAGGAAGGCGATGCATTGCGCGGTGCTCGTGATTCTTGTCGTCAATTTGCGCAATCGATTGCACGAATTCTCTGGCATTCGGAACGCTGGCAACAGCAAGAACTTTCACGTTGAGGCATGACCATGGATTTGCGACAGCTTCGCTACTTCAAGGTGCTCGCAACCCTGCAGCATTTCGGGCGCGCATCAGCCGCGCTGCATATCGCCCAACCCGCGCTGAGCCGGCAGATCCGGCTGCTGGAGGAAGAGCTTGGCGTCAGGCTGGTGGAGCGGCATGTGCGCGGCGCCACGCCCACGCCGGAGGGCCTGGTGCTGCTGGACCGCGCGTCCTTCCTGCTGCGCTATGCCGACCAGGTCAAGATCGACATCGCGGACCTGGCGGCTTCGCCCCGCGGCCTGGTGGCGGTGGGACTGACCCCGGCGCTCGCGCCGCTGTTGTTCATCCCGCTGGCCGAAGCGCTGCGGCAGCGCTATCCGGACATCCGGCTACGGCTGGTGGAGAACTTTGCCCCGGCGCTGCAGGACGCACTGCTGCAGGGCACGCTCGACGTTGGCCTGCTGAGTGGCCCGATATCGGGCGCCGGGGTATCGGCGGTGCCGCTGGTCGCGGAAAGCCTGTGCGCCATCGGCCCGTACGGCGATATGTCGCTTGGGGAGGGTCCCGTGGACATCGGGCAGCTCCAGCAGGTGCCGATCGTGCTGGCCGGCGTGCCCAAGTCGGGGGTCCGGCTCGCACTGGAGGCACTGGCCGCGCAACAGGACGTGGCGTTGCAAGTGACGATGGAGGTCGAATCGATCGAGGTCGCCAGGCGGCTGGTGGCGCGCGGCTTCGGCTGGACCGTGCACTTCGCCGCAGCGATACGCGAAGACCTGCAGGCCGGACGACTGCGGGCGCAGCCGATCCGCGGCCTGAAGCTTCACCGCCTGATCGGCTATGCGGCGGCACGCCCGCCGTCGCGGGCTACGCTGGCCGTCATCGAAACGCTGAAGCAGGTTGCCCGCGACCTTGCCGGCACCGACCAGTGGCCGCACAGCAGCCTGCTGGATGCGGCCGGCTGAGTTGCAGGCAAGGCGCTAGAACACGTGCTTGATACCGATCATCGTGCCAAACTGCGAGCCTCCCGGCTTTGGGCTGGAACCGGCGGCACCGGCGCTGACCGACAGCGCAAGCTGGCCGCCGTTGTCGATGTACCCCGCAGTGGCGTAGGCCGACGTCCGCTTCGAGAACGCATAGGCGCCACGCAGCGCGTACAGCATTGCCTTGTTGGCGCTGTCGTGGAACCTGAGGTAGTAGACCTGGCCGGCAAGCGTGAATGCCGGGGTGATGTCGTAGGCCACGCCGCCGTACCAGAGATCGCTGCGCGGCGTCGGGCTGCCTTCGTTGTCACGCCGGATCACACCCAGCCCGAGCTTCGCGCGCGACAACAGCACGTACCCACTCAGCGACAGCCGGTCGTCGGTCAGTGACTTGTTGCCAAGCCCGCCGAACGCCCCCGGCCCACCGCGCAGCGAATCATAGGCCGCGGTCACGCCCCACCCCTTGTCCTCGTACTGGAGCAGCGCCGACCATTCCCGGCAGGCCGACTTGCTGGCCGGGTTTTCACCGGCGCAGTTGGTGCCGGCCGGACTGGGTCCGGCGTTGACCGCGTCGCGACCAAAACTGTAAGTGGCACCGACGGTCAGCCCCCCAAAGGTCCCTTTGTACACCACCGCATTGTCAGCACGCGTATTTGGCAGGTAGCTGTCGAGCGACGCAGCGCTGTAGACATTGGGGCCGAGAATATCCGAATCCAGATTGGCCCAGAACAGCATGGTGTACTGCCGCCCGAGCGACAGCTGGCCCCATTTGCCGCTCAGCCCCACGAGCGCCTGCCGTCCGAACAGCCGACCGCCCTGGTTGGCGCCGCCCGTGTCGGGGGCGAAGCCGGACTCCAGCACGAACACACTCTTGAGTCCACCGCCCAGGTCTTCCGTCCCGCGCAACCCCCAGCGCGAGGGCACGGTGCCGGTGAGCGTAGGCATGCGCACCAGCCCGTCACCGGCGGCACCGACATTGCTAACGTACTCCACGCCGGTATCGATCACGCCGTACATCGTCACCGACTGTGCTGCTGCCAGTGTCGGGACGGCCGCAAGCAGCACCGCCCCCATAGGTCCGATCTTCATGCTCCGCCTCCTCCAATATCTTGCTTTTCTCGTCGTTGTCGTACGCCGCGCCAGTCCACTGAATCGCTGAAATTCAGTGGAAGGCAGCGGTGCCGCTGAAACGCTGGTGGATATTGTTCAGACTCCGGTACGCGCCCGGACCGGCGAACTCCCGCAGTTCCAGCGACAGCGCAAGATAGCGGCGCCGGTAGAGCGCATCGAAATGCGCGGTGATGGCATCGAACAGCGCATTGACCGTGTGCCCGAGGACGTCAGGCGAGCGGCCGGACGCGACCGCCAGCGTCACATGCACGAAGGCATCGTCGGCACCGCCGTCGGCCACACGGTACGTATCCAGGCGCACGGCGCGCGCACGGATGCCGCCCACGGGAAACGCGCCGTGCTGCGCGGCCAGGATGCCGCACAGCGTGTCGAGCAATGCCCCGATGCGCGCGTGCTCACCGAGGTTGCGCGTGTATTCCACGGTCAGATGCGGCATCTACCGCCCTTTGAGCCCGGCGAATCCGCCTTCGGCATGGACCACCTTGCCATCGACCATCGTCAGCACCGAGCGGATCCGATGGATCTCTTCGACCGGCACCGACAGATAGGGCTTGTCGAGCACGGCGAGGTCGGCCAGCTTGCCGGCCTCGAGCGTGCCGCGCGCGTTCTCGTCAAAGGAAATCCAGGCCGCGTTGGCCGTGTACAGCCGCAGCGCTTCCAGGCGCGTCAGGCGGAAATCCTCGCGGCGCCGTACCGCCTTGCCGATGGCGTAGCCACCCACGTGGAACTCCAGCGCGCGCCACACGCCGGGGATGCCGATGCGCGTCGCATCCGTGCCGCCGGCCACCTTCAGCCCTTGCCGCAAGGCCAGGCGCACCGGCGGCGCCGACTCGGCGACATGGTGGTCGTTGGCATGGCCGATCGCGCCCGCCTCGAAGTACGGCCCCATCTGCACGGTGTAGGCGAGGCCGAGCGCCTTCATGCGCCGGAAGGTCTCGGGCTTGCCGGTGTTGAGATGCGCCATGGCCCAGCGCAGCTTGCCCAGGTCATGCGTCCTGGCCACCTCCTCGAAGACATCGAGAATCGCACTGGCCGCGTCATCGGTATAGGCATGGATTTCCACCGGATAGCCGCGGCTGGCGGCGAACGAGGCAACCTTGAGCAGTTCGGCGCGATCCTTCGCATCGGGCTGGAAGCCCGGCCCCATCTTCACGCCGTCATCCATGCCGAACACCAGCATTTCGCCCGGCCCGAGAAAGCGCAGCTTGCCGTCGCCGAGAAACGGCGGCAGGTAGGCCAGCGTGTTGCGGAACCATTCCGCCTCATTGCCGGCGACCATGGTGGGGATGCGGTAGCCGACCCGCAGTGAAAGACGGTTCTCCCGCCACAATGCGAACAGCGGATCGTAGGCCGGGCCGGGCCCCGCGGTGGGATCGATCAGCGCCGTGACACCCAGGCTGTTGAGCCTGCCGAAGAACGTGGCAAGGCTGGCCTTGGCGTCGACGTTGCTCTGCGCCAGGATGCGGCCAAACAGCGCGGACAGCGGACGGATCGCGCCAACGATGCGGCCGGTGAGACGCCCTTGCGCATCGCGCTCCGCGCGCACGCCGGCCGGCAGCGTATCCGCGCGCTCCAGCCCCAGTACTTCGATCGCCCTGGCATTGACCACCGCATAGTCGTACAGGTATTGCACGTAGGCCGGGTTGTCCGGCAGCAACGCGGTCAGTTCGGCGGAGGTCGGCGCGCGCTTCTCGACGAACTGGTCGGGGTGCCAGGAACCGGTCACGGCCACCCATTTTCCCGGGCCGCGAGCCAGTGCCGTCTGGCGCAACTGCTCCAGCCCGGCGGCCAGGCTGGTGGTCTCGCCTTCATGCCAATAGGTCTCGAAGGCATAGCTCTGGCCGCCGCGGATGGCGTGGATATGGGTGTCGATCAGCCCGGGGATCACCGTGCGGCCGCCCAGGTCGATCACCTCGGCGTGCGGCCCGGCCAGCCGCCGGATCTCGCGATCGGTCCCCACCGCGGCAATCCTGTCGCCGCGCAGGGCAATCGCCTGCGCGATGCCGTCCGCGGCATCCATGGTCAGCACGGTGCCGTTGACCAGGATCCGGTCTGCGCCTCCCGCCCCGTGCGCCGCCCCTTGCGCCGCCCCTTGCGCCGGTGCCGCCAACGCTGCCCCGGCGGCGAGCGCAAGCCAGCAGAAGACAACGGCCCAGGCCCGGACCTGTGCGATCTCAACCATATCGAGGCTTCCTTTGGAAGAAGAAAAGCGCCCGCGGATCCGGGCGCTGAAAGGGCACCGCGAGGGCATTACTGCCCCGGCTGTGCCCCCGACTGCCTGACGATCGGCTCCAGCTTGGCAATGTCAGCCGCGATCAGCTTGTCAAAGGCAGCCGGCGTGGAGGCCTTGGCATCGGCGCCCTGGGCCTTGAGCTTTTCCCTGGTGGCCGCGGTGCCGAGCGCCTGCTGCATGGACGTGTTCAGCCGCGCGACGATGTCCTTTGGCGTCCCGGCCGGCGCCAGCACACCGAACCACGCATCGAAGACATAGCCCGGCGCGCCGGCTTCGGCAATGGTGGGAACGTCAGGCATCGACGGCAGCCGCTCCGGGGTCGCCACGCCGAGGATGCGCAGCTTGCCCTCCTTGACGAACTGCATCACGGTAATGGAGGGCGCAAAGAACATGTCGACCCGCCCGCTCATCACGTCGGTGATTGCCGCCGGCGCGCCCTTGTACGGAATGTGCCGCGTTTTCACCCCCGCCTTGACGTTGAACAGCTCGCCGCTGATGTGCGACGAACTGCCGCTGCCTGCCGAGCTGTAGGTCACCGCGTCAGGCTGCGCACGTGCCGCCCCGATCAGGTCCTTCAGCGTGCGGTACGGGCTGGAGGCGCTGACCACCAGCAGGTAGGGCATGGTTGCCACCGTGGAAACGCCCATCAGGTCGCGCGTCGTGTCGTACGGCAGCTTTGGGTAGAGCGTCGGATTGACCGCATGACCCGCCGATGTCAGCAGCAGCGTATAGCCATCCGGCACCGCCTTGGCAACCGCCGCGGTGCCGATCGTGCCCCCTGCGCCGGGACGGTTGTCCACCACGATCTGCATGTTCGAGCCGTTGCTCATTTCCGCGCTGACGATGCGTGCCAGCAAATCGGTGGCGCTGCCCGCGGCAAACGGCACCACCATCCGGATCGGCTTGGAGGGGTAGGCCTCGGCATGGGCCGTGGCATGGAGCAGGGTCAGGGAGGGCAGGCAAAGCACCATGGCAAGGGCGGCCCGGCGGGTGGTCTTGAAGCGCATTTCAATACTCCTGGAAGCTACGGTTGACGCGCGCTACGCGCGCTCAGAAGGTGTGGCGCATGCCCAACGCAAAGGTCTGCGGATCGGCACCGGCTGAAATGCCCAGCTCGTTGATCGCAAAATCGTAGGTCGCGTTCTTCTTGTTGAAGATACGGCTGTAGAAGCCAAATACGGAAGTGCGTTTGGACAGCGGATACTCGTAGCCAACGGTCGCCTGCACCGCGCCGGTGTCCGGCCCGCTGCGGAAGAAGCCGATGGTCTCGGTGGCATCGCCGCGGCCGTTGCCGGCTACGCCGACACCAGCCCGCAGGCTGCCGGTCCAGAGCTTCTGCACCACCGAGGCGTAGTACGCATCGCGCTTCAGGTCGCCGGTGGCTGTCCGGTAGTGCAAGCGCTCATAGATCGCCGACACCCTGGTGGTCGGGAACTGGTAAGAGACGCCGATCTTCATGCCGTCGTCATCGCGGCCGGCGACCTGGTAGTTGTTGTGCCGTTCATAGGCCAGCACCACATTCAGCGGGCCGTTGTCATAGGCCGCCGAGAATGACCAGAGGCTGGGATTGCGCGGCACCGTCACGCGCTCTTCATTGATGCCCCACGTGACGCCGCCGCGAAAGCCGTTCCAGCTGGCACTGCGGAAATGCACACTGTTCTTCTGGCGCCGGTCGAACGCACTGGTGTCCTCGATATTGTTCGAGGTGGGCGTGGAGCCGTTGCCCATGATCGCCATGTAACCGGCGGTGGTCGGATAGAACGGGTCGTAGGACGAGGTGGCTTCGAGGTAGGGCGTGGTCCAGTTGCCCATGAAGAAGCTGCCCGCCGAGCCCGCCAGCCCGACGCGCGTATTGCGCCCCGCAAGCTGGCCGCTGCCGTTATCCAGCGCAATCGAACTCTCGATCTGCCAGATCGCCTTCAGGCTGCCGTACAGCCCTTCTTCACCGCGCATGCCGAATACCGAGCGGTTGTTGGTCAGCCGGCCGGCGCCGCCAAGCTGGGTGCCATCGGTGGCGGTGGTGGCATCCGAGTACTCGAGCGACGTATTCAGCCTGCCGTAGAGCGTGACGTGGCTCTGGGCCGCGGCGGCCGTGCAGCAGGCTGCGAGCGCCACGAACGTGGCCCCCGCCAGTGGGTGTTTCATGTTGTCTCCATGTCTTTTTTGCGCCTGCCGGATCCAGCCTTGTTTCAGCTGCCGCTGGCCTTGGCCGTGCAGAACAGGCAAGACGCCTCCCTGCCAGGGCTTTCGGCATCGGTATTCGGTCAGTTCCGGGTAACGCTTATTGAGTGAGGCAGATTTACGCGTGGTTTCAGCGTGAGGGGAATTCTAAAAAGCCGTGCAACAAGGCGTCCATTCGCATTTTCTTTTCGGCTCGATGCTTAATTGTTATGAGCCGGCCGGCTGCCTGCGCCTGCCCGCGCCATTACGACGCACTGCAACATTCCATCCCCCCTCCCCCGCACAATGCGACGCCTTCAACACTTGCGACAGCACGAAATGTCGGCAATACACCCTTCCTGCAATCGGCATATGTCGTTTCCGGCGAATTTCGCCAATAATTGCCTGACAGCCATTGCCGGACGAGAGAGCCACCATGCACGACAGTCCCGATGCCATCCGCACCGTTGCCCTGCTCGGGCATGCGGGATGCGGCAAGACCTCGCTGGTCGAAGCGCTGCTGCACAAGGGGGGTGCGCTGCACACCCCCGGCAGCGTGGAGCGCGGCTCGACGGTCAGCGACAGCGATCCGCTGGAGCGCAAGTACAAGCGCTCGCTCAGTTCCGCCATCACCCACGTCGACTTCCGCGACACCCGCATCTACCTGCTCGACACACCGGGCTACCCCGATTTCTCGGGCCTCGCGATCAGTGCGCTGGCGGCGGTCGAGACCGCGGCCATCGTCATCAATGCGCAGACCGGGATCGAGATGACCACGCGCCGCGCCATGGCCTGGGCGCAGTCGCGTCAACTGTGCCGGATGATCGTCATCAACGGCATCGACGGCGAGAAGGTCGACCTGCCGGGGCTGCTGGCCGAGATCCAGGAGGCGTTCGGCAAGGAGTGCCTGCCCATCAACCTGCCGGCGGGCAACGGCGGCAAGGTGGTGGACTGCTTCTTCAATCCGGCCGGCGAGTCGGATTTTTTATCGGTGGCGTCGGCGCATGAAGCGCTGATCGACCAGGTGATCGAGATCGATCCGGAGCTGATGGAGGTGTATCTGGAGCAAGGCGAGGCCATCACGCCGGAGCAACTGCACGCGCCGTTCGAGCGTGCGCTGCGCGAAGGCCACCTGGTGCCGATCTGCTTTACCTCTGCCGCCACCGGCGCCGGTATCGCGGAACTGCTCGATGTCTTCGTGCGGCTGCTGCCCAATCCCACCGAAGGCAACCCGCCGCTGTTCTACCGCTCGACCGGCACTGCCGACGACGGTACCGAGAAACGCAAGGCGGTGCGGGCCGAGCCGGTGCCGGACAAGCACGTGCTGGCACATGTGTTCAAGGTGGTGATCGATCCCTATGTCGGCAAGCTGGCGGTATTCCGCATCCACCAGGGCACGGTCACGCGCGACAGCCAGCTCTATATCGGCGAGGGCCGCCAGCCGTTCAAGGTGGCGCACCTGCTCCTGCTGCAGGGCAAGGAGACACAGGAAGTGCCGCGCGCCGGCCCGGGCAATATCTGCGCGGTGGCCAAGGTGGATGAACTCGGCTTCGACGCCGTGCTGCACGACGCCACCGAGGATGGCGACATCCACCTGACCCCGCTGGAGTTTCCCACGCCGATCTACGGCCTGGCGATCGAGCCGGCGCGCCGCGGCAACGAGCAGCGCCTGGCCGAGGTGCTGCACAAGCTCAGCGCCGAAGACCCCTGCCTGCGCGTCGAGCATCCCGCCGGCACCAACGAGACCGTGGTGTTCGGGCTGGGCGAGTTCCACCTGCGCTGCGCGCTGGAGCGGCTGACCGAGCAGTACAAGCTGGAAGTCGCCACCCGTCCGCCGAAGATCGCGTATCGCGAAACCATTGCCGGCAAGGCCGAGGGCCACCACCGCCACAAGAAGCAGACCGGCGGCGCCGGCCAGTTCGGCGAAGTGATGCTGCGCGTGGAGCCGCTGCCGCGCGGCGAAGGCTTCGAGTTCATCGATGCGGTCAAGGGCGGCGCGATTCCCGGCCAGTTCATCCCCGCAGTGGAAAAAGGCATCCGCCAGGTGCTGGAAAACGGTCCGCTGGCCGGCTTCGCGATGCAGGACGTGCGCGTGACCGTGTACGACGGCAAGAGCCATCCGGTCGATTCCAAGGAAGTGGCGTTCGCCACTGCCGGGCGCAAGGCCTTTATCGATGCGGTGATGAAGGCGCGCCCCAGCGTGCTGGAGCCGATCGTCGAGATCGAGGTCACGGTGCCGGGCACCGCGATGGGCGACGTCATCGGCGACCTGTCCGCCAAGCGCGGCCAGGTGCATGGCACCCGGACCGGCGCCGCCAACAGCGTGATCGTGGCCGGGCAGGTGCCGCTGTCGGAGCTGAACGACTACCAGTCACGGCTGAACAGCATGACGGGCGGCCACGGCAGCTACACCATCCAGTTCAGCCATTACGACAACGTGCCGCCGGGGCAGCAGGAGAAGATGGCGTCCCGCCACAAGGCGCAGCAGGACACCGACTGAGCGCAAGTCGCGGTCAGTGCTGGCTGGCGCCGGCCGCGCCGATGCCGGTCATGGCGCGCACGAACTGCGCGCTGTAGCGCTGGCGTTCGGCGCTCGCCTGCGCCGAGCGGTCCAGCACCGACACCAGCCAGGCGGCGGCAAAGGCCAGCGTCATCGAGAACAGCGCCGGGTTGGCATACGGGAAGATTGCCTGGTCATGCTTGAGGATGCCGACCCACACGGTCGGGCCCAGCACCAGCAGCGCCACCGCCGACACCAGCCCGGCCAGGCTGCCCGCCACTGCGCCGCGCGTGGTCAGGCCCTTCCAGAACATCGACAGGAACAGCACCGGGAAGTTGACCGAGGCCGCGATCGCCAGCACCAGCCCGGACAGGAACGCGATGTTCTGCTTCTCGAACATCATGCCGAGCACCATCGCCAGCGCGCCGAGCACCAGCGTGGCGATCTTCGACACGCGGATCTCGTCCTGCTCACTGGCCTGTCCGCGGCGGAACACGTTGGCGTACAGGTCATGCGAGACCGCCGACGCGCCCGACAGCGCCAGCCCGGCCACCACCGCAAGAATGGTCGCGAACGCCACCGCCGAGATGAAGCCGAGGAAGAGGTCGCCGCCGATCGCATGCGACAGGTGCACCGCCACCATATTGCTGCCGCCGATGATCTTGCCGGCGGCATCGCGGTAGGCCGGGTCCGCGCCGACCATCACGATCGCGCCAAAGCCGACTACCAGGATCAGCAGGTAGAAGTAGCCGATAAAGCCGGTGGCATAGAGCACGGACTTGCGCGCCTCTTTCGCGTCAGCCACGGTGAAGAAGCGCATCAGGATATGCGGCAGGCCGGCGGTGCCGAACATCATCCCCACGCCGAGCGAGATCGCGTCGATCGGATTGGACACCAGCCCGCCTGGAGACAGGATCGCCGCGCCCTTGTCATGCACGTTCGCCGCGCCGGCGAACATGGCTTCGGGGCTGAAGCCGAAATACGCCAGCACCATCACCGCCATGAAGGTCACGCCGCCCAGCAGCAGCGCGGCCTTGATGATCTGCACCCAGGTGGTGGCCAGCATGCCGCCGAACATCACGTACATCACCATCAGCGCGCCGACGATGACCACCGCCGACTCATAGCGGATGCCGAACAGCAGCTCGATCAGCTTGCCGGCACCGACCATCTGCGCGACGAGGTACATGATGACCACGGTCAGCGTGCCGCACGCGGCGGTGATGCGCACGGGCTTCTGCGCCAGGCGGTAGGAGACCACGTCGGCGAAGGTGTAGCGGCCGAGGTTGCGCAGGCGTTCGGCGACGATGAACAGGATGATCGGCCAGCCGGCCACCACGCCGAGCGCGTAGATGAGCCCGTCATAGCCCTTGTCGAACATCATCGCGGAAATGCCCAGGAAGGACGCGGCCGAGACCATGTCGCCGGCGATCGCCAGCCCGTTCTGGAATCCGGTCAGGCCACCGCCGGCCGCATAGAAATCCGACGCCGAGCGCGTGCGCCGCGCGGCCCAGCGCGTGATGCCGAGCGTGAACACCACGAACAGCAGGAACATCACGATCGCGCTCCAGTTCAGCGGCCGCTGCGCGGCATCGCCCTGGATTGCGGGAGCAGCGGAGGCGGCCGTACTGGCAAGCCCCATCAGCGCCGCGGCGAGGAAACGGTGTAGCGGCTTCATGCTTCGCACTCCTTGCGCACACGATCGTTGAGCGGGTCCAGGTCGCGGTTGGCGCGGTGCACGTAGATAGCGGTCAGGAACACGGCGGCAAAGATCACCGCGACGCCTACAGGGATGCCAACCGTCATGACGCCCCCGGCGAACGGCGTGCCGAGCGTGGCGGGCGAAAAGGCCAGCAGCAGGATGAAGCCGAAGTAGATCGCCAGCATGACCAGCGTCAGCGACCAGCCCAGGCGCGTGCGGCCGTGGATCAGGCGGATGAAGTCGGGGTGGTTCTGGATGGATTCGAGTTGTCGCGCGTCCATGGTGTCTCCTTTGGCGCAGGGGGTGGTGTGGCGGCTCTGGGTGGCTGCCATCGGTCGGGTTCGTGGATGAGGTGTCGATATGCCTGCGGTTTGCTCCCCTCTCCCGCAAGCGGGAGAGGGGAGCCTATGCCAGCGGTGTGGGTGAAAAGCAGCGCCTCAGATCGCGCCGACGGGCTGCTCGTGTGTCACCTTCGGCCGCATATCCAGCACGCGCCGTGCCTTGCCGACCGTGGTGCGCTCGATCCCCTCGGCCGCCACCACCTGCACGCGCGTGGTCACCCCGACATAGGTCTTGATCTGGTCCTTCAAATCCCGCTCCAGCGCGGCCCGGTCATCCGCCGACAGCGACGCGAAGCGCTCCGGCCGCGCCTCGACCCGCACCTCCAGCTTGTCGAGGTGCCCGTCGCGCGTCACCACCAGCTGGTACTGCGGCGCCAGCGCCGGTGCCTTCAGGATCAGTTCCTCGATCTGCGACGGGAACACGTTGACACCCCGGATGATCAGCATGTCGTCCGAGCGCCCGGTGATCTTGCCGATGCGGCGCATCGACCGCGACGTCGGCGGCAACAGGCGCGTCAGGTCGCGCGTGCGGTAGCGGATCACCGGCAGCGCTTCCTTGGTCAGCGAGGTGAACACCAGCTCGCCTTCGGAGCCATCGGGCAACACCTCGCCGGTCACCGGGTCGATGATCTCGGCATAGAAATGGTCTTCCCAGATCACCGGACCGTCCTTGCTCTCGATGCATTCGCAAGCCACGCCCGGCCCCATCACCTCGGACAGGCCGTAGATGTCCACCGCGTCGATGCCGGCACGCGCCTCGATCTCCGCGCGCATCGCGTCGGTCCAGGGCTCGGCGCCGAAGATGCCGACCTTCAGCGAGCTTTCCGACGGATCCATGCCCTGCCGCTCCATCTCCTCGATCAGGTTGAGCATGTACGACGGCGTCACCATGATGATGTTGGGCTGGAACTCGCGGATCAGCTGTACCTGTTTCTCGGTCTGTCCGCCCGACATCGGGATCACCGTGCAGCCAGCCTTCTCCGCGCCGTAGTGCGCGCCCAGGCCGCCGGTGAACAGGCCATAGCCATAGCTGACATGGACCAGGTCGCCGGCGCGGCCCCCCGCGGCGCGGATCGAGCGCGCCACCACGCTTGCCCACGTGTCGATGTCCTTCGCGGTATAGCCGACCACGGTCGGCTTGCCGGTGGTGCCGCTCGACGCATGCACGCGCGCCACCTGCTCGCGCGGCACCGCGAACATGCCGAACGGATAGTTGTCGCGCAGGTCCTGCTTGGTCAGGAACGGGAACTTCGACAGGTCGGACAGCGACTTCAAATCGTCCGGGTGCACCCCGGCCGCCTGGAACGCCTTGCGGTAATGCGGCACGTTGTCATAGGCATGGCGCACGCTCCATTTGAGCCGTTGCAGCTGCAGCGCCTGCAGTTCGTCGCGGCTGGCGCGCTCGATCGGCTCCAGCTCGTTGGGGTTGGGGTTGCGTTGCACCATTGTCTACTCCATCTCGTTATGATGGCGCCGCGTGCGAGGGGGGCCGGCGCCGGGGTACTGCAGGCCTTGCGCTCAGATATGCGAGCAGCTCTGGACCACGCGGAAGCGGTTGGCGACGAAGGCCGCATCCGACAGCGACGCATTGGCCGCGGGGTTGGCACCGGTGGCGTGGAAATCGCTGAACGCGGCCGACTGGTTGACGAACACGCCGCCGGTCAGGTTGAGCGACAGCGCCACGCCGGCGTCTTCCGCGGCATCGCGGATGCTGTCGGTCACGCCCGCGTCGGTGGTGTATGCGGACAGCGTCAGCGCGCCGTGCGTCTTCGCGCCGCGGTGCGCCAGCTCGATGCTGTGCGCGGTGCTGTCGGTCGCCACGACGAAGGAGATCGGGCCAAACAGTTCCTGCATGATCTTCGCCTCGTCGCTGGCATCGACCTTCAGCACCAGCGGCGTGCGGATGCGTGCGCCCGGAAACTCGGGATGCGCCAGCACGCGGCTGTCGGCAACGATCTCGCCCAGCGCGCGCGACGCTTCGATCCGTTCCACCACGCCGTCGTTCTGGATCGCACCGATCAGTTCCACCGCCTTGGCCGGATCGCCCGTCAGCTTGTTGACGGCTTCGCCGATCGCCGCGGCAACCTGGTCGAAGCTGACGCGCCCTTCCGGCGTATCGATGCCGTCCTTCGGCACGTAGATGTTCTGCGGCGCCGTGCACATCTGGCCCGAGTACAGCGACAGCGAGAAGGCGATATTGCGCACCATGCCCTTGAAGTCGGCGGTGGAGTCAATGACGATCTGGTTGACGCCGGCCTTCTCGGTGTACACCTGCGCCTGGTGCGCGTTGCGCTCCAGCCAGTCGCCGTTGGCGGTGCTGCCGGTAAAGTCGATCAGGCGCACTTCCGGGCGCAGCGCCAGCTTCGATGCCATGCGCTCGCTCGGGTCGTTGGCCACCAGCGTGACGATGTTCGGATCGAAGCCGGCTTCTTCCAGCACTTCACGCGCCACCTCGACGGTGATCGCCAGCGGCAGGATCGCACCCGGGTGCGGCTTGACCACCACCGCATTGCCGGTCGCCAGGCTGGCGAACAGGCCGGGATAGCCGTTCCAGGTCGGGAACGTGCAGCAGCCGATCACCAGGCCCACGCCGCGCGGCACCACGGTGTAGCGCTTTTCCATGCGCAGCGGCTCGTTCTTGCCTTGCGGCTTCTCCCACGTGGCTTGCTTCGGGATGCGGCGCAGTTCGTCCCAGGCGTAGGCCACGGCTTCCAGGCCGCGGTCCTGCGCGTGCGGGCCGCCGGCCTGGAAGGCCATCATGAAGGCCTGGCCGGTGGTGTGCATGACGGCATAGGCGATCTCGAAGCTGCGGCGGTTCAGGCGCTGCAGGATTTCCAGCGATACGCCGACCCACGCTTCCGGACCGGCCTTGCGCCATGCGGGCATGCCCTTGGCAACGCCGGCAAAGAGCTGGTCGAGGTCGGGCCTGGGGTATGTGATGCCCAGTTCCGGGCCGTACGGCGACACTTCCTTGCCGGCCTGGCCGACGGTGCCCGGCTGCGACAGCGCGAACGGCTGGTTCAGGCGGGCGTCAAAAGCAGCCTTGCCGTCGGCATTGGCGGTCTCGCCATAGACCTTGGGGCTCGGCATCTCAGCGAACGGGCTCCAGTAGCCGCGCGTGGCGATGGCTTGGGTGGCTTGTTCCAACAGCGCCTGATGGCGTTCGAAAAACGGATGGGACACGGCTTGCTCCGGGGGCGAAAGTGAATCTGGGTATTGGAATGGCAGGAGAACGCTTCAGGTTTCCTGGTCGAAATCGATCACCAGCTTGTCGCTGACGGCGTAGCTCTGGCAGCTCAGGATGAAGCCGCGCGCGACTTCGTAGTCTTCCAGCGCGAAGTTGGCGTCCATGTCGACCTCGCCTTCGATGCGCTTGCAGCGGCAGGTCGAGCAGACGCCGCCCTTGCAGGAGTACGGCAGCTCGATCCCCTGCGCCAGCGCGGCGTCGAGCACGGTTTCCTTGTTCTTTTCCAGCGTGAAGGAACGGGTACGGCCATCCTGGATCACCGTCACCTCGCACTGCTGCTGGCCGATCTGCTTGTGCGCATGCGCGGCGGGCCTTGCTGACGGGATGCTGGTGGCGAACAGTTCGCGCTTGATGCGGGCCTTGTCGACGCCGTTGTCGAGCAGCGCCTGCGAGACCTCTTCCATCATCGAATGCGGGCCGCAGATAAAGGCGACGTCGATATCCTGCGGCCTGACCCAGTGCTTGAGCAGCGCGTTGACCTTGTCGCCGTCGATGCGGCCGTTGAACAGGTCGATGTCGAGCTGCTCGCGGCTGAGCACGAATACCAGGTTGAAGCGCTGCAGGTAGGTGTCCTTCAGGTCTTCCAGCGCTTCCTTGAACAGCACCGACGACGACGCGCGGTTGCCGTAGAACAGCGTGAAGCGGCTGTCCGGCTCCGCCTGCAGCGTGGTCTTGATGATCGACAGCATCGGCGTGATGCCGCTGCCAGCGGCAAAGGCGACGTAGTGCTTCGCGTGCGTGGCGGACAGCGGCACGTGGAAATGGCCGGACGGTGGCATCACTTCCAGCTTCATGCCCGGCTGCAGCTGCTCGTTGGCCCAGTTGGAGAACAGCCCGCCGTCGACGCGCTTGATCGCCACCCGCAGCTGTGCATCCTGCACCGCCGAGCAGATCGAGTACGAGCGGCGCACGTCTTCGCCATCGATGCCGGTGCGCAGCGTCAGGTGCTGGCCCTGCACGTAGCGGTAGGCATCGGCCAGCTCGTCCGGCACGGCAAAGGTCACGGCGACAGCGTCGCGCGTTTCGCGCGTGACCGAGGCCACCGTCAGTGTATGGAATTTGCTCATCTCCCCACCTTTCCTTCTCAGTGAGCCTTGAAGTAGTCGAACGGCTCTTTGCAGTCGCCGCAGCGGTACAGCGCCTTGCACGCGGTCGAGCCAAACTGGCTGACCAGCCGCGTATGGTGCGAGCCGCAGTGCGGGCAGGCCACCACCAGGGCCGGCGCTGCTTTCCGGCTGATGCTGCTGATATCGATCACCTGCTGCGCCGGCGGCGCGATGCCATAACCGGTGAGGCTGGCCTTGCCACGCGGCGTCATCCAGTCGGTGGTCCACGCCGGCGCCAGTTGCGTCTGCACGCGCACCTTGTCCACGCCCTGCGCGGCGAGCGCGCTTTCGATGCCTGCGCGGATCACGGTCATGGCCGGGCAGCCTGAATACGTCGGCGTGATGGTGACGACGCAGGCATCGCCTTCCCACGCCACGTCCCGCACGATGCCAAGGTCCACCACGGAAATCACAGGGATTTCAGGGTCCGGCACCGTGTCGAGCCAGGTCCAGACCTGCTCCACGGCGGGACGGGTCAGCGCTTGCGCGGTCATGATGCTCACCACTGCGCGCCGGGATAGGCGCGCTGCAGGAACTGCATCTCGGCCAGCAGGTAGCCGAGGTGTTCGGTATGGCGGCCGTGGCGGCCGCCGCTTTGCGCCCACTGGCTGGCGGGCACGCGCAGCGTGGCTTCTTCCAGTACCTCGCCGACATGGCGCTGCCAGGGCTCGGCCAGCGTGGCGGGATCGGGGATCACGCCTTCGTTCGCCAGCGCGGCCTCGGCCGCATCGGCTTCGAACAGCTCGCCGGTGAACATCCACAGGTCGTCGAACGCATCCTGCATGCGGCGGTGGCTTTCCTCGTTGCCATCGCCCAGGCGCACCACGAGGTCGGCGCTGCGGCGCACGTGGTAGGTCACTTCCTTGAGCGACTTGGCGGCGATTTCGGCGATGCGCGCATCGGTCGAGCGCTGCAGCGCTTCAAGCTGGAAGTAGTGCCACGTATCGAACAGGAACTGGCGCGCCAGCGTATCGGCATAGCTGCCGTTGGGCTGTTCCACCAGCAGCAGGTTGCGGAACTGGTGCGCGTCGCGCAGGAAGGCCAGCTGGTCGGCGCTGCGGCCGGCGCCCTCCACTTCGGCGGCGTAGCCCAGCCACAGGCGGGTCTGGCCGACCAGGTCGAGCGCGACGTTGGTCAACGCGATGTCCTCTTCCAGCGCCGGGCCGCGGCCGCACCATTCCGACAGGCGCTGGCCGAGCACCAGCGTGGAATCGCCGAGGCGCAGCAGATATTCGAGCTTGTGGTTGGTCATGATGCTGGCCGTATCAGATGTGCTTGACCGCTTCCGGCATCGGGAAGAACGTCGGGTGGCGGTAGACCTTGCTGTTGGCGGGCTCGAACAGCGGGCCCTTGTCGCCGGGGCTGCTGGCCATCACGTCGCTGGCCTTGACCACCCAGACGCTGACGCCTTCGTTGCGGCGCGTGTAGACGTCGCGGGCGTTGTTGATCGCCATTTCGCCGTCCGGCGCGTGCAGGCTGCCCACGTGCTTGTGGGCCAGGCCGTGCTGGCTGCGGATAAAGATCTCCCAAAGCGGCCACTCTTTCATGGCAACCTCCTGTGTAAAGCGATGCGATGTGGGGAGCGGCGCGCTGCGCCGCATGGGTCAGGCGGCGGCTTGCTGCGCCTGCTTGTCGGCCTGCTTGTCCGCGTGGGCCACCAGCGCGTTGCGGAACCATGCGCCATCGTCCCAGGCCTTGACGCGGGTGCGCAGGCGGTCGCGGTTGCACGGGCCGTTGCCCTGGATCACGTTGTAGAACTCGGACCAGTCGATCTCGCCGAAGTCATAGTGGCCACGTTCCTCGTTCCACTTCAGCTTCGGGTCGGGAATGGTCAGTCCCAGGTACTCGGCCTGCGGCACGGTCTGGTCGACCATCTTCTGGCGCAGCTCGTCGTTGGAGAACAGCTTGATGCGCCATTGCATCGACTGCGCGCTGTTGGGCGAATCGCCATCGGACGGGCCGAACATCATCAGCGCGGGCCACCACCAGCGATTGAGCGCATCCTGCGCCATCTGCTTCTGCTCGGGCGTGCCGTTGCACAGCTTCAGCAGGATGTCGTAGCCCTGGCGCTGGTGGAACGACTCTTCCTTGCACACGCGCACCATGGCGCGCGCATACGGGCCGTACGAGCAGCGGCACAGCGGCACTTGGTTGATGATGGCGGAGCCGTCGACCAGCCAGCCGATCATGCCGATGTCGGCCCAGGACAGCGTGGGGTAGTTGAAGATGCTGGAATACTTGGCCTTGCCCGAATGCAGGTCGCCCAGCATCTGGTCGCGCGACACGCCCAGCGTCTCGGCGGCGCTGTACAGGTACAGGCCATGCCCGGCTTCATCCTGGATCTTGGCCAGCAGCACCGCCTTGCGCTCCAGCGTGGGGGCACGGGTCACCCAGTTGCCTTCCGGCAGCTGGCCGACGATTTCCGAGTGCGCATGCTGCGAGATCTGGCGGACCAGGGTCTTGCGGTAGGCCTCGGGCATCCAGTCCTTGGCCTCGATCTTGATGCCGTCATCCACACGGGACTGGAACGCGCGCTCCTGCGGGTCCATCTCTTCCATCGCGCGGAGCCTTGTTGCTCCTGTCTCCACCAGCTGTGCGTACATGCATGCTCCGCTTTTGTTGGGTCCCGCTCGGGGTCTTGATTTACGTCAACTGCGTTAGTTGCAATGCATGGTAGTGATACAATTTGATTCAAGCAATCGACGAATGTGTATCACTTTCCAGGACCACCATGGCGATCTCCCCAGACCCGGAACAGCCCTCCCCGCGCATTGCCCGGCTGGCACGCGGCCTCAAGCTGGGCGCCAATTCCCTGCTGGTGACGCTGTACGGCGACGTGGTGGCGCCACGGCCGCAATCGGTGTGGCTGGGGAGCCTGATCCGCCTCGCGGCACCGTTCGGCATCAACGACCGGCTGGTGCGCACGGCCACGTTCCGGCTGGCTGCGGACGACTGGCTCGCCGCCACCAGGATCGGACGGCGCAGCTACTACGGCCTGTCGGAAGCCGGCCTGCAACGGGTACTGCACGCCGGCAAGCGCATCTATGCGGGCGAAGCGCAGGAATGGGATGGCCGCTGGACGCTGGTGATGGTGCGCGGTGACGTGCGCGCCACCGTGCGGCAGAAGCTGAAGCGGGAATTACTGTGGGAGGGCTTCGGCGCGATCGCACCGGGGGTGATGGCGCATCCCAGTGCGGACCTGGGCTCTCTGCGCGAGATCATCCAGTCGGCACGTGCGCAGGATTATGTGGCGGTGATGGAGGCAAGCGGCCTGGAGGCGTTCTCGATCCGGCCACTGCAGGTGCTGATGCACCAGACCTTCAAGCTGGGGGATGTGGCTGACGCGTGGCTGGCGTTGTTGCGGCGGCTTTCACCGCTGGTGGATGAAGCGGCAGACTTGGCGCCGGTGGATGCCTTCTTTGTCCGGACGCTGCTGGTGCATGAATACCGGCGCGTGCTGCTGCGCGATCCGAACCTGCCGGAGGCGCTGCTGCCGCAGGACTGGCCGGGGCGGACGGCACGGGGGATGTGCAGCGGGATGTATGGGGCGTTGCTGGAAGCGAGCGAGAAGTACCTGCATGGGGTGGTGGAGGTGGCGGAGGGCGGGTTGCTGGACGCCAGGCCTGCATTGCGCATGCGCTTCACACACCTGACCTCCCCGCAGCCCGCTGGTTTGCTCCCCTCTCCCGCGGCGCGGGAGAGGGGCCGGGGGTGAGGGCAGGCGCGCGCAATGGCGACGCAGGGCGAAATCTACGATGGCAATGTCAAATTGGCCGGCCATCGCATCTGCACATGCCGGCCCTCACCCCAACCCTCTCCCGCAAGCGGGAGAGGGAGCACACCATTGGCTGATGAATGGCTAGTACGTCTCCAGATGCAACCGCCCTTCTCGCTTCAGCCCTTCCGCCAGCGACTCCCAATGCAGCCCCGCCTGCTGCGCCACATCACGCAAGGCCAGCACCACCCCCTCCTCCATGCTCTTCAGCCCGCAGACATAGAAGTACGTATCCGGTAAAGCCAGCAGCGCTGCGAGATCGGCCGCGCGTTCGCGCATCAGGTCCTGCACGTACCGCTTGGGCTGCCCCGGCGTGCGCGAGAACGCCAGGTTGATGTCGATGAAATCCTTGGGCAGGTTCTGCAGCGGCCCGAAGTACGGCAGCTCTTCCTTGCTGCGTGCGCCGAAGAACAACATCAGCTTGCCGCCATCGAACTTGCCGGCCTTGCGCAGCCGCCGGCGCCATTCGGTCATCGCCCGCATCGGCGCGCTGCCGGTGCCCGTGCAGATCATCACAATGTTCGAGCGCGGATGGTTGGGCATCAGGAAGCTGGCGCCGAACGGGCCGATCACTTCCACCTTGTCGCCCACCTTCAGGTCGCACATGTAGTTCGAGCCGACACCGCGCACGGGATTGCCGTCGTGGTCCTGCAGCACGCGCTTGATGGTCAGCGACAGGTTGTTGTAGCCCGGCCGCTCGCCGTTGCGCGCGCTGGCGATGGAGTACTGGCGCGCGTGGTGCGGGCGGCGGCTGGCGTCGGTGCCCGGGGGCACGATGCCGATCGACTGCCCTTCGAGCACCGGGAACGGCGTCGCGCCGAAATCCAGCACGATGTGGTGCGTGTCGTATTCGCGGCCGACTTCGGTCACGCGCACGTTGCCGGTCACCGTGGCGGTGATGGTCTTGTGCGCGGACTTGGCGCCATAGAGGTTGGTGTAGGCATGCGCGGCGGACCACGGTGGCACGGTGGCGCCGTAGCGGGCGCTGTTGAAGCCTTCCTCGGCGGTGCCGGACAGCGGCGATGCGGCGGGGAGCTCCGGCGCGACGGTCTGCAGGTCGGCGCCGGGCGCCAGGTCGGCCAGCTGCTCGGGCGACAGTTCTTCAGGCAGCGTGTCCCAGGTCAGCTGCTCTTCGATGCTGTAGGCGCGCAGTTTCGGCATGGCGCGCCAGTTGTCGATCGAGCCGGTCGGACACGGGGAAATGCAGGCCATGCACAGGTTGCACTTGTCGGCGTCGACCACGTAGTTGCGCGAGTCATGGGTGATCGCGCCCACCGGGCAGGTGGCTTCGCAGGTGTTGCAGCGGATGCAGATCTCGGGATCGATCAGGTGCTGCTTGATGACTTGAATTTCGGCCATGTCCATGGCGGTCTCCACAGGATGAGGGGCCCCGGGGTAAGGGTCGTTTAAGCATCGGCGCTTCGTTGGAGCACCTGCCCTCTCCCCCGGCCCCTCTCCCGCGAGCGGGAGAGGGGAGCAAACAGGGAGCAGTTGAAACAGTGCGTGGCTTAGTTGAAGCGCACGTACTCGAAATCCACCGGCTGGCGGTTGATGCCCATGACCGGCGGCGCGATCCAGTTGGCGAACTTGCCCGGCTCGACCACGCGGCCCATCAGGCTGGCGACAAAGGCGCGATCGCCTTCGGTGGGCAGCCACTGGTCGCGGAAATCGCGCCATTCGGCGTCGGAGATCACGCGGCCGTCCGGCGACACCTTGACGCCGGCCAGCGCGCCGATATTGCGGTGGAAGGCCTTGTGCGGCACCTTCAGGCGGAACGGGATGCCGGCCTTCTCGATCACCTTGTTCCAGCGCTCGACGCCGGCCATGCTGTCCTTGATGTAGTCGTCGCGCAGCACTTCGTTGAGCGCGTTGAGCATCGGCACTTCCTTCTCGGTCAGCTGTCCGTTCTGCGCCTGCAGGATGCGGTAGGTCTGGCCCTTGAGCACGTGGTCGTCCATGCGCTTGCCTTCTTCGTAGCGGCCCTTCAGGCCGGTGCTGTAGAAGGTGGCGGCGTTGCTCGACTCATCGGCGCCGAACAGGTCGATGGTGACGCTGTAGTGGAAGTTCAGGTAGCGCTGGATGGTCGGCAGGTCGATCACCCCTGCGGCGCGCAGCTTGGCGGGATCGTCGGTCTTCAGCTCATTCATTACCTGGCAGGTGCGCTGGATCACGCGCGACACGCCGCTCTCGCCGACGAACATGTGGTGCGCTTCCTCGGTCAGCATGAACTTGGTGGTGCGTGCCAGCGGGTCGAAGGCGCTCTCGGCCAGCGCGCACAGCTGGAACTTGCCGTCGCGGTCGGTGAAGTAGGTGAACATGAAGAACGATAGCCAGTCGGGCGTCTGTTCGTTGAATGCCTGCAGGATGCGTGGGTTGTCCTGCTGGCCGCTGCGGCGCTCCAGCAGCGCTTCGCCTTCTTCGCGGCCGTCGCGGCCGAAGTACTTGTGCAGCAGGTACACCATGGCCCACAGGTGGCGACCCTCTTCCACGTTCACCTGGAACAGGTTGCGCAGGTCGTACATGCTGGGCGCGGTCAGGCCCAGGTGGCGCTGCTGCTCAACCGAGGCCGGCTCGGTATCGCCCTGCGTCACGATGATGCGGCGCAGGTTGGCGCGATATTCGCCGGGGATGTCCTGCCACGCGTCTTCGCCCTTGTGGTCGCCGAAGTGGATCTTGCGGTTGGCCTCGGCCGGGTTCAGGAAGATGCCCCAGCGGTAGTCCGGCATCTTGACGTGGCCGAAGTGGGCCCAGCCCTGCGGATCGACGCTGATCGCGGTGCGCAGGTAGATGTCATGGGTGTGCGAGCCTTCCGGGCCCATGTCGTTCCACCAGCTCAGGTAGTTGGGCTGCCACTGCTCGAGCGCGCGCTGCAAGGTGCGGTCTTCGCTCAGGTTGACGTTGTTGGGGATCTTGTCGCTGTAGTTGATGCCGGACATGGTGGTCTCCTGGGGAGGACGATTCGGTTGTCGTTGGGTTCGCGGTGGGTGCGGGATCAGACGCGGTTCCAGTCGAAGGCGGCCTTGTCGCCCTTGCCGTAGACCTTGAGCGCGCCCTTGTCGCCGACGGCGTTGGGGCGCTGGAAGATCCAGTTCTGCCACGCGGTCAGGCGGCCGAAGATGCGGGTGAACATGTTTTCCTGGCCGTTGAAGCGCAGGTTGGCTTCCATGCCGGTGAGCGCATCGGGCGACATCGCCACGCGCTCTTCCAGCGCGATGCGCACTTCGTCGGTCCAGTCGATGTCGTCCGGGTTGGCGGTGACCAGCCCGAGCGCGTAGGCAGCATCGGCATCGAGCGGCTGGCCGGCCTTCGCGCGCACCGCGTCCAGCGCGGGCTGTTCGTCGTAGAAGCGCCGTCCCAGGCGGCTCTGGCCGGTCGCCATCGGGTACAGGCCGAAGTTGACCTCCGCCACGGTGATCTTTGGCGCGCGCGCCTCGTCGTCGGGCAGCGCCAGGTGGTAGCTGCGGTCGCAGGCCAGCGCCAGTTCCAGGAAGGTGCCGGCAAAGCAGGAGTCCGGCTCGATCAGCGCGAACAGGCTGCGCGACGACACGTCCAGGCGGCTCAGCGTGCGGCGCAGCAGGCCGATGGTCTCGCGCACGAACCAGTGGTCCTTGTGCGCCAGCAGCGTGGCGTCGGTGGCCAGCACCGCGGCGGCGTCGCCGCCGGTCTTGATCAGCCAGGTGCCGATGTCCAGCTCGTTGGTGCGCATCGACAGGATGGCGTCTTCCAGTTCGCGCGCCAGTTGCAGCGGGTACCAGCTGGCGCCGGCGGCGACAATCGCTTCAATATCCTGCGGCTGCGCACCGGTGGGCGCCTTCACCGTGAAGGTGGCGGTGCGGCCGGCGCGGTCGATCTCGACCGTCACATGCGTGTAGCGCAGTGCATCGGCTTCGATGGTCCGCTCGATCGGCGTGAGCGCGACGCCCTGCGCATCGGCCGGGCGGTCGCTCTGCGCGGCCAGCGCCAGCGCGCGCTCCTGCACCTTCTGCGCGAACACCGCCGGCTTGGCGATATCGTCGACCAGGCGCCAGTCCTTGGCGCGCTGGCCGCGCACGCCTTCGGTGGTGGTGCAGAAGATATCGGCCAGGTCGTGGCGCACATGGCGCTTGTCGGTCACGCGGGTCAGGCCGCCGGTGCCCGGCAGCACGCCCAGCAGCGGCACTTCCGGCAGGCTCACCGCGGAGGAGCGGTCGTCCACCAGCAGGATCTCGTCGCAGGCCAGCGCCAGCTCATAGCCGCCGCCGGCGCAGGCGCCGTTGACCGCGGCCAGGAACTTCAGGCCGCTGTATTGCGACGAGTCCTCGATGCCGTTGCGGGTCTCGTTGGTGAACTTGCAGAAGTTGACCTTCCACGCATGGCTGCTGACGCCGAGCATGAAGATATTGGCGCCCGAGCAGAACACCTTGTCCTTGCCGCTGGTGACGACCACGGTGCGCACTTCGGGGTGTTCGAAGCGGATGCGGTTGAGCGCATCGTTCAGCTCGATATCGACGCCGAGGTCGTAGCTGTTCAGCTTGAGCTTGTAGCCGGGACGCAGGCCGGCGTTCTCGTCGATATCCACCGCCAGCGTGGCGACAGGGCCTTCGAACTTCAGCTTCAGGTGCTTGTACTGGGCGGGGGTGGTCTGGTATTCGACGCGGGGGGCGGTGGTCACGGCGGTGTCTCCTCGGTGAAACTGCACCATAGTGCATTAGCTGGAATCTGTTGATACGAACTATAGTTCATCAAACGGATTTCATGCAAGCACTATTGTGCAGATTTTCGAGGGGATGGCGAATGCGACGCCTTTCCAGTTCATGCAGCGGCTTTCGCGCCGCCCGGCAAGCAAAAAGCGGCGGCACCAAAGTGCCGCCGCCCGGGGTAGATCTGGCTCAGCCCGGCATCTGCAACGCCGTGCGCACCAGTTCGCGCAGCGCCGCGAAGGTTGGCTCCAGCGGCTGCGCGCTGGTATCCAGCGAGAACTCCGCCTTGGAATAGAACGCGGCGCGGCCGGCCAGGATATGGCGCAGGTCTTCCATCGCCTCCTTGCTCGCGGCCATCGGGCGGAAGTCGCCCTGCGCCCGCACCCGCTCCATATGGTCTTGCGCATCGGCCTGCAGCCAGACCGTGGTGCAGTGGGCCAGCAGCAGGTTGAAGGTAGCGGGGTCGGACACCAGGCCGCCAGGCGTGGCGATGACGGCTTCGGGATAGATCTGGATGGCCTCTTCCACCGCCCGGCGCTCGTAGCGGCGGTAGGCGTTCATGCCGTACAGCCCCTGGATCTCGGCAATGCTGCAGCCGGCGAACTTCTCGATTTCGCGGCTCAGCTCGACGAACGGGAAATCCAGGTCCTCGGCCAGCATGCCGCCCAGCGTGGTCTTGCCGGCGCCGCGCAGGCCGATCAGCGCCACGCGCGGGCTGCGCGCCGCCTGCACGGCATTCTCGCCGCCAGTGCCGAGCATCTCGCCCACGGCAATGCGCACGCGCCGCAGCGTGGCTTCGTCGCGGTGCTCCAGCAACTCGCGCAGCAGGATCCACTCCGGCGAAGACGTGGTCACGTCGCCCAGCAGCCCGGCCAGCGAACACTGCAGCGCGTCGGCAATGTGCTGCAGCACCAGGATCGACGCGTTGCCGCTGCCGTATTCCAGGTTGGCCAGGTGCCGTTCCGACACCCCGGCGGCCTGCGCCGCGGCCTTGCGCGTCAGGCCGCGGCGCGCGCGCAGGTCGCGCACGCGCTCGCCCAGCGCGACCAGGAAGGGGTTCTTCTCCGCGCCGTTGGCAGCGTCCACGCCTGAATCATCTTGCAGGTGCGCATCCCGGGTTAACCCAGATTCATGCAATATAGTGCTTGACATGATTCCTCGGAGGTTCTACTTTTCATACATGCACAATAATGCATGAAGCCTGCGATAGCAATGGCTGAATCAGACGGAGCCTCCTGGATGTCTTCCACCCTGTCCCCAAAGCAGTTCCGCGAGCAGATTGCGCAACTTACCGCGCAGCTTGCCGGCCGGCCGCTCGATGCCGCGCTGGACGCCTGGCTCAATGCCGAGCACGGCGCCGGCAGCGCTACCTACCAACAACTGAAGGCGAGCTGCGAGGCCGGCGTGGCCGAAGGCTGGCTGTGCGACCGCGAAGGCGGCGGCATCCGCTACGGCCGCATCTTCAAGCCCGCCGACGACCTGCACGGGTTCTCGGTCGACGTGGTCGACATGCAGGACATTGCCGGTCCGCACCATGCGCATCCCAACGGCGAGATCGACCTGATCATGCCGCTGGACGGCAACGCGCAGTTCGACGGCCGCCCCGCCGGCTGGCTGGTCTGCCCGGCGGGCAGCGCACACCGCCCCACCGTCAGCAACGGCCGCGCGCTGGTGCTCTACCTGCTGCCGGAAGGCAGTATCGACTTCACCCGCGACTTCACCCGCGACTCCACCCGCTAAGGACTGCCATGACCGAACTGCTTTCCAACTATCTCGGCGGCAAATGGCAGGCCGGCAGCGGTGCCGGCACGCCGCTGTTCGATCCCGTGCTGGGCGATGAACTGGTGCGGGTCGATGCGGCCGGCCTGGACCTCGCCGCCGGCTTTGCCTTCGCGCGCGAGCAGGGTGGCGCCGCGCTGCGCGCGCTGACCTATCGCCAGCGCGCCGCGCTGCTGGCCGACCTCGTCAAGGTGCTGCAGGCCAACCGCGATGCCTATTACGAGATCGCCACCGCGAACAGCGGCACCGTGAAGAACGATTCCGCGGTCGATATCGATGGCGGCATCTTTACGCTCGGCACGTATGCGAAGCTGTGCGATACGCTCGGCGATCGCCATTACCTGCCCGACGGCGAGGCCGCGCGGCTGGGCAAGGATCCGCTGTTCCAGTCGCAGCACGTGCTGGTGCCGACGCGCGGCGTGGCGCTATTTATCAATGCCTTCAACTTCCCGAGCTGGGGCCTGTGGGAAAAGGCCGCGCCCGCGCTGCTGGCCGGCGTGCCGGTGATCGTCAAACCCGCCACCGCCACGGCCTGGCTGACCCAGCGCATGGTGCGCGACGTGGTCGAGGCCGGCGTGCTGCCGGCGGGCGCGCTGTCGGTGATCTGCGGCAGCTCGGCAGGTTTGCTCGACCAGTTGCAGCCGTTCGATGTGGTGTCGTTCACCGGCTCGGCAGATACCGCGGCGGTGATCCGCTCGCATCCGGCCATCGCGCAGCGCTCGGTGCGCGTGAATATCGAGGCGGACAGCATCAACAGCGCGGTGCTGCTGCCGCAGGCGGGGCCGGATACCGCCGCGTTCGACCTGCTGGTGAAGGAAGTGGTGCGCGAGATGACGGTCAAGTCCGGGCAGAAGTGCACCGCGATCCGCCGCGTGTTCGTGCCCGAAGCGCTCTACGGGCAGGCCGCCGAAGCGATCGGCGCGCGCCTGGCAAAAGTCACCGTCGGCAATCCGCGCAACGATGCGGTGCGCATGGGCGCGCTGGTCAGCCGCGCACAGTTCGATGCGGTCGCCGCAGGGCTGGCGGCATTGCGCCGGCACGCGCAGGTGCTGCATGACGGCACGCAGCAACCACTGGTCGACGCCGATCCGGCCGTGGCCTGCTGCATCGGGCCGACGCTGCTCGGCGTCACCGATGCCGATGCGGCGGCGGCAGTGCATGACACCGAAGTCTTTGGCCCGGTCGCCACGCTTCTGCCCTATCGCGATACCCCACATGCGCTCGCGCTGGTGCGCCGCGGCCAGGGTTCACTGGTCGCCTCGCTCTACGGCAGCGATCCCGCTGCGCTCGGCGCGGCCGCGGTCGAGCTGGCCGACAGCCACGGCCGCGTGCATGTGATCTCTCCCGATGTCGCGCAGCTGCACACCGGCCACGGCAACGTGATGCCGCAATCGCTGCATGGCGGTCCCGGCCGCGCCGGCGGCGGCGAGGAACTGGGCGGCCTGCGCGCGCTGCATTTCTATCACCGCCGCAGCGCGATCCAGGCCAGCGCCGGGGTACTCGGCACGCTCGCCTGAGCGCGCTCCACTCGTCCTTGCCGCGCCGCCCTCGCATGGCGGCGCGCAGCACACCGTACATCAGTAACGGGGAGACAAGCATGACCGCCACCACCGCAGACGTCCCGGTGCAGCCGCCGGGCGCGTCCTTCAACTTTGCCGCGCACCTGCTGGCGTGCAATGCCGGGCGCCCGGACAAGATCGCTTATATCGATGACGATGGCCGGCTCACCTACGGCGAGCTGGCGCAGCAGGCGCGGCGCGTGGCCGCCGCGCTGCTCGGCGCCGGCGTGCGCCGCGAGGAACGCGTGCTGCTGCTGATGCACGACTGCACCGACTGGCCGGTGAGCTTCCTGGGCGCGATGTACGCCGGCATCGTGCCGGTGGCGGTCAACACGCTGCTGACCGCGGATGACTACGTCTACATGCTGCAGCACAGCCGCGCGCAGGCGGTGCTGGTGTCGGCGGCATTGCTGCCGGTGCTGCAGGACGCGCTGGCGCGGCCCGGGCATGAGGTGGGCAAGGTGTTCGTGTCGCGCGCGCAAGGGCAGTTGCCTGAGGGCATGGAATCGCTCGACACCGTGCTCGCCGCGCAAACCCCGCTGCCGGTGCCGGCCGCGACCAGTTGCGACGATCCGGGCTTCTGGCTGTATTCGTCAGGCTCGACCGGACGCCCCAAGGGCGTGGTGCACAGCCACGGCAACCCGTACTGGACCGCCGCGCTCTACGCCGCTCCGGTGCTAGGCCTGCGCGAGGACGACATCTGTTTCTCCGCGGCCAAGCTGTATTTCGCCTACGGGCTCGGCAATGGCCTGAGCTTTCCGTTGAGCGTCGGCGCAACGGTGGTGCTGATGGCCGAGCGGCCCACGCCCGAGGCCACCTTCCGCCGCTGGCTGGAACACCAACCCACGGTGTTCTTCGGCGCGCCCACGGGATACGCCGGCATGCTCGCCAATCCCGCACTGCCCGCGCGCGCGGAGGTGGCGCTGCGGCTGTGCTCGTCGGCCGGCGAAGCGCTGCCCGCCGAGATCGGCCAGCGTTTCACCGCGCATTTCGGCTGCGAGATCATCGACGGCATCGGCTCCACCGAGATGCTGCATATCTTTCTGTCCAACCGCCCCGGCCAGGTGCGCTACGGCACCACGGGCTGGCCGGTACCGGGCTATGCCATCGAGCTGCGCGACGAATCCGGCCAGCCCGTTGCCGACGGCGAGATCGGCGACCTCTATATCCAGGGCCCCAGCGCCGCGATGATGTACTGGGCCGACCGCGACAAATCGCGTGAGACCTTCCGCGGCGGCTGGACCAAGAGCGGCGACAAGTACCTGCGCAACGCGGACGGCAGCTACAGCTATGCCGGGCGCAGCGACGACATGCTCAAGGTCAGCGGCATCTACGTCTCGCCGTTCGAGGTCGAGGCCACGCTGGTGCAGCACCCCGCCGTGCTGGAGGCCGCGGTGGTCGGCGTGCCGGACCAGGATGGGCTGGTCAAGACCAAGGCCTTCGTGGTGCTGAAGGCCGGCGCGCAACTGGGCGACGCCGAGCTGAAGGCTTTCGTCAAGGAGCGGCTGGCCGCGTACAAATACCCGCGTGCGATCGAGTTCGTCGACACGCTGCCCAAGACCGCCACGGGCAAGATCCAGCGCTTCGTGCTGCGCGAGCGCGAACTGAAGGCCGCCGCAGAGCGCGCCGTCGCGATGGCCTGACCACGCGCCATCCCACCCTACCGGAGACAACCATGCGTCAGATCGATGTCCACCAGCTGGCCGACGAGGCCCGCTTCAACCGCTTCCATGCGCAGATCCTGTTCTGGTGCGCGCTGATCATCATCTTCGACGGCTATGACCTGGCGGTCGCGGGCATCGCGCTGCCGTCGATCATGAAGGAGATGGGCGTTACCGCGACCAGCGCGGGCTTCATGGTCAGCTCGGCCCTGTTCGGCATGATGTTCGGCGCGATCTTCCTCGGCACCGTGGCCGACCGCATCGGCCGCAGGCGCGCCATCGCCATCTGCATCGCGCTGTTCAGCGTGTTCACCGCGGCCGCGGGCTTTGCCAGCGATCCGGTCACGTTCAGCATCACGCGCTTCCTGGCGGGGCTGGGGATCGGCGGCGTGATGCCCAACGTGGTGGCGCAGATGACCGAGTACTCGCCGCGCAGGCTGCGCGGCACGCTGGTGACGCTGATGTTCAGCGGCTATTCGGTCGGCGGCATGCTGGCTGCGCTGCTGGGCAAGGGCCTGATCGAGAGCTACGGCTGGCAGTCGGTGTTCCTGGCCGCCGGGCTGCCGGTGCTGCTGATCCCGCTGGTGCTGCGCGCGCTGCCGGAATCGATGCCCTACCTGATCCGCACCAGGCAGACCGCCACGCTGCAGGCCGTGGTAGCGCGGCTGGTGCCGTCGCACCGGCCGCAGGCCGGCGACGTCTTCACGCTGCCCGCCGACGACAAGTCAGGCAGCGCCCCGATCCGCCGCCTGTTCCAGGATGGCCGCGGCTTCAGCACGGCCATGTTCTGGGTGGCGTTCTTCATGTGCCTGTTCATGGTGTACGCGCTCAGCTCGTGGCTGACCAAGCTGATGGCCGCCGCCGGCTACAGCCTGGGCTCGGCGCTGACCTTTGTGCTGGTGCTGAACTTCGGCGCGATGATCGGCGCCGTCGGCGGCGGCTGGCTGGCCGACCGCCTGCCGATCAAGCACGTGCTGATCGGCATGTACGCGCTGGCCGCGATCTCGATCACGCTGCTGGGCTACCCGATGCCGACCGCTGCGCTGTTCGTGGTGGTGGGACTGGCCGGTGCCTCGACCATCGGCACGCAGATCGTCACTTATGCCTATGCCGGCCAGTTCTACCCGATGGCGGTGCGCGGCACCGGCATCGGCTGGGCCTCGGGCGTGGGCCGCAGCGGCGCGATCCTGGCGCCGATCGTGATCGGCGTGCTGGTGGGAATGTCGCTGCCGCTGCAGCAGAACTTCATGGCGATCGCAATTCCGGCGGTGATCGCGGTGCTGGCGGTGTCGCTGATCGACCACCGCCGGTCGGCTTCGGCGCAGGCGGAGGTTGAGCGGGCGGCTGTGGGGGCTGCGGTGAAGCAGGCTTGAGCCTGGTCTCGCTCAGTCCCGGCATAACCACCGCCTGCCCTCTCCCCCGGCCCCTCTCCCGCAAGCGGGAGAGGGGAGCAAACCGCCGGTACGCCTGCCGGCATTGCGGATTACTTCCCGCCCTTCACCGTCGTATAGGCCGTGATCAGGTTGCGGTAGTCCGGGATATGGTTCGAGAACAGCGTCCCCAGCCCTTCGATATCGTTGCGCCAGTCGCGGTGCAGTTCGCAGGCCACGCCGAACCACGTCATCAGTTGCGCGCCGGCCTCTGACATGCGGCGCCACGCGGAATCGCGCGTGATCTCGTTGAAGGTGCCGGAAGCATCGGTTACGACAAAGACTTCGAAGCCTTCCTCGATCGCCGACAGCGCCGGGAATGCCACGCAGACTTCGGTGACCACACCGGCGATCAGCAACTGCTTCTTGCCGGTGGCGCGCACCGCGGCAACAAAGTCTTCATTGTCCCAGGCATTGATCTGGCCCGGCCGCGGAATGAACGGCGCCTGGGGGAACATCTGCTTCAGCTCGGGCACCAGCGGACCATTGGGGCCGTCTTCGAAGCTCGTGGTCAGGATGGTCGGCAGCTTGAAGTACTTGGCCAGGTCGGCCAATGCCAGCACGTTGTTCTTGAACTTGTCGGGCTCGATATCCCGGACCAGCGACAGCAGGCCAGCCTGGTGGTCGACCATCAGGACGGCCGCCTGGGTCTTGTCCAGGCGCTTGTAGGTCTTGCTCATGGCGTGCTCCTGTGAAAGCGGGCACGGCCAGCTTGGTTTCGCCGGCCGCGCCCTGGGTGAAATACTTCGCCTGCCGCGAAGCGTCAGCGCTGCGAGTCCAGCACCTCGTGCTTCTTCTCGACTTCCTGGGCCTTCATGTAGCTCTCGATCAGCAACTGGTAGGCGGGGAAGATCTTGGTATAGACCTCGGCCCATTGCTGCGCGTCGGGGCGGTTCCAGCTCTGCTGCAGCTCGGAGGCGACCGCGGCGGTGTCCATCGGCACCACGCCGGCCTGGACGATGCGTGCCAGCGTGATTTCCTGTGCCATCTTGGAGTAGGTGCCGGAGGCATCAACCACCGCGAACACCCTGTAGCCATCGGCGACCGCGCTGATCGACGGGAACGCCATGCAGACGCTGGTGATGGTGCCGGCGATGATCAGCGTCTTCTTGCCGGTTTCCTTCACCGCGGCGACGAAGTCGGGGTTGTCCCACGCGTTGATCTCGCCCTTGCGCGCGACATATTTGGCATGCGGGGCGTTCTCGTGGATCTCGGGGATCAGCGGGCCGTTAGGGCCCTGCGGCACCGAGGCCGTGGTGATGACGGGCAGCTTGCACAGCGTTGCCATCCTGGCCAGCGCGGCGGCGCGCAGGCGCAGTTCGGGCATCGGCATGTCGCCCACGGTCTGGAACAGGCCGCTCTGGTGGTCGATCAGCAGCATGGCCGTATCGGCGGGATCGATGGCGGGGCGCTTGCCATTGAAATTGGCGGGGGTGGACATCTCGCTTTCTCCTTGCACAGTGGGCGGGGATGCGGTGGCCGCGGCGCCGACGCCGCGGAACCGACCGTGTGGCAGAAGCATAGGTCTTGGCAGATGGCCCCGCTAGGCTCGAAAATTGCCCTCAGCGTCCTACTGGCAGGACGACAGGAGCCGCCGTTGCATCCAGACCTCAACGACCTGTATTACTTTGCGCAGGTAGTCGACCACCAGGGCTTCGCGCCGGCGGGGCGCGTGCTCGGCATCCCCAAGTCCAAGCTCAGCCGGCGCGTGGGCATGCTGGAAGAGCGGCTGGGCGTGCGCCTTATCCAGCGCTCGACGCGCCGCTTTTCCGTCACTGAACTCGGCCAGACCTACTACGCGCACTGCAAGGCGATGCTGGTCGAGGCGGAGGCCGCCGAGAGCGCGATCGAGCGCACCCGCGCCGAACCCAGCGGCCTGGTGCGCATGACTTGCCCGGTGGCGCTGCTGCATACCCGCGCGGGCGAAATGATTGCGGATTTCATGGCTGCCAACCCCAAGGTCACGGTGCAACTGGAGGCCACCAACCGCCGCGTGGACGTGGTCGCCGAAGGCGTGGACCTGGCCATCCGCGTGCGCGTGCCGCCGCTGGAAGACAGCGACCTGGTGATGCGCGTGCTGGCCGAGCGTGCGTGGTGCATCGTGGCCAGCCCCAGGCTGGTGGCGGGCCGCCCCCCGCTGTTGACGCCGGCCGACCTCAACCCGCTGCCGACGCTGGACCTTGGCCCGCCGCGTCCCACGCATGTGTGGGCGCTGCACGGCCCCGAAGGCGCCAGTGCCGAACTGCACCACAAGCCCCGGCTGGTCACCGACGACATGATCATGCTGCGCGCCGCCGCGGTGGCCGGCGCCGGGCTGGTGCAACTCCCAGTGATGATGGTCAGCGACGAACTGCGCGAAGGCCGCCTGGTCAGGGTGCTGCCCGGCTGGTCGATCAAGGGCGGCATGATCCACGCGGTGTTTCCGTCGCGGCGGGGGCTGCTTCCGTCGGTGCGGGAGCTGATCGATTACCTGTCGCAGCGCTTCGCGCAGATCAGCGAAACCTGAGCGTCTGATGCGGCCATCACGGGGTGCTGTGCCCGGCATGCGGGCAGGACCGGCGCAGAAGTGGTATCATCCGGGTTCTTACGCATGGATCGGGCCACGCCCGACGCCAGTGCGCCCGCCGCAAGACAATCCCACAAGAAGCACATCGGCGGCGGCCCGGGCTTGATCCCGGAGTTCCCTGGGCGGCATCGCCCATCACCCTACCCGACCGGCGGCACGTCCGCTCCGCAACCACCGCGCCCCTTGTAGCGCACCGGCTTGCGCAGGCATGGTCCACATCCCGCCAGATTCCCGCTTGCGCCGAACGCGAGCCCCGACGCTGGCCTACAGCAACGGCGAACGGTCGCCACCCCGCGCTGCCTGCATCGCACCGATGCACCGCGCCGCCCGCGGCCGCGCCTCATGAACAGGCACACATTGAAGCAAAGCAACCACAACCATCATCAACGCCAGGACAACAGCCACATCCACAACCCGTACACCGTTTCGGTCTACCCGATCCAGCAGGAGCCCGGCCTCTGGTTCGCGACCTACATGATCGCCGAATACCGCAACGGGGCCGAGCGCATCGTCGCCAACGTGGCCATGCGCCACGACACGCACCGCTCCGAAGCCCGCGCGCGCCAGTCAGCCCGCCGTGCCGGCGAGCGCGCCGCGGCGCGGCTGCGCCTGCAGTAACGCCTATTCCCCGGCCGCAGGGCCGTCACAACAGCGTGCGCCGTGCCGGCGCCGCTCACGCAAGGAGCCTCCTTGGCTAAAGAAGAACTGGTGGAATTTGGCGGCAAGGTATCGGAAGTGCTGCCGGACAACCGTTTCCGCGTAATCCTGGAAAACGGGTTCGAGGTCTGGGCCTATTCGTCCGGCCGCCTGAAGAAAAACCGCATCCGCGTGCTGGCGGGCGACCGCGTCACGCTGGAAATGTCGCCGTACGACCTGACCAAGGGCCGTATCAACTACCGACACAAGTCGTAGCCGGCATGCTTCGCCACGGCATGCGCCGCAGCGGGGCATGCCGTCCCCCAATGATCCATCTCACCGCAAAGGAGAACCGACCATGTCGACCATCGAAGAATGGGAATTGCTGCACCTGACGCCGGATGGCTGGCAGGCAGGCACCTACCGGCATACCCCGTGGCAGGAGGTAAAGATCGAGCCGCCGGCGGCCGGCGTGCTGACCGTCAGGCGCCACGTCACGGCCACCTATTGCGGCCCGTCGCGCGCGGTGGAAGACCGCACCCCCGAAATCACCGATATGGCACTGATCGAAGCACTGCTGGAGCGCCACGGCGCCCCGGTGTTCAAGATCTGATACCGAAGTCCTGCCGCGTGCCGGCACGAACGGCGTGAGCGCCCCTGAGCGCCCCTAAGCGTCCCCGAGCGCCGCCTCAGCCCACCACGCGCACATGCGGCCGTCCCGTCCGGACGCCGCTGCCGACCGGCCTCAGTTCGCCGTCCCACGGCGCGGCGCCGAGGTCCAGCACATAGTCGCCCTCGCGGGCCTTGTCATGCAGATGGTCGCGCACCACCTGGCCGATGGCCAGCCGGCACAGCGCTTCGCCGCTGGCGGCCAGCTGGTCCGGCAATGCATCGGCTTCGGCCAGCACCGCGAATGCGCGCCGCCCGGCCCCGACAAAGCTGGTGAAAAGCACGCCGGTGGGCCGCTGTGCATCGATGAAGCATACGGCGACGTGGTAGGTGATGCCCTTGCCCTCGCCGGGCAACGTGCACAGAAAACCGGATGATCCCGAACGCATGTCCATGAACGAATTCCCTGCTGGCTGACGGATGCTGTCGCGCACGCTGGCGCCAGGCGGCATCGTGCCGCGTTGATGGGGAGGAGTATTCCGATTGCGCCTATTGCGCCGTGACCAGCGACACTCCCGGCACCGTACCGTTGATGATGTCTTCGGCATAGCGCAGTGCGCCGCGGCGCGCGCCGCCTACGTTGTCCCAGGGTGCGGCATCCAGGCGGAACGTGCGTGCCTGCGCGCTTTCGGGCGATTCGCCGGCCAGGCAGATCACCACGGCAGCATCGAACGAGCGGTCGGGCCGGGGCTCTGGCCACACACGCGCAACGGCATGCTTGTACACCAGGGGATAGACATCATATCCCTTGTAAGTCGCAGCTGGATAAACATCCATGTCGGCCTCCGCAGGTTGGTGGTGTTGCCCTCACTCTACGCCTGTTGCAGCGTCAGGAGTGGCTTTATTTCATGCCGCCAGACGATGGCGCCGCACAAAACAAAAAAGCTCCGCGCTGGCGGAGCTTTTTGACTGAACCGGCGCCGAGGCGCTCAGTGCAATGCCAGTCGGTCAGACTCAGATCGGCTCGATCTTGGTCGCGGCCGGACCCTTTTGGCCAACGCCAGCGACGTAGCGAACCTTCTGGCCTTCTTGCAGCGACTTGAAACCGCTGCCCTGGATTTCGGAGAAG
The DNA here is from genome assembly GCF_016894385.1 of Cupriavidus oxalaticus. NCBI lineage: Bacteria > Pseudomonadati > Pseudomonadota > Betaproteobacteria > Burkholderiales > Burkholderiaceae > Cupriavidus > Cupriavidus oxalaticus. The sequence goes on from NZ_CP069811.1 coordinate 2,131,852, forward strand.
TGCGCGAACAGATCGTTGCCGCCTGCATCAGGGGTAATGAAGCCAAAACCCTTCGAATCGTTGAACCACTTGACGGTACCGGTTTCCATGTTGGATTCCTCAAAAAAGTATTTCCTGCCTGGCAAAAACGCCGGCAAGGCATGACGATCAAGGAAGTAACTTGGAGAAAAAGTGGCGCCGTGTGGGCAAGCACCTGGACTTCGAGATTGCTGCTTGAAAGATCCTGCATCCACTTTTATACAGGTGCCCCTGCGCCGCGTCAATGCACTTCGGCAGTTCGGCAGGAAATTGCGGCAATAAGCGCCGCATGCGCTGGCTGCGGGCCGCGCTGTCCATGCGTGCTACAGTGCCGCATCGAACGGACAAGACCGGATGACACTCTGCACTGCCTGCCAGGCCATCGAACGCCACCGCCGCGGCGCCCCCGGGCACGCCGCGCTGCGCATTACCGATACCCAACGCATCAAGCCGCCCGGGTCAGCCGCGGTGACCATCAGCACCTTTGTGTGCCAGGACTGCGGCGCGCTCTGGACCTACCGGGACCAGAAACGGGGCCCGGAACAAGGCTGGGAAGTACAGCAGGACACTTAGCCCGGCCCGGAAAAGAAAAACCCCGGGGATTACCCGTAATGCCGTTCAGTTAAGGCATCAAACACTACTGTCATTCCCGCGCAGGCGGGAATCCAGCGTCTTTTGAAGTCACTGGGTTCCCGCCTGCGCGGGAACGACGGTGGTTAACTGAACGGTATTACGGGGATTACCCGGGGTTTTGACGTCACCGGCCCGCATGCGGGCCGGCATCTATCAGGCTGCGACCGACGCCAGCGCGGCGTTCAGCGTCTGGCTCGGCCGCATCGCGGCGCTGAGCTTGGCCGCGTCCGGCTGGTAGTAGCCGCCGATGTCGACCGGCTTGCCTTGCACCGCGGCCAGCTCGGCCACGATGTTCTGCTCGTTGTCGGTCAGCGTCTTGGCCAGCGGCGCGAACCTGGCGGCCAGTTCCGCGTCGTCCGACTGGGCGGCCAGTTCCTGGGCCCAGTACATCGCCAGGTAGAACTGGCTGCCGCGGTTGTCCAGCTGGCCGGTCTTCGGCGACGGGCTCTTGTTGTTGTCGAGCAGCTTGCCGGTGGCGGCGTCGAGCGTCCTGGCCAGGATCTTGGCGCGGGCATTGCCGGTCTTGATGCCGACGTCTTCCAGCGACACGGCCAGGGCCAGGAACTCGCCCAGCGAATCCCAGCGCAGGTGGTTTTCTTCCACCAGCTGCTTGACGTGCTTCGGGGCCGAGCCGCCCGCACCGGTTTCATACATGCCGCCACCTGCCATCAGCGGCACGATCGACAGCATCTTGGCGCTGGTGCCCAGTTCCATGATCGGGAACAGGTCGGTCAGGTAGTCGCGCAGGATGTTGCCGGTCACCGAGATGGTGTCCAGGCCGCGGATCACGCGCTCCAGCGAGTAGCGCATGGCGCGCACCTGGGACATGATCTGGATATCCAGGCCGGTGGTGTCGTAGTCCTTCAGGTAGGTCTCGACCTTCTTGATCAGCTCGGCCTCGTGCGGACGGTACGGGTCCAGCCAGAACACGGCCGGCATGCCGGAGTTGCGCGCGCGCGTGACGGCCAGCTTGACCCAGTCGCGGATCGGCGCGTCCTTGACCTGGCACATGCGCCAGATGTCGCCCTGCTCCACGTTCTGGGTCAGCAGCACTTCACCGGTGGCCAGGTCGACGATATTGGCGACGCCGTCTTCCTGGATCTCGAACGTCTTGTCGTGCGAGCCGTACTCTTCGGCCTTCTGCGCCATCAGGCCGACGTTCGGCACCGTGCCCATGGTGGTCGGGTCGAAGTTGCCGTTGGTCTTGCAGAAGTTGATGATCTCCTGATAGATCCGGGCGAAGGTGCTTTCCGGGATCACGGCCTTGGTGTCCTTCGGACGGCCGTCGGCGCCCCACATCTTGCCGCCGATGCGGATCATGGCCGGCATCGAGGCATCGACGATCACGTCGTTCGGCGCGTGCAGGTTCGAGATGCCCTTGGCCGAATCCACCATCGCCAGTTCCGGGCGGTGCTCGTGGCAGGCGTGCAGGTCGCGGATGATCTCTTCGCGCTTGGAGCTGGGCAGCGACTCGATCTTCTCGTACAGGTTGACCAGGCCGTTGTTGACGTTGACGCCCAGTTCGTCGAACAGCGCGCCGTGCTTGGCGAAGGCTTCCTTGTAGAAGATCTTGACGGCGTGGCCGAACACGATCGGGTGCGACACCTTCATCATGGTCGCCTTGACGTGCAGCGACAGCATCACGCCGGTCTTGCGCGCGTCTTCGAACTGCTCTTCATAGAAGTCGCACAGCGCCTTCTTGCTCATGAACATGCTGTCGATGATCTCGCCGTCCAGCAGCGCGACCTTGGGCTTGAGCACGATGGTCTTGCCGCTCTTGGTGACCAGCTCCATCTTGACGTCGCGGGCGCGGTCCAGCGTCAGCGACTTTTCGCCGTGGTAGAAGTCGCCATGCTTCATGTGGGCCACGTGCGTGCGCGAGGCCATGCTCCACTCGCCCATGCTGTGCGGGTGCTTGCGCGCGTAGTTCTTGACCGCGGCCGGGGCGCGGCGGTCGGAGTTGCCTTCGCGCAGGACCGGGTTCACGGCCGAGCCCAGGCACTTGGAATAGCGCTTCTGGATGGCCTTCTCTTCGTCGGTCTTGGGGTCTTCCGGATAGTCCGGCACCTTGTAGCCCTTGCCCTGCAGCTCGCGGATGGCGCTGACCAGCTGGTGCACCGAGGCGCTGATGTTGGGCAGCTTGATGATGTTGGTGTCCGGCTGCTGCGTCAGCTTGCCCAGCTCGGCCAGGTTGTCCGGCACGCGCTGGTCTTCGGTCAGGAATTCGGGGAACTCGCCCAGGATACGGCCGGCCACCGAGATGTCGCTGGTGGTGACGTTGATGCCGGCCGGCTTGGTGAAGGTCTGGATAATCGGGAGGAACGCACTGGTCGCCAGCAGCGGAGCTTCGTCGGTCAGCGTGTAGATGATGGTGGGTTGCTGGGTACTCATTGCTTCTCTCAGATCCTCTATCGGTGGGTGGGACTTCTGCCTGCCGGGTCACGGTCAGGGCAACAAACTAGGCGAAAGATAGAATTTTGCCTCAGTTTGCTTTCAGTAGTCTGAAAACCAGCGCGTTTTGCGCGGCAATCGGGTAGAAAAAATCTGCCCGGCGCCGGGCCTGTGGCGCCTGGTTTCGCCCGTTGCACCCGAACGGTGCCGCCTCGGCACCTGATTTGGCATTTCGGGACGAGGCGGCACCAATCGGACGCGTCCTTTCGGTGCGGCCCATGGATCACAGAGCTGTCCAACGCGGCGTCACTTCGTCGAAACGCTGCCCTCTCCCCCGCCCCTCTCCCTGAGAGGGAAGAAAACCAGCGGCTTGCGATCAGGCCGCCAGCCTGAACGTCGCCACCGCCTCCTTCAGCCGCTGCGCCTGCTCTTCCAGCGAACCCGCCGCCGCAGCCGCCTCTTCCACCAGCGCCGCGTTCTGCTGCGTCACCGTGTCCATCTGCGTCACCGCCTGGTTCACCTGCTCGATCCCCGAGCTCTGCTCGGCCGACGCCGCGCTGATCTCGCCCATGATGTCGGTCACGCGCTTGACCGCCGCGACGATCTCTTCCATGGTCTGGCCCGACTGCGTCACCAGCATCGAGCCCCGCTCGACGCGATCCACCGAATCCCCGATCAGCGCCTTGATCTCCTTGGCCGCGGTCGCGCTGCGCTGCGCCAGGCTGCGCACTTCGCCCGCCACCACGGCAAAGCCCCGGCCCTGTTCGCCGGCACGCGCGGCTTCCACCGCGGCGTTCAGCGCCAGGATATTGGTCTGGAAGGCAATGCCCTCGATCACGGCAATGATGTCGACCACCTTCCTCGACGCGCCGTTGATCTCTTCCATGGTCTCGGCCACCTTGCCCGCGACTGCGCCGCCCTTCTCGGCGATATCCGAGGCATTGACCGCCAGCGTGCTGGCCTGGCGCGCATTGTCCGCGTTCTGGCGCACGATGCTGGTCAGCTCTTCCATGCTGGCCGCGGTCTGCTGCAGCGACGAGGCCTGTTCCTCGGTGCGCTGCGACAGGTCGGTATTGCCGGCCGCGATCTGGCTGGTGCCCGACACGATCGACTCGGTGCCGGCGCGCACCTGGCGCACGATGCGCAGGATATTGGCGTTCATGTCAGCCAGCGCCTGCAGCAGCTGGCCGGTCTCGTCGCGGCTGTCGACCTCGATGCGGCTGGTGAGGTCGCCGGCAGCCACGGTGCGCGCCACCGCCACGGCGCGATGCAGCGGGCGCGTGATGCCGCTGGTCAGCCAGACCGAGAACGCAATGCCGATTCCCAGCACCACCACGCCCAGCCCGATCAGGCTGTTGCGCGCATTGGCGTAGATATCGTTGATCTCGCGCGCGGTGGCGTCGATGCTGGTGCGCTGGATGTCGAGCAGCTTCTGGATCTCGGCCAGGTAGGCATCGCCGGCAGGAACGAACTCCTTCTCCAGCACCTGGTTGGCCTCTTCGGTCAGGCCTTCCTGCTTGAGCTTCGTGATCTTGTCGCGGCCGTTGTTGTATGGGTCGCGCACGCTCAGGATCTTCTGGAACGCGGCCTTTTCCTGCTCGGAACTGAGCATCGGCTGCAGCTTGTCGCGCAGCTGCGCGATGCCTTCGATCGATGCCTTGGTCTCGGCGGCAAAGAACTGGCCCAGCGACGGGTCGGCGCTGCGCGCCACCGCGGTGGTGCGGCGCACGCTGGTGTGCATGAGCCGGTACCAGTCGCTGACCAGCCGTTCCTTGGTGAGCGGCTGCTGCATCATCGCATGCGTGCGCTCTGCCACCTGCTGCAGGCGCATCATGCCGAATGCCGTCATGAGCGCCGACAGCAGCAATACCACCCCAAAACCGATGCCGAGGCGCACCCCGATACCTAGATTCTTCATGTCTTCTACCTGATTAGGACTGGTTACGGCGAAGTGCCGGCGCTCGGTGGGCGCGGCGTTCTCCGCTCTAGTCGTCCGCGGGCGGGCCCGATGGGCCAGCGCAGGCGCGGGCTATGGATGGCAACGGCATGGGGGGCCGAAACTTTAGGGTCTTCCTCGATTGACGGCTAGAAGTGTGCGGATACCGGCTATAGTGGAGTGAAATCCGGCGCAGGGCGGTCCCGCCGGCCCGTGCCCCCCCCGCTCACGCTTCCCCACCAGGAGATCCAGCATGGCCACGCCTCCCAATCCTTTTGCCGACTTCACCAAGCTGATGGAACAGTTCCGCGTGCCGGGCCTCGACATGAATGCCGTGATCGAGGCGCGCCGCAAGGATATCGAGGCCCTGACCGAGGCCAACAAGCTGGCCTACGAGGGCATGCAGGCCGTGATGCAGAAGCAGCAGGAAATCTTCATGCAGACCATGCAGCAACTGCAGGCCGCGGCACAGCAGTACGGCACCGCGGGCAATCCGGCCGAGGCCATGGCCAAGCACGGCGAGCTGGTGCAGCAGGCACTTCACCAGGCGTTCGAGAACATGCGCGAGCTGGCCGAAACCGCGCAGCGGGCACAGGCCGAGGCGCTGACAGTGATCGGCAAGCGCGCCGAGCAGAACGTCAAGGAGGCGGGCGCGCTGTTCCAGCAGCCGGGGAAAAAGAGCTAGCGGCCGGCCGTGGTATCGCACGGCTTGCCGGAGCGACCCCGAAACCTGCTGCGCGCCACGCTGGCGCGCCTGATGCCCGGCGCCGCCGAGCTGCTGCACTACCGCCGCGCCGATTTCGGCGTGGACCTGCAGGCCGGCGTGTCGGTGGCCGCGGTCAGCCTGCCGATCAGCGTGGCCTATGCCCAGCTGGCCGGCTTCAGCCCGGTGGTGGGCCTGTACAGCGTGGTATTGCCGATGCTGGCTTATGCGCTGTTCGGTTCGTCCCGCCAGATGATCGTCGGGCCCGACGCTGCCACCTGCGCCATGATCGCGGCGACCCTGTCGCCGCTGGCGCTGCCCGACAGCGAAGCCTACCGCGCGCTGTCGGTTTCCCTGACCTTGCTCACCGGCGTGTTCTGCGTGCTCGCCGGCAAATTCAGGCTCGGCTTCCTGGCCGATTTCCTGTCGGTGCCGATCCTGGCCGGCCTGCTCAACGGCGTGGCCATCAATATCGCCTTCAGCCAGCTCGGCAAGGTCACCGGACTGGCGCTGGCCGGCCGCGACGTGATCGGCCAGGCGGAGTCGCTGCTGCGGCAGCTCGGCGGCATCCACTGGCCCACCGCCGCGCTGGCCGCGCTGACGCTGGCGGTGTACTTCGGCGCCCGGGCCTGGCAGCCGCGCGCGCCGGGGGCATTGTTCGCGCTCGCGGTGGCGACCTTTGTCACGTGGATGCTGGGGCTGCAAGGGCTTGGGGTCCAGGTGGTCGGCCCGGTGCCGCCCGGCCTGCCGCCGCTGATCGCGCCATCGATGCCGCATGAGTTGTTCGGCACGCTGGTCCCGGCCGCTGCCGCGCTGGCGCTGGTGTCGCTCAGCAGCGGCCTGCTGACCAGCCGCAGCTTCGCCGCGCGCAACGGCTACAGCGTCGATGCCAGCCAGGAATTCATCGGCATCGGCGCGGCCAGCATCGCCAGCGCGCTCAGCCACGGCTTCGCGGTCAGCGGGTCGAGTTCGCGCACCGCCATCAACGAGGCCGCCGGCGGGCGCACGCGCATGGTGTCGGTGGTCGGCGCACTGACCGTGCTGCTGGTATTGCTGTTTCTCACTGACCTGCTGGCCGCGCTACCCGCAGCGGCGCTCGGCGCCATCCTGATCGCGTCGGCGTTCAGCCTGTTCGACTTCGGCGGCCTGATGGCGCTGCGCCGCTACAGCCGCAGCGAACATGGCATTGCGCTGGTCACGGTGGCGGGCGTGGTGCTGCTGGGCGTGATGTCGGGGATCCTGCTGGCGGTTGCCATTGCCCTGCTGCGCTTCCTGGCGCAGATGGCGCGCCCCAGCGAGCAGCAGCTTGGCCGCTGGAGTGGACACGATGGCTTCTACGAACTGGCCCACTACCCCGAGGCGAGGGCGGTGCCGGGGCTGCTGATCTATCGCTTCGAGTCGCCGCTGACGTTCTTCAACGCGGATTTCGTGCGCCAGCGCGTGCTCGCGCTGGCAGCCCTGCCTCACGCGCGCTGGGTGGTGATCGATGCCATCTCGATCGCACACGTGGACCTGACCGGTGCCACCATGATGCGCGACCTGCAGGCCCAGCTCGCGGTGCGAGGCTCGCAGCTGGTCATTGCCGGGCGTATGGCGCAGCTGACCGCATGGCTGAACCAGCGCGGCATCGCGCCGGAGAGTACCGGGATCCGGTTTTATCCATCCAAGCAGGCGGCGCTGGAGGCGTACCAAGCCTGCGAAGCGGGGCATCACAACGCGGATGTCGCGCCGGCAACGGGCACGGATACCACGGCGCAAGGGCCAGCAGCCTGAGGATCGTGCCGGCGGCCGGCATTGCACCGGCCGCGTGCGGGTCAGGTCGTCAGATCACCCCTTGCGCCAGCATGGCATCCGCCACCTTGACAAAGCCGGCGATATTGGCGCCTTCCACGTAGTTGATATACCCACCCGCCTTCTGCCCGTGGTGGATGCAGTTCTGGTGGATGTCCTTCATGATCGCGTGCAGCTTCTCGTCGACCTCGGCGTGGTGCCACGACAGGCGCATCGCGTTCTGCGACATTTCCAGCCCGGAGGTCGCCACGCCGCCGGCGTTGCTGGCCTTGCCCGGCGCGTAGAGGATCTTCGCGTCGACGAAGCGGTCGACGGCTTCCAGCGTCGATGGCATGTTGGCGCCTTCGGCCACGCAGATCACGCCGTTGCCGAGCAGCGTCTCGGCATCATTGCCGTCCAGCTCGTTCTGCGTTGCGCACGGCAGCGCGACGTCGGCCGGCACATGCCACGGGGTGCGGCCGGCTTCGAAGGTCATGCCGGTGCGGGCGGCAAAGTCGACCAGGCGGCCGCGCTCTTCGTTCTTGAAGGCCATGACTTCAGCCAGCTGCTCGGTGGTCATGCCTTGCGGGTAGTGCAGCACGCCGCCGGAGTCCGACAGCGTCAGCACCTTGGCGCCCAGCTCGATCGCCTTCTCGGCAGCGTATTGCGCCACGTTGCCCGAGCCGGAGATCAGCACGCGCAGGCCGTCGAACGCGCGGCCGCGACGGTGCAGCATTTCCTGCGCGAAGTAGACGGTGCCGTAGCCGGTGGCTTCCGGTCGCATCAGGCTGCCGCCATAGGCCAGGCCCTTGCCGGTAAAGACGCAGGCGGACTGGTTCGACAGCTTCTTCATCATGCCGGCCATGAAGCCCACTTCACGCGCGCCCACGCCGATGTCGCCGGCCGGGATATCGGTGTCCGGGCCCAGGTGACGGTACAGCTCGGTCACCAGCGCCTGGCAGAAGCGCATCACTTCGGCGTCGGACTTGCCCTTGGGATCGAAGTCGGAGCCGCCCTTGCCGCCGCCCATGGGCAGCGTGGTCAGCGCGTTCTTGAAGGTCTGCTCGAAGCCCAGGAACTTCAGCACCGACAGATTCACGGTCGGGTGAAAGCGCATGCCGCCCTTGTACGGGCCGATGGCCGAGCTGTGCTGGACGCGGAAGGCGCGGTTGACCTGCACCTGGTTGCGGTCGTCGGTCCAGGCCACGCGGAACTGGATCACGCGCTCGGGCTCGACCAGGCGCTCGAGCAGGGCCTGCTCGGCGTAGCGCGGATTGCGCTCGACGAACGGCCAGAGCGTCATCATCACTTCCTTCACGGCCTGGAGGAATTCAGGTTGATTGGGGTCGCGGCGGGCGACCCCCGCCAGGAATGCGTCGAGGGAAGGAGCGTTCACGATGTCTCTGCTGTGCTGGTGCTGTGTCTGGATCTGACGGCCCTGCCGGCTGTGCCGGTCTCTGGAGCCGCCTGGCGTTGCGCCGAGGGGAAGGTGGGTGGCCTCCGGTTGCCCAGGCATCCGCGGCATGCCGCGCCTGTCTGGCAACCCGAAACTGTAGCACCAGCATGGGGCATGTGGCAGTCAAAACACCTTTGACTGCTGCGTGAAAGCCTAATTTTGGTGCGAACAGCGGGGTATTCCGTTCGATCAGCGCACAAATGCGATCGAAAAACAACTTGGTGGGCGTCTAGGCGATCAGCAGCCTGGCGCCGCGCTCCTTCAGCGCCGCCCCGATTTCCGGCTCGGGTGCCATGTCCGTGATCAGCCAGGCGGCCAGTTCGAAATGCTTGATGGTCACGCCGGTGTTGCGGCCGAACTTGGTGTAGTCGGCCACCACGCATGGGGTATCGGCAGCCATCAGCATGCGGCTGCGCAGCTCGGCCGCTGCGCGCGAAAAGTCGCAGATCTCGCCGTGCGGGGTGACTCCGCCGATGCCGATAAAGGCGAAGTCGGTGTGGTAGCGCGACAGCTGCTCGATGGTGTCCCAGCCGTGGGTCGCATCCTCGTTGTCCTGCAGCTCGCCGCCCAGCACGATCACGCGGTTGCCGTTGCGCCGGCCCAGCAGCTGGGCGATGGCAAGGTCGTTGGTGTAGACCAGCAGGTTGTGGTGGCCGTGCAGCGCCTGCGCCACCGCGTGGGTGGTGGTGCCGTAATCCAGGATCAGCGATGCCCCGTCGCGCACCAGTTCCGCGGCGCGCACGCCGATGGCGCGCTTGCCTTCGGCATTGACGGCGGCGCGGGCCTGGGTGTCGGGCTCGGTGCGGTCGGACGCCAGCGCGCCACCGTGGGTCAGCACCAGCAGGCCGCGCGCCGCCAGCGTGTTGAGGTCGCGCCGGATGGTTTCGCGCGAGACGTCGAGCTCGGCCACCAGTTCGCTGATGGCGAGTGCGCCGGTGGCGGAGAGCTGGTCTAGGATGTATTTCTGCCGTTGTTCGGCGAGCACGGGGACTCCGGGAGCGTGGGGGGTTGGCCGATTCTAGCGCAGAGGTCCGTGAGCAACCGTTGGTGTGCTCCCTCTCCCGCTTGCGGGAGAGGGGAGCAAACCCCCAGCGGATTTCCACCTCATCTCACGCCCACGGCAGCGTCACCGTCTTCAAATTGGTAAAGCTCTTGGCCGCCTCCTGCACGCCTTCCTTGTACCCCAGCCCCGAATCCTTGATGCCGCCGAACGGCGTCAGCTCGATGCGGTAGCCCGGCACTTCCCACAGGTTCACCGTGCCGACCTGCAGCGAGTTGGCGATCTTCGTGAACGCCTCGATGTCGTTGGTGCAGACCCCCGACGACAGGCCAAACGCCGTGCCGTTGGAAATCCGGATCGCATCCTCGACATCGCGGAACGTGATGATGGGCGACACCGGCCCGAAGGTCTCCTCGCGCACCACTGTCATCGCCGGGTCGACGCGGTCGATCACCGTCGGCGCGTAGCTGGCGCCGTTGCGCTGGTTGCCGGCCAGCAGCCGCGCGCCCTGCGCCACCGCCTCGTTGACGCGCGCCTCGAACAGCCTGGCGGCCTCTTCGTCGATCACCGTGCCCATGTCGACGCCTCGGTCCATCGGGTTGCCGTACGTCCACGCGCGGGTCTTCTCCACCACCAGTTCGGTGAAGCGCGCCGCGACCGCCTGGTGCACCAGCATGCGCTTGACCGCGGTGCAGCGCTGGCCCGAGTTCTTGTACGAGCCCTGCACCGCGAGGTCGGAGGCGCGCTCGAGGTCGGCGTCGGCCAGCACGATCAGCGGGTCGTTGCCGCCCAGCTCCAGCACCACGCGCTTGTAGCCGGCCTTGCTGGCGATGTACTTGCCGATCGCCACGCCGCCGGTGAAGGTGACGAGGTCGACGGCGGGATGGGTGATCAGCTCGTCGGCAATCTCGCGCGGGTCGCCGGTGACGACCTGCAGCATCTGCGGCGGCAGCCCGGCCTCGTACAGCAGGTCGGCCAGGTAGTACGCCGACAGCGGCACCTTCTCCGATGGCTTGAGCACCATACGGTTGTTGGTGGCGATCGACGGCGCCACCTTGTGCGCCACCTGGTTCATCGGGTGGTTGAACGGCGTGATGGCGCAGATCACGCCCAGCAGCGGCTCGCGCTGCGTCAGCACGCGGCGCTTCTTGCCGTGCGGGGTCAGGTCGCAGGAGAACAGCAGGCCGTCGTCGCGCAGCGCCTCGGTGGCGGCGAAGCCTAGTACGTCGGCCACGCGGCCGATCTCGTACAGCGAGTCCTTCTTGGACAGGCCGGACTCCAGCGTGATCAGGTCCGACGCTTCCTCGGTGCGCTCGCGCAGCAGCGCGGCGGCGCGGTTCAGGATGGCGGCGCGCTCGTAGCGCGTCAGCGTGGAACGGTACGCCTGCGCCACGCCGAAGGCGCGGCGCACGTCGTCGAGCGTGGCCTTGGGCACGGTGCCCACCAGCGTGCCGTCATACGGGTTGCGCACCTCGATCACGCGCTCGCGCACGATCTTCTGGCCATCGATGCGCAGCGCCTCGGCGCGGAAATGCGGGCTGACAGTGCCTGCAGGGAAATGGGGGGCGTTCATGGGATTTCTCCGGTCGGTACGGGTGCAACGGCCCACTGCGGGGCCGCGGTACGGGTTCAGTGCAAGTGATTCAGCGCCACGTCGAAGATGTCGAAATTGCGCATCACCGGCTTGCCCGGGATGCCGGCGGTCGGGCGGTTGAACACCAGCGGCACGGTCTGCTCCGAGACGCCGCCGTGCGAGCGCAGCGGCGCATCGAGCCCGGACAGGTCATGGCGGCTGCGGCTGGTGCCCAGCACCACGTGCTTGTCGCCGGTCACCACCAGGTCGCCCACGCGGTCGGACGGCAGCTCGAAGCGCGCGCAGGCTTCGGCGTTGTCCAGCACGCTCTCCACGCCCGGCAGGCCGGACAGCCGGGCCTTGAGCGCGCCGCGGTCGGCGTCTTCCGGCAGGTAGATGGTGGCGAACGAGCCGAGTGCGCCGTGGTGGACCACATAGGGATCGGTGATCGGCAGGATCACGCGCGCCCCGCCCGCTTCCACGCCGCGGCCAAGCCATGCATCCAGGTGGTCCTGCAGGTAGATCACGTTGGGCGCCTTGGTGGCATCGTCGTGCTTGGCGTTCATGCCGTGGTCGGCGGTCAGCGCCACCACGCAGCCGAGTTTGTCCAGGCGCGCCAGGTACTTGTCCATCATCGCGTAGAAGGCGTTGGCGCCGTCCGAGCCGGGCGCGAACTTGTGCTGGATGTAGTCGGTGGTGGACAGGTACATCAGGTCGGGGCGGCGCGTTTCCATCAGCCGCACGCCGGCGGCGAAGACAAACTCGGACAGCTCGGCGCTGTAGACATCGGGCACCGGCATGCCGACCAGTTCCAGCACGCCGTCGATGCCGTTCTCAGCCACCGTGGCCTGGTCGGCCTTCTCGGACGAGAAGCAGATGCCGCGCATGCCGTGGCCGAGCAGGCGGCGCAGCTTGTCCTTGGCGGTCACCACCGCGACGCTGGCGCCGGCGTCGGCAAAGGCGGCCAGGATGGTGCCCGCGCGCAGATACCTGGGGTCGTTCATCATCACTTCCTCGCCGCGGCCCTCGTTGGCGCTGCGGTCGAAGAAATAGTTGCCGCAGATGCCGTGCACCGCCGGCGGCGCGCCGGTGACGATGGACAGGTTGTTCGGGTTGGTGAAGGTGGGTACCACGCACGCGCCGCGGAACGACGAGCCGCTGGCGAGCAACTGCTTGAGGTAAGGCGCACTGCCGCTGGCGGCGGCGGCTTCGAGGTAGTCGAACTCGCAGCCGTCGACACAGACCACCACGACGGGCTGCTGCATCCAGCGGTAGCTGCGCTGGTTGACGGTAATGGTGCGGGCGGGATCCTTGGTATCGGGCATGGTGGCGGTCCGGTTGCGTTGTTCGGGAAATCGGTGGTTGTGGTCAGGCGGCCGCGCCGGTGCCGGCGGCATCGGGATCGACCGCGGCATGCATGCGCGCGCGCCCGCGCTCGACGTGCTCGCGCATCAGCCGCGCCGCCAGCTCCCCGTCGCGCGCGGCGATGGCCGAGACGATGGCGCGGTGCTCGCGGGTGGAATCGGGCATGGCCGCGTTGCTGCCGGACAGCGCCTCGCGCCGGAACAGCGTCAGTTCCTTGACCAGGCGACGGTAGGTGTCGAGCAGCTTGCCGTTGCCGGCCAGCTCGACCATGCGGTCGTGGAAGGCGAAGTTCAGGCGCGTGTAGTCGTCCAGGTCGCGGGCGGCGCTGGCGGTGCCCAGCGCCTCGACCAGCGCGCGCAGTTCGCGCAAGCCTTCCGCCGTGATGCGGGCCGCCAGTTGCCGGCCGACGAATTCATCGAGCACGGCGCGCAGTTCGTAGATCTCGTCGGCTTCCTGCACCGAGATGGCTCGCACGAACACGCCGCGGTTCTTTTCGGTGCGCAGCAGGCCGGCCTGCTCCAGCGCGCGGAACGCTTCGCGTACCGGGCCGCGCGAGACGTTGAGCTGGCCCGCGACTTCGATCTCGTTGAGCTTGGCGCCCGGCGGCAGTTCGCCGGACATGATCCGCAGCTCCAGTTCGCGCTGGACCAGCGTGGTCAGTGACTGGCTCTGCAGGATGGTGATTTCGCTCGCCAGCGGTGCTTGGCGTGACATGAAAACTCCCGTTTGTGACGGATTCAGCAATATCGAAAATCCTTGTTGCGATTAAAGCAAGCGGTTTGTATATTGTCAACAATCAAGACATCGGCGGCGCTGGCAGGGTGATGCAAGGGCCATGACAAACCGGGAACATGTCTTGAAAGTGTTGTAGCAGAAGGGTTTCAAGGTGATCCAGTGTTGTGCAGCGTATCGCCACACATTGCAACATATTCACCAAATTGACACATATCTCCACCTACAATGCCGGAAAAGGAGCCCCCCATGAAACTGTCCCTCACATCCACCCTGCACACCGCCGCCGCCCTGCTCGCACTGGGCGCCGCCAGCGCCGCGCTGGCCCAGAAAACCACCCTGACGGTCTACACCGCGTGGGAAATCGAAACCCTGAAGCCATACGCCGAGGGCTTCGCCAGGGTCGCGCCCGACATCGAGCTGAAGTACGTGCGCGACTCCACCGGCGTCATCACCGCCAAGGCACTCGCTGAAAAGGCCAACCCGCAGGCGGACGTGATCGCCGGCCTGGCCGCATCGAGCCTCGAGCTGCTCAAGCAGGAAGGCATGCTGGCGCCCTACACCCCCAAGGGCTTCGAAAAACTGACGCGCGACTACAGCGACAAGGCCACGCCGCCGTCATGGGTGGGACTGGATGTCTGGGGCGCCACCGTCTGCTTCAACACCGTCGAAGCGAAAAAGCGCAACCTGCCGCGCCCGGAAACCTGGAAGGACCTGGCCAAGCCGGTCTACAAGGGCACCATCGTGATGCCCAACCCGGCCTCGTCCGGCACCGGCTTTCTCGACGTGACCGCCTGGCTGCAGCTGTTCGGCGAGCAGGAAGGCTGGAAGTACATGGACGCGCTGCACGAGAACATCGCCCAGTACACGCACAGCGGCTCCAAGCCGTGCAAGCAGGCAGGCTCGGGCGAATTCCCGATCGGCATCTCGTTCGAGCTGCGCGCGCACAAGACGCTGGCCTCGGGCGCGCCGATCGAGATGATCTTCCCCAAGGAAGGCCTGGGCTATGACATCGAGGCTGCCGGCATCGTCAAGGGGACGAAGAAGCAGGAGGCCGCGCAGCGCTACCTGGACTGGCTGGCGAGCAAGGAAGCGGCGCAGCTGTTCGCCAGGGACTGGGCCATCGTCACCTATCCGGGCGTGGCGCGGAAGGTCGAGACCATCCCGGCCAACTACGAGCAGATGCTGGTCAAGAACGACTTCAGCTATATCGCCAAGAACCGCGAGCGCGTGCTGACCGAATGGCAGAAGCGGTACGCCAGCAAGTCGGAAAAGCAGCAGTAAGCCCTCGTCGTTCCCGCGCAGGCGGGAACCCAGTGACTTCAAACGACGCTGGATTCCCGCCTGCGCGGGAATGACAGTGGAGACTGAAACAATACCGCCGAGGATCCCCACGCCATGCCATCCCCCACTTCCATGGCCGAGACCTATCTCAGCCTGAAAGGCATCCACAAGCGCTTCGGCGGCGGCGCCAGCCCGTTCGTCGCCCTGCATCACATCGACCTCGACGTGCGCCAGGGCGAGCTGCTGTGCTTCCTCGGCCCGTCGGGCTGCGGCAAGACCACGCTGCTGCGCATCATCGCCGGGCTGGAATCGCAGAACGCCGGCACCATCCACCAGGGCGGGCGCGATATCTCCACGCTGCCGCCGATGGAGCGCGACTACGGCATCGTATTCCAGTCGTATGCCTTGTTTCCCAACCTGACGGTGGCGGACAACGTCGCCTACGGCCTGGTCAACCGGCGCATGCCGCGCGACCAGCGCCGCGCGCGCGTCGATGAACTGCTGACGCTGGTGGGCCTGCCCGATCGCGGCAGCCAGTACCCCGCGCAGCTCTCCGGCGGCCAGCAGCAGCGCGTCGCGATCGCGCGGGCGCTGGCGACTTCGCCCGGCCTGCTGCTGCTGGACGAGCCCCTGTCCGCACTCGACGCACGCGTGCGGGTGCGGCTGCGCAGCGAGATCCGCGCGCTGCAGCAGCGCCTGAACATCACCACCATCCTGGTCACGCACGACCAGGAAGAGGCGCTGTCGATGGCAGACCGCATCGTGGTCATGAACCAGGGCGTGATCGAGCAGGTGGGCACGCCGGCGCAGGTCTACCAGCGCCCGTCCACGCCGTTCGCCGCGGACTTCGTCGGCAAGACCAATATGCTGGGCGCGCGCGTCGGCGGCGACGGGGCGCTGCACCTCGGCGGCGTGCGCATGGACTGCACCGCGCCGGCCGGCTGCTGCGCCGACGAGGCGGTGCAGGTGTTCTTCCGGCCGGAAGACGTCTGCGTGCGCGGCATCGAGCAGCACGGGCCCAATGTGCTGGAAGCCACCGTGGACAAGATCGAGTTCCTGGGCGCGTTCTCGCGCCTGACGCTGCGGCTGCCCGATGCCGCATCGGGCACGCTGTGCGCCGACCTCTCGCTCAACGACCTGCACGAACTGCGCCCGAACACCGGCGACCGCCTGCGCCTGGCCATTCCCGCTGACCGCCTCCGCATCTTCCGCCACGCATGCGCCTGAGCCTCACGACGGCGCCGGCCAATGTGCCGGCTACCGATACCGCCCCGGGCGCCGTGCCGACCGGGATTCCCAATCCCGGCGCGAAGCCTTCCCTGCCGGCGCCACCCGCGTTCGTCGCCACCACGGTGCGCGCGCACTGGACCGACCGGCTCGCGCACTTGCTGCTGGCACTGGCCGCAGTCGCCCTGCTCTGCTTCGTGCTGGCCCCGATCGCGATGATCCTGGCCAAGAGCGTGCAGAACCGCGACGGCACGCTGGCGGGGATCGCACATTTCCGCGCCTACTTCGAATCGCCGGCGCTGCTGCGCTCGGTATGGAACAGCCTGTGGGTCTCGGCGCTGGCCACCTGCATCACCGTGCCGCTGGCCTTTACCTTTGCCTACGCGCTCACGCGCAGCCGCATCGCCTGCAAGGGGCTGCTGCGCAACCTGGCGCTGATCCCCTTGCTGGCACCGTCGCTGCTGGCAGCCATTTCCTTTATCTTCTGGTTCGGCAACCAGGGTCTGTTCAAGCCGTGGATGGGCGACACGCAGATCTACGGGCCGCTTGGGATCGTCGCCTCGCTGGTGTTCGCCACCTTTCCGCATGCGCTGATGATCCTGGTCACGGCGCTGTCGCTGACCGACGCGCGGCTGTACGAGGCGGCCGATGCGCTGGGCACTTCCACCATGCGCAAATTCTTCACCATCACCGTGCCGGGTGCGCGCTATGGCCTGGTCAGCGCGGCGATGGTGGTGTTCACCTATGCGATCTCCGACTTCGGCATCCCCAAGGTGATCGGCGGCAACTTCCACATGCTGGCCACCGACATCTACAAGCTGGTGATCGGCATGCAGGACTTCTCGCAGGGCGCGGTGGTGTCGCTGATGCTGCTGGTGCCGGTGGCCGTCACCTACTGCGTCGACGCGCGCGTGCAGAAGCGCCAGATGGCGCTGATGTCGGCGCGCTCGGTGCCGTACGTGCCGCGCCGCAGCCGCCGCTTCGACCTTGCCATGGCGTCGTTCTGCTGGCTGATGGCGGCGCTGATGGTGGCGGTGATGGGCATGGCGATCTATGCGTCCTTCGTCAAGCTGTGGCCGTACAACTTCTCGCTGTCGCTGAACCACTACCGCGTGGGGCTGGTGGAGGGCGGCGTGGTCGATTCCTACCTGAACAGCCTGCGCATGGCCGCGCTGGCCGCGGTGATCGGGCCGGTGTTCATCTTCGCCACCGCCTACCTGCTGGAAAAGACGCGCGGGCTGGACTGGCTGCGCGGCTTCGTGCGGCTGATGGCGGTGCTGCCGATGGGCGTGCCCGGGCTGGTGCTGGGCCTGGGCTACATCTTCTTCTTCGTGCCGCAGGCCAACCCGCTGCATGGCCTGTACCAGACGCTGGGCATCCTGGTGCTGGTGACGATCGTGCATTACTACGCGTCGTGCCACCTGACCGCGGTGACCGCGCTCAAGCAGCTCGACAGCGAGTTCGAGGCCGTGTCCGCGTCGCTGAAGGTGCCCTTCTACAAGACCTTCTTCAAGGTCACGGTGCCGGCCTGCCTGCCCGCCATCCTGGAGATCTCGCGCTACCTGTTCATCAACGCCATGACCACGGTGTCGGCAGTGGTGTTCCTGTACGGCGCCGACACCAAGCTGGCCTCGGTCGAGATCGTCAACCTGGACGAGTCCGGGGACATCGGCCCGGCCGCGGCCATGGCCACGCTGGTGGTGGTGACCTCCGCGCTGGCCTGCCTGCTCTATTACCTGCTGCAACGCGTGCTCGACTGCAAGACCCAGGCATGGCGCCAGGGCCAGTCGAGTGACTGACGTTTCCCCAATACGCCTTCTCCTTCCCAATCAGGAGCTCAACATGATCCGCGGCAATGACCCGATCCTTCTGACCCCCGGCCCTCTCACCACCTCGCTCGCGACCAGGCAGGCCATGCTGCGCGACTGGGGGTCCTGGGATGCCAGCTTCAACAGCATCACGCGCAGCCTGTGCGATGACCTCGTGCGCATCGTCAACGGCGAAGGCACCCATGTGTGCGTGCCGATGCAGGGCAGCGGCACTTTTTCCGTGGAAGCCGCCATCGCCAACGTGGTGCCCCGCGACGGCAAGGTGCTGGTGCCGCAGAACGGCGCGTACTGCCAGCGCATCCTGAAGATCTGCAAGGTGCTGGGACGCGCCAGCGTGGAATTGCCGATCCCCGAAGACCAGCCGGCCACGGCCGCGCTGATCGAGCAGGCGCTGGCGCGCGACCCCGCGATCACGCATGTAGCGCAGGTGCATTGCGAGACCGGCGCCGGCGTGCTGAACCCGCTGCCGGAGATCGCCGCGCTGTGCCAGCGGCTGGGCAAGGGACTGATCGTCGATGCGATGAGTTCGTTCGGCGCGATCGGGATCGATGCGCGCACCATGCCGTTCGACGCACTGGTGGCCGCCACCGGCAAGTGCATCGAGGGCGTGCCGGGCATGGGCTTCGTGCTGGTCAGGAAGGACGTGCTGGAAGCCAGCCAGGGCAACAGCCATTCGCTGGCGCTCGACCTGTACGACCAGTACGTCTATATGCAGAAGACCACGCAGTGGCGCTTCACGCCGCCCACGCATGTGGTGGCGGCATTCCGCGCGGCGCTGGACCAGTTCCTGGAAGAAGGCGGGCAGCCGGTGCGCGGGACGCGCTATCGCAAGAACTGCGAGGCGCTGGTCAAGGGCATGGGCGAGCTCGGCTTCCGGCCGTTCCTGCCGGCGGCGGTGCAGGCGCCGATCATCGTCACCTTCCATGCGCCGGCGGATGCGCGCTATGACTTCAAGACCTTCTACGGCAAGGTGCGCGAGCGCGGGTACATCCTGTATCCGGGCAAGCTGACGCAGGTGGAGACGTTCCGCGTGGGGTGCATCGGGGCGATCGATGACAACGAGATGCGCAATGTGGTGACGGCGGTGGGTGAGGTGCTGAAGGAGATGGGGGTAAAGATGCAGGCGCAGTTGGCGGAGGCGGCGTAGTCACGATTGACTACCGGCTCTTGCAGGAGGCTCCCCTCTCCCGCTTGCGGGAGAGGGGAGCAAACAAGCGGGCTCGCTAAACGCGTTCAGACATATCCTCCCCCATGCCCCTCCCCCCAGACTTCCACGGCCTCGCCTTCGCCGCCGTGATGCTGTCCGCGCTGATGCACGCCTCCTGGAACGCCATCGTCAAGATCGGCGGCGACCGCCTGTCGTCGATGGCATTGATCGACACCTTCTGCCTGCTGGTGGCGATCCCCTTCCTGTTTTTTGTACCCCTGCCCGCGCCACAGGTCTGGCCCTTCCTGCTGGCCACCGTCGCATTGGAAGTCGTCTACAAGCTGTCGCTGGTGGCCGCCTACAACCGCGGCGATTTCAGCCAGGCCTATCCGCTGATGCGCGGCTCGGCGCCGATGATGGTCGCGATCCTGCTGCTGCTCGCCGGCAGCGAGCGGCTCGGCCCCGGCGGCTACGCCGGCATTGCGCTGATCTGCTGCGGCCTGGCCAGCCTGGTGCGCTGGCGCCGCCAGTCACCCGACCTGCTCGGCTTTGCCCTGCTCGCCGGCGCCTGCCTGGCCGGCGGCACCGTGATCGACGGCACCGCGGTCAAGCGCCACGGCGAGGTCTTCACCTACATCGTCTGGCTGCAGGCGATGTCGCACGTATTCATGCCCGGCTATGCCTTCAGCCGCCGCGGCACCGCACTGGTGGCGCTGCTGCGCACCGAATGGAAGCGCGCGTGGATCGGCGGCATCAACCGCGTCGGGTCGTATGCGCTGATGCTGTGGGCGATGACGCTGGCGCCGGTGGCCAAGCTGGCGGCGCTGCGCGAATCCAGCGTGATCTTCGCCGCGCTGCTCGGCCACTTCCTGCTGCGCGAACCGTTCGACCGGCGCCGCCTGGCCGCCACCGCGCTGGTGCTGGCGGGCATCCTGACGCTGCAGCTCGCGCGCTGAGCGCACCCTCCGGGGCAACGCTGCCGCACCCGGGACCGGCGCCCCCCATCCGGCGCCAACGCGCAAGTCCCTGATTTTCCCCGTCTTCCGTTGCCGGCACCGGGGCCATCGCGCCCCACCCCTCGCCTGCACCCGGCGCACTGCCGCCTGCCACAAGGCCTGGCAGCCCTGGCCCGGATGTTGCGCAACAGCCCGGGAACCCAGCCCTATCCGCGACGGCTCCCGCTATGGTCGATCCCTCGGTCTCAGGCCTTGACCCCCGTGCAGCCGCCGTGGCGATGCAGGTCGCCGGGTATGTGCGCCGCTACCCGAGGGCGGCCGACACCTGCATCGGCATCGCCCGCTGGTGGCTGCCGCCAGGGTCGCAGGCCGATCCCGCGGTGGTGCTGCGGGCCCTGGAGGCGCTGGTGCGGGACGGCGTGCTGCAGGCCAGGCGCCTGCCGTCGGGCGAATGCCTGTACAGCGCCGCCGGACCGGGCCATGACAGCGAGCCGCGCAACGAGGACTGAGCGATGAAGACAGCGATACGCGATGCCTGCCAGAGCCTGCGCCGCCATATCGAGCAGGCGCTGCGCGACGACCCCGACCTGTCGCCATACTTCGACCCGGCCGACCCGATGCCGGATGCGATCGGCACCATGATCGTCTCGCTGGACACGCCCCAGGAACTGGAAGAGCGCGACCGCGAGGGCCTGTCGCTGTGGCTCTACCTGGTCCAGCGCGAGGAATTCACGCTCAACCGCCCGCCGCGCCGCAGCGCCGCCGACCGGGTCGAGCGGCGTCCGCTGCCGCTGCGCCTGCATTTCCTGGTCACGCCGCAGGTCGCCGACGAGCGCGAGGACGCGACCGACCTGGAGCACCTGATCCTCGGCAAGATCCTGCAGCTGTTCCACGACGACCCCAGCCTCAGCGGCGCGCGCCTGGCCGGCACGCTCGCCGGCTCCGGGCTGGAGTTCTTCCTGCGGCTGGAGCCGCTCTCGCTGGAAGAGATCACGCGGGTCTGGGACGCGCTCGACAAGCCCTACCAGCTGTGCGTGTCGTTCGAGATGAGCATCGTGCCGATCGCATCGGGCCACGATCCGGAGCAGGTCACGCCCGTGGACTCGGTGCTGTCCGAGCACGGCATCGCCAGCCTGCGGGAGCCGGCGTGATGGACTGCCGCCCCGAACACGCCGGCGCCGCCACCTGGCATCTGTGCCCGGACCTGCTGCAAGCCCCGGGCGCGCGCCTGCGCGCGCTGGTGCAGGCGCGGCTGGTGGACGAGATCACGTTGCGGCCCGTCGTCGCGGACGTCGTCGAGACCCCCGACCTGCGCCTGGCCCTGCACGTGGCTTCGCGCATCGGGCGCGACGGGGTGGCCGGGCTGGCCGGCCGGCCCGCGAGCCTGTTCCCCGGGCTTGCACTGGCCGGCGCGGCAATGCCGATGCATGTGGCCGCGCGCGGCTACCTGCCGCTCGACCTCGACGGCATGCTCGGCCCGTTTGCCGGCTTTCCCGAGGATTTCACCGCGCTGGACCACGGCGACGTGCTCCTGCACCGCGCGGGCGTGGCGCTCAAGGGCCGCGTCGTGCAGCGCGGCACGCCGCAGAACCTCCCGCTGGCCGGTGCCACGGTCGAGATCGATGGCCTCTGGCCGACCTTCCCGCCGCCCGACGTGATGCCCGCGGCGGTGATGGCGCCGGCCGACGTGATGGCGCTGATGCCCGGCTTTTATCGCGGCCATGCCACGGCCACGCTGTCGCGCTGCGACGTGGTCGACGACCTGCCGCAGGCCAAGCGCCTGCTGCAGCCCGCGGCGCCCGGCACGCGCCGGCTGCGGCTCGACAACCGCGACACGCTGGCCACCGGCATGCCGCTGCGGATCGACGCCGACGATGGCGCGCGCGGCGAGGTGATCGGCATCCAGTCCGTCGATACCAGCCTGTCCGCCGACCAGCCGGCGTGGATCGAACTCGACCACCCGCTCCGGCACCTGCACCGGCGGCAGGCGCTGGTGGTGCCGGCCAGCATCCCCGCCACGCACGACCCGCGCAACCTGTCGCGCGCGGCGCACGCCGGCGATGCCTGCGCGTTCCTGGCCGCGGCCGCGCCGTGGGCCGCGCTGTCGCTGGTGCAGGTCGACGACGGCGTCAATCCGCCCGAATACCAGCGCATCGACCACTACGCCACGACCGCCGATGCCGACGGCTATTTCCGCCTGCCGCGGATCGCGCGGCTGGCCCTGTTCCGGCTGCGCGCCACCCATCCCGCGCCGCCGCAACCGCTGCTGCTGACCATCGAGCCCGACTACGGGCTGGCCGAGCAGGTGCTGGCGGTGGCTTTCGAATGACGCGCATGCACGCCGCGCTCCTGTTCCGTCACGCAACCGCACGTCCCGCAACCGCATAGAGGAACCAACATGCCCGAATATCTCGCACCCGGCGTCTATGTCGAGGAAACCCAGGCGAGCAACAAGCCGATCGAGGGGGTCAGCACCAGCACCACCGGGCTGGTCGGCGTGACCGAGCGCGGCCCGCTGGACGTGCCGCAACTGGTCACCAGCTTCGGCGAGTTCCAGCGGCTGTTCGGCGGCATGCTGCCGCCGGACGCGTTCACCGGGCCGGGCGGGCGGGTCCACAGCTACCTGCCGCATGCGGTCGAGGGCTTCTTCCTCAACGGCGGCAAGCGCGCCTGGGTCACGCGCGTGCTGCCCGAACAGGCCGAGCGCGCGCGGCGCGACATGTTCCACCTCGACCTGGCCAATGCCGCCATGGGCGGCAGCGTGCTGCTGCGCCCGGCGCTGCAGGACACCGGCACGGCCATCAACCTGCCGCGGCTCTATGTGCTCGATCCCGGCAACTTCGGCGTCGGCGACTGGGTGCGCGTGGGCGACGGCAGCCGTGCCGACTACCGCCAGGTGCAGGCGCTGGGCGCCGCGCCGAGCCATACCTCGCTGACGCTGCCGCTGTATTTCTCGCATGCGGCCGGCGCGCCGACGCGCGATATCGCCGTCACCGTGGCGGCCACGCTCAGCCCCTTCACGCTGCGCGACGACGCCGGCGCCGGCGCCACCGAGCTGGTGCTCAGCGGCACCGCGGCGCTGATCACCAACCTGCTGCCGCTGACGCACCAGCTGCTGCAGGTCGACGGCGCCGAGTACGTGTTTGCCGCCGCGGTGGTCGGGCTGGGCGCCACCGAGGCGCGCGTGCTGCTGGAAACCCCGCTGCGGCTGCCGCACGCGCGCGGCGCGCAGGTCGACGGCCTCGACATCCCGGCAGGCGCCAACGTCAACCTGGAGGTGGCGGCCAGCGCCGGCGACCTGCTGCTGTTCGGGCCCGGCTTCAGCACCGCGGGCAACCTGGTGGTGGTCGGCGTCGGCAGCGCGCAGGAAGAGGTGCAGCGCGTCGGCACGCTGGCGCAGCTGCCGCTGGACGTGCCCGCCTATGCCGCCTACCCGGCCGGCACCATCGGCCAGTTGGTCACGCTGGCCGACGACGCGCGCACCGTCACGGACCTGCCGACCAATACGGTGGTGCCGCTCGATACCGTGGCCGGCATGAGCGCCGGCATGACCTTCACCTTCGGCGCCAGCAACCAGGTGGTGGCGGCGGTCAACCCGGCCCTCGGCCTGGTGCGCCTGGCCGCGCCGCTGCCGGGCCCGGCGCTGGCCGCCGGCGACGCCGTGCAGGTCGGCGCCGTGGCCGCCAACGTGGTGGCCTATCCGACTGCGCGCGTGGTGCCGCTCGACAGCGTCAACGGCGTCGAGACCGGCATGACCTTCGACAATGCCGGCGACACCGCGCTGGTCGCGACCGTGCTGCCCGACCTGCGCGCGGTGGTGCTGGCGACCGCGCTGGCGGCGGCGCCTGCCGCCGGCACCGCCGTCACGGTCGGCGGCAACGCCAATACCGCGCAGGCCCTGCTGCGCCCCGACGTGATCCCGCTGGACGATGTCGACGGCCTCGCGCCCGGCATGTCGATCACCATCGGCGCCGATACCGGCACCATCAGCGCGGTCAACACCACGGTGGGCGCGGTCGCGCTGCAGGCGCCGCTGCCCGCGGCCCCGGCGGCGGGCAGCACCGCCGGCTTCGCGCTGCGCCACACCACCCAGGCCGCGGGCGCGGGCGCGGCGACACTGGCGCTGGACAACCGCCTCGGCCTCGATGCCGGCGACGTGCTGCGCATCGGCGTGGCGCCGGACGAGGAATACGCGACCATCGCGCGCGTGCTGGGCGAACGCGGCGTCTCGCCCGACGCCGGCGTGGTCCAGCTCGCGCATCCGCTCAGCGCGGGCCACGCCAGCGGCGCCGAGGTCGCGCGCCAGGACGTGGCGGTCGACACCACGCGCCAGCCGGCCACGCTGGTGCTGTCGCCCGCGGCCGGCGGCGAGCAGCTGCTGGTCGGTGACGGCACCACCTATGGCGCGGTGCTGCCGGAATTGGTCCGCTTCACCACCGCGGACGGCATCGCCTACTTCCACCGCCTCGACGGCGCCGCGGCCAACGCCAACCCGCGGGAGATCGAGCTGGACGACCGCCTCGGCTTCAGCCACGCCGCGGGCGCGGTGGTGGTCGAGCGCAACCGGCTGTTCGCGGTGCAGGCGCTGGACGCCGGCGGCTGGGGCGACCGCCTGATGATCGCCGCCGCGGACGAAGCCAGCAGCCTGGCGGCCAATGCCAGTGTGCTGGCCGCCAACCCGCCGCCCGGGCCGGGCATGTTCTCGTCGCTGCAGCTGGCCACGCTGACCGGGATCGAGCCCGGCACCATCCTGGAACTGCTCGAACCCGACGGCGCGCCGGTGGCCGGCGCCCCGCTGCTGAAGGCGCGCGCGGTCGACCGCGCCAGCCGGCTGGTGCTGCTGGACCCGCCGGGGCTGCAGGCGGTGCACATGAATGCGGTCAGCAATGCGCTGATGGCCGGCCTCAATGCGCGCGTGCGCTCGCGCGAGTGGAGCCTGACGGTGCTGCTGCGCCAGCGCCCGGACCCCGCCGTGCCCACGCGCAACGACAACCTGCTGGACCAGGAGAGCTTCCGCCAGTTGTCGATGGACCCGCGCCACAGCCGCTATTTCGAGCGCGTGATCGGCGCCACCTTCACACCGGGAGCGCCCGCCGACGACGCCGGCAACCCGTTGCGGCGCTGGGACCGACGCTCGGAAGGCGCGTCGCACTATATCCGCGTGCTCGACCTGGAGCCGGTGATGGCCAACCGCACCGCGATCCGGCTCGGGCCCGAGGCCTTGCTCGACGTGCTGCCTTCCGGCCTGGTGCGTCCCGCGCGCCTGCCGCTGTCGGGCGGCAGCGATGCCGTGTCGCTGATGGGCGACGCGATGTACGCCGGCACCGACAGCAACGAGCCCGACCAGCGCACCGGCCTGCAGGCGCTGAAGAACCCGCAGAACATCTCGCTGGTGGCGATTCCCGGCCAGACCACCGCGGCGCTGCAGCAGGCGCTGATCGACCAGTGCGAGGCGATGCGCTACCGCTTCGCGGTGCTCGACGGCCCGCCGCCCGACAACGACACGCTGGCCGACGTGCAGGACCTGCGCAGCCGCTACGACTCGCGCTATGCGGCGGTCTACCACCCGTGGCTGACCATTCCCGACCCGTTCCCGCAGAGCCTGGCCAACCTGCGGCAGGTGCCGATCCCGCCGTCGGGCCACATGCTCGGCATCTATGCGCGCGTGGACAACGAGCGTGGCGTGCACAAGGCGCCGGCCAATGAAGTGGTGCGCGGCATCGCCGGGCTGACGCGCTACTTCAGCAAGGGCGAGCAGGACATCCTCAACCCGTACCCGACCAATATCAACGTGGTGCGCGATTTCCGGCCCAACAACCGCGGCCTGCGCGTATGGGGCGCGCGCTGCATCACGTCCGAGAGCGAGTTCAAGTACCTGAACGTGCGCCGCCTGCTGATCTTCCTGGAGGACTCGATCGACCGCGGCATGCAGTGGGTAGTGTTCGAGCCCAACGCCGAGGAGCTGTGGGCGCGTGTGCGGCGCAGCATCACCAACTTCCTGACCACGGTGTGGCGCAACGGCGCGCTGGAAGGAACCACGCCCGAGCAGGGCTTCTTCGTCAAGTGCGACCGCACCACCATGACCCGCGACGACATCGACAACGGGCGCCTGATCGTGGTGGTCGGGGTGGCGCCGGTCAAGCCGGCCGAGTACGTGATCATCCGCATCGGCCTGTGGACGGCCGACGCGGAGCAATGAGCAAACAACGAGCGAACGCTGAGGAGCGAGGCCATGGCTGCCACCGACATCCGCATCGATCCCTTCCCGGTCTTCAACTTCCGCGTCGAGCTGGACGGGCTGGTCGTGGCCTCGTTCAGCGAGGTCAGCGGCCTGACCGCCGACGGCGACGCGATCGACTACCGCGAAGGCAAGGACCCCACCAACAACGTGCGCAAGCTGCAGGGCCTGCGCAAGTACACGCCGCTGATGTTCAAGCGCGGCTACGTCCAGGACGACACGCTGTGGCAGTGGTACCGCCGCATCGCCGACGGCGCCAACGAGCGCCGCAACGGCAGCGTGATCCTGATGAACGAGGCGCACCGCGACGTGCTGGGCTGGAACTTCGTCAACGCCTGGATCAACAAGATCGAAGGCCCGAGCCTGACCGCCACCGGCAACCAGGTGGCCGTGGAAAGCATGGAGCTGCACCACGAAGGCCTGACCATCGAGATCATCAGCACCGCGCCCTGAGCGCGGGCGCACCAGCCGGAGACCGCCATGCACCATGGCATGCCCGCAGTCAGCATCGAACGGACCGACGCCGCCGGCGCCGAACCGGTGGTGCTGCGCACCGACATCGCGGCGTTCATCGGGCTGGCCGAGCGCGGCCCGCTCGACACGCCGGTGGCGGTGGAGTCGTGGCGGCAGTTCCAGGCGCATTTCGGGCGGCCCTTCGGCAGCGGCTACCTGGCGTGGGCGGTGCGCGGCTTCTTCGACAACGGCGGCATGCGCTGCTGGGTGGTGCGCGTGGCGGCACGGCAGTTTGGCGAGGGCGGCAACGATGATGAAGCGCCCGGTGGCGGCGCACGCAGCGCCGGCGTGCTGCTGTCGGACACCGCGGGCGTGCCGCGCTGGCGCTTGTCGGCCACCTCGCCGGGCAGCTGGGGCAATGAACTGACCATCGCGTGGCGCCGCGAGCGGCCGCTGACGCAGCGCGCCTTGTCGGCCGACAGCACCAGTGCACGGCTGGCCGCCGTGGCCGGCTTTGCGCCCGGCGAGCTGGTGCGGCTGGCGCAGCCGGCGGCAAGCGCGCATCGCGTGCTGGTGCATATCGACGCAGCGGCGGGCAAGCTTTATTGGGTCCATCCCGATCCGCGCCAGCGCGGCGCCGACCAGCTCACCTGGAGCGCGCTGGATCCCGCGCAGCCGCTCACGGTCGAGCGTGTCGCCTACACGCTCGACGTCTGGCGGCGCGACGCCTTTGCCGCGCAATACCGCGACCTGCACCCGTCGCCGCGGCACCCGCGCTGCTTCGGCACCGTGCTGGCGCCGGCCTATCGCAGCGGCGCGGAGCGGCTGCGCCTGCCGGCGGTGAATCCCGGCGCCCTGCCCGTGCCGCCCGGACTGGTCGAGATCACTGACCTTGCCCCCGCGCTGCCGCCGCTGCCGCTGGCTGCTGCGTCCGGCCAGCGGCTGCCGCTCGCGCCCGGCGCCGACGGCCTGGCCGCGCTCACTGCCGGCGATTTCCTCGGCGAGCCGTACTCGGCGCGCGACAGCGACTTCGCCCGCCTGCGCAAGGCGCGCGGCCTGCAGGCGCTGGCGGAGATCGACGAGATCTCGCTGGTGGCCGCGCCCGACATCCTGATCCGGCCGCAGCCGGACCCCGACTACGAGCCGCTGCCGCCTGACACCGCCGACCCCTGCCGCCCCTGCCCGCCGCCCGCGCCGCCGCGCCGCGTGCACCAGCCGCGCGCCATCGCCGAGCTGCCGCCGGTCTTTGCCGAGGCCGACATCCTGCGCGTGCAGACCGCGCTGATCGCCGACTGCGAGGCGCGCGGCGACCGCTTTGCCGTGCTGTCCGCGCCGTTCGCGCGCGCCACCGGCCGCGGGCGCGGCATCCGCGCGCTGACGGAGTGGCGCCGCATGCTGGTCGAACAGCAGCCGGCCCGCGCCGCCGCGCTGTACGCACCGTGGCTGGCGGTGGCCGAGGACGACGGCGCCGCGCCGCCGGTGGCCGGCAGCGTCGCCGGCGTCAGGGTCGTGCCCGCCTGCGGGCACGTTGCCGGCGCGATCGCCAATACCGACCTGACGCTGGGCGTGATGCGCGCGCCGGCCAACGTGCCGGTGCAGGGCGTGGTCGACGTGCGCAGCGCCGTCAGCGATGCCCAGCACGGCGAGCTCAACGATGCCGGCGTGAACGTGCTGCGCGCCGAGTTCGGCCGCGTGCCGATGCTGCTGGGCGCGCGCACCGTCAGCGACGAACCCGAGTGGCGCTACGTCAGCACCGTGCGCATGCTGATCGCGCTCCGGCGCGCGTGCGACATCGCGCTGCGCTGGGCCGTGTTCGAGCCCAACGACGCGCCCACGCGCGCCGCCGTGGCCACCACGCTGATCGCCATCCTGACGCTGTTCTGGCAGCGCGGCGCGTTTGCCGGCGCTACCGCGGCGGAATCGTTCTTCGTGCGGTGCCAGGAGGACCCCACCGAAGACACCACCGGTGCCGACGCGCGCGAGCACGGCCAGCTGATCGCGCTGGTCGGCATCGCGCCGGTGGCGCCGGCCGAGTTCATCGTGCTGCGCGTGGGCAGGCAGGACAACCTGCCGGTGTTCTCGCTGTTCGAACGCAAGGAGTTCGCATGAGCCTCGCCACCCGCCGCGACCCGCTGCTCGGCTTCAACTTCCTGGTCACGCTGTACGACTCGACCGCCTCGACCGGCTCGGCCGTCACGCGGATCGCGCTGTCGCCGCTGATGCCGGCGCCGGTGGCCGGCTTCAGCGAATGCAGCGGGCTGGAGATGACGATGGAGACCGACGACTACATGGAAGGCGGCCTCAACGGCACCGTGCTCAAGTTCCCCAAGCGCATCCGCCATACCGAGATCGTGCTGCGTCACGGCATGACCAAGAGCACCGAGCTGTTCGACTGGTTCTACGCCTTCACGGCAGGCGCCGGCAAGCGCAAGGACGGGCTGATCACGCTGTGCGACGCGCGCCACCAGCCGCATACCGTGTGGGGCTTCCGCCGCGGCCTGCCGACCAAATACAGCGGGCCGCAGCTCAATGCCCAGCAGAGCGCGGTGGCGGTCGAGGCCGTCACCATCACCCACGAAGGCCTCTACCAGCTGGGCGGCGCGGCCGCGCTGGCCGGCGCCATCGGCGAGGCCGCCGAAGCCATCGGGAGCCTGTTTTGAGCGACGTCATCATCGAAAGCGTGGTCAGCCGCGTGCGCGTCGTCGACGGCGCCGGCGGCCTGTCCGAGCAGACCGTGCGCAGCATCGTCGCGGCGATCCTGCCGGCGGTGCAGCAGATGCTGGCCCACCAGCGCCAGGTGGCCAGCGAGACCTCGACCCGCAACGGCTACCTGGACTGGATGGAAGGCGAGACTGGATCCGGCGGGTCGGGCGGATCTGACGGAGCCATGCCATGACGATCCCCGCCAAGGGCAAGTTCAAGGTGCAGGTCGGGCCCAAGCCCGCCAACACCATCACCTACCCGGTGCAGTTCAACCCCACCGAGCTGCAGTTCGACAAGCAGGTGCAGCTGGCCGAGATCGGCATTCCGGGGCTGGACGCGCCGTTGCAGCAGTTCGTGCGCGGCAATGCCGAGAAGCTGACGCTGGAGCTGTTCTGCGACAGCACCGACAAGGGCATGGGCATCGGCGCGCAGTCCGTGACGAAGGAAACCGACAAGTACTACCAGCTGGTCAAGCTGATCCCCGCGCTGCACGCGCCGCCCGTCGTCACCTTTATCTGGAACGACCAGTTCCCGGGCAACGAGCTCGGCAAGGCCTGGGGCGGCAGCCAGCGGCGCACCAGCTTTACCGGCGTGGCCGAGAGCGTGCGCAGCCGCTTCACGCTGTTCAGCCCGGAAGGCATCCCGCTGCGCGCCACCGTCAACCTGGTGCTGCGCGAGTGGCGGCCGATCGAGCAGCAGCTCGGCAAGCAGAACCCGAGTTCGCCCGACCGCAGCCACGCCCACGTGCTGCAGCGGGGCGAAACGCTCAGCGCGGTGGCCGGCGACTACTACGAGCGCGCCGGCGAATGGCGCGCCATTGCCGACGAGAACGGCATCGAGGACCCGCGCCGGCTGGCGGCGGGATTGCGGCTGACGGTGCCGTCGATCCGCTAGCACTGCCCCATGGACGCCAACGCATCATGGACGCCGACGAATACCTGACCCTCGCGCGCGAATCGGCCCGCACCGGCATCGGGGGCTTCCGCGTGCCGCGCTTCGAGCTGACCATTGACGGCGTGCGGCCGGAGAACAGCGTGCTGCGCGACATTGTCGACATCACCTACCGCGACAACATCGACCAGATCGACGGCTTCGAGCTGACGGTCGGCAACTGGGACCCGGCGCGGCGCCGCTACAAGTACATCGGCTCGGACGACAGCAAGAGCGCGGCCGACGCCACCCTGCATGAGCGGGAGACGCTGTTCGAGCCCTGCGCCAAGGTGGTCCGCATCAGGATGGGCTACGGCAGCGAGCTGGTCGAGATGCTGACCGGCAACTTCACCACGATGGAGCCGACCTTCTCCGCCGGCGGCCCGCACACGCTGGCGGTGCGCGGCCTGAACCGGCTGCACCGGCTGCGCCGCAAGCGCTACGACGGCAACTGGCACGACACCACCGACAGCGCCATCGCCAGGAGCTTCGAGGGCCTGACCGATCCGGACTGGCGCAACAGCGGCCAGGACGCGCGCCGCATCCCGATGCCGGTCCGCACCGATCCCGAGCAAGAGCCGCAGCTGGTCTTCGTCGGGCAGAAGAACGAGTACGACATCGACTTCCTGTGGCGGCGCGCGCGCATCCGCGGCTACGTGGTGACGATCGAGCAGGATCCCGCCGATGGCAGCGACCGGCTCTACTTCGGCCCGTCCACCAAGGGCGGCCCGACCCCGTACCGGCTCGCCTGGGGCGCCGGGCTGATGGACCTGAAGGCCACGCTGACCACCGCCAACCAGGTCAAGAAGGTGACCGTGCGCGGCTGGGACCGCGCCGGCCAGCGCGCCATCGAGGAAACCGCGGACCTGGAAGACCCGCGTTTCCTGCGGCGCAACCCGCGCCTGCTGGAGATCGTCAGGCAATGCGACCCGCGCGAGGAGCGCGTGGTGACGCGCCCGGTCTCGACCCGCAATGAAGCGCGGCAGCTGGCGCTGGACATCCTGACGGGCCACGCCCAGGAACTGGTCAAGATCCAGGCCAGCGTGGTCGGCCTGCCGCGGCTGCGGGCCGGCTCGCACGTCAGCATCGAAGGCATCGGCGCGCGGCTCTCGGGCGAGTACTTCGTCACCGAGACCACGCACACGATCAATGCCAGCGGCTACGTCACCAGGTTCACGGCGCGCCGCGAAGACCCCGACACCGGCCAGCAACTCGTCCCCGGAGGCACCCCATGAACCGCAGCGAACGCAGTGCAGGCATCGTCCTCGGCAAGGTGATCGCCGTGCGCGACCCGGAGCGCCTGGGGCGCATCCAGGTCACCTACCCGTGGCTGTCCGGCCCCGAGCAGCGCTGGGTGCCGGTGGCCGCGCCGATGGCCGGCGGCGACCGCGGCGCGTTCTTCATGCCGGAGGTGGATGACGAAGTGATCCTCGCCTTCGACCAGGGCATGTGGGACCACCCGTACGTGATCGGCTTCCTGTGGAACCCGCGCCAGCGCCCGCCGTCGCCCGACGAGCGCCAGCGCATGATCCGCTCGCGCAACGGGCATGCGCTGCGCATGGTCGACTCGACCCCGGCCGCCGGCAACAAGGGCGCGCTGATCATCGAGGACGCGCACGGCAATACCGTGGTGATGACCAACACGCATATCAGCATCAACACGCGCGGCGCGCTGGCGCTCAACGCGGTCGGCAGCGTGACCATCAACGACCGGCTGGTGCGGCCCACCGGCGGGCCGATCTGAAGGGCGAGCCGGCCATGCCTCTCCTCTCTGCGCCGCCCCGGATTCCGCTCCCGTCATTCCCGCGCAGGCGGGAATCCAGTGACTTTCAAGACGCTGGGTTCCCGCCTGCGCGGGAACGACCAGCAGGAAGCGCAACGGCACATCTCCCACGCAGGTGCTAACCATCATTGCGAGGCAAGCATGGACGTCCCGATCGAGGTACCGCTGCCCGAATCGCTGCAGAAGGCGCTGCAGAAGCCGGTCTGCATCCCGCTGCCCAAGCCCGGCAGCGCGCAGATCCAGCTGCCCACCGGCGGCACGCTCAAGGGCATCGTCGACATCACCAAGGGCATCCCGGACGACTGCTCGCTGAACTTCTCGCTGGTGCTGCAGCTGGCGCCGGTGATGGCGAGCATCGAGTGCCTGGTCAAGGTGCTCAAGCTGATCAAGCCGCTGATCGACGTGGTCAAGGCGCTGGGCCCGCCCGACCCGCCCACGCTGATCAAGGTGGTGCCGGAGTTCCTGCAGGCGGCCGAGGCCGTGCTGCCCTGCCTGGCGGTGCCGACGCCGGCGGTGATGATCCCCTTCGTGCGCGACATCCTGCTGCTGATCATCAAGCTGCTCAAGTGCATCGTCGGCCAGCTCAAGAGCATCCTGGCGGTGATGGGCGGGCTGGCGCTGCAGATCTCGTCGGCGCAGGCCGAGGGCAACAGCGAGCTGATGGCGGCGCTGGAATGCGCGCAGGCCAACGCCAATGCCTCGGCGCAGCACATGATGTCCGCAATCGACCCGGTGCTGGTGCTGCTGGCGCTGGCCGAGCCGTTCATGGGCATCGCCGGCGTGGACCCGATCAAGACACCCGCCATCGGCTCGGCCGAGGACATCGAGAGCCTGCAGAACGTGGTCACCACCCTCGACGAGCTGACCAAGGCGCTGCAGCTGGTCGCCGACGGGCTGGGAGGCTGACATGAAACCCGACTTCCTCGGCACCGGCCTGGCGTTCCCGCTGTCGGTCACGCCGCGCGGCAGGCTGGCGCTGGCGCGTGCCGGACAGCGCATCGAAGAGTCGATCTACCTGATCCTCGGCACCCGGCTGGGCGAGCGCGTGATGCTGCCCGCGTTCGGCTGCGCCATCCACGACCTGCTGTTCGCGCCCAACGATCCCACCACGCGCACCGAGGCGGTCGACGCGGTGCGCGAGGCGCTGGCGCTGTGGGAAGCGCGCATCGACGTGCTGGCCGTGACGGCCGACTTCGACCCCGCGCAGCCGAGCCTGCTGCTGATCCGCATCGACTACCGCATCCGCGCCAACAACGCGCTGGCCAACCTGGTGTACCCGTTCTACATCAACGAATCCTACGTCTAGGGCCAGCATCATGCCGCTCAGGAACGAATACCCGGTGATCGACGACAGGCGCTACGCCGACCTGGTGGCCGAGGCGCGCGCGCGCATCCCGCGCTACACCTCGGAGTGGGACGACGTCAACGACAACGAGCCCGGCATGGCGGTGGTGCAGCTGATGGCCTGGATGAGCGACCTGCTGATCGCGCGGCTGGGGCGCGTGCCCAAGCTGAACTACCTGAAGTTCCTGGAGCTGCTCGGCATCGAGCTGCTGCCGGCGCGGCCGGCGCGCGCGGAGCTGAGCTTCCCGGTGCAGGCCACCTACGCCGAACCGACGCTGATCGTGCCGCTGCACACGCAGGTGGCGGCCGAGGTGCCGGGCGAGGAGCGGCCGGTGGTGTTCGAGACCGAGAAGGCGCTGGTCGCGCTCAGCGCCCGGCTCGACGCGGTGCAGGTCGACCTTGGCCTGCAGACCACCGACGTCAGCGCCGCCAACGCGGAGGTGCAGGCCGGCTTCCTCGCCTTCGGGCCGGCGGTGCGGGTCGGCAATGCGCTGATGCTGGGCTTCGACTCCCCGCTCGAATTCCCCGGCGTGCCGATCGACCTGGCGGTATGGATCGCCCGCCGCGACGCGCGCGCGCCGTTCTATGTCGACAGCCCGCTGGCCACCGCGCCGCCCGCGACGCTGGCGTGGGAATACTGGAACGGCAAGGACTGGTACCCGCTCGACACGCTGCGCGACGACACCGCCGCGCTGACCCGCAGCGGCCATGTGCTGCTCGGCGCCGCGCCCCGCAACGGCCCGCAGCGCGCGGTGCTGGGCAAGGTGGCCGCGCCGCGCTACTGGCTGCGCGCGCGGCTGGCCGGCGGCGCCTACCAGCGCCCGCCGCGGCTGCTGGCGGTGCGCACCAACACGGTCCCGGCGATCGCCGCGCAGTCGGTCGATGCCGAGATCGCCGGGCGCAGCACCGGCATGCCCGACCAGGTGTTCCAGCTCGCCCAGCACCCGGTGCTGGCCGGCAGCCTGGCGCTGGAGGTCGACGAAGGCGACGGGCTGCAACCCTGGCAGGAGGTGGCGGACTTCCTCGCCTCCGGCCCGGACGATGCGCACTACGTGCTCAACCGCACCACCGGCGAGATCCGCTTCCACGGCATCGGCGGCCGCATCCCGGTGGCCAACCCGAACCGGCCCGCCAATATCGTCGCGCGGCGCTACCGCGTGGGCGGCGGCGCGCACGGCAATGTCGGCGCGGGCGTGATCACCACGCTGCGCGGCAGCCTGCCCGGCATCGACACCGAGGGCGTCGGCAACCTGTTCCCGGCCTTCGGCGGCGCCGATGAGGAGACACTGGACGCCGCGCGCGAACGCGCCGCGGCCACGCTCAAGAGCCACGAGCGCGCCGTCACGCGCGACGACTTCGCGCTGCATGCGCGCCAGGTCGGCGGCGTGGCGCGCGCGCAGGCGCTGCCGCTGTTCCATCCGGCCTTCCCCAACGTGGAAGTGCCCGGCGTGGTCAGTGTGGTGGTGGTGCCCGAGGCCAGCGACCCGCAACGGCCGCTGGACGACCCCGCGCCGCAGCCCACCGAGGGCCTGCTGCGCGAGGTCTGCGCGCAGCTCGACCAGCGCCGCCTGGCCACCACCGAGCTCTACGTGCTGGCGCCGACCTACCGGATGCTCAGGCTGTCCGCCACGCTCACCGTGGCCGGCGACGCCGACCTGGCCGCGGTCAGGCAGGCCGCGCTGCTGGCGCTGCGGCGCTACTTCCACGCGCTGGTCGGCGGCGAGGACAGCAAGCCGGATGCCGACGGCAGCGGCTGGCCGTTCGGCGGCGACATCCACTATTCGCGCGTGGTGCAGCGGCTGCTGCTGCCCGGCGTGGCCAGCGTCGACGACCTGCTGTTCCGGCTCGACGACACCGACTACCCGGCCTGCGCCAATGTCCCGGTCGGCGGCGGCGCGCTGCTGCGGCTGGCCGACGACGCGCTGGCGCTGAGCGTGCGCTATGAGACCAGCGAGGTGGATGCATGAACCAGCCCTGCACCCTGCCCGGCGGCACCGCACAGGCGGGGCCGGCATCCCACGCGCCCTACCTGCCGCCCGTGCCGCGCCCGCCGCATGATCCGCTGACGCTGGTGCTCAACGGGCGACTCGGCTGGCAGGCGCTGCCCGGCAAGCCGCCAGCCGTGCCCGCCGCCACCATCGGCCCGCTGGGGGAATGCGGCGCGCTGGCGCTGCTGCCGCTGCCCGGCTCCGGCCGCACGCTGTGGGAAGCCAGCGGCAGCTTCGGCGGGCTGGCGCTGCCGCGGCACCTGGCGCTCGCTTCGCTCGGGCCCTGCCAGCAGGCATTGCTGCTGTTCGATGCCAGGGGTCGCCGCCTGCTGCGCTTCGACCCCTGTGCCTGCGCGTTCACCGACACCTTCTGCCTGCGCCCGCAGGACCCGCGGCTGCCGGCGGGCCCCGCCACGCTGGCCGCGCGCTGCGGGCGCCTCTACCTCGCCGATCCCGCGGCACGCCGCGTGGTCGTGCTCAACGCCGCCACCGGCGCCGCGCGCGGCGTGTGGCGCGCGCCGCTGGCCACGCCGCCGTGCGACGCCGGCAGCCGGCTCGACGACTGGCAGCCGGCGGCACTGGCCGTCGCGCCCAATGGCGACATCTGGGTCGGCGACCGCATGCACGGGCTGCTGCTGCGCTTCGCCGCGTCCGGCTGCGTGCTGGAGCGCCATGACGGCTTTGGCGCCGTCGCCGCGCTGGCCGCCACCTGCGACGGCAGGCTGCTGGTCGCCGCGGAGGGCGCCGAAGCGGTGGTGTGCTACGACCCGGCCACGCGCAGGCGGCTGGATCCGCCGCAGCGCCCGGCCGACCTCGCCGGCGCCTTCGCGCCGCTGCCGCTGACAGTGCATGCCGATGGCTCGGTCGACCTGTCCGCGCTGTGCAGCCCGCCGTGCGCCGCGCCGTGCGTGTTCGACCCGTCCGGCACGCTGCTGGAAGATCCGCCCGACGCTCCCCCCGATGCCTGGCCCGCGACCGGCACGTGGCACTCGCAGGCGCTCGACAGCGGCATCTCGGACTGCGTGTGGGACCGCATCGTGCTCGGCGCCAGCCTGCCCGCGCACACGCGGCTCGCCATCGATGTGCTCACGGCCGAAACCGCGCTGCAACCCGCGGACCTGTTCGACAGCGGCGACTGGCAGCCCGCGCTGGCGCTGCATCCCGAGCCGGACGGCACCACCGCCTTCGACGGCGTCGACTACATGCTGCGCGCCCGCCCCGGCCGCTTCCTGTGGCTGCGCCTGCGGCTGGACGGCAACGGCACGGCGACGCCGTCGCTGGCCTGCCTGGCGATCGATTTCCCGCGCATCAGCTGGCGCCGCTACCTGCCGGCGATCTTCGGCGCCGAGCCGGTCAGCGCCGAGTTCACGGACCGCTGGCTGGCGCTGTTCGACCGCCAGTTCCGCGACATCGAAAGCCGGATCGACGGGCAGGCGCGCCTGTTCGACCCGCTCTCGGCCCCTGCCGGCGGGCGCCAGGACTTCCTCGGCTTCCTGGCCGGCTGGCTCGGGCTGGGCAGCGGCCTGTCGGCGCTGCCGCTGGCGCGCCAGCGCGCGTTCATCCGGCATGCGGCGCGTGCGTTTGCCTGGCGCGGCACGCCGCGCGGGCTGACGCACACGCTCTACCTGTTTCTCGGGCTGCAGCGCTGGTGCGGCTACAGCGCCGACGCTGCCGCCTGCGTGCCGTGCGCCACCGCCATTCCCGAACGCTTCCGCTGGCGCCCGCCGCGGCTGCTGCTGGAGCACTACATCCTGCGGCGCTGGCTGTTCCTGGGGTTCGGCCGGCTGTCCGACAACGCGCGCCTGTGGGGCGAGCGCATCGTCAACCGCAGCCGGCTGGGCGCGGGCGCGCCGCCGGCGGCGATGCCGGGCTGCCCGCTGCCTGCCAGTGCCGGCGGCGATGACTGCGAGCCCTGCGTCGGCGCCACCCATGCCGGCCGCCACGGCGCCGCCAGGCCGGACAAAAGCGCGGACGAAAGCGCGCGTATCGGCGTGACTCAGCTCAAGACCGCGCAGGACCCGTGGCGCGATCCCTTCCATGTCTACGCGCACAAGCTGTCGGTGTTCGTGCCCGCGGCCTGCGTGCGGGAGCCGGCGCTGGCACGCGC
This sequence comes from Cupriavidus oxalaticus, assembly GCF_016894385.1. Lineage (NCBI taxonomy): Bacteria > Pseudomonadati > Pseudomonadota > Betaproteobacteria > Burkholderiales > Burkholderiaceae > Cupriavidus > Cupriavidus oxalaticus. The sequence continues at coordinate 2,169,418 of NZ_CP069811.1, forward strand.
GCTGGCGCAGCTGCTCAAGGCCGACGTGCCGGCGCACGTGCAGGCCACGCTGGTGCCGGTGGCGCCGCGCTTCCGTATCGGCGTGCAGGCGATGCTGGGGCTCGATGCCGTGATCGGCTACCGGGCCGCGCCGGTCACGCTGGATGCGATGAAACTCGGGCGCGCGACCGTGCTGGGCGGCACGGACCGCGACGGCGGCGCGCGCGCCTTGCGCGTCGGCACGCGGCGCGTCGGGATGGACACCACCATGCAGTAACGGCTGCCGTAGCTGGCCACCACAGCGGACGAACGACGAGAGGTCTCAACCATGGGCAACGCAATGCATACCCCGACTGGCTGCTGCGACGCACCCTGCCCGGTCTGCGAGGTGCAGACCCCGCTGCGCAACCATTACTTCTTCGGCAAGCTGATGGACGTGCCGGACTTCGATGTCGAGCAGGCCTATATGGTGGAGAAATTCCGGCGCCACCACGCGCGGCTGCACGGCACCGGCGTGATCTGCGGGCTGGAGGTGGTGGCGCACCAGAACCCGGCCTGCCGCGACCGCTACGTGGTGGTCAGGCCCGGCGCGGCGCTCGACTGCTGCGGCAACGAGATCCTGGTGATCGACGAGGAAACCCTCGACATCACCTGCTTCCCCGCCGTGCGCGCGCTGATCGAGCAGCCCGACGGCGCGGACCACCTGCTGCTGCTGTGCCTGCGCTACCGCGAGTGCCCCACCGAGGAAGTGCCGGTGCTGTACGACGAATGCGGTTGCGACGATACCCGCTGCGCGCCCAACCGCATCCTGGAGAGCTACGAATTCGACGTGCTGGTCGATCCGGAACTGCCGGCGGTGCCGCCGGCGCAACCGCAGCCGCCCACGCTGGCGTGGCAGGCCAGCGTCACGCTGGACGGCGCGCGCGCGGTGGCGCTGCACGAGGGCAGCCAGCGCGCCTACCTGGCGGCGGACCTGGCCGGTGGCGGCGGCACCGTGCAGCAGTTGTGGCTGTCGAACCAGGCGTATATCGCCACGCACAACTTCGCCACCGCGGTCTTCGGCATCGCCGCGAACGGCGACGGCACGCGGCTGGTGGCGCTGGTCGCCGGCGCCACCGCGGCCGACCCGGCGCGGCTGGCGCTGCTGGACACCACATCCGCCGGCGCCTTCGCCGGCGCCGAGGACGCGACGCTCGACCTGACCGGCACGGCCGGCGCCACGCAGGCCTGGGTGATGGCCATCGGCGCGAACCGCATGGCGGCGCTGGTGGTCAGCGGCGGCGACAGCCTGCTGTTCAGCGTCGATGTCGCGCCGGGCACGCTGACGGCCGTGCTCGACGCCACGCTGAGCGGCTTTGCCGCGACCGCCTGGGCGCTCGGCAGCGACAGCAAGACGCTGACCCTGGCGCAGGCCAACGGCGCGATGCAGTCGGTGGACCTGACGGCGGCTGCGCTGACACCGGTTGCGCTCGGCCTGTCCGGCACCAGCGTCAGCGCGCTGGCCGCGGTCAAGACCGATGCCCTCGACCTGCTCGCCTGGACCGACCAGTCCGGCCAGCGCATCGCGCTGTCCAGACCCGACGGCACGCTGCTGCACCAGGACCCGCTGCCCGCGCCGCCCGTGGCGCTGGTGGCCGAACCCACCGGCCGCTTCGGCTACGTGCTGATGCAGCCCGCCGCCGGCAACAGCCGCATCGTCGCGGTCGACCTGCGCCGCATGCAACAGGGCCAGCCGGCGCTGCTGTCCAACGCGCTGGAGATCGGCCCGGGCGGCGACGCGCTGGCAATGGCCGGCGAGCGCCTGTGGGCGGTCTATGACGACGGCGCCGCGATCGCCGCCATCGAAACCACCCATTGCGAGGACTTCCTCGATCCGCATCCCTGCCCGGCCTGCCCCGCGCCGGACTGCGTGACGCTGGCCACGATCGCCCGATACCGCCCGTCGCGCAGGCTCGAAGACCCGACCGTGCCGCCCACCGATCCGCTCGCCGACGCGGCCGCCAACATCGCCCGGATCGACATGCTGACCTGGCGCGCGACCGTGCCCAGCGTAGCCGACCTGGCGCTGGCGGTGCGCTGCATGCTGGAGCACTGCTGCGGCGGCACCAGCGCCAAGGGTGAGCAGGGCGATCCCGGGCTGCCGGGGCAAAAGGGTGACAAGGGTGACAAGGGTGACAAGGGTGACAAGGGTGACAAGGGCGACAAAGGGGATAAAGGTGACAAGGGTGACAAAGGCGACCCCGGCGAACAGGGCGAGCCAGGCAAGCCCGGCGACGGCCTGGACTGGGCCCTGCCGCATATCTGCGACATCAACTGGAAGCATGCCGAGCGCATCCCCTTCGACGCCATCGCCAAGGGACTGGTGGTGGCGTTCGACACGCCGGTGATGGCCGTCGACCTGCATGCCGACGCCATCCACCTGCAGGTGCAGCACGACGAGCGCCTGGTCGAGCTGCCGCTGCGCTGCTGGTGCGACCTGCCGCTGTCGCGCGAAGACCTGGAACCCGGCCGGCTGGAGCGCGACTGCGATGCGCAGACCCAGTTCGACCCCGGCATCGACGCCAACGGCATGGCCACCGCGGTGCGCATCGGCCAGCTGATCCTGCCGAAGCTGGTCGAGACCATGCAGGGCAAGCCGGCCAAGCTGCGGCTGCTGGTCAACGGCGACTTTATCCGCGGGCTGCACCACGACACCAGGCAGCTGCGCGCGCTCGACGCCGACCACATCCCCAAGCTGGTCCCGCCGTCGCCGCCCGGTCCGCCGCAGCCCGGCAAGGTGCCGGAGTGGCTGCAGCCGCAGGACGAGCGCGTCAGCGGCGACGGCATCGAGGGCGGCACCTTCGAAAGCTGGTTCACCGTAGAACGAGGATAGGGAGCACCAGGCGATGAACACCGTGAACGACCTCTATCGCAAGCGCCAGGGCCAGAGCCCCACCGCCTGCCCGCCGGAACCCTGCGTGTGCGGCACCTGCGGCATGCTGGAATGCCTGTGCCGGCCGCGCTTCTTCGCCGGCCAGGTGCTGACCGCCGACGACCTCAACCGGCTCGACGGCTATATCCGCGGCAAGCACCGGCTGCACAACCGGCAGTTGCACGGCTGGGGCGTGGTCAACGGGCTCGAAGTCACCTGCAACCCGTGCGGCGATGGCGTCGCGGTCGGCTGCGGCTACGCGCTCAGCCCCTGCGGCGACGACATCGTGGTGTGCGAGGCGGTCAGCGTCGATGTGTGCGAGCTGATCCGGCGCTGCAAGGATGCCGAGCACCGCTGGCAGCAGTGCGAGCCGATGCAGCATCCGCCGCCGCAGCAGTGCGACGCCGGCGAAGAGGAATGGATCCTGGCGATCCGCTACGCCGAAGCGCCGGCGCGCGGGGTCAAGCCGCTGCGCCCGGCGCCGGACTGCACCGCCAACAGCTGCGCCTGTGGCGGCAATGGCGGCAAGTGCGGATGCGGCGGGGCCTGCGGCGGCATGAAATGTGGCTGCAACGGCGGCGGCGGCAACGGCGCCACGCTGGCCAAACCGCGCGGCGCGCCGGTGCAGTGCGAGCCCACCGTGATCTGCGAGGGCTTTGCCTTCGAGGTCTACCGCAAGCCGCCCGACAAGGCCCCCGACCCGGTCGGCACCACCGACAGCACCGTCGGCGGCGCGGCTGGCGGCAATCAGGGCAACAACCAGGCCTTCAACCCCGACTCCGAACTGATGCAGCGCTTCCGCTGCTGCGTCGAGCTGCTGGTCACGCAGATGCCCAAGCTGCCCGGCGCGCTCAAGGTTCCCGCCACCGCCGCCGAGGCGCAGGCGTGGTACCAGTGGCTCGGCGCCGCGCGCATGCAGCTGCGGCGCTATTTCGCCAGCCACGGCAGCTACAACTGCGACCTGATGGCGCAGTTCAATGCCATCCCCTACCCCGCCGCGGGCACGCTCGCCAATGCGGGCGCGATCTACCTGGCGGCGGTGCTGCTGATGATCGTCTGGCTCGACGCCATGCTCGCCTGCTTCTGCTCGGCGCTGCTGCCGCCGTGCCCGGCGCCCACGCGCGAGGTGCGCGTGCCGCTGGCGTCGCTGCATATCGCCGGCGGCTGCGGCGCCCAGTCCTGCCGCGTGCTGCGCGTGTGCAACTGGACCGTGCACCGCAAGTTCGCCACCACCTTCCCGTCGCTGCAGTACTGGCTCGGGATCCTGCCGTTCGGCAAGCAGCTGCGGCAGCTGCTGGAGAACCTGTGCTGCTTCGATATCGGCGGCATCCTGGCCGACATCCCCCAGCAGGACAACGTGCCGGGCGCACAGCCCGGGCTCTTCGCGATGCGCGCGGAGATACCGCCCGATGTGGCGTCGAACGTGGCACCCGACAACGCGGCCGGGAACGGGAACGGGAACGGTGGCAACGGCGGCAACGCCGACATCAAGCTGGCCAATGCCGCCTACCAGCGCGCCAACGACCTGCTGAACCCGGCCGTGGCCGAACCCGAACGCATCGCCGGCGCCACCGGGCTGCTGCGCGCCGCGCTGGCGCGCACTGGCAAGACACTGGAGTTCAGCACGCTGGCCGAGAGCATGATGCTGCCCGGCGGCGCCGGCAACGAGCGGGACAGATTGTCGGCCGCGGAGAGCGCGAACCTGCCCCAGTTCGTCATCGCCAACCAGCTGATGCGGCCGGCCGTGAGCGCCGCGCTGGCGCCGATGCTGGATGCCGCACTGGGCCTGTCGCTGCGCGCCACGGCCTTCACCGGTGCGGCGCCGGACACGGCCACGCCCGACGCCATGGCCGCCCTGCGGACCGACATGGACGCACTGCGCGACAGCCTCAAGGCGCAGGCCGCCGAAATCGAGCGGCTCAAGGCTGAGGCCAGGCCCGCGCCCAAGCCGGCCACCAAGCGCGGCGGCCGCAAACCCGGCTAGGAGGAATGCGCCATGACCACCGAATTTGCCGAGCGGCCGCGCTTCTTCGAGGGCCAGTACCTCGGCGCCGAGGACCTGCAGGCGCTGCTGCGCTACTTCAGCACGCTGCTGGCGCGCCACCACCTGGGCAGCCACAGCTGGGGCATCGCCTCCGGCATCGAGCTGGTCTACCAGGACTCGCCGCAGGGCACGGTCGAGGCTTACCTGACGCCGGGGCTGGCCACCGACGGCTATGGCCGCGCCATCGTGGTGGCCGAGCCCTTCCCCCTCGACGCCGGCCTGTTCGCCGGGCAGCCCGCCGGCCTGGTGAACGTGTGGATCCGCTATGACGAGGCCGCGGGCCAGGGCGTGCGTCCCGGCTTCGAGGTCTGCGGCGCCACCGATGCCTATGCCCGCGTGGTCGAGTCCTTCCTGGTCGAGGTCGGCGAGCGCAAGACCATCGAGACCCGCCAGAGCGGCGTGGCGCTGGGCGACGACAGCTACGGCGACGCGCGCGAGGCGCCGGGCGCGCTGCTGCCGCTGCAGCCCATCGCGCCGGATGGTTCGGTGCCGGCGCAGCGCTTTCCCGGCGCTGACGATCCCAGCCTGTGGCTGATCCCGGTCGGGCGCGTGCTGTGGCAGGGCGGCGCGCTGCAGCAGCCGACGCCGGCCAGCGCCACCCAGTCGCGCCTGTTCCGCCGGCATGCCGGCTGGATCGGCGAGGCGCTGCACGGCACCGGCGGCCTGCTGCGGCTGCGCGGGCGCTGGATCCCGCGCGCGGGCGGCACGCCGGTGGAGCAACTGTGCGAAGCCGACCAGCCCACGGCCGCCGACCTGGTGTTCTGCGCCAGCGACCCCGACACGCCGCACTTCCGCGAACCGGTCTGGCTCGACGCCGACACGCGCGCGCGCGGCCACCTGCGCTACTACGGCACGCGCGCCGAGTGGGTCGATGCCGGCGGCACCGACTACCTGGCACAGGGCACCGTCACCGCGCTGCAGCGCGCCGCGCCCAGTGCCGTCGACGGGGTCGACCTGCGGGTGCTGCTGGGCCAGCCGCAAGGCACCGCCGGCCCGACCCGTCTCACCCTCGGCGCCGCCACGCCGACCGGCACCGACCCCTGCGCGGTCGGCTTCAGCTATACCGCCGGCGTGGCGATCCAGCACGACGGCCGGGTCGGCATCGGCAGCACCGACAAGGCGCTGGCGCTGCCGCTGACGGTGCGCGCGCTCGCCGCCAACGGCGGCCTGGTCGGGCTGGAAGGCACCGGCGGCGCGCTGGCGTGGCAGGTCAACCTGGGGCCGGCCAAGAACGGCCTCAACGTGACCCAGGACGATCCCACGCTGAGCAACCTGTTCATCGAGGCGGCCAGCGGCAATGTCGGCATCGGCACGCTGGCGCCGGGCGCGCGGCTCGACATCCAGCAGGTGCCGTCGCCGCAGGGCAACGCGGTGGGCAACGGCAAGTGGCTGCAGATGGGCAGCAGCGGCGCGCCCGATGCCGGCCAGGCCTGGTTCCAGTACGGCCCGCAGCTGGCACCGCTGCTGGTGCTGAGCGACCTCGACGATCCGCCGCGGGTCCAGTTCCAGCAGGTCGGCAACGGCAACGAGGCCGCCGCGCAGTTCTCCAGCTGGGTCGGCCAGGCGCGCAGCAACTCGCCCGACCTGGCGCTGTTCGGCGGCAGCGTCGGCATCGGCACGCTGACACCGTCGCGCACGCTGCACGTGCTCGGCAACGAGATCCACAGCGGCGGCGGCGGTGCCGGGCTGTCGTTCGAGAACCGCGAGACCGGCGCCTTTATCGCCAACCCGGGCAACGGCGAGCGCTGGGTCTGGTACGCCAGCGGCGGAAATGCGCGGCTGTGGAGCAACGGCGACAAGCTGACCGTGACCCCGGCCGGGCGCATGGGCCTGGGCACCGCCGCGCCCGCCAGCACGCTGGAAGTGCGCGGCGCGATCCGGCTCGGCGACAACGGCGACTACTTCGCGGTGGGCGGCGTGGCCGAGATGCGCATCGTGGCAGGGCAGGCCAGCGCCGGCGGCGGCTCCGCCGGCACCGGGTGGAGCGCCACGCGCACCAGCACCGGCCACTATACGGTGAGCTTTTCGCCGGCCTTTACCGCGACGCCGGTGGTCGTCGCCAGCCTGGTCGACTCGGCCAACGACGACCAGGCCGGCACCGTGCGCAACGTCGGCCCCGGCGGCTTCACGCTGGTCGCCCGCGACGTCACGCCGCCGTCGGAAGGCAGCTTTGTCGACAACGCCTTCCACTTCATCGCCTACGGGCCCCGCAACTGACAGGAGCCGCCATGGACCAAGCCATCGCCGTTGCCGCCACCGCGCCCATCGCGCGCAGCCTGCTGCAGGCGCGCCTGGCCACGCTGCGCAGCGAATACAGCGCGGGCCAGCGGCTGCTGGCCGAGGCCGAGGCGCGCACCGCCACGCTGCGCGAGCAGTTGCTGCGCATCGGCGGCGCCGCGCAGGTGCTGGAGGAGCTGCTGTCCGTCGACGCGCAACAGGCTGGCGCGGCCGGCGCTGCGCAGACGTAGACATGGCCCACCTTCGCATCCGCCACTGGCACAACGACTACACCGCGCCGGGTTCGCACCCGGCACCGGCCGCGCTCGGCCACCAGCTCGACGCGCTGGCGCCGCAGCTGGCGCAGGCACTGGCGGACCAGCTCGACGCACTCGGCCTGGACGACGATGCCGTGGTGCTGCTGCCGCGGCTGGAAATCGAATGCGAGATCGATACCGCCTGCCCCGGCGAGCAGGTTGTGCGCCACTGGTCGCGCCAGCTGGCGCTGGCCTTTGCCCACGCGCTGGCGGATCCCGCCGGCGACGCCGTGCGGATGCCCTCGCGCGCGGCCTACCATGCGCGCTTCATCGAACGGCTGCTGCGCGGCGACGGCTGGGACAGCTGGCTCTTCCACCGTTTTGCCGGCCTGCGCATGCTGCCGGCGGGCGCGGCCATCCGCACGCTGCTGACCGAAGACGCCGCCACCGGGCGCGCCACGCTGGCGCTGCTGGACGAGGCAAGCTGGCCCATGCTGCTGGCGGCGCTGGGCGAGCGCGAGGCGGTGCGCATCCTGTACCGCTGGCACGAGCAGGAGCGCGAGGCGACCGAAGCGGGCGCGCTGGGGCCGGCCGCCAGTGCATGGCGCCAGGCGCCGCCCGGGCGCGTCGCGCCGCCGCTGCTGGCGTTGTGGCTGCTCGCGCATGGCGGCGCGGCGCAGTCAGCCGGCATCGGCGCGCTGTGCTGGCTGGCGGCCTTGCTGTCGATGCCTGACGACATGGCCACCGGCGAACTGGCGCGGATGGCAACGCATGGCGTGATCGACAAGATGCCAGCCTTGGCCACGGATCCCGACTGGCTGCTGCGGCTCGCCACCACGCCGCAGCCCGTGCGTGCGGCGATGGCATCGCTGGCGGCGCAGGCCAGGCAGATGCCGCAGGACCGCGCGCAACCCGCAACCGGCGCTGCGCAGGAATCGCTTGACGCGCCATTCGGCGGCCTCGCGTGGCTGCTGCCAGCGCTGCACGACCTGTGCGACCTGTGCGACAGCGGCTGGGCCAGCGCACTGCCCGCGCCGCCCGCCGGGGCCGGCAGCGCGCGCGACCTTGCCGTGCTGCTGGCGCTGGCGATCGCCGCCGGCCATCGTGGCGAACGGGTGTGGCGCGATCCGTTCTGGCGCACCTTCCTGCAGGTGGCACCGGGCTTCGCGCTGCCGGCGCTGCACGACTGGCTGGCCGACGCGGACGCCTGCGCGCCCGCTCGGGCACTGGCCGCCACGTTGCGCCGCTGCGCGTTCACCGGCGCCGCGCGACTCCGGGTGCCGGCCGGCGCGACCCGCACCGAGGTATGGATCGAGCCCGGCAGCGCCTGCCGCCTGCATGCCATGGCGCCACCGGCCGACCTGGCCGAATCCGCCCCGCTGACCTTCGCCATGCGGCTGCGCCTGACGCGGCTGCTGCGCCAGGATCTTGCGCTGCTGCGCGCCAGCCCGGTGCTGGCGGCGCTGCCGCCGGGCTGGCAGGACCTCTTCGCCACGCTGGCGCAGGCCGCGCTGCGGCGCACTGCCTTCCGCATCCCGGGCGCGGCCTGCTGCACGTTGCCGTACCTGTTCGCCAACGTGCTCGACACGCGCGGCGAAGCGCGACGCGACGGTGCCGCCGCGGCGGCCTGGACGCTCTCGCTGCGCCGCCCGCCGCTGCACGTGCTGCTGAGCCTGAACGGCATGGCGCGGCTGCGGCTCACCTGGCCGGGCCAGCGCCAACTGGCCTTGCACTGCACGGAGTGAGGCGATGCGCCGCGATCTCGACCCGCTCATCGACGGCGGCCTGCAGGCACCGATTCAGGCACCGATTCACGCACCGATAGCGGCGCCATGGCCGCAGGCCCACCCCTTCGGCAACGAACGGCTGTGGCTGGACTGCCTGGTCGAGCGCGAAATCCTGCGCCTGCGCGCACGCTACGAACTGTCGCTCGACGAACTGCGCGGCCTCTATATTTCCGACCGCCAGGTCGATGCGCTGCTGCGCCAGCAGGCCGGGCAGCACGGCCAGCCCGACGCCGATCCCGCCGGCGCGCTGACGCGCCAGGCCGCGCAGTGGCGCGAGCACTTCAACACCGGCTCGCCGCTGGCGCTGCTGGGCGAGCGGCTGGCGCTGGCGCCGGCGGACCTGGAGCTGCTCTTCGTCGTGCTCGCGCCCGAACTCGACCTGCGCTACGAGACGCTCTACGCCTACCTGAACAACGACATCGCGCGCAAGTTCGCCACCGTCGACATGGCACGCCGCCTGCTCGGCGCCGACGTGGTCCCGCATGACGCCGCGGCGCTGCGCAGCCGCATCGGCATGCTGGCCGCGGCCGGCATCCTGGTGCTGGCCGACAGTGGCGAACCACGCAGCACGCTCGGACAAGGCCTGGCGCTGGCGCCGCCGGTCGCGCAATTCCTGCTCGGCATCCCGCCCGCCGCGCAGCAGATGGCAGGCATGGACGAACCCTGGCTGGAAGCCGTGGCCGATGCGATCGGCACGATCGGCGCGCCAGCCGCCGGCAGCGAGCTGATCGCCTGCCGCAGCGACGACCCCGAGCGCCAGGCCGGCTGGGCGCGCCGCCTGCTGGCCCGCCGCGGCCGCCACGCGCTGCACCTGGCGCCGCACGCCCTGCTGGCCGGCACATCGCCGCTGCTGACCGCCCGGCTCGCGCACGCCGCGCTGGTGCTGCATGATGCCGCCGGCACCAGCCGCGACGCCGCCGCGGACGAACGCCTGGCCGGTGCGCTGCGGCGCGCGCTCGACGCCGGCCTGGACGTGCTGTGGCTGGTGCCGCCGAACTGGCGCCCCCTGCCCGCGCTGTCGCGCCTGCCGCTGACCACCTTCACGCTCGCCGCCGCCACCGGCGCCGAGCGCGCACAGGACTGGGCCGATGCCATCCACGACACCCGCCTGGCCGATGCGGGACCGCCGGCCGCGCACATGGCCGAAGCGCTCGCCGCCCGGTTTTCCCTGTCCGGCACCCGCATCCGGCAGGCGGTGCGCGCCGCGCAGGCATTGTGGGCGGCCGACCCGGCCATCGCCAGCGGCCGCGAGGCGCTCGACCGCGCCGCGCGCCAGCTTGCCGCACAGGGACTGGCGCAGGTGGCCGAGCTCGCCACGCGCCCGCACCGCTGGCCGCAGCTGGTCCTGCCTGCCACCACGCTGCAGCTGCTGCACGAAATCGCCGCCGCCATCGCCTGCCGCGAGCGGGTGTTCCGCGACTGGAACATGCAGGGCCGCACCGGCCGCAGCGCCGGGCTGATGCTGCTGTTCGCCGGCGCCTCAGGCACCGGCAAGACCATGGCGGCGTCGGTGCTGGCCAACCACGCCGGCCTGGACCTGTTCCGCGTCGACCTGGCCAGCGTGGTGTCGAAATACATCGGCGAGACCGAGAAGAACCTGGAGCGCATCTTCAGCGCCGCGCAGGACGCCGATGCGATCCTGCTGTTCGACGAGGCCGACGCCCTGCTCGGCAAGCGCGCCGAGGTCAAGGACGCGCACGACCGCTACGCCAATATCGAGGTGGCCTACCTGCTGCAGCGCATGGAAACGCACGACGGCGTGGTGATCCTGGCGAGCAACCTGCCCAAGAACCTCGACCCCGCCTTTGCCCGGCGCATGCACTACACGGTGGAGTTCGGCCGGCCCAACGCGGTGTTGCGCGAGCAGCTCTGGCGCGGCATGTTCCCCGCCGAGGTGCCGCTGGCGGGCGATATCGACTATGCCTTCGTTGCCGGGCAGTTCGAGCTGACGGGCGGGGACATCCAGACCATTGCGCTGGAGGCGGCCTTCCTGGCCGCCGGCGAAGGCAGCGCGGTGGGCATGGCGCAATTGATGCGGGCGCTGTCGCGGCGGCAGACCAAGCATGGGGATCCTGGCGCGGCGGCGCGTTTGCGCGCGCACCAGGCTGTCAGCGCGCAGGGGCGTGCCTGAAGGCACGATACCGCGATGCCTCCCTACCCGACCTGGCTGCCGCGCCCCGCCGATCCCGGCGGCCCGAAGCCTGCCGCCGCGCCGCCGGCAGGGACGCGCGAGCCCGCGCCGCTCGACAACCAGAGCGCCCAGGCCATCTACCAGGCCGAGGCCGATCCGCACGTCCTCACCGGCGGCGATCCGCTCGATGTGCAGGCCATGACGCTGGCAGAATTCCAGCAGTACACCGGGCTGGACGCCTCGACGCTGCCGGAGAATGAATTCACGCCGATGCAGGCGGTGCTCAATGCGGCAGGCTACGGCATGGTCTGCCCGGCTCCGTCTCTGATGGCCGGCCTGCCCAATACCACCGGCGTGCTGTGGGAAGGCGCCCACCTCGTCGATTTCTCGGTGCGCGGCGGCGCCATGACCGACATGCGCGGCTTCCGCGCCGGCTTCTGGCGGCACGTGCTGTCCGCCCTGGAACGCAATCCGTGGTCGCGCTCCGTGGCCAGTCCGCTGAGCCAGCTGTTCTATCCGCCCGGCGCCACCACCACGCTCAACCGCGGCGTGCCGGGCAGCTATGCCAACGACTGGATGTTCAAGTACGACCCCAGGGCAACGGTGGTCTACCGTACCGATCCGAAGGTGGACCCGGCGGCGTTCTCCGAATACATGAAATCGTCAGTGCCGGAATACGCGGGCAAGACCTATACCTTCAGCCCGCCCAAGGAGGGCAGCACCGCATTCGTTGAAGCCTTTGGCGGCGGCTGCGCGCCGCCGACGGCCAATTGCGTCAACCTGCCGCAGGCGCAGCACCGCGGCGCGCTGGGGCTGGGGCCGAAGGAGCCCCTGCCGTTCGTGCCGGAACCGGGCGCGCCGGGCCGCTTCCTGGATCCGGTCGACCGGTACTTCTTCGGCAACGAGGACCTTCCGCCCGGCCTGGCGCGCGCCCGCGTCGGCCCCGCGAACCTGGCCGGCGGCGTCATCCGGGTGGGCGGCACGGTGCTGCTGGTCTACGGCGTGTGGCACAGCGCCAGCCGCATCGCCGAGGCGGAACCGGGCAGCGAACGGACCAAGGTGGTCATCGAAGAGGCCGGCGGATGGACCGGCAATCTCGTCGGCGGCACGCTCTCGGGCATGCTGGGCCGCGCCGTGGTCTGCGCGGAGACTGGCCCGGCGGCCTTCTATTGCATGGTCGGCACCACCCTGGTCGGCGGCGTGCTGGGCGGCATGCTCGGCGCGCTGATCGGCCGCGATGTCGGCGACGCGTTCGTCGAAGGCGGCGAACTGCTGGCCGACCCGGACCGGTTCATGGAAGCGTCGGCATGGTTCAACTCCGCCGCCACCAACGGCCAGAGCGTGCAGGACTACTACGAGGCGGCCGCGGTCATGGCCGAGATCAACGGGCAGCCGCTGCCGGACAACGTGCAGGCCTACTACGACATCTTCCACGGCGGAGAAGTGCCATGAAGCCAGCCCGCACACGGCCGGCGGAGCCCGCGCGATGAAGGCGACGGAACGGGCTCCCCGCAGTGCCGAACCTGCCGCCGGCGGTGCAACACACGGTGCGGCACACGATGCGACACACAGCGCGGCGAGCGGCCCGCACCTCGCCCGGCCGCAGCCGGCGGCCGGCAATCTCGTGCTGCAGGCGCTGTATGCCAGCGGCGCGCTACGGGCGCAGCTGGCCGTGGGCGCCGCCGACGACCCGCTCGAGGCACAGGCCGACCGCATGGCCGACGCCGCGCTGGCGGGCAAGCCTGCCGGCTGCTCCTGCAGCGCCGGCGAGCCGCCTTGCCCCGCATGCCAGGCGGCCGCCGCAGCCGGCATCCGGCGCAAGCCGCGCGGCCGGGACGCGCCGGCGCATCCACCGGCACCGCTGCTCGGCAGCGGCCGTGCACTGGGCACCGGCGAGCGCGCCGCGTTCGAAAGCAGCTACGGCGCCGACCTGTCCGAGGTCCGCATCCACGACAACCCGCAGGCCGCGGGCAGTGCCGCACGGCTGAATGCACGTGCCTTCAGCCTCGGCACGCGCATCGCCTTCGGGGCCGGCGAGTATCAGCCGCATACCGCCGCGGGACGGCACCTGCTCGGCCACGAGCTGGCGCACGTGGTGCAGGGCCATGGCGGCATCCGGCGCCAGGCCGGGGCCAGCCAGGTCGGTTCCAGCATGACCCCGGCGGACGCGAACGCCAGCTTCGCGCCCCCCGCCGAGACCCCGGCAAGCTCGATGATGGGCCCGGCCCAGGTCACGCACGCGGCCGGCTTCGATCCCTGTGCCGTCGATGTCCGGACACTGACCAACTACCAGTTGCTGGCCGAGTACAGCCACGCGCTCGGCGTGGTCAACCGGGGCCGCGGCGCCGACGGCTATTTCGACTACCGCAACCTGCAGCGCCGCCTGATCGCCGAACGCGACCGCCGCGTCGACCTGGGCCACGCCTGGCTGGCGACGATGCCCTCGGCCCTGCCGCCGGCGCTGTTCCAGATCATCGACGGCCCCGGCGGTACCTTCTCGGTGGTCCGGACCACCGGCGCCGCCGTCGCCGGCGCCCCCGAGGGCGACAGCCGGCGCGCGCCCTACATGACGCAGGCCCAGTTCGACAGCTTCCTGGGCACGCACGACGTTGAGCGTGTCGGCGCCGACGAATACATGATGCGTACCATCGGGCCATCCACGTCCGGCACGCTGGCGGGGCTGTCGATGTGGCCGATGCGCGGCGGACTGCGGCGCTCGCCGTTCGGCCCGCCATTCCTGCGGGACCCGCTCGGCCCCGGGCCCTCGCCGGTGCCGGGCGCCGTGTTCGCCGAAGGCGTCAATACGATCGACGCCTGGGCGATGCCGTTCGAGCCCGGGTTCGGCCGCACCCTGGCGCGCCGGCTCGCCACCGGCGGCAGCGTGCCGCTGGACCATCCGGTCTCGTTCGATATCGACGAACCGCTGCCGGTGGGCGATCGCAACGCGAGCCCGGCGCGGCAGGTGCAGCGCGCGCTGGACCCGCAGAACCGGCAGCTGCTCGACAGCATCACCAACCGCAGGACCAAGGGACTGGGCATTGACTTCCGCGACATCGAACGCGGCCGCACGCCGCTGCCGGAGGTCTCGCTGGCGGACGACCCCGGCGCCGTGTTCACGCGCCGCTTCGGCGAGGTCACGGAGATGCGCACCCTGTTCGCGGAGGCGCTGGCCGAGATCCCCGATATCAACGCGCTCAGCCCGACGCAGCTGAAGAACACCATCAACACCAACATGCGGGACATCATCCGCACCGGCCGTACCCCGTCGGGCCGGGCCGTACGCGACGCCCTGCGTGCGGGCGGCTTCGAGGCCGTCCCGAACCGCGGCATCGTGGCAGTGCGGCCCGGTGCGGCCAGGGTCGCGGGTGCCGAGGGCATGCGCGGGGCCCGTGCCGGCGGCGGGCTCGCGGTACTGGGCTCGGCGGCGTTCATGCTGGCGGACGCCGAGGAGCACCCGGAATGGGGACGGGAGCTGGCATGGTCCGGTGCGCTCGGCTCGAGCAGCGGATACCTGAGCAGTGCCACCGAAAGCCTGATCTACTCGGCCGGCCTGCGCAGCATGGAAAGCAGCCTGGCGTCGACCGGCACCTCCTCGCTGACGCCCGGGCTGTTGCGCGGTGCCAGCCGCTTTGGCGGCGGCTCGGTCGGTGCCATGTTCGTCGAAGGCATCAGCATGGGCCTGCTGGAAGAGCGCGAGCATTCCGGCCCCGAGGTCGGCACCCGCCTGTTCCGCTCGGGGGGGCTGGGCGGCGCCAGTGTCTGGGCCGGCGCGGCAGCCGGCACGGCGGTCGGCGGGCCGGTGGGATTCATCGTTGGCCTGGCGGTCGGCGGCGCGCTTTACTACATCGGCGACAAGCTGGTGCCGGGCGGACGCGAGGACTGGGATGCGCACGAGGCCGGCTGCACGCCATTGCCGACGGTCTCGCGCTGGACTGGCGGCGCGCCTGGCGGGTTCAACTCGGTGATGTTCAACTGCTTCGAGGCCGCGACGCCGGTGCGGCTGGCCGACGGCAGCGAGCGGCGCATCGCCGATATCGCGATCGGCGATGCCGTACTGAGCTACAACGAGCAGTTGCAGCGGCTGCAGACCTGCCTGGTCAGCGCGGTCCACCAGGCGGCGCCGGCGCTGATGCTGCGGCTGCAACTGGAAAATGCGCCACCCGTGCAGGTCACGCCGGCCCACAAGCTGCGCACCCCGCATGGCTGGATGCCGGCAGGCGACCTGCGGCCCGGCGACATCCTGTGGATTGCGTCGTCCGCCGCAGGCGTTCCGGCCGTGGCCGGCGCGCGCCTGGCATCGGTGACCGCCGCGGCGCCGGCCGGGCCCGTCTACGACCTCTCGGTGACCGGCACGCATACCTATTTCGCGGGCGGCATCCTGGCGCACAACAAGCTGCCATGAGCCAGGCAGGCAAACCGCCCGGGCGCGCCGCCGCAACGCGCCGCAACCAACGGCCCGGCGATGCCCGCCACGTGGCTGCGCCAGGCAAGCCGCATGATGCTGCCGCGCCGGCGGACCCTGCGCGGCTCGACAACCAGACGCACCAGGACCAGGCCAGCCTCGGCCTGCTGAGGCGCGGCCGGGACGTCGGCGGCGAGGTCGGCAGCTATGTCGGCAGCGACGTCGGCAGCCATGTGCCGGCGCCGCAGGCCAGTACCGCCTGCAGCTGCACCCCAGGCCAGCCGCCCTGCCCCGCCTGCCTTGCCGGCGGCAATGCCATCCTGCGGCGCAAGCCGCGCAGCCACGACCTGCTGCGCGACTCGCCGGGCCTTGCGCTCGGCCACGCGCGGCCGCTTGGCGACAGCGAGCGCGGCTTCTTCGAGCGCCGGTACCACGCCGACCTGTCCGCGGTGCGCGTCCACGACAACTCCTCGGCGGCCGCCAGCGCCACGCGGCTGAACGCGCGCGCCTTCAGCACCGGCGCAGACATCGCCTTCGGCGCGGGCGAGTTCCGCCCGCACACGCGCGAGGGCCGGCACTTGCTGGCGCACGAGCTTGCGCATGTAGTGCAAGGGCACGGCGGCATCCGCCGCGCGCCCGCCGCCGATGCACCCGCCACCGATGCACCCGCCACCGATAGGGCCGCTGCCAGCGCCGATGTGCGGCTTAGCCCAACCAAGCCCTGGCTCGCCATGGCCCCGGCCCAAGCCGGCGCGGATGCGGTCGCCACGGCCCTGTACGGTGCCAACCCGCAAGCCATGCCGAAAAAGATGCCCGAGTGGGCATCGCTCTATCTCGGCAAGCTCGTCGGCATCCAGGAATTCGAGGTCCAGCCGGAACTGCTGGTCGAGCCCTTCAAGACGCAGTTCTATGAGCGGATGTCGGCACGCCTGGAGGCCGATGTCGCCGCGGTCGAGAGCATCCTGCTGCAGGCCCGCATCGATGCCGCCGACGAGCGCCGGCTGATCGACTACGTCGACTGGTGGTCGCGGCGCAAGGACCTGCGCGCCGGGAATGGCCGCACCTACTTCGACATGTTCCTGGGACGGCTCAGGCAGGACACCTGGCACACCGACTACCTGGTCGCCGACAGCGCGTCGAAGCCCTTCCTCGACAAGCTCTATACCGAAGTGGAGGAGCGCGTCGGCGAGCTGAACTCCATGATCGCCAGCAACAGCCGCGAGTACGGCGCCTACCGTCCGACGTGGGCGCGGCTGGAAGACCTGGCCAGCGTGGCGCAGGGCGGCACCGCGATGCCGGAGGTCAATCCCGAACTGGTCACGCGCACGTCTGACCTGATCGCCGAGCGGCTGGCCGGCGTCACCACCGCCGAAGACAGCAAGGTGATCGGCGACCTGATCGGCGGCATGCCGCCGGCGGCGCAGGCCGAAGTGCTGCGCAACCTGATGCACCGCTTCGGCGAAGCCGACTGGACCGGGATCTTCGGGCGCTTCGGCGAGGCGTGGGAAGGCGGCATGCTGTACTTCCTGTTCGAGGACATGACCGAGGCGGACCGCCAGCGCACCGCGCAGGCGCTCAGGCAAAGCAAGGTGCTGCCCGGCGGCACGGTCGATGCGCTGACGGGCGGGCGCGGCTGGGGCGGGAAGTACCTGCCCTACACCACCCGGCTCGGCCACGAAGCCGCGGAGTTCTATGCGGACGAATGCGTGCATGGCGAGGGTGCCGGCTCGGGCGCCGCCTGCGTGGGCCTTGGCTTTGCCGTGCTGTGGACGCCGGAGACGGCCGGCGCCACGGTGGCGACGCTCGCCACCGCGGGCCTGGGCGGGCCTGTGGCGCAGGCATTCCCGACGCTTGGGCGCGTCATGCTGGTAGGCGGCACCGGCGTGGCCGCCTACCAGGGCACCCAGGCGCTGGTGGAACTGGCAACCGGCACCGGCATGGACGGCAAGCCGCTGGACAGCACCGACAAGCTCACGCGCGGCATCCTGCTGGTATCCAGCGCGCTGTTCATGGCGGCCGGCTTCATGGGCGCGGCGAGCCTCGGCGGCAAGCCGCCGGGCGCGCTGGCACCGCGGCCGCCCGGCACCATCGAGCCCGCGGTGCCGGGCGGTGGCGCGGGCGGCGGTGCGGCGGCCGAAGGTGCGATCCCGCTGCGCATGCTGCCAGTCGACCCGGTCACGGGCGAATGCACCGTGCTCGGCCAGAACCCGGCCACCGGCGAGGTTGCCGTGCTGCGCATCAACATGAAAACCGGCGACGGCGTGATGCAATCCGGCGCCACGGTGCGCGCCGTCAGCCGCTGGCAGCTGCAGCCGGAACGTCCGCTGCTGGGGCCGGCAGCCAGTCCCAGCGCCGGTACCGCACCCGCATCCGCCCCCGCTTCCGCGCCGGGCACGCCGGCGGCACTGGCGCCGCGCTACCTGACGGTCGCGGAACTCCTGCCGAACCCGGCGGAACCGTTCGCGGTCCCGGCGGTGGAGACGGCCTACCAGGGCTATGTCGCCGGCGCCCCGGCGCCCAAGCCGCGCCTGGCCTGGATCCTCGCCACGCGCGGTGGGCCGCGCGCGACGCTGGTGGATCTGCTCGGGCCCAATTTCCCCGGCCCGGCGGAATCGGCCGCATCAGGCGCCAACATCCAGCTCGGACGGATCGCCCGCCCCGCCACGCTGACGCAGGCGGCGCTGGACAAGCACCTTGCCACAGTGCAGGCCCAGCCGGGCAAGCTCGGCCGCAAGGTCGCGGGCATGCAGCGCGGCGGTGCCGGCGGCGACGAAGTCGGCCTCGGGCTGTTCAACAACCTGAAAGGGAATATCGGCGAGATCCTGAGCGAGTCGATCCAGGCAGAGGTACTGGCCACGGTGCGGACCAGCCATCCGGGCGCGCGCAGCTATGCCGACCTGCACATGCAGTTGCCCGGCGGCAAGCCGGTGGAGTTCTCCGACAACCTGATCGCCACGGAGGCCGACGGCAACCTGTACGTGCGCGCCGGCTTCGAGGTCAAATCCGGTGGCGCGGGCGGCCAGGAGGCCACCGAACAGATCCACAGCTGGATCGAAGGCCGCCTGGCGGATGGTGCCGAGCTGATCCTCGCCGACGGCCGCCGCTTCATGTATGCGCCCGACCGGACCACCGGCCCCGGCCGCGTGATCTTCCTGGCCTCGGCGCCGCGCCACATCATTGCCCCGCTTGGCGCGGAGCAGCTTGGCACGGGTTCTGGAATGGGCGTGGCCGGGCCGGTGCAGCGCCATGCGCTGCCGGTGACGCCGCAGGAGCTGAACTACATCGCGCGGCTGATCGCCGAAGGCATGCCGGCCGCGCCGCCGTAGGCGTTGGCCCTTCCGGGCGCCATCGGCCTACAGGAATTCGGCGCGGTCGATCCCGTGCTTTTTCAGCAGGCGCCCGAACACCCGCCGCTCTTTCCCCGCCTCGCGCGCCGCCGCGGACACGTTGCCACCGCTGCGCGCCAGCGCGGCGCGCAAGTACGCGCATTCGAACGCCGCCAGCGCCTGGTCGCGCGCCTGCTTGAACGGCGGCACTTCCTGCAGCCGGCAAGCGGCGCCATCGCCGCCGCCATCGCCGCCATCGCCGGCCGCGCATTCCGCCGGGCAGCCCTCGGCATGCGCGACGCGCCCGTCGCACGACAGCACGCAGCGCTGCACGAAGTTCTCCAGCTCACGCACATTGCCCCGCCACGGCTGTGCCAGCATCCACGCCAGCGAGACCTGGTCGAAGCGGCAGCCGGGCCAGCCATAGCGGGCACAGAAGCGCGACGCGAACAGTTCGACCAGCGGCGGGATGTCTTCGGGGCGCTCCCTCAGGCTGGGCATGCGCACGTTGGCCACGTTGAGCCGATAGAGCAGGTCTTCGCGGAACCAGCCATCCCGGGCGCCCTGCTTCAGTTCGCGGTTGGTGGCGGCGACGATGCGCACGTCGGCCTTGCGGCTGTGCGCGGCGCCCAGCGGGCGGTAGCGGAAGTCCTGCAGGAAGCGCAGCAGCGCCGCCTGGCTGCGCAGGGACAGCGCATGGATTTCGTCGAAGAAGAGCGTGCCCCCTTCTGCCTGCGCAACCAGGCCGGCGGCGTCGCGGCGCGCATCGGTATAGGCGCCGCGCACGTGGCCGAAGAGTTCGCCTTCGAACAGCGTTTCGGGCAACGCGCCGCAATCCACGGGGACGAAGGGGCGGTCGCGGCGCCCGCCGCGATAGTGCAGGCTGCGCGCCACCAGCTCCTTGCCGGTGCCGGTCTCGCCCAGGATCAGCACGGGCACGTCGACGCGGGCCAGCCGGGCCACCACCGCCATCGCCTCCCGGAACACCTGGCTGGATCCCAGCAATCCGCCGGGGTTCTCGCCGTCCGGCATGACGCCGTCCTCCCCTGCCTGCGCGATGCCCGCAGGCGCGATTTCTTGTTTCGGAGACATCTTTCCCTCCCCCGGCGCCGGCAGCGCAGCGACAAGCATCGCGTCACCGGCCCAAATGCCTCACCCGGCGCCTTTGTGCAGGGCAGCAGCAAAGAGGCGGGATGGCTACACACTAGCCCATGGTGGCCGAAACGCAATTAAGTTTGCCGCAGATCAGCTTTCATGCGGGATTTGATCTTTGTATTCAATGGTTTAGGCATTCCGCAAGGCTACACGCCAGTGCACTGCATGTTGCATTTTGTGTTGTTAATTGGCATTTTGTGGAATAACATCAAGTCTCGATCCGCGCTTCTCGAGACCCGCCATGCCAGTCACCCTCCCCGCCCAAACCCGTGTCGTCATCATTGGCGGCGGCATCATCGGCTGCAGCGTTGCCTACCACCTGACGAAGCTGGGCTGGAAGGATGTGGTGCTGCTTGAACAGGGCCAGCTGTCGTGCGGCACGACCTGGCACGCAGCCGGGCTGGTCGGCCAGCTGCGCACGCAGGAAAGCATGACAAGGTTGATCCGCTACTCCACGCAGCTCTACAGCGAGCTGGAAGCCGAAACCGGCCTCGGCACCGGCTGGAAGCAATGCGGCTCCCTGTCCGTGGCGCGCACCGCCGGGCGCATGACGCAGCTGCGCCGCACCGCCGCGGTGGCGCGCGCCTATGGCGTGGCGTGCGAAGTCATCTCCCCTTCCCAGGCCGGCGAGCTGTGGCCGGCAATGCGTACCGACGACCTGCGCGGCGCGGTCTGGCTGCCCGGCGACGGCAAGGCCAACCCCACCGACCTGACGCAGGCGCTGGCGCGCGGCGCGCGCAGCCGCGGCGCCATCATCGTGCAGGACACGAAGACCACCGCGATCCATACCGCCGGCGGCCGCGCCACCGGCGTCAGCTGGCGCAACAAGAACGGCGACGAGGGCCGGCTCGAAGCCGAGATCGTGGTCAATTGCGCCGGCCAGTGGGCACGGCAGGTGGGCCGGATGTGCGGCGTGACCGTGCCGCTGCATTCGGCCGAGCATTACTACATCGTCACCGAGCGCATCGCCGGCGTGCACCCCGACCTGCCGGTGATGCGCGACCCGGACGGCTTCATCTACTTCAAGGAGGAAGTGGGCGGGCTGGTGATGGGCGGCTTCGAGCCCGACGCCAAGCCTTGGGGCATGCAGGGCATCCCCGAACCATTCGAATTCCAGCTGCTGCCCGACGACTGGGACCAGTTCCAGGTCCTGATGGAAAACGCGCTGGTGCGCGTGCCCGCGCTGGAAACGGCACAGGTCAGGCAGTTCTACAACGGCCCGGAATCCTTCACGCCGGACAACAACTTCATCCTCGGCGAAGCGCCGGAGCTGCGCAATTTCTACGTCGGCGCGGGCTTCAACTCGATGGGCATCGCCTCCGCCGGCGGCGCCGGCATGGCGCTGGCGGAATGGATCGTCGCGGGCGAGCCGACCATGGACCTTTGGCCGGTCGATATCCGCCGCTTCGCCGGCTTCAACGGCAACCAGAACTGGCTGCACGACCGCATCAAGGAAACGCTCGGCCTGCACTACGCGATGCCGTGGCCGAACCGCGAGCTGGAGACCGCACGCCCGTTCCGCCGCTCGCCGCTGTATGCGCACCTGCGCGATGCCGGCGCCAGTTTCGGCAGCAAGATGGGCTGGGAGCGGCCCAGCTTCTTCGCGCCGCCGGGCGCATCGCCGCAGATCGAGTATGCCTTCGGCCAGCAGAACTGGCTGCCGTGGAGCGGTGCCGAGCACCGCGCCTGCCGCGAAGGCGTGGCGCTGTTCGACATGAGCTCGTTCTCCAAATACCTGGTCAAAGGCGCCGATGCCGAGGCGGTGCTGCAGTATGTGATGAGCAACGACGTGGCGGTGCCGCCGGGGCAGGCCGTCTATACCGCCATGCTCAACGAACGCGGCACCTATGAGTCCGACCTGACGGTGACGCGGCTGGCGCACGACCAGTACCTGGTGGTGACCGGGTCGGCGCAGGCCACGCGCGACCTCAGCTATATCGAGCGGCTGATCCCGTCCGACAAGCGCTGCGTGATCGTCGACATCACCGGCCAGTACGCGGTGCTGGCGGTGATGGGACCGCGCTCGCGCGAGCTGCTGCAGCAGGTGTCGCGCGCGGATTTCTCCAATGCAGGCTTTCCCTTCGGCAGCTCGCGCGAGATCGACCTCGGCTACGCCACCGTGCGCGCGACGCGGCTGACCTACGTGGGCGAGCTGGGCTGGGAACTGTACGTGCCGGTGGAATTCGCGGTGGGCGTCTACGAGACGCTGCACGAAGCCGGGCGCACGCTCGGGCTGGTCAATGCCGGCTACTACGCCATCGAATCGCTGCGGCTGGAAAAGGGCTACCGCGCCTGGGGCCGCGAGCTGTCGCCGTCGGTCAACCCGTTCGAGGCGGGACTGTCGTTCGCCTGCAAGCTGGCCAGCGGCATCGACTTCCGCGGCCGGGAAGCGCTGCTGCAACTGCGGCAGGCGGGCGCTCCCACGCGGCGCATGGTGGTCGTGACGGTGGATGGCGCCAGCGATGCCATGCTGTGGGGCGGCGAGGCGGTACTGCGCACCGGCCCCGACGGCAGCGTGCGCGCAGTGGGATCGCTCAGTTCCGCCGCGTTCGGCCACACGCTGGGCTGCCCCGTCGGCATGGCCTTGCTGGCGCGCGAGGACGGGCCGGCCGATGCGGCGTGGCTTGAGGCCGGCATTTACCACGTCGACCTGGCCGGCGAACTGCTGCCCGCACGCGTACACCTGCGCGCGCCCTACGATCCGGCATCTGAGCGGCCGAAGGGTTGAGGACAGACCTGGGCGGCCAGCGCCGACTCTTGTTTGCTCCCCTCTCCCGCCTGCGGGAGAGGGGAGCGTATGCGAGGGTCGTTGGCAAGCGCCAGTTCAGTTCACCCAGTGTGCCAATCTGGAACAGCCGCTGTCACGCGATGGCACACACCGGCAGCGCGTGACACACCGCCGGCCTGATTTCGCGGTCAATTCTTCGATTCGCCCCCGTTTTTTCGCCTTCTCGCCCCCCGGCACACCTCTTGCGATCCGCTCCGGTGCGCACGGCCCCAAGCCGTGACGACACGACACAGATCAATTCGAACCGGAGCGAGACATGAACATGGCGGAAATCGCCCAGCTGGGCGTCAGCAACCCCTACAAGCAGCAGTACGAGAACTTCATCGGCGGCCAATGGGTGCCGCCCGCCGGCGGCGAGTACTTCGAGTCGGTCACGCCGATCACCGGCAAGCCGTTCACGCGAGTGCCGCGCTCCAGCCAGCAGGACGTCGATGCCGCGCTCGACGCCGCGCACGCGGCCAGGGCCGCATGGGGACGCACCTCCACCACCGAGCGCGCCAACATCCTGAACCGCATCGCCGACCGCATCGAGGCCAACCTGACGCTGCTTGCAGTGGCCGAGACCATCGACAACGGCAAGCCCGTGCGCGAAACCACCGCCGCCGACCTGCCGCTGGCGGTCGACCACTTCCGCTATTTCGCCGGCTGCATCCGCGCGCAGGAAGGCGGCATCTCGGAGATCGACGGCGACACCGTCGCCTACCACTTCCATGAGCCGCTGGGTGTGGTCGGCCAGATCATTCCGTGGAACTTCCCGCTGCTGATGGCCACCTGGAAGCTGGCGCCGGCGCTGGCCGCCGGCAACTGCGTGGTGCTCAAGCCGGCCGAGCAGACGCCCGCGTCGATCCTGGTGCTGATGGAGGTGATCGGCGACCTGCTGCCGCCGGGCGTGGTCAATGTGATCAACGGCTTCGGGCTGGAGGCGGGCAAGCCGCTGGCGTCGAGTCCGCGCATCAGCAAGGTGGCCTTCACCGGCGAGACCACCACCGGCCGGCTGATCATGCAGTACGCGTCGCAGAACCTGATCCCGGTGACGCTGGAGCTGGGCGGCAAGTCGCCCAACATCTTCTTCGAAGACGTGCTGGCCGCCGACGACGCCTACTTCGACAAGGCGCTCGAAGGCTTTGCCATGTTCGCGCTGAACCAGGGCGAGGTCTGCACCTGCCCGTCGCGTGCGCTGATCCAGGAATCGATCTACGACCGCTTCATGGAACGCGCGCTCAAGCGCGTGGCGGCGATCCGCCAGGGCCATCCGCTCGACAAGGGCACCATGATCGGCGCGCAGGCCTCGGCGGAGCAGCTCGAAAAGATCCTGTCGTACATCGACCTGGGCCGCAAGGAAGGCGCGCAGTGCCTGGCGGGCGGCGAGCGCAATGCGCTGGACGGCGACCTGGCGGGTGGCTACTACGTCAAGCCGACGGTCTTTGCCGGCCACAACAGGATGCGCATCTTCCAGGAAGAGATCTTCGGGCCGGTGGTGTCGGTCACCACCTTCAAGGACGAGGAAGAAGCACTTGCGATCGCCAACGACACGCTCTACGGCCTCGGCGCCGGCGTGTGGACGCGTGACGGCGCGCGCGCATTCCGCATGGGCCGCGGCATCCAGGCCGGGCGCGTGTGGACCAACTGCTACCACGCCTACCCCGCGCATGCCGCATTCGGGGGATACAAGCAGTCCGGCATCGGCCGCGAGAACCATCGCATGATGCTCGACCACTACCAGCAGACCAAGAACCTGCTGGTCAGCTACAGCCCCAACGCACTCGGATTTTTCTGACGGTGCGCAAAGCATGGCGCAATGGCCGCCTGTAGCGGCCCCACGCGTGCCATGATCCGGGTTGTTGCCCCGCGGGCGCGGGGCCAACCCTGCCAAGGAGTCATTCAAGGAGTCGAGATGCCTGCAACGATGAAAGCCGCCGTGGTGCGCGAATTCGGCGCGCCGCTCACGATCGACGAAGTTCCTGTTCCCCAACCCGGCCCCGGCCAGATCCAGGTAAAGATCGAAGCCTCGGGCGTCTGCCACACCGACCTGCACGCCGCCGACGGCGACTGGCCGGTCAAGCCCACCCTGCCCTTTATCCCCGGCCATGAAGGCGTGGGCTATGTTTCTGCCGTGGGCAGCGGCGTGACCCGCGTGAAAGAAGGCGACCGCGTCGGCGTGCCGTGGCTGTACAGCGCCTGCGGCTATTGCGAGCACTGCCTGCAAGGCTGGGAAACGCTGTGCGAGAAGCAGCAGAACACCGGCTATTCCGTCAACGGCGGCTATGGCGAATATGTCGTCGCCGATCCCAACTACGTGGGCCTGCTGCCCGACAAGGTCGGCTTTGTCGAGATCGCGCCGATCCTGTGCGCGGGCGTGACGGTCTACAAGGGGCTGAAGGTGACCGATACGCGGCCCGGCCAGTGGGTCGTGATCTCCGGCATCGGCGGCCTCGGCCACGTGGCCGTGCAGTATGCGCGTGCCATGGGCCTGCGCGTGGCCGCGGTCGATATCGATGACGACAAGCTCGCGCTGGCGCGCAAGCTCGGCGCCGAGGCCACGGTCAACGCGCGCACCACCGACCCCGCCGCGTGGCTGCAGAAGGAAATCGGCGGCGCGCATGGCGTGCTGGTCACCGCGGTGTCGCCGATCGCTTTCTCGCAGGCGATCGGCATGGTGCGCCGCGGCGGGACCATCGCGCTCAACGGGCTGCCACCGGGCGAGTTCGGCACGCCGATCTTCGACATGGTGCTCAAGGGCATCACCATCCGGGGCTCCATCGTCGGCACGCGCAGCGACCTGCAGGAATCGCTGGACTTTGCCGCGCATGGCGACGTGAAGGCCACGGTGTCCACCGCGAAGCTCGATGACATCAACAGCGTGTTCGGGCGCCTGCGCGACGGCAAGGTCGAAGGCCGGGTCGTGCTGGACTTCAACGCCTGACGGGGAGACGGGTCATGCCGGCTTGCACCTCTGCTGCCCCGTCCGTCGCCCGCGTAGTGGCAACGCCTGCCGCGCTGACGCTGATCGCGCAGCTGACTGCGCGGCATGGCCCGCTGATGTTCCACCAGTCCGGCGGCTGCTGCGACGGCAGCGCGCCGATGTGCTACCCCGACGGCGAGCTGCTGGTCGGCCCGGCCGATGTCCGGCTGGGCGAGATCGGCGGCGCGCCGTTCTACATGACGCGCGCACAGTTCGAATACTGGCAGCACACGCGGCTGGTGATCGACGTGGTGCCGGGCGCGGGCGGGATGTTTTCGCTGGAGGGGCCAACGGGCCAGAGGTTCCTGACGCGGTCGGAGTTGTTCGGCGATGAAGAGGCGGCGTGGCTGGCGGCGCAACCGGGATTGTGAATGGCTTGCCGATGGTGTGCTCCCTCTCCCGCTTGCGGGAGAGGGTTGGGGTGAGGGCGGGAGCCTCCACGAAGTGAGAGCCATCACGCTACGCAAGCGCCTGCCCTCACCCCCGGCCCCTCTCCCGCGAGCGGGAGAGGGGAGCAAACCGGCGGCAAACGAAGCGCCTCGCCTGAGCGTCAGCCCTCCGCTGCCGGGTCGTCGTCCAGCCCTTCCTTCAGCCTGCGATAGATCGTATTGCGCGACACCCCCAGCTCGCGCGCGGCATGGCTGACATTGCCGCCGTGCCGTGCCAGCGCCTGCCGGATGATGCCGGCCTCCCAGTCGCGCATGCGGCCCGCACCTGAGGCAGGCGCCGTCGTGGCGCAAGGCGACAGATCCACCGGCCCGCCGCACTCCTGCTCAAACCCCTCAGGCAGGTGCTCGCAGCCGATCTCCACCTCGCCCTCGGCCAGTATCGCCGCCGTGCGCAGCACATTGGCGAGCTGGCGAATATTGCCCGGCCACGGATGGCTGCGCAGCAACGCCATCGCCTGCGCGCTCACCCGTAGCGGAGATTCCGGCCCCGACTCTTCTCTTTGCCGCTGCAGGATCCGCTCCACCAGCACCGGCAGGTCGCTGCGCTCGCACAGCGCGGGCAGCGTCACCGCCAGCGCATTGATGCGGTAGTACAGGTCTTCGCGGAAGCTGCCCTCGGCAATCATCGCGCGCAGGTCGCGGTGGGTGGCGCACACCACGCGCACATCGACCGGAACCGCCTGCGCCGCGCCCAGCGGCGTGACCGCGCGTTCCTGCAGCACGCGCATCAGCCGCACCTGCTGTGCCAGCGGCATGTCGCCGATTTCATCGAGGAACAGCGTGCCGCCATGCGCCTGCGCCAGCTTGCCCGGGCTGCCGCGGCGGCGTGCGCCGGTGAAGGCGCCTTCTTCATAGCCGAACAGCTCGGCCTCGATCAGCGTTTCCGGGATCGCCGCGCAATTGACGGCGACGAACGGGCCGGTGGCGCGTGGCGAGGCGGCGTGGATGGCGCGCGCCAGCCACTCCTTGCCGGCGCCGGTGCGGCCCTGGACCAGGATCGGGATATCGCGGCCGCTGACCTTGCGCACGCGGCGCAGCACGGCCGCCACGGCGGCGTCGCCGGTGTCGAGCGCGGCCAGCGCGGGCGGCAGCGGCTCCTCCGCCAGCGGCTGGCGCACGCTGACCGGCGCGGCGCGGTATTCGATGCGCGCGAACACCTGCACGCGGCTCGGCAGCGTCAGCACGTGCAGCGTCGCGGCCGCGCGCGCCTGCATGGCCATGCGCACCGGCTGGCCGAACAGCGCGGCAAAGCCGGACAGCGCCAGCGCCTGCGGCGCCAGCCCGAGCTGGAACAGACCGCTGCGGTTGGCGGCCAGGAAGGCGCCGTCGGGCGTGAACGCCGCCATGCCCTCGAACAGCGTGCCGACGAATTCCGGCCGCGCATGGAAGCGCACCAGCACGGCTTCGGGGAAATGGTTGGCGAACAGGTGGTTCTCGATCATCTGCGCCGACATCCGCACCAGCGCCATGGTGTGCCGATGGAAGCCGCGGTGGTCGCCGCTGACGTCGAGCGCGCCCAGGATCTCGCCGGTGGGGCCGGCAATCGGCGCGCACGAGCAGGTGAGCTGGTGGTTGGCCTGCAGGAAGTGCTCGCCGGCGTGGACAATGGTGGGGCGCGCCTCGGCCAGCGCGGTGCCGATGGCGTTGGTGCCTTTGCTGGGCTCCGACCACGACACGCCCGGCGCCAGCGCCACGCGGCGGGCGCGCGCGACGAAAGCGCCATCGCCCAGGCTGTGCAGGATCACGCCGCTGCTGTCGGTCAGCAGCACCATGCTGTCGGTGTTGGCGATCTGCGCGTGCAGGGTTTCCATCACCGGCAGCGCATGGCGGTACAGGTCGCGGCTGGCGTCGACCAGTTCGCCCAGTGCGCATGCGGCAAGGGCCTCGTAGCCTGGCGCGTGGCCGGCATCGAGCCCGAAGCCGGCCGAACGCGCATGCGCGCGCGCGATCAGTGCGGTGCGGTCGCTGTCGTCAGTGTCGGCGCCATGGCGCTGGGCGCCGGCAAGCGCTGGGTCTGCTGCGGGATGGGCGGCACGGTGCATGACGGCGGGTCTCCGCGAGGTCTCCGGTAACGGCTGGCGGCTCGCGTGGCGGCCGCTGCCTTGCCGTCCCTCGGCACGGCTCGCAGCGGCCGCACACGCGGACGCTGCGGCAGGCCGGGCGGCGGTTGTCCGGCAACCTTATCACAGCGGACTGGCCGTGTACGGATCCGCGCCGCCCCCCCGAGGCGCCGGGCTCAGCGTTTTTCGTCGAGCAGGTCGTTCAGGATCTCGTCGAACGCCGCCTGGGCGTCCTCCAGCGCCTGCAGCGCCGCATCGAAGGTCTGCAGCGCGAGCTTCGATGGCTTGCCGCTGCCTTGCGGCGGATAGTGGGCCTGCAGCGCGGTGAATGCCACCTGTACCTGGCGCGTGGCCGCGACCACGCGCTCCATGGCCTGCGCCTCTTCGGTGCGGAACTGCTCGTCTTTCTGCTCGCTCATGCTTGCTCCCAGGGCGCGCCGTCGGCCAGGATGCCGGTTGTGGGTGGGCGCGCGCGTATGAGGCATATCGTACAAGAACTGCGCGGCCTGGCTTGCGCTGCACGGTCGCGCCTGACGAAAATGAGGTAGGCTGCGCAGCTTGGGCGGCATGGCCGGCGCCCCCCGGCGCCACGCCCGCCGCGCACCTGAAGACTTGCCATGCGATTCAAGACCCGCCACGCGCTGGCCGCCGCGCTGATGACCGCCAGCGGCTTCGCCTGCTACTGGACCTACCTGACGCTGAACCAGGACCGCCTGCTGTTCGACGCGCGCCGGCGTCCGCCGCGCGACCTGCCGGAGGGCATCATCGGCTATTCGCACGTGATTCCCGGCGGCGTCGTGCGCGGCTACATCTATCACACGCCCGGCGACAGCGTGCGCGACCTGCTGTTCTACCTGCCCGGACGCGGCGAGGATGTGCTGGAAACGCTGCAGTACGCGTGCTGGCTGCCGGGAGGCATGGCCTTCGCCACCTATGACTACCGCGGGCTGGGCCATTCCGACGGCCGTCCGTCCGAAGCGGGGGCAGTCGCCGATGCCAGCCAGTTCCTGCTGCATGTCCGGCGTGTCTTTCCCGACACCCGCGTGCACGTGGTCGGGCGCAGCCTCGGCACCGGCGTGGCGATCCAGCTGGCCGACCTGCAGGAATTCGAGAGCCTGCAGCTGATCACGCCCTACGACTCGCTGCTGGAACTGGTGCGCAAGCGCTTCCCGCTGGTGCCGCTGCGGCAGCTGATGCGCCACCATTTCGATTCGATTTCGCATTGCAAGAAGGTCGTGCAGAGCACCAAGGTGCTGCTGGCGGAGTCGGACGAGGTCGTGCCGCATGCCTGCTCGGAGCGGCTGATGGCGGCGTGGCCCGGTCCGGTCGCACTGCAGACCGTGCCCGGCACGGACCACTTCACCATCATCGAGCAGCAGCAGACCTGGCTGTCGCTGTGCGAGTTCGCGCGCCAGCACAGCGAGGCCAGGCTGCGCATGGCGGCGGGCACGCCGGGGCAGCCGGACCCTGACAATACCGCCGCAGGCCCTGCACCGGCGCTGCATGCCGTGCCGGATCTCAACGTCCCGCCCGCCGAGCGGGACGACAGCGGCAGCCCGCTGCCGCTGGCAGCCACCCGATGACCGCTGCGCCGGTTCGGCCAGCAGGTAGAATGCGCGCATGAACAAAATCGCAGTCAAGGCAGGCGGCGCCATACTGGCGCTGGCTGTGGCCGCCAGCCTGCTCGCCGGCTTTGCCGCGGTGCTGAGCCTGCGGCAGCTTCCGCCGGTCGACGCCCTGCGCGACTATCGCCCCGACGTCCCGCTGCGGATCTACACCAGCGACAACGTGCAGATCGGCGAATTCGGCAGCGAGCACCGCGAATTCATCCCCTTCGGGCAGATCCCCCCGCGCATGGTCCAGGCCCTGCTGGCGGCCGAGGACGACCAGTTCTACGAGCACGAGGGCGTCGACATCCCCGGGCTGTTCCGCGCCGCGCTGGCCAACCTCGGCCAGGGCTACGCCCAGGGCGCGTCCACCATCACCATGCAGGTCGCGCGCAATTTCTACCTGTCGCGCGAGAAGACGCTGGCGCGCAAGTGGTATGAAATGCTGCTGGCCTGGCGCATCGACCAGTCGCTGTCCAAGGACCGCATCCTCGAGCTGTACATGAACCAGGTCTACCTGGGCGAGCATGCCTATGGCTTCGGCAGCGCGGCGCAAGCGTATTTCGGCAAGCCGCTGGCGGCGCTGTCGCTGGCCGAGAGCGCGATGCTGGCCGGGCTGCCCAAGGCGCCGTCGACCATGAACCCGGTGGTCAACCTGCCGCGCGCCAAGCGCCGCCAGGAATACGTGCTGGGCCGCATGCTGGCGCTCGGCATGGTCAGCCAGGACGACTACCGCGCGGCCCGCGCCGAGCGCCTGGCCATCTCCGGCGAAACGCCCGGCAGCTTCGCCGGCCATGCCGGGTACGTGGCCGAACTGGCGCGCCAGCTGGTGCGCGAGCGCTTTGGCGACGAGGCCTACACGCGCGGCCTGAACGTCTACACCACGGTGTCGTCGGTGCGGCAGACGCTGGCCTACGATGCCGTGACCGGCGGACTGCAGCGCTATGCGCGCCGCCACCGCAAGGCGGTGCCGGCGCTGGCGCAGGGGCCGCAGGCCGCGCTGGTATCGCTCGACGCCAGTACCGGCGCGATCGAGGCGATGGTGGGTGGCGCGGACTTCGGGACCAGCCGCTTCAACCACGCCACGCAGGCACAGCGCCAGCCGGGCTCGACCTTCAAGCCCTTCGTCTATGCCGCAGCGCTGGAGCGCGGCATGTCGCCCGGCACGGTCATCAACGACGCGCCGCTGGCCAATTCGTCGCGCTGGCAGCCGTCCAACGACGACGGCCGCTTCATCGGCCCGGTCACCGTGCGCCAGGCGCTGGCCGAATCGCGCAACCTGCCGGCGATCCGCACGCTGCAGGCGATCGGTATTCCCTATGCGGTGGAGTTCGCCAGCCGCTTCGGCTTCTCGCCCAGGCGGCTGCCGCGCTACCTGCCGCTGGCGCTGGGCACCGGCACCACTTCGCCGCTGCGGCTGGCCGCGGCCTACGGCGTGTTCGCCAACGGCGGCCAGCGCGTGGAGCCCTACCTGATCGAGCGCATCACCGACAGCGAGGGCAACGTGCTGTTTGAAGCGGGCCACGCCGGCGCCGATGGCGCCGCAGCGCCGACGCGCGTGATCAGCGCGCGCAACGCCTTCGTGATGGACAGCCTGCTGCGCAGCGTGGTCGACGAAGGCACCGGCACGGGCGTGCGCCGCTACCTGCGCCGCCACGACGTGGCCGGCAAGACCGGCACCACCAACGAAGCCATGGACGGCTGGTTTGCCGGCTATGCTGCCGGCGTGGTCACGGTGGCGTGGATGGGCTACGACGACAACCGCAGCCTGGGCGAGCAGGAGTTCGGTGCCACCACCGCGCTGCCGGTGTGGGCGGCGTACATGGAAGGACGGCTGGCCGGCATTCCCGAGGCGGAGTCCGACGTCCCGGCCGGCCTGGTGCGCGCGGGCAACGACTGGATCTATGCGGAGTACGCGGACGGCAGCCATGGCATCGCCTCGCTCGGCTTCCCGCCGCCGGCGGAGCCGCTGGTGGCGCCGGCCGCGGATCCTGTCGCGGCCCCGGTGGCAAGCAACGCGGTCAACCCGGCCCATCCCGCCACATCCTCGGCGCCGCCAGCCGCGGGCACGCCGCCTTCCGGCACCGCCACCGGCATGCCGGCGCCTGCGGCCGTGGCCGCGCCCGCCATGTCCGTCAGCCGGGACGGCCTGTAGACTCCACGCTTTCCTGCCGCCTCACCCCACCTTCGTTCCCGTGTTGATATCCAGCCACAGCCCGCAGCTGATCTGGTCGGTCGCCGCGCTGACCACCGCCGGCGTCCTGTTCCGCCCGTTCCGCCTGCCCGAGGCATTCTGGGCCGCCGCCGGCGCGCTGCTGCTGTGCGCCACCGGGCTGCTGGCGCTGCCCGATGCTTTCGCGGCGGTCATGCGCGGCTACGACGTCTACCTGTTCCTGGCCGGCATGATGCTGATCTCCGAACTGGCCCGCAAGACCGGCCTGTTCGACCACGTCGCCGCGCTGGCGGTGCGCCAGGCGCGCGGCTCGGCGCTGCGGCTGTTCCTGCTGGTGTACGGCTTCGGCACGCTGGTCACGGCGTTCATGTCGAACGATGCCACCGCGGTGGTGCTGACGCCGGCGGTGCTGGCCGCCACGCGTGCGGCGCGCGTGCGCCATCCGCTGCCCTACCTGTACGCGTGCGCGTTCATCGCCAACGCGGCCAGCTTCGTGCTGCCGATCTCCAATCCGGCCAACCTGGTGATCTTCGGCGAGCGCATGCCGCCGCTGGCGGGATGGCTGGCCAGCTTCGCGCTGCCGTCGCTGGCCGCGGTACTGGCGACGCTGGCCGCGCTTTGGTGGACCCAGCGCCATGCGCTGGCCGAGCCGATCGGCAGCGACGTCCCGGTGCCGCCGCTGTCGCTGCAGGCCTGGCTGACCGCGCTGGGCATCGTGCTGACCGGCATCACGCTGCTGGTGGCGTCGCTGCGCGGCAGCGAACTGGGCTGGCCCACCTGCGCCGCGGGCGTGGCCACGCTGCTGCTGGTCTGCGCCACCCGGCGCGACCTGCTGCTGCCGGCGCTGCGCGAAGTCTCGTGGAGCGTGCTGCCGATGGTGGCCGGCCTGTTCGTGCTGGTGGCCGCGCTGGAACAGACGTCGGTGATCGGCTACCTGGCCGATGCGGTCGCGGCCGCCTCGCGCGATGGCGGTGCGCTGGCGCTGCTGGCGGTGGGCGGGCTGGTGACGCTGGCGGGCAATATCGCCAACAACCTGCCGGCCGGGCTGATCGCGGCGTCGGCGCTGTCCGCGGGCGATGCGTCGCACGCGGTCACCGGCGCGGTGCTGATCGGCATCGACCTGGGCCCGAACCTGTCGGTGACCGGCTCGCTGGCCACGCTGCTATGGCTCACCGCGCTGCGCCGCGAGGGACATATGGTCAGCGCCGGCCAGTTCCTGCGCCTGGGCGCGATCGTCATGCCGGCCGCGATGGTGCCGGCGCTGGCGCTGCTGCTCTGGTAGGCGTTGCGGGGCGCCTGGGCAGGGTCCGGCTCGCCGCCGCGCGCCTTGAACGGGTCCGGCACGCTGCCGCGCGCCTTGAGCGGGTCCGGCACGCTGCCGCGCGCCTCAGCCGGTGGGAGCACGCCCGCCTGTCGGTGCGCGCGCGCCCACGGCGAGCGGCCGCCGCAAGCCGGGCTTGCGCGCACGGGCAGCGCTGGCATGATGCTCCGCCACGCCCGTTTCCACCGGCGTTGCCGGCAGCGGTATCGTCACGACATGGAGCAGCATCAGGCTGCTGCACGGAAAGGCGATCGGCATGGTCACGTTGTTCCCGACAAAAAGTAAGGCCGCAACTTGTGATACGCCCGCCGTTCAGGTGGATTCAGGTGGCGGGCGGCTGATGTTTGCAGACATTATGTGCGCTTGCCGGCGTCGCGCGGGGCGAGGTTGAGCGTTGTCACGAACAATTCACGGAGGCAAGCCTGGGTGTGCGTTATGCGGCGCGTCCGGCAGTGGGAAAGGATCCGCAGGGCGTCGGGCGGGCAGGTTGTCGGGCCACCGCATCTGCCATATAGTGAATCCGGCACACCCGCCGGCAACCGTGCCGGACCACTCCGCAACCCAC
Organism: Cupriavidus oxalaticus; assembly: GCF_016894385.1. Taxonomy (NCBI): domain Bacteria; kingdom Pseudomonadati; phylum Pseudomonadota; class Betaproteobacteria; order Burkholderiales; family Burkholderiaceae; genus Cupriavidus; species Cupriavidus oxalaticus. The sequence goes on from NZ_CP069811.1 coordinate 2,203,552, forward strand.
CACGCTTTCCATGAACAGCAAGGACGCGGCGCACCGCCCGCATGACCCCCACCCGGCCGACGCGGCGGCCGGCGACCCGGCCTCTTCCGTCTCGGAGCGGATCCGCGCGCGCCTGCAGGCGGCGCAGGAACGCTTTCACGCCAACGACAATATCGCCCGCTATATCGAGCCGGGCGAGCTGGAGGAGCTGCAGGCCGAGGTCCAGTCCCGCATCGAAGGCGTGCTGCGCGCGCTGGTGATCGACGTCGACAACGACCACAACACGCAGGAAACCGCGCGGCGCGTGGCCAAGATGTACCTGAAGGAAATCTTCGCCGGCCGCTACGCGAAGTCCCCGGCGGTGACCGAGTTCCCCAACGTCGGCCAGCTCAACGAGCTGATGATCGTGGGCCCGCTGCGCGTGCGCAGTGCCTGCTCGCACCACCTGTGCCCGATCATCGGCAAGCTGTGGGTGGGAGTGATGCCCAACCAGCATTCCAACCTGATCGGCCTGTCCAAGTACGCACGGCTGGCGGAATGGATCATGTGCCGGCCGCAGATCCAGGAAGAAGCCGTGGCACAGGTCGCCGACCTGCTGCAGGAAAAAATGAACCCCGACGGCCTCGCCATCGTGATGGAAGCCGAGCATTTCTGCATGCACTGGCGTGGCGTGCGCGACACCGACGCCAAGATGACCAACAGCGTGATGCGCGGCTCCTTCCTGAAGGACGACAGCCTGCGGCGTGAATTCCTCACGCTGCTGAACAATAACCGCGGCTAGGAGCGCTGCCCACGCACGGGCACCCGCCTCTTCCCCATCACGGAACCGCCACGACCATGCTAGTCCGCCTGATCTATGCCAGCCGTGCCCGCCAGGCCATCGACACGGCCCTGCTCGACGCGATCCTGGCCACCAGCCTGGAGCGCAACCCGCGCCACGGCATCACCGGCGTGCTGTGCCACGGCAACGGCGTCTTCCTGCAGGCGCTCGAAGGCGACCGGCAGGAAGTCTCGCAACTGTTCCAGTCGATCGCGCGCGACCCGCGCCACCAGGACGTGACGCTGCTGCATTTCGAGGAAACCTGCACGCGCGACTTCGCCGGCTGGGCCATGGGGCAGGTCAACGCGGCGCGCATCAACACCGCGACGCTGCTGAAGTTCTCGGCACGCGCCGAACTCGATCCGTTCCGAACCTGCGGCGCGGCCTCGCTGGCACTGCTCAAGGAACTGATTGCCGGCGCCTCGGTGGTGTCGCGCCTGGGCGAGCGCGGCCGGCACTGAGCCGCACCGCCCGCACCGCCCGCACTACCCCCGCGCACTACCCTCGCGCGCTATGCCGTCACGCGGCCGAACAGGCCGCACTCGAGATCGCTCTCGAACTCTTCGACCCAAACCGAGCCCGGCCCGGCCTCATAGACGCTGACCGCGTCCGTGCCGAGCCGCTTCACGCTGACGCGGCGGCCCGCGCCATCGCCTTCGTCCGTGATCTGGAACGCCTCCAGCGCGATCCCGACATGCATGCAAGCCTGCGTTACCTGTTGCTGCTCGTCGGCGGGAAACTGGGAAAACGGTCTCGTGGCCATGGCATCCTCCGTCAAGGTTGAGATCGCCGCTTGCGCGCAGCGCGAACGCGCGTGGCGGTGCAGGCGCCACGCATGAAACCACTCCGGCATCCCGTCGGCAGTCGCCCGGCGGCATGCACGCCAACGCCCCGCTGCGGCCTCGCGGCGGAGCGCAAATCTCCTGGAACGTTGTTGTTACGGCTCAGCTCTTGCGCTGGGTCACTGCCACGAACGGGGCCGGTGCGTGCTGGACGGACTGGCTGCCGCAGTTCGGGCAATTCGGATGGGCAGAGGCATGTTCTGCGAGATGCTCGGTTTTCTCGAACACATGGCCGCACTTCTCGCAGCGGTATTGATAAACGGGCATGGCAATTCCCCCACGCGGCACGCGCCGCAAGCGCCACCCGGCGCGAGCCGGGCCTTGCGCGGCATGATGGCCGCGGGCGCGTGTCAGGTTCATTCTAGGACAGCGTGCGCGGGCGCCAAGCGTGAAAGTTCGATGGCTGCCGCCGGCGCCCCGGCATATGTCGTTGGCAATCCACTTGCCCGGGAAAGCACCGCTGCGCCATGCATTGATGTCACGCAAATGCCATTGCGCGCGATCCGCGGAAAAATCGCGCTGCTCCCGCGCAGTTCGCCGTCACGCCATGCGGGGTTCAGGCCGTACCCTTATACCCGACTGCCCACCCGCCGTCCGGCACAACGGCAGTACCCCGGAACTAGCCGAATTACGATTCAGGGGCGCCGGGAACATAGCCAGAATGCGGATTTGCGGTGCCGCCATGGCGCCTGCAGGTCCCCCGTCCAAGCACGCGCCGAGAACCCGAGGATCCGAAAACGATGTACGACCGAATCATCCGTGTCGCCCTGGCGGACGACCATCCACTGGTCATGGTCGCGCTGCGCGACTGCCTGCAGCGCACGCCCAACCTCCGGGTCACCAGCGCCTGCGGCAACGGCACGGAACTGCTGGCAGCGCTCGACCGCGAGCCCGCCGACATTGCCATCACCGACTTCTGCATGGGCCGCGGCGATGCCTCGTCGGACGGCTTCAACCTGCTGACCCGGCTCGCGCGCCGCCATCCGCTGACCCGCATCGTGGTGATCAGTGCCCAGGCCAATGCCGCGATCATCCGCCGCGCCATGAAGCTGGGTGCGCGCGCCTACGTCAGCAAGGAAGATCCGATCGATGAAGTGGTGCGGGCCTGTCTCCAGGTTGTCGCCTGCGACGGTTGCTACCACTCGCCTTCGGCGCAGGCCATCCTTGACAGCGCCGCACTCGCCGCGGCCCCGGCGACCGAACTGACCCTGCGCGAACTGGAAGTGGTAAGGCTTTATGCGCAGGGGATCCAGCTGGCCGACATCGCCGGCAAGCTCGGGCGCTCGGTCAGCACCATTTCCAGCCAGAAGACGGTCGCCATGCGCAAGCTCGGCGTGCAGACCAACACCGGCCTGATCCGCTATGCGTACGAAAATGGCCTTATCTGACGCCGCGCCGGCCTGAACACGCGCCGATGGAAGCGAACGTGGAGCGCACGCGCGAATCGCTCACGAGCGCGTTCGACGCACTGGCCGAGCAATCCCGGCGCCAGCAGCAGCGCTACGCCGCCACCATTGCCGTGCTGATCGCCGTGGTGGTGTTCTCCGGCCTGCTGCTGGCCGGGCTGGCCGCGGGCCGGCACATCGACTACCGGCGCGGGCACGTGGCGCAGTACATGGCGGCGCTGTCGCAGCTGCTGCAGAACGAGGCGTCGTTCCTGCGGCGCAGCGTGCTGACGATCCGCTACCAGCGTGAAACCCCTGCTGCCGACCCGGCGCGCGATGCCGCCTTTGAATCGTTCCGGCGCACCGGCGCGGCCAGCATCCACATCGACGCGGTGGGCAAGGACTATCACCTGCTCGCCACCGACGACACGCGGCTCGCCTGGGGCGCCAGGCTGCCAAGGCAGTTCGCCGGGCTGCGCGGCATCGCGCTGGCCACCATGGCAACGCAGCAGGCGTTCGGCCTCGATCACGACGCCTTTGCCGTCGCGCTGGACGAAGACAGCGCCGTGGTCGTGCGCCAGCCCGAAGCCGGCGCACGCGCGCCGATGGCGCTCGACCCGACGCTGATCCCGCTGCTGCGCATGCGCCTGACCGAAGCGCTGCGGGACCGCACCGGCCATGCCGTGCCGGCGCGCGACCAGCCGGTGTGGATCGGCCCGCTGCGGCATCCGGTCGACGATACCCCGGTCATGATGCTGGTCAGTGCCGCCTATGCCGGCGACAGGCCGACTACGCTGGTCGCCGCCTGCATCCCGTTGCAGGGTTTCCTGGCGACCCTGCAACGGCCGGGCAATCCGGCGCTGTTGCTGCTGGTCAGTGAAGCCGACGAGATCATCGACGTGTCGCCGCGCGAAGGCGTGGCATCGGCCGCCCAGATAGACGACCTGACGGCGCGGGCGCGCCACATCGATCACGATACGCTGCGGTACGCCGGCAACGGCGTGCTGCTGGTCGAGCCGTTGCAGGCGGGCCTTGGACTGCTGGTGTACTTCCTGCCATACCGGATGCTGGCCGCGGCGCTCGCCGCCGAGTTCGCGGGCATCGCGGCGGCCATGCTGGTGCTGGTCGGCGGCATCGTGCTGACCGCACGCTACTGGAGCCGCCACCTGCTGCGGCGCACGCATGCCGATGCCTCGCGCGCGCTGGAAAGCGAGCTGATGACGCATATCCTGGTCAGCGCCACGCCGGTCGGGCTGTGCATCGTGCGCCAGCGCGACTACGGCGTGCTGATGTGCAACCAGCGAGCCGACACGCTGCTGCAGCTGCGCGGCTCCCGGCAAATGCCCGACGCGCTGGTACAAGCGTTCGGCGCGCAGCCGCGCCGCTGCGGCGACGGCCCTGCCGCCATTGCCAGCCTGACAGTCGCCGCGCCGGCAGCGGCCCCACCCGCCGACGCCACCGACGCCACCGACGCCACCAATGTCGCCGCCACCGCCGGGCGCTTCCTGCAGGTCACCTATGCGCCGGCGCGTTATCGCGATGATGACGTGCTGTTCTGCGCGGTGCTGGACTGCACCGCGCAACAGGCGCTGGAGGACCAGCTGCGCTCGGCGCAACAGGCCACGGAGGCCATGATGCGCGCGCGCTCGACTTTCTTTGCCGCCATGAGCCACGAGATCCGCACGCCGCTCAATGCGCTGCTCGGCAACCTGGAACTGCTCGCGCGCAGCCCGGGGCTGCAGCCGCATGCGCCGCGCCTGCAGGCGCTCGACGCGGCCGCCGAGGCATTGCGGCGCATCGTCAACGATGTGCTGGATTTCTCGAAGATCGATGCCGGCAAGCTCGAACTGGTCGACGAACCCTTCCGCCCGATCGACGCACTCGAAAGCCTGGCGCTGACCTACGCGCCGATGACGGCGGGTCGGCCGCTGCGCTTTCACCTGCTGCTGTCACCATCGCTCGACGTGGAGATCACTGGCGACCGCACGCGCCTGGTGCAGGTGTTCAACAACCTGCTGAGTAACGCGTTCAAGTTCACCACCAGCGGACGCATCACCTTCAGCGCGGAGCTGTGCACCGAGGGCCAGGGCGTGCCCCAGCTGGTCTGCCGCGTCGGCGATTCCGGCATCGGCATGCCGCCGTCGCTGGCGGCGCGGGTGTTCCAGCCGTTCGTGCAGGGCGATGGTGTCAGCGCGGGGCGCCTGGGCGGCACCGGGCTCGGGCTCTCGATCTGCGCGCGGCTGTGCGAGCTGATGGGGGGCAGCATCACAGTGGCGAGCGTGCCCGATATCGGCAGCGCCTTTACGGTGCGGTTGCCGGTGCGGTTGCCGGTGCAGACCGTGCCGGCGGCGCAGCGGGCCACCGCGCTCGCGGACACCACTGCGCCGCAGGGCCACGCGCAGGGCCACGTACTGGTGCTGTGCCAGGATGCGCGTATCGCGGAAAACCTTGAAGCATGGCTCAATGCCGCGGGCTGGCGCGCGAGCGGTCTGGCATCGCTGGCGGCAGCGCGGGAATACCTGGCGTACAAGCCGGCCCGGGTCATTGTGGCCAGCGACGACTTTGCGCTGGCCGCGCTCGCCACGCTGCACGAAGCGGGCGCCGCCACGGTGGTGTGGGTCACGCCGGACGGCCCACATCGTCCGCACCAGCGCGCGCCCGGGATTCTCGAGGTCACAACGTACAGCCATCATGCGTTGCTGGCGTGCGTGGCGGCGGCAGCCGGCAACGCCAGCCATGACAGCGCCGGTGCGCAAGGGCCGGGCAACAGGCCAGGCAATGCCGACAGCAGAACCGAAAGCAGAGCCGAGAGCACCACGGACACCACGGACACCGCGGACACCGCGCCCGCAGCGCCACAGCCCTTGCCAGTCCCGACCACGCCGCGGGGCTCCATCCTGGTGGCCGAGGACAACCCGCTGAACCAGGCCCTGATCACCGAACAGCTGCAAACGCTCGACTACCAGCCGATCGTGGTCAGCAACGGCAAGCAGGCGCTGGCGGTGCTGGAGACCGCGCGGGTCGATGCCGTGCTGACCGACATCCAGATGCCCGGCATGGACGGCCATGAACTGCTCGAGGCGGTACGTGCGCGCCATCCCGGCGTGCCGGTGCTGGCCTTCAGCGCGTTTCCGCGCGGCGAATGGTCGGTGGACTGGCGCCAGCGCGGGTTCGCCGGCTACGTGGCCAAGCCGGCATCGTTGCAGGACCTGCGGGACTGCCTGGACCATCTGCCCGGGCGCCAGGGTGGCGTGGCACAGGATCACGCCAGCATCGAAGCTGGCAACGACCGCCAGCGCTACGAAGCCATGCTGCGCAGGCAACTGCAGCAAGACCTGCCCGAGCTGGAGCGCAGCATCGCGCAATGCAACCTGGCAGCCCTCGGACGCTGGACCCATGCCGCGGCTGGCGCGTTCATGATCGTGCGCCGCAAGGGCATCGTGCGCGAGTGCCGGGCGCTGGAAGCGCTGTGCGGCGCGGCGCCGGGCTGGACCCCGGCGGTCGCCGCCGCGGCCGCGGCGCTGCGCGAGCGGCTGCGCAGCTATATGGAAGACATCGGCGCCGCGGCCTAGCGCGCCGGCGGTGGCTGCAAGTGCCCACAAGTGCCCGACCGGCACGCCCTACCACAATTGGCGGATTTGCGAGTCCTGCCACGCAGGACGATAATGGCAAAGCCGCGCGATGGCCCGCCATCCCCCGCCTTCCGGGCGCGCCATTGTCTCCAATGTCTCCCTCATGCAGCCAGAACAAGGCCTCCCCCAGCCGCAACGCACCTGGGCGATTCTCACCGTTTTCTTCGGCCTGATCATGGCCGTGCTCGATGGCTCGATCGCCAACATCGCCCTGCCCTCCATCTCGCGCGAACTGCACGCGGAGCCGTCGAGCACCATCTGGGTCGTCAACGCGTACCAGCTCACGGTGACCGTGTGCCTGCTGCCGCTGTCGTCGCTGGGCGATATCCTCGGCTACAAGCGCGTGTACCGTGCCGGGCTCGCAACCTTCCTGGTCGGCTCGCTGCTATGCGCGCTGTCGGTCAACCTGCCGATGCTGGTGGCGGCGCGCGTGCTGCAGGGCATCGGCGGCGCCGGCATCATGAGCGTCAATACCGCGCTGGTGCGCTTTATCTATCCGCCCACGAAGCTGGGCCGCGGCATCGGGCTGAACGCGGTGGTGGTGGGCGTGACCATTGCGGTGGCGCCTTCGCTGGGCGCGCTGATCCTGGCGGTAGCCAGCTGGCAATGGCTGTTCGCGGTGAACGTGCCGGTGGCCATCCTGGCGCTGGTGCTGAGCCGGCGCGCGCTGCCGGACACGCCACCGCAGCCGCGCACTTTCGACTATCCCAGTGCGCTGCTGTCGGCGCTGGTGTTCGGGCTGTTCATCCTGGGCGTGGACGGGCTCGGCCATGCGGCCTGGCGCGCGGCCGGCGTCGCGGGGCTTGCCGCCGCGATCGTGCTGGGATGGCTGCTGGTGCGGCGCCAGCGCGGCCGCGCCGCGCCGCTGGTGCCGGTGGACCTGTTCGCCAGCCGGGCCTTCGCGCTGGCGGTGGGTACCTCCTTCTGCTCGTTCATGACGCAGATGCTGTCCTTCATCGCGCTGCCCTTCTACCTCGAATACCAGCTTGGCCGCTCGCTGCAGGAGACCGGGCTGCTGATCACGCCGTGGCCGATGATGGTGGCGGTGATGGCGGCGCTGTCGGGGCGGCTGTCGGACCGCTACCCGGCCAGCATCCTCGCCGGCCTCGGGCTGGCCATGCTGGCCGGCGGGCTGGTGGGACTGGCAACGCTGGGACCGGATGCCAGCAGCCTCGACATAGCGTGGCGCATGGCGCTGTGCGGCACTGGCTTCGGCTTCTTCCAGTCACCCAACAACCGCGCCATGATCGGCGCCACGCCGCCGGCACGCAGCGGCGGCGCCAGCGGCGCGCAGGCAACCACGCGGCTGCTGGGCCAGACCACCGGCACGGCGCTGGTGGCGCTGCTGTTCAGCCTGGCGCCGGACGGCGCCGCGCGGATCGCGCTGTATGTGGCGGCGGCGGTCGCGACCGTCGGCGCCCTCATCAGCCTGAGCCGGCTGCGCGATCCCAGCGGCGAAGGCAACGCGCAGGCGGCGGCGGAACCGGACGCCTGAAGCGAACGCCGAAGCAAACGCCTGAAGCCGGCCCGCGCGGGCCCCTGCGCGCTTACACCGCGATGCCGCCGAACTCCTGCATCACCTTGTCATGCAGGCGCCGCATGCCGCGCAGCCAGCGGTCGTAGTCCTGGCCCTTGCGGCGGTAATACTCCAGCACTTCCGGGTGCGGCAGGATCAGGAAGCGCTCGTCGGCCACGCCTTCGAGCGTCACCGCGGCCACGTGCTCCGCGGTGACCGAACCCTCCTGCAGGAAGCCCTTGCGCTCACCCTTCTCGCCGAACAGCATGTTGGTCTGCACGCCCTGCGGGCAGATGCAGCTGACCTTGATGCCGCGATCGCCGTAGGTGATCGACAGCCATTCGGCAAACCCGATCGCCGCGTGCTTGGTCACCGCATACGGCGCCGAGCCGATCTGCGACAGCAGCCCCGCCGCCGATACCGTGTTGACGAAATAGCCGTCGCCGCGCTCCAGCATCTGCGGCAGCACGGCGCGCGCCGCATGGATATGCGCCATCACGTTGATTTCCCAGATGCGCTGCCATTCTTCGGCACCCGCGTCGAGGCCCTTGCGCAGGATGATGCCGGCGTTGGAGCAGAAGATGTCGACCTGGCCGAAGCGGCGCGTGGCTTCGTCGGCCAGTGCCTGCACCGCGGCAGCGTCGGCGACGTCGACCGCTTGCGCGAACACCTGGCACGACGGCACGGCCTCCTGGACTTCGGCGGCAACCCCGGCGGCGCCGGCCTCGTTCAGGTCGGCCACCGCCACGCCACGTGCGCCGGCCTGGGCAAACGCCAGCGCCAGCGCGCGGCCAATGCCGGTGGCCGCCCCGGTCACCACCACGGTCTTGTTACGTACGTCCATGCGCTATCTCCTCATCGATGCTTGTTGATATGGGTCTGTCACCGGGGTCTGTCACCGCGTCATGCGTTGGCGGCACGCTCGCCGGCGGCACATGCGCCCGCCTCGGGCGCATCCGCAGGCAGCCGCATCGATGCGCGCGCACCGCCGGGCTGCCACAGGCGCGCCTGCAACGTCTCGGCCAGGTCGCGGATGCGCGGGCCGAGATTGCCTTCCAGGATCTCCGGCGACAGCCGCGCCGCGGAGCCGCCGATATTCATGGCCAGCACTTCGCTGCTGCCCGCGAGCCGCAGCGGCGCCGCCGCACCGCTGACGGTGCGGTCCCATTCCGCGTGCGCCACGCAGAAGCCGCGGCGGGCGTGGTCCTGCAGCGCGCGCTCGATGCCGCTGCGCACGGCCGGCCAGCGCGCGCCGTAGTGGCGCGCCAGCTCGGCCAGCGCGGCTTCACGGTGCCCGGCGTCGAGCCCTGCCAGCCAGGCACGCCCGATCGCCGAAGTCGCCATCGGCAGGCGCGCCCCCGGCGCCAGCCGGATCACCAGCGCGCCGCGCGGCTGGCAGCTTTCCAGGTAGACCATGGCGTGCCGGTCCGGCATGGCCAGCGCCACGGTGCAGTCGGTGGCAAAGGACAGCGACTGCATCAGCGGCTGCGCGATCTCGCGGATGCCCGCGCCGCCGATGTAGCGATGGCCCAGCACCATCGCGCCCTGCCCGAGCCGGTATTTCTCCGCGCTCTCGATATAGGTCAGGTAGCCAAGCGTGGCCAGGGTGTAGGTCAGCCGCGACACGGTCGGCCGCGGGATGCCGGTGCGGCGCGACAGCTCGGCATTGCCGAGGTAATCGTCCTGTGGCCCGAAGGCCCGCAGCAGTTCCATGCCGCGCGCCAGGGCCGTGACGAAATTGCGGTCGTCGGCGCCACCCCGGTTCGCCTGCCCGCCGGCCGGCGCGGTCGCTTGGGCGGCGTCCGGCGGCGGGGTCGGGATGGTGGTGGAGCGCTTCATGAGGCAGGTGGCGACGGTTTGCGGCAACGGCAAAGAACCCTTGATAGCAGTTTCCCGCCCGGAACCGGCACCGCTATGTAGCGAAAGCATGTGCGCCAGAAACGGGGCTTATGGATACGAATCAGCGGATTAGCGCGACTTTTGCCCGACTTTTTGCCGTCAACGGCAGGAGCCGGAACCTGCGGCCACGTTCCCGCACCTGGCATGCCCGGGCTGGCGCCGTCACCGGATGGCTACCGGGTTGACGTTGACCTGCGTGGAACCGACGTATAGCGGCTGGCCCAGCACGAACAGGAACTCCCAGGCCTGGTCGCGCACGAGCGCCCGACTGTCGATCAGTTCCAGGTTGTAGATACCGCGCTTGGCGAGCATGTATTGGTTGACCGGGAATTCGTCCTTGCCGCGCGGGTTCGGATAGACCTCGGACGCCCAGGTGTCGCCGCCAAACGCGACGATGCCCTGGTCGGCGAGCCACTTCGCGGCCTCCATGCCAATGCCGGGCTCCACTTCCAGGAACTGCTTGTTGTCCTTGCCGATCAGCTCCAGCCAGCCCGTGTTGAACAGCACCACATCGCCTTTGCGCAGGGTCAGGCCCTCCTTTTTCAGGACGGCCTGGATGTCGGCGACGGTGAACTCGGTACCGCCCGGGACGATCGCCTTGCCATAGTGCGCGGTCATGTCGAGCACCACGCCGCGCGTGACGATCGGCGGCACCTTCTCGACGCCAAGCTTCTTCACGCCGTCGACGGTGACGAAGTCCGCCGCCTTGTTCCCGTTGTAGTAGACGTTGTCGATGCCGATGTGGCCGATGCCGTTGAGCTGCGTGCCGACACCCGTCCAGGCGTTCACGAGTTCGTCGTTGAAGGTGAACTTGTTGGGCCCCAGCGACTTGCCGGCCTGCTGGCCCACCTGCACGTTGTAGAGCCGGAAGCTGCGGTGGCGGAACGCGGGCAGGTCCTTGTCCACGGGCACGGCCAGCGGATAGGTCTTGCCAGTCTTCACCAGCGTGACGGCCTGCCTGACCACATCGGGAGTCAGCAAGTTCGCCGCGCCGACTTCGTCGTCCGGGCCGTAGGCGGACGGCTGCCAGTCCGCCGCGGAGGCAGCTTGCATGGCAAGCGGCAGCATGGCGGCCAGCGCAAGTTTCGCGAAAATCGTCTTCATCATCGATCTCCTGATGTCTTTCAGGCTGCGGCCAGCGTGGGGTAGTCGGTCAGGCCTTGCGCACCGCCACCGAAGAGCGTGCCGCGGTCATGCTGCGCGAGCGGCGCGCCCACGCGCAGGCGCTCGGGCAGGTCCGGGTTCGCGACGAACGGACGGCCGAAGGCGACCAGGTCGGTCCAGCCCGCGGCGATCGCCTCGCGCGCGCGTTCCGCGGTGTACTTGCCGGCATAGATCAGCACGCCGGGGAATGCCTCGCGCAGCCTGCGCTTGAATGCCACCGGCATCAGCGGCGCATCGTCCCAGTCCGCTTCCGCGATGTGGAGGTAGCCGACGCCGAGTTCGCCGAGCAGGCTGGCCGCGGCAAGGTATGTGGTTTCGGGATCGTCGTCGACGCAGCCGTTCAGCGTGGTCAGCGGCGCGAGGCGGATACCGACGCGCGACGCGTCGCCCGTGCCTTCGACCAGCGCCTGCGCGACTTCGCCAAGGAAACGCAAGCGGTTCTCCAGCGACCCGCCGTAGGCGTCGGTGCGCGTGTTGGCATTCGAGTCGATGAACTGGTTCACCAGGTAGCCGTTCGCGCCGTGCAGCTCGACGCCGTCAAAACCCGCCTCGATCGCGTTGCGCGCGGCGGCGCGGTACTGGTCCACGACTTCGCGGATCTCGTCGACGGTCAGCGCGCGCGGTGCGGAGGCCTGGACGAAGCCGGGCGTGCTGCCGTCCTCGCCGGCGATGAACACGTTCACGCCCTGCGCCTGGATCGGCGACGACGACACGGGCTGTTGCCCGCCAAGCAGGCTCGCGTGGCTGAGCCGGCCCACATGCCAGAGCTGCGCGAAGATGTGGCCGCCGGCGGCGTGCACGGCATCGGTCACCTTGCGCCATCCGGCCACCTGCGCGGGCGTATGGATGCCGGGCGTCCATGCGTAGCCCTTGCCGAGCGGCGCAATGTAGGTGCCTTCGCCGACGATCAGGCCGGCGCCCGCGCGCTGCGCGTAGTACGCGGCCATCAGGTCGTGGGCCTCGTCGCCGGGCTGGCTGGCGCGCGAGCGTGTCATCGGCGGCATCACGATGCGGTTCGGCAGCGTCAGCCCGCCGAGTTGAAGCGATTGAAACAGCGGATCCTGGGTCATGGTGCGTGTGCGGTCGGATCCGCGGCCTGCGGGCCGCGGAGGGATCGATGAAAGACGGGTCGAAAAAAGAGTGCCTGCGCGTTCAGTCCCATTGCGGCGCGAGGCCGTCGGGGCTGACTTCGCGGCCGTTGCGCTCGAGCGCGGCGATCTGCGCCATGTCTTCGTCGCTCAGGCGCAGCGTCTGCGCGAGCAGGTTGCTGGCGAGGTTCTCGCGCTTGGTCGACGACGGGATCACCGAGTAGCCGAGCTGCAGCGCCCAGGCCAGCACGACCTGGGCCGGCGTCGCCTGGTGCCGCTGCGCGATCGCGCCGATCACCGGGTCGCCCAGCACCTTGCCGTACGCCAGCGTCATGTACGACGTGACGTGGATACCCTCTTGCTGCAGGAAGTCCACCAGCTTGCGGCCCTGCAGATAGGGGCTCAGCTCGATCTGGTTCGTCGCGATCGCGTCCTTGCCGACCGCGGCGATCGCCTGCCTGGTCAGGTCGATGTTGAAGTTCGAGATGCCGATCTGCCGCGTCAGGCCTTTTTCCTTCGCCTCGGCGAGCGCGGTCATGTAGGCCTCGAGCGGCACGCCGTTGCCGGGCGCCGGCCAGTGGATCAGCGTCAGGTCGACGTAGTCCGTGCGCAGCTTCGCCAGGCTTTCCTCGAGGCTGGGCACGAGCTTGTCCTGTGCGTAGTTGTCGACCCAGATCTTCGTCGTCAGGAACAGATCGTCGCGGCGCACGCCGGAAGCGGCGATCGCCTCGCCCACGTCCGCTTCATTGCCGTAGATCTGGGCGGTGTCGAGCGCGCGGTAGCCGAGTTCGAGGCCGTTGCGGACCGAGTCGATGACAACCTGGCCTTGCAGGCGGAACGTGCCGAGGCCGAAAGCGGGGATATTGCGCATGGTGTGCTCCTTGGTAGGGACCGGTGAGGATGGAGCGCAGTGTGCCCGCTTTACTTTTGCATAAAAAGTCGTCTATAAACCAAACAGTTTTGATTTCATATCAACAATGAACATCACGCTCGACGAACTCCAGGCATTTGCGACCGTGGTCGACACCGGTTCGATCACCGCGGCCGCGCAGCAGCTGGACCTGACCGTGTCGGCGACGAGCCGCACGCTCGCGCGGCTCGAGGAAAAGCTGAAGACCACGCTGCTGCGGCGGACCACGCGCCGCCTGGAGCTGACCGAGGAAGGCCGGGCCTTCCTGCAGAATGCGCGGGCGATCATCGACTCGGTCGAAAGCGCCGAAGAGCAGATGCTCGCGCGGCGCGAGAAGCCGTCGGGGCGACTGCGGGTCGATGCCGCGACGCCGTTCATGCTGCACGTGATCGTGCCGCTCGTGCGCGGCTATCGCGAGCGCTATCCACAGGTGGAGCTGGAGCTGAACAGCAACGAAGGCATCATCGACCTGCTCGAGCGGCGCACCGACGTGGCGATCCGGATCGGCCGCCTGAAGGATTCGACGCTGCATAGCCGGCTGATCGGCAACAGCCGCGTGCGCATTCTCGCCAGTCCGGCATATCTCGACGCGCACGGCCAGCCGCGCAAGGCGGAGGATCTCGGCGGGCATGCGCTGCTCGGCTTCAACCAGCCCGAATCACTGAACGTGTGGCCGATACCTGGCGCGGACGGCGAGCCGTACCGGATCGCGCCGGCCGTGTGGTCGTCGAGCGGAGAGACGCTCAGGCAACTCGCGCTCGACGGCGCAGGCATCGTCTGCCTGTCGGATTTCATGACCGCGCAGGACCGCGAGTCCGGGCGTCTCGTGCAGGTCCTTGCGCGTCACACGCAGGACGTGCGGCAGCCGGTGCATGCCGTCTACTACCGCAACACGGCGATCTCGTCGCGGATCGCGTCGTTCGTCGAGTATCTGATCGAAGTGCTCGGCGGCGGGAGCCCTGCGCGCGGAGCGGCAACTTGGACGGCGCGATGACCGGCACGATGAACGGCGCCCGGGCCGCATCTGCCTGCGCCCGGCTGGCGCGGGCGGCTTTCCGGGCAGGACATTAGAACAGCTCGGCAATCAGCTGCCGCAGCCAGGCATGCGCAGGATCATGCTGGTAGCGCTCATGCCAGTACAGCGACACGCTCAGCATCGGCAGCGCGAGCGGCACTTCCCGCATCACCGTGCGGGTATTGCGCGCGAGCGCTGTCGCCACGCTGCTGGGCAGGGTCGCGATCAGGTCGGACGATGCCACGACGTGGGGGCAGGCCAGATAGCTCGACAGCGTAATGGCAAGCCTGCGGCTGCGGCCCAGCCCTTCCAGCGCCCGGTCGATGCGCTCGCTGAAGTAGCGCGTGTGCGCCGCCAGGTCGATATGCCCGTAGTGCAGATAGGCGTCGATGTTCCACGACCGCTCCAGCGAGGGATGGCCGGCGCGCACGAGGCAGACCGTCGACTCGTCGAACAGGAAGCGGGTGCGCAGGTTCGGCGCCGGTTCCGGGTAATAGCCGGCGATCAGCTCGACGTGGTTGGTCTCCAGCATGCTCAGGCCGTGCTGCAGGCGCGCCGGGAAGACTCGCAGCTGCATGTTGGGCGCGTCGCGGCACACGCGGGCCGCGACCCTGGGCATGACCGTGAACTGCACGTAGTCCGTGGCATAGATGGAGATCACGCGCTTGCTGGTGGCCGGATGGAACGCCTCGCGCGGCGCCGTGGCGAGCTGCCATTGCTGCAGGATGGGGGCGAAGGTCCGGTGCAGCTCCAGCGCCCGCGCCGTGGGCTTCCATAGCGCGCCGTCGCGCACCAGCAGCGGATCGTTGAACAGGCGCCGCAGGCGGCTCAGCGCGGCACTCATGGCCGGCTGCGAAAGCTGCATCTGCTCAGCCGCGCGCGAGACGCTGCGGCACGCAAGCAAGGCATCGAAGTGCGACAGCAGGTTCAGGTCGGGATGCTTCATGGCGCACGCCTGGGTATAGATACGGTGGATGTAGGTATAAACGGCACTATATCGTTTCAGGCCGATTCCGTCCGTACCATGGCAATGACCGGTGCGCAATCACCCGCGCAGTCACCCACATAGAACAGCACCGCTCCAGCCGCCCAGCGCAACCATCCCCTCCGGTCCCGACCGGCTGCCCCTCACGGAGAATCGAACGATGCCGCGCCTGAAGCATCTCTTGCACCTGCTGCGAAGCCTGCCTTTGTGCTGTTCCCTGCTGCTTGCCAGCCCCGCCAGCCATGCCGAACCGGCCTGGCCCGCCAAGCCCGTCCGGCTGGTCGTGCCGTTCGCGGCGGGCGGCTCGACCGACCTGATCGCGCGCAAGATTGCCGAAGAACTGGGTGAGCGCATCAAGGGGACGGTGATCGTTGAGAACCGGCCCGGCGCCGGCGGCACCGTCGGGAGCGAGTACGTGGCCCGCCAGGCCGGGGACGGCTACACCATCCTGATGGGATCGGTCAGCACCCATGCCGTGGCCCCCAGCCTGTTTGCCCGCCTGCCTTACGATCCGATCAAGGACTTCACGCCGCTGGCCCTGGTTGCCACCATCCCGAACGTGCTGGTCGTCAACAACACGATGCCGGTAAGCAACATGAAGGACTTCGTCGGCCTGATCAAGCGCGAACCGGGCAAGTTCGCCTTTGCCTCGAACGGCAACGGCACCTCCAACCACCTGGCGATGGAGCTGTTCAAGGCCACGGCCGGCGTCTCGCTCACGCACGTGCCCTACAAGGGCTCCGGCCCCGCCATGGCGGACCTGCTGGGCGGCCACGTCAACAGCATGATGGACGTGGTCATGACCTCGTACAGCTACGTCCGCAACGGCAAGCTCAAGCCGATCGCGGTGACATCGCTGACGCGCTCGCCCCTGCTGCCGAACGTGCCGACCGTGGCGGAATCGGGGTACCCCGGCTTTGAAGCCATCGTCTGGTTTGGCCTGTTCGGGCCGGCGAACATGCCGGCCGATATTGCCGGCCGCCTGTCGCGCGAACTGGCGGCCGTGCTGCAAGGCAAAAAAATGACCGCTTACCTGACGGAACAGGGCGCGCAGCCCTCCCCGATGTCTGCGGCGGAATTCAGCCAGTTCATCCGCAAGGACATGGCCAAGTGGCACACCGTTGCCGTGGCCGCCGGCATCAAGCCGGAATGAGATCTGCTCCCGGGGGCGGCGGCGTGCGCCGTCCCGGACCGGGCCGCCTGCGACGCCCGGCACTCCCCTCCTCACCAGCACCAGCCAGGACCAACCATGTACCGAATCGGTATCGATGTCGGCGGGACTTTCACCGACTTCACCATGATCGACGAGACCGCGGGAGCCGTGCATTTCCACAAGGTTCCCTCCACCCCGCATGACCCGTCGGAGGCCATCGACCGCGGCATCGCCGAGCTGCTCGGCGACCACGGGATCGCCGCCGCCGAGGTGGCTCACATCGGCCATGGCACGACCGTGGCCACGAACCTGATCATCGAGCGCAAGGGGGCGAAGGTCGGCCTGATCACCACGCAAGGGTTCCGCGACATCCTTGAAATCGGCCGCCAGACCCGCCCCCACCTGTTCGACTACAGCGTGACCAAGCCGCCGGTGCTGGTGCCGCGCGAGCATCGCATCGAAGTGCCGGAGCGGCTCGACGCACAGGGCCGCGTGGTCACGCCGCTGGACGAGGCGGCCGTGCGCCGCGCCGCGGAGGCCTTCCGCGATGCCGGCCTCGAAGCGGTCACGATCGGCTTCCTGCATGCCTACCGCAACCCCTGCCATGAGCAGCGCGCGCGCGCGATCGTGCAGGAAGTCATGCCCGGCGCCTATGTCAGCTTGTCCAGCGAGGTCCTGCCGGAGTTCCGCGAGTATGAGCGGCTGTCCACGACGGTGCTCAATGCCGCCGTGGGGCCGCGCATGGCGCGCTACCTGGATCGTTTCCTGGAGCGCGCCAGGGCGCTCGGCGTCAGCCATGCGCCTTACACCATCCATTCGAACGGCGGCCTGATGTCTGCCAGCGCCGTGCGGCAATTCCCGGTGCGTACCTGCCTGTCGGGGCCGGCGGCGGGGGTGGTAGGCGCGGCGGCGGTCGGCCGCGCCATCGGCCGGACCGAGCTGGTGACGTTCGATGTGGGCGGCACCAGCACCGACGTCTCGCTGATTTCCGGCGGCAGGCCGCTGTTCACGTCGAACCGGCAGGTCGCGGGCTATCCGGTCAAGACGCCGATGGTGGATATCCATGTGATCGGCGCCGGCGGGGGCAGCATTGCGTGGCGCGACGACGCCGGCTCGCTCAAGGTCGGCCCGCATAGCGCCGGCGCCGTGCCCGGGCCGGTCGGCTATGCACGTGGCGGCACGCAGGCCACCATCACCGACGCGGAGATTGCCCTGCAGCGGCTCAATCCGGTGGCCCTGCTGAAGGGCCGCATGCCGGTCGACCTGGCCGGCTCGCGCCGCGCGGTCACCGAGCAGGTCGCCGTACCGCTGGGCATCACGCTGGAGGAGGCGGCCGAGGGGATCATCCGGATCGCCAATGCCAATATGAGCCGTGCCATCCGCGCGGTATCGACCGAGCGGGGCTATGACCTGTCCCGCTTTGCGCTCTATGCCTATGGCGGCGCGGGTCCCCTGCATGCGGTAGAGGTGGCGCAGGAGTGCGGCATCCCGGTGGTGATCGTGCCGCAGGAGCCCGGCACCATGTGCGCGCGCGGAATCCTGCTGACGGACATCTCGTTCGACTTCGTGCGCAGCGAGATCTCCATCGCCGAGCCGGCCCAATGGCACCGCGTGGTGGATGCCTTCGCCCAGTTGCGGGCCGAGGCACTCGCCTGGCTGGAGGCCGAGCACGTCGAACCGGCACGCCAGCGGTTGTGCTTTGCCATCGACGCGCGCTACGACGGCCAGAATTTTGAAGTCCAGGTTCCGATGGACCACGTCGACGCGGACAGCCTGGACGCCTTCCTTGACGGCTTCGACGCCGCGCACGCCCGCGAGTATGGCTACCGCGTGCCCGGCCGCGCCGTGCAGGTCATCAACTGCCGCGTGCAGGCGGTGGGCCAGGTCATCAAGGCGCCGCTCGCCCCGGCACGCACCGGCGGGTCGCTGGCGCAGGCCCGGGCCGGCGCGCGCGAGGTCTACCACGGCCGCGCCCACGGCTGGCAAGCCACGCCGGTCTATGACCGCGACCGGCTGTGCGCCGGCCACCGCATCGACGGCCCGGCGGTCATCGAGGAAATGAGCTCGACCACCGTGCTCGGCCCGCATCATCACGCCGAGGTGGACGCTTATGGCAACCTGCTTGTCATGCTCGCTCCCGCCGCACCCGCCGCACCCGCCGCACACGCCGCCCCTGCCCATGCAGACACGCAACAGCATACCGCCGCCCCGGAGCCCCAGCATGCCCTCTGAAACTCACGCCACCGCCGCCGAGATTGAAGCCTTGTCCGACCCGATCGGGATGGAGGTGTTCAGCAACCGGCTGCTTTCGATCACCGAGGACATGAACAACACGCTCGTCAGGGCGTCATTCTCGACCAATATCAAGGAACGCAAGGATTGCTCGGTCGCGCTGTTCGACGCCGCCGGCAGGCTGGTGGCGCAAGGCACGCAGATTCCCCTGCACCTGGGCTCGCTGAACGGGGCGATCGAGGCGGTGCTGGCGCAATTCCCGGCCGGCAGCATCCGCGACGGCGACGTGTTCATCTGCAACGATCCCTACCTGGCCAACGGCAGCCACCTGCCCGACATCAATATCGTCACGCCGGTATTCTGGGACGGCACGCTGCGCTTTTTCACGGCCAATATCGCGCACCATTCGGACGTCGGCGGCGCGGTGCCGGGCTCGATCGCCGGCACGCTGCGCAGCATCTTCGAGGAAGGTGTGCGGATCCCCGCCTGCCGCATCGTGGATGCCGGCAAGCCCAACGATGACCTGCTGCGGCTGGTGTGCTGCAACACCCGCGACCCCGAGGAGCGGATGCTCGACCTGCGGGTGCAGATCGCGACCAACGCGCGCGGCGCCGACGCCGTCCGTGGGCTGATCCGGCAGATGGGCCTGGAAGAGGTGCTGCGCTGCGTCGAAGACGTGATCCGCTACACGCGCCGCCGCCTGATGAACCGCGTGGCCGAACTGCGCGAGGGCACGTACACCTTCAGCAGCTATCTGGACGACGACGGCCTGGGTGGCGATCCGGTGCCGATCTGCGTCACGCTGACCGTGGCCGGCGGCAGGCTCCATCTCGATTTCGAAGGCTCGGGCAAGCAGGCACGGGGGGCGATGAACCTCCCCATCAATGCGCTGCGGGCCACGGCCTACTACGCGGTGAAGGCCCTGCTCGATCCCGAACTGGTACCCAATGCCGGCATGTTCGCGCCGATCACCGTCACGGCGCCGCGCGGCACCATCACCAATCCCGAGCCGCCCGCCGCGGTGGGCGCGCGCTCCATTACCGCGCAGAAGGTGGCCGGCGCCATCTTCGGCGCGTTCCGCGGGCTGTTGCCGGCGGAGAAGATGATGGCCTCCGGCAACGATTCCTGCCCGGCAATCGTGTTCTCCGGGCGGCTGCGCCAGCGTGACGGCCATTTCGTCTACCTGGAGACCATCGGCGGCGGCAGCGGTGCGCGCTATGACGGCGACGGCATGGACGCAGTCCACGTGCACATGACCAATACCTCCAATCTGCCGGTCGAAGCGCTCGAACACGAGTATCCGCTGCGCATGGACGAGTACGCGATGATTCCGGACTCGGGCGGCGCCGGCCGCACGCGCGGCGGGCTGGGCATCGCCAAGCAGATCCGCGCATTGACGCCCGGCATCGTCTTCTCGGCGCGCTCGGACAGCCATACGGTCGGCATCCCCGCCGGCGTGGATGGCGGCCATGACGGCAGGCGCGCCCGGCTGGTGCGCAACTATGGCACCGGACAGGCGACCGAGCTGTTCTCCAAGACGGCCAACATCGAACTCGCGGAGGGCGAAAGCGTGCGCATCGAGACGCCGGGCGGAGGCGGTTATGGCGATCCGGCGCAGCGCCCCGCGCACGCGCTCGCCCGCGACCTGCGCGACGGCAAGGTGACGCCCGCCGTGGCGCGCGTGCAGTATCCGGGGTACAGCGAGGACTGACCCGCCAGCGACGCCGGTGGCGCGCCCGCCGTGGCGCCGCCGGCGCCGTGCGTCAAAGCCCGCAAATCACCTAGCCCACGACAAAGCGGGGATCGAGCCTCGACAACGCATAGGCCCGTGTGTGGGCCACGAACGCCTTGAGCAGGATCGACGGCGAACGCTGCGCCGAAAACAGCACGGAAAAATCCGTCGTCAGCAACGGTTCGAACATCCGGAAGCAGACCCCGGTGCCCTTGTACTCGTGCGCGGTGACCGGATCGATCAGCGCCACGCCCAGCCCTTCCTCCACGAATGCGCAGATGCTCCAGGACACCTGCGTTTCCACCTGCACCTTGCATTCGATGCCGTAGGAAGCAAAAAGCGCATCGATCTCCAGGCGGGAATCCAGCACGCGCGGATGGGAGACAAAGCGCTCGCCCGCGAGATCCTGGGGCCGGATGACGTCCTGGCTGGCCAGCCGGTGTCCGGCCGGCAACGCGCACACCATCCGGGTCGAGAGCAGGCGCTCGCCGTGCGTGCTGGGATGGTTCATCGACAGGATCGCAAAGCCCACGTCGCAGCGCTGCTCCGACACCATCTGCACGACCGTGCGCGACGAATGCGGCAGCATGGTGATGTGGGTCTGCGGGTGATCCTGCATGAACGCGGCGATCGCGCGCGGCAGGAACGACAACGCCAGCGCCGGCGCGGCGGCAATCTGCAGCGAGCCGCGCTGCATGTCGCGGATCTCCAGCGCAGTCTGCGCAATCCGGTCGATCCCCACCAGCGAGCGCTGCACTTCGTCGAACAGCGCCTGGGCCTCGGCGGTGGGGTGGAGCCGGCCGCGCAAGCGCTCGAACAGGGCAAACCCTACCGCCTCTTCCAGGTCCGCGATCAGGCGCGTGGTGGCTGGCTGCGAAATGTGCAGCATCTCGGCGGCGCGCGTGACGGTCTGGCAGAGCATCACGGCCCGGAAGGCTTCGAGCTGGCGGATTTTCATGGAGCAAGTCTATAACATGCCATTATGGATGTGCCAAAAAAAAGAATTTTTCACGGCCGCCACATCCTCCTAATCTATCTGAACGCCGCATATTTCCTGAACATTGTCGTTATGGTGCAGGGATAACCCTAATGCATGGATGTGGTGATCGACTTGCATTTTATTGGTGCATACCACGGAGGAAAGCATGAAGCAGCAAGTTCTGGCCGCAGCAGTGTTCGCGTTGTGCAGTGCCTCGGCCGCCATGGCCCAGCAGCCCACGCTCTACGTGGGTTCGTACGGCGGCTCCACCGAAAAGGCGTTCAAGGAAAAGATCATTCCCGCCTTCGAGACGAGGCATAAGGTCAAGGTGGTCTACGTGGCCGGCAACTCCACCGACACCCTGGCCAAGCTGCAGGCGCAGAAGGCCAGGCAGGAACTCGACGTGGTGCTGCTGGATGACGGCCCGATGTACCAGGCCGTGCAGTTCGGCTTCTGCGACGCCATCAAGGATGCGCCGGTCTACAAGGACCTCTACCCGATCGCGAAAATCGGCGGCAACAAGGCCACCGGCATCGGCGTGGTGGCAACCGGCCTGGTCTACAACACCGAGGCGTTCAAAAAGGCCGGCCTGCCGAAGCCCGATTCCTGGGAAGCGCTGACCGACAAGACATTGCGCCAGAAGGTCGCCATCCCGCCGATCAGCAACACCTACGGGCTGCAGACGCTCACCATGTTTGCAAAGCTGCGCAAGGGCAGCGACCAGAACATCGACCCCGGCTTCACCGCGCTGGCAAAGGAGGTCGGCCCCAATGTGCTGGCGTGGGAGCCGTCGCCGGGCAAGATGACCGAGCTGTTCCAGAACGGCGATGTCACGCTGGCCGTGTGGGGCAGCGGGCGCGCGCAAAGCCTGAAGGACACCGGCTTCCCGGTGGAATTCGTCTATCCGAAGGAAGGCGCTCCCGCCCTGCTGACCGCCGCGTGTCCGGTGGTGCAGAGCGATGTGCCCGAGCAATCGCAGGCCTTCGTGCAATACCTGCTCACGCCGGAGGTGCAGGCCATCCTGGCGGACAGCCAGGGCTGGGGGCCGGTCAATGGCAAGGCCAGGCTCGAGCCGACGGTGGCCGCCAAGGTGCCGTACGGCCAGGCGCAGGTCGACAAGCTGCTGCCCACCAACTGGACCCTGGTCAACGAAAAGCGCGCCGAGTGGACCAACCGCTGGAACCGGACGGTGGAACGCTAGACCGCCCATCCTCCCGCCCCTCGACACCGTCAACATGACCGCCCCCGCATAACCATGAGCTTCCTTACACTGAGCGGCCTCGCGAAAACCTTTGGCAGCTTTCATGCCGTCGAAGACCTGAGCCTCGAAGTCCGGCGCGGCGAATTCCTGTCGCTGCTGGGCCCGTCCGGCTGCGGCAAGACCACCACGCTGCAGATGATTGCCGGCTTTGTCGACCCAACGCGCGGGCGCATCGTGCTCGACGGGCGCGATATCACCGCGCTGCGCCCGGAAAAGCGCGGCATGGGGGTGGTGTTCCAGAGCTATGCGCTGTTTCCGCACATGACCGTGGCCGGCAATATCGGCTTCGGCCTGGAAATGCGCGGCGTGGCGGCGGCGGAGCGCGCCCGCAGGATCGACGAGGCGCTCGAGCTGGTGCGCCTGGGCGGCCTCGGCAAGCGCTTTCCGAAAGAGCTGTCGGGCGGCCAGCGCCAGCGCGTGGCCATTGCCCGGGCGCTGGCGATCCGTCCCGAGGTGCTGCTGCTCGACGAGCCGATGTCGAACCTCGACGCCAAGCTGCGCGAGGACATGCACATCGAGCTGCGCGCGATCCAGCGCCACCTCGGCATCACCACCATCCTGGTCACGCACGACCAGGTCGAGGCGATGACGATGAGCGACCGCATCGCGGTGATGCATGGCGGGCGCATCGTCCAGCTTGCCACGCCGTTCGAGGCCTATGAACGCCCGCAGTCGGCCTTCGCGTCGGGATTCCTGGGCAAGACCAACAGTATCCCGGGCGTGGTCGAACAGACCAATCCGCGCTGCTGCGAAGTGCGCCTGGGCGAAACGCTCGCGCACGTGCCGCATGAAGGCCGCCAGGTCGGGCGCGACGTGCACGTCTACGTCCGCCCCGAGAAGATCCGGCTCGGCCGGGCCGGCGACGGCGGCATTCCCGGCACGGTGCAGGCACGCCTGTTCCTCGGCAACCACTGGATGCTCGAGGTCGACAGCGCGCTGGGCCGGCTGCGCGTCAGCCAGCCCAACCTTGGCGAGGCGCCACCCGCGGAAGGCGCCGCCGTCAGCGTGCTCTGGCAAGACCAGGACCTGCGCGTGCTGGCCTCGGAGTCGAAGCATGCCTGATACCGCAACCCCCAACCTGGCCGGCGCGCCCGTGTCGGCGCCACGCCCGGCCGGCCAGCCGTTCGCCGGCGCCGCACCGTGGCTGCTGTGCGGCCCCGCCCTGCTGCTGTTCTGCGCGATGCTGCTGGTCCCGCTGGCGCTCACGGCGCTGCTGTCGTTCCACGCGTTCGACGGCACGCGCGGCGTGCTGCCGGAGATGACGGCCGCCAACTACCTGGAAATCGTCGGCGACAGCTATTACCACGAGATCTTCCTGCGCACGGCGGGCATGGCGCTGGCGGTGACGGTGCTGTCCATCGTGTTCGGCGTGCCCGAGACCATCATCCTGTCGCGCATGCGCAGCCCGTGGCGCGGGCTGTTCCTGATCGTCATCCTGGGTCCGCTGCTGATCTCGGTGGTGGTGCGCACGCTGGGCTGGGCCATCCTGATGGGCAACAACGGGCTGATCAATGAGGCACTGCAATGGCTGGGCATTGTCGACGCGCCGCTGAAGCTCGTCTTCACGCAGACCGGCGTCATTGTCGCACTGACCCACGTGATGATGCCGTTCATGGTCATCTCGGTATGGGCGTCGCTGCAGAAGCTCGACCCGCAGGTGGAACAGGCCGGCCAGGCGTTCGGTGCCTCGCCGTTCACGGTGTTCCGCCGCGTGGTGCTGCCGCAGATCCTGCCCGGCATCCTGTCGGGCAGCATCATCGTCTTCGCGCTGTCGGCATCGGCCTTCGCCACGCCAGCCATCCTCGGCGGCCGTCGGCTCAAGGTGGTGGCCACGGCCGCCTACGACGAATTCCTGAACACGCTGAACTGGCCGCTGGGCGCCTCGATCGCGGTGCTGCTGCTGGTGGCCAACGTGATCGTCATCGTCGGCTGCAACCGGCTGGTGGAACGCCGCTTCCGCCAGGTCTTCGACGCATAAGGAGCTGACGCCATGCGCAAGAATGGTCCGCTTTCCCTGCTGTTCCACGCCCTGTTCATCGTCTTCATGGTGGCGCCGCTGCTGGTGGTGGTGGCCGTGTCCTTCACCGGCAAGGGCTATATCTCGATGCCCACCGACGGCCTCTCGCTGCGCTGGTTCCGCGCCATTGCCGATGCGCACGAGATCGTCGACGCCTTCTGGCTGTCGCTGATGCTCGGCCTGTCCAGCGCCACCATCGCGGTGGCGCTGGCGGTGCCCGCCGCGCTGGCGCTGGTCCGCCATCGCTTTCCCGGCCGCGGCGCGCTGATGGCGTTCTTCCTGTCGCCGCTGATGATCCCGCACGTGGTGCTGGGCGTGGCCTTCCTGCGCTTCTTTACCACGCTGGGCGCGACCGGCTCGTTCTTCTGGCTGGCGCTCACGCACGTGGTGGTGGTCATGCCCTACGCGCTGCGGCTGGTGCTGGCTGCCGCCACCGGCCTGGACCGCGATGCCGAGCGCGCGGCGCTCTCGCTCGGCGCCAGCCGCTTCACGGCATTCCGCCGCGTGGTACTGCCGCTGATCCTGCCCGGCGTGGTGGGCGGCTGGATGCTCGCCTTTATCCAGAGCTTCGACGAGCTGACCATGACCGTGTTCGTGGCCACGCCCGGCACCACCACGCTGCCGGTGGCGATGTACAACCAGATCGCGCAGACCATCGATCCGCTGGTGGCTTCGGTATCCACGGTGCTGATCGTCGGCACGCTCGTGCTGATGGTGCTGCTGGACCGTATCGTCGGCCTCGACCGCGTGCTGATCGGCAAGAACTGAATCCCGACTGACATGACTACATCCGATCTCATCGTGATTGGCGGCGGCCTGGTTGGCACTGCCATCGCCTACGGCGCGGCCAGGCAAGGCGCGCGCGTCACCGTGCTCGACGAGGGCGACGATGCCCTGCGTGCCTCGCGCGGCAATTTCGGCCTGGTATGGGTCCAGGGCAAGGGCTTCGGCATGGCGCCCTACGCGCGCTGGACGCTGGGCTCGGCGCGCCTGTGGCCGCAGCTGCACGACGCGCTGCGCGACGAAACCGGCATCGACGTCTGCCTCAGGCAGCCGGGCGGCTTCCACCTGTGCTTTTCCGATGAGGAAATGCAGGCGCGCCGCGAGCGGCTGCAGAGCATCCAGGACGCGCTGCACGGCGACTATCCGTTCGAGATGCTCGACGCTCGCGAACTTGCGCGGCGGCTGCCCGGCGTCGGGCCCGCGGTGGCCGGCGCCAGCTATACGCCGATGGACGGGCACACCAATCCGCTCAAGCTGCTGCGCGCGCTGCATGCCGCCTGCCAGGCGCGCGGCGTCCGCATCGTCGGCCGGCATGGCGCGCAATCGATCACGCCCGAGGCGGGCGGCTTCACCGTCCATGCGGGCGCAGGCGGCAAGGCGCGCTTTGCCGCGCCACGCGTCGTGCTGGCCGCCGGCCTCGGCAACCGCATGCTTGCGGCGCAGGTTGGCCTGCATGCGCCGGTGGCGCCGAACCGCGGCCAGGTCCTGATCGGCGAACGCGCCACGCCCTTCCTCGATTTCCCGACCACCTACGTGCGCCAGACCGACGAAGGCACGATCCAGCTGGGCGACTCGATGGAAGACGTCGGCTTCGACGATGGCACCACCGCCGACGTGCTCGCCCAGATTGCCCGGCGCGGCGTGCGCAGCTTCCCCGCGCTGGCCGGCCTCAAGCTGGTGCGGGCCTGGGGTGCGCTGCGCGTGATGAGCCCGGACGGTTTTCCGATCTACCAGGAGAGCGCGGCCTGTCCGGGCGCCTTTGTCACCACGTGCCATAGCGGCGTCACGCTGGCCGCCGCGCATGCGCTGCTGGTGGCGCCCTGGGTAGCCGGCGGTGACCGGCCCACAGGTATCGACGTGTTTGCCGGCGACCGCTTCCTGAACTCCAACCAGACCTTCCACCATGCCCACTGATCGCTTGTTCAAACGGATGGACACGTCCGCCGCCGGCAGCAGCGCCGGCGCCGATACGGTCGCCATCGAATTCAACGGCGCGCCGCTGCGGGTGCCGGCCGGGTGCAGCGTTGCCGCGGCGCTGCTGGCGAGCGGCGTGACCCGCTTCCGCAACTCGCCGGTCAGCGGCGAGCCGCGCGCACCGTACTGCATGATGGGCGTCTGCTTCGAATGCCTGATGGAAATCGACGGGCAACCGAGCCGGCAAAGCTGCCTGGTGACCGTCAGCGAAGGCATGCGCGTGCGCACCCAGGATGGCGCCCGCACCCTGCCGTTGCCGCCCGCCGTGGCTACCGCCCGCGACGCGGAGGTGGAACATGGCTGACCTCGACGTGGACATCGCCATCGTCGGCGCCGGCCCGGCCGGCATGGCGGCCGCGGTGGCCGCCGCCGCCACCGGCGCGCGCGTGGCCCTGCTCGATGAGCAGGAAGCCTGTGGCGGCCAGATCTACCGCAGCATCCAGAGCGCCCCGCCGGAGCGCCTGCGCATCCTGGGCCCCGACTACGCGGCCGGCCGCGCGCTGGCAGACCGCTTTGCCGCCAGCGGCGCGCAGCACATCACCGGCGCAGCGGTGTGGCAGGTCACGCGCGAGCACACGGTGCATTACCTGCGCAACGGCAGCGTGGCCAGCCTGCAGGCCCGCCAGGTGATCCTGTGCACCGGCGCCATGGAACGCCCCTTCCCGATCCCGGGCTGGACGCTGCCCGGCGTGCTGACCGCCGGGGCCGCGCAGATCCTGCTCAAGAGCGCCGACGTGGTGCCCGCCGAACCGGTGGTGCTGGCCGGCTGCGGCCCGCTGCTGTACCTGCTGGGCTGGCAATATGTGCGGGCCGGGGTGCCGATCCGCGCGATCGTCGATACCACCGATGGCGCCGACTACCAGCGCGCGCTGGCCCACCTGGGCGGCGCGCTGGCCGGCTGGCGCTACCTGAAAAAGGGCCTCGCGCTGATGCGCGCCCTGAAGCGCGGCGGCGTGCCGTTCTACAAGGGCGCGTCGGCCTTGTCGATCGAGGGCGACGACGCGGTGCGGGCCCTGCACTTCACCAGCCGCGGGCAGGCCCACCGCCTTGCCACCAATGCGGTGCTGCTGCACCAGGGCGTGGTGCCCAACACCCAGTTCAGCTGGGCGCTGCGCGCGGCGCACCGCTGGGACGACACGCAGCTGTGCTGGCAGCCGGTGGTGGACGAATGGGGCACGCTCGACGCGCCCGGCATCTTCGTGGCGGGCGATGGCCGCGGCATTGGCGGCGCCGTGGCCGCCGCGCTGCAGGGCGAGCTGGCCGGCCTGGCGGCCGCCTACAACGTGGGCAAGCTCGGCGCCCCGCAACGGGACCGCCTGGCCGTGCCGCTGCGCGCCGCGCTGCGCTCGCACCTGGGCATCCGGCCATTCCTCGACGCGCTGTACCGCCCCAAGCCGGCCAATCGGGTGCCGGCCGACGATGTGGTCGTATGCCGCTGCGAGGAAGTGACCGCCGGCGATATCCGCGGCTTCGTCGCGCTGGGCTGCAGCGGCCCCAACCAGGCCAAGTCTTTCGGACGCTGCGGCATGGGGCCTTGCCAGGGGCGCCAATGCGGGCTGACGGTGACCGAGGTCATCGCCGACGCGCGCGGCGTGCCGCCGCAGGAGGTGGGTTACTACCGCATCCGGCCGCCGATCAAGCCGGTCACGCTTGGAGAACTGGCCGGTGAAGCCTGATTGCGGTGCCGATGCCGACGTGATCGTCATCGGCGGTGGCTTGCATGGCACCTCGAGCGCGCTCCATCTCGCGCGCAAGGGGCTGCGCGTCACGCTGCTCGAAGCCGAGTATTGCGGCCGGCACGCGTCCGGCGTCAATGCCGGCGGCGTGCGCACGCTGGGGCGCCACCTCGCCGAAATCCCGCTGGCGCTGGCCTCGCGCGAGCTCTGGCATCGCCTTGACGAACTCACCGGCGACGACGCCGGCTTCGTCCCCAGCGGCCAGCTGAAGGTGGCGGAGACCGACGCCGAGCTCGACACGCTGCGCCAGCGCGTGGCCCGGCTGGAAGCCCTCGGCTTTACGCACGAACAGCTTGTCGACGCACACGCGGTGCGGGAGCTGGTCCCGTCCATTGCGCCGCATGTCACCGGCGCCATCTGGGCAGGCGGTGACGGCCACGCGTTGCCCTATCGCGCCGTCATGGCGTTCCGCCGGGCCGCGCAAGCGGCAGGCGTGGTGGTGCACGAAGCCACGCCCGCCGCGCGCCTGGAACAGGCCGGCGGCCGCTGGCATGTGCATACGCCGCGGGGCGTGTTCCGCGCCGAACGCCTTGTCAACACGGCGGGCGCCTGGGCCGGGGAGTTCGCGGCGCAGCTCGGCGAGCCGGTCCCGGTAGAAGCCGGCGGACTGATGCTGATGATCACGCACCGCGTGGCCCCGTTCGTAAAGCCGGTGCTCGGCGCCACCGGGCGTGCGCTCTCGTTCAAGCAGTTCGACAACGGCACCGTGCTGATCGGCGGCGGCTTGCGCTGCCCTGCCGATGCGCAGGCACGTCATGGCGAAGTCGACATGCTCAGGCTCGGCACCAGCGCGCAGACGGTGACGGCGCTGTTCCCGCACCTTGGCCCGCTTGGCATCAACCGCGCATGGGCCGGCGTCGAGGCCTTCATGCCCGACCAGATCCCGGTCATCGGCCCCAGCCAGTCCGCCCCAGGCGTGGTGCATGCCTTTGGCTTCTCCGCGCACGGCTTCGAACTCGGCCCCATCGTCGGCCAGATCGTCGCCGAACTCATCACCGAACAACGCTCCACCCTGCCGATCGATGCCTTTGCCATCGACCGCTTCGGCAAGCCCCGCAGTGCCATGGCCGGCACACCACGGGCGCAGGTTCCAGCCGGCCGCTCCACCCATCATTCTTCTTCGAGGTCATACGGATGAGCAATATCCAGCGCTACCAGTCCACCAAACGTCTTTCCCGTCTCGTCGTGCACAGCGGCGTGGTCTACGTGGCCGGTGTCACGGCCAGCGACATCTCCGGGGATATCGGCGCCCAGACGCGCGATGTCCTGGAAAAGATCGAGGGCTATCTCGCCAGCGTCGGCAGCGACAAGACCAGGCTGCTGTCCGCGCAGATCTGGCTCAAGGACATCGACAAGGACTTTGCCGGCATGAACGCAGCCTGGGAGGCCTGGATTCCCGAGGACGCCGTGCCGACGCGCGCCACCTGCGAGGCCAAGCTCGCACGTCCTGAACTGCTGGTGGAAATCATCGTGACGGCGGCGGTCTGACCCGCGCCTTGCCGGCAGCGTCTCTGAAGCGGGCCGGCGAGTCCACCCGCTCCCCTCTTACGCCACCCCGGAAACCCGCCTGATCTCCTCGGTGACGATCGCGATCAACGCCTCGGCCGCCGTGCTCAGCGGCCGTTGCGGATGGCTCACGCACACCAGATGCCGCACGATGCGCGGCGCGACGATGGTATGCATCCGCAGCCGGCCGTCTTCGACGGCGCGCTGCACCACGATGCGCGGCAGCACCGTGGCGAAGCGCGTGGCTTGCACGAACTGCACGATGGTGCCGAGGATGTCGATCTCGAACTTTGGCGCAAGGGTGACGTCCTGCGCCTGCGTCGCCGTGTCCAGCACCACGCGCAGGCCATGCCGCTTGGTCGGCAGCACCAGTTCCAGTCCTGGCAGCTTCGCCATTTCTACCGATTCCGGCAGTTCGGGGCCGTGTGCGACGCTGGTCACCAGCACCATTTCCTCGTCGTGCATCGGCTGCACCTGCAAGCCCAGGCGGCCGCGCTGGCGATGGACCACCGCCGCGTCAAGCTGGCCCGCGGAAACCAGATCGATCAGTGCCGCACTGAAGCCGTCCGCCACGGATACCTCCACGTTCGGATAGCGCGCATTGAAGCGCGCCAGCGACCCCACCAGCACACTCTCCGTCTCGGAGGCCACCATGCCAAGCGTGATGCGGCCGGCCATCTGCTCCTCGCGCTGCATCATCTGCTGCCGCGCGCCGGCGATGTCGCGCACGATGGGCAGGAACAGGCGGTACATCATGCGACCCGCAGCGGTCGGCACCATGCCGTGCGGGATGCGATCGAACAGCTTCTGCCCGAATTCTTCTTCCAGCCGGGCGATCTGCATGCTGAGCGCCGGCTGCACGATATTCAGGCGCTTGGCCGCGCGCGTGACGGAGCCGTCCTCGAACAGCGCGATGAAGTACTGGATTTGCTTGAGGTCCATGGGCAGTTGGTTATCAATGAAGATGGTCTCAAGGCATCAATTCTTGTGATGAGATTGCTGCGGCTTGTGCCGCGGATAACTCCGGCATTTAACCACCTTCTGTGCGTCCCCGCTGGTCTCCGGGAAGACCCTTATACATCATCAAAAATGATGCATTGAATCAGAAATCAATATTAGAACTTATATCGAGATGTCACTAATCTCCGTTTGACGTTGCACGGCGCCGCCGCCTTCCGGCCCGGTTCCGTCGCACCGAACGGAGTCGCAAATGAAAAGATTCGATGCTGGCGAAATGACCGGCACGTTGGAGACACAGCAGGCCCGGCCGGCGCCACATCTCGGCCGCCCGATGCCGCGCGTCGAGGATGCCGCCATCCTGACCGGGCGCGGCCGCTACGCCGATGACCTCGGCGTCAGGCCCGGCACCCTGCAGGCCGCCATCCTGCGCTCGCCGCACGCGCATGCCGAACTCGGCGCCATCGACTGCGCCGCCGCGTTGCAGGCGCCGGGCGTGCGTGCCGTGCTGACGGGGGCCGACCTGCCCGCCTGGTCACGGCCTTTCGTGGTAGGCGTGAAGGCACCGATGGAACAGTGGGCGCTGGCAATCGACCGCGTGCGCTACGTGGGCGAGCCGGTGGCCGTGGTGGTGGCCGAGAGCCGCGCACTGGCGGAGGATGCGCTCGACCTCATGCGGGTGGAGTACCGCGTGTTGCCGCCGGTAGTGTCGATCGAAGCCGCCGTCGCCGACGACACGAGCGTGCTGCATCCCGGCCTGGGCAGCAACGTGGCCAGCGACCGCCATTTCCGCTATGGCGAGCCCGAGGCCGCCTTTGCCGCCGCGCCGCACCGCGTGGCGCTGACCGCCCATTACCCGCGCAACACCTGCACGCCGATCGAGTGCGGCGTGGTGATCGCCGAACACCTGCCCGGCGACGAGGGCTACCAGGTCACTTCCAACTTCATGGGCCCGTTCTCGCTGCACGCCGTGATGGCGATGGCGCTGCAGGTCCCGGCCAACCGCCTGCGCCATGTCGCGCCACGCGACTCGGGCGGCAGCTTCGGCGTCAAGCAGGCGGTGTTCCCCTACGTGGTGCTGATGTGCCTGGCCTCGCGCAAGGCGAGCGCGCCGGTGAAGTGGGTGGAAGACCGGCTCGAGCACCTGAGCGCCGCCACGTCGGCCACCGCGCGGCTTTCCACCCTGGAAGCCGCGGTCGAGGCGGACGGCCGCATCGTCGCGCTCTCGTATGACCAGCTCGAGGATTGCGGCGGCTACCTGCGTGCGCCGGAGCCCGCTACCTTCTACCGCATGCATGGCCTGCTAACCGGTGCCTACGCGATCCCGAACCTGCTGGTGCGCAACCGCGTGGTGCTGACCAACAAGACGCCGACCGGCCTCGTGCGCGGTTTCGGCGGGCCGCAGGTGTACTTCGCGCTGGAGCGGCTGGTGCAGCGGATCGCGGTGGAGCTGGGCCTGGATCCGCTCGACGTATACCGCCGCAACTTCGTGCCCGCCGATGCCTTTCCCTATCGCGCGGCGGCGGGCGCGCTGCTCGACTCCGGCAACTACCAGCTGGCGCTGTCGCGCGCGCTGGAAGCGGGCGACTACGGTGAACTCAAGCGCCGCCGCGACGCCGCGCGCGCCGAGGGCAGGCTGTACGGCATCGGCTTCGCGGCCATCGTCGAGCCATCGGTGTCGAACATGGGCTACATCACCACCGCCACGCCGGCCGCGGCACGCCGCAAGGCGGGCCCGAAGAACGGCGCCATCGCCAGCGCCACGGTCAGCGTGGACCTGCTCGGCGGCGTGGTGGTGACCATCGCGTCCACGCCGGCGGGCCAGGGCCATATGACCGTGTCGGCGCAGGTCGTGGCCGACGTGCTCGGCATCGATCCGGCTGACGTCGTGGTCAACGTCGAATTCGACACGCACAAGGATGCCTGGTCCGTGGCCGCCGGCAACTACTCCAGCCGCTTCGCCGGCGCCGTGGCCGGCACCGTGCACCTGGCGGCCACGCGCGTGCGCGACAAGCTGGCGCGCATCGTGGCCTCGCACCTGGGCTGCGACCCGGCCGAACTGGTCTTCGCGGATGGCCGCATCGTGCGCCGGGGCGCGCCGGATACCGCCCTGCCCTTTGCGCGCGCGGCCAGTAACGCGCCGCATTGGTCGCCGCAGCTGCTGCCGGCCGGCGAGGAACCCGGCCTGCGCGAAACCGTGTTCTGGTCGCCCCCCAACCTCGATGCGCCGGACGAGCAGGACCGCGTCAACACCTCCGCCTGCTACGGCTTTGCCTTCGACCTGTGCGGCGTGGAGATCGACCGCGCTACCGGCCGCGTGCGCATCGACCGCTACGTGACTGCGCACGACGCCGGCAAGCTGCTCAACCCGGCGCTGGCCGACGGCCAGATCCGCGGCGCCTTTGCGCAGGGGCTGGGCGCGGCGCTGATGGAGGAATTTCGCTACGGCCCGGACGGGAGCTTCCAGTCCGGCACGCTGGCGGACTACCTGATGCCGACCACATGCGAGGTGCCCGACCCGCTCATCGTCCACCTGGAGACACCAAGCCCGTTCACGCCGCTCGGCGCCAAGGGCCTCGGCGAGGGCAACAACATGAGCACCCCGCCATGCGTCGCCAACGCGGTGGCCGATGCGCTGGGCGTGAGCGACATCCGCCTGCCGCTCACGCCCGCCAGGGTGATGGCGATGATCGGCTTCGACGACCCGCCGCCATCGCGTCCGGAACTGGCCGAGGCGGCAAGAGAGGCCTCGGAGAACAACAAGAGCGGCGGCAAGGGCGGCAAGGCCCTGAGCGCGCGCGGCACGGTCGACCTGGACGCCACGCCCGCAGCCGTCTTCGCCGTCCTGCTCGACCCGCAGGCGCTGGCCAGGGTCGTGCCGGGCTGCCACGCGCTCGTGCCCATCGGCGACAACCGCTACCGCGCCGACGTGACCGTGGGCGTGGGCATGATCAAGGCCCGCTACGAAGCCGAGATCGCGCTGTCCGACCTGGAGCCGCCGCACCGGCTGCGGCTGGCGGGCGCGGGCCTGTCGTCGCTCGGCAGTGCGCGCGGCGCGGGCCTGGTCGAACTGGCCCCGCACGGTGCCGGCACCCGCCTCACCTACGACTACGAGGCCGAGGTGTCCGGCAAGGTCGCCGCGGTCGGCGGCCGCATGCTCGAAGGCGCGGCCAAGGTGGTATTGCGCCAGCTGTTTGAATCGCTCGGCCGGCAGGCTGGGGGCAAGCCTGCGCGCAAGCCGGGCTGGATCGCGCGTCTGCTGGCGCTCTTTGGAGTCCGTCGATGAAACCTGCAGCCTTTGATTACCTGCGCGCCGAATCCGCGCAGCACGCGCTGGAAGCGCTGGCCCGTGCCGGCGAGGGTGCCCGCGTGCTGGCCGGCGGCCAGTCGCTGATGGCCGTGCTGAACATGCGGCTCGCGCAGCCGCAATTGCTGATCGACATCTCGCGCACCCCTGACCTGGATACCGTGCGCGTGGAAGACGGCGATCTGGTGGTGGGCGCTGCCGCCACGCAGGGCAACGTGGAATGGCGCCCGTCACTGGCCGACGAGGTGCCGCTGCTCGCGCTCGCCTTCCCGCATATCTCGCATTTCCAGATCCGCAACCGCGGCACGGTGTGCGGCTCCATCGCCCACGCCGACCCCAGCGCCGAGCTGCCGCTGGTGCTCACCGCGCTCGGCGGCGAGGTGGTGCTGCGCTCGCTGCGCCGCCGCCGCGTACTGCCGGCGGCCGAGTTCTTCCGCGGCATGCTGATGACGGCGCGCGAGCCCGACGAGCTGGTGGAAGCGGTGCGCTTCCCGCTACGGCGGCCCGGCGCGCGCTATGGCTTTACGGAGTTCTCGGCCCGGCATGGCGACTTCGCGCTGGTGGCCTGCGCCGCCATCGTCACGGACGACGCCATTGCGCTGGCCGTGGGCGGCGTGGCCGACCGGCCGGTGCTGGAGACCTGGCCACGCCTGCGGGGCAAGGCGCTGGCCGAGGCGATCAACGATTTCAGCTGGAAGCTGGGCGCGCAGGACGACGCCCATGTCAGCGCGCAGTACCGCCGCCACCTGGTGCGGCAACTGGGCATGCGCGCAATCGAGGAGGCAAGATGAGCAAGACCCTTAATGGCGCACCTTCGGGTGCGCCGCCGGTGATGCGGCGCGACGAGCGCCACTGCATCACCCTGACGCTGAACGGCAACGAGCGCAGCGCCTTGTGCGCGCCACGCGAGCTGCTGTCCGACTTCCTGCGCCATGAGCTCGGCGCCACCGGCACCCACGTCGGCTGCGAGCACGGCGTCTGCGGCGCATGCACGGTGCGGGTGGACGGCGTGGCCGCGCGCTCCTGCCTGATGCTGGCGGTGCAGGCCGACGGCCGCGCCATCAATACCGTCGAGGGCCTCGCCCCGCGCGAAGGCCTGGGCGACCTGCAGGAAGCCTTCCGCCGCCACCATGCGCTGCAGTGCGGCTTCTGCACCGCGGGCATCCTGATGTCGTGTGCGGACTACCTGGAGCGCGTACCCGAGCCGACCGAGGCCCAGGTGCGCGACATGCTGTCCGGCCACCTGTGCCGCTGCACGGGCTACACGCCGATCGTCGCCGCCGTCCTCGACGTGGCCGCCAGCCGCGCGCGCTCGCGCCGGATTGCGGCACCGGTTGCCGAGGAGTGCTGCGATGCTTGACCTCGGCCGCACCTTCCTGCAAAGCGTGGAGCGCAGTCCCCACGCCCCCGCGATCGTCGACGGCGACCTGCTGCTGACCTACGAGCAATGGCTCGCGCGCATCCGCGGCGTGGCCGCCGGCTTGCTCGACCTGGGCCTGCGGCCGGGCGACCGCGTGCTCGCCATCCTGCAGAACCGCTGGGAGATGGCGACACTGCACTGGGCCTGCCAGTTCGCCGGCCTGGTCATCGTCCCGCTGAACTGGCGCGCCAAGCCGGACGAGCTGGATTACTGCGTGCGCGACGCCGGCGTGAAGGCGCTGGTGTTCGAGCCGGTCAGCGCCGACGCCGTGCTGGACAGCGCCGCCGCGCAGGAAGTCCCCTGCATCGCGCTGGACGGCGCGCCGGGCGGCTCGCTGTCGTTCGACACCCTGCTCCGTGCCACGCCCCGCCGGGACAGCACGCAGGCTGAGTTGGCTGAGGCCGGCGACATCTCGCTCATGCTGTACACCTCCGGCACCACCGGCAAGCCGAAAGGTGTTCCACGCCGCCACCGGCAGGAACGCGCGGCCGCGCTGGCGCATGTTGCGCAGAACCTGTACCGGCGCGGCGAACGGACGCTGGGGGTGATGCCGCTGTACCACACCATGGGCGTGCGGTCCCTGCTGGCCATGGCGCTGGTGGACGGCCTCTTTGTCTGCGTGCGGCGCTGGAGCGCGTCGCAGGCGCTGCAGGCCATCGCCGCCCATCGCGTGAGCTGCCTCTATCTCGTGCCCACGCTCTACCACGACCTGCTGGCCGAGCCGGGTTTCGACAGCAACGATGTGCGCACCGTCACCAAGCTCGGCTTCGCGGGCGCCGCCATGAACGATGGCCTGCTGACCCGGCTCGAGCAGGCGTTCCGCCCGGAGCTGTTCGTCAACCACTACGGCTCGTCCGAGGTCTATACCTTCAGCGTCGACCAGCACGCGGCGCGCAAACCCGGCAGTGCGGGCCGCGCCGGCCTGAACACGCGGCTGCGCGTGGCGCGGCTTGACGCGGCCTCGCCGGACGAGCTGGCCGCGCCCGGCGAGGAAGGCCAGATCATCGCCGACCTGCGCGGCGACGAGGCCTTCGAGGGCTACTGGAATCGCGACGACGCCAATGCCAAATCCCTGCGCGACGGCTGGTACTTCACCGGCGACATCGGCTACCTCGATGCCGACGGCGACCTGTTCGTGACCGGACGGGTCGACGACATGATCATCAGTGGCGGCGAGAACATCTCGCCCGCCGATATCGAATCGGTGCTGTCCCTGCACCCCGCCGTGGACGAGGTGGCGGTTGCCGGCGTCCCCGACGCCCGCTGGGGTCAGAAGGTGGTGGCCTTCGTCAAGCCGCGCGGCTGCGTCGACGCCGGCGCGCTCGACGATTACTGCCGCGGCTCCGACCTCGTCAACTTCAAACGACCGCGCGACTACGTGTTCGTCGCCGACATCCCGAAATCGCCGGTCGGCAAGATCCTGCGCCGCAAGCTGTCGGCGGGCGAATACAGCGCGCTTTCCTCTCTTCCCTACAGCGACCCCATCAAGGAGTAACGACATGACCCAGTCCTTCGCACTGACCCACCCCGACCAGCAGCGCCTGCAGGACCTCGACGGCTTTTCCGTGGAGATCGACCCGGCCCGCGAGCGGGCGGACATCATCCTGCATCGCCCGCCCTATAACGTGATCGCGATGGCGGCCCGCGACCAGTTGCGTGCGGTGTTCGAGGCGCTGGATGCCGATGACCGCGTGCGCGTCATCGTGCTGCGCGCGCAGGGCAAGCATTTTTCCAGCGGCGGCGACATCCGCGGCTTCCTGGAGGCGTCGCCGGAGCATGTGTCGAAGCTCGCGTGGAACGTGGCGGCGCCGGCGCGCTGCAGCAAGCCGGTGATCGCGGCCAACCAGGGCTACTGCTTCGGCGTGGGCTTCGAACTGTCGCTGGCGTGCGACTTCCGCATCGCCACCGCCACCACGGAATACGCACTGCCGGAGCAGAAGCTCGGCCAGATTCCGGGATCCGGCGGCTCGGCGCGGCTGCAGAAGATGGTGGGCGTGGGCCGCACCAAGGACATCGTCATGCGCTCGCGCCGCATCCCGGGGCGCCAGGCGTACGAGTGGGGCATCGCCGTGGATTGCGTCGCTGACGCCGAGCTGGAAGCCGCCACCGATGCGCTGGTCGACGAACTGCGCGCGTTCTCCCCGCTGGCGCAGCGCACCGCCAAGAAACTGCTCAACGACACCGAGGACGCACCGCTGTCGATCGCCATCGAACTCGAAGGGCACTGCTACAGCCGCCTGCGCAGCTCGGACGACTTCCGCGAGGGCGTGGAAGCGTTCCACGCGAAGCGCAATCCCGATTTCCGCGGCAGCTGAGCGCGGGTGCGGGCGGGGCTGACCCGCCTGCCGCGCCGGAGATACGGACGCATACGGACGCATCGACGATGCCCCTGGTGGGCATCGCGGGGAGCCGTTCATTCAAAAATATATGGAGACAACGATGGAAGTGCTGGCAAATGACAAGGTATCGCACGGTGCGATGCCGGCGGCCGCGAACAACCGGCAGGTGCTGGGCGCGGTGACGGCTTCGTGCATGGGATGGGCGCTCGACCTGTTCGACCTGTTTATCCTGCTGTTCGTGGCGCCGGTGATCGGCAAGCTGTTCTTTCCGTCCGAGCATGCGATGCTGTCGCTGGCGGCGGTGTACGCGTCGTTCGCGGTGACGCTGCTGATGCGCCCGCTCGGCTCGGCCATCTTCGGGACCTATGCGGACCGG
Organism: Cupriavidus oxalaticus; assembly: GCF_016894385.1. NCBI lineage: Bacteria > Pseudomonadati > Pseudomonadota > Betaproteobacteria > Burkholderiales > Burkholderiaceae > Cupriavidus > Cupriavidus oxalaticus. The sequence goes on from NZ_CP069811.1 coordinate 2,241,779, forward strand.
CACGGGCGCAAGGGGGCCATGGTGGTGGCCGTGACCGGCGTCGGCCTGTCGACGGCCGCGTTCGGGCTGCTGCCGACGGTCGCCCAGATCGGCCTGTTCGCGCCGGCGCTGTTCATCCTGCTGCGGCTGGTGCAGGGCGTGTTCGTCGGCGGCGTGGTCGCTTCGACGCATACCATCGGCACGGAATCGGTGCCGCCGTCGTGGCGCGGCGCGGTGTCCGGCCTGGTGGGCGGCGGCGGCGCGGGCATCGGCGCGTTGCTGGCGTCGATCACGTACATGGCGATGACGGCGCTGTTCCCCGGCGATGCCTTCGAAGTGTGGGGATGGCGCTGCATGTTCTTCGCCGGCATCGTCAGCTCGGTGCTGGGGCTGGTCATCTTCAATTCGCTGGAAGAGTCGCCGCTGTGGAAGCAGCTGCAGGCAGCAAAGGCCGCCAGCGGCCACGCCAAGCCGCAAGCCCATCCGCTGCGCACGCTGTTCTCGCGCGAGTATCGCGGCATCCTGCTGGTCAACATCCTGCTGACCGTGGGCGCGGGCAGCGCCTACTACCTGACTTCCGGCTACCTCCCCACCTTTCTCAAGGTCGTGGTCAAGGCATCCCCGGGCGAGTCCTCGGCCATCCTGATGCTGAGCAGCCTCGGGGTGATCGTCGCGTCGGTGGCAGCGGGGCATTTCAGCACGCTGGTCGGCCGCAAGCGCGCCTTCCTGCTGATCGGCGCGGTCAGCCTGGTGCTGATGCCGTTGCTCTACCAATGGATGCCGGCCGCGCCAACCGCGACCCTGCGCGGCGTCTACGCGGTGGCGCTGAGCATGCTCGGGTGCGCCGGCTTCGCGCCTATCCTCATTTTCCTGAACGAGCGGTTCCCCACCAGCATCCGCGCCTCTGGCACGGGCTTGTCGTGGAACATCGGCTTCGCCATCGGCGGGATGATGCCGACGCTGGCATCGCTTGCCGCCGGCACGCCCGCCGGCCTGCCGGTGATCCTTGGTGTATTCCTCGCGGCCGTCACGCTGGTCTATCTGGTGGGGGCAGCGATCGTGCCGGAGACGCTGGGCCGTCTTGTCGAAAAGTAAGGAGCACTGCTGGGCTGCGGGGTGGCGGCCGGACTTCGTTGAAGCGCCGGCCCTCACCCCCGGCCCCTCTCCCGCGGGCGGGAGAGGGGAGCAAACCGGCCCACAAGACCTGCAAGGTCTTAAGTCCGACACATTCCGTCTTGGACAGACATGCCGCCCCCTGCCTAGACTCCATTCACCCCCGGGCAATGCCCCGGATTCTCAACAGTGAAACCAGGCAGTTTTTTTTGATCCGTTTATCTATCTACCAGTAGATAGCATCACTTAAAAGCTGGCCGATCGGACTAAACAGGAGAGCATCATGCAAGCAAAGACCATCCTCACGGCTATCACATTGGCCGCCGCCCTGACCGCCGGCGTGGCCCACGCAGCCGCCCGGCCGGAAACCGCCGGCAGCGCATTCCGCGTGAACACGCCTCGTGACGCCTACACCGACGGCGCCCGCATCAGCAACCGCGACGGCTATACCGATGGCGCCAGGATCACCAATCGGGATGGCTACATTGCCACCCGCAAGGTCGACCCCTACCTGGACGGTGCGCGCGGCAATGACCGTCGCAACCCGTTCTACGACGGCGCCAACGCAGCCGATTCGCATCCCGACCTGCAAGTGGTTGCCGGACTCGACCGTACCGGTGTCTCGGCCAGTCCTGCGCGCCAGGCAGACCCGTACCTGGATGGCGCACGCGGCAACGGCCCGCGCGATCCCTACTCAGAAGGGGCTCGCGGCGCCAAGGGGTCCGGTGAGCACTTTTCGGCATAAGCGCGGGCCATCACGGGCACCCGTGCCTGATCTGGGCGGCGGCCTCGGATGCCGCCCAGCCCTGCCGGCACGACAGGTCCTGACATTTGATATGAAATCAAAAGTATTTGACCCATACACGGCTTAATCAACAAATATAAACCGCGCAAACTGCGGTCCATCGACGAACTTCCCGAGCCCGCGGCCACTACCCCCGGTGGCCGCACCCTCCCTGATCAAGGTCCCAAAATGAGTGTACTGTTCAAGCCCTTTACCATGGCCGAGCGCCAGCTCGCTAACCGGATCGCCATGGCGCCGCTGACCCGTTCCCGCAATCCGGACGGGGTTCCCAACGACCTCAACGCGCTCTACTACAGCCAGCGCGCTGACGCCGGCCTGATCGTGACCGAAGGCACGGTGATATCGCCCAGCGCCCAGGGCTTCCTGTTCAACCCTGGCCTGTACACACCACAACAGGTCGATGGCTGGCGCAAGGTCACTGACGCCGTCCACGACAAGGGCGGCACGATCTTCACCCAGCTCTGGCATGTCGGCCGTGTGAGCCATGTTTCGATCCAGCCCGGTGGCATTCAGCCGGTCAGTGCCACCGGCCAGACCGCGAAGAACACCAAGGCCTGGGGTTACACCGCCGACGGCACGCCGGGTGCGGTCGATGTGTCCGCGCCCCGGGCACTGACGACCGGCGAGGTCTATGGCGTGATCGCCGATTTTGCCGAGGCCGCCGCCAATGCAATGGAAGCCGGCTTCGACGGCGTCGAGCTGCATGGTGCCAATGGTTACCTGATCGAACAGTTCCTGAACCCGACGGTGAACGATCGCACCGATGAATTCCGCGGCGACACCGTGGAAAGCCGCACCCGTTTCACCCTGGCAGCCATCGACGCGGTCGCGGCGCGGATCGGTGCGCAACGCACGGCCATCCGTTTGTCGCCCTATGGCGGCCTCGGCGACATGGCCGCCTACCCTGAGCTCGAGGCAACGTATCTCCATCTCGCCGATGAACTCTCCAGGCGCCATATCGCTTACGTCCACCTGATGGATCAGAGCACGCGCGGCAGTTCGGCCACCCCAAGCGATTTCCTGGAAAAATTCCGCAGCCGATTCACAGGCGTGCTGATCCTTGCCGGAGGCATGACGCGCGCACGCGCCGAGGACCTCATCGCCGATGGCCTGATCGACATTGCCGCATTCGGCGAGCCGTTCATTGCCAACCCCGACCTGGTCGCACGCCTCGCGAACGACTGGCCCCTGGCCATGTCCGATCGCGCGCTCCACTATGGCGGCGGCGCCGAAGGCTACACCGACTATCCCGCCTACGACGGCAAGGCCGCGGCGTAAGGAACCTGCCAGGATCTGCCAAGATGAAATCCAATACCGCACTGCTTGCGCTCGCCATCGGCGCCTTCGGCATCGGCACCACCGAATTCGCCCCGATGGGATTGCTCCCCGTGATCGCCGAAGGCGTCGACGTCAGCATCCCCACCGCGGGGATGCTGATTACCGCGTACGCGGTGGGCGTGATGGTCGGCGCGCCGGTGATGACCCTGCTGTTCAGCCGCTTCGGCAAGCGCGCCGCACTGATGGCGCTGATGGCCATCTTCACCGTCGGCAACCTGCTGTCGGCGCTGGCGCCGGGATACGCCACGCTGCTGGCGTCGCGCCTGGTCACCAGCCTCAACCATGGCGCCTTCTTCGGCCTCGGCGCCGTGGTGGCCGCGAGCGTGGTGCCGAAGGAAAAGCAGGCCAGCGCCGTGGCAACGATGTTCATGGGACTGACCATCGCCAATATCGGCGGCGTGCCGGCGGCAACCTGGATCGGGCAGCAGGTCGGCTGGCGCCTGGCGTTCGCCGGCACCGCGGTGCTGGGACTGGTCGCCATGGCTGCACTCTGGCTGGCGTTGCCGCAGGGCGAGCGCGGCACCCCGCCCAATGTGCGCCGGGAACTGGCCGTGCTCACCCGCCCGCCCGTGTTGCTGGCGATGGCGACAACGGTGCTGGGCGCGGGCGCCATGTTCACGCTCTACACCTATATTGCGCCGGTGCTTGCCGATCTCACCGGCGCATCCGACACCTTTGTCACCCTCTCGCTCGTGCTGATCGGCGTTGGCTTCACGGTCGGCAATCACGTGGGGGGACGGCTCGCGGACTGGTCGCTCGATGGCGCGACGAAAATCGTCCTGTCGGCGCTCGCCGTCATCATGCTGATGCTCCCCTTCGCCCTCTCCCACCACGTCACCGCGGCCCTTGGACTACTGGCCTGGGGCGCCGCGACCTTCGCCGTCGTCCCGCCGGTGCAGATGCGGGTGATGGAAGCCGCGGCGGAAGCACCGGGACTTGCGTCGTCGATCAACGTCGGCGCCTTCAATCTCGGCAATGCCCTGGGCGCAGCACTCGGTGGCGGGGTTATCAGCCTGGATCTCGGCTACAGCGCGGTGCCGGTCGCTGGCGGCCTGCTCGCCGCGGCGGGATTCCTGGTGGTGTGGCTCAGCCGGGCAGACAGGCGCGCGCTGGTCGCTTCGTGAGCGCTGTGTCGGCGCCCACGCGTCTCGTACCAATCCAGTGAGAGAGCAGGCCCTTCCTATCAAGCTTGTGCGCCGCGAGTCCACGGGGCCTGCTGCATAGGGAATCGGCGGGATTGGGAATGGGAGGGGTCCCGACTTCGTTGAAGCGCCGGCCCTCACCTCCGGCCCCTCTCCCGCGAGCGGGAGAGGGGAGCCAACAAGCGAAAGACAAAGGTCAGGGGCACTCGCCAGCGATAGCGCGTGCGAGCGCAGCGACGCACTCCGCGAAAGCCAGCGGCAAGGCCATCAGCCCTCTCATGATGCCGCCCCGGCCAGCGTTGCCTCCAATGCCTTGAGGCCATCCCGATAAATGCCCTCGAACAGCCGCGATGCGTCGTCATCGCTCACGCCGGCCGGCGTGAACTGGCCGGACCATTCGACGCGCGAGGCCTGGTCCCCGTCGAGGCCGACCACGCGCAGCGTGGAGCGGTAGCCGGTGACCGGGAACGGCGCCTTCAGGATCGAGTAGGTGTAACTGCGCGCGCCCTGGTCGAAGGCCTCGAGCCGTTCGACGATGGCGTCGCCGTCCGGATTGACGAGGCTGCGCACACGGCCGCCCTCGCTCAGTTCGCTCTTGGGGATATACGGCAGCCAGTCGGGCAGCGAATCGAAGCCGCCAATCAGTTGCCAGACGCGGTCCGGTGCAACCGGCAGCGTGATCGTTGCAGAAGCTTGTGCCATGGTGGACTCCTTGAATCGAATGTGGTCCCGGATCAGTTGCTGTCGCCAGGCAGCGGCGCATTTGCCGCAACCAGGCGCTGCTCGCGCAGCTCGCGCCAGAAATCGGCGGGAATGACCGCCTTCAGCGCGGCGGTGTCCTCGGCGATGCGCTCGGGCCGGCTCGCACCCGGGATCACGGCGGCGACCGCCGGGTTGGCCAGCACGAACTGCAGCGCGGCGGCCTTGATGCTGACGCCATGGCGTTGCGCGATCGCCTTGATGCGCTCGACCTTGCTGATGATCTCGGGCGGCGCCTTCTGGTACTCGAAGTGCGAGCCGCCGGCCAGGATGCCCGAGCTGTACGGGCCGCCGACCACGATCTCGGTCTTGCGCTCCGCGGCCTTGGGCATCAGGCGCTGCAGCGCGCGCTCGTGATCGAGCAGCGAATAGCGGCCCGCCAGCAGGAAGCCGTCCGGCTGCACTTCGGTCAGGTCCAGCGTCAGTTCGATCGGCTCGACGCGGTTCACGCCCAGGCCCCAGGCCTTGATCACGCCCTCTTCGCGCAGCCGGGTCAGCACCTTGAAAGCGCCTTTGCGGGCCGTCTCGAAATAGGCCAGCCACTCGTCGCCGTAGAAGTCCTGGGCGATGTCGTGGACCCACACGATGTCGAGGCGGTCGGCCTTCATCCGCCTGAGGCTGTCCTCGATCGAGCGCAGCGTGGCGTCCGCCGAGTAGTCGTTGACCAGCTTGTTCGGGCGGCCGGCGGCGAACAGGCCGCTTTTCTCGCCCAGGGAGCGCGCGCTGGCGTCTTCGACTTCGTCCAGGATCAGGCGGCCGACCTTGGTGCTGAGCACGTATTCGTCGCGCGGGTGCCGGGACAGCGCTTCGCCCAGCCGGATTTCGGCCAGGCCCGCGCCGTAGAACGGCGCGGTGTCGTAGTAGCGCACGCCTTGCGCCCAGGCCGCGTCCACGGTGGCCTGCGCCTCCGCTTCCGGAATGTCGCGGAACATATTGCCCAGCGGGGCGGTACCAAAGCCGAGCACGTTGCCGGCGAGTGTGTCTTTGATGCTCATGACTGCTCCAGATACAAATCAAGTTGGGGTGAAGGCAGTCTAGGGTTGCAAGTTAAGTCTGTCCAAGACAGAATTGGATAGACTTGATTCCTCAGAGGTCTGAAATTCAGGACTGGACATGCTAGATATCCGCCAACTTCACTATTTCGTGGCCGTGGCCGAAGACGAGCACGTCGGACGCGCCGCCGAACGGCTCCATATCTCCCAATCGCCACTTAGCCGGCAGATTGCCCAGCTTGAAGAAAAGCTCGGGCTGGTGCTGTTCGAGCGCTCCCAGCAACGCATCCGGCTCACGCGCGACGGCCGCACGTTCCTGGCCGAGACCCGCGCCTTCCTGACGCACGCCAACCGGCTCGAATCGCTGGCGCGGCGGCTCGGGCGCGGCGACGAGGGCGGCCTCTGCATCGGCTACCTGGAATACGCGATGCACTCCGGCATCCTGCCGAACGCCTTGCGCGAGTTGCGCCAGGACCGGCCCGCCGTGCACATCGCGCTGTACAACCAGCAGTCGGCGACCCAGCTCGAAGGACTGCGCCAGCGCAGCCTGGATATCGCACTCGTGTGCGAGCCGCCGCCGCCCGACGATCCGGACCTGGAGGCCTCACAGGTGCTCAATGACCCGATGCTGCTGGCGCTGCCCGAAGGCCACCCGCTTGCCAGGGCGGAGCAGCTCACCCCGGACGACCTCGCGGCGCAAAAATGGATCGGCGTGATGCACCAGGAAACCGCGCTGCGGCATGACACGTTCATCGCGGCTTGCGCGAAGGCTGGCTTCACGCCGACGATCACGATGGAGGCGACCGAACCGCTGGCCGCCCTGGGGCTCGTGGCCGCGGGACTCGGCGTGACCACGATCCAGCAAAGCCTGCGCCACCAGGCGCCGGCGGGCGTGGTGCTGCATGACCTGTCGTGGTTCAGTTACCGCACGCCCCTATGGGCGGCCTGGCACAAGGTCAACCTGCGGCCGCTGGTGGAGATCTTCCGCAAGACGTTGCTGCAGGCGAGCGGCGTCGTGCCGGAGATCGCGACGGCGGAGGCGGGCTGAAGTGACACGTTCTGTTTGCACGACACAAACGGCGGTTCCGGGCACCACGCCGACGCCAGGTTCTGGCAGGATTGCGGAACACGACCGGCCCGGCGCTGCCCGCACTGTGGCCACGAAGCTGTAGCCGCCGCAGAGCGCAAGAGTGATTGGGGAGACTGCGATGTCTGACGACCTTGTGATTCGGAACATGACACGCGCCGAACTGGATCAGCTGGTCGGCTGGGCGGCAAGCGAGGGGTGGAACCCCGGTCTTCACGACGCGGCGCTGTTCTGGGCCGCGGACCCGGATGCCTTTATCGCGGCGGAGCTGGATGGCGAGTTGATCGGCGGGGGCGCGATCACCTCGTACCACGGGGAGTTCGGCTTTATGGGCTTCTTTATCGTTCGCCCGGAGTTTCGTGGCCGGGGGCTGGGCAACACGCTGTGGCATGCGCGCCGGGACCGGCTGCTTGGGCGGCTGCGGCCCGGTGCTGCCATCGGGCTGGACGGCGTCTTTGCGATGCAGGACTACTACGCCAGGGGCGGCTTCGTTTTCTCCCATCGCAACCTGCGCTTTCGTGCCGAGGTGCCGCTCGATCAGCCCCCCTGCTCCCAGCCCCAGCCGCCGCGCGCGGACGATGCGATCGTCCCGCTGGATGCTGTGCCCTTCGACGACGTGCTGGCATACGACCGCACATGCTTTCCCGCCGCGCGCGAGGCCTTCCTGCGCGCATGGGTCCGGCAGGCGGATGCGCTTGCGCTGGGGTGCTTGCGCCAGGGCCAGCTGGCCGGATTCGGCGTGGTGCGCCGGTGCGGGGAAGGCTGCAAGATCGGGCCGCTGTTTGCTGACGACGCTGACGCGGCCTACGCACTCTATGCACGCCTGGCCGCCTTTGCATCGGGCGGCCCTTTGTTCCTCGATGTGCCGGAAAACCATCCCGCAGCCATGGCGCTGGCGCATCGGCACGGCATGGCGGAAGTCTTCGGCTGCGCGCGCATGTATCTCGGGCCGCCGCCCGGCCTGGTGCACAAGCGCATCTTTGGCATTACGACCTTTGAGCTGGGATGATGCCCGCGCGCGACCTGGCCGGCTACGGCAGCGCCCCGCCCGATCCGCGCTGGCCCGGTGGCGCGCGTGTGGCGCTGCAGTTTGTGCTGAACATCGAGGAAGGCGCGGAATCGTGCATCCTCAATGGCGACGCGAGTTCCGAAGCGTACCTGCACGAGCTGCCCGGTCGGCCGCCGCGCCAGGCCGAGCGCGACTGGAGTGTCGAGAGCATGTACGAGTACGGCGCGCGTGCCGGCGTCTGGCGCTTGCTCGACCTGTTCGCCGAGCGCCGCTTGCCGCTGACCGCGTTCGCGGTCGGTCGCGCACTGGAACTCAATCCGCGGATCGGGCAGGCGCTCAGTGCCGCGGGACACGAGGTGGCGGGACATGGCTACCGCTGGATCGACTACCGTGGCGTACCTGAAGACGAAGAGCGGCGCCAGATTCGCCTGACGATCGCGGCGATCGAACGCATCTGCGGCAAGCGGCCGGTAGGCTGGTACACGGGTCGGGTCAGTGCCAGCACCCGGCGCCTGATCCACGAGGAAGGCGGCTTTCTTTACAGCTCGGATGCCTACAACGATGACCTGCCCTACTGGCTCTCCAGCTCGCCGCCGCTGCTGGTGATCCCCTATACGCTTGTCAACAACGACGCCCGCTACCTGCTGCCTGGCGGCTTTGCCTGCGGGGACGATTTCTACCGCATGCTGCGGGACGCATTCGACCAGTTGTGGCACGAGGGCGCGCGCGCGCCGAAGATGATGAGCGTCGGACTGCATCCCCGCATCAGCGGGCATCCCGCGCGTGCCATGGCGCTTGCGCGGTTCCTTGACGACGTGCGCGGCCGTGACGCCGTGTGGATCTGCCGCCGCGAGGACATCGCCAGGCACTGGATGGCCGAGCATCCGGCGTAGCCTGCCCTAAGGCGGCTTCGCCGTGCCGGCCCGTCGGTATCTCTCTGCGTCTCCCAGGCCGTTGATCCGCGTAAACCCCAATGACAAATCCGTAACATTGACAGTTTGCTGACAGCCTTCCTACATAGAATCTGCTCCCAGCCCAAGACACGGAACCGGGCCGGCAGCCCATGACGGCCAGCGGTCCCGACACATCGACAGGAGCGCAGATGGAAAACGGAGCACGCGAACAGATCCCCGCCACGCTGATCCCCGGCGACGGCATCGGCCCCGAAGTGGTGGATGCCACCGTCAGGGTGCTGGACGCGCTCGGTGCCCCATTCGCCTGGGACCTCCGGCGCGCGGGCATGGCCGGCGTCGAATACAGCGGCGATCCGATGCCGGAAGACACGCTGGACAGCATCCGCCGCACCGGCCTTGCGCTGAAGGGCCCGCTGACCACGCCGGTGGGCGGTGGCTTCCGCTCGGTCAATGTACGCCTGCGCGAAGCATTCAACCTTTACGCCAATGTGCGCCCCGCGCGAACGATCGTTCCCGGCCGCTTCGACAACATCGACCTGGTGCTGGTGCGCGAGAACGTCGGCGGCTTCTACGTGGCGCACGACTACTACATCCCGGTCGGCGACGACCCCCATGCGGTGGCGGTGTCTACCGGCACCAACACGCGCGACGCCTGCCGCCGCATTGCCCGCTTCGCGTTCGAGTACGCCGTCAGGAACGGCCGCAAGAAGATCACGGTGGTGCACAAGGCCAATATCCTGAAGGCGCTTACCGGCATCTTCCTGGAAGCGGCGCGGGAAGTCGCCAGCGACTATGCCGGCCGTGTCGAGATGGACGACATCATCGTAGACGCCTGCGCCATGCAGCTGGTCCTCAACCCGTGGCGCTTCGACATGCTGCTCTGTACCAACCTGTTCGGCGACATCCTGTCGGACCAGATCGCCGGCCTGGTCGGCGGGCTCGGCATGGCGCCGGGCGCCAACATCGGCGACCACGCGGCGATCTTCGAGGCGGTCCATGGCTCGGCGCCCGACATCGCGGGCAAAGGCATTGCCAACCCGATCTCGCTGATGCTCGCCGCCGGGCTGATGCTCGACCACGTGGGACGCCAGGACCTTGCCACGCGGCTGCGTACCGCCATCGGGCTGACGCTCAACCAGGACCAGGTGAAGACCGGCGACCTCCACGGCACGGCCTCCACGCTTCAGTTTGCTGACGCGGTAGCGAAGCGCATCGCTTCGGCCAGCTAAGACACACCCGGCAGGCCTTGCCAACGCGCAGGGCAGCCGCCCCCTCCGGTCGTTCCTCCATGTTCCGGCACGCTGTCTCGTGCCGGCGGGATCGGCCTTGCCCTGAAATCCGTGCGCCGGACGACGCACACAGCCGGTCTGGATGTTTCCCGCCGCGCCCCCACGCGGCGACTCATGGCTGCGTGGCTACGCGGCATGGCCGGCAAAGAGATACAGAAAAAGATGTTGACCCTGCTCGCCTACTCCATGGTGATCGTGTTCATGGCACTGATCATGACCAAGCGGCTGTCTGCCATGGTGGCATTGATCCTTGTGCCGATTGCCTTCGGCGCGGTTGGCGGCTTCGGCCCGGAACTCGGGCCGATGATGCTCGAGGGCGTCAAGAAGCTGGCCCCGACCGGCGTGATGCTGATGTTCGCCATCCTGTACTTCGGCCTGATGATCGACGCTGGCCTGTTCGACCCGGTGGTGCGCGTCATCCTGAAGCTCGTCGGCGGCGACCCGGTCAAGATCGTGGTCGGCACCTTCGTGCTGGCGGCGCTGGTATCGCTGGACGGCGACGGCTCGACGACCTACATGATCACCTGCGCCGCCATGCTGCCGCTCTACAAGCGTCTCGGCATCAGCCGGCTGGTGCTGGCCTGCGTGATCATGATGGCGGGCGGGCTGATGAACATCCTGCCCTGGGGCGGACCGACCGCGCGCGCGGCCAGCGCGCTGGGCGTGGATGTGGGGGCGCTGTTCGTGCCGATGATCCTGCCGATGATCGTCACCGGCATGTGGGGCGTGTTCGTGGCCTTCGTGCTGGGCCGCCGCGAGCGCAACCGGCTTGGCACCCTGGCCCTGATGAGCACCGGGCTGCCGGGCCATGCCGGTCCGTGTTCGCACCACGCCGGTGACACCGGGCCGGAGGTTGCTGCCGGCGACCCGCAGATCGCCAGGCCCAGGCTGCTGTGGTTCAACTTCCTGCTGACCATCGGCCTGATGGTCATGCTGATCCTCGGCACCCTGCCGCTGCCTGCCCTGTTCATCGTGGCCTGCGCGATCGCGCTGATGGTCAACTACCCGACGCTGGAGGAGCAGAAGGAACGCATCGGCGCCCACGCCGCCAACGTCGTGCCGGTGGTATCGCTGATCTTCGCCGCCGGCGTCTTCGTCGGCATCCTGTCCGGCACCAAGATGGTCGACGCCATCGCCCACAGCGTGATCAGCGCCGTGCCTGACTGGATGGGTCCCTACATGGCCCTGGTGACCGGCGTGCTGAGCGTCCCGTTCACGTTCTTCATTTCGAACGACGCGTTCTACTTTGGCATCCTGCCGATCCTGGCCAAGGCCGCCGCGGTCTATGGCATTGGCGCCGCCGAGATCGGGCGCGCTTCGCTGATCGGGCAACAGGTCCACCTGCTGAGCCCGCTGGTCGCGTCAACCTACCTGCTGGTCGGACTGGCGGAGGTCGAATTCGGCGACCATCAGCGCTACACCTTGCTGTGGGCGCTGTCGGCGGCGGTGGTCATGCTGGTGGCTACCGTTGCCTTCGGGGTGATCCCGGTAGTGGGCAATACGGGCTGACCGGAAGGGACTCAGTGCCCGCCGCCACTTTGAGGAACGAATCGCCCCAGCACGTGAACGGACATACCCTTCGCCAGCTCCTCCTCGCCATAGAAGACCGTGCCCAATTTTTCCTTGCGAAGAAGCGCCGACTCGTCCTCGCTGTGCGTGCGGAGGACAATCTCGATCTCTGGATTCAGCGTCCGGGCGGTCTCGACCATCTGCCGGACGTAAAGAGGCTCAGGCACCGCGACCACGAGCATTGCCGCGTTTGCGATATGCGCCTGGATCAGGACAGCCGGGTCTGCGGCATTGCCGGATACGGCTGCATGACCCGACTTCCGCAAGCTTTCCACCAGCTCCCGGTTCTCATCGGCAATCACGAAGGGGACGCCACGCTCTTGCATGGCGCTGGCAATCCGCCTCCCGACTCGTCCATAACCGACCAGCACCACCTGGCCCTGAAGGTACTTTCGTTCCGTGCTCGTCGGCAACTCGGCGTAGGGGTCCCCACGCTGCTCCAGGCGTCGTGCCATGGACGAGCGCGCCAGGATCCATTTCCGGACCGGTTCCACGGCCGCGAACAGTAACGGGTTCAGGGCAATGGAGATCAGTGCTCCCGCCAGGACGAGACTCATCCCTTCCGCCGGCAGCAGGTTGAGTGACAAGCCGAGGCCGGCCAGGATGAACGAGAACTCGCCGATCTGCGCAAGGCTGGCCGAAACGGTCAAAGCCGTGTTGAGCGGGTAGCGAAACGCCAGCACAAGGGCAAAGGCGGCGGCCGACTTGCCGAGAATGATGACGGCGACCACTGCCAGGACATGCAGCGGCTGTTCCAGCAGGATGCCAGGCTTGAACAGCATGCCAACCGACACGAAGAACAGCACCGAGAACGCATCGCGCAGCGGCAAGGACTCTTCCGCCGCCCGGTGGCTGAACTGTGACTCGCGCATGACCATGCCCGCAAAGAAAGCGCCCAACGCGAACGACACACTGAAGAGTTCGGCTGCGCCGAACGCGATGCCAATGGCAGCCGCCACGACGGAAAGCGTGAATAATTCGCGCGAGCCGGTCTTGGCCACCTGCCAAAGCAACCACGGCAATACCCGCCGGCCGGCGATCAGCATCAACGCGATGAAGGCGACCACCTGCAGCAGCGTCTGAAGAATCGTGACGCCGATGGCCTCCGAGGCCTGTGCCGGCGCACTGTTGGAGCCGCCCAGCAGCCCTGCCAGCGGGGGCAGCAGCACCAGCACCAATACCGTGGCCAGGTCCTCGACCACCAGCCAGCCGACGGCGATGCGGCCGTTCATGGTCTCCAGCACACCACGGCTCTCCAGTGCCTTCAGCAGCACAACAGTGCTGGCACACGACAATGACAGGCCGAATATCAGCCCGCTCCCCCAATGCCAATCCCAGGTCCATGCGATCAGCATGCCCAGCACGGTGGCAATCGCCATCTGAACCACGGCACCCGGTATCGCGATTCGCTTGACTGCCAGCAGGTCTGTCAAGGAGAAATGCAGGCCGACGCCAAACATCAGCAGCATGACGCCGACTTCGGAAAGCTGTGAGGCGAGGTGGACGTCGGCGACAAATCCCGGCGTGCCAGGACCGATGATGATGCCTGACACCAGGTAGCCAACCAGTGCCGGTATCTGGATGCGCTCGGCGAGGAATCCAAGGATGAGCGCAATGCCAAAGCCTGCGGCAAGGGTGGTGATGAGAGGCAGGTTGTGGTCCATGGGTGCGCGAAGCGAGACGGAAGATGGCCAAGGGGGGAAATTGTAACGGGCCAGCCCGACGAGCACTGCTGAACAATTTCCTGAAGATGCCCCGGCACTCCTTGGCAAGCCGCCATCAGGCCAGGCCTTCGCTCGATAATCGCCCCCCTCGTTGCCGGTGGCCCCGATGTCCGGAGGTACGGGGGCAAATCACGTCAGACGATAGTCCCACTTTGAGAGCGTCCGCGAAGGCAACGCTACCCGTCACTTCCTTCAAACGCCTGGAAAAAATTACGCATGACGCCTCCTGTCGGCAATAGCTCCGTTGACGGGAGGCGCGAGACCGGCCAGGCATGCTCGTTGCAACATCCTTAGCGTTCGTCAACCCCGCACCATGGGAGCACAGCATGCAATCACAACCTCACATCCCCGCAGGCGCGGAAATCATAGGATCCGGCATAGGCGATGGGCCAGGCCCGCAAGTGATGGCTGCGTCGAGCCTCGACGGCACCACCGCATACTCGTCGGACGGTCAAGACGTGGGCAAGATCTCCGAGATCATGCTTGACGTCCCGCATGGGCGCATTGCCTATGCAGTGCTGACCACCGGTGGCTTTCTCGGTATCGGCAACAGGCTGCACGCAATTCCGTGGAGCGCCCTGATGATGGACACCGACGAGAAGTGCTTTCGGATTGCCATGACGGCAGAGCGGATCAAGACGGCGCCCGGCTTCGACAAGGACAACTGGCCGAGCATGGCCGACCCCCAGTGGGGCGTCTCGGTGCACGAATACTATGGTCGCGAACCCTACTGGGGAAACCGGCAAGAAACACGCTAAGCCCGGGCACCACCACTACTGTCATTCCCGCGCAGGCGGGAACGACGGTGGTTAACTGCATCTCGTTATACAGATCTCACAGCTGTTCGGCGCGTAAAGCCTGCAAAGTTTGAGCGGCGACCATGACCTGCTGCAAGCCAAGCCAGATGGTTTTGACGCCTGGTTCACCATCGCCCCTGCGGCCCAGGAAACCACCGAGCGATGCAATCAGGCGAATCATTTGATTGAGCGTAGGTGGCGTCTGGGGCCGCGGCTTCTTCGACAGCAGATAGGTCCCTCGTATCTCATCGGCGTCGAAGAACAGCGACGCATCAAGATCAGGACACGTCCTGCCCAGGCGCATCAGCCGCGCAATGCGCCATGAGATCACCATGTACAGCACCAGCGCCCGTTCGACGCGATCCATCTGCGATAGCTGCAAGGCCTCCACCTTGCAGGCGTTCTTCAACACATGGAAGAACAGCTCGATCTCCCATCTGGCCCGATACCAGTCGATGAGCTCAATCACCGCATCCAAGTCTTGCGCTTCTCGGTTAGTCAGCAAGCGCCACACCACCGGCTTCACGCCGGCCGGGGCGCCGCATTCCTGGGCCACCAGGCAAGTGAGCGCCAGACCGTTCTTGCCCGGCAACCTCACGCGCTGGGCGCGCAACTCCTGTTTGACTTCACGTGCCTTCTGGCCGGCACGTCCGGGCAGGATGAAGGTAATCTCCCCGAGCGCTTCACTTGCTTCCACCGCCTCCCACAGCTTGCCCTCGGCCCCAAGGCTGCGGTTGTGTTGCGAACGAATCAACCAGTCTGCAGGATGACCCAACTCCTCGGCTCGCTGCATCAGCGCAGCGATGTCGCCTTCACGATCCGTTACGTAGACCAGGCGGGTCTCTGGCAGCGTGCCCGCCTGCTCAGCCACGCGTTCATAGCTTTCAATCCACCGCACGCTCTCCTTGATGCCGCCGCGCTCTCCGTTCGCATCCCGCAGCTCGCGTGCCCACATCCAGGCGTCCACAACCCCCAATGGCTCCCGATCCGGCGTCACCGCGTAGGTCGGATGCAGATAGATCCCTCGCTGCGCTTCGTAGCTCAACGGTCCCGCGCCTTCCATCTCCTGACCGTTGAAGTCCAGTTCGGTCGTATCGGCAATACACAGCACCACCGGAAATTGCCCCATGCGCTCAGCCGTACGCTCCCAATGCGGCTGCATCAGGTCTCGCCATTCGATCTCTTCGTTGCCGAGAAAGCGGTAAGCCGCCATGGTCTCGCCCCAGCCGTCGCAGGCGCTCGGAATGCTTGCCGTTGGCATGGCTGCAAACCGCTTGAGCAGCGCCTTCGCTCGCCGATCCCGTCTCGGATCGCCCAGATCCAGCGTTTCAAATTCCTCGTCCACCCATGCCCCCGACTCGTTGCCCATTTGCTCTGGAAAATCCAAGAGTAAACGCCATTCCGAGCAGGTTTACAACAGTCATATCGTCCAGTTCCGTCAACTTCTGGCGGCCAGGGCGGCGATCGCGCGCCTCGACTTATGTATAACGAGATGGGTTAACTGAACGGCATTACCGCCATAACGGTGCCTTCAATGGGAAATTTCAATGAATGAAGAACGATAATTATGCCAAATATCTGCACTTCAAAAAATTGAAACTTATTTAAATCAGATTTTTTCCTGTTGCCCTACGCGAACAATGCGAAATTTCCCGCCCGGGCGGGCTCCATTCCCGGAGACACGCGTCGAACACGTTCCACAGTATGGCCAACAGCCGCGTCGGCGGGCAACCTGCTCCGCTGGTGCGGCTCCGGCAAGCGCACCGGCTGCGCCGACGCTGCGTGGTCGACGGCATCGAGATCGAGGCAGTGCTTGAAGTCGCTCGCCGCCAGGCGCATGCCCAGAAACTTGCCAAACGCATCCAGCTGAACCTGCGACGTCATGCCGGCGCTGCCACCGATAGCCGGGCAGATAATCCACGTCGTTCCGTCCTTGGTGAAGAGGCGCAAGCGCCTGACCTGGTCTGCTGGCTGCAGTGCATGCTCCTCGCTGGTGAGCCCGTTCAGTGAGAAGGCGTGGATGTATTCGTCGGCATGGCGATGGCTCAGGCAAATGACCGCCTTCGGGCGCCAGCGGGCACGCGTCTTTTCGAGGAACCGGAAGCGTTCACCATGTCGGCACAGATCCAGGTAGCGCGACTGCGGGATCAGTTCAGGCTGACCTCGGAATGCCTTGGACCAGGTCGTGCGCCCGTCGACCTGGGCAGGCAGGGGAAACAGGCTGAGCCTGAACTCGGCACCCCGTGGCGAGTAGAGATGGCGCCGGTAGTATTGTTCCCAGTCGTTGTCCCCGAGCCGGACGCGCAGCGCCTCAGCGCGTGCGGCGGCCATGATGCGTGCAATGCACTGATGGCCGAACCACTTGCCCATGTCTTCCCGGTGCTGGCTGCGGAACACGGCGTCCCAGGCTGGCGGTGCCATACGCGGTTGTAGCGGTGCGGCCAGCGGCTCCGACCACGCCGGGCTTCTGTCGCAAATCCAGACGGGAGCCCGTGGATTGCCTCCCTCCATGCCAACGTAGGAGGCAAAGTAACGATCGAGTTCCTGGCGCGCGAACACCTGTGAATGCTGCATGTTATCCCTTGCTGCTTGGTGGGACCCCCAAATATTCAATGCCGCAGCATGCCGGCACCTCTGGGGCGCACGTACTGCCGTGGTCTTTTACAAATCTTTATCCGCAGACAGGATGCGAAAGCGTCAGTGCGCCGTCGCGAGCGGCATGCTTGCGCCGATTGGATCTTTTCCAATGCCCTGAACGGCCTGCTTGAATGATGGAAACAGGCTCGCACTCGCATGCGGTGCGGCCTGCCTGAAATCCAGTCGTGGGGCTGCTGAAAGCAATCTCGGCCCGCACAGAAACTGTGAGCCTGCGTTATCCCGTAGCCGGGATAATTTTTGTTTTCAGGTGATGTTTGCCATGGAGGAAACAGCCCTCCTGGCATCGCACGCTTGGCGCTGACTGCTGCCAAGGATTAATTGATATTTATCCCGACCGTGCAACCTCGCGACTTTCATTAAATTGATTTGTATATATATATCTTTTATCGATTGTGATCATTTTAACCAAAGCTTCCTGATTTAGGAATTTCAATCTTCTAAGGTCTGACATAAGTGGCTCTGCTGCGCTGCAATATTTCAGGAGTTCTCTGTTTTCGATCCCCTCACCGGAGGGGATCGAAATGTCGCGGCGATCCCTGGAAATTACGGGCAACTGTCACCTGGACTCAAGCTCAAAACCCGGAGAAGCGAATGCCGATCGAGCCGTAGCCGTAGTATCGATCCAGCTTGCCCGCGGTCGTCGCGTTATAGAGGAATGGGATGGTGCCGACGAAGTTGTACAGCGACGCCTGGCCGCGCAGGAACACTTCCACGTTTTTCACCACCGCATACGACAGCTCCAGGCCCAGCGTATGGTTGGAGCGGATCGGCGAGTTGCCATAGGCTTGCGCACGGCTATCGACATTGCTGCGCAGCAGGTATTGGAACTGGTATCCGAGCCGCGCCGCGAAGCGCTCGTACTGCCAGCGCCATGACCCGCCCAGGTTCAGGTAGCCGGCCGTGTAGTTGAAATCCTCGTTGAAATTCAGCCCGAACTGGCTGGCGTCGACCGAGAATGATGCCGACTGGAGCGTGGCGTTGCCCACGTTGCACGGCGCGGCCAGTTGGCCATTGGCGAGGTTGTCGGAGCCGATAGCAACATTGAAGTTGCAATTGCCTCGCTGCAGGCGGGTATTGATGCTGTCGATGGTCACGCGGCTGATGCCGAGCCCGATGAAACCAGTGAGCTGGCTGCGCTCGGTCAACTCGCCGGAGAAGATGACGTCGGCCTGGGCCTGGACATCATTCGCGTTATTCACAGTGAGGCTGTTGAACGTCGTATTGCGAACCATCACTGGCGAAGAGCGGTTCAGGCTGCCGGCGTGATCTCCCCATAGCGAGAAGCGCAGCATGATGCGATCGCGGGCACCGGCCTCCGCCAACGGGTCATAGTGCATCGCCAGCATCCAGGTATCGATCTGGTTGTGGTCTTGCCCGTAATCGATGCCACGCCGCCAGTAGGTGGCCGATCCCGACCAGTGCGGCGAGAACTTGTAGCCCAGCATCAGCTTGCCACCACGATAGTCGCCGGCGTTGTCCGACACGGGACCCTGCCGCCCGCGCAGGTTGAAGATATCCACGTTGCGATCGACCATGTCGTAACTGGCCTCCACACGCACCGAGGTGAACTCCCCGGTGGCTGGCTCGGCTTGCATGAACACATCGTCCGGCGCGGCACTGGCCGTACCCGCGCACGACAGGCCCAGCATCACGGCGCAGGCGTGGTTCAACCGGCGCTTGCGAATCCACTGCATAGAAAACTCCGAGGCCACTGGGCAAGCCTCATGCATGGCGCGCTCCGGAGGAGGCGCCCGGCGCAGACAAGAAAACCCCGGTCACCCTTGGCATTGCCTTGATGAGACACGCGTCCGGATGACCGGGGGGCTCGGCCTTCCCCATCCGGGCGGAAGGCACCACCTACGCGTCGGTCACGGGTTGAGCGTGACCGTGGTCTTGAGGCCGTCGCCGACCACCATCTCGGCGTCGGTCTTCACCAGTGCCGTCTTGGCGAACGCCACGCCGTCGTTGACCAGCATGCCCAGCCTCACATCCCTGCCGGGAGCACCAGTGGTTGTCGCAAACGTCACGGGGAGCGAGCTGGTCGCCTTAGGCGTAAGCGCGTCAACCTGCGCCTGGCTCAGCGCACCGGCAGACCTGAGCTTGCCGAGGAACACCGTGAACGGCAGGTTCAGCGAGCCGCCGTTGGCGCTGGAAAACAGGCTGTCGGCAGCGTTATTGGTCAGGCTTGCCGCGGCAGACAGGTTGCCGCTGATGCGGAACGAATAAGCGGTATTGGCAGGCACTACGGCATCCACCAGTTGCGGCCCGTTGAACGTCAGCGCCACGTTCTCGATGATGACATCGACCTGATTGCCACCGTAGGTGTAGCTCAGGCCGGCGCGAACTTGCGACGGACGGCCGTTGAAAGCGTCACCATCCTGCGTCAGCGCAACCTGGATCGCGCCAAGCGTGCCACCCGTGGCCGAGATCGCGTCGGTGATCGGATAATTCGCCCCGTTGATCGTCAGGTTCGACAGCACCAGGGAGTTCCTCAGCCGGACCGCGTCCGCCACCTTGTTGATTGCGCCAGCATCCACCGCGCTGCCCAGGCCCGTCGCTGCCTGCAGGATCGCTGCGGTATTACCGGTCGACACTGCATCACCGAGTCCGGCCAGCCCGGTCGTGTTCGATGCATCCGTCAGCCCACCAGTCGTCACCGCCTGGACCAGCGCCGTGGTCGTCGTGGACTGGGCACTCCCGGTCACGACGTTGATCGATCCGCTCTCTGTCAGGGCGGACAACGTCCCGGCGGGGCTGCTACGCAGGTCGACGTCCTCCAGCGCCGTGTTGACGCTTGTCACCTGGCTCGTGATCACCGGCGCAGCCAGTGCGGCCACATTGGCTGCCACGGCGCCGATGTCCGACTGCAAGCCGGCGGGCAGGCCGGACTGGGCGTTCTGTACTGCGCTGGACACCACGTTCGTAACCAGCGCGGTGCTGGTCAGATCCGCCGTGCCTGGCGCGCTCGCCACGGCGCTGGCGACCGCCTTGGAGGCCGCTGCGGCGGTATCCGCGGGAGTCAGCGTGCCACCCGCGCCCAGGCCCGTCAGCGTCTTGGCGACGTGGTCGACCAGTTGCTGTACCACGACTGCTGCCCGCAGCGCGGCCGCGTCCTGCATCGGGTCGAGCGTGCCCAGGTCCTTGCCTGCCAGACCGAGTCCCGCTGCCAGAGGTGCAACCTGGCCCGAGCCGAGCTGGACCGCCAACGTGGTGAGCGGCGATACCACCTGTATCACGCCCTCCCTGAAATCCTGCGCCGGTGCCTGCAGCATCCCGGTGAACGGCTGGTTGGTACCGATATCGGTGCCGCCGGTCACTCTCAGCGCGCTCTTCGTGCACCCTGCCGGAAAGGTAAAGTCCCCGGTTGCATTCGTGAGCACGGTCTTGTTGTCGCAATCGAGGAAGGTGACAGTCGAGCCGGACAGGTAGAAGTCCACCGCCTTTCCGCTCACGGTGCCGGAAGGCTGGGAAGGCGGGGGCGAATCGTCGCCGCCACCGCCGCAGGCCACGAGCGTCGCCGCGGCGCCTGCCATGATGCCGAGAATGAAGATGTTCCGGGTTTTGGTTTGCACGCTGCTCTCCTGAGGTCGGTACTTCGATACAACGAAACATGGTGGGGAATCCTGCGACGGGACACTGCCGCGCACGGTCTCCAGCGCCCTGCACTGCCTCCGATGCCACGCACGAACTGGCGAGCGAATACCGCGGCAGCAGCTTGCAGATCGCGCCAGCCGGCAGATAAACGCATCCGCCAATCCGTGTCACCCCTACTTGGCGGGGGAAAGTCAATCCTCTGCCGACGCAGGTCCCGCAGGCAGGCCAGCGGTGTCAACGATCCACGCTCGCCATGACGCATGGCCGCCTCGCTATCGGTTCTTCTGCATCAGCGGAATGCCCGCGAAAATCGTCCGGCCGCAGCCAGCGCGTGAGGTACTGCCCCATCGCGTCAAGCAACACGTCAGACATCAGGCCCGCCGGGCCGGCCAGAGCCGGACAGATGAGCCACGTGGTGCCGTCCCGCTCCAGCACCCGCAAGCTCTTGGGCTGATCGGCTGGCTGCAGGACGTGGTCGGTGGCGCGCGCATTCGCGAGGTCGAACGCCTGCACGAAGTCGTCGGTGTGCCGTTCGCCCAGGCATATCACCACCTTCGGCTTCCAGCGCCGGCGAATCGCATCGATGAAGGCGAAGCGCCGGCCACCGCGGCAAAGATCGAGGTAACGCTGCCTGGGCAAGAGTTCCGGCTGGCCGCGGAACGCCTTCGACCACGCTGTCTGGTTGACCAGTCGCGCAGGCAGCGGGAACAGGCTGAGCTTGAACTCCGCGCCGTGCGGCGCGTACAGATGGTGGTCGAAGTAATGCTTCCAGTCCTGCTCGCCGACGGCCGTCTTGAAGACTTGCGCGCGCGCCGCCGACATGATCCGGGCAATCTTCTGGTGCGATTGCCAGCGCTCCATGTGATGGCGATACCTGTAGCGGTAGGCTGCATCCCATGCGCCGGGTTGTGCAAGCGGCACCAACGGGGCCAGGAGCGACGGCCCGCTTGGATGCGGGGAGCTATCGCAGAACCATACTGCAGCGCCTGGATTTCCACCTTCCATCCCTACGTACGACGCGAAATACGAATCCAGCTGCTCGCGCGTGAATACCGTATGTGGCTCTGGTTTTTTTCTCATTTCCTTGCCGCGGTTGAGTGAAGGATGCCCAGATGCCGGAGGCCGAGCCGCCTCCGCCTTTCATGTGCATCACACAAACTCGGCGGTGCCGAATCCGCTCGCCAATGCCTTGTTTTTTATTCTCACCCCCAGTGCGAGGGGTGCGCTGCCATCTCGCTTCCCTCCTTGCGCGGGGTAACGCCCAAGTCAGTTGCACGGCATCTTCGCGCGCGAAAAACCGATGAAACGCATCGCGAATAGACCTCGAACGCTTCATCGGCCAAGGCCAGGCTTTCCCTTCCGATGAA
The DNA here is from genome assembly GCF_016894385.1 of Cupriavidus oxalaticus. Lineage (NCBI taxonomy): Bacteria > Pseudomonadati > Pseudomonadota > Betaproteobacteria > Burkholderiales > Burkholderiaceae > Cupriavidus > Cupriavidus oxalaticus. The sequence continues at coordinate 2,263,915 of NZ_CP069811.1, forward strand.
GGGTACCGAGGCATTTCGCTGCATCGCACTATTCGCACCTGAAAACACGAAGCACGCCGGCGCCATCAGCGCGCCGGCAGCACAAGAGCGTTGCAGTTCGATGGACGGCCCTCAAGGAGCCGGCCGTGGCCGGTCACCAGCTGACCGCTGCCACACCATGGAACCAGCTGCCGCGAAGCAGCCCCGCACGACTCTGCTTTGTCCACATCCCGAGCATGCACAGCAACGATGCATGCCATGCATCGAGCTGGCCGCCACTGCGCGCGGACTGCGAGTTCGGAGGAGACAACAAGGGCATGGGCACTCGCTTGGGCGCCCATTACTCGAACGCTTCTGGGGGAAGCAATTGGGTATCTATCGCGATATGTTTGCCAGGCACCACGATCAGCTCGCGCTGATGGCTCGCCTGCTCGACGCCGGCGCCATCTGGCTTGCGGCAATCCTGGCCAGTGAAGTGCGGTTTGCCACTGCGCACGCGCCGATCCACCAGTTCATCCAGTACTTTGGCTGTGCCATCGCCTTCATCGTGCTGCCGGGGTTCGACGTCTACACTTCCTGGCGCGGCCGCGGCCTGTTCTCGCTCGCCGCGCGCCTGATGTCCGGCTGGAGCCTGGTCTGGCTGATCAGCCTGCTGCTGACCTACCTGCTTCACCAGGCCGATTCCCTTTCCCGCTTGTGGATGGTGTACTGGTACGCGTTCGCGCTGGCCGGGCTGGTGGGCCTGCGCGTGGTCACCCGTGCCGTGCTCAACCTGCTGCGCGTTGCCGGCGCCAACAACAAGCGCGTGATCATTGTCGGCTTTGGCCGGACCGGCCGGGAGATGTACCGCCGCGCGACCGCACACCACACCACCGGATTCAAGATCAGCGGCATCTATGCCGCCGAAGGCGAGTCCACGCCGGAAGGACGCCGTCGCATCACCGACAGCGCCCACATCGCCGATTTCGCCCGCGAGCACGGCATCCACGAGATCTGGATCACCCTGCCGATGAGCGAGCATCGCCTGATGCAGGAGATCGCCTTCTCGCTGCGCAACGACTTCATCGACATCAAGTGGATGCCGAGCGTGCTCGACTTCGACCTGCTCAACCACAACGTCGGCAACTTCCTGGGCATGCCCGCGGTGGAAATGAACAAGCCGCCCTCGCTCGGCGTGCGAGGCACCATCAAGGCCATCTTCGACCGCGGCTTCTCGGCTCTCGTGCTCGTCGCGCTGTCGCCGCTGTTCCTGCTGATTGCCATCCTGATCAAGCGCGACTCGCCGGGTCCGGTCTTCTTCAGGCAGGAACGCCTCGGCATGGATGGCCGTGTCATCCACGTCTACAAGTTCCGCAGCATGAAGGTGCATAACGAGCACGGCATCGTCACGCAGGCCACCAGGGGCGACAGCCGCGTGACGCCGATCGGCGCCTTCCTGCGCCGCACCAGCCTGGACGAACTGCCACAGTTCATCAATGTGCTGAAGGGCGAGATGAGCGTGGTGGGGCCGCGACCCCACGCCATGGCCCACAACAACATGTACAAGGAGCAGCTGGACTTCTACATGCTGCGCCACCGCGTCAAGCCGGGCATCACCGGCTGGGCCCAGATCAACGGCTACCGCGGCGAGACCGACACCCTGGACAAGATGGCCAAGCGGGTGGAGCACGACATCTTCTATATCCGCAACTGGTCATTCTGGCTCGACCTGCGCATCATCTTCTGGACCGCATTCCGGGGCTGGGTGGGAAGCAACGCTTACTGAGACCGCGGACCATATCCACACGGACCACACCAATACGCAACCAATGATCAAAGTCCTGCATGTGACCGAGTGCCTGGGCGGTGTCGAGACTTACCTTCACCTGCTGGCATCCCATATCAATGCCGAGCACATCAGCTTCCACTTTGCCCTGCCCAGGCAATGCTCCATCTCGACCGTTGCGGATGCCCGCAACTTTGGCGTCAGCTACCTGCCGATTCCGCGCAAGCTCGATCCGTTGAACGACCTGAAGGCGGCGCTCAGCTTGCGCGCGCTGGTGAAAAGCGTCGCCCCCCAGATCGTCCACCTGCACAGCTCGAAAGCCGGACTGGTAGGCCGGCTGGCATGCGTCGGCTTGAACGTACGCGTCGTCTATACGCCCCATGCCTACTACTACCTCGGCCTCAGCGGGATCAAGCGCCGCGTGTTCCTGATGGCGGAGCGGTTTCTGCATCGTCTTACCGACGCGGTGCTGGCCACCTCGCCGTCGGAACGCCATCGCGCCATCCATGACGTCGGACTGCCCCAGGAACGCGCGCACTCGATACTGAACGCCGTCGAGCCGCGGCCCCTGCCAGTGTCAAGGCGGCTGGCTGCGGGCGTCAAGCGAGTGATCATGGTGGCGCGAATCAGCCCGCAGAAGAACATCCCCATGTTCCTGGACGTGGCCAGGCTGTTCCAGGGCCGCGAGGATATCGAATTCATGCTGGTCGGCTACGGCCACTACGAGGATGACCGGGCCACGCTCGATGCACTGCTGCGGGAGCGCAACCTGGTCGAGGGCGCGGATGTGACGACCATCGCGTGGATGAGCCGGTCCGACCTGCTGGAGCTGCTGGGCTCCGCCGCAGTGGTGGTGCTGACCTCGCACTACGAGAGCTTCGGCTACGTGCTCGCCGAGGCCAATGCGCTGGCGATCCCGGTGGTCGGCACCGATGTCGATGGCATCAAGGACATCATCGTGGATGGCAGCAATGGCTTCATCGTCCCGGTAGATGATGCTCCTTCCATGGCAAGCGCCATTGAAGCGATCGTCGGGGACGACCAGCTCTGGCAAACCATGTCCGGGCACGCCGCAACCCGCGCGAAGTCCGAGTTCAATATCTTCACGCAGGCCCTGAAGTTCGAATCCTTCTATTCACGCGAAGCGCTTGCATAGTGGCCTGATGCGCCCGTCGACCCTGCAGGTCAGGGCGGCACAGCCCCGCCTGTCCGGCTGACCAGCAGGATCGCCCCATTGGAGAATTCGGCATCGGCCTGCGGCACCGCGGCGCAAGGCCGCGCTCCGGTGGACATACCCAATGCCTTGACCTTGCAGCCGTCCGCCCTGTCGTTGCCCAGTTCTTCGAGCATCAGGGACCGGCTTTGCGGTCCCCAATAGATGCGATGGACCGCACCATCCTTGCGCAGCGACAGGACAAAGCTTCCGTTACGCTCGCGCCAGTCAGCATCCTTTGCACCGGCCAGGAGGCCCAGCATGTCGCGCAGCATGGCGACGACAGGCTTTTCGGACCCATCAGCCCTTACCAGACCGAAATTCGCCTCCCGGTCCCAGCGGGCATTACCCCGGTCGCGCCAGGAATAGATGCCCAGCATGGGCACCTGGGAGATGACGCCGGAGAGCAACTGCCTGGCGATCAGCGCGGCCTGGGTTTCCTCGCTGCGCACCGGCAGGTACGAGGCATAGCCCCATTCGCTGACGATCAGCTGCGCGGACGGGCGTGCCGAATTGCGGATCCGGCCACTCAGTTGCCGATAGTCCTGCAACAGTGTCTCGGGCGTTGCCCGGTACGGATGAATGCTCAATCCCTTGTAGCAGCCCAGGCGCGGATCCGTCAGCAGCCGGGAAAAGGCCTGCTCCCCCGCAGGGTTCCCTGGCTTCGGCAGCCGGGCAAGGCCGAACAGGTACAGGGATGGCAGCGGACCGCTATCCTGCTGCGCCAGCGCGTCGCAAATCCTGCCGGCAGTCGAGAGCAGCCGCGAGATCGGTACCGACGGGTGCAGGAATGTCTTGTTGTCCGGCTCGTTCCAGATCTCATACGACAGGTCCGGCCCCTTGTTGCGCAGCATGAACCGGGCCGCGAAGTCGGCGAATTTCGCTTCATTCGCATCGCTCGAACCGTCCTCGCCGGCATCCCCCCAGATATAGCGTCCGCCGTAAAGCGTGATCAGCATGTGCAGGCCGGCCTGGCGCGCCTGGCTGATGACTTGCACGTAGCGCGCCTGCGTCAGATGCCCGCGGACCACTTCGGGCCGCACGCCGAATCGCACATGCGAGAAACCCAGGCTCTTGATCGTGGCGAGGTCGCGGTACGACACCGTGGCGGGATCGATCTGCACGGCAAAGGCCGGCATCGATGCAATCCGGCTCGAAGCCTGGGGCGGTTCGGCGCGCGCTTGCTGACAAGGCAAGGTGCCAGACACCGCCAGGCTCGCGGCTAGCGCCAGTGCGCGCGCAAGCGCACGGCCGGGCAAGGCGAAGGCCTTACTGGACGGCATGCCTGCGCAGCACGCCCATTGCGAGCGCACCGCCCTGGATCAGCGCGATGGCCAGGAACGACACCAGCATGATCTGCGCTGCCACGAGGTAGTCGAGCTGAGGATAGCGCCCTGCCCCCAGGCCGATGCCTGCCAGCAGGCCGATGCCCGCGGCAAGGAAGACGGCGCGGGGCATGCCGAAGGATTTCAACAAGGTTCTCAGGCACATCACGACGGCAAACACGATAGGGAACAGGGCAAAGAAGCGCACATCGAGATCCCCATACGCCGCGCCGAACAGCATGACGACGAGGGCATCGCCGAACAGCAGCAGCAGCACGCTCAGTGCGCCGGCCAGCGCGACACCGCCAAGCACGAACAGGACAGACATCCGGGCCAGCGCCATGGTGTCGTCCTGCCTGAACGAGGCCGCAAACCTGGGCATCAGGTGATAGCCGAGCGCCATCAGGACATATTGGGCCGGCAGCAGCACCGTCAGCAGGATCCGGAATTTTGCCGAATCGGCAAAGTGTCCCAGCGAGCCCAGCAGCACGACCAGGCCCGGGCCGACCAGCCAGCTCATCAGCTGGGCACTCGCCGAACTCGCGCCGAATCCAAGCCACCTCCGGGGGGAAGCAGGCCTTCCCGGAATGATCTCGATGCGCCCATTGCGCCGGATGGCAGCGGCCGCGAGCAAGGTGGGGAGCAGGATCGACGCGGCGAGCATCAGCATCACCGCGGACTCCTTCTGCGTGCCGGATGCCAGGCCGATCATTGCAACGCCGCCACCGATCAGCGTGTGGCAGACCAGCAGCCCCGTATAGCCTCTCGTCTTGGCGCCGACGGTCCTGAGCACCCAGTACGCGGTGTAGCTGGCGAACAGCACGGCGGCCGCCGCACATGCCGACGTGCTCAGGCCATGCCCGTACAGGTAGAGGATCGAGCCCGCGGTGACCGGAACCACGGTCAGCACCGCAACTTCCATCGAGAAGCGCACGCGGACCTTCATTCCCTCGATCAGCGCCGGCTCGTGGAGGAAGGAAACATAGAAGATATTGATAAACACAACCAGCGACAGCACCACCGCAACCAGGCCATAGCCAGCGACGTCCATTGACCGGGCCAGCGCCACGTTGATGCCGAACTGCACCGCCGTATAGGCGGCCTGCTCGAGCACCGCACCAAGCGCCGACAGCATGCGGCGCATTATCGCGTCTCCTGCAGCGAAGGCGCCGCCTTGAATGTCGACGGGGTTGGCATGGCGGGCTTCTGACTGAATAGCACGGACAAGCCCTGCGTAATGTCGTGCCCCAGCTGCGCCGAGCGTTTGAACTGCGCTGCCCCCAGGAATCGGGCGTACTCCAGCCGTTCAATCAGGTCGTCAACGCAAGCCGTGTGCCGCACCGCGAAATCGCCGCGCCCGCTCAGCTTGAAGAAGGAGGCGACCTTGTTGTCCCAGACAATGCCCACGGACGGCACGCCGAAACTGAAGGCGATGATGTTCGCGTGCATGCGGTGACCAACCATGCTGTGGCAGTCCGCAATGATCGAAGCGAGTTCCGCCGGGGTTTTCGGCAGGATGAAGTCGACAGTGCCGACGCCGAGCCTGTCCCTGACCGAAACGGCAGCGATATTGTCCTCCTCCGCGCCGTTGGTGAACAGGACGACGCGTTGCCCGCTCTGCCGCAGCCTGGTCGCCAGCTCCACGAACATGGCAAGGCCCCGGCCCGGTTCCGATCCGGTGCCCGAGCCGGTGCCGATATCCGCGTTGTAGTGCAGCGATTCGACATCCGAGACACAGATGCCCACATCCCAGCGCCTTGCGGGCCCCTTGCCCGGATAAAGGGCCGAGCTCAGGATGGCCGGGTCCGGAATGATGGAGACGTCGGAACAAGCACCTCCGGTGACGCCGACGATATTGCGGCGGGAACTCTCATCCCGCACGGAAATGAATTGCGGCGCCGCCCGCTCGAAGAACCTGGAGATCAGATACTTGCCCGCCCTTGACCACTTGCCCGCCACGCCTACCGATACCAGCGCGACCATTGAATTCTTTTGGATGCACCGGGAAAGGAGGTAGAGCTTCAACGGAAAATTGAGGTCCACATCGCACAGCAGCTGGCCGCCCCCGATCACGACGACATCCGCGTCGGCCAGCTGCTGCGCCCACCTGCCGCGCCACTGACGCCGGTATTTCATCCAGATGGCAAGGGTCAGCGCGGGAACCCGTGCCCAGCCAGGCAGCCTGGAGAAGATGCGCATCAGGCGTCCCTTCTTCAGCGAGCTTTCACCAAGCTGGGTGCGGCCCGCGATGTCGAGATAGCTGATGCGGCAATCCGGCAAGGCCTGATGGATGAGAAAGCCCAGTGTTTCGGCGATCACGGCATCGCCGAGGTTGTCACTGTATGGCACCGCGCATATGACGACGTGCTTCATCTTGATTGGCCGAGGGCAAGGTTAGCAAGGGAATGAGAAACAGGCTGACCGAGGTGAGATGGCGGACATAGCTTCCCAGGTCCGGCTCGAATATGAACTGCACCAGGATATGCGCGACAATCAGCGTGGCAAACCAGCGGCGCTTGCGTTGGTCTTCACCCGTCGGCGGCACCGAGGACAAGCCACGCAGGGCTACGCGGATGATCGCAAAGTGCATCAGCATCATGGCAAGGTCCACCGGCGCGCGGAAGCTGATCACCGGCAGGACGAACATCGCAGCCGCATACAGGTAATTGACGATGAAGTTCACGCCCGAGGTGGGCGGATACAGGTTCCAGATCATCGTCCGGTTGTCGCTGCCGATAGTCAGTGCGTAATTGTTGGAGATATCCCGGGGCGACTGCAGGATGTACAGGATCTCGGCGGGCGCCACCAGGATCGCGCCCAGCACGCAGGCCACCACCACGGCCTTCCATGCCGGTGTCAGCCGGGCCGACGCGCGGATGCCGAACGCCAGCACCACGATCATCGCGTAGTAGTTCCGGATAAAGAAGGCATAGCATCCGTAGAGCACGATGATCATCACGACGAGCCCACGGGACGACACCGCCCTGGACATGCCGCACGCAACCAGGGTGATCGACATGGCGATCACGACAGTCTCTTTGCCGGGTGCGAGCAGGTTCAGCAGCATGCAGGGCAGGACGAACAACCAGCGCGCAGCCAGGTCACGCAGGCTCGCGACGCGGCTCGACGCCACCATCAGGTAGGCAAGGCCGACGCTGGCGGTGACGACGTTCACATACTCCGGGCCGAAGAAGGAGAACACCCTCGCGGTCGCGGCAAATGAATCGTCGAAGTTGGACGAGCCGGTCACGAGGAATTCCAGCATCTTGTTCGAATCTGTCACCCACTTTTCGGGAAGCGATTCGCGGCCGAAAAAAAAGATCGTCAGATAGAGCATGCTCAACAGCGTGCTGGCGACGGTGGCCAGTCCCCGCTCCGCAAGCACCCAGTCGCGATTCAGTTTCGTGGCGTGCATGTCGATCTCTTGCTATCGGATTTCCACGATGACCAATGCGTTACGGCTTCACGATTTCTCGCTATCGGAGTAGCCATAGTAGGCATAGCGGTAGCGCCCATACTTGGAACCGTAGCCATAGCGGAAGGCATTGGGATCCAGCCCATTGAAGATCACCCCTTTCACGCTCACATTGACTTGCCCAAGTTGCTTGGCACACTCCGATATCTCCCCGATCGAACTCTTGCCAAAGCGCGTGACCAGGAAGACCGTGCCGCAGCGCTCAGCCAGGATCGCGGCATCGGCGACAGCCAGCACCGGAGGCGTGTCGATCATGAGCAGGTCATAGCGATCGCTGAGGCCTTCCAGCAGCTTGACCATGCGTTCATTGAGCATGAGCTCGGCGGGATTGGGAGGTATCGTCCCCGTGCCAATGAAATCCAGTCCCTGGACGACTTCGCGGTGAATGACGTCTTCCAGCGCAAGCTTCCCGGCCAGCACGTCGGACAAGCCGGGCTCCCGGTCCTTGCCGAAATACTGGTTCAGGTAGCCCTTGCGCATATCGGCGTCCACCAGCAAGACACGCTTGCCACCCGACGCCATCAGGGCCGCCAGGTTGACCGAGACGAAGGACTTGCCCACCCCCGCGGTCGCGCCGGTAAGCAGCACGCGGTTGTTGGCCGCATCCAGCATGGCAAACTGCAGCGAGGTCCGCAGGCTGCGCAGGCTTTCCACCGATGGCTCGTTCGGGAAGCGATCGGCCAGCAGATACTGGCCCCGCTTGCGCGCATGGATTTCCTTGCTGAGGCTGATCTGGTGCTCGGACTGCGGAACGGTGGCATACACATTGAGACCGGTATGTTCCTCGATGTCCTTGGGATCGGTAATCCCGCCGAACAGGGCATTACGGACAAAGGCCGCCACCGCGCCCGCCAGCACGCCAAGCATCGCGGCCAGGACGATCACCAGGGCTTTCTTTGGCTTTACCGGCTCCTCGGGAACCGGCGAGCTGTCCACCAGGCGCACGCTGCCGACCTTGCCGGCCTTGACCAGCTTGAGTTGCTGCATGTTGTTCAGCATGCCGACGTAGAGGTCATTGTTGACCTGGACGTCGCGCATCAGGCGCAAGGTGTCCTGCTCCAGATTGGGCAAGGCCTTCACACGGTTGGCGATCGATCCCACCTTGGCGCCGAGCACGGCGATCTGCTGGTCCAGGGCCTGCATGGAAGGATGACCGGGCGCAAAGCGCGTCAGCAACTCGGCCCGCTTCTGCTTGAGTTCGAGCAGCGACGTTTCGGAAGTCACACTCTCCTGCAGGAAGGCCTTGCCCTCTTCGCTGAGATTGAAGGTGCCCCGCTCATTGCGCATGGCGTTGTACTTGACTTCGGCGCGCTCGAGTTCGTTCTTCAGTTGCGGCAGCAGGTTGCTCAGGAAAATCAGGGATTTTTCCGCTTCCGCGGCCTTGCGATTGATGTTCTGTGCCACGTACTCGTCGCCGATCTCGTTCAGGATGGCAGCGGTCAGCCTGGCGTCATTGCCTTCGAGCGAGGCACCGATCACGCCGCTCTGCTTGCCCTTCTCCGCGATATTCAGCTGCAGCTGCAACTTCTCCAGCGTCTTCAGGCGGGAGTTGCGCACAAGGCTGAAGGCAATGCCCGGCTTCGCCTTCAGTGCGCTCACCAGCAGACGGATCTTGCCAATGCCTTGCTCGGCCTCGACGGTTTTCCCCACACGGCCCTCGATAGGCTTGTCAAGGCTGCCCTGCTCCAGCCTGTATCGGCCATCACCCAGGCTCACCAGCATGAAGGTCTCGCCTTGCATCTCCTCGGGTACGTCGAAGGTGGAAACCGCGATGGATTCCGCCCCCCAGGCATATCCACCCATGCCGAGCAGGCCCGGCTCGGAGAGCCCCTTTGACCGGCTCGCGATCCACGGCCCGACCAGCGGGAAATACTTCGGCCTGGCATCGATATAGAGCCGCAGGTTGTCAACGGCCTTGCCGACGATCATTCGCGAGCGCAGGATCTCGATTTCCGCGGTTGCCTGCGTCTTGACGTCGAACAGTGAGGACACATCGCCCAGCAGGCCATTGGGACTGTTCTGGCTGTCCTCGACCTGCACCAGGATGTTCGCCTCGTACACCGGCCGCGCCAGGAACGCGTAGGCCACCCCCAGCATAAGAATGGCAAGGGCAATAGCCGCGATCAGCCAGCGGCTTGCCACGAGCACGTCGAGATAGCGAACGAGGGCGATCTCTTCCGATTGACTGGGCGCCACGGCAGGAGCGTAAGTGGAATGGTTCATTGGAGGCAGGACAGTATCGTATTAACCCAGGGCCCGGATGCGAGGCACCCAGGCTTCCACACCGCGCTGGATCAGCTGCAGCGCGTTCTCGAAAGCCGGGCGCGGCTGGCGATAGGGATCGGGTACATCAAACTTTCCCAGTTCGCCCAGGCGGAAGACCCGTCCCGTGGTGGCGGGATGCAGGCGCTGAATCTCTTGCCGCTGGGCGTTGTTCATGACGAGTATCAGGTCCGCGCGCCTGACCATGACGTGACTGAGTTGCCGGGCCCGATGGTCGGAAATGTCCACGCCCCGATGACTCAGCAGATCCACCGCATTGGGATCGGCAGCCTGTCCGGCAAGCGCCCCCAGCCCGGCGGAGACAACGTCGCCCTCGGGCAATGCCTGGCTGAGCAGGCCCTGTGCCATCGGGCTGCGGCAGATATTGCCAATGCAGACGACGAGTACGGTCTTGATCATTTGACTGCGTTTGCCGTGGACGTAAAGAAGTTTCCGCTCGGCAGCAGCTGGTTGATCACCCGGCTCCAGCGGACCACGCCTGCGGCGTCCACATAGACAACGTCTCTTGGCTTCAACTCGAACGCTTCGGCCAGGGCAAAGGCGACAGGGGACTTGCCATCCAGGTGGAACACCTCGGCTTGCCCATCCGGGGCCTTGCGGATCACGTAGAGCTCCCTGGCGTTGGCAGAGTTGGGGTTCATGCCGCCAGCTTCACCAATGGCTTCGCTGAGCGTGAGCCGGCCGTTTCGCGGCATCACCGGAGACGGCTTCACGACCTCACCGGTCACGAATACCTTGCTGTCCTCGCGTTGCTCCACGCGCACGATGTCACCGTTGCGCAGCAGGATGCGGGCCGGGTCGATGCCTTGCTGCAGTAGCGCGGGCAGACTGATGAAATATGTCTTGCCCTCACGCGAGATGCGAATGCGGCTGTTATCGCCAGTCAGGACGTTGACGCCGCCGGCCCGGTTGAGCGCTTCGACCAGCGTCATCGGCACGTCGTCGATATTCTGCGGACCAGGCGTCTTGACTTCGCCATCGAGGTAGACACGCTTGCTGCGAAAGGCGAGCACGCGTACGGTGACCTGCGGCATGGTGACGACGGGCTTGAGCTGAGTGCTCAGCTGCCCGCGGATCTGGTCCGGGGTCTGGCCGAGAACCTTGATCACACCGGCATAAGGAAACTGGATCGTTCCCGCGGGACTGACGACGTAGCCCGGTATGTTGGCCGCGCCACTGTAGCTGGGGATCTCGTAGGCTGCGCCAATCGAGTAGGTTTGCGTCGGGAACACCAGTTCCGGGTGGTCCCACACGACGATCGAGAGAATGTCGCCGACGCCTACGGTATAGGACTCCGGATCGGCGAACAGTTCCTCCACCCCGGCGTTCGCTGGGGGTGCGGCGGCCTTTAGCGTACGCACCAGCGCCGGTGTGATCTGCGTGATCTTGGGCACCGACGCGGGATCCTCCGGATCAAGCGGGCGCTGTGGGTCGAAGCGCATTCCTGGCGCGAGCGCGCAGGAAGCCAGCAACGGAACGATCCCCAGCCACATGGCGGCCCTGCCAAACCTCAAGCTGCTTGAAAGCTTTAGCACGTCTCGATGATTCCCTTGTTGCAAGAAGATCCGCATTGCCCGCCGTCTCCCTGGCGGGCCGAGTCGCGGTGAATCCGCTTGTTCGACATGGCACTCGCGGTGCCTTTCCGCTTCGTTGAACTGCCTGCGGACTTGAACCTGGCGGTGTTAGCTTCGTGTTGCCCGGCGCGAAGGTGCGCTCTTTTGCACTGCGTCATTTCGCAAATGACCGGCGAAGTTTATGGCTCGCGGGACTACATCTTCAAGGCGGAACCGGCATTTTTAGCGAGTTTCCGATCCCCCCATCAGAGTGGAAACGAAATTGGGAGGGACGCCGCCGAAGCTGTTATCGGAAGAAAAAAAAAGAGGGTGTGGACGCAGCGAAGGTCTACACCCCGAGGGGATCGGCAACGGGTCAGTGCTTGCCGGCCTTGATTATTGATGGGGAGCAGACCGCGTCTTACCCCGCTTCGGTGGGCCCCACACTGAGGTGGGGAAAGCTCTGAATGCTCGGGCGCCGGCCGGCGCTCCTGTGGCCTGCAACCACGTCCTTGCGTCCAGGCAGTCCCAACGCTTGGGGGGTACCGTAGATGCTGCGACGCAGCACAATCCCCGGTGGCACCCCGTTGCCGCTTAAGGGTGTAGGCGATCGATTCCCTGTTGCGCCTACACCCTCTTTCTTTGCCGTCAGACGACAGGCGCGTGTCAGTCTTATCAAATCTTTAGAAGGGAGCAGCCAGAATGACGAGTCGCGTTACCAAAGCCGTCTTCCCGGTTGCGGGCCTGGGAACCCGCTTCCTGCCCGCCACCAAGGCCAGTCCGAAGGAAATGCTGCCGGTGGTGGACAAGCCGCTGATCCAGTACGCCGTGGAAGAGGCGATGGCCGCCGGCATTACCGAGATGATCTTCGTCACCGGCCGCTCCAAGCGCGCCATCGAGGACCATTTCGACAAGGCATTCGAACTGGAGGTGGAACTCGAAGCCAAGAACAAGCGTGCCCTGCTGGACGTGGTGCGCTCGATCAAGCCGGCCAACGTCGAGTGCTTCTACGTGCGCCAGTCCGAAGCGCTCGGCCTGGGGCACGCGGTGCTGTGCGCGGCCAAGCTGGTCGGCAACACGCCGTTCGCGATCATGCTGGCCGATGACCTGATCGACGGCAACCCGCCGGCGATGAAGCAGATGGTGGACGCCTACAACCACTACAACTGCTCGGTGCTCGGCGTCGAGGAAATCTCGCCGGAACAGAGCCGTTCGTACGGCGTGGTCGATGGCCGCGAGTGGAGCGAAGGCGTGATCAAGGTATCGGGCATTGTCGAGAAGCCCGCGCCGGAAGAGGCGCCATCCAACCTAGGCGTGGTCGGCCGCTACATCCTGACGCCGCGCATCTTCGACCACCTGCGCGAGCTGAAGCCCGGCGCTGGCGGCGAGTTCCAGCTGACCGACGCGATCCAGTCGCTGCTGGGCCAGGAGCAGGTGCTGGCCTATCGCTACCAGGGCACGCGCTATGACTGCGGCAGCAAGCTTGGCTACCTGAAGGCAACCGTCGAGTTTGCGCTCAAGCACCACGAAGCCGGCGCGAACTTCCGCAGCTACCTGGAAGCGCGTGGCCATCATCTGACTGACAGCTTGATTGCCTGAAAAGGGTACCTGCGACTTTGCCCCCCTTCCGAATAGCAAGGCAACCAAAGAGGTAGCAGCCACATGATTGACTGGATCCACCTGGGCAAGGCATTCCTTCTCGGCATCATCGAGGGCTTGACGGAATTCCTGCCCGTATCAAGCACAGGACACCTGATTCTGATCGGAGGCTGGATCGACTTCGAATCCGATGAGACACGCGTATTCCATGTGGTGATCCAGCTCGGCGCAATCCTGGCCGTCTGCTGGCTGTTCCGTGCCAAGATCATGCATCTGTGCCAGGGAGTCGTCCGGGGGGATCCGGAAGCGCTGCGCTTTGCCACTGCGGTACTGGTCGCCTTTCTGCCCGCAGCGGTCATCGGCGCGCTGTTCATCGGGCCCATCAAGCACCGGCTTTTCGACCCCGCTGTCATCGCGGCGGCATTGATCGTCGGTGGCCTGATCATCCTCTGGGTCGAGCGGCGCAGGGCAATCCCTCGCATTCAAACCATCGAAGATTTCGGCTGGAAGCAAGCCATCGGTATCGGCCTGGCGCAGTGCATGGCCATGATTCCCGGCACCTCGCGCTCGGGAGCCACCATCGTCGGAGGCATGCTGTCCGGCGTGTCGCGGCAAGCCGCGACCGAGTTCTCCTTTTTCCTGGCGATTCCCACCATGCTGGGCGCCGCCTCCTACGACGCCATGCGGCACTATCACTTGCTCGGCATGGAGGATCTCTGGGCCATTGCCGCAGGCTTCACTGCGGCCTTCATCTCGGCCCTGTTCGTTGTCAATGCGATGATCCGCCTGGTAGCGCGGCATTCGCTGCGCGTGTTTGCCTGGTATCGCATCGCGCTTGGTCTGCTGATCGCTGTCGTGACCGCGGCCCCCTCACTTTGAGCCGGGGCTGTACGCCAATGATCATGCTGCCTTGACCATATCCTCGACCACCTTCTTGGCGTCGCCGAACACCATCATGGTCTTGTCCATGTAGAACAGCTCGTTGTCCAGCCCCGCGTAGCCGGCCGCCATCGAGCGCTTGTTGACGATGATGGTCTTGGCCTTGTACGCCTCCAGGATCGGCATGCCGGCGATCGGCGACTTGGGATCGGTCTTGGCCGCCGGGTTGACCACGTCGTTGGCGCCCAGCACCAGCACCACGTCGGCCTGGCCGAACTCGCTGTTGATGTCTTCCATCTCGAAGACCTGGTCGTACGGCACTTCGGCCTCGGCCAGCAGCACGTTCATGTGGCCCGGCATGCGCCCGGCCACCGGGTGGATCGCGTACTTCACGGTCACGCCCTTCTCCGTGAGCGCTTCGGTGAGTTCCTTGAGCGCATGCTGCGCACGCGCGACCGCCAGGCCGTAGCCCGGCACGATGATGACCGTCTCCGCATTGCCCATCAGGAAGGCGGCATCGTCGGCCGAACCCGATTTCACGTTGCGCTGGGCCTGCCCCGCCGGATCGCTCGCGGCGGCGGCGTCGCTGCCAAAACCCCCAAGGATCACGTTGAAGAACGAGCGGTTCATCGCGCGGCACATGATGTACGAGAGAATGGCACCGGAGGAGCCCACCAGCGAGCCGGCGATGATCAGCATCGGGTTGTTCAGCGAGAAGCCGATGCCGGCGGCCGCCCAGCCCGAGTACGAGTTCAGCATCGACACCACCACCGGCATGTCGGCGCCGCCGATCGGGATGATGATCAGCACGCCCAGCACGAAGGCGATCGCCAGCATGACCAGGAACGGCTCCCACGCCTGTGTCAGGAAGAAGGCGATGCCGAAGCCGACCATCGCCACCGCCAGCAGCAGGTTGAGCCAGTGCTGGCCAGGGAATACCACCGGCGCGCCCTGGAACAGGCGGAACTTGTAGCGTCCGGCCAGCTTGCCGAAGGCGATCACCGAACCGGAGAAAGTGATGGCGCCGACGAAGCAGCCGATGAACAGCTCGATCCGGTTGCCCAGCGGGATCAGGTGCGAGCCTGCCGGCGTGATGCCGAACGCGGCCGGCTCCGCGACCGCGGCCACCGCGATGAACACCGCCGCGAGACCGATCAGCGAGTGCATTGCCGCCACCAGCTCGGGCATCTTGGTCATCTGCACCTTCCTGGCCACGTAGGCGCCGATGCCGCCGCCCACCACCAGCGCGGCCAAAATCAATGCCAGTCCGCTGCCGGTGTTGCCGGCTTCGCCCGCGCCCGCCAGCACTTCGTTCTTCAGCTTCAGGATCAGCGCCACCGTGGTCAGCGCTGCCACCAGCATGCCCGCCATGCCGAAGGCATTGCCGCGCCGTGCCGTGGTCGGGTGCGACAGCCCCTTCAACGCCTGGATAAAGCACACCGACGCGCCCAGGTAAGACAGCGTCACCAGATTCATCGACAGGCCATTCATCGCGCCACCTCCGCCAGCTTTCCGTCCGCCTGCGCGCTGCCGTGCGCCTGTGTCCTGGGTGCCTTCTTGCGGAACATTTCCAGCATCCGCTGCGTGACCAGGAAGCCGCCGAACACATTGACCGCCGCCAGCGCCACGGCCAGCGTGCCCATGGCCCGGCCGACATTGCCTTCGGTCAGGCCGGCGGCCAGCATCGCGCCGACGATGATGATGGCCGAGATCGCATTGGTCACCGCCATCAGCGGCGTATGCAGCGCGGGCGTGACGGTCCAGACCACGTGGTAGCCCACGTAGATCGCCAGGACAAAGATGATCAGGTTGATCACCGTGTGGCTAACCATTTCCATTTGCTTCTCCTTGAATCATCCGGCCAGCGCCGCTTCCTTGCGTCCCGCCACCAGGCAGGCAGCGACGATGTCATCCTCGGTGTCGATCGCAAGCCTGCCCTCCTTGTCGAGGATAAGCTTGAGGAAATCCAGCACGTTGCGGGCGTAGAGCGCCGAGGCGTCGGCCGCCACCATGCTGGCCAGGTTGGTATGGCCGATGATGATGACGCCGTTGCGCTCGACCACTTCGTCGGCCACCGTCAGCGGGCAGTTGCCGCCCTGGGCTGCAGCCAGGTCGACCACCACCGAGCCCGGCTTCATCTGCTGCACGGTCGCTTCCTGCAGCAGCACCGGCGCCTTGCGGCCCGGGATCAGTGCGGTGGTGATGACGATGTCGGCCTGGATCGCGCGCTGGTGCACCAGCTCGGCCTGGCGCTTCATCCAGTCCGGCGGCATCGGGCGCGCATAGCCGCCCACGCCCTGCGCGATCTCGCGCTCTTCGTCGGTCAGGAACGGCACGTCGAGGAACTTGCCGCCGAGCGACTCGATCTGCTCCTTGACCGCGGGGCGCACGTCGGAGGCTTCGATCACCGCGCCCAGGCGCTTGGCGGTGGCGATCGCCTGCAGGCCGGCCACGCCGGCGCCCAGGATCAGCACGCGCGCGGCCTTGACGGTGCCGGCGGCGGTCATCAGCATCGGCATGAAGCGCTGGTAGTGGTGCGCGGCCACCAGCACGGCCTTGTAGCCGGCGATGTTGGCCTGCGACGAGAGCACGTCCATGCTCTGCGCGCGCGTGGTGCGCGGCGCGGCCTCGAGCGCGAACGCGGTCACGTTGGCTGCCGCCATGCGCGCGTTGTTCTCGGCATCGAAGGGATTGAGCATGCCCACCAGCACCGCCCCGGGCTTCATCTGGGCAAGCTCGGCCGGCTCAGGCGCGCGCACCTTGAGCACCAGTTGCGCTCCCAGCGCTTCGGCCGCGGTGCCGATGGTGGCGCCGACCGCTTCATACGCGCCGTCGGGCTGGCTGGCGCGCACGCCGGCGCCGGCCTGTACGACCACCTTGTGGCCTTGCGCCACGTATTTCTTTACGGTCTCCGGCGTCGCGGCAACACGCGCCTCCCCCGCCCGCGACTCAGTCGGGATCCCTATCAGCATCTTCATTCTCCGGATTGGCGCCGCATGGCGGCGCCGGTCTGTGGCGTTGCGGCTCAGCGCGGCACTTCGCCTTCCAGCGTTACGCGGTTCAGGATACGTTCGGCATTGCCGTAGTCGTGCACCGCATAGTGCATGGTGCAGCGGTTGTCCCACATCACCACGTCGCCCTGCTGCCACATATGGCGGTAGACGTTGTCGGGCGACACCGAATGCTCGTAGAGGAAGTCGAGCAGCGGCCGGCTCTCCGCCGCGGTCATGCCCTCGATGCATTGCGCGGTATCGGGGTGGCCCACGTACAGCGCCTTGCGGCCGGTTTCCGGGTGGGTGCGCACGATCGGATGCACGGCGGTGGGAACCTTGTCGGAGCCGGTCATTTTGGCCAGCCGCGCGCCGGAGAAGCGGCAGCGCAGCCCTTCGATCATGCGCTGCATCGCCGGCGACAGCCGCTCGTAGGACACGTACTGGTTGCACCACATGGTGTCGCCGCCCACCGGGATGGTGACCGCCGACAGGATCGAGATCTTGGGCGGCACCTCGGTGTAGATCGAGTCCGAATGCCAGGCCTCGGTGGACGCAGTCTCCTTGGGAATCTTGGTCACCTGGGCCAGTTCCGGAAACTCGGTCAGGCCCTTGAGCAGCGGATTGCCCTGCACCGGCTTGCCCCAGCGCCGCGCGAAGGCGACCTGCGCCGCGGGCTGCAGGTGCTGGCCGCGGAATACCAGCACACCGTATTCCAGGAATGCGCGCTGCAGGATGTCGAAGCTGGCATCGTCGAGCGGCTGGTTCAGGTCGACGCCGGTCACGGCGGCACCGACGGAACCGGTCAGCGGCTGGATCTGGATGGTCATCATGTCTCCTCGTCTTCTCGTCTTTTCTGTGGAATCAGTCTGCAAGCAGCACGATCTTGCCCACGTGCTGCTCCTGCTTCATGTAGGCATGCGCGGCGGCGATATCGTTCATGGCAAAGGTCCGGTCGACCGGCAGGCGCACGCGCCCCGCGCGCAGGAACGGCAGCATGTCGCGCGCGCAGGCCTGGATGCACTCCAGCCGCTCCTGTTCGGTGCGGGTGCGGAAGGTCACGCCGATCAGCTGCAGGCGCTTGAGCCAGAGCTGCGTCAGGTCGATCTGCGCGGTCGCGGAACCCAGCCGCGCGATATTCACCAGCCGGCCCTTGACCGCCAGGCTCTGCATGTTGGCTTCGAACAGCGGGCCGCCGACCGTGTCGATGATGATGTCGACGCCCTTGTCGCCGGTGGCTGCCATGACCGCCGCGACCTGGTCGTCGCGCGAGGCATCGATGCCCACGTCCACGCCGAACTGGCTGACCTTGTCGAGCTTGGCCGCCGAGCGCGACGACGCGATCACCGGGCGCGCGCCCATCAGCGAGGCGATCTGGATCGCCGCCATCGCCACGCCACCCGAGGCACCGTTGACCAGCACCGATTCGCCCGCCACCAGCCGGCCGTTGGTGACCAGCGCATCATGCGCCGTGATAAAGACATTGGGGAACGCCGCGGCATCGATCCATGACAGCCCGTCCGGCACCGGCATCAGCGCCAGCGGCTCGGCCACCACGTACTCGGCCTGGCAGCCGCGGCCATGACCCATCACGCGGTCGCCCTTGCGCCAGCCGCTGACGCCCGCGCCGACGTCGGCCACCTCGCCGGCAAACTCGACGCCGGCGGTGATGGTATTGCCCGTGCGCAATTCCTTCGCCTGGTTGATCTCGCCCCGGTTCAGGCCGGCGGCGCGCACCCGGACCAGCACCTGCCCCGCCGCCGCCACCGGCACCGGGATATCCTGCACTTCGACCGTGCCGCCCTCCGGGCCCGGCACTACGCGGACTGCCTTCACTGTTGTCTCCTTTCCCGTCTCGCAACGTGTTGCTTGCCTTTGATACTGTGATGCCCCATGCGCTGCACTATGCGCTGCCTTATGCGCTTCCTTATGCGCTGCCAAGCGCCGTCGCCCGGATCAGCGACAGCAGCTCCAGCGCGCGCTCGGCGGCCGCTTCGCCGCCGGGGTGGTTGCCGCGCACAAACGGCACGCGGCTGTCTTCGATCGCCGCCAGCGCCTGCAGCGGCCGTTCCGCCGCCACCGCCAGCCGGCGGAATTCATTGACCGTCAGCAGGTAGCTGTGAAACACGTCCGCTTGCGGCGGCGTGGTGCCAAGCTTGTGCAGCAGCGCGTTGAGCCAGTGCGTGCCGGCCAGCATCGCGCCTTCGATCCGCATCTCGTAGTCGGCGCTGGTGCACCTGAGCAGCGAGGCTTCAATGCTTCGCGCCATCGCGATGTGCCCTTCAATATCCATCCCTTGCTCCCTCCAGGCGCACTGCCAGCAGTGCCAGGCAGCGGCGCAGCGCCGCATCGCAATCCCCGGCGATCGCCGCGGTGGGCGCCAGGCCCTCGCGCAGGCAGGGATCGCGGTAATGCTCGATCTCTTCCATCGCCACCATCATCGCGGCGATGTCGTCAGGCACCGGTGCCTCCACTTTCGGCCGGCCGACATGGAGCACGTCGCCCAGCGGGCCGAACGCCGGCCTGAGGCTGCCGTCCGGCTGTGGCACCAGGTAGACGCCCGGCTGCGTCGGGAACCTGTCTTCGTCCTGCGTGATGCCGGCGTGGTGCAGTGCCGCGTTCACGGCATGGGTGCCGGCAGTCATGCCAGCCCAGAACCACAGGCCGAAGTCCTGCAGTGGATCCAGCCGCGCACGCAGCGCTTGCAGCCTGCCGATCTTCTCCGTGTGTGACGGAACCTTCATACCTGTCTTCTCCGTGGATTCGCTGCCCCGATGTGCCGGCGCCGACATCGTCGGCCGTTGTCATGACGATAGACAGCGCCCATGCCGATGTCAACAAACTTCTATATAGGACTTTCATCGATGAAGTAGTGGTTTTCTCGTATAAACCACCTTTATCCTTGACCTTGCACTACTGGATTCCCTACATTTGGCCTCAACACCTATACAGGAGTTGATCAATGCCGCGAGCCATCGTACTAAACCCGGCCGACAACGTGGCCACCCTGCTGGACGCCGGTGCCGCCGGCGAGGCCTGCGCGCTGGAAGGCGAGCGCACGGGCAGGCTGGTGCTGCTGCAGGACGTGCCGTTCGGCCACAAGGTCTGCATCGCCGATACGGCGCCGGGCGCCACCATCGTCAAGTACGGCCAGGTCATCGGCCGCGCCAGCCGCGCGGTGCGCGCCGGCGAACACATGCATGTCCACAACATCGAGTCGGCGCGTGCGCGCGGCGACCTGCACAAGGGGTAAAGCGCAATGACCTCCCTCGCAACAACCTTCCTCGGCTACCCGCGCGAAAACGGCGCGGTCGGCGTGCGCAACTGGGTCGCGGTGGTCTCCGTGATGGACAACTGCAACCCGGTGACCCGGACCATCGCCCGCACCGTGGGCGGCTGCATCCCGGTGACGACGCTGTTCGTGCGCGGGCAGTTCGGCGCCGACCTGGACTTCGCCTTCGAGTCGCTCGCCGGGCTGGGCCGCAATCCGAATATCGCGGCGGTGCTGCTGGTCGGCCTGGAAGAGTCGTCGACCGAGGAAGTTGCGCGCCGCATCCGCACCACCGGCAAGCCGGTCGAACGCGTGCACCTGCAGCCCGACGGCACGGTCGCATGCCTTGCCGACGGCACGCGCAAGGCCGCGCAGCTGTCGCTGGCGGCGTCGCGGGCGCGGCGCGTGCCGTGCCCGGTGTCGTCGCTGGTGATCGGCGTGGAGTGCGGCGGCTCGGACACCACCTCCGGGCTGAGCTGCAACCCCGTGATCGGCCGCATGGCGGACATGGTGGTGGCGGAGGGCGGCACCGTGATCATCTCCGAGACCTCCGAGTTCATCGGCGCCGAGCACCTGTTTGCCGAGCGCGCCGCCGATGGCCGCGTACGCGAGGCCTTCGTCACCGCGGTGCGCAACATGGAAAACCTGGCGATCTCGCGCGGCGTGGACATGCGCGAGGACCAGCCCTCGCCCGACAACAAGCGCGGCGGCCTGACCACGGTCGAGGAAAAGGCGCTGGGCGCGATGGCCAAGGCCGGCACCAGCCCGCTGGTGGGCGTGCTGCGCTACGGCGAGGCGCCGCAGAAGAAGGGCCTGCATTTCATGGACGCACCGGCCGCGGCAGTGGAAAATCTCACTGCGCTGGCTGCCGGCGGATGCCAGCTGACCTTCTTCGGCACGGGGGTGGGCAATCCGATCGGCAGCATGGTGGCACCGACGGTCAAGGTGTGCGGCAACGTCAATACCCTGCACACCATGGCCGACAATATTGACTTCGACGTCAGCGGCGTCCTGCAGCACGGGGACAAGATCCCTGACCTCGGCGAGCAGCTGTACGGCTATGCGATCGAGGTCGCATCCGGCACGCGGCTGACCAGCGAGGTGCTCGATATCCGGGAGACCGCGATCAGTCGATTCGCCCTGAGCCTGTGAACAACCATGACCAAACTTAGCAGCGTCTCCGACGCCATCATCCGCTCCATCGAGTCAGGCGCCCTGCGCGAAGGCGACCGGCTGCCCTCCGAGGGCGAGCTGGCCACCTTCCACGGGGTCAGCGTGGGCACGGTGCAGAAGGCGCTGGCGCGGCTGACGCACTCGGGGCTGATCACGCGCGAGCAGGGCCGCGGCACCTTTGTCTCGGGCACCCGGGTGGCGCCGGCCGACGTGCGCTACCTGCGCTTTCGCGATGAGCAGGGCAATGAGCTGCCCTCCTACGTCCACGCACGCTCGGTCAAGCGCATCAAGCGCCAAGGGCCGTGGTCGGAATTCCTCGGCGGCGATGGCTATGTGCGCATCGAGCGCGTCATCAACGTGGGCGGGCGCCTGGACCTGTACAGCGAGTTCTGGCTGCGCGAGGAAGACTTCGCCCAGCTTGGCGGCCTCGACCGCGAGGCGCTGGAGAAGAACCTGCGCGAGCTGATCGGCCAGCGCCTGTCGCTGCCGACGCTGCGCGTGGACCAGTGGATCCGCTTCGGGCCGGCCCCCGCCACGGCCGCGCGCGAGATCGGGCTGGAAGCCGACGCGCCGGCCTTCATCATGGAACTGCGCGGCTACACGCTGCGCGACCAGCCCCTCTACTACCAGTCGGTCTATGCCGCCCCGTTCTCGGAGCGCCTGATGATTGTCAGGGAGAAGTCAACGTGACGACACGTCCCATCCCACGTACTGCAGACCAGCTCACGCACTGGACCGCGGCCATCTTCGAAGCGTGCGGCGTGGCGTCCGGCCATGCGCACGAGGCCGCCGCCGCGCTGGTGCGCAGCGAACTGCGCGGCTACAAGACTCATGGCCTGACCCGGGTGCCGTCCTACGTCGAGCGCCTGCGCGCGGGCGACTTCAACCCGCGTCCGCGGATGTCGCATCGCGCCTTCCCGGGCGGGATCGTGCTCGATGCCGATGGCGCCATGGGCCAGGTGGCGGCGCCGCACGCGGTGCGGCTAGGCTTGCAGGCGCTCGGGCACAGCGCCAGCGTGCTGGTCGCGGTGCAGTCGTGCGGCCACCTGGGCGCGCTTGGCCTGCCCGCCCTGCAGGCCGCCGAGGCCGGCGCCTTCTGCATGGTCGGGCAACGCACTCCGCCGATGCTGGGCATGGAAGGCTTTGCCCGCCCGGCGCTGGGCCACAACCCCATCGCTTTCGGCTGCCCGCTGCCGGGTGCGGCGCCGATCGTGTTCGACGTGGCCTGCAGCGTCGCCGCGCGCGGCCATATCCTGCTGGCCGCGCGCGCAGGCCAACCCATCCCGGAAGGCTGGGCGCTCGATGCCGACGGCCAGCCCACCACCGATGCCGGGCGCGCGCTGGAGGGCTCGCTGCTGCCCATGGGCGGGCACAAGGGCATCGGCATCGCCATGATGGTGGAATGCCTGGCCGGCGCCATGGCCGCCACCGCGGACTCGCTGTCGCCAGCCCGCAATACCGTCGCCGGTGCCGGCGCGGTCGGCCGCCAGGGCGGCTTTGTCTGGCTGGTCAAACCCGAGGCCTTCGCCGGCCAGCAGCTCTTTGCCGACTATATGGCGCAATGGACCGGCAACTACCTTGCCGCCGGCGGCGCCGACGCGCGCCTGCCCGGCCATCGCGGCGACGTGCTCGAACGCGAAGGGCGCGAGCACGGCATCGCATTGCCCGATGCCGTCGCGCGGGAGCTGGACACGCTCGGCCAGGCGCTGGGCATCCCCCTGCCCGGGTAACCGGTTTCCTTCCTCCGTTTTGCTTACAGATCCGGGTGCCATGCGCACACCGGCAGGCCCCGTTCAACCCTGCTTGCCTGAGAAACCGCCAACATGAATGCCCCCATCCCCCCCGATGCGGCCCGCGAGGCCCTGGTCGCTGCGTCGATCGATGACAAGTACGCGCTGGAGTCCGGCCGTGCCTATATGAGCGGCGTCCAGGCCCTGGTGCGCCTGCCGCTGCTGCAGCGCCGGCGCGATGCCGCGGCCGGCCACAACACCGCCGGCTTTATCTCCGGCTATCGCGGCTCGCCGCTGGGCAGCTATGACCAGGCGCTGTGGCAGGCGCGCGCGCACCTGGCCGCCAGCGACGTGGTGTTCAAGCCTGGCGTCAATGAAGAGCTCGGCGTCACCGCGGTGTGGGGCTCGCAGCAGCTGGAGTTCGATGCCGCCAGCAAGAAGTTCGACGGCGTGTTCGGCATCTGGTACGGCAAGGGCCCCGGCGTGGACCGCAGCGGCGACGCGCTCAAGCACGCCAACCTGGCCGGCACCGCGCCGCTGGGCGGCGTGATCGCGCTGGCGGGCGACGACCACGTGTCCAAGAGCAGCACGCTGGCGCACCAGAGCGACCACACCTTCATGGCGTGCGGGCTGCCGGTGTTCTTCCCGGCCAACGTGCAGGACATCCTCGACCTGGGCGTGCATGCCTTTGCCATGAGCCGCTTCAGCGGGCTATGGTCGGGCATGAAGACAGTGCAGGAAGTGGTGGAATCGGGCGCCTCGGTGGTCACCGACGCCGACCGCGTGCGCATCGTGCTGCCGGAGGATTTCATGCAGCCCGGCGGCGGCCTGCATATCCGCTGGCCCGACGACCCGCTTGCGGCCGAGGCGCGCATGATGGAGTTCAAGTGGCCGGCGGCGCTGGCCTATGTGCGCGCCAACCGCCTCAACCGCAATGTGATCGAGGGTCCCGATGACCGGCTGGGCATCATCACCAGCGGCAAGGCCTATAGCGACACGCGCCAGGCGCTGCTGGACCTGGGGCTGGACGATGCCGCCTGCCGCGCCCTCGGCATCCGCCTGCACAAGGTCAGCGTGGTGTGGCCGCTGGAGCCGGACAGCGTGCGCGAATTCGCGCGCGGCCTGCGCGAGGTGCTGGTGGTCGAGGAAAAACGGCCCGTGATCGAGCAGCAGCTTAAGGACGAGTTGTACCACTACCCGCCCGCGGCGCGCCCTGCCGTGTTCGGCAAGTACCACCACAGCGACGGCACCGGCAGCAACGGCGGCGAGTGGAGCCACCGCAAGCCCGCCGACGACTGGCTGCTGCGCGCCAAGGCCGACCTGTCGCCGGCGCTGGTGGCCAAGGCCATCGCGCTGCGGCTGAAGGCACTGGGCGTGCCGGCCGACGTGGCCGCGCGCATGGACCAGCGCCTGCAGGAGATCGCCGCCGCCGAACGCGCCACCGCGCAGGGCGACAGCCGCGCCACCGACCGCCTGCCGTGGTTCTGCCCCGGCTGTCCGCACAACACCAGCACGCGCGTCCCGGAGGGCTCGGTGGCGACCGCCGGCATCGGCTGCCATGGCATGGTGGTGTGGATGGACCGGTCCACCACCTCGTGGTCGCAGATGGGCGGCGAAGGCGTGCACTGGATGGGCCAGGCGCCCTTCAGCAAGCGCGCGCACATGTTCGCCAACCTGGGCGACGGCACCTACAACCACTCCGGCCTGCTGGCGGTGCGCCAGTCGATCCACGCCGGCGTGAACCTGACCTACAAGATCCTGTTCAACAGCGCCGTGGCCATGACCGGCGGCCAGCCGGTCGACGGCCAGCTCGACGTGCCGGCAATGACGCGCGAACTGGCCGCCGAGGGCGCGCGCCGGATCGTGGTGGTGACGGACGAGCCGGGCAAGTACAAGGGTGTCGGCAACCTCGCGGCCGGCGTCACCGTGCGCCACCGCGACGAGCTGGACACCGTGCAGCGCGAGCTGCGCGAGGTGGCTGGCGTGACCGCGATCATCTACGACCAGGCCTGCGCCACCAAGAAGCGCCGCGAGCGCAAGCGCGGCACCATGGCCGACCCGGCGCGGCGCGTGGTCATCAACGAGCTGGTGTGCGAAGGCTGCGGCGACTGCTCGGTGCAGAGCAATTGCCTGGCGGTGCAGCCGGTGGAAACCGATTTCGGGCGCAAGCGCAAGGTCAACCAGGACACCTGCAACAAGGACTTCTCCTGCACCAAGGGCTTTTGCCCGAGCTTTGTCACGGTCGAAGGCGGCCGGCTGAAGAAGCCCGCGCCGTCCGCCGGCGGCAAGGCCACGCCGCCGGCGATCCCGATGCCCGCGCTGCCGGACGCCGGCAAGCCGCAGCGCATCGTGGTGGCGGGCATCGGCGGCACCGGCATCGTCACCATCGGCGCCGTGCTCGGCATGGCCGCGCACCTGGAAGGCAAGGGCGTGATCACGCAAGACGCGACCGGCATGGCACAGATGGGCGGCGCCACCTGGAGCCATATCCAGATCGCCGCCAGCCCCGACGCGCTGCATGCCAGCCGCGTCGACCTGGGCATGGCCGACCTGGTGATCGCCTGCGACACCGTGGTCGCAGCCGGCAAGGCATCGCTGGCGGCGATGTCGGCACGGACCTATGTGGTGCTGAACAGCCACCTGACCCCCACCGCGGCATTCGTGCGCAACCCCGACTGGGATCCGCAGGCCGACGAGGCGGTGGCGCGCATCGCGCGCGCCGTCGGCGAAGGACAACTGGCCAGCTTCGACGCCGAGCAGGTCGCGAAGCAGTTGCTGGGCCAGTCGATCTTCGCCAACCTGCTGCTGCTCGGCTATGCCTGGCAGCAAGGCAAGCTGCCGCTGTCGCACGCGGCGCTGATGCGGGCCATCGAGCTCAACGGCGTGCAGGTGGACAGCAACAAGGCGGCGTTCGAATGGGGGCGCCTGTGCGCGCACGACATATCGAAGCTGCCGTCGCAGCCGGCCGGCTCGCAGGTGATCCAGTTCGTGCGCAAGGTGCCGCTGGCGGAACTGGTGCGCAAGCACGCCGGGTTCCTGGCCGGCTACCAGAACCGGGCTTATGCGGCGCAATACGAGTCGTTCGTCAGCCGCGTCAGCGCAGCGGAATCGGTGCTCGGAGGCACCCGCCTCGGCGAAGCCGTGGCCCGCTCGCTGTTCAAGCTGATGGCCTATAAAGACGAATATGAGGTGGCGCGCCTGCACACCGGCGCCGCCTTCCGCGAGCAGATCGCGTCGATGTTCGAAGGCAAGGTCCGCCTGGTGCACCACCTCGCGCCGCCGCTGCTGGCGCGCAGGAACGGGGACGGCGAGCCGGTCAAGGGGGCTTACGGCCCATGGATGCGCCACGCCTTCGGCGTGCTGGCCCGCCTCAGGGGCCTGCGCGGCACGCCGTTCGATCCCTTCGGCTACACGCAGGAACGCAAGCAGGAACGCGCGCTGATCGGCGAATACCGGCGCAGCATCGAAGCCTTGCTGCCGGCACTTTCCGCGCACAACCTCGAACTGGCACTGGAGATCGCGCGGCTGCCGCAGGAGATCCGCGGCTACGGCCACGTCAAGGCGCGCAACCTCGCCGCCACGCGCACGCGCTGGGAGCGGTTGATGGCGCAGTGGCGCGCGGGCGGCACGCAGGCTCCGGCCCGGACCAGCGCGGCGGCATAGGCAAACGCAAACGGCATCCACGACAGACTGAAGACAGCGAACGGGCCCTGGCCGCTGCGGCCGCGGATCCCGCCAGAGAAACAGCGAGGAGACAACGATGATGACGACCGTACTGAACCGCTTTGGCCGTGCCCTGGGCGCGATTGCACTTGCCACCTCACTTGCCGCCTGCGCCACCGGCGCGCTGGCGCAGGGCGGATATCCCAACCGCCCGATCCGCATCATCGTGCCCTGGCCCGCGGGCGGCGGTGTCGACGCCGTCACGCGCACGGTGGCCGAGAAGATGAGCGCCAGCCTGGGCCAGCAGGTGATCGTCGACAACCGGCCCGGCGCCACCGGCAATATCGGCGCCGGCATGGGCGCGAAGGCGGCACCCGACGGCTACACGCTGCTGGTCGCCAGCGCGCCGATGGCGATCAATGCCAGCCTGCACAAGAACCTGCCGTTCGACCTGGGCAAGGACTTCGCGCCGCTGGGCCTGATGGCAAGCTCGCCCTACATGCTGGTGGTCAACCCGTCGGTGGCCGGATCGGTCAAGGAACTGGTGGAGCGCGCCAGGGCGGAGCCCGGCAAGCTCAGCTATGCCTCGGTCGGGCCGGGCACGCAGCAGAACGTGGTCAGCGAGGTATTCAAGGAAAGCGCCCATGTCAACGTCGTGCACGCCCCCTACAAGGGTGGCCCGCAGGCGCTGACCGACATGGCGGGCGGGCATATCCACATGATGTTCCACGGCGTGCCGGCGGTGATGCCATTCGTCAAGGGCGGCCAGCTCAAGGCCATTGCCGTGGCGAGCAAGCAGCGCCTGCCGCTGTTCCCCGACGTGCCGACCATGGCGGAGGCCGGCTTCCCGGGCATCGAGGCCAGCGAATGGTATGGCCTGGTGGCGCCGGCCGGCACGCCCAAGGACATCGTTGCCCTGCTCGGCAAGGAAATCGACAAGGCGCTGAACGCGCCCGGCGTGCGCCAGCAGCTGGCCAGCAAGGGCTATGACCCGGCCGCGCAGAGCTCGCCGGACCAGTTCGCTTCCTTCATGGCCGCCGAGCAGAAGAAGTGGGCGCTGGCGATCAAGCAGACCGGGTTCCGCCTGGAGTAAGCGACCACCATCGCCCGCTCGCATTCCCCATCCTGCCTGCCTCCGCAATCGGGACGACGCTTCCGGCGCCGTACCGATTGGGGCTTACCCGAGGGTTTCGCTGTCGCTATTTCGCCGTGCGGAATTGTCAGCCGGTTTCCTTGACGATGCCGCGAAGCCTGTGCAAAAGTCGGTGAAAACGAACGATCGTGCGGGAATATTTCCCGACACCTCGTCACCGGGCTTCGCTGCCGCCGATGGCACAGCGGCGCCCGGCAAGCCGGGCGGCCACGTTGCCGCATCGCACAGGAGACAGCCCATGCAGTATCCGCACCCCGCGTCCGCGCATCCGCCCCGTGACCGTCACGGCGCGATCCCGGCCACGCCGACCGGCCCGCGCCAGCCAGGCGCCGGCGCCCGCCATCTGGCGCGCACGGCGCGCACGCCGCGCACCTGATCCCCACACGCCCCGAATTCTTGCGTGGCAGCGCCTGGCGCTGCCACGAGGGATCACGCGCGGCAACTTGCCGGCGCGTGCCTGGATTTCCGATTCGCGAACCGCATGAGGTAACCCCGTGGCATTGTTCCTTCAACAGATACTCAACGGCCTGACGCTGGGTGGCGTCTACAGCCTGGTGGCGCTTGGCCTGACCCTGGTCTACGGCATCCTGCACGTGCCCAATTTCGCGCACGGCGCGTTCTACATGGCCGGCGCCTACGTGTCGTACTACCTGATGACGGCGCTGGGCGTGAACTACTGGCTGGCCATGGTCGGCGCCGCGCTGGTGGTGGCGGTGCTGTCGATGCTGGCCGACCGGCTGGTGTTCCATCCGCTGCGCAACGCGCCCGAGCTGCACGACATGATCGCGGCCATCGGCATCCTGCTGTTCCTGGAGGCCGGCGCGCAGGCGCTGTGGGGCGCGGACTTCCATCGCATGCCGACACCGTACGGGCAGATCGTCGATATCTTCGGCCTGACCGCGCCGCTGCAGCGCCTGCTGATCATCGGCGCCGCGTTTGCGCTGATGGTGCTGCTGCACCTGTTCCTCACGCGCACCATGACCGGCGCCACCATCATGGCGATGGCGCAGAACCGCGACGGCGCCGCGCTGGTCGGCATCGACGCGACGCGCGTCACGCTGCTGGTCTTCGCCATCTCCGGCGCACTGGCCGCGATCGCCGCCACGCTGTACGCGCCGATCAACCTGGTCTACCCGAGCATGGGCAACCTGGTGATCACCAAGGCCTTCGTCATCATCATCCTGGGCGGCATGGGCAGCATCCCCGGCGCCATCGTCGGCGGGCTGATCATCGGCATGGCCGAGAGCTTCGGCGGCTTCTACGTTTCCACCGACTACAAGGACATCATCGCCTTCGTGCTGCTGGTGGTGATCCTGTCGATCCGGCCGCAGGGCCTGTTTGCCGGCAAGGCAGCCTGAGGAGGGGCACAACATGAAAGCACTGCAAGGAAAGACCGGCTGGATGCTGCTGCTGGCTCTCGCCAT
The DNA here is from genome assembly GCF_016894385.1 of Cupriavidus oxalaticus. Classification (NCBI taxonomy): domain Bacteria; kingdom Pseudomonadati; phylum Pseudomonadota; class Betaproteobacteria; order Burkholderiales; family Burkholderiaceae; genus Cupriavidus; species Cupriavidus oxalaticus. The sequence continues at coordinate 2,293,390 of NZ_CP069811.1, forward strand.
CGCGTTCCCGCTGGTCACGCCCAACAGCTACTACCTGACCGTGATGACGCTGGCCTTCATCTATGCCATCGCCACGCTCGGGCTCAACCTGATCACCGGCTACACCGGCCAGCTGAACCTCGCGCACGGCGGCTTCATGGCGATCGGCGCCTACACGCTGGGCATCCTGACCGTGGATCACCAGGTGCCGTTCTGGCTCGCCTTCGTGCTGGCCGGCGTGGTCTGCATGGTGCTGGGCTACGTGGTCGGCGTGGTGTCGCTGCGGCTGAAGGGCCATTACTTCTCGATCTTCACCATGTGCATCGGCTACATCATCTACCTGGTGATCGAGAAGTGGGAAAGCCTGACGCACGGCACCGTGGGGCTGATCGGCATCCCGGTGCCGGCATCGATCGGGCCGCTCGCCTTCGACAGCGTGCAGGCGCAGTACTACCTGGTGCTGTTCTTCCTGGCGGTGGGTACGTTCCTGATGCACCGGATCGTCACCTCGCTGCTGGGCCGCAGCTTCATGGCCGTGCGCAACAGCGACGCGCTGGCCGAAGCGCTGGGCATCAACCTGATGCGCACCAAGGTGCTGTCGTTCGTGCTGTCGGTGGGTTACGCCGGTCTTGCCGGCGCGCTGTACGCCGGCCAGGTGCGCTTCCTGGGACCGGACATCGCCCGCACCGACCTGACCTTCGACATGGTGATGTCGATGCTGGTGGGCGGCATCGGCACCCTGTTCGGGCCCCTGCTGGGCGCGGTGCTGGTGCCGTGGATCACGCAGTCGCTGCAGTTCATGCAGGACTACCGCATGCTGGTGTTCGGCCCGGTGCTGATCCTGCTGATCATCTTCGTGCCGGACGGCATCGTGGGTTCTTTCCTGAAGAAGCAGGCGCGCAAGGCCGCCGCCGCACGCCGCGCTGTACCCGCGCGGCCCGCGCAACCCGCCGCTGCCGGCAACAACGCTGTCCCGACCACCCGCGCCGGAGCCGACCATGCTTGAGATCCGCAACCTGACCAAGAAATTCGGCGGCCTGACCGCGGTGCACGATGTCTCGGTGACCTTCGAGCAGGGCCACATCAACGCCATCATCGGCCCCAACGGCGCCGGCAAGACCACCTTCTTCAACCTGGTAGCTGGCACGCATGCGCCGTCCTCCGGGCAGATCCTGTTCAAGGGCCAGGACGTGGCCGGCCTGCGCGCCGACCAGATCGCGCGCCTCGGCGTGGCGCGCACCTTCCAGGCAACCGCGCTGTTCGACCGCGCCACGGTGCTGGACAACCTGATCGTCGGCCACCGGCTGCGCACGCGCTCGGGGCTTGGCGACGTGCTGTTCAACACGCGCCGGCAGCGCGAGGAAGAGCGCCTGTGCCGCGACAAGGCCGAGGCCGCGCTCGACTTCGTCGGCCTGTCGCACCTGGCGCATGAGGTCGCCGCTGATATCACGCAGGAAGCGCGCAAGCGCGTGGCCTTCGCGCTGGCGCTGGCGACCGACCCGGAGCTGCTGCTGCTCGACGAGCCGGCGGGCGGCGTGAATCCGGAAGAAACCGTCGGCCTGGCCGAGCTGATCCGCAAGATGGTGCGGCATGGCAAGACCGTCTGCCTGATCGAACACAAGATGGACATGATCATGCGGCTGGCCGACAAGATCATGGTGCTGAACTACGGCGAGAAGATCGCCGAAGGCACGCCCGCGCAGATCCAGCAGGATCCGCATGTCATCGAGGCCTACCTGGGAGCCGACCATGTTGCAGCTTGAACGCGTCTCGCTGTCGTACGGCAGCTTCCGCGCACTGGACAACATCACGCTGCACGCCGGCGCCGGCGAGCTGGTGGTGCTGCTGGGCGCCAACGGTGCCGGCAAGAGCTCGATCTTCCTGGCCATGAGCGCGATCCACCGCATCAGCGGCGGCAGCATGCGCTTCGACGGGCGCGAGCTGTCGGGCATGAAGCCGTCGCAGATCGTGCAGGCGGGGCTGGTGCATTGCCCGGAGGGACGCAAGCTGTTCCCGGCGATGAGCGTGGAGAAGAACCTGGTGCTGGGCGCGTATGTGCATCGGCGCGATGGGGCCGGGATCCGCAAGACGCTGGAGGAGGTTTATGAGCTCTTTCCGATCCTGAGGCAGAAGAAGGATGACCCGGCCGGCTCGCTGTCGGGCGGCCAGCAGCAGATGGTCGCACTGGGCCGCGCGCTGATGAGCCGGCCGCGCGCGCTGCTGCTGGACGAGCCGTCGCTGGGACTGGCGCCGCTGGTGGTCAGGCAGATGTTCGAGATCATCCAGCGCATCAACCGGGCCGGCACCACGGTGCTGCTGGCGGAGCAGAACGCGTACGCGGCGCTGGGGATCGCGCATCGCGCGTATGTGATCGAGAGCGGGAAGATCGTGATGGAGGGGGATCGGGATACGTTGTTGAGGGACGAGGGGATTCGGAAGGCGTATATCGGGGGGTAGCACAGGAACTACCGATTGTGTACTCCCTCTCCCGCTTGCGGGAGAGGGTTGGGGTGAGGGCCGGGCGTAGCGACGAAGTGAATACGTCGGCATAGCCACTGCCTGCCCTCACCCCCTGCCCCTCTCCCGCAAGCGGGAGAGGGGAGCAAACCAAGCGGTCGTCAAGGGACAGCAGACATAACAAGCGCAGTACATCCAGGAGACATAGCAATGCAAAGCAACATCATGCGCCGTATCTTCCCGCTGGCCGCCACCGCCGTGGCCGCCATGTCCACCATCGTGGCTTCCGGCGCCGCGCTGGCGCAGGAAGTCGTCAAGATCGGCTACACCGGCCCGCTCTCCGGCGGTGCCGCGCTGTACGGCAAGAACGTGCTGTCGGGCGTGCAGATGGCCGTGGACGAGATCAACGCCGCGGGCCTTGAGGTCAAGGGCAAGAAGGTCAAGCTGGAAGTGGTGGCGCTGGATGACAAGTACTCGCCCGCCGAAGCCGCCATCAACGGCCGCCGGCTGGTGCAGCAGCACAAGACCGCGGCGGTCTTCGTGCCGCACTCGGGCGGCATCTTCGCGCTGCAGGCCTTCAACGAGCAGGAAAAATTCATGGTGATGGCCTATTCCAGCGTGCCACGCATCACCGATGCCGGCAACAAGCTGACCATCCGCATCCCGCCGGCCTATACCGGCTATATCGAGCCGTTCATCAAGGCGCAGATGAAGCGCTACGGCAAGAACGTGGCGCTGACGCCGGCGGATCACGACTATGCCAAGGCGTGGGTGCAGGCCTTCGTGCCGGCCTGGGAATCGGCCGGCGGCAAGGTGGTGGCCAACAACCCGATGTCGTACACCAAGGCGACCGACTTCTACAGCGGCGTGTCGCGCGCCATCAGCGAGAAACCGGACGTGATGTTCGTCGGCGGTCCGTCCGAGCCGACCGCGCTGGTGGTCAAGCAGGCGCGCGAACTGGGCTTCAAGGGCGGCTTTATCGTGATGGACCAGGCCAAGATGGACGAGATGGCCAGGGTCACCAACGGGCTGTCGATGCTGGAAGGCTCGATCGGCGTGCTGCCGCTGGTCAACGACAACCGCCCGGCGGCGCAGGCGTTCAATGCCAAGTACAAGAAGCTGCATGGCGGGCGCGACGCGACCACCGAGATGTCGCTGAACTACACCATGGTCTATGCGCTGGCCGGCGCCATGAAGCTGGCGGGCACCACCAGCGATGCCACGGCAATCCGCGCAAAGATGCCCGACGCGGTGAAGGGGCTGGCCAGGGAGGTCAATCCCAATGAGGTCGACGGCATCGACGCCAAGGGTGGCTCGATGGCCGATACCGTGGTGGGCTGGGTACAGAACGGCAAGATCTCGCAGGTGCGATTGTCGGAGCTGGCCAAGTAAGCTGACTGAGTAATGCCAGCCGCGCCGGAAAAGCCCTGCGGCTGTTTGCTCCCTCTCCCGCAAGCGGGAGAGGGAGTACCCAATCAGCACGTTTGAGACACAGGGCGAGCCGATGGCCCGCCCGTCTGCGCGCTGCTACGAGCGAACGCCGAACAGGCCGTGCCAGAACGAATCGAAGGCACCGGGATGGCGCCTGTGGCGCTCCGGGGTGTCGTGGCCTGATGCTGCTGCCGGCTCGGGCGCTTGCGCGGCAGCCGCGCTGGCCTGCCGCGATGCCTGCAAGGCCGAAACGCTGTCGGCAATGCGAGCCGCCAGCTCCGCCTCGCAATCCCGGCCGAGCAGCACGCCAAACAGGACATCGCGGTTGTGGCCGTCATCGGCAAAGCGCATGGCGATGGCGACCATCTTCTCGTACTGTTCCTGCGCAACGCGCTGGGCCTCGCGCTGCGCGGCGCGCTCCTGCTCTTCCTGTGCTTCCTGCTCCACCTGCCAGCGGCGCATCTCGCGCTCGAATACTTCGTCGTAGATCTGGCGCTGTTCGGCGTCGGACAGGATCGCGTAGGCGTCGCGGATTTCCTGGAAGGCCGCGTGCGCCTCGGCCTCGCGGCCGAGGTTGCGGTCCGGATGCCATTTCATTGCGGCGCGCCGGTACGCCTGCTTGATCTCGTCAAGGGTGGCGTCGGCTTGCACGCCTAAGGTCGCGTAAAGAGTGGTCATGGGGCGATGGGGGCGCTGCTGGGCTGGCGTTCATGCTAGCACGGCGCGCCGGCCCATCGGGGGCATCGCCGCTACTGGCGGCGGTCGCCGTCGCGGTTACGTGCCTCCATCTGCCCACGGTCGTGCTGCGCGCGCTGCTGTTGCTGGCGCTGCTGCTCCATCTGCTGGCGCTGGCGGTCCTGCATCTGCCGCTGCTGTTCCTGCTGGTGGCGCTGCTGCTCCTGCATCTGCCGCTGCTGCGCCTGCGCGGCGCGTTGCTGCTGCTCTGCCTGCTGGCGCTGCATGGCCTGCTGGCGTTGCTGCTCCTGCGCCTGCCGGTGCTGCTCCTGCATCTGGCGCTGCTGTTCCATCTGCTGACGCTGGGCGGCCTGCGCCTGCCGCTGCTGGGCTTCCTGCGCCTGGCGCTGCTGGGCCTCTTGCATCTGCCGTTGCTGCTCGAAGCGCTGGCGCTGCATCTCCTGCCCCTGCCGCTGCTGCTCGGCCATCTGGCGCTGGCGCTCCACCTGCTGACGCTGCTGCTCGGCGGCCTGGCGCTGCTGGTCCACCTGCTGGCGCTGCGCGTCCCGGGCCTGGCGCTGCTGCTCCATCTGCTGGCGCTGCGCGTCCCGGGCCTGGCGCTGCTGCTCCATCTGCTGGCGCTGCGCGTCCCGGGCCTGGCGCTGCTGCTCCATCTGCTGGCGCTGCGCGTCCTGCGCCTGGCGCTGGCGGCTTTCCTGCATCTGGCGCTGCTGGGCGTCCTGGGCCTGGCGCTGTTGCGCCTCCTGCATCTGCCGTTGCTGCTCGAAGCGCTGGCGCTGCATGTCTTGCGACTGCCGCGCCGGATCGGGGCGATCCTGCCCGTCTGCCCACTGGCGTTGCTGCGCGCGCTGCTGTTCCTGCTGGCGCCGCGCCATCGCCTCCTGCTGCTGGCGCTGCAATTCGCGCGCCTGCTGCTGTTCGCGCTGCATGGCCTGCGCCTGGCGTTGCGCATCGGGCTGGCCGGCGAACCCGCGCGCGTCGTCGGGACGCGAGCTCTGTCCACGGCCATTGCCGCGCCAGCCGTCCGGGCCCTGAAGCGGGCCCTGAGGCGGGTCCGCGCGACCGGCGCGCGGCGGCTGCTCGCGCGCGGCCAGGGCTGCCTGGCTCATGCGCACGTCTGGCATGGGCTGCGCCTCGCGCCCCGGGCGTCCGGGGCGTCCCGGCCGTTGCTCCGGCGCGCCGCGCCATGCCGGACCCGCCCCCGGGACGACACCGCCCTCGCGGGCGAAGCGCCGGGCCAGGTCATCGGTGGCCGGCCGTCCCGGCGGGCGCGCCGCGATCGCCTGGCGCTCGAAGCCCGGGCGCGCCTGCGGCGGCAGCTGCCGCCTCGGCGCGGCGCCGACCAGGCTGCTCTTGACCGGCGCCACCGGCGGGCCACCGCGAGCCTCGCCGGCCGGCAGGTTGCGCCATTCGGCGCGATGCATGCCGCGCACCGGGCGTCCCTCGACGAAATTGCGCGCCGGCATGCCGGTAATGGCGCCAGGCACGTTGCGGTTGGCATAAGGCGCGGGCCGCCCCCGGTCGCCCCTCATGAAGTTGTTGACGGTGACGCGGTTGATGCGCGCGACATAGCTGGGACTGGCGCGGTACGCCGGCCGGTAGGCGTCGCGCGGACCCAGCGGGTACCACGCCACGCCGGGACCGCCGCCCACGTGCACGCTGCTCCAGCCATGTCCGCTGCCGCCGCCGACAAAGGCGACCACCGCCGGCGAGTAGCACGGCCGCATACGCGGGCCCGGCACCCAGCCCCAGCGCGAGCCCACATAGGCCCAGCGCCCGTAATGCGAGGGAGCGAAGCCCCATGGCGCATCGTCGATCCAGGTCCAGCCCCACGGCGCGATCCACGCCCAGTGGCCGACGCTGTAGGGTGCCCAGCCCGCGCTGACGACGCGCGGGAACCAGACCGCGCCGTAGGCGGGCTCTTCCTGCCAGTCGCCGTAGTCGTCCAGCGCCGCGTAGCCGGGCATTTCGCGCGGCAGGTAGCGCGCCGACGGCGACGCGTCTTCGCGCGCGTCACGTGCCGCGGTCCAGCGGTCGAAGCCGTCTTCGGCAACGGGGCCGCCGCCGGCGTCGGCCAGGTCGGTGCCGGCAAAGCGCATGCGGTCGCCGCGCTGCAGTTCGATCGAGCGGCTGTCGCCGTAGACCACGGCGCTGCCATGCCGCATCGTCACCGTGGTGGTGCTGCCGTCCGGGGCCACGTCGAGCCGGTAGTCGCCCGGCTCGCGCGGCACGAAGGCCAGGTTGGGCGTATCGATCTCGACGGTCTGGTCCTGCGGCAGCGCGCGCACGCGCACCTGCAGCGTGCCCTGCGTCAGCTTGACCTGCGTGGTGTCGTCGTCCAGGTTCAGGATGCTGGCCGCGGTGGCACCGCCCATGCGCATGGCGACGGTGCCGGCATGCAGCTCGGCGCGGCCGCCGGTGTCCATCCACAGCCGGTCGCCGGTAGTGACCGGGCGGTTCAGGCCGGTGGCGGCCCACTGGTCCGAACCGGCCGGCGCAAAGCTCAGGTTGCCTTCGACCGCGGTGAGCGTGGCGATGCGGGCGGACGGATCGGCCTGCGCGACCGGGGCGTCGGCCATGGGCGCATCCAGGTAAGGCTGGCCGGGTGCCGGCACCTGGGCCAGTGCAGCCGCCGCCACCGCCAGGGCCGCCGCGGCGGCGAGCGCGGAGAGCGTGATCACGGCGGGCCGGCGCGGGCCGGCAGTCCGGCGGGCAGTCCGGCCGGCAGTCGGGCGGGTATCGTGGCGGTGAACGGAATCGGGCATGGACTCAGGGGAAAGCCAATGGCGGAGCGCCATCCTGTTGTCACGATACATTGCCGGGAACGTCGGCGGCATGGCCTGGCCGTCGCACTTTGTAAGCTTGTATTTCGCCATGCGGCAAGGGGGCGCGCCGGGCGGACCGGCACGAGGCAGGCACGGGGCGGGCAAGCGGGCAGATGGCGCTCGCCGGGGGGTGCGCAACGGCGCTGCCGCCGTCAAAGGTGGAAACAACTCCTGGGCAGATCCGGCCGGTCGGCGGCTAGCCGCCTTGCTGCTGACGCAGCAGTTCGGTCAGCCGGTCGGCCGGCATCGGCCGGCCGTACAGGTAGCCCTGGGCCTCGTAGCAGTCGTTGGCCAGCAGGAAGTCGCGCTGCTCGGTGGTCTCGACGCCCTCGGCAACCACGCCGATGTGCAGGCTCTTGCCCACGTTGATCACCGAGCGCACGATCGCGGCATCGACCGGATCCTGGGTGACATTGCGGATAAAGGACTGGTCGATCTTGAGCCGGTCCACCGGGAACGACTTGAGGAAGCTCAGCGACGCATAGCCGGTGCCGAAATCGTCGCAGGTCAGCGTCACCCCATCGCGGCGCAGTGCCTGCAACTGGTCCGCGACCTCGTCGCCCTGTTGCAGCGCGATGGTCTCGGTGATCTCGATCTCCAGGCAATCCGGCGCCAGCTCCAGCGCGCGCAGCACGTGGCGCACCTCGGTCAGAAGGCGGCTTTCGGACAGCTGCGCGGCAAACAGGTTGATGGCCACGCGCGGCGGCCGCGGAAACGCCAGCGACCACGAGCGCGCCTGCGCGCATGCGGTCTGCAGCAGCCACATGCCGACGTCGCTGGCGATGCTGCTGGCGGCCAGCGCATCGATGAACAGCCCCGGCACGACCAGGCCGCGGGCCGGATGGCGCCAGCGCATCAGCGCCTCTGCGCCGCAGATGCGGCCGTCGCGCAGGTCGACCTGCGGCTGGTACAGCAGCTCGAACTGGCGCTGCGCGTAGGCTTCGTGCAGGGCCTGGACCAGCGACAGGCTGGCGGCGGCGAGGACGTCCGAGCCCTGCTCGCCGGCGGCGGGGATCACGCACGCGCCGATGCTGGCCAGCACATGATCGCGGCGCCCGGCGTGCTCATGCGGGGAAGACAGCATTGACAGGATCGCCGCGCCAATATGCCGGACCAGCGTGGGATCGGAAATGGAAGGCAGCAGCACGCCGAACTCATCGCTGCCGACGCGCCCGATGGCGGCATCGCGCGGCGATGCGTCGCGCAGGCGCCGGGCCACGCGCTGCAGGATGACGTCGCCCTCGGCATGCCCGTGCATATCGTTGAAGGCACGGAAATCGTCGATGCCGATCAGCAGCAATGCGCAGCGGGGCACCGCCTCTGCCTGCAGGCGTGCCTCCAGCCGCTTCAGAAACCCCTGGCGATTGTCAACGCCGGTCAGCGGATCGAGATCCGAGCCTGGCGAGGCGCCAGTCGCCCTCGCGCCGGACTTGGCCACCATCCCTGCCCCATCTGTAATTGTCGACATTGTTACCCGCTAGCAATTTAGCAAGTGTGACGAAAACTTGGAAAAAATCAAGAAGTTCCCGCCGGCTGCCGGAACCCCAATGCAGCGGCGCAACGCTGGCGAGCCCACCGCGCCGTGCGCGTTGAACCGGCAGCCGGCTTGCAGTACCCTACCGCGCACCAGGCCCGGCCCGCCGCCGCGATGCCAGCCATGCTGGGCCGACCGGCACGGGCTGTCCGGCACTGGCAGCGCTCCGTCCGCCACCGAGGCGGTCCCAGAAAGCCAACCTTAGCGACGAAACGCCGCCCGCTGCAACAACCGGTTACACACCGACCGCCGGCACACCGCGCACGCATGCGCTCCGGCCCGCCGCCGCCAGCCCATGCCCAGTCACGCTTTGCCGCGCTACCCCGCATGCAGGCACCATTTCTTGTGGGAATCCTCCGACAGGGAATTCGGAACCGCGCGCCTGTCTCGCACCACGCGTCATTGCCTATCGTGGCATCACGGCACGCGCGTTCGCCGCGCCTGCAACCCATGCAGAAAGCCAACTGGCCACGCTACCGGCGCACCCGCCCCGCGGCATGGACCAGCTCGTCTCTGATTCCAACGGTAAGAGGTGACCCATGTTCCGATCCAAGACCAGTCTTATCCTCGGCCTCGTGCTGGCCGCAACGGCAGTCCTGTCGGCCTGCGGCGGCGGCGATGACGGCATCGATGATCGTGTCGGCCTGAGCAAGCCGACCATCCGCGCGATCCATGCGATCACCGGCGGTCCCAACGTCGACATCCTGCAGAACGGAGCGCTGACCAGTTTCACCAACAAGCCGTACAAGTTTGTCTCGACCTACTTCAATGTTGAAACCGGCAACCAGCTGATCTCGTTCAATTCGGCGGGCACGCAGACCGAACTCGGCCGCGCGACCGTGGTAGCCGCCACCGGCCACAAGTACACCGTGGTCGCACTGCCAGGCGCGACCGCTGCCGAAGTGCTGCTGATCGACGATCCGTTCGAAAAGGGCCTGCTGTCGAACAAGGCGCGCGTGCGGACGCTGAATGCTTCGTTCAATGCGCAGAACGTCGACATCTACCTGACCATGCCGGCGATCGACATCAACTCGGTCGGCCCGAACTTCAGCAACGTGGGGTACAAGCAGGCATCGCCGGCCTCCGGCGTTGACTCCGTCGACATGGACGGCGGCACCTATCGCCTGCGCATCACCACGGCGGGGACCAAGACCGTGATCTTCGACTCCGGCGCGCTGACGCTGGACAACAACGCCGACTGGCTGATCACCACCATTCCGGCCGACGGCATCGGCGCGACGGTGCCAGGCAAGATCAAGGTGCTGGTTGCGCGCGGCAACGACGAATCGCAGGCCGGCCTGGAGCTGGTCACGCAATAACGGTCCCGCAATAACGATCCCGCAATAGCGCGGCAAGCATGATCCTGCCCGTGCCGCGAGCACGGGTATGCGCGGCAGGCCGGTCCACTGGACCGGCCTGTTTTTCTTTCGGGCGACATCCTGCCGCCAAACCTGTACGCTATCGGCGAGGGACGCGCGTGGCGTGGATATCCGTCGCGGCATCTGGACGCGCCGCTCGGTGCACACAGCTTTGGGGAGATTGCGACATGGCTATCCAGCTCAATCACACCATCGTGTTTTCCCACGACAAGAAGGTCTCCGCCGACTTCCTCTGCGAGATTCTCGGGCGTCCCGCGGCAGTGCCGTTCGGGCCATTTCTCGCCGTCCGCCTCGACAACGGTGTCACCCTGGACTTCATGGACGCCGAAGGCGATGTTGCCCTGCAGCACTATGCCTTCCTGCTCAGCGACGCCGAGTTCGACCGGAGCTTTGCCCGCATCCGCGAGCGCAACCTGAGGTACTGGGCCGACCCATACCGCCGCCGGCCGGAAGAAGTCAGCACTGACGATGGCGGCCGCCGGATCTATTTCGAGGATCCGAGCAAGCATTTCCTGGAGATCTTTACGAAGGAATGACGAGCAGAAGGACTCGCCCGTCAGCCCGGCTCGCCCTCGTCAGGCGCCAGCTCCGCCTTCAGCACCGCAAGGTGCGAGATGTACTGCTCCAGTTCGGCACGTCCGCGCTCCGTAATGCAGTAGACACGACCGCTGCCTTCGACCAGTTCGGCCGTGATGGCACGCGCCATCATCAGGCTGCGCAGCACCGGCCGCAGCGAGCGGATGTTCTTGTCGATGCCCCGTTCGCGCAGGCGTTCGACCAGGTTGAGGACGGTAGCCGGGCTGGACTGCACCAGCTTGAGCACATAGATGCGTGAGAAAAACCGGTCAAAGGTAGGCGGTTTCATGGGCGCTGTCGGCGCACCCGATGGTGCGGGAATCCTGATCATCATGCGCAGCCCATGACTGCTGCCGCAGTCGGGCACTCTCTTGTCGTGATGGCGGGCCCTGCGGCCCGCGCCAAAGTAAAACGGGGTGCACAGAGGCACCCCGAAACGCTAGCGTTGTGATGCGCCGCCTGGGGTGGACCGTTCCGACGGCGCATTCCCGGGAAGCGCGGCGGCGCTATTCTTCCTGGAACGCCTCTTCGCGCTTGGCCTTGATCGACGGCAGGGCCACCACCGCCACCAGTGCGGCAGCCGCGATCAGCAGGCCGACCGACAGCGGGCGGGTCACGAACACGGTGAAGTCACCACGCGACAGCAGCAGCGAGCGGCGGAAGTTCTCTTCCATCATCGGCCCCAGCACGAAGCCCAGCAGCAGCGGCGCCGGCTCGCACTTGAGCTTCAGGAACAGGTAGCCGATGATGCCGAAGCCGGCGGCCATGAACACGTCGAAGGTCTGGTTGTTGACCGAGTAGACGCCGATGCAGCAGAACGTCAGGATGGCCGGGTACAGGAAGCGGTACGGCACGGTCAGCAGCTTGACCCAGATACCGATCATCGGCAGGTTCAGGATGATCAGCATCAGGTTGCCGATCCACATCGAGGCGATCAGGCCCCAGAACAGCGCAGGGTTGCTGGTCATCACCTGCGGGCCGGGCTGGATATTGTGGATCGTCATCGCGCCCACCATCAGCGCCATCACCGCGTTGGGCGGAATGCCCAGCGTCAGCAGCGGGATGAACGAGGTCTGCGCCGCGGCGTTGTTGGCCGATTCCGGACCCGCCACGCCTTCGATCGCGCCCTTGCCGAACTCGTGCGCGAACTTGGAGGTCTTCTTCTCCAGCGAGTAGGCCGCGAACGAAGCCAGTGCCGCACCGCCGCCGGGCAGGATGCCCAGCGCCGAACCCAGCGCCGTGCCGCGCAGCACCGCGGGAATCATGCGCTTGAAGTCTTCCCTGGTCGGGAACAGGTTGGTGACCTTGTTGGTGAAGGTCTCGCGGGCTTCCTTCTGCTCCAGGTTGGCGATGATTTCCGCAAAGCCGAACATGCCCATGGCCAGTGCCACGAAGTCGATGCCGTCGGTCAGCTCCGGCACGTCAAACGAGAAGCGCGCGGCGCCCGAGTTCACGTCGGTGCCGATCAGGCCCAGCAGCAGGCCCAGCACGATCATCGAGATCGCCTTGGGCAGCGAGCCCGAGGCCAGCACCACGGCGCCAATCAGGCCCAGCACCATCAGCGAGAAGTACTCGGCGGGACCGAACTTGAACGCGATTTCCGACAGCGGCGTGGCAAACGCCGCCAGGATCAGCGTGGCCACGCAACCGGCGAAGAACGAGCCCAGGCCGGCGGTGGCAAGCGCCACCCCCGCTCGTCCTCGTCTTGCCATCTGGTAGCCGTCGATGGTTGTCACCACCGACGACGATTCACCCGGCAGGTTCACCAGGATGGCGGTGGTCGAACCGCCGTACTGCGCGCCGTAGTAGATGCCGGCCAGCATGATCAGCGCGGCCACCGGCGGCAGCGTGTAGGTGATCGGCAGCAGCATGGCGATGGTGGCCAGCGGCCCCAGGCCCGGCAGCACGCCGATCAGGGTGCCCAGCACGCAGCCGAGGAAGGCGTAGGCCAGGTTCTGCAACGACAGGGCCGTGGAAAAGCCCAGCGCAAGATGGTCAAACAATTCCATGGTGTGCGACTCCTTAGTTGCCCAGGAAAGCCGGCCACACCGGCATCTGCAGGTTAATGCCGTAGACGAAGGCACCGAGGCTGATCAGCACCAGCACTACGCCGTTGAGCAACGCGCCCTTCCAGCTGAATTCATGGCTCGCCATCGACGACACCAGCACCAGCACGAACACCGACAGCACCATGCCGAGCGGCTTGAGCAGCAGGCCGAACAGCACGACCGAACCCAGGATCCACAGCAGGGTCTTCAGGTCCCAGCGGGCAAGGTGGTCTTCCTCGCCCTTGGACGAGAGCGAGCCCAGCAGCACCACCGCGCCCAGCACGGCGAGCACCAGGCCCAGCAGGAAGGGGAAATATCCGGGTCCCATCTTTGCGGCCGTTCCCATGGAATAGCCGCGTGCGACCCAGGAAAAGCCCAGACCGACCAGAATGAACATCAGGCCGGAGGCAAAGTCCTTTTGGCTGCGTATGCGCAAAACGATTCTCCTCAAAGTTCATGAAATGCAGGGCCGGGACGTGCGCAGGCTCTGGCGCAGCGCGGCATGCCAAAGGGCATGCTCCCCGACGGTTGGATCGAACCTTAAAGAGGTGATCTTTCAGAGGCCTTTCATTTGTCTTGGTTTAGGGGTATTTACCGATGTGCCTTGAAATAAGGGAGTTTTTGATGACCCAGCGCCTAATACATCATGATGTGATGTATTTTTTCGCATTGCTGCCGGCATGGGAAATGGTGGTTGCGCAGGCGGCATGAAGGCGCTGGCCTGGCGAATAAGACGGCGCGCGCTTGCATCAGGGCAAGGCGCGGCCGTCAAGACGCGCTTGTGTGTGCCAGCGCGTGTGCTGGGAGGGAGTGCCAGCGGTGACAGGATTGCAGGTTGATCTTTCGAATGGCTTTCAGGTTTGGGGTATCGGGGGTTTTTTTGCGCTGACGCCGTGGTGCGCTACCGTGGCGTGGAATTGATGCAATGGTTGAACGAGCCCAGAGCTGTGGGTGGCCCCTGCTGCAGGCGGCGTGGTAGAAACGCCTATGGCTGCGCTGCGCGCGGGTCGGAAGCATTGCCGATTGTGTGCTCCCTCTCCCGCAAGCGGGCGAGGGGAGCCAACAGGCGGGCTGGGACAGGCCGAGGGTTCATCGTCGATAGCGCCCCGCCAAGCGAGCGCAGCGACGCGCCCGCCCCCCGGCGCAACGTCCGCTGCATGATCTCCCCAGTCGCGGTAAGCTTGCACTTTCGCCGACGGCCGCCGCCGCGGCCTTGCCCTTCGCCCATCGAACGCCATCAAGGAGAACACGCATGTACCAGGATCTCGCCCTCTATATCGACGGTGAATTCATCAAGGGAGGCGACAGGCGCGAGCAGGACGTCATCAACCCGGCCACCGAGGAAGTGCTGGGCAAGCTGCCGCACGCGACCCGCGCCGACCTGGACCGCGCGCTCGCCGCTGCGCAGCGCGCATTCGAGACCTGGAAGAAGTCCTCGCCGCTGGAGCGCGGCAAGATCCTGCGCCGCGTGGGCGAGCTGGCCCGCGAGCGCGCCAGGGATATCGGCCGCAATATCACGCTGGACCAGGGCAAGCCGCTGGCCGAAGCCATCGGCGAGATCATGGTCTGCGCCGAGCATGCCGACTGGCACGCCGAGGAATGCCGCCGCATCTACGGCCGTGTGATCCCGCCGCGCCAGCCCAATGTGCGCCAGATCGTGGTGCGCGAGCCCATCGGCGTCTGCGCCGCATTCACGCCGTGGAACTTTCCGTTCAACCAGGCGATCCGCAAGATCGTCGCTGCGGTGGGCGCGGGCTGCACGCTGATCCTGAAGGGTCCGGAGGACTCGCCCAGTGCGGTGGTGGCGCTGGCCCAGCTGTTCCATGATGCCGGCCTGCCCCCTGGGGTGCTGAACATCGTCTGGGGCGTGCCCAGCGAAGTCTCGACCTACCTGATCGAATCGCCGATCGTGCGCAAGATCTCGTTTACCGGCTCGGTGCCGGTGGGCAAGCAGCTGGCCGCGCTGGCCGGCGCGCACATGAAGCGCGTGACCATGGAGCTGGGCGGCCATTCGCCGGTGCTGGTGTTCGACGACGCCGACATCGAGCCCGCCGCCGAGATGCTGGCGCGCTTCAAGCTGCGCAATGCCGGTCAGGTGTGCGTGTCGCCGACGCGCTTCTACGTCCAGGAAAAGGCCTACGACAAGTTCCTGGCGCGCTTTACCGAGGTGATCGGCTCGATCAAGGTCGGCAACGGCCTGGACGACGGTACCCAGATGGGTCCGCTGGCGCATGAGCGCCGCGTGCTGTCGATGGAGCAGTTCCTGGACGATGCCAGCCAGCGCGGCGGCAAGGTGGTGGCCGGCGGCTCGCGCATCAGCGCCCTCGGCAACGACAAGGGCTACTTCTTCGCGCCGACCGTGGTGACCGACCTGCCCGACGATTCGCGCCTGATGACCGACGAGCCGTTCGGCCCGGTGGCACCGGTCACGCGCTTCAAGGACACGGCCGAAGTGCTGCGCCGCGCCAACAGCCTGCCCTTCGGCCTGGCCTCGTATGTGTTCACCAACTCGCTGAAGACCGCCACGGAAGTTTCCAACGGGCTGGAAGCGGGCATGGTCAACATCAACCACTTCGGCATGGCGCTGGCCGAGACGCCGTTCGGCGGCATCAAGGACTCGGGCATCGGCAGCGAGGGGGGCCTGGAGACGTTCGATGGCTACCTGGTGACCAAGTTCATCACCCAGGTCTGAACGTCCAGGCCTGAACGTCCTGCAGGCACAAGGCGGACTGCCGCCGGCTCCCTCCCGGTGCCGGCGGCGCCTCCCCGTCAGCGGAAGAAGCTGCCGCGCGTCAGGAACGTATAGTTCGCTTCTTCCGCCATCAGCCAGACCAGCACCAGCAGGCACAGCGGCGGCACCAGGATGGCGCAGATCAGCGCCATGCGCTCCCATGCCATATGCATGAACACCGCCACGATCAGCCCCGCCTTCAGGAACATGAACACCAGGATCAGCGTCCAGCGCAGGTAGCCGGCGATATGGAAATAGTCGACCAGGTAGGACAGCGTCGACAGCACGAACAGCAGCGCCCAGATCTTCAGGTACAGCCCGATGGGATGCTGCTGGCCGGTGTGCGCGCCGGCATGGCCGGGCTCGTGCCCGGAAGGCTGCTCAGGCGCTGCCGGGGCTGTGGGGGTTGCGGGAGTCGATGCCATGGCCGCCCTCACCAGAGATAGAAGAACGCAAAGATAAACACCCAGACCAGGTCAACGAAGTGCCAGTACAGGCCGGCGATCTCGACGATCTGGTAATTGCCGGTGGCTTCGTAGCGCCCGCGCAGCACGCGCACGGCCACTACCAGCAGGTAGATGACGCCGCACGACACGTGCAGCCCGTGGAAGCCGGTGATCATGAAGAAGGTCGAGCCGAACTGCGCCGCGCCCATCGGGTTGCCCCACGGGCGCACGCCCTCTTCGACGATCAGCTTGGTCCATTCGAAAGCCTGCATGCCGACGAACAGCGCCCCGAACAGCGCCGTCACCAGCATCAGCGTGGCGCACTGGCGGCGCTGGCGCCGGTACGCGAAATTGACCGCCATGGCCATGGTGCCGCTGCTGGTGATCAGCACGAAGGTCATGATGGCGATCAGCAGCAGCGGGATGTCGGCGCCGCCCACGTGCAGTGCGAACACTTCGCTGGGGTTGGGCCAAGGCACCGTGGTCGACATCCGCACCGTCATGTAGCCGGTCAGGAAGCAGCTGAAGACGAAGGTATCGGACAGCAGGAAGATCCACATCATGGCCTTGCCCCACGACACCTTGAAGGCCTGCTGGTCCGATGACCAGTCGGCCAGCATGCCGCGCAGCCCGCCCGGCGGCGGTGCCACGGGCGGCGTGGCCGAGGGTGAAGACAGTTGCGTTGACATGCCGCTCTCCTCCTCTTCCGCGTGCGCAGGGCCCTAGGCCGTGCCGCAGAGATAGCGCACCAGCTCGGGCGTGAGCCAGCCCAGCGCGGCCAGCAATACCGCCCACACGGCGAGCAGGAAATGCCAGTAGCGCGCGCACAGCCGCATGCGCAGCGCGGCGCTGCCGCCGCTGCCGCGCGCTGCCACCGCGAAACCCCACCCGGCCAGGCCACCCAGCACATGCAGGCCATGCATGGCGGTCAGCAGGTAGAAGAAGCTGCCTGCCGGATTGCCGGCCGGCATCACCTGCATCGCGCCCAGCGCCTGCCAGGCCCACAGCTGCGAGACCACGAAGGCGGCGGCGCCCAGGCCGCCGAGGCGCAGCGCCAGCCGCGCCGCGCCCATGCGGCCGCGCCGCGCCGCGCGCGACGCCACCTCCATCGCCGCACTGCCCGCGGCCAGCAGTGCCGTGGACAGCCACACCTGCCACGGCAGCGCGATGCGGTGCCAGTCCGGGCTGTCCATGCGCAGCGCATAAGCGGTCAGGAACAGCGCAAACAGCGATGTCACCACGCCCATGAACACCCACAGGCCGATGCTTGCCGGCGCGCGGCGCTGCGGGTGGCGGTGCGCGGCATTCTCGCCGGAGGGATTGCCACCGAAGTCGTCGCGGCTGACCTTGTAGACGGCGTCGGCGTTCATGCTATGGCTCCGCGGCTGGCGTGGGGTTCAGGCTCCGATCCGCCTTCTTCGGGCGGCGCGTTCTGCGCGATGAAGTCCTCGCGCGCGCCCGGCACGCTGTAGGCGTAGGCCCAGCGGTACACCACCGGCAGGTGCGGGCCCCAGTTGCCGTGCACGGGCGGCGTCTGCGGTGTCTGCCATTCCAGCGAGGCCGCGCGCCACGGGTTGCCGTCGGTCTTCTGGCCCCGGCGCAGGCTCCACACCAGGTTATAGACAAAGAGCAGCTGCGCCGTGGCAACCACGAAGGCAGCCACCGAGATGTACATGTTCATCACGTGCGCGGATTCCGGGATGAAGGCGTAGTTCTCCCATGCGTAGTAGCGGCGCGGCATGCCCAGCACGCCAAGGTAGTGCATCGGGAAGAAGATCGCGTAGGTGCCGATGAAGGTGATCCAGAAATGCACGCGGCCCATGGTGTCGTTGAGCATGCGCCCCGTGACCTTGGGATACCAGTGGTAGATGCCGCCGAACACCACCAGGATCGGCGACACGCCCATCACCATGTGGAAGTGCGCCACCACGAAATACGTGTTCGACAGCGGGATATCCACGCTGACATTGCCCAGGAACAGCCCGGTCAGTCCGCCGATGACAAAGGTGCTGATAAACGCGATCGCGAACAGCATCGGCACCGAGAAATGGATGTCGCCGCGCCACAGCGTGATGACCCAGTTGTAGACCTTGATCGCCGTGGGCACGGCGATGACCAGCGTGGTGGTGGCAAAGAAGAAGCCGAAGTAGGGATTCATGCCGCTGACGAACATATGGTGCGCCCACACCACCACCGACAGCACGCCGATCGCCAGGATCGCCCACACCATGGTGCGATAGCCGAAGATGCTCTTGCGTGCGTGCACGCTGACCAGGTCGGAGACGATGCCGAAGGCCGGCAGCGCGACGATATACACCTCGGGGTGGCCGAAGAACCAGAACAGGTGCTGGAACAGCAGCGGGCTGCCGCCCTTGTAGTCGAGCTGCTGGCCCATCGACACCATCGCCGGCATGAAGAAGCTGGTGCCCAGGGTCTTGTCCAGCAGCATCATCACCGCCGATACGAACAGCGCGGGGAATGCCAGCAGCGCAAGGATGGTGGCCATGAAGATGCCCCACACCGACAGCGGCATGCGCAGCAGCGTCATGCCCTCGGTGCGTGCCTGCAGCACCGTGGTGACGTAGTTCAGGCCACCCATCGTCGCCGCGACGATAAAGATCGCCAGCGACACCAGCATCAGGATGATGCCCCAGTCATGCCCCGGGGTGCCGGGCAGGATGGCCTGCGGCGGATACAGCGTCCAGCCCGCGCCGGTAGGCCCGCCCGGCACGAAGAAGCTGGCCAGCAGCACGATCACCGACAGCAGGTAGACCCAGAAGCTGAGCATGTTGAGGAACGGGAACACCATGTCGCGCGCGCCCACCATCAAGGGGATCAGGTAGTTGCCGAAGCCGCCCAGGAACAGCGCCGTCAGCAGGTAGATCACCATGATCATGCCGTGCATGGTGACGAACTGGTAATAACGGTTGACGTCGATAAACTCGAAGCGCCCCGGGAAACCCAGCTGCATCCGCATCAGGTTGGACAACGCCACGCCCACCAGCCCGACCACGATCGCCACGATGGTGTATTGCACGGCGATCACCTTGTGGTCCTGGCTCCAGACGTAGCGGGTCCAGAAGCTCTGCGGCGCGTGATGGGCGGCATCGTCGGCGTAAGCCATGCGGGTCTCCTCACTTGCGCGGCGGCGCGGGTGCCGCGTCAGGCGGCACGGCCACTGCAGTCGATGTCGAGTAGGTGCCGGAGGCAGCGCCCGGCGCCGGCGCGGGTGCCGCCGTGCCCGCCGCGGCGGTGGTGGCCGCGCTGGTGGCGGCAGCGGGCGCGCCCGGCGCCACGGCTTCCGGCGCGGCAGCGCCGGTCCCCGCCGACTTGATATACGCAATCAGCGCCGCAACCTCGTCTTCGCTCATCGGCAGCCTGGGCATGACCGGACCGAAGCCCTTCACCAGGCGCGCGTGCGGATCCATGATCTCCTTGTGCAGGAAGGCGTCGTCGACCGCCGCGCTGCTGCCGTCGGCAAAGGTTTCGGTCTTGCCGTACAGGCCCTTCCACGTCGGGCCCACGCTCGGGTTGCCGTCGATGCTGTGGCACGCGGTGCAGCCCTTGCTTTGCGCCAGCGCGCGGCCCTTTTCCACCATGCCGGCGTCGCCGGCGGCAGCCGGCGCTGCGGCCGCCATAGCCGCCGGCGGTGCCGCCGCCTTCGCCAGCGCCATGGCAAAGGTCTGCTGTTTCGCCAGCCAGGCTTCATACGCGGCGGGTTCGTCCACCACCACGATGCCGCGCATGTTGTAGTGCCCCACGCCGCACAGCTGCGCGCACAGGATTTCAAAGCGCCCCGTTTGCGTCGGCGTGAACCAGAACGACGTCACCATGCCCGGCACCATGTTCATGCGCGCGCGGAACTGCGGCACGTAGAAATCATGCAGCACGTCCTTGGAGCGCAGCAGCACTTTCACCGGCTTGTTCAGCGGCAGGTGTACCTCGGGACCCACGATGACGATGTTGTCCTGTCCGCGCGGGTCGTCCGGGTCAAGGCCGAGTGGATTGGAACCGGTGATGAAGCGCGGGTCGGAGGCACCCAGCTCGCCGCTCTTGCCGGGAAAACGGAACGCCCACGACCATTGCTGGCCAACCACCTCCAGCACCATCGCCTCGCGCGGCGGGCGCACGTAGTCGGCGTAGACGAACAGGCCCGGCGCCAGCAACGCCACCACGCCAATGGTGGTGCCGCCGATCAGCCACCATTCGAGCTTGCGGTTTTCCGGCTGGTAAGCGGCGCGGTGGCCGGTGCCGCCATTGGGATGCGGCGCATTGTGCCGGTAGCGCCAGATGATATAGCCGACGAAGAGGTTGATGACGACAAAAAAGAATCCGGTGATGACGAGGGTAATGGTCAGCGTGTCGTCCATCTGCTTCCAGTTGGACGCCAGCGGGGTCGCCCACCACGGGCTCAGGAAATGGAAGAGCACCGAAGCGACGACGATGACGACGAGTGCAATGGCCAACGCCATAACCACCCTCCTCCTCGCGCGCGGCGAGGGATGCGGAAGTCACGCAGGGTTAGATAAGACTAGTGCATGCCGTCAGGTCACTGCAAGGCGACATGGCGCGCTAATGCGTGCCGCAATGCACAAGCGATCCGCCAAGAAAAAGCGGCGGCAGGAACCCTTCGGTTCCATGCCGCCGCCGTGGTCGCGCGCGGACCCGCGTAGTGGCCAAAGCGCGCTGGAAACGTGCATGCGTCTTGCCGTGCCGTTCGGGCACGATCCCCGGGTTAAAAATGTTTCGATGCGGCCGCTGAGTACTGCGGCTAAGTGCGTCGTCGCCTCAGTGCGACACGTCCTTGCTTTCCAGCTTCCAGTAGCACGCCGCCGCGGTCACGCCGAAGATCAGGTGGCCGACGAACGTATGCCAGCCACGCACCTCGACAAACCACGGGAACGCGCGCGTCATCACATAGAAATTGAAGAAGTAGACGACCAGCCCGAACACGGCGCCGGCCAGCATCGCCATGCCGAGGCTCGAGTCCAGCGTGAACGGCGCGATGATCGCTGCCAGGATCATGCCCAGCACCGCGCCCAGCACGAAATGGATCACCAGTGCCGCTGCCACGGTGCCGACGCTGAACAGCGACGTCTGCAGCTCGTCCGGGCCCATCACGATCGCCGCGATCATGCGCGTGGCCACCCACGGATTGATGCCCGACACCATCGACGACCAGAACAGTTCCAGCACCAGCAGCAGCGCGCCCGCGGCCAGCCCCGACACCGCTGCCGCGGTCCAGTCCGGCAGGCGCCGCACGTAATGGTGCGATCGCATGTGAAGTTCCATAGCCACCTCCGTCTCTCTCTCTCGAATCGGCGGGGCTTCGACATGGATGGGATCGGCCCCGCGTCTCTGATCAGCATAGGACACGCGCTTGCCATGAGGCCGCCGGCATGGCGAAAAACACGTCCGTTGCGTGCGTGGCGCAACGCCTGCAGTGCGGGATGTGCCGGTGCCGATACCCGCGGCGCCGGCCTGCTGTGCGCGCTACGGGACAATCCCGATGCGCGCTGGCTTGCGCGCCGCACACACTGCCTATACTGGAATCACAAAAGAGAGACAGGAGACCGCCATGCACTTCACCGCGCATGATCTTGTATTCCTGATTCCGATGGCGCTGGTAGGCGTGATCGCCATGGGCTCGATCCCGGTGACCGCCAAGTACCTGCGTATCAGTTGCCGGACCATTGGAGCGCTGATCGGCGCGCTGGTCGCGGTGCTGGTGCTGGAAGCGCTGCCGATGCTGATCTGAGTCCGGCCCTGAGCCCAGTCACACAGGCCGGACCAGGCGTTTCGCTGCATCCGCGAGAGGGAGGGCCGCCATGTCGATCGGCCTGCTTGCCGCCATCATGGCGGCGCTGCTGCTTGTCACCGTTCTGCTGGCGCTCTGGCGCTGCAGCCACCCATACCGGATGCGCTACCGGCGCTGCGCCGCGCACACACCGCAGCGCGCCGGACTGTGCCGGCCGCCATCGCGGCCGCATGGCTAGTGCAGCATATCGGCGCTGCAAAGCGCCGCTTGCATTACAGCTCGATCATCGCAAACTCGCCCTTGCCGACGTCGCATTCCGGGCAGCGCCAGTCGTCGGGGATGTCTTCCCAGCGCGTGCCGGGGGCGATGCCGTCTTCGGGCCAGCCTTGTTCCTCGTCGTACACCCAGCCACAGATCACGCACACCCAGGTCTTGTAGGCGACGGCGGCTTCCAGTTGATCCTGCTGCAAAACACACTCCTGATTCGGTCGTAACGGATTGTCCGGGCCGAATCATACCGTCTTTTGCCGGCGGCACCGTGACGGGCGCCGCCGGCCATCGGGCTACTGGCGGATCGAGAAGTCCACCCGGTTCGGCGCCCCCTTGTCCTTGATGCCCTCGGCGGTGAGCCTGGGCGCGGTCAGGAACAGCCGGCTCTCCGGCACCTTGCCTTCGCGCTCCAGCGACTGCTTGACCACCAGCGCGCGCTGCTCGGCAAGCCGCCTCAGGTCCGCCTCCGAGACAGTGGCGTTGGCCATCAGCAGCTTCTCCATTTCCTCAGGGGGCAGGGACTTGGCAAAGCCGACGAAATTGCGCGGCTTCTTCATCGAGGTGCGCTTGTAGACCTCTTCCAGGTACTTCGGGTACTCCTGCTTCGACACCTTGATCTCGGCGCCCTGCTCGCCCGACTCGTCATCGCCGGCCTCGGTGCCGGCCTGCGCGCTGTTGCGCAGGTCGCGCCGCTTCTGCTCGGCCACGCGCGCATCCAGCCACGTGCGGCGCGCGCCGGCCTCGTCGGTCGCCGGGTCGATGCGGCCGCTGATTTCCAGCCGCAGCGAAGGCCGGTCGTTCAGTGCCTGGCCGAGCTTGCCGATCTTGTCCTTCGCCGCCGGCGTCAGCGTCGACGTGCCGGGTGCGAACTCGACATAGCCGAGTTCCTCGCCGCTGCCGCCGAAGGCCGAGGCGATCAGCGAGAACGGCGAAGTGATCGCCTTGGTCAGCAGGTTGACGATCACGCGCACGATCACGCCGCCGATGCTGAACTCCGGGTCCGACAGCGAGCCGGAGACGGGCAGGTTCACGTCGATCACGCCGTTGCGGTCCTTCAGCAGCGACACCGCCAGCAGCACCGGCAGCTTGGTGGCGTCCGGGCTGTCGACGCGCTCGCCGAAGGTGAGCTGGTCGAGGAACAGGTGGTTGCGCGCGTCCAGCTTGCCGTTCTCGATCTTGTAGGCGACGTCGACGGTCAGCTTGCCCTTGGTGATCGGGTAGCCGGCGTACTTGGCGGCGTACGGCGTCAGCCGCGTCAGCTCGACCCCCGAAGCCTTGGCGGCAATGTCCAGGAACAACTGCTCGCCCAGCGGGTTGATCTTGCCGCTGATGGTGACCGGCGCGTCGTCGTCGATGCGGCCGTCGAGCACCAGGTCGGCCGGCGCGGGATCGCCCGACGACACCTTGGACACCGAGCCTTTCATGCCGGTCAGGTTGGCCGTGTAGTTCGGCTTGACGAAGAAGTCCGAGAAATTGATGTTGCCCTGGCTCACCGACACGCCACCGATGCGGATCTGCGGCTTGGGCCCGCCCGGCTTCTGCTCGACCTGCGCGGTGCGCGTGTCGCCGGCCTGCACCGGCGGCGCTGCCGGCGCCGAGGCCGGGCTGGCCTGCGTCAGGCTGGTGGACGGCGCCGCCTCGCCCCTGGCCGCGCCGCCGGCCATCACGTCCTGCAGGTTCAGGCGGCCATTGGCGTTCAGGATCACGCGCGCGTAGAAATCGGACAGCGCGATATTGCCCAGGCTGACACGCATCGGCCCCTTGCTCTCGTCCATCGCGAAGTCGATGCCCGACAGCGCGAGCGAGCGCCAGCGCAGGAAATCCTCGCCGCTGACGCGGTCGACCGTGCGCACGTTGCCGGCCAGCACGTTGCCGGCAAAGTGCGCGGCGATCGGCTTGCCGGTGGGGGCATCGACGTCGAGCTTGCCCTTGACGGTCAGCGTGCCGCTGCGCAGCGCCGCGTTGAGGCGGTCGGCCAGGTACGGCTGCAGCGGCCCGATTTCGACCTGGCGCAGGTCCAGCTGCAGGCGGCTCGCCGGCATGGCGGGCAAGACGGTGCCGTCGATGCCGATCACGCCGCGGCGGCCGGATTCGGCATGCAGCTTCACCGGCACCGCCGCCGGCGTCAGCGGCCAGGCAATGGCGCCGGTGCTGAGCGCGATATTACGGAACTGGTGCACCACGGGGCGGCCGCGGTTGGCCTCGGCCGGCTGGTAGTCGGCCACGCGTGCGCTGCCGCCGTCGATGGCGATCTTGCCGATCCTGGCTTGCCAGACACCTGCGGCAACATTGCCGTTCTTGCCGTTCTTGCCGTTCTTGCCATTGGTGCCATGGGCGGCGTTCGCTGCGGCGGCCGGTGCCTTGCGCGGGGTGGCGCGAGCCTGCTGTGCCGATTCGCTGGCCCACAGCCGCGCCATTTCGATCAGCTCGCCACGATGGTCGCGCGTGGTCGCGATCTGCGGCTGCGCCAGCGTCACCTGGCTGGTCGCGAAGGTCTGGCGAGCGAGATCGAGCTGGATATCGTCGAGCACCAGCTTCTCGGCACGCAGCAGCGGCAGGTTGGCGCCTGCACGGTCGGCCTCGGCGCGCTCGCGCGCACGGCGGCTGGCGCGCTGCGGAGCCTGTGTCGACGCGTCCTTCCCAGTGCCGGCCGTGGCGGCGGGCGCGGCCGGCATCACTACCGGATCGCGCGTGGCGACATAGAGCGGCGCCAGTTCCACCCGGGACTTTTCCAGCACGAACTGGAACTGCGGGGCGGCCCACGACATGCGGTAGTGCAGCTCGGCATTGACCGCGGTCTCGCCGAACTGGCTGCGCAGCTCGCGCGGCCACCATGCGGCGAACCCCTGCGGCCGCAGTCCCGTGGTCTCGAGCGTGCCGGCCAGCGTGCCGTCGCGCAGCAGCAGGTCGCCGGTATGGTGCAGGGTCTGGCCGTCGGCCACGGTCAGGGTGGCATCGATATGCGCCGGCTTGTCGCCCTCGGTGCCGGCAAAGCCCTTGACCTCGGCGTCAAGCGGGCCGAGCGCCAGCTTGCCCGGGCCCGACGGCGCCAGCGCATCCTCAAACCCGAAGTTGGCCTGCTTCACCACGATGCGGTCGACCGCATAGCGCCAGGGCTGCTCCCTGGGCGCGGAGCCGGCCGGCGCGGCTTGTGCGGAAGGCGCGGACGAATGCGCGGACGAAGGCGCGGAAGAAGGCGGGGAAGAAGGCGCGGCGGGCGCAGACGCGGCCGGAGCCGGGGCCGGAGCTGGCGCCACCCCGTCGGTCGACTTGCTTGCCGCCTGCGGCAGGAACGCCGTCGCCAGGTTCAGCGTGCCGTCGGCGCGCCGCACGGCCTGCACCCCCAGCCCTTCGATTTCCACGCTGCGCAGCTGGGCCCGGTGCGCCAGCGGCTCGATGCGGGCGATGTCCAGCGCCAGCCGGCCGCTCTTCAGCAGCGGCTGGCCCGCGCGCGTGCGGATATCGGCATCGCGCAGCACGGCGGAGCCCATCAGCAGTATTTCCTGCGTGTCCTTCTGCTGGCGGAACGCCACCGTCAGGCGCGTATCGAGCTTGCCGGACTTGACCTCGGCGTCCCGCAGCAGCGGCGCGAAGGCCATGAAGCGCGTCACGTCGAGCCCGTCGAGGTTGACATTGAGCCGGGTCTGGCGCGAATCGGCGAAGGGCAGCACCTCACCGTCGAGCGCCAGCGGCGTGCCGTTGACCTGCGCGCTGAGCGTCGGCCGCGTCACAATCTCGACATCATGCGGCAGGTTGGACAGGAACGGCAGCGTCAGCGTCAGGTGGTCGACGCGCAGACTGGTGTCGAGCAGCTTGTCGTCATAGCTGATGCTGCTGCCGGTCACGGCAATATTGTTGACGGAAAAGCGCGCCGGCTTGGCATCGGCCGGCTTGGGCGGCAGTGCCGCGAACTTCTCCTGGACATCCGCAATGCTCATGCGGCCGTCGGCGCCGCGCGCCACGCGCACGGCAAGGCGGTCGACGTGAAGGTTGTCCACCACCGGGGCCAGGTGCCACAGCGATGCCAGCGAAGTATTGGCCTCGGCCTCGCCCAGGGTCAGCGCAGGCGTCTTGCCGTCGCGCTCGTAGATCGTCAGGTCAGACAGCGTGGCGGCCAGCTCGAACGGCCGCACATGCGCCTTGCCCAGCGTGACCTTGCGCCCGAGCGCTTCGGTCGCGTTCTTTTCGATCAGGTATTTGAGCAGCGGCGGTCCGCCAAAATAGCCCGCCAGCCCGAACACCGCGAGCGCGGCAACCACGCCGCCGGCAATGCGGGTCGCCAGCCGGCCGCGCGGCGTGGCGGCCGCTGTCTGAATGGATTGCTTGAATTCCATGTCGTCCCAGGAGATCTGACCCCATACTCCGGCATTACACGCTTCTTTGTGCCCCGGATTTCACTTTTTTGCCGACATTATGGCAACGGTTTCGGACAAAGCAAAGACATCGGGATTGCGCAGTCAACACCAAAAATGCCGATCTGGCATCTTTATGGCCTTTGCGAAGCGTTTTGCCGCGAGCCTGCGGGTTATCCGCCACATCGCGATCCGGCAATCGCCGGGTCGCGAATCGGCATTTGAGCCGCGCGTTTGCCGCCGCTACTATCAGTTCAAGTGGTATGGAAAACACAGCGCACGCAACGCGAACCCATTCATGACAGCACAGATCACGATGACCTTGGAACGGGGCCTTCATGTGCTTCGTGCCTTCCGTGCCGAGCGTACGACGCTCACAAACAGCGAGATCGTCAAGCGTACCGGTCTGCCAAAAGCGACGGTGTCGCGGCTGACCACCACCCTGATCGCGCTGGGCTTCCTGCGCCGCGTTGCCGGCAGCACGCAGTTCGAGCTGGCCCCGGCTTCTCTCCACATCGGGGACACCTACCTGGAAACCAACCCGGTCACCGATCGCGTGCATCCCTTCCTGCAGGAACTGGCGAACCAGCTCAATGTGTCGGTTGCCCTTGCCGTGCCCGATCAGCTCGACATGCTCTATATCGCGCATCGAACCAGTTCGCGCATTGCGACCCTGCGCCTCGGCGTGGGCTCGCTGCTGCCGATGGGTTGGACGGCAACCGGCCGCGCCTGGCTGTGGGGCTTGCGCCCCGATGCCCGGCATGAATACCTGGAAACCCTCAAGCGCGCGGACGGCGCGCGCATCGCCGAACTCGAACGCGGCATCGCTGCGGCCTTCCAGGACCTGCAGACGCTTGGGGTCTGTACTTCCCTGGGCAAGTATCAGCGCAATGCTTACGGGATTGCCCTGCCTGTCACGGTGGGACGTTCGGCCACACTGATGTCGCTGAGCTGCGGCGCGGTTGAGCTGGAGCCGGACATGGCAGCCATCACAGAACGCCTCGCGCCTGTGCTGAAGGCCGCAGCAGCCGACCTTGTCGAACTGCTGCGGGATATTGATACGCAGATCTGACGCTCAATCCGCGTCATCAGTGATGCGTGCTCAAGCGCTCCTCCAAGGCATGCGCCGTCGCAGCGAGCCTCGGCCCCAACTCCCGCTCCATCCTGGCGCGATTCATGCCCGCGCTGCGGCCAACGCTGGCCAGCACCACTGACGGATGTCCCGGCACGCTGACAGGTACCGCAACCGAAGCCAGCTCGCGACCGCAAGGCGACATGCAAAAGCCGTACTGGTGGAGTTGTGAGATGCCCTCGGCCATCTGCCTGCGCAGCGCGGGCCAATCACGGCCGCTCTTGCGCTCGACGTTGCTCTGGAGGTAGAAACGCTCCCGTTCCGGCAATGCGGCGAGCAGCGCCCAGCCCATCGGGGACGAAGCAATCGGCACGCGGATCCCGGCGGCAAGGTGCGTGTCGAGATAGACGTTCTTGCCAACCTGCGATTCATTGACAATGACATCGAGCCGGTCGCGCGCACCCAGGATGACATGGGTACCGCTGGTGTCGGCGAATTTCTGCATCTCGATGCGGGCGGCGCGTTGCACGCTGTCGCCCGAGACGGCCGCGTAGCCTAGGGTCAATGCGGCGGACGCAAGCCGGTACTTGCGCCGGCTCTCGTCGTAGCGCACATAGCCGAGTGCTGCCAGGGAATGCAGCATCCGGGACACGGTAGGCGCCGGAATACCGGTCTCCATGGCAATCTCCTGGTTGCCCAGCCACGGATGCTCAGCGCAGAATGCAGCCAGCACGGCCAGGCCGCGTGCCAGCGGCACCACCCGCACGTCACCCTTGTCGAGATCACGGTTCGATTGCTTCACGGCTTGAACGGTTGCCATGGCTGTCTCCATTTTTTCCGGCCCGGCCTTCATTGGACCGTGCCGTTATTCCCGTCACGCCTCAAGCGTAATCAGCTGGCGGCGAGGCGCCCAGTTGTCTTCCGCGACGCGGCGATTCGCCAACCGCGATCCAGCACCCCGCGTGCCGGGCGGCCGGCACTGGTTAACGCCGGCCCAGTCTCCCCCGCCCGCTGAGAGCTCGGCGCGCGCCTCAAACCAGGCGCAGGATATCGTCGACCCGGGCTCGCTCGGTGCGGTAGCCATTCACCGGGTGTGCCCTGTCGGCGTAGCCGAAGGAGATGCCGCACACCACCTTGCGTCCCTCCGGAATGGCAAAGTAATTGCGGATGAAGCTGGACTGCATGGCCAGGGCCGCCTGCGGCGTGGTGGCCACGCCATGAGCCTGGGCTGACAGCAGGAAGGCGCTGACGAAGCCGCCCGCGTCCACAGCGCCATACGCGCCCAGCTCCGCCGGCACGGTGACGATCGCCACATGCGGCGCACCGAACAGGCGGAAGTTTTCGAACGACTGGCTTTCGCGCCGCTCCTTGTCGCCGCGGCCAATCCCCAGCGCTTCATAGAGCTGAAAGCCGGCCTGGCGGCGACGGTCGAGGTAGACGCCCCGGTATTCGTCGGGAAACGGAAAGTCAGAGTCCAGTTCGGGGTGCTGCCGCACCTGCTCCATCAGCGCATTCCTGAACTTTTCAGTGCTCTCGTCCGAAGTAATCACCAGATCCCAGGGTTGCGTGTTGCACCACGAGGCGGTGCCGCGCGCCGCGTCGACGATGCTGCGGATCACGTCCTCCGGCACCCGCTCGCGCAAATAGGCGCGGCACGTGGCGCGCCCGAAGATCAAGCGCCGTAGCGCGTCAATATCGGCATGGTGTGCGGTCATGAGGACCAGTCCTTCCAGGAGTTAGTTCGTGCCGGGCGGCGGCCCCGGCGATGCTCGCCAACCTTCCCCGAACACGAGAAGGGTGGCGTGGCCCATCAGGGCGACTTGCGCAGGCCCAACACGTTGTGGGCCACGAACTGGTCAATAAGACTTCGGCAGCCCGAGCTTGCGCTCGGCGATGTTCGACAGGATAAGCTGCGGGGTGACGGGCGCAATGTAGCCGATCCAGGCTTCGCGCATGAATCGTTCCACGTGATATTCCTTCGCGTAGCCGAAGCCGCCATGCGTGAGGATCGAGGTCTGGCAAGCGTTCATGCAGGCCTCGGATGCCAGCAGCTTGGCCGCGTTGGCCTCCGAGCCGCAGGAGATCCCTTTGTCGTAGAGATCGGCAGCGGCGAGCAGCATGTGGTTGGCAGCCTCTAGCTCCGCCCAGTTGCGCGCCAGCGGATGCTGGACACCCTGGTTCTTGCCAATCTGTCGACCGAAGACGACACGGTCCTTGGCATATTGCGTGGCAAGCTTGAGCACCGCGCGGCCGATACCGACCTGCTCGGCGGCGACGAAAACGCGCTCCGCATTCATGCCGTGGAAGATATACTTCAGGCCCTTGCCCTCTTCACCGATCAGCGAGTCCTTGGAAACCGGCAGATCGTCGATGAACAACTCGTTGGTATCGACAGCGGCACGGCCAAGTTTGTCGATCTCCCGAATCTCCACATAGTTGCGGTCGAGCTTGGTGTAGAACAGGCTCAGCCCTTCGCCGTGCTTCCTGACCTCCTCGACCGGCGTGGTGCGCGCGAGAATCAGCATGTGGTCGGCGACCTGCGCGGTCGAAATGAAGACCTTCTTGCCCGAGATCAGGTAGTTGCCATCGGGCTGCTTCTTCGCCACGACCTTGAGCTTGGTGGTATCAAGCCCCGTGTCCGGCTCGGTGACGGCGAAACACGCCTTGTGTTCACCACGGACGAAGGGCGGCAGCCAGGCCTTCTTCTGCGCATCCGTGCCGAAATGCACGACCGGCTGCAAGCCGAAGATGTTCATGTGGATAGTGGACGCGCCCGCCTGCCCGCCGCACTCGGCCACGGTACGCAGGAAGAGCGCGGCTTCCGTCACGCCAAGGTTCGCGCCGCCGAACTCCTCCGGCATGCAGATCCCGAGCCAGCCGCCACTGGCAACAGCCTCGAAAAACTCGTGCGGGAACTCGTGGTTCTTGTCCTTGTTCCGCCAGTACTCGAGCGGAAAGTCCGCACAGATCTTTTCTGCCGCATCAATAATGGCGAGCTGATCGGCGCTGAGTTGGTAATCCATCGCTTTACTCCAGCAGGTGTCGGATCAGGCCTTGTCGGCGGGGCGCAGCATCATCAGGCCGGTGCGCACGGCAGTGCAGACGATTTCGTCGCGCTGGTTTTTGGCAACGTGCTTGAAGGTGACGATGCCGGAGTCCGTGCGGCTTTTGGAAATCCGGGTTTCGATGATTTCGGTCTCGACGCGGATGGTGTCGCCGTGGAAGGTGGGCTTGGGGAAAGCAATCTCGCCGAAGCCGAGGTTGCCCAGCGTGGTGCCCAGCGTGGTCTCGTACACCGTGATGCCAGCCACCAGCGCCAGCAGGAACATGCTGTTGACCAGGCGCTGGCCGTAGAACGTATTCTTGCTGTATTCGGCGTCGATGTGCAGCGGTGCGCAGTTGTAGGTCATGGCCGAGAACAGGACGTTGTCGGTCTCGGTGACGGTGCGGCGGATGGCGTGCTCGATCACCATGCCGGGCTTGAATTCTTCGAAGTATAGGCCTGCCATTTTCTATCTCCTTGGATGGTCGCTATCAGTTGTTGAACGATTGTGCGAGCTCGATGATTTCGCGTGCCGTCTTCACATGCGCGATGTCGATGTGCTCGCCGTCATAGACGCACGAGGCGCGACCCTCGGCCTGGGCCTTTTCCAGCGCATCGATCATTCCCTGGTAGAACGCCACTTCCTCCTCGGTGGGACTGTAGGTCGTGTTGACGATGTCGACGTTGGAGGGATGCAGCACCAGCTCGCCACTCATGCCCAGCTGGCGGTCATTGGCGGATGAGATCTTGAGCCCTTCGAGGTCATGCACCTGCTGCCAGACTCCGCCGATGGGCAGCTTGCCCGCGGCGCGTGCGGCCATGACGATGCGCGACTTCAGGTACAAGGTCTCGCGCCCTTCGAGCGACCAGACGGTCTTGAGGGCACGGGCCACATCGGCGTTCTTGGCCGTGGCGCCGACGATGGCGGGCACGCGCTCGTGCTGGGCAATCTCGTAGGCGTATTGCAGCGAGCGGGCGGTCTCCAGCAGCGGGATCACCCGGGTGTGGCCCACCGGCAGGCCGGCGCGGTATTCGGCCTCGGCCAGCATGGACGAGACAGTATGAATGTCCTCGGGGCCGCAAGGCTTGGAGATCATGATGCCCTCTACCACCGGATGGACGATGGCCAGGATGTCTTCGTAGTCGTACAGATGCGCGCTGCGATTGATGCGCACCCAGATGCGCGGCTTCTGCCCAGCCAGCCAGTCCAGCTTGGACTTGACGATCTCACGCGCCTCGACTTTCTGGGCCGGCGGCACGCTGTCCTCAAGGTCCAGGATCAGCGCATCCGCTCTGGCTGCCACCGATTTCACGATCCAGTCTGGCTTGTTGCCCGGCACGAACATCATGGATCGTATCGGTTTCATGGCACTTACACTCATCCTCGTCTCCTGGTAACGATTACTGCCTTACAACCGTTAGATAAACGGCGAAAAAATTTTGGGAGATCCCGTGGCCTTGATGCTAGATGGGCCAGGTTGTTGTACTCAAGTAGTGACTGGCGAACCACCGATTCGCATTGCGCGAACCGGCGATGCACCGACGGCTTCAGCCTGCGGGATGGCGTCTCGGCAATCGTTGCAGGCAGCGAAACTTGGCTACCACCTCGTTGCGCTGGTTATAGGCGCGACGCTCCAGTTCGATCAGGCCGGCGTCAGGGCGCGCGGGGTCGTCGCGCTTGTCCAGCACCTCGCTCTCGACATGGATGGTGTCGCCGATGAAGACGGGCCGCGTGAAGCGCACGTCGCAGAAGGCAACGGTGCCCGGCACCAGGCCCCGTGCCAGTCCGGCCGCACCGATCCCGCATGCCAGCCCCAGCAGCAGGATGCTGTTGACTGCACGCATGCCATATGGTGCGGCTTCGGCATACGCCTCGTCCACGTGCAATGGCTCCATGCCATAGGTCAGCGTGCTGAACAGGAGGCTATCGGCCTCTGAGATGGTCTTGTGGATAGCATGCCGGCAGGCGCTGCCGATGACAAAGTCCTCGAAGTAGCGGCCGGTCGCGGCGTCTGACATGGGTCCATTCCCTTGAAAGACGGGACTTGCATGTGCATGCCACGACGCAGCATCCCGTCACGCCTCAAGGGTAATCAGCAGGCGGCGAGGCGCCAAGTTGTGTTCCGCGACACGGCGATTCGCCAACCGCGATCAGGCATCCGGTATGCCGGTCGGGTCAGGATGACCCCGGCCCAGGCTGCTCGGTCAGCTGGCGGATCAGCGCGCGCGTCGCCGCCGTGACCGCCTTGCCGCGGCGCGTGCCGATGCGCACGCTGCGAGTCGTCCATGGTTCGGGGATCCGTAACACAGTCGAGCGCGTGCTGGCCTCAAGCGAGACCATGCACTCCGGCAGGATGGTCACGCCAAGGCCCGCCTCAACCAGGCTGCGCGCCGCCTCGGGACCATTGATCGTGAACTTGGGATGCACCACCCGGCCGATCTCGCGCGCGGCGCGATTGACATCGGACATCAGCGTGGTGTTCGGGTGCATGGCAATGAACGGCTCGCGGATCAGATCGGCGAAGGCGACCTCTGGCTGCTCGCCCAGCGTGTGGCCATGCGGCACCAGCGCGACCAGTCGGTCGACGCGATACGGCAGGCTGTCCAGCGGCTCATCGTCGATATCCGGGCTGACGATATACACCGCGAGGTCGACATCCCCTGCCACCACCGAACGCACCAGGTTGGTATTGGCGTCCTGTTTCAGCTCCAGCTCGACCAGCGGGAAGTTGCGGGAGAATTCGCCGATCTCGCGTGCCAGGTACTGGATGATGACGGCGCCCGTGGTGCCCACGGTGACATGGCCACGAACGCCCTCGGAGAATTCGCCGAGTTCCCGGCGCATGTCCTCAAGGTTCTCGAACAGCAGGCGCAGATGGCGCGCCAGGACTTCGCCCGCCGCGCTCGGCGCGACGCCGCTGGGATTGCGCTCGAACAACTGCACGCCGGCAATGTCTTCCAGATCCTGGATGCGCTTGGTTGCCGCGGAGGCGGCAATGTTCTCGCGAATGGCAGCGCGGCGGATCTGGCGCTCTTCCACCACCGTCAGGAACAGCCGCAGGGTGAACAGGTCGACCCGCCGGGTCAGGCCATGCACGCTCAGCGTGCTCATGGTGTCTCCTTCAGTGCTGGAACCGGTCTGTCGCCGGGTCAGGCTTCGCATGTTGCGTAGCAGCATCGTGCTGCGTGCCCGCGAATCTCACCGCGAGTATACCGTCATGCCTTGCGAGCATGCACGGCTGCCGCGGCCGGGCGGGGGCACGCTTGCGCTCACTGTACGGAACCGGGGCCCGCCTCGGATTGACAGCCCCAATGCGTGCGGGGAATCTGGTCACCATGCCAGTGCATGTCGCCATCGACGCGGCACGCACCAATGACACTTTTCCCCGGGAACGCACCTGTGACTACAATCCAATCCGATTCCAGTTCGGCGGCCAATTGCCCACCTCTCGAGCAGGCTGTGGTTAACCTGATCCGGGACCTGACCTTCGACCAGCTCGACGCGCCGGCCCATGCCGGGGTGAGCCGGCTCATGCGCGACCAGCTCGCCCTGCAGATCGGCACCTCGCAGATGCCATGGTCGCACCAGGTACTCGCGTTCGCCACCGCCCGGCAACGCCCCGGCCGCAGCCACGTCGCCGCCAGCACAGCCCCCATGAGTGCCGCGGACGCCGCCTTCGTCAATGGCGCCTACGGCCATGGCTTCGAGTACGACGATGCGCACGGAGCCAGCGCCAGCCATCCCGGCAGCTGCGTGATTCCCGCGGCGCTCGCGCTCGGCGAGGAATTGGGCTCGACCCTGGAGGAGGTCATCACCGCGATCGTGGCCGGCTACGAGGTCTACACCCGGATCGGCGTGCTGGCGGCGCCGGACCTGCTCAAGCGCGGCTATCACCCGCATGCGGTACTGTCCAGCTTCGGCGCCGCGGCAGTCTCGGCCAAGTTGCGCAAGTTCGATGCGGAAACCACCCTGCACGCGCTCTCCATCGCGCTGAGCCATGCGGCCGGCACCACCGAGTACACCTCCACCGGTGGCTCGGTCAAGCGGGTGCACGCCGGCATCGGGACGCGCAGCGGCATGGTCTCGGCCGACATGGCGCAGGCCGGCATCACCGGGCCGCGCGCCTTCCTGAGCGGCAACAAAGGCTTCTTCCGCACCTTCCTGCAGCGTGGCCCGGGCGATCGGGCCGAGGAGCGGTTCCGCCTCGACCAGCGGTTCGAGATTGGCACGGTCTGGCTCAAGGCTTACTGCGCCTGCTATTGCACCCATGCGTATATCGACGCAATCGGCCCGTTGGCGGCGCGGCGCGCCGACATCGCCGATATCCAGGCCCGCATCCACCCCGCCTTCAACGTGGTGGTCGGCACCGCTAATGCCAACGCGTACGAGCCGAAGAACATCGAGCACGTCCAGTTCAGCCTGCCAACGCAGATGGCATTCGCCGTGCTCGGCATGGGCAATGGCTACAAGGTGCACCGCGACTACCTGGCCGGCAAGCTCGACATGGACCCCGTGAAGGAAGTGGCGCGTGGCATCGGCATTACCGAGGCGCCGGAACTCGAGCAGCGCTACCCCGGCAAGTTCGTCGCCGATGTCACCGTGACCTTCCGCGATGGCACATCCGAGCACGTATTTGTGGAAGATCCGATCGGTTCCCTGGCGAATCCCATGTCGGAAGCCGAACAGGACGCGAAATTCATGGAGCTGACGGTTGACGTGCTTGGCGAAGACCGGGCGCAGACGTTGCTGGCGACGCTCAGGAAGATGGATCCGCGCATCAAAGCCGCAGACCTGATGGCCTTGACGCACTGAGTTTCGGATAGAGCAAGCGAGCCGACCGGGCTCGGCTCGCTCTCCTTGTCGGAGACTTATCGGCCGGCTTTCAGCCGGCCTTTGCCTTGGCCTGCGTCAGGGCTACCAGCTTTTTCCACCGTTCCAGTTCAGCCGGCGCACTGGCGCGAACCGCAGCGGCATCCGCGATATCGACCTCCAGGCCCTGCCCGATGCAGTAGGACTTGAACGCGGGCGTCGCAGCCGCCGCGGTCATTGCCCTGGACAGTTGCGTGACGATGGCAGGCGGCGTGCCCCGTGGCGCCATGACCCAGATCGGCGAGACCAGTTCATAGGCTTTCAGGCCGGCCTCGTCCATCGTCACGACATCCGGAAGCTGGCTCGAACGCTGCAGGCTGGTGACTGCCAGCACGCGCAATCGTCCCCCCTTGACCAGCGCCAGCGACGAGGCCACGCCCCCGAAGCCAACGTCGACCTGCCCGCTCGCCGTATCGACCGCGACCTGCGCCGGGCCCTTGTACGGGACGTGGGTCATCTCAATGCCGGCCATGCTGCTCATCAGCGCCGCCGCCATGTGCGACGTGGTGCCATTTCCCGAAGACCCGAAGGACACGCCCCCGGGCTTGCGCTTCGCCGCCGCGATAACCTCCTGGACCGTGCGGAACCGCGAATTGGCCGCAGTAGTCAGCAGCAGCGCCGACATGCCCAGCCGCGCGACCGGCTCGAAGTCCCTGACCGCATCGTATGGCGTCTTCTCGACCCACTGGTTCGAATAGTGCGCGGCGTACGTGCACAGCAGCGTGTAGCCGTCCGGTGCCGCCTTGGCGACGAAGTCCGTGCCGATCATCCCGCTCGCGCCAAGGCGGTTCTCCACGACAAAGGCAGAGCCCAAGGCCTTCGTCAGCTCGGCGCTCATATAGCGCGCCACGACATCACTGCCCGAGCCAGGGCTGACGGGTACGATGATTCGCACCGGGTGGGAGGGGTAGGCCTGGGCGAGAACCGAAGCCGGGAACGATGCCGGCATAGCCGCCAGCGCCGGCAGCGACTGAAGGAAGGTGCGGCGCCTGATCATTGCGTTGCTCCATTCTGGATGCGGCCGGCGGCCGCCAGGTTGGCAAGCTGCTCCCTGGTCAGCCATTCAGCCAGTGCCAGGGCGGCATTCTCCGGGGTGGCCGCGGCCGGAGGAACCGGATCGGCGGCGCGCGTACGCGAAAAGCGCGGCGCCGGGCGCGGCTGCATCACGCCATCCACCTCGACAAAGGTGCCGCGTGCCTTCAGGTGCGGATGTTCAAAGGCCTCTTCCTGGTCGAGCACGGGCGCAAAGCACACGTCGCTGCCTTCGAGCAGCTCCGTCCACTGCGCACGGGTTCGCGTCTTGAACTGCGCAGCAAACAAGCGGCGAGCGGCCGGCCAGTCGGCGCGGTCTGCCTGCTTACCCAGCGCGGACGGGTCCAGCTCCAGTCGTTCGAGGAGCTGCTGGTAGAACTTGGCCTCGATCGGGCCGATCGATATGTACTTGCCATCGGCGCATTCGTAGACATCGTAGAATGGCGCCCCCGAATCCAGCAGGTTGGTGCCTCGCTCCGATCCGGTCAGGCCGGCCGCGCGCAGCCCGGTATGTACCGTCAGCAGCGACGCCACGCCATCGACAATTGCCGCGTCGACGACCTGCCCCTTGCCGGAGGCACGCGCCTCCAGGATGGCGCTCACGATGCCAAGTGCGGCATAGACCGAGCCGCCGGCATAGTCGCCAACGACATTGAGCGGTACCGTCGGCGGCTCGCCCTCACGCCCGATCGCATTGAGCAGTCCGGTGATCGCGATGTAGTTGATATCGTGCCCGGCCGTCTGGGCCAGCGGGCCATCCTGGCCCCAGCCGGTCAGCCTGCCGTACACCAGTCTCGGATTGCGCGCGAGGCATGCATCAGGCCCCAATCCGAGCCGCTCGGTGACACCGGGGCGGAATCCCTCGATCAGTGCGTCCGCCTTGTCGATCAGCGTGCGAACCAGTTCCAGCTCGGCCGGATCCTTCAGATCGACCTGGATCGACTTTCGGTTGCGCAACACCAGATCAAACTGCAGCGGCCGTGACAGGCCCAGCCCCGATGGCTCTTTCCGGTCGACGCGAATGATCGTCGCGCCGAGGTCTGCAAGCAACATGGCGCAAAAGGGAGCCGGCCCGATGCCCGCCAGCTCCACGATGCGCACTCCAGCAAGTGGTCCCACCATTGTCTCCTGATAGCTATGCCCGGTCGATCGTGCGCGCCTTCCCCCCAGAACTCAACTCGCCTGCCCATGCCGTTCCGTGCTTTGAGAGGAGGACCCTGCATCAGCGCTCAAAGCACGGAACGGTTCATGGGCGACGATTGCCCAGCACACCGGCCGCGCCTATCTTCGAGGCATAAGAGAGGAGACATCATGTTCAGCAGAAGGCATTTCCTGAAATCACTGGCGTCACTAGGGGCCGTTGCCTGCGCGCCGTCGGCGTTTGCGCAGCAATTTCCGTCGCGGCCGATTCGAATTGTGGTCCCGGCCTCCCCAGGCACGGCGGTCGACATTACGGCACGCTTTGTTGCCGAGGCACTGGCAAAGAACCTCAAAACCCCGGTCATGGTGGACAACCGGGCTGGCGCCGGCGGGCTCATCGGCACGGACGCGGTCGCCAAGGCTCCCGGGGACGGCTACACGCTGCTGTTCGCCGGTGTTCCCCACCTGACCACGCGGTGGTTTGCCGAGGGTCCGGTCACCTTCGATCCGGTCAAGGACTTCGTGCCGATTGCCAGGGTGAGCAGTTCCGCGCTGGGCATCGTAGTCAAGGCCGACTCGCCTTACAAGACCCTGAGCGACCTGGTCGCGGCAATGAAGCGCAAGCCGGGCGAGATCACGTACTCATCCGGGGGAGCGGGCAGCACCTCTCATCTCTGCTCCGTCATGCTGAACGACCTGACGAAAACGCGCGCAAGGCATATCCCTTACAAGGGCAACGGCCCGGCCGTGACCGACGTCATTGCCGGCCAGGTGGACTTTACATGCCAGGGCGCACCCAGCGTGGTGCCGATGATCAAGGCGGGCAAGCTGCGCGGTCTCGCCGTCACGAGCGCCGGGCGGTGGGGTGAGATCCCCGATGTCCCGACCTCGGCGCAAGCGGGGGTTGCGGGCTACCAGGTCGCGTCGTGGATCGGCGCCCTCGCCCCCGTTGGGACGCCGGCCCCCATCGTCCAGCGCCTGTCCGACGAACTGGTGCGGATCGCTCAGTCGCCCGCGTTCAAGGCGTTCTGCGCTCATCAGTCGATGTACGTTGATATCGCGGATCGCCGCCAGTTCCTGGCTGATTTGCCGAAGGAGGATGCGCACTGGAAGCGCATCGCGCAACTGTCGAAGGAATCCTGAGTTCGCTGGCTTACCAAGCGTCTTACCAGCTTACCTACCAGAGCAGCGCGCAGTGAGCCAAGGGGTGACATGTCCAGAGCCGCGGGACGTAAATTGCAGCCCTCTTCCAGGCCTGACCGTGCTCCAGTCCGGCCGCGCGGCGGGCTCCCACAAACGTTAGGTAGATTTTGCACGCCCGATGAAGTAACGTCCGTGGGGAGAAATCTCCGCAACCCTGCCAGGAATCCGGCTCCGGCCCTCATAAATCATGACAAAACGCCAGGCCAACGCCACCACTGTGGACACCCGCGAGAAGCTGATGCGCCTGGCGGCGCGCGCCTTTGGCACGCAAGGCTATGCCGCCACGACCATGCGCGGGATCGCCGACCAGGCCGGCATTGAAGCGGCCAGCATCTACTATCACTTCTCCTCGAAGGAAGAGTTGCTGGATGCGGTGATGGAACACGGCGCCCAAAGCATCTTTGCGCACACACAGGCGCGCATCGCGGCGCTCCCGCCTGGCGCCGACGCCGAGCAGCGCTTCCGCGCCGGCCTGCTCGGCCTCTTCAGCGCGATGATCAAGTACGGCGACTACACCCTGGCGCATGGGCGCCAGCTGGCCGAGTTGCCGGACAAGGTGCGCGAGCGCCATCTCAGGCGACGGGCCCAGCATCAGACGTTCTGGAGCGGCATGCTGGAAGACCTGCGCACCGAAGGACACCTGCGCGAGGACATCGACATCGCCCTGTGCCGCGTGTTCGTCCTGAGCACGATGACTTCAGTGCAGACCTGGTTCAACCCGAAGAAGGGTTCGCCCGAAAAGGTGATCGACGAACTCTGCGCGATCCTGTTTGAAGGCGTCCGGCCCAGGCAGGTGCGCAAGCCGGCGCGACGGGCGCAGGCCGTGGCTTCGTGAACCAATGCTGCAGCAGCACCTCCCGATCGCGAACCGGATCCCCCTCCCCGGCATTCAGCGAGGGTAGATAGCCCTCAGCATGCAGGCGTTGTCATCCTGCCTTCGCCTGAGACAGCGCCACCAGCTTCTTCCAGCGCTCAAGTTCGGCCGCCGCATTGGCGCGGGCCTTGGCAGCGTCCTGGATGTCGACCTCCAGCCCCTGGCTGGTGCAGAACGCCTTGAAGGCCGGCGCCGCGGCGGCTTTAGTCATGGCGTCGGACAACTGCGTGATGATTGCCTGCGGCGTGCCGCGGCGGACAAATGCCCAGATCGGGGTGACCAGTTCATAGCCCTTCAAGCCAGCCTCGTCCAGGGTGGGCGCGTCGGGGAAATAGGTCGACCGCTGCTTGCTGGTCACGGCCAGCACTCGCAAACGCCCCGCCTTCACCAGCGGCAGCGACGTGGCCACGCCGCCGAAGCCGGCATCCAGCTGTCCGCCCGCCACATCGATTGCGACCTGCGCCGGCGCCTTGTATGCAATGTGGTTCATCCGGATCCCAGCCATATTGCTCATCAGCGCCGCCGCCATCTGCGGCGTGGTGCCATTGCCGGGTGAGCCATAGGACAGCCCGTCCGGCTTGCGTTTCGCGGCGGTAATGAGATCTCGCACCGTTTGCAACGGTGAGTTAGCCGCAGTGACCAGCACCATCGCCGAGGTCGCCAGGCGGGCGATCGGCTCGAAGTCGGCGACCGCGTCATACGGCGTCCTCTCCACGAACTGGTTCGAGTAGTGCGCCGCGTAGTTGAACAGGATCGTATAGCCGTCGGCGGGTGCCTTTGCTACCAGATCTGTGCCGATGATCCCGCTGGCTCCCATGCGGTTCTCGACGACGAACGATCCGCCCATGGCCTTTGCCAACTCCGAGCTCATGTAGCGCGCAACGACGTCGGTACCGGAGCCAGGGCTCAGCGGCACGATAAAGCGGACCGGGTGGGACGGGTAGGCCTGCGCAAGCGCCGACAACGGTAGCGTTGCCAGCGCGGGCAGCAACTGCAGGCAGCTACGGCGTGAAATCATTACATTTTCTCCTGTTGAATCAGGCCGGTGACTGCGGTTTGCT
The DNA here is from genome assembly GCF_016894385.1 of Cupriavidus oxalaticus. NCBI lineage: Bacteria > Pseudomonadati > Pseudomonadota > Betaproteobacteria > Burkholderiales > Burkholderiaceae > Cupriavidus > Cupriavidus oxalaticus. The sequence continues at coordinate 2,334,167 of NZ_CP069811.1, forward strand.
CCCCTCTCCCACTTCGCGGGAGAAGGGATCAGACGATCAGCCGGCCGGGCAATGGCTAGACGATCCCCGTTTCGCGCAATGCCTGGATCTCGTTCGGGCTGAGCTTGAGCAGCCCGCCGTAGATCTCCTCGTTGGCACCACCCAGCGCCATGGCAGGCCGGTCGAACTGCGAGGGCGTCGCTGAGAACCGGATCGGCAGGCCCATGCCCACCGCGTCCACCGGGCCGAAATCGGGGTGGGCCAGGTTCATCAGCGCGCCGCTCTCATGCAGCCGCGGGTCGTGCAGCACCTCGTCGGGCTTGCGCACCGGCGCGCAGGGCACGCCGCGGTTGTCCAGCAGTTCGCGCACCACCTCGGCCGAGTTGCGCTGCTTCGTCCAGCCCGCGATTACCTCGTTGAGTGCTGCGGCATTGCGCATGCGCGGCCCGCGGCCGCTGAAACGCGGGTCCTCGAGCAGCTCGGGCTGGCCGATCGATTCCAGCAGCCCGCGCATCCAGTCCGGCTGGAACGCGACAATCGCCACGTGCCCGTCCAGCGTCGGATAGACCCCGAACGGCGCGAGCCGGTCGTGGTAATTGCCGGTGCGCGAGGGATAGCCTTCCCGTCCCATGACGTCGAAGTGCTCTTCAGCCACCCACGATGCCAGGCAATCCAGCATCGACACCTGCACGCGCTGGCCCTCGCCCGTGCGGCCCCGGTGAATCAGCGCGGCCAGGATGCCATTGGCGACATACATCGGCGCGACCAGGTCCGCGATCGGCAGGCCGCAGCGCGTCGGCGGCCCATCGGCGTAGCCAGTGACCTCCATCAGGCCGCTGAGCGCCTGGACGATGATGTCCATGCCCTTGAGCCCCGGGAACGCACTGGGCTCGCCCATCGCCTTGACCGACGCGTAGACGATGCGCGGATTGCGCTGCCTCACCTGCTCGTAGTCCACGCCGAGCTTGGCCGTAGTACCCTCGCTGAAGTTCTCGAGCACGACGTCCGATTCCTCGGCCAGCCGCATGAACAGCTCGCGGCCCTCCTCCGATTTCAGGTCCAGCGTGATGCTCTTTTTGTTGCGGGACCGGTTCAGGACCGTCAGCGATACCTCGCCGTCTTCACGCTGGCCAAAATGGATGCCGTGGCTGCCCACGAACGGCGGGTTGGTCCGTGCAATGTCCCCACCACCGGGCGCTTCCACGCGGATCACCTCCGCGCCCATGCCGCCAAGCAACAGCGAGCCATATGGCCCGGCAAGCGCCACGGTCAGGTCCAGTACGCGGATGCCTTCAAGTGGCCGCGATTGATTTGCTGGCACTACTGTCTCCTTTCTTGTCGGCCCGCCGTCATGCGCCCCGGGCCCTTGTCACTTCCATTGCTCTTACCACTGCTAACGACGCGCCGGCGCCGCGCTTTCCCGGCCTGGCTTGGCTCGGGCAGGTCCCCATTGCTTTGATTCAATGCTAGTGGAGCCGGCCGGTTGCGCTCAAGTAGTCACTGGCGAACCACCAGTTCGCATTGTGCGAATTGCGGGTGGTGCGGGTCGTGCTGTCAGACGATGCCGGCCTTGCGCATGGCTTGAACCTGCGAGCGGTCGTAACCCACCTCGGCCAGCACTTCTTCGGTGTGTTCGCCGACCGTGGGCGGGCGCCGCACAACATCGGGCGGGGTACGCGACAACATCGCCGGCGGCGCCACGATCGGCGCCTTGCGCGGCAGGCCCGGGTAGTCGAGCCAGATGTAGGCGCCCGACTCCTGAATCGAGGCATCATCCAGCGCCTCGCGCGGGGAATAGACCGGCGCTGCCGGGATCCTGGCCTTCTCCAGTTCCCGCAGCGCGTCATCGCGGGTGCGGCTGACGCACCATTTGCCCATCAGGCCGCTCAGGAACTCACCATGCTCGCCGCGCCGCAAGTCGTCGCTGAAACGGGGATCGTCCAACAGTTCCGGCGCGCCGATCAGGTTGGCCCAGCGCCGGAACAGCGGCTGCCCGATCACCTGGGCGATGATCCAGCCATCGGCCACGCGGAAGATGTCCGAGGGCCCATAGGAGGGGCTGCGGTTGCCCATCGCCTGCCGGTCAATGGCAAGCGCCGCTTCCTCGATCAGCGCCCCGCTGGACAGGTTCAGCGCCGTCTGCAGCAGTGACGCCTCGACGCATTGCCCGCGCCCGCTGATGCGCCGCTCGTAGAGCGCCATCACCGTGCCGAGCGCGCACGACAAGGCGGTCGAGAAATCGACCACCGGCACCATCGCCTTGGTGGGGCTGTCGGGTGTGCCAGACATGTAGACAGCACCGCTCATCGCCTGCCCCACCCCGTCGAAGCCGACCCGGTGGCCAGCGCCTTCATGCGAGCCGAAGGCCGTCGAAGCGGTCAGGATGATGCCGGGATTGATCGCGCTCAGCGTCGCGTAATCCAGCCCCAGGTTCGCCAGCGTTTTCGGCGGCATGTTCGCCACCACCACGTCAGCCTTCTCCACCAGGCGGCGCACCACCTCGCGGCCCTCCTCGCTGTCGATGTCCAGCGTGATCGAGCGTTTGTTGCGGTTGCACTGCAGGAAAAGCGCGCCCTCCCCTGAATCCGTGACCGGCACGATGAACCGGTCTTCGCTGCCACCGACCCGGTCGATCCGGATGACGTCGGCACCGTAATCGGCGAGCAGCGCTGCGCAGAACGGGCCGGCAATGAAGCGTCCGAAATCGAGGACGCGGATACCTTCAAGAACCTTGGACATCTTCTTTAGCTTCCATCTCACTGGTTGCCTCGTCTGGGCGAGACGACGGCTGATGGAATCGATCCTGACCGCCGGCCCTTCGCTGGTCAATCAAGCCTTCCAAGACGTTCCGTGCATCGAAATTGCATGACCGGGGCGCCGACAACGAGACCGGATCGCCCCGGCCCGTTGTCGCCCTTCCCGCTCAGGCCGTGGTCGTGCGCGGGAACACCGGAGCGCGCTTCTCGCGGAACGAGGCCACGCCTTCCTTGACCTCCGGCCCGCCGAAGCCGAACATCTCCAGCGCCAGCGAAGCATCGAAGGTCGGGCCTGCCTGGCGCAGCCAGTTGTTCAGCGAATACTTGGTCCAGCGGATCGCCGACGGCGCGCCATTGGCCAGTCGCGTGGCGATCGATACCGCCGTGTCCTGCAGTTCTGCCTCATCCACGGCGAGCGACACCAGCCCCATCTGCTCCGCCTTCTCGCCGCTCACCGGCTCGCACAGCATCAGGTGGTACTTGGCCTTGGCCATGCCGCACAGCAGCGGCCACACGATCGCGGCGTGATCGCCGGCGGCAACGCCGAGCCGCGTATGGCCGTCGACCAGCCGCGCGGTGCGCGCCGCCACCGAGATATCCGCCAGCAGCGCCGCTACCAGCCCGGCACCGACGGCGGAACCGTGGATCGCCGAAACGATCGGCTTGGAGCAATTGATGATGTTGTAGACCAGGTCTTTCGACTCGCGCCAGACGCGGGCGCGCGCGTCGAAGGAATCGATCATCTCTTCGACCATGTCGAAATCGCCGCCGGCGGAGAAGGCCTTGCCCGCGCCGCACAGCACCACGGCGCTGACGCTCGGGTCGGCATCGATATCGCGCCACACGCGGGCGATCTCGTCGTGGCCGGGTGCATCCAGCGCATTCAGGCGCTCGGGACGGTTCAGCGTGATGCGCAGGACGCCCTCGCTCGGGCGGTCAAACGCCAGGCTTGAATAGTTCTCATAGGCCGCGCCCGCGGCGGTACTGCTTTTCGACATGGAATCTCCTGAATAAAAGTGCGGGGGCGTGTGAAGCGAACAAGAAATACACACGCTCCCGTCAATCAATGCGCCGTCACGGCGTCGTCAATGCGCGGCAGCGGCGCGAATCTCTTCGAGGGCTGGCGGGTTGTCCAGTGCCGACAGGTCGCCGGCAGGCAGGCCGGTGTAAACGCTGCGGATCACGCGGCGCATGATCTTGGAGCTGCGCGTCTTGGGCAGTTGCGCGACCACGTGGACCACGGACGGGCGGAACGGGCGCCCCAGCCGGCCGTCGACATGCTTGCTGACCGCGGCCGCCAGCGCCTCGTTCGACTGCGTCATGGCGGCCGATGGCACCAGGAACACAACCAGCTTCTGCCCCTTGACCGGGTCCTCCACGCCGATGGCGGCGGCTTCAGCGATCTCCGGCAGTTCGAGCAACACGTCCTCGATTTCGGCCGGGCCAAGGCGCTTGCCCGCCAGCTTGATGGTGTCGTCGGAGCGGCCCATCATGAACCAGGTGCCGTCGTCACGGCGCAGCGCCAGGTCGCCGTGCACCCAGAGGCCCGGCACCGTGTTCCAGTAGGTGTCGAGATAGCGCTCGTCGTCCTGCCAGAATGACTGCGTCATGCCGACGAACGGCCCCCGGATCGCCAGCTCACCCACGGTATTGGTCACCGAGGTGCCGTCCGCATCCACCACGTCCACGGCCACCGACGGCGAGGCGGTGTTGAACCCGGCCGGGCTGATCGGCTTGACGATCACGCTGGACAACAGCGCCCCGGACACCTCGGTGCCGCCGGTGTAGTTGATGACCGGGCGGCGACCACTGCCGAACGCCTTCTGGAACCACAGGAAGTGTTCCGGAGCGATGCTTTCGCCAGCGGTGATCAGCAGCCGGATCGTCGAAGTATCGCCTTGCGTGGCGACGGCCTCGTTGGCGGCCAGGCCCCGGATCAGCGTCGGCGCGGAGCCGAAGTGCGTCACGCCGTAGCGCTCGACGATGCGCGACATGCGGGACCAGTCCGGGTAGTCCGGGGCGCCGTCGTAACAGACCAGCGTCGCGCCGCGCAGCAACGCGCACGACATCACCAGCGTGCCGGCCACCCAACCCATGTCCGCCGGCCAGCAGAACACATCCTTCGGGCTGACATTGAAATGGATGGCCGAATCGTGCGCGATCTTCAGCGGGAAGCTGCCGTGGGTATGCACGGTGCCCTTGGGCTTCCCGGTGGTGCCGGAGGTATAGATGATCATGAAGGGATCGTCCGGCGACATCCGCTCGGGTGCGGGATCCGGCTGTGCGCTGGCCACCTGCTGCCAGTCGAGCACTGCATCGCCGAAGACGATCGCCTCGCCCGCATGCTTCCAGACCGTGGTGCCGATGTCCGGCAGACGCGACAGCGCCTCGTCGACCAGGCTGCGCGTATCGACCCATTTGCCGCGGCGCGAGAATCCGGTCGTGGCCACAAGCGCGCTGGCCGAGCATGACGACAGGCGCGACACGATCGCATCGACGCCGAAGCCGCTGAACAGCGGCACCGTCACCGCGCCGATCCATGCGACGGCCAGCGAAGTCACGGTCGCCTCGACGCCGTTTTCCACCAGCAGGCCAACCCGGTCGCCGCGCTTGACGCCGAGCGCCTTCAGGCCGCCGGCAAAGCCGGCTACATTGCGCGCCAGCTCGGCATAGCTCAGCTGCTCGACCGCGCCGCCCTCCTTTTCCGCCACCACGGCGGTGTGCGACGCCATCGCGGGATCGTCCGCCCACCTGAGCGCGGACTTGACCCAGTTGAGCTGCCCACCCGGGAACCACTTCGGGAACGGCTTGCCCTTGGAGGCATCCACATACTGCGTGTACGGCACGTCCCACGCCACCCCGCAGAAGTCGATGACGGCGTCCCAGTAGGCGTCGGGCTTCTCGTTGGAGAAGGCCAGCAATTCGTCGTAATCCTTCAGGCCCAGGCGCGTGACCAGCGCCGACACGTTCGCCGTGGCGATATCGTCTCCCGTAGGGATCCAGTCATTGTGCAGAGAGTCACTCATCGATAATCCAGCGTATTGGTTGCACGGTTGCTGCGGCGCGATTGGGTCAAGACAGTGCATGCAGCGTCAGGAGCGCCATCGCATAGGTCCAGCGTGCGCGACGGACCGAAGCACGTCAATCAAGGCAGCGGTGTTGTGCCGTACTTTGGAATGCCGTGGCACGGTCCGGAGCGTCGGGCCTGGCCCTGTGCATCGGGAGCCGGCGCCCGACGGCGCGCGCGGGCGCTCCCCGCGTGCGGTCCGCAGCCCGGACCATGGCTTCCGGAGTACGGAACGCGGCCCCGGCGCGGCACACTAAGCGTCGCTGCCGACATCGCGCAGCAGCACCATCAGCTCCACCGCGGCGGCCTTCAGTTCCGGCACGATGCGCGCCCGAATCGCGTCGACGTCCGCGCGCAGGTCGACCGCCCCACAGTTCAGCGCCATCAGCGTGTCCGCGCGCCCCACTCTGAGCGGCAGGGCGATGCCGTAGGCATTGCGCTGGTATTCGCCGAGCGACATGCAAACGCCGCTCGTGCGCAGGTCCTCGAACGCCGCCTCGATGTTCTTCCGCACCTCTTCGGCCTGCGGCGCTGCGGCCTCTACCACCGAGGCAACGTAGCCCGACCGTGTGTTCTCGGGCAATCCCCACAGCCACGCCCGCCCGATCGCCGTCAGCCCCATCGGCAGCAGCGATCCTGCGCCCAGCCGCAGCGTGGCGATGCGCGTGCTGGTGCGATATGCGACATAGAGCATGTCGAGCTGGTCGGGCACCGCCAGCGCCACCGAAACGTTTAGCCGGTCGGCCAGCTGCTGCATGAACGGATGGGCCAGCCGCGTGACCGCGCTGGTTTCCAGGTAGGCGTGACCTATGCCGAGCGGGCCGCTGCCGAGCTCGAATTGCGGCCCCCCCGCCACGCGGCGCAGGAAGCCCATGCTGACCAGCGTCATGGTCAGGCGCGACACCGTGGATTTGGACAGTCCCGTCCGGCGCACCAGTTCGCCGTTGGTCAGGGGCACGCGCTCCGCGCGAAAGGCGCGCAGTACCTGGAGGCCACGCTCCAGCGTCATGGTGACGGGTGAGGAAGGGCTCATTGCGACTCCGTACAGCTTGCAGAAGGGAACACATCGCCCCGCCCGCATCCCTTACGATTGTTAGGTACATTCTGGCAGCCAGGACGGCCGGCTTCCATGAGGTAAACCCGCACCAGCGGGCTCGCTCAAGTGCCATCAATTTCATTGCACGGCACAGTTGTCGCATGGGCTTTGACGCCATCGCACGACATCTCACAGACTCCGCACACATACAAGACCACAACGGAGGAGCCCTATGAAGCGTCGGTATTACGCCGCAGTGCTGTTGTCCATGGCTGCACCATTCGCCGCCGCGCAATCATCCGTCACGCTGTACGGCGTCGCGGACATCGGCCTGGAATACCTGAACAACGCCAATGCCGCCGGCGACAAGCTGTTTCGCATGACGTCCGGCAACGCGTCGGGCTCCCGCTGGGGCCTGCGCGGCGTGGAGGACCTGGGCAGCGGCATGAAAGCGGTCTACGCGCTGGAAAGCGGCTTCGATCTCGACAGCGGTGTATCCAGCCAGGGCGGCCGCCTGTTCGGCCGCCAGGCGTTCGTGGGCCTGGACCACAAATGGGGCCGCGTCACGCTCGGCCGGCAGCAGAACGCCCTGTTCGACTTGCTGATCAACTATGAGCCGATGGTGCTGGCGGCACGCTATTCGGCGCTGTCGATCGATACCAACCTTGCGGGACGCTACGACAACACGGCCAAGTACACGGGCAAGTTCGGCCCAGTCACGGCAACCGCCCTGTACAGCTTTGCGCGCGGTACCAGCATCACCAGCGGCGGCACTACGTCGCTCGGCACCGAGGTACCCGGCGACGTCAAGAGCGACCGTGCCTTTGGCGGCGGCCTGGAGTACGCCGGCGGCAACTTCGGCGCTACCGTGATCTATGACCAGCAGCAAGGCACGCGTGGCATCACCGGTCAGAACTCGGGCCAGACCGACCGGCGCATCGCGGCGGCGGCCAACGTCAGCTTAGGCAGCTCGACCGTGTTGGCCGGCTATCGCTGGTTCAACGGCGATATCGGTGTCGCGCGCCGCAACGACCTGTTCTGGCTGGGCTACCGTTTCCGGGCTACGCCTGCCCTCACCCTGACCGGCGCGGGCTATTACGTGAACAACCGGCGTAACGGGCAGGATCCATGGATGCTGGTCGCATCCGCCAATTACGCATTGTCCAAGCGTACCGATGCCTTCCTGAACGTGGGGTACGTGCGCAACAAGGACAACTCCAACCTTGGCCTGAACGGCTTCGGCAGCACGATCACGCCGGGCGAGAATCAGACCGGGGTCATGGTCAATATTCGCCATAAGTTCTGACGGATTGGCTCCGGCCGTGCCGCTTCCATGCGTGTGCCGCCGGACAGCAAGACAAGAAGTAGAAAAGGGAAGAGGTAAAGGGAACTGGCGCCTGCTCGCGTGTCAAAGCGCGACCAAGCGCATTTTTTTGGTGTGGCTATCGGTCTCGAAAGCGGCCGCTTCCGCAGCTGACGCTATCGAATCGCACCCGCGTCGCGCAGCGCCGCGAGCTCCTGCGCGGAGAACCCCCAATCGCCCAGCACCTCGTCGGTGTGCTCTCCGGGACGGGCCGGGGGCCGCTGGATGCTTCCCGGCGTGCGGCTGAAGCGCGGCGCCGGCGCCGGCTGCACCACGCCATCGACTTCAACGAAAGTCTTGCGTGCCTGCAGGTGGTTGCAGTGCGGCGCCTCTCCCATCGACAGGATGGGCGTGATGCAGGCCTCGGCACCAGCCGCGAGCGCTGCCCACTCGTCGCGCGTGCGCGTCCGGAACGCGGCGGCAAACTGCTCGCGCATCGCCGGCCAGCCGGTGCGTTCGTGCTGGCCGGGCAGCTTGTCGACGTCGAGCCCGAGGAGCTTCACGGCGTTGCGGTAGAAGCGCGTCTCGTTGGCGCCGATACCGACATGCTTGCCGTCCTTCGTCTCGTACACGTTGTACCAGGGCGCACCCGAGTCGAGCCGGTTGGTGCCGCGTTCGTCGGTCCAGTACCCTGCTGCACGCAGGCCGTAGATCAGCGTCATCAGCGATGCCGATCCGTCGACCATCGCGGCATCCACCACCTGTCCGCGCCCGGACATGCGGCTCTCAAGGATGGCGCTGACCACGCCCAGCGCCAGGTAAAGCGAGCCGCCGCCGAAGTCGCCCGCGAGATTGAGCGGGATCGACGGCGCTTCGCCGGCCTTGCCGACGGAATGCAGCACGCCTGTCAGCGCGATGTAGTTGATGTCGTGCCCAGGCTCCTGGGCCAGCGGCCCGTCCTGCCCCAAGCCGGTCATGCGGCCGTAGACCAGTCGCGGGTTGACCTTGTGGCAGTCGTCCGGGCCCAGCCCGAGCCGTTCCGCCACGCCGGGGCGGAAACCCTCGATCACGGCGTCGGCCTGGCTGACCAGCCGCAGCACCGCCGCGGCCGCCGCCGGCTGCTTGAGGTCCATGGCGGCACTGCGGCGGCCGCGATTGAGCAGGTCGAAGCGTGCCTCGACCGGCGCGCCGCCGTCGGAGGGCGACGGACGGTCAATGCGGATGATGTCGGCGCCCAGGTCGGACAACAACATGCAGCAGAACGGCCCCGGGCCGATTCCGCCCAGTTCCACGATCTTGATGCCCGCGAGGGGCCCGGTTGGTTTTCGCGCCATGTCGTTGGTCTCCTGGGAATTCAATGGCCGTTCAGGGTCCGGCGGGGCCGGCCTCTGCCAGCCTAGTGAGGTCCAGGATACGTACGCCCTCCAGCGGTCCTGACATGGCTACTCCGGCTTGTAGTTCATTTCAGCAAAGAGGTTCTTCCAGACGTTGGCCTCTTCAGCAAGTTGCTTCGCGAACGCCGACGGCGACGACGCCACCATGCGGCCGCTCAGCTTCGACTCGATGCTGCCGCGGAATGCCTTGTCCGCTTCCAGCGTGCTGAAGTCGTGCGCAATGCGGTCCACCACCGCGGCCGGCGTTCCCTTCGGGACAAAGATGCCAGCCCACAGCAGCGGCAAGTAACCCTTGTAGCCCACCGCCTCGGCCAGTGTCGGCAACTCAGGGAAGCTGGCGTAACGCTCGGCGCTGATGGCAGCCAGCGGCTTGAGCTTGCCCGAATCGATCTGCGACTTCATCGAGCTGGGCGTATTGACCAGGAACTGCGCGTCGTTGCGCATGGCGGCCAGGTTCATGGTGCCGATGCTGTTGAAGTCCAGCGGCGTGTACTTCATGCCCAGCGACTTGTTGAGCAGGGCCATGGTCAGGTTGAAGACCGAAGTCTGGCCCGTGCCGGCGAAGAACAGCCCGTTGGGGCTGCTCTTGCTCAGGTCGACCAGCTCGCGCAGCGTCTTGGCCTTTGGTGCGGTTTCGGCATTCACCGCGATGACGAGCTGGTAGTTGATGACCTTGTACACTGGCACCAGGTCGGTCATTGGGTCGAACTTCAGGTTCTTGGTGGTGAACCTGGGCAGGATCGAACTTTGCGTGCCCAGCAAGAGGGTATGGCCATCCGTGGCGTTGACCACGTATTCCGTGCCGATGACGCCGCCTGCTCCGGGCTTGTTCTCGACGATCACCGGCTGCTTCCAGATGCCTTCGAGACGCTGCGCCAGGCTCCGGGCCAGGATATCGCCGGTGGAGCCCGCCGCGACCGCAATCACGATCTTCACGGGCCGGGTCGGCCATTCCGCGGCCGCGGCGGGCCTGGGCAGCGATAGTGCCGCGCAGGCGGCCAGGCCGGCGGCGCCCGCCAGCCGTAGCCAGCGCCGGCGGCCGGGCGCTGCTAGTCGTACTGTCATGTCTCTCTCCGTTCTATCTGTTATGTCTGGCGCTGCGTCAGGCTTGGGTGAACACCGGTAGCGCCTGCCCGCCGCGTTCGATCATGTGCGCTTGCACGCGGTTGCCGATCTGCATCGACTCGGGCGGACCTTCGATCTGCGTGAACAGGAAATAGCCTTCGTCCATCTCGACAAAGCCGACTGTGTACGGCGCGATCGCGGCAAAGGCCGGCGTCGGCCCCCGCATCACGGTGCTGAACGAATACAGCTTGCCGCGGCCGGCGGAGACTTCCCAGGCGAGCTGGTCGGCGTTGCAGTGCGGACAGAAGGAATGGGCCGGCCAGACCGCCTGGCCGCATCCGCCGCAGCGCTGGTATTTCAGCAGTCCGGCGCCCAGGCCTTCCCAGTAGGGCCGGGCATCGAGAAGCTGGTACGGCTGCGGCCAGCCGTCTTGCGTTTGGATCATCACGTGCTCCGATGAGGTTCAGGTGGAGGAAGACAGCAGCAGCACGCTGCCGGCGGCCAGCATGCCCCCGGCACCCTGCACCAGCACTGTCTTCGGCCGGCGCGCCGGCGCCAGCCCGAGCGCTTCCCCGCGCAACTGGCGCACGGCCTCGACCATGCTGTCCATATTGCAGGAGATGCCCGGCTGGCCGAACGACAGCCAGCCGCCGTTGGTGTCGGTGGGCAGGTCGCCGTCCACCCCGGTGCGTCCTTCGCGGTACAGGTCGATACCGCGGCCCTTCTTCGCGAAGCCCAGGTCTTCCATGACGATCGGTCCCATGTGCGCGAAGTTCACCGAGACCTGCGCCATGTCGATGTCAGCCGGCGACAGCCCCGACATGGCGTAGGCCTGGCTCGCCGCCGCCGCCGTCGCGGTGTAGATCAGGTTGGGCATCGCGCCAAGCTCGGGGAATTTGCACGACCGCATGTTCATGCGATCGCCCAGGTACTCATGCGTCGTGGCTGACCCGTAGCCTATCAGGTAGACCGGGTTGCGCGCCGCCTTTGCCCGTTCCGGCGAAGTGATCACCAGCGCGCCGCCGGTGCCGCCGCCCCAGGTGGAGCACATCCAGCGCCGTAGCGGCGTGGCGACATAGGGCGACGCAAGCACGGTCTCGCGGTCGATCTCGCCGAAGCGCGCCTTGGCAGCATGCGGGTGATGCACGCCCCAGCGCTGGTTGGCCACCGCGACCTCCGCGAGGTCAGCTTCGGTCAGGCCGAACTCATGGAGGTAGCGGCACGCGGCCGGGATGATCGGGCCATACGGCACCTCGAACTGCGGATCGGCATCGGCCTCGGCACCCATTGCCACGGCATCGACAAAGAGCTCGGTCGCGTCGCTCTGCAGGCACAGTACGTACTCTGCCTGGCCCGTGGCGATCATCTCCGAGGCCACCGCCAGCGTGGCAGTGAGCCCGGCGCCGTGCATGGTGATCTCGCTGGTGCGCTTCACCGGCATCTGCATGTGGGAGATGAAGATGTTGCTCCACTGCGAGCGCTTGTCCGCCCAGGGCGAGCGGCCGGTGTAGACGGCGTCGACCTGGTCCTTGGTAATGCCCGCGTCCTGCAGCGCGCGCCGCGTGGCTTCGGCGGCTAGCTGCAGCGGGTCCTTGCGATCCGCCCGGGACGCGTAGGCGTCGCCCATCCCGATGATGGCCGCCACTGGCTTGGTCGACATGGCCGCCATTGCCTCAGGCCGCCTTCAGTTCAGGCAGTGACGACGCGATCAGCGCGTCGAGGTCTTCGCGCTTGCGCAGCATCAGCAGGCTCCATTCGCCTTGCTGCAGCAGGTCGCCGTTCTGGTTGATCGCGCTGATGCGGAACTTGATCACCCCGTACTTGTCGTCCTTCTCCTTCTTTCCGATCACTTCGCACACCGCGTAGATGGTGTCGTTGATGTACACCGGGCTGCGGAAGCGCATATTATCGATGCCGTAGTTCGCCTGGATGCCCAGGCCGAACTGGATCAGGCCAGTAACGATCGAGTAGGTCAGCGACCCCTGCACCAGGCGCTGGCCGAAGCGGGTCTTCGACGCGTAGTGCGTGTTGGAGTGGATCTCGATCCAGTTGCCGGTCAGTGCGCAGTAGTTGACGACATCTGCTTCAGTGATGGTGCGCCCGCCCGAGCGGAATACCTGACCCACCTGCAGCTCGTCAAAGGTCTGGTCGATACGGTTGTTGATAACGCGCTTGGTCGTGTCAGTCATTTCTCTGGTTCCTTGATGTGGTTGCGCGATCAGCCCAAGCGCATGGACTTGGCGATGATGGTCTTCTGGATCTGCGAGGTGCCGCCGCCGATGGTGGACTGGACGCTTTCGCGCAGGTAGCGCTCCATGTCGGCTTCTGGCAGGTTGGCGTAGCCGCCCAGCACCTGCATGCCGGTCAGCGCGCACTGCTTGAGCGTCTCGGACCCATACAGCTTGGCCATCGACACTTCACGGCTGCACGGCACGTCGGCAGCTGCCATTTGCGCGGCACGGTAGCAAAGCAGGCGCGCGGCATCCACCTCGGTCTGGCGGTCGGCCAGCATGTGCTTGAGCACCTGGAAATCCCACAACTGTTTGCCGAACTGGATACGCTCATGGGCGTACTGCACTGCCTTCGACACCGCCGTCTGCGCGTTGCCGACATAGGCCGCAGCCACGGAGCAACGTTCGAGTTCCAGGTGCTTGGTGATGATTTCCCAGCCTTGGCCTTCTTCGCCGAGAATCGCATCGCCCGGCACGCGCACTTCATCCAGGAAGATCTCGGTGGTGCCGGTCGCATGGCGCGACAGGGTCGGAAGCTTGTTGATCACCAGGCCCGGCGTCGTGTTCGGGATCAGGAGAACGGAAAGGCCGCCGTGCTTGTTGTCGGCGTCCGTGCGCACCAGCATGGCGATGACCGTGTCCTTGGCCGCTGCGCCGCTGCACCACAGCTTTTGTCCAGAAACGATCCAGTCGCCGTTCGCGTCGCGACGGGCGCGGGTCTTCGTGTTGGAGGCATCGGAGCCGGCGTCGGGCTCGGAGATCGACACGGAGAAGCGGATCTTGCCCTCGATGAACGGCTTGATGTACTTGTCCTTCTGCGCAGCCGTGCCGTACTTCGCGATATTCATCGCCGTGAAGGTCGGCACCAGGACCGCCGCCGCGAAATCGAAGCCGAACTTTCCAAGGCCTTCGGCCATCAGCGTGTAGTCGAAGATGTCGCCTCCGGCGCCGCCCTCTTCCTCACTGAACAGCAGCCCCAGCCAGCCCTGCTTGGCGATCTTGTCGTAGGCCTCGTAGGGATAGTCACGGTTCTGGTCGCACTTGCGCACGTACTCGACCGTGACCTCGTTGTCCATGAAACGGTTCACGGTATCCAGCCACAAGGCCTGCGATTCATTCAGGAAGTTCGGTTGCACTGTATTGCCTCCATTGGTTTGCGTTGGCATCTGCCTGCATTGCAGCGAGCCCTTGCTGCGATTGCTGCGATGCGTGTTGGAAGCGTAGTGGTGTGCAGCAGGCAAGCCAACTGGCCTTTTCCGAAGCGGCGATTCGGTGGGATCGAAGTGAGCCGCAGGAGGCGCCTGGACGGGGCAAGCGCGCAGTGTTGCGCGACGGTGCGTGGTAGCGCTCAGCCCTGCCCTGATACGGCGGGCTCGCCGCGCGGGCGGTCTAGCAGCTGCTTCATCAGCGCGGCGGCAGGCGGGCTCAGGACACGACCGCGGGCCGTGGCGATATGGGTGGTGCGCACGGCCCACGACTCGTCGATGGCCACGCTGGTGACCTGATCGAACATATCGTGGCTGAGCAGGCATTCGGGCAACACAGTCACGCCCAGCCCGGCCTGGACCAGGCTGGTCGCCACCCCGGCGCTGACGACGTGGAACGGTGGCGCGAACTCGGCGCCCATGCGTTTCGCCGCGGCGCGGAACATGCCCAGCATCGATTCCACCGGAATCAGCCTTTCCGGCAGCAGGTCTTCGAAGCTGACCATTTCACGCGCGCTGAGCGCGTGCGTGTTGGGCACCACGGCGACCAGCCGGTCGCGGCGGTAGGGTGTCACGTCGACGCCCCCAAGCTCAAGCTCGTGGGCCATGGCGAACACCCCTACGTCGGCATCGCCGCGCGACACTGCCTCGATGATCGCGGCGTTCTCGACTTCGCGCACCACCAGCTCCACCAGCGGGAAATCGCGCGCGTAGTCGCCCAGCTCGCGGGCAAGAAATGGCGCGATGATTGAGCGCGCCGAAGCCACCACCACCTTGCCGCGCATGCCTTCGGTGAAGGCGGAAATTTCGGAACGCAGGTTCTCGATGCTGTCCAGGATCTGGCGCGCGTAGCGCACCAGCACCGCGCCCGCGGGACTCGGGACGACGCCCCTGGGTCCGCGTTCGAGCAGCTTGACGCCAGCGATATCCTCCAGGTCCTGGATCCGCTTGGTCGCCGTCGAAGCGGCAATATTCTCTCGGCTCGCGGCTCGCCCGATCTGCTGCTCTTCCACAGCAGACAGGAACAACCGCAACGTAAACAGGTCGACTTGGCGGATCAGGTGCAGGCGGTTGAATTCGGTCATGAACGGCTGGCGGGAAGGTGAGGGCCCAGCCTATTTTGCTCGCCTTATTCGCGCGATGCCAGCCGTTCCTGCAGCACCTGCGCCATCGCCAGCAGGCACGGCGCCAGCTCGCGTTCGACGCGGGCGCGCGCCATGCGCGCAGTTCGGCCAATGCAGGCCAGCACCAGCGGCGGCTGCTCCGGCACGCGGACCGGCACGGCGACGGCGGCCAACTCAGGCTCCCACTCGCCGAGCGACATGCAGAAACCCAGTTCATGGACCTGCGAGATCTTCTCGGCCATGCGCCGCCGCAGCAAGGGCCAGTCGCGGCCGGCCTTGCGCTCCACATTGCCCTGCAGGTAGCAGCGCTCCAGTTCCGGGATCGCTGCAAGCAGTGCCGATCCCATCAGCGATGACGCAATATGCAGGCGCGTTCCCGGCGTCAGGCGCAGGTCCAGCACGGCCTGGCTGCCCACGCGGCTGTCCAGCACGATCACATCGAGCCGGTCGCGCGTGCCGAGCACCACGTAGGTATCGGTCGCTTCGGCGAACTTGCGCATCTCTATGCTGCCCTCGCGCTGCACGGCAGGATCGGCGATCGCCGCATAGCCGAGCGCCAGCGAGGCGGCCGCGAGCCGGTATTTGCGCCGCACCTCGTCGTGGTGCAGGTATCCCAGTGCGACCAGCGACTGCAGCAGCCGCGTGACCGTGGGCGCGGGGATGCCGGTTTCCAGAGAAATCTCTTGGTTGCCCAGCCAGGCCTGCTCCGGGCCGAAGGCGGCCAGCACGGCCAGGCCGCGGGCCAGCGGCGCTACCCGCACCTGACTTTCCGCCGTAGCGGACCGGCCCGGCCTGGGCCAGATCGCGCCGATCCCGGGTTGATGGCCTCGCGGCCTCGCGCCTGCTTGCTGCAACATGGGCGTCTCCGTATCCATGGATATGCTTGCGCCCGCTACCCACGTAGCATGCGGCGCATGGCGGTGCGCCCGTACCTGACGAACGTTAGGTAGAGTTTGAGGGCCGGTTCGATGAAGCTCCATGGGGGTTAACCCCCTCGCTCATTGCACGGAACGGCGGCAAGCGCTGTATTGACCTCGCCTGCTCCGGATCCGACCATGCGTGCATACGCCACCCTGCACGCAGGGCTGTCAACAGGATATCGAGACAGGAGACCGCAGCAATGACCCATTCCCTTCACCGCCTGTGCGGCGTGATCATCATGGCGCTGGCCGCAGGCCCGACATTCGCGGCAGACGCTTATCCAGCCAGGCCCGTGCGGATCATCGTGAATTCGGCGCCGGGCGCGCTGCTCGACGTCACGACCCGCGCCGTGGCGCAGCAGATGGCCGAGAACCTTGGCCAACCCGTGGTCGTGGAAAACATGGCTGGGGCTGCCGGGCTGCTAGGCATCCGTTATGTGAAAGCCCAGAAGCCGGATGGCTACACCCTCCTCGCCACCGCCAACACCCTGGCGCTGGCGCAAGCCACCAAGCTGGAGCCGGGCTATGACCTGGCACGGGACTTCACCGGCATCGGCATGATGAACAAGGCCCCACTGATCATGGTGGGTTTCTCCGCTCAGCCGGACAAGACCCTGCCGCAGTTGATCGCGCATGCCAAAGCCAGCCCGGGCACGATGTCCTATGCCACCGCAGGCATCGGCACCAGTACCCATATGGCCGCCGCGCTGTTCATGCACCAGGCCGGCATCAAGATGCTTCACGTGCCCTACAAGGGGAACGCCGGCGCCATGCCGGACGTGCTTGGCGGCCGCGTCAACATGATCTTTGACGGCGCCAACTCGTCGGGCCCATACGTCCAGGACGGAAAGCTGCGCGCGTTCGCGGTTTCGTCACCCAAGCGCCTGCCGGCGTTTCCCGATATTCCGACACTGGCCGAACAGGGTCTGCCCAACTATAGCTTCTATGTCTACATGGGCCTGGCGGCGCCGGCCGGCACGCCAACGCCTGTCGTCATGCGGCTGGCGAAGGCATTGAAGGCGGCGCAGGCCAACGAAGGCGTGCGCGAGCGGTTCCGCAAGGACAGCGCCGAAGCCGGCAACCTGTCCCCGGAGGAATTCACTGCGTTCTTGCGCCAGGATCTTCAGCGCAATATCAAGGTCGTGGCGGACCTGGGCATCCCGAAAGAGTAAGCCGAACGACAAGCCGAACTCCCCTGGCAGCCCCTGCCGCAGGGGCGCGACACATTACCTGGAGAGAATGCCATGGCAACAACCATCGTCGAGCAACTGGCCGGCTTCACCGAACAAAGCACCTATGGCATGCTGCCGCCGGCGGTCGTGGACGAATGCAAGCGCATCGTCCTCGATTCGCTGGGATGCGCGCTGGCCGCCGTCGACCAGCCCAAGGGCAAGATCGGGATCGACTACGGCGCACTGATGGGTGGCGCCGCGGGCGACGCCACCATCATCGGCACCGACCAGCGGGTGTCGGTCGTTGGCGCGGCCTTTGCCAACGGCGAACTGATCAATGCCCTCGACATGGATGCCGTGGTACCGCCGGGCCATGTGACGCCCTATGTCCTGCCCGGCGCGCTGGCGGTCGGCGAAGCCATGGGCCGGTCCGGCCAGGACCTGATCACCGCGCTGGCCGTCTCGCACGAGATGTCCTACCGGCTCGGCAAGGCCATGGACTACCTGCGCGACACCAAGGACGGCAAGGTGTCGCCGCCGAAGATCTATGGCTACAGCAGCACTGTCTTCGGCGCGACGGCGGCCATCGTCAAGCTGAAGGGACTGGGCGCCGAGACGACAGCGCATGCGCTAGGGATTGCCGGCAGCATCAGCCCGGTAAATTCGCAAGTCGCCTGGTTCCAGCATGCGCCCAGCTCCACGATCAAGTACCTGCTTGCCGGCGCCCTGACGCAGGCGGCCATGGCCGCTGCGCACATGGCCGAGTTCGGCCACCGCGGCGACCTGCAGATCCTCGACGACCGTGAGTATGGTTTTCCGCGCTTTATCGGCACCACGCGCTGGGAGCCGGACCGCATCCTCGCGGCACTGGGCACCGACTGGCAGTTCCCCACCGAGCAGGCCTACAAGCCCTACCCGCATTGCCGCATCCTGCATGCCCTGCTGGACAGCCTCAATGAGATCGTCGACCAGAACGAACTGCGGCCGGAAGAGATCGACGGCATCAAGGTCTGGGTCGAAGGCTTCGTCGAGCAGCCGGTATGGCTCAACCGGGATATCAGGCATGTGCACGATGCACAGTTCAGCATCGCGCACGGCATCGCGCTGGGTGCGCATCGCGTGCCCCCGGGCAAGGCCTGGCAGGACCCGGAACTGGTCTTCGGCGAATCCGTGATGCGCCTGATGGACAAGGTCGAGCACGCGGTGCACCCCGACTATGTGGCGCTGCTGACCGGCCACGCGGCCAGCCGGCCGGCGAAGATCGAGGTGTCGGCGCGCGGCCAGATCTTTGCCGGCGAGCGGCGCTATCCGAAGGGGAGCCCCTCCCCCGACCCGGCCAGCCATATGAGCACCGAAGAGCTGGTACAGAAGTTCCGCGACAACGCGCGGGACGTCATTCCCGAGGCCAACATCGTTCGCGTCATCGATGCGGTGCTGGACCTGGAGAATGTGGGGAACATCGCGTCGATCCTGGCTGACGTGCGGCCCGGGAAACGCTGAGGTCCGGCTTCAGCTGACGGCGGGCGCCATGTGCAGGCATGGCGCCCGCGCAGGCCTTGCTTCAGCATGGGAGGGAGGTCTTTGGCCGAAGGCTGCGCCAACGGCGCGAACAAAAAAAGAAGCCCCGCGGCAAGCCGGTCGGGGCATAAGCTCGCTCGGAGGCGAGCATGGAGACAACAGATACCGTTTCCGGCATGCACGGATTCACTATGCTGCAGCGGTGCCAGATAGCCAAGGGCGTTGCGCGAACTCTCCCGTACTTTGAAACATCCCCGCAAACACGCGCCCATCAGAGCTGCAGCCGCAGCAGGGCGTCGTAGCTTCCCAAGGTACGGAACACTACGTCTTTTCGGTTGAGCTGGTGGCGTCATCGTCCTAGCATTGCTCGCAACGCCACAAGACAGGCATGGCCAGGAACGCCCGGGCCGCGCCAGGCAATGACATGGCAACCATGACCGAACACCACGCCACGAGCACGAACGCCTCGCGCGTGCATGCCGCCCTGCAAGACGTCGAGCGCCGCTGGAACGCCGCCGCGCTGACGTGGAACGCCGACGCGCTGACCGCGCTGTACGCGCCCGAAGCCCTGTTTTTTGGGGGCCGCCCGGGCCATGCCGTGGGCCATGCGGCGATCCTGGGGTACTTTGCCTCGTACGCCGGGACGCTGCGCTCGGCATCAATGTCCCTGGTCGACCAAACGCTGGTTGAGCTTGGCGCGGACACGCTGCTGGCGCAGGGGCACGCAAACTTCCGCTTCGTGCTCGCCGACGGGCGCGAAACCGCCTCGGCACTGCGCACGACTTGGGTGCTGGTCAGGCGCCTGGGGGTGTGGCAGATTCTACAGCACCACTTTTCTCCGACACCCGAAGCACCGCCTATCCAATAGCCGGCGCCCCCTTTATCGGGAAGACCCGATGCACGACGTGCCGGACCGCACAGCCCGCCCGGCCAGGAGCGTGCACGCTGGCTGGTGGATTTTCTGCGTCGGGCGGCGCAGTCGCCTCAGTGAATGGTCAACCCACCCGTCGGACTGAGCGTCGCCCCCGTGAGGTAGTGCGCGGCATCCGAAGCCAGGAATGCCACCACCTGGCCAATGTCTTGCGGCGCCGCCACGCCAAGTGGGCTGCTGGCGATGATCTTTTCATACTGCTTGCGGTGGAGCTCCGAGACCCCTCCCTCCTTCTCGAATGCAGCCTGCCAGGAGGGGCTGTCGCGCACCACCGTCACGCACACGCAGTTCACGCGGATCCGGTCTCGGGCCAGCTCCCTGGCAAGCACCTTGCTCGCACTGATCAGCCCGCCGGCGAAGGTCGCGACCGCTGTCTGGGTGGGCGTGGGCACCCGGCCACCCTCGGATGTCACAAAGACGACGCTTCCGCCTCCGCGCTGGCGCATGAAGGGCAACGCCGACTGTACCGGGAGCAGCTTCGCAGCGGTGTTCTCTGCCACCACGGCGCAAACACGCGACAGGTCGATATCGCCGAACGGTCCCCTGACGTCGGGGCGGCGTGCCTCGTCGTCGTTGCCGCCGGCGTTCGCGACAACAATGTCGATACCACCATGACGGCGGGCGGCCTCGGTGGCCACCGCATCCATGTCCGCTTTGGAGCGGACGTCACCGGGCAGGAAATCCCCGGTACCTCCGGCGTGGCGGATCTCGGCGAGCACCGCCTCAGCCTTCGCTGCCGTTCTGCCACTGATGACGACGATGGCACCGAGAGCAGCAAGCTGTAGCGCGATCCCCTTCCCGATCCCGCCGGTACCGCCGGTAACGATGGCAACCTTCCCTTCAAGACTTGTCATTGCGGAGAACCTCTATCCATTGAGACGTTGATTGCATCGGGGCAGATGCCCAGGCGCTGCTCAGATGACCTCCGACGCGTGCAGTGCGTCGAGCTGCTGCGCATTCATATGTAGCCAGTCGCCCAGCACGCTATCAGTATGCTGACCCAGCCGGGGTGGCAGGCCAGCCTCCGGCTCCGGCGTATCCGACATCTTGATCGGATTGCCCGCGACCTGGACGGCGCCCCATGCCGGGTCCTGCAGGGTCATCAGCATTTGCCGCGCGGCAACGTGCGGGCATACAAAGACATCAGCAATGTCATTGACCGCGGAGGCCGGAACCCCGCCTTCACGCAGTGCTTCGACAGCCTCGGCGCGCGTGCGCGTCGCCAGCCATGCGTCGATATGCGGGTTGAGCGCGTCGCTGTTGGCACTGCGGGCCATACCGTCCTGGAAGCGCGCATCCTCCAGCAGGGCAGGCATGCCAATCACGTGGCAGAAGCGCTGCCAGATATGATCCCCCAGCACGGCGATGACGATATACCCGTCGCTGGCGCGGAAGGTGCCGAACGGCGCCGTCACGGCATGCAACCCCGGGGGCGCGGGCTTGTGGAAGGCGGAGTACATCGCAACCGAGATCTCGTTCTGCACCAGAGAGGCGTCATAGAGCGAAATGTCGACCTTCTTCCCCAACCCGGTTCGTTCGCGCTGATAAAGAGCCAGCAGCGCCCCCTGTGCGGCAAGGATGCCGCCCTGCAGGTCGGTCATCGAGAAGCCGAGGTAAGTCGGCCGGTCTCCCTGGCGCTCGGGCCGGTACATCAGCCCGCTCAGCGCCTGCCCGATGATGTCGAAGGCCGGGTAGTCGGTGTACGGGCTCGGCATCACATCTTCATGCCCGAAACCGGAGATCGCGACATAGATGAGGCGCGGGTTGTGCTCGCGCAGCGCGCCATAGCCAATGCCGAGACGGTCCATCACGCCGGGCCGGAGGTTCTCCAGAACGATGTCCGCTTCGCATGCCAGTTGCGTGAATATCCGCTTGCCTTCGGGATGCTTGAGGTCCAGCGTGACGCTCTTCTTGTTCCGGTTGTTGCGCAGGAAGGACAAGCTTTGCACGGAGCCGTCCGCGGCGCTCTTCACCGGAGTGGTGCTGCGCGCAAAATCCCCGCCGTCACGCGACTCCACCTTGACGACTTCGGCACCGGCATCGGCGAGCCACATCGAGGCAAAAGGCCCGGCAACAAAATTCTCGACCGCCAGGATTCGCACGCCGCTCAGGGGTCGCTCAGGGTTGTTCGTGGTGGCTGCGCTAGCAGCATTCGCGTTGGCACTCATGGTGTCTCGGGTTGTTCATGCATCTCGGCGAAGAGACTCTCCGTTTCCGGAACTTCGGTCATGTCTCTCTCCGTTGTTACATGTCGTCGTAGTTGTCAAGCCTTTGGGCGCGTGGTCAGGCACTCAAGGTCCGCGTTGTCGTGGCCGACTTCCCGCGCCGCCGACAATGGCGGCGGACGCTTGCCGTTGAACGACAGTGGCAAGCCGACGACAGCGAGCTCTTCGTCTGACGGCTTGCCGATGATGCCCAGCGCCTCCGTCTGCGCGTGATGCACCAGTTCCTCGGTCGTCTGGATCGGGGCGCACGGCAGCCCGGCGGCGCCCAGCCGCTCTTGCCAGTAGGCGCGCGGATGCTCGGCCAGGCGCTCGCCGATGAGTCCATCGATCAGGGCGCGGTTACGCAGGCGCCCCGCATTGGTGGCAAAGCGCTCGTCACGCGCCCATTCTGGCCGGTCCAGCGTCTCGCAAAGCCGACCGAACAGCGCATCGTTGGCACAGCTGACAATCAGGTAGCCGTCGGCTGTCTGGTAGGCGCGATGCGGCACGATGAAGGCGACGCCGGACCCATGGCGCGAGCCTGGTTCGCCGTCCGCGTTGTAGTTGGCCACGCCGATCGACATCCAGGCAATCGCGGTTTCCAGCAGCGAGCTGCTGACGGTCGCGCCGACGTGCTTCTTCTGCCGGCGCATCAGCGCCGCCAGGATGCCGATCACGGCCCACATACCCGTGCCAAAGTCGACAATGGACACCCCGGCACGCACCGGCGACTGCCCCTCCTCGCCGGTGATGCTCATGATCCCTGCGAACGCTTGCATCAGCGGGTCATAGCCCGGCGCGGTGTTCAGCGGACCCTGGTGGCCGAAGGCGCCGACTTCGCAGCAGATCAGCTCCGGCTTGGTCACGCGCAGGCTGTCCGCATCGAGCCCGTACTGCGCCGCCGAGCCGGGCCGCAGGTTGTGGAAGAAAACGTCGGCGCGCTCCGCGATCAATTGGTGCAGCTTGGCCAGCTCGCCGGGGTCCTTGATGTCAAGGCTGATGAAGCGCTTGCCGCGGTTGATGGCATGGAAGGCCGCGCCGCTGCCCTTCCACTTGCTCGGTCCCCAGCCGCGCGCCGAATCCCCCGTGGGCCGCTCGATCTTCCAGACGTCCGCGCCGAGCGCTGCCAGGATCTGGCCGGCGAACGGCGCCGAAGCGCTGTCGCTCAGCTCGACCACGACCACACCGTCGAGAGGCAAGTCATGCATTGCTGATACGCTCCTTCGTTTGATATGCGTTGTGTGGCATCTGCTTGGATCGGATGCATGCGGGAAGAGTAGAGGCGTGACGCCGTCTGGCCAACTGGCCTTTTCCGAAACGGCGATTCGGAGGGATCGAAACGGGAGCTGCCACTGCCCCACCGGGTGAGGATCGCTTGGGCGCGTCAGCGTTGTCACGCGCCCCTTGCCGAGTTGCCTCACCAGCGCAGCAAGCCACCGTAAGCATTTATCCGAGTGCCGTTATCATCGCTTTTTGGGCGTATGGCTACTGAACCCGTTGAAATGGGGCTTGCTCCGCCTTGGGCGCATAGCGCCATCACCCACTCGCAACAGGCGCCAGTTCGGACCCGGTCGGACGTCAATGCGGCGTGAGCAGTCCGCGCACGTCGAGTTGCGCAAGCACGTGGCTGACCACGGCATCGCAGCGAGACCCTGCGAACTGGAAGGTCCCGTGCAGGTAGGGCGCCGCCTGCTCGGCAAGGATGGCGCGCAGCATCATGCGCGCGCGCAGGAAGCGGGTCTTGACCACGTCGCCGCTCACGCCAAGGCAGAATGCCGCTTCGTCAACGCTCATGTCCTCGACCGCGCGCAGCATGAATACACTGCGGTACATCGCTGGCAGCCGCTCGATCGCGGCTTGCAGGATGTCGCGCATCTGGCCGCGTTCTGCCATCGCGTCGGGCCGTTCCCTGTCTGCACTGCGCATTGCCATCAGTGTCTCCTGCCAGGAATCCCCTCCGTCCTCCTCACTCTGTTCCATCGACACGAACCGCCCCCTGGTGCGCCGTGCGCTCAACGCCGTGTTGATGGCGATGCGCACCAGCCAGGTGCTCAGGGCGGCATCGCCCCGGAACGTGTCCAAGCTGGTGAACGCCCGCAGATAGGTCTCCTGGACGATGTCCTGGGCTTCGGCGTCGTCCGCTACCACGCCGCGCGCCGCACGGAACAGAAGGCGATTGTTGAGGCGCATGATGACCGCGAACGCGTCGGCGCTCCCCGCCCGCGCACTGGCCACCAGGTCGGCATCGGGCCGGGGATCGGCCATCGGCGGGGGACGCAGGTCGATCCGGTCATTTGGCATGGTGGGGTTCCTCCTCCCTTCCCGTTCCTTCTTGTCGTGGCGATTGCGCCGCTTCCCCGTCCGTTTCGCTTACGTTCCGCGCCCATTAGACGCATGCAGGCGCGCAAAGGTGACAGGCACGGCCACCCTGTCCTTGACGATAGTCCACTGCCTGCCCCTCGACACGCTCGCCCGGTGCGGCTTGTCACCTTCGCGCAGGTTCCTGCGTCTAAGAACAGTGAGCCATTGTCTTTCGCTGCGAGACCCAACCACCGGGAGGAGTCATGACCATGAAGCCGCATCCGTCCAGACCCGCGCCTCGCGCGGCGGCAACGGCGACCGGGCGCCCGATTCAACCGATGCGCGGGGCGTGCCGATACCGGCGACTGCTGGCCGTCCTGGCAACAGGCGCCGCGGTCACTGCAATCACCGCGTGCGGCGGCTCCTCCGACGATTCCGCCCCGGCCAATAATGACGCGGCGCGGCAGGCGGCACTCGTCGAGCAGGGCAAGCAGATTTTCCGCTTCGATACGTTCGGCGATGAAGCGCATTGGACCGATACGCTGAAGATGCATGAGGTCATCAGCACCATGGTCGACCCCGTGACCGCGCTGTCCGTCGGGTTGAAGGTGGATGTCGAAGCCTTGCCGGCAGCGGTCGCCGACGGCATCGCCAACGGCACGGTCGACCTGAACAGCCCGGCCACCACGGTGGCGCTGCTGAAGCTGAACGCGGTCGTCGGCGTCCAGGGTACGGTGCAAACGGTGAATGGGGTCGACAAGCTGGTTCGCGTCGGCATTACCTGCGCGCTGTGCCATTCGACCGTCGACAATTCGTTCGCACCGGGCATCGGCAAGCGCCTGGACGGATGGCCCAATCGCGACCTCAATCCGGGCGCCATCATCGCGTTGTCGCCTGCCGTCGATGCTGCCACCAAAGTCGTGCTCAATGCCTGGGGCGCAGGCAAGTTTGATCCGAGGAACAATGTCGACGGACTCAGCAAGCCCGTGGTGATTCCGCCCGCCTACGGCCTGGACGGCATCCATCGCATTACCGTCACCGGCGACGGCGAAGAGATCGCTTACTGGAACCGCTATGTGGCCGTGGTCGAAATGGGCGGCCTCGGCACCTTCACCGAGCCCCGGCTGAATCTGTCGATCACGCATGGCACGGAAGATCTCGTCACCAGCAAGCTGCCGGCCCTGCAAGCCTACCAGCTGTCCCTGAAAGCACCGGCGCCGTCCGCTGGCAGCTTCGACGCCGTGGCGGCCCAGCGAGGCAGGCTGGTGTTCGAAGGCGCCGGCCGCTGCGCCACCTGCCATAGCGGCACACTGTTTACCGACGCCAATGCGCGCCTGCATCCGCCGAGCGACTCGATGGCCGAACCGGAATCGCCCAGCTATGCCTCACGTTCGGCAAGCAAGCAGTATCGAACCAGTCCGCTCAGGGGTGTGTGGCAGCATCCGCCCTACTTCCACGACGGGTCAGCTGCAACGCTGGAGGACGTTGCGCAGACCTATAACACCAGGCAAGGGCTGGGATTGACCGCTGAGCAGATTGCGGATCTGGCGGAGTACCTGAAGTCGTTGTAGGCGCGCCTTCCGTGAAGGACGCGTTAAAATTTCCCCGGTCACGATGGCGATCAACGCCTCGATCCACGAACTCTGCGAGACAAGGCCCCTCTAGCTAGCCAACTCGGCAACCGCCCGATTGAACGCGCCTGGGTTGGCAATATTCATGCCGTGAGAGGCTCCGGCAATTGTCTGACGCTTAGCTTGCACGATCCATTCTTGAAGCTTATCGACCGTGCTACGGAACATGCGCGGACTCTTTTGTCCATCGATCAGCAACGTTCGACACTGGATTTTGCCGGCCGCTTCGCGTGTGTAGGCGGGCAACGGGTCACGCAGTTGCTTCGGCAGTGTGAGCGCATTATCGAGCGCCATCCTGCGGAAGCCCTGGGAACTCTTGCTCCAAAAACCAGGCATGGTTACCGAGTCTACAAACAGATTCAGACCGGTATCGAATTCGCCTTGCTCAATCAGTGCTGCAGCCTTCTCTCTCAACGCATGGGTGGCCGGCGGCAATTTGCCGGCCCCTGCTTGCGGTGTTGCCTGAAGTGGGCCGCCTGGATCAGCGAGCGTGAGCGTGCTCACCAAGTGAGGGTATTCACACGCTAGATGAAACGCAATGCAACCGCCACGCGAGTGGCCGACCAGATGGACCGGCCCCAGACCTAGCGCATCGATGAACTCCGCAATCTCCGCAACGTGCGCCTCCCAACTGAAGTCGCCGCGTCCGTACGCACTGGTTTGCGGCCAATAGTGGCCCAGGCTCGGAGCGAGGCAGTGGAAGTCCTTCGACAGAGAAGCGAGCTGCGGCTCCCAATAGCGGTAGTCGCACAGCGACCCGTGCACGAATACCATTGGCGCGCCGCTCCCAGCTTCCACATAGGGAACGGAGGTGCCGGAGGCAGTGGAAACAAAAGAAGGTTGTGGCCAGGCACCGGCAAGAGCCAGTGCAGTCAGGGGCGCTCGTGCATTCATGTTTAACTCCTTGCCCAGACTTTGCGGCACCGCACTCAAAAAGAAAATCGAATAATACTGATGGAATCGTTCAGATTTTCTGATAGTTCTAATTGCCTGACCGAGTTCAACGCCGGAGACATTGATGCGACGTCGGAGGGGGCGTCAGCGTAGTTCTCCAGTTCAGGTATCACGTCTGCGCATTGGTAGTCCAGCTTCGATCACGGCGATGTGGTCGCTCTGTGCGTGCCGGGCATGCTCAGCGCCGGTGCTGCCGCAGGAAATCCCACATCATCGCGCTGGCGTCGGGGCCAATATCGCTGTGGAAGCCGTAGCTGGCGTCGCCGCCGCTCCAGGCGTGGTCCAGTCCTTCCACCTCCACCAGCGCGACCAGGTCGCGGCTCCAGCGGCCGAAGCGGTATTCGCGGCAGCGGCCGGGTTCCTCGCCGGGCGCAGGATCCGGCGTCGCGGCAAGCCGGTCCTCCAGGCCGTTGTAGGCGAGGAACTGGCGCGCCAGCAGCCTGCCGTTGACCGGGTGCACCGCGTCGTCGGCGAGGCCGTGGATCACCAGCGCCGGCATGGCGGGGCCGCCTGGCGCGACACCGGCGGCGTCGAGCAGGCATGCCGGCTCGGCCGTCGCGCCGTGCCGCATGGCGTGCAGGCCGGCGCGTGGCGTATGGGCGGCGCCGATCACGACACCGGAATGCATGGCCACCGCCGCCGCCTTGCCGGGATAACGCAGCGCCACCACCGCGGCCATGGCCGCGCCGGCGGACATGCCGGCCAGGTAGATCTCGCGCTCGCGCACATCCTGGCGCGCGGCCAGCGCATCGAGCAGCGCCGCCACGGCCTGCGCCTCGCGCCCGCCTTCGGCGGCGCTCAGGTCGAACCACTGCCAGCAGCGCTGGACCTGCCGCCGCAGCGGCTGTTGCGGATACGCGACGATAAAGCCTTCCTGTTCGGCCAGCGCATTCATGCGCGTGCCGGCGCTGATGGCATCGGGCGTCTGGCGACACCCATGCAGCAGCACCACCACCGGCAAGGGGCCGCGATGGCGCTTGGACGGGATATAGAGGTGGTAGGGCAGCTGCGGCACCAGGTCGCCGGGCAGTGCCGCCAGGCGCAACCGGTGTGCCTGCCAGGTGCCGGGCAGTTCGTCCGGCGTGACGGGCGACCGGTGTGGCGACCGACGTGGCAACCTGGGCAGCGGCAGCGTGGGCGCAACAGCCGGGGGGTGCGGTCGGGCCAGCACGTCCTGCGGACGTGCTGGTGTCAGCGGGTTCAGCGAGTCGAGGCGTTGCAGCCAGGACTTCAGCTGCCTTTCAGTTCGGGCCTGCACCCGGCTCATGCGCCGGAGTTGTGCGTGCCAGTCAGCGGCCAGGCTCTTGGTCATGAGGACTCCTGCTCAAATGACGGAATCTCCCCCGGGTGCCTTTGTTGTGCGTTGCAGCATATCACACCCGCCAACCACCTCTTCGTGTCCGTTTTCTCTCCTGGCGCGGTGGAAAATATTGGACTCCGAACAACGTAGGATGGAGATCACCGAAAATTGACCGACGATGCCAGAATTTCACACTGATCTAGCCCGCTTCCTTCGCTCCCGGGTTCTATACCATCTGTGGCGTTGCCGAGACAGGTGGCCAGCGCGCAGCGGCCTGCGCGCGAAGACGATGCGGCGCGGAATTCGTACCAGGGATGACGAGGTGTCGGGAATCGGCGCCTTTGCCGCCGGCGACGCGCCGCGGGGCCGGGATAGCCAAAGAAGGCATCCACTGCCGGCGTATCCGGCCCCATGGCAAGCGCGTCGCTCAGCGGCGTTGCTGCGTGCACTCCTGCCGATAGGCCTCTTCCAGCCGCTTGCGATCCGGCTGGCGCTCCAGTGTCGGATACGTGCGCCCGTCTGCCGTGGTCACCGACGACTTGCCTTCAGACCACTGGGGGCCCTTTGGCAGCGCATTGATCTGGTCCAGCAAAGCCTGGCAGTGCTGACGCTGCGATGCAGACAAGGTGCCACCGGGGCCTTCGACCACGGCGGTGGCTTCGTCCAGCATCCGCGGCGGCGGTGGCGCCACCATCGGCGTACCGCCGGCGGCGGCTGTTGCGGATGCGGCAGGACTCGCCGCCCACGATGCGGCGTGCAGGGAAATTGCCACCATGGCAGCCGTCAGCCGGCCGCATTTGCAAACGAACTTCTTCAAAACCAGTATTCTCCAGGGGCCGGTGCAGCGCATGGCGGCAGCCATGGTGCGCGGCGTGCGTTGCGGAAACCGGCCGTGCGTCAGCGATCCTTGCCGCTGCCCTGGCGGCGGCCGGTACGGTTGCGCAGCAGCTCAAGCTTGAGCAGCGCGTCCGCAAGCATACTCTTGAGCCGCGCATTCTCCTCTTGCAGCTCGCGCAGCTTGCGCCCGTCACGGGCATCGTTCTGGCTCTGATCCCCGTAACGCGCCCGCCATCCATAGAACGAAGCATCGCTGAAGCCATAGCGCGCGCACAACTCGCGCACCGGCACGCCGCTGGCCGCCTCGGCCAGGTAGCTGCGGATCTGTTCTTCCGAATACCGTCTGTTCACGAATCTCTCCGCTCCACAACGGCGCCGGCGCTGGAGCAGGCAACGCAGAACGCGCCGCCAACCGTGCCGACTCTGGGCTACGTTAGCCCACGGTCGCGCCAAAAGGCAATTCAGTGTCTTCGCAAGGCGAGTTAAGAAAATTATCTGGGTGAACGTGGCTCGCAGCGTTGCCGCAACGACCTGCGCAAGCCACCAGAGCGCAGGTGCGCGAGCATTTCCGGCAACTCATCTTTCAGGAAATTCGCAAGCCTCGCCGGCGCCGCACCGGCCACCGGCCACCGGCCATGCCGTGCCATGCCGGCGAGGCCGCTGCCATGGCCATATTTTGTTAAGCCAATTTGGAGTCCACGTTGTGTCAGCACTGTGGCAATGACTTGGAAGGCCCTGGCAAACCGCGCTCCGCCTTGCGCCGACAGGGCTGCGCCCCGTGTATGGCGCACCGGATAAGGGCGATGAAAGCAAAGTTAGAAGTCTGTCATCAAATCAAGTTTCTAGGACTTTTGCAGACCATGTATTAAGATTCCTCGGCACAACTAAATTTCGCACGCTTTCGCAATGCGCCACGCGGCGCAAGCAGGAAGCGGCCCGGCAGCCCCGCAGCCACCGTGAAGAGAACCGGTGCGCGGCCCCCACGTTGCCGGTAATCATCAGGCCTGAAGGATCAAGGAGTCACCGCGCCAATTTGTCGACGCAAGTCGGAAATTAGGAGTCGTGCATGATCATCCAAAGTGTCCTGCCCGGAGGGCGTGGGCCGATCCAGTCTGCCGCGCCGAGTGTGACAGGCGTTATTTTCCAAGCTGGCTTTGCAGTATGGGCGGCGGATTGCCGCCCCGTCGGATAAGCACGTTTCATGCTTTGCTGCGCGCTCCATTGCGCGCGGCGCTGTACGCATCGGACAAACAAAAAGCAGAAAAAAGAATCGTGGATCGGGAGAAGCCAGAATGCGTCACGTCAGCACCAAGCTATTACATGTCTTCGTCCTGGTGATGGAGTATCGCGACCTCAACGCGGTCGCCGCCTGTACCCAGGGACGCGTGCCCACTGTCGCCTATAGCCTGACGCGCTTGCGCGAAATCACGGGCGATCCGCTGTTCGTCAAGCGCAATGGCATGCTCGAGCCGACGCCCCACGCCTTGCGCCTGGAGCAGACCGCACGCCAGATCCTGGCCAAGTGGAACCAGCTGGTGCGCCCGGGCGAAGCGGGCATAAGCCAGCGCCGCGCGGACGGCAGGCGGATTTCCATCGGCTTCTCGTCGTCGATCGGCGACCCGGTCATTACGGAAATCCTGACCACGCTGTGCGAGCAGTTCCCGCAGGACAGTTTCATCACGCGCCCCGTGATCGCCGATGCCGCGCTTGCCAGGCATCTCGATAGCGGCGAACTGGATTGCGCGTTTGTCGTCGACGGCGGGCACGACCCGGAACGCGTGCAGCAGCAGAACATCATGGCCACGCCGCGCCGCCTCGTCAGCGCCGCCCGCGAAGGCAGCCACGACGAAGGCGAAACAGACTGGATCCTGCTGCAGGAAGATTGCGAAGCCGGCAGCCCGCTGCGCGTCTTCCTGAGCCGGCAGGCCGGCACGCCGGGGCACCGCGAGACCGTGGTGCCTTCCTGGCATACGCAGATCACGCTGCTGCATGCCGCCGGCGGCATCTGCCCGGTGCTGGACTTCAACGTGCCGCTGGTCACGCGCGAGCGCAAGACGCGGCTGCTGGCACCGCCGAGCAGTTTTCCCGAATGGGCCGCCCTGCATTTCTGGGGGCCGGAGCGCAGCCACGACAAGGCGGTGCTGCGCGACATCATGGAAGTCGGCAGCGCGGTGCTGCGCGATCCGCTCAAGGCCATCGACGGCCGCCGCAGCGAGCGGCCTGCCGCCTCGGCGCAGGCTGCCGCGCTCGCGTGACCCGCGCAAGGGCACCCGCAGCCCCGTAGCCGATATTTACACGCACTCGATGCGCCACCAGGCGCTGGCCACCCTTAGGTGCCAGCGCCTTTTTCATCAGGCGTCGCGGTGGCCGGATGCGCTTTGCGAATTCTCCTACTTTCGTGCCACGGCACAGCCAGTATCCTGCGCATGCATCGCAGCGCGCCGGCCGTCTCCCGTTTGGCCCGTCCTGCGGCGATGCATGCAGTTGTCTGGCGTCAACTTGTCTGGCGTCGCCATTTCGCCGCACGTCGGCCGACGTGCGGCGTTTTCTTGAGCGCGGCGCGGCATGACGCACTGCACGAACCAGGACCGAGGAGACCCGATGGCATTGAGGATCCTGCTTGCCGATGACCATCCGGTAGTCAGCGCGGCCGTTGCCGACCGCCTGCACACCCAGACCGGATGGGAAATCTGCGGCACAGTGACCAGCGCAACGGCACTGCTGAACAGCGTCGCGACCCTGCGGCCCGATGTCGTCGTCACCGACTACCACATGCCCTCGCAGCAGGAGGGCAGCGGCGATGGGCTGCGCATGCTGGCCGCCCTGCGCCGGCGCCACCCGTCGCTGGCCGTGACCGTGCTCACCATGATCACCAACCCGCTGGTGCTGCGCTCCATCCTCGATACGCAAGTCCATGGCCTGCTGCTGAAAGACGCCCCGCTATCGGAGCTGGTCACCATGATCAGCCGCATCCAGCGCGGCTTCCACTACATCGGCAAGTCGGCCATGGAGATCCTGTCCCAGGCCGACCCCGGCAACCCCGCGGCAAGCCATGGCGGCGCCGAGCGGCTGTCGGCGCGTGAAATGGAAGTGCTGCGGATGTACCTGGCCGGGCGCTCCGTCAGCGAGATCGCGATCCTGCTGTGCCGCAGCGTCAAGACCATCAGCCGCCAGAAGAACTGCGCCATGCACAAGCTGGGGGTCACCAACGACCGCGAGCTGTTCGAATTCGCGGCGCTCAACGGCATGCTGCTGTCCGGCTGCTGAATGGCCGGCGCCGGCACGGGCCCCCGGTACTCCCCGGGGTACTCAGGCCACGGCGTCCGGCTGCTCCAGCCGCGCCAGCGCATGGGCGATGCCGGTCTCCAGCTGCGCCAGTCCACGCGACAGGTCCTGCATGGTCGAGCCCGAGACCTCGGTCAGCACATCCTGCAGGAAGGCAGAGCGCAGCGGCATCACGCGCGCCACCAGCTGCTGCCCCGCCTGCGACAGCGTGACATGGGTCACGCGGTTGTCGCGCTCCGACGTGGTCCGCTCTACCCAGCCCAGTTCCTGCATGGCCTTGAGCTGGCGCGTCAGTGCGCCCGGATCCATGCCGACGCGGTCGGCCAGCGCCCGCTGCGCGATGGCATCCTCCTGCAGGTACAGCACATGCAGGATCCGCCAGCGCGGCAGCGGCAGGCCGATGCACTGCTCGAATGCAGCCGCATACGCGCGATAGGTGCGTCCGAACTGCTGCAGTACGGCCACGCTTTGTCGCTCCAGTTCCATCCGTTCTCCTCAGGGATACACAGGCGCCGTCACAGGCGCAAGCGCCGCATCCGGCATGCGCTCACTCCGCCGCCATCGCGGGCTCCGCGGTGCGCGCCAGCCTGACCGGCGGCACCCGGTGCGCGCACCAGACGCCCACCGCAGCGGCGATCCCGGCGGCCAGCAGGCCCAGGTGGATCGCGCTGACCAGCGACATGCGCGCCTGCTCCAGCAGCAAGGCGCCATTGTGCCCGGCCTGGCCCAGTTCGCCGAGCAGTGACAGTTGCGAGGCCTTGTCGATCAGCACCTGCGGATCGCCCATGCGCGCCGCCCACTGGCTGGCCCCGGCGGCAGCCATGGCGTGGTCGACGCCGCCGGTATAGCTGCGCGTGACCAGCGTGCCGACGATCGCAGTACCGACCATGCCGCCCACCATGCGCAACGATTGCAGCATCGCCGTGGCAATGCCAAGGTGCTCGCGCCCGGCGGTCTGCTGTGCGAACACCGTCAGGTTGGGCATGATGAAGCCCAGCCCGAAGCCGCCCACCAGCATGATGGCGAGCAGCATCCCGTGCGGCATGGCGCGCGTGGCCTGCGACAGCGCCAGCGTGGCCAGCGCCAGCATGCCAAAGCCGGCATACAGCATCGCGTTGGGCCGGCGGATGCGGGTGATGACGCGGCCGTTGACGATACTGCCGACCGTGATGCAGACCACCAGCGGCGTGATCAGCAACCCCGCTTCCTTCGGCGACAGGCCAAATCCGCCCTGGAACAGCAACGGCGCATACAGCAGCAACGCGAACATCGTGAAGCCGGCGAATACCGACAGCTGGAACAGCGGCGCCAGGCCCGGGTTGCGGAACATCTCCACCGGCAGGATCGGGTTGGCGCAACGCTGCTCCCAGTGCCACAGCGCCACCATCGCGAGGGCCGACAACACCAGCAGGCCCGCGGTATAGGCATCGAAGCCGCGCCCGGGCAGCAACTCGACGCTCATCTGCATGGCGCCCAGGCCGACCGCGATCAGCAAGGCCCCGAGCCAGTCCACGCGCACCGGCCCGCCATGCGCCTGCTGGCGCAGGTGCGGCAGGTAACGCCAGGCAAACCACAAGCCCAGCACGCCGACCGGCAGGTTGACATAGAACACCGCGCGCCAGCCGGACCACTCGGTCAGCACGCCCCCCAGCGACGGCCCGATGGCATTGGCAATGCCGAATGCCGCACTCAGCATCACCTGCCAGCGCAGCCGCACATGCGAATCGGGAAACAGGTCGGCAATGCAGGCGAAGGCCGTGCCCACCAGCATGCCGCCACCGATGCCCTGCAGCGCCCGCGCCAGCACCAGGAACGGCATGCTGGTCGCGAGCCCGCACAGCGCCGACGCGACGGTGAACACCACGATCGACGCCAGCACGAAAGGCTTGCGTCCGTAATAGTCGCCCAGCCGGCCGAAGATCGGCACGGTGATGACGGACGTCAGCAGGTACGCCGTAACCACCCAGGCGTAGTACTCGAAGCCTTGCAGTTCCGCCACGACTGTCGGCAGCGCGGTGCCGACCACGGTCTGGTCCAGCGCCACCAGCATCACCACGAATGACACGCCCAGCATGGCCAGCAAGGATTTGCGGAACGGCAGGACCTGGCCGGCGGGCTCATCGCTATGTGGCTGGGGCATCATGTGATTGCTCGATCAATCGTTGTGATGTCAATCATTATAGGACAAGGCTGGCGGAACGTCGAAGATGCGCTCTGACCGACCGACTGGGGCCGGCTGCGTGAATTCGGGAGGGATGATGTCTATGTCGTGCTCAGCGGCGGGACATGCGAAACAGGCTTGCGCCTGCTTCGCCGGGGAGAGTTCTCACGCGTCGACGGCAGCAGCCGGTTCTGTGCCCGTCCGGGCTGCCTCGTCGACACCCGATCCCGTCGTGGACCTGCCTCTTCGGCCAACAGGTCGCTGGCAACCTGCTAGCGTGCCTTGCCCGCAGAGACCGGCGAGCCTGCACCCAGCCACATGAGATCCTTGCCAACTACCGCACGGCCGGAATACCCCTTTTGCGCCCTGCGCCACCGGCCTTCGCTGCTATCGGCGGGCGCCAGGTGCGACAAGACCAGGGTCTTCACTCCGCTGGCCTGCGCGACGGCGCCCACGGCCGCCTTCGATGCGGGTGCGGTCTGCCTCGACTTCAGGCTCCGGGATGTTGACCACCACCTGGACGCGCCCGGTCCGGTAGATGCCGATTCCCGCGACCACTGCCGGAATCGCCAGCAGAAGGTAGAGTGCCGCATTGCTCCAGCCTGCGGATAGCAGGAACGCGCCGCCGAGCGAGCCTGCGATAGCCCCCACCCGCCCGATGCCGAGTGCCCATGCCACACCCGTGGCACGGCTTGAAGTCGGATAGAACGCCGACGCCAGCACATTGGCGCAGACCTGCGACCCGCTGACGCAAAAGCCGGTGACAAAGATCGCGGCCGCCATTGCCATGGGCGTGCTCACTGAAGCCAGGCAGGCCACGGCGAACGCCCCGAGCGTGTAGGCCCCGGCCACCACGGTGTACGGATTGAACTTGTCCAGCAGCATGCCCAGCACGATGGCGCCCACCACGCCGCCTCCCTGCAGCAGCCCTGCGAGCATCGACGCCTCCTTCAGCGAGAGGCCACTGCGCTGGACCAGGATGGGCAGCCAGTTGATCATCAGGTACAGCAGCAGCAGGCTGCAGAAGAACGCCAGCCAGAGCCACAGCGTTCCCTGCCGGTAGCGCGGCGCGAAGAGCTGGCTGACTGGAGAGCTGGGTCCCTCGGGTTCGTCAGCGACGTAGCGCTGGCCGCTCGTGATCCGGCTTGCATCGATGCGTGCCAGGATGGCAGCGATCCGTGCCTGCATGCCTTCACGCGTGGCCAAATAGCGCACCGATTCCGGCAAAGCCAGCGCCAGCACCGGAACCAGCGCGAGCGGCAGCGCACCGCCCAATGCCAGCACGCCGCGCCAGCCGACATGCTCGATCAGGTAGGCAGTGACCACCCCACCCAGCGCAGAGCCGAGGGAAAACCCACAGAACATCACCGTCAGCAAAGTGCCGCGCCGACGCGAAGGGCTGAATTCCGCGGTCAACGTAATGGCATTTGGCATGGCGCCGCCAAGCCCGACCCCGGTCAGGAAGCGCAGTGCGATCATCCAACCGATGCCAGGCGCTGCGGCAGACGCGGCGCATGCCGCGCCGAACCAGGCCACCGACAGGATCAGCACGCGGCGTCGGCCAATGCGGTCGGCCAGCGGACCGCAGATGAAGGCGCCGGTCATCAGCCCAAGCAGGCCGGCGGAGAACAGCGGCCCCAATGCCACCATGGATAGCGACCATTCGCTGCGGATATGGGGAGCAAGAAAGCCGATGATGGCGATGTCAAAGCCGTCCAGTGCCACGATCGTGAAGCACAATGCGATGGTGCGCCACTGCAGGGATGAGAGGCGCGCCGCGTCGATGAATTCGCGCACGTTGACGGCGGCACGCGCAGGCGTGCCGGCCGCCGTGCCTTGGGGGGCGGATGGGACAGTCATGTTGTCTCCTGGGATGGTCAGCGCACAGCCGCTATGCTGCGGCTTGTGCTGATACAGAGAGTTTTGCGAGAATCTCTCGTAGGTGTACGGCTATGCCGCAGCTGGTGCGTCAACGGAATCGTGGTAGCCACCGGCTTCCACTCGGGCGATAAACTCCGCGTCGCGCTGGCACAGGTCTTCATGCGTGACCCTGCCCGTGCGCAGCATGTAGTCGTAGGCAAACGCCACCGGATCGAGGTGCATCTTGCTTTCGACCGACTCGTACCAATCGAGGCTGCGGCGCGCCGCGTCCTGGAACTTTGCCGAAGCGTCGCGCCGGCTGTCCTCGAACGTCCGGAACGCAGCCTGCACGTCGTCCCGATGTGCGCAGACGGCCTCGCACAGCGCGATTGCATCCTGCATAGCCATGCGGGTGCCGGAGCCTAGCGAGAAATGCACGCTACGCAGCGCGTCGCCCAGCAATACCACCTTGCCATGTGACCAGTGTTCG
Organism: Cupriavidus oxalaticus; assembly: GCF_016894385.1. Classification (NCBI taxonomy): domain Bacteria; kingdom Pseudomonadati; phylum Pseudomonadota; class Betaproteobacteria; order Burkholderiales; family Burkholderiaceae; genus Cupriavidus; species Cupriavidus oxalaticus. The sequence goes on from NZ_CP069811.1 coordinate 2,370,891, forward strand.
TTGCGCACCACGCTCGCCTGGAACCAGTTCGATCTGTTCCCCAGCAGGGATTGCCCGCCCAAGTCTCGCGCGAAGACCTGTTCGCAGAATGCACGGCTCTCATCTTCAGTAGCGGTGTCAAGGCCCGCGCGCTGCCAGGTGTCGGGATCCACTTCCACCAGGAAGGTCGATAATGTGTCGCTGTACTGGTACGCATGGGCGATGAACACCCCGTATCCGGTCTCCCGGAAGATCAGCGAGACCGGGTGAAACAGTTGATGGGTGCCGTACCAGGCGAACTTGTTGCGGCGCACCTCGAAGCTTGGCTGGAAATGCTCCGCCAGCCGGGTTCTTACCTCACTGTTGATACCGTCCGCTGCCACGATGATGTCGGCATCCGCCAGTTCGGCCGGATCGCTCACGCGGCTGCCGTAGACAATCTCGACGCCCGCTTCGGCACATGCTTCCTGCAGCACGCGCAACAGGTCAATGCGCGACGTGCGCGAGAAGTGGTTGTTGCGCAGCGGTACCCGCACCCCTTGGTGGGTCACCTCCATATAGTCGCAACGCTGATGATGCGCGGTGAATTTCCGGAAGAACGCCCGATCGGCGTCCTGCAGGAACGACAGCGCGATGTCGGAGAACACGACACCCCAGCCATACGTGGCGCCCGCTTCGTTGCGCTCGTGTACGACGATACGGTCTTCAGGATGGCGCTGCTTGAGCAGCAGGGGGAAGTACAGGCCGGCGGGGCCGCCTCCGATGACGACGACATTCATGGTAAGCCTCTTACTTGCGTGCCGGCGCCAGGGCCGCGCCGGCATTGGGAACGATGGGAGCCAGATCCAGGTGCTCCAGCATCTGGCCCACCGTGCAGACAGCGGTGGACGTGACCGGCAGGCCGATGGCGTCCTGCGCGGCCTGGATGGCCGGCAGGGATGGCATCTGCACGCAGGCCGACAGCACGACGACGTCGGCATTGGCGGTGTTCAGGCGCCTGACGTCTTCCAGCAACTGCATGGGATTGCGTCGGCCGACTTCGAGGTTGTCGGGGATCTCGAACGACAACGCATCCAGCACTTCAATGCCTTCATGCTCGATGTACCGGACCACGGCCTCGGTCAGAGGCTTCATGTAAGGGGCCATCAACGCAATGCGGCGCGCGCCCATTGACTTCAGGCCCGTCACGAGCGCGCCGGCCGACGTCATGACCGGCGCATTGCAGTGGTTCTCGCGCGCCACGCGCAGCAGGTCCTGCTCCACCTGTCGGTGATAGCCGGGGCCCATCGCCATGATGGCAACCAGGCAGGCCGTGCTCATCACGTCGACGCGCGCATCGGCCAGTTCGGCGGCACAGCGCAGTCCCTCGCGGTTCATGGCTTCCAGTTCTTCGCGTACCACGCGATGCATGCGCATGCGGCTCGAATGGAAAGTGAAACGTTCCGGCAGGATCTGTTCCCGTGCGCGCAGCATGGCGGGAATCTCGGTCTCCATCGTCGTGTTGGAGCTGGGCACGATCTGCCCGATACGGTAGGTACGACTGTTCATGCTGGTCAGCCTTGATGGGATGATGGGGGGTGCTGGTGTGCTACGGCGTCTGTGCAGGTCATGCCGACTTCCTCCCCGATTCGGTGGCTTCCATTTCGAGCTGGCGCGCGACCATGGCCCGCAGCGCGGCCTTGTCGACCTTGCCGACCCGGGTTACCGGAAACTCCACGACCACTTCGATACGCTCGGGACACTTGAACTTCGCCAGGCCCTGCGCCACCAGGAACCCGGCCAGCTCGGTGACATCTGGCGCCACATGGCCCGCGCGCAGGATCATGTAGATGCAACCCTTCTCGCCGTACAGCGGATCCGGCATCGCGACGAGCTTGGCGTCCGCGACGGCGGGATGCCGGCTGACGTACGCCTCCACTTCTTCCGAGCCAATCTTTTCGCCGCCGCGGTTCACGTTGTCGCGCAGGCGGCCTTCAAACGCGAAGCAGCGGTAGCCGTCGACCACGTGCTCGGTCATGAGGTCGCCGGAGCGCACGAATCCATCCGCGGTCAGTGACTGCGCGGTGGCCTCCGGTGCCTTGTAGTAGCCGCGCAGGCTGGACGGGCCGCGAAAGCAGAGCTCGCCCGGCGTTCCCGGCGCTGCTGCCTCGTCCGTGCCGGGTACCAGCAGGCGGAGATCGTCATCGGGGCAACCGGAGAAGCCCTGGGTGCGATGCCGCATCGTGGCGGGAAAGCGCGCGCCGGCGCCAAGCAGCAGTCCTTCCGTCGTGCCGAACAGGTTGAAGCACGGTACGCCGAGATGCGCTTCGAGCGCGTCGGCACGCGTCATCGTGCCGAACAGTTCCAGCGATGAAAGATCGTGCTGCGCAATGTCCTGGTACGCGATCATCTGCGGCGCGACCGGCCCGATCGACATGCCGTGCGTGACGCGGTGCTCCGCGATCAGTTCGAGCATGCGCTGGATGTCGACGCGCGGCATCAGCACCGAGGTCATGCCGCCGGCCACGGCCGGTACCAGCACGTAGAGCTGGCCGGCATTGTGCAGCAGCGGCAGCGACCAGATCAGGCGGCTTTGCGCGGTCTGGCCGAGCTGGCGCATGCTGGCCAGCGCATGGCCGGTGTACTCGGCGTGGAAGCGCGGAATGATCTTCGGTACGCCGGTCGTGCCGCCGGACAACTGGAAGCTGAGCACGTCCTCGCTGCCGATGAGGACACCGGCCAGCACCTCGATGGCCTGTTCGTAAGAGATCGTATCGATCAGTGCATCCATGCCGTGTTCGGCGAGCGGGCCCTGTGCGGCGGAACTGACGCCACGCGCGACGATCAGATGCCGGATCGACGGATAGCGCTGCGCCATGCCGCGAGCGAAGCCGGTCAGGTCGAACGCACTGAAATCGGCTTGCACGAAATAGGCGCGCGGCTCGGACAGCGCCGAAAGCTGTCCGATCTCGACTTCACGGTACTGCGGCACCGCGCACACCGGAACAACGCCAGCCTTGTAGCAACCCATCAGCGCGATGACGGTGTCGATCGTGGTCCCCATCTGGAAGATGGCACGATCGCCGGGCCGAAGACCGAGCCGATGCAGCGCGGCGCCGAGGCGCTCGCTGCGCGCGTCGAGTTCGGCGAAGGTGATCGAACGCTCGTCGCTGATGAACGCCGGCTGGTGCGGCACTCGCCGGGCGGTCTTGCGCAGTGCGCCGCCGAGCGTGTCGTCGACCCATGCGCCGCTTGCGAAGTACCGCGCCGCGTCGGCAGGCGGACAGTACGCCACGCCCTCAATCGGAAAATGAATACCGGTCATGATGGTCTCCGGCGTTCATGCCACCGCGGCATTGCGCGGCACGATGCGCACGATATCGCGGTCGAATCGTTCGATCCTGCCGTCGAGCCCGCCAGTGAAGAGGCCGTACCAGACCGCGGGCTTCAGGCCAAGGGCGCGGCGCCCGAACTCGACCGGCTCATCGGAAGCGATCACGGTGTAGTCACCAAGGTCGCTGAGGCGGCATGCCGGCAGGCTGCGCGCCGCTTCCGTCAGTGAGGCGAACTCGGGCACGTTCAGCACAAAGATGCGCAGGGCGGACTGGCTCATGCGTGACACTCCTGGTCCAGGTTCAGGCGGCGGCCGAGGAGCTCTGCCTTGCGCACCCAGATATCGTCGATCGACGTCACGCGCGCTTGCGTGGCACGGGCTTCGTCCTCCAGTTCGATGGCCGCGGCGAGCGTCGCATCGGCGTCGCGCGCATCGAGCGCCGCCAGCGGCCGCAGCTTGCGCGTGATCTCGATGAAATAGCCGTTCGGGTCGCGGAAGTAGATCGACTCGATCACCTCATGCGCAGTTTCGGCGGACACCACCACGCCGCGCGCTTCCAGGCGCGTCTTCCATGCCAGTAATTCTTCTTGCGTATCGACCAGCCAGGCAGTGTGGGTGGCGTCGAACACGTGGTCGTCCGGGAGCGGCGGCCGGCTGTCGCGGCTGGCGAGCGCTTCGGGCTCGTCACTGCCGAGGTAATAGAAGAACGCGATCGTGCTGCCCTTGCCGCTGTCGAAGAAGAAGTGCAGGAAGTCGGGGTGCGTCGAAGGCCCCCAGCCGCGCGCCGAGATCGTGTGGATCAGCGGCAGGCCCAGGATGTCGCGATAGAACGTGACGGTTTCCTTCAGGCGCCAGGTGGGCCGGGCGGTATGGTCGACGCCGTGCAGTCGCAGTGGCGCGGCGGCGTCGGACGGGGCGGTCCTTGCATGCATCGTTGTGTCTCCGGATCGGAATGGGTCGTGTGTGTGTGTCGGGTGCGCTATTGCGGGAAGGTCTCGCGCAGCCATGTCTGCAGCAGGCGTCCCGCCGCGTAGCGGCCGGGTTCCTCGCCTTTGGCCAGCGCGCGGCCGTGGTGGTCGCCGCGAACGCGGTGGTGCTGCTTGTCAGTGCTTGCAATGCCGTGAAAGATGTCCGCGATGACGCTCGGGAAGCAGGCCTGGTCCGCCGTGTATTCGATCAGCAGCGTGGGCTGGTGAATGGCCGGGGCCGTACGGGACAGCGCGGCGTTCGACGACAGGCCTGACCACGTCGACAACCAGCTTTCGGGCGAGCACACGCGCGCGAAGCCGACTGAACCGTAGTTGGATGCAAACGGGTCCGCGCCCCAGAGCGAGCCGTACTTGCGGTCCGACGGATCGAGCGACAGGTCGAAGCAGCGCAGGTCGGCATCGGTGCGCCAGACGGTGAAGAGCTGGGTATGGGCGGCGCGGCGCCGGATGGCATCGCTGACGGAACCGGGATTGCGCTTCACTTCGGCACGAGCGTCCATGCGCTCGGCAATCATCGTCCTGGCCAGTTCGTCGAGGCGCTGCACCCGTGCCATCTGCGCGGCGCGATAGCGCGCGACAAAGTCGGCACGATAGCTGGAGGACTCAGGGGCCGGTGCAAAGCCATTGGCTGCGGAGAATGCATCGAGCGCCGCGTCGACAGACAGCGGGTCGCGCTCGTCGGCCACAGCAGGATCGATGCAGCCCTGCAGCAGCACGCCCTGGCCGGGGTGTGGCGCGACAAACACGACGCCATCCACCGCCGGCAGCAGCGCCGACGCAAGATTCGTGGCGCGGCCGCCGGGCGTCCGGCCGATACGCGCTTCGGGCGCGGCATTCGATTGCTGAACGTACAGGGCATACAACCCGCTGCCTCCCGAATTGCCCAGCAGCACGATGCGGCGAAAGCCCGCTTCACGCAGGTAGCGCACACCGGCCGCCACGTCGTACAGCGCAAATTCATGTTCCAGGCGCTGGTCGTTCCCCACTGAACGCGGGGACTGCGACCACGCTGCATAGCCCGCTTCTACGATGTCGGGAATCAGGTAGTGGCAAGCCATGAACTCACGTGGATGCATGATGCAAACCACGGTATCCGGCTGGCCTGCGGCATAGAGCGAGCCACCCGTGGCCGCACCATCCTCGGTGCGCAGCACGACGTTGCGCGTCACGGTGCCGGGAGGCACGTCACGCGGATTCCAGTCCGTGTTGAGAAAGCCCGCAATAGGGCCTGAAAGCGCGGGCGAAGCGCTGGGAGGCGTCTTGCTTGTCATCGTCATTCACTCCGTTTTTTACAGCATAGTCGATTTTTTGACACATACGTAAAATTTTTTTCGAGCGCGTTGAAACTAGCGGAGAAAGTTACGTACTAAGCATGAGACGGCAGCAGCCAGGACCGCCAAGATGCCGATCCGGAACTGGCGTCCAGCCGACTTTTTGTTTATCGTGATGAGCTTCTCGACGCCTGCGTCGAAAATCCGAATGACAATCTATGGCGAAGGCACAGACGAAGAGCGATGCGCTGCGGGACTCGATCCTGGAAGTGGCGACCCGCCTGTTCATCGAGCGCGGTTTTGACGGCACCGGACTGAACGACATCGCCGACGCCGTGGGATTGAGCCGCCCGGCCCTGTACTACTACTTCAAGAGCAAGGAAGCGATTCTTGAGGAACTGACCACCGCGGTGACGCGCACCGCCGCCGACCTGGCTACCGAGGCAATCCCCGAAGCCATGCGCACGCCTTCCGGCATCCTGCGCCACCTGGTCATGCGTCACGCGATGCTGATCCTGTCCCACCCGTTGCAGTTCAGGGTGGTGGAGCGCAATGAGAACAACCTGCCGCCAAAGCAGCGCAAGCTGGCCGAGCAATCCCGGCGCGCCGTGCTAGCTCAGTTCCGGCAGGCCATTGAATCCGGTATCGACCAGGGGAAGTTCCGCGTCATGGATGCCAAGGTCGCTGCGTTCTCGATCATCGGCATGTGCAACTGGACCGCGTGGTGGTTCAATCCATCCGGGCAAGTTTCCATGGGTGAAGTGGCACGCCAGATTGCCGACATGGCATTGGGCTCAGTGGAACTGCCCTCGAGCCGCAAGCTCGACCGAGCCGGGCCGGCTGCCATACTTCAACTCCTGCGCGACGACCTGACACTGCTGGAGCGCAGCCTGGACTCGTCGGCAGCGGGCAAGACGGGCCGGCATGAGTGAGAGGCAAGGGGTCGGACAATACATGCTCCCCGGTTGGGAAGTCCTGAAGACTGCCTGGCGTCCACGCTGAGGACCTAGATTGCAGCAAGTCACCAACGTGGTGCCAGCATTCGTCCAGCCGTGCCCCACCTCGGCGGCTGGTAGGTTTCCGCCGCGGTGAGGCCTATTCGGGCTTGAGGCCGATCGAGCGGATCAACTTGTCCATCTTCGCATCCTCTTGCCTCAGCTTTTGCACTAATGCATCGGGCGTTCCGCCACTTGCGGGCGTAACGCCAATTGCCTGCATGCCTTGGGTCACCTTGGCTTCGGCCAGCACTGCTCCAATTTCCCGGTTTAGGCGCGTGACGACTGCAGGCGGCGTGCCCTTCGGCGCGAGGATCGCAAACCAGAATTCGCTTTCATAGCCGGGGGCAATTTCTCCGATTGCCGGCACGTTAGGTTGCTCCGCCAATCGTCTGGATCCTGACACTCCCAGCGCTATCACTTTGCCGCTTTTGATGTAGGGCTCAGCGGTGCTCATTACTATGAACATGCTGTCTACATGCCCACCCAGCAGGTCAGCAAAGGCTTGGGCGCCCCCCTTATATGGAACGTGGACCTGTTTAAGTCCGAGTTGCTGGTCCAGCATTGCCATGAAGAGATGATGAGGCGAGCCAGAGCCCGCTGAGCCATATGTCACCGTCCCAGGCCGCCCCCGGACTTTTGCGAGGTATTCCGGAAGTGTCCGTACGCCCAGCGACGGATTGACGACCAGCACCATTGGCGACGACCCCAACTCGACCACCGGCATCAAGGCGTTGGTTGGCTGAAACGCGCCAGCCGGCATGAGGCGCGGCGTCACTGTGAGGTAGGAGTCGGCCGCAATCACCAACGTATGCCCGTCTGCTGGCGCTTTGGCGGCAAGCATCATTCCGACCGTTCCTCCTGCTCCGGGCTTGGAGTCGACCACCACCGGCTGACCCAGGCGCGTGCCCAGGCGCTGAGCAACTAACCGGGCGATGCCATCCATGGCACCTCCTGCAACGGCAGGAACAATCAACGTAATAGGCTTGGCTGGAAACGGGTCAGCGTGCGCCGATGCGATCCCAAGTCCGCTGAACCCAACGGTTGCCATGGCCACAAGCATCAGCCGGCGCAGCGGACTGCTGCTGACGGCATACTGCCGCCTCATGTAAGTTTTGGGGGGCACTTTTTTCTCCGGTTCAACAGGCAGAGCTCTGGTGGTCTCTGCCACTTTGTAAGAGCACGTCAACAATACTTCCACTGGCGCTAGGCTCTCCCCAACGGAAACGGCGCCCTGTCATCGGCCAGCATCAACTCACGCGCCATCACTTCAAACATCTGCGCGCGCACCTTTGCATGCCGGGGATCCTCGAACAAGTTGACCAACTCATTCGGGTCATTACGCAGGTCATAGAGCTCCGCCCATCCAGGTTGGTCATACAGCGTCAATCGGTGTGAGGCGGTTACCACCGTACGGGCTCGAACCGGCTTGTCCAGGCCAAATGTTGGCGCATGTCCGTCTTCCTCCACCAGCACTGCGTCACGCACGCCGGCGTGTTGACCGTCGATCAGCCCAAGCAGGCTGCGGCCCTGCATGCCATGGAACGGCGCAAGCTTTGCGCGCGCCAGGACAGTAGCCGGAATATCGATCGTTCCTGCCAGTGCATCGGTCGCTGCGCCTTCAGTATCGCGGTACGGATCTGCCCAGATAAACGGCACGCGGATTAGGCTCTGATAATGCAGCGCAGACTTGAGCAACAGCCCGTGGTCGCCCATGAAATCGCCATGATCGCTGGTGAACGCTACGACCGTATTCCGGTCCATACCCAGCGCCCGCAACCCTGCCATCAGTCTTCCCACCACGTCGTCGATCATGCTGATCATTCCGTACGTGAGTGCCAGGGCTTCTTTCGCCTCGCGCTCCCTGGCCGCGAAGCTGACTGTGGAATGGATACGCCCCCTGCCCTGCGCACGTTCGTTGTGCAAGGCGGCTACCGGTGCAAACAGCGAATCCTCCGCCTGGTAGAAAGATGCCGGCAACACCATGTCGTCCGGATCGTACATATCCCAGTATTTGCCTGGCGGTGTAAAGGGGTGATGCGGGTCAGCAAACGAACAGTGCAGGAAGAATGGTCGATCACCCCGTGCAGCTTGCTCAAGGAAAGCCTCCGCCCTATCGCCGACCCAGGCACTGGGATACTGTTCCTCCGGCACACGGGTCCGATACGCCTGGGGCGCGGTATAGCGGCTGTCCGGCAGCGCATTCTTTGGCCCGCGGAGCTGATCGATATCACCAGCGACTTGCCGCAGCCATCGCGCATAGTCGCCTTCGACCATGTCCCCATGCATCGTGCACAGGTCCACGTGATCGAAGCCGTAATAAGGTGTCTGCACGCGATGCGCCGGATCCTGGCGCCATTTGCGCAGCAGCTCCATGTCATAGCCGCCTTCGCCCCAGCGACCCGTCACAGCATCAGCAAGCGCCGGCGGCGGTGCCTGCAGCCCTGCAGGCACCGGGTCGCGAGGCTCTTCCGGCGGCATGTCGGTCATGTTCTGCAAATGGCATTTGCCGACCAGGCCTGTGTAGTAACCGGCATCGCGCAACAGGTCAACAAAGGTGGTGCTGTTGCGGGCAAGAGGAATGCCATTGCAGCGCGTACCGTGCAGGGATGGCATCCGCCCCGTCATCAGCGAAGCGCGGTTCGCCATGCAGACCCCGGTTGCTACATAGAAGCGGTCAAAGCGGCGGCCCCTGACGGCAAGCGAGTCAATGTGGGGGGTGCGGATACGGACATTGCCATAGCAGCCGAGATGATCGGCACGCTGCTGGTCGGTTGTGATGAGTAGGAAGTTTGGTTTGGAAGGCATGGCAGGTCTCTTTTAGCAATGCATGCACCACAAGTCCCGCGTAGCAGTAGAACCACTCGGGCTGACATGGCACCCAGAAGCTCATCTCGCGGTGCAACTTGCCTCAATCGCACATTGGTCAACCGGCCGGAACGTGCGGCCTGACCGCAGGTGGACATGTCTTCCACCGACGAACTCAAAAATCTCGAGTGCCGATGTAAGGCCCACCAATCCTGGTGCAGGGAGCATGCATGATCTCCGCTATCGTTGTTCGATGAATTTGATGTGTTGCTTGCGGAGCGAGTATAGAGATGGGGCAATAAATAAACGATTGAAATAAATTCCAATCTGTATAACCTTCGGTTATATCGATTCCTGCTCGCCACACATGAACCACTCACCTTTAGCCCACCGCCTCAAGCTCAGCCAGTTGCGGCTGCTCATCGGCATCGCCGATACCGGCTCACTTCTAGGTGCGGCAGATGCACTTCATATCAGCCAGCCGGCCGCAACCAAAGCACTGAGACAGATGGAACAAGCCGTGGGGGAAGTGCTGGTGAGCCGGAGCAGCGGAGGTAGCGTGCTGACCGACACCGGGCTGATCTTGTGCAGGCGTGCACGGCTTGTACTTGCTGAACTTCGGGATGTGGAAGAAGAGCTAGGCCTCTGGCACTCCGGAGGCGCTGGCCATGTGACGGTCGGGGCGCTGCCAGTTGCCACGCCATGGCTGCTCCCCGAGGCGTTGACATCATTGGCCGCCAACGCGCCGCGCATTACCGTCCGGGTCATAGAGGGCAATTCGGATAGCATGTTCGAGGAATTGAAGACAGGCCGGATCGACATGCTGGTAGGCCGCTTCTGGCCGGGAGACGACGCGGACCTACTCACGGAGGTGCTGTACGAGTCGACCTTTCGCATAGGCGTGCGCGCGGCGCATCCGCTAGTGGGCAAACGCCGCCTGCGGCTAGGCGACCTGATGGGCCTTCAGTGGATACTGCCACCGCCAGGCACGCATACGCGGGCGGCGCTGGAAAGCATGTTCCGCACAACCGGACAAGGACTGCCGCCCAATCCGGTCGAAACCACTTCATTCCTGGTCATGCGCTCGCTCATGCTGCAGACGGACATGATCTGTCCGTTCCCGGTTGAGATCCTGCATGCCGACGCCCAACTAGGCCTGATCCGATTCCTACCTTTGAACCTGGACATGAGGCTGCCGCCTGTTGGTGTGGTGCGACACGCCAAGCGGGTCTTGTCGCCCGCGGCGGATACGGTCATTGAGCGACTGCGCCAGGCGGGTGCGCGCGCTGCACAGACTTACCAACGTTAAGCGGCCTGGCTCGCGGCTATGGCGGCATTTCCGCCACGATCGATGCGGACACGCCGCACTCGCTGACCGCGCTGTTCGACACGGCGCTGCGCCGGCACGCCGACCGACCCGCCTTCACCGCGGGCGAAGTCTGCGCCAAGGGGCCGCAGGTCATGCGCGGCTACTGGTACAAGCCAGACGCCAACGCCGATGCCTTCACTACCGGCGGCGACTTCCGTACCGGCGACATCGGCATGCCGGGTGGCCGTTACCGGCTGCCTTGCGCGCCGTTCTGCAGCGCCGACAAGGCCTGGTCAATGCTGAAGCTGCCCGGCTTCTGGCTGGGCGGAAACGCCTTGAAGGTCGACAGGAACTGCCCGACGTACTGTTGCGCCGGCACCATCACGAACAGGTGTTCCACACGCCAACGCTCGTAGTCCATGGCTTCATGGTCCGCGGTTTCGAAAGGATCGGAGCGCAGGTTGAAAAGCTTGGGCAACCGCAACGGAACGAACGGTTCCTGCCAGACATTCATGCCATGCTCGCGCTGCTCGGCAAACACGATCTTCCACTGGTCGTAGCGCAGGCCGACCAGTGAGCCATCGTCGTTGAAGTAGAAGAACTCATGCCTTGGACTTGGCGATTTTCCGGCAAGGGCATCGGTGAGGTTGTATCCGTCCAGGTGGACCTTGGCGCTTTTACCCCCCACTCTGGTTCCCTTCAGCAGCTTCTCCTTGGCGTCAGGCTCGCCTGCGGCCGCGAGCAACGTGGGGAACATGTCCTCGTGCGCGAAGATATCGTTCAGTACCGTGCCGGGCTGGATCACGCCGGGCCAGCGGATGGCGCATGGCACGCGGTAGCCGCCCTCCCAGTTGGTGTTCTTCTCGCCGCGGAAGGGTGACTGGCCGCCGTCCGGCCAGGTAAATTTCTCGGCGCCGTTGTCGGTCGAATACATCACGATGGTATTGTCTTCGAGGCCAAGCTGCTTCAGCTTGTCAAGCAACTGCCCGACCATGGCATCGTGTTCGACCATGCCGTCCGGGTAGATGCCCAGGCCCGTCTTGCCCTGCGATTGCGCCTTCAGCCGCGTCCAGATATGCATGCGGGTCGAGTTCCACCACAGGAAGAACGGCTTGCCTTCGTTCTTGGATTCTTCCATGAAGCGCATGGCTTCCCGGGTGACCTCCTCATCCACCGTCTCCATGCGCTTCTTGTCCAGCGGACCGGTGCTCACTATCTTCTGCGCACCGCCCGGGTTGGCCCAGCTGTGGATCACGCCGCGCGTCGCATAGCGCTTGCGCAGTTCGGGATTCTTGAAATAGTCCGGATGCTCGGGTTCGTCTTCGGCATTGAGGTGGTAGAGCGAGCCGAAGAATTCGTCAAAGCCGTGCGCCGTCGGCAGATGTTCGTCGAGGTCGCCAAGGTGGTTTTTTCCGAACTGGCCCGTCTTGTAGCCCCTGGCTTTGAGCATTTCGGCGATGGTGATATCGCGCGCCTGGAGTCCTTCCCTGGCGCCGGGCAATCCTACCTTGAGCATCCCCGTGCGAAAGCCGACCTGCCCCGTGATGAACGAAGCGCGGCCGGCGGTGCAGCTTTGCTGGCCGTACCAGTCGGTGAACAGCGCGCCCTCCTTCGCGATACGGTCGATATTGGGCGTCTTGTAGCCCATCATGCCCTGGTTATAGGCGCTGATGTTCCAATAGCCGATGTCATCGCCCCAGATAATGAGGATATTGGGCTTCCTGCCCTCGGCCTGGCCCTGCGCAGAAGGCGCCATGCCCAGCACCAGCAGCGCTACCAGCGCGGCCTGCGCCCACCACGCCTTGCTGAGCCAGCCTCGAACTGAAGTGAACATGCCGCCCCCAATAGGATCACGGCGGCACCACGTACCGCCCGTACAACCATCCTTGCAGACGACCAGGGGAAACAGAAATGACTTTTCTTTGCAAGTGATTTCAACCATGTCGACAGTGGTGGGCCCGACGAGCGAGCGCTAGGCGTTCAGGCACGTCGCCGGCAAGTCCCCATACAGCGCCATCAGCGCACTGGCTACGCCGTTGGTCCACCCGAACCCGTCCTGCAGCGGATACTCGCCGCCTCCGCCACCCCTGGCCCGTTCGCCGGTGGCCTCGATGCGGTATTTTTCCACCAGCTTGCATTCCCTCGCATAGAGACCGGCGACCGTGGCCAGCCAGCGCTGCGCGATGTCGCGCGCCAGGCCGTCGTGGCCATAGCGGGCCAGGCCGCGCACCGCAAGCCATTGCAGCGGCGCCCAGCCGTTGGGATGGTCCCACTGCTGGCCGGAGGTGAGTTCCGTGGTGGCCAGTCCGCCGGCATCGATCAGGCGCGCGTCCACTGCGCGCGCAATGGCGGCGGCCTCCTCCGCGCGGGCCAGACCGAGATATAGCGGCATCATCGTGGCCGCGGTCAGGCATGGCCGCTGCGTTCCGCGGCACCAGTCGTAGTCGACGAAGATGCCGGCGGCGGCGTCCCACATGTATTGCCGGATGGCGGCTTCGCGCCGCTGCGCGGCGGCAAGGAAGTGGTCGGCATCGGCATCGCCGGCCTGCCCGCACAATGTAGCGAGGCGCATTTCCAGGTGCCACAGCAAGGCATTGAGATCGACAGGCAGGACCGCGGTGGTGCGGATGGTGGCGAGATCCGCCGGGTGCCCCGCCAGCGGCAAGTCGAGCCAGCGGGAACTGAAATCCCAGCCCGATTCGGCGGCGGCGCGCAGGTCGCGGAACACCAGGTGATGTGGCCGGCCGCTGCGCTCGGCGGTCTGCACGTCTTCCAGGAAGGCTTCCTCGCGCGGGCAAGGCCGGTCGTCCCAGTAGCGGTTGAGCACAGCGCCGTCGGGCAGGCAGAGCGCGCGCCGGTGGGCGCAGCCCGGACACAGGGCCTGGGCGCCGTCCATCCAGAACTCGTACTCGCGCCGAAGCTGCGGCAGGAAGTCGCGCGCGCTGGCGACCTGTTCGCGCTCGAGCAGGTCGACCATCAGCGCAAATACGGGCGGCTGCGAGCGACTCAGGTAGTAGTTGCGCGTGCCGTTGGGCACCAGCCCGTAGGTGTCGATCAGGTAGGCGAAGTTGCGCGCCATTTCCAGCAGCAGGTCGCCGCGCCCGCTTGCGGCCAGCCCGACCATGGTGAAGTAGGAGTCCCAGTAGTACAGCTCGCCGAAGCGCCCGCCTGGCACCACATACCGATGCGGCAGCGGCAGCAGCGACGACAGCGGCGGATGCGCAACCGGCTCGCGCGTCAGCACCGGCCACAGGCCGTCGATGTGTTCGCGCAGCGTGTGGGCCGGATCGGAGACATAGTGGCTGTCCGGCACGATTGCGCGCGTGAAGTGCGCCTGCACGAAGTCGGCCAGGCAGAAGCCGGGCTCGATGCGGGATTGGCGATAGCTCGCGACGATCCGTTCGGGGTCGCAGCCGGGAATGCAGTCCGGAAAGGTCTTGCTGTCGGCGAACAGGCCGCTGTGCTGGACATCGACGAACAACTCGCCGTAGCGTACCGCCGGCGACAGCGTATCGGCCTGCGGACAGCTCGCCAAGGCATGCGGCAGCGGGCACTCGCGATGCGAGGCCAGCGGCGGATGAGCCACCGCGTGGACCTTGGCTGGCGCGGCGACTGCGCCGGAGACTGCGCCGGCACCATCGGGCGTGGCCGGATCATTGCGCGGCACCGTATAGGCACCCGCGCTCGTAGCGCGGCGTTCGTCATTGTTTTCCATGGTCCTGCGCCTGCCTCTGCGCGATGGCGGCTCATGACGTTAGGAGCCGCCCGGCGCCGCGAAGTTCGCCCGTCGGCGCTGCGGCCTTCGGTGCAGTGCAGCGAACTCAGCCGCTGTGGCCTCGGGGCTCCTGCCGGGCAAGCCTCGGCAGGCAGATCCGCGCCGGGTGGATGTCCTGCGCCGCTGCGCACGCAGCGCTCCTCCCAAAGCAGCAGATTCCCCGACAGTTCTCAGATTCGTCCGATTGAGAGCGCGGCACGATCGTTTCTATCATCGTCCGTGACCGCCGCGAAGGGGCGCGCTGCACGCATGATCATTGCGTGCCAGCACATCCACCAAACCCTGTCTCCAGAATTCCGCGGCCGAACTCCGTGGAGTGCTATTGCATGGGTAATCGCTTGCCTTTGGGTTCTTCCCGCACTGTCCTCCTGCGCGGCGATTTTCTGCCACAGATCCTCGGCCACACCGCGATGACCGTTGCCCGCGTCGAGGGCAACGAGGGACTGAACCGCTTGTTCACCTATGCGGTCGACATCAAGACACCTGACGAACGGCACACGGTGTACGGCCCCGCCGCCAATCTCGAGTTGGCAGCGATGCAGGGCAACGAACTCACACTGGAGATCGAACTCGACGGCACGGGTGCCGGCACGCGCGAGATCACCGGCATCGTGACCCGGGTCGAAGGGCCACAGCCTGACGGGCGCCACATCATCTACCGCCTGACGCTGCGCCCGTGGCTGTTCCTGGCAACGCTGACCTCGGACTTCAAGATCTTCCAGCAAAAGAGCGTTGTCGACATCCTGCAGGAGCTGCTCGCCGATTACCCGTTCCCCGTCGACAATCGCCTCGACGTCGCCCGCTATCCGACACGCGAATACCAGGTCCAATACGGCGAGACCGACTTCGCGTTCTTCGAGCGCCTGACGCAGGAATGGGGCATTTCGTATTTTTTTGAGCACAGCCGCGGCCATCATCGCCTGGTACTGAGCGACGGCAATGGTGCCTTCCGCCGCTTCGCCAGTCCCGCCTACCATACGCTGAGCTGGCGGCCTTCGGCGGATCGTGCGGATGCCGAGCACCTGCATGCGTTCCACGTGCGGGACCAGTTGGTATCAGGCAAATGGACCAGCACCGACTACGATTTCGTCAAGCCTCGTGCCGACCTGTCGGTGGCCACGGAAGACCCGCGCGACACCGCACATGCCGAGGGCGAGGTCTACGAATACCCCGGCGACCATGCCCAGCCGGCCACCGGCAACGACCCATGGCGCGAGGGCGACATGCTGTCGCGCATCCGCATGGAGACGATCCGCCAGCACGGCAGCCGGGTCGCGGGCCAGGGCAACGTGCGCGCCGTGGTGCCGGGCTGCACCTTTACGCTTGCCGGGTTCGCACAAGCCGCCGCCAACCGCGAATACCTGGTGTTCGATACCACCCTGGTGCTCGAAGACGTCGCCGAGGCCTCCGGCGAGGGCCAGCGGTGGCGCTGCGAAGCCGCGTTCCAGGCGCAGCCAGCCACTGAGATCTTTCGGCCCGAGCGCCTGCGCACCAAGCCGCGTACCCATGGCCCGCAGACCGCCACGGTGGTCGGGCCCGAGAACGAGGCGCTATGGGTCGACGAATACGGCCGCGTCAAGGTCCAGCTGCACTGGGACCGCATCGGCCGGCGCGATGCCAACAGCTCCTGCTGGATCCGCGTTTCGCAGGCCTGGCAGGGCGACCGGTTCGGCGCGACGCATATCCCGCGGATCGGGCAGGAAGTCATCGTCGATTTCCTGCATGGCGATCCCGACTCCCCGATCATCACCGGCCGGATGCCGAACCGGCTCAACCTGCCACCCTGGGTGTTGCCGGGCCAGCATGCGCTGTCCGGCATTCGCAGCAAGGAGTTGTTCGGCGAGCGGCACAACACCTTCGTGCAGGACGACACGCAGGGCGAGATCCAGACCCAGCTAGGCAGCGACCACCAGGCATCGATGCTTGGCCTGGGCTACCTCACGCGCATTCCCGACGCCGAGGGCCGGCGTGAGAAGCGCGGCGAAGGATTCGAGCTGCGCACCGATGGCTGGGGCGCGGTACGCGGTGGCTCCGGCCTGCTGCTGACCACGGAGATCCGTGCCGAGGCTGTCAGCTACCACAAGGACATCGGCGAAACGCTGCAGCGGCTCGCGGCCGCGCAGGAACTGCAGCATGCGCTGGCCAAAGCCGCCGACCATCAGCGCGCGCAGGACGGGCAGCAGGCCGATGTTGCCAGCGCGCTCAAGGCGCAGCACGACACGCTGAAAGGCCGTGGCAAACAAGGCGAATTTTCCGAATCGCATCTTGCGCTGGCTAGCCCTTGCGGCATCGCGGCAACCGCGGCGGAGGATATTCACCTGCATAGCGGCCGGCATACCGCCATCACGACTGGCAGCCACCTGTCGATTGCCACTGGCAAGAGCTGGCTGGCCAGCGCCGCCGAAAAAATAGTGCTGTTCGCGCGCAACGCCGGCATGCGGCTCTTTGCCGCAAAGGGAAAGATCGAAATCCAGGCACAGAGCGATGACATCGAAATCATTGCGCAGAAAGTGCTGCGGTTGATCAGCGCGCAGGATCGAATCGAGATCACGGCGAAGAAGGAAATCCTGCTCAACGCCGGCGGCAGCTACATCCGCATCAATGCCGTCGGGATCGAACACGGCACGCCGGGCACCTGGAGAGCGCATGCGAGTGCCCACAGTCTGCCTGGGCCCAAGGAATTGGGCTTCCGGCTCCCCAGCATGCCGACTGGCCTCGCACAACCCAACGGCGATTTTCCTGTTTCGCTCTGACCATCATCATGCTGATCAGTCCCCCCTTCCTACCTGGCGCGGCAGAAGGCGCCGGTGATGTCACCGACATCGACAAAGTGATGGACAGCACATTCGCTGATGGCGAGTGGATGAATTGCGCGATGGAGGGCGGCAAGCCGGGCGCTGGTGGCTTTCCTCTCAGCCACTCTCTCGGCTGGCACGGCGGCATTCACTTGACGGCAAAGCCGGCAGGCAGCCGCCAGGCCCTTCCGGTTCGAACCATCGCCGACGGCATCATTGTCTATCTGCGCAAACCCCAGCCGGAAGTCAGCGACAAAAACCATGCGCTGATGTATCGCGGGGAGTGGACCGACGACGGATGTGTCGTCATCCAGCATGAGACCGAGATCGGAGAAGGGAACAACGGCAAGGTGACGTTTTTCTCCATCTACCTTCACTTGTCGGACATCGACAAGCACTTCCTCGACACCTTCGGAAAGGACAAGCGCGTCTTCCGCAAAGACAAGATCGGCACGGCAGGCAAGATCTATGGCACGCCGGATTGCATTCACTTCGAAATCATTTGCGATAGCACGAACCTGAAGCGACTGGTCGGCCGTGACTCGGGTCGGCTTGATACGCTGAAGGCCGCTCGCACCGACGCCCTTTATGGGGATGCGCATTTCAAGATTACCGCCAGCACCGACTTGCCCATATTGCTCTATGCAAGCGAAGCGGCCAATGCCACGCACACCGCCGAGCCGGTAGCAACGGTGACTGAACCGCTTTACGTACGGATTCGCCTGCAGCCAGAAAGCGCTGCCGACAAGCATGGTGCCCGCTACGTTCACACGTATCGCGAGGTGCCGCTCGGTTCAGGCAACTTCGAAGAAGTTGGCAAGCCGCTTTGCTCGGAGAACTTTGAGTACCAGATGCACGGTATCGCAACCAAGGCATACCCGATGTGCCCAAGCGCTGGCTATGAGTTGCTGCGCTTCGGTCGGGTGATCGGCCCGGACGCCCTTGCTCCAGTGAATGCGCCACTATGGGTCCGAATCAATGCGCCACGTATCGACCCCGCCAACCCGGATGCGCCTCCCGCCGTCATGCAGGGTTATGTCAATCTGCACAGCAACAAGGTGCTCAGCTTCTCCGACGCCGACTTCCCGCACTGGATGGGATGGACATTGGTCGACGATGACAAGACGCCGGACAGTCTCTGCAACTCTGCGACGCTGCGGCGCTGGCTGGACAAGGACGGGAATAACGTCGTCAGCCACAAGGAAGCTGTCGCTCAGCTATCGAAAGAACTTGTTCAGAAGCGGCTGCGAAAAACGATCTGCAGGTTTCCCACCGAATGGGAGAAGAACAATATCGCTTCGCGCTGGGGTTGGCTCAAGTCGCCTCATGAGGCCTTGTCGTGCCCGCTGACGACAGAGGCATATGACCGCTTCGAGCGTCATCACAGGGCACTGGCGTTCTGGGAAGAGGCAAACCCCGGCATCGACGCTGACCATTGGCACTTTAACCCAAAGGAGTTTATCAGTCATTTCAGGAAATGTAAGTGGCTCAGCAAGGCTGAACTGCAGCAACTGCTTCCGACCTATTCGATTCGCAAGACGAGCGAAGGTTATGATTGGGAAGAGGTAGAGGTCATTGCCAAGACCAATAGATTTATTGATCTCAATCGGCATGCTTTAAATATCTCTCTTCGGAAATATGGCATCAACTCAGCGCTCAGAATGGCAGCTTTTTTTCAAAACGCGATAGTAGAAACCTCATGGCTGAGGGACTTCCGTGAGAATTATGGAAGGGATGCGAATCTACATCGCGGGTGGTATGGCAGAGGTTTCCTGCAACTTACAAATCCCCGTGGAAACCTCAACCGCGGCGACAACAATTACTACAACTATTTCCGATGGCGTGGTAGATCACCAGAAAGATCGTCCGTGCAACAGTTGCAAGGATGGCGGAATAGCCTCGAAGAGAGCGATGACGAAGCTTCGCAAAGTGCCGGGTTTTACTGGACGAAGTACCACCTGGACGGCAAACATAGAACAGAAACAGCATCTTTATTCGCCGACAAGGAAAGTCAGAATGTGCGTATCGTCGTCAATACTTCGACCGGAAGAAGGGTCTACTACAGCAATGAGACAGCGCGCCGCACCGCTGCCATCGTCAACATTCCCGCAGCTGTCTACGGCAACTTCGAAATCAACAACATGACAGAACGCTACCGCGTCTACGCCAATGCACTAGTCATCCTGTGTGACACACCGCAATTTTCGAGTGCAAATGGAGCTATTCATGAGGTACCCGATGACTTTACGCGGAGGCGCCCGTGGTGACTCGATCGTTGTACAAGCTAGCCACATCCCTACAAATTCTGCTTTGTGTGGCATTCGCAATCGCGAGCCCGGTTTCCGATACCAGAGAACGCGCGGCTTTGTCATCTGGCAGAAAAACAACGCATCTCGTAAACGTTGGAATCTGCAAATTCAAGTTGAATGATTCACTTGGAGGAGAAATTCGTGAATACCCTAAACAAGATATACCGAGCGCCATTTATGATGCGAAGCTGAAGCGCTCCAGCTTACCAAATGCGGTAATAATAGACTTTCTATGTGACACGAAGGGGAAAAACGAATTCTGCAAGAGGTTCTCTGGTCTCGTGCAAAAAAATGGACACTGGGTGCAGTGGCCGCATTCAGATCAGAATTATTGGGCGCCGCCAGAGACATCCTTTACTGTACGTGAAATGAAAAGCATCAATGCCGCTGGGGCGATAAGCACCATTGACGACACTTTTGGAGATGAAAATAAACGCGCACGTCACCTATCTTTTTGCCTGGTTTCCCCAGAGGGTAACGTATTGATTGGAGGATCGGTGGTCGATAGCCTGTCCGGCAACCATAGAAGCGTGGAACCAGAGGTCAGAAAACTGCTGGAAAGCATTGAATTCATTGAGAACCGCTAACCTGCCGAAGCCACTCATAAGACCGGCTCACACCTCCTTCTCCCCATGCCTCACCGGCAACGCCGGCGCCACCTCCTGCCGCCCCAACTGCATGAAAATCCAAGCCGACGCACAAGTGATCAGCCCCATGCACACAAACGTGGCATGAAACGCCGGCAACACCGCTGCCGTGTCCCCGCCAAACCGATGCTGGAACGTGGCCAGCAACGCCCCCGCCGACGTCACCGCCAGGCTCATCGACAGCATCTGCACCATCGACAGCATGCTGTTGCCGCTGCTGGCGCCGGCGCCGCTCAGGTCCTTGAGCGTCACGGTATTCATCGCCGTGAACTGGATCGAATTGACCATGCCGAACACGGCCAGCAAGGGGATTAGCAGCCATAGCGGCAGTTGCGGCGTGATCAGCGCGAAGGCGGCCATCACCAGGCCGACCACGAACGTATTGGAGACCAGCACGCGGCGATAGCCGTGATGCTGGATCAGGCGGGTGGCGAGCCGCTTGGAGGCCATGCCGGCGGCTGTGACGGGCAGCATCATCAGGCCGGCATCGAATGGGGAATAGCCCAGGCTGACCTGCAGCGTCAGCGGGATCAGGAACGGCATCGAGCCATTGCCGATGCGGGCGAACAGGTTGCCCAGCAGGCCGACGCTGAAGCTGTGGATGCGGAACAGGCGCAGCGGGAACAGCGGCTGCTTGCGGCGGTTGGCATGCAGGCCATAGGCGGTCAGCGCGGCCATGCTGGCGATCAGCAGCAACAGCACGGTGGCGTGCTGAAAGCCCAGGCCGGCCAGGCCGTCGAGCGAGAAGGACAGCGCCAGCATGGCGACGGCCAGCAGCAGGTAGCCGGCGATGTCGAAGCGCCCGATGCCGGACAGTTTCGCGTTCGGCATATAGCGGACCGTGGCGAGCGCGCCGAGCAGGCCGACGGGCACGTTGATCAGGAAGATCCAGTGCCACGACAGCGCCTGCGTCAGCCAGCCGCCGAGCGTGGGGCCGATCAGCGGACCGATCATGCCCGGGATGGCAACGAAGCTCAGCGCCTGCAGGTACTGTTCACGCGGGAAGGTGCGCAGCACCGAGAGCCGTCCGACCGGCAGCAGCATGGCGCCGCCCACGCCCTGCACCACGCGCGCGCCGACCAGGAAGTTGAGCGTGGGCGCATACGCGCACAGCAGCGAGCCGGCCACGAACAGGCCAATCGCGGCCTGGAAGACGGTGCGCGTGCCGAAGCGGTCGGCCAGCCAGCCCGAGGCCGGGATGATCACCGCCATGGTCAGCGAGTAGGCGATCACCACGGACTGCATCCGCAGCGGGCTCTCGCCCAGGCTGCGCGCCATCGACGGCAAGGCGGTGTTGACGATGGTCGAGTCCAGCGTCTGCATGAAGAAGCCGACCGCCACCACCCATAGCATGATGCGGCGGGTACGGTCGTCCGACGGCGGCACGACGGGAACGTCTGGCAGGGGCGCGGTCATTACGCAAACTCCAGGCTGGCGCGCTGCCGGCCTGCAGGCGGACGCGGCCAAAGCCAACACCTTAAAGGGCAATGGCGCAACAGGCAATCCAACGAGATTGGGCGCACCACCGCCGCACGCCGAGCCTACAAGGCCGCGCGCAGCCCGATAAAGAAGCGCCGGCCCGGTGCCGGCTCGAAGTAACGCCCGTTGGCCTCGTTGACGATCACCGAGCCGATGTAGCGCCGGTCGGTCACGTTGTCGATGCGGCCGAACAGGTAGGCGCGGGCCGCGCCGATGCGGAACTCATAGCCCGCGCGCAGGTTGAAGACCGCGTAGCCGGGCGCGGCCTGGGTGTTGAGGTCGTCGGCATAGACGCGGCTGTCGACGCGCATCTCGGCACCGAGCGTGAGCGGCGCCAGCGGCCGCCAGGCCACCTCGGCGCTGACGCTGTGGCGCGCGGTGCCGGGCAGCCGGTTGCCCGCGGCCACGGTCTGACCCTGCGCGTTGACGAAGGCATCGCCGAAATAGGCATCGAGCCAGGTATAGGCCAGCCCGGCCTCGATGCGGCTGCCGCCGCCCTGCCCCGGCGTGCCGACCTGCCCCAGGAAGCCGCCGCGCCAGCCCAGCTCGAAACCGCGCCGGCGCACGCCGTTGACGTTCTGGTAGACGGTGCGGCCCGCGTTGTTCGATTGCGGCACCACTTCGTCGTGGCTGTCGGCATCGAACAGCGCCGCTTCCAGCCGCTGCCCGTCGGCCTGCCACTTGATGCCGATCTCGCCCTGGCGGCTGGTCGAGGCGCGCAGGCCGAGGTTGCTGCCGACGCCGCCGGGACCGTAGGCGACCTCGGTCAGCGTCGGCGTCTCGAAACCGCGCCCGAGGTTGGCGTAGACGTTCAGGCTATCGAGCGCATGCCACACCAGCCCGAGCACCGGGCTGACGTTGCTGTAGGTGGCGGTACCGCTGTCGTCCGGGCTGGCCGCGGTGATGAACTGGTCGTCGATGCCGAGCCGCACGCGGCTGGCGCGCACGCCGCCGACCACTTGCCAGGCAGGGTGAAAGGTCCAGTCGACCTGCGCGAAGGCGCCCAGGTCGGTCGCGGTATTGGTCTCGTCGCGCCGCAGCGCGCCCTGGCTGCCATCCTGGTTGACGTAGCCGTTGCGGCCGTCGCGCATGCCGTTGGCCTCCACCCCGGCGGTCCACAGCAGCGGCAGGCCGTTGGCGGTGGTGCGCCGGCTCCAGGACAGCGCACCGCCGCCATAGATGCGATCCAGGTCGACGATGCCGCCGGACGACGTCGGCGCGGCGCCGCTGAAGCCGAGCCGCTGGTACAGGTTGCGGGTCCCGCCATAGAGACGCCCCGAGAGGCTGTCGATGTCGCTCAGTTGGTGCTCCACCACCACGCCCGCCTGCGCCTGCTCGACGTTCTTGCCGGTGTCGAACTGGGTCGCCGCCGGCACCGCCTGGCGCGGGTTGGCATCGGCCTGCGCGCGTGTCAGCCCGAGCGGATCCTGCGCCAGCGGCTGGTTGAAGTAGTTGAACTGGCCGGTCACGCGCGTGCCGCTGGCCGGCTGCGCCACCACGCGTGCATTGAGCTGGTAGCGGCGCGCCGCCGAGTGGACGCGGTAGCCGTCGGTCTGGTAAGTCCAGGCATCGAGCGAGCCGCCCAGGCGCTCGTTGCCGCCGGCCAGCGCCACCCCGGCCTGCCACTGGCCGTCCGAGCCGAAGCCGGTCGACGCGCGCGCGGTAAAGCCGTCCTTGGGCGGATCGGGCGTGAACACCTGCACCACGCCGCCCGAGGCATTGCCGTACATCTGCGCGAACGGGCCGCGCAGCACCTCGACGCGGCCGGCGTTGGGCAGGTCGGCGGTGGAGGCCTGTCCCTGGCCGTCGGGCATGGTCGCGGGGATGCCGTCGACATAGAGCCGTACGCCGCGCACGCCAAACGTGGAGCGCGTGCCAAAGCCGCGCACCGCCAGTTGCAGGTCCTGCGAATAGTTCTGCCGGTCGCGCACGGCCACGCCCGGCACACCCGCCAGCACCTCGGACAGGTTGACCAGCGGCGTGGCGCTGCGCAGCGGATCGACCGGCACGCTGTCTACCGCGGCGGGCGCGTCGAAGCGGCGCTGCTCGCTGCGGGTGGCGGTGACCACGATGTCGGGGAGGGTTTCGCCGGTGGCGGCGGCCATCGCGCTGTCCGGCGGATCGGCGGCGCGCACACCGGCGCATGTGAGCAGCAAGGCTGCCAGCGCCAATGCCCTGGGCGCCGGCACGCGGAGGCAGGGACGGCGCGGGTGCATGACCGACGAAGGCTGCGTGCCGCCTGGTCTCATGGTGGTCGGGGGCGTGGGCCACAGGTGGTGGTGCCGCGACTTTATCGCGTCCCGGGGCGCTTTTCCATGGCCGCCGCTGCGGGGAAAACCCGGGATAGCGCTATATGGAAGATCCTCCAGTAGGGCGCCATCGAAACTTCAAAATATTTCAATAACTTGTTTCATGAATGGCCTCACGCAGGGGTAACCGTCTGCCTAAACTCTCTTCACCGGCCGACACAATCCGCGATGCAGAAGGCAGACACGCTACAGCGCAACGCAGCAAACGGTCATTCAGATTTTTAAAATCAAGGGACTAGACACCATGCATACCCAACCCACCCGCGTCGCCATCGTCTACCACAGCGGCTACGGCCACACCGCCAGGCAGGCCCAGGCCGTCGCCCGCGGCGCCGGCAGCGTGGCGGGCGCCGAAAGCCTGCTGATTCCGGTGGAGGACATCGACCAGCACTGGGACACGCTGGAGCAGGTCGACGCCATCATCTTCGGCGCGCCGACCTACATGGGCAGCGCCTCGGCGCAGTTCAAGGGCTTCATGGACGCCACCTCGCGCAACGTGTTCGCCAAGGGCGGCAAGTGGGCCAACAAGGTCGCGGCCGGCTTCACCAACGCCGCCTCGCGTTCGGGCGACAAGCTGGCAACGCTGCAGCAGATCGCCATCTTCGCGGCGCAGCACGGCATGCACTGGGTCAACCTGGGCCTGCCTCCGGGTCACAACAACTCCAAGTCGACCGAAGACTCGCTGAACCGCCATGGCTTCTTCCTGGGCGCCGCCGCGCAGTCCGACGCCGATGTCAGCGCCGAGGTGGCGCCGCCGCCGGCCGACCTGCGCACCGCCGAGCACCTGGGGGCGCGCGTGGCGGAGGTGGCGCAGCAACTGGTGGCCGGCCAGCGCGCGCTGGCAGCACTGAAGCAAGCCGCCTGATCTTTCGCCACGCGTTACGCGTGAACTGCCTGCCGGCCCTTCGGGGCCGGTTTGCGTTTTGGCGGACCTGCGTTCGCCGCAGCGGGAATGTCCCGCCCGCCAGCATGGCTTTGCGCCCGCGCAAGCGCGGTCCCCGCCGGCCCGGCGCCAGCCATGCCGGTTGACAGCCATCAAGCCGGGAGCCGAACACCTGACTTCGGCCACTCACGACCACTATATGTAGTGCTAATCTTCGCAACACACACTACATAAAGGGGTAAGCATGCGCGACGCACAGCAAGCCGGCACGCCACCGCCGGCACAGCCCGGCAGCCAGGTCGACGTGGCCAGCGCCATGGAGGAATACCTGGCCCAGCGCGACTGGCGCGTGCGCGCCAACGCCAACCAGGGCTACAGCCTGGGCGGGCTGATCCTCAACGTTGCCGGCAAGGTCACGGCCAACTACTGGCTGTCGCATATCTTCAGCCCGGAAGCCGGGCAGGCGCACCGCGACGGCGACCTGCATATCCATGACCTCGACATGCTGTCCGGCTACTGCGCCGGCTGGTCGCTGCGCCAGTTGCTGGCGGAAGGCTTCAACGGCGTGCCGGGCAAGGTCGAGGCCAACCCGCCCAGGCATATGTCGGCCGCCGTCGGCCAGATCGTCAACTTCCTCGGCACGCTGCAGAACGAGTGGGCCGGCGCGCAGGCGTTTTCCAGCTTCGATACCTACATGGCGCCGTTCGTGCGGCACGACCGCATGGACTACCGCGCGGTGCGCCAGGCGATGCAGGAGCTGGTGTTCAACCTGAACGTGCCGAGCCGGTGGGGCACGCAGACGCCGTTCACCAACCTCACCTTCGACTGGACCTGCCCGCAGGACCTGGCCGGCCAGGTGCCATATATCGCCGGCGAGGAAATGCCGTTCACCTACGGCGACCTGCAGCCGGAGATGGACATGATCAACCGCGCCTACATCGAGGTGATGATGCAGGGCGATGCACGCGGGCGCGCCTTCACCTTCCCGATCCCCACCTACAACATCACGCCGGACTTCGACTGGGACCATGCCAACGCCGAGCCGCTGTTCGAGATGACGGCGCGCTACGGGCTGCCCTACTTCCAGAACTTCATCAATTCCGACCTGGAGCCGCACATGGTCCGCTCCATGTGCTGCCGCCTGCAGCTGGACCTGCGCGAACTGCTCAAGCGCGGCAACGGCCTGTTCGGCTCGGCCGAGCAGACCGGCTCGGTCGGCGTGGTCACGGTCAACTGCGCGCGCCTGGGTTACCTGCACCGCGACGACGAGGCCGGGCTGATGGCGGCACTGGACCGCCTGCTGGCGCTGGGCCGCGATGTGCTCGAAGACAAGCGCCGCGTGGTGCAGCACTACATCGACGCGGGGCTGTATCCCTATACGCGCCGCTACCTCGGCACGCTGCGCAACCACTTCAGCACGCTCGGCGTCAACGGCGTCAACGAGATGATCCGGAATTTCTCCGGCGACGCCGACGACATCACGACGCCGGGCGGGCATGCCATGGCCTTGCGGCTGCTCGACCATGTGCGCGCGCGCATCGGCGAATTCCAGGAGGCGACCGGCCACCTTTACAACCTGGAGGCAACGCCGGCCGAAGGCACCACCTACCGCTTCGCGCGTGAAGACCGCAAGCGCTGGCCCGACATCCTGCAGGCCGGCACGGCCGGGCAGCCCTACTACACCAATTCCAGCCAGCTGCCGGCGGGCTATACCGACGATCCGTTCACCGCGCTGTCGATGCAGGAGGCGCTGCAAGGCAGGTACACCGGCGGCACGGTGCTGCACCTGTACATGAACGAAGCCCTGTCCAGCGCGCAGGCTTGCAAGGCGCTGGTCCGGCGCGCGCTGTCACGCTTTCGCGTGCCGTATATCACCGTCACACCCACCTTCTCGATCTGCCCGAAGCACGGTTACCTGAGCGGGCGCCACGAGTTCTGTCCACGGTGCGATGCCGAACTGCTGGCACGCACCCCAGCCGCGGCCAGCGCGCCGCAAACCCAACCTGAAGAGGAGCTCTCATGAATACCGAATCGCGCCAGCCAGCCACGCCGGCCCTCGATCCCGCCCTGCGTACCCGCTGCGAGGTCTGGACCCGGGTGATGGGCTACCACCGGCCCGTGACGTCCTTCAACACCGGCAAGCAGGGGGAATTCAATGAGCGGCGTTTCTTCACCGAAAGCGCCTGCCGCTGACGGCCCCTGCCGCACGGTCATGCCGATCCCCGCGCCGGCGCCAGCGGCGTCATTGCGCGGCGGGCCGGCGCTCGCCGGGCTGGTGCCCTTCTCCAGCGTGGACTGGCCCGGCCAACTGGCGGCGGTGCTGTTTATCGCCGGCTGCCCGTGGCGCTGCGGCTATTGCCACAACGCCCACCTGCAGCGGCGCCATGCGGCCTACGCCTGGCCAGCGGTGCTGGACTGGCTGAAGACCCGTGCCGGGCTGCTCGACGGCGTGGTGTTTTCCGGGGGCGAGCCGCTCAGCGAAGCGCGCCTGCCGGAGCTGGCCGCGGCGGTGCGCGGGCTCGGTTTCAAGGTGGGACTCCATACCGCCGGCATCTACCCGCACCGGCTCGCCGCGCTGTTGCCACAGCTGGACTGGGTCGGGCTGGATATCAAGGCGGACGCGGCCGGCCACGATGCGCTGGTCGGGCGGCCCGGCGGCCTGGCGCGGGTGCAGGCCAGCCTGGCACAGCTGCCCGGCGCCGGCGTTCCGTTCGAATGCCGGACGACGTGGGATCCCGCCCGTCTCAGCGAGCCGCGCTTGCTGGCGCTGGCACGCTCGCTGTCCGCACAAGGCGTGCGCCACTATGCCGTGCAGGCCTGCCGGACGGGGACCGCTGCCGTGCCTGGCGCATCGCTGAGTGCGCCGGCGCGCGAGGCGCTGGCGTCATGGTTCGAGACGTTCTGCTACCGCGAAGGCTGAGCCGGGCCGCCTGCGCGTACCTTTGGCGCCACACCGCAAATATTCCCTCAAGCCCCGCCCTTTCGCGTCGATAACCGTAGGTTGAGGCGTCAAGCGTGCGGGCCGGCAAACCGGCACCGGCGAGGCGCCGTAACGGCCGACTTGGAAAGCTGGGGAACGGAGGAGACATGCAGAGTCTGGGGATACGGATAAGGCTTGGCGCGGCGTTTGGCGCCATGTGGGCGTTGGCGGCGGTCGGCATTGCGATCGCGCTGCCGCGCATGCAGGGCGCCGGCGACGGCAACGCGCGCACCCTGCTGGTGGCGCTTGGCGTGGCCGGATTGGTGGTGGCGGTGGCGGCCACCTGGGCGCTGGCGCGCAGCATCGAGGCGCCGCTGGCCGAAGCGGTCTATATCGCCGAAACGGTGGCCGCCGGCGACCTGAGCCAGGACTTCGAGACCGAGCGCGGCGGCGAATTCGGCCGGCTGCTGGGCGGGCTGGGCGAGATGGAAGACATGCTCACCGACCTGGTGACGCGCATCAAGGCCGCCACCGATTCCATCGGCGCGGCCTCGCACCAGATCGCCGCCGGCAATACCGACCTGTCGCAGCGCACCGAGGAGCAGGCCGCCTCGCTGCAGCAGACCGCGGCCAGCATGGGCGAACTGACCGCGATGGTGCGCCAGAACACCGAACGCGCACGCGCGGCCAATGGCCTCGCGGAAGCCGCATCCGGGATCGCCGAACGCGGCGGCGAGGTGGTCGGCAACGTAGTCCAGACCATGTCGGCGATCAGCGCCAGCTCGCGCAAGGTCACCGACATCATCGAAGTGATCGAAGGCATTGCCTTCCAGACCAACATCCTGGCGCTGAACGCCGCGGTGGAAGCCGCGCGCGCCGGCGAGCAGGGCCGCGGTTTCGCCGTGGTGGCGGGCGAGGTGCGCACGCTGGCGCAGCGCAGCGCAGCGGCAGCCAAGGAGATCAAGCAGCTGATCGATGCGTCGGTGCAGCAGGTGGACAGCGGCTCGGCGCTGGTGGGCCAGGCCGGCGAGACCATGCATGAAATCGTGCAATCGGTCAGCCGCGTGACGGCGCTGCTGGGCGAGATCACCGTGGCCTCGGAACAGCAGAGCGCGGGGATCGCGCAGGTGAATGAAGCGGTGGCGCAGATGGACAGCGTGACGCAGCAGAACGCCGCACTGGTGGAGCAGGCGGCCAGTGCATCGAGTGCGCTGGCGGGGCAGGCTACGGAGTTGCAGCAGGTGGTGGGGGAGTTCAAGCTGGAGGCTTGAACGGCGCTGCGACAATGCCTCCCTACCGATGGTTTGCTCCCCTCTCCCGGTTGCGGGAGAGGAGAGCCGTCGCCAGCGGTGGAGGCTTGCGTATCGGCGCGCTGGCGCACCACCGCACTTGATGGCGAGGCGGCGCTCGCCGCGCCCACGCCCTACATCGCAGCGACCAACCCAACCGGCAGCACCGCCTGCACCGCCTCGGCAAAGCGCCCCACGATATTGTCGATATCCAGCTCCGTACAGATAAACGGCGGCGCAAACAACACGTGGTCGCCACGCACGCCGTCCACCGTGCCACCCATCGGATAGACCAGCAACCCGTTCTGCATCGCCGCCGACTTGAGCCGCGCATGCGTCTTCAGCGCGGGATCGAGCGTCGCCTTGCTGTCGCGGTCCGCGACAAACTCCACGCCGACGAACAGCCCGCGCCCGCGCACGTCGCCCAGGTTGGGATGCCCGCCCAGCGCCTCGCGCAGCCGCGCACGCAGTTGTTCGCCGCGGACCAGCACATTGGCCATCAGCCTGTCTTCGGCAATCGTGCGCTGCACCGCCAGCGCCGCTGCACAGGCGGTGGCATGCCCGATGTAGGTATGGCCGTGCTGGAAGAAGCCGCTGCCGCCGACGATGGCGTCATAGATGCGGCGCGTCGACAGCATCGCCCCGATCGGCTGGTAGCCGGCCCCGAGGCCCTTGGCGATGGTGACGATATCCGGCACCACGCCATCCTCTTCGCACGCGAACAGGTAACCGGTGCGGCCCATGCCGGACATCACCTCGTCCAGGATCAGCAGCACGCCGTACTTGTCGCACACGGCACGGATGCGCTTCAGGTAGTCGCCCACTGGCGGCACCGCGCCGGCGGTGGCGCCGACCACCGTCTCGGCGACGAAAGCGGCGACGGTGTCCGGCCCCAGTTCCAGGATCTTCGCTTCGAGCTCGTCGGCGAGCCGCTGTGCATACTGCGCGTCGGTCTCGCCGGCCTGCTGGTCGCGATAGGCATAGCATGGCGAGACGTGGTGCGCCGGCACCAGCAGCGGCAGGAACGGCTCGCGCCGCCAGGCATTGCCGCCGATCGCCAGCGCGCCGAGCGTGTTGCCGTGGTAGCTCTGGCGGCGCGCGATGAAATGGCGGCGGCCCGGCTGGCCCGCCTCGACGAAATACTGGCGCGCCAGCTTCAGCGCCGATTCCACGGCCTCGGAGCCGCCCGAGACGAAATACACGTGGTCGAGATCTCCGGGCGCGGCTTGCGCCAGCGTTTCGGCCAGCGTTTCCGACACCTCGGTGGTGAAGAACGAGGTATGCGCGTAGGCGATGGTGTCGAGCTGCGCCTTGATCGCCTCGATCACGCGCGGGTGCGCGTGCCCCAGGCACGACACCGCAGCGCCACCGGAGGCATCGAGGTAGCGCCTGCCTTCGCTGTCGATCAGTTCGATCCCCTGCCCGGCAACGGCGACGGGCAGTGTCTGGCGCGGATTGCGATGGAATACGTGGGTCATGATGGTGTCGAGGCACGCGGCCGGTGAATGCGGGAAGCGCGCGCCCAGTATAGGGTCAGGTCTTCCGCTAATGCAACAATTGTTTCCCAGTACGAATAACTAGAAACACACGTTGTTGCGCGCCTCCCCTGCCCGGCCAGCCTGGCCTTGGTCGGCGAGGTGGACGCTAGCGATCGCATCATCAGCAACCTTTTGGTTGCGCTCCCTCCCCCTGTCTCCTAACATGCAACTACACGGTTGCATATCAACCCGAAACAGGAGACCGGACATGCCCGCAGAAACCGACCGCATCGAACGCAGCATCCTGATTGAAGCCCCCGTGGCGCGCGTCTGGCACGC
Organism: Cupriavidus oxalaticus; assembly: GCF_016894385.1. Taxonomy (NCBI): domain Bacteria; kingdom Pseudomonadati; phylum Pseudomonadota; class Betaproteobacteria; order Burkholderiales; family Burkholderiaceae; genus Cupriavidus; species Cupriavidus oxalaticus. The sequence goes on from NZ_CP069811.1 coordinate 2,401,778, forward strand.
GCTGGCCGATGCCGATACCTTCGGCAGCTGGTTCGGCGTCAAGTTCGACGGCGCCGCCTTCGCCCCCGGCCAGCGCGCCGTCGGCAGCATCACCTACCCCGGCTACGAGTACCTGAAGTTCGACGTGCAGGTCGAACGCGTCGAGCCGGAAAGGCTGCTGTCCTGGCGCTGGCACCCCGCGCCGCTGGAACGCGGGCGCGACTATTCCGGCGAACCCAGCACGCTGGTGGAATTCACGCTGCGCGAAGTCGACGGCGGCACCATGCTGACCGTGGTCGAGTCGGGCTTCGACCAGATCCCGCCCGAACGCCGCATGGAAGCGTTCCGTATCAACAGCGGCGGCTGGGACGAACAGGTAAAGAATGTCCGCAAGCACGTCACCGGCGCCTGAAGCGCTGGATCTGCAGCAGTCCGCCGCGGTCTTTGCCGCGCTGGGCGACGAGACCCGGCTGCGGCTGGTGGCGGCGCTATGCGCGGGCGGCGCGATGTCGATCGCGCAACTGACCGCCGGCAGCGCCATGACCCGGCAGGCGGTGACCAAGCACCTGGAAGTCTTGTCACAGGCGGGGCTGGTACGCGACAGCAAGGCCGGGCGCGAGCGGCTGTGGATGTTCGAGCCCGGGCAGGTCGAGGCGGCGCGGCGCTCGCTGGAGGCGATTGGAAGGCAGTGGGAGTTTGCGCTGGGCAAGCTGAAGCTGGCGGTGGAGGCGGAACATTAGCTGACAACGCGCCTCCCGCCGCCGGTTTGCTCCCCTCTCCCGCAAGCGGGAGAGGGGGCACACGATTGGTAGACGACACCGCAACATGTAATCCCCCGCGCACCCCGCTATACTGGGAAGCCCCCCGCCCACCACAACGGCAACACGCAGGCCGCCCTCGCGCCAGGCCTGCCGGAGGAAGCGCGCAATTGGCTGATCACGACCTGTCCAGGCTGAAAATCGACCGCAGCGCCACCGCCGCGCCCGGCGCCCGCGTCCGTCCCCGGCGCAGGTGGCTGCGCTATGCCGGCATCGCGCTGATCCTGCTGGCCGTGCTCGGCATCGCCGTCAGGCTCGCCGGCCCGCGGTCGGTGCAGACCACAACGGTTACCTCGGCCTATCCCACGCAGAATTTCACGCTGCTCAATGCCACCGGCTATGTCGTGCCGCAGCGCAAGGCCGCAGTCGCGTCCAAGGCGCAGGGGAGGCTCGAATGGCTGGGCGTGCTGGAAGGCTCGCGCGTGAAGAAGGACGAGGTCATCGCCCGGCTCGAGAGCAAGGACGTGTCGGCCTCATTCGCCCAGGCGCAGGCCCAGGTGAAGGTGGCACAAGCCAACCTCGCCCTGCAGCAGGCAGAACTGAAAGACGCCGAGGTCAACCTGCGCCGCTCCGAGATCCTGATCGTGCCGAACGCGATCTCGCGCAACCAGTACGATGCCGACGTCGCACGCTATCACAAGGCCAGGGCCTCGGTCAGCAGCTCGCAGGCGTCGATCGCTTCGGCGCAGGCCAATGCGCGCGCGGCTGAAGTTGCCGTGGAGCAGACCGTCGTGCGCGCGCCGTTCGACGGCGTGGTGCTGGTCAAGCATGCCAACGTCGGCGACAACATCACGCCGTTCTCGGCCGCCGCCGATACCAAGGGCGCGATCGTGACCATTGCCGACATGGAGACGCTGGAAGTCGAAGCCGACGTCGCCGAATCCAATATCGCCAGGATCCACCCCGGCCAGCCATGCGAACTGCTGCTCGATGCCCTGCCCGGCGTGCGCCTGGCCGGCCAGGTATCGCGCATCGTGCCGACGGTGGACCGCTCCAAGGCCACGGTGCTGGTCAAGGTGCGCTTCGTCGACCGCGACGCGCGCGTGCTGCCGGACATGAGCGCGAAGATCGCCTTCCTGTCGCGCGCCGCCACGGCGCAGGACCGCCAGCCCGTCATCGCGGCGCAGCCGGCCGCGGTGGTCATGCGCGATGGCCGGCCGGTGGTCTACGTGGTCCGTGACGGCAAGGCGCACGAAACCCCGGTCAAGACCGGCGACAAGCTCGGCGAGCTGGTCGCGGTGCAGGGCGTCAAGCCGGGCGACGTGCTGGTGCTGTCGCCCGGCGACAAGCTTGGCGACGGCGACCGCGTCACGCCGGCCAAGCCTTGAGGGTGAGCGCATGAATGCCGCGCCGCTGGTCCGGATCAGCCACGTCGCCAAGTCCTACCGGCGCGGCATGCAGACCGTGCCGGTGCTGACCGATATCTCGCTCGATATCGGCGCGGGCGACTTCGTCGCGCTGATGGGACCGTCCGGCTCCGGCAAGAGCACGCTGCTGAACCTGATCGCCGGCATCGACCGCCCCGACAGCGGCACGCTGCAGGTGGCCGGGCTCGATATCACGCAGCTGCCCGAAGCCGCGCTGGCCGACTGGCGCGCGGCCAACGTCGGCTTTATCTTCCAGTTCTACAACCTGATGCCGGTGCTGACCGCATTCGAGAACGTGGAGCTGCCGCTGATGCTGACCAGCCTGCCGCGCGCGGAACGGCGTGCGCGCGTGGAACTGGTGCTGGACATGGTCAACCTCGCCGACCGCATGAGCCACTACCCGTCCGAGCTGTCGGGCGGGCAGCAGCAGCGCGTGGCGATCGCGCGGGCGCTGATCACCGACCCGTCGCTGATCGTCGCCGACGAGCCCACCGGCGACCTCGACCGCACCTCCGCCGCGGAAATCCTGGCGATGATGCAGCGCCTGAACGCGGAACTCGGCAAGACCATCATCATGGTCACGCACGACGCCCATGCCGCGGCCGCGGCGGGCTCGCTGGTGCACCTGGAGAAGGGCGAGCTGATCCGCGGCGAGGTGGCCTGACCCATCATGTACGCGCTCAAGCTGATCACCCGCAACGCGCTGCGGCACAAGCTGCGCACCGCGCTGACCGTGCTGGGGCTGGTGATCGCGGTGCTGGCGTTCGGGCTGCTGCAGACCGTGATCGACGCGTGGTACGCCGGCGCCTCGGCCGCGTCCAGCGCGCGGCTGGTGACGCGCAATGCGATCTCGCTGGTGTTCCCGCTGCCGCTCAGCTACGAGGGCCGCATCCGCGGCGTCGACGGCGTGACCACGGTGGCGCGTTCCAACTGGTTCGGCGGCGTCTATCGCGATCCCAAGAATTTCTTCGCGCAGTTCGCGGTGTCGGACAACTACCTCGATCTTTACCCGGAATTCATCGTTCCCGAACAGCAGCGCGCCGAGTACCAGCGCGACCGCAAAGGGGCGCTGGTGGGCCGCCAACTGGCCGACCAGTTCGGCTTCAAGATCGGCGACGTGATCCCGATCAAGGGCACCATCTACCCCGGCACCTGGGAGTTCGTGGTGCGCGGCATCATGGACGGCCGCGACGAAAGCATCATCACGCGGCAGATGGTGTTCCACTGGGAATACCTGAACGAGACCATCCGCAAGAAAACGCCGCGCCAGGCCGACCAGGTCGGGGTCTATGTGCTGGGCGTGGACAACCCCGACAACACCGCGGCGATCTCGCGCAATGTCGATGCCGTGTTCCGCAACTCGCTGGCGGAGACGCTGACCGAGACCGAGCAGGCCTTCCAGCTCGGCTTCGTCGCCATGTCGAACCAGATCATCGCGGCGATCCGCGTGGTGTCCTATGTGGTGATCGTGATCATCATGGCGGTAATGGCCAATGCGATGGCGATGAGCGCGCGCGAGCGCACCGTGGAATACGCCACGCTCAAGGCGCTGGGCTTCGGCCCGGGCTTCCTGGCGCTGCTGGTGTTCGGCGAGTCGCTGGCGATCTGCGTGGCGGGCGGCGCGCTCGGCATGCTCGCCACGCCGCCGATGGCGGCGGCCTTCAAGCAGGCGGTCGGCGGCGTGTTCCCGGTGTTCACGGTATCGCCGGAAACGATGCGCGCGCAGGCCGCGTGCGCGCTGGCGGTCGGCATCGCCGCCGGCATCGTGCCGGCGGTACAGGCTGCGCGCGTGCGCATCGTCGAAGGCCTGCGGGCGATTGGCTGACGCATCCGGCCATGGCGATCCCCCTCACCTATATCGCGCGCAATCTTTGGGCCCGGCGGCTGACCACGGCGCTGACCGCGGGCGGGCTGGCGCTGGTGGTCTTTGTCTTCGCCACCATGCTGATGCTGGATGCCGGCCTGAAGAAGACGCTGGTCACCACCGGCGAGCACGACAACGTGGTGGTGATCCGCAAGGGCGCCGAGACCGAGATCCAGAGCGCCGTCGAGCGCGGGCAGGCCAGCATCCTGGAAATGCACCCCGCGGTGGCCATGACCGGCGCCGGCCAGCCGATGGCCTCGCGCGAGGCGGTGGTGCTGATCTCGCTGACCAAGTCCAGCACCGGGCAGCCCTCCAACGTGGTGATCCGCGGCATCTCGCCGCTGGGCATGGCGCTGCGTCCGCAGGTCAGGCTCGTGGCGGGGCGCATGTTCCGTCCGGGCTCGGCTGAAATCATTGTCGGCAGCAGCATTGCCGGCGGCTTTGCCGGGGTGCAGATCGGCGAACACCTGCGCTTCGCCCAGCGCGAGTGGACCGTGGTGGGCCACTTCGACGCCGGCGGCAGCGGTTTCGACTCGGAGATCTGGGGCGATGTCGACCAGCTGATGCAGTCGTTCCGGCGCAATGCGTATTCGTCGATGGTGGTGCGGCTGGCCAATCCCACGCTGTTCGAGCGTTTCCGCGCCGATATCGACGTGGACCCGCGCCTGGCCGACGAGGCCAAGCGCGAGCAGGTCTTCTACAGCGACCAGTCCAAGGCGCTGTCCAGCTTTATCAATATCCTCGGCGTTACGCTGTCCACGATTTTTTCGGTTGCGGCAATGATCGGCGCCATGATCACCATGTACGCGTCGGTGGCCAACCGCGTGGCCGAGATCGGCACGCTGCGCGCGCTGGGATTCAAGCGTGCCAACGTGCTGGTGGCCTTCCTGATCGAGGCGGCACTGCTCGGACTGGTGGGTGGCATGGCCGGGCTCGCGTTTGCCGCGCTGATGCAGTTCGCATCGTTCTCGACGACCAATTTCCAGACGTTTGCCGATTTGTCGTTCCGCTTCATCCTGACGCCCGCGATCGCGCTGCAGACGCTGGCGTTCGCGATGGGAATGGGGCTGGTGGGTGGCTTCCTGCCGGCGGTGCGGGCGGCGAGGATGAACATTGTGGATGCGTTGCGGGCGCGTTGAGCGGCTTGCTCGCTGCCGGTTTGCTCCCCTCTCCCGCGCGCGGGAGAGGGGCCAGGGGTGAGGGCGGGCGCCTCCACGAAAGTTATGCTCTTCAAAACCATAGGCTCCGCTTGATGTGGTGCCTCGCTGAACCACCCCTCACCCCGGCCCTCTCCCCATGAGGGGAGAACACCTTGCTGAGGCCAGCTCGGGCGGCTTAGGTGCACCCAACACCGTTGGCTTTGCTTCTGGCTTCCGAGCGCCCCCGATCCTTTCCTTGCCTTCTCCCCCCCGTACGTCTACAACCCGTAGTGATGCATGCTTCTCGCCAGACCCCGCTGGCGGCCAGTGCGCACCGGCACGGCCAGCGGCGCCCCACCGCAGGACTTACCGCCAGGACGCCCCGATGAATCTCGACCTGCTGGCTTCATTGCTGACCGCCGTGGTGGTGCTGCTGATCGGCACCCTGGTCAACCGCAGCGTCGGCATCCTGTCGCGCTACAACATCCCCGACCCCGTCACCGGCGGGCTGCTGTTCGCCATCGTCGCGTCGGTGGCAGCGGCGGCGGCAAATTTCCGCGTGGTCATCGATCCCGGCATGAAGCCTGTGCTGCTGCTGATGTTCTTCGGCGGCGTCGGCCTTGGCGCCGACCTGCGCATGCTCAAGCGCGGCGGCAAGGCGCTGGTGATCTTCCTGATCATCCTGCTGCCCTATATCGTGGTGCAGAACACCGTCGGCGTGGCCATGGCCAAAGCGCTCGACCTGCACCCTATCTTCGGGCTGGTGAGCGGTTCCATCACGCTGGTGGGCGGCCATGGCACCGGGGCCGCCTATGCCGAGCGCTTCGCCGAGGTCAACAACCTGCAGGCGGTGATGGACCTGTCGATGACGGTGGCGACCATCGGCCTGGTCGTCGGCGGCATCATCGGCGGTCCCGTGGCGCAGTACCTGATCTCGCGCTACAAGCTGCGCTCGACCGCGCGCGAGGCCGGCGACACCGAAGAGGAAGCCGCTGCGCTCTCGCCGATCACCACGGTCGGCGCGCTTGCCGCGCTGGCCGGCATCCTGGCCGCGGTGATCGGCGGGCGCTGGATCGCGGCGCAGATGCCGGCGGGTCCGATCACCATCCCCGGCTTCCTGTGGTGCATGATGCTCGGCATCGCGATCCGCAACCTGCTGCCGTTCATCGGCCTGCGCTTCGACGACCGCGCCACCGACCTGATCACCAACGTCTGCCTGTCGCTGTTCCTGGTCATGACCATGATGGCGCTGGACCTGGCCGAGGTGGCGCTGTCGGCCGGCCCGTTCCTGCTGATCATCGCGATGCAGGTGGTGTTCATCATCCTCTACGTGGTGTTCGTCTGCTTCCGCTTCATGGGCCGCGACTACGAAGCGGCGGTCACCTCGGCCGCGTTCATCGGCTTCAACATGGGTTCCACGGCGACCGCCATGGCCAATATGCGCGCGATCACCGCGCGCTACGGGCCGGCGCCCACCAGCTACCTGATCACGCCGCTGGCCGGCGCGTTCTTTGTCGACCTGATGAACGCGTTCGTGCTGACCATGATGCTGGCCTTGCCGCTGATCGGAGGCTGACATGCGCCGCGCCTGCTTTGCCTTCTTTCTTGCGCTGCTGGCCAGCCTGTGGCTGGCCGGCTGCGGCGGCGGCCCGAACGCCGACGGCATCCGCGCCGATCTCGACGATCGCCTGGCGCAGGCGCTGCCGCCCGGCACCGTGCAGCTGGTCGGCATCGACCGGCGCGGCTCGCAGTCCGACACCAAGGCACCGGCCGGCGAGACCCGGCGCGTGGTGTATTTCGACGCGGAACTGAAGCTGCTGCGCGACTATGACTTCGGCGCATGGGATTCGCCCGGCGTGGCCGGCCTGATCTCGGCGCTGGGCGCGGGGCCGCGTGGCATCACCGGGATCACCAGCGGCGGCAACAAGGCCGGCGACATCCTGCGCGCGCACGGCACCGCGCTGTACCGGCGCGACGGCGAGCGCTGGGTCAGCGTGCAGCCCGCCGGCTATCGCCCGGCCGAGGCGCCGGCCGTGGCCACCAACGCGCCCACGGGCCCGGCGGCCATCCTGGACGCCATGCGCAAGGTGGTCGAGGCGGTCCAGAAGGACGCCTCTCCGGCGCAGCGCGCGGTGATCGAGCAGGAACTGACCACCGCGCACGCCAATATCCGCGCCCGGCTGGCCCGCGTCGACGAGGGCTATGCCATTGCCGCCGGCGCCGAGCACGGCCAGTACCTGCGCTTCGTGCGCGCGCTGGTGGAGGGCGCGCGCGCGCGCGCCATCCCGCTGGTGACCCGAGGCGGCGAAGAGAACCTGCGCCTGCTGCGCGGCGGCAAGGTCTCGGCGGCCATGGCGCAGGGCGATGCCGCGCTCGATGCCTACGAGGGCAAGGGCGCCTTTGCCGAGGACGGGCCGCACGCATCGCTGCGCGCCATCGGCAGCCTGTACCCGGAGCCGGTGCATGTGCTGGTGCGCGACGGCGATCCGGCGCGCTCGGTGTCCGACCTGCGCGGCAAGCGCATCGCGGTGGGCGAGCGCGGCGCGGCCTCGCGCGGCACGGTGCTGCGCGTGCTGGCCGCGCACGGACTGACCGAGAACGATTTCAAGGTCGAGGAAGTAGGCCTGGGCGCGGCGCTGGTGGCACTGCGCCAGAACCAGGTGGATGCCGTGATGCAGGTGATCGGCGTGCCGTCCGACAGCATCCGCGATGCGCTGAGCGAACTGCCGTTGCGGCTGCTGCCGCTGGACGAGCGCGCGATCGCGGCAATGGTCGGGCAGAAGGCGGGCTATTTCCGCGCCAGCATCGCGCCCGGCACCTACCCCGGCCTGCGCGAGCCGGTGCGCACCATCGCCACCGCGGCGATCCTGGTGACCGGCCCGGACCTGTCGGATACCGAGGTGGCCGACCTGACGCGGCTGGTGTACCGGCATGGCCGCGACCTGGTCGCGCGCGGCAGCGCCCAGGGCGGGCAGATCAACGTGGCCACCGCGCGCGAAGGGCTGGTGATTCCGCAGCACCTGGCGGCGGCCAAGGTGCTGGACGGCCTGGCGGCGGGCACGGCGGCCACGCCCGGGCAGCGGTCCGGAGGACCGTCTACCCAGGCACCCGCATCGGCACCCGCATCGGCACCCGCATCGGCACCGGCCGCCACCGCATCCATGCCGGGCGTCCGCTAGACCCCGAAACTGCCGGCCGCGCTACCCCGCTGCCGGCAACTCCGCCGCCAGCCGGCAGCGCCGGTCCAGGAAGTCGCTCGCATGGCCATTGCTGCCGCCCGCGGCGTGGACCGGCTGGTCCACCAGGAAAAAGCCAGGGCGGCCCTGCCGGTCCTGACCATAGGTGAGGAAGATGCCCCGGTCAGGCGGCGGCACCGGGATGGCGCTGGCGCCGGGGTCGTCAGCCCTGCCTCCGACCAGCGCGAAAGGGTCGGCCGTCAAGACCGGCTCGGCAGCCGGGATAAACCGGGCCCGCACCGGCTTGCCATCGAAGCGCAGCGAAGTCCATGCGGTGCCGATCGGCCCGCTCGCGCCATTGACGAAGGCGCGCGCCGCGGCACTGATGCAATCCAGGTGGATATGGAGCTGGTCCTGGCTGCGCGAGGTGCGGGAATTGACCGCCAGCCCCAGCATGTCGTCCGGCACCGGCTTGCCCAGCGCCTGTCCGACGATGCCGCGCTCGTCCCAGCCGAAGGCCCAGGCGTTGGCACCGGTGCCGTCCCACGCCCTGCGATCCTCCACGCCCGTCACCGGCCGCACCGGGATCACCAGGTAGTGCGACACGCCGATCGCGTCCTTGTAGAGCACCAGCCCGCGGGCACGGTCGACGCTGGCGCAATCGGCATGCTGCGGCTGCGGCGGCGCCAGGCAGCGCTGCTGCACGTTGCGCCACAGGCCATCGCGCCCACCGGACAGGACGCCGGCCACGTTCTCGGCGGTGCAGCCCGCCAGCATCAATGCCGCCGCCAGCGGCAGCGCACCGCGCCGGCGTGCCGGAGTCAACGCCGGCATGGAATGCCGTAGTACGTCCCCACCCGCGGGTTGGACACGATGTAGGCGTGGCGCTGGGCCCAGAACTGAGCGTCGCGAAAGACCTCGGCCTCGCGTTCGCTCCAGGGTGTGGCCAGCAGCGGCAGGGCTTCGGCATCGGTGGTCGGGTAGACCTGGGCCTGGTAGCGGGCCGTCTGCAGCGCACCCGTACGGATGGTACGGATCGTGACGTGGAGTGTCATAGGCAGCTTCTCGTCATGAAGACGAGAAATCATAACCACATTCCTGGGTTGCTTTGATGACTGCGGTTGAAACTTGCTGTCAGGAAGCCGCATCGGCCACGACCAACCGGTGTCCCCTCGCCCGCAACCGGAGCCAGACATGACGGCCAAGTCTCCCCGCAAGATCGCAATCCTCGCGCTGACGCACCTCGCCATGCTGGCGACCGGCTTTGCGGCCGGGATCTATGTGCTGCCGATCCTGACCGAGCAGGCGGGGGCGAGCACCGGGCAGGTACAGGCGGTGGCGCGGCAGGCGGCCTTTTCCGGCGCCTTCCGCAAGGACCTGGCCGGCAGTGACGCATTGCACTGGGCCAGCGGACGGCTGCATGTGTCGGCCCGCGCCATTGCCTTCGAAGGCAGCGTGGCGCCGGGGCCGGACTACCGGATCTACCTGGTGCCGGAGTTCGTCGACACCGAGGCGGCTTTCCTCGGCATCAAGGACCGCGCGGTGCAGGTTGCACCGTTGAAGACATTCGGCAATTTCACCGTGGCGCTGCCGGATGGCGTCGATCCCGGCCAGCACCGTGCGGTGGTGATCTGGTGCGAGCGGTTCGGGCAGTTCATCAGTGCCGCGGCCTACCGCTAGGCCGTGCAAGAAAAAAGGGCCGATCGAGGAACCGGCCCAACGAACCCCGCACAGGCAAGGTGTCGATATGAACATCACGGCCCGCCCGTGCGCGGCGCCGGAGCGCCATCGCGGGCGGGCATCCGCAGGCTGCGCTCAGAAGCGGTGACGCATGCCGATGGTGGCGCCGGTCTGGTTCTCGCCCGCGACCACGGTGCCCACGCCGTTCAGGCCCAGGGCCGAGCCGTTCTTGTTCTTGGCGTAGCCCACGTTCAGGTACACGTCGGTGCGCTTGGACAGCGAATAGTCCGCCGACAGCACGAACATCCACGGATCGGCATCGCTGTTGCGGGTGTCGTTGTAGTAGGCGGCGCCGGTCACCAGGAAGGCGGGCGTGAAGCGGTACTGCGCACCAGCCCAGTAGACATTGCTGCGGGTCGCGGCGGCGGTGGCGCTGGAGACGCCATCGTCCTTCAGCCAGCGGTAGCCGGCGAACACCTTGGCACCGCCGAAGGCATAGGCGGTGCCCACCGCGGCGCGCCTGGCGCTGCGGTCCTGCAGCGCCACGGTGGCGCCCTGGTACTGGTCGTAGGCGGCGCCGACCGAGAAGCCGCCGGCGGCATACGACAGCCCGCCGCCGAAGTTGCGCGCGACCTTGGGTTCGCCCGGCACTTCGCCGTTGTTGTCGCGGCCGAAGCTGTAGAAGCCGGTGGCGGTCAGGCCGCCGAACTTGCCGGTGTACTTGATGGCATTGTCGGCGCGGCCGTTGAAGGCCGAGTCGACGCTGTTGAGCGAGTAGCGCGGGCCCACGCCCATCGGGTCGAAGGCGCCGAACAGGTCGTACAGCGCGTTCTGCTGGCGGCCCAGCGTGACGGCGCCGAAGCCGCCCTGCAGGCCCACGTAGGCCTGGCGGCCGAACAGGCGGTTGCCCTGGCCGGAGGTGCCGGTATCGATATCGAAACCGCTTTCCAGCACGAGGATGCCCTTCAGGCCGTCGCCCAGGTCTTCGGTGCCGCGCAGGCCCCAGCGCGAGCCGGACAGGTTGCCCGAGTTCAGGCGCGTGGACGTGCCCTGGGCACCATTGCTGCCGGGCACGTGGCTGATGACTTCGAGGCCGGCATCGGCGATGCCGTACAGCGTTACGTTCGATGCGGACTGGGCCGAGGCCACCCCGGATGCCGCCGTGGCGGCCACTGCTGCCGTCATTGCAAGGAGAGCTTTCTTCACTGTGATTTCTCTGTTTTATGGTGATTCCATGACACCGCGCCGGTCCGACCGGGGCCGGCGGCCAGCCACTGCCTGGGCTGGGCTGGCCCGCGCTGCACCGGGGGCGGCGCACGTCCGCAGAAGTGCGGCCGGCGCATTGTGCTGGCGCAATATGAAAGCCTTGTGACGAGTAGTCCGCAGCACAATGTGCCGAATAGCACCCGAATGGGGGTTTTCCCTGTAAGCGACGGGATCGTTTTGGTAGGATGCAGGCTTTTCCGACGACGGTAATGCCAGTGCCCCGTGCCGCCATGTGCCTTTGCCTCGACAGCTTCGCCTCATGAAGCTGGCAGAGATCAAGACCCGGCTTGCCTCGCTGCAGGCTCCGCTCTCCGCCTCGATCCAGCACCACCACCTGTCCAGTCTGCGCGCGCGTAGCGCGCGCCTGGGCCTGACCCGGCCGGGCTCGCTGCGCCCCACGCGCCGCGGCGTGCTGGTGGGCATGGCCGCCGTGCCGGCAGCCCTGCTGCTGTACGTGCTGGCGCTGGTGCCGTTCACGCCAGGCATCAGCGACATCCGCAAGGCCAAGTCGGAGCAGCCGGCGCAGGTGCTGTCGGCCGACGGCAAGGAACTGGCGGTCTTCAAGTGGGCCAACCGCGACTGGGTGCCGCTCAAGCAGATCTCGCCCAACGTGGTGGCGGCGCTGATCTCGACCGAAGACCACCGCTTCTATGAGCACCACGGGCTCGACTGGCGCCGCATCGCCTCGGCCGCGGTCCATACCTTCTCGGGCGACCGCCAGGGCGGCTCGACCATCACCCAGCAGCTGGCGCGCAACCTCTACCCCGACGAGATCGGCCGCGCGCCCACGCTGACGCGCAAGCTCAAGGAAGCCGTCACCGCGTTCAAGATCGAGGCGCTGTACACCAAGGACGAGATTCTCGAGACCTACCTGAACACGGTGCCGTTCCTGTACAACGCGTTCGGCATCGAGATGGCCGCGCGCACGTACTTCGACAAGCCGGCGCGCTCGCTCGACGTGCTGCAGAGCGCCACGCTGATCGGCATGCTCAAGGGCAACAGCTACTACAACCCGGTGCTGAACCCCGAGCGCGCGCTGGACCGGCGCAATATCGTGCTGGGGCAGATGGTCAAGCGCGGCAAGCTCGACGCGGCCCGCTACGAGCAGCTCAAACGCCGTCCGCTGCGCATCGACTTCGAGCGCCAGACCGAGCCGCCCGGTCCCGCGCCGCATTTCGCGCAGCAGCTGCGCAAGTGGCTGATCGGCTGGGCCGACCGCAACGGCTACGACATCTACGCCGACGGCCTGGTGGTGCGCACCACCATCGACGCGCGCCTGCAGGCCATGGCCACGCAGGCGGTGGCGCAGCAGGGCAACCGCCTGCAGGCGATCGCCAACGCAGCCTGGGCGCCGCGCGCGGGCTGGGCCGCGGACCGCGCGCTGGTGCAGGCCTTCGTGCGCGAGTCGCCGGAATACCGCGCCGCCACCGCCGCCGGCACGCCGCCGGAAGACGCGATCAAGCACCTGCTGACCAACGGCGCCTTCATGCGCGCGCTGCACCAGCAGAAGACACGCATCCAGGCGGGCTTCCTCGCCATCGATCCGCGCAACGGCGAGATCCGCGCCTGGGTCGGCAGCCGCGACTACACGCAAGACGCGTTCGACCACGTGCAGCAGGCGCGCCGCCAGCCGGGCTCGACCTTCAAGCCCTTCGTCTACGGCGCGGCCTTCGACGAGGGCAAGTCGCCCGACGACACGCTGATGGACCAGCCGGTCGAGATCGAGCTGGCCGGCGGCGAGATCTGGCGCCCGTCGGACGAGGGCCGCCCCACCGGGCGCGCGATGAGCCTGCGCGACGGGCTGGTCTATTCGCGCAACACCATCACCGCGCAGCTGATGCAGCAGGTAAGCCCGGCGCGCGTGGCGCGGCTGGCGCGCGCGATGGGCGTGCGCGAAAGCCGGCTCGAGGAGGTGCCGTCGCTGGCGCTGGGCACCAGCCCGGTCACGCTCAAGGAAATGGTGGCCGCCTACGGCACCATCGCCAACGCCGGCAACTACATCGCGCCCACCATGGTCACGCGCATCGAAGACCGCAACGGCAATGTGCTGCAGGTATTCCGCCCGGCGCGCGCCGAGCGTGCCCTGCCTCACGCCACCACGCAGACCCTGCTTGACGTGATGCGCGACGTGATCGACCGCGGCACCGGCGCCGGCATCCGCTCGCGCTACGGCATCCGCGCCGACGTGGCCGGCAAGACCGGCACCACGCAGGACAACGCCGACGGCTGGTTCATCATGATGCACCCGGAACTGGTCGCCGGTGCCTGGGTCGGCTTCAACGACAGCCGCGTCACGCTGCGCAGCGACTACTGGGGCCAGGGCGCGCGCAGCGCGCTGCCGATGGTCGGCGACTTCTACCAGCGCGCGTTGCGCGGCCGTGTCATCGACAGTCGCGCACGCTTTGCCGAGTACGAGGAAAGCCATGTGCTCGCCTCGCTCGGCAAGCAGGTGCGCGGCTGGTGGACCCAGTTGTTCGGCAGCGACAAGGCCAACGGCGCCACCGCGCCGCGTCCGGCGCCGCGCCGTCCGGCGCTGCCGGCGCCCGAGGCGGATGTGAAGCCGCCGGCCAGCACGCCGATGGCGTCGGCCTCCGCGCCGGTGACCGGCGCTGGCAGTGGCGAGGAAGAGTCCAGCCTGGCGCTGGACCAGGGAGAGACGGTGATGGCGGTGCCGCCGGGTTTTGAGGCAAATACAGTGCCGGCACCGGCACCGGTCACGCCCGTAGCGCCTGCCCCGCCGCCTTATCCGACCGCGTCCAATCCGCCTGCCGCGCCTGCCGCGCCTGCATATCCGGCAGGGCGGCCGGTGCCGGCTGCACCTGCCGCACCCGTACCCGCAGCGCCAATGCCACCGGCAACACCGGTGGCGCCGGAAAACAATAACCACAGCAGCGTCACGCCCGGCTAAAGCAGGCACTGGCAGTGCTTGCGCGATCCAGCAGTGCTGACGCGGTCCAGTTCTCGCGCAAGCCGCTCGCGCGGACCGGTCAGCTAACGCACCCGAACGTTCGCGAGTGCGCGCGGGGTGCGCGTGGCAGCGCGCCTCGCTACAATGGCCCCGGGCAATCCATTGCCAAGGGGGCCGAATGTCCGAAACGCCTGACACCTGCGCCGCACCGCGCCACAACGCTGCCAATGCCGGCCGGCGCGCCGCCTGCTGAAGTCGGCCATGGAGATCGCGCTGGCGCTGTCGTGGCTGACGCTGGCGGTCTGGTGCGGGCTGCTGTGCCTGCGCGCCGGCTTCTGGCGCGTGCACAAGCCGGCCGCCGCCCCGGCGCCGGCGCAATGGCCGGAGGTGGTCGCCATCATCCCGGCACGCAATGAATCCGCGGTGATCGCACACGCGGTGGCGGGCGTGCTCGGCCAGCGCTACCCGGGGCACCTCACGCTGGTGGTGGTCGACGACCACAGCCAGGACGGCACCGCCGATCTCGCCCGCGCCGCCGCCGCGACCACCGCGCGCCCGCAGGCGCTGTCGGTGATCGGCGCGCGCGAGCTGCCGGCCGGCTGGAGCGGCAAGGTCTGGGCCCAGTCCGAGGGGCTGGCCGAAGCCGACCGCATCGCCCCGCACGCCTGCCATGTCTGGCTGACCGACGCCGACATCTGGCATGGCCCCGGCGTGCTGGCCGCGCTGGTGGCGCGCGCCGAGCACGAGCAGCGCGACCTGGTCTCGCTGATGGTGCGGCTGCGCTGCGAATCGGCGTGGGAGCGGCTGGTCGTGCCCGCGTTCGTGTTTTTCTTTGCCAAGCTCTACCCGTTTGCCCGCGTGCGCGACCCGCGCTCGCGCGTGGCTGCCGCGGCGGGTGGCTGCATGCTGGTCCGGCGCCCGGCGCTGGCGCGCATCGGCGGCTTTGCCGCGATCCGCGGCGAGCTGATCGACGATTGCAGCCTGGCGGCACGCATCAAGCCTGGCGGCGCGATCCGGCTGGACCTGGCCGACGACAGCCTGTCGCTGCGCCCCTATGACGACTGGCGCAGCCTGTGGGACATGATCGCGCGCAGCGCCTATACGCAGCTGCGCTACTCGCCACTGCTGCTGGCGGGCGCGGTGGCGGGCATGGCGCTGACCTACCTGGCGCCGCCGGTGCTGGCCTTGGCCGGCGGCTGGCGACTGTGGCCGGCGTGGCTGGCATGGGGCGCAATGGCGTTTGCCTACCTGCCGATGCTGCGCGAGTACCGCCAGCCGGCATGGCTGGCGCCGCTGCTGCCGGTGACGGCGCTGTTCTACCTGGGGGCGACCATCGACTCGGCGCGCCGCTACTGGCTGCGGCGCGGCGGGCAGTGGAAGGGCCGTGCGCAGGCGCCGGCGCGGTCCTGAGCCGGAGCGCTCACTTGCCGCTCACTTGCCGCTCACTTGCCACTCACTTCGCCAGATACCCCTGCGCGCGAAACCACGCCAGCGCATCGCGCAGTCCTTCGCGGTACGTGCGCGGCGCATAACCCAGTTGCTGCCGCGCCTTCGCCGACGTAAAGAACATCCGATACCGCGACATATTGAGCCCATCCACGGTGATGAACGGCTCCTTCCCCGTCACCCGCGCCGCCGCCTCCGCCGCGTGCGCCAACGGATACAGCGGCCAGCGCGGCAGTTGCATGGTAGGCGGACGCCGACCGCACAGCTCGGCGATATCGCGCAGCATCTGCTGCAGCATCACGTCGTCGCCGCCCAGGATGTAGCGCTCGCCGGTGCGGCCGCGCTCCAGCGCCAGGAAATGGCCCTCGGCGACGTCGTCCACATGCGCCAGGTTCAGCCCGGTTTCGACAAAGGCCGGAATCTTGCCGGTCGCCGCCTCGACGATGATGCGGCCGGTGGGCGTGGGCCGGACATCGCGCGGGCCGATCGGCGTCGACGGATTGACGATCACCGCCGGCAGGCCGCGCTCGGCCACCAGCCTTTCGACCGCGCGTTCGGCCAGCACCTTGCTGCGCTTGTAGGCGCCGATGGCCTCGTGCGGATGCATCGGTGCGGTCTCGTCCACCGGCGCCCGCGCGCCGGCGACGCGCAGCGTGGCGACGCTGCTGGTATAGACCACGCGCTCGACGCCGGCGCGCTGCGCGGCCTCCATCACCGCCAGCGTGCCATCGACGTTGGTACGCACGATCTCCTCCGGATCGGGCGCCCACAGCCGGTAGTCGGCGGCAACGTGGAACAGGTAGCGCACGCCCTGCAGCGCGGCGGCCACGGCGGCGGCGTCGCGCATGTCGCCCTCGGCCACCGTCACCGGCAGGCCGGACAGGTTGGTGCGCGGACTCTGCGGGCGTACCAGCACGCGCACGCTGAACCCCCGCGCCAGCGCCTGCCGCGCGACCGCCGATCCGAGGAAACCCGAGGCTCCTGTCACCAGCACGTCATCGTTTCTCGTCATAAAGCCGTTTTCCCGGTGAGGCACAAGCGCCGCAAAGGCTGCCGGCAGCACGCGCCGTCCGGCCCTCCGGGCCGCGGCGCTGCCAGACAAAGCGCACGTGTCGGGTATATAGTAACCATCGTGTGACGGAAATGTGATCCTGATGAATCTCCGGTGCGGCGCCGGCTTGTGGATCGCAATTCCCGCCATCCCAATTGCTGAAACCCGTTGCAAAGGGTCAGGGGGTCTACTCTATGCAGGTGATTCTGGCTCAGCCCCGCGGCTTCTGTGCCGGCGTGGTGCGCGCGATCGAGATCGTCGACCGCGCCCTCGTCAAGCACGGTGCGCCGGTGTTCGTGCGGCATGAGATTGTGCATAACAAGCACGTAGTAGAGGGATTGAAAGACAAGGGCGCGCGTTTTGTCGAAGAACTCGACGAAGTTCCGGCCGGCGCCGTGACCATCTTCAGCGCGCACGGCGTTTCCCGTGCGGTGGTGGCCGATGCCAGCCAGCGCCAGCTGCATGCCATCGATGCCACCTGCCCGCTGGTGATCAAGGTCCATACCCAGGGACGCCAGTACGCCGCCAGCGGCCGCACCGTGATCCTGATCGGCCATGCCGGCCATCCCGAGGTGGAAGGCACCATGGGCCAGATCCCGGGCAAGGTGATCCTGGTGCAGAACGAAGCCGAGGTCGAGCAGCTCGACCTGCCGCCCGAAACGCCGGTGGCCTATGTCACGCAGACCACGCTGAGCGTTGACGACACCCGCCATATCATCGCCGCGCTGGCCCGCCGCTTCAGCAACCTGGTCGGCCCCGATACGCGCGACATCTGCTACGCCACGCAAAACCGCCAGAGCGCCGTGCGCGACCTGTGCAAGCTGGCCGACGTCATCCTGGTGATCGGCGCGACCAACAGCTCCAACTCCAACCGCCTGCGCGAGATCGGCACCGAAAGCGGCGTGCCCAGCTACCTGATCGCCGATGGCAGCGAACTGGACCCGGCCTGGGTGCGCGACGCCAGCGTGGTCGGCATCACCGCCGGCGCCTCGGCGCCCGAGGAAATGGTCGAGGACGTGATCGCCGCGTTGCGCAAGCTGGGGCCGGTCGAGGTCACCACCATGGCCGGGCGCGAGGAGCATGCCGAATTCCGCCTGCCCGCCGAGTTGGCCGAGGTCAGGCCGCCCGCCGCGCCGCGCAAGGCTGGCAAGGCCGCCGCCCGCGCCGAGGCCCGCACCGAGGCCCGCGCCGAACCCGACCCCGCGCCTGCCGCTGCCGGCACCAACGAGAATATCGCCGGCTGAACCCAACCAGAGGAACCTGCCTTGGCCATTCCGCTCCTGCAGGTCGCCCGCGTGGGCGCCTACATCGTCGGCAAGCACCTGTCGCGGCAGAAACGCTACCCGCTCGCGCTGATGCTGGAGCCGCTGTTCCGCTGCAACCTGGCCTGCTCGGGCTGCGGCAAGATCGACTATCCCGATCCGATCCTGAACCAGCGCCTGTCGGTGCAGGAATGCCTGGAAGCCGTTGACGAGTGCGGTGCGCCGGTGGTCTCGATCGCCGGCGGCGAACCGCTGCTGCACAAGGACATGCCGGAGATCGTGCAAGGCATCATCGCCCGGCGCCGCTTTGTCTACCTGTGCACCAACGCGCTGCTGATGGAGAAGAAGCTGGACCAGTACCGGCCCAGCCCGTATTTCATCTGGTCGGTGCACCTGGACGGCGACCGCGAGATGCACGACCGCTCGGTGTGCCAGGAAGGCGTCTACGACCGCGCCGTGGCGGCGATCCGGCAGGCCAAGGAACGCGGCTTCCGCGTCAATATCAACTGCACGCTGTTCAACGATGCCGAGCCCGAGCGCGTGGCCAGGTTCTTCGACTCGGTCAAGGCGCTGGGCGTGGACGGCATCACCGTGTCGCCGGGCTATGCCTATGAGCGCGCGCCCGACCAGCAGCATTTCCTGAACCGCGGCAAGACCCGGCAGCTGTTCCGCGACATCCTGGGCCGCGGCCGCGCCGGCAAGAACTGGGCCTTCAGCCAGTCGACGCTGTTCCTGGACTTCCTGGCCGGCAACCAGACCTACCACTGCACGCCGTGGGGCAACCCGGCGCGCACGGTGTTCGGCTGGCAGCGGCCGTGCTACCTCGTCGGCGAGGGCTATGCCAGGACCTTCCGCGAGCTGATGGACGAGACCGACTGGGACGCCTACGGCACCGGCAACTACGAGAAGTGCGCCGACTGCATGGTGCACAGCGGCTACGAGGCCACCGCGGTGGCGGACAC
Source organism: Cupriavidus oxalaticus (assembly GCF_016894385.1). Classification (NCBI taxonomy): domain Bacteria; kingdom Pseudomonadati; phylum Pseudomonadota; class Betaproteobacteria; order Burkholderiales; family Burkholderiaceae; genus Cupriavidus; species Cupriavidus oxalaticus. The sequence continues at coordinate 2,420,696 of NZ_CP069811.1, forward strand.
CTTCGCTCACCCGCTCAAGGCGCTGGGCGTGAGCCTGCGCGGCGTGCGCACCAGCGGACCGATGGCGCCGGACATTGCGCTGGACCGGCAACGGCCGGCGGAATATGTGTTCTCGCGCCACGTCGAGATCAAGCTGGAGGAGATCCGGCGCGCAAAGCCGCCCGCCAGTCAGGGCCGGCAGGCGGCCAAGGCCCAGGACGCCGCCACGCACTGATTCGGGATCGTGCGATGCCAGCCGCCATCCTGCGAGCCGGTCATCATCCACACCACCTCGCCGTGCGCGAGGCGCAAAAAGCCTAGTCGGCGTTCTGCCGGGCGTTGTGCGTGGTCAGGTAGGTAACCAGTCCGTCCACGCCGCCGCGCGCGACGATATCGGCGAACTGCTTGCGATACACCTCGATCAGCCACGCGCCCATCATGTTGATGTCATAGATGCGCCAGCCGGCGGCGGTGCGCTGCAGCCGGTAGTCGATCTGCATCTCGTCGGCGTTGTTGATCACGCGCGTCTGCACCACCACGTCGGTGGCGCCGCTGCCGGCCTTGGCCGGCTGGTAGCGGAACCTGACGCTCTGCTCGCGCAGCTGCGCCAGCGACACCGCATAGCTGCGCACCAGCAGCGTCTCGAACTGCTCGTAAAGCTGCTTCTGCTGCTCCGGCGTCGCGCTGCGCCAGGCGCTGCCGACCGCCAGCCGCGTGGTGCGCTGGAAATCGGCATAAGGCAGGAACTGCTTGCGCACGACCGCGGTGATCTTGGCGAGGTCGCCGGCGCGCGTGTCGGGGTTGGACTGGATCGTGCCGATCACGCCTTCGACCGCCGCCTGCACCAGCTTCTCGGGGCTGGCGGCGGGCTGGACCGCCTGGGCGTGCGCCGTTGCGACCATGACCACCGCCGCAAGCGGCACCAGGGGAAGCAAACCGTAACTCTTCATGGCTCTCGTGCAGGAGGGACAGTGTGGCCGCGCGGGTGGCGCATGGCTGTCAGGCGCGGTTGGCAAGTGCGCGGCCAGTATAGCGGAACACTTCTGCCCTGCTCGGCCCCGCATGCCGCATGCCGCATGCAGCACGCCGCCAGCCGATATACTCGCGGTTCGTGCTCCTTCCCGATCCGCCCATGCTGACTTCGCTGCTGACACGCATCGTCCGGCTCGCCACGGCCCGGCCATGGCGGGTCATCATGCTGGCGGCAGTGCTGACCGCGGCCAGCGGTGTCTACGTGGCGCGCAATTTTGCGATCAACACCGACATCAGCCGCCTGCTTGAATCAGACGCGCCGTGGGCACAACGCAATGCCGCCATCAACGCCGCCTTTGCGCAACGCAGCCAACTGATCCTGGCGGTGGTCCAGGCGCCCGCAGCGGAGCTGGCAGATGCCGCCGCCGATGCGCTGGCCGAGGCGTTGCGCCGCCAACCGGCCCGCTTCACCGCCGTCAGCCAGCCTGGCGGGGGGGCGTTCTTCGCGCGTAACGGGCTGCTGTTCGCCAGTCCGGGCGAAGTCCGCCAGCTGTCGCAGCAACTCGTGCAGGCGCGCCCACTGGTCGGCACGCTGGCGCACGACCCCACGCTGCGTGGCCTCTCGGACACCCTCACCACCACGCTGACGCTGCCGTTGCAGTTGGGCCAGGTCAAGCTTGGCGACATGGCGAAGCTGCTCGGCAGCAGCGCGCAGGCGCTGGACCAGGTGCTGGCCGGCAAGCCGGCGGCGCTGTCGTGGGCCGGACTGGTCGACGACAGCCTCAAGCCCGGGCCGGATGGCCATGCCTACAGCTACGTCGCGGTCAGCCCGGTGCTCGACTACAGCGACCTGCAGGCCGGCGCCGCGGCATCGCGCGCGATTCGGCAGGCGGCCGCCGACCTGCAGCTGGCGCAGCGCTACCAGGCGACGGTGCGGCTGACCGGCCCGCAGGCGCTGGCCGACGATGAATTTGCCTCGGTCAGCGACGGCGCCGCGCTCAACGGCGCGCTGACCGTGCTGGTGGTGGTGCTGATCCTGTGGCTGGCGCTGCGTTCGGCGCGGCTGATCGTGGCCGTACTGGCGAGCCTGTTCGCCGGGCTGCTGATCACCGCGGCGCTGGGGCTGGCCATGGTGGGCGCCTTGAACATGATCTCGGTGGCGTTCGCGGTGCTGTTCGTCGGCCTCGGCGTGGACTTCGGCATCCAGTTCGGCGTGCGCTACCGCGCCGAGCGCCATGACCGCGACCACGCGGTCGAGGCGCTGGGAAGGGCCGCGCATGCGGTCGGCGCGCCGCTGGCGCTGGCCGCGGCCGCGACCGCGGCGGCGTTCTTCTGCTTCCTGCCGACCGATTACCGCGGCGTGGCCGAGCTTGGCCTGATCGCCGGCTTCGGCATGATCATCGCGTTCGCCACCACCTTCACGCTGCTGCCGGCGCTGATCTGCGTGCTGCGGCCCGGCGGCGAGGCCGAGGCGCCCGGCTTTGCCTGGCTGGCGCCGGCGGACCTGTTCTTCGAGCGCTACCGCAAGCCGGTGCTGCTGGTGACGCTGCTGGCCATCCTTGCGGGCGCGCCGCTGCTGCCGGGCCTGCGTTTCGATTTCGACCCGCTGCACCTGAAAGACCCGCAATCGGAATCGATGGCGACGCTGCTGGCGCTGAAAGACGCGCCGCAGGCCGGCACCGAGGACGTCAGCGTGCTGGCGCCGTCGCTGCAGGCGGCGCGCGACAGCGCCGCCCGGCTCGCGGCATTGCCGGAGGTGGCGCGCGCGGTCACGCTGCAGAGCTTTATCCCCGACGACCAGCCGCCCAAGCTGCAGGCCATCGCGCAGGCGTCGGCCGCGCTGATGCCGGCGCTTACGCAGCCGACCGCCACGCCCGCGACCGACACCGCCCGCGTCAATGCGCTGCGCAACGCCGCGCGTCAGCTTTCCATCGCCGCCGACGAGCATCCCGGCCCCGGCGCGGCCCAAGCCGCGCACCTGTCCGCCACGCTGAAAAAACTCGCCGGCGCCAACGCCGCCACGCGCGACCGCGCCGAGCGCGCGATCGCGCTGCCGCTGCAGCTGGGGCTGGCCCGGCTCAGGCTCGCGCTCGGCCCGCAGCCGGTCAGCCGCGAAATGCTGCCGCCGGATCTGGTGCGCGACTGGATCGCGCCCGATGGCCGCGCGCTGGTCAGCGTCAGCCCGAAGCTGCCCCCTGCCGGCAGCGCGCAGCGCGAAGCCGCGCTGGACCGCTTTATCGCCGCGGTGCAGCGCGTGGAGCCTGCCGCCACCGGCGGGCCTATCGCCGTGCGCGGTTCGGCCGACACCATCATGACGGCGTTCGGGCAGGCCGGCGCCTGGGCGGTGCTGTCGATCACGCTGCTGTTGTGGATCACGCTGCGCCGCTTCGGCGATGTGCTGCGCACCCTGGTGCCGCTGCTGGTGTCGGCCATCGTCACGCTGGAACTGTGCGTGGTGTTCGGCATTGCGCTGAATTTCGCCAATGTGATCGCGCTGCCGCTGCTGCTGGGCATCGGCGTGGCCTTCAAGATCTACTACGTGATCGCCTGGCGGCACGGCAAGACCAAGCTGCTGCAATCGAGCCTGACGCATGCGGTGCTGTACAGCGCGGCCACCACCGCCACCGCCTTCGGCAGCCTGTGGCTGTCGCACCATCCCGGCACTGCCAGCATGGGCAAGTTGCTGGCGCTGGCGCTGGCGTGCACGCTGGTGGGCGCAGTGTTCTTCCAGCCGATCCTGATGGGCCGGCCGCGCGAAGACGCGCATCCCGGCCAGGACCAACCCGCCGCGCCGTCCCCCTGAGCCGGCACGATTTTTCGCACGATGCCTTCCCGCACCCGCCCGCGCACGCCTGCCCTCTGCCTTGCCACCACAGCCGCTGCCGCGGCCCTGCTCGCGGGCTGCGCCACCGGCCCGCAGGCCAACCCCGACGATCCGCTCGAACCGATGAACCGCGCCGTGTTCACGGTCAACGACAAGCTCGACCAGTACGTGGCCAAGCCGGTCGCGCAGGGCTACAAGGCCGTCACGCCGGAGCCGGTGCGCACCGCCGTCAGCCATTTCTTCTCGAATCTCGCGGACGTGGGCAACTTTGCCAACAACCTGCTGCAGGGCAAGGGCGTGGCTGCGGCGGAAAGCTTTATGCGGGTCGCGGTCAATTCCGTGCTCGGGCTGGGCGGGCTCATCGATATCGCCACGCCGGCCGGGCTGGAAAAGCGTTCGCAGGATTTCGGGCTGACGCTGGGCACGTGGGGCGTGCCTTCGGGGCCGTACCTGGTGCTTCCGCTGTTCGGCCCGAGTTCGTTTCGCGACGGCGTGGGGCTGTACGTGAATTTCCAGTTTGACCCCATCACCTATGCCGAGCCGGCGGTGCGCAACTCGCTGTTTGGCGCCAACGTGGTCGACGTGCGCGCCAACCTGCTGGGCGCGACCGACCTGCTGGCGCTGGCGGCGCTGGACAAGTACTCGTTCGTGCGCGACGCCTACCTGCAGCGCAGGCGCTATCTGCTGGGCGCAGACACGGCGCTGCCGGACTACGGCGACGAGGACGAGGACGAGAACGAGGGCAACGAGCCGGCCGCGCCGTCGGCACCGGCTGCTGCACCGGTTCCCACGCAGCCGGCGGCGCCGCGTTGAAGCGGCGCCCGCGCCCCGATCAGCTGCCGATACCCAGCAGCACCACTTCGAACGTCAGCGTCGCGTTCGGCGGGATCGTGCCCGGCACGCCGCGCGCGCCGTAGGCCGTCGAGGCCGGGCAGGTCAGCCTGGCCTTGCCGCCCACCTGCATCGCCTGCACGCCTTCGGTCCAGCACGGGATCACGCGATTGAGCGGGAACGAGATCGGCTGGCCGCGCTTGTACGAACTGTCGAACTCGGTGCCGTCGGCAAGCGTGCCGCGGTAGTGGACCTGCACCGAGTCGGTGGCCTTGGGCGAAGCGCCGGTGCCCTTGACCAGGTGCTGGATGGTCATGCCCGAAGGCAGCGTCTGCGGCGCCGCAGGAGCGGCGGGGGCGGCGGGCGCGGAAGCCGCCGGACCCGCGGCCATGGCAGAGGCAGCGGCGCAGGCAAGGGTCAGGGAGCCGACAAGAAGCGCGAGAGTTTTCATGGGGAAGGCCATCGTGTTGTCGTGGCGTGGAGGTGAATGGGGTACGGCAGTGTAACTTAGGCCGGCATCCCGCTTGCCCGCCAGCGCCCTCCTCAGCGCCCCATAACGCACAGGCGGCTTGCGCCATGCGGCGTATGCGGCGTATGCCCCGGATTGCGACACGGGGTCCGTTGCATGCACCGTTTTGCGGTCTACGATGATTCTGACAGTCCCGGCGTCGGCCGGGCCGCACGGAGGATGCCATGGCATTGACGGACTCAAGGGATCTCGCGGTCTCCACCCAAAACGCGCGCTCGGTCGAGCTGTACGAGACCGCCCTGCGCCTGCTGAACGGCTACTACGGCGACCCGCTCGGCGTCATCGACACCGCGCTCGACGCCGATCCCGGCTTCGCCATGGGCCATGCCTTGCGCGCCGGCCTGATGCTGACCGCCGGCGACGGCACCGCCGAGCCCATGCTGCGCGACAGCGTCGAAGCCGGCGAGGCGCTCGCCGGGCTGAACGAGCGCGAGCAGCGCCACCTGGCCGCGGCGCGCGCGTGGCTGGACGGCGAGTTCGACCGCTCGCTGCGGCTGTACGGCGATATCGTGGTCGACTATCCGCGCGACCTGCTGGCGATCCAGGTGGCGCACCTGGGCGACTTCCTGCTGGGGCAGTCGTCGATGCTGCGCGACCGCGTCGCGCAGGCGCTGCCGCACTGGGACGACGGCATGCCGGGCTACGGCTACCTGCTCGGCATGCATGCCTTCGGGCTGGAAGAAACCCAGCTCTACGGCCGCGCCGAGGAAAGCGGCCGGCGCGCGCTCGAACTGAACCCGCGCGACCCGTGGGCGGTGCACGCGGTGGCGCACGTGATGGAGATGCAGGGCCGGCTGGACGACGGCATCGCCTGGCTGGATGCACGCCGCGACGACTGGTCCGAGGACAACATGCTGGCCGTGCACAACTGGTGGCACCTGGCCTTGTTCCAGCTCGAAGCCGGCAACACCGACGACGTGCTGGCGCTGTACGACCGCGAGATCAGCCGCCCGGCGCCGGCGATCGCGCTGGACCTGGTGGATGCCTCCGCGCTGCTGTGGCGGCTGCGCCTGCGCGGCGTCGACGTGGGCACGCGCTGGCCGCCCGTGGCGGACGACTGGCTGGGCCGCGGCGCGGCCGGCTACTACGCCTTCAACGACGTCCACGCCGTGATGGCGAGCCTGGGTGCACAGCGGCCTGCGGCCGTCGACCAGCTGCGTGCCGCGCTCGAGCGCGCCGCGCTGGGCAACGGCACCAACGCCATGATGGCGCGCGACGTGGGCCTGCCGGTGGCCGATGCGCTGATCGCGTTCGAACAGGGCGACTACGCCGGGGCGATCGACCTGCTGCTGCCGGTGCGGCTGATCGCCCATCGCTTCGGCGGCAGCCATGCGCAGCGCGACGTGATCGGCCTGACGCTGCTCGAGTCGGCGCTGCGTGCCGGGCGCCGCAACCTGGCCATTGCGCTGACGGCCGAGCGTGCCGCGCTCAAGCCCATGAGCCCGAGCCTGCACCGGCTGGTGCAGCGCGCGGACAGCTGCCGGCCATGATGTGGCCATAAAGCGGACCTGCGAGGCGGTCCAGCGCCGCCTATACTGCACCTGACCCAGCACCTGACCCAGCACCCTGCGCAGCACCTGACCGGAGACCGCCCCATGCCGAACCGCTTCCGCTCGCTGATCCTCGCCGCCAGCGCCACGCTGGCGCTGGCCGCTGTACCGGCCCTGGCCCACCACGGCTGGTCGACCTACGACGAAACCAAGCCCATGACGCTGACCGGCAAGATCGTCGAGAGCCATTACGAGAACCCGCACGCGCACATCCGCATCGATGCGGGCGGCAAGCGCTGGCTGGCCATCCTCGCGCCGGTGTCGCGCATGGAAGCGCGCGGCGCCACCGCCGACAAGGTCGCCGTGGGCCGCGAGGTCACGCTGGTCGGCTACGCCAGCAAGGAAAAGGCCGACGAGCTGCGCGCCGAGCGCATCACCATGGACGGCAAGACCGTCGAGCTGCGCTGAGCCGCCACGCGCCATGGCGGCACTGCTGGCGCAATGGAGCGAGTGGGCCGCCGGCCTGGCGCGGCTGCCGTTCTCGGCATCGCTGCGCGCCTCGGCGTGGGCCTACCCGGCAGTGGAGATCGTCCATCTAGCCGGCATGGCGCTGCTGTTCGGCTCCATCGTCGTGGTCGACATGCGCCTGGCCGGGCTTGGGCGCCGGCTGCCGGTCAGCCTGCTGCTGCGCCATGCACTGCCGTTCACGGTAGCGGCCTTTGTCGCCGTCGCCGCCAGCGGCGTGCTGCTGTTCATGGCGCATGCGGACGAACTGGCCACCAATCCCGCCTTCCTCGCCAAGCTGTGCCTGGTCGCGCTGGCGCTGCTCAACGTCGCGTGGTTCCACACCGTGCCGTACCGGCGGCTGCATGACAGCCGGCTCGGCTGGGACGTGGAGCGCGCGCCGCCGGCCGGCGCGCGCATCAGTGCCGTCGTGTCGGTGGTGATGTGGGTGCTGGTGATCTGTGCCGGGCGCCTGATCGCCTACGTTTGAGGAAACGCACCGCGCGCCGGCTGGCGCGGGAACGGCACCGCCGGCAACCGGCCGGGGATGCGGCCCGGATCAGCTCATCGCAGGCGACAGCATGCCCAGCGCCGCGACCAGCGCCAGCACCGCCGAGCCCGCGGCCGCCTCCAGCGCCACGCTGCGCCGCAGCGCGCGCGCCGCCAAGGCAGGCTGGCCCGCTCGCAATGCCTGCGCCAGCCGCGGCGCGTGGCGGAAGCGATTGGCCGCGGCCAGCGCCAGCATCGACATGAACAGCGCGAGCTTGGCGGCCAGCAGGCCACCGTATGCGGTGAGCGGGAAGTCCCGCAGCCCGGCCCCGACGACGAAGCCGTAGTTCAGCGCGCCGGTCAGCACCAGCGTGACGACGATGCCGGTGCCGAGTCTGGCGAAGCCGTTGGCCGTGCGGCTGAGCAGCGACAACGCGGCGGCATCGGATCGCGGCCGTGCCCGCGACAGCAGCACGAAGGCGGCCAGCGCACCGGCCCACGCACCCGCGGCAAGCAGGTGCGCCGTGTCGGCAGCCAGGTGCACGTAATGGCCGAGGCCCTCGCTCATCGCGCCGTGGCCGCCCCAGGGCAGCGATGCCAGCGCCGCCGCCGACAGTGTTGCCAGCAATACGGCCTGCGCCACGGGCCGCGCGCGCAGCGCCAGCACCGCTGGCAGGCACAGCACCAGCGCCGCCACGCGCACCGACCAGGCCATGCCATACGCCGTGCCGGTCACGATCATGCCGAAGACATCGCGATCCAGTGCGGCGTACGACGCCGCGCCGCTCATCGTCCTGGCCATCACCACCAGCGCCGCCAGCGACAGCACGGCGCCGGCCAGCGCGCAACCTAGCGCAATGGCGCGGCACTGCGCGGCGAAGCGCGCACCGTGTTCATCGCGCCGCAGCCCGGTCAGGCAGAACAGCGGCAGGCCGAATGCCAGGCCCAGGACGACATAGAGCGCCAGGCGCAGCGCCACGGCGAGCCAGTCCATGGCCCGCCATCACTTGACGGTGAAGGAGAAATTGCCGGTGACGGGATGCGTGTCGGCCGACACGGCGCGCCATTCGACGCGGTAGCTGCCCGCGGGCAGCGGCTGCGCCGGCGTGATCACCATGGCCTTGGGATCGCTGCTGGCGGACACGCGAGCGGCCATCTTCATCGGCGCATGGTTGGCCATGCCGGGCATGCCGGTCATCACCAGGTTGGCGCCGGAGAACTGCGTGACGAGGTCTTCCGAGAAGGTCAGCTCGATCTTCTGCGGCGCGGCCACCTCGGCCTTGTCGGCGGGCGAGGATGTGACCAGCCTGGGATGCGCGAGGGCTGCGCTGCTGGCCAGCGCGGCCGCGGCGGCAATGGTGGCGATCAGGGGGCGCTTGATTCGCATGGCTGTGCTCCGTATTGGTAGTAAGAAAGAAAAATGGCGGCCGCTCAGAACCACATGCGCACGCCGGCCACGAAGCGCGTCTCGCCGGCGCGGCCGCCGGCGGTGCGGATCATGTCCGCCGTGTTGCCGAAGGCCTGGTAGCGCTCGACGCCGATATAGGGCGCGAACTGGCGGCTGAACTCATAGCGCAGGCGCACGCCCACGGTGCCGCTGGACAGGCCGCTGCCGATGCCGGTTTCGGGATCGTTCTTGCCGTACAGGTTCGCTTCGATGCGCGGCTGCAGGATCAGGCGCTGCGTCAGCAGCAGCTCGTACTCGGCGGCAAGCCGCAGCGCGGTGCGGCCGCTGGTGCCGACGTAGGCGGTGGCGTCGACCTCGAACCAGTACGGCGCCAGCCCCTGGATGCCGAATGCCAGCCAGTTGCGCGCGGGACGGCCGCTGCCGGCATCGTTGCGCAGGCCCAGCTGGGTATCCCAGTAGCTGGCCACGGCATGGCCCCATAGCAGTTCGGTGCGGGCCTCATGCATCTTTCCCTGCGCGGCCTCGCCTTCGGCCTTCAGCACGAGCTTGTCGTAGCTGTTGCCGAACCACGCCTGGACCTCGTAGGCCGCGGCGTTTTCGCCGCTGGCGTGGGCCCACTCCAGGCGGTCGACCAGCACCGAGGCGAACAGGTGCTCGTCGGCCATCATCAGCTGGCGCTTGTCGCCCAGCGCGTACTTGCCGACACCGAGCTGGTAGCCGCCGGAATACGCGTGCGGATCGCGCGCATCGGGCGGGGCGCTGCCGCCCTGCATCTTCATGTCGCCGTGGTCCATCGCGCCGGATGGCTGCATGGGCTGCATGGGCTGCATGGGTTCCATCGGCTGCATCGGCTGCATCGGCTCCATGCCTTGCATCGGGGAGACGTCCTGCGCCGGCACATCATGCCCCTGATGCCCCTGATGCTCCTGATGCCCCTGATGGCCATGCGCGTGCTGTTCCTGTGCCGACGCGGCGCCCAGCGCCGCCAGTGCCAGCACGGCGGCCGCGACGCGGGTGGCGGGCCCGGCCAGCGAGCGGGAAGCCTTCTTCATTGCCGTCATCACGCCACCACCACTTCGCGGAACATGCCCGCATCCATATGCATCATCAGGTGGCAATGCCAGGCCCAGCGTCCCAGCGCGTCGGCGGTGACGAGAAAGCTGATGCGCTGCGCCGGCTGCACGGGGATGGTGTGGCGCCGCGCCTGGAAGCTGCCGTCCGGCGCTTCCAGTTCGCTCCACATGCCGTGCAGGTGCATGGGGTGGGTCATCATGGTGTCGTTGTGCAGGATCACGCGCAGCCGTTCTCCGTACTTGAAATAAACCGGCGTCGACTTGCCGAACTCCACGCCGTCGAACGACCACGTGTAGCGTTCCATGTTGCCGGTCAGGTGCAGCTCGATCTCGCGGCCCGGGCCGCGCGGGTCCATCGGGCCGCCGATGGTGTGCTGGTCGGCCAGCGTCAGCACGCGCCGGCCGTTGTTGCGCAGGCCGATGCCGGGGTCGTCGAGGTTGGTGCGCGCCATGTCGACGCGCATGTCGGTGCCGGCGCCGTACTCGGTGCGGGCATGGCGCGCAACCTTGCTCGGCACCTTGAGGGACGGCTCGGCCGCCATCGCCGCCATGCCGTGCTGGCCATGATCCATGCCGTGCTGGCCATGATCCATGCCGTGCTGGCTGTGGTCCATGCCATGCGCGCCGCCATGGCCCATACCACCCATGCCACCCATGCCACCCATCATGTCCGTCATGCTCAGCCACTCCGGCTTGTCGGGCGCGGGCACCGGCGCCGACAGGCCTTCGCGCACGGCCAGCGTGCCGCGCGCATAGCCGGTGCGCTCCATCGCCTGCGCGAAGACGGTGTAGGCGTCGTCCTGCGGCGCGACCACGACGTCGCAGGTCTCGCCAGGGCCGAAGCGGAATTCGTCGACGGTCACCGGCTCCAGGTCCTGCCCGTCGACCTGCACCACGCGCAGCTTCAGCCCCGGAATGCGCACGTCGTAGAAGGTATTGCCCGAGCCGTTGATGAAGCGCAGCCGCACGGTCTCACCGCGGCGGAACAGCCCGGTCCAGTTGCCGGCCGGCGTGAGGCCGTTGGTCAGGTAGGTCAGCGTGGCGCCCGACAGGTCCGCAAGATCGGTCGGGCTCATCCGCATCTGGTTCCACATGCGGCGCTTGTCCAGCGCCTGCTTCAGCCCGTCGCGCGCCGCGTCGCGGAAGAAATCGGCGGCGGTAGGCTGGTTGTAGTTGTAGTAGTCGCTCTGCACCTTGAGCTTGGTCAGCACCCGCATCGGGTCTTCGTCGGTCCAGTCGGACAGCAGCACGGTGTAGTCGCGGTCGGCATGTCCGTGCGCGCGGCCTTCGGCCGGGTCGATGACGATGCCGCCGTAGACCCCGGTCATCTCCTGGAAACCGGAGTGCGAGTGATACCAGTAGCTGCCCTGCTGCGCGACCTTGAAGCGGTAGGTGAAGGTCTCCCCCGGGGCGATGCCGGCAAAGCTGATGCCCGGCACGCCGTCCATCTCGAACGGCAGGATGATGCCGTGCCAGTGGATCGAGGTCGCCTCGCGCAGCCGGTTGGTGACGCGGATGGTGACCGTGTCGCCTTCGCGCCAGCGCAGCGTCGGGCCCGGCAGCATGCCGTTGATGGTGGTCGCCACCGTCGGCTTGCCGGTGAAGTTGACCAGCGACTCGCCGATCACGAGGTCGAACTCGGTGCCGCGCAGCACCGGCGCGGTTCCTGCCGCGGCGGCAGTGGCGCGGGCGGGCGTGCTGGCCAGCGCGCCGGCGCCGCCAAACCCTGCCAGCCCGGCAACCACGCCGCCGGCCACCAGCCCCTGGACGAAGCGGCGGCGTGGCAAGTCGGCAGGCGTGGGCAGCAGGAGGCCCGTAGGTCGGTGGCGTCGCATGGCGTCAGGTTGTTGATCAAGGCAGGGCAAGCGTAGCCAGCGCCACCCTACCCGCGCCTGACCGGAACATGACAATCCGGTAATCTTCCGGTCATGTTCGCGCGCGCGGTACACGCGTAGAGTTGCCGGAACCATCGATGACAAAGGAAGCCAAGGCCAATGAAACTGCTGGTAGTGGAAGACGAGTCCAAGACCGGGGAATACCTGCGCCAGGGCCTGACGGAAGCGGGCTTTGTCGTCGACCTCGTGCACAACGGGCTGGACGGCCAGCACCTGGCCATGAGCGAGCCCTACGACCTCGTCATCCTCGACGTGATGCTGCCCGACATGGACGGCTGGCGCATCGTGCAGGCGCTGCGCGCCGCCGAAAACGCCGTGCCGGTGCTGTTCCTGACCGCGCGCGACAGCGTGGCCGACCGCGTCAAGGGCCTGGAGCTGGGCGCCGACGACTACCTGGTCAAGCCCTTCGCCTTCTCCGAACTGCTGGCGCGCGTACGCACCCTGCTGCGGCGCGGCACGGCGCAGATGGCGCTCGATCGGATCCAGGTGGCCGATCTTGTACTCGACCTGGGCCGCCGGCGCGCCACCCGGGCCGGGCGCCGCATCACGCTGACCAGCAAGGAGTTCGCGCTGCTCGAGCTGCTGGCGCGGCGCCGCGGCGAAGTGCTGCCGCGCTCGCTGATCGCCTCGCAGGTGTGGGACATGAACTTTGACAGCGACAGCAACGTGATCGACGTGGCCATCCGCCGCCTGCGCGCCAAGATCGACGACGGCTTCGCGCCCCGGCTGATCCAGACCGTGCGCGGCATGGGCTATGTGCTGGAAGAGCCCGACCCGGAGGATGCGGCATGAAGGCCCGGCTGTCGCTGACGGCGCGGCTCACGATCCTGTTTTCGCTGTCGTCGGCGGCGGTGCTGCTGGGGCTGGGCGTGCTGATCTGGCTGGCGATGGACAGCCATTTCGCCGACGAGGACTATGCCGTGCTGGGCGACAACGTGCGCCTGGTCCGCCAGATCGCGGCCGAAGGCCCGGTGGCGTCGCTGCCGCAGCGGCTGGGACAGGCGCTGGAGCACCATCCCGGCTTCGTCGCCGAGGTGCGCAACGCAGATGGCCAACGCGTGTACGCCACGCATGGTTTCGATTTCGGCACCGCGCAGGCCACGGCCGCGGCGCTGCCGGCGGATCGCGATACCTTCGCCTGGGAGCAGCGCGGGCAGGCCTACCGCGGCTTGCGCGCCGTGGCGCAGGTGCCGGGCGCCGGCGCGCTGCGCATCGTGGTCGGCATGGACACCGCACTGCACGCCCACTTCATGCAGGCGTTCCGCCAGTCGCTGGCCTTCTACACCGCGCTGGCCGCGCTGGCCAGCGGCCTGCTGGGCTGGTGGGCGGCGCGCCGCGGGCTGGCGCCGCTGCGCACCATGGCATCGCGCGCGCGCACGGTCACCGCGCACAAGCTCGACGAGCGCATGCCGGTGGAGGCGGTGCCGGTGGAAATGGCCGACCTGGCCGCCACGCTCAACGCCATGCTCGCGCGGCTGCAGGACGACTTCAGGCGCCTGTCGGAATTCTCGTCGGACCTGGCCCATGAGTTGCGCACGCCCATCACCAACCTGATGACGCAGACCGACGTGGTGCTGTCGCAGCCGCGCGATGCGGCCAAGTACCGCGAGGTGCTGGCGTCCAACGCCGAGGAGCTGCAGCGGCTCTCGCGCATGGTGTCCGACATGCTCTTCCTGGCCAAGATGGAACACGGCATCACGCTGCCCAGCGCGGAGCGCATCGCGGTCGAAGAGGAAGTCGCGGCGCTGTTCGACTTCTACGATGCGCTGGCCGAGGACAAGGGCGTGCAGCTGCGGCAGCACGGCAGCGGCCGCATCACCGGCGACCGGCTGATGGTGCGGCGCGCGCTCAGCAACGTGCTGTCCAACGCACTGCGGCACGCCGCCGCGGGCAAGCCGGTCATGGTGACGATCGTGCCGCGCGCCGGCGCGCAGGAAGGGACGGAGGCGGTGGAGGCGATGGAGGCCCTGGATATCGTGGTCGAAAACGAAGGCGAAACCATTCCGCCCGAATTCCTGCCGTCGCTGTTCGACCGCTTTTCACGCGCCGACAAGTCGCGCGCGCGTCCGGATTCGGACGGCACCGGGCTGGGCCTGGCGATCACGCAGGCGATCATGGCCGCGCACGGCGGCGCCATCGCCGCCGAGTCGGCCGCGGGCAGGACGCGCTTCGTGCTGACGTTCCGCGCGCGGCGCGAACCGGACACCTTGCGGGCGTGATGCCCGCAGGCCGCACGGCGCGCGAAAAAAGCCGCCCAAGCCAGTAAGGCCGTTGGGGGAGCTGGCAAGGGCGCAAAGACCGCCGGATGCGGCTCCAGCGGCGGCTCCGATGCTACGCAACTCCACTCTTTTCGAATGGCAACAATTGTGTCGGCGGACTCCACCTTGCTGTCATGGGCCGCACTTAACCGGTTGGCAGTTCGATCCGGAATGTTGCGCCGGCACCTGCCGCGCTTTGCACCGTGACCTTGCCGCCATGCCGCTCGGCCACTGCGCGCACCAGCACCAGGCCCAGCCCCGTGCCGTCCGGCGCGCCCTGCCGGCCCTCGTGCAGGCGCACGAAGGGCTCGAACAGGCGCGCCTGGTCGGCCTCGTCGATACCGGGGCCATGGTCCTGCACCGCAATCACGAAATGCTCGCCTGCGTGCGTCAGCGTCACCGCCACCTCGGCACCGTGCGGGCTGAACTTGATGGCATTGCTGACCACGTTGGCGATGGCCCGCACCAGCAGCGAGGGCTCGCCGCGCAGCACGGCGGGCTCGTCGGGCAGGTCGACCTGCAGCGACACGCTGCGGGCGTTGGCCAGCGCCCACAGCTGGTCGGTGGCATCCAGCACCAGGCCGCCGAGCTCGACTTCGGTAAAGGCCAGCGACTGCGACTCGGCGCGCGCCACGCTGATGAAATCGTCGGCCAGCGTCATGGTGCGGCGCGCGTGGGCGGCGATGCGGTGCAGCACGGCGCTGTTGCTGTCGCCAGCATCGCCGGCGTCGCCGCGGGCACGGCGCTCGTGCAGCTCGATCAGCGCCAGGATCGATGCCTGCGGCGAACGCATGTCATGCGACAGGAAGCGCAGCATCTGCTCGCGCTGGCGCTCGGCCACGCGGATCGCCGTGATGTCGGTGACGCTGACGATCAGCCCCGCCACCGCGCCGGACTCCCCGTGCAGCGGCGCGCCGTGCAGCAGGTAGCGGCGGTCGCCGCGGCCCGCAACCTCGATGCCGCCCTCGGGGACCGGATCCTGCACGGGACGGACCCCGGCGTGGCGGCCATGCAGCGCATGCCAGTACGCCAGCGCGGGCGCCGGCGCGGGGAACAGCGCCTCGATCACGTCGCGGATCGGCGCACGCGGCTCGCCGGTATCGCCTGCCGCGGCCACGCGCCCGAGCACCGCCGGCGCCAGCGCCACGCAGCGGCGGTTGGCCAGCATCACGCCGCCCGCCAGGTCGCAGATGGCGGTGGCATCGGGCAGGCTTTCCAGCCCGTCGGAGAGGAAACGGCGCATGCCGCGCAGCCTGGCGCTCATGCCATAGACGGCGCGCATGCGGCTGTCCAGCGTGGCGCCGGTGTAGTGCGGCGCCGGCATCAGGCCCGGCTCGCGCTCCAGCCGCGCCAGTTCGTCGGCCAGGAAGCGCAGCGCCGCTTCCTGGCGGCGCCACGCCCACAGCGGATAGAACAGCAGGCAGCCCAGCGCCGCCGCGGCCGGGGCGAACCAGAGCCGTGCCAGGGCCAGCAGCGCCAGCGAGCCGCCCAGCAGGGCCACCAGCAGCAGCCCGGTGGCGACCAGCGCGCCGCGCGGCGGCAGACGCAGCGCGGCCAGCGCCGCCAGCAATACCGCCAGCAGCGTTCCCGCGAGCTGCCAGCCGCGCGGCACGGCCAGGATGGCGTCGCCATCGGTCAGCGCCTGCAGCGTATTGGCCAGGATCTCGACGCCGCTCATGCCGCGGCCGTCGCGCGATACCGGCGTGGGCAGCACGTCGCCCATGCCGGTGGCCATGGCGCCGACCAGCACCGCCTTGCCGGCAAAGCGCGCGGGATCGATGCGGCCTTCCAGCACGTCGCGCGCCGACACGCGCGCAAAGGTGCCGGGCGGGCCGGCGTAGGGGATGCGTACGCGGCCGCTGCGCTGCCAGCCGTTGCTTTCGGTGAGGCGAGCGGCTTCCTGGCGGTAGCTGTCCAGCGCCCGCGGTGCGCGTCCCGGCTCTGCCAGCATGCCGGCCATCACCGCCGCAAGGTGCGGCACCCCCGCGGCCTCGACCGGCTGCGGCCCTTCGCGCAGCCAGACCTGGCGCGCCACGCCGTCGGTATCGACCACCATGTTGATGTGGCCAACCGCGGCGCCGAGGCCGGCCAGCGGGTAGCGCACCAGCATGCCGCCGGTGCCGCCGGTGCTCGGTTCGGCCACCACCGGCAGCACCACGTTGCCCGCCTGCGCCAGGCTGCGCGCCAGCAGCGCGTCGTCCTGCGGATAGCGGGTGTCGCGCTCGGACAGGATCACGTCGACGCCGATCACGCGCGGGCCGCCGGCGGCAATGCGCTCGACCAGCTGCCCCAGCACCGCGCGGCGCCAGGGCCAGCGGCCGATGGCGGTGATGCTGGCGTCGTCGATGGCGACGATGACGATGTCGTCGCGGGCGGGATGGTGCTGGGCGGCGATGGCGGTGTCGTAGGCGGCCAGGTCGGCGCGCTCGGTCCAGCCCTGGCGCGCGGCCAGCAGCGCCAGGACCAGCACTGCCGCGACCAGCACGCACCATTCGGCCAGCGTACGGCGGCCGAAGGCGCGGGCCGGCGCGGCGGGCTCAGTGGAGGCGGATACGGCCACCGCCACCCGTCCCGCCACCCGCCCCACCATCGGTCCCGACACCCGCGCCGATGGCAGCGCCATTGCCATCCATCAGGTAGGTGAAGATCTCGATGCGCTGCGGCGCGGAGAACGCCCCCGTGTCAGGCACGGCCCCCGGCGCCGCGCGGGCGACCCGCACGTAGTAGACGCCCGGCGCCGGGCGCGGCAGCTCGATGGCGTTGGTTTCGGTGTGCTGGTCCACCAGCAGCGTGGCGAAGCCGGCATCGGCCGACAACTGGACCCGGTAGCCGGTGCCCGCGCCACGGTCGGCGGGCCAGCCGACCTGCAGCGTCTTGCCGTCGTCCTGCATCGACGGCACCGGGCCCGGCGGCTCGACGCGATAGGCGACCGGCGCCGACCAGGGGCCGGGCCGGCCCGCGGCGTCGACGCTGCGCACGCGCCACCAGTACTGGCCGGGCGCCTGCGGCTGCGCGCTTGCGGGCTCGGCGGCGGGGTGCAGTGCCACCGCGCCGGCGAAGCCGGCATCGCCGGCCACGGCCAGTTCATAGCTGGCGGCGCCAGGCACCGCCGCCCAGGCGAACGCCACCGTCTCGCCATAGCGCACCGCATCCGCCGCGGGCTGCAGCGTGAACGGCGCCGGCGGGTTCAGCCGCACGGCCACCGGCGCCTGCGCGGCAAGGCCGGTCAGGCGGTTGGCGTCGACGGCGCTGACGGCAAGATAGAGCGTGCCTTCGGGCAGGCCCTCCGGACGCGCGCGGGTGTCGGTGGTGGTGCCGCTCCAGGCCACTTCGGTCAGCGCCGCGTCGCGCGCCACCTTGACGTGGTACGCGCTGGCGCCGGACACCGGCTGCCAGGCGGCGTCGAAGGCCGGGCCCAGCACGGTATCGGCCGGGGGCAGCAACACCGGCGCCGGCAGCAGCGCCACCGGCTGCGACAGCCGGCCGCGGTCGGACACGCCGACACCATAGCCGGCGCTCACTTGCGCCGCCGCCGACATGGCGTGACCGGCGGGTACGGGCCTGGCCGGGCGCGCCGCGCTGACGCCGACGCGGCCTGCCAGCACCTCGCTGCGGCTGCCCGCGGCGTCGGCCGCGACCCGGTAGCTGGTGCCGCGCACGCCCGTGACCATCATCGGCGTATGCAGCTCGAAGCGGCCCACGCCGCTGCCCTCGGGCGCCACGCGGGTATCGGCGCCGCCCTGCTCGATGCGGATCACGGTATCGGTCAGGCCACTGCGCGCGAACGTGCGCAGCCGGCGCACGGCCACCGTGGTATTTGGCGGCAGCGTGATGCGGCTGCGGTCCGGCAGTTCCAGCGTGACCGAGCCGGCCGCCGGGGTCTCGATCCGTGCCGATTCGTCCAGCGACATGCCCACCTGCACCGGCCGGCCGTTGGCGCGCACTTCGCCGTTGACATAGACCACGCGCGCCGACGCGGCCTGCTCGGGGATCTGGCTCAGCGGGATGCGCAGCCGCGAGCCGGGCACGAGCCGGTAAGGGTCCGCCACGCCGTTGAGCCGCTGCAGCGTGCGCCAGCCATCGGCCGACGCCATGTAGCGCTCGGCCAGCCCGATCAGGGTATCGCCCGGCTCCACCAGGTACAGGAAATCGGCGCCCTCCGCGCCCGCCGGCCCGGCCTGGGCCGGACCTGCCACGCCGGCCAACCAGGCCAGCGCAGCCGTGCCAATCCATTTACGCATCCGCGCCGGCCTCGTCAGCTTCCGCTTCGGCAGCGGAAATTTCCTCAAAGCGATAGCCGTGCGAGTACACGGACGTCAGCCGCACGCCGTTTTCGGGGCGCAGCGCCAGCTTCAGCCGCAGCCGCGAGATATGGGTATCGAGCGTGCGCGAGCCGGCGCCCATGGCACGGCCCCAGACCGCCTGCTCCACCACCTCGCGCGCCAGCAGGCGCCCGGTATTGCGGAACAGGAACAGGGCCAGCTCATATTCGCGCGGCGACAGCTGCACGGGCTGGCCGCCAAGGGTGATGGCGCGGGTATGGGGATCGACGGTGTAGTTGCCGCGCCGGATCAGCTCGACTTCCTGCGCGGCCTCCGGATAGGCGCGGCGCAGCAGCGAGCGCACGCGCGCGACCAGTTCGCCGGCACGGATGGGCTTGAGCATGTAGTCGTCGGCGCCGACGCTCAGGCCGGCGACGATGTCGGCCTCGCCGGTACGGCTGGTGACAAACAGGATCGGCGGCATGTTGCCGGACTTCTGCCGCACCCAGCTGACCAGTTCGTAGCCGCTGGTGCCGGGCAGCTGCCAGTCGACCATCAGCAGGTCAAACGCCTGTTCGCGCAGCGCGCGCAGGAAATCGGCGCCATTGGCGAACGATTCGCACTCGAAACCGGCCTCGCCCAAAATCTGCCGGATCAGCTCGGCCTGATCCGGATCGTCCTCCACCGAGGCAATTCTCATCCACTCCCCCCTGCCTACTGCGACTGCCACTGCGACCGCGCGCCGGGCAATACTGACGGCTCTGATATCCACCCTGGCGGGCGCGGCCCATGGTCAATCGCACGGCAAGCGTGGCCGAAGCAAGCCGGAAGTTGCAATGTTACCTAACAGCGACACCCGCCGTCGAGGCTCACGACGAGGGGCGCGGCGCAACATGCCGGGATCGGCCATCGATCCGTGGCGAACATCCGGCCAATCGCAACGATCTTGGGGGCAGGAATCGGTACGGCGGGGAGTTGGCGAGCCGCTCAGGCGCGGCTCAGAAGCGGATGATCCACTCACCTATCACGTAGCGATAGTGATAGTCAGGGCCGCTGTAGGAGGCGCTGCGGTTATAGCCGGCACGCAGGCGCAGCGACTGCGCGGCGCGCACCGGGCTCTGCAGGCTGACCTCGAACAGGCGGGTGGGCTGGAGCGGGGAGTCGTCGATCTTTTCGCGCCCCAGGCCGGCCACCAGCGCGCCCATCCAGCCCTGGTAGCGCTGGCGCCAGCCGATCGCCAGCATGGTCTCCGAGTAGTGCTCGGGGTTGAAGTACGCGCGACCCACGTCGTCCTGCGTGCTGCGGTAGGCGCGGAAACGCGCCTGCAACGTCAGGCCGAGGTCGAGCGACGGCTGGTAGATCAACCGCACGCGGCCGTGGTCGCGGCGGTTGCCGTCGGAGAAATACTGCTGCCCGGCCACGCCCACCAGCGTCACGTGCGGGCCGATGCCCTGGTCCAGCGCCACGCCGGCAAAGGTATAGGACACGCCGCGGTCGAGCGCGGTCTGGGTCTCGACCCAGTCCCGGTTGATAAAGACTTCCAGCGCGGTGCGCTTTGCCAGCGGCAGCCGGTAGCCACCATCCAGCGTCAGCAGCGTATGCCCGCCCTGGGTGAACACGCCCGCGTCGAAGATCCAGCCGTTGAGCGTGGCCGGATCCAGTTGCCGCCCGAACACGCTCACCTTTTGCCCGTGGCGGGCCCAGCCGGCCTGGCTGTAGCGATAGTCGCTGGCGCGCAGGCCGAACAGGTGGTCGGCGTGCTGGATGCTGGGCAGGTATTCGACCGACAGGCGGCGCGAGCGAAAGCCTTCGCTGTCGTTGGTGGCCAGGAATTCCGGGCCGAAGCCCTGGTCGAGCGCCTTTTCCTCCTCCGCTACCGCCGTCTTTGCACCCAGGGAACCAAGCACCGCGCACACCAACACAAAGCCGAATCGTTTCACTTGGTACCCCAGGTCTTGCGCGTCTTGAAGAGTTCGTCGATATAGCCGAGCACGCTCGCGGGCTGGAGCAGCAGGCTGTAGAAAATCACGTAAATGCACAGGCCGACGCGGTTGCGCCTGACCTTGAGGCCGAGCCGGTCGAACATGCGCCGTTCGATCGTGAACATCAGCACGCTCATCAGCACCGCCAGCGGCAGCAGCGCCAGCGTCATCGGCCCCGCGATCCAGTAGTAGCCGAACAGCGCCAGCACGATGCCGGGAACGAAGCCCAGCGTAAAAGCCAGGTCCAGCCACGGGTACAGCAGGTTCCAGTAGACGAAGAAGGTCGACATGCGCGGCACCAGCAGGATGCCCGGGTGCTGGCGGAAGGCCTCCATCATGCCGCGCGCCCAGCGCTGGCGCTGGCGCACGAACTGGCGCACGTTGTCGGGCACGTTGGTAAAGATGCAGGCGTCCTCGCAGTGCCCGACGCGGTAGCCGGCCTTCAGCAGCGCCCAGGTCAGCACGATGTCCTCGCCGACGCAGTCGTCCCAGCCACCCACCTCCAGCAGCGCCTGGCGGTCGTAGATCGAGAACGCGCCCTGCGCGACCAGCGTGCCCTGGTACAGCGACTGCATGCGCTTGATCGCCGCAATGCCCTGGAAATAGTCCCATTCCTGGCACTGCGTCAGCCAGTTCTGGCGCGAATTGCGCACCAGGATCTTGCCGGCCACGGCACGGGTATTGGGCGGATCCTGGCGATAGCGCTCGACGATGCTGACCAGCGCGAGCTTCTGCAGGTAGGAGTCAGCGTCGACGGTGACCAGCAACTCGTTCAGCGCGAGCTTCAGCCCGGCGTTCAGCGCCTTTGCCTTGCCGCCGTTCCCGGGCATGTCGAGCAAGCGCAGCCACGGATACTTGACCTCGGCGCCGCGCACCAGCGACGCGGTGGCGTCGCGCGAGCCGTCGTTGATGACAATCACCTGCAACGGCGCCGGATAGTTCTGCCGCTCGATGCTGGCCAGCGTGTCCAGGATCGACGCTTCTTCGTTGTAGGCCGCAATCAGGATGGTCAGCGGTGGATAGTCGTCCAGCGGCCGGCGCGGCGGCCGGCGGTCCATGGCCAGGCTGGCGATCAGGAAAGCGTTCATGAAACCGGGGACGATGGCAATGCCGCCCACCAGCAGCGCGGCGGCCACCACACCGACCCTGCCGGTCAGGTCGGACATCCACTGCTGCGCCATCCACACCGAAAAGACGGTCCAGCCCACTGCCACGACCAGCGCGACCGCGAACTTGATGCGCACCGGCACATAGATGCGCGGCGCGACTTGCACCTTAACCCCTGCCATTCTTATCACTTCTTTGTTGTGAATACTGAACCCGTTGCCGACCCGCACTGCCTCACGCCGCCCCCCCGGCGTACCCCTTCCATGCAGCGATCCACGCAGTCAAGGCTCAGGGGACGGACAGCTAACGCACCAACGGGCCTTCCGGACGACAGAAGGCAAGAAAATTCTTGCTATCCGACAGGTGGCGAAGCGAGGCTGGGCATCCAGAGCAACCAGTGGCACCGCCCAGCAATCGGGACTTACCCTGCCGAGACAACAGCCACACGGCTTTCAGCACCGCGGCGACGCATTTTCAGGGGTTCACCCTATATACGTAACGCGAGCATCGTTCTGCGAAATGGAGCGCTCCGGTATTTCTCCCTGCCGGATTTGCCCTGAACCGATGCAGTCCGCACCCGAACGGTAAACACATCCCCCGAATGCGGTAATGCCGTTTGAAACAAAACGAAACAATGCACCGAAACGCGAGCCTTCTGCACTAGGAACCGGCATTCGCCGCGCATTCAAGGTGCACCCGTCTGAAATTCAGTCGAAACCGCCCAGGCAGCCGGACTCAGGGAATTCACTGAATCGAATGCGAAGTAGAAGACGTTAATATCTCCTATCGGAACCTCTCATCATGATTAGGCGCTTCGCCTGATTGACACGTTGGGAAAATTCGGCAGAATGATTCCCACTTGTGCAGCGCCCTTTGGGGTGTGTCATTTGGTGTGTCGTTCCGTGACGCTTTCGGTTGTCACAACAGCGACATATCGAGGTCATACGGATGCAGCAGCGGCAAACCCAAAAAGCCGTTGCCTGCGTTGCACACGGTGTATAACGAGCGTTTTTCGCTCATTTTGAAATCCAAGGTTGAGATAGATATGGAAACCGGTACCGTTAAGTGGTTCAACGACGCCAAGGGCTTCGGCTTCATCACGCCGGACGCAGGCGGCAACGATCTGTTCGCGCACTTCTCCGCAATCGAAGGCTCGGGCTTCAAGTCGTTGAAGGAAGGCCAGAAGGTGCGCTACGTCAAGGCCATGGGCCAGAAGGGCGAGCAAGCCACCAAGATTCAGGCCGTCTGATACCGGTTTAAGACCGGCCCGGTCCGGCGGCGTCTCGCGACGCCGCGCCGGCCAGCAAGCCCCGCAGCTCCGGCGCGGGGCTTTTCTTTTGCGCGCCAGCCTTGCGCCGCTGCCTCCCTGCCGACGGCCAGGGCGCCGCGATGCCCGGGGTGATGTTGCTATAATCGCCCGACCCACAACCACCGCCCGCGCGTGGGCGCGCACCCCGTTGCGCGCGCTGCGCGGGAAGGTACGCAGCGTGTCGAGGAGTTACGTGGCCGTTACTCAAATCGCAACGCAAGACACCCCCGCCGCCGTGGCCGGCTCCAGCGCAGCTGCCGCCGCCTCTGCCGGCAGTTCCTTCCATGCCGCACTGCGCATCCTGCCGGCGCACCAGCGCCAGGCCATGTTCGAGATCTACGCGTTCTGCCGCGCGGTCGACGACATCGCCGACGCCATCGCCGGCGACCTCGCCCCGCATGCGCAGCGCCTGGCCGGGCTCGATGCCTGGCGCTGCGACATCGCCGCCTGCTACGCCGGCAACCCGCCCGCGGCGCTGCGGCCGCTGGCCGCGCAGATCCGTGCCTTCGACCTGCAGCAGCAGGATTTCCTCGCCGTCATCGACGGCATGACCATGGACGTGGTGCAGGACATCCGCGCCCCCGACGCCGCCACCCTCGACCTGTACTGCGACCGCGTGGCGAGCGCGGTGGGCCGGCTGGCGGTGCGCGTGTTCGGCCTGGAAACGTCGTGCGGCCTCGCGCTGGCGCACCACCTGGGGCGTGCGCTGCAGCTGACCAACATCCTGCGCGACATCGACGAGGATGCCGCCATCGGCCGCCTCTACCTGCCGGCCGAGGCGTTGGCCACCGCCGGCATCGATGCCGCGCGCGCCACGCCGCAGGCAGTGGTCGCGCATGCGGCAATCGGCCAGGCCTGCGCGGCAGTGGCCCAGGAAGCGCAGGCGCACTACGACCAGGCCAACGCCATCATGGCGCGCTGCCCGGCGCGGCTGGTGCGCTCGCCGCGCATCATGGCCGACGTCTACCACCGCATCCTCGCGCGCCTGCGCATGCAGGGCTGGCGGGCGCCGCGCCAGCGCGTGCGGCTGCCGCGCGCGCAGCTGCTCTGGATCATGCTGCGCCACGCCATTGGCTGAGTGCCGCACGCCGTTGCCAGCGATGTAAGCCGATGCAAGCCGAGGCCGGGCACGGATCATCCCGCCCGCGCCGGCACAAGGAGTCCGCATGTCGATGAACGAGACCGCCTTCGCCACGACAGCCCCGCCTATCCGGATCGCCGCCGATCCCGCATTCGCCCCTGCGTTCGGCCAGCAATCTGCCGCACAGGAGCTCGACCACGGCATCGGCGTCGCCGTCGATGCGCTGCTGCACCAGCAGCGCCCCGATGGCCACTGGGTCTACGAGCTGGAAGCCGACGCCACCATCCCGGCCGAATACGTGCTGATGGTGCACTACCTTGGCGAGGCGCCCGACCTGGCGCTCGAAGCGCGCATCGCGCGCTACCTGCGCCGCATCCAGAACGCCGATGGCGGCTGGCCGCTGTTCCATGACGGGCGGGCGGACGTCAGCGCCAGCGTGAAGGCATACTTCGCGCTGAAGATGGCGGGCGACGATCCGCAGGCCCCGCACATGGCGCGCGCGCGCCAGGCCATCCATGCCATGGGCGGCGCCGAGGCCACCAACGTGTTCACGCGCACCCTGCTGGCGCTGTACGGCGTGATGCCGTGGACGGCGGTGCCGATGATGCCGGTGGAGATCATGCTGCTGCCGCGCTGGTTCCCGTTCCACCTGTCCAAGGTCTCTTACTGGGCGCGCACGGTGATCGTGCCGCTGCTGGTGCTGAACAGCCTGCGCCCGCGCGCGCGCAACCCGCGCGGGGTCGGCATCGGCGAACTCTTCTCCAATCCGCGCCGCAGCGTCGGCCTGGCGCCGCGCGCGCCGCACCAGCATGCCGGCTGGTACAACCTGTTCCGCGGCCTCGACGCGCTGCTGCGCGTGGCCGAGCCGGCGTTCCCGGGCCTGCTGCGCCGGCGCGCCATCGCCGCGGCGCAACGGTTCGTGCGCGAGCGGCTGAACGGCGAGGACGGGCTCGGCGCGATCTTCCCGGCGATGGCCAACAGCGTCATGATGTTCGACGTGCTGGGCGTGCCGGCCGACGATCCCGCGCGCGCGGTGGCGCGGCGCTCGGTCGAGCGGCTGCTGGTCGAGCATGGCGACGAGGCCTACTGCCAGCCCTGCCTGTCGCCGGTGTGGGACACCGCGCTGGCCGCGCATGCGCTGCTCGAAACCGGCGAGGCGCGCGCGGCCGCGGCCGTGGGGCGCGCGCTGGACTGGCTCAAGCCGCTGCAGGTGCTCGACGTGCGCGGCGACTGGAGCGTGCGCCGCCCGCGGGTGCGCCCGGGCGGCTGGGCCTTCCAGTACGCCAACGCGCATTACCCGGACGTCGACGACACCGCCGTCGTGGCGGCGGCGATGGACCGCTACATGCGCGAACACGCCGCGCCGGGCCGCTACGACGAAGCGGCGGCGCGCGCGGCCGAATGGATCGTCGGCATGCAGAGCGGCAACGGCGGCTGGGGCGCATTCGAGCCCGAAAACACGCACCTGTACCTGAACAACATCCCCTTCGCCGACCACGGCGCGCTGCTCGACCCGCCCACCGCGGATGTCTCGGCACGCTGCCTGTCGATGCTGTGCCAGACCGGCGCCACGCCCGCCAGCAGCGAGCCCGCCGCGCGCGCGCTGCGCTACCTGCTGGCCGAGCAGATGCCGGATGGCAGCTGGTTCGGCCGCTGGGGCACCAACTACATCTACGGCACCTGGAGCGCGCTGTGCGCGCTGAATGCGGCCGGCCTGGGGCCCGACGCGCCCGCGGTGCGGCGCGCCGCCGACTGGCTGGCCGGCATCCAGAACGAAGACGGCGGCTGGGGCGAAGACGGTGGCAGCTACCGGCTCGACTACCGCGGCCATGAGCCCGCGCCCAGCGTGGCATCGCAGACTGCCTGGGCCTTGCTGGCGCTGATGGCGGCCGGCGCGGTGCAGCACCCGGCGGTCGCGCGCGGCATCGGCTACCTGCTGCGCACGCAGCGCCCGCCGCAGGAGGGCGGGCTCTGGCACGAGCCGCGCTTCACCGCCGTGGGTTTCCCGCGCGTGTTCTACCTGCGCTACCACGGCTACGCGCGCTATTTCCCGCTGTGGGCGCTGGCGCGCTACCGCAACCTGCAGCGTGGCGGTGACGATGGCGGCGGCGGTGAGGGCCGCGTGACGTGGGGCCTGTGAACGCGCCCTTCGTCATGGTCGTCACCGGCATGGATTTCGAGGCCGGCATCGCCGCCGGCCCGCATTGCCGCGTGGTGCACGGGCTGCGCGGCATCGCGCTGGAGCAGGAGGTGTCGGCCATGGCCAGCCGCGCATGCCGGGGCATCGTCAGCTTCGGCGTCGCCGGCGGGCTGGACCCGGCGCTGGCGCCGGGCGACCTGGTCATCGCCGATGAGATCCGCGCGCCCGGCGAACGCTACGACACCGCGCCGGACTGGACCCACGCGCTGCACGCCGCGCTGCCGCATGCCCGGGTCGGCCCCATCGCCGGCGCGGACGAGCCGGTGCTCGACATCGCCGCAAAGCAGGCGCTGCGGCAGGCCAGCGGCGCGCTGTGCGTCGACATGGAATCGCATCTCGCCGCGCGCATGGCCACGGCCTGCCGGCTGCCGTTCGCGGCTTGCCGCGTGATTATCGACCCGGCCAGCCGCGCCGTACCGGCCGCCGCGGCGGCAGGCATGGGCGCAGGCGGCAAGACCGATGTGACGGCGGTGCTGGGCGGGCTGCTGCGCGCGCCGTGGCAATTGCCGGCAATGCTGCGGCTGGCGGGCGATGCCGCCGCGGCGCGTGGCGCGCTGCGGGCGGCCAGGCTGGCGGTGGGCGACGGCTTTGCGTTGCGCGACATGCTGCAGCAGTAGGCGCGCCGGTCGAGCCGAACGCCCTCCGAACTTCCTTAGCCGAACTTCCTCACCGCATCCAGCGCCAGGCCGCTGCCGATGCTGCCGAAACGGTCGCCTTCGACGCAGCGCGCCTGCGGCAGCAGTGCCGCCAGCCGCTGGCGCAGCAACGGCACGCTGCTGGAACCGCCGGTGAAGAAGATGGTATCGACGCCATTGCCGTCCACGCCCGCATCAACAAGCAGTTGCTGCACCGTCCTCTCGGTCCTGGCGACCAGCTTGTCGATCGACGCATCGAACTCGTCGCGCGTGATCGTCAGCGTCAGCCCCTGCTCCAGCCGGTGCAGGTCGATCTCGGTGCTGGCCGCATCCGACAGCGCGATCTTGGCGCCCTCCACCTGGATCGCCAGCCAGTGGCCGGCGCGCTCGCGGATCAGCCGCACCAGCCGGTCGAGGCTGACGGTATCGGCGGCGTCGCGGTAGTTGTCCATCACCACCGACCAGGCCTTGCGCGTGTAGACGTAGTTGATGGTGTGCCAGCTGGCCAGGTCGAAATACTGGCTCGACGGCATCGCCTTGCCGTTGCGCAGCTGGCTGCCCAGCCCGAGCAGCGGCATGGCGCGCGCCAGGCTGAGCGCGCGGTCAAAGTCGGTGCCGCCGATATGCACGCCGCCGTTGGCAAGGATGTCCTCCCTGCGGTCGGTCTTGCGGGCGCGCTCCGGCGACAGGCGCACCAGCGAGAAGTCCGAGGTGCCGCCGCCGATATCGGCCACCAGTACCAGTTCCTCGCGCGAAATGCCGGCTTCGTAGTCGAAGGCGGCGGCAATCGGCTCGTACTGGAACGCAATCTCGGCAAAGCCGGCGTCGCGCGCGATCTCGGCCAGCGTCTCCTCGGCGAGCCGGTCGGCGGCCGGGTCTTCGTCGATGAAGAACACCGGGCGGCCCAGCACTGCGTGCGAGAAGGTGGTGCCGCCGGCCTGCTCGGCGCGGGTCTTCAGTTCCCGGATGAAATGCGCCAGCAGCTTGCGGAACGGCATGGCCTGCCCCATCACCTCGGTGCTGTCATCCATCATCGAAGTGCCGAGCAGGCTCTTGAGCGAGCGCATCAGCCGCCCTTCATAGCCGGCCAGATAATCGCCGAGCGCGGCGCGGCCATAGCTGACCAGCGGATCCTCGGCGTGGAAGAAGATCACCGACGGCAGCGTCGGCTTGCCGTCTTCCAGCGGCAGCAGCGCGGGGCGGTCGGGGCGGCTCCAGCCGACGGTTGAGTTGGACGTGCCGAAGTCCAGGCCGCATGCGTTTGACATCATGGATTCCAAGTTTTCCTGCAAGACACCACATCAGTTGCCCGCTGGCCGCGGGTAGCGCTGGTGGGACGCGAGCACGGGCGGGGGCGCCATTGTATGGCAGGCGCGGGGCGGTCCCCGATTTCAGGCGACGGAGTCGGCGACAGGTTCCAGCATCGCCGTGGCGTGGCCCGGCACCGGCGCGGCCATCGACGACGCCAGCACATAACGGTCGCGCCCGTGCTCCTTGGCGTGGTACAGCGCGCGGTCGGCATCGGCAAACAGCGCGCGCCACAGGCCTTCCTTGCTGCCCTGCCCGCCGCGCAGCTGCGCCACGCCAATGCTGACGCTGGCAAAGCCCTGCGCGCCGGGCAGCGCGATCGCGCGCACCTTGCGCAGGATGCGGTTGGCCAGTGCTGTCGCCTGCTGCTCGTCGGTGTGCGGGCACAGGATGCAGAACTCCTCCCCGCCATAGCGCCCGGCCACGTCGGAAGCGCGGCGCGAGTTGTCCAGCGCGTGCGCCACTTCGCGCAGCACCGCATCGCCGGCATGGTGGCCGAAGGTGTCGTTGACCTGCTTGAAGTAGTCGATGTCGATCACCAGGCAGGACAGCGGCAGCCCGTCGCGCTGCCAGCGCGCCACCAGCTGCAGCGCCGACATCTCCAGCGCGCCGCGGTTGAGCAGGCCGGTCAGCGCATCGACGCGCGCGCCGCTCTCGTTGTGCGCGACGATCTGCTCCATCGCCATCACGGTGAAGCCGAACAGGCCCAGCAGCGTCGCGATCAGCGGCGCCAGCATCCAGGCCGAACCGGCGGGGCCGGCGAAGAACAGGATCATCGGCGCGGCATCGGCACCGGCAGGCCGCATGGCATGGTTGAAGCCGGCCAGCTGCGTGGCCAGCTGCACCAGGCTGGCGACCAGCACCAGCGGGGCACCGATGCTGCGCCGCCCGCGCCCGGCGCGCGCCAGCGTGGCAAAGGTGGCCAGCGACAACAGCGCCAGCACGCCGTAGACCACGCGCAACACCAGCTGAGGCCCGCCGGGCAGGCCGCCAACGGCCACCAGGATGGCCAGCACGATGGTGGCGGCACCGGCCAGCGCGCCCGGGTACGCCGGTACGCCGTAATAGACGCGCACGCCGCGGTAGATCAGCAGCCAGCCGATGACGAAGGCACCCGCCCCTGGCGTGCCGAGGTGGAGGGTGCCGGTGGCCGCGCTCAACGCCAGCGCCAGGCCCGCGCCGGATGCCAGTACGTGCCCCGATGCCCACAGGCGCCCCGCCTCGCTCGCGCGCAGCGCGAACACCAGCCCCGCCGCGATCACGAGCGTGCTGCAGAAAAACACCATCATCACGACCGCAATGGTCTGCTGGTCCAGGTGCACGGGAATCCTCAAGGAGGCGGTCCGCCTTGCCGTCAATCCGATGAGCGGTACTGGGGCCAGGGGGCGGTCACGACACGCCGGGACAGGCCGCCGGCGCTCGGCAAACGCGCATGATAGCCCGCGCGCGCCGGCAGGTGGCACCCCCGTCTAGCCGGGGGCGTGCATGGCGGGCCAGTTGTGGTTCCGGCGCCGCTGCCCCGCTCTGGCGGACTGGCGTTTTTATGCAACACCCCTGCTCGCGCTGAAGGATGCCTCTAATGGCAACGGCCGCGTGCAAGCGGCTTGCGCGCCCCACCAGCCCCAGCATGCGCCACATTGCCGCCGCGCAATCGCCACTCGCCGACATGCAAGCAGAATTGCGGCCAAAGTCGGTCGCATTTGGTTAAGCAGGCACTGCATCCGCTGGATAAAATCATGCGTTGCTTACCGCGCCGACCGCGCAAGAATCTCGCGTCAATACTGCATCAATGTCCCGCCCTGCTATTCCCGACCCTGGTATGACCGTTCCCGCCCTTTCGCTTGGCGCCATCCTGGATGACCTGCGCAGCGCGCCGCGCCCGCTGACGTCCGCGGAGTATGCATATCTGGCGCACCTGCGGCAACGCATCGTCACTGGCGCTGCCGACCTGTGGACCACGCTGGAGACCGCCGGCGTGCCGTGCCGCGAACGCCGCCTGTCGCCCGAGGTGATGCAGGCGCTGACGGCGATCGGCCATTTGCCGATGCACTGAAGCGCGCCGGCATCATCACCCGATCAAGAACTTTCCCCACCTCAACTCGGAAACTTCCTCGTCCTGCCCCCGTGCGCGCGCCGCTACGATCGATTCACTTCGATCCGCCGGCAACAGGCCGCGCCCCCGGGGATGCATCGCCTCCCCGCCGCGCAACGGTGTCCAACGCACCGCCAGTGCTCATCCCGGCAAGGGCACACGCATGGCAAATCTTGTCAACAACAGGCGCGTCAGCTTCCTGTCGTTGCGCGCTTTCGTCGCACTGATGCAGCACCGCGACACCGCCCGCGCCGCGCAAGCGCTGGGCATCCAGACCCAGAGACTCCATTACCAGATCCGCGGCCTGGAGGCCGCGCTCGGCACGCCGCTGTTCAGTGTGGGCAACCCCAGCTGGCTGCCCACGTCCACCGGCGTCAAGGCCTTGCCCAAAATCATGGCCATGCTGCGAATCTGGGAACAGATCGAGCCGCGCCCGAGCGCCGGCCGCAACGGCCTGCCGCCGCCGGCGTTCAGCGCCGCCGCGTGCCGCGGCCCGGCGTTCTGGGTCCGGCACGCGACGATGTAGCGCGGCGGCACTCAGCCCAGTCGATCGCAGCGGTAGGCTTCGGTGCGATAGGATGCGATAGGGGGAAAGGAGACTTCCTGAGCGCCGGATGGCCGTCGATGCCCTCCCTGCAGCGGGGCGCGCACGCGCTCCTGCTCCGTGCGAGGCAAGGTTAGTGCTGCATGCCCCAGCGGCGTACGGTCAGCCGCTCCAGCGTGGTGAAGACCAGCCCTTCCACCAGCAGGCCGATCAGGATCACCGCCGCCAGGCCCGCGAACACGCGGTCCGTATAGAGCTCGTTGCGGTTCTGGAAAATGAACCAGCCCAGCCCGCCCTTGCCCGACGACGCGCCGAACACCAGCTCGGCCGCGATCAGCGTGCGCCAGGCAAAGGCCCAGCCGATCTTCAG
This sequence comes from Cupriavidus oxalaticus, assembly GCF_016894385.1. Taxonomy (NCBI): domain Bacteria; kingdom Pseudomonadati; phylum Pseudomonadota; class Betaproteobacteria; order Burkholderiales; family Burkholderiaceae; genus Cupriavidus; species Cupriavidus oxalaticus. Next base: position 2,451,838 of record NZ_CP069811.1, read on the forward strand.
CCCCGACAGGATCGCCGGCAGCGCGGCGGGCACCAGCACCAGCGCGACATAGCGCGGCCCGCGCAGGCCGTAGTTGCGCCCGGCCATGCGCAGCGTCTGCGGCACCGCCTGGAAGCCGGCGTACATGTTCAGCGCCAGCGGCCACAGCACCGAGTGGACCAGCACGAACACCAGGCTCGTGGTGCCCAGCCCGAACCACAGCAGCGCCAGCGGCAAGAGCGCGATCGCCGGCAGCGGGTTGAACATGGCGGTCAGCGTGTCCAGCACATCGCGGCCGAAGCGCGTCGACACCGCCAGCGAGGTCAGCACGAACGCCAGCACGATACCCGCGGCATAGCCGCGCAGCAGCACCGACAGCGACACCGCCGCCTTGCCCGGCAGTTCGCCGCTGGCCACATCCTGCACGAAGGCGCGCAGGGTCGCCAGGAAGGTCGGCAGCAGCAGGTCGTTGTCCTGCACGCGTGCCACGATTTCCCACACCAGTGCCAGCGCCAGCAGGATCACGGCCTTGCGCAGCCAGCCGTGCTGCCACAGCCGCTGCTGCCACGGCAGCGCGCGCGCCAGCGGCGCGTCGGTGAAGGGTTCGATGTCGCGCTCGTATTCCGGGCGCACCAGCGGCCGGAAGTCGGGGCGGAGTTCGGGCGACTCCGGGAGCGCCAGGGTGGATTGCGTCATGGTGCGTCTTTCTCTTTCCGCAGCCGGCTCGCTAGCGGCCGGCTAACGGCTCGCTGCGCTGCGCGCGCGCGGCGTCTGCGCCTCGGCGGCGGGCTCGCCGAACAGCATGGTGTGGATGCGTTGCGCGGCGGCCTGGAATTCCGTGCCGCCCTGGCTGGCCAGGCCGAACTGGTGGCTGTTCAGTTCGGCGCGCACGCGGCCCGGGTGCGGCGACAGCAGCAGGATGCGGCTGCCCACCACCAGCGCTTCCTCGATCGAGTGCGTGACGAACAGCAGCGTGAAACCCGCGTCGTCCCACAGCGCCAGCAGCTCTTCCTGCATGCGCCGGCGCGTCAGCGCGTCGAGCGCGGCAAAGGGCTCGTCCATCAGCAGCACCTTGGGCCGCATTGCCAGCGCCCGCGCGATCGCCACGCGCTGCTTCATGCCGCCCGACAGCGTATGCGGGTAGGCATCCGCGAAATCGGCCAGCCCGACCTTCTCCAGGCTGTCCAGCGCGCGCTCGCGCGCTTCGGCACGCGACAGGCCGCGCGCCTGCCGCAGCGGGAACATGACGTTCTGCACCACGGTCTTCCACGGCGGCAGCTGGTCGAACTCCTGGAACACCACGATCCGGTCCGGACCGGGCTGCCGCACGCGCTGGCCTTCCAGCCGGATCTCGCCCTCGGCGGGCGCGACGAAACCGGCCACCGCCTTGAGCAAGGTCGATTTGCCGCAGCCCGAGGGCCCCAGCAGCACGAAGCGGTCGCCCGCATGCACGTCGAAGCTGACCTGGTGCGTGGCGCGCACGATGCGCTCGGGCGTGCGGTACTCCAGCGAGACGCCGTCAATCTGAAGCAACGGCGGGAGCAGCGGCGCGGCCCGGTCCGACACCACGCGCAGGCTGTGCGTGGCCATGGTCAGCTCCCCTGCGCGGTGACCGGGTCCTGGAAGAAGTAATCCTGCCAGGACTTCGGCTGGTTGCGGATCGCGCCGACGCGGTGCATGAACGAGGCCAGCACAAGCGTGTTCTGCGGCGCCACCTTGAACTGCACCTGCGGGTTCTTCAGCACGCGCACCAGCAGCGCACGGTCGGTCCTGGCCTTGCTCTGGCGCAGGTAGATATCGGCGGCGGCCTCCGGATTGGCGGTGGCGAACGCAGCCGCTTCGGCCAGCGCATCGACGAAGGCGCGGTAGGTCTTGGGGTTGTCGTTGCGGAATTTCTCGGTCGCGTACAGCACCGTCGACGAGCTCGGTCCGCCCAGCACGTCATACGAGTTCAGCACGATGCGCGCGTTCGGGTTGCCGGCCAGCTCCTGCTCCTGAAACGGCGGGTTGCCGAAATGCCCGGTGATTTCCGTGCCGCCCGAGATGATCGCGGCAGCGGCATCGGGATGCGGCACCGCCACGGTCCACTTGTCGAGCCGGTTGTACTCCTTGTCGCCCCATTGCTTCGCCGCTGCCAGCTGCAGCACCCGCGACTGCACCGACACGCCCACCGCCGGCAAGGCGATGCGGTCTTTCTCGGTGAAGTCGGCAATGGTCTTCACCTTGGCATTGTTGCTCACCAGGTAGTACGGGAAGTTGCCGAGCGAGGCCACGCCGCGCACGTTCTGCTTGCCATGGGTGCGGTCCCACAGCGTCAGCAGCGGGCCGACGCCGGCACCGGCGATGTCGATCGCGCCGGACAGCAGCGCGTCGTTGACCGCTGCGCCGCCGGACAGCTGGGTCCATTCGACCTTGACGTCGACGCCCTGCTGCTTGCCGTGCTTTTCGATCAGCTGCTGGTCGCGCGCCACGTTGAGCAGCAGGTAGACCACGCCGAACTGTTCGGCGATGCGCAGCTTGCCTTCGGCGTGTGCGGTGCCGGAAATCGCCAGGCCGGCGCTCAGTGCGAGCAGGCCCAGCTTGCGGGAAACACGTTGGAACATGAATGAACTCCGGGAAATCGTGGATGGGACGCACGCGGCTTGCGCGCGCCTGGGATGCACGGCGAAGCGAATGCCGCGTCAGCGCGGCACGTCGCCTTCGATGGTGGTGCGGTACATCACGCGCCGCAGGTGGTCCGGACAGCCCGCGGCCAGGTGCAGCAGCGAGCGGTTGTCCCAGAACACCAGGTCATGCGGCTGCCACTGGTGGCGGTAGACGTGCTCGGGCTTGACGCTGTGCGCGAACAGCTGCTCGAGCAGGTCGCGGCTCTCGTTTTCGGGCAGGCCGGCAATGCGCGTGGTGAAGTGCTCGCTGACGAAGAGCGCCTTGCGGCCGGTCTCGGGATGGGTGCGCACTACCGGCTGCAATACCGGCCTGACCTGCGCGATCTGCTCCGGCGTCAGGTTGGGGCGCCACGGGCTGCGCTGCTGCAGTTCGGCATAGCGCGCCAGGTAGGTGTGCTCGGCGTACAGGCCGTCGACGGTGCGCTGAAGTTCCGCGGGCAAGCTATCCCATGCCAGGTGCATGTTGGCGAACAGCGTATCGCCACCTGCGGCGGGCAGCTCGCGCGCATGCAGCAGCGAGCCCAGGCTCGGCTTTTCCTTGTACGACAGGTCCGAATGCCAGAAGTGGCCGGCATCGCCGAGCCCGATCGGCTTGCCGTTCTCCACCACATTCGACACCACCAGCACTTCGGCATGGCCGGGCAGCTGGAACTGGTGCAGCACGTGGACCTGCAGCGGGCCGAAGCGGCGGCTGAAGTCGACCTGCTGCGCCGGGGTGATCCGCTGGTCGCGGAACACCACCACGTGATAGTCGAGGTGGGCGCGATGGATGCGCGCGAAATCGCTGCCGGACAGCGGGCGGGACAGGTCGAGGCCGAGCACCTCGGCACCCAGCGGCGCGTCCAGCGCGCGAATCTCGAAATCCTGGCCGGCATCGATGACGTTGGAAGGTGGAGCGCTCTGCTGGCGCGAAACAGTGGCGTGGGCGATTGCGGTCGTCATGGCAGCTCTGGATTCGGGAAAGCCTGCGCGGCAGCGAATGCCGCGTACAAGCTTGCAATGTAGGGAACCGACGCAAGCACGGTCAACGAATCAAATCGCTGGCACTTATCCGCTTATCGCATATCCATGTCTGGACATTAGAGGCGGCGCGCCATATGCGCCGTGCCGATATCCAATGCCGGAATCATTCGTTCAGGTCCGCGCGCGGCGCCGCTTATCGTTGAGCCGTCCTCCACTTCGAGAAGGTCTGCACGATGAAGGCCCCGCGCCCCCGTACCGCCGCCGGATCCCACGGTACCGATGCACTGCAATCCCGCTTGAGCCGCCGCGACCTGCTGCGCGGCGCGGCGTGGTCAGGCCTTGGCCTGGCCGCATCGCTGTCGCCGCTGTCCGCATTCAGCGCGAGTCCGTCGGCACGGCCCGACGTGATCCGCATCGGCGTGGCGCAGCCAGCCACCGGCACGCCGCCCAGCTTTGCCGGCAGCTCGCTCGCGATTGCGCACGCACGCGGCTGGCTGGAGGAATCGTTCAAGCCCACCGGCACGCGCGTCGAATGGTTCTTCTTCAAGGGCGCGGGCCCCGCGGTCAACGAGGCGCTGGCCAACCGCCAGCTCGACTTTGCGCTGCAGGGCGATTTGCCGTCGCTGGTCGGCCGCGCCGCCGGGCTGAAGACGCGGCTGGTGCTGGCTACCGGCGTGCGCGCCAACATCTATGTCGGCGTACCGCCCGACTCGCCGCTGAAGACGCTCGCCGACCTGCGCGGCAAGCGCGTGTCCCTGTTCAAGGGCACCAACATGCATCTTCCCGCGCTGCGCCTGCTGGAGGCCAACGGCCTCACCGACAAGGACCTGCGCCTGCTCAACCTCGATACCGCCGGCTATCTCGCGGCGCTGTCCACCAAGGACATCGACGCGGCCATCGGCGCCATGGACATCCTGCGCCTGCGCGACAAGGGCGCGGTACGCATCCTCTATTCGAGCAAGAACCAGTCGCCGATCTACACGCGCCAGAGCCATGTGCTCGTGACCGACGATTTCGCCAGCCGCTATCCCGAGGCCACCCAACACCTGGTGAAGACCGCGGTCGAAGCCGCGCGCTGGGCCTCCGACGAAAGCCATCGCGAAGAGGTGCTGCGCACCTGGGCCCGCGCCGGCACGCCATACGAACACTGGAAGGAAGACTTCGACGGCGAGCCGCTGCGCGTGCGGCTGAATCCCAACTTCGATCCCTTCCTGGTCAGCCGCTACAAGGACGCCGTCGAGCAGGCCTATCGCTTCCGCCTGAGCCGTGCGCGCTTCGACGTCGACCAGTGGATCGACCAGCGCTTCCTCAAGGCCGCGCTCAACGACCTGAGCCTGCAGACCTACTGGCCCGTGTACCAGCCCAACGGCAAGATCCTGGGAGCCTGATGCCATGTCCGCCGCCGACCTGTCGCTACCCGCCGCCGCACCGCGCACGGCCCCGTTGCACAACAAGACCCTGAACTGGCGCCAGGCCACGCGCTGGCTGCTCGCCTGGCCGGTCCCGCTGGCACTGCTGCTGGCCTGGTACGTGGCATCGCGCCATGCCTGGATCCCGCCGCAGGTGCTGCCCGCACCCGATGACGTCGCGCGCACGCTGGCCGAGCTGTGGAGCAGCGGCGAACTGCAGGCCAACCTGGCCATCAGCGCGCTGCGCGTCGCGGGCGGCTTCGGCGTGGGCCTGCTCGGCGGCCTTGCGCTGGGCGCCGCGATGGGGCTGTCGCCGACGTTGCGCGACTACGTGTACCCGACCTTCAAGGCCTTCAGCCAGGTGCCGGTGCTGGGCTGGCTGCCGCTGCTGATGCTGCTGGTCGGCATCGACGAAGCGCTCAAGGTGATCCTGATCGCCAAGGCGGCGTTCGTGCCCGTGGCGCTGAATACCTACAAGGGCATCGGCAGCGTGCCGGTGCGCTACCTGGAAGTGGCGCGCGTGCTGCAGCTGACGCGCTGGCAGACGCTCGTGCGCGTGGTGCTGCCCGCTGCGGCGGCGCCGGTGTGGAACGGCGTGCGCTACGGCCTCACGCATGCCTGGCTGGCACTGGTGGTGGTGGAGCTGCTGGCTTCGTCCGAGGGGCTGGGCTACATGATCGTCTACGGCCGCCAGCTGTTCCAGCTCGACATGGTGCTTGCCGCGGTGGTGGTGGTGGGCGTGATCGGCTTTGCGCTGGACAAGGTGCTGGCGCTGGCAGAAGGCGCGGTGCTGCGCTGGCGCAAGCCGGGATTCTGAAACGGAGGCCACGATGAACGTTTCCGCCAGGCATTTCCGTCTTGCCGTGCCGCGCGCGCTGCGCGGCTGGATCCTGCCGCTGGTGCTGGTGGCGCTGTGGTGGGCCGCCGTGCGCTTCCAATGGACCACGTCGCCGCTGCTGGTGCCCGTATCCGCCGTGTGGGACACCGCGGTGCGCCAGTTCCAGAGCGGCGCGCTCCTGGTCTCGCTGTCGGCCAGCCTGTGGCGCGACGTGGCCGGATTCACCATCGGCGCCAGCGCGGGGCTGGTATTCGGCGCGGCGCTGGGACTGTCGCGATTGTTCGAGCGGCTGGTCGGCCCGAGTTTCCATACCGTCAAGCAGATCTCGCTGTTCGCATGGATCCCGCTGATCTCGGTGTGGTTCGGGCTGGGCGATACCGCCAAGGTGGTGTTCCTGTCGCTGGCGGCATTCTTCCCGGTGGTGCTCAACACCTTCGAAGGCATCCGCGCGGTGCCCGCCGACCTGCTGGAAGTGGCGCGCGTGCTGCGCTTGAGCCGCGCGCAGGTGCTGTGGCGCGTGGTGCTGCCGTCGGCGGCGCCGTCGATCTTCGCCGGCATCCACCTGGGGCTGATCTATGCGTGGCTGGCGACGCTGGGCGCCGAGTACCTGCTGGTCTCGGGCAAGGGCATCGGCAACACCATGATCGACGGTCGCGAGAACTTCTGGATGGACCTGGTGATCTTCGGCGTGATCGTGGTCGGGCTGGTCGGCTTCACGCTCAACTGGATCGCCAGCCGGATCGAACGACGGCTGCTCGCGTGGCGCGGCAGCTCGGTGGCGGCGGGCTGATCGGACCGCTTCCTCAAAATTTCTGGAGAGAACGACATGGCGCATGCCGGCACGCTCAGCATCGCTCACCTGCACAAGCAGTACGAGGTCAAGGGCCGCACCCTGCCCGTGCTGGAGGACATCACACTGACCATCGCCCCGGGCGAGTTTGTCAGCATCGTCGGCGCCAGCGGCTGCGGCAAGTCGACCTTGCTGCGGCTGGTGGTAGGGCTGGAAGAAGGCTACCGCGGCGAGATCCTGCTCGATGGCAAGCGCGTGGCCGGCACCAGCCTGCAGCGCGGCATCGTGTTCCAGGAGCACCGGCTGTTCCCGTGGCTGACGGTGGAGCAGAACATCCGGCTGGCGCTGCTGAACACGCCGGGCAGCGCGGCGGAGAAGGACCGCAATGTCGCCGAGCATATCGCACTGGTCGGGCTGCGCGGCTTCGAGCAGGCGTATCCGCACCAGCTTTCGGGCGGCATGTCGCAGCGCGTGGCGATTGCGCGTGCGCTGGTGACGCGCCCCGGGATCCTGCTGCTCGACGAACCGTTCGGCGCGCTCGACGCGATGACGCGCAGCTATTTGCAGCAGGAGCTGCACCGCATCTGGCAGGCCGAGGGCATCACCATGATCCTGGTCACGCATGACGTCGAGGAGGCGGTGTACCTCGGCGACCGCGTAGTGGTGATGGAGCCGCGGCCCGGCCGCATCCGCCGCATCGTGCCGGTCGGCCTGCCGCATCCGCGCGAGCGCGCCGGGCAGGCTTTTTCCCGCGTGCGCGATGCCGTGCTGCAGGAATTCGCCGGACAGGCTATCGCCGCCGAAACCATTGCCGAACCCGCCTGACCGCATTCGAACGATTGCTCACCCTCGATGACCCACCCGCATTTTCCCGGAGCCCAGCAATGACCCAAGCAACCCAGCAAGACCAGGTAGTCCAGCTCGATATCCACCCGGTAGCCGGCCGCATCGGCGCCGAAGTGCGCGGCGTCGCGCTGCATGGCGACCTGCCTGCGCAGACCTTCGCCGCCATCCGTGCCGCGCTGCTGCGGCACAAGGTGCTGTTCTTCCGCGACCAGGTCCATCTCGACGACAGCGCGCAGCAGCGCTTCGCCGCGCTGTTCGGCGAACTGGTGCCGCACCCGACCGTGCCCCCGCGCGACGGCACGCAGCTGCTCGAGCTCGATTCCGAACACGGCGGCCGCGCCAATTCCTGGCATACCGACGTGACCTTCGACCTGGCCTATCCGGCGGTGTCGGTGCTGCGCGCGGTGACCGTGCCCGCGTCCGGCGGCGACACCGTGTGGGCCAACACCGCCGCGGCATACCAGGACCTGCCCGAGCCGCTGCGCGAGCTGGCCGACAAGCTGTGGGCGCTGCACACCAACGACTACGACTACGCGGCCTCGCGGGTGAACGCCAGCAGCGAGGGGCTGAAGCGCTATCGCGAGGTGTTCACCTCCGCGCTCTATGAAACCGAGCATCCGGTGGTGCGCGTGCATCCCGAGTCCGGCGAGCGCACGCTGGTATTGGGGCACTTCGTCAAGAAGCTGCTCGGCTATTCGTCGGTCGATTCGGCGCACCTGGTGTCGGTGCTGCAGGGCCACGTGCACCGGCTCGAGAACACGGTGCGCTGGCGCTGGCGCGCGGGCGATGTCGCCATCTGGGACAACCGCGCCACGCAGCACTACGCCATCAACGACTACGGCGACGCCAAGCGCGTGGTGCGCCGCGCCACCGTGGTCGGCGCGGTGCCGGTCAGCGTGGACGGGCGCCACAGCGTGGCGGTCAAGGCCGGCGTGCGCCGCGACGGCACGGCCCCGGCCAACCAGCCGGCGGACCACGCCGATGCCGCCGCGCAGCGCGCCGCGTGAGTCGTGCCAGCGGCCGGCACGCTCGTGCCGGCCGCATATCCAAATGCAATAAGCTTCCTTGCCTCGCTGGGGTGCCCTCCGTGACCATGGCGGCCGCACTGCCTCGGCAGTGCGGCGGCTCGCTGGTACCATCATCCGGCCCGGCGGAGCGCTTGCGAGCGCCGCGCCGCCGGGCATGTCCGGCACACAACCCAGAGAAGAACATGAGACTCGAAACTTTGGCCGTCCATGGCGGCTACTCGCCCGATCCGACCACCCGCGCCGTGGCGGTGCCCATCTACCAGACGGTGGCCTACGCCTTCGACAATGCGCAGCACGGCGCCGACCTGTTCGACCTGAAGGTCGCGGGCAACATCTACAGTCGCATCATGAACCCGACCAACGACGTGCTCGAGCAGCGCCTGGCCGCGCTCGAGGGCGGCGTCGGCGCGCTGGCGCTGGCATCGGGCATGGCCGCGATCACCTACGCGATCCAGACCATCGCGGAGGCCGGGGACAACATCGTTTCGGCGAGCCAGCTGTATGGCGGCACCTACAACCTGCTGGCGCACACGCTGCCGCAGTCCGGGATCGAGACCCGCTTTGCCGACGGCCGCAACCCGTCGGGCTTCGGCGACCTGATCGACGAACGCACCAAGGCCGTGTTCGTCGAGTCGGTGGGCAACCCGCTCGGCAACGTGGTCGACATCGAGGCGATCGCACGCGTGGCGCACAACCACGGCGTGCCGCTGATCGTCGACAACACCGTGCCCTCGCCGTACCTGTGCCGGCCGTTCGAGCATGGCGCCGACATCGTCGTGCATTCGCTGACCAAGTACCTGGGCGGCCACGGCAACAGCGTCGGCGGCGCCATCGTCGACAGCGGCAAGTTTCCGTGGGCGCAGCACAAGGCGCGCTTCCGGCGCCTGAACGAGCCCGACGTGTCGTACCACGGCGTGGTCTACACCGAGGCGCTGGGGCCGGCGGCCTATATCGGCCGCGCGCGCGTGGTGCCGCTGCGCAATACCGGCGCGGCGCTGTCGCCGTTCAACGCGTTCCTGATCCTGCAAGGCATCGAGACGCTGGCGCTGCGGCTGGACCGCATCACTGCGAACGCGCTGGCGATCGCGCGCCACCTGCAGCAGCACCCGAAGGTGGAATGGGTCAACTTTGCCGGCCTGCCCGACCATGCGGACCACGCGCTGGTGCAGAAGTACCTGGGCGGCCGCGGTCCCGGCATCCTGTCGTTCGGGCTGAAGCAGGGCGGCCGCGAAGGCGGGGCGCGCTTCCTGGATGCGCTGCAGCTGTTCACGCGGCTGGTCAATATCGGCGATGCCAAGTCGCTGGCGACGCATCCGGCATCGACCACGCATCGGCAGCTCAATGCGCAGGAGTTGAAGGCGGCTGGTGTCAGCGAGGACATGGTGCGGCTGTCGGTGGGCATCGAGCATATCGATGACCTGCTCGAGGACCTGGATCGGGCGCTGGCGGCGGCGTAAGCGCAGGTTTTCTTCCCTCTCCCGCCTGCAGGCGGGAGAGGGGAGCGTTCACTACCGGCGTTGGCCGTCTTCGATCTCCGTCCCCGCCGCCAGCTTCTTCCCGCGCGCCTCCAGCAGGAAATACCCAACGGTACCAATACCCAGCGGTATCAGGTAATACAACGCCCGGTACGCGATCAACGCCGCCAGCAGCAACCCATGCGGCACCTGTCCGCCCAGCATCGTCAGAAACACCGTCTCGACAACACCCAGCGCGCCCGGCACGCGGATCACCACACCCGCCAGCCCGGAGGCGAGGTATACGCCCAGCACCGTGTAATAGTCCGCATGCGCATGCAGAAAGGCATGCAGGATGCCAGCCACCGCCGCCCAGTTGCCCGCCGACACCAGGATCTGCAACAGCGCGAAGCGCGGTGACGGCACATAGATGTCATGGTCGCGCACAGTACGGTGCCGACCCTGCCACGCCGCACATGCCGCTACGTAGCCAGCCGGCGCGGCCAGCATCACTGCGCCAATCAGCCGCGTCGCCGCCGGCGGGATACCCCACTCGGGCGGCAGCACTACCAGCTGCCCGGCCAGGATGATGCCCGCCAGCAGCGCGTAGCCAAGCCAGTTGCTGCTGACCGCCACCGCAAACACGCTCCAGATCTGTGGCGGGCTCAGGCCCGCGCGCGAATACAGCCGGTAGCGCACGCCCGCGCCGCCGAGCGTCGCGCCCAGGTTCAGGCTCATCGTGTAGCTGACATAGGCGATCGCCATCACCCGACGCACCGGCAGCGGGTGGCCGGCGTAGCGGCACCCCAGCACGTCGAACTGGCTGTACAGCAAACCCGTCAGCACCGCGAAACCCGCGGCGGGCAACAGCGTGCGGCGGTCGAAGCCGCGCAGCGCGGCGAGGACCGCGTCCCAGTCGATGGTTCCCAGCTTGCGCGCGATCAGCGCAAGCACTGCCGCGATGAACAGGATGCCCAGCGCGCGCCGCCACATCGGCCAGCGCGCGTGGTGCCGGATTGCCGAAAGCGCCTGCGCGACCATCACCCGGACTCCCCGGATTCAGGGGGCAAGTGGTGCGGGCCGAAGCCGTCCACAGCGACGGCCACGCGCACGCGACGCCGCGCGGCGGCCAGCAAGGCGGCGTGCAATTTCTTTCCTGCCTCGCCGTCGAACAGGATAAAAGTTTCCACCAGCTCGCTCTGGCGCGCGTGCGCGATCGCCCCGGATGCGCGCGGAAAGTACGCTTCTCCGTTCTCCAGCAGGGGGGTGCTGTCGGGGGCGGGTGGCAACGGTGTCATGGCCCGAGAAGCGCCGCAAACACCATGCCAGCGCCGGTGTGTTGCCCGGGCCGCCTGGGCTGCTCAGCCAGAGCCGCGCCGTCGGCGGACCACCAGGGCCGTCAGCAGCACCCCGGCCAGCAGCCCCGCCGTGCCCGCGCCGGCCAGTGTCAGCGGCGCCATGCCGGGATTGGGCGGCGGGCCCGCCTGCTGTGCCAGCGCGTGCCAGTCGGCGGCCGTGATCTGCGTCATGGTGACGGCGTTATCCAGGCCGTACACGCAGACTTCGCCGCCGGGCAATTTGCAGAAGCGCTCGCGCGGGCATGCCTTGAGGATGTCCTGCGGCGCGCCCTCGCCGCAGCGGGCGCCGGCGCTGCGCAGGACCTGCAGCGTGACATCGGGATGCCGGGTCAGTTGTTCGGGCATGGCGGCCTCCGTGCAAGGATGGGCTTGGCGTCCTTCAGCGTAGTGCACCGCGCTGCCGGCATGCGGCCTATATGCGCTTCAGGCATATCGGCATGATTAAGAACTCGTTCGCCAGATGACTTGGCTTCCATACAATGGGCTCTCCGACAGACGACCAACGAACAACAGGGGAGCGTTTTGATGCGATACGGGAAATTCGGCCTCGCGGTAGCCGCGGCAGTGCTGGCGCTGGGCGTGGTGCAAGGCGCGGGCGCCGCCGATCCGGACAAGAAGGAAATCCGCTTCGGCGCCACCGCCGGCCCGTACGCCGACCAGATCCGCTACGGCGTGAAGCCGGTGCTGGAAAAGCGCGGCTACAAGGTCACCATCATCGAGTTCAGCGACTACGTGCAGCCCAACCTGGCGCTGGCCGACGGCGCCATCGATGCCAATGCCTTCCAGCACGTGGCTTACCTGAAGAAGTTCTCGGCAGACCGCAAGCTGCAGCTGACCGACATCATCCAGGTCCCGACCGCGCCGATCGGCATCTACAGCCACAAGCACAAGACGCTGGCGGAAGTGAAGCCGGGCAACACCGTCTCGCTGCCGAACGACCCGACCAACCTGGCGCGCGCCATCGCCATCCTGCAGCAGGTGGGCTGGGTCACGCTCAAGCCGGGCACCGACCCGGTCCGCGCCAGCGAGCGCGACATCGACACCAACCCGCACAAGCTCAAGCTGATCCAGCTGGAGGCCGCGCAGCTGCCGCGTTCGCTCGACGATGTCGACTACGCCTTCGTCAACGGCAACTTCGCGCTGGCCGCGGGGCTGAAGCTGACCACCGCGCTGGCGCTGGAAAAGATTCCCGACTACTACATGAACCTGGTGGCGGTGAAGACGGCCGACGTCAACAAGCCGTTCGTCAAGGACATCAAGGAAGCCTACCAGTCGGCCGAGTTCAAGGCGGTGACGCAGCAGCGCTTCGCGGGCTTCGTGCCGCCGCCGTACCAGCGCTGATCCGGCGCGGATCATCTGCGCAGGGGCTCCCGCACGGGAGCCCCTTTTTCGTTGGCCGTGCCTGGGCCCGCCCCGCCTTGTGCACGGCAAGACAATTGCCGCCGCCAATCCGCCGCAAATACCCTACACTCGACTACACATGCCGCGCGCGCCCACAAAGCACGCCCGGGATCACAACACGACACGCGCATCGAGAGACCTGCCATGTCCATGGTTGCGAGCTTCGAGATCGGCTATACGCGTTATCTCGCCCCGCCGGGCGAACCCCCTTCCCCCACTTCCCCGCCCCCGCCCTTTGCCAGCGACCCTGATGCGCTGCTGCCGCTGTACCAGGCCATGGTGCTGACGCGCCAGTTCGACCTGAAGGCGATCGCGCTGCAGCGCACCGGCAAGATCGGCACCTTTGCCTCGGCCCTCGGACAGGAAGCCATCGGCGTCGGCGTGGCCTTTGCGATGCGGCCCGAAGACGTGCTGGTGCCCTCGTACCGCGACCACGCGGCGCAGTTTGTGCGGGGCGTCACGATGACCGAGAGCCTGCTGTACTGGGGCGGCGACGAACGCGGCAGCGGTTTTGCGGCGGCGCCGCATGATTTTGCCAACTGCGTGCCGATCGGCACCCAGGTGTGCCATGCCGCCGGCGCGGCTTATGCCTTCCAGCTGCGCAACGAGCCAAGGGTGGCGGTGTGCCTGCTCGGCGACGGCGGCACCTCCAAGGGCGATTTCTATGAGGGCATGAACATGGCCGGCGCGTGGCGCGCGCCGATGGTGATCGTGGTCAACAACAACCAGTGGGCGATCTCGATGCCGCGCAGCGGCCAGACCGCGGCGCAGACGCTGGCGCAGAAGGCGATCGCGGCGGGCATACCCGGCGAGCAGATCGACGGCAACGACGTGGTCGCGGTACGGCACCGCGTGGGCGAGGCCATCGAGCGCGCGCGTTCGGGCGGCGGCCCCGCGCTGATCGAGGCCATCACCTACCGGCTGGGCGACCACACCACCGCGGACGATGCCTCGCGCTACCGCGACGAAGCCAGCGTCAAGGCGCACTGGCAGGAAGAGCCGCTGCTGCGCCTGCGCACGCATCTGCTGTCGCTGAACGCATGGGACGCGGCGCGCGAAGAGGCGCTGGTCAAGGACTGCTCGCAGCAGGTGGCGCAAGCCGTCGAAGCCTACCTGGCGCTGCCGCCGCCGGATCCCGCGGCGATGTTCGACTGCCTGTACGCCACCATGCCGCCGGCGCTGCAGGCGCAACTGGAGACCGCTCGGCGCTATCCCGCGCAGCACGGCTAGCGCTTTCATCCCCTTGGCCACCAACGACCAAAGCGAGCAAACCATGGCGGAAATCAACCTGGTCGAAGCAGTCAACCTGGCACTGGGCCATGCGCTGGAGAGCGATCCCGACGTGCTGCTGCTGGGCGAGGACATCGGCGTCAACGGCGGCGTGTTCCGCGCCACCGCGGGACTGCAGGCGCGCTTCGGCGCGGCGCGGGTCATGGATACGCCGCTGGCCGAAGGCGGCATCGTCGGCGCGGCGATCGGCATGGCGGCGATGGGACTCAGGCCCGTGGCCGAGATCCAGTTCACCGGCTTTATCTACCCGGCCATCGACCACATCATCAACCACGCCGCGCGCATGCGGCACCGCACGCGCGGGCGGCTGAGCTGCCCGCTGGTGGTGCGCTCGCCGTGCGGCGCGGGCATCCACGCGCCCGAGCATCATTCGGAAAGCCCGGAAGCGATATTCGCCCATATGCCGGGGCTGCGCGTGGTGGTGCCGTCGTCGCCGGCGCGCGCCTACGGGCTGCTGCTGGCCGCGATCGCCGATCCCGACCCGGTGATCTTCCTCGAGCCCACGCGGCTGTACCGGCTGTTTCGCCAGGAGGTCGCCGACGACGGCGCGGCGCTGCCGCTCGATACCTGCTTCACGCTGCGCGAAGGCAGCGACATCACGCTGGTGACGTGGGGCGCGATGGTGCAGGAGACGCTGACCGCCGCCGACGAACTGGCCGCAGAGGGCGTGAGCGCGACCGTGATCGACGTGGCCACGCTCAAGCCGCTCGACATGCAGACCATCCTCGAAGCGGTGGCGCGCACCGGGCGCTGCGTGATCGTGCACGAGGCGCCGCGCACCGCGGGCTTCGGCGCGGAGATTGCGGCGGAGCTGGCCGATGCCGGGCTGTATTCGCTGGCGGCGCCGGTGCAGCGCGTGGCCGGCTTCGACACCGTGGTGCCGCTGGCGCGGCTGGAATATACCTACCTGCCCAGCGCCGCGCGCATCGTCGACGCGGCACGCAAGGCCATGGCTGCCTGACTGACGCCAGGCAGCGCTGAGCGACCCACCAAGCCGAGGAAGCGCCGATGAGAGTCTTCAAGCTGCCCGACCTGGGCGAAGGCCTGCAAGAGGCCGAGATCGTGAGCTGGCATGTCAAGGTTGGCGATGCGGTCGCCGCGGACCAGCCGCTGCTGTCGGTGGAGACCGCCAAGGCCATCGTCGAGATCCCCTCGCCCTATGCGGGCACCATCGCCAGGTTGCATGCGCAGCCTGGGGATATCGTCCACCTGGGCGCGCCGCTGGTCGGCTTCGAGGGCGCGGGCGAGGACGCCGATGCCGGCACGGTGGTCGGGTCCGTGCAGGTCGGCGCGCGCGTGGCCAGCGAAGCGGCGCCGCCGGGCGCGGCCGCGCCTGCCGCCGGCATGGCCGCGCGGATCAAGGCCACGCCCGCGGTGCGCGCGCTGGCGCGGCGCCTCGGCGTCGACCTGGCGATAGCCACCGCGTCGGGGCCGGAGGGCACTGTCACCGCCGCAGACGTCGAACGCGTGGCCGCCACGCTGGCCGAACTGGGCACGCCCGAGGAACTGCGCGGCGTGCGCCGCGCGATGGCGCAGAACATGGCGCGCGCGCAGAATGAGGTCGCCGCGGCCACGGTGATGGACGATGCCGATATCCACGCCTGGCAGGCGGGCGCCGACGTCACCATCCGCCTGGTGCGCGCGCTGGTGGCCGGCTGCCGCGCGGAGCCGGGCCTGAACGCCTGGTACGAGGGCCAGACCGGGCGCCGCCATGTGCTGAAGAAGATCGACGTCGGCATTGCCGCCGACCTGCCCGAAGGGCTGTTCGTGCCGGTGCTGCGCGACGTGGGCAACCGCGACGCGGCCGACCTGCGCCACGGGCTCGACCGCATGCGCGCGGACATCCGGGCGCGCACCATCGCGCCGGAAGAGATGCGCGGCAATACCATCACGCTGTCCAACTTCGGCATGATCGCGGGGCGCTACGCGGCACCGATCGTGGTGCCGCCGACGGTGGCGATCCTTGGGGCGGGACGGGTGCGGGACGAGGTGGTCGCGGCCGGCGGTGTGCCGGCGGTGCATCGGGTGATGCCGCTCAGCCTGACGTTTGATCACCGGGTGGTGACGGGGGGCGAGGCGGCGCGGTTTCTGGCGGCGGTGATTGCGGACCTGGAGATGCCGGCTTAGCGGATCGCCAGCGAGAGCGCCTGCAAACCCTGCTGCCCGTTGCGAACGCTCCCCTCTCCCGCGAAGTGGGAGAGGGGTGGGGGAGAGGGCCGGAGTGTCAACGAAGTCCCGCCGGGTCAGCATAGCCACCGCCTGCCCTCTCCCCCGGCCCCTCTCCCGCACGCGGGAGAGGGGAGCAAGCCCTCGGCAATTGTCAGGCATTCGCGCTGTATATAATGCGAGCGATCCAGCCGGACCGCCCGACACACCCCTCATGGAAACCAAAACCGCCCGCCTCACCATCCTGATCGACCCGGTCAAGAAGAAGGCCTTCGAAACCCTGTGCGCCGCGCAGGACCTGACGCCGTCGCAGGTGGTGCGCCAGCTGATCCGCGATTACCTGGCCCAGCACGGCGTGGAGTACGCCACCAAGGCACGGCCCGCCGGCAGCGGTCGGCAAAAGAAGTAGATCAGTGCGAGGCGCCGGTGTCCTCGCGGTCCTGCTCCGTAGCGCCCTCTCCCGCCAGCACGCCGCAGCGCCGCACCGCCTGCGCCAGCGCATCCGCGTAGTTTTCCTGCCCCAGCGCCGCCAGCACCCCGGCCCGCTCCAGCTTTTGCCGCACGCGCGCATTGGCCTCGGCCAGCACCACTGCCACGCCGCGCCGGCGCAGCGTGCGGATCACGGCTTCCAGCGTCTGCAAGCCGGTCATGTCGATGAACGGCACCCGGCCCAGGCGGATCAGCAGCACGCGCGGCTCGGTATGGGTGTGCACCAGCGCCTGCTCGCAGGCCTCGACCGCGCCGAAGAAGAACGGGCCGTCAATGGCGTAGACCAGCACACCCGGCGGCATCCGCTCCCCCAGGGATTCGGCCGCACCCGGTTCGACGCTTAGCTCGCGCTCGATACCCGTCGCGTCCTGGCGCGTCACTTCCACCGAAGCCGACATGCGCCGCAGGAACTGCAGCATGGCCAGGATCACGCCGACATTGACCGCGACCACCAGGTCGGTCAGCACGGTCAGCGTAAAGGTGATCAGCAGGATCGCCACGTCGGCGCGCGGCGCGCGGCGCACCATGCGCGCAAACTGGCGCGCCTCGCTCATGTTCCAAGCCACCACGAACAGGATCGCGGCCAGCGTCGCCAGCGGCACGCTCGCCGCCAGCGGTGCCAGGAACAGCAGCACCAGCACCAGCGTCAGCGCATGGGTGATGCCGGCCAGCGGGCTGTTGCCGCCGTTGCGGATATTGGTGGCGGTGCGGGCGATGGCGCCGGTGGCGGCAAACCCGCCGAACAGCGGCGCCAGGATATTGGCGACGCCCTGCCCCACCAGCTCCTGGTTGGAATCGTGCCGGGTGCCGGCCATGCCGTCGGCCACCACCGCGGACAGCAGCGATTCGATCGCGCCCAGCATGGCGATGGTGAAGGCCGGTCCGGCCAGCTCGATCATGCGCGCCAGCGAGATCTCCGGCAGCGACGGTGCCGGCAACCCGCGCGGCAGCCCGCCGAAGGCGCTGCCGATGGTGGCCACGCCGTCGAAGCGGAACAGCGCCTGCACCGCGGTGGCCACCACCAGCGCCACCAGCGGACCGGGAATGCGGTGCAGCCAGCGGATGCGCGGCGCGCCCAGCACCAGCAGCAGGCTCCCCAGCGCCAGCGCGGTGGTGGCCGCATGCCACTGCGGCAGCGCCTGCAGCAGGTGCCACAGCTTTTCATGGAAGTGGGTGCCGGCTACCGGCGGCAGCCCGAAGAAGTCGCGCCATTGCCCCACGAAGATGATCACGCCGATGCCGGCGGTAAAGCCCACGATCACGGGGGCGGGAATGTAGCGGATCACGCCGCCCAGCCGCGCCAGGCCCAGCGCCAGCAGGATCAGCCCGGCCATCAGCGTGGCAAGCTGCAGCCCGCCGATGCCGTAGCGCGCGGTGATGGCGGACAGCACCACGATGAACGCGCCGGTGGGCCCGGCGATCTGCAGGCGGCTGCCGCCGAACATCGACACCGCCAGCCCGGCGACGATGGCCGTGTACAGCCCTTGCTCCGGCTTCGCGCCGGAGGCGATCGCGAACGCCATCGCCAGCGGCAGCGCCACCACCCCGACGATCACGCCCGACACCAGGTTGGGCAGCCAGTTGGCGCGGCGGAACAGCCCGGCCTGCCATGCTTCGCGCAGCGCGATCATGCGGAGATTCCTTGCAATGGGTCAACGTTGGTGGGAGGGAGCGGGTGCATGAAATGATAACAACATGCTAATGAACGTGACATGCGGTGCTGCCACGTGCAGCTAGTGCCGCTAGTGCCGCTGCTTGCCGCTTGCGCCGGCCGCGCGACATCGCCTCGGCAAGGGCAGGCGCAAAGGCGCCGTGCCACGGCGTTGCAAAGCCTGCACGCGACCTGTCGCTATCACCGGCCAATTCCTATACTGGAGTGGCTCGTCCGGACGGTCCGGGCGGAACGGCCCGGCGGACACGGCTATTCACTGCAATCGGAGGCCATCATGTTCAAGCACCTCCTTGTCCCCACCGACGGCTCCGCACGCGCCGAAGCGACGGTGGCCCGCGCCATGACCTTCGCCAGCCGCATCGGCGCCCGCGCGACGGGCCTGCATGTGATTCCCGAGTACCACGTATTGACGTACCGGCTGACCAGCCAGCAGGACAGCAGGGACTCGTTCGCGGCCGAGGCCGCGCGCCATGCCGATACCTTCCTGGCCGCGGTCACGCGTGCTGCCAGCCAGGCCGGCGTGCCGTGCGACACCGTCACCGCCACCGACGACCACCCGTGGCAGGCCATCATCCAGTGCGCCGAGCAGCGCGGCTGCGACCTGATCGTGATGTCTTCGCACGGGCGGCGCGGGTTGCAGGCGTTGCTGATCGGCAGTGAAACGCAAAAAGTCCTGACGCACAGCACGATCCCGGTGCTGGTCCTGCGCTAGGCGGCAGCCAATCGCACGCGGGGCCGGCACGCCGGCACCGCGCCTTTTCCAACCCCATGCCAACTGCAAGGAGCGCAACCATGGCGATTCGACTGGGCGAACAAGCCCCGGACTTCACCGCGGACACCACGGAAGGCAAGCTCAGCTTCCATGAATGGATCGGCGACAACTGGGCGATCCTGTTCTCGCACCCCAAGGACTTCACGCCGGTATGCACCACCGAACTGGGTTACATGGCGCGGCTGAAGCCCGAATTCGACAAGCGCAACACCAAGATCATCGGCCTGAGCATCGATCCCGTCAGCGACCACCAGCGCTGGGCCAGGGACATCGAGGAAACCCAGGGCGCCGCCGTCAACTATCCGATGATCGGCGACGCCGACCTGACCGTGGCCAAGCTCTACGACATGATCCACCCCGAAGCCAGCGGCGCCGGGCCGCGCACGGCCGTGGACAACGCCACCATCCGCTCGGTGTTCATCATCGGCCCGGACAAGAAGGTCAAGGCGATGCTGGTGTATCCGATGAGCGCGGGACGCAATTTCGATGAAGTGCTACGCCTGCTGGATTCGCTGCAGCTCAACGCCAAGCACACCGTGGCCACGCCGGTGAACTGGAAGCCGGGCGAGGACGTCATCATCCCGACATCGGTCTCGGACGAAGATGCGAAGAAGAAATACCCGCAAGGGTTCAAGACGCTGAAGCCCTATCTGCGCACGGTGGAGCAACCGAAGTAACGGCGCCGGGCAGGACCGGGCAAGGCCAGACAGGGGAGAGAGCGAGCAAGGGAGCGCGGCAGGGCGTGGAGGTCACGCAGGACCGCCGGCAGGCGTCCCGGGCAGTTCGGCCGGGACGCCTGACTTGTCCACAGGATCTATCCACAGCTTCGGTGGATATCCCCCCTCTTGACAACCGTCAAGGGCGCGCCGGCCTTGGCTCGTACTGGAGTGCCCGCTTTATAGGCAAACCGTAAACGTACGGGAATGCTTGCAGCCTGAAGGATTTTGTGCCTTGTGCTGCCTAAGGCCACGCCGGTTGTGGTCTCAGGCACCGAACTCAGGCACCGAACTCAGGTACCGAAATCAGCGCCCGCTCAGCGCGTCAGCACCTGGCGGATGGTATCGGCCAGTTCCCTGGCGACGAACTTCGCCACGTAGGCATCCGCCCCCACCTTGCGCACATGCTCTTCGCTGGCCTCACCCGATAGTGACGAGTGAATCACCACCGGCAGCTGCTTCAGGCGGCTGTCGGCCTTGATCTTGCGCGTCAGCGTAAAGCCATCCATTTCGGGCATTTCCAGGTCGGTCAGCACCAGCGCCACCTCGTCCTGCACCGACTTGCCGTGGCTGGCCGCCTCGGCGGCGATGCGGTCGAGCAGTTCCCACGCTTCCTTGCCCGACTTGGTCATCAGCACCGGCGCGCCGAGCGCCTTCAGGCCCTGCTCGATCAGGCCGCGTGCCAGCGCGGAGTCGTCGGCGGCGATCACCTTGAGGCCCGGGCGCAGGGTCAGCTGCGGGCCGACCGAGCCCGGCTCGACGTCCGGCTGCCGCGCCGGCAGCACATCGCGCAGGATCTGCTCCACGTCCAGCACCTGCACCAGGCGCGCCTGGTCGGTGCCGGCATCCAGCTTGGCGATGCTGGTCACGTGGCCGGTGCGCACGCTGGCCTCGGCCGAGTGCACCTGGTTCCACTCCAGGCGCACGATTTCCTCCACCGCCTCGACCGCGAAGCCTTGCGTCGAGCGCGCGTACTCGGTCACCAGCAGGATGCCAAGCCCGTTGCGCGGCTTGCACCCCACCAGTCTGGGGAGGTCGATCACGGGAATCACCTGGCCGCGGATATCGGACATGCCCAGGATCGACGGGTCGGCCCCGACCACGGTCGTCACCGGCGGCATCACCAGGATCTCGCGCACCTTGAACACATTGATGCCGAACAACTCGGACTGCCCGCTGTGCTCGGCATCGCCCAGCCGGAACAGCAGCAGCTCGAACTGGTTGTTGTTGGTGAGGTTAGTCCGTTCGTCGATGTCCCTCATGGAACTGCTCATGCGTCGCTCCCGTGCCGTGCGTTGATGGTCTGTAGCCGCCGTGTGTGCCGCTGTGCGGTCATTACCCTGCCGCCGCGGCGGCTGGCGGACGGCAGGAGTCATGACTGGATATCGGCGCGGGAACTGGAGAGTTGAGGCAGGCGGGCACGGGCGGCATGTTCGGATTTCATCGTTGGATATCCGGATTGCTTCGTTCCTTGGCGGCGGCGGCGTCCATATAGTTCTTGCCAACTTGTCATAACAAGATGGACCGATCCGATGACGAACCGGACCCAGCCCCGCCTCGCCCCAGCGGCGGCGGGTGCGGCTGCTCGGCGCTGACCTGGCCACCCACGACATCGCGGGGCACGCCGATCGACTACGAATTCCTCTACTTCCGCGGCGACGCCTTCCAGTACCGGCCGCGTGCCGAGCGCCACAAGGCGCAGCCGCCTGATACGCCTGATACGCCTGATACGCCTGATACGCCTGATACGCCTGATACGCCTGATACGCCGGCCACGCCAGCCTCGCCAGCAGCAGCCACGCCCGCACCCGCAAACCTGCCAGCAAGGGAAATCCCAACGCATGAACACCCTGACACACGAATACGACATCGTCGTCGTCGGCGGCGGCACCGCCGGCCCGATGGCCGCGATCAAGGCCAAGGAGCGCAACCCGGCGCTGCGCGTGCTGCTGCTCGACAAGGCGCACGTCAAGCGCAGCGGCGCGATCTCGATGGGCATGGACGGCCTGAACAACGCCGTCATCCCCGGCCACGCCACGCCCGAGCAATACACCCGCGAGATCACCGTCGCCAACGACGGCATCGTCGACCAGTCCACGGTCTATGCCTATGCGCGCCACAGCTTTGCCACCATCGAGCAGCTCGACCGCTGGGG
Organism: Cupriavidus oxalaticus; assembly: GCF_016894385.1. Lineage (NCBI taxonomy): Bacteria > Pseudomonadati > Pseudomonadota > Betaproteobacteria > Burkholderiales > Burkholderiaceae > Cupriavidus > Cupriavidus oxalaticus. The sequence goes on from NZ_CP069811.1 coordinate 2,473,830, forward strand.
CGTGCGCTTCGAGAAGGACGAGACCGGCGACTACGCGGTGAAGAAGGTCCACCACATGGGTTCGTACGTGCTGCCGATGCCGGAGGGCCACAACGTCAAGAAGGTGCTGTACCGCCAGCTCAAGCGCGCGCGCGTGGAGATCACCAACCGCATCGTCGCCACGCGCGTGCTGACCGATGCCGGCGGCGCCGCGTGCGGCGTGATGGGCTTCGACTGCCGCACCGCCGACTTCCACGTGGTGCGCGCACGCGCCGTGATCCTGTGCTGCGGCGCCGCCGGCCGCCTGGGCCTGCCCGCCTCCGGCTACCTGATGGGCACCTACGAGAACCCGACCAATGCCGGCGACGGCTATGCCATGGCGTATCACGCCGGCGCGGCGCTGGCCAACCTGGAATGCTTCCAGATCAACCCGCTGATCAAGGACTACAACGGCCCGGCCTGCGCCTACGTGACCGGGCCGCTGGGCGGCTATACCGCCAATGGCAAGGGCGAGCGCTTTATCGAATGCGACTACTGGAGCGGCCAGATGATGTGGGAGTTCTACCAGGAGCGGCAGGGCGGCAACGGCCCCGTGTTCCTGAAGCTCGACCACCTGGCCGAAGAGACCATCCAGACCATCGAGACCATCCTGCACACCAACGAACGCCCCAGCCGCGGGCAGTTCCACGCCGGGCGCGGCACGGACTATCGCCGGCAGATGGTGGAGATGCATATCTCGGAGATCGGCTTCTGCAGCGGGCACAGCGCCTCGGGCGTGCATGTCAACGAGCGCGCCGAGACCACCGTGCCCGGCCTCTATGCCGCCGGCGACATGGCCGCGGTGCCGCACAATTACATGCTGGGCGCGTTCACCTATGGCTGGTTCGCGGGGCACAACGCGGCCGACTACGTCGCCGGCCGCGCCCTGCCTGAAGCGGATGCGGCGCAGGTCGACGCCGAGCGCGCGCGCATCTTCGCGCCGCTGGCGCGCGAGCACGGCCTGCCGCCGGCGCAGGTGGAATACAAGCTGCGGCGCATGGTCAACGACTACCTGCAGCCGCCCAAGGTCACGCGCAAGATGGAAATCGGCCTGCAGCGCTTCGACGCCATCGCCGAAGACATCGGCCAGATCCGCGCCGCCAATCCGCACGAGCTGATGCGCGCGGTCGAGGTCATGGCGATCCGCGACTGCGCCGAGATGGCGGCGCGCGCCTCGCTGTTCCGCACCGAGAGCCGCTGGGGGCTGTACCACCACCGCGTCGACTACCCGCAGCGCAACGACGCCGAATGGTTCTGCCATACGCACCTGAGCAAGGACGCCTCGGGCCGCATGGTCAGCCACAAGCGCGCGATCGAGCCTTATGTGGTGCCGGTGGAAGGCGATGACGCCACCGCTTACCAGCGGCTGCGCGTCAGCCGCGCCGCTGCCACCACCGCTGCCACCGAACCCACCCTGGCAGCCGCCTGAAGCCCGCAACGAGGAAACCGAGCCATGGCCTACACCCCGCATGAGATCGCCCAGCGCAGCAGCGCGCCGGTCACCATCGATGAAGACAAGTGCATTGCCGACAAGGGCTGCACGGTGTGCGTCGATGTCTGCCCGATGGACCTGCTGGCCATCGACGTGAGCAAGGGCAAGGCCTACATGCAGTTCGACGAGTGCTGGTACTGCATGCCTTGCGAGAAGGATTGCCCCACCGGCGCGGTACGGGTCGAAATTCCGTACCTGCTGCGCTGAACCACTGCATCGCCTTACAAGAAATCGATCACAGGAACGCCCCATGAAGACGTCTTACAGCATCCGCCTGCTGCTCGCCGTGGCCGCGGCAAGCCTGGCCGGCACCGCCGGCGCCGAGACCATCCGCATCGCCATCGGCACGCAGGACACCACCATCAACTGCGCCACCGGCGGCCTGCTGATCCGCGAGCTGAAGCTGCTCGACAAATACCTGCCGCGCACCGGCAAGTACAAGGACGTCACCTACGACGTGCAGTGGAAGAACTTCACCTCGGGCCCGCCGCTGACCAACGAGATGGTGGCCGACAAGCTCGATATCGGCGCCATGGCGGACTTTCCCGGCTCGCTCAACGCTGCGGCATTCCAGAAGGCCGGCAAGAAAAGCCTGTTTATCGCGCCGCTGTCGGGCAATGCCATCGGCACCGGCAACGGTATCGTGGTGCCGGCCGATTCGCCGATCCAGTCGCTGGCGGAACTCAAGGGCAAGACCATCTCGGTGCCGTTCGGCTCCACCGCGCACGGCATGCTGCTGCGCGCGATCAAGCGCCAGGGCTGGGATCCGGACAACGACGTGACGCTGGTGTCGCAGTCGCCTGAGGTGGGCGGCTCGGCGCTGCAGGCGCACAAGGTCGACGGGCATGCCAATTTCGTGCCGTTCCCCGAGCTGTTCACCTTCCGCGGCTTTGCCCGCAAGATCTATGACGGCTCCCAGGCCGAGGCGCCGACCTTCCACGGCGCGCTGGTCAACGCGGCCTATGCGCAGAAGTATCCGGAGATCGTGGTCGCCTACCTGCGCGCCGCGATCGAGGCCGACCGCCTGATGGCCGCCGAGCCGGAGAAGCACAGCGAGCTGATCGCGAAGGTGACCGGCATCGACGCCGAGGTGGACTACCTGTTCCACGGCCCGCTCGGCCTGCAGAACCTCGACTACACGTGGAAGCCGGAATACCGGCAGGCCCTGCAGACCTCGATCGAGACGCTGAAGCTGCTCAAGCGCACCGATGCCGACCTGAACGCCGACGGCGTGATCGACGACCGCTATATCCGCGAGGCGTTCAGGCTGGAAGGCCTCGACTACGACGCGCGGCTGAAGTCCTACGACAAACAGCCGCTGGCGGCCAGGGATGCCGCCACCGGCAAACCCATCGCCGATCCCAAGCTGGCCGCGCAATTGTGGCTGCAGGGCGAGCCCACGGTGCGCAACTATGCCTCGCCGGCAGCGGCCTTCGCCGCGCTGCGGCAGGCCGGCAGGGAAGGCAGGAAGGCGCGCGTGCTGTACGTGCATGACCGCAACACCGGCCTGAAGCTGCTCGCCGACAAGGTGTGGTACGTGCAGGACGGCAAGGGGCAGGTCAGTGCCTTCCTGCTCAAGGGCTCGGCCGACAGCTATGCGAAGGACCACGGCGGCAGCGTGCGCAACTATGCCGCAGTCAGCGGCGCCGCCGTGGCGGTTGCCGGCAATCCCTGAAGCGGAGCGCGCCCATGACCTCGATCACCCTTGATGTTGGGGCGCCGCGCCTGGCGCCCACCGCGGCGAGGCAGTCCCGCGCGCGGATGGCGCGCTGGCTGGTGCGGATTGCCGCGCTGGCGGGCTGCATCGTGCTATGGCAGCTGGCTTCGGCGCACAAGGCGCACCTTGGCATCGTTACCTTTGCCAACGTGCCGGCGCCCACTGACGTCGTGCCCGCCGCGTGGCAGCTGCTGCAGTCGCCCAAGCTGGTGCTGCATCTTGGCAACAGCCTGGCGCGCGTGTTTGCCGGCTTTGGCGCGGCGGCGCTGGCCGGCATCGTGCTGGGCATGCTGATCGGCCGCTCGCGCTGGCTGGAAGACCTGTTGCTGCCACCGCTGGAAGTCTTGCGGCCGATCCCGGGCGTGGCGTGGATTCCGCTGGCGATTCTGATGTTCCCCTCGTCGGAACTGAGCATGATCTTCATCACCTTTATCGGCGCACTGTTCCCGATCCTGCTCAACACCATCCACGGCGTCGAGCGTACCGATCCGCGGCTGGTCGCCACCGCGCGCAGCCTCGGCGCGCGGCGCTGGGCCGTGTTCCCCGAGGTGCTGCTGCCGGCCGCGCTGCCGAGCATCGTCACCGGGCTGGCGATCGGCATGGGTACGTCGTGGTTCTGCCTGGTCACCGCGGAGATGATCGCCGGCCAGTACGGCATCGGCTACTACACGTGGGAAGCCTACAACCTGCAGAACTACGCCGATATCGTCGTCGGCATGCTGCTGATCGGCGCCTTCGGCATGGGCAGCAGCGCGCTGATCAAGCGCGCCGGCGCGTGGCTGATGCCGTGGGCGCGCTTGCAGGAGGCGCGCGCATGAGCACCACCCGCCCCACCATCGACGCGGGCCGGCTGCAGGTGCGCGCTGTCGACGTCGCACTGGGCAAGGGCGATGCCGCCTTCACCGCCGTGCACCAGTTTTCCCTCGACATCCCCGCCGGGCAGTTCGTCTGCATCCTCGGCCCGTCGGGCTGCGGCAAGTCGACCCTGCTGGGCGCCATCGCGGGGCACCTGCCGGTTGCGGCGGGCGAGATCCTGCTCGATGGCGCGCCGGTGCGTGGCCCCGCGCCGGAGCGCGGGCTGGTGTTTCAGCAGCATTCGCTGTTCCCGTGGAAGCGCGTGCTGGACAACGTCAGCTTCGGCCTGAAGATGCAAGGCATGCCCGCCGCCGAGCGCCGGCGCGAGGCGCAGGCGCTGCTGGACCTGGTCGGGCTGGGCAGCTTCGCGCGGCGCTACCCCGCGCAGCTGTCCGGCGGCATGCAGCAGCGCGTGGAGATCGCACGCGTGCTGATCAACCGGCCGCGCGTGCTGCTGATGGACGAACCGTTCGGCGCGCTCGACGCGCAGACCCGCGCCCATATGCAGTCATTGCTGCTCGACGTCTGGGCGCAGATGCGCACCACCGTGGTCTTCGTCACCCATGATATCGACGAGGCGCTGTTCCTGGCCGACCGCGTGCTGGTGATGTCGCCGCGTCCTGGCCGGATCCTCGACGATATCAATATCCGCTTCGACCGGCCCCGCCACGGCGACCTGCTGACCGACGACGCCTTTGTGCGGCTCAAGCGCCATTGCCGCGCGCTGCTGCATCACAACCACGAAGGTATGCGCCGCGCCGCCGGCGCCATCGCCTGACCGCCCCATTGCCTGACCGCCCCATCGCCTGACCGCCCCATTGCCATCGATCGCTTCCATGCCCGACGATTTCCTGTTTGCCCTGGACCCAGCCATCGGCGCCCTCGCCGCGCGCCTGTCCGACCCCGATGCCGCCGTGCGCCGCGTGGCGGTGCTGCAACTCGCCGACCTTGAAGACGAAGCCGGCGTGCCGCTGCTGCTGCAGCGGCTGCAATCCGACCCCGCCGCAGCCGTGCGCGCCGAAGCCGCGCGCACGCTGGCCAGCTGGGAGGCGGACGCGGTCGTGCGCGCGCTCGCCGCCGCGCTGGCCGATGCCGACCGCGAGGTGGCGGAAGCCGCGGCGCTGGCGCTGGCGGAACTGAAGGATTCCGGCTCCGGCGCGGCCGTGCTGCCCTGGGTGGCGCATGAAGATCCCTTTGTCCGCGCCTCAGCCTGGCGCGCTCTGCGCGAATTGCGCTACGCGCCGGGCTTCGATGCCGCGATGGCAGCGCTGGCCGACGCCGCCGCACCGGTGCGGCGCGAAGCGGTGACCGTGCTGGGCTGGCTCAGGCGCAGCGAAGCGCTGCCCGCGCTGGCACAAGTCGCCGCCAGCGATGCCGACACCGAAGTCCGGCGTGCCGCGGCAGGGGCGCTCGGGCTGGCTGCCGACGCGTCGGCGCGCGATGCGCTGCTTGCCGCGCTCGGCGACAGCGCGTGGCAGGTGCGCGAGGAAGCCGCGCAGACACTGGGCAAGCTGAAATTCGCCGAAGCCGTGCGCCCGCTGATCGGGGCGCTGGAAGACGCCTACTGGCAGGTCCGGCTGCAGGCTGCGCGCGCACTGGGCAAGCTCGGCGACCGGCAGGCGCTGGCGCCCCTCACCATGCAGCTGGCCCATGCGATCAGCAACCTGCGCAAGGAAGCCGCGCTGTCGCTGGCGCAGATCGGGCAACCGCATGGTGTGGCATGAGCATGCTGGTGCCTACGCGGTTGGAACTGGCCTGGGTTGAAGGGACGCTGCGCATCCACTGGCCGGATGGGCGCTGCCAGTCGCTAGAGCACTCGCGCCTGCGTGCAGCGTGCCGTTGTGCTGCATGCCGAAGCAAGCCTGGGGGAGAAACGCAGGCAGCAACTGCGCGCGTCGTCGGCGTGGAGGATATGGGCTATGGCATCCAGATCGTGTTCGACGACGGGCACGATCGCGGGATCTATCCGTGGGCTTACTTGCAGACGCTATAGACCAGCGGCTGCCTGGACGAAGGCACCACGGCTGGTGAACGCTCCCCCCCCCGCAAGCGGGAGAGGAGAGCAAACCGTCTATCCTCCCGCCAGCGCCTGCAGGATATGCACCTCATCCGTCTCCCGCAGCGGCGCATCCAGCCGCATCAACTGCGTCCGGTTAACGAAGACGCGGATATACGGCCTCAACTTCCCCTGCTCATCGACAATGCGGAACCGCATCCCCGGAAACTGCCGGTCGAGGTCGTCCAGCAGCGCGCCGATGTTCGCGCCGTGGGCTTCCACATACTCGCGCTGGCCGGTATAGGAAAACAGCGGCGTGGCAATGCGTACCTGCATGGCTGCCCTCCGACTCAGGCCGGCCGCGCCACGCTGACAGCGTAGACCTGCGGCAGGTGGCTGGCGATGCAGCGCCAGTGCTCGCCTTCGTCGGCACTGGCCCAGATCTCGCCGCCGGTGGTGCCGAAGTACACGCCCACCGGCCCATGGCTGTCGGTGGCCATGGCCTGCCGCTTGACCGTGAACCAGCCCTGTTCGGGCGGCAGGCCGCGATCCTGGCGCTGCCAGGTCTCGCCGGCGTCGCGGGTGACATAGGCCGCGGGATGGCCGCCGGGACTGACGCGCGGCCAGACATCGCTGCCGTCCATCGGGAACACCCACACCGTGCGCGCATCGCGCGGATGCGCGACGATCGGGAAGCCGATGTCGCCCACCTCGGCGGGCATCGCTTCGCCGATGCGCTTCCATACGCCTTCACGCCGGTCCATGCGATAGATGCCGCAATGGTTCTGCTGGTACAGGATGTCGGGGTTGGCGGGGTGCTGCAGCACGCAATGCGGATCCTGCCCGTATTCCGGATTGGGGTCGGGCAGGAAGTTGGCCAGGCTGCCGCGGTTCAGCGGCTGCCAGTTGGCGCCCGCGTCGGTGCTCTCGAACACGCCGCCGCTGGACATGCCGATGTAGAGATGACGCTTGTCGCGCGGATCAACCAGCACGGAATGCATCTTGGGCCCGTCGGGGGTGCCGTCCTGCTCGCCGCCGGTCCAGTTGCGCCACATCGGGTTGTCGTTGAAGCCCGACACGGGCTCCCACGAGGCGCCGTGGTCAGTGCTGCGGAACAGCCCCTGCGGCGAGGTGCCGGCGTACCAGGCGCCGGGTTCGCTGGCATGGCCGGGGGTGAGCCAGAACACATGGTCGACCACGCGGCCGGTCTCGCCTTCAGGCACCTTGTCGAAGGCGGGCGGGCGCGTGGCCTCGGTCCAGTTGCGGCCGCGGTCGGCGGAGCGGAACACCGTCGGGCCAAGGTGGCCGGTACGCGCCGCCATCAGCATCCGCGACGGCTCGCGGGGATCTTGCACGATGTGGTGGATGGTGTGGCCAAGGAAGGTGGGACCTGCCACCTGCCAGTGACTGCGGCCGGCGTCGCTGGTCAAGGTCCAGGCACCCTTGGTGGTGGCGACCAGCAGCATGATCGGGCCGGTTTCGGGGGACGTCGTCATCATGGCTCCTGCGGGAAGGCCGTTGAGCGATGCATCCGAGTCTAGTACATGTAGACAGTGTTCACAATTGAGATTTGGTGCCGAGGCCGTTAGGGAGATCGCGACCCGCCTGCGCCCAGCACGCGGGTAGGCAGCAGATAAAAGCGGATATCGACAAGTTGGCTGGACATATCCACAGAAATATGGCATAAGCAGGGTTCGCCCTATTTCCGACGCCCCACGCCCAATGTCTCGCATCGTCCGCTTCGCCGCATCGAACCGCCCGGCCCTGCCGGCGGCGGCGTTTGTCGTGACCGCGCGGCAACCGGGCTACGCCATTGACCACGCCGCCCAAGGCGCGGTCCGCAGCGCCGTGCTTTTCCTGGCCGTGCGGGCAGCTCGGGACACTACCCTCCAGCAGACCTGAGCTTCCCCGCACGGCACATGACGCGGATTGCCATCCGGCATCCGCTTGATCATGCAGCCAGGAGAAAGCCAGTCATGCCCCAACTCTACCGCCAGACCCTTCTTGCCATGGTGGCGCTTGCCGCCCTTTACCTGCTCCTCGAAGCCTGAGGCGCGGCCATGGTCCCGTTTCCTGCCCTGGGCCTGACATCGGCCCTGACGCGTCCGCTGGCATTGCGCATCGACGTGGAACTCGCCTCGGGCGAGATCGAGCGCGAACTGGGCGCGCTCCACGACCGCATCCACCGGCCCGGCGACCGCCTGCACGACATGCCGGCGCTGCCGACAGGCACACCGGCGCTGCGGCTGCGCTACCGCGAAGCCGATGGCGAGTACTACGTGTATGTGGAAGACGTGATGCAGCGGCGCCTGGCCGGCTATACCGTGTTCAACCGCCTGATCGAGGTAGGCCGGCGCGCCGACCCATGGGTGCGCGCGCCGCATACGAAGTTTGCGCCCGCTTACCAGCGTCGCGGCCTGGCCAGGGCGCTGTACCGCTGGGCGCTGGACGGCGGGCTGTGCCTGCTGAGCGGCGCCCGCCAGTCGGCCGGGGCGCATGCGCTATGGCAAGTCCTTGGCGCGGATTACGACGGCGGCTATGTCGACCTGCGCCAGAAGACGCTGACATGGCTGGGCGAGATGGTAAGCCCCCAAGAGCGCGAAGGCCTGCACACGCGCCGGCTGCTGCTGGGTCGCGGCTGCACCCTGCAGGCATTCATGGCGCGTACCGGCATGTACTGAGCACGGGCGCGCCACGCAAGCGGCTTCAGAGGTGGATCAGGGGCGCTGCCGCGCGGGCGTTGTCGAGGTAGAGCGTCCAGCCGCGGGCGAAGTATTCGCGAACACGGGCCGCCAGCGAGCGGCCACTGCCCATGCGGGCATGGCAGTCGAGCGCGCGCGCCGGCTCGGCGGCAGCACGGAGATTGGGCCTGGCCTGGGGATTGGCCTGCGATCTGGCTTGGGCGGGTTGACGATAAAGCGTGTCGGCGAGCACTTGCATGGCAATGGTTCCTTTTCCGGATCGGAGGAATGTTAAGTGCCTCATAATGCATATCCAACCGGATTTCGGCCAGTCGTGCGAGGCAGCTAAGGGTTATCCCTAGTATAGCGAAGTACCATGCGAGGCCTCCGGGTCAGCCCCTATAGGCCGTATATGAGGTACGTGATAATGCCCGGAGGCTCAAAGCGCCACCTGGTGCTGGCCCCGCCCTTGAAGATAACCATCCCGCACATTTGGTATTCCCCACCACGCATGCCGCGCATTCCGCTGCGGTTATGACGAGTCCCTCGCACTCACCTAGCCTTCAGCCTTGCCCAGATCACGCCCGCACAAGAAGGCAACGACAAGCCGGCACACCGATAACAGCGGGTTGGCCAGGACACCAGGCCTCCAGCCCAAAACAGCCAGAACCACGTGAGACAAGCCTGACGACGCGCCGTACGACGGACGTTGCAGCGCCCTGCAAGGAGACAGTTCATCATGATCGAGCAGCCCTATCCGTCGTCAGCGACGGAAACCGATGCGGCACGCCCCAACGTCCCCGAGGTCCGGAACCGGCTCGACGCCTATTTCGAGATCACCGCGCGCGGCAGCACCCAGCGCAAGGAAGTGGTGGCGGGCATCACCACCTTCATGGCAATGGTCTATGCGGTCTTCGTCGTGCCCGGCATGCTGGGCAAGGCCGGCTTCGACACCAGCGCGGTCTTTGTCGCGGTGTGCCTGACCACCGCCTTCGGCTCGCTGCTGATGGGCCTGTGGGCCAAGCTGCCGATCGCGATCGGCTGCGCCATTTCGCTGACCGCGTTCATGGCCTTCGGCCTGGTGCTGGGCCAGGGCCTGTCCCCGGCGGTCGCGCTCGGTGCGGTGTTCCTGATGGGCCTGATCTTCACCGCGATCTCGGTGACCGGGGTGCGCTCCTGGATCCTGCGCAACCTGCCGGCAGGCGTGGCGCATGGCACGGGCATCGGCATCGGCCTGTTCCTGCTGCTGATCGCCTCCAATGAAGTCGGCCTGGTGGTCAAGAACACCCACCCCGGCCTGCCGGTGGCGCTGGGCAAGATCACCGCGTTCCCGGTGGTGATGTCGGTGCTTGGCCTGGCCGCGATCTTCGGCCTGGAGCGGCGCAAGGTGCCGGGCGGCATCCTGCTGGTGATCATCGCAATATCGGCGCTGGGCCTGGCCTTCGATCCGGCGGTGAAGTTCACCGGCGTGTTTGCGCTGCCGTCGCTGAGCGCACCGGGCCACACCTCGCTGATCGGCGCCATGGACCTGCGCGGCGCGCTGTCCGCGGCGGTGCTGCCGAGCGTGCTGGCGCTGGTGATGACCGCCGTGTTCGACGCCACCGGCACCATCCGCGCCGTGGCCGGACAGGCCGGGCAGCTCAACGCCGCCGGCCATATCCACAACGGCGGGCGCGCGCTGACGGCGGACTCGGTCAGCTCGATCTTCTCCGGCTTCTTTGGAGGCGCACCGGCCGCGGCCTATATCGAATCGACCGTCGGCGTGGCCGCAGGCGCCAGGACCGGCCTGACCGCCGTGGTGGTGGGCCTGCTGTTCGTGGCGGTGATGTTCTTCTCGCCGCTGGCGGCACTGGTGCCGTCGTACGCCACCGCGCCGGCGCTGATGTACGTGGGCCTGCTGATGCTGTCCAGCGTCAGCCGCCTGCATATGGACGACCTGGTCGACGCCATGGCCGGCCTGGTCTGCGCGGTGTTTATCGTGCTGACCTGCAATATCGTCACCGGCATCATGCTGGGCTTCTGCACCCTGGTGGTGGGCCGCGTCATCGCCGGCGAATGGCGCAAGCTCAATGTCGGCACCGTCGCCATCGCGGTGGTACTGGCTGCGTTCTATGCCGGCGGCTGGGCGATCTGATCCTGCCTGACACATCCCGCATCCCGGGCAACCGGCCCGGGACGTCCACGACAAGTTGTCTCCTCCACCGCGATCCAGGTGGATTTCAAGCCCGGGCTTCCTGCTTTCCCGGGCTGTTTTTTTGGTGCACGAATTACTGCGCCCCCTGCATTGCCGCCGTATCCATGTACACCAGCTCCCAGACATGGCCATCGAGGTCCTGGAAGCCATGCCCGTACATAAATCCCAGGTCCATCGGCGGCTTGTAGGTATTGCCGCCCGCGGTCACTGCGGCATTCACCATTTCATCGACGCGCGCACGGCTTTCCATCGACAGGCAAACCAGCACTTCGGTGAATTTGCGCGCATCGCAGATGTCATTCGGCGAAAAGCTGCGGAACTTGGCTTCGGTCAGCAGCATCACGAAAATGTTCTCGCCAACGATCATGCAGGTGGCGGTGTCGTCGGTAAATTGCGGATTGAAGGCAAAGCCAAGGCTCGTGAAAAACGCGATCGACTCTTGCAGGTCGCGTACTGGCAAATTGACAAAGATCTGCTGGTTCATGACATCTCCGGAAAAGGTTGCGCAATGCAGAGAACCAGTCTAGGTGCAAAAACCCGCAGCTCCAGTGTTTTTCCTTTGGTGGAAATTGGAGCGGCGGCATTGCCATTTGCCTCAGTACGGACACCGCAATGGCGCGCCCCCGCAATCAATCCGTGCAATCCCCGGCATTTTTTGTAAAATTTTTATGTCAACCGACGCCCGAAGTTCTAGTACCATGCATCGGCCTAATTGCAGAAAGGGGAAATAAATGGCGACATACAAGCAACTCCTGGCTGAGAAAGAAGCGCTGGAAGCCAAGCTGAATGAAGTGCGCGCGACGGAAGTCGCCGGCGTGATCGACAAAATCCGCGAATTGATGACCGAATATGGCCTGACCGCGGAAGACATCATGCCGCGGCGCAAACGCGGCCGCCCCGCAGGTTCCGCCGACAAGAAGGCGGCGGCTTCGGGCTCGGCGCTGCCGCCCAAGTACATGGATCCCAAGACCGGCAAGACCTGGTCCGGCCGCGGGCGCGCCCCGGCATGGCTGGGCAAGCGCCCCGAGCGCTTCCTGATCGAGCAGTAATCCCGCCTGCCGGGCAGGCGGGGGCCTGCCCGGCGCGCTATCGTTGCGGCGCCGCCCAGGGCGCCGTCACAGCGCCTGGCACACATACTCCTTGCGCAGCGCGCGGAAGCCCTTCTGCGTCGGTTCCGCCGTCAGGCGCGCGCCGCCACCTTCCACCGGCTGCATCCGCAATACCTGCGCCGAGCACTGGCTCGCGGCCTCGTCACGCTGATACCGGATTTCATAGAGCCCCCCCGGCGCGGGCACGAACGACACCCCGGCCGCGCAGCGCTGCTCCGGCAACGGCGGCTCGGCAACGGACGTCACGGCCACGTAGATGCGCCGGCCTGCCTCGACCAGCCGTTCGCGCGTGCGTGCCGGCGGCTCTGGTGAGCGCCCCGGCAGGCCCAGTTCGCGATCCCGGCCCATTGCCGACAACTGCTTGCCCGTGCCGGCCAGGATCAGCGGCCGTGCCGGCACCGGGCACCTGGCCGGGTCGACCACCGCGAAAGACGTGATTTCCTCGGTATTGGTCAGCAGCCGCACGCTGGCCGTGGGGGCGCCCGACGGCACCCGGTACTGCGCCACGCAGCCGCATAGCGCCACGGTGGCGGCCAACGTGGCGAGGCATGTCAGGCAGGAGGGCACTGCGGACGACCGGTCATGACGCATGGCGGCAGGCAGTTTGGCATTGCGGTTATGCCAGTCGAGGCGGCTGGCAGCTGGGAAGCGGCAACTTCCGCGAAGATAGGCCAGGAATCATGCGCGATATCGGCATGGATGGCATCCGGCGCCGACACCCTCGCGGCTTGCGCAGTGTTGCCCTGCTCCCAAAACAGTGCAGCATACCGGTTTCCGGCAGATTGCGGCAGCCGCACAAACCCATGTTGAAAACCCTGGCGTGATATCCACAGAATCTGTGGATATCCTGCCTTCCTCCTCCCCGGAAGCCTTGGTCTGTGCGGCAACGCACCGGACCGCACAAATTTTAGGCAACGCGTTGCACCGACCCGCGCATCGATCCGCGCATCGATCCTTGTTAGTCCCGGCGATGCCCTCCCCCGGCGCTGCGCGCCCCGCCCCTGGCCAGCCCGCTGGTTGCGCTGCCTGGACCACACATCCTCCCCCCGCGTGCCCTTGAAGGCGCCGCCACCACCGCGTAATCTCAGACTTACCGGGGGCTAGCACAGGCGCCTTGCGCCAATTTGCCAGCCAATAACAATGCCACTACAAGAGCCAATCCAGGCCAGGCCGTTCCCTCGTGAGCTGCTGCACGCGCTGCGTGAAGGCGGTTACGATGTGTCGGCGCTCGTGCCTGCTCCAGAGTCCGATCCCGAAACCCTTTCTTCCCCGGACACGCCCGAGGCCGGGCCCCAGCAGGCGAGCCACCTGCTGTGCGCGGTCTACCAGGCCACCGGCGATCCCGCCATCGGCCTGTGGCTGGGCAGCCGGATGCAGCCCGACCTGCTCGGCCTGGCAGGCATGCCGGCCATGGCGGGCCCGTCGCTGGGCACGGCGCTGCGGCGTATCGCGCGCTACCAGAAGCTGATGATGGGCGACCGCATCGAGCTGCGCCGGCAGGGCGAAGAGGCCTGGGTCTGTATCCGCCCGAGCGAGCCGGAGGCGCCTGACACCCGCCCGCGCATCGACATGGAGTTGTGCTCGCTGCTGGCCTTCGGGCGCCAGTTCACGCGCAAGCCGCTGCATCCGCTGCGGGTCTCGCTGCGCATCGGCCAGCCCGACTGGCACCTGCGCTATACCGAAGCCTTCGATTGCCCGGTGCGCTTCGGGGAGCCGGAAGACGCGATCGTGTTTGGCCGGCGCGACCTCGCGCTGCGCCTGGTCGCCCGCGCCCACAGCCGTCCGGCGGCGCCCGCCGCCACGGGCGACGCGCGGCACGCGGCGGCATCGCTGGACGACGTGCGCACCGCCCTGCACCAGTTGGCCGGCGAGCGCGCACTGAGCCTGGCTGCAGTGGCGCGCCACCTCGACATCAGCGAACGCACGCTGCAGCGCCGGCTGATGGCGGCCGGCACGGGCTTCCGCGCGCTGTGCGAAGATGTGCGTCGCGAACTGGCCGGCCGATACCTGACCGAGGGCAATATGTCGCTGGGAGAAATCGCTTTCCGGCTCGGCTTCGACGATGCCAATTCGTTCTTCCGCGCCTTCCGCCGCTGGACCGGCATGACACCGGGCGATTACCGGCGCTCGGCGGCGCACCCTTGCCCCTGATCCGCCAGTTCAACCCGGCTTGCCGTCCACCCGTGGGCGCGCAAGCCGCGGCGCATAAGTCAGCGCATAAAGGCCAAACCCCGCCACCCAGCACGCCCCCGCGCCCCAGATCCAGTGCAGGTAGCCGGCCGGCCACACCATCGGACCGAACACCCGCAATGCCGCGGCCATGGCAATCAGCCAGTACGCCACCGTTTCCGTGCGGCCGGCCACCAGCATGCGCCCGGTATGGCCCAGCGCGGTGCGCGTGATCATGGCGATGATGGCCACACCGAGCACGCCCACCGTGAACGCATGGGTCGCCAGCCCGGCCATCACCAGCCCCAGCGCCCCCAGTGCCTGCAGCAGCAACGCTAGCGGCAGCCATGCATAGGCGAGGTGCAGCACCCACAGCAGTGGCCGGTTGCCGACCGCATAGCCGCGCCATCCCGCCACGCGCACCGCCAGCACGCCGGCGGCGAGCAGCGACAGCGCCGCGGCCAGCCATCCCGGCAACGGCAGCAGTCCCGAGGCCAGGCCCAGCACTGTTGCCGGGATCACCATCCGATCGACCTGCTGGTACTGCCGCAGGCGGAAGCCGGGAATCGCGTTGGTGGTAAACATCGGGATCACGCGGCCGCCGATCACCACCACGAACAGCGTCACCAGCGCCACGCCGGCGCGACAGGCATGCAGCGCCGCGACGTCATGCCCGCCGGCCTGCAGCCACAATGCAGCGATATTGGCCACGGCGAGCAGCCACAGCGCCAGCGCGAGCGGGTAGTTGCGCCGGTTGCCGGCCCTGGCCAGCGTGCGCGTGAACGCCAGCGCCGCCAGCGGCAGGAATGCGCCTTCGATGGCAAAGGCAACGGTGCCCGGCGCGATCCACATGCCAACGCGTCCCGCGAGCCACAACAGGAACAGCACGGCCAGCGCGACACCGGTCGGCGTGGGCTGGCCGGTCCAGGCGCGTCCTGCCGTGAACAGGAAACCCACCACGATCGCCGCGGCAAAGCCGAACACCATCTCGTGCGCGTGCCAGAACATCGCGGGCAGCACCGGCGCCGGCCCGACCGAATGCATCCCCGCGAGCATTGCCGACCATGCCGCCATCGCCAGCGCGGCAAAGACAGCGCCGCCCAGGTAGAACGGCCGGAACCCCAGCGCGAACAAGGCGAAGCCGCGTGGCGGCGGCCCGGCAGGGGTCTTGCCCGAGGGCGAGGGCCGGGAAGGAAGGATCGGGATGGTTTCCATGGCGGGCGGAGCGGGTCGGTATATCTGGTGAATCCGGCAGTGCCGGGACGGCATGCGTCAGATTCTTGACCTGGCGCAGGATTGCCGCAAGCACGCAAACGGGTGCCATGCGTGCCGCGATCACGATAGCACCAGCGCCGCGCCGCCAACCTCCGCCGGTAGAACTACCTCCAACGACAGATCGCTCCATGTGGCGCGCTGTGCTGCCGGCGAATAGGCAGCACCAGTGCCCGCCCCTACTCTGGCATCACCCCCGCCAAAGTTGACACAGGAGCATGGCCATGGCCACCCAAACACGCGCGCCGGAACCCGTCCCGGCCGGCGCGGCAATCACGCTGGCGTCCAGTACTTTCGCATTCACCATCTGCTTTGCCGTCTGGATGCTGTTCGCCGTCCTTGGCATCCCGCTCAAGCAGGAACTCGGCCTCAACGACACCGAATTCGGCCTGCTGGCCGCCACGCCGGTGCTGAGCGGGTCGCTGATCCGCGTGCCGCTGGGCATCTGGACCGACCGCTTCGGCGGCCGCATCGTTTTCTTCGTGCTGATGCTGGCCACGGTGATCCCGATCTGGCTGATCTCCTACGCGCACAGCCTGTGGCAACTGCTGGTGCTGGGCCTGTTCGTCGGGCTCGCGGGCGGCTCGTTCTCGGTCGGCACGCCCTACGTGGCGCGCTGGTTCCCGCGCTCGCGCCAGGGCCTGGCGATGGGCATCTTCGGCGCCGGCAACTCGGGCGCGGCGCTGACCAAGTTCGTCGCGCCGGCGATGATCCTGGCGGCCGGCACCTGGACCGTGGTGCCGCGCGTGTACTCGGTGGCGATGCTCGTCACCGCGCTGCTGTTCTGGGTGTTCTCGCGCAGCAACCCGGCGCACATGGTCAAGTCCAGCGTGGGCTGGCGCGAGCAGCTGGCGGTGATGCGCGATCCGCGCGTGTGGCGCTATTCGCAGTACTACTCGGTGGTGTTCGGCGGCTATGTCGGCCTGTCGCTGTGGATGACCAAGTACTACATCGGCGAATACGGCTTCGACATCAAGACCGCCGCCTTCCTGGCCGCCTGCTTCTCGCTGCCAGGCGGCGTGCTGCGCGCCATCGGCGGCTGGATCTCCGACCGCTACGGCGCACACCGCACCACCTGGTGGGTGATGTGGGTGAGCTGGGTCGGCTTCTTCCTGCTGAGCTATCCGCAGACCGACCTCATCATCCAGACCACCGGCGGCCCGCAGGGCTTCCGCATCGCGCTGACGCCCACGGTGTTCACCTTCCTGCTGTTCGTGGTCGGCATCGCCTTCGCCATCGGCAAGGCCTCGGTCTTCAAGTTCATCTCCAACGATTTCACGCACAACATCGGCGCGGTTTCCGGCGTGGTTGGGCTGGCCGGCGGACTGGGCGGCTTCGTGCTGCCGATCCTGTTCGGCATGCTGGCCGACCTGACCGGCGTGCGCAGCAGCTGCTTCATGCTGATGTACGGCACCGTGTGCGTGAGCCTGGTGTGGATGCACTACAGCCAGCGCGCCGAACGCCAGCGCAAGGCGCAGGCCGTCGGCCTCACGCAGCCCGCCTGACGGATTCACCGAACGCTCATTCCTCCCGCGCGCCTCCGCGCTCTCAACCAAGGCACATCGATCATGACCTCATCCGTACTCACCCGCTGGGAGCCCGAGAACGCGGCCTTCTGGCGCGACCAGGGCGAACGCATCGCCTACCGCAACCTGTCGATCTCGATCCCGGCGCTGATGCTGGCCTTCGTGGTCTGGATGCTGTGGAGCGTGGTCGCGGTCAACCTCGACCGCGCCGGCTTCCAGTTCACCAAGAACCAGCTGTTCTGGCTGACCGCGCTGCCGGCGCTGTCCGGCGCCACGCTGCGCATCTTCTATTCCTTCCTGGTGCCGGTCTTCGGCGGGCGCCGCTTCACCGCGATCTCCACCGCGCTGCTGCTGGTCCCGGCGCTGGGCATGGGCTTCGCGCTGCGCGACCCGTCCACGGGCTATCCCACGCTGCTGGTGCTGGCACTGCTGTGCGGGCTGGGCGGCGCCAACTTCAGCTCGTCGATGGCCAATATCAGCTTCTTCTTTCCCAAGGCGAAGAAGGGCCTGGCTACCGGGCTGAACGCCGGCATCGGCAACCTGGGCGTGTCGGTGGTGCAGTTCGTCACGCCGCTGGTGGTGTCGCTGGCGGTGTTCGGCGCGCTCGGCGGCGAGCCGCAGCAGTACCAGGCCAACGGCGCCGCGCAGAACCTGTGGCTGCAGAACGCCGGCTTCATCTGGGTGCCGTTCATCATCGTCTCGGCGCTGGCCGCATGGTTCGGCATGCATGACATCGCCGATGCCAGGGCCTCGTTCGCCGAACAGGCCGTGATCTTCAAGCGCCAGCACAACTGGCTGATGTGCTGGCTGTACGTCGGCACCTTCGGCTCGTTCATCGGCTTCTCGGCCGGGCTGGCGCTGCTGACCAAGTCGCAGTTCCCGGACGTCAACCCCACCGCCTATGCCTTCCTGGGGCCGCTGGTGGGCGCGCTGACGCGCCCCGTGGGCGGGTGGATCTCCGACAAGCTCGGTGGCGCGCGCGTCACGCTGTGGACCTTCCTCGGCATGATCGCGGCGGTGTTCGCGGTGCTGGCGGCGCTGCCGCATGACGGCGCCGGCGGCAACTTCACCTTCTTCCTGGCGGCCTTCATCGCGCTGTTCGCGCTGACCGGCATCGGCAACGGCTCGACCTTCCGCATGATCCCGGTGATCTTCCTGACCGAGCGCCAGCGCGCCGCCAGGAGCCAGGGCGAGGCCGCGCAGCGGCAGGCGCTGCAGGATGCCGGCAAGGAGTCGGCCGCGGTGCTGGGCTTCTCCGGTGCCATCGGCGCCTACGGCGGCTTCTTCATCCCGAAGAGCTTCGGCACCTCGCTGGAGCTGACCGGCGCGCCCGACGCCGCGCTGTACTGCTTCATCGCCTTCTATGTCAGCTGCGTGCTGGTGACGTGGTGGTACTACGCGCGCCGCAATGCCCCCATGCCCTGCTGAGCACCTTGCCGGCCGGACTAGTTCTTCGGAACTAGCCCGGCACCCGGCACCTCCCCCGATCGCCACACGGCGGCTGTTCCACCAGCGAATTGGCTGCCGCCCCGCTCCCCCATAAGCTCAAGGTGTCCCTGCAAACGCTCCCGCAATCCCCGGAGCGCCGCAGAAAAGCCTCGCGGAGAACAAGCAAATGAGTCATTTCCTGGATCGACTGAAGTTCATGTCGCGCGTCACGTCCACCTTCTCGGATGGCCATGGCGCGGTCGTGCATGAAGACCGCAAGTGGGAAGACGGCTACCGCAGCCGCTGGCAGCACGACAAGATCGTGCGCTCCACCCATGGCGTGAACTGCACCGGCTCCTGCTCCTGGAAGGTCTACGTCAAGAACGGCCTGATCACGTGGGAGACGCAGCAGACCGACTATCCGCGCACGCGCCCCGACCTGCCCAACCACGAGCCCCGCGGCTGCCCGCGCGGCGCCTCGTACAGCTGGTACGTCTACTCCGCGCAGCGCGTCAAGTACCCGATGATCCGCGGCCGCCTGATGGAGATGTGGCGCGAGGCCCGCAAGACCATGGACCCGGTCGCCGCCTGGGAATCGATCAGCCAGGATCCGGAGAAGGCGGCGCGCTACAAGAGCGTGCGCGGCCAGGGCGGCTTCGTGCGCGCCGACTGGAACACCGCCACCGAGATGATCGCCGCGGCCAACGCCTTCACCGTGAAGAAGTTCGGCCCGGACCGCGTGATCGGCTTCTCGCCGATCCCGGCCATGTCGATGGTCTCGTACGCCGCCGGCGCGCGCTACCTGAGCCTGCTCGGCGGCGCCTGCCTGTCGTTCTACGACTGGTACTGCGACCTGCCGCCGGCCAGCCCGCAGATCTGGGGCGAACAGACCGACGTGCCCGAATCGGCCGACTGGTACAACTCCACCTACCTGATGGTGTGGGGCTCCAACGTGCCGCAGACGCGCACCCCGGATGCCCACTTCTACACCGAGGTCCGCTACAAGGGCACCAAGACCGTGGCGGTGTCGTCCGACTTCGGCGAGATGGTCAAGTTCGGCGATATCTGGCTGGCCCCGAAGCAAGGCACCGATGCCGCGCTGGCGATGGCCATGGGCCACGTGGTGCTGAAGGAATTCCACGCCAGCGGCAAGTCCGCCTACTTCCGCGACTACATCAGGCAGTACACCGACATGCCGATGCTGGTGCTGCTGCGCGAGAACCAGGACCACGCGGGCACGCTGGTGCCCGACCACTTCCTGCGCGCTTCGCACCTGGCGGACAACCTCGGCGAAGCCAACCATCCGGAGTGGAAGACGCTGCAGATCGACGATGCCACCGGCGAGATCGTCGCGCCCAACGGCTCGATCGGCTTCCGCTGGGGCGAGGCCGCGCACAACGGCGGCGAGAAAGTGGGCCGCTGGAACCTGGAAATGAAGGACGGCGGCAGCGGCCGCGCGGTCGAGCCGCGCCTGTCGCTGGTCGGCAACGGCGACGAAGTGGTCGAGGTCGGCTTCCCCTACTTCGGCGGCGAACACGACGAACTGCTGCGCCGCCGCGTGCCGGCGCGCCGCATCACGCTGGCCGACGGCAGCACCGCGCTGGTGGCGACCGTGTACGACCTGCAGATGGCCAACTACGGTGTCGACCAGGGCCTGGGCGGCCCCAACGTGGCGGCCTCGTATGAAGACGACGTGCCCTACACCCCAGCCTGGCAGGAAAAGCACACCTCCGTGCCGGCCCGCCTGGTGACCCAGGTGGCGCGCGAGTTCGCCGACAACGCCGACCGCACGCAGGGCAAGAGCATGGTGATCGTCGGTGCCGCGCTGAACCACTGGTACCACAACGACATGATCTACCGCGGCATCGTCAACCTGCTGATGATGTGCGGCTGCATCGGCAAGAGCGGCGGCGGCTGGGCGCACTACGTCGGGCAGGAGAAGCTGCGCCCGCAGTTCGGCTGGGCCCCGCTGGCGTTCGGCCTGGACTGGTCGCGCCCGCCGCGCCAGATGAACGGCACCTCGTTCTTCTACAACCACACCAGCCAGTGGCGCCACGAGAAGCTGGCCGTCGACGAGATCCTGTCGCCGACCGCCGACCGCAAGCGCTATGACGGCCTGTCGCTGCTCGACCTGAACGCGAAGTCCGAGCGCATGGGCTGGCTGCCGTCGGCGCCGCAGCTCGGCGCCAATCCGCTCGACGTGGTCGATGCGGCCGAACAATCCGGCAAGGACCCAGTGGCCTACACCGTCGAGCAACTGAAGTCCGGCGCGCTGCAGTTCGCCTGCGACGATCCGGACAATCCCGCCAACTTCCCGCGCAATATGTTCGTGTGGCGCTCCAACATCCTGGGCAGCTCGGGCAAGGGACATGAGTATTTCCTGAAGTACCTGCTCGGCACGCAGAACGCCGTATTCGGCGACGAGGCCGACGCGATCACGCCGAGCGAAGTCAACGTGCGCCCGGCCGCGGAAGGCAAGCTCGACCTGCTGACCGTGCTGGACTTCCGCATGAGCACCACCTGCCTGTATGGCGACATCGTGCTGCCGACGGCAACCTGGTATGAAAAGGACGACCTCAACACGTCCGACATGCACCCCTTTATCCATCCGCTGTCCGAGGCCGTGCAGCCGCTGTGGGAAAGCAAGACCGACTGGGAAATCTACAAGGTCATCGCGAAGAAGTTCAGCGAGATCGCCGGCCCGTACCTGGGCACGCGCAAGGACCTGGTCTGCACGCCGCTGCTGCACGACACCCCGGGCGAACTGGGCCAGCCGTTCGAGCCGAAGGACTGGAAGGCCGGCGAGTGCGACCTGATCCCGGGCAAGACCGCGCCGTCGATGACGGTGGTCGAGCGCAACTACGCAGACATCTACAAGAAATTCACCTCGATCGGCCCGCTGCTCGACAAGCTCGGCAATGGCGGCAAGGGCATCAACTGGAACACCCAGCATGAGGTGAAGGAAATCGGCGACCTGAGCCACACGGTGACGGAACCGGGCGTGAGCCAGGGCCGCCCGAAGCTCGAAACCGCAATCGACGCCGCCGAGATGATCCTGACCTTCGCGCCGGAAACCAACGGCCACGTCGCCGTCAAGGCGTGGGAAGCGCTGTCGAAGATCACCGGCCGCGACCACACCCACCTGGCCGAAGGGCGCGAGCACGACAAGATCCGCTTCCGCGACGTGCAGGCGCAGCCGCGCAAGATCATTTCCGCGCCGACGTGGTCGGGACTGGAATCGGAAGAGGTCAGCTACAACGCCGGCTACACCAACGTGCACGAGCTGATCCCCTGGCGCACGCTGACCGGCCGCCAGCAGTTCTATCAGGACCACCGCTGGATGCTGGACTTCGGCGAAGGCGCGTGCGTGTACAAGCCGGCCATCGACACCAAGACCGTGGCGCCGATGCTGGGCAAGAAGCCCAACGGCAACCCGGAGCTGGTGCTGAACTGGATCACGCCGCACCAGAAGTGGGGCATCCACTCCACGTACTCCGACAACCTGCGCATGCTGACGCTGTCACGCGGCGGCCCGCACGTGTGGATCTCGGAAACCGAGGCCCGCGCCAACGGCATCCGCGACAACGACTGGGTCGAAGTGTTCAACGTCAACGGCACGCTGACCGCGCGCGTGGTGGTGTCGCAGCGCGTGCCCAAGGGCATGTGCCTGATGTACCACGCCCAGGAAAAGATCGTGAACGTGCCGGGTGCCGAGACCAGCGGCATGCGCGGCGGCATCCATAACTCGGTGACGCGCGCCGTGACCAAGCCCACCCACATGATCGGCGGCTACGCGCAGCTGGCCTACGGCTTCAACTACTACGGCACCGTGGGCAGCAACCGCGACGAGTTCGTGATCCTGCGCAAGATGAAGAAGGTCGACTGGCTGGAAGGGCCGCTCGTAGAAACGAACAAGGAAGGAGCAACGCAATGAAGATCCGCGCCCAGGTGGCCATGGTGCTGAACCTCGACAAGTGCATCGGCTGCCATACCTGCTCCGTGACCTGCAAGAACGTCTGGACCAGCCGCGACGGTGTCGAGTACGCGTGGTTCAACAACGTCGAGACCAAGCCCGGCATCGGCTATCCCAAGGAATGGGAGAACCAGGACAAGTGGCAGGGCGGCTGGAAGCGCAATGCCGACGGCACGCTCGAGCCGCGCCAGGGCGGCAAGCTGAAGATCCTGGCGAACCTGTTCGCCAACCCCAACCTGCCGCAGATCGACGAGTACTACGAGCCCTTCACCTACGACTACGAGCACCTGCAGAAGGCGCCGCTGTCGCAGACCCCGCCCACCGCGCGCCCGGTCTCGGTGCTGACCGGCCGCAAGATGGAAAAGATCGAGTGGGGCCCGAACTGGGAGGACGACCTCGGCGGCGAGTTCAGCTCGCGCGGCCGCGACAAGCTCTTCGACGACGTGCAGAAGGAGATGTACTCGACCTTCGAGAACACCTTCATGATGTACCTGCCGCGCCTGTGCGAGCACTGCCTGAACCCGGCCTGCGTGGCCTCGTGCCCGTCGGGCTCGATCTACAAGCGCGAGGATGACGGCATCGTGCTGGTCGACCAGGACAAGTGCCGCGGCTGGCGCATGTGCATCTCTGGCTGCCCGTACAAGAAGATCTACTTCAACTGGCAGAGCGGCAAGGCCGAGAAGTGCCTGTTCTGCTATCCGCGCATCGAGGCCGGCCAGCCTACGGTCTGCTCCGAGACCTGCGTCGGCCGCATCCGCTACCTCGGCGTGATGCTGTACGACGCCGACCGCATCGAGCAGGCCGCATCGGTGGCCGACGAGCGCGACCTGTACCAGTCGCAGCTCGACGTCTTCCTCGATCCGCACGATCCCGCGGTGCAGGCCGAGGCGCTGCGCCAGGGCATTCCGCAGGCCTGGCTGGACGCCGCGCGCAAGTCGCCGGTCTACAAGATGGCGTGCGAATGGAAGATCGCCTTCCCGCTGCACCCGGAGTACCGCACCCTGCCGATGGTCTGGTACGTCCCGCCGCTGTCGCCGATCCAGTCCGCGGCCGAGGCCGGCCACATGGGCATGAACGGCGTGATCCCCGACGTGAAGAGCCTGCGCATCCCGCTCAAGTACCTGGCCAACCTGCTGACCGCGGGCGACGTGATGCCGGTGCTGTCGGCGCTGGACCGCATGCTGGCGATGCGCGCGTACAAGCGCTCGCAGGTGGTGGACGGCGTGCAGGACCTGGATGTGCTGAAGCAGGTCGGCCTGACGCCGGCACAGGTCGAGGACATGTACCAGACCATGGCCATCGCCAACTACGAGGACCGCTTCGTGATCCCGTCCTCGCACAAGGAAATGGTCGAGGACAGCTTCAACGACAAGGCCAGCTGCGGCTTCACCTTTGGCAACGGCTGCTCGGGCGGGACCTCGGATGGCGCGCTGTTCGGCAAGAAGCCGCAGGGCAGCGTGCACTTCGTCGACATGCCCAGGTCGCGCAAGAAGCCCGTGATGAGCTGAGCGCCCGCGAACGAACCGGAGAAGAACATGCCCCTCTACCCCATCCTCAGCGCGCTGCTCGGCTATCCCGAGCAGGACCTGCTTGACGCGCTGCCCGAGATCGACGCCGCGCTGGCCGAATGGCCGCAGGCGCGCCACATGCTGGCGCCCGTGACCGACATGCTGCGCGGCGAAGCGCTGATCACGCTGCAGGAGAACTATGTCGCCACCTTCGACCGCAACCCGTCGCACTCGCTGCACCTGTTCGAGCACGTGCACGGCGAAAGCCGCGACCGCGGCCAGGCCATGGTCGACCTGATCGACGAATACCGGCGCGACGGCTTCGAGCCGGCCGCGTCGGAATTGCCGGACTACGTGCCGCTGTTCCTGGAGTTCCTCGGCGCGCTGGACGCCGATGGCAAGGACGAGCGCGCCGAACACCTGCTGGGCGAGGCGATCCACGTGCTGGCCGCGATCGGCGACCGGCTCGCGCGCAACCAGAGCCCATACGCCGGCGTGTTCGCCGTGCTGCGCACGCTGACCGACGTGCAGCCGCAACCGCAGCAGGAGCCGCCGGTGCGGGACATGGACGAGGCGCTGGAGACCTTCGGCCCGGGCGCCGATGGCGTAGAGCCGCTGCTGGGGCCGCAGACCGGGCCCCAGGCGGTGAAGTTCTATCCGCGCGGTACGGCGCCAGTGCCGGTGCCATGCTGATATGCCTTCGCAATCCGACTGTTTTCTCCCCTCTCCCGCTCGCGGGAGAGGGGCGGGGGTGAGGGCGGGAGCTTCGACGAAGCGCCGGTGCTTCAACCACCCCTCACCCTGCCCTCTCTCCTGAGGGGAGAGGGGAACACAATCGGCAGAGACACACGTACGCCCTTGCAGCCCATTTACCGAGCTAACACACCATGGCCACCCTTCACCAATTCCTCTACGGCATCTACCCGTACATCGCTGCCGCCATCTTCCTGTTCGGCAGCCTGGCCCGCTTCGAGCGCGAGCAGTACACCTGGAAGACCGACAGCTCGCAGGTGCTCTACCGCGGCAACCTGCGCATGGGCAACATCCTGTTCCACGTCGGCATCCTGGGCCTGTTCTTCGGCCACCTGGTCGGCCTGTTGACGCCGGTGGCGGTATGGGACGCGCTGGGCATCTCGCACGGCTTCAAGCAAGGCGTGGCGATGGCCGCCGGCGGCGTGATGGGCACCATGTGCCTGGCCGGCCTGCTGATCCTGCTGCACCGCCGCCTGACCAATGCGCGCGTGTCCGCCGTGACCCGCACCGGCGACAAGGTGCTGCTGCTGTGGCTGCTGGTCACGCTGCTGCTGGGCCTGTCCACCATCTTTGAATCGGCCAGCCACATGGACGGCCACATGATGGTGCAGCTGATGACCTGGGCCCAGCACCTCGTCACGCTGCGCGGCGATGCCGCCAGCTATATCGCCGACGCCCCGCTGCTGTTCAAGGCGCACCTGTTCATGGGCATCACGCTGTTCGCGATCTTCCCGTTCACGCGGCTGGTGCACGTGTGGAGCGGCTTCGCCTCGGTCGGCTACGTCGGCCGCGCCTGGCAGCTGGTACGCGGCCGCTAATCCACGCTAACCCACTCTGACACCCACGGAGAACCGACATGCCTGTCACCGTCAACGGCGTGGAACTGCGCGACGCCGATATCGAACGCGAGCTGGACCATCATCACGACGCGGCCAATCCCGCGAAGATGGCGACGATCTCGGCCATCCTGCGCGTGCTGGTGCGCGAAGAGGCCGGCCGCATCGGCCTGAGCGTGCCGGGCCAGGACGACGACGCGCTCGCCATGGCGCTGCTGGAACGCGAGGCCGGCATCCCCGAGCCGGACGAAGCCAGCTGCCGCCGCCATTACGACAGCCGTCCGGAGCGCTTCCGCGACGGCGAATGGGTCGAGGCCGACCACATCCTGTTCCAGGTGACGCCGCGCGTGCCGCTGGACGCGCTGCGCGAGATCGCGGCACAAACGCTGGCGCTGGTGCGCGGCGATCCGTCGAGCTTCGCGCAGCATGCCCGCGCGCTGTCGAACTGCCCGAGCGGCAACAACGGCGGCCGCCTGGGCCGCGTGTTCCGCGGCGAAACCGCGCCGGAGTTCGAGCGCGCGCTCTTTGCCGCGCAACACGAGGGCGTACTGCCGCAGCTGGTCGAGACCCGCTTCGGGCTGCATATCGTGCGCGTGCTGGAGCGCTGCACCGGCACCCGCCTGCCCTTCGACGCCGTGCGCGGCGACATCGCCTGTGCGCTGGCCACGGCGGCGCGCGACCGCGCCTGGAAGCAGTACGCCAGCCTGCTGATCGGCCGCGCCCGTATCGAAGGCATCGAGCTGGAAGGGGCCGACAGCCCGCTGGTGCAGTAGCGCCGCCATCCTGACCAACGGACGCCGCCATGCATCAGATCGAACACCTGCTGAAGGGCTTCGAACGGTTCCAGCAACGCTATTTCGATGATGCGCCGAGCCTGTTCGATACGTTGCGCAGCGGCCAGCAACCGCCGACGCTGCTGATCGGCTGCTGCGACTCGCGGGTCGACCCGGCGCTGCTGCTGGGTTGCGATCCGGGCGATCTCTTCACCGTGCGCAATATCGGCAACCTGGTTCCGCCCTGCACCGGGCGTCATGAGGGCAGCCTGCACGGCGTGTCCGCGGCGATCCAGTTCGCCGTCGAGCAGCTGCGCGTCGACCGCATCATCGTGATGGGCCATGGCGGCTGCGGCGGCATCCGCGCGTTGCTCGCCCAGCCGGCCGATGCCGGCGACCATCCTCCCGACGAAGGCGACGAAGCCGACTACCTCGGCGCCTGGGTGCGCATCGCCGCACCGGCGCGCCGGCAGGTGGAGCAAACGCTTGCCGACGCCAGCCCCGAGCGGCGCCAGCGCGCCTGCGAACAGGCGGCGATCCTGGTCTCGCTGCGCAACCTGCAGACCTTCCCGTTCGTGCGGCGCGCGCTGGAAGCAGGAAGGCTGACGCTGCACGGCTGGTACTTCGACCTGCAGGCCGGTGCGCTGCTGGCCTACTCGCAACGCGCCGATGCCTTCCTGCCGCTGGTATGCCCTTTGCCCGTTACCGCCGCACAAACCGAATCCGTCACAACATGAATCCCTTTATCTTCGGCATCACCGGCACCTCCGGCAGCGGCAAGACCACGCTGATTACCGCACTGCTGCCCTGGTTTCGCGCGCAAGGCCTGGCCGTCAACGTGATCAAGCACAGCCACCATCCGCTGGAACTCGAGCCTCCCGGCAAGGACAGCGCGCGCTTTCGCGCGGCCGGTGCGACGGAGGTGATGGTGGCCTCGCCCTATCGCTACGCCATCGTGCGCGAACTGGCCGGCGAAGCGGAGCCCACGCTTGCTGAACAGGTGGCGCGGCTGCGGCCGGCGGACCTCACGCTGGTCGAAGGCTTCCGCCGGGAGGATATTCCGCGCATCGAGGTGTATCGCCCGGCGCATGGGCGTGCGCCCTACTATCCCTGCGATCCGTCGATCGTCGCGGTAGCTACCGATGCGCGGCTCGACACATTGCTGCCATGCCTGCCGCTGGACGATACCGCGCAGGTGGGGCGGTTCATTCTCGCCATGCGCGGCCGGAACCATCTGGATCCGCTCGACCCTGGCGCTTTCCCCCAGGCGATGGACATGGCCGCCGCCTGACGGCAGCCCCGGCCGCATGTGCGCAATGCTGCGTCTGTGCGTCACCGGAACCCCGGCGCTTGTGCCGGCCCCGCCACCTGCCTCGACAATTTCCACAAGCCGCCTATCTTTAGGGGTGTCAGTACCGGCGCCGTCAGTGCTGCCGCTTGCCCGTCCGCGGCAGGCGGCGGTTGCCGATGCGCCCGGACCCAGTCACCAAGCGAATGAACGAAGACTCACCCCCGCGGCAGAACTACGAAGATGCCTTGCTCGGCATCGTGGGGGAGATGTCTACCGCCATGCGGCCGCAGACGGAAACCGGCGCGGCGGCCACACCCTCGATGGACAGCGCGCTCGAGGCCGAACTGGGCTTCGACAGCCTGACGCGCGCCGAACTGCTGACCCGCATCGAGCAGCGTTTCGGCGTCAGCCTGCCGGAGCAGGTACTGGCCCAGGCCGACACCCCGCGCGCACTGCTGCGCGCCGTGCTCGCCGCCAGGGACCTGCCGCCCGGCGCCGAAGATGCGCCCGCGCGGCTGGCCCGCCCGGCACCGGCGGATACCGCGGCGCAGGCGCCAGACGGTGCCGCCACGATCACGGACGTGCTGCGCTGGCACCTGCACCACCACCCTGACCGAACCCACATCATCCTGCACAGCGGCGACGGCGAAGATACGCCGATCAGCTTTGCGCAACTGCACCGGCGCGCCTGCGCCGTAGCCGCCGGCCTGGCCGCACGCGGCGTGCGCGCCGGTACGACCGTGGCGCTGATGCTGCCAACCAGCGCGGAGTACTTCTACTGTTTTACCGGCATCCTGCTGGCAGGCGGCATCCCCGTGCCGCTCTACCCGCCAGCGCGGCTGGCGCAGATCGGCGACCACCTGCAGCGCCACGCCGGCATCCTGGCCAACGCGCAGGCGCCAATCCTGATCACGGTGGCCGAAGCCCGGCCGCTCGCCACCCTGCTCAAGGCCGGCACCGGCACGCTGCACAGCGTGCTGACGCCACAAGAGGTGGAGGACACAGCCACAGCGCCGGTCCATGCGATGCTGCGCGCGCACGACATTGCGCTGCTGCAATACACGTCCGGCAGCACCGGCTCGCCCAAGGGCGTGGTGCTGACGCATGCCAACCTGCTGGCCAACCTGCGCGCCATGGGCACGGCGCTGTCGGCCGACTCGCGCGACGTCTTTGTCAGCTGGCTGCCGCTGTATCACGACATGGGCCTGATTGGCGCCTGGCTGGGCAGCCTGTACTACGCCTTCCCGCTGGTGGTGATGTCGCCGCTCACGTTCCTGGCGCGGCCCGAGCGCTGGCTTTGGGCGATCCACAAATACCGCGGCACGCTGTCGGGCGGGCCCAACTTCGCATATGAACTGTGCCTGCACAGGCTGGCCCAGGCGGACCTGTCGGGGCTGGACCTGTCGAGCTGGCGTTTCGCCTTCAACGGCGCCGAGCCCGTGAGCCTGCAGACCATGCGCAAGTTCACGGCGCGCTTCGCCCGGCATGGGCTGCGCGCGCAAGCGGCTGCGCCGGTCTACGGGCTGGCGGAGGCCTCGGTTGGCCTGACGTTTCCGCCGCCGGGACGCAATCTGACTGCCGACCTCATCGACCGCGCCGCATTCGTACGCACATCGCGGGCCGTTCCTGCCGAGGCGGACGGGCCAGACGTGGCGGGCGAGCGGGACACCATGGAGATCCCCTCGTGCGGCCGGCCGCTGCCCGGCCACGAACTCCGCATCGTCGACGCCAGCGGCTGCGAGCTGCCCGAGCGGCAGGAGGGCCTGCTGCAGTTCCGCGGGCCTTCGGCCACCAGCGGCTATTTCCGCAACCCGGCACAGACGCGCCAGCTCTTCGATCGCGGCTGGCTCAATACCGGGGACTACGCCTATATCGCCGACGGCGAGCTCTTCATCACCGGCCGCGCCAAGGAAACCATCGTTCGCGGCGGCCGCAATCTCTATCCCTACGAAGTGGAGCAGGCCATCGGCGCGATTCCGGGCATCCGCAAGGGCTGCGTCGCGGTGTTCGGCAGCCCCGATCCGGACAGCGGCACCGAGCACATCGTGGTGATGGCGGAAACCGCTGCAACGGACGAACCGGCACGCCGCGCGCTGCAACGGCAGGTGCTGAAGACCGCGCTCGATGTACTGGGCATGCCGCCGGACCATGTCGTGCTGGTGCCGCCGCACACCATCCTGAAGACGTCGAGCGGCAAGATCCGGCGCGCCGCCTGCCGCGAGCGGTTCGAGCATGGCGGCACCGGCCTGGGCGACGCCGCGCCATGGCTGCAGATTGCGCGCTTCGGCTGGCAGGCGCTGCTGCCGCAGTTGCGGCGCGGCCGGCATGCCGCCGCCGGGCTGTCCTATTCGCTGTACGCCTGGCTGTTGTTCGCCGCGATGGCGCCGGTGACGTGCCTGGCATCGGTGGCGATGCACCGGCCTGCCATGGGCTGGGCGCTCAGCCATCATGCGGCCCGGCTGCTGCTGCGGCTGGCCGCCGTGCCATGGTTCGTGCAGGGGCTGGAGCACCTGCCGCGCAATCGCGCCTGCGTGCTGGTATCGAACCATGCCAGCTACCTGGACGGCATGGTGCTGATCGCCGCACTGCCCATGCCGGTATGCGTGGTGGCCAAGCGCGAGCTGCAAGCTCAACGCATCCCGGGCGCCTACCTGTCCAGCATCGGGGCCGACTTCATCGACCGCTTCGACAACGTGCGCGAATCCGAGGCCATCGAGCGGCTGGTCACGGCGGTGCGCGCCGGACGGTCTGCCCTGCTGTTCCCGGAAGGCACCTTCGGCCGCGAGCCCGGGCTGCAACGTTTCCGCTCGGGCGCCTTCCTCGCCGCCGCCCGTGCCGGCGCCCCGGTGGTTCCCATTGCGCTGCGGGGCACCCGCTCGGTGCTGCGCGACGGCCAGTGGCTGCCGCGCCGGGGCCCGATCAGCGTCGTCATCGGCCGGCCCCTGTCTCCTGACGGGCAGGACTGGCCCGCGGCAATGCGGCTGCGCAATGCCGCCCGCACCGAGATCCTGCACTACTGCGGCGAACCCGATGCACTGCGCGCGAAGGCCCAGCCTGCGCGGCCCCACCTCGCGCGGCAGCTGCCATGATCCCTGTTGGCCGGACCGGGCGCCAGCCCCCGGCCGTTACCCCGTAAGGCAATGCACACCTTTGCCACTGCCCCGATGTGGGCCGGATTCTTCGTTCTGGTGCTGGGCACGCTGCTCGTGGACATCTTTGTCCTTGGCGGACGGCATGCACACCGCGTTTCCACGCGCGAGGCGCTCGGATGGACCCTCGCCTGGATGACCCTGGCCACGCTCTTCGGCATCGCGCTGTGGTGGGTGGTGGCCGAGGAAGCGGGCCACGAGGCGGCCTATCGCAAGGTGCTCGAGTTCTACACCGGCTACCTGATCGAGCTGTCGCTGTCGGTCGACAATATGTTCGTGTTCGCCATGATCTTCAGCTATTTCGCCGTGCCGCCGGAGCTGCAGCGCCGGGTGCTGCTGCTCGGCGTGCTCGGCGCGATCCTGATGCGCGCCGTCATGATCCTGGTGGGGGTATGGCTGATCAGCCAGTTTGCCTGGATCCTCTACGTGTTCGGCGTGTTCCTTGTCATCACCGGCATCAAGATGCTGTTCATGTCCCGGCATGCGCCCGACCTCGCGCGCAATCCCATCGTCCGCTTCCTGTGCGCCCATATGCGCATCACCCCGGACTATCACGGCGAACGCTTTTTCGTGCGCATCGGCGGCCTGCGCTATGCGACCCCGATGTTCGTCGTGGTACTGATGATCGAGGCCACCGACCTGGTGTTCGCCGTGGACAGCATCCCGGCGATCTTTGCCGTGACCACCGATCCGTTCATCGTCTTCACCTCGAACATCTTCGCGATCATGGGGTTGCGGGCCCTGTATTTCCTGCTCGCCAACCTGGCGGCGCATTTCCAGTACCTGAAGTACGGCCTCGCCATCGTGCTCGCTTTCATCGGTGCCAAGATGCTGATCGAGCCGTGGTTCCACGTACCGGTGCACTGGTCCCTGGGCGCGGTCGCGATGACGCTGTTTGTCTCCGTCCTGCTCAGCCAGGCCAGGACCAGGCGAGCCGCCGCAGCGGGCGATCAGCCGGGCCGCAGCGGCGCACCGCGCGGACGCGGGGCCGGAAACCGGCGCACATGAGGAGCAAGCCATGAACAAGATCCTGCTGGCGACCGACGGGTCGTCCTATAGCGACGCGGCTGCGCGCTACCTGGCGCAAAGCCCGCTGCTGAGCCGCGACTTCGTCGTGCACGTGGTGCATTGCGAGCCGGATGTCCCCGGCGACATCAAGTCCTTCATCGACCGCGCCACGCTCGACGACTGGCATCGCGAACAGAACGAGAAGGCGATGGGCTCGGTGGCCACCATCCTCGGCGAAGCCGGGATCCCGTTCGAGCGCCATGGCTTCACCGGCTTTGCGCCGGCCCGCATCGTCGAATACGCCAGCCAGATCGGTGCCAGCCTGATCGTGATGGGCTCGCATGGCCGGGGCAGCTTCCTGGATGCCATCGTCGGGTCGGTGGCAAGACGGGTCCTCGCCCATGCGCACTGTCCTGTGCTGCTGATCAAGGATTAGCAGCGCGTCGGTCCACCTCTCTCCACGCCATGCCATGAGGGTGGTGCGCTATCCCGCGGGATAGCGCACCACCTGGGCATGCACGCGCCTGCGAGGCACACACGCAACCATCCTCGGTTGCGCGCACAAACCTTTGCGTGAACATCCAGCACGGTTTGATGCCAGTCAATCCCCTACTCGCAGTGTGTCCGCATCATCACTGCAAGCGCCTGGTGCCAGTTCGCGCCCCACAAGCACCGCGACAACAGCTTTCCACAACCCGCTGAACCACGGCACCATGAAAGCAAGAAAATGGCTTCACCCCGCATTCGCGGCACTGCCGCTGTCGCTCTGGCTGGGACTTCCCCAGGCAGCCACCAACACCGCTAAGGCCGCACCGAAGGCTGAAGCAAAAGCCGAACAGAAGGCGGCACTCCCCACGCTCACCGCGGCCGAGTTCGACCATGCCAGGCAGATCTACTTCGAGCGCTGCGCCGGCTGCCACGGCGTGCTGCGCAAGGGCGCGACCGGCAAGCCGCTGACGCCCGACATCACCCGCGCGCGCGGCTCCGAATACCTGAAGACCTTCATCAAGTACGGCAGCCCGGCCGGCATGCCGAACTGGGGCACGTCCGGCGATCTCTCGGACAAGGAGGTCGACCTGATGGCCCGCTACATCCAGCTCGATCCGCCGACGCCGCCGGAATTTTCGCTCGCCGATATCGAGAAAAGCCGCAAGGACATTTTGCCCGTCGCGCAACGGCCGACGAAGAAGATGAACCAGTACAACCTGGACAACCTCTTCTCGGTCACGCTGCGCGATGCCGGCGAGGTCGCGCTGATCGACGGCGACAGCAAGCAGATCATCAACATCGTCAAGACCGGCTACGCGGTGCATATCTCGCGCATGTCGGCGTCGGGCCGCTACCTGTACGTGATCGGGCGCGATGCGCGGCTGGACCTGATCGACCTGTGGCTGCCCAAGCCGGACATCGTCGCCGAGGTCAAGATCGGCATGGAGGCGCGCTCGGTCGAAACCTCCAAGTACAAGGGCTATGAAGACAAGTACGCGGTGGCGGGCTCGTACTGGCCGCCGCAGTACGTGATCATGGAAGGCGACACGCTCAAGCCGCTGAAGGTGGTGTCCACGCGCGGCATGACCGTCGACAACGAGTACCACCCCGAGCCGCGCGTCGCCTCGATCGTCGCCAGCCACTACCATCCCGAGTTCGTGATCAATGCCAAGGAGACCGGCAAGATCCTGATGGTCAACTACTCGGACCTGTCCAACCTGAAGACCACCACCATCGATTCGGCCAAGTTCCTGCATGACGGCGGCTTCGATTCCACCGGGCGCTACTTCCTGGTCGCGGCCAACGCGTCCGACAAGATCGCCGTGGTCGACACCAAGGAAGACAAGCTCGCCGCGCTGATCGAGGTGGGCAAGACCCCGCACCCGGGGCGCGGCGCCAACTTCACGCATCCGAAGTTCGGCCCGGTCTGGGCCACCAGCCACCTGGGCGACGAGACCATCAGCCTGATCGGCACCGATCCCGTCGGGAATCCGGCGCAGGCCTGGAAGGTGGTGCAGACGCTCAAGGGCCAGGGCGGCGGCTCGCTGTTCATCAAGACGCATCCCAGGTCCTCGAACCTGTGGGTCGACACGCCGCTGAATCCCGATGCCAAGCTGAACCAGTCGGTGGCGGTGTTCGATACGCGCAACCTGGAAGACGGCTTCAAGGTGCTGCCGATCGCCGATTGGGCCGGCCTGAAGGGCGCCGGCGCCAAGCGCGTGGTGCAGGCCGAATACAACAAGGCCGGCGACGAGGTCTGGTTCTCGGTCTGGGGCACCAAGGACGGCGAGTCCGCGCTGGTGGTGGTCGATGACAAGACGCGCACGCTCAAGACCGTGATCAAGGACAAGCGCCTGGTCACGCCAACCGGCAAGTTCAACGCCTACAACACGCAGCACGACGTTTACTAAAAACCCGCGGCATCGCACCGCCCTCTCGGTGCGGTGCCCGGTTCCATTCCCCCAAACGGAGAAATCACGATGAAGCTCCCCACCCACCTGACCGCGCGCCTCCCCGCGCTGCTAGCGGCCGCCGGCTGTGTCCTGTCGTTCGGCGCCGCCGTCCCCGGCGTCGCCCATGCCAACCAGCAGCTTGCATCCAGCAAGGCCTGCCTGTCCTGCCACGGCGTCGACAAGAAGCTGATCGGACCGGCCTTCAAGGACGTCAAGGCCAAATACGCAGGCAAGAAAGACGGGCAGCCGCATATGGTCCAGTCGATCCTGAAGGGCAGCAACGGCCAGTGGGGCGCGATGCCGATGCCGGCCAACGCCGTCAGCGAGGCCGAGGCCAACACGCTGGCCAAATGGATCCTCTCGCTCTGATTGCCCGGGCGTGGCGTGGCGCCACGGTGACGATGCTGGCCGCGGCGCTGCTGACCGCGCCGGCAGCGGCATCGGCGCAGCCCACGCCCGCCCGGCAGGCGCAACTGGCGCACTGGCTGCGCGATGACTGCGGCGCCTGCCACGGCATGACGCTGCGCGGCGGCCTGGGTCCGCCGCTGACGCGCGAGGCGCTGGCGGGCAAGCCGCCCGAGAGCCTCGTCGCCACCGTGCTGTACGGGCGGCCCGGCACCGCCATGCCGCCCTGGCAACCCTTCATGACGCAGGATGAAGCCCAATGGCTGATCGAACGACTCCGGGCCGGCACCCCGCCGACCGTCATGCCGACCGCCATGCCGGCCGTCATGCCAGTCAACGCGGCGCCGGCACGCTGATGCGCGGACTGGCCACCGCCCTCGCCTGCGCCACAGCGCTGCTGGCCGGCTGTGCCGGCGCGGTGCGCGGCACCGGCGATCTCGGCGTGGTGGTGGAACGTGCCGCCGGCCGGCTGCAGATCGTGGAAACCACCGGCATGACGCGGCTGGCCACGGTCGACGGCCTGGGCGACCTGTCGCACGCCAGCGTGGTGTTCTCGCGCGATGCGCGCTACGCCTACGTGTTCGGCCGCGACGGCGGGCTCACGCGCGTGGACCTGCTGGACGCGCGCATCACGCACCGCATCCTGCAGGCCGGCAACAGCATCGGCGGCGCGATCTCGCAGGATGGCCGCGTGGTGGCCGCACAGAATTACGCGCCGGGCGGGATCCGGCTGTTCGATGCCCAAACGCTTGAGCCGCTGGCGGACCTGCCGGCCATCGGCCAGGACGGGCGCCGCGCCAAGGTGGTGGGCCTGGCCGACCTGCCGGGCAGGCGCTTTGCCGCCAGCCTGTTCGAGTCCGGCGAGATCTGGATCATCGATGCCGCCGATCCGCGTTATCCGCAGGTGACGCGCCTGCCGGCCGGGCGCGAGCCGTACGACGGCCTGGTCACGCCCGACGGACGCTGGTACCTCGCCGGCCTGTTCGGCGAGGACGGGCTGGCGCTGGTCGACCTGTGGCAGGCGCCGCCGCAGGCACGCCGCATCCTCTCCGGCTACGGCCGCGGCGGCCAGCCGCTGCCGGTCTACAAGATGCCGCACCTGCGCGGCTGGGCGATGGCGCAGGGCCAGGCATGGCTGCCGGCCATCGGCCGGCACGAAGTGCTGGTGGCCGACCCCGCGCGCGGCTGGCAGCAGGCCGCGCGCGTGGCGCTGGCCGGCCAGCCGGTCTTTGTCATGGCACGCCCGGACGGACGGCAAGTCTGGGTCAACTTCGCCTTCCCGCACAACGACACCGTACAGGTCATCGACACCGCCACGCGCGAGGTGGTACGCACGCTGCGCCCGTGCCGCGGCGTGCTGCACATGGAATTCACGCCCAAGGGAGAGGCGCTGTGGCTGTCGTGCCGCGACGACAACCGCGTCGAGGTCTATGACACCGGCACGCTGGCGCGCATCGCCACGCTGCCGGCCGACAATCCCAGCGGCATCTTCTTCACCGCGCGGGCGCAGCGCTTCGGCATGTAAGGGGGCGCCATGCTCGACGAACGCACCCTGTACGACACGCTGCAGCACGGCTTCCCGCTGCAGCCCCGCCCCTACCAGGCGCTCGCGGAAGGCCTGGGCCTGTGCGAGCACACGCTGCTGTCGCTGCTGGCGCGCGACCTGGGCGCTGGCCGGATCAGCCGCGTCGGCGCGGTGTTCGCGCCCAATGTGATCGGCGTCAGCACGCTGGCCGCGCTGAGCGTGCCGACGGCACAGCTCGATCGCGTCGCCGCGCGCGTCAGCGCCTGCGCGCCGGTCAGCCACAACTACGCGCGCAGCGGCCACGCCTACAACCTGTGGTTCGTCGCGGGCGCACGCGAGCGCAGCACACTGGACGGCGCGCTCGCCGCCATTGCCGAGATGGCCGGGCAAGTGCCGCTGGACCTGCCGATGGCGCGCGAGTACCACATCGACCTGGGTTTTGCGCTCGGTACCGGCGGCCGCCGCCGGCGGCCGCGCCGGCCTGCTGCCCCCGTGCCGCCGGTCACGCTGGATGCGGATGACTGGCGCCTGGTGGCGGCGCTGGAGGCGGGCCTGCCGCTGACGCCGCGCCCGTTCCACGACCTGGCAACGCGCACGCGGCTGCCGATGCCGCGCGTGCTGGAGCGGATTGCGCAGTGGTCGGCACAGGGCGTCATCCGCCGCCTGGGCGTGGTGCTGCGCCATGGCCGCTTCGGCTACGGGCACAACGCCATGTGCGTGTGGGACGTGCCGGACGCCCGTGTCGACGCGATCGGCCTGCGCCTGGCACGCCAGCCGCGCGTGACACTGTGCTACCGGCGCGAGCGGCGTCTGCCGGCCTGGCCCTTCAACCTGTTCGCGATGATCCATGCGCGCGACGCGCGCGACCTGCAGCCGGCGCTCGACCACATCCGCGCCACCGTCGGGCTGGACCAGGCGCCCGGCGCGGTGCTGGTCGGCACCCGTTGCTACAAGCAGCGCGGCACGCGCTACGCCACGCAGGAGGCGGCTTGAGCATGACAGCCGATGCCTCCGGTGCCGTGCTTCCCGACACCGTCGACACCATCGACGCCACCGACCGCCGCACCATCAACGCGCTGCAGCGTGGCCTGCCGCTGGTGCCGCGGCCGTATGCCGAGGCTGCCGCCTCGCTCGGCATCGCGGAGGACGAACTGCTGGCGCGGCTGCGCCGGCTGCTCGACCGCGGCGTGCTGACACGCTTCGGCCCGCTCTACCAGATCGAGCGCGCGGGCGGCCGCTTCGTGCTGTGCGCCTGCCATGCGCCGGCACAGCGTCTCGACGCCGTGGCCGGCGCGATCAACGCCTTCCCGGAGGTCGCGCACCACTACCAGCGCACCCATCACCTGAACCTGTGGTTCGTGCTGGCGGTCGCGCGGGCCGAAGACGTGGCGCCGGCGCTCGATCGCATTGCCGCCGCGGCCGGCGTCGAGATCCTGCCGTTTCCCAAGGCGCGCGAGTTCTTCGTCAACCTCTACCTTCCCGCATGATGTCCACCGCCGCCCACGATGTCATCGACCTTGCCCTGATCCGCGCCACCCAAACGGGCCTGCCGCTGGAGCCGGCGCCGTTCGCGGCAGTGGCCGCCACGCTGGGACTCGACGAAGCCGAAGTCATCGCCCGGCTGGCGGCGATGCAGGCGCGCGGCACGCTGCGCCGCATCGGCGCGGTACCCAACCACTACCGGCTGGGCTGGCGCGCCAACGGCATGACGGTGTGGGACGTGGACGATGCCTGCGTCGATGCGCTCGGCGAACGCGTCGGTGCGCTGCCCTTCGTCAGCCACTGCTACCTGCGCCCGCGCCGGCTGCCGCACTGGCCCTACAACCTGTTCGCGATGGTCCATGCGCGCACGCGCGCCGACGCGGCGCCGCAGATCGACCGCATCGCGGCGCTGCTGGGCCACGCCTGCCGCGCGCATGACGTGCTGTGGTCCACCCGCATCCTGAAGAAAACCGGCCTGCGCCTGCCGCCGGCCGTCGCTGCCTCACAGGAGCCACGCTGATGTTCCGCCTGTCCCGCTTCATGGAAGCCCTGCGCGATGCCGGGCCGGTGCCGCCTGCCCGCAAGGCTGCCGGTCCGGTCGTGATCTGGAACCTGATCCGCCGCTGCAACCTCAACTGCCGGCATTGCTATGCCACTTCTGCCGATACCGACTTCAAGGGCGAGCTGGATACCGCCGAGGCACTGCGGGTGCTGGCACAGTTGCGCGACGCGCGCGTGCCCGCGCTGATCCTGTCCGGTGGCGAGCCGCTGCTGCGGCCGGACCTGTATGACATTGCCGCCCATGCGCGCGCGCTCGGCTTCCACCTGTCGCTGTCGTCGAACGGCACGCTGCTCGATGCCGGCCATGCCGCACGGCTGGCCGCGGCGGGCTTCGACTATGTCGGCGTCAGCCTGGACGGGCTGCCCGCCACGCACGACCGCTTCCGCCGCAGCGACGGCGCCTTCGCGCAGGCGCTGGCGGGATTGCGCGCCGCGCGCGCCGCCGGCCTGCGCGTCGGCGTGCGCATGACGCTGACCGAGGCCAACGCCGCGCAGCTGCCCGACCTCGTCGCGCTGACCGAACGCGAAGGCATCGACAAGTTCTACCTGTCCCACTTCAACTACGCCGGCCGCGCGCGCAGCCATCGCGCCGAAGACGCGCGGCATGCGCGCACGCGTGCCGCGCTGGACTGGCTGTTCGAGCATGTCTGGGCGCGTACGCGCGCGGGCCACGCCGGCGACTTCGTCACCGGCAACAACGATGCCGACGGGGTCTACCTGCTGTACTGGATCGCGCAGCGCTTCCCGCACCGCGTCGCCGACATGCGCCAGCGGCTGGAACAGTGGGGCGGCAACGCCACCGGCGTGGGCGTGGCCAATATCGACAACCTCGGCAACGTGCATCCCGACACGATGTGGTGGCACGTCACGCTGGGCAACGTGCGCGAACGGCCCTTCGGCGAGATCTGGGCAAGCCGCGCCGATCCGCTGATGGCGGGACTGGCCAGCCGGCCGCGCCCGCTGCAGGGACGCTGCGCGGACTGCGCGCAGCGTGCCATCTGCAACGGCAATACCCGCGTACGTGCGCTAGCGCTGACCGGCAACGCGTGGGCGGAGGATCCGGGCTGCTACCTCAGCGATACCGAGATCGCCAACGCGCCCGGCACGGAGGTGGCGGCATGATGCGCCTCGCCCGATGGCTCCTGTCCCTGGCGCTGGTCTGCGGGATGCAATCCGTGTCCGCGCTTGATTCTGCCGAGCCAACTGCCGCGCTCTATGGCCAGCACTGTGCCGCCTGCCACGGGACCGACCGCCTCGGCGGCATGGGCCCCGCACTGCTGCCGGAAAGCCTGGAGCGGCTGCGCCCCAGCGAACTCGACACCGTGCTGCGCGACGGCCGCGCCGCAACGCAGATGCCGGCCTTCGGCACCACGCTGGCGGCGCCGGAACTGCAGGCGCTGGCGCGCTGGCTGCGCACGGCACCCGCCGCCGCGCCGCAATGGGGCGCCGACACGATCCGTGCCAGCCACGTCGTCATGCATGCACCCGGCACGCTGCCCGCGCATCCCGTCTTCAGCGCCGATCCGCAGAACCTGTTCGTGGTGGTCGAGGCGGGCAGCCATCACATGACCGTGCTCGACGGCGACCGGCTCACACCGATCCATCGCTTTGCC
Source organism: Cupriavidus oxalaticus (assembly GCF_016894385.1). Lineage (NCBI taxonomy): Bacteria > Pseudomonadati > Pseudomonadota > Betaproteobacteria > Burkholderiales > Burkholderiaceae > Cupriavidus > Cupriavidus oxalaticus. The sequence goes on from NZ_CP069811.1 coordinate 2,513,605, forward strand.
ACGCGCTTCGCGCTGCACGGCGGCCCCAAGTTCAGCCGCGATGGGCGCTATGTCTACATGGCCAGCCGTGACGGCTGGGTCAGCAAGTATGACCTGTGGAACCTGGCCTATGTCGCCGAGATCCGTGTCGGCATCAACACGCGCAATGTGGCCGTCAGCGACGACGGGCGCTGGGTGCTGGCCGGCAATACGCTGCCGCGCACGCTGGTGCTGCTGCGCGCCGGCGACCTGTCGCTGGCGCGGGTGATCGAGGTCAAGGGCCGCAGCGGCGACGATTCGCGGGTGTCGGCGGTCTACGACGCGGCGCCGCGCCACAGCTTTATCGCGGCGCTGAAGGACATCGCCGAGGTCTGGGAGATCCCGTATGCCGACGCCGCCGGCAAGCCGCTGGCGTCGCTGGCGCCGCGTGCGATCGTGCTGGACGATGTGCTCGACGACTTCTTCTTCGACCAGCCTTACCGCCACATCCTCGGCGCATCGCGCAGCGGCGGCGGGCAGGTGATCGACCTCGACCAGGGCCGCAAGGTGGCCGCGCTGGCGCTCGGTGGCATGCCCCACCTCGGCAGCGGCATCACGTGGGAACGGGACGGCCATGCAGTGATGGCGTCGCCCGACCTCGGGCAGGGCCGCATCCCGGTGATCGACATGCAGGACTGGCACACCGTCGCCACCATCCCGACCAACGGCCCCGGCTTCTTCCTGCGCAGTCACGAGAACAGCCGCTACGCCTGGGCCGACGCGATGATGAGCCCGCGGCGCGACACGCTGCAGGTGATCGACAAGCAGAGCCTGCAGGTCGCCGGCAGCGTCACGCCCAGCCCGGGCCGCACCGCCGCGCACGTGGAATTCACGCGCGACGGGCGCTATGCGCTGGTCAGCCTGATGGAGCGCGACGGCGCGATCGTGGTCTATGACGCCGCCACGCTGCGGGAAGTGAAGCGCATCCCGATGGACAAGCCCATCGGCAAGTACAACGTCTTCAACAAGACCACGCGTTCGGCCGGCACCAGTCATTGACGCCGCGCCGCCGCGCGTGCAGGAGTCCTACACATGAACTCTCCCCTGAAGCCCGGCAAGGTCTGGCTGGTCGGCGTCGGCCCCGGCAGCCCCGACCTGGTCACGGTGCGCGCGGTGCGCGCGCTCGCGGCCGCCGACGTATGGCTGGTCGATGATCTGGTCGCGCCGGAAATGTCCTGCTATGCCCGGCCCGGCACGCATGTCGAGTGGGTCGGCAAGCGCGGCGGCCGCTGCTCGGTCACCCAGGCGCGCATCCAGCAGCTGACGCTGCAGCATGCGCTGGCCGGCCGCACCGTGGCGCGCGTCAAGGGCGGCGATCCGCTGCTGTTCGGCCGCGGCGGCGAGGAGGCCGCCTTCCTGCGCGCGCACGGCGTGCCGGTGGAAGTGGTCAACGGCATCAGCAGCGGCATGGCGGCGGCGCAGGCCCTGGGCGTCGCGCTGACCCACCGCGCCCACTGCCACGGCGTGACCTTCGTCACCGGGCACACCAGCGAACACGGCTCGCCCGACTGGGAGGCGCTGGTGCGCGGCGGCACCACGCTGGTCATCTACATGGGCATGAGCCGGCTCGCGGCGATCCGCGACGGGCTGCTGGCGGCCGGCATGCGACCCGATATGCCGGCGGCGGTGGTGATGCATGCGGGCGGCGCGGAACAGCGTTCATGGACCGGCACGGTGCAGGCGCTGGCCGAAGCGCTGGCCGCCGGGATGGCCAGCCCGGCGGTGGTGCTGGTGGGCGGGGTGGTGGCGGAGGCGATGGCCTTGCCGTCCGAATTGCCGTCCGCCGTGCCCGCCGTGCCGTAGCGCTTGCTGGCGGGGACTCCCCAGTCCCGCCGCGGATATGGCACCATCGTCGGCACGGCTTACCCTCATACATCGCCCGCCGAAGTGGCTGCCCAGACACATTATTCCCCCAAGCTGCACCTGACCGCTGAGCGCGGCTTTGCCTTGCATGAAAGCCGCCACGCGGGATTCCGGCGCGAATGGCACACGCACGATTGCAGCATGCTGCTGTGGACGCGCGCCGGCCGGCTGCGCAGCGTGTGGGAAAACCAGCCCGATGCGCCACAGTCCGGCCCGGTGGCGGCCACGCTGGTACGCGGCGGCGCGGTGCTGCTGCCGGCATCGACTCGCCATTTCACCGCGGCGGAAGCCGGCCGCCAGCATCACGGCGAACTCTACCTGCCCCCTGACAGGCTGCGCGGGTCCGCGCCCTACGGCGCGCTGCGGCTCGACGGCGCTGCGCTGGCGATGCTCGAAGCGCTGCTGACGCCGGGGCTTGCCCCTGCCAGCGCAGAGCTATTGGTGCGCGCCATCGTCGGCCAGGTCATGGCCAGCCCGCTGCTGGCACTGCCGCAGGAGCCGGCCTCGCTCGCGCTCCGGCTGGTGCGCTGCTTCAGCGCGGCGCTGGAGCGCGACCAGGCGCTGCCGTCGATCGATGCCGCGGCCGGCAGCCTGGGCGTCTCGGCGCGGCAGCTGCAGCGCGCCTGCCAGCTTGAATTTGGCGCCAGCCCGGTCGCGGTCCGCCGGCGCGTGCTCGCGGCGCATGCGCGCAGCCTGCTGGCCGCAGGGTTGCCGCTTTCCCGCGTCAGCGAGCGCCTTGGCTTTGCCAGCAGCGGCCATCTCGCGCGCCTGCTGCGCGAGGTGCCGCCGGCAGGCTGAACACACCTGCCATTCACGCCAGGCAGGCCTCCAGTTCGATCTCGATCCAGGCACGGTCCGGCAGGCTTGCCACGCCCACCACGGTGCGGGCTGGCAGCGCCTGATCGGGGAACGCCAGTGCCAGCAGCGCGGAGGCGCTGTCCGCCACGGCCGAATGCCGGGTGAAATCGCCATGCGCACGCACGAAGCCGCGCAGCCGCGTGACCTGCCGAACCGCCGCCAGCCGGCCACCGGCGGCGGCGCGCAGCGCGGCCAGCGCATTCAGCATCGCCACCTCGGCGGCAACGCGGGCGGCCGGGATATCGGCTTCAGTAGCGCAGCAGCCAGCCATCGCAATGCCGTCTCGCCGCGGCGTCTGGCCGCTGATGCTGATGCGGCCGGCGAACGCGCAGGCCGGCGCGTAGCTGCCGCGCGGCACGGGCGCGGGCGGCAGCACAAAGCCCGCGGCAGCGAGCCGCGCTTCCGGCGTTGCGGAGTTCATGACTGGCTCCATCGCACCACGCCGCTGAGCCAGCAGCCCTGCGCCGTGCCGTCGGCCGCCACGCGCGGTGCCACCACGATCTCCGACGGGCGGCCCATGGTTTCGCCCTGCCGTACCGCGAGCACCGGTGCGACACCTGGAGAATCGCCGGCAAGGTGGCCCCACAGCGCCGCGGCGGCAATGCCGGTGGCGGCGTCCTCCGGGTAGCCGGAGGAGCGGGGAAACTGCCGGGCATGTACCGCCCGCGTAGCCGGGTTCACTGCCGGATCCTCCGTCGCCGCATCCGCGTACGGGTACAGCCCGGTGGACCCGATCGCATCGCACAGCGCCGGCATCCGCGTGAAATCCGGCTGCAGCGCGGACAGCGACGCCACATCGGGCATCGCCACCAGTGTCTTGACGCGGCTGGTGCAGGCATTGGTCATGGCATGGCGGGCGCCATCGTCCGGCAGGCCCAGCACCGCGGCGACCGCTCTGCGCTGGGCCGCATCCAGCGCGCTTGCCTGCACCGGCGGCTGCGAGATCCAGACGCGCCGTGCCGCGTCGTCCCAGCGCGCCGTCACGATGCCGCTCAGCGTCTCGACGCGCGCGGCCGGCGTGGTCCAGCGGCCCCACTGGCGCAGCGCCCACAACGCCCCCACGGTGGCATGGCCGCACATCTCCATCTCGTGCCGCGGCACGAAAAAGCGCAGGCGCAGGTCCGCCCCATCGACTGACGGCGGCAGCACGAAGGCGGATTCATGCCCATGGCCCGCCGCGACCTGCTGCATATCCGTCTCGGACATGCCTTGCGCATCGGCCACCAGCGGCACCGGATTGCCGCCGCCGGGACCGCGCACGAATACATCGATCAGCGCGACGCGGCCGCGCGCGGGCATGGGGTATTGCTGTGGCTTATTCAATCGTCGCCCCCACGGACCGGGCAATCGCGCCCCAGTAAGACAGGTCATGCTGCACGGCGGCCAGCATGTCTGCAGGTGTGCCCGCGCGCGCCGTCACGCCCTTGTCGGCAAGTTCGCGGATGGTGTCCTTGTCCGCCAGCACCTGATCGAGCGCCTGGTTCATGCGCGCAACGACCGACGCTGGTGTCCCGCGCGGAAACGCTAGCCCATACCAGAGTTGCTGCGTGAAACCCGGCACGCCCTGGCTGGCGAAGGTCTGCACGTTGGGCAGCAGCGGCGTCGGCGCGGTCGTCGCAACGGCAACCAGCTTGCTGGCGCGGAGGTACGGCACAAGCCCCGCGGGATTGTCGAACATCAGTTGTACCTGGCCACCGATGAGGTCGGTATAAGCGGGCGCTGCGCCGCGATATGGCACATGCGTCAGCGGCACTTTGGACAACGCATGGAATTGCACACCGATCAGGTGCGATACGGTGCCCACGCCGACCGAGGCAAAGCTGTGCTGTGCAAGCTTGTGCTGCCGCAGCCGGTCGAGCAGCGTTTTTACGTCAGGTGCCTGCAGCGCGCGATTGACCGCCAGCACATAAGGCGACGTGCCGATAAAGCCGGCATAGGCAAAGTCGGTGGCCGGCTTGTACGGCAGCCGGGGAAAGACGCTGGCGCTGACCGCATGCGTACTGGTGGTCGCCACACCCACCACGTAGCCGTCCGGTGCGGCACGCGCCACGAACGTCGAGCCGATGGTGCCGCCCGCGCCACTGCGATTGTCGATCACCACAGGCTGGCCAAGCGCCGCCTGCAGTTTGGGCTGGATGGTGCGGACCAGCAGGTCGGTGCCGCCGCCGGCCGGAAACGGCACCACCAGCGTGACCGGCTTGGTGGGCCAGTCCCGGGCGACGGCGGCGCCGGCCGGTAGCAGGCAAAGCGCCCCGAGGATGCAGGCGGACACTTGGGAAAGTAAGGGTGGCAGGGTTGCCATGGCGCGTTCTCCTTGACTCGAACGGCTTGAGTCTAGGGATGGGGCGCCGTGCGGCCAAACCGGCAGGCGACAGGCCTTGATCCGAAATCGGACAGCAGCATTTGCCGCCCGGGCGTGCCAACGCGCCACTGGGCTTACCGGGCCGCCGAAGCAGTCAGCCAGCCTTCCTCGGTGCTCGCAGCCGCGACCTGACTGGCGATCGCATTGCCCAGGCGCGTGGCATCGGCGGAAATCGAGTCACGCGTCATTTCCGTGGCGCCGTGCACGCCGGCGCCACCGGCTGCCGCCATCGCGACATGCCCCGCCGCGGCGCCGATGCCCGCGGTTTCCGCCACGCCCGGAATATGACCCGAATCTGCGCTGGCAACAAAGCTCTGCAGCGGAACCGGGGTGCCGTTGGCAGGCTGGTACGAGATGCGCACGTCGGCGCCGACTTCGCTCTTGCCGGCACCCAGGCCGATCAGCAGGCGGCGGCGGCCGCTGCCTTCATCGATCTTGCGGAAATCGCCCTCGACGACCAGCGCGCTGGCACCAGCCGGCGCCGGCGCATCGGAACGCACCGCGTTCAGGCCCATGCCGCGCAGTTCGCGCACGATTTCGCTGGCGACCTGCTCGCGCGCTTCGGCGGCGGTCTGGCCTTGCGCGCTCGCCGACGAGCTGCCAGTGGCCATCATCCTGACCTTCTGCACCAGGCCGCCGTCGAGCTTCACCTGCCCGGCATCGGCGTCGAACGCGTGGACGTAGATCACGTCGGCGTGCACGGCCTGCATCAGGCCCATCTGGTCGATGCCGGTGACACCGGCGTTGGCGCAGCCGGCGCCGAGCATGGCGGTGGCGGCGAGTGCGGCGACGGTCAGGCGCTTGGTTTGCCTGGCGATGGTCTGGAGAGCGTTGCGCATATCGGTTTCCTTGGGTTGGCGAGTCGTGCCGTCAGTGGTCTGGAAAAGCTGTCACCGACATCGTTGCATCAGGGGATCGCAAACCATCGGGAGCTTCTTGCCGCGTTGCCTGCCTCGGTGTTGCCGAGTGTGTTGCCGTTCGGCATCGCGGTGACGGAAGTATGGGAAAAACCCGCGCGCAGCGCCATCTGGCAATTATTTCGCGCCATGTCACGGCGCCGCGGGAAGGCGGAGATGCAGCGCTACGCCGCCGGTGCCTGCAGCGGCAGCGCCACCACCGCTTCGAGCCCGCCGCCATCGCGCTGGCGGAACTGCAGCGAGCCGCCGTGCAGCCGCGCGATGCGCTCGACAATGGCCAGCCCGAGCCCCGTGCCGCCCGCGTGGCCGCGCGCGTTGGCGCCGCGGCTGAAGGGCGCCTTGAGCTGCTCCAGCTCGTGCGCGGCGATGCCGGTGCCGCGATCGCCGATGGCAACATAGGCACACGCGGCATCGCGCCACGTGCGCACGCTGAAGCCTGACTTGCCGTAGACGACAGCGTTCTGCATCAGGTTCATCAGCAGCCGCATCAGGCTGACCGGGCGATAGGGAACCGGCGGCAATTCCGCGAGCGACAGCTCGAATTCATGGCCCAGGCCGGCGAAGTCGGCGGCGAGCTGCGACACCAGCGCGTTGACGTCGCCGGGCTGCGGCTGCTCTTTCTCGCCGCTGCCGGCGTAGTCCATGAACTGCTGCAGGATGGTCTCGATGTGGTCCAGGTAGCCCTCGGCCGAGGCCACGAACGCGTCGTCGGCGCCGCGCGGGATCGACATGGCCATGGCCAGGCGCAGCTTGGTCAGTGGCGTGCGGATGTCGTGCGAGACACCCGCCAGCATCAGCGCCCGCGTCTGCTCGGCCTGCTGCAACGCCTGCGTCATCTGGTTGAAGGCGCCACTGACCTGGGCGATCTCGGTCGGGCCGTCGGTCGGCAGTGGTGGCGGTGTCGATCCGGCGCAGATGTCCTGCGCGGCACGCGCAAGGTCCTGCAGCGGCCGGTTCAGGTGGCGCTGGATCAGGTAGCCGGTCAGCGCCGCGAGCAGCGCCAGCGCGGTCGACAGCGCCAGCGCCGTGGCGATGCCGCCGGCGCGCACGTCCTCGCTGATCGGCAGGCCGATCCAGCGGGGTTCGCCACCCACATGCATGCGGATCCAGAGTTGCTCGGCCTCGCCGGTCTGCCATCGCACCGGCATGTCGGCGGGCAGGTGGCGCCGCAGCGCCTCCATGAAGACATCGCGTTGCCAGGTGCGCAGCAGGTGCTCCAGATCGGCCGCGGGTTTCACGGCGGCGTGCTCGGGCGCTTGCGCCTGCGCGCCCATGCGCGCGGCCGCGGCACCGCTGGAGTCAAGCGGCATTGCCGCCACCACGCGGTCGAGCGTGCGCACGTAATCGGCAAAGACGATGGCGGCGCGCTCGATGCGCGGGCGCTGCACGTAATGCAGCAGCACCGTCAGCGAACACGCCTGGGTGATGGCCACCAGCGCCACCAGCAGCAGGATATTGCGCGCCAGCAGCGAGCGCGGCAGCAGGCGCCCGAGCAGGGACGACGAACGCGTCACGATTCCACGCCGGCGACCAGCATGTAGCCGACGCCCCACACGGTCTTGATGAAGCGCGGCTTGGACGGGTCGTCTTCGACGATCTGGCGCAGCCGCAGGATCTGCACGTCGATGCTGCGGTCGAGCGCGTCATGGTCGCGCCCGCGCGCCCGCGCCAGCAGGTTCTCGCGGCTGACCGCGCGGTTCGGCGACGATCCCAGCGCGTGCAGCAGCAGCATCTGCGCCGAATGCACTTCGACCGGCTCGCCGCCGCGCAGCAGCGTCTGCTTGCCGACATCGAAGGTGAAGTCGCCGAAGCGCAGCCGCTGCGTGGTCACGGTGGGGTCGCCGGCCGACATCTTCTGCCGGCGCAGCAGCGCGCGGATGCGCGCCACCAGCTCGTCCGGCACGAAGGGCTTGGCGAGGTAGTCGTCGGCACCCGTTTCCAGGCCGGCGACGCGGTCCATCGGGTCGCCCTTGGCCGTCAGCATCAGGATCGGCAGCGTGTGGCCCTCGGCCCGCAGGCGCTTGCAGATGGTGAGGCCGTCCTCGGGCTCCATCATCAGGTCGAGCACCAGCAGGTCGTGCGGCTCGCGCTGCAGGTACTTGTCGAGCTGCTTGCCGTCGGCCACCGCGCGCACGCGGAAGCCATGCCCGGTCAGGAAGCGTTGCAGCATGTTGCGCAGCTCGGCTTCATCGTCGAGCACGACAATCCTGTTCACCTGTTCCATCACGGGTCTCCGCCAACTTCGGCGCCACGCGTCAGCGCGACAGCATCTTCTGCTTCATGAACGCCTCGATCTGCGGCAGCGTCACGTAGCCCAGCCGCTGCGTGTCGATCTGGTCGAAGTGGCTCGCGACCATCGGCATGCCGGCCTGCGCCTGCTCGCGGGTCAGCTTGCCGTCCCGCGCGGTGTTCGCGCTGGCGAAGCGCTCCTGCAGCTGCTGCAGCGCACGCTCGGCGCGCACGCCACCGGCACCTGCCGCCGCCGGCATCTCGGCACTTTGTGCATAGGCGCCTGCAGAAACAATACACAACATAAGCACTGCAATCATCTTCTTCATGGGGGACTCCGTGGGACAGCCGGCCCTTGCCGGCAATTGGTGACGGGAAATCGACGGGGAACGCGTCGTCGCGCTCAGACCACGTGGGCGGGCACCCACACGCCGCCGGCCCAGTGGCCGGGGATCATGACGGCCGGACGGGCGACGTAGACCGCGCGCGGTGCGAAATAGACCGCGCGCGGCACCGGTGCGGCGACCACGACGCGGACCGGCGGCGGCGGCGGCGTGCTGACCGCCACCGTCGTGCCCACCGTGCCGACGGCAGCCTCGGTGCCGGCCGTTCCGACCGTGGCAACCGTCGTGCCGCCGGTCGCCACCGCGCCGTGGACCACGGTAGTGCCGCCGCTGGTGGTCACGACCCCGGGCGCCACGCTGGTGGCGCTGTCCGAGTGCGCGACGGTGCCGCCCTGTGCACCGGTCACGGTGCCCGAGCGGTAGCAGGTCGAGCCGGCGCAGCTGGTCGAAGCGGCGTGCCCGTAGGTATTGCCATTTGCGCCAGTGACGGTGCCCGACGACGAGTACTGGCCGACGCCTTCGCGGGTCACGCTGCCGGAAGTGGTGGCGGTCTGGCCATTGGGGCCGGTCAGGTCGCCGCTGTGCGAACAGGTGCCGCCGGCGCAACTGGTGCTGCCGTCGTGCTGCACCGAGCGGCCGTTGGGACCGACGGCGGTGCCGCTGTTGCTGAACTGGCCCGGCGCGGTGCGCGTCACGGTGCCGGTGTTGGTGGCCAGGCCGCCATAGGGGCCCTCGATGCCACCGGCGTGCGAGCAGCTGCCGCCACCGCAGGCGCCGACATGCCCGCTGCTGAACGTGCCGCGCGGCGTGTACGCCGTGCCGTGCCCGCCGAATGCGGCAAAGGCGGGCGTGCTCGCCAGGATCACCAGCGCGCCGCCGGCGATGCCGAGCAGGCGGTGCAGGCGGTGCAGGCGCGGCTTGCGCGTCGGGCGCTGGGAGCTTTCAGTATTGGCAGGGCGTTTCGTCATGGCAGGTCCTTCCGGTTCGGTTCATGCCGCGCAACGTGTCGCGGCGACGGTCGAACTATAGGAAAGGGACGGTGGCTTTTCGCGGTGGAAAAAATGTCGCGGTGTTACACCGCCTGCGGCCTGCCGCGCATGACATGCGGCGAAATAATTGCTGGATGGCGCCGCACGGGTCCAGCCACTACATTTGCCTCACCGACGCAGCAAGCAGCAACCCGGCAAGCCAAGCGTCCCACCTCACCGCACTGGACCCGCCATGCACAACCTCGGAAAATTCACCCTCTACGTCACGGCGTTTATCGTGGCGGTCTCTCTGGTCGAAGCCTTCGTGCTGGCACGCAAGGCGAACCGCCAGGGCAAGGCCTACCCCTGGCATGAAGTCGCCCTGTCGCTGGCCGACCTGGTCGGCCGCAAGCTGCTGGCGCTGCTGCCGCTGTCGCTGGCCGCCCCGGTGTTCGCGTTTGCCTGGCAGCACCGCATCTTCACGGTGGAAATCAACAGCGCGCTGGCCGTGCTGCTGCTCTTCCTCGGACAAGAGTTCTGCTACTACTGGTACCACCGCGCCTCGCACCGCATCCGCTTCTTCTGGGCCACGCACGCGGTCCACCACTCGCCGAACGAACTGACGCTGGGTACGGCCTATCGCCTCGGCTGGACCGGCAAGATCACCGGCACCGCCATCTTCTTCGCGCCGCTGGTCTTCCTGGGCGTTCGTCCCGAAGTGGTGCTGGCCACGGTGAGCCTGAACCTGCTGTACCAGTTCTGGCTGCACACCACCTGGATCCCCAAGCTGGGCTGGCTCGAATACGTGTTCAACACCCCCTCGGCGCACCGCGTGCACCATGCCTCGAACATCGACTACCTCGATGCCAACTTCGGCGGCGTGCTGATCATCTTCGACCGCCTGTTCGGCACCTATGTGGAAGAGCGTGAAGACGAGCCCTGCCGCTACGGCCTGGTCCACCCGACCACCACGCACAATCCGCTGGTCAACCAGTTCGAGCACTGGGTCAGCCTGTTCGGCGACATGGCCAGGGCCGGCAGCGTGACCAAGGCAATCGGCTACCTGGTGATGCCCCCGGGCTGGACGCCGGACGGCAGCGGCGACACCACCGAAAGCCTGCGCCAGCAGGCCCAGGCGGAACGGGCGGTGGCGGTGAACGCAAGCTGAAGGGAATCCACGGAAACAAAAGCGCGGCCTTGCCGCGCTCACGCTGCTGACAACGTCAATGGCTGCGAATGTTGTCTCTCCTCCCGCAAGCGGGAGAGGGGCGCAGACAGCCTCGCATTTTCCGTTTGTCAGCCCTCTGCCAGCAGCGCGCGCAGCTGCGCCTTGGCCACCTTCTCCAGCGTCGAGCGCGGCAGCTTGTCCACCAGCCGGATTTCGCGCGGCTGCTTGAAGTCGGCGAGCTGCGCCGCGCACACCTGTGCGATGCGCGCAGGCAATTCGGCTTCCGGCGCCGGCACGGCGATGACGAACGCCACCGGCACCTCGTCCAGCATCGGATGCTTGCGGCCGACCACCGCCACCTCGGCCACGCCCGGCACGGCCGCGATCACGCGCTCGATCTCGGACGCGGCGACGTTCTCGCCGCCCACCTTCAGCATGTCCTTGGCGCGGTCGGCGAAGAAGAGCGCGCCGTCGTGCCCCAACCGCACGCGGTCGCCTGTGATAAAGAGCCCGTCCTCGCGGAAGGCCGCGGCGGTGGCCTCCGGGTCGTTGGCGTATTCCAGGAACAGCGAGACGCCGCGCCGGCCGCGCACGTACAGGTCGCCGGTCTGGCCGGGCGCAACGGGCCTGCCGTCGGCATCGAGCACATGGATCTCGTAGCCCGGCGCGGGCCGCCCCATCGACAGCGGCGGATTGGGCCGGTGCACCGAGCCGATGGTGCCGTGCGTGATGGTCTCGGTCATGCCCCACCAGCCGATGGTCTTGACGCGGAAATGCGCGTCGGTCGGCGGCGAGCTCACGCCGCTGCCCCACAGCCGGTAGCTGTGCTGCGGCGGCACCGGATGCGCCAGCAGCGCGCGCACGCAGAACGGCACCATCGAGGTCCAGGTGCAGCGATGCCGCAGCGACACCGGCCAGAATCGCGAAGCCGAGAAGCGCGGCAGCAGCACCGCGGTGCCGCCAACCCACAGCGAGGCCAGCACCGAGTAGACCTGCGCGTTGGTATGGAACAGCGGCAGGTGGACCAGGTGGACGTCGTCCGGGCGCAGGTCCTCGTGCTGCGCGCACAGCCGCGCGCCCCACAGCGCATTGGCATGGGTCCACAGCACCGCCTTGGGCCGCGACGTGGTGCCCGAGGTGTACTGGATGCCGAACGGCGCCATCGGGTCGTGCGGGCGTTCGGCCAGCGTGGCCGGGTCCGCGTCGACCTGGTCGAAGCGCAGGAAGCCGTCGCCGGGCGCGGCGGCCGGCGCGCCGTTGTCGGTGGCGGTGACCGCGATCCACGCCAGCGCCGGCGCCGCGTCCCGCACCTGCGCCGCGAAGCGCGGCTGCGTGATGCCGGCCACCGCGCCGCTGTGGCGGGCAAAGTAGGCCAATTCGTCGGCGCTCGAGCGGGTATTGGTGGTGACCGGCACGGCGCCGGCGTAGGCGCAGCCCAGCCACGCGATCACCGATTCCGGACAGTTGTCCAGGTGCACCAGCACGCGCTCGCGCGGCTGCACGCCGCGCGCCTGCAGGCCGGCGGCAAAGCGGCGCACGGCCTGGCCGAAGGCGGCATGGGTCCAGGTGCGGCCCTCGCCTTCGAACGGCTCCCACACCAGGAACGGGTGGGCGCCGCGCAGCGCGGCCTGTTCGTCGACCAGGGTGCGGATATCGGTATTCTCGAACGGCGTGAGCGGGGTGGACTGCATGGGATGCTGGGTCATGAGGGGCGGCTTCCTGTTCCGGCGGCGCGGGATGCGCAGGGCAGGGGCCAGTATCGCGAAGCCGCGCCGCCGCATGACTCGTCGGAAGCGACGATATGGGCCGCCGGCGCCGCATCGAGGAATCCCCGGCGCCCACGCCGGTCGAACTGCTCAGCATCGTCCCAATCCCTGACGCCCTGTCCTCGACCCGCCATGCAACGCGTGCTCCTCATCCTCGGCTGCCTGCTGATCGCCGCGGCCGCAGCCTGGCCCTGGCTGTCCAGGCTGCCCTTCGACCGCCTTGGCCGCCTGCCCGGCGACATCCATATCGTCCGCGACGGCTTCAGCTTCTACCTGCCGATCACGACCTGCATCCTGGTGTCGGTGGTGGTCTCGGTCGTGATCTGGCTGCTGCGGCGCTGACGCCGCGCCGCCGGCATCACGCCGCCTGCGCCTCGGTGCGGAACACCGCCATCGCGCGCTGCATCTGCTGCGCCTGCGCCTGCAGCGACTGCGCCGCGGCGGCGGCCTCCTCCACCAGCGCGGCGTTCTGCTGCGTGACCTGATCCATCTGCGCCACCGCCTGGTTGACCTGCGCGATGCCGCTGCTCTGCTCGCGCGAGGCATGGCTGATCTCGTCCATCATCGCCGTCACGCGCCGGATCGCGGCCACCGTGCTGTCCATGCTGGCGGCGGCATCCACCGCCAGCGAGGTGCCGGATGCCACGCGCTGCGCCGACTGCGAGATCAGCGTGCCGATTTCCCTGGCCGAGTTGCCGGCGCGCTGCGCCAGCCCGCGCACCTCGGTCGCCACCACGGCGAAGCCGCGCCCGGCCTCGCCCGCGCGCGCCGCTTCCACCGCGGCGTTCAGCGCCAGGATATTGGTCTGGAAGGCAATGGCATCGATCACCGCGATGATGTCGACAATGCGGCGCGAATCGGCCTCGATGTCCTGCATGGTCTGCTGCATGCGCCCCACCGCGGCGCCGCCGGCCAGCGCGATGTCCGACGCCTCGCGCGCCAGCTCGCTGGCCTGTCCGGCGCTGCCGGCGTTCTGCTGCACGGTGGCGGTGAGCTGCTCCATGCTGGCCGCGGTCTGCTCCAGCGACGAGGCCTGTTCCTCGGTGCGCTGCGACAGGTCGATATTGCCCTGCGCGATCTCCCCGGCGGCAGCCAGCACGTTGTGCGCGCCGGCCTTGGTCTCGCCGATCAGCCCGCGCCAGCTGTCCACCAGCGACAGCAGGTGGCGCTTGACCTCGCTGAACTCGTCGCGCCCGAGCACCGCCATGCGCAGGCTCAGGTCGCCGGCGTTGATGCGGTCGACCATGTCCCCCACGGTGCGCACGTCGCTGCGCATGCCGCGGCTGAAGCCGCCGAACAGATAGAAGGCAAGGGCCAGAGCGACCACGCCCAGCGTGGCCAGCAGCACGAACTGGCGCTGCTGCGCGGCGACGCGCTGCGCCAGCAGCGCGCCGGCGATCGCCGAAAGCTGCTTGTTGGCGGCCAGCACGCCGTTGATCGCCGCGCTGGCTTCATCGAAATAGGCCTTGGCATCGATGCCGATGCCGCTGGCGCCGAGCATGCGCGCCTTGAGCGTGCGGTGGAAGCTGTCCATCGCCGCCAGCTGCTGCATGGCTGCATCGACCTGCGGCTGGTATGCCGGCGCATGCTTGCGCGCGCGCGCGACATCGCGCCGGATGGTTTCGAGCCCGTCCTGGATCTGCTCGGCGAGCGCGCCCAGGTCGGCCTGCTGCGTGGCGTCGGCATAGCCACCCTGCGCGATGATGCCGGCGCCGCGTCCGCGCGCCAGCGCGCTGTGCTCCGCCAGGCGCGGCATCGGGCCGACCATCAGGCTGAGCAGGTAGTAGGCGCCGGCTTCGCCATCGAGCGCGAGCGCCGAGCGCTCGGCCACGTCGGCGACAAACAGCTGCGTCTGCCTGACCAGCGCGCTGTGCCGCTCGAACAGCGGCTCGGCCGTGGTGTTCAGGCCAAGGCCGCGGAGATGCTGCCAGTCCTGCTCCAGCTTGCGCGCCGCAGGCTCGAGCGCAAAGCCGGGGTTGTCGGCGGTGGCGCGCAGCAGTTCCGCGAGGTTGGCCGCGGCCTTGCCGTCGGCCGCGTCGAAGGTCGGCCGGAAGCCGGCGTTGCCGGCCAGCACGGTATTCGCGGCACCGCGCCGGACCTGCGTCTCGCGCATGAAGTCGAGCGCGTGGCCGACGATGGCCAGGCCGCGCCGTTCGCTGTCGGTGGTGCGGATCGACTGCGCGGAGCCATGCAGCACGACGTACATCGCGCCGCACAGCGGCACGAGGAACAGCACTGCGATCAGGATCAGTTTCTGGTTGATGTCAAGGCGCGCCATCAGGCGCTCGGCGGGGCGGAAAAAGGCGGTCATCGGCTCGGCTGGACTGGCAAGAAGGGACTGGTAAGGGGTTAATGCCGTTCAGTTAACCACCGTCGTTCCCGCGCAGGCGGGAACCCAGTGACTTCAAAAGACGCTGGATTCCCGCCTGCGCGGGAATGACGGTAGTGTTTGATGCCTTAACTGAAAGGAAATGGGCTGCAAGGGGTTGGCTTTCCCCCGCCTTATCGGCCGCGTTTTCCAGCCCTGAAGCACGAATTCCGATCGTTTTGACGATGCGCAAACGGGGTGCAGGAAATGCCCTGCCTCGGGGCAAAATGCACGCGCAGGGGGAGGAAATTGTGCTTGCGCGCGAAGCAACGGCGATCCCGCCGGACCGTGCCGCCGCGGCACGGCTAGGCCGCGGGTGCCAGCCCCTCCCCCTCCTCGCCGCCCTCCCCCGCCGGCGGCGCCAGCGGCAGCTCGATCGTCAGCGTCGTCCGGCCCGGCACCGATTGCAGTTGCAGCCGCCCGCCGATCGCCGCCGCGCGCACCTGCATGTTGCGCAGCCCGCGCCCGCCACGCGTCGCGCCGACGTCGAAGCCGCGCCCGTCATCGGCCAGCGTGACGCGGATCACCTGCGCCACCGGGTCGGCATGCGCCGCCAGCGTGATCGCGCCGGCGCCGGCGTGCTGCAGCACGTTGGTGAAGCCCTCGAGCAGCAGGTACTGCAGTTCCTGCACCTTGCGCGCGGTGAAGTGGGGCAGCACCGGCAGCCGCTCGACCTGCCAGTGGATGGCGATGCCGGCCTCTTCGATGCGCGGCCCCAGCCGGTAGCGCAGGTTGCCCAGCACCGCCGCGAGGTCGCCGCCGGTGTCCTGCATGGCATCGATGGAGAGCTTGAGCGAGTCCAGCGCATGCCGCACCTGCCCGGCGATCTCCGCGCGGCTGGGCTGGCCCGACTCCAGCATCGACAGCGTGGTGACCAGCTGGCTGCCGAGGCCGTCGTGCATGTCGCGCAGGATGCGGCTGCGCTCGCGCAGCGCGGTCTGCTCCGCGGCGATCTTCTGCGCACGTGCGAACACCGCGCGCAACTCGGCCTCGCGCTGCGCCACGCGCTCGCTCAGCACCTGGTTGGCGCGCTGCAGGCTGCGCACCGCGCTGGTATAGCGCTCCACCAGCATCCACGCCATGACCACGCTGAACGGCACCGAGACATAGCGGGTCATCGAGCGCACCCAGTAGTAGTCGCCGGTCAGCCACACGCGCAGCCAGTCGCCCAGGAACAGCACCGCCGACACGCCCACGGTGGCGGCCAGCAGCCTGGCCTCGCGGCTGGGATGCCGCAGCGCCGCCCACACCAGCGCGACCGACACCGTCAGGATGATGCCGACCTTGGCCAGCCAGCTCAGCGGGAACACCAGCGGATGGCTCGACAGCGCGGCCAGCGGCGCCAGCACCGGCAGCGCGAGCCACAGGTAGGCGTTGAGCGTGCGGTGCAGCCAGCGCCAGGGCACGCGGATCACCAGCAGGCAGAACTTGGCGATGGCGCCGAGGAAGACCTCGCGCGCGGCCGCGACGATATAGCCGCGCAGCTCCGGCGGCAGTGCCAGGTCGTCGACGAAATAGTCGAGCAGCCGGATGCTCCAGGCGATCTCCGCCAGGCCGTACAGGCCGAACAGCGGATCGCGCTGGCGCCACCAGATCAGCAGCGCGATGGTGCCGAGCACGGCGCTGAGCACGGCAACGATGAAGGGCCCGGCCACGCGCACCATGAACGCGTCCTGGTAGCGCGCGCGCACCGCCTCGGCCGGCCCCACCGTGACCGGCAGCAGGCCGGCTCGCGAAAACGCGCGCGCCGCCACCGTGATGCGCAGCGTATTGCCGTGCTCGCGCACCAGCTCCGGCGGCAACGGCACATAGTACGGGCGCTTGGCCAGTGCGGATGATGGCGCGGCCAGGCTGCCGCCGGCCGCCACCAGGATACCGTTCAGGCGCACCTCGTAGCTGCCGCCCGCCCACGGCACGAACAGCCCCGCCGCTGCCGCCGCCGGCCAGCCGCGGTCGAAGCGCAGGTCGTAGACCGCCGTGCCGGACTTGCCCGGCAGCGCGCGGTCCCAGTAGTCGGGCAGCGTCAGCGGCTGCGCCGGCAGCACGGTGCCGTCGCGCAGCGTGGCGCTGCGCACGGCCTGCGCCAGCTCCACCAGCCCGTCGCTTGCCGCCGGCGCGGTACCACGGGCCGGCGACGCCAGCCACGACAGCGGCAGCAGCACGGCAAGCAGGGCAAGCACGGTCCGGGTGAGTCGCAGCCAGGCTGGCGGCATGGCGCAGGACGCTACAGGGACTTGAGCAGGCCGAGCTTGGCGGCCTCGTACACGGCTTCGCCGCGCGAGCGCACCGCCAGCTTGCCGTAGATGTTCTTGATGTGCGATTGCACGGTATGCACGCTCAGGCCGACATAGCGCGCGGTCTCGGCATAGGTGTAGCCGCGCGAGATCAGGTCGAGGATCTCGCTTTCGCGCGCGGACAGCGTGACGCCGCGCTGGGCGGCGTTGCCGCGTCCGGCGCCTTCGGCGGCCCCGGCCAACCCAGCGGCCCCGGCGGGCTCGCCGCGCAGGCGGTTGACCACCTGGCGCGCAATCAGCGGACTCATCGGCGAGCCTCCGGCGCGCAGTTCGCCGATCGAGGCGGCGATGCGGTCGGTGGTCTCGTCCTTGAGCAGGTAGCCGATGGCGCCGGCTTCGATGCTGGCCAGCACGTGCTGGTCGTCGCCGAACACCGTGACCACCATGCATTCGCACTCGGGATAGCGTTCGCGCGCCTGGCGTATCACGGCGATGCCGCTGCCGTCCGGCAGGCCCAGGTCGCACAGCAGGACGTCGGGCTGGTGCAGCGCCAGCCAGGCAAGGGCATCGGCGACACTGCCGGCGCAGCCGGCCACGGTGCTGGCGGGCGCATGCATCTCGACGGCCTGCACCAGGCGGCTCTGCGCGGCCGGGTCATCCTCGACGATCAGGACTCTGGTTGTGCTTGTCATGCCAGTGTGGTTGCGGGGCCCTGCCGTTGCGTCGGCGCGACGGGTTGCCGGCGGATTCTGACATATCCCCCGGTGTCGCGGGCGTGGCTTGGGCTGGTTTTCAGGGTAAACACAAGCGTCGCCGCGGCCGCCCGCACCAGCCTATCCATGCGGGTGTCGCTTTTCGTCCGCTGGTCCGCGGCGCCGCCCCGTTGTGGAGAACGCGGCATTTCTCCCGGTTCCCCACCCTGCATCCCTTACAAGGTCTGCAAGGCTTGCACGGCCTGCGGCGTCACCCGGGCCGCAGCCGCGCGGCTGCCGCACGGTATGAATCTTGCCGCTCCTGATAACCCGCCACCGGAATGCGGACATTGTTGTGCTCGTCCGCGTATGGCGCCATTCACATATCAGGAAAACAGCATGAGCTACTACTACGACGAACGCCAACGCCGCCAGGCGTGGGAAGACGACGACTGGCAACCGGAATCCGAACGCGATCCCTGGCAAACGCAGCGCCGTCGCCAGCAGCTGACGCCGGGCCAGACCAGCTACGGGGGCCCGGCGCGCCAGGCCGGCAGCTACAGTGACGAGTACGGCGCCGGCAGGTATCTGCAGCGGCCGACGCCGGGTGAGTACGGCAGCCGCGGCGATTACCGGAGCGGTTACGGTAGCGATTACGGTAGCGATTACGGCAGCCGCGCCCGGCAGGACTTCCAGGGTTCTCGGCGCGACCAGGGCGATGAAGGGCGCCGGCATGAGCGTGATGCGCGCAGCCAGCGCGATCAGGACGAAGAGCGCTATCGCCGCCGTGCCGGCAGCAGCCTGCGCTACGGCCTGAACGGTGGCTATGGCTGGGAACGCGCCGGCGAATGGCGCGATCCGCAAGCCTGGCAGCGCGATGACGACTACGCCGAAGGCCAGTGGCGCGAAAGCGCCGAACGCGCGCGCGACCCGTATGAGCTGGCCCGCGCCCGCAACCGCGACAGCTACTTCCGCGACCTGCGCAGCGACACCCGCTACTGGACCGAGGACCGCGACCAGCGCGAGGACGAGCCGCGGTACGGCCAGCGCTACAGCCGCGAGGCGGCACGGCAGCGTGGCTGGGAAACCGATGATAGGGAAGACTATCGCGACGACGACCGCGAAGACCGCGGCGTGCTCTACAACCTCGGCCGCCGCATCGGCGAAGCGGTCGGCGACCTGTTCGGCACCGACCAGCGCGAGCACGAGCGCAAGGCTGGCCCGCGCGGCTACCAGCGCAGCGACGACCGCATCCGCGACCAGATCTGCGAGCG
This sequence comes from Cupriavidus oxalaticus, assembly GCF_016894385.1. Classification (NCBI taxonomy): domain Bacteria; kingdom Pseudomonadati; phylum Pseudomonadota; class Betaproteobacteria; order Burkholderiales; family Burkholderiaceae; genus Cupriavidus; species Cupriavidus oxalaticus. The sequence goes on from NZ_CP069811.1 coordinate 2,532,666, forward strand.
GCTCAGCTATGCGCGCGGCGTCGACGTCAGCGATGTCAGCGTCGACGTGAACGATGGCGTGGTATCGCTGACGGGCACGGTGCGCGAGCGCGGCCAGAAGTACTATATCGAGGACCTGGCCGACGGCACCTACGGCGTGAAGGAAGTCCACAACGACATCCGGGTGCGCCGTGAAGGCTCTGGCAGCAGCACGAGCACGAGCACCTCGGAGGCTACCGGCAGCACGTGGCGCGCTTAAGCTGCTGCACCAGCGCACTGGCAACGCGCCGGTGCCCGCAGCAGCTGTCCCGGCCGGCACTTGTGCCGGCCGGCCTCGTTGCCGACGCGCAAGGTGCCCATGCCCGCCCTCAAGATCGCCACCTTCAACATCAACGGCATCCGCAGCCGGATCGGCGCGCTGCGCCACTGGCTGGAGCGCGAGGCACCCGACGTGGCCTGCCTGCAGGAACTGAAGACCGCCGACGAGGGCTTTCCCGCGCGCGAACTGCGCGAAGCCGGCTACGGCGCCATCTGGCACGGCCAGAAGTCATGGAACGGCGTTGCCATCCTGGCGCGCGGCACCGAGCCGGTGGAAGTGCGCCGTGGCCTGCCCGGCGATCCCGACGACAGCCACAGCCGCTACCTGGAGGCAGCCGTGCACGGGATCCTGGTCGGCTGCCTGTACCTGCCCAATGGCAATCCGCAGCCCGGGCCCAAATTCGACTACAAGCTGGCCTGGTTCGCGCGGCTGATCGAACATGCGCAGACGCTGTTCGACAGCGGCCATCCGGTGGTGCTGGCGGGCGACTACAACGTGGTCCCCACCGACGAAGACATCTACAACCCGCGCTCGTGGCGCAAGGACGCGCTGCTGCAGCCGGAAAGCCGCGAGGCCTACGCGCGCCTGCTGGCGCAAGGCTGGACCGACGCGTTGCGCGCGCACTATGGCGAGGCACGCATCTACACCTTCTGGGACTACTTCCGCCAGCACTGGCAGACCAACTCCGGGCTGCGCATCGACCACCTGCTGCTGAGCGCCGACCTGGCCCCGCGGCTGCGCGATGCGGGCGTCGACACCTGGGTCCGCGGCGAGGATCATCCCAGCGACCATGCACCGGCGTGGGTGGTGCTGAACCGGCCCGCCGCCCGGCGCAAGCGCGCGGCATAGGCCAGCGCCGCCAGCGCAGGTTCAGGCCCCCGCGCCCATCTCCGCCGTCAGGCGCTCCCGGGCGAAGCCCAGGAAGGCGCGCACCCCCTCGGGCAGGGTTCGGTCACGCTCAGGCGCTGCGCCGCCTCGGTCAGCGAGCCGCTGCGCACCACCTCCAGGAAGTAGCGCAGCGAAGTGTCCTGCAGGCGGTGCGACAGCATGGGGCGGCTCCCTGGAATGCGGCGGCGCAACGCTTCGCCGCTTTGCGTTTTACGCAAGGATATTTGAAAAAATCATCGATTGCGTAAAGTCCGGCCCGGCCCGTATGCTTTTTCCCGACACCACAGGAGACACCGGGAGAACCCATGGCAGATAGGCTTTCCACCGCGCTTCCCACCGACCCGATCACCGAACTCGATGCCGTCGCCCTGTCGTGCGCCATCCATGCCCGCGAGGTCTCCTGCGTGGAGGTGCTGGACGCGTTCCTCGGCCAGGTCGACCGCCACAACCCGCGCGTCAACGCCATCGTCGCCCCGGTCGACCGCGATGCGGTGCGCGCCCAGGCGCAGGCACTCGATGCCGAACTGGCGCGCGGCAGCAGCCGCGGCCCGCTGCACGGCTTTCCGCAAGCGCCCAAGGACATCAGCCCGGCGGCGGGCATGGTCACCACCAGGGGCTCGCCGATCTTTGCCGGGCAGGTCACCCAGAGCGATGCCGCAATCTTCGAGCGCATGCGCGCCGCGGGCTCGGTCTTTATCGGCCGCACCAACTCGCCCGAGTTCGGCCTGGGCGGCCATACCTACAACCCCGTCTACGGCACCACCCGCAATGCCTTCGACCCGGCGCGCTCGGCCGGCGGCAGCTCCGGCGGCGCCGCGGTGGCCGTGGCGCTGCACATGCTGCCGGTGGCGGACGGATCGGACATGATGGGCTCGCTGCGCACGCCCGCGGCGTTCAACCAGGTGTATGGGCTGCGCACCTCGGTCGGCTGCGTGCCGCACGGGCCCGCCGACGAGGTCTTCTTCCAGCAGTTCAGCGTGGCCGGGCCGATGGCGCGCAACGTGCCCGACCTGGCGCTGCTGCTGTCGGTGCAGGCCGGCTTCGATGCGCGCATGCCGCTGACGCGCCGCGCCGAAGCGCCCGGCGCCTTCACGCTGCCGCCCGCGCGCGACTGGAAAGGTGTGCGGGTGGGCTGGCTTGGCGACCTGGGCGGCCATTTGCCCACCGAGCCCGGTGTGCTCGAAACCTGCGAGCGGGCGCTGGACCACTTCAGCGCGCTCGGCTGCGACGTCGACACCGCATTGCCGGATTTCGAGCTGGAGCGCCTGTGGCATGCCTGGATCGACCTGCGCAGCTTCTCGGTGGCGGGCGCCAACGCCGCGCTGTACCGCGACCCGGCCACGCGCGCATTGCTCAAGCCCGAGGCAGCCTGGGAAATCGAGCGCGGCCTGGCGCTGCCCGGCACGCGCGTCTATGAAGCCCTGTGCGAGCGCAGCGCGTGGTACCAGGCGTTGCGCGTGCTGTTCGAGCGCTTCGACTACCTCGTGCTGCCGGCGGCGCAGGTGTTCCCGTTCGACGCCGGATGGGACTGGCCGCGCACCGTCGGCGGCCGCGACATGGACACCTACCACCGCTGGATGCAGGCCGTGGTGCCTGCCACCATGGCCGGGCTGCCGGCGCTGGCCGCGCCCGCCGGCTTCGGCCCGCAGGGGCTGCCTGCCGGCATCCAGATCATCGGGCCGGCGCAGGCCGACGCGGCGGTGCTGCAGCTGGGCCATGCCTACGACCAGGCGGGCGGCTTCTCGCGCGTGCGCAGCCCCTGGCTGGACCAGCCCGCCTGATACGGCAGCACACGAACACCACATCAACACCACCTCGACGCCACCTCGACACCCCTCGACACCACCTCGACACCACGCGGCCCGGCTATCCCGGCTTCCAGATGGGCACGTGGTTCGCGCTGCTGGCGCCGGCCGCGCTGCCCGCGCCGGTGCAGCAGAAGCTGGAGAAGGCGCTGGCCGAAGTCGCCAATGCGCCCGCCACGCGTGCGCGCATGGTCGAACTGGCCGGCCTACGGCAACGGCGCCGCGGTGCGGGCGCGGGTCGAGAAGGCAGGCGGCTGCGGGAGCAAATCGCAGCGTGGTTACAGCGGAGATAGATGGGTGAATGCCGTTCAGTTAACCGCCGTCGTTCCCGCGCAGGCGGGAACCCAGTGACTTTTTGTCCCCCATCGGGGGGCTTCAAGACGCTGGATTCCCGCCTGCCGCGGGAATGACAGTTGTGATTGATACCTTAACTGAACGGCATTAAAGATAGATGGGACAGTCTTTTTTGCATACAAAACTGGAATACAATCAACCCTTTCAATGTAGCGGCCGGGGTGCGTCCCGCGCCGCCCCAGTTTTGGAGGAGACCATGACCTACAGTGCAACCGGCCTGACTTCCCGCCACACCGCCGCGCTGGCCCCGATCGAGGACTACCTGCAGGGCCACGCCACTGGCAACCCCGAGGTGATGCGCCGCGCCTTCCATGCCGACGCCCGCATCGTCTCGTTCCGCGACGGCAAGCTGCATGCGCTGACGGTGGAAGACTTTATCGCCGCGCGCTGCCCCGGCCATGCGCCGGCCGATGAAGCGCAGCGCCGGCGCGCCATCGCCCAGTTCGACGTGGTCGGCAATGCCGGCGTGGCCAAGGTCGTGCTGGAGCATCCGGACGTGGTCTTTACCGACTACATGACGCTGCTGCAGATCGACGGCGCGTGGAAGATCGTCAACAAGACCTTCAGCGCGGCGCCGCGCCCGCAGCAGTAACGTACGCAGCAACTGCCCGCGCGACTCAGGCGGGCAGCACCGCGGTCGCCTCGATCTCGAACAGCATGTTGTCGAGCGCCAGCCGCGGCACCGGGATCAGCGTGCAGGCCGGCGCCGGCCGGTCGCCCCACATCTCGCGCAGCGCGGCGCCGAAGGTGCGCAGGCGGTCGTGCGAGTGATCGACCACCAGTACCGTGAGCTTGGCGACATCGCCCACGTCGGCGCCCGCGGCCTGCAGCGCAATGCGCAGGTTCTGCATGGCCCGCGCCACCTGCCGCGGGAAATCCGCCGCCAGGCAGCCGGCGGCATCCTCGCCGCCCTGCCCGGCCACGTAGACGATGCGGGCAGGCCCTTCCACTACCGCCACGTGCGAATAGCCGTTGGGACGCGGGTCGTACAACGCGGGGGGATTGATCAGGTTCAGCGAAGCATTGGGGCGGGCAAGCGTCAGCATGGTCATCGACTCTGTGTCAGGCGAAGGCGAACAATGGAGCCGCAAGTATCAAACCTCAAGTTAGGTTAAGGTCAAGCGCGGCCATGGTGGTAGCATGGGCATTCCGCCGCCGCCACCTGCCCCACCTGCCCCACCTGCCCCACCTGCCCCACCTGCCAGCCATGCCCAGGACTTCCCCACCTGTTTCCACCACGCCTGCCACGGCCGAGGCGCCGCGCCGGCGCCGGCCACGGCCCGCGGAGGAACTGCTGTCGGTCGGCCAGGTGGCCGAACGCACCGGCATCGCGGTATCGGCGCTGCATTTCTATGAATCGCGCGGATTGATCGCCAGCACGCGCAGCGGCGGCAACCAGCGCCGCTATGCGCGCGCCGTGCTGCGGCGGCTGGCGGTGATCCGCGTGGCGCAGCGCATGGGGCTGCCGCTGGCGGTGATCGCTGCGGCGATGCAGAAGCTGCCCGACGGGCGCGCGCCGACGGTGGCGGACTGGCGCCGGCTGTCGGCCAGCTGGCGCGACGACCTGGATGAACGCATCCGCACGCTGACGCTGCTGCGCGACCAGCTCGACGGCTGCATCGGGTGCGGCTGTTTGTCGCTGAAGGCGTGCCCGCTGCGCAACCCACAGGATGCGCTGGCCGGAGAAGGGCCGGGGCCGCATTTCCCCGGCGAGCAGGAATAAGCGAACGCCTGATAAACGAACGCCTTAACGGAAGGTCTGCAGGTAGCCGAGCAGGTCTTCGATCTGCTTGTCGTTGCCCAGGCCCCAGAACCGCATCTTCGTGCCTGGCACAACCTTGGCCGGGGAACGCAGGAACGCGCTCAACGTGTCGTGCGACCACACCACCCTGGATGTGCGCATCGCGTCCGAATACTGAAAATCCGTCGTGGTGCCCGCCTGCCGCCCGAAGATGCCGTTCAGCTGCGGGCCGAACGCGCCGCGCGCATTGCGGCCCACGTAGTGGCACGACGCGCAGCGCGTGGCAAACAATGCCTTGCCGGCCTGCAGGTCAGGTTCGGCACGCGCCACGGCGGGGAATGCAATGAACATCGCGGCGAGGGCGGACAAGGCAAGGGCGGAAGCTGCGGGCAAGACGGTACGGCGCATGGCAACACGGGGCAACGAACGGCGAGGCTGCATGATACAGGCCCGCGGGTGAGTGGGCTGGTGAGTGGGCTGGTGAGTGGGCAGCAGGTGAGTGGGCAGGTTACACCGCGTCACACTTGCAACACTTCGAGCGCCCAATATTACGGACCCTGCCCCTACAGTGAGCCCATGTCCAACGCCCCTTGGGAGGCAGCCATGAAACGAATCCTAGCAATGGCAGTAGCAGGCGGTGCATTGCTGGCGGCGAGCGCCGCGGCCCATGCCGGCGTCAGCGTCGGCATCAATATCGGCGCGCCCGCCGTGGTGGTGGCCGAGCCTGCCCCGGTGTACCGCCCGGCCCCGGTCTACGCGCCGGCGCCGGTCGTGTATGCCCCTGCCCCGGTCGCCTATGCCCCGGCGCGCCCGGTGGTGGTAGCCCCGGTGCCGGTGCGCTATCGCCCCGACTATCGGGCCGACTATCGTCCCGGCTATCACCGCGCGGAATACCGTGAAGCTCGCCGCGAGTGGCGCGGGCGCGAATGGGCCCATCGTCATGACGGCCACGGCGATCACCGCGGCCCTGGCCGCCACTGGGACTGACGTGCTGCCGGCCGGGCCTGCGGGTCCGGCCGCAGCAACAGCATCCTTCCAGCAAAGATCCGCAAGTCAGGCTACCCTGTCGGCCATCCTCCCGTTTGAGCCCGCCAGGAAATCGCCATGACCCAATCCCTCAGAATCGACTTCGTCTCCGACATCGCCTGCCCCTGGTGCGCCATCGGCCTGTCTTCGCTGCAGCTGGCGCTGCAGCGGCTGGGCGACGGCGTCGACGCCGAGATCGTGCTGCATCCGTTCGAGCTGAACCCCGACATGGGCCCCGAAGGCCAGGCCATCGTCGACTACCTCGGCAGGAAGTATGGCCGCACGCCCGCGCAGATCGCCGAAACCCAGGCCATGATCCGCGAGCGCGGCGCCGGCGTGGGCTTCACCTTCGGCGAACGCGCGTTTGTCTACAACACGTTCGACGCGCACCGGCTGCTGCACTGGGCCGGCCTGGAAGGCAGGCAAGTCCCGCTGAAGCTGGCGCTGCTGCGTGCCTACCATACCCACGGCAAGGATCCCAGCAACCATGCCGTACTGCTTGAAGCTGCCGCGTCGGTTGGCCTGGATGCGGACGCTGCGCGCCGGGTGCTGGAAAGCGGCCAGTATGCCGACGACGTGCGCGCCGAAGAGCGCGAGTACCAGCAGCTGGGCATCCAGTCGGTGCCGTCGGTGATCTTCAACAACCGCTACCTGGTCACGGGCGGGCAGCCGGCCGAGGCCTTCGAGCAGGCGATCCGCGAGATCGTGGCCGAGGCGCAGCAGGCGGGAACGCCGCGCTAAGGCACGGCGCGCAGGCTAGGTGTTGCGCTTGAGGCCGCGGCGTTCGTCGACCGCGTCGGCGAGCATTTCCAGCATGGCCAGGGAATCGTCCCAGCCGATGCAGGCATCGGTAATGCTCTGCCCGTATGTCAGGGCGGACGGGCTGTGCTGCCCCGGGGTGAACTTCTGCGCGCCGGCCACCAGATTGCTTTCGACCATGACCCCGAAGATCGACCGGCTACCGCGACGGACCTGCTGCGCCACGTCTCTCGCCACATCGATCTGCCGCTGATGCTGCTTGCTGCTGTTGGCGTGACTGAAATCCACCATCAGCGCGTCGCCCAGCCCCGCCGCCTGCAGCTCCCTGCAGGCCGCCGCCACGGAATCCGCATCGTAGTTGGGGGCCTTGCCGCCGCGCAGGATGACGTGGCAATCCGGATTGCCCTTGGTGTGCACCGTCGCGACCTGGCCGTTCTTGTGCACGCCCAGGAAGTGGTGCGGACGCGATGCCGCCTGGATCGCGTCGATCGCAATCCTGATGTTGCCGTCGGTGCCATTCTTGAAGCCGATCGGCGCTGAACTACCCGAAGCCAGCTCGCGATGCACCTGGCTTTCCGTGGTGCGGGCGCCGATCGCGCCCCAGCAGATCAGGTCGCCGATGTACTGTGGCGAGATCACGTCCAGCAGCTCGCCCGCCGCCGGCAGGCCGAGGCGGTTGATGTCGACCAGCAGGCTGCGCGCAATGCGCAAGCCTTCGTCGATACGGTAGCTCTCGTCCAGATAAGGATCATTGATCAGCCCTTTCCAGCCGACCGTGGTCCGGGGCTTCTCGAAATACACCCGCATCACGATCTCCAGCGTGCCGGCATGGCGCTGCCGCTGCGCCAGCAACAGCCGCGCATATTCGAGCGCCGCCTGCGGGTCGTGGATCGAGCAAGGCCCCATGATCACCAGCAGCCGGTCGTCCTGGCCATGCTGGATACGCGCGATGCGCTGGCGCGTCTGCGTGATCAGCGACTCGACCGCCGTGTTCCGGATCGGGAAAAAGCGGATCAGGTGTTCGGGCGGCGGCAGCGGGATGATGTCTTCGACATGCGCGTCGTCAGTCACGCTGGTGCGGTCCGGCGGTGACTGCCATTCACTGGCGATGGTGGACGAAGGCTTGAGCGGGTCGTTCATGGCGAGGTCAGGCGGGTTTTGCTAGCGAACGATGGTGCTACACCAATGGCGAGGGCGTCAAGGCAGGCGGAAGGCCGGCCTGCTCCTGAACTGTGTTGACGGGCACATATGATCCGCCTTCGCCACCCTGGTCCGCCGGCACCTGTTACTTGCCACGAATCACTTGGCCACAAATCACTTCGCCACAAATCACTTCGCCACAAATCTCGCCGTCACGGTCTTGCCATCGGCAAACCGGATCGTCGCAACCAGCTTGGCGCCAGCCTGCAGCGACAGCTTGTCGGCCGCCACGAGCGCGTTTCCAGCGCCCGGCGCAAGCGTGGTTTCCGTCTTCCTGGCACCCGTCAGCACCGTCAGCTTGCCGCTGGCACCGGCCACGGGCAATTTCCTGTCATGGTCGTCAACATAGATGGTGACCGCGCCATCCTTGTTGACCAGTTCGAACTGCAGGTCGCTGGCCGCCTGCACGATGCCGCCGTACTGTGCGGGCCCCGCGCCGTGGGCCAGCGCCAGGCCGGACACGCCAAGGCTGGTGGCAATCAGGATGGTTGTGATCTGCTTCTTCATCGCATACTCCATTGATGCAGCAACTTGGGGGCGTCGCTGCCAAAGCCCATGTTCAGTACATGTCGCCCTGCCGCTGCGACAGGATCCGCTCCAGCGGGCGGCGCCCGAACAGCCAGAAGGCCAGCGGCGTCAACACGGCATCGAGGATGGTCGAGCTGACCAGGCCGCCGAATATCACCACGGCAACCGGATGCAGGATCTCCTTGCCTGGCGCATCGGCCGACACCAGCAGCGGAACCAGCGCAAATGCGGCAACCAGCGCAGTCATCAGTACCGGGGTCAGCCGTTCCAGGGATCCCCGCACGATCATCGGGATCCCGAAGGTTTCTCCTTCGTGGCGGCACAGGTTGATGTAGTGGCTGACTTTCAGGATGCCGTTGCGGGTCGCGATGCCCGTCAGCGTAATGAAGCCGACCATCGATGCCACCGACAGCGCCAGTCCGCCGATCCACATCGCGATGACGCTGCCGATCAGCGCCAGCGGAATGTTGGCCATGATGATCAGCGCCAGCGTCGCCGAGCGGTAGCGCGAGTAGAGCACCAGGTAGATCAGCGCAAGCGACACCAGGGACAGCAGCACGATCAGTTGCGTGGCTTGCTCCTGCGCCTGGAACTGGCCTTCGATGCTGATGAAGTAACCGCCCGGCAGCCCGGCGCGCGCCACGGCGCCACGTACTTCGCTGATGATCCTCGACATATCCGAGCCGTCGGTGTTGGCATAGACGACGATGCGCCGCCGGCCATTCTCGCGGCCAATCTGGTTGGGGCCGTCGCCCTCTTCGACGGTGGCGAGAGCCGACAGCGGCACCGGCCCGCGCGGCGATTCCAGCATGATGCGGGACAGGTCCTGCGGCGTGCGGCCGGCATCCGGCAAGCGCACCACCAGGTCGTAGCGGCGCACGCCTTCGATTAATTGCGTGATGCGCGAACCATCGGACAAGGTCTGCAGAGCCTTCAGCGCCTCGCCCGCGGGGATGCCGTATTGCGCTGCCTTGCGGTAGTCGAGCCGCACGTTTACCTGCGGAATCAATACCTGGCGCTCCACCGTGATATCGACCAGCCCCGGTATGGCAGCCAGCCGCCCGCGCACGTTCTCCGCCAGCCCGCGCAGCGTATCGAGGTCATCGCCATAGATCTTGAGCGCGACTTGCGCCCGCACGCCGGACAGCAGATGGTCCAGCCGGTGCGAAATCGGCTGGCCTATCGCGACCGACGCCGGAAGGCTTGCAAGCTGGGCGCGGATCGCGGCCATCACTTGCTCCCGGCTACGATCCGAGCGCGTCAGGTCGATGTCGATCTCGGACGAATGCACGCCTTCGGCATGTTCGTCGAGTTCGGCGCGGCCGGTGCGCCGTCCCACCTGGGTGACTTCAGGCACCTGGCGGACCAGCGTCTCGGCCAGTGCGCCCATGCGGTTGGCTTCGGCCAGCGAGGTGCCGGGATTCAGCATCAGCGACATCACCAGCGAGCCTTCGTTGAAGGACGGCAGGAAGGTCCGCGGCATGAAGGGTACGGTGGCGGCCGCCAGGGCCACTGTGACGGCGGCCGCAGCAAGCACGGCTTTGGCGCGCGGGAACGACCAGTCCAGCATCCTGGCATCGAGCCGCTTGAGCCACGCCACCAGCGGGCTGTCCGGATGTTCCAGCCGCTTCATGCGCGGCAGCAGGTAGTACGACATTACCGGGGTCACCGTCATCGACACCAGCATCGACGCCAGGATCGACACGATATAGGCAATACCCAGCGGCGCGAACAGCCGCCCCTCGATGCCGGGCAGCGCGAACAGCGGCACGAATACCAGCACCACCACCAGCGTGGCATAGACGATGCCGGAGCGGACTTCGACCGACGCGCGCCAGATCGTTTCCAGCACGGACGGCGGATCCTCCAGGCTTGCGCGCTGCCTGAGCCGGCGCAGGATGTTCTCCACGTCGACCACCGCGTCGTCGACCAGCTCGCCGATGGCAATGGCCAGCCCGCCCAGCGTCATCACGTTGATCGACTGGCCCAGCAGATGGAAGGCCAGCGCAGTCACCGCCAGCGACAGCGGGATCGCGACCAGCGAGATCGCGGTGGTGCGCGCGCTCAGCAGGAAGGCGAACAGGATCACGGCGACCATGATGGCGCCGTCGCGCAGCGCCTCGACCACATTGCCAATCGACGCCTCGATAAAGTCCGCCTGCCGGAACAGGATTTGCGGCGCGGACACGCCCGCAGGCAGTCCTCGCTTCAGTTCGCCCAGCGCTGCTTCCAGCTCGCGCGTCAGCCGGACCGTATCCGCCGCGGGCTGCTTCTGCACGCTGACGATCACTGCCGGCTTGCCGTTGAAGCCGGCATCGCCGCGCTTGAGCGCCGCGGCATAGCGCGCACTCGCCACCTGCTCGAGGAGCACCGGCGCACCGTCCTTGTAGGCAACGGCCAGTCCCTTGAGGTCTTCCAGGCGGTTGGTGCGCCCGAGGTTGCGGATCAGGTATTCGCGGCCATTCAGGTCGATGAAGCCGCCGCTGGTATTGGCCGCGAAGTCGCGCAACGCGTTTTCCACCTGCGGCAGCGCCACGCCGAACTGCGCCATCCTGGCGGTGTCCGGTTCCACCCTCAACTGGCGCACTTCGCCGCCGATCGGGATGACCTGCGACACCCCGGCCACCGACAGCAGGCGCGGACGCAGCACGAAATCGGCATACTCGCGCGCCTGCATGGGGCTGGCCCTGGCCGGATCGATCGGCAAGGCGATCAACATGATTTCGCCCATGATCGACGATACCGGCCCAAGGATGGGCGTGAGCCCGCCGGGCAATTGCTCCCTGACCAGGGCAAGCCGTTCCGACACGAGCTGGCGGTTGCGATAGATATCGCTGCCCCAGTCGAACTCCGCATACACGATGGACAAGCCGACGCCGGACACCGAGCGGACCCGCGTGACGCCCGGCATACCGTTGAGCGCAGTCTCGATCGGGAACGAGGCCAGCAGTTCGACTTCCTGCGGCGCCATGCCGCCGGCCTCCGTGATCACGGTCACCAGCGGCTTGTTGAGGTCCGGAAAGACATCCACCGGCGTGCGCCACGCGGTGAAGGCGCCGTACGCCATCAGAATGACGGCGACGGCGAGGACCAGCAGCCGGTTGCCAAGGCTCGCGCGAACAATCCAGTTGAACATGCGCGCCCCTCAGCGGACCTGGTTGATCAGCGCCGCGCCGGACACCACCACGCGGTTCTCCGGCGACAGGCCCCTGACCACGACCACGGTACGCGCATCCAGCACCCGGGCCTCAACCGGCTGGGCGATAAAGCGCTGTGTCCCGGACTTGATCCATACCACCGGCACATTGCTGGCATTGCGCACCAGTGCCTCGGCTGGCAGCGCAATGCCCGTGGCCGTGTCGGTCAGCGTGGCTACCACGGTCACCGGCTGGCCAACGGCAAGCGGCAGCGTTTTGCCCGCAAGCCGGAACATCAGCGGCACGGCCCCGTTCTTCAGGCTGCGGCCCGCGCCGACGAATTCCAGCTTGCCACCGTCCGCGCGGCCCAGCGTGCCGCCCTGGATGCGGCCCGCCAGCGTGGCATCCGCGGTGTTGGCTTCGATCAGCATCCGCTCCGGATCCAGCACTTCGTAAAGCACGTCGCCCGCCGCCACCACCTGGCCGGCCAGGACATTGGCGGTCGCGATGATTCCGCTGGCTGGCGCGGTCAGGTTGTCGGTGTGGCGCAGGCTCTTGCCCACCGCGTCGCGCTGGCCGGACAGGCTGCGGACTTCCGCGCGGACGGCTTCGATCTCCTTGCGCGGGATGCTGTCCTGCAGCGACTCCAGCCGCGCCAGCCGCTGCTGCGCCAGCTTGAGGTCGGCACTCAGGCTCGCCAGGCGGGCCTGCTGGTTGCCGGTATCGAAGGGTTCGTTCTTGTGCCGCAGCACGGCCAGCACCTGCCCCTTGGCAACGCGCTGCCCCAGCACCGGGAAGCCACCGGGAGGCGGCTCGATCCAGCCGGCGTGTCCCGCCTGGAGGCGGCCACCGGCATTGGGATCGATCGCCACCACGGCGTTCAGCTCCACCGTCATCGGATGCGTGGCTTCCTGCGGCAGCGCGGTCCGGATGCCCATGCGCCGTTGCGCGAGCTTGGGCACGTGGACGCTGCCATCCGGCAGCCTGGCCAGCCCCGTGCCCGATACCGCGCCGGCCACATCGAGGTGTTCGCCATTGGGCCCATGGGCACCGGGTCCCGCCTGGACTGGCATGCCCGCACTAGCGGCCAGTGCCATAGCAATGACTACGAAACTTGAAATCCTGGACATGATGTCTGGCCTCAGCTCTTCTTGCCTGCATGGCGGCGCCATACGAACCCGGCCGCAGCGGCCAGTACCAGCGCAACGGGGGCGATCCACGGCCAGCGCGCTTTCCAGAACGCGCCAAGGCCGTGGTCGTGCCCGTCAGCAACAACGTTCAGGCTGCCCTCGATCAGATCGGACTCATTCCCCGCAATCAGCGTGAACACGAGCGCGTGGTTGCCGGGCTGGCGCAGCGCCCTGAGGAGCTTCTCGTCGGTAAAGGAGTAGTCGCCGAAGTCGGCGTGCAGCTTGCCTTGCGCCTTGATGCCGTTGAACTCGACCTCCAGATTGCCGTTCAGGACCGGTTCGTTGGTGGCATAGCGGTCCACCGTCACCGACAGTTCATCGGCAGCCAGGGTGCCAACCAGTTCGAACGTTTCCGTATTGGCTTCGATGACCGGCTGGGCATTCACGGCAGCACCGGTGCTTGCCGGCGCGTCCAGGTGTTCGCCGTTTGGTCCGTGGGCCCCGGGCCCGGCATGCGCCACGCAGGCGCAGCAAAATAGCAAAGTCAGAAAGAACTGGCGGATCATGGCAGCACTCCGAGAGCCTGGTTCAGGTTGGCAATGGCGAACCCGCGCCGGGCGCGCTGGCGCGCCAGGTCGGCTTGGGCTTCGAGGGCATGGTTCTGGGCGCGAAGCACCTCCGGCAAGCCGAGTTCGCCGGCATCGAAAGCCTTGCGTAGCAGCGCTGCCCGCTCGGACAGCGTGGCGCTGCGCTCTTCGGTGAGCCTGAGCTGCTGCTCCGCCAGCGACAGCGCCTGGCGTGCCGCGTCAATTTCGGAGCGAACGACGCGCTCGGTGCGGTCGAGTTCGGCGCGCGCCGTCATCAGATCCGTCTGCGCGGCCGACTCGCGTGGCATGTTGCGCGCCTCTGTGGCAAACGGAATCTTGATGAACAAGCCGACCGTCTGGTCGCTGGGCATGCCGCCGCCCGCACGGTCATTGCGGTACAGCACGCCGACTTCCGGCGCGTCGCGGCGCGACTTGCGCAGGTAGCTCACCTGACGCTCGCCGCGCTGCACGGCCCGCTGCGCCGCTTCCAGCCGCGGGTGGGTCGCGGCGGCGGCAGCAGGGTCGCTCACTGGCGCCGCGGCTTCGTCAAAGCGAAGCGGCAGGGCCGATACCCCGGTCGCTTGCAGCAGCCGCGTCCTGGCGTCCACCAGCCGCCCCTCGCTGTCCGCCAGCAGGCCCTGTGCCGCCAGATGGTCCTGCTGCGCCAGCAGCAGGTCGGTGCGCGCGAGGTCGCCGGCGGCAACCCGCCGGCGCACATCGTCGCGCAATGACGCGGCGATCTCTGCGCGATGCCGCAGCACATCGCGCTCCGCTTCCGCGGCCGCGAGCTGCCAGACTCGCTCGCGCACCTCCGCAGCAAGATTCAGCCGCGCCAGGTCGCCGCCGGCCTCAGCTTCGGCCGCTTGCGCGTCGGCCAGGTCGCCGCGTGCCGCACGCTGCCCTGGCATCCATACGGGGACGCCAAGCTGGACCTCGCTCTCGCGCAGGCCGCGCTTCTCGGTCCAGCGGTCATCCCGGTGCAGCAGCCCGAGCGTAGGCGGCCCGGCGATCAGCGAATCGGCCTGGATCCGGCTGGCCGCGGCCTCGAGGCGCCGCCCTTCGGTCGCCTGGAAGGCAACGGACCGCTCCCACGCGGTATTGAACAGCGCGTGCAGGTCCGCCGGCGCTGGATGGGCATGGGCCGACGGCAGCAGCAGCGCGGACGCAACAATGGAAATGAAAATCTTCCGCATGGAATCCCCAATGCAAATTGCAAAAACGAAGCAAATGCGGCGGGGCGCGGCACAAGACATTGCGCCACGGGATGCAGTCAGGAGATCAGTGCCCCGCCGTCAGGCGGGCGCGTGAGGGGGGCGTAAAGGTGGACTGCCGCGGGGATCAGGCATGCGGCCGCCGAGGAATAACGGTTTGGGCTGCGTCCGCTGCGCCAGCGACAGCGGCAGCCCCCCGGGCAGCGGCGCCTGGAAGTGCATGCCGTAGTCGAAGTCGAGCTGGTGCGACGCGGAGGCAGCGGAATCGTCGAACGTGATATCCCCGTCATCATCGTGGTGATGGGGGACATGATCGGCATGCGCCGCCATGTGATCCACCGGGAAACCGGCGGAATGCGCGAGCTGCCGCTGCGCTGCGGCCAGTGCCTGCAGCGGCAGGATCAGCATCAGGAGGATGGCAATCACGCGCGACATGAGGCGCAATTTTACCTGACCTATCGTGTGCGGGCGCGACCGGGGTCCAGGTCATGCCTCAAATGTGGCCCAAGAGCATTTTTTGTAGAGACATCTACACCGTTGAAATGCAAGTTGTGGGCTTCTAACATGCGCTCATGACGGCGTTCCCCGACACCTGGGCCCTGCTGATCGTCACGCTACCAACCTCCGGCGCCACCGCCCGGATGCGGATCTGGCGCGCGATCAAGACCATTGGTTGCGCCGCACTGCGTGACGGCGCCTATCTATTGCCCGCGGGCAACGTGCAGGTCGCCCAGTTGCGCGAGCTGGCCGGCGAGGCGCGCCAGGAAGGCGGGCAAGCCTGGCTCCTGAATGTCCGCGCCGCCGATCCGGAGGAGGAGAGCGCTTTCCGGGCGTTGTTCGACCGCACCGCCGACTACGCCGAACTGCAAGCGGCCCTGTCAGAGGCGCGCAACATCGGCGGCATTGCGGTACCGGAAGCCAGCGGCTTCGAGGCCATGCTGGCCGGCGCACGCGCGCGCCTGAAGGATGATGACGCCCTGCTGGCGGAAATCGGCGCGGTGCTGGATTCGCTTTACGCACACTTTTCCACCAACAGGAAGCCCTGACTTCGGCTTCCCTCCAGGACTTCGTGATGAATCGCATGCAATCAAGCGGCATGGCACCGCCGGAGGCCGCGGAGCGCCCTGCCTATACCCTCTGGCAGCTCGTGCTCTATTTTCTTCGCCTGGGCACGACCGGCTTTGGCGGGCCGGTCGCGCTGGCCGGCTATATGCATCGCGACCTGGTGGAGCGGCGGGGCTGGATCAGCGATGGCGACTAATGACCACCCCTCGAACACCGGAAGCCACTGGCTCGAACGCCTCGCGCTGCCATCCGGTGTCCACGCCGACGCCATGCCGCTGCTTGCCGGCCGCGCGCTGCGTGGCATCTGCGATGGCTATGTTGCCGTGCTGTTGCCGTCCTATCTGCTGGCGCTCGGCTTCGACTCGATGGCGGTCGGGCTCATCAGCAGCGCGACGCTGATCGGCTCCGCCCTCGCCACGATCCTGATCGGGCTCGTTGGGCACCGCTACCCGCAACGCCGCCTGATGATGCTGGCGGCTGCCCTGATGTTTGCGACTGGCCTCGCCTTCGCGGGTTTCTCCACGCTGTGGCCGCTCCTGATGATCGCCTTCGTCGGCACGCTCAACCCCGGGTCCGGCGATGTCAGTATCTTCCTGCCGCTGGAACATGCGCGGCTGGCGGAATCGGCAACGCCCGACACCCGGACGGCGCTGTTCGCCCGCTATGGCCTGATCGGCGCATTCTCGTCCGCCTTCGGGGCACTGGCGGCGGCGATACCGGCATGGCTGGCCGGGCAATCCCGGCTGCCGCTGCTCGATGCGATGCGCCTGATGTTCGTCTTCTACGGGATCATAGGGTTGCTGCTGTGGCGTCTGTATGCGCGCGTACCTGTCGCTCAGCCACATGGAGCGGCGACCGCGGCGAGAACACCCTTGGGTCCTTCCCGTCCAATCGTGTTACGACTGGCCATGCTGTTCAGTGTCGACGCGTTCGCGGGCGGGCTCGTCGTCAATTCGCTGCTGTCGCTGTGGCTGATGCAGCGTTTCGGCCTGAGTCCGGCCGCGACCGGCCAGTTCTTCTTCGTGGCAGGGGTACTGACGACGTTCTCGCAACTCGCTGCGGTGCCGCTGGCGCGAAAGATCGGCCTGCTCAATACGATGGTGTTCACGCATATTCCGTCCAGCCTGTGCCTGATCGCAGCTGCCTTTGCACCCACGCTGGCGCTTAGCCTGGCACTGCTGCTGGCTCGCAGCGCGCTGTCGCAAATGGATGTGCCGACCCGGACGGCCTATGTGATGGCCGTTGTCACACCGCCCGAACGGGCGGCTGCTGCAAGCCTGACCGCGGTGCCGCGCAGCCTGACTGCGGCTCTCAGTCCTGCGCTCGCCGCCGCGTTGATGGCCTACGGCTTTACCAGTACGCCGCTGGTCGCCTGCGGCCTGCTGAAGATCGCCTATGACCTCGCGATGCTGCGCTCGTTCCGTCGCGTCAAGCCGCTCAACTGATCCAGCGGACCCGTGGACCGCGGGAGACCGGGATTACCGCGACATCATCATCTGCCCCATGAACGCCTCGATCTGCGGCAGCGTCACATAGCCGGTCCGCTGCGCGTCGATCTGGTCGAAATGCTTCGCGACCATCGGCATGCCGGCGGCTGCCTGCTCGCGCGTCAGCTTGCCGTCGTGCGTGGTATTTGCACCGGCAAAGCGGCCCTGCAACTGCTGCATCGCACGCTCCACGCGCGGGTTGGCGGCGGCAGCGGGCATGTCGGCGCTTTGCGCGAACGCACCTGCAGAAGCCAGGCACATGGCGACTACTGCAATCATCTTCTTCATGGTGTTTCTCCGTTGGCCGGCCTCTGCCGGCGTTGTGAACTCAGGTTCGCGGATACGCATACGGCACCCGCGCATTGACCCGTGAATATCACCGCACCAAGTAGACCGGGCGGGATGCGACGTAGACATTACGCGGCAGCTGCGTGGCCTTCACGACCACCGTTGGCAGCGGCGCCGAGGCCACGACCACCTTGGGTGCAGGCTTGACCACCACCTTGGGCGGCGGCGCAACCACCACCGCCTGCGGACGGACGTACACGCTGGCCGGGGCGACCACCACGGTCGAGGCGAAGGCCTGGCTGCTTGCCAGCAGGACCAGCGTACCGGCGGCAGCGCCAAGGAAGCGGGGAATGCGGGGGAATTTGGAGAAGCGCGAGGTCATCACAGGTCCTTAGGTTTCGGTTTCAGCCGGCCGGTGCAGCGCGGCAACGGACCGAACTATAGGTCGGGGTCTGGCGAAATTCGACGCGGAAAACATGTCGCGGTGTTACACGACGGCGGCCCCGTCAGGCATGACATGCGGCGACATATTTCCCACATGGCGCCGGCCGCGATCGGCCACTACATTTGCCTCACCGACGCAGCAATGCCGCTCCCCGTAAAGCCAGGCGTCACCACTGACCCCACAGGACGATCATGCACAGCCTCCACAAGATCACCCTTCTCGCCACAGTCTTCGTCGTGGCGATCTCACTGGTCGAAGCCTTCTTCCTGGCGCGCAGGGCCCGCCAGCAAGGCAAGGCCTACCCCTGGCACGAAATGGGACTGTCGCTGGCCGACATGGCCGGGCGCAAGCTGATGGCACTGCTGCCGCTGTCACTGGCCACGCCGATCTTCGCGCTCGCCTGGCAACACCGGATCTTCACCGTCGAGATCAACAGCGCGCTGGCCGTGCTGCTGCTCTTCCTCGGGCAAGAGTTCTGCTACTACTGGTACCACCGCGCCTCGCACCGCATCCGCTTCTTCTGGGCCACGCACGCGGTCCACCACTCGCCCAATGAACTGACGCTGGGTACGGCCTATCGCCTCGGCTGGACCGGCAAGATCCTTGGCGCGTCGATGTTCTTTGCCCCGCTGGTCTGGCTTGGGGTTCGTCCGGAGGTCGTGCTGTCCACGCTGAGCCTGAACCTGCTGTACCAGTTCTGGCTGCATACCACCTGGATCCCCAAGCTGGGCTGGTTCGAAAAAGTGTTCAACACCCCGTCGGCGCACCGCGTGCACCATGCCTCGAATGTGGATTACCTGGATGCCAACTACGGCGGCGTGCTGATCATCTTCGACCGCCTGTTCGGCACCTACGTGGAAGAGCGTGAGGACGAGCCCTGCCGCTACGGCCTGGTCCACCCGACCACCACGCACAACCCGTTCGTCAACCAGTTCGAACACTGGATCGGCCTGGGCAAGGACATGATCAACGCTGGCGGCCTGCTGAATGCGATCGGCTACCTGCTGATGCCTCCGGGCTGGGCACCGGACGGGAAGGGTCAGACGACGGAGGTCCTGCGGCAGCAGCAAGCCATGGAGCGTGCGGTGGCGGTGAGCGCGAGGTAACAGGCAGGGTAGGCGGAAAAGAAGCGGGCAGCGCAGGCTGTCCGTTTTTTTTTTATTACACTGAGCCTTCGACCCGCATTTCGACGCGCGCATTTCGACGCGCGCATTTCGACACATTACCCGCTTCCGGAGAAACACCCATGAAGGCCTGGATTGCAAAGGCAGTTGGAGCGCTTGGCTGCGCCATGGCCTTGCTTGCAAGTCCGGCGAGCGGCGCCGAGCCGGCCACGCTGGTCATTTCGGCTGGCACGCAGCAACGCAGCTGGACGGTCGATGCGCTGCTAAAGGACCGCCGGCTGACCGACGTGACGGTCGACGATGACAACCTGAAACGCCGCCTGACGTTCAAGGCGATCCCCATGGCCTCCCTGTTGCGCGGCATGCCTGTGGAGGCCAGCGCGACTGCCACGACCGCGGCCAGCGATGGCTATGTCTCCCACCTGCCCATCCGGATGTTGCTGGCCGATAGCGCCGACGCGCCGCGGGCCTGGCTGGCCGTAGAAAATCCTGCGAGGCCGTGGCCGAAACTCAAGGGCCAGGGCATCGGCCCGTTTCGCCTGATCTGGACGCTGCCGTCGGGGCGCGCCGCATCCGTGGTCAATGAAAGCCATTGGACCTACAGCATCGCGCGCATCGATCTCACCGCGTCGCCCGCGGAGCGCTTTGCGGCCATCCGGCCTGCCTCCGACCAGCCGGCCGACGGTGCGGTCATGCGCGGGTTCGCGGCCTTCCAGCGTGTCTGCTTTTCATGCCATTCGCTGAACAAGGTCGGCGATGCCCACCTCGGCCCGGATCTCAATGTGCCGCACAGCGTGGTGGAGTACATGGGCGACGACAAGCTGACCAAACTGATCCGCGACCCGCAGTCACTACGCTGGTGGCCCGGCGCGCGCATGCCGGCCATCGACGAAAGGACGCTATCGGATGCCGACCTGAAGGACCTGCTGGCGTACCTGCATCATATGGCCGGGCGCAAGGGCTCCTGAGGCCCAAGGTTGCGTCAGGTCTTCTCCGGCATGGCCGACGAATGATGGCTTGTGATCAGCCATTGCGAACCAGTCCAGCGATAGGTGTAGGTATAGCGAGCCTTCACCACGGCCCCCGTTCGTGCGAAGGTGAAGGTATAGATGCCGGCATCCACCGCATAATTGCAGCCCAGCTCGATGCTGCGAAAGTCGATCTTGCCGGCGGGACGGCTTTGCAGGAATTCCTTGAAATAGTCGAGCTTATCGGCGGGGGTCAGGCGCGGCTTGTTGGATACCGTCGGAAGCAGGATCGACCGTTCCGCATAATTGGCCACCACCTTGTTGGGATCGCCGGTCTGCAGTGACTGGTTCCATCGATCAAACAACGCGGCGATTTCCTGCTCTGAGGCCTGCTTGCAGGATTCGGTGCGGGACGCCTGTGGACTGGCTGGCGCTCCCTGGTTCATGGCGCATCCGGCAAGTACGAAGGCCAGGCAAGCAATGCAGGTCAGCTTCATGGCTAGCTCCCTGGATTTATGGTTAGAGCCAGAATGCACGCAATGCAGTATGGACTATCCCACCGGGGTTAGCCATGTCTGCATCGTGCCGGCGCAGTGGGGATAAAAGCGGGGATAAAAGCGGGGATAACAGCGGGGATAAAAGCGGCGACCAGCCACCACAGTCGTTCCCGCGAAGGCGGGAACCCAGTGACTTCAAAAGACGCTGGATTCCCGCCTTCGCGGGAATGACGGTGGGGCTTGATACCTTAACTGAACGGCATTAGCGACAAGCCACCCATTTAAGCGTCGCCTTAATACAGGCGACCGGTGCTAGGCCTGCCCTGCCCCTGTCCGAAGGTCCGTCATGATCTGCTCGGCAAGGAAATCGCAAGGCGGCCGCTTGGACTTCGCGCTTCGGGCAAGGATCAGCTCGAGCGGCGGCAGGTCGGGCAGCCCATGGGCCTGGCCAAGCACGGTCAGTTGGGGCGGGATCGCGCACCGGGCCAGCGCCGCGACGGCCAGGCCAGCCTCGACCATGCTGAGCAAACCCAGCAGGCTCGGGCTCTCGTACGAAGTTCGATGCGCAATCCGTGCGCGATCCAGGCTGCGGATCGCATTCTCGCGCGCCACGCTGCCCGGCATGAACACGGCGATGGGCAACGGCCTGTCCTCCCAGACTTGCGGCCCGTTCGTCATGGCGGCCCATGCCATCGGCTCGTAGCGGATGAAGTCGCCCGACAAGCCCTTCACGCGCGTGCCGCAGACCAGGTCGACGGTGCCGTCCTTGACCAGTGGCGCCAACGCGCTGCTGGGCAGGCCGACTACCTGGATCTGCACTTTCGGGTACGTCGTCGAGAACTTCTTCAACACCGATGGCAGCAGCGATGATGCGTAGTCGTCGGGCACCCCGATCGCTACCTTGCCGGTCACCTCCGGCCGTACCACGGCGGCCCAGGCTTCGTCGTGCAGGGCCAGCATCCGCCGGGCGAAGCCCAGCAGCACTTCACCCTCGTGCGTCAGCACAATGCTGCGCGGACGCCGCACGAACAGGGGCCGCCCCAGCGCTTCCTCAAGTGCCTTGATTTGCATGCTGACAGCGGATTGGGAGCGGTTCACCGCCTCGGCGGCCCGCGTCATGTTGCCGGTCTCGGCGACGGCGACTACCGTAGCCAGGACATCGTGGTCGAGCATCTTCATGGCTATCAGGAAAACTGAATGCACCAATCAACATTATGCGTTTTTCTTCTTGAAAGCGGCGTGCGATATTCGGCAACAGCAAACAAACAACGTGGACCGCAACCTTGCACCACGTCTTGACCACGGATTTCAGCCATCCGCCCTCCGAGCATGGACAACCAAGCCACTTCGCTACTTGTCGACCACCCGCTGCGCGCCTCCCTGGTCGCTGAATTGCACGCCCGCCCGTTTCTTCGGCTCAGCCGCAGCGTGTCACTGACCCACTACGCGATCTATTCGGATGAGGATCCTGCGATCCACGAACATCTCGTCCGCACCTTGTGCGAACAGACCGGCATGGCGCTGCCCACGGACGGGGTCACGCACCACGCCGTACAGTCGCCCTTCGGCTGGCATTTGAAGTGGGAGCGGCACACCGAGTTCTCCACCTTCACCTTCGTCAGTCCGCGCGACGACACCGATTACTTCAACGACCTCGCCATCGATCGTGTTCCGGCAGATTGGCTGAGCCTGCTGGCGGGCAAGCGCTTTCATGCGGTCCGGATGGAATTGCTCCGCGGAAATGCCGCAGCCGCCGCGAGCGCTGACTTGCGCCACTGGCTCGACGGGCCGGTTCTCGTCGGCAGCGATGTCCTGGGCGGCGGCAAGGTCTACTGCGACTGGAATGTGCGGGCCGACGGCTATATGCGCATCCTCGCGATCGACGAGGACTTCCGCGAGGAACAGGGCGGCAGGCTGCTGCAGCGGCTCTACGAGATCGAGACGTATCGCATGATGGCGTTGCTGGCGCTGCCGGTCGCACGCAGCCTGGGCCGCGAGCTCGACGACATTCACGGCTCGCTCCAGGAGCTGATGCGGGCCATGGACGCCCGTCGCGCCGGCGAGGACGATGCGGAACTGCTGGACAGGCTCACCGAACTGGCCGTGCGCGTGGAATCGCTGTCGGGGCACAGCGGACGCTTCAGCGCGTCGCGCGCCTATGAGCGGATCGTGCTGGCGCGCATCCACGAGCTGCGGGAACAGCGAATCGAAGGCATGCCCACGATCTCGGAGTTCATGGAGCGACGTTTCGGCCCCGCCATGGAGACGTGCCGCAGCGTCTGGTCACGCCACGAACAGATCGCGGCACGGGTCGCGCGTGCTGTCGACCTGCTCCGCACCCGCGTCAACCTGACCCAGGAGCGCGATGTCACCCGGCTGCTGGCCGGACTGGAGCGTACCGCGCGCAACCAGCTGCATCTGCAGCATGCGGTCGAGGGGCTGTCTGTCGCCGCGATCTCGTACTACGTGCTGTCCATCGCGGCAGCGGGGTTGAAGGCG
The DNA here is from genome assembly GCF_016894385.1 of Cupriavidus oxalaticus. NCBI lineage: Bacteria > Pseudomonadati > Pseudomonadota > Betaproteobacteria > Burkholderiales > Burkholderiaceae > Cupriavidus > Cupriavidus oxalaticus. The sequence continues at coordinate 2,555,703 of NZ_CP069811.1, forward strand.
CTGCATGTCGTGAAGCTGCCCGTCGATCCCGAACTGGCCGAAGGCCTGCTGATCCTGCCCGTGGTGCTGATCGTGTTCGGCATCATCAAACGCAGCCGGACCCAGAAATCCCACGATGGCGTTGCCCAGGCAAGCCGCGCCTGAAACGTAGTCGACCCGAAGCGCTTATTACCGAGAAATGCATATGAACGCCACCACGAGCATTGACCCGTCCCCCGTATCGTTGTCCGGGGCTACCCGGCAAGCGCCGCAGATCAGGCCGCATCGGGTGAGTCAGCAGAAAACGCCCACGGAAGTGCTGACGGACAACTCGAACGACCGGCCAGACGTCGCGACGATCGCGATTCTTGGCTACAACTGACGCAAAAAAACGCCCGCCCGGAAACCGGGCGGGCAAGTACTGCCTCTCCTTACCTCTTACTGCTTCAATACTGCCGCGTAGCCGCGCGCGTCAGCGCGCAGCCGCCTTCAGCCTCACCGCCGCCGCGTCCGCCGCGGCCGGGGTACGGTTAGCCAGCCCCAGCACCACCTGCCAGGCAAACGACACCGCACCGACGATAAACACCACGTCGCCGAACGTGCGCACCCAGCGCAGCGTCTGCAGGATCGGCTGCTGCATGAACTCCTCGCTGCGCGAGTACCACGTGCCATGCTCGACGCTGGCCAGGAACTGGATGATGCCGATGGGCAGCAGGCTGGTGCCGATCATCAGCACCAGGCCGGCGTTCAGGCCCCAGAAAGCCGTCTTCATCAGCGCCGGGCTGAGCCGGTAGGCCGGCCGCACATAGCGCAGCACCAGCAGCGTGAAGCCAAGCGCCAGGAAGCCGTAGACCCCGAACAGCGCCGCATGCGCATGGACCGGCGTGGTGTTCTGGCCCTGGATGTAGTACAGCGCGATCGGCGGGTTGATCATGAAGCCGAATACACCGGCGCCCAGCATGTTCCAGAACGCCACCGCGACAAAGCACATCAGCGGCCACTTCAGGTCTGCCATCCACGGCGCGCGCTGCTTCAGGCGCCAGTTCTCCCAGGCCTCATGGCCCAGCACGATCAGCGGCACCACTTCCAGCGCGCTGAACGCGGCGCCGACCGCCATCACCGGCGTGGTGGTGCCGGAAAAATACAGGTGGTGGAAGGTGCCCGGGATGCCGCCGAGCATGAACAGCGACGCCGAGGCCAGGCTGGCCGCGGTCGCCATCGGGCGCGACACCAGTCCCAGCGTGGCGAAGATAAAGGCCAGCGCGGTGGTGGCGAAGACCTCGAAGAAGCCTTCCACCCACAGGTGCACCACCCACCAGCGCCAGTACTCCATCACCGTCAGGCTGGTGCGCTCGCCGTAGGCCAGGCCCGCGCCATAGAACAGGCCGATCGCCACCACCGACGAGGTCAGCAGTGCCAGCAGGTTGCGGTCAGTGCCGCGCGCGCGCAGCGCCGGCAGGATGCCGCGCATCATCAGCCCGAGCCAGATCAGGATGCCGGCGAACTTGCCGATCTGCCACAGCCGGCCCAGGTCGACGTATTCATAGCCCTGGTGGCCCAGCCAGAAGTTCAGGTGCGGCGGCAGCTTCTGCGCGATCGCCAGGTAGTTGCCGGCAAACGAGCCCACCACCACGACCACCAGCGCCCAGAACAGGACATCGACGCCGAGCCGCTGGAACTTCGGGTCCTTGCCGCCGTTGATCAGCGGCGCCAGGAACAGGCCCGCGGCCAGGAAGCCGGTGGCGATCCAGAACAGCGCGCTCTGGATATGCCAGGTGCGCACCAGTGCGTACGGGAACCACTGCGAGACGTCGATGCCGTAGAACTTCTGCCCCTCGACGGTGTAGTGCGCGGTAAAGCCGCCCAGGAACACCTGGAACACGAACAGCGCCACCACCAGGAACAGGTACTTGCCGAGCGCGCGCTGCGACGGGGTCAGCGCCACCGACAGCAGCGGGTCGCGTGCGGGCGCCTGCGGCGGCGCTTCTTCCTTGCCGCGCAGGAAGGCCCACGCCCACACCAGGAAGCCCACGCCGGCCAGCAGCACCACCACACTGATCACCGACCACACCACGTTTTCGCTGGTCGGCTGGTTGCCGATCAGCGGCTCGTGCGGCCAGTTGTTGGTGTAGGTGGCTTCATGCCCGGGGCGCGCGGTCGAGGCGACCCATGCGGTCCAGAAGAAGAACTGCGTCAGCTGCTGGCGCCGCTCGGCGCTGGGCAGCGTGTTCTCCTTCATGGCGAAGTGATCGCGCGTGGTGTGCAGTGCCGGCGCGTCGGAGAAGAGCTGGTCGTAGTAGACCGCGGTGTTGGCGATGGCCTGTGCGCGGCGCTTCGACACGGTCAGCACGTTGGTGGCCGGATCGGTGGCATTGCCGCGGTACTCCGTGCGCAACTGCTCGCGCAGCGCGGCCTGTTCGGGCGCGGCCAGTTTGTCGTACGGACGGCCGTACGTGTCCTGCGCCGCCAGCTCGAGCCACGCGGTCAGTTCGCGGTGCAGCCAGTCGGCGGTCCAGTCCGGCGCCTGGTAGGCGCCATGGCCCCAGATCGAGCCGAGCTGCATGCCGCCCACCGACTGCCAGGCGGTCTGGCCGTCCAGGATCTCTTCGCCGGTGAACAGCGTGCGGCCCTCGGCCGTGACCACCTTGTCCGGTATTGGCGGAGCCTGCCGGTACACCTCGACGCCGTAGTAGCCGAGCAGGGAGAAAGTGACCGCCAGCACGGCGATCAGCAAGAACCAGAGTCTGCGGTAGGAACCCATGATGTGAATTCGTTGGGGTTGTGATGGGTGGTGCGCGGTTCAGGCGTGGCCCGTGCAGCCGCAACCGGTGGCGGGCACGGTGGCGGCCACCGTGTCGGTCACGGCGGCGTTCTCGAACAGCACGTTGTTTTCCAGGTGGATGTGCTCCATCAGGTCTTCGCGCAGCGCGCGCAGGCCCAGGTAAAGCGCGCGCCAGGTATTGCAGGCCGCGCGCGGCAGCGTGATGTCGTTGGTCAGGTCGGCGATCCGCTGCAGCGCCACGCCGTGGTCGTCGTGCTCCATGCGCAACACCGCGATGGGGCGGCCGGCGGCGGCCTGCAGGCCGCGCGTCAGCATCGGGAACAGCACCTGCTCTTCTTTCTGCATATGGGTTTCCAGCTCGCCGAGCATGCCGGTCAGGTGGTCGGCCAGGCCGACCGGGCATTCGGGCCGGTCGCCGTGGACCTGCTCGACCCGGCTTGCGAGCCGGATCAGTTCGGGCAGCTGCTCGCGGTGGCGGGCGTGGAAGCGCGTCAGGATATGGTCGATCAGCGCGGCCGGCGTCGCGGCGTTCCAGTCCTGTCCGGCAGGTGCGGCGTCGTCGTGCAGGGCATGCAGCCGCGCTTCGATGCTGTCGATGGCAGCGGCATCGAGGCCCTTTTCGAGCGCGGCATCGCGCAGGGTCTGCTTGCCTCCGCAGCAGAAGTCGAGCGCGTAGTCATGGAAGATGCGCGTCGCGCCGGGAATGCGGCGGGCCAGTTGGCCGAGCGATTGGTCCTGGTAGGTCATGAGGTGCTCCTGTGTGGGAAGTTGCGTCCGCATGACATAACGCGAGGAGCGTGCCTGAAAAAAACCATTCCATATCAACGAGTTGCTGTACGGACGGTTTTAAATACCCTACACTTCCCGTGGTACTAATTACCGCAGCAGGTATTTTTCACCATGACCGATTCCGCGATCGTTCCCGAGTTGCTGGCCGACCTGGTGGCCGACCTGCCCCATGCCGTGCGCCTGCAGCGCCTGGTCAGCGGGCTGCGGGCGCATTTCCGCTGCGGCGCCGTGGCGCTGCTGCGGCTGGAAGAAGACCACCTGCGCCCGCTGGCGGTGGACGGCCTGGTCGGCGACGCGCTGGGCCGGCGCTTTGCCGTCGGCCTGCATCCGCGCCTGGCGGCAATCCTGGCGCGGCGCGGCGTGACCTGCTTCCACCACGAAAGCGTGCTGCCCGACCCGTACGACGGCCTGATCGACGAGCACGTGGGCGAGCCGCTGCCGGTGCATGACTGCATGGGCACCAGCCTGGAGGTCGAAGGACAGCCATGGGGCGTGCTGACCCTCGATGCGCTCACCGTGGGCACCTTCGACGCCGCCGCGCAGGCCGAGCTGCAGCGGCTCACCGTGGTGGTCGAGGCGGCGATCCGCACCACCCGGCTCGAGGCCGAGATCCTGGCGCTGCAGGTGGCACGGGGCAAGCCCGTTGCCGACGAAGGCACGGCCGGCGCCGGCGACATCACCGGCGAAATCGTCGGCCAGAGCACGGCCATCGCCAACCTGCTGCACGAGCTGGAAGTCGTTGCCGATACCGAGCTGCCGGTGCTGCTGCTGGGCGAGACCGGGGTCGGCAAGGAGCTGTTCGCGCACCGGCTGCACCGCCAGTCGCGCCGGCGCGCGCAGCCGCTGGTGCACGTCAACTGCGCGGCGCTGCCCGAGTCCCTGGCCGAGAGCGAGTTGTTCGGCCACGCCCGCGGCGCCTTCTCCGGCGCCACCGGCGAACGCCCGGGGCGCTTCGAGGCCGCCGACGGCGGCACGCTGTTCCTCGATGAAGTCGGCGAGCTGCCGCTGTCGATCCAGGCCAAGCTGCTGCGCACGCTGCAGAACGGCGAGATCCAGCGGCTGGGCTCGGACCGGCCGCGCCGCGTCAACGTGCGCGTGATCGCCGCCACCAACCGCAACCTGCGCGAACATGTGCGCGATGGCTCGTTCCGCGCCGACCTGTACCACCGCCTGTCGGTCTACCCGATCCCGATCCCGCCACTGCGCGAGCGCGGCAACGATGTGCTGCTGCTGGCCGGGCGCTTCCTGGAACTGAACCGCGCCCGCCTGGGCCTGCGCAGCCTGCGCCTGTCGCCGGCGGCACAGGATGCGCTGCGGCGCTACCGTTGGCCCGGCAACGTGCGCGAGCTCGAGCACGTGCTCAGCCGCGCCGCGCTGCGCGCGGTCAGCCGCGGCGCCGGCCGCAACGACATCGTCACGCTGGAGACCGAGCTGCTCGACCTGGACGGACTCGATGCGGCACCGCCAGCGCTGGCTGAGGCCGCGCGCGCCGCGCTGCCCGCGATCGTCCCCGGCACGAGCCTGCGCGAGGCCGTCGACCAGACCCAGCGCACCTGCATCGAACAGGCGCTGCACGCCCATGGCGGCAACTGGGCGCAGGCGGCGCGGCAGCTCGGCGTGGACGCCAGCAACCTGCACAAGCTGGCCAGGCGCCTGGGCTGCAAATGAAGGGCGCCGGCGGTAATGCTGTTCAGCTGACCACAGTCGTTCCCGCCTTCGCGGGAAATGACGGTGGGGCTTGATACCTTAACTGAACGGCATCAGGGCGCCGGCGGCATCCGCGATGGCAAAGGCCGCGTCCTCTGGCTAAGCTAGTCAGACGTCGTTTGCAGTGCAACATGCATGTGTTGTCCCCAGCACCCTGCGGCCGGCGCAACCTGTGGACCCTAACCGGAGATGCCCATGATGATGACCGCAACGCCAACCTTCTGGCCATTCCCTGCCGTCTTCACGGCAGGCTTTGCCAGCCTGCAACAGTTCCAGTCCATGCAGGCAGACCTGGCCGACACGTGGCGCCGCATGGCCGAGCTGAACCTGGAATTTGCCCGCAGCATGGCGGACGAAATACGCTTCGACACCGTGGGCCTGCTGGCGGAACAGGATCCCGAGAGCCTGTACGCGCGCGAGATCGCCAGCGAGTTGCCGCTGCTGGGCGGGCCGCTGCACTATGCGTCGGCCATGCTGGAACTGCTGGCGCGCGCCCAGCAGAAATGGATCGATGGCTGGGGCCACCTGTTCATGCAGGGACCGCTGACGGACTGGACCGCGGGGGCGAAGGCCGTCACCGACATTCCCGCCTGGCTGGTCCGCGAGACACCGCGTCCGCGCGCGAACTGACCCGCGAAATTACCCGCGAACTCACCCGCCCCAGGCGCCGTGGCGTTGCGTGCCGGCACGCCGCGGCCAATTTTTCCTGCGTGCTTGCCATGACAGCCCGCGCGCCCCGGTATCATGCAGATCATGACATCCCGATCCGCCATCCCCGCCGTCCCGGCTGGCGGATCTCCACACAGGACTGGTTCAGGACGCGCCCCGGTTCATGCCCTCATATCCACTGGTCCTGCTGCTCACCGTTGCCGTCGTCTGCTGCATCGGCATGGCCATTGCCACCTGGCCCCGGCGCGACGACCCCACCGTCCAGGCGTTCCTGGTGCTGGCCTTCGGCGCGGTGGTCTGGAGCGGCGGGCGCCTGCTTGAGATCAGCTCGGCCGACCTGCCCGGGCGCATCCTGTGGGCCAAGATCCAGTACATCGGCATCGTCGCGGTGCCGATCGGCTGGCTGGTGGCGATGGTGCACCTGAGCCGCCCCCGCTACGTGGTGCCATGGTCGCGGCTGTGGCTGCCGGTGCTGGCGGCGGTGGTGACGGTGGTGCTGGTCTTCACCAACGAGCGCCACCACCTGGTCTGGACACGCATCACGCTGATGCCGCCCGGGGTCGCGCCCGGCGCGGTGTTCGAGCATGGCGCGGGCTACGTCGTGGTGGCCTTCTGGTCTTACTCGCTGCTGGCGCTGAGCTGGTATTTCCTGATGACGGCCGAAGTGCCCAACGACGCCCTGTCGCGCCGCGGCCGCGTCATCCTGGCCGGCGGCCTGGCGCTGCCGCTGATTGCCCATGTCGCTTACCTGAACCGCTGGACCGGCCCGCTGGGCGGCGACCTGACCCCGGCGACGTTTTCGCTGATGGCGGTACTGGTGTGGTTTTGCGCGCTGCGCACGCATCTCGACGATATCGGCCACTACGCCCGGCTGCGCGTGTTCGACGCGCTGCGCGAGGGCTGCGTGATCGTCGACGCCAAGGGCGCGGTCGTGGAATTCAACCCCGCTGCGGCCCGGTTGTGGCCGGCGCTGCACCGCGGCAGCCCGGTGCCGGCGGGATGGGGGACGGCGCTGGAATCGGCGCTGGAATCGGCGCAGAAACCCGCGCAGGCTGCGCCCGGCCTTGCGCCCGCCACGCCGTTCGTGCCGCCGGGCGCCCCGTTCGAGCTGGCGGTCGAAAGCGTCGCGCGCCTGGACGGCAGGCAGATCGGCAGCCTGGTGTTCATGCACGACATCAGCCGCTTCCAGTCGCGCGAGCTGGCCTTGGCCGCGCGCCTTGGCCAGACCGAGGAGCAGCTGTGGCAAGTGCAGGCCGACCTCGACGTCGACGCGCTCACCGGCATCTTCAACCGGCGCTACTTCCAGCGCGAGTCGCTCGCCGCCGTGACCCGCGCGCATGAGCGCGGCCAGCCCGTGGGGCTGCTGATCCTGGATGTCGACCTGTTCAAGCAGTACAACGACCTGCACGGCCACCTGGCAGGCGACGACTGCCTGCGCCAGATCGCCTGCACGCTGGCCGGCACGGTAGCGGGCGAGCAGTTCTGCGCGCGGCTGGGCGGCGAGGAATTCGCGGCGGTGCTGCCCGGCGCCTCGCGCGAAGAGACCCGCGAGGTGGCGCGCCGCATGGTCGCCGCGGTGCGCGAGCTTGACATCGCGCACCGCGGCACCCCGGTGCAGCCGGTGGTGACCATCAGCGTCGGCGCTGTCTGCGCCGTGCCCGAGTCGCCCCGGCTGGAGCCGCTGCTGCATCGCGCCGACAGCGCGATGTACCGCGCCAAGCGCGCAGGCCGCAACCGGTACATGCTGGATGGCGAAGCGGCCTGAACGGCAGTGGCCAGGCCATGGCGCCGGCTAACCCGCGCGTACCGTCAGCGCGCCCTGCAGCGCCACCAGCCGCGCCGCCGCCTGGCTGACCCACGCCGGCCGCGGCGCCGCATCCAGCCAGTACTTGACCTCCAGCCCGAGCGCGGTGTCGCCGCTGATCACCAGCTTGCGCTGGAAAAACAGCGTGTCGGTGTCGGCCTCGCCGCCAAGCAGCCGCAGGTAGTCCACCGCGGCGGCGCGCAGCGTCAGCGCAGGTTCGCCGCTGCCGGCGCCCGCGGTACGGAAGCGCCCGCCTTCGCAGCGGAACGGCACTTCCAGCCCCAGGTCCTGTACCGTCAGCAGGAACACATGGCCTTCCAGCGCGGCCGGCGGCTCCAGCCAGCCGGCGCGGCGCGCCAGCTCCAGCGCCGCCACCAGCGGCAGCGCGCGCCCCCGCGCCGGCATGCGCCGGTGCACGCCGGCCATCAGCTTGTGCAATGGGGTTGTGTTCGCCTTCATGCCCGTGCCTCCCACGCAATGCCGGCGCCGCCATGCCAGTAGCCGTTGCAGGGCTGCGCCCCCGCCGGCGTGATGCCGCTCGGCGCCGGCGCGCACTCGCCCGCGCGGATCGCCGCCAGTTGTTGCACCACCTCCAGCGTGCCGGTCGAGTGCGGGCTGACGCGCAGCATGTCCACGCCCATCGCGGCCATGGCCAGCGCCTCGCCGCACAGGTCCAGGCAGGTCGCGCTCTGCGTCTGCACGCCGTTGAGCGTGAAGAACGCCTGGCCTTCGCCGGTGGCGGCGACCAGGCCGTCGGGGTAGTCCATGCAGCGGAACTCGCAGCTGTCCTTGCGCAGCCGATGGTGGCGCGCGGTGAAGCAGCGCGCCGAGAACGCCAGCGGCATGCGGCCCCAGGCAAAGGCTTCGACGCCAACGCCGCCCGGCCTCGCCGCGGCCAGCGCGGCCAGCGTGCGGCCGTCCATTTCCACCGGCACGACGCAGCCGGCCGCGCCCAGCCCCGCCAGCCAGGCCAGCGTGTCGGCGTGGTAGACGTTCAGGTGCGGGCCGGCGATGAAAGGCCGCCCGCCCATGCAGCGCACCGCGCCGAGGTCGTTGGCCTCGACCAGGTAACCGTGCTGCTCGCAGGCGCGGCGCATCCAGGCAATGTCGGTATCGTTCTCCACCAGCACCGGCGTGGACAGCACCACCTCCTTGCCGGCATCGCGCAGCATCTGCGCGATCTCCAGCCATTGCGCGTGGCGCAGTTCGTGGCGCCGCGTGCAGACGGTCTCGCCGAGGTAGACGCGGTCGACCGGGGCATCGGCGGCCGCGGCGTAGAACTGCAGCACGCGCTCGCGCGGCCAGTAGTACAGCAGCGGGCCGAGGGCGATGCCGAATGGCGGTGCAGTATGTTGTGAGACAGCTCGAGGCGCGGTCGCCGTGGCGGTATCGGGCATGGCAGGTTCCATCGTGGCTGGGGTGGCGGCGGGATCGACGGGGCGATCTAGGCTGGTCGCATCCATCCGCATCACCGCCATGGCCGGTCGTAGGCGCCCTGCGTCACCTGGTCGCCCTCGGCATGTCGGCCCAGCGTGGCCTGCCACTCCTGGCGCGGCGCAAAGCGGGCGGGATCGCCGCAGGCGTCGTCGATGGCGGCGCGCAGCACGCCCACCACATCGGCGACATAGCGCGGGCTGCGCTGCCTCCCCTCGATCTTGATCGCGGCGATGCCCATGCCGACCAGCGCGGGCAGCAGCGACAGCGCGTTGAGGCTGGTGGGTTCCTCGAGCACGTAGCCGCGCTCGCCCTCCACTTCAAAGCGGCCCTTGCACAGCGTCGGATACCCGGCCGGCTCGCCCGGCGCGTAGCTGTCGATCAGGATGCCGGACAGGCGCGCCTGCATGGTGCCGTCCTGCTCGGTCCAGCGCACGGCGTGCGCGGGCGAGCAGACCCCCTTGTTATTGGGCGAATCGCCGGTCGCGTACGACGACAGCAGGCAGCGCCCCTCGGCCATCACGCACAGGCTGCCGAAGCCGAACACTTCCAGTTCGACGCTGGTCTGCCGCGCGAGCTTGCCGATCTGCGCCAGCGACAGCACGCGCGGCAGCACCACGCGGCGGATATTGAAGCGCTCGCGCATCAGCTCGATGGCATCGGCATGCGTGGCCGAGCCCTGCACCGACAGGTGCAGCCGCAGCCCGGGATGGCGCTCGCAGGCGTAGCCCATCAGCCCGGCGTCGGCCATGATGACCGCGTCGGCGCCCAGTTCCGCGGCGGCGTCGACGGCGCGGTGCCACTGCGCCACCGCGCCCATCTGCGCGAAGGTGTTGATCGCGAACAGCACTTCCGCGCCGCGGGCGTGGGCTTCGGCGACGCCGGTGCGGATGTCGGCCTCGGTGAAGTTCAGGCCGCCGAAATTGCGGGCATTGGTGGCATCGCGCAGGCCGAGGTAGACCGCGTCGGCGCCGTGCTGCAGCGCCATGCGCAGCGCCGCCAGCGAGCCGGCGGGCGCGACCAGCTGGGGCCGGCGCGGCGCGCAGGCAGGCGCAACGGTGGCCGCGTCCGGACCAGTACAGGCAGTTGTCATGGTGTGGGGAACAAGGGGAAACAGGACAAGGACAGCGGCCGATGCTAGCCACGCGCTGGCGAAAGGGGCTTGATCGCGCGCAAACCGGCACCAACGGCACCTGGCTGGCGCCGGCGTATGCCGGTCGGCATAGGCCGATGGCAGGCAGCGCCCGTGGGCTTGACCTGCGGCAAACGCAGGGTCTTTCCGCTGTGCCACGCTTCGCCAGTCACCCCCCGCGCCAGGCCGGCTGCCGGCCACACGCGATTCACCTTCCGGAGATTCCTTTTATGAACGAACACTGGCTGAAGCTGGCCGGCCGCCGCCTGTTGCCCATCGTGCAGGGCGGCATGGGCATCGGCATCTCGGCGCACCGGCTTGCCGGCGCAGTGGCACGCGAGAACGGCGTGGGCACCATCGCCAGCATCGACCTGCGCCACCACCACCCGGACCTGATGGCGCGCACCCGCGGCGGACGCGACAAAGCGGCCATCGAAGCCGCCAACCTGGAGGCGCTCGACCGCGAGATCCGCGCCGCGCGCACATTGTCGGAAGGCCGCGGGCTGATCGCGGTCAACGTGATGAAGGCAGTCGGCTCGCATGCCTCGCTGGTGCGCCAGGCGTGCGAAAGCGGCGCCGATGCCATCGTGATGGGCGCCGGGCTGCCGCTGGACCTGCCCGAGCTGGCCGCCGGCCACCCCAAGGTGGCGCTGATCCCGATCCTGTCCGAGTCGCGCGGCATCGGCCTGGTGCTGCGCCGCTGGATGAAGAAGGGCCGGCTGCCCGATGCCATCGTGGTCGAGCACCCGGCCCATGCCGGCGGCCACCTTGGCGCCGCCACGATCCAGGACCTGTCCGAGCCGCGCTTCTCGTTCTCGCGCGTGCTGGCCGAATGCCGCGAGCTGTTCCAGTCGCTGGGGCTGGCATGGGACAGCATCCCGCTGATCCTGGCCGGCGGCATCGACAGCCATGCCAAGGTGCGCCACTGGCTCAACGAGGGCGCCGCGGCGGTGCAGCTCGGCACCGCCTTTGCCGTCACCGAGGAATGCGATGCGCATCCGGCCTTCAAGCAGGTGCTGGCCACGGCGCGGCCCGAGACGCTGCGCGAGTTCACCAGCGTGGCCGGCCTGCCGGCGCGCGCGGTGCTGACGCCATGGCTGTCGCGCTACCTGTCGAGCGAGGCCAGGCTGCAGCGCCGCGCCAAGGTACGCGAGTGCCTGGAAGGGTTCGATTGCCTGCAGTCGTGCGGCCTGCGCGACGGCATTGGGCGCATCGGCCAGTTCTGCATCGACCTCAAGCTGGCGCAGGCGGTGCGTGGCGACGTGGAACGCGGGCTGTTCTTCCGCGGCAAGGGCGCGCTGCCGTTCGGCGAGGCGATCCGCCCGGTGGCGGAGCTGATCCACTACCTGATGACAGGGGAAAAGCCAGCGGCACTGGCCCCTGCCAGGGTGGCCGCTACGGCCTGAGCCTGCGTGCCGCGTCCGGATCCCCGGCACGCGGCACCGGACGTGCCTGACGTGCCGACATTCAGGCCACCGCCAGCTCCCCCACGCCGGCCTGGCGCGCCAACCCATCCGGATCGATCAGGTAGATCTTGCCGCGCTCGATCCGCACCAGCCGCTCGGCGCAGAACCTGTGCATCACGCGCGACAGGGTCTCGGGCGTAATCCCCAGCTTCGACGCAATCACGCGCTGCGTGCAGGCCAGCCAGGTGCGCCGCGTGGCAAACGCCTGCTCGCGCAGGAAGCCCGCCACGCGCTGCAGCGCGGTCTGCAGGCTGATTGCCTCGATGTCGCGCATCAGCCCATGCAGCCGGCCCGACAGGTTACGCAGCAGCTGCGCGGCCAGCAGCGGCTCCTGCATGACGGCCTGCCACAGCGCCGCCTTGCCGATCTGCAGCACCAGCGTGCGCGTCTGCGCCTGGCAGGCCATGCGGCCCGGCACGTCCAGGCAGAGCAGGTCTTCGCCGAAGGCCGCGCCCGGGCCGAAGACTTCGATGGCGCGCTCGCAGGCGGCCTCGTCGCCGGCGGGCGGCTGCAGCGCCAGCTTGAGCAGGCCCTCCGCCACGATATAGAGGCCGGCGCACGGCTCGCCGCCACGGAACAGGTATTCGCCCTTGCGCAGGCAGCGCAGCGTGGCCGCGGCGCGCAGCTGCGTTACCACGGCCGCATCGACGCCGCGGAACAGCGGCAGCGCTTCCAGGTTGATGGCTTCACCCATGGTGATGACCTCCTTCGGCATGACTGCCTTCAGCATTCCAGGCCGCATGGCGCGGCGGCAGGCCGCCACTGCGGCGCATCTGCCGCATGCAGCGCAACGCGGACAACAATTGCCAGCCCAGCCAGGCATTGGCCGCGGCGAGCAGCAGGCCGGCGGTGCGCGCCAGCGGCACGGGCGCCAGCGGCAGCGCCAGCAGCAGCAAGTAGGCCGCCAGCAGCAGCCACGCCTGGCGGCGCTGGCGGGCGGGCACGATGATGGCTTGCATGGCCGGCACACGCGCGCGCGGCGGCAGCAGCCGGCGCAGGTGCAGCCAGACCAGGAACGGCACGATCTTGCCCAGCATCGCCGTGACCGGCAGCACGCCGGTGCCGACGAGCGCCATGGTGCCGGCCCACCACGCCAGCGGCATATCCGATGCGGGCGACACGATTGCCGCCGCCCCCAGCACGGCAGCGCCCAGCATGCTGGCGCTGGCCACCGGCCACAGCAGCCACAGCGGGTCCTGGCGGCGCCGCGCGCGCAGCGTGCCTGCCAGCCCGCAGGCGGCCACCACGGCGACGAACGCCAGCCACGCCAGCAGCGCCGCCTGGCCCAGGGCAGGCTGCCCGGGCCACAGCAGGGTTGCGCCGCTGAACAGCGCGAGCGGCACCCAGTGCGCCATCGGCAGGCCACGCGCCAGTGCCGCGGGCAGGCGCCGCGTCTGCCAGAACATCGGCAATACTGTCGTGGCCACGCCGGTCACCAGCGCCGCCAGCCAGCCACCCAGCGCCCAGGCCATATGCATGCCGAGCACTGGCGCCACCGGCATGTGCCACCAGCCGCCGAAGGTGCCGGCCAGCGCGATGCCGCACAGCACCGCGGCCAGCATCGGCGCGCCGATGCCGGCCAGCGTGCGCGTGGTGGCATCGACCGCCGCCACGCGCCGTCCGGCCATGAGCAGCAGCGCGCCGGCAAGCAACAGCAGCACGCCGGCCGCGGCGGCGGCCTGCATGCCTTGCGGCATGCCGCCAAGCAGCCCGAAGCCCAGCCCGGCGGCCACGCCGGCACCGGCAACGGCGACAAACGGCGCCAGCAAGCCGGCACCCGGCACGGCCACGCCCGCCACCACCGGCATCATCTGGAACAACGCGCCCACCATCACCGGCATCAGCATGCCCAGCGCGAGCACATGGACCGCCACCAGCGCCAGCGGCGCAAAGCGGTCAGGCAAGCCGTCGGCGGGCCCGGCCGCGAGCAGCAGCCCTGCCGCGGCGCCCAGCCATGGCGCCGGGACCAGGCAACCGAACACCACCGCGGGACGCGGCGCGCGCTCGTAGTCGAGATTGGCGGCCTTCATTTCGGTTGCCCTGCCTCGCCAGCGCTATGCAATGCCGCCGAGCACGGCATCGAGACCCGGCACATGCGCGCGGCACATCGGGAACAGCACGTTCTCTTCCTTGATGTTGTGCTGCTGCAGCAGCACCACCAGCGTGTCGGTCTCGGCCGCGAGCGCATTGGCGTCGCGCAGCGACAGCCATTCGCGCACGTTGTCCATCAGCGCGCGCACTTCGTCGTGTTCGTGTCGCATCACTGCGGTCGGGCCGCCGGCCATGCCGGTGGCCTGCTCGAAGGCGGGGAACAGCCGCGCCTCTTCCGCACCGAAGTTGCCGGCCAGCGCGGCCTCCAGCTCGGCGAATGCCGCGGCGGCCTGGGTCCAGTCGGCGTCGCGCAGCGCGCCTTCCAGGCGTGCCAGCGCGGCGTCGCAACTGCGGTGCTGCTGCACCAGGGTGTCGATGCCATCAGACATGGTATGGATTCTCCGGACCGGTATTGACCGGATGCTAGGACGCGGCCCGGCGTGGGGATTTGATCGGGGATAAGTCGGGCGCCAATAGCCGGTGTAAGAGGGATCGGTGTGTCGATATATCACAACGTGATATGTCAATAGCGTCGTATCCATCACCATCGCGCTTGACGCCGGCCGCGCAATGCGGCCCCGCGCGCACATGCGACGTGGCCGACCTTGCGTTTTGTTGATCTGGCGCAGGTAGTGCGGCGCCTGTCACGTGGAGAATTGCCTTCGAGACGCGCGCGCGACTGACGACTGACAGCACGCCGGCGTTCCCCTGACAGGTAGCCCCCGATACCGAACCATGCCTTACACCGATCTACCGGCCGATCCCCCGGCCGAAGCGCAGGCCGCCACCCCGCTGCGCCATCGCCTTTCCACGCGCATCATCTCGCTGTCGCTGGCCGTGCTGCTGGTCGTGCTCGGCATGATCTCCGGCACGCTGTGGCTGTCCTGGAAGCTCGAAGGCGCCGGCGCCGCCATCAATGACGCCGGCAGCCTGCGCATGCGCGCCAACCGGGTCGCGATCGAGCTGACCATGGCGCACGCGCAGCGCGACAACGCGCTGGCGATGCAGGTGCAGGCGCTGGACGGCACGCTGGCGCAGCTGCGCCGCGGCAACCCGTCGCGCCCGCTGTTCCTGCCCGACGAGCCCGCCATCCACGCCCAGCTCGCGCGCGTGACGCAGGACTGGCACACCCAGCTGCGCCCGATCGCCATGGCCGGCGCCGACAGCACCGCGCCGGCGCGCTATATCGCCGCGCTGCCGGGCTTCGTGGCGCAGGCCGACACGCTGGTGGGCATGATCGAGCACGACAGCGCGCGCAAGACCGACCTGCTGCGCCTGTCGCAGACGGCGCTGGCGCTGATGGCCTGCGTCGGCACCGTGGCCGTGATCTACCTGCTCTACCTGTGGATCATCCTGCCGGTGCTGCGGCTGCAGGACGGCCTGCGGCGCATGGCCGCGCGCGAGTTCTCGCTGCGCCTGCCGGTGGAAACGCGCGACGAGTTCGGCACCCTCAGCGAAGGCTTCAACCGCATGGCCGGCGAGCTGCAGGGCCTGTACCGCGACCTGGAGGCGCGCGTGGCGCAGAAGACCGCCGAGCTGGAACGCCAGAACCGCGACCTGGAGACGCTGTACGACATGGCGGCGTTCCTGAACCAGGCCAGCGACGCCGACACCATGGCGCGCGGCTTCCTGGCGCGCGTGATGCGCCAGTTCGACGCCGAGGGCGGCAGCGTGCGCGTGCTCGACCCGCGCCACGGCCGCCTGCACCTGCTGGCCAGCGCAGGCCTGCCCGCGGCGCTGGCCGAGGCCGCGTCGTGTGCCGCCGCCGATGCCTGCCACTGCGGCGACGCCACGCGCGAGGCCGTGATTACCATTACCGACCTGCGCGGCAGGCGGGACGGCAGGCAGGACGGCACGCCGTGCGCGCGCAACGGCTTCCAGGCGCTGGCCGCCTTCCGCATCGAAAGCCAGCGCGGCGCCACCGGCGTATTCGCGCTGCATTTCCGCACCCCGCGCGCGCTGCCCGCCTCCGACCGGCAGTTGCTCGAAACGCTGGGCCAGCACCTGGGCACGGCGCTGGAACACTTGCGGCTGTCGGCGACCGCGCGCCAGCTGGCAGTGGTCGAAGAACGCAACCTGGTGGCGCAGGGCCTGCACGACAGCATCGCACAGGGCCTGAACTACCTGAACCTGCAGGTGCAGCTGCTCGACGACGCGGTCGCGCGCGACGACCTTGGCGAGACCCGCGAGATCGTGCCCATGCTGCGCCACGGCGTGGAAGAGAGCTACCAGGACGTGCGCGAGCTGCTCAACAATTTCCGCTCGCGCCTGGGCGGCGGCGAGCTGCGCCCGGCGGTGGAGGACACCGTGGCGCGCTTCCGCCGCCAGTGCCGCACCGAAGCCACGCTCACCATCGACGAGCAAGCCGACGGCATCGGCGCGAGCGGCCGGCCGCTGTCGCCGGAACAGCAGCTGCAGGTGCTCTTCATCCTGCAGGAAGCGCTCTCCAACGTGCGCAAGCACGCGCTGGCCGCGCACGTGACGGTGGCGCTCAGCCACGGCCGCGACTTCCGCCTGGTGGTGGAAGACGACGGCGAAGGCTTCGACCCCGCCGAACTCGCCACGCGCGCCGACGCGCATATCGGCCTGAACATCATGCGCGAGCGCGCCGCGCGCCTGGACGCGCAACTGCACGTGCAGGCGGCCCCCGGCCGCGGCGTGCGCATCGAGCTGGTGCTGCCGCGCCGCGCCCCACAGACCACCGAGACCCAGCCATGACCATCCGCATCCTGCTGATCGACGACCACACCCTGTTCCGCTCCGGCATCCGCGCGCTGCTGCAGCGCCAGACCGATTTCGAGATCGTCGACGAAGCCGCCGACGGCGTGGAGGGTATCAAGCGCGCCAAGCAGCATCGCCCCGACGTGATCCTGCTGGACCTGAACATGCCCGGCCTGTCGGGGCTGGAGGCGCTGCAGCTGCTGGTGGAAGACCTGCCGCAGACCGCGGTGATCGTGCTGACGGTGTCCGAGGAAGCCGAGGAGCTGGCCGCCGCGCTGCGCAGCGGTGCGCGCGGCTACCTGATCAAGAACATCGAGACCGAGGCGCTGATCGCCGGCATCCGCCGCGCCGCCGCGGGCGAGCCGGTGATCTCCGACAGCATGACGGCCAAGCTGGTGGCGCAGTTCCGCACGCCGGCGCCCGCCGCCGCGCCGCGCCACGACGACGCGCCGCGCCTGACCGCGCGCGAGCGCGAGATCGTGCAGGGGCTGGCGCGCGGCGAAAGCAACAAGGAAATCGCGCGCGATCTCGGTGTGGCCGAAAGCACGGTGAAGATCCACGTGCAGAACATCCTGAAGAAGCTCAACCTCGCCAGCCGCGTCCAAGTGGCGGTCTACGCGGTCGAGCACGGCCTGACCGAGGCGGGCTGAACGCGCACCCATCCACTTCGCCGATGCTGCGCCGATGTGCTGTGCCAATGTGCTGCACGAGCCGTTGTGCAGCGCGTCAAAGCCGCTCGCGGCGCACGGCGTCGTCCGATTCCTACACCGATATCAGTCCCTGCCCGGAGGGACGCGGCCGGGCCGTGGCATAGGCTGAACCTTGAGCAGTGGCCTTTCAGATGCGCGGGCCGCTTCGGTACGGAAGCCCCGGCTTCCCCGATCCACGAACAAGGAGCAAGCCATGGGAATCGGCACTATCCTTCTGATCATTCTTGTCCTGCTGCTACTGGGTGCCCTGCCAGCCTGGCCGTACAGTTCCGGCTGGGGCTACTGGCCAAGCGGCGGCCTGGGCCTGATCGTCCTGATCGTGCTGCTGCTCGTGGTTCTCGGCCGGATATAGCGTTCCGGCCGCCCAGCGGGCGATGGCGGCTGGCAGACCCTATCGTCATTCCCGCGCAGGCGGGAATGACAGTGGTTAACTGACAGCAGCACATCTTTTACCCCATCTTTTCTGCACCCTCCAAGGAGACTGACATGCCAGCCAAATCGAAGGCGCAACAGCAGGCCGCGGGAGCGGCGCTCTCCGCCAAGCGCGGGGACAAGAAGGCCGGATCGCTGAAAGGCGCCTCGCGCTCGATGTACAAGTCGATGAGCGAAAAGGAACTCGACAAGATGGCATCGACCAAGACCAAAAAACTGCCGAAGCACAAATCGGAGCGCTGATCCGTTCCTTTCCTCCCGTCGTTCCCGCCGGGGCGGGAACGGCGCGCCGTTTCAGCCTTTCCCGTTCTCGTAGTCTTCTGGCCTGCCACAAAATCCCGGCAGCCGCCTGGCCTTGGGGCTGCGCGCAAGCTTGATCGATTCGGACAGCGCCAGCCCGAAGCCCGCGATGCTGTGGAGATCCTGCACCACCCGATCGCGCAGGAAGCCGGCCCAGCGGAAATCCCCATAGGCATTGCCCGGCTTGCGGTAGGCGCCGGCCGCGCGCGCAAACGCTGCCAGGCTGCGGTACGGGTCATCGCGCATGCCCATCACGGTGGGCGGCAGCGCCTTGTGGCCCTGCAGCTTGCCGTGCTCGTCGTATGGATGGATATGGCCGAGCTCGCGCATGCGCTTCCAGAAGGCGGACGGCCCCAGTTCGCTCAGGTCGCGCAGGATGCGCACCGGCGCCTTGCGGTAGCCCAGCTCCAGCCACGCGCGCGCCCAGTGATGGTGATCGACGATATAGAGGCTGCCGCCGGGGCCCGCCACGGTCTTGATGCGGTGCCTGCGCATGAAGCGCCGCAGCGCCGCGCGGTCGCGGGGGTCCGCGTGGCGCTGCGTGACTTCCTTCTTGTGGCTGACGTGGATATAGCCCAGCGTGAGCTGCGTGGGACGCAGCCGCGCCAGTTCGGCAATGGCATTGCCGTTCCTCGCGCTGGCGCGGTCGCGCCGTTCAGTCGTGTTCGGCACGCTTCTGGTTGACGAAATGCTCGAGCTCGCTGCCGGGATCCTCGTTGCCGGTGGATTGCTCGGCCACCGATTCCCGTGCCAGCGGCCGAGGCCAGTATTCGCCCTCGCCGTCCCGCACCGGCTCGCCGTGCACGTTCGGGTCGAAGTCGGTCCACTGGCCGCATTCCCAGCGGCCCTGTGCGCGCTCCAGGTCGCTCGCGCCGGCTTCGCGCAGCACGTCGACCACGACCGACGACAGGCCATTGCCGACGCAGGCGGCCAGCATCACGTTGCCGGCGCTCTTGTCGGCTTGGGTCTCGGGCTGCGCTTCGCCAGGCGGCCGTACCGACATGATGGAAACGTCCCACACCGAAAAACCCCGCGCGAACAAGATCCGCGCCGCGTCTTCGGCGCTGGCGATGGAGTCGAAGCGACCCGCTACGATCGGTGACATGGTGGCTCCCTGCTATCGATGAATGGAGGCGGTACTTCCCCAGGCCGCTTGCAAGAGCCACGCCCGCGCCGGATTTACCCACGGTAGCGGCCGTGGCGGCGCGCGGAACGTGCAATTTTTGCAAGCGCGGCGCCCGAACTACACGGCGTCCCTGGCGTGTGGGGACAGCGACGCCCGCTCAGCCGTTGACAACCTCGCCGCCGTTGATGTGCAGGACCTGCCCCGTGATATAGCTCGCCGCATCCGAGGCGAGGAACACGAAGCCCGCCGCCACTTCGAACGGCTGTCCCGGACGGCCCATCGGCGTCTTCTTGCCGAACTCGGCGACTTCCTCCGCGGTAAAGGTGGACGGGATCAGCGGGGTCCAGATCGGGCCCGGCGCAACACCATTGACGCGGATGCCGCGCTCGACCACCTGCAGCGCGAGCGAACGCGTGAACGACACGATCGCACCCTTGGTCGCCGAGTAGTCCAGCAGATGCTTGCTGCCGCGATATGCAGTCACCGACGTGGTGTTCAGGATCGACGCGCCCGCCTTCATGTGCGGCAGCACCGCGCGCGTCAGGTGGAACATGGCGAAGACATTGGTGCGGAAGGTGGCCTCGACCTGGTTTTCGTCGACGTCTTCGAGGGATTTCTCGGGATGCTGCTCGGCGGCGTTGTTGACCAGGATATCGAGCTTGCCGTATTGCTGCAGCGTCTGGCGGGCAACCGCTTCGGCATGCCTGCAGTCGGCCAGATCGCCTGCGACGGCGAGGCACTTGCGCCCGGCGGCTTCGACCAGTTCGACGGTTTCGCGGGCGTCGGCATGTTCATCGAGGTAGGCGATGGCAACGTCGGCGCCTTCGCGCGCGAAGGCCACCGCGATGGCGCGGCCGATGCCGCTGTCGCCGCCGGTGATCAGCGCCACGCGCCCTTGCAGGCGGCCGCTGCCGACGTAGTCGTCCGCGCCGCTGTCCGGCTGCGGCCGCATGGGTGCTTCCAGCCCGGGCTGGCGTTCCTGGTGCTGGGGTGGGACGCTCTTCGGTGTGGACATGGCTGACTCCTGTCTGCTGTCAGTGGAGGGCGCGCTGGCCCATGCGCGTGCCGCGCAAGTTCCATGCCGCTGGGATGCACTCTGCATGCTGCCTCGGCAGCGCGCCGCGCCAGCTGCGGTGACGTGGCAGCCGCCCGTAACCCTTACATCGCCCGGCAATCCTTACAGCGCAGCAGCCCGCGCAGCGGCGTGCCGGCGCGCTGGCGAAGGGGCACGGATTTTGCGGCTTTCGCTGTGCCTGTGCGGCTTTCCCCCGCGGAAACCACCGCACTTCAACGGCCCGGCGCCGCAGCCAGTCCTTTGCGCGGGCTACGGCCAAGCCGGACCATTCAGCCAGGAGGCAAGCAATGTTCAACTTCCGCAACGACCGCGGCAGCCGCCGGGGCAATCAGGACCAGGGCCGGCAAGCGGGCCGGCGCGACGAGAGCCAGGGCAGCGGCTCGGAAGACTGGGGCCAGGAATGGGGCGAGGACTGGCGCGGTGATGAGCGCGCAGAGCAGCGCGAAGGCCGCGGCGACTGGCGCGGTGAGTGGCGCGGCGAAGGCCGTGGCCGCTCCGGCACCGGCCCGTATGGCGGTGAGCGCGGCAATGAGCAGCGGGGCGATGAACGCCGCGGCGGCGAATCCGCGCGCCACGGCGGTCCGTGGTACCAGCAGGATACGCCCGCCGGCCAGGGCCGCGGCAGCTGGGGCCAGCCGGGCTATGGCGCTTCGGATGCCGGCGGCACCGGTCATCCCTACAGCAGCGGCTACGGCGGCTATCGCCCGTCGGTGCAAGACAGCGGCTATCGCAGCCAGGAACGGGACTCGGGCTATGGTTACCGCGACGAAGACCGCTTCGGGCCGCGCGGCCGCGGCGGCGAGCGCGATGACCGGGGCAGCGGCGGCGAGCGCGGCGGCCGCGCCTTGCACTGGCGCGAAGGCATGGAGCGCGACCGCAGCCAGCGCGGCGGCGAGCCAAGCTATGGCAGCGGCTACTATGGCGATTCCGCCAGCGGCGGCCAGTCGTTCAGCGGCGGGCAGCGGGTCTATCCGGACGATCACGGCTATCGCCGCAGCCGGGCCTTCGGCCAGCAGGCGGCCGCGCAGGGTTGGAGCCAGCACAGCCAGCACGCTGGCAGGCGCATGACCGGACCCAAGGGCTACCACCGCTCGGACGAGCGCGTGCGCGAGGATGTCTGCGAGCGCCTGGCCATGAATCCGTACATCGATGTCGGCGAAGTCAGCGTGGAAGTGGCCAACGGCGTGGTCACGCTGGACGGCACCGTGCGCGAGCGCCGCGAGAAGTATGTCATCGAGGAAATCGCTGACGCGGTGTTCGGCGTGACCGAGGTCGACAACCGGCTGCGCGTGGAGCGCGGGCAAGGTGGCCAGGGCGACCGCGGTTCGGCCTGGGCCGCCGGCTCGGAAGTCGGCGGCGAAGACACCGGCACGTCGCCGGAGCGCACGCTGAACAAGAGCTGAGCCCCAGACGACATCGGCGCGGCGCAGCCACGCGCCGCGCCGCGCCGAGATGCCACGCCATCCCCGCAAGTTTCGTCCCGGCAGCAAGCTGATGGTGCCCCTGGACGCGCTGCACCCGACCCAGATCACCGTCGGTGGCTATCACGTTGCGCAAAAGGTCCACGTGACGCGCCGCGTGCCGCCCGAGGACCGCGCTGCGTTCCTGGACCGGCACCGCGTCCATCTGGTGGTCGGGCCGGAACAGGGCCTCTACGTGGTCGACCACCACCACTGGGTGCGCGCCTGGCACGACCTTGGCCTGACCCACGTGCCGGGCATCGTCCACGCCGATGCCAGCGATCTCGACGTGCCGGCATTCTGGCGCCACATGGTCGCCAACCACCTGGTCCACCCGTATGACGAGCACGGCCGCCGCCGGCCGCTGGCCGAGCTGCCCGAGGCCATCCACGACATGCGCGACGACCCCTACCGCAGCCTGGAGGCGTTCGTGCAGCTTGCCGGCGGCTATCGCAAGGTCAAGACCGCCTACCCGGATTTCCGCTGGGCCGACTATTTCCGCCGCAACGTGCCGGGCCCGTTCGACACGGCGCATGAATTCGCCGCCGCCCTGGCGCACGCGTTCCGCCTGGCGCATGCCACAGGCGCGCGCGAGCTGCCCGGCTATCTCGGCCCGCTGCCGTGCTGAACCCCTGTGCCGAAATGGCCAGTCACCGAATGGCCCCCCCACCAAATGGCCACCCGCCGGCTCCCCGCTCAGCCATCGCGCTGCACCGCGGCCAGCAGGCGCAGCAAGCGGGCTTCGTCAGCGCGCAGCCGGGTCACCGACGGCGCCCTTCCGCCGGCTTCGAGCACGCCGCACAGGTAAGCCTCGATGACGCCGGGATGCACATAGCACTTGCGGCAAACCGCCATGGTATTGCGCAGCTGGCGCGCCACCTCGCGGATCGCGTCGGCCACGGCCTTCCTGCGCGCCGTTTCGCTGGCTGCCGGCGGCAGCTTGCGCAGGATTGCCAGCGCATGCACGCTGCCGGCCCAGGTGCGGAAATCCTTGGCGGTAAATTCGCCGCCGGTCGCCTCCTTCAGGTAGGCGTTCACATCGGCCGAGCCGATCTCGCGGATCTCGCCGTCGCTGTCGCGGTACTTGAACAGCCGCTGGCCCGGCAGGTCGGCGCAGTTGCGCACGACGCGCGCCAGGCGCGGGTCGTTGACCGAGACGTCGTGGGTGATGCCGCTCTTGCCGGTGAACTGGAAGCGCAGCCGGCTGCCGCGCACGGTCACGTGCCGGCGCCGCAGCGTGGTCAGGCCGTAGGTGCGGTTCTGCTGCGCGTAGCGCGGCGAGCCCACGCGCACCAGCGTGGCATCGAGCAGCACCACCACCGCCGCCACGACTTTCTCACGCGGCATGCCGTTGCGGCGCAGGTCGCGCGCGGCGCGGGCGCGCAGCCGCGGCAGCACCGCGCCGAAGGCGGGCAGGCGCGCGTACTTGTCTGAATCGCGCAGTGCCGCCCATTCCGGGTGGTAGACATACTGCTTGCGCCCGCGCGCGTCGCGCCCCGTGGCCTGCAGATGGCCGCGCGCATCCGGGCAGATCCACACCGACTCGTACGCCGGCGGGATGGCCAGCGCGGCGATGCGCGCCAGCGTGGCGCCGTCGCGCACGCGCTGGCCATCGGGGCGGAGATAGCTGAAGCCGCTGCCCTGGCGGCGCCGCGTGATCCCCGGGCTGGCGTCGTCGACGTAGCGCAGGCCGGCATCGCGCAGCACGGCGTCAAGCGCCGCGGCGGCCTCGGTGGCGGGCAGGGTGCTGTCCATGCAGGCGGCGTGCTGGCAACCGGCGCCACTCGGCGCTGTTCCGCACTATTCGGCGCTGGCCGGCGGCGCGCCGGCGGAACCCGAAGCCGGCGGCGGCACCACCCCGCCCATGGCGACGATCTCGTCGTCGGGCTCCGCTGCCGCGGGCCGCGGCTTCGGCTCCAGGGCACGGTCGGCGCTGACCGGGCCGGCGCGCGCCGCGGTGATCATCTCGCGCAGCCAGTTGACCAGCAGGCTGCTGTAGGCGCGCTGGCTTTCCTCGTCGGTCAGCCCATGGTCGGCGCCCTTGATCACGCGGTAGGTCATCGAGCTGGCATGCACGCATGCGTCGACATAGCTCATCACCGCGGCGTGCGGGACCACCTGGTCGTGCTCGGATTCGATCACCAGCACGTCGCCGTCAAATTCCGCGCAGGCGCGCACGGCGCGGTTGTCTTCGGGCGGGACCACGCTGCGCCGGTACGCCACCAGGTCCTGTTCGCGGTGCAGCTGGCGCTTGGGCAGCTCCCAGCCGGAATCCATGTACAGCGCCGGCGCGCGGAAGCCCATCCAGCGCACCGGGCGCATCGCGCTCAGCAGCGCCGCCAGGTAGCCGCCGTAGCTGCTGCCCACCACCGCGATGGCGTTGCGATCGACTTCAGGCTGCCGCACCAGCGTGTCGTATGCGGCAACCACGTCAGCCAGGTTGCGCATGCGGGTGACGGTCTCGTACTGCGACCTGGTGCCGGCATGGCCGGTCAGGTCGAAGGTCAGGCAGACGCAGCCCAGCCCCGCGACCTTGCGCGCGCGTGCCAGGTATTGCTGCTGGCTGCCGCCCCAGCCGTGCACGAACAGCACGCCGGGCAGCCGGGTCTCGGGACTGATCAGGGTGCCGGCAATGGTGCCGCCCTCGCTTTGAATCTGCAGCAGTTCTTCATGGGTTGCCATGGGAATCGGGCTCCAGCCTTGCGTACTTGGTCAGGGGACCGACGTGGCGGTCCTCTCCCTGGAAATAGATCTCGGCACCGGCGGGCACCTGCACGTTCGCGCCGTACACTTCGCGCGTGGACGCTACCACTTGGGCGCGGCCCGGATCGCTCTGCAGCGCCGCCAGGGCGGCCAGCTCGGCACCGGTGGCACCGCCGACACGCCACGACTGCTCGAGCACGCCGCCAAGCACCTGCTCGCGGTCGGCACCGGGACCCGCGGCCGGGCCGAAGGCCACGTCGTAGTTGCAGCGCGTCAGCACCATGCCGGCATAGCACGCCAGCGCGGCGTCGTGATACACCATCGCCGCGCGCACCGCGGCCAGCGTGCGCGCGTCGAACGGCTGCTGCAGCAGCGTGTCGAAGCCGCCGCGCACCACCGTCAGCGTCGAGCCGCCGTAGACCTGCTGGCCGCGGTTGTTCTGCGTCAGTCCCTGCGTGCCGCAATAGCTGGCGCGCAGTCCGGCCAGTTCCACCTGGCCGACGCTATAGGTCTGGGGCGCGTCCAGATCCCGCTCGACCACGATGCCGTGGGCTTCGACCACGGCGTCGGGCATGGCTTCAAGCGCTTCCTCCAGCGCGCGCTCGCTGTCGACCACGCACTGGCCCAGCCCGCCGATGCCGCATGGCTCCTTCAGCCGCACCGGGCCCAGTGCCAGCAGGCGCTTGCCCGCGGTGCGCGCATCGGCGAGGGTGAACGCAGTGAAGCCCGGCAGCGTCGCGCCGACCACGCGCTGCACGAAGGCCTCGCTCCATCCTTCGGGAGCGGCCGCGCCCGGCGCGACCAGCCCGTGCGTGATCGCCTTGGTGGCGACGAACGCGTACGGCACCACGCCGCCGAACAGGTCGCCCTCCGCATGCACGCCGAGGCGCGCGGCAAGGTCCTGCCCGACCAGCGTCTGCGCGGGCACCAGGTACGGCCGCGGCTGGCCCGGCGCGGCATCATCGTAGGCTCCGGCATAGCCGATGCCTGCGATCTCGGCCACCTTGCGCGCGATATTGGCCATGGTGGTGCCAAGGTGGCTGTCCGGCTGCCCCAGCGAATCGCAGCCGTACACCATGACCGCGCGGGGCGCGGCGGCCGGCCCCATCTGCTTGCGCTTGCTTGCCTTGTTTGGATCGGACACGGGGTGGCTCCTTGCTCGATGACCTGCTGGCGCGACAAGTTGACGGTTACCGCGACCTTGGGCGCCGCGGCCCGGTGGTGCGGCTTATGGACTGGCGCCGGCGGCGGCACGCGCATCGGCGCCGCTGCCGCCGTCCTCGGGGCGGTACTTCCGCGAGGCACGCGCGTGCTGCTTGGCCGCGTGGTTTTCGCGCGCCTCGTCCAGCGAATGGCTCATCTTGACGCCGTCTTCCTTGTCGGCGAGTTCGGCCAGGTGGCGGTAGAAGGTCACCAGCTGGCGCAGCTCTTCCTCGTCGAGGTCTTCGATCGAAACCAGCATGTTGCTGGCTTCGCGGTGCGAGGCCAGCAGCTCGTTGAGCTTGAGGTGGACCGCCACGGCATCCTTGTTCTGGCTCTGCTGGATCAGGAACACCATCAGGAAGGTGACGATGGTGGTGCCGGTGTTGATCACCAGCTGCCAGGTCTCGGAGAACCCGAACATGGGCCCGGTGATGGCCCAGGCGGCCACCACGCCGAGCGCGAGCACGAATGCAGCAGGGGAGCCGGCATGGCGCGTGGCACCGCCCGCGAAGCGGTCAAACGCGTGGCATATGCCGGCACGCTTGCCGGACGGTGGCGGAGGATTGAAGCCCGGCAGGATCGGGCTGGACTTGCTCATCGTTGCGCTCCTCGATTGCACTTGCCCCTTCGCGCCGTGCGCCGGCGCGGCGGCATGCTGATTTCATTGTATGGAGAGCATGGGGCCGGCGTGCAGCGGGCGCAGTCCTACAACGCGCGCGGCACTTGCCCGCGGGAATGCTTCTTGCGCCGGACATGGTTTTCCTGTCGAGGAGCCGACGAGATGAAACAGAATGCCCCTTCCCCCTCCACGCCCCCCTCCACGCCCCCCACCACGCGCCCCACCGCCGCCGACGACGAAGCCCTGCGCGTGGCGGTGCGCGCCGAGATCGCCGCGGCATTCGACGGCCGCTTTCCCGACGGCGTGACGCTCGAAGTCGCGGATCGCCGGGTCACCGTGCGAGGCTGCGTCGAGGATGTCGACACCGCGCAGCGCATCGAGAAGGCCGCGGCCGTCAGCGCCGGCGTGCTCGGCGTGCACAACGCGCTGTCGCTGCGCCACGAACCCCCACCGGAGGCACCGGCGCAGCCCGAAGACAGCGGCATGCAAGCCGACCCGTCGCAGCGCCCGTACGGACAGATCAACCACAAGGTCTGACTCCACGCAAAATAGAAGCGCCGGATCAGATCCGGCGCCTCGTTCATCGCTCACTGGCCCACAGCGCCGTCTCCCCGGGTCACGCCCATGGATCGTAGCGGTCCGCTTCCCAATACGGCGAAATGCCGTAGTACTGGTGAATGCTGGTGGCCCACTGCGAATCGGCCATGCTCGGCCAGTGGTCCTTGTCAAACCCGGGCGCGGCCTTGAGCCGGTCTTTCTCGACGCCGAGCACGAAGCACTTGCGGCGCGTGTCCAGCGTCAGCGCGGACCACGGCAACGCAAACAGCTTCTCGCCGATGCCGAGGAAGCCGCCCATCGCCAGCACCGCATACGCGACCCGGCCGCCCAGGACATCGATCATGATGTGGTCGATGGTGCCGATGTCGTCGCCCGCCGGGTCGACCACCTTGTTGCCCTCGAGCGTATCGGCGGCCATCACGAACGGGCCGGGGCCCGGGGAATTGCGGTCGATGCCGCCGACGATCGATGCGCCGCGCGGCTGCTCGCCAGGGGATTCAGGTTGGACTGGGGTCATGGACACCTCCGTTTCGGGTTGGCTGCAACAAGTCGCTGCAGAAGGTCTGCTGCAGAAGGTCGCTGCAGAAAGTCATTCCGTGCGGGGCCGGCTGCCCTGTGCCTGGCGGCGCGCGTCTGCCGGCACCGGCGGCACCAGCGGGTCGAAATCCACCCAGCGGCCGTCGACCCATTGCCCGTCGGCCCGCTCCACGTCCTTGGCGCCTTCCCGGCGCAGCAGGTCCGCGACCGCGGCGGTATCGCCGCCGGGAACGTGCGCGGCCAGCAGCACGCCGGCGTTGCGCACCGGCGGCTGGCCGGTCACCGGGTTGCGACGCCCATCGCGCGCCAGCGCCAGTGCGCCCGCGAGCGAGCCGAGGTACGCGCCCAGGCCCACGGCAAATACCAGCACCAGGATCGACACCGGCGGCACGGCGGACAGCGCCGCCACCAGCATCGCGCCCACGGCAGCGCCGGCCGCGGCGCCGATCACCACGCCGGCAATGGCACCGGCGCCGGACTTGCGCGCGCCGGCATCGACCGCGTGGTCTCCGCCCACCGGGTAAGCGGCGTGCTGCCCGGGCGGGTTGACATAGAACAGGCTGAGGTCCTGGTCCGCGAAGCCACGCGCCTTGAGGCGGCTGGCGACGGATTCGGCGGTACTGAAGCTGTCGAATCGACCTGCGACGATGGCGGTCATGCTGGCTCCCTTTCTTGTTGATCGGAATCGCCCACCGGCTACGCTAGCGGCCGCGTGCGCTGCCCTTGCGCTGGCCCGCCGGCTTGGCTCCCACGGGCTGCTGCTCGCTGCCGCGCTTGAGCTTCCAGTCGACGTCGTCGCGCGCGGTATGCGTCTTCCTTTCGGCATGCATGGCGGCGCTGGGCGAGATCGGGTCGCTGGCCGGGAAGGTCATCTCCAGGGAGTCGTCGACGGCGGCCTGGTAAGTCCTGGCTTCCTTGCCGCGCAGGGGCTTGTCCGCGGCGGCGCTGGCGCGCATCGCCTGCGGCTTGTCAGCCTTCGCGGCCTTGGCTGCAGGCCGAGCCGCGCTCTTTGTCGCGGTCTTTGCAGCAGGCCTGGCGGTCTTTGCAGCAGGCTTGGCGGCCTTGGCAGCGGGCTTCGCTGCCGGCTTCGCTGCCGGCTTGGCCGCTGGTTTTGCCGCAGCCCTGGTCGCAGTCTTTGCAGCAGGCTTCGCGGCCGGCTTGGCGGCCGATCGCGCACCAGGCTTGGCCGAGGATCTTGCGGTGGATGCCGAGGATTTCGCGCCGGACGGCTTGCGGGCAACCTGCGCGGCCTTGTCGGACTTGCGGCTGGCGGTAGGCATGGTTGTTCCCTCCTTGGTTGAGTGACTTACCCATGCAAAGGCCGGGCCAGACCGGCCGGGCCGCACCGCCGCGCGCCATCTGCCCGCCGGGCGCCACGCCGGGCGCGCCGCCGGCGCCCGGCCAATGCGCACCGGGCCGGACATGCCGGTAAAAACTACATCGTCAAGCAAAGGATGGAAGGCGCGCACCGCGCGCGGTCACGCCATACGTGGCTGGCGCAGAAACCTGACGGCGATGCAGACGCTGATCCTGTCCTCGTCGCAGCCGTCGCTTTCGGCGCTGAGCACCGCGCCATGCATCTCGACCATGCGCCGCGTGAGCAGCAGCGCGGTGCTCTGCCGTGCCGGCGTGGCACCGTCGGCCGCGGCGCGGCGGCCGAAGAAGTCGGTCAGCGCCGCCAGCCGGCTGGCACTGCGCTGGTGGTCCAGCGGCGGGCTCTCGGTGATGCGCAGCTTCACGTGGGCAGGCTCGCCGAACAGATGCATGGCCACCGAGCCGCCCGCCGGCGCGCGCCAGATGCAATGCACCAGCAGGTGCCGCAGCAACGGGACGAGGCGGTTCGCATCGCCGTCGATGCCATACGCGCCATCCCCCGCGCCGTCGGTGGTGACGGGGGCCAGCAGCACCCCTCGCGCCTCGGCGGCCGGACGGCGGTCGGCAATGGCCTGCGCGGCGGCGTCGAGCAGGTCGATGCGTTGCCAGCTCGGCGGGCGCTCGTCGGCCAGCAGTCGCACCGATTCCTCCATTTCCTCGATCAGCGCCAGCTGCTGCCGGGCGCCGGCGCGAATCCCGTCGAGCGCGCGCTGCGCCGGGGCCGGCGCCGTATCGAAGGCGCGGTCCAGCACGTAGGCCCAGCTCTGGATGGCATTGAGCGATGAACGCAGGTCATGGGCCGATTGCTCGATCAGCGTGCTGACTTCCTGCACCGCGCGCACCACCGCCGCGTCGGCGGAGCCCGCGCCCGCGGCCACCTCCTTGGAATGATCGTCAGAAACGTCCGGCTGGCTGGACGGCGGCTGCGGTTGCGTCATGGTCGGATTGGCGTCTGGTCGGCCAGGTTGTCTGCCTGGCCTGGAAGCAAGAAACGTGCTGCGCGCAGCGCCGGGAGGCCAGCCCGCATGGCATCCCAGGCCAGTCAACCGGTCGCCGACGATCCCGTGTCATTGCGCGAGGCGCGCAGCCACTCGGGCAGCTCCCCGCGGGCGGCATAATCTTCCAGCCGGTTGTACAAAGTCTTCAGGCTGATACCAAGGATCTCGGCGGCGTGCTTCTTGACGCCGGCGCACTGCTCCAGCGTGGCGAAGATCAGCTGGCGGTCGGCGTCGGCCAGCGACATGCCTACCGGCACCGACACCACCGCCGCGCCGGGGGCCTGCGTGGCCGCCACCTGCAGCGGCACCTGCACCTCGGTGATGAGGTCCTCGTCGGCCATGATAAAGGCGCGCTGCACAAAATTGCGCAGCTCGCGCACATTGCCCGGCCAGGCATGCAGGCGCAGGCTGTCGAGCACGCTGGGGGCGAAGCGCCGCTGCGTGCCCTGCTCGCCGTTGAGCTGGTCCAGCATCAGGTTGGCGATCTGGATCACGTCGTCGCCGCGCGCGCGCAGCGGCGGCAGCTCCACCGGGAACACGTTGAGGCGGTGGAACAGGTCGGCGCGCAGCTTGCCGTCGGCCACGGCCTCTTCCGGGTTGCGGTTGGTGGCGGCCAGCACGCGCACGTCGGCATGGCATTCGCGGTTGGTGCCCACGCGCATGAAGGTGCCGGTCTCCAGCACGCGCAGCAGCTTGACCTGCAGCTCGGCCGGCATCTCGGTGATTTCGTCGAGGAACAGCGTGCCGCCGTCGGCGCGCTCGAAGTAGCCCTTGTGCTGGCGGTCGGCGCCGGTAAAGCTGCCGCGCTCGTGGCCGAACATCTCGCTCTCGATCAGCGTGGGCGAGATCGCGCCGCAATTGACCGCAAGGAAGGGCTGGCGGCGCCGCGACGACAGCTCGTGCACGGTCTGCGCGGCCAGCTCCTTGCCGGTGCCGCTTTCGCCGATCAGCAGCACCGTGGCCTCGGTGGGCGCCACGCGCGCGAGCTGGTCATAGACCGCCTGCATCACCTCCGAGCTGCCCATCAGGCGGCCAAAGCGGCCGTAGCGGCGCAGTTCGCCGCGCAGCGAATGGATTTCGGCGCGCAGCTCGCCGGTGGTGGCCAGGCGCTTGAGCACGGTCTGCAGCCGCGCCACGTTGATCGGCTTGACCAGGTAGTCGGTAGCGCCGGCGCGCAGTGCGTCGACCGCGCTTTCGACGCTGGCATAGCCGGTGGTCAGGATCACTTCGACGCCGGAGGCGCCGACCTCGTCGAACAGCTCCATGCCATTGCCGTCGGGCAGGCGCAGGTCGGCAACGATCGCGTCGGGCATGTGCCAGCCGAACTGCAGCCGGGCTTCGCGCAGGCTGCCGGCGGTGGCGGAAGTGAAGCCTTCCATGGCCACGATCTCCGCCAGCGCGGCACATGCGTTTTCATCGTCATCGACAATCAGGATGTGGGGCATACGATCCGTCAGTGAGACTTAATGGAAACTTCTGCGGAACCGGCAAAAATGCCTGCCTGCTTTCCCGCCCCGCGCCCGCCCGGCACCAGGTGCCGCAGCCGCCGCCGCGCGCCATGCGAAGCGCGGCAGGCAGGCATTCCGGGCATTTCAGGACAGGGGCGGCACGGTTCCGACTGCATACTGCCAGTCCACTGCGTAATGCAAGTCTAAGCGCGGCCTGGCGCCGTGGTTGCCGGTGTCTGTCTGACACCGCTGTCGGACCTTTCCGCGCAGGACCGCGCGGCTATGGCAAGGCCCTGTGGCAAAGGCTAGCATAGGAACTTCCCACCCCCACACGACAAGCTCGCCAGGCCCTGACTTCGATCGTGCCAGTGACCACCACGCCTCCGCGGCGCAGCGCCGCCGTCCCCGCCTCCACCCGCCAGGCCACTCTCTCCACGGCGGGCGGGGAAGGCGCGCCGCGCCGCGCCGTGCCCTCGCAGGTCTCGCTGCTGTGGGAAAGCACCGCGCCGGCCATGCAGCGCCTGATGGCCCAGGTGGAGCGGGTGGCGCCGACCGATGTCACCATGCTGGCGGTGGGGGAAAGCGGCTCGGGCAAGGAAGTGGTGGCGCGTGCCGTGCATGAGCGCAGCGCGCGGCGCAACGGTCCCTTTATTGCCGTCAACTGCGGCGCGATCCAGCCGACGCTGATCGAGTCGGAACTGTTCGGGCACGAGAAAGGCGGTTTTACCGGCGCGATCGAGCAGAAGGCGGGGTACTTCGAGCAGGCGCAGGGCGGCACCCTGTTCCTGGACGAAGTCACCGAAATGCCGCTCGAGATGCAGATCAAATTGTTGCGGGTTCTGGAAAGCCGCACCTTCCACCGCGTCGGCGGCGATACGCTGATCGTCACCGACGTGCGCATCCTGGCCGCGACCAACCGCGACCCGGTCGACGCCGTGCGCACCGGCCAGCTGCGCGAAGACCTGCTGTACCGGCTGGCCGTGTTTCCGCTGCATATCCCGCCGCTGCGCGAGCGCCCGGACGATATCGTGCCGCTGGCGCGGCACTTCCTCGCCGAATACAACGCGATGGAACACAGCGACAAGGCCTTTTCGGCCGCTTCGCTCGACCGGCTGGCGCGCTATGACTGGCCAGGCAACGTGCGCGAGCTGAAGAACGCGGTCTACCGTGCCTTTATCCTCGCCGACAAGGTGGTGGAGATCGGCAATCCCAACCTGGCCACGCAGCCGCCGCGGCCCACCACCGTGGACGGCGTGGTCAACGTGCGCGTGGGCACCACGCTGGCCGATACCCAGCGCGAGATCATCATGGCCACGCTGGCGCGCTTCGACGGCGACAAGCGCCAGGCGGCGCGCGCCCTCGGCATCAGCCTGAAGACACTGTACAACCGGCTGGACGCTTACCGGTCGCTCTGAGGCGGTGACGCGCCGGTGGCCGGATCGGCCAGCGCGCGCGACAGCGCGTCGATTGCCAGCGGCTTGGTCAGGTGCGCATGGAAGCCGGCCAGCTTGCTGCGCTGCTGGTCCTCCGGGGTGCCGCGCCCGGTCAGCGCCAGGAAGCGCACCTGCGCGGCGCAGGTCTGGCGCAACGCCAGCAGGACTTCATAGCCCGACATGTCGGGCATCTCCAGATCCAGCAGCACGCAGTCCGGGCGGAAGCTGCCGGCCAGCGCCAGCGCCTCGTGGCCGCCATGGGCCGCGCGCGCCTCGTGGCCGAGCATGTTCAGCAGTTCGGCCATGCTGTCGGCGGAATCGGCATTGTCGTCGACCACCAGCACGCGTCGCCGCGGCGGCGTTCCTGGCGCCGGCGCCGGCGCGGCGGCTTCGCGGCGCGGCGCGGCGGCGCGCGGCAGGATCACGGTAAAGGTGCTGCCCTGGCCCGGCCCGGCGCTGTCGGCCTGGATCGCGCCGCCGTGGGCTTCGACCACGGCCTTGGCCAGCGCCAGCCCGACGCCGAGCCCGCTGCGGCTGCCAGCCTCCGCTTCCTGCGAGAACAGGTTGAAGATCCGGTCCAGCGCCACCGGCGCCAGGCCACGGCCGGTATCGGAGACGATCGTCACCACGCGCGCCGGCTCGACCTGGACCCGCACGCTGACGGTGCCGCCGCGCGGGGTGTACTTGGTGGCGTTGCTGAACAGGTTCAGCAGCACCTGCCCCAGCCGGTTGGCATCGGCGCGCACGTGCGGCGAAACCGCGGGCAACTCCGCCACCAGTTGCTGGCCGGCGGCATCGAGCACCGGCCGGATCGCCTCCAGGCTGTTGCTGACCACGTCGTTGTAAGACGTCGGCGTCAGCTCCATCTTCATCTTGCCCGCGGTCACGCGGCCGACATCGAGCAGGTCGTTGACCAGCCGCTCGAGCTGGCGCAGCTGCCGGTCGATGATCGCGGCGCAATGCCGGATGCGCGCATCGGCGTCCGGCGTCAGC
This sequence comes from Cupriavidus oxalaticus, assembly GCF_016894385.1. Lineage (NCBI taxonomy): Bacteria > Pseudomonadati > Pseudomonadota > Betaproteobacteria > Burkholderiales > Burkholderiaceae > Cupriavidus > Cupriavidus oxalaticus. The sequence goes on from NZ_CP069811.1 coordinate 2,589,246, forward strand.
GCGATCACCTCGACCGCATTGCGCACCGGCGCCAGCGGGTTGCGCAGTTCGTGCCCGAGGATGGCAAGGAAGGATTGCAGGCGCCGGTTGCCGGACTCGAGCAGCTCCAGGCGCAGTGCGTCGCTGATGTCGCGCGCGGTCCAGATCAGCCCGGCCGGACACCCCGCGGCATCGCGCACCAGCACCATGCGGGTCTGGCAGCGCACGATCGCGCCATCCTGGCGTGCCAGGCGCTCGTCGCCGGCCCACTGGCCGCAGGCGCGCGCGGCTTCGAGCGCCGCGCGGTCGCGTCCGGCCGCGGCATCCGGCCCGGCGTACAGCAGCGCCAGCGGCTTGCCGATCGCGTCAGCCGCCGCGTATCCGGTCACGGCCTGCGCGCCGACGTTCCAGCTGCGGATGGTGCCATCCAGGTCCAGTTCGCAGACCGCGGTGCCGGGCAGGTTGTCGGCCAGCAGCTGCAGGCGCGACTCCGCCAGGCTGGCGTGCTCGGATGCGGCTTCCTGCACGGTGATATCGCGGCAAGCCACCACGAACCCGCCGGCGCTCGCATGCATGACACAGGCGGCCTGCAACTGGCTGCCGTCCCGGCGCACGCGCCAGCCCCGGTCGCGCGCGCTGCCGGCCCGCGCAGCGGCCTGCTGCCACTGCTGAGGCAACCCGGCGGCGACATCGTCGGCGCGGTGCAGGCAGGAGAAATGGCGGCCGGCGATGTCTTCGGCGCGATGGCCGAACACGCGCCGCGCGGCGTCGGGCCATGCCACGATCAGGCCCGCTGCATCCGTTTCGAACACCGCCACGTCCTCGACTGCATCGAGCAGGCGCCGGTATTGCTCGGTGACCTGCTCAACGACCGGCTCGCCGGCTTGCCCGGGTAGGACGTCTCCCGCCTCTGCCAGATGTGGCGCGCGGGCACCTTTTGCCGCTTGCGGCTCCGACATGGACAAACCCTATGTGGTAGTGAACGAACATGGCAGGCCGTTCAATAGGAACAGATGCGGGCGCCCGGCATGCCACCATGGCCGGCATGCAATGTACGCATGCGGCACGGCTAAATGCCCACCAACCGGCGGGCATCCAGATCCATGATAGGTGTTCGTGGCACCGACCGCGACCGCAGCGCCCATCACGCGGCGCGCCGGTTGCCCGTAAGGCGGGGACGGGCCGGAGGGCTAGCGTCCCCGGCGCATCTGCACCACCGCCGCCAACGCGGCGGACGCGCCAACGACCAGCGCGGTGACCAGCAGCGGATGCCGCGCCGTGGTCGTATAGGGGCACGACTGCAGCGCGGTCCGCGTGCCGCTGCGCTCCTGCAGGCCGCTGCCGCTGCCGTACAGCGTGTTGTCCTCGAGCGGGCCGGCCGGGTGGCGGGTCTGCTGGGCACGGCCCATGAAGCGGCGCATGAAGCGGTCAAAGGCATGCGGCGTGTGGTACGCCGCCGCGGAGAAGGCCTTGGCCGCGCCGCCGACGAAGAGATCGCGGCGCGGGTTCTCGGCGGCGAACAGGATCGCATCGGCGGCCAGCGCCGGATCGTACAGCGGCGGCGGCAGGCGCGGCTCGACGTCGAGGAAGTTCTTGGCATGCATGGCCAGCGGCGTTTCCAGGCCGGCGGGCTTGATCAGCGTGATGCTGACCGGCACCTGCTCCTGCTCCAGTTCCAGCCGCAGCGAATCGGTAAAGCCCTTGATCGCATGCTGCGAGGCCGCGTACGCGCTCTGCAGCGGCAGCGGTCCGTCGGAGGCCTCGCTGCCCATGTTGATGATGGCGCCGCCGCGTTCGCGCAGGTGCGCGGCCGCCGCCAGCGAGCCATGGACGGTGCCCCAGTAGTTGGTGTCGAACAGCCGCCGCTGGTCTTCCAGCGGCACGTCGCCGTGGCGGCCGAAGATCGTCACGCCGGCGTTGTTGATCCATGTGTCGAAGCCGCCGAAGCGCTCGATCGCGGCATGCGCGACGCGGGCGACGTCTTCGTGCCGGCCGACATCGGCAGTGACAGTGATGACTTCGGCGCCCTGCTCGCGCAGTTCTTCGGCCAGCTTGTGCAGCGAATCCTCGCTGCGCGCCACCAGCACCAGCCGCGCACCCCGCGCGGCGGCCTTGCGCGCGGTGACCAGGCCCACGCCGCTGGTGGCGCCGGTCAGCACGACCACCTGCGAGCCGATTTTCTTCAGGGTTGGTTTCATCTGCCGCTTCCTCCTCAGGATGAGCCCGGCATCGCGCCGGGCGGGCAATGGTTCATCGCTGATAAAGCACCGCAAATAAGGAAGCATCGCAAATTGCGTTCCTTATGCGCGCCGGCCTGCGGGCGGGCGGGGGCTAGTGCGGACGCGCGGCAGAATTACAACGTCCGGTAAGAACCACATGCCGGCCGGGGCGCGCTGCCGTGCATGAGCCGCCACGGCCCGAGCTGCGTGGGGTGCATGCCGAACGCATCGTGCGCTTCGTAGCCCAGCGTGGCTTCACGCTGGCCGAACTGAACGCGTCGCTCGAAGGCATCGAGATCTCGGCGATTCGGCCCCACCGCGCTGTCACGGCCACGCGCATCTTGTGAGCCATGGTTGAGCTGAAGGCTTCCTGCAGTGCGTATAGCGAACTCGCACCCAAACCGCCAAAGACATACCCAGGGCGCCAACGACATCGCTAACGTTACCCCGACAGCGCGCATGTCCCCTGGCACAGGAATCTTCCCAAGCCGTCCGAGCGGCGGCTGCGGCTCGTAATGAAATTTTGCGGCGTGGCATCCTCGCATTGCCTGCGGCCGGTGATGAGGACAGCTTATCGCGCCGGGAAGACGAGTCCCAGTTGCTGGGCCTGGTCATTGATCCAGTCCCAGTCGACGTTCAACTCAGTGCGACAAGCCGGACAAGTCAGTGGCTGAGGCAGTTTTCCCGAAACCAAATCCTGCAGCGTCTCGGAATGAACGTGTCCGCACGTCGTGCAGGTGAAGAAGAGTGGAACAGGAGGTTTCATGGTCGCCTCGGAGGATCGGCTCCTGGAGAGTTCCGCAAAACTTGGCGTACGCTCGAGACCGCGTTGTGGCGAAGCTCATGCGGCCAAGCCCACTATCAATGTACAAATGCCACCGTAAAAGTTGTGTAAAGAACTCCGCTCACGGCATAAACAGCGCATAAAAGGGACCGGTTGCCGGCCAGCCAAGGCCTACTTGCGGCGAAGCCGGACGAAGGTGGCTAGCCTTTCACCAGATGTGGATCCCATGCCATGGAAGCTGGCGGAAGAAGGGCCATGGCTTCTTCCAGTCGTTGGACCAGCGCGGCGCTTGCCGGCTGCAACGGCAGTCTGGTTTCCGGCGAAATCACGCCAGATAGGGCCAAGGCCGCCTTTACCGGAGCGGGATTCGGCTCTTCGAACAGGAGCGAGATCAACGGGGCAAGCCTCGCAAACAAGGCGCGGGCGGCGCACAATCGGCCCGTCTGCGCCAGATGCAGCAGGCGCAAGAACAAGTCAGGACGGATATGCGAGGGCGCGGCGACAATGCCTGCCCCGCCAGTCAGCAGGTGATCCAGCAGGGCCGCATCCTCGCCGCAGAGCGCAGTGACATGCGGATGTTGAAAAATGCCCGCAAATTGCCGCTGTCGCACTCCTTGACCGCCACGATCTGCGGATGTGCCAACAGAGACCGGATCAGCGCCGGCGACATCGAACAGCCTGTCCGCTTCGGCACGTCGTACAGCATCAAGGGTCGGACCGTTGCGCGCGCCACCTCGCCAAAATGCCACATGAGACCTTCATCGGAAGGCCTCAGGTAGTACGGCGGCGGCACCAACCAGATAGCCGGCCAGTTCAAAGGCATCCAGCTCGGCAACCTGGGCGCACACCGCGCGCGTATCGACGGCACCTACGCCAGCCATCACCGGCAGCTCTCCATGGACGGCTTCGAGCACTGCCGCCGTGAAGACTTGCCGCTCGTGGGTGGAAAGCAGGCTTCCCTCGCCCGTCGTGCCCAGAATAAGCGCACGTTCGCTCAAAACGTCTTCGACAGCGAGGCCCACGCGGTGCCACGCCCCATGTAGCGGCCTTTCGCATTCGTGTACACGGCCTTGTCGGCATTGGTATCGATATAGGCCACCGCCAGCGCGAAGCCTTTGCCCAGGCCCTTGGTCAGGCCGATCTTCCAGTCCACATACGAAGCGTTGGCAACCTGCACTTTCTGATAGCCGACATGCGTATTCAGCGTCAGTCCCCAGACATCCAGCGGCAGGTTCGCCGACAGGTCGATGTACCAGCTATGCTTGCTGCCCGCGAATCCGAACAGGTTGGTCGGCGCATAGGAGTACTTCAGCGTCATCGGGCCGTAGCCCAGCCCGGCGTAGACGTCAGAGGTATAGGGCCGCGTGAGCCTGCCGGGTAGTCGCCGGGGTAGAAGTACTGCAGCACCCCGATGTCGTAGCTCCAGTCCGTGCCAATCATGCCCTTGTAGCCGCCACAAAAATCCATTTCGATAGGAGCCGACACTTCCGCGTTACTGTCGCCCAGCCAACTGATGTTCGAGTTCCAGTTGCCTAGGTAGAAGCCGCTGGCATGGCTGTAGTCAAAGCCGCCCTGGATCGCGGGCCGGCGATTGGTTTGCATCAAGCCGCGGTAGCGGTAGTCGGTGGCGACGGAGACGTTCGCGCTAAACGTGTGCGTGGGCGTTTCGGCTTCAGGCTGGGATTGCGCCATGGCGGGCACGGCGGCAAACAGGGTAAGGGCAGGCACGGCGCAAGCAAGCAAGCAAGCAGCGCACCGGAAGTCTGGCGCAGGAGAGTCATTTTCGTTTGGCGAAAATTAAAGGAACCCTATGAGAGGGAGCCTCGCCAAGATATGTCCTGACGCCTAAAAAATGTATCAAAAGCTGCAGCGTCGGCGTGCAATCCACATAAAGATTCGCGTTTGCTTCGGTCCTATCCCGCAAACCGGTAACCCAATCCGACCTCGGTCAGCAGATGAGCAGGCTGGGCCGGGTCAGCTTCCAGCTTGTGCCGCAGATGTCCCATGTAGACGCGCAAGTATTGACTGCTTTCCGCCTGCGAGGGTCCCCACACCTCGCGCAGCAACTCCCGATGCGTCATGACCTTGCCACGATTCGCAATCAACACCGCCAACAGGCGATATTCAATCGGTGTCAGATGTACGGCTTGTCCGGAACGCGTGACCAAGCGGCTGGCCAGGTCGACGTGAACGTCGCCAAACGTAATCTGGTAGGAGCCTTGCGGATTGGTCCTCGCATGGCGGCGAAGCAGGACGCGCAGACGCGCGATCAGCTCCGCGACGCCAAACGGCTTTGTCAGATAGTCGTCCGCGCCGGCATCGAGCGCTCCGACCTTGTCGGTCTCTCCACTGCGAGCCGACAGCACCAGGATCGGTACATTGGTCCAGGTTCGCATCTCGCCGATCAACTGCACGCCATCGCCGTCCGGCAGTCCCAGGTCGAGAATGACAAGGTCAGGCTGGCGTGTCCCTGCCTCAATCAATCCGCGCTTGAGCGTTTCGGCCTCGCATACTGCGCAGCCTTCAGATTCCAGTGTCGCGCGAACAAAGCGCCGGATATGCGGCTCATCCTCGACGAGGAGGATCGTTGGGGAAAAATCGAACGGCATCAATGCCTCTCCTCGGGTGTGCGGCAATTGTCAGACATCGGTCGGGTCAAGCTCGACGGCTGGCGGATTTCCGCGAGGCAATGCGATGGTAAAGCGCGCTCCCGTCCGGCCGCCGGGTCGCATCGGTAGATCCGGCCGCTGGGCGGCCTCCACCCAGATACGGCCGCCATGCGCTTGCATGATCGCCTCGCAAACAGCCAGGCCCAGGCCGACTCCGGCCGTGGCGGACTCGCGCTCGCCGCGCGTAAACTTCTCGAATATCTGGCGTTCCTTGCCCTTGGGCACGCCCGGCCCGTCATCTTCGACGGAGATGCGGATCTCGTGCTGGACAACTGCGGCTGAAATCCGGATTTCAGTGCCCACCGGTGTGTATTTTGCGGCGTTCTCCAACAGGTTGCATAGCACGCGGTCGATCAAGACAGCGTCGCATTCGACTAATGGGACGGTCGACAGATCTGCCACGACGACGCGATGGCGCGCCAGCGCGTCGCGCATCGATGCAAGGCTGGCGCCGACCAGTTCCTCCACCGACTGCCACTCCTTGTTGGTGCGGACATCGCAACTCTGCAGCCTCGCCATGTCCAGCAAATTGACCACCATCGTCCGCATCCGCTTCGCCTGCTCGAGCATTGCGGATACGGTTTGATCCAGCGTTGGCACCAGCGGAGGAACGCTGCGCTGCATAGTCTCGGCCATGCCAATCAGGCTGGTCAGGGGTGTGCGCAGGTCATGAGACACAGCGGCCAGCAGCGAACTGCGCAGACGCTCGGACTCCATCGACAGCAGCGCCTCCTGTGCGACTTCGACATAGTGCAGCCGCTCGATGGCGATGGCAATCAGCGTGCAAAATGCATCGACCTGCCGCCGCAGCGCGGGCTGCGCAAACGCGCGCGACGCCGCAGGTTCGACCGCCAGCACGCCCCGGGTCTGCATGGGCGCCTTCAGCGGCAGGTACAGCACGGTGCTGCCAGGCAACGTATGAGTGCCGGTACCGGCGGGCTGGCCGTGCACGAAGACCCATTCAGCCAGTACGCGGTCGATGGAATCTGTGCGCACCGTCGTGTCTTGCTGACCTGCGTCCGCCACAGGGGGCAGCAGCCGTCCCTCCGGCGACACAAGAAAAAAGGCTGAGTTGGCATCGAACGCCGCGCGCAGAAAGCGACTGCCAATCGAAACTATCTGGTCGGGCATCAGTGCGGCGGATAACTCGCGCGCCAGCTCGTACAGCGTACGCGCGTCTTCCTCCCTCTGCACGGCCAGGCTTGCCTGCTCGCGCAAGCCGGCCGTCAGTTGTCCAATGACCAGTCCGACGGAGAGCAGCACCAAAAAGGTCAGCAGGTACTGCACGTCGCTGACAGCAAACGACAACCGCGGCGGCACAAAGAAAAAGTCAAAGGCGGCCACGGCGAGGATGGAGGCGAGCGCAGCGGGCCCGCGGCCATGACGTAGCGCGACCCCGACCACTGCTGCCAGGAACAACATGGCGATGTTGACGACGTCGAACCACCGAAACGCCAGTGCCGACAGCAGCACGGCACCGCCGCACCAGACCACCGCCCAGGCGTAGTCCTTACGCTTCGCGCCATCCTCTGCTTCGCTCGATTCGGGTTCTTCGGCACCGTGGCGCTGGCGAATGTCGGCGCGCGTGGTGTCAGCCGCTACACGGATAATGTCGATTTCCGGACAGCCGAGCGCCAGCGCATCAGCAAAGCTGCGTCGGCCGAACAGCCAGGCCGGCGCGTCAACAAAGGGCGACAGTGCCAGGGCGAGCAACGAACGCGCTCGCTCCGTCAGCGAGGTGCCGCCACGGCGCCAGTCCGCCGGGGCCCGGCCAATCACAACCTTGGTGAGGTTGTGGCGGCGCACGTAGCCCACCACGGCCTGCACCATATCGTTGCCTGCCAGGGTCTCTGTACGTGCGCCAAGTTCCTCGGCTAGACGCATGGCCGCTTGCAGGCGAGCTTTTCCTGCAGTGGACGGCGGCGCCAGCCGCGGCGTGGCGATCGTTACCACATGCCAGTCACAATCCAGTTGCCCCGCCAGACGTCGTGCACTCTTGACCACCTGCTCGGCATCGTCGCCGCTGCCGATGCAGGCCAGCACCGCTTCGCGCGTGCGCCAGACCGCTTGCACGGCTTCTGCCTGCCGCCAGGCCCGCACATCGTCGTCAACGCGATCCGCGGTACGACGCAGCGCCAACTCGCGCAGGGCAATCAGGTTGCCTTTGCGGAAGAAGTTGCGTGCCGCATGCCGGGCCTGTTCCGGCAGGTAAACCTTGCCTTCCTTCAACCGGCGCAGCAGTTCGTCGGCTGGCAGGTCAACCAGCACGACTTCGTCCGCGCTATCGAAAACTATGTCTGGCACTGTCTCCCAGACGCGGATGCCAGTGATGCCTCCCACCGCTTCATTCAGGCTGTCGAGATGCTGCACGTTGACAGTGGTCCAGACATCGATGCCGGCCGCTTGCAATTCCTGGATATCCTGCCAGCGCTTGGGATGGCGGCTGCCCGGCGCGTTCGAGTGGGCCAGTTCGTCCATCAGTATCAGCGCAGGCTGACGGGCCAGCGCAGCATCCAGGTCAAACTCTTTGAGTACCCGCTCACGATACGGCACGTCCCTCATCGGCAGCCGTTCGATACCGGCGATCAGCGCTTCAGTCTCGGCACGGCCGTGGGTCTCCACGATGCCGATAACGACATCCGTGCCCTGCTGCGCCGCTGCGCGCGCTGCCGTCAGCATGGCAAAGGTCTTGCCCACCCCGGCCGATGCGCCAAAGTAAACCCTGAGCTTGCCGCGTGCTGCCCGCTCCCCCTCGGCCTGCACGATCTGGAGCAACGCGTCGGGGTCGGGGCGAGCGCCGGCTTCACGAAATTGGGCATCAGACATAAACGAGCCACCCCAATCCTGGCAAACGCCGCACTGTTCGATCCCTTATATGGTCACCGCGTCATCGCTGTGGTGCAACACTGTCCAGCGCAAGATTCAGCTTCAGCACATTGACGCCCGGATCGCCCAGCACTGGCAATAGTGGCTTTTCAGTATGCGCGGCAATCAGCGCCCTGACCTGCTCCAGCGCGAAGCCCCGGACCCGTGCGACGCGCGCTGCCTGGTATTCGGCGGCTGCCGGGCTGATCTGCGGATCCAGCCCGCTGGCCGAGGATGTGACCAGGTCAACGGGCACCGGCGCGTGGTTGCCGGGATCCGCAGCATGCAGCGCTTCGATGCGGGCGCGAGCCGCGTCGGCCAGCGACGGATTGCTCGGGCCCAGATTGGATCCCGACGACGCCGAGGCGTTATATGGCATCGGCGTCGTCGCGGACAATCGGCCCCAGAAGTATTTGGGATCAGAGAACGGCTGACCAATCAGTTCGGATCCCATGGTCTTGCCATCCTTCTCGAGCAGCGAGCCGCCGGCCTGGTGCGGGAACACGGCCTTCGCGATGCCGGTGATCACGCCCGGGTAGAGCAGGCCCGTCATCAGCGACAAGGCGACAAACAATACCACCATCGGCCGGACCAGACCCGCCTGCAGCGGCGCGGAGAGTGGCTGCGAGGATGGCTGTTGAGAGTACGCGTCGGTATTCATGAAAGCTCCGAGGGAATTCAGACCCAGCCGAACAGGGCAAGGGCCATGTCGATCAGCTTGATCCCGGCGAACGGCACCAGGATGCCACCGAGTCCGTAGATCAGCAGGTTGCGGCGCAGCAGCACGGCCGCACCGAGCGGTCGGTAGACGACGCCCTTGAGGGCCAGGGGGATCAATACGACGATAATCAGTGCATTAAAGATCACTGCCGACATGATGGCCGAGGCCGGCGTCGCCAGGCCCATGACATTGAGGAGGTCGAGCTGCGGATACGTGGTGGCAAACGCCGCCGGGATGATCGCGAAGTACTTGGCGATATCATTGGCCACGCTGAAGGTCGTCAATGACCCGCGCGTCATCAGCATCTGCTTGCCGATTTCGACGATCTCGATCAGCTTGGTCGGATTGCTGTCCAGGTCGACCATATTGCCGGCCTCCTTGGCGGCCTGCGTACCGCTGTTCATGGCCACGGCGACATCGGCCTGCGCCAGCGCCGGGGCGTCGTTGGTGCCGTCACCGGTCATTGCTACCAGCCGCCCTTCCGCCTGGTACTGCCGGATCAGCTTGAGCTTGGCCTCCGGCGTGGCCTCGGCCAAAAAGTCATCGACGCCCGCCTCGGCGGCAATCGATGCTGCGGTCAGGCGGTTGTCGCCGGTGATCATGACCGTCTTGATGCCCATCTTGCGCAGTTCGCCAAAGCGTTCGCGGATGCCAGTCTTGACAATGTCCTTCAACTCGATGACGCCAAGCACGCGCACCGACGCGCCGCTGGCGTCAGCCACCACCAGGGGTGTGCTGCCGGCGCGCGCCACTTCTTCCACGGCCTGCGTCACGGCATCCGGAAACTTTCCGGCACGCCCGGTCACGTAGCGACGCACCGCATCGGCCGCGCCCTTGCGCACCTGGCGGCCAACTTTTTCGTCCGTGAGGTCCACGCCACTCATGCGGGTCTGGGCGCTGAATGGTACGAACAGAGGCGCCAGCGAGCTGATCTGCGGCGCGACGAGCCCCGGTTGCTGGCGTGCCAGCGTCACGATGCTGCGACCTTCCGGCGTTTCGTCAGCCAGCGAGGACAGCCACGCCGCTTCGGCGAGCTGCAACAGCGACACGCCCGGCGCCGGGATGAAACGCGAGGCCTGGCGGTTACCATGAGTAATGGTGCCGGTCTTGTCGAGCAGCAGCACGTCCACATCACCCGCGGCCTCGACCGCGCGACCCGAGGTCGCGATTACGTTCGCTTCCATCATCCGGCTCATGCCTGCCACACCAATGGCCGACAGCAGGCCACCGATGGTCGTCGGAATCAGGCAGACCAGCAGCGCCACCAGAACGGTTACGGTCACGGGTATGCCAGCCTTCGTGACCAGCACGGCGTAGAGCGAGAACGGTTGCAGCGTGGCGGTGGCCAGCAGCAGCACCAGCGTCAGGCCGACCAGCAGGATGGTCAGGGCCAGTTCGTTGGGCGTCTTCTGGCGCTTGGCCCCTTCCACCATGGTGATCATGCGGTCGATGAAGCTCTCGCCCGGATTGGTGGTGATGCGCACCACGATCCAGTCGGACAGGACGCGCGTGCCGCCAGTCACCGATGAGAAATCGCCGCCGGACTCGCGGATCACCGGTGCCGATTCGCCGGTGATGGCACTCTCGTCGACCGAAGCCACGCCGTCGATGACCTCGCCATCTCCCGGAATCATGTCGCCGGCTTCCACCAGCACCACGTCACCGCGCCGCAGCGCGGTGGCAGCCCGCGCCTCAGTGGCGCCGCCACGCTTGCCGTCCTTCAGCACGCGGGCGGTCACCGTGGTCTTCAGACCGCGCAGCGCCTCGGCCTGCTGCTTGCTGCGGCCTTCGGCGAGAGCCTCGGCAAAGTTGGCGAACAGCACCGTGAACCACAGCCAGACCGATACCGCCAGGATAAAGCCGGCGCTCTCGCTGCCGGCAGTGGCCGCAGGCGCGAACATCGCACGCAGGAAGAGGATTGTTGTCAGGATGCTGCCGACGTAGACCACGAACATCACTGGGTTGCGCAGCTGGTCGACCGGCGACAGTTTCCTGAAGGCAGCAACGAGCGCCGGTTTCACCAATTCCGGCGCAAACATGCTGCGCGCCGCCGGGCGATGGGGATGATGATGGTGATGGTGATGGGGAACGCTCTGCTGGCCGGCGACCGGCATACCTTGCGCCTGTACAGGGTTGGAAGCGCCAACTTCCGGCGCCTTGTTCTCGCCTTTGGCCTTAGGGGCCATTGAATCTCGTTGCATGGTCTCTCCGCAATCCCCTGAAAGCGCTGACACCTGGCCTGTTCGGCTGTAGTGGTGCCAGGCGCCCAGGAATGCCTGGTATCTCTTGGTCAGTTGGTCGCCTTACTTGCCCGCGATGGCCGTCGCGACGCCCTGGAGCTGCTCAGCGATCGGCCCCAGCGCGAGTGCGGGGACATAGGTTAGTGCTCCCACCAGCAGCACCGTACCCACCAGCAGCACCACGAAGAGGGGGCCGTGCGTCGGCATCGTGCCGCCGCTCGCCGGAACGCGCTTCTTGGCCGCCAGTGAACCCGCCAGCGCAAGCACCGGGATGATGATCCAGAAGCGACCGAGCCACATCGCGGCAGCCAGCAGCGTGTTGTAGAACGGCGTGTTCGCGGACAGGCCGGCAAAGGCGCTGCCGTTGTTGTTGGCGGCCGACGACAAGCCGTACAGGATCTCCGAGAACCCGTGTGTGCCGGGATTGAACACCCCTGCACGCCCCGCCTCAGCCATCACCACGACCGAAGTGCCAAGCAGCACCAGCAGCGGCGTGACCAGGATCGCCACCGCCGTCATCTTCATTTCGTAGGTCTCGATCTTCTTGCCGAGATACTCGGGCGTGCGGCCGATCATCAGGCCGGCGATAAACACCGCCAGCACCGCGTACACGAGCATGCCGTACAGGCCTGAGCCGACGCCGCCGAACACCACCTCGCCCAGCTGCATCAGCAGCATCGGCACCAGGCCGCCGATGGCGGTGAACGAGTCATGCATGGCATTGACCGCGCCGCAGGATGCCGCGGTGGTGATAGTCGCGAACAAGGCCGAGGCCGCGATGCCGAAGCGTGTTTCCTTGCTTTCCATATTGCCGCCCGCCTGCAGCAGCGAGGTGGTATGGTCGACCGGCAGGCCAGCCAGTGCGGGATTGGCCATCTGCTCGGAAAGCGCCGCCACGCACGCCATGGCAATGAAGATCACCGTCATCGATGCCAGCACCGCCACCCCCTGGCGCCGGTCCCCCACCATCTCACCGAAGGTGAAGCACAGTGCAGCGGGGATCAGGAAGATCGCCAGCATCTCGATAAAGTTGGTCAGCGGATTCGGGTTCTCGAAGGGATGCGCCGAGTTGGCATTGAAAAAGCCGCCTCCGTTGGTGCCGAGCATCTTGATGGCCTCTTGCGAAGCCACCGGGCCCATCGCAAGCGTTTGCTTGTCTGTCTTTGCAGCCTCGGTCACCGGCTTGCCTTCGGCATCGAGCACCGGCTGCCCGGCCGCATTGACCTGGGGCTGGATGTATTCGACCGGCGTGACCAGGCTGACGTCCTTGTAGGCGTCGAAGTTCTGGATCACACCCTGGCTGGCCAACGCGAGCGCGATCACCGTGGCGATCGGCGCCAGCACGTACAAAGTGATCCGCGTCATGTCGACCCAGAAGTTGCCAATCGTGGTCGCGCTTTGCCGAGCGAAGCCGCGAATCAACGCGAACACCACCGCGATCCCGGTCGCTGCGGACAGGAAGTTCTGCACGGTGAGCGCGAGCATCTGCACCAGATAGCCCATGGTCGATTCACCGGCGTAGCCTTGCCAGTTGGTATTGGTCACAAAGCTGATCGCCGTATTGAAAGCCGAGTCGGGCGAAACGGCTCCAAAGCCTTGCGGATTGAGCGGCAACAGGCCCTGCAGGCGCTGCAGCGCGTAGACCGCGACCACACCAAGCAGGTTGAAAGCGATCACTGCGACGGTGTACTGCTGCCACCCCATCTCGGCTTCGGCTCGCACGCCGCCCAGGCGATACAGCAACCGCTCCAGCGGACGGCCCCACGCGGTCAATACGTAGCCGTTGTCCTCCACAGCGCGCCGCAGGTAGCGCCCAAGGAATGGTGCACACGCCAGGAGGATGGCGAGATACAGGATCAGCAGACCCACGAATTGCGAGGACATCAGAATTTCTCCGGCCGGAACAGCGCAACAAGGAGGTACACGAAGATGGCGACGGCCAGCGCGCCGCTCAGCAGGTTAGTCCAGTCCATCACTGCTCCCTGTCGGACGCATTGTCCTTAGCGAGCATGACGCATAGCCCTAACAGGGCTGCGCTCAGTACAGCGAAGCCAATCAAAACGATTAGAAAGATCCCATCCATGACAAAACACCTCAAAGCGATTCTTCGGCTTGCAGCTTAGCGATGGGGCGATAAAAAAAGGATATAAAGGCGATACAAAGGTATAAAAAACGCATAAAAATCGGCTGGCGCGGACGCGAGAGACAATGAGATGTGCAGGTGAATGGTGTGCGAAATCCCATTCAGTTGAGCCGGGCAGCAATATCGGCTTTGCAGCCGCCCCTCGACCGCTTATCTTTCTGCTGTGCGGCCAAGAAGGGCAGCAACAACGGAAGTGATTAATAAAATACTTTTCTGCGACTATCTTTTAACGAATTCTTACGGTGAACGCGACCTCGCATACGCTGGTTTCATGGGCCGTGCAGCCTGAAGAATCTTCGGGCTGTCGGCAGCCCAACCTAGGTTAATTTGACTTGCCCATAAGGGGAGCCTGATGCTTCGCAACATCGGACCAAGGGGTGGCCAGGAACGGGCATTGGGGCATGCGGTGTCGCTGCTACCAACCGTTTGACTTGCGGACGGGCCAACGTGAGCTTGAATCGCTTCAAGGGAGGCAGGGATGACCATTGTCGTGCTACCGAGTGACGGCTCGCCTTACAGCATCGCCGCGGCGAGAAGGCTGGTCTCTCCCGGTCTCTTCGAACGTCCGCTGGAAGTGCACCTGGTGCATGCGTTTCCCGAAATCAGCGGCAGGCCGCAGGCATTTTTCTCAAAGACGCAGATCGACCAATGGGCAAACGAGGCCGCTGAAGACGCCTTCCATGCCATTCGTCCGCTGCTGAAGGCGGCCCATTGCGCCGTGAAGGAGCATCCGTGCATCGGTGAGCCGGCGCCACGGATCGTGGACATGATCCGAGCGTGCCAGGCCGACGTTGTCGTCATGGGCACGCACGGACGGGGCGCCTTCCTGTCAGCCATCCTCGGCTCGGTTGCCGCGCGAGTGTTAGCCGCCTCCCCCGTCCCGGTCTTGCTGGTGACCAGACACGACGAGCATAGCTGAGGTGCGGCCACGGCGTCACGCTTGCGCTGGACGCGGGCCCGGGAAGTGTCATGGCGAATCGCTCAAATGCTTTGGATGCGGGCCGTCCGAAGGATGCTCCGTCATGACTACCCTGCGGCCCTTTCAGAAGGCAGAGTGTTGCTGATGTCGATGGGAAGCGGGAAGACAATGGTGGACTCCCGGTCGCTCGCGACCTGCGTAAGGGTCTGCATGAGCCGCAGTTGCATCGCGGCTGGCTCTTTTGCGAGCATCTGCGCCGCCGCCAACAGCTTAAGCGACGCTTGCAGTTCGCCTTCCGCGTGAATCACCTTCGCGCGCCGCTCGCGCTCTGCTTCGGCTTGTCGGGCAATTGCACGCACCATGGACTCATCGAGGTCAACACGCTTGATCTCCACGCTCGAGACCTTGATGCCCCAGGCATCGGTCTGAAGGTCAAGCACTGCCTGGAGATCGAGATTGAGGCGCTCGCGCTCGGCCAGCATCTCATCAAGTTCATGCTTGCCCAATATCGATCGGAGGGTGGTCTGCGCAAGCTGGCTGGTGGCTTCGCGGAAGTTCGCAATTTGGATGATGGCGCGTTCGGGGTCCACCACACGAAAGTAAACCACGGCATTGACCTTGACCGAGACGTTGTCATGCGACATCAGATCTTGCGCCGGCACATCCAGCACTACCGTACGAAGGTCTACCCGCACCATTTGTTGAATCGCCGGAATGACCAACACGAGTCCCGGTCCTTTGGCTTTCCAGAAACGCCCCAACATAAATACGACACCGCGCTCATATTCGCGCAGGACGCGGAAAGCGGAGATGAAAATCAGCGCGATCAGGAAGATGACGCCGGCGGCCGCGAACCCTGAATCCATGACCAAGCTCCTTCGATGATTGACTCCCAACTCGAATGGCACGACACACGCCAAAATCGCGGCACTTTCAGTGTAGGCGAAGCGACACACCATGCCTGGATGGGCAACGCTCGAACGTGGACGGCCTGCGCCAAAGGTACATCCGAGGGTGGCGGACCATCATCCCCTGGGCGGCAGTAGCCCCGGGGCTCAGAAGCAACCTGGCATGCATTTTGTACAGGCTATCGAATCCCGGCGCGTTTAGCAGTTGGGTGACCAAATATCAGCCCAATGCCCAGAGGTCGATTTCGTCATTCAGAAGCAGCAAGGTTGCTTCAGCTGCCGTCGTACTTGACCGCAGGAACGCGGCCCATAGGCGAAGCTCAGACTTGTCTCACCCTCACGAATCTCTCATGTACAATCGCCGACAGGGTGTCTGCACTGCACGTCGCAGTGAGACAGGTTAATGCGTTGGTCGGGCCGCCAACGCGAATCCTCTATGACCGTGGACCACCCCCCACCCCAACAGCAGTTGCCGCGCGCGCAGGTCCTGGCTGAAAAGGCCTTCTCGGCGCTTGAGCACTTTCTCCATATCGAAGCCGTGAGCGGCATCGTCCTGCTGGCCGCGGCAGGGATCGCGCTGCTCTGGGCGAATTCGCCAGCCGCCGAGAGCTACCACGCGCTGTGGCACACGCCGCTCTCGTTCGGTGTGGGCAGCTATCTGGTGTCACAATCCCTGCATTTCTGGATCAACGATGCCCTGATGACGATTTTCTTTCTCGTCGTGGGGATGGAAATTCGGCGCGAGATCCATGAGGGAGCGCTCGCGAACGTGCGGCTTGCGGCCCTGCCAATGGCGGCGGCGCTTGGCGGCGTGATGGTTCCCGCGTTGCTCTACCTCGCGATGAACGCGGAGATGCCCCAGCGCCAGGGCTGGGCGGTGCCGACAGCCACCGATATCGCGTTCGCGGTCGGCGTGCTCGCGCTGCTGGGCAAGTCCATCCCTGGCAGTGTTCGTGTGTTTCTGCTCGCGCTGGCGATTATCGACGACATTGTCGCTGTCCTGATCATCGCGGTGGCCTTCTCAGGCGGGCTGAGCTATGAGGGACTTCTCATTGCCGGCGCAGGCATTCTGATGGTCCTGGGGCTGCAATGGATCGGCGTGGGGACCGCCTATGCGTACGTCATCCCTGGCGCCATTCTGTGGCTGGGAATGCTGAAGACCGGGGCCCACCCGACGCTTGCCGGCGTCGTGCTGGGCATGATGACGCCAGTATTGCCTGGTCGCACAAGAGAGCGGCCGCTGGACATAGCCATGCATGCGCTCGACGATCTTCGCGCGCGCGCAACTGCCCCGACCCCCGAGCCGGAGCGCCTCGTGGCACCGCTTAAGCAACTCCGTCAGGCGCAGCGGGAACTGCTGCCGCCGGTGACGCGCGTGCAGATGGCACTTCATCCCTGGGTTGCCTACCTCGTCATGCCGCTCTTTGCCCTGGCAAATGCGGGGGTAAGCATTGATGGCGTCGATCTGACTACGGGTGGATCGCAAGGCGTGATGTTGGGCGTCGTCATGGCGCTGGTCGTAGGCAAGCCTCTCGGCATTGTGTCGGTCAGCTGGCTGGCAGTGCGGTTAGGCTGGTGCCAGCTGCCGCCCGGCGTGACGTGGCGTGGCGTATGGTTGGTTGGCCTGCTGGCCGGCATTGGTTTCACGATGTCTATTTTTATCGCGACGCTTGCCTTTGAGGAGGCCAACCTCCTTGGTGTCGCCAAGCTTGGGGTGCTCCTGGCATCAGCGACGGCCGCGGTCATTGGGCTGTGCTGGGGTTTTATCTATGCAAGGCGCCTGAAACCTGCGGCCGAGGGACGTGCCGGCGAGTCTGCTGCTACGGCCTCAGATTGAATTGCGCAAATGCCGATTAACTCTGGCGCTGCGCGAATGGCTGCCCAGCGCCGAGGCCATACGGAGCAACCGATGGCTGCGTTGGCTCGGTCCAGCGCTGCACCACCGGCGGCTGTGGCACATAAGCCGGCGAGGACTGGCGCTGGGCATGGCGCTCGGATTCTTCTTCGGCCTGCTGATCCCGCTGGCCCAGATACCACTGAGCGCGGCCGCTGCGGTGGCGCTGCGCGCCAACGTGCCCGCCGCGGTAGCCAGCACCTTGGTGACCAATCCGCTGACCTTCGGACCGATCTACTATGCCGCCTGGCGCGTGGGCAGCGCGATTCTTGGGGAATCGGTCGATGCTCCGCCGGCACCAGGACCAGGTGCCGCCGCACAGGACGAGCCGGCGGACGAGAGCTGTTGGCGTATGGTGTCTCGGCGACTCTTGGGCGTCGGCAAGCCCCTGCTGCTCGGGCTGGCGATCATGGCGATCGTGGTCGGGGTCACGACCTACTTCCTGGTCTCGGCGGCATGGAGGATGTCCGTGCTATGGAAACGGCATCGCCGGCGCAATTGACAGTGGTTTCTCCTGCGTGCGACGCCAGCGATCCCAAGTGCTCTTCTGCGAAGCAGGCGTACGCCTGCCAAAGTTGGCCTGGTCGGCCGACACGAGGCTGAGATGTCCGACGTGCCGCAGATGGGTGCACCCAGTCGAAACGGGAGACTGGGCGCTGCCGCAAGCGACGCTGCTCCCCCAAAGGCCGCACCGCGACGACCATGGCTGCTATCGCTTTTCCGTACTGCCCGCGAAGCGCTCGATTTTGCTGGTCGGCCCGGAGACGACCAGCAAGTCCCCCGGCTGGATCAAGGTGGTGGCAGTCGCATGCTCAAACTCTTCGTTCGTACGCTTGATGCCAACTACTGTGACGCCGTAATTCTCGCGTACTCGGGACGCCAACAGCGACTTGTTGTGGGTTGACGCCGGTGCATGGATCCTCGCGATGGCAAAGCCATCGTCGAATTCGATGAAATCAATCATCCGGCCTGTGATCAAGTGCGCAACCCGCGCCCCCATATCTGCTTCCGGGTAGACGACGTGGTGAGCCCCGATGCGTTGTGCGATCTGCCCATGCTCGGCAGTAAAGGCCTTGACCCAGATGTCCTTGATCCCAAGCTCGGTCAGCGCCATCAGGGTCATCAGGCTGGACGACATGTCCGTGCCGATTCCGACAATTGCGTGAGAGAAATCGGCCACGCCCAGCTGACGCATCACGTTCACATCAGTCGAGTCGGCCTGGATCGCACAGGTCAAGATATTCGACCAGCGCTGCACAAGATCGGCATCCTTATCGATGCCCATGACATCGTGGCCCAGGCGCACGAGCGATTGCGCCACGGAACTGCCAAAGCGTCCAAGTCCGATCACGGCGACGCTGTCGCCTGCAGAAAAGGCGAACTGCTCGGTAAACAATCTAGCCAACAATTGGGTGCTCCTCCGGGTAGCGGTATGGCATGCGATGTTCGCCCAGCGCCAGAGATACCGCGAGCGTGATGGTGCCTACCCGGCCGGCATACATAAGCACTGTCAGGGTAAGCTGGCCGAAAGCCGGGAGCTCCGGCGTGATGCCCGTCGATAAGCCAACGGTGCCGAAGGCCGAAATGACTTCGAAGATGACTTGATCGGTCGGCAACTCGGTAACGAACAGGATGGTCAGCGTTCCCAGCATAATCAAGGCACTTCCCAATACCATCACTGTGATCGCCTGCCGCTGCGCAGAACTGCTGACGCGCCGCCCGAATGCCTCGCTGTCGCTGCGACCGCGGATCTCGGCAATCACCAGCAAGGCGAGAATTGCGACAGTACCGACTTTGACGCCGCCGGCAGTACTGGCGCTGCCTCCGCCGACAAACATCAGGAAGAAATGCAGCGCGAGGCTTTCGTGGGTCAGCGCGCCGATGTCAATCGAGTTGAATCCAGCGGTGCGGGCGGAGACCGAGGCAAACGCCGCGGACAACAGCTTCCCGGCAGACGGCATCGCACCGAGCGTCCTTGGATTATTCCATTCGAACAGTAGCAGGCCAAGAAAACCCGTGACCAGCAGGATCGCGGTAACGGATAAGGTGAGCTTGCTATGCAAGGACCATCGACGCGGATCGGATACCTTGTTCCGCAAGTCATGCAGCACAGGAAACCCGATGCCGCCGACGATGATCGCTACCATCACCGGTCCCAGCATCCACAGGTCAGCGGCATAGCGCGTCAGGCTGTCGGCATGGATGGAGAAGCCGGCGTTGTTGAAGGCTGAGATCGAATGAAACAAGCCACTCCATGCTGCCTCGTGCCAGGGAAGGGCATAGGTAACATGCAGCCTGGACGTTAGCCACGCCGCGAGGACCAGCTCGAACCCCAATGTCACCAACAGCACCAGCCTGGCCACGCCGGCGATATCGCCCAGTCCGACCGCATGGGTTTCGACCTGAGCAATCAGCTTGGTCCGCAATTGCAGCGAGCGATTGACCATCAGGCCCAGCAGCGTGGACGCGGTCATCATGCCAAAACCGCCAAGCTGGAACAGCATCATGATGACCGCCTGACCGAAGCCAGACCAGTAAGTTCCCGTATCGACAACCACCAGGCCGGTCACGCAGACCGCCGAGACCGCAGTGAAGAATGCGGTCAGCCAGGGCGCGCTTTCGCCATCGACCCGCGACCACGGCAACATCAACAGTAGGCTGCCTGCCACGATGGCAAGCAGAAAACCCATGGCAACAGCCCGGGTTGGATGCAGAGATGCTCTCATTACGGAATTGAGTCTTGAAGAGCGTCACAAATGCACGTTTTCAAACAGACTGCCCGCGTCGGACCAGGGCCCACCGCCGACGCGGCTGGGGGGGCCAAGACGAGTCCTCTGGGGCAACGTTCGGCGCATTGGATGGCGTGAATCTCTCCTTGTGGAAGTGCATTATGTCATGCATCGACGCCCGGCCGCGGGCTTCCAGAGTTTGGCGAGAGTCTAGCCGCCGAGCCGCTCGGCTCGAAAGCCGTAAGGCGGCGATTAGAGACCCCCAAACGCATCACTCGTACTTGTCATAAAAAATTCACTCGCAAGACTTCCATGATTCGACTATATTCGAATCATGGACACAGACCACGCCCTTGAAGCGCTTGCCGCGCTCGCACATTCGATCCGCCTGTCCGTGTTCAGGCTGCTGGTTCAGGCCGGTCCACAAGGACTGGCGGCTGGCCGGATTGCCGAGCTGATGGAAATGCCCGCATCCTCGCTGTCCTTCCATCTGAAGGAATTACACCGCGCGGGCCTCCTTGCCAGCCGCCAGGATGGGCGGTCCATCATTTATATGGCTCGATTCGAGACCATGAACGCATTGCTGGGTTACCTCACGGAGAACTGCTGCAGCGGCAATCCGTGCTCTCCTGTGTCCAACTGTTCCGTCGCCTCCGAGCCAAAATCATGAAACGCTTCCACGTTCACGTCAGCGTCGCAGACCTGTGCGCGAGCATCCGTTACTACTCGGCCCTCTTCGCCGCCGAACCCACCGTGGTGAAAGAAGACTACGCGAAATGGATGCTGGAGGATCCCCACCTGAACTTTGCGATTTCGGCGCGCGGTGCGCAGACCGGCGTCGACCACCTCGGGTTTCAAACAGACGATGCTGGCGAGCTGGCCGAGCTGAAACGGCGCGCCCAAGCCGCCGACATGGCGCTGCTCGACGAAGGCGAAACGACCTGCTGCTATGCCCGGAGCGAGAAGTACTGGGTCACGGATCCGCAAGACATCGCGTGGGAGCACTTCCACACCCTGGGCAATGTACCGGTGTACGGCGAATCCCGAAACGCCGACACGTCTGGCCAGGAATCGGCCTGTTGCGCCCCTCGTGCTCCGAAAGGCAAGCCGATCGGCATTGCGGTCAACTCGAAGTCCTCCTGCTGCTAATGGTGCTTTATGAGCGATAAGACCTACAACGTGCTGTTCATCTGCACCGGCAATTCGGCGCGCTCGATTTTGTCGGAAGGGCTGATGAACCTTCTGGGCAAGGGGCGCTTCCGGGCGTATTCCGCCGGCAGCCATCCGACCGGCGTGGTCAATCCGCTGGCGTTGGCGGCACTGGCGCGACACGGACTGGATACAACGGCTTTTCGCAGCAAGAGCTGGGACGAATTCTCGCAGGACGGCGCGCCACAACTCGATTTCGTCTTCACGGTATGTGACAAGGCAGCGGGTGAGGTCTGCCCCGTCTGGCCTGGCCAGCCCGTGACAGCGCATTGGGGCGTCCCCGATCCGGCTGCCTGCGATGGAACGGAAGCCCGGAAGCAGCAGGCCATCAACGACGCAACCATTACGCTCAAGCGCCGTATCGAATTGTTCCTGGCATTGCCTTTTCCCAAGCTGGACGCAGTCGCGCTTCAGAAGGCTGTCCAGGACATCGGAAAGCGCTGACACGTTTTCCACTCCGCATTCATTCTTGTTTCGCAGCGCCCCCATGACGACCAACGTATTGATTCTCTGTACCCATAATTCAGCCCGCAGCGTGCTGAGCGAAGGGATGTTGAACCATCTGGCCCAACATTTCGGCCGAGACGTACGCGCCTATAGTGCCGGAAGCTCACCCAGCGGACAGATCAACCCGTTTGCGATCGAGGCGCTCGGCAACGCCGGCGTCGACGTTAGCCGTTTCCGCAGCAAGAGCTGGGATGAATTCGTTGGCGACGGCGTTCCCGAAATGCGCATCGTCATCACTGTCTGTGACAGCGCGGCAGCCGAGGAATGCCCGTACTGGCCGGGAAGCCCGGTCAAGGTGCATTGGGGATATGCCGACCCCTCCAATGCGCCAGGCGGGGAGGAAGGGAAGCGTCAGGCCTTCGAACTCACGCGGCAGGCCATTGGCTATCGGATGATGCAACTGCTGATGGTGCCCCTGGATTCGTTGAGCAACGCCGAGTTGCAGGCGCACCTCGATCGTATCTCGAAGAGCTGAAGGCCATGATCGATTTACGCAACAGATTGGCCGCCGAAACGCTTGGGACAGCCCTGCTGCTTGCCATCGTCATCGGCTCGGGGGTCATGGCCGAGCGGCTTGCAGGCGGCAATGTCGCTGTGGCGCTCCTGGCCAATACGGCGGCAACCGTCGGTGGCCTGTACATCCTGATCGAGGTCTTCGGACCGGTCAGCGGCGCTCATTTCAACCCGGTAGTCAGTTCGGTCATGGTGGCGCAAGGCGAGCTGCCTGGCGCCGCCCTGGTTCCGTATATCGCTGCACAACTTGTCGGCGCGGTTCTGGGAGCGTGGCTGGCTCATGCCATGTTCGACATGACGATCCTGCAGTTCTCGGCCAAGGTGCGTAGCAGTCCGGGGCAATGGATTGCAGAGACGGTGGCGACCGCCGGCCTCCTTCTGGTGATCCTGCGCGCGCCGAACGGCCGGGCCTCGGCCATGGTGGCGGCGTATATCGGTGCTGCCTACTGGTTCACCGCTTCCACGTCGTTCGCCAATCCCGCGGCGGCATTTGGGCGCATGTTCAGCGACAGCTTCGCCGGTATTGCGCCGGGCAGCGTACCGGGATTCGTGCTGGCTCAATGCGCAGGTGCCGCGATCGGACTCATGTTGCACCGGATGCTCGAGCCCCGCCATGTGCGCCGTGGGCACCCCAATGTCATCGAGTCGTCTGGCGAGCACCAAGTCGATTGATTCTGAAAACACCATGTCTGACAGCATTTGCAGCGTTCAGCGTCGCGCTCGTTGTTTCGGCGTTGATTGGGCCGCCTGCGGAAAGGATGATCGACCGCACCGGCGGCAGGTCGGTGCTGGTGGTGACGAGGCTGATATTTGCACTCGGTCTTGCGGGGCCTGGATTTGCGCAGGGCGCGGTGGCCTCCGGACAGGTAGCACGAAAGCCCGCCATCGCAGCGCATGGAACGATGGCGGACCCCTTGCAGCGTGACTTGGCCTCGCCGCACCCGCTCGCTACGCCTTTACGTTACGCACGATCGTCACCGGCACCGGACGGCAGACCGTATTGCAGACCGGCGAGTGTCCCTGCACGAAGTGCAGCAGCGTATCCAGTTCGTCATCGCTGCAATCCGCCTTGATTTCCATGTCGATGCGGATCGACCCATAGCCGGCGGGTACGCCTTCATCCAGCGCCAGCAAGCCCTGCAGATCAATGGCACCGCGCAATTGCGTGGAGATGGACTCGATGCGGATACCGCGGGCTGCGGCATGCAGCACCGTTGTGGTCGTCACGCAACCAGCCAGGGCATGCAGCAGGAACTCGACCGGGTTCGCACCCTCGTTGTTGCCAAGGAGCACCGGAGGCTCACCGTTGACAAACTCGAACGGGGCCGAACGCGAGGTGTCCTCGGCACCAGCGCCGTAGAAGTCACGGATCGTCGAGCGATTCTCGCCACCATCTATCCATTCATTACGCGCGCGAAACTCGAACCGAGCCAGCAGCGGATCGCGCTTGAGCGCCTCCACGGTCTGCGCCATCTTCCCCAGATCCATGCCGTTCAGGCTGTTCACTTGCTCTTCCTGCATTGCAACTTGCATATCCATGATTAACCTCTTCCTTCCAAAATCCCTGCGTGAAGGCTGGCGACACTGCTTGCGCACGAACCACGTTGCCAGCTGAATGCAGGGTAGGATTTGACGACCATCGGGATAAGCTGGATTCTTGCCACTATCGGTTCATTCGTGCCAGGAGGATGGCATGCGCGAAACAGAACGAAGCCCAGGCACCGACGCTGCACGCAACCGGGCACGGCGCGGGCCGCTAGATGTGCTGCTCGTCGCGTTGCCGGAGACCGCTGGCTCGGCGCTGTACGGCATGCTTGATGTGTTCACTGCCGCAGGCCGCGTCTGGCAATCGCTGGCGCGCGCCGGCACCGAAACGGCATTGTTCCGCGTGCGCATCGTGGCACCTTGGGTACGCCCCTTTCGCTGCGGCAATGGCATTCCCGTGATTCCGGACCTGTCGGTCGGCAGCAATCCGCATGGCGATATCGTGGTCATCCCTGAACTCTGGCTCGGACCCGACGAGCATCTCGGCGGACGGCACGTGCGCTTGCTGGCATGGCTACGCGCACGGCACGACACCGGCGCCTTCATCTATTCAGCCTGCTCGGGCTCACTTCTGCTAGCGGAAAGCGGCCTCCTGGACGGGCGGGATGCAACGTCGCACTGGGGCTACCAGGACCTGTTCCGCCATCGCTACCCGCGGATCCGCTTCCACCCCGAGCCCACCCTTTGCTTCTCCGAGCCGACCGGACGCATCGTCACATCCGGCGGTGCCAGCAGCTGGCATGACCTTGCCCTGCATATCATCGGACGGCACGCGAGCCCCGGTGAGGCACTGCGCACGGCCAAGGTCTATCTGCTCAAGTGGCACGACGAGGGGCAACTGCCCTACACGCCGCTGATCCGCATCCAGCCGCATGAAGATGCCGTGGTGCGGCGCTGCGAGGCCTGGCTGGCCAGGCACTACGCCGAACCCGCAGCGGTCGCGCAAACCGTAAGGCACGCGCAGATCCCAGAGCGCACACTGAAACGCCGCTTCAAGCTGGCAACCGGCATGAGCCTGATCGACTACGTGCAGAACCTGCGCATCGAGGAAGCCAAGCGGCAACTGGAATCCACCAATCGCGCGGCTGACGACATCAGTGCGGAAGTAGGCTACGAGGATCCTTCGTTCTTTCGCCGGCTGTTCAAGCGACGCACCGGGCTTGCGCCACGTCAATACCGGCAGATGTTCTCGGCCGCGCACCGATGAAGGCGCGACAGGAGTACCCGCATGAGGCCTCGTTCCGCAGGTCTCGTGAGGGCAGCCGCACTGCTCGCGCCCGTCGCGGCTGGCGCGGCATCAGACGGCTCGCCGTCAAACCTCACCGTGACATTCTGCCGCTTCGTCCCGCTGTAGGACTGGCGCCGATTTCGGCAGCGCCATGTGCTGCCTAAGCTGGATGCATCTTCCCCCAACCGGCAACAGCCATGGCCAAGACGACGCGACAGGACTCCGGCGGCAGCCGCACCGCGGCAAAGCGCACGACCGCGCGCAGCGGCAGCCCTGCCCGCAAGGGCTCGCCGCCGCCGGCGCGCAAGCGCAGCACGGCCAGCGCCGCGCTGGACAAATACCGGCGCATGCGCGACTTCGGCGCCACGCCCGAGCCCAGCGGTGCCGCCGCCCGCACGCGCGGCGCACCGCGCAAGCGCGCCGGCGAGCTGTCGTTCGTGATCCAGAAACACGCGGCGCGGCGGCTGCACTACGACTTCCGGCTCGAGCTCGGCGGCACGCTGAAAAGCTGGGCGGTGCCCAAGGGCCCGAGCCTCGATCCGAGC
Organism: Cupriavidus oxalaticus; assembly: GCF_016894385.1. Taxonomy (NCBI): domain Bacteria; kingdom Pseudomonadati; phylum Pseudomonadota; class Betaproteobacteria; order Burkholderiales; family Burkholderiaceae; genus Cupriavidus; species Cupriavidus oxalaticus. The sequence goes on from NZ_CP069811.1 coordinate 2,614,863, forward strand.
GACAAGCGCATGGCGGTCCATGTCGAAGACCATCCGATGGACTACGCCGGCTTCGAGGGGGTCATCCCCGCCGGGCACTACGGCGCGGGCACGGTGATCGTCTGGGACCGCGGCACCTGGGTGCCGGTCGGCGACGCCGAGGCCGGCTACCGCGCCGGCAAACTCAAGTTCGAGCTGCGCGGCCAGAAGCTGCATGGCCACTGGACACTGGTGCGGATGCACGGCAGCCGGCAAAAGGAAAAGGAGCAGGACGCCTGGCTGCTGATCAAGGAGCGCGACGCCGCCGCGGTGCCGGCCGCAGAGTTCGACGTGGTCGAGGCGCTGCCCGACAGCGTGCTGGGCGGCACGGCGCGCAAGGCAAAAGGTGCCGGCCGCTCCGCCAGGCCGGCGGCAAAGCGTGCCGGCAAGGCCAATCCCGACAGGGAAGCCGACGGGGATGCCGGCGGCGCCCCGTCCGCCAAGGCGCTGAAGCCACCCCCCGGCGCGCCGCGCGCGGCGTTGCCGCTGGCGCTGGCGCCGCAGCTGGCGACGCTGGTGGACAAGCCTCCCGCCGATGCCGCGGCCTGGCGCTATGAGATCAAGTTCGACGGCTACCGGGTGCTGGCGCGCATCGACGGCAAGGACGTGCGGCTGTTCACGCGCCAGGGCCATGACTGGACCGCGAAGCTGCGCGCGCTGGCGCGCGACGTCGGGGCGCTGGGCCTGCCCGACGGCTGGCTCGACGGCGAGATCGTGGTACTCGGCAAGCATGGCGAGACCGACTTCCAGGCCTTGCAGAACGCCTTCGATACCGCGCGCGTCGAGGCTATCCAGTACTTCGTGTTCGACCTGCCCTTCTATGCCGGCCATGACCTGCGCAAGGTGCCGCTGGCCGGGCGCCGCGCGCTGCTGCGGCATATCTTTGCCGGCAACACATCGCCGCGGCTGCAGTTCAGCGAGGACTTCGAAGCCAGCCCCGGCGAGATGCTCGACGCCGCCTGCCGCATGAAGCTCGAAGGCGTGATCGGCAAGCGCGCCGACTCCAGCTATGTCAGCGCGCGCAGCAACACCTGGATCAAGCTCAAATGCACCTTGCGCCAGGAGTTCGTGGTGGCGGGCTTTACCGATCCCAGGGGCAGCCGCACCGGCATCGGCTCGCTGCTGCTGGGCGTGCACGACAGCGGCGGCCGGCTGCGCTATGCCGGCAATGTCGGCACCGGCTTCGACACGCGCACGCTCGGCGAACTGCGCGCGCAGCTCGACGCGCTGCGCGCCGACACGTCGCCGTTCGCGACCGTGCCGGCCGGCGTGAAGGGGGTAAAGGGGCACTGGGTGCGGCCCAAGCTGGTGGCGGAGGTCTCGTTCGGCAGCTGGACCCGCGAAGGCCGCGTGCGCCATGCCGTGTTCCACGGGCTGCGCACCGACAAGCCGGCCGGTGCGGTGTCGGTCGAGATGCCGGCGGCACCGGCCGGCAAGGGAAAAAAGGCCGCAGCGAAGACTGCGAAAAAGGCGGCAGCGAAGCCCCCCGCAAAGCGCGCAGCCGGGACCACCGCGCTGGGCGGCAAGGTCAGGATCAGCCATGCCGAACGCGTGATCGACACCGCCTCCGGCCTGACCAAGGGCGACCTGGTGCGCTACTACGAGCAGGCCGCGCCGCTGATGCTGCCGCACCTGCGCGGGCGCCCGATCGCGATGGTGCGCGCGCCTGCCGGCGTGGGCGGCGAACAGTTCTTCCAGCGCCATGGCGACACGCTGCGCGTCGACGGCATCAATATCCTGGACCCGTCGCTGTGGCCGGGACATCCCGCGCTGCTGGAGATCGTGTCGGCCGAAGCGCTGGTCTCGGCGGCCCAGCTCAACGTGGTCGAGTTCCACACCTGGAACGCCAGCAAGCGCAGCATCGACCGGCCCAACCGCATCATCTTCGACCTGGACCCCGGCGAAGGCGTGCCCTGGAACCGGATGCAGGAGGCTGCCGCGCTGATGAAGGCACTGCTCGACGAGCTTGGCCTGGCCAGCTTCCTCAAGACCAGCGGCGGCAAGGGCCTGCACGTGGTGGTGCCGGTCACGCCGCGCGCCGGCTGGGACGAGGTCAAGGACTTCGCGCAGGACGTGGTGCGCCATGTCGCGGCCACCATCCCGCAGCGCTTCGTCGCCAAGAGCGGTGCGCGCAACCGCGTAGGGAAGATTTTCATCGATTACCTGCGCAATGGTGTCGGGGCGACCACCGTCGCGGCGTTCTCGGCACGCGCGCGGCCCGGGCTGGGCGTGTCGATCCCGGTCTCATGGGAAGAACTCGAGACGCTGGAGAGCTCGGCGCAATGGACCGTCGCCAACGCCGGCCCGCGGCTGGAGGCCTTGCAGGCCGACGATCCGTGGGCCGGCTATGCCGGCGTGCGGCAGTCCATCACCCGTGCCGCGGCGCGGCTCGGGCGCACCGGCTGAGCCACGTGGCAGCCCATTCGCGACCAAGCCGCGGCATATTTCTTGCCCCGCTTTCCATGGACAGCCGGCAGGAGCGCCGGGCCGCAACCTACGGAGAGACCGCAATGACCCATCTCAGCATTCCCGGTACGATCCGCGCCGCCGGTAATGGCACCCGCGCCGGCACCCGCACCGGTGCGCCGCGCAACCGGCGCGCGCTGCGCAGCCTGCTGGTTTCCTGCGCGATGCTGTCGTTCGCCGCCGCCCCGGTGCAGGCGCGCCTGCCCGCACCCACGCCCGAGCAGCAGCAGGCCGCCGAAGCCAAGAAGGCCAAGGAGGCGGAAACCGCCAGGCAGCAGGCCGACGCCCTGACGCGCGTGCAAGACCAGCTGGCCGCGCGCTTCGGCAAGGGCGCCACCGCCACGGGCGCTACCGACCCGGGCAAGGTCCCGCAGAAAGCCGCCGAAGCCCCTCGCTCGACCGGCCCGCAAGGCGGCACCTCGCCGAGCGCCGAGGCCCACAGCGGGGAGGCCGCGCGCCGCTGAAGGCGGGCCGCGCCCTGATGCCGGCGCCCCGGCACGCCTCTTGCCACGGCGAAGCGGAACGGCCTCATCGAGGGCCCGTGGACAAGCCGCAACAAGGGGGAAGGCAATGGATCACTTCTGCATGCATGTAAGAACTACAACCAAGGCGTCGTCCGGGCTGGCAAGATTTGCACACGCGGGCACGGCGCGGGCCCACTTTTACCTGTTTGCGAACCCGTCACGCGCCTGCGCGCCCGTGATCGGCTGCGGACGTGCGCGAAAGCGCGCGTCAGCGTGACGCCATGCGCCCGCAAGCCAAGCCCGCCCCGCTGATCCTCAACGTCGAGGACCGCGAAGGCCCGCGCTACGTCAAGAGCCGCATCCTGCATCGCGGCGAGTTCTCCGTGATCGAGGCGGCCACCGGCCAGTCGGCGCTGGCGCTAGTGCGCCAGCATGCGCCGGCGCTGGTGCTGCTGTCCTCGCGCCTGCCCGATATCAGTGGGCTGGAGGTGTGCCGGCTGATCAAGGCCGACCCGCAGATCGCGCGCACCGTGGTGCTGCTGACCTCGCCCGGCGTGGCCCAGGCGCGCCAGCGGGTCGAGGCGCTGAATTGCGGCGCCGACGGCTACCTGGTCGAGCCTGCCGAGCCCGAGGAGGTCCTGTCGAGCATCCAGGCGCTGCTGCGGCTGCGCGGCGCGGAAGAGGCCTACCACCGCACCACGCAGGCACTGCACGACAACGAGGACCTGTTCCGCCAGCTGGCGGAGTCGCTGGCCGACGTGGTCTGGATCCTCGATCCCGCCGCCCGGCGGCTGCTGTTCGTCAGCCCTTCATTCGAGGCGCTGTGGGGCCATTCGGCGGAAAACGTGATGGAAGACCCGCGTGGGTGCCTGGACCGGCTGGTCCCGGCCGACCGCCCGCGCGTCGAGGCCGCCCTCGCCAGCATGCTGAGCGACGGCCGCATGGATATCGAATTCCAGATGACGCGGCCGGACGGCCAGCTGCGCGAGATCCGCGCGCGCGCCTTCCCCGTGAACGGCGCGAGTCAGGCAGCCGCGCGCGCCGGTGCCGGCAATACCCCGCCTGCCCCGCCTGCCCCGCCTGCCACGCCTGCCCGGCCGCTGCGCATTGCCGGCATCTGCCAGGACGTGACGCTGCAGAACCGTGCGGGACGCACGCTGCGCGATGAGGAGCAGCGCAAGGACCAGTTCCTGGCCATGCTCGCGCATGAGTTGCGCAACCCGCTCGCACCGCTGCGCAGCGCCGCCGACATGCTGCAGCAGCTGTCACCCTCGCGCGAGGACATGTTCCGCGCGCGCGACATCCTCGCCCGCCAGCTGCACCACCTGACCCGGCTGGTCGACGAGCTGCTCGATATCTCGCGCTTCAACCAGGGCCGCATCACGCTGCGCCAGGACCTGGTGGAATTGCGCGCCGCGCTCAATACCGCGGTCGAAGCCGTGCGGCCGGAGATCGACGCCTACCGCCACACGCTGCGCCTGTCGCTGCCCGAGCAACCGCTGCCGGTGCGCGGCGACCTGGTGCGGCTCACGCAGATCTTCAGCAACCTGCTGCACAACGCCGCCGCCTACACGCCCACGGGCGGCCAGATCGTGGTCGACGCCACGCTCGACCACGATCCGGCCGGCCAGTCTGCCGGCAATTCCGCCGGCGGCTACGTCACGGTGCGTGTGCGCGACAACGGCACCGGACTGTCCGAGGCGCTGCAGCGGCTGCTGTTCGACCCGCTGGCCCCGCACGATCCCGCCGGTGAGCCTGCCGGCCAAGACCGTCGCGCCGGCAACGGCAACCTCGACAGCCGCACGGCGCCGCGCAACACCTTCCCGCACGACGGGCCCGGCATCGGCCTGACGCTGGTGCAGAAGCTGGTCATGCTGCATGGCGGCACGATCCGCGCCGACAGTCCCGGCCCTGGCCAGGGCAGCACTTTCACCGTCACGCTGCCGGTCGAGCCGTGGCACAAGTGGCACCCCGGCACCGGCAAGTCCGCGGTGCACAGCGGCGTGCCGCGGCGGATCATGGTGGTGGACGACAACGCCGACGCGCTCGAAGCCATGACCATGACGCTGCAGACCCTGGGCCACACCGTGGTGACCGCGCTGGACGGGCCCACTGCCGTCGCCCGCGCAACCACCGCGCGTCCGGAGGTAGTGCTGCTGGATCTCGGCATGCCCGCCATGGACGGCTTCGAGACCGCGCGCCGGCTGCGCGCGCTGCCCGAGATGCGCGGCGCCACGCTGGTCGCCCTGACCGGCTTCGGCCAGCCCGAGGACCGCCGGCGCGCCATGGAAGCGGGCTTCGACCAGCACCTGGTCAAGCCCGCCGACCTGGACGCGCTGACCCGCCTGCTCGACACGCTCGGCGAGAACCATGGTTAGCCGCCCAGCCATGCCGGTCCGCCATCAACCCTGACAAGGAGCCTACGTGCATACCACGCCCGACCCCGACATCCCCCCGCGAGAGCCGGAAGTCCCGCCGCCCGAGCCGCCGCCGGGCCCGCCCGAACCCGTCTCCGACCCGCCACCGGGCGACCAGCCGCCACCGCCGCCGCAACGCGCGCGCGATCAATGCGATAAAGGAGCCGTCAAGTGTCCCGCATCATCTGGAAAGGCGCCATTACCTTTGGCCTCGTCAATATCCCGGTCGTCCTGCGGCCGGCGTCGCGCAGCCAGACTCTCGACCTCGACCTGCTAGACGTGCGCGACATGGCCCCGGTGGGCTACCAGCGCATCAACAAGAGCACCGGCAAGCCGATCGACAAGGAGCACATCGTCAAGGGCTACCAGTACGCCAAGGACGAGTACGTGCTGCTGAACGACGAGGATTTCCGCCAGGCCAACGTCGAAGCCACGCAGACGGTCGACATCGTCAGCTTTGTCGACGCGGAAAGCATTCCGCCTTATTACTTCGACACGCCCTACTACCTCGAGCCGGACAAGCGCGGCGACCGCGGCTATGCGCTGCTGCATGCGACGATGCGGCGCACCGGCCGCGCCGCGCTGGCGCTGGTGGTGCTGCGCAATCGCCAGCACCTGGCGGCAATGCTGGTCCACGGCGACGCGCTCGTGCTCAACACCATGCGCTTTGCCGACGAAGTGCTGCCGATCTCCGAGCTGCGCGTGCCGAAGGCCTCGAGCGCCAAGGGCAGCGGCGCCCATGCGCGCGAGATCGAGATGGCAACCCGGCTGGTCGAGGACATGACCGAGGACTGGAATCCGGAGCAGTACCGGGACACCTATCGCGACGACATGATGGCGCGCATCGAGGCGAAGATCGAGTCCGGCAAGACACACCAGCTGACCCAGCCCACCGAGGACGAGGAAGCACCGCAGCGCGGCGCCAAGGTCATCGACATGGTGGCGCTGCTGCGCAAGAGCCTGGGCGAGCGCGGCAAGGACGATGAAGGCAAGGGCCGGCGCCGCGCGAAGCCGGCGGAGGAAGCCGAAGCGGCGGAGGAGACCGAAGCCGACGACGGCCGCGCCAGCGAGAGCCGCGGCCGCCGCAAGACACCTGCACGCCATGCCGCGGCGAAGAAAACGCCGCCAAAGCAGCCGCCAAAGCGCACTACGGCCAAGCGCACCACCGCCGCCAAGCATGCGCCGGCCAAGGCCCCCGCGAAGTCCCCTGCCACGGCGCGCAAGAGCGCGGGCACGACACGCCGCAAAGCGGCCTAGTTGAAATCGGAGTTGAAATCCGGAAAACCGGCGCTGGCGCCGGTGCCCTGCGTTCCGCACAAGCGTGGACGCGGAGCATCGGCGTGCCGGACATTGCGCTTCAGGCGGGTTCAGGCGATCAGCGCGAAGAAACCTTGAGGTTGTCGTTTACCGACGTCACGCCTTCAACACTGCGGATCGCGTCCAGCGCAAGGTCCCGCTGTTGCTGGCTTGGCACCGTGCCACCCACGTCGACCGTGCCGTTCTTCGTCTTCACGTGGATCCTGGTCGACTTGAGATCCTTGGTGGTCAGCAGCTTGGTCTTGATCTTGGTGGTGATGGCGCCATCCTCGACGGCCTGCTTGGCCTTGTCGGCGCTCATGTCGGCACTGGCGCCGCGATCCGGGTCGGGCCGGCCAGGCATGCCTGGCGCGGAGTTGACCGGCGCCGCCGGCGTGTTGTCGGCCGCGACGAATATCAGGCCGCTCTTGTCGAGCGCCTGCGCGCCGCCGGCAGCCGCCGCCAGCGCCGCGGCCACGCAGGCCAGCTTCACGCTGCGCGCGGAAAATCGGGAAAATCGCATGGCTATCTCCTCTCATATACGGGTTTCCGGCCCCGGGGGTTCCGGCGCCACCAACCGCGATGCGCGCCTGGCACACGGAAAACCCTTGGCACCTGTCAGTCCGCAAACTCCATACCCGGGAGTTCGCCCAACGCCACGCAAGACCCGCGGCGACACGGGTGTGTAAATCGGGCCACCTGTTGTAAAAGCCGGCAACCCTGCCAGGTGCAGCATGCGAGGCGATCCTCCACGGCAAGCCCCGCCGCAGGAAGGCGCGGGCTTGGCATGGCGATTGCAAAATCGGGAATGCGGCAGTCCGCCGCGTCAAGGAGACTAGCAATGGGACAGCAGCAACAGCCGGGTCAATCGCAGTCGGGCCAAAAGCAACAGGAACAAAAGCAACAAGAACAGCAATCTGGCCAACGCGGCAGCCAGCAATCAGGCGGCATGGGACAACAACAAGGCGGCGGTCAAATGGGTAATCAGGACCGCGGTCAAGGCCAACAGCAACAGCAGGATCGCGGCGGCTCGCAACCGGGCCAGCAAAGCGGTCAACGCAGTGGCCAGCAGGGCGGCCAACAGGGCGGCCAGGGTGGTCAGGGCGGCCAGCAAGGCGGACAACGCCAGCAGTAACTTCAGCAGCCAGGCTCGCCTGCTGACATAGAGGCAGCTATCCGGGTATGTGCGGCAGCAACATGCGGTGCGGCCGCAGGGGCATACGCCGGAACTTGACCGGCCGGATCTTCCGAAGGGAAGGTCCGGCCCTTTTTCGCTGCGTTCGCTGCGCTTGCCGGTGCTGCCGCGGGCCGTGCGTGCGCGCTTGCGCGGCTTACCGTGTATGCTGGCCGTGACGTCTTCCTGATTGCCACACGGTCTTGTCCAGCCACACCGATCCCGCCGATCCCGCGGCCTCCCGCCCCGCCCAGCGCGAACGCAGCGCGCCTGGACCGATGGCCCGGGTGCGCGCGCACGCCGGCGCGCACGTGCGCGCGCTGACCCGCAGCAATTCCGGCCTCACCCTCGACTATGACAACCCGCCCGGCGACCCCGGCCTGTTCGGCCCCGACGCGGTCTGCTGGCGCGTGCATGCGGACTTCCCGGCCATGCTGGCCGGCGGCGTCAGCGCGCTGCTGCTGCAGACGCTGCATCCGCTGGCGCTGGCCGGCGTATGGGACCACTCCAGCTTTCGCACCGACATGCAGGGCCGGCTCGGCCGCACTGCGCAGTTCATTGCCGGCACCACCTACGGCAGCCGCGACGATGCCATGGCACTGATCGGGCGCGTGCGGCGCATCCATGCCGGCGTCACCGGCGTGGCGCCGGACGGGCGGCGTTATGCGGCGACGGATCCGGCGCTGCTGACGTGGGTGCATGTGGCCGAGGTGTCGAGCTTCATGGCGGGCTACCTGCGCTATGTCGGGCCGCTGGGCGAAGCCGACCAGGACCGCTATTACGACGAGGTCGCGCGCATCGCGCTGCTGCTCGGCGCGGCCGACGTGCCGCGCTCGCGCGCCGCGGTGGCGGCCTACCTGGAGGCGATGCGGCCCCAGCTGCAGGCCAGCGAGCGCACCCGTGAAGTGGTGCGGCTGGTGCGCAGGATGCCCGTGGCCAACCCGCTGCTGCAACCGGCGGTGCGGATCATGGCCGATGCCGGCATTGCCTTGCTGCCACCGTGGGCGCGGCAGCAGCTGGACCTCGACGAGCCTTTGCTGCGGCGCTCGGCCACGCGGGCCGGCATGGGCGTGCTGGCGCCGGCGCTGCGCTGGGCGCTGGGCGCGGGGCTGGCGGCCCGGGCACGGCGGCGCGTGGCCCGCGGCAAGGATGTGGCCGGGGCTGCGGGCTGACTAGTTCTGTTCCGCAATACGCAGATAGCTTGCCGAAATGTCCGGATCTGGGCCGGATCGGCTCAGAACGTCTCCCAGTCGCCGCCATCGGTCATGGCCGGCTGCGCTGCGCGGCGGCGCGGCGCGGCCGGCAGCACCGGCTCCTGGCGGCGGTGCGTGACGGCCGGGCGCTGGTGCGTCGGCAGGGCCGGCGTGCGGGTCGGCGGGCGGGTCGGCAGCACGGACTTCTGCGGCTTGCGCTCGATCGGCGCGCGCGCCGCGGCCGGCACCGCGGGCTGACGCGGGGCCGCGGCAGGGGCGCGGGGCGGGCGCGGCGGCGTGGATGTGACGGTGGGCACAACAACTGGCGCGGAAGACCGGTTGGCTGGCTCGTTGACGGGCGCCGTGGCGCGCGCCGGCCCCGCCTTGCGCTTCGCCCCGGCCGAAGTGCGCGGGACTACCGGCGTGGCACGAGGTGCCGGCCGAGCGACGGGCATCACCGTTTCGGTCGCCGGCGCCCCTTGCCCCTCCACTTCGAACCGCCCCACTTCAGACACCAGCCCGTCGGCCTGGTGCAGCAGGCTCTGCGCCGCGGCGGCGGCCTGCTCGACCAGCGCCGCGTTCTGCTGCGTCACCCCTTCCATCTGCGTCACCGCCAGGCTGACCTGCTCGATGCCGGTGGTCTGCTCGGCGCTGGCCGCCGTGATCTCGCCGATGATATGCGTCACGCGCCCGACGGCCCCGACGATATCGTCCATGGTGCGCCCGGCCTGCTCGGCCTGGCGCGCCCCTTCCTGCACCTGCTGCACCGAGCCGCCGATCAGCCCGGCAATCTCCTTGGCGGCGGCCGAGGAACGCTGCGCCAGGCTGCGCACCTCCGCCGCGACCACGGCAAAGCCGCGCCCCTGCTCGCCCGCGCGCGCGGCCTCCACCGCGGCGTTGAGCGCCAGGATATTGGTCTGGAAGGCGATGCCCTCGATCACGCCGGTGATCTCGGCCACCTGCGACGACGACCGCGAGATGGTCTCCATGGTCTGCACCATCTCGCGCACGGCGCGGCCACCCTCGGAAGCGACCTCCGACGCATTCAGCGCCAGCTGGCTGGCCTGGCGCGCATTGTCGGCGTTCTGGCGCACGGTCGAGGTCAACTGCTCCATCGACGCCGCGGTCTGCTGCAGCGACGCCGCCTGCTGGCCGGTGCGCACCGACAGGTCGGCATTGCCGCGCGAGATCTCGCGCGTCGCGCCCTCGATCGAGCCCGAGGCGCGCTGGATCCCCTGCACCAGGCCCGACAGGTGGCGGAAGGCGCGTTCCAGCGCGGCCAGCATGCGCCCGGTCTCATCGCGGCTGCGCACCGCCACGCGGTAGCGCAGGTTGCCGGTCGCCAGTGCCTCGGCGGCCTGCAGCGCCTGCCGCACCGGGCGCGTCACCGAACGCGTGATCGCCCACCCCAGCAACGCTGCCAGCGCCACTGCCGCGGCGGCCATGCCCAGCAGCATGTTGCGGGTCCAGGCATAGCGCGCGTCCGATTCCCTGACCGCCGCGACCGCGCCGGCCCGCCCCATCGCCACGAGGCCATCGAGCTGCTCGAAATACGGCCCCTGCGCCGCCGGCAGCGTCACCACCAGCCCCGCCCGCGCGCCGGCGAATTCACCGGCGCCGACCTGGCGCAGCACCATGTCGAGCTGGCCGTCATACGCGTGCCGCGCCACCTCCAGCTCGGCAAAGCGCTTCTGCAGGTCCGGCCGGCCGGAAGCCTCCATCACCTTGCCCATCGCCGCCAGCGTTTCCTGCATCGACTCGCGCAGCGCCTGGATGCGCCCGGCATTCTGCGCCGCCATGGCGGGGTCTTCGGTCAGGGTGGCATCGCGCACCATGATGCCGACCGCCAGCGCGTCCTCCTTGACCCGGTTCAGGTCCAGCACCTTCAGCAGGCGGCCTTCCACGGTCATGCGCATCGCCTGGTTCATGCCGCCCAGCGCAAAGACGCCCGACAAGGCAATGCCCACCAGCAGCACCACCACCACCGAAAAGGCCAGGGAAAGCCGGACCCCGATGCCAATGTTGCGAAACCATGCCATCACTACGCTCCCTCCTGAACCCAATGTTGTTATGTCCGTACGAGCGCGGTCCTGCCGGGGCCAAACGACGGCAATACGTACGGCAGCGCAGCCGCGCTATCGGCGGTCAGCGAACAGTTCTTGAGGGGAAATGAGAATTAGAGGCAAAAACACCCGCAGTTCGGTGAATTGCCTGTCCGGAAGGTGGCTTTTAATCACGCTGGGCATCCCGAACGGTCGGTTTATTCACGACCACAGCGCCACAGAGCGCGACCCAAACGACGTAGGCACCAAAAAAGAAGCCCACGCGCGGGGTGCTCGTAGGCTTTCCAGGACTGCACGAGCTCAACACAAGCTCGTGTCAAGAATATAAACGCGCTTACATGAGGTGTAAATCCCGTTTCTATCAGGGAAATCCCTTATGCTCTATGCGGTAATTTGCGCACTTTTAATGATTTTGGCCTTGAGATCACTTTCAGGGCGAATTTGATTTTTCCTCAGTTTTTCCCGCGGGCCCCGTCCACGCAGGGCGGCGAGCGCTGCCTGCGAAGATCATGTGCAGTTGCACAAAAGCCGCTACAATATCACAGCTCCGAGCGCAACAAATTTTATAGAGCGTATGCTCTAGGCCCAGCGAGGCACTCCGCCCGTCAACCCTTGTAAAACTTTGTTACTCTCGGCCCTGAAGTATTCCCCTTCTCTTCTGGCAGCGCCCCTCGCCGGCATGTGCGCGACGCCCTGGGGCCCGCATACGAGGCCCGCAGGCACCGCAACGCCGACGTCCCGACCCGAGGCCGGTTCCGAGAGCGGATCTTTCCCCAGCCGCCCTGGCCGCGCCGCCCACCAAGCCGCCGGCCAACGGACCGTCATCAGCCGCCAGAACCCTTGCGGGCTCTTCCGGAGTCGTTGTGAAGAAGAAGGAAACCCGGCCCAAACGCTCCAGCCGAAAAGAACTGCAGTACCAGCAGCTTGTCGCCCAATCGGCCAACCGCGCGCCGGTGGTTGTCCATTTGTCCAATGGAACGCGCCTGCAGGGGGTGGTTCTGGCAACGGACAACTATATGCTGCTGCTCGGTCGGCAACTGGACGATCCGCAGCCGACGCTTGTCTACAAGCAGGCGATTTGTTTGGTGACGCCGCTGGACACGCCGGCGGTCGGGATCGACCCGGCGATTGCGGCGGAATTCGTGCCGATCTATATACCGCGGACGCGCAAGCGGCGCTGATTCCAGCCATCCCTACCCTTCCCGCCCGCCGCAGCTACGCCGCAGGCGCGGCTCCTTGCGTCTTGCCAGTCTCCCCCGAAACTATCGCGGAGATCACTCTAAACCTTTGTCTGGGCCGGTCGATAACCCAAGCAACGGAGGCACTCTACGCCCTGCAAAGCAGGCCGCCAACGTTACGGCGCTAGCCGGAATGCCAAAAACTTTGCATATAGGAGTCGTACCATGGCGCAAGTCATTAACACCAATTCGTTGTCTCTGATGACTCAGAACAACATGAACGCGTCGCAATCGCAGCTGAATACTGCGATTCAGCGTCTGTCGTCGGGTCTGCGCATCAACAGCGCCAAGGACGACGCGGCGGGTCAGGCCATCGCCAACCGCTTCACGGCCAACATCAAGGGCCTGACCCAGGCTCAGCGCAACGCCAACGACGGCATTTCGCTGGCTCAGACGACCGAAGGTTCGCTGAACGAAATCAACAACAACCTGCAACGCGTCCGTGAACTGTCCGTGCAGGCTGCCAATGGCACCAACTCGCCGAGCGACCTGGAATCGATCCAGGCTGAAATCAAGCAGCGCCTGGACGAAATCGACCGTGTGTCGGCCCAGACGCAATTCAACGGCGTGAAGGTGCTGGCCGGCGACAGCAAGATGACCATCCAAGTTGGCGCTAAGGACGGTGAAACCATTAGCATCAACCTGAAGGAAATCACCTCCAAGACCCTCGGCCTCGGCAACCTGGATATCTCGCGCAAGAGCCTGGATCTGTCGACCGTTGCAACGGCTGCCACGACCACGGTGACTCCTGCCTCGTCCGGCGCGACCGAGTCGGTGACGCTGTCGGCAGTGGACACGCAGGTGGCTGGCGCCTACAAAGTGTACGTGGATGATGCCGATGCCGACAAGCTCTATGTTTCGGCTGACGGCACCACGTACTTCGACGTGACCAGCTACGACTCCGCAACCGGCCAAGTCAAATTCGATAGCAGCACCCCACTGGGCGCTGCTCCGACGGCCACTCAAGCTGCTGCCGGCCAGGAACTCTCGGTTGGTGGCGGCAAGACGGTCAACGTCGACAACGTGAAGGCCGTGGATACCAACGCTGCGACGGCTCCGGACATCTACATCGACCAGGACGGCAACTTCTATGTCTCGCAGGACAACGGCGCGACTGTCCTGTCGGCCACGTTCGACGACACCACCGGCGAAGTATCGTATGACGGCGCGGACTGGGGTAGCGCCGCTGCACCGGGCGCTGGCGTAGCTCTGTCAGCCGCTCCAGTGACGACCTATGAAATTCCGCCGGTCGCAGTGCCCGCAGTGACCGCTGACCTGTCCGGCCTGGACGCCGATAAGGTCGGCAGCTCGCCCTCGCTGCACAAGGTCACCAACGAGGATGGGTCGGACGGCGGCTATGTAGTCAAGGGGTCCCAGAACGGCTCGGATGTTTACTACAAGGCTAACGTTGCGACCGACGGCACGGTCACGCTGGGCGAGCAGTACAACCCGGACCCGCTGGCCGCGATCGACGACGCCCTGGCAAGCGTGGACGAGCTGCGTAGCCAACTGGGTGCCGTGCAGAACCGCTTCGAGTCAAGCATCACCAACCTCGCCAACACGACCACCAACCTGTCGGCCGCACGCTCGCGTATCCAGGACGCAGACTACGCAACGGAAGTGTCGAACATGACCCGCGCGCAGATCCTGCAACAAGCTGGCACGTCGGTCCTGGCCCAGGCCAACCAGACCACGCAAAACGTGCTGTCGCTGCTGCGTTAATCGCATCTGCGCAGGCAAAAGGCTGGGCCGCGAGGCCCGGTCTTTTTTCCACCGCGCATCGGGAGCATTTTGCAGGCGGGCCGCCGCCTGCAAAGCGTTTCCAACGACCGAAATTGCTAACCCGGGCGAAAGCAAACCATGGCGACTCCCTTTCCTGTGCTTTCGAGCGCCGCGCTCCAGCCTTCAGAAGCGCCGGCTGCCGTCGCTTCCGCACACGTTGCAACCCATGCGCGGCGCTACGCCGCTGGTACGGCACCGGAGGCCACCACAAATAGCGCTGACCTGAACGCCGGCGCTGATTCAGTTGCGCTGTCCGAACTCGCGGACGCACTGAAGGCCACGTCCATCGGCTTGCGGTTCGAAATCGACGAAGACACTCACCGCGTCATCACCAAGGTGATTGACAAAGAAACCGGTGAGCTGATCCGGCAAATGCCCATCGAAGAAGTGCTACGCATCGCGCGGGCGATAGACAAGGTGCAGGGATTGTTTGTCAGGCAGTCAGCCTGAAGTGATACGAACCACCGGGTAGCGCAACAGGCACGAACAACAGTTGAAGAAGAGGCAAGACAAGCATGGCATCGATCTCCTCCCTTGGCATCGGCTCCAATCTGAACCTGAACACCCTGCTCGAGCAATTGCAGACGGCGGAGCAGGCACCGTTGACTGCGATTACAGCACGGGCCAAGAGCTATCAGACTAAGTTGTCGGCCTACAGCCAGGTACAGAGTGTGCTGACAGCCTATCAAGCTTCCGCCAAGAAGCTGGCCGATGCTTCGTCCTTCGGCGTGGTGAAGGCTTCGCTGAACACCACAGACATCATGACGGTCAGCACTGCCAGCAACGCGGTGCCGGGCAACTATGACATCACTGTGAGCAACTTGGCGACCGCGCAATCGCTGGTAAGTGGCAACGTAGCCGACCAGAAAACTGCGATCGGCGGCGGAGAGATCGTCTTCCAGTTTGGCGAGGCGCTGGCAAGCGGCGGCACGGCTACCAGCACAAAGAAGGTAGCCGTACCTGCCGGCGCCACACTGGAAGGAGTGCGCGACGCCATCAATAAGGCCGGCATCGGCGTGACCGCCAGCATCATCAACGACGGCAGCAGCAATCCGTACCGTCTGGTGCTAACGTCGGACAAGACCGGTACCCAGGCCACCATGAAGGTGTCCTCCGCCGATACGGCCCTGAATGACCTGGTTGGCTTCGACCCGGACCCTCTGGCCACCGACAACAAGATGGAACAGAAGGTTCCTCCGGCAAACGCCACGCTGAAAATCAACGGCATTGACGTCGTCAGCCAGAGCAATACCGTGGTAGACGCCGCTCAGGGCGTGACGATGACCCTGACCAAGGCCGGCACGACCTCACTCACCATTACCCGCGACAATGCTGCGATCAAGTCGACGATCCAGGCCTTTGTCACCGCGTACAACAATATCCAGTCCACGGCAAAATCGCTGACCGCTTTCGACACCGACTCTGGGACCTCCGCTGCCTTGACTGGCGATGGCACGTTGCGCAATATCCAGGCGCGACTGCGCGGCATGCTTGGGGGCGCCACGTCTGACGGGAATGGCGGGTCGCTCACCCTCATCGATATCGGTGTCACGTTCAACAAGGACGGCACCATGGCAGTGGATGACGGCAAGCTGACCAAGGCCATCAGTAACAACCTGGCCGGCGTGACCGCGATGTTCTCGGGTACCGGCGACACGACCAGCCTGGGCAAGCAAGTCACGGATTTCGTTGACAGCCTTTCGACCACCAACGGTGCACTTAAGGTAGCGCAGGATGGCATCACCAACACGCTCAAGGACCTGGAAGACGACTACACGCGTGTTGAAGACCGCGTCAATTCGACCATTGAACGTTACAAGACCCAGTTCACGCAACTGGACATGCTGGTCGCCCAAATGAACCGCACCAGCAGCTATCTGACCCAGCAGTTCGACGCCCTCAAGGCTCAGACCAGCAAGTAATCATTAAGGAAACGTGCCATGTTCGCCCGCCAAGCCATCAACGCCTACGCCCAGGTTGGCGTCCAGACCGGCGCCATGAGCGCCAGCCCGCACAAGCTCATCACGATGCTGTATGACGGCGCCCGCGCCGCCATCGCGCGCGCGAAATTCCACCTGGAAGGCGGCAGCATTGCCGAACGCGGCACCGCCATCTCCAAAGCCATCGACATCATCGACAACGGCCTGCGCGCCGTACTCGACCACGACGCCGGCGGCGAGATCTCCGCCAACCTCGAATCCCTCTACGAATACATGGTCCGCCGCCTGATGCTGGCCAACCTGCGCGGCGACGCGGCCTTGCTGGCCGAGGTGGATGCCCTGCTGGAAAGCCTGGCCTCGGCCTGGGCGCAGATCGACGAGCCGCAACCCGCCTGACAGGACAACTGAAATGGCCCCCTATTCCCCCATCGTCACCTGCTACGAAGCCATCCTGGCCCTGTCGTCCCGCATGCACGACGCCGCCCAGGCGGCCGACTGGGACACAGTCACCGGGCTGCAGCGCAGCTACCTGGAACAGGTCGAGCACCTGCGCCAGCTCGACCATGAGACTCCGTTCTCCGATGCCGAGCGCATGCGCC
Source organism: Cupriavidus oxalaticus (assembly GCF_016894385.1). NCBI lineage: Bacteria > Pseudomonadati > Pseudomonadota > Betaproteobacteria > Burkholderiales > Burkholderiaceae > Cupriavidus > Cupriavidus oxalaticus. The sequence continues at coordinate 2,631,513 of NZ_CP069811.1, forward strand.
GCTACCAGTTGCTGGACCGCATCCTCACCTACGATGCCCGCATCCGCGAGCTGGCCATGCCGGAGCTGAAGAAGCTCGGCGACATGCTGACCAGTTCGCGCCGCCAGGTGGAGCTCAAGTCGGCGTACGGCGCAATGGCCTGAGCAGCAACCAGACAGATGCCGCGCGCCAGCACCGGCGCGCTTTCCCCGCCGGACCACACACGCGCACGGCCCTGCGCCGCGCCGCCTTTTCCCGCTGCTTCCTGAACCATGACCGGCATCCTCCTGCCGCCAGGCCTGGCACCCGGTCAGGCCCCGGACCCGCAATCGCTGCGCACGGCAATCGCCGTCGACAAGCTCGCGGCACTGCAGCCCGTGCCCGCAGCCACGGAATCGAATGTCCGGAATTCCACCGGCCAGGCGATCCGCCACAGCCAGCACGCCGGCGGCGCCAGTGGCATGCCGGCGCAGGCCGCGCTGCTGCCGGGCACGTCCACGCGTGAATCGCTGAGCAGCGCCGCGCGCGCGATCCTGGCGGTCATGGAGGGCGCCGAGCCGCAGCCGGTCAAGCCGGGCACGCCCTTGTTGCCCGCACCGCCGGCCGCCGGCTCGATGCAGGCCGCCGCGGCGGCGCTGGCGAATGCGGTGGGGCAAAGCGGGCTGTTCTATGAGTCGCACCTGGCGCAGTGGGTGAGCGGTGCTCGCCCTCTGTCGGCCATCCTGCAGGAGCCGCAGGCCGGCGTGCCGCGTCCGGCATCGCAGGCGGCACCCGGGCAGCCATCCGCCGCGCAGCCGCAGGCTTCTGCCTCAGCCAGGTTGACCTACAACGGGTCGGCCAGCGGTGACGTGCCTCGCATCAGCGCACCGCCCCTGCTGCCAGCCTCGCAGGTCCTGGCCGAAGCGCTGGCCTCGCCCCGCAATCCGCGCGTGGCGCACAGCCACGTGCCTTCCGAGCAGGGTGTTCGCCAGGGGACCGGCTCCACCGCCGTGTATAGCCATGATGCCGATACGCCGGCTCAGCGCCCATCCACCGGCATGCTGGCGACGCAGGCCTACCAGGCCACCGCGGATGCCGCGCGCCCGGCGGCTGCCGAGCCGATGGCAGCGCATGCGGCGCACACCGGCGATACCGACAGCATCGCCAGCGAAGCGGCCCGGCAAGCGGCGCCAGCCGGACCGGCGATTCATCCTGCGACCGAGGGCGTGGTGCGGCAGCAGCTCGAACTGCTCGCCACGCAGCAGTTCCGCTTCGCCGGCGAAGCCTGGCCTGGCGCAGCCATGGAGTGGGACATCCGGCGTACGGACCCCGATGCGAATGGCCTGGGGCCTGACGACACGATCCGGCCATGGTCGAGCCGGATCCGGCTGCAGTTGCCCAGCCTTGGCACCGTCGACGCGCTGCTGACGCTGGGCCCGAGCGGACTGGAAGCGCGTGTCGCCACCGGCGAGACCGATATCGCCGCGCGCCTGATCGCGGCGCGGCCGCTGTTGCGCAGCCGGCTGGAAGCACAAGGGATCCCGCTGCAGCGGCTCAATATCCAGACCCAGGACGACCTGATTGCCGGAGCCGCGTCATGAGCGACGGCGCAGCAGACCGCGGCGCGGCCATCGCGCTCAGCTACCAGCACAACAACCCGGCACCGCGCGTGGTGGCCAAGGGCTATGGCGTGGTGGCCGAGGCCATCATTGCCCGCGCGAAGGAAGCGGGCGTCTATATCCACGACTCGCCCACGCTGGTCAACCTGCTGATGCAGGTGGACCTGGACAGCCAGATCCCGCCGCAGCTGTATGTGGCGGTGGCGGAATTGCTGGCGTGGATCTATCAGCTGGAAGCTGGCGTGGACGCGGCCGGGCAAGAAGACTGACAGCGGCCAAACTGCAAGGGTTATCTACTCAAGCCTGCGACATGCGGAACCGCCTGCCATGGCCATTGCCTCATGCAGTCGCTCCCCTCTCCCGCGCAGTGGGAGAGGGGTGGGGGGAGAGGGCCGAAGCGTCCACGAAGTGAGGCGCCACCGTGCTTGACAAGCGCCGGCCCTCTCCCCCGGCCCCTCTCCCGCAGGCGGGAGAGGGGAGCAAACCAGCGGCATCGACGCTTTGTTCAGCAGTTTGAAGCCCTTGGTACTTGGGCTTTTTTATCGGATGACGCCGATCAGATCGGCATGCTCATCATCTCCTGATACGCCTGCACCAGCCGGTTCCGCACCTGCACCCCGGTCTGGAACGAGATATTCGCCTTCTGCAGGTCGATCATCACGTCATTGAGCGCCACCCCCGGCTTGCCCAGCTCGAAGGCCTCGGCCTGGCCATAGGCGCGCTCCTGTGCCGCATTGATCTTGCCCAGCGAGCGTTGCAGCTCGCTGGCGAAGCCGCCGCCGGCAACCGGTGCCGACTGGGTGGCGCTGTTGCCCGAGGCAACCTGTGACAGGCCGCGCAGTTGCTGCAGCATGCCCTCGATGGAAGAGATAGTGGTCATGGCGTGGTCAACGATTTTCAGCGGTTTGCAGAGTACCCGCCGCCACGCACCCGCCATGGCCCGAAATCGGGCGGAAAACCGGGTCTGTTTGCGGGATTGTCCTACTCAAGTCTGGCCGATCATTGCCACCGTGCCGGACAAGCGCGGGCAGCCGCCCAGCGTCGCTTTCCGGAACCTGCAGACCAACCATCGATCCGGGAGTACGCGTGTTTTCTCCGCAGCGTAATGTGAGCCGCGCCGTCAGCCGCGCCATGGGCCGCGCCGACGACCATGGCCGCCATCATCGCCCGAGCCGCCGCGAGCATCGCGGCGCCGGCGCAGGAGCACGCGCGTGACCGCGGCGGTTGCCATGCCCGGCCGGCCGGCCGAGGTGCTGGAGCGCCTCAAGGCCAATCCCAGGCTGCCGCTGATGCTGGGTGGCGCGGCGCTGGCCGCCGCCATCGCCGTGGGCGTGCTGTGGTCGCGCGCGCCCGACTACAAGGTGCTGTACAGCAACCTGTCCGAGCGCGACGGCGGCGCGGTGCTGCAGACGCTGCAGCAGATGAACGTGCCGTACAAGTTCGCCGAAGGCGGCGGCGCGGTGATGGTGCCGGCCGACAAGGTCCATGAGACGCGGCTGCGGCTGGCTTCGCAAGGGCTGCCCAAGAGCGGCACCGCGGGCATGGAGCTGATGGACAACCAGAAGTTCGGCATCAGCCAGTTTGCCGAACAGGTCAACTACCAGCGCGGGCTGGAAGGCGAGCTGGCGCGCTCGATCGAATCGATCGCCGCGGTGCAGTCGGCGCGCGTGCACCTGGCGATCCCCAAGCCGACGCTGTTCGTGCGCGAGCGCCAGAAGCCCACCGCCTCGGTCGTGCTGCAGCTGTACCCGGGCCGCGCCATCGATGAAGGCCAGGTCGCGGCGATCAGCCACCTGGTGTCGTCGAGCGTGCCGGAGCTGACGCCCAAGTCGATCTCGATCGTCGACCAGCACGGCAACCTGCTGTCGAATTCCGGCAACGAGCGCATGCTCGACGCCACCCAGCTCAAGTACGTGCAGGCGCTGGAGCAGAACTACCTGAAGCGCATCGAGGCGATCCTGGCGCCGATCGTCGGCAAGGACAACGTGCGTGCGCAGGTGACGGCCGACGTGGACTTCTCCATCGTCGAGCACACCGACGAGAGCTACAAGCCCAACCAGGATCCCACCCGCTCTGCCATCCGCAGCCAGCAGGTCAGCGAGTCGAGCCAGCAGGGCGCGACGCCGCCGGGCGGCGTGCCCGGCGCGCTGTCCAACCAGCCGCCCGCTGCCGCGGTCGCGCCGGTGACCACGCCGCAGACGCCGCGTGCGGGCCAGGCGCCCGGACAGGCCGGCGCACCCGCTGGCGGCCAAGCGGGCCAGGCAGGGCAACCGGGCCAGCAAGGCCAGGCCGCGCAAGGCGCGCAGGCCGGCACTGCCAATGGCCAGGCCGCCCCCGGCGGCCCGAGCAGCAACCGTCGCGACTCTACCGTCAACTACGAGCTGGACCGCACCGTGCGCCACGTGCAGCAGGCGCCGGGCGGCGTGCGCCGGCTGTCGGTGGCGGTAGTGGTGAACTACCGCCAGGTGGCCGATGCCAACGGCAAGATGGTGGCGCAGCCGCTGCCGCCGGCGCTGCTGGCGCAGATCCAGAACCTGACCCGGGAGGCGATGGGCTTCTCGTCCGATCGGGGCGACTCGATCAACGTGGTCAACAGCCCGTTCACCGTGGACCGCGAGGTCACGCCGGAAGTCCCGCTGTGGAAGCAACCTGAAATGATCGACCTGGCCAAGACCGGCGCGGGCTACCTGCTGCTGGCACTGCTGGCGCTGTTCGCGTGGTTCAAGGTGGCGCGCCCGATCCTGCGCCGCTACACCACGCCGCCGCTGCCGGCACCGGAAGCCAGGGACGAGACCGAGGCCGTGCTGCTGCCGCCGGAAGAGCCGGCCAATCCGGAAGTCCTGCGGCTTGCCGCCAAGTATGAAAGCGATCTCGCGCTGGTGCGCGACGCCGCACAGCGCGACCCGCGCCTGGTCGCCAGCGTGATCAAGAACTGGATTGCCAATGACAACCGCTAAGGCCATCTCCAAGGAAGTCTCCGCCGGCGGCCTGCAGAAGAGCGCCGTCCTGATGATGGCGATCGGCGAGGATGCCGCGGCCGAGGTGTTCAAGCACCTGTCGCAGCGCGAGGTGCAGGAACTGGGCGCGGCCATGGCCACGCTCAGCTCGGTCACGCGCGAGGAAATGGCCGACGTGCTGGGCGAGTTCCGCGCCGAGACCGAGCAATACCTGGCCCTGAACGTCGATTCCAGCGCCTTTATCCGCAGCGTGCTGAACAAGGCGCTGGGCGAGGAGCGCGCGCAGTCGGTGATCGAGGACATCCTGGAATCGCGCGATCCGGGCAGCGGCATCGACTCGCTCAACTGGATGGACGCGACCTCGATCGCCGAGCTGATCCGCGACGAGCACCCGCAGATCATCGCCACCATCCTGATCCACCTGGACCGCCAGAAGTCGTCGGAGGTGCTGGGCCTGTTCACCGACCGCCTGCGCAACGACGTGATCCTGCGGATCGCCACCTTCGGCGGCGTGCAGCCGGGCGCGCTGCAGGAGCTGACCGACGTGCTGACCAAGCTGCTGGCGGGCCAGAGCCTGAAGCGCAGCCGCATGGGCGGCGTACGCACCGCGGCGGAAATCATCAACCTGATGAGCACCGCGCACGAGGAGGCGGTCATCGACGGCGTGCGCCTGCACGACGGCGACCTGGCGCAGAAGATCATCGACGAGATGTTCCTGTTCGAGAACCTGCTGGAGGTCGACGACCGCGGCATCCAGCGCGTGCTCAAGGAAATCGCCACCGAGTCGCTCATCGTCGCGCTCAAGGGCGCGCCGTCGGAATTGCGCGACAAGTTCATCCGCAACATGTCCACGCGCGCCGGCGAGATGCTGCGCGAGGACCTGGATGCGCTCGGCCCGGTGCGCGTGTCGCAGGTCGAAGCCGAGCAAAAGGCCATCCTGCAGGTGGTAAGACGCCTGGCGGATGCGGGCGAAGTCCAGATCGGCGGAGGCGACGATGCCTATGTCTGATGCATTACCCGAGCGCGGCCTGAACACACAGAGCGCGCCGAACGCACTGAGCGCACGCCGCGTGGTGCGGGGCGATCCCCCTGACAGTGCGCCCGTCGGCGGCTTTGCGCCGTTCGAGCCGCCGCGCCGCGCGCGCGGTGGCGGCGCCGGCTGGCAGCGCTGGCAGATGGGCTCGCTCGACCCGCGCGATGCGCGCAGCAACGCGCCCGAGGCGCCTGCCGACCTCCTGCCGGCCGAGCCCGCGCCACCGCCGATCGATTTCGCGGCGCTGGATGCGATGCGCGAAGGCGCGCGCAAGGAAGGCTATGCGCAGGGCTACACGCAGGGCCAGACCCAGGGCTACGGCGACGGCCACCGCGAAGGCTACTCGCGCGGGCTGGAAGCGGCGCGCAACGAGGCCGCGCAGCTACAGGCATTGGCCACGAACTTCCGGGGCGCGCTGGCGGGCGTCGACGATCAGGTCGCGCGCGCGCTGGTGACGCTGGCGCTGGATGTGGCGCGCCAGCTGGTGCGCACCACGGTTGCCGGGGATCCCTCGGTGCTGCTGCCCGCCGTGCGCGAGCTGCTGACCAGCGAGCCCGCGCTGCAGGGGTCGCCCAGCGTGCTGCTGCATCCCGACGACGTGGCGCTGGTCGAGACGCACCTGCAAGGCGAACTCGAGGCCGCGGGCTGGACCGTGCGCCCGGATCCGACGGTGGCGCGCGGAGGCTGCATCGCCAGCGCCGCCAGCGGCGAGCGCGACGCCACGCTGGCCACGCGCTGGACGCGCGTGGTCAAGGCGCTGGGCCGCGACGAGCCGTGGGAGCCGCCGCATGACTGAGGCCGTCGCTCAAGCCGTCGCACCGGCCGTCGCACCGGCCGCACCGAGCCAGCATGCGCAACGCTGGATCGGCGCGCTCGAAACTGCGTCGGCCGGCATTGCCGGCCTCGACAGCAAGCGCAGCTGCGGCCGCCTGACGCGTGCCGCGGGCCTGGTACTAGAGGCCGTGGGCTTGCGCCTGCCGGTGGGCAGCGACTGCCTGATCGAGCTGCCCGCCGGGCAGTTCAGCGCCGACAGCAACGCACCCCGCACCGCCGAAGCGGAAGTGGTGGGCTTCGGCGCCGACCGCCTTTACCTGATGCCGCAATCCGACGTCGTCGGCCTGCTGCCGGGCGCCCGCGTCTATCCGCTGGAGCCGTCGCCGCAGCCGGCCGGCACCACCGCGCCGCGCGAGCCGGGCTCCAAGCGCCTGCCCGTCGGCGCGGGCCTGCTCGGCCGCGTGCTCGATGCCGCGGGCCGTCCGCTCGATGGCCTGGGCCCGCTGGCCGCGGCGATGGAAGTGCCGCTGGCCGGCGAGCAGATCAACCCGCTGATGCGCGCTCCTATCGAAACGGTGCTCGATACCGGCGTGCGTGCCATCAACGGCATGCTGACGGTGGGGCGCGGCCAGCGCATGGGCCTGTTCGCGGGCTCGGGCGTGGGCAAGAGCGTGCTGCTGGGCATGATGGCGCGCTACACCAGCGCCGACGTGATCGTGGTCGGCCTGATCGGCGAGCGCGGCCGCGAGGTCAAAGAGTTCATCGAGAACATCCTGGGGCCGGAGGGCCGCCGTCGCTCCGTGGTGGTGGCGGCGCCGGCCGATTGCTCGCCGCTGCTGCGCATGCAGGGCGCCGCCTATGCGACCCGGCTGGCCGAGTATTTCCGCGACCAGGGCCAGCATGTGCTGCTGATCATGGATTCGCTGACGCGCTACGCCATGGCGCAGCGCGAGATCGCGCTGGCGATCGGCGAGCCGCCCGCGACCAAGGGCTATCCGCCATCGGTCTTCGCCAAGCTGCCGACGCTGGTCGAGCGCACCGGCAATGGCCCCGAGGGCGGCGGCTCGATCACCGCGTTCTACACCGTGCTGACCGAGGGCGACGACCAGCAGGACCCGATCGCCGATTCGGCGCGCGCGATCCTGGATGGCCATATCGTGCTGTCGCGCAGCCTGGCCGAGTCGGGGCACTACCCCGCCATCGATGTCGAGGCCTCCATCAGCCGCGCCATGACCGCGCTGATCCCGCATGAGCAGTTCGCCTCGGTGCGCCGCTTCAAGCAGTTGATGTCGCGCTACCAGCGCAACCGCGACCTGATCAGCGTGGGCGCCTATGTGCCGGGCAACGATCCGGAGCTGGATCTCGCGATCCGCCTGCATCCACGCATGGAAGCCTTCCTGCAACAGGATATCCACCAGCGCGCCGGCTACGACGACGCCATCGCCCAGCTGCACAGCCTCTTCGACAGGAGTGAACATGGCCAAGCCTTCACCGCTTGATACCCTGGCGGACCTCGCCCAGAACGATACCGACGCCGCCGCGCGCGAACTCGGCCGGCTGCAGGGCTTGCGCACGCAGGCGGAGCAGCAGCTGAACCAGCTGACGCAATACCGCCACGAGTACCGCGCCCGCATGCAGGCCGTGGCGGCGGAGGGCATGACCTCGAGCCGCTGGCAGGACTTCTCGCGCTTCCTCGACTCGCTCGACCAGGCTATCCGCCAGCAGACAGCGGCGCTGGCCAAGGCCGAAGCCGACCTGCTGGCCGGGCGCAACCGCTGGCAGCACCAGAAGCGCCGCCTGAATTCGTTCGACACGCTGATCGCGCGTGCCGAGGCCAGGGAAGAACAGGTCGCCGCGCGCCGCGAGCAGCGCGCCAATGATGAATATGCGGCCCGGCTGGCGCGCACCGCCGCCACCCGGCTCGGCTAAGCCTGGACCGCAACCGGAATTCCGCAGCAGGACGACATGATCGATATCAGCCAGATTGTCAGCAACACGGCCAATGCCGCCAAGGCGGCTGCCAGCACGGCCGAGGCCGCCAGGCGCGCCGGCTCCGATACCGGCAACGGCTTCGGCGACGCGCTGACGCGCGCGCGGGAAGGCAGCCCGCAGCAAACCCCGTCAAGCAAGACCCGGGACGCAGGTGCTGCGCAGGACAAGTCCGCAAGCCACAAGCAGGCAGCACCGGAGCCGGCGCGCGCCGACACCAAGGCGCCGGCGGCGCCGGCGGACAAGCCGGCTGCCGCCGACAAGGCCAAGGAAAACGATGACAGCACCGTGGCCGCCGATGCCGCGGCCGCAGCCGCAGCCGCGGCGCTGGCATTGCTGTTGCCGGCAACGGCCCCGGCAGCGTCCGCAGCGGCCGGCGCTGCCGGCGCAGCGGTCGGCTCGGCCGCCGACGCAGGCGGCAGCACTGCCCTGCAAGCCGCGCTTGCCGGCGCCGCGCAGCCGGCGGCTGCCGACGCATCCGACATTGCCAGCGCCCAGGCGCAGGCGCTGCGGGGCAACGCCGCACTGCCCGACACGCTGCAGGTCGTGACCGCCGAGGCCGCGCCGGCCCAGCCTTCGGTCGCCGCCACGCTCGCCACCATCGCCTCGCAACGCGCCGCGATGCACGGCAGCACGCCGGCCGCCACGGACGCCAGGTCGGGCTCTGCCCTCGCGCAATCCGTGCCGGCCGCCGGCATGCCGGCGCAGCAGGACCACACCGGCCAGCAGCCCGACAGCGGCATCGGCCGGCATCGCGCCGATCCGCTTGCCGCCGCCAATGGCGCCGGCGAAGCGCGCCCGGCCGCCAGCTCGTTCGCCGCCGCGCAAGCCGCGGCGCGCGCCACCGAGGCCGCCACGGTATCGGCCAACGCCGACAACGCGCCGGCCCTGGCCGCCACGCTCGCCGGCCAGCACACGACCCAGGCGCCGGCGGCTGCCGCAGCCGCTCGCCCGGTGGTCGCCCCGGCGCTGTACGACAGCCAGTGGCCGCAGGCCCTCGGCCAGCAAATGATCCGCCTCAGCACGCAAGGCTCGCAAAGCGCCGAACTGCAACTGAACCCGCCCGACCTCGGCCCGCTGAAGGTCGTGCTCAACGTGGTCAACGACCAGGCACAGGCGCAGTTCGTCTCGCCGCACCAGGCGGTACGGGCCGCGGTGGAAGCGGCGCTGCCGCACCTGCGCACCGCGCTGTCCGAGAACGGCATCCAGCTGGGACAGACGTCCGTCGGCGCGGACGGCTTTGCCAACCAGGCCGGCAACGGGCAGCAACAGCAGCAGGCGCCGGGCAACGGGCGCGGGCAGTCGGCCTTCGGCACGGCCACGCTGGCCGGCACCGAGGCCGCCGCACCGGCGGAACCGGTGGTCCGTTCTGCACGAGTGCCGGCGCGCGGCGAGATTGATACGTTCGTCTGATTTTTTTGGTTCTTCGCCGATTTGCGGGGACGGTAATGCATTGCCCTTTGGGCACTACGGCGGCCCGAACGTGCCGGTAGTGTGCTCCCTCTCCCGCTTGCTGGAGAGCGTTGGGGTGAGGGCCGGCATGTCCACGAAGTGAAGCGCTGGACTTCGTTGAGGCTCCGGCCCTCACCCCCGGCCCCTCTCCCGCAGGCGGGAGAGGGGAGCAAACAGGCAGGAAGAGCAAGGGAGGTGTCATGCATTCAGGCACCACCGGAACACAATATCTGCTCGACAAACGGCCGGGATATGCCCCCTTTGGCCGCCGTATGACTTCCGTGGACATTCTTCAGCGAACGTCCACGGCGATCTTTCTCCATGCGTGTTTCCGAAGCGGTACCGCTTACTGGTTCTTCATCGCCTCGGCCAGCCGCGCAATGATCTCGCCCTCGCTCTTGAAGGCCTTCTGCGCATAGGCGGCGTATTGCTCGGGGTTCATGTAGTTGGTGACCATGCCGTACTGGCGCGTCACGTTCAGGAACTTTGGATCCTTGAGCGCATTGCGGAAGGCCTCGTCAAGCCGCTTCACTACCGCGGGCTTCATGTTCGCCGGGCCGATGATGCCGAACGGCGAATTCGACCACACCGGATAGCCGATCTCCTTCAGCGTGGGCGCGTTAGGGAAATCCGCGGCGCGCTTTTCCGACAGCGTCGCCAGTACGCGCATCTGCCCGTTCTGCACGTAGGGCAGCAACGTGTTCGACAACACGGCCACGTCGGACGAGCCGCTCAGCAGCGCGGTGATCGCCTCGGCGTCGCCCTTGTACGGCACGTGGGTCCAGTTCGATTGCGATACCCGCGCCAGTTCTGAAATGGTCAGGTGCTGGCTGCCGTAGATGCCGGTGGTGCCATAGCTGATGCCTTTCTTGTCTGCCTTCGCATCGGCGATCAGCTCCTGCATGGTCTGCCACTTGGCGTCTTTCTTCACCGCCACCGCAAAGTTGTAGTCCGCGATCATGGAGATATACGTCAGGTCCTTGAGCGGGTCATAGCGCATTTTCTGCACGTGCGGCAGGCGGAAGATCACCACGGGCGCCATGCTGAGCGTGTAGCCGTCCGGCTCGGCGGTTCCCATCTGCGTGGCGCCAAGCGTGCCACTGACACCGGGCTTGTTCTCCACCACGATCGCCTGGCCCAGTTCACGGCTGGCCGCGTCAGCCAGTGCGCGCGTCACCTGGTCGGTGACGCCACCAGCGCCATAAGGGACGATGAGCCGGATCGGGCGGGTCGGGAAGTCGTCGGCAGCCAGCGCCTGGGTACCAAGGGGTGCTGTCAGCGCGACGCCGGCGGCAGCCAGCGCGACGCGGAAGAAGCGACGTCGTTGCATGAGTTTTGTCTCCTGATATGTTCGCCGGATCTGCCATGTCCGGTCTGCGATATTGTCCGCATAGTATGACAATGCCGCCTGGGGCCCGGCTATCGGGAATCGGTGGATAGCGCCGGCTTATCTACCGATTTCATCGCCGGCATGCGCAGGCTGCATGCGGGGGCTGACGCGTCCTTCAGTGCGAAGTTGTTGATTTTCAGCCACGCGCGGTCCACCCTCAAGCCATGACCTTCGACCTCTTCGACAACCTCGACGACCCCGCCCCGGCCAACCCGGCGCCCGAGCCCCTGGCAGACGGCGCAGTGGTGCTGCGCGGCCTGGCGCGTACGAACGCCGAAGCCCTGCTCGCCGACGTGCAGGCGGTCATTGCCGCCGCCCCGCTGCGCCACATGGTGACGCCCGGCGGCCTGACGATGTCGGTGGCGATGACGAACTGCGGGGATGCGGGCTGGGTCTCGGATGCCCGGGGCTACCGCTACGACCGCACCGACCCGCTGAGCGGCCAGCCCTGGCCGGCGATGCCGCCGCGATTGCGCGCGCTGGCGGAGGAAGCGGCAGCGCTGGCGGGTTTCGCCGGCTTCGCACCCGATGCCTGCCTGGTCAACCGCTATGTGCCCGGCACGCGCCTGTCGCTGCACCAGGACCGCGATGAACGCGACTTCGGCGCGCCGATCGTCTCGGTTTCGCTGGGGTTGCCGGCGGTATTCCTGTTCGGCGGCATGCGCCGCGCGGAGCGGCCGCAGCGCGTGCGGCTGGCGCATGGCGACGTGGTGGTGTGGGGCGGCCCGTCGCGGCTGGCCTTCCACGGCGTGGCGCCGCTGGCCGATGGGGATCATCCGCTGCTGGGACGCGCGCGCATCAACCTGACGTTCCGCAAGGCGCTGTAACCACAGCGCTGTGACGCTAGCCCGGCGCGACTGGTTTTGCACTTTGTGCAAGGTTTTCTACAGTCAAGGAACTGCAGAAATCGCCAATGCGCAAAGGACTCCACCATGCATCTCGAAGGCTCCTGCCATTGCGGCGCCGTCCATTTCTCGCTCGAATCGGACTCGCCGTATCCGTACATGCACTGCCATTGCTCGATCTGCCGCAAGACCGCCGGCGGCGGCGGCTATGCGATCAATATCGGCGGCGATGCCGCTACGCTGCACGTGCGCGGGCGCAAGCACCTGGGCATCTACCACGCCGTGCTGCGCGAGCCGGGCAAGCGCGCGCGGCGCTCGCCGGCGCAGCGGCATTTCTGCGTGAAATGCGGCAGCGCGCTGTGGCTGTGGGATCCGCGCTGGCCGGAGCTGGTGTATCCGCATGCGTCGGCCATCGATACGCCGCTGCCGCGCCCGCCCGAGGTGGTGGAGGCCTCGCTGGAATCCGCCGCGCCCTGGGTCGATGTACCCAGGGGCAAGGGCCACGTGCGCTGCGACACCTGGCCGGAGGAGTCGCTGGCCGACTGGCACAAGCGCCATCGCTTGTCCTGCTGACAGCGCGCATCCCCGACTCCCTGGCGCGGCATCTCTGCCGGCCAGTGGCCTTAGGCCGGCAGGAAGCCCTCCACCGTCAGGTAGCGTTCGCCGGTGTCGTAGTTGAAGCCCAGCACGCGCGCATTGGCCGGCAGCTCCGGCAGCTTCTGCGCGATCGCGGCCAGCGTCGCGCCGGACGAGATGCCAACCAGGATGCCTTCTTCGCGCGCGCAGCGGCGGGCCATCTCGCGCGCGGGTTCGGCATCGACCTGGATCACGCCGTCGAGCAGCTCGGTGTCGAGGTTCTTCGGGATAAAGCCCGCGCCGATGCCCTGGATCGGGTGCGGTGCCGGCGCGCCGCCGGAGATCACCGGCGAGGCCACCGGCTCGACGCCGAAGACCTTGAGCTGCGGCCACTTGTCCTTCAGCGCCCGGGCGCAGCCGGTCAGGTGGCCGCCGGTGCCGACGCCGGTGATCAGCACGTCGAGCCCTTCGGGGAAGTCGTTCAGGATTTCCTGCGCGGTGGTGCGCGCATGCACGTCGACGTTGGCGGGGTTCTCGAACTGCTGCGGCATCCAGGCGCCGGGCGTGGCGGCAACCAGTTCCTCGGCGCGTGCGATCGCGCCCTTCATGCCCTTCTCGCGCGGGGTCAGGTCGAAGGCGGCGCCATAGGCCAGCATCAGCCGGCGGCGCTCGATCGACATGCTGTCCGGCATCACCAGCACCAGCTTGTAGCCCTTGACCGCGGCCACCATCGCCAGGCCGATGCCGGTGTTGCCGGAGGTCGGCTCGATGATGGTGCCGCCCGGCTTCAGCACGCCGCGGCGCTCGGCGTCCTCGACCATCGACAGCGCGATGCGGTCCTTGATCGAGGCACCCGGATTGCTGCGCTCGGACTTGATCCAGACTTCGTGCCCGCTGCCGAACAGGCGGTTGATGCGGATATGCGGGGTGTTGCCGATCGTCTGCAGGATGTTCTGGACCTTCATCGTGTTCTCCTTGGCGGGCGCGGCGCGGCAGGGCCCTGGCGGGCAACGGCGTCGCTGGATCGAAATGACCGGAAGATTTTAGTGCAAAGCGGCCAGCGCGCCCGTGGCGTATGATGATGCCCCGCTGCGCTTGCCGCTTTCGCGCTTGCGGTGTTCCGCCCCTGCGCGTTCACGCCCCACCTTTGCCCCTGCATTGCCCCCGCCGATGCCTGACCATTCCCTGCTGTCCTCGCTCCTGATCTTTGCCCTTGGCGGTGTGCTGGGTGCGGTGGGCGGGCTGTTCGGCATCGGCGGCGGGCTGATCGCGATCCCCGCATTGGGCCTGATCTACGGCATGGACCAGCAGCTGGCACAGGGCACCGCGCTGGTGATGATCGCGCCCAATGTGCTGATCGGCTTCTGGCAGTACCGCAGGCGCGCGGATATTGCCCTGCGTACCGCGCTGGTGCTGGGCCTGTCGGCGGTGCTGGCCACCTGGCTGTCGGCGCGCGCGGCCACCGCGATGGACGCGCAGGCGCTGCGGCGCGTCTTCGCGGTCTTCATGATCGGGCTGGCGCTGTACTTCCTGTGGCGGCTGCTGCCGGGACGCGCGGCCACCGTGCAGCAGGCACGCGTGTCGCCGCGCTGGCTGCCGCTGGTGGGCGTGGTCGGCGGCGTCTTTTCCGGCTTCTTCAGCGTGGGCGGCGGCGTGGTCGCGGCGCCGGCGCTGGTGGGGCTGTTCGGGCTGCGCCAGGCCGCGGCGCAAGGGCTGGCGCTGGCGCTGGTGACACCAGGAGCCGTGGTGGCACTGGGCACGTATGCCCACGCCGGGCATGTCGACTGGGCCAGCGGCATTCCGCTGTCGCTGGGCGGCATGCTGACGATCTCATGGGGCGTGGCGCTGGCGCACCGGATGCCCGAGCGGCGCCTGCGCGCGCTGTTTGCCGTGTGCCTGATCGCCACGGCCATCGTGATGCTGGTGCGCGGCTGAGAACGCCTTGCGGCGCGGCTATCTGCGGAACACCAGGCTGAAGTTGTTCGCCGGCATCGGCACCGGCTCGTCGCAGCGCAATCCCTGCGCGGCGCCCAGCGCGACCACGTCTTCCATGTCGCGCACACCCCAGTCGGCGTCGGTGGCGCGCAGCTGTGCGTCGAAGGCGGCATTGCTCGGCGCGGTATGCGCGCCGCCGCGGCGATAGGGGCCATACAGGTAGAGCACGCCGCCGGGCTTCAGCAGCTTTCCGGCGCCGGCGAACAGCGCCTCGGCCGCGGCCCACGGCGAGATATGGAGCATGTTGATGCAGACCATCGCGTCGGCGGCAGCGATGCCCCAGGGCTGGCGGCACACGTCAAGGTCCAGCGGCGCGCGCACGTTGGTCAACCCCGCATGCGCGGTCCATGCGGCAATCGATTCGCGCGCGGCACGGTCGGGATCGCTCGGCTGCCAGGTCAGGCCAGGAAACGCCGCGGCAAAGTGCGCCGCGTGCTGGCCGGTGCCGCTGGCGATTTCCAGCACCGTGCCGCTGGCGGGCAGCACATTGCGCAGCACCGCGAGGATGGGCTCGCGATTGCGCTCGGTGGCGGGCGCCATGCGGCGCGCGTCGGGGTCGTGGGTCTGGTCGGTCATGGCGACTGGCTCGTTTGCCGGGGGAACGGCTAGCGTAGCAGAGTCTGCGCGGAGCCGGGATGCACCGGCGGCGGCGCAGCGCCGCCGCCTTCATGCCACGGCGACCCGTGCCGTCAGGCCTTCGCCAGCTTCACGCCCGTCGGGTCGCCGGTCAGGTACCCCACCGCCGCACCGAAGCGGTCCTTGTAATTGGCACGCACCAGCGGGTCGAGCGTGGGCTTGACCATGTCGTGCAGCGGCGATTCCCAGTCGCCCACGTGCTGGAAGTTGCTCATCACGTAGGTCCAGCCGTTGATCTCGTCCACCGCATGCAGCCCGGTCGATTCGGCGCCGGCCGGGCACGACAGCACGCGGCTGAGCACCTTGGTATCGACGTTGTAGGCCCACAGGAAGTTGTTGACGTGGGTGTTGCTGTCCTCGCCGACAAACAGCGTGCGCAGCTTCTCCGAGAACTTGAGGTTGTCGGGCGTGGCGACCTTGTCCGGGTTGGCGAAGTTGCCGAGCGCATCCTGCTGCTTCAGCTTGCCGCCGCCGAAATCTTCGCTGACCAGCGCCGGCACCGCGGCCATGTCGACCGGCACCCATTCGCTGTCGATGGCGTTGCCGCTCTTGTCGGTCTGGCCGCCTTTCAGGTTCAGCTCATAGACGGCGCCGGAGTACGGGCCTTCGACCTGGATGTCGCCCTGGTTGGCGGCATTGCCGGCGAGCATGCTCGACTCGATGCGCGACATCGCGGAGTAGGCCTTCTTGTCCTTGATGTTGACCGTGGTGCCTTCCATCTTGGTAAAGCCCAGGCTGCCGCCGACCAGCGCGGCGTAGCGGTGGGTTTCCAGGTAGGCCGCGGCCTTTTCCATGCCCGGCACCAGCTTGATCCAGTTGGCCTTGCCGTTGTACAGGATGCGGGTGTAGCTGCTGTCGTTCGGGTCGGCGGTCTGCACGTCCATGATGTCGGCCAGGCGGATGCCGCCATCGACGAGCGCGCGGATCTCGGCGCTGGTGGCGCTGCCCAGCCTGATCCACGACAGCGTGGCGCTGCCCGGGCCAACGCCCGAGGTCTGCTGCCACTTGCCCACGTACAGCGAGCCGCTGGAGAGGTCGCGCGCCTGGTCGGCGATAAACATGAACAGCCCGCCGTTGGTGGCATCGTCGCCCATCAGCACGGTGCGCTCGTCGGGCATGACCTGCACCAGTTCGTGCGAGATGCGGCCGAGGCAGTAGTGCTTCCTGATGGTGCCGGTGCCGTCGGGGTTGACCGTCACTTCGGGCAGGTGGCCGTAGTGGTAGGCGTTGGCCCGGGTGGAGTCGCCATACAGGTTCTGGCTGTAGCCCTGCAGCTGCGTGACAGCGGCGGCGTCCATCAGGTCGGTCTCGTACTCTTCGCTCGACAGGTGGGTGTTCCACGGCGACAGGCTCGCGCCGCAGGTGATCCACAGGCCGTTGACGCCGGAGGTATCGACGTTGTGGTACTTCACCGGGGTCAGCTTGCCGGTGGCCGGGTCCTGGTCCAGCGTCACGACCGCGATCGGCGACGGCAGCAGGCCGTACATGCTGGCGTTGTTCTGGTTGCGCGTGGTGTACTCGAACTGCACCACCGCGAACACGGTATTGCCCTTGACGCCGGGCACGGTGGGGTTGGCCAGCGTCAGCAGCGAGCTGCCGTCCGGCGCGTCGGAGAAGAACTGGCGTTCCTTGCCGGCCACGGAGTTGTCCAAAATCGGCTGGTTGTTGATGTCGTAGTAGCCGCCGGCCACGATGGTGCCGCCCTTGCCGTCCGGCAGCGTGTCGCCGGTGACGAAGAACGGCTGGTAGGCAAGCTTGCAGGTGGTGCTGCTGCCGTCGCTGAACGACACCTTCAGGCTCGAACCGACGGTGGTGGTCGCCATCGCGGCGGGCTCCGCCAGCGTGGGCGCGTTCATGGGGATGAACTCGGCCGTGGTGAAGGTGGCGCCGGGCGCCGGGGCGGGTGCAGGCGCTGCCACGGCATCGTCGCCGCCGCCGCAGCCGGCCAGCAGGCCGGCGGAAGCCAGGCCAAGCGGAAGCATTGGCGCGCCCGCCAGCAGTTTCAGGGCCTTGCGGCGGCCGGCATCGGGTTGTTGTTGCATGGTTTTATCCGGGGAAAGGGATGGATCTGGTTTTTTTGACGGCTTGATCGCGCCGGCACCACACGGGCGGCCGGGCACCTGTTGGCACAGGCGGGCGGCGGGCGGCATTGCGCCCGACCGCTGCAGATCGTAGGGCGCGTTTGTGACAGCGAGTTGACGATGCAACACTTGAGGCGGAAGCACGGCCGGTGGGTGGATAATCCGCTGCGGTACACTTGCGGGTCCTGTCCGTGACCGCACCGCGCAGCTTTTTCCAGCTTTTTCCGCCCCTTTCCGCCAATTTCCGCCCCTTTCCGCACCTCCCGCTTGCCGACCTACACGCTAGCCCACCCCGTCCAGGCCGAAATCGAAATCCGCAAGAGCCGTTTCCTGGCCCTGGCCTTGCCGGTGGCCGACCGCGACGCGGCCATGGCCGCGCTGCAGGCGCTGCGCGCGGAACACCCCACCGCTACCCATGTGTGCTGGGCGTTGCTCGCCGGCGGCGCGTCGGGCATGTCCGACGACGGCGAACCTTCGGGCACCGCCGGCCGGCCGATCCTGGAAGTGCTGCGCCACCATGACCTCGACGGCGTGCTGGCCGCGGTGGTGCGCTACTACGGCGGCGTCAAGCTGGGCGCCGGCGGGTTGGTGCGCGCTTACACCGATGCCATCGCCGCCGCACTGAAATCGGCCGAGCGCATCGAGCGCATCGCCTACGCCACGCTGGCGATATCGGTCGACTATGCCGACGAGCCACGCGTGCGCCGCTGGATCGAGCAGGCCGCCCAGCAGGGCTGCACGCTGGCCGATACCGCCTACGGGGCGCTGGCAACGCTGGTGCTGCGCCTGCCTGCCACGCAAGTGGATGCGGCACGCGATGCCCTGCGCGACGCCACCCATGGGCGCGCGCAGTTTCCGCAGGCACAGGAAGATTCCGATGGCTGAGCACGACGCGCCCGTGGCCGACAACGATGGCGAATTCACCGCGCAGGTACTGCCGGGCGGCCAGACCTTTGCCGCCTCGCCCGAGCTGAGCCTGCTGGAAGCCGCGTTGCTCGACGGCGTGCCGCTGCCCAACTCCTGCCGCAACGGCACCTGCCGGGCCTGTGCCAGCCGGCTGCATGCCGGATCGGTCCGCTACCGGATCGAATGGCCCGGGCTGAGCCTGGATGAGAAAGAGGAAGGGCTGATCCTGCCGTGCGTGGCTTGTGCGGTCAGCGATGTGGTGATTGAGCCGGTGTCGCTGGGGTGACGCCGGGGTGTCGCTGGGCTGACGCTTCTCACCCCCCAACCGCCAGGAAAAACCGCAGCGCCAGCTTCAGGCCGTCCGGACCTGCCGGATCCGAGAACGCATGTCCGCCTGCCCCGCCACTCCAGGCGTGGCCCAGTCCTTCGACCCGCACCAGCCGCAGGTAGGGCGCCTTGCCCTCGGTCCAGTCGAATACATCGACCGCACGCCGCATGCCGCGCTGGATGCGCCGCGCCGGCACCGCAGCGAGCGGATGCGCGCCTTCGGGCTGCAGCTGCATCCACAGCGCCGCCGCCGCGGTGGCGTTGCTGACATCGACCATGGCGTCGGCATCGCCATGCAGCAGCAACAGCGGCGGCGGGCGCCGGCCGGCAAGGCCCAGGCGCAGCGCGTGGACGGCCCGGGCATCGGGCCCGCGCTGGCCGCGCATCGCCCGTGCCGCCTGCGTGGCATTGGTGGCGCT
Source organism: Cupriavidus oxalaticus (assembly GCF_016894385.1). Lineage (NCBI taxonomy): Bacteria > Pseudomonadati > Pseudomonadota > Betaproteobacteria > Burkholderiales > Burkholderiaceae > Cupriavidus > Cupriavidus oxalaticus. The sequence continues at coordinate 2,650,470 of NZ_CP069811.1, forward strand.
CCATGGCACCGCGCCGGAATGCGAGCCGACCGCTGCGAAGCGCGCGGGATAGCGCAGGCCGAGCGTCAACGCCATCGCCCCGCCCGCTGACAGCCCGAGCACACTGACGCGGTCAGCGGCCACCGGATGCGTGCGGCATGCCTGCTCGACCAGCGCCATCAGCAGGCCCGCTTCCACTGCGCCCTGCCCGGCGGGCTTGAACCAGTTCCAGCAGCGCTGCCCGTTCGCCTGCGAGCTCTGCTCGGGCAGCAGCACCACCCAGCCCGCTTCGCGCGCCACGGCGGCGGCACGCGTGACCGCGGCGAAGCTGGCGGTGTCCTGCCCGCAGCCATGCAGCAACACCAGCATCGGCGCGCGGCGCCTGCCATTGGCGCCCGCCGGCACGAACATGCGATAGCGCCGCGGCGCGAGCGGGCCGGCGCCCCAGCTGCCCTCCTCCCAGCGCCCGCTGCCGCGGCTGCGCGGCGGTTCGGCCGGCGACACCACGCCGGACAGCGCGCGCTGCGTGGCCGCGGTGACTGCAGCGGATTGCTTCACCGCGTTGCGCACGATGGCCTCGGTCATCGGCCTGGTGATATTGCGGTTGACCGCGCGCTGCATGCGGCGGGCATTGCGCGTGGCGGCCTTGTTCAGCGTGGACCAGAGCTTTGCACCGGAAGAGCGGGGCATGCGGCGTCCTGTCGGCGTGGGTAACCCGTGCATCATATGCCGAGTCGCGTGCATGGCATGGCGCACAGCTTCGGCATTGCATGCAACGCGATTCCGATCACTGCCTACAATGCAAGGGCCGTGTCGCGCCGAGGCACGGACAGGAGGCGAGCATGATCGATGCAACGAGCCAGTTCAGGCCTTTGGATCCGGGCCGCATTAACCTGATGGATCCGCTTGAAGTGCAGTACTGGTGCCGCGAGCTTCGCTGCAGCGAGCAGGATCTCGAAGCGGCCGTCGATGCCGCCGGCGACCATATCGCCGCGGTGCGGGACCAGCTGGAGTCAAGCCAGCCCGGCACCCCGCCGCACTGAAGCGCAGGCACGGCCGGATCTTCCGGCCGTGCCTGTCATGATGTCTGCCACGTCCCCGCAATAAGCGCGGTGCAGACCGGAATTCAGTAATGCTGTGTTCGCGTAGGATGAGTTTTGCTGCATGATTTCGGGCCCGGGCCAGGCCTGGCGGCAGACCGCGCCGGCCCGGGAGATCCGAAACCATGGGGGTCACCTACACGAGGACGCATCGACATGACCATCAAGCTGCCGGCCATCACCATTTGCGCAGCGATGCTCGCCCCTGCCGCCTGGGCAGGCAACGACACCCACTGGAGCTACGCCGGACCGACCGGCGCCGGCCATTGGGGCGAGCTCGACGCCGGCTACAAGACCTGCACGCTGGGCAAGCACCAGTCGCCCATCGATATCCGTACCGACAAGACGGTGAGCGCGGACCTGAAGCCGATCGGCTTTGGCTACACCGCGACGCAGGCAACCGTGGTCAACAACGGCCATACCGTCCAGGTCAACCTGCCCGCGGGCGGTCAGGCCGAGTTCGACGGCGCGGCGTACAAGCTGGTGCAGTTCCACTTCCACACGCCAAGCGAGGAGAAGATCAACGGCAAGGCGTATCCGCTGGTGGCGCACCTGGTGCACCAGGACGCCGCAGGCAAGCTGGCGGTGGTGGCGGTGCTGTTCAAGACCGGGCGCGAGAATGCGGCGTTGCAGCCGGTCTTTGCCAGCCTGCCGGCCAAGACCGGTGAATCGCGCCAACTGAATGCGCCGATCGACGTAACGGCGCTGCTGCCCGCACAGCAATCCTACTGGGCGTTCACCGGCTCGCTGACCACGCCGCCCTGCAGCGAGGATGTGAAGTGGCAGGTGTTGAAGACGCCGGTGGAGATTTCGGCGGCGCAACTGGCTGCGTTCCGCAAGCTCTACCGGATGAATGCGCGGCCGGTGCAGCCGTTGAACGGGCGGGTGGTGCAGGCGGGACGGTGAGTTTCATGCGCTTACCAATGACCTTTGCTTAGCCGATTGGTGCTCCCTCTCCCGCTTGCGGGAGAGGGTTGGGGTGAGGGCGGGGGTGTCAACGAAGTAAAGCGCGTCGGTATGCCAGCGCCTGCCCTCTCCCCCTGCCCCTCTCCCGCAGGCGGGAGAGGGGAGCAAACCGGCGGTCTTCAAGGGCAATGTCACGAAAGCCCGCGCATCGCCAGCTCGCCGCCCAGCACCAGCAGCCCGCAGAAGAACACCTTGCGGAAGCGCTCCGCACTGATGCGATGGCGCAGCCATTGCCCGATGAACATGCCGCCGAGCGCAGGCACCAGCGCCAGCAACGAAGCCCCCAGCACCGGCGTGTGCAGCAACGATCCGCCCAGCGCCAGGCTGACCGCCAGCGCAATGGTCGAGATCGTGAAGGACAGCCCCAGCGCCTGCACCAGGCTTTCCTTTTCGAGCCCCAGCCCTTGCAGGTAAGGCACGGCGGGAATCACGAACACGCCGGTCACCGCGGTGATCGCGCCGGTCACCAGCCCGACTACCGGCCCGAGCCAGGCCTCTGCCGCCGGCGGCACGTGCAACTTCACCGCAGCCAGCCCGACCATCGCATACAGCACCAGCGCCACGCCAAGCGCCGAGGTGGCATGGGTCATCATCCCGGCCGGCACCAGCGCCGCGCACAGCCACGTGCCGGCGCAGATCGCCGCCAGCATCGGCCACAGCCGAAGTACCAGTTGGCCGAAACGCGGACCACTGACCAGCTGCACCAGGTTGGTCACCATCGACGGCGCCACCAGCAGCGCCGCGGCCTGCGCCGGCGGCATCACGAGCCCGAGCAGTCCCACCGCGACGGTGGGCAGGCCCAGGCCGACCACGCCTTTGACAAAGCCCGCCAGCAGGAAAGTCAGGCCGATGAAGGCGGCCTGCGTCCCGATTGCTTCCATCGTCATCGCTGGCGCCTTCAGCCGGGCTTGCGGTCGTGGGCCGCGCGGCTGTCGGCGGGGGCTTCGTCGCGCGCGTGCATGCCGTAGTCGCGCAGCACCTGCGCCACGCGCAGCCGGTAGTCGGCGAACACGCCGCCGCGGCCGGCGGCCTGTGCCTCGCGGTGCGCCACGGTATTGCGCCAGGCAGTCACCGCGGCCTCGTCGCGGAAGAAGGACAGCGACAGTATCTTGCCGGGGTTGGCCAGGCTCTGGAAACGCTCGACCGAGATAAAGCCGTCGATGGTCTCCAGTTCGCGGCGCAGCGTTGCCGCGATGTCGAGATAGGCGTCGCGGCGGCCCGGTGCGGGCTCGACTTCGAAGAGGATGGCGATCATGGGGGCTCCTTGTGCTGCCGCCAGTGTGCCGCGTGCACAGGAGAAACGCTTCACGGCGGCGTGAAAGATGGATTGCTGGCGTGGCGGTCCACAGTTGCCGGCTCATCGCCATCCTGCGCCAACTCCGCCACCGGCTCATCACTCCTGTGCGCCAGCCGGTACAGCACCGGCAACACCAGCAGCGTCAGCGCCGTCGACGACAGGATGCCGCCGATCACCACCGTGGCCAGCGGGCGCTGCACTTCGGCGCCCGTGCCGGTGGCCAGCGCCATCGGCACGAAGCCCAGCGACGCCACCAGCGCGGTCATCAGCACGGGCCGCAGCCGCGTCAGCGCGCCATCCCGGATCGCCTGGTCCAGCCCCATGCCCTCTTCGCGCAGCGAGCGGATAAACGACAGCATCACCAGCCCGTTCAGCACCGCCACGCCGCACAGCGCGATAAAGCCCACCGCTGCCGAGATCGACAGCGGAATGCCGCGCAGCCACAGCGCAAGGATGCCGCCGGTCAGCGCGAACGGGATGCCGGTGAAAACCAGCAGCCCGTCCTTGACGTTGCCGAACATGGCGAACAGCAGCACGAACACCAGCCCCAGTGCCAGCGGCACCACCACGCGCAGCCTTGCGGTCGCGGACTGCAGCTGCTCGAAGGTGCCGCCCCAGCTGGTCCAGTAGCCGGCGGGGATGCGCACGCGCTCGCGGATGGCGGCCTCCGCCTCGGGCACGAAGCTGCCGATATCGCGGCCGCGCACGTTGGCGCTGACCACGATGCGGCGCTTGCCGTTCTCGCGCGAGACCTGGTTGGGGCCGGGCGCGATCTCCACGGTGGCGACTTCGCTGAGCGGGATATAGCTGGTGCGCGCGCCGGCAGAGGTGTCCTTCGGCAGCGCCACCGGCAGGCGCCGCAGCGCTTCCACGTCTTCGCGCACGGCTTCCGGCAGGCGCACGACGATGTCGAAGCGCCGGTCGCCGCTGAAGAAGGTGCCCGACACCTTGCCGCCGATGCCGATCGCCACGGCCTCCTGGATATCGCTCAGGTTGAGGCCGTAGCGCGCGGCCTTGTCGCGGTCGATATTGACGCTCAGCATCGGCAGCCCGGTGGTCTGCTCGACCTTGACCTCGGCCGCGCCCGCAATGCCCTGCAGCACCGCGGCGATGCGGTTGGCGGTGTCCTCCAGCACGGCGTTGTCGTCACCGAACACCTTGACCGCGACGTCGGAACGCACGCCCGAGATCAGCTCGTTGAAGCGCAGCTGGATCGGCTGCGAGAACTCGTAGTTGTTGCCGGGCAGCTTGCCGACCTCCGCGCGGATCGCGGCGATCAGCTCGTCGCGCGTGCGGCGCGGCGCGGGCCATTCGGACTGCGGCTTGAGCATGATGTAGCCGTCCGAGATATTCGGCGGCATCGGGTCCGAGGCGATCTCGGCGGTGCCGGTGCGCGCGAACACGCGCTGGATCTCCGGGAATTTCGCCTTCAGCGTGGTCTCTATCTGTTGCTGCATCGCCACCGACTGCGTCAGGCTGGTGCCGGGAATGCGCAGCGCCTGGATGGCGAGGTCGCCCTCGTTGAGGTTGGGCACGAACTCGCTGCCCAGGCGCGTGGCAATTGCCAGGGACAGCGCCACCGCGACGCCGGCCAGTGCCAGCACCACCGGCGTCGCCGACAGCGAGCGGTCAAGCAGCACGGCATAGCGGCGCCGCGCCCATGCCATCAGCCGGTTCTCGCGCTCGGCCACGCGATTGCCGATCGCCAGCGCCACCGCCGCGGGAACGAAGGTCACCGACAGCACCATCGCCCCCAGCAGCGCCAGCACTACGGTGATCGCCATCGGGTGGAACATCTTGCCCTCGACGCCGGTCAGCGCAAAGATCGGCAGGTACACCACCATGATGATGAGCTGGCCGTACAGCAGCGGCCGGCGCGCCTCGCGCGCGGCGGCAAAGACCTCGTGCAGGCGTTCGGTGCGCGTCAGCGCGCGGCCATGGCGTTGCTGCGCATGCGCCAGGCGCCGCACGCAGTTCTCGACGATCACCACCGCGCCGTCGACGATGATGCCGAAGTCCAGCGCCCCCAGGCTCATCAGGTTGGCGCTGGTGCGCGTGTGGACCATGCCGGTGAAGGTGAACAGCATCGACAGCGGGATCACCAGCGCGGTGATCAGCGCCGCGCGCAGGTTGCCGAGGAACAGGAACAGGATGGCGATCACCAGCACCGCGCCTTCCAGCAGGTTCTTCTTCACCGTGGCGATGGCCTTGTCGACCAGCGTGGTGCGGTCGTACACGGTGATCGCTTTCACGCCGGCCGGCAGCGTGCGGTTGATCTCCGCCATCTTGCGGTCGACCGCCTGCGACACCGTGCGGCTGTTCTCGCCGATCAGCATGAAGACCGTGCCCAACACCACCTCGCGGCCGTCCTCGGTGGCGGCGCCGGTGCGCAGCTCGCCGCCGGTCTGCACGCTGGCCAGGTCGCGCACGCGGATCGGCTGGCCCTGCGCGGTGCCGACGATGACGTCGCGGATATCGTCGAGCGAGCGCACCTGGCCCGGCACGCGCACCAGGTATTGCTCGCCGCGCCGCTCGATATAGCCGGCGCCGACGTTGTCGTTGTTCTTCTCCAGCGCGGCCACCACGTCGGCGAGCGACAGGCCGTACGATGCCATCCGCTCCAGGCTGGGCGCGACCACATAGGCGCGCGCATGGCCGCCGATGGCATTGACCTCGGTCACCCCCGGCACGTTGCGCAGCTGCGGGCGCACCACCCAGTCCTGGATCTCGCGCAGGTCGGACAGCGTGTACGGCGTGCCGTCCGGCTTGCGCGCGCCGGGCTCGGCTTCGACGGTCCACAGGTAGATCTCGCCAAGGCCGGTGGAAATCGGCCCCATCGCCGGCGTGATGCCGGGCGGCAGCCCGTCGCGCGCTTCCTGGATGCGCTGGTTGACCAGCTGCCGCGCGAAATGGATATCGGTGCCTTCGCGGAAGATCACCGTGACCTGCGACAGCCCGTAGCGCGACAGCGAGCGGGTCTGCTCCAGCCCCGGCAGGCCCGCCATCACGGTCTCGACCGGATAGGTGATGCGCTGCTCGGTCTCCAGCGGCGAATAGCCGGGCGCGGCGGTGTTGATCTGCACCTGCACGTTGGTGATGTCGGGCACGGCGTCGATCGGCAGCCGGGTGTAGTTGTACAGGCCCAGCGCGGCCATGCCGAGCACGGCCAGCAGCACCATCCAGCGCTGCTCGATGGCAAAGCGGATCAGGCGTTCGAACATGGCGCCTCCCGCTCAGTGCTCATGCCCGGCGCTGGCCTTGCCCAGCTCGGACTTGAGGATGAAGCTGTTGGCCGCGGCGTAGCGCGCGCCGGCCTGCAGGCCTTCGGTGATCTCGACCAGCTTGCCGCCGCTGCGGCCGGTCTTGACCGGCTGCACGGCAAACCCGCCCGGCACCGCGACGAACACGGCGCTGCTGCCATCGACCTGCTGCACGGCATCGGCTGCCACCGTGACCGGCACCTGCGTCGCGGCACCGAGCACGCTGACCGTGACGAACAGCCCGGGCCGCCACGCCATGCCCGGATTGGCCAGCGTCACGCGTGCCTTGGCGGTGCGGGTCTGTTCGCCGAGCAGCGCGCCGACGTAGGAGACCTTGCCCTCGGCCTGCGACTCGGAGGCGGTGGAGCGGATCCTGACGGTCTCGCCCACGCGCACCTGGTCGAGGTCGCGCGCCGAGACCACGAACTCGGCCCAGACCGAGCTCAGGTCGGAGATGGTGAAGACGCTGGCGTCTTCCTTGACGGCCTCGCCCAGCGACAGGTGCTTCTCCACGATGATGCCGTCGAACGGCGCGCGCAGCGCGAACTGGTTCAGGCTGCCGCCCTTGCCGTCCTTGCCGTCCTTGCCGGCACTCTCCGCTGCGCCGATCGCGACCAGCTTCTGCCTGGCGTTCTGCACCGCGATCTGCGCTTCCTCCAGCGCGGTGCGGGCCTGCTGGTAGTCCTGTTCGGCGGAGATCTTCTCCTGCCACAGCGTCTTTTCGCGCGCGTAGGTGGCGCGCGCCAGCGCCTCGCGCCGCTGCGCCGCGAGCAGTTCGCTGCGCTGCTCGGCCAGTGCCGTGCTGGCGATCACGGCCAGCACCTGGCCCCTGGCGACCTGCTCGCCCAGGTTGGCCGGCACCGCCTGCGCCACGCCCGCGACGCGCGGCACCACGTGCGCGGTGCGGTCGTCGTTGAAGCGGATCTCGCCGGGGAAATCGACGCTGCCGCGCAGCGGCGCGGAACCCGCCGTGGCGATGCCGATGCCGGCCTGCTGCACCTGCTCCGGCGTCAGCTTGATGACGTGGGGCTGGTCGGCCGCCTGCGCTGGCGCAGCGGCGGCAGCGGCTGCGCTGGCCGGCGTTGCCGCCGGCTTGTCGTGCGCGTGGCCGTGGTCATGGTCGTCATGGTCGACATGCTCGCCTTGTTCAGCGTGCTCGCCATGCTCATGCCCGGCCTCGCCTGAGCCGCCGCCCTTGCCCGTGAACAGGATCGCCGCGCCGCCCAGCAGCCCCGCGACCAGGATGGCCACCACCGCGGCCCGTTGTTGCTTGCTCATTGCCATGCTTGGAGCCTTCCGTATCAGTGTCCGAGGATGCGATCGATGCTGGCGGCCGCGTCATAGGTGCGGGCCAGCACGTCCAGGTAGCGGATGCGCGCCTGGAACAGGGTGCGCTGGGCGTCCAGCACATCAAGGAAATTGAATTTGCCGGCCTCGAACCCGCGCGAAGCGGCGGCGTACGCCTGCTCCGCCGCGGGCAGCACCGAGCCCTGCAGCGTCTGCGCCGCGGCGCGCGACACAGACAGCTGCGTCGACGCCTGCTGCAGCGCATTGGCCAGCCGGATGCGGTTGGCCGCATGCGCGTCCTGCGCGCGGTCGGCCCGGCGCAGGGCCGCGTACAGGTTGCCCTGGTTGCGGTCGAACAGCGGCAGCGGGATCGCCACGCCCAGCACGGCCATGTTGCGGTTGGCCTCGTTGTCGCGCTTGGCGCCGAGGCTGACGGTGACGTCGGGGTACTGGCGGCTGCGCGCCACCGCGACTTCGGCGCGGCTGCGTTCGGCGGAGAGGCGGCTGGCGGCCAGCAGCGGGGAGTCTTCCAGCGCCGTTTCCAGCGCGGCGGGCGCGGGGCGCGACGGCAGCGCGTCGAGGTCACCCTGTGCCTGCGCGAAGCGCGGCGCGGCGTTGCCCCACAGCGCGGCCAGCGACTGCCGTGCCGACTGCAGCGCGCCGGTGGCCTCGGCCAGTTCCAGCTCGGCGTTGGCCTGCTCGACCTGCGCGCGCGTCGCTTCCAGCGGCGCCACCTTGCCGGCGGCAACACGGCGCGAGGCGGCCTGCGCGGCGCGGCTGGCGATATCGACCGAGCCCTCGGCCAGCTTGATGCGCTCCTGCGCGACCAGCACGCCGAAGAAGCGCGCGATCACCGCCGCGCGCAGCTCGGCGCGTACGCCGCCCAGCTCCGCCTGCGCCAGTTCGCGCCCGCGCTCGGCCACGCCGATGCGGGCGGCGCGCTTGCCGCCCAGTTCGATCGGCACGTTGAACTGGCCGGTGGTCGAGCGCGTGGCGCGGCGCGTGTCTTCCATCAACACAGCCAGCTCGGGATTGGGGATCACGCGCGCCTGCGTCAGGTCGCCCTCGGTGGCATCCAGCTCCTTGCCGGCGGCGGACAGCGCGAAGCTGCCGGCTTCGGCCAGCGCCAGCGCGGCGTCGAGCGTCAGCGTGCCGGACGGCTCGCGTACGCCCGCGCCGTCCGCACTGGCGGCGTACGGCGAGGGTTGGATGGCGGATGGTGGCGTCTGGGCGACGCCGGCAAGCGGGCTGGTCAGTACGGCCGCCAGCCCCAGCGGCAGCAAAAGTCTTCGCATCGAATTGCACCAGGAAAGAAACCGGGAATTCGGCGAGACGCCTGAGTTCAGCGAATCAGGGAGAAATCAGGGAAGCGGGTAGCGTCGTCTCGCCGGCTAAGCGAGACGGGGCCACTGCGGGCGGTCGGGCGCCCTGGCGCTGTGGGAGGAGAAGCCGGCCTGCGGCGGGGCCTGCGCCTGTTCGACGCGCTGGCTGGCCTGCACGCGCGGCCCGTCGGCGCGCGCGAACGGCACCGAGGCGACATGGCAGACCCCGCAGTCGGGATCGGCCATGCCCAGCTTGTCGGCATCGGCGCTGTCCTTGGCCGCATGCTGGCCGGCATCGGCCTTGTGCTGGTGCTCGTGATGCCCCAGGTGCTGCTTGGCCGCTGCGGCCACCTCGTGCCGGCAATACGCGGCCGCTCCCGCCCAGGCGAACTGGAGCGGCAGGATCAGCGCGAGGAGGATGAGGAGCAGGCGTTGCATGTCGGCAATGGCAGCGAGCCGCAAGTTTAACCGAGGCCGGCCGGTGTTCACGCGGCGCGCCGATTACATTTGCGTCATGGCGTAACGGTGGAATGCCAGCCGATTGATATTCAATTTATTTGAACGATATATCCATACCATTCCCCGCTTGCGCTCGGTCAAGGCTCCTATAGTTCGTTACATGAACGGCACGCACACAATGCACCACGTTCTGGCAAATTCAACGAACAATACTGGAGAAACCTCATGACCAAGACCGCCCGCTTCGCTTCCGCCCTGTTCCTGTCGCTGGCCGCCCTCGGCGCCGCCCACGCCGCTACCGCCGCCGAACGGCTGCCCGGCGACAAGTACGGTTATGAGTTCCGTTCGCACGATGCCTTTACCGATGGCGCCCGCGCCGGCAAGCCCGATCCGTATGTGGACGGGGCCCGCACGGTGGCCGGCCTGGACCGCGGCGGCGTGTCGGCAGCCCCGGCGCGCAGCTTTGACCCGTATAGCGAAGGCAGCCGCGTGGGTGGCTTCGATCCTTACGGCGAAGGTGCGCGTGCGTGATTGCCGCTGGTTTGCTCCCCTCTCCCGCGTGCGGGAGAGGGGAGCCTTTGCCAGTGGTGTCGGCTTGCGTTTAGCGCAATTGCGAACACTGACTGCGGACGCAGCTTCAATCCTCCCGCCCCATCCGCCGCATCGCCTCCCGCATGGTCCGCATCTGCGCGCTGAACGCGGTGCAGGCTTCGCAGATCGCCAGGTGGCCACGCACGCGCAGCCGTTCCACCCACGACAAAGGCTGGTCCAAACCCTTCATGGTCAGGTGGTGAACCTCTTCGCAGTCCGGCAGCAGGCGGCGGGCGGGACGGTCGGGCATCGTAGTTGCCAAGGGTTAAGTGGACGATATCGCTGGCAAAGGCCGATCAGCCCTTGCCGGCAGCGCCACGCTGCCCGAACCAGTGCAGTTCCAGGCACGCGCGCAGCCGCATGCGGGCCCGGTACAGCATGGCCCATGCATTGGTCGCGCTGATCTGCAAGACCTGACAGATTTCTTCGGTATCGAGCTCCAGCCATTCCCGCATCATGAACAGCCGGCCCAGCCGCGGCGGCAGCCGGTCGACGCATAGCTGCAGGATCTCGAAGAACTCGCGGCGCTCGAAGGCGCGCTCGGGGTCGCCCCAGTCGGAAGGCGGATCCTGGTAGTGGCCGTTGCGTGTGAACAGCGCATCCAGCGCCTCCTGCTCGGACAGCGCCTCGCCGTCCTCCGGCGCCACCAGCGCCAGCCGCACCTCGCGCCGGCCGCTGCGCAGGCTGTCGATCAGCTTGTGCTTGAGGATGCCGACCAGGTAAGTGCGCAGCGACGACTGGCCGGCAAAACGGTCCGGGTGCTCCAGCGCGGCCAGCAGCGTTTCCGACACGGCGTCTTCCGCCAGCCCCTCATCGCGCAGCTGCAGGCGCGCAAAGCGCAGCAGGTAGGGCCGTACGGCCTGCAGTTCGGCAGGATCGAGGCTCATGGGGCGCGTCGGCGGCGTTGGCAGATGCGCCATGATACCGCTGGCCCGCGCTTCACGGCATGCGCTTCAGTTCAGTCCCCGGAATTGCCCGCAAAGCCTGAACACGTCTTCGTTCAGCGGCACTTCCCGCGCGCGGGCATAGCGCGTGGCCAGCTTGAGCAGCTCCTTGATATCGCGCCCGCTGGCCTTCGGATAGGCCCGCAGCAGCGCCTCGACCAGCCCGTCGCCCAGCTCGGCGCCGAACTGCGCCGCCTGCAGCCGCCACAGGCGCCGCGCATCGTCCTTGCCCGGCGTTTCGTAGTGGATGGTGGCGATGCAGCGCGACAGGATGGCATCGTCGACATCGCCGATGCGGTTGGTGGTCATGAACAGCAGGCCGTTGAAGTACTCCAGCGTGCGCAGGAACTCGGCGACGATGGCGTTGTGCTCGAGGTCGTTGTCGCGGCAGCGGATATAGACGTCGGCCTCGTCCAGCAGCAGGATCGCGTTCCAGCGCATGGCGCGCTGCAGGATGCCGCCCAGGCTGGCGCCGACCGAGGCCGCGGTGGTGCCGAGCTGTCCCGAATGGACCCGGTACAGCGGCTTGCCGACGACTTCGGCATAGACCTCGGCGGTCAGCGTCTTGCCCAGCCCCGGCGCGCCCTGGCACAGGATGGTGGTGCCGCCCGACTTGCCGGGCACGAAGTCCGGCACCAGCACGTCCATGTGCGAGGTCAGGATATCGATCAGGTCGCGGTGGGGGTCGGGCAGCACCAGCTTGTCGCGCAGCTCGGGCTGGTAGCGGTATTCGGTCAGGTGCTGCACATGCACCCACAGGTTGCGGTGCCACTCCAGGTGGAAGAGGTGCACGTAGCCGTGCAGCGGCACCGCCTCGAAGCCGGCTTCCACCCCGGCCTCGCGCCAGAACGCGGCATCGCAGCTCATCTCGAACCGGCGCGCGAGCCGTTCCTCGTCATTGACGCAGCGCGCCGCCACGCCGTCGGGCACGCGCGTCAGCTCGGCCGCGCCTTTGGCATCGAGCGACCACGCCGGCCCGCTGGCGACAAACTGCGCGCCGAAGCGCTGCTGGTAGCGCACGAAGCGCCGCGCGTGATGCTCGTACTCCTGCCGGAACTCTGCGCACTCCTTGTAGAAGCCGAACTCGGCCAGCAGCTCGGGAATGGTGCGGTTGGCGATGTCGTCGCGCGTGATCACCATCGACGTGGTCATGCCGGCGCGGCGCTTGTGGTGGTCGGTCAGCTCGGAATTGGCGGATTGCATGGTGTTGGCCAGCAGGTCCACCACCACGTAGGCCAGGCCCTGCTCGGGCGCCACGTAGCGCATGCGCCGTACCAGCCAGGGCAGCAGCACGCCGTCGCGGTTGCGCTGGTACAGCCAGCCATCGATGGCATCGCGCGACAGGTAGGCCACCAGTCCGCCGATCAGCTGGTCCAGCCCCGGGATGACACGCGCCTGCGGCGCATTGTGGATATTGTCCAGCGCCAGCATCTGGAACATCAGCGCGCGCTGGTCCTGGCTCTTGCTCAGCGTGTAGAGCGAGTTCAGCGCCTGCGCGTCGAACAGCTTGCTCGACACCAGCATGTCGCCGTGGCACACGCCGTGCTCCTGCAGCTGGCGGGCCAGCGGCGTGCCCGTGCCGATCATGGCGAGCAGCGGGTGGATCAGCGCTTCCGGAATCTCGAAATCCATCGAACACACTCCCGTTGGCCGTACGCCCCGCGCGGGACGCCGCGGCGAGTCACTGCAGGAAGAACGCGACGGCCTGCTCCACCACCGGCGGGTGGATGACATGCAGGCCGTCGAATTCCACGTACTCGACCGCATAGCCGGCGGCCTTGAGCTTGGCCGCGTTGGCGCGGCCGCTGGTGGCGATGGGCAGCTGCTCGTCGTCGCGTCCGTGCGCGACGAATACCTTCGGCGCGCCTTCCTGCATGAAGACCGACATGAAGCCGCCGGAAAACGCCAGCACGTGGCTGGCGATATCGCCATTGGTGATGCCGATCGACAGCGCGTAGCTGGCGCCATCGGAGAAACCGGCGAAGCCCACGCGCTCGCGGTCGATGCGATAGCGCGACGTGACCGCGGCAAGCGCCAGCTGCAGGCGTTCCAGGTCGGGGCCGTTGCCGCCGATCACGATGTCCCAGGTCGGGTAGAGCGACTGCGGCGCCAGCACCAGGAAGCCGTGGCGCTGCGCGTGGGGCTCGATGTGCGGCAGGACCTTTTCGGCATGGCCGCCAGCGCCGTGGAACATGACCAGCAGCGGTACCGGTGCGCCGGCATCCAGGCCCTCCGGCACGAACAGTACCGGATCGCGCTCGGCCGCAACACCCAGTCCGTGGCGGCCTGGTGGCAGCGGCGCGGGGAACGGGCCGGACGGGGCGGCACGGTGCACCGGCTCGTCGAAGGTGAAAGACAGGCGGCCGAACAAAGAAGGATCGAGCATAGGGGGGATCCGGATGGACTGGCGGAACGTCTGACAGTGAGCTAAGGGCAGCGCCCGCCTTTCTGATATTTTGTATATTACATACAAACGTTATTTCGCGCCACCCAGCCCGCCGAGTGCATGAATATCGATATGGGCTTTCCTTCGTTCCCCCGCCTGCCCGCGTTGCCTATGCTGGGCCCCTGCGATTTTCGATACGGAGGAACCACCCATGAACGCACCGTTGGCCATCGATGTCCCGCATGCCCGGCATGCCCTGCGCGCCGCGCTGGACGGCGTGCCGGCGCTGGCCAGGCAGATCGGCACCGATGCCGCCGCGCGCGAAGCGCTGCGCGTGCTGCCGCATGACGGCTTTGCCTTGTTCCGCCAGTCCGGCCTGGGCCTGCTGCGCATTCCAGTGGAATGGGGCGGGCTGGGCGGCTCGCTGGTTGACCTGTTCGAAGTGATTACCGCGATCGCGGCGGAGGAATCGAATGTGGCGCACGCGCTGCGCATCCACTTCGACCAGACCGAATCGCTGCGCCTGTCGCCGCGCTCGGCGTTCAACGACCTGCAGGTGCAGCGCATCGTCGGCGGTGCGATCTTCGGCGGCGCCTCGACCGAGCGCGGCACCGCGCGGCCAGGCGAGATCACCACGGCACTGCGGCGCGACGGCGCGCACTACCGCGTCAGCGGCAAGAAGTACTACTCGACCGGCACGGCCTTTGCCGACTATGCGCGCATCAACGTGCAGGATCCCGATGGTGAACCGGTCTTCATCATCATCCCGACCGACCGTCCCGGCCTCAGCGTGATCGACGACTGGGACGGCATGGGCCAGCGCATGACGGCCAGCGGCAGCCTGGTGCTCGACGACGTGGCCGTGCAGGCCGGCGAAGTGGCGCGGCGCGGCAACACCACGCTGGCCGGCCGCCATTGCGGCGCGCTGCGCCAGCTGCACCTGGTGGCGGTGGCCGCCGGCATCGTGCGCAACGCCTGGACCGACGCCACGCGCTATGTGCGCGAGCACGGCCGCCCCGTGTTGCACAGCCCGGCGCCCTCCGCGCGCGAGGACCACTTCATCCAGCAGGTGATCGGCGACCTCGCCGCGCACAGCCACGCCATCGACGCGCTGGTTCGCGAGAACGCGCGCGCGCTCGACCGCTCCGCCGACGCCCTCCGCGCCGGCCCCGGCGCCGGCGCCGACAATGCCGAGGCGCTGGTGCTGCAAGCCGCGCTGGCCACCGCGCAGACCCAATTGGTGGTCAGCAAGCTGGCGCTGCATGCGGGCGAGCGCATGTTCGAGGCCGGCGGCGCCTCGGCCACGTCCAGGCAGCACAACTTCGACCGCCACTGGCGCAACCTGCGCACGATCTTCAGCCACAACCCGCTGCTGCACAAGGGCCGCGTGGTGGGCGCCTACCACCTCAACGGCGAGACCACGCACCTGACCGAAGGCCGCGTGTTCTGACGCGCCGCGCCCGGAGACCAACCATGACAGCGAGCACTCCGCAGCGCCAGCTGCACCTGAACATCAACGCGCTGCATTCCGGCTTCGTGCCGTCGGCCTGGCGGCTGCCGCGCAGCGACGTGCGCGCCTTTGTCGACGTGCAGCACTACGTGCGGCTGGCACGCATCGCCGAGGCCGGCAAGTTCGACGCCATCTTCCTGGCCGACAATGCGTCGATCGCCGACCAGATCCACTTCCGCCCGATCACCGCGCTGGAGCCGACGCTGCTGCTGGCCAGCGTGGCGGCGGCGACCACGCACATCGGCCTGGTGGCCACGGTCTCGACCAGCTACAACGAGCCCTACAACATCGCGCGGCGCTTCGCCACGCTGGACCACCTCAGCGGCGGCCGCGCCGGCTGGAACGTCGTCACCACCGCCGACGCGGGCTCGGCGCGCAACTTCGGGCGCAGCGCGCCGATCGAGCATGGCCAGCGCTATGCCCGCGCGGATGAGTTCACCCGCATCGTCAAGGCGCTGTGGGACAGCTGGGAAGACGATGCCTTCATTGGCGACAAGAACACCGGCCGCTTCGTCGATACCGGCAAGCTGGCGCCGGTGGCGCACCACGGCACCTTTTTCGACGTGCATGGCCCGCTGAACCTGCCGCGTCCGCCGCAGGGACACCCCGTGCTGTTCCAGGCGGGCGGCTCGGCCGATGGCCGCGAGCTGGCCGCGCTGCACGCCGAGGCAGTGTTCTCCGCATCGCAGTCGTTCGAGGAAGCGCTCGCCTACAAACGCGAGATCAACGCGCGCGCCGAGGCGCTCGGGCGCGGGCCGCATGCAGTCAAGATCCTGCCGGGCCTGACCACCATCATCGGCGCCACCGAAGCGCAGGCACGGCAACGCCGCGACGAACTGGTCGAGCTGATCCCATGGGACTACAGCCTGAACCGGCTGGCCGGCACGCTTGGCATTCCCGTTGAGCGCCTGCGCCTGGATGCGCCGCTGCCGGAGAAGATCGCGCTGCCGGCCGACGGCAACCACACCTTCTTCCGCGCCACGTTGGCGCTGGCGCGGCGCGAGCGGCTGACGGTGCGCGAACTGATCCGCGAACTGGCCGGCGGCGGCGGGCATCGCGTGATCGTCGGCACGCCCGACCAGATCGCCGACGATATCGAGCACTGGTTCCGCCACGGCGCCGCCGACGGTTTCAACCTGATGCCCGATGCGCTGCCCGACGGGCTGCAGGATTTTGTCGACGGCGTGGTGCCGATCCTGCAGCGCCGCGGCATCTTCCGCACGGAGTACGAGGGCACGACGCTGCGCCAGCATCTTGGCCTGCAGCGGCCGGCCGGGCGCACGGTGACACGCGCGGCGGCTTGAGCGAAGGGTCCGCGCCAGCGTGCGGCCAATTGCATTTGCTAGCGCGGATTCCTTCGTGGACCGGGTGCGGCGCGCTCCATAGACTGGCGTTTCCATCACTCCTTTCAGCCAGTCATGAAACGCCGCCACGTCCTTGCAACCCTTGCTCTCGCGCTTGCCGCGTTCTCCATCGGCAACGCCCAGGCCCAGCGCAGCGACCGCCCGCTCAAGGTGGGCGTGCGCGGCGGTGTCGATGAAGAAATCTGGGAAGTCGTCACGCGCGTTGCCGAAAAGCAGGGCCTGAAAGTCCAGCCCATCGTCATCACGGGCACTGCCAGCCCCAACGAGGCGCTCAACAACGGCGACCTCGACGCCAACGCGTTCCAGCACATCCCCTTCCTGCGCGACCAGATCAGGCAGCGCGGCTACACGATCGTCAATGTCGCCGATACGCTGATCTCGCCGATCGCCTTCTACTCGCGCAAGGTCAAGTCGCTCGAAGCGCTGCCCAACGGCGCGCGCATCGGCATCCCCAACGACCCGAGCAACCAGACGCGCGCGCTGGTGATCCTGCGCGACCATGGCCTGGTGAAGTTGCGCGACGGCTTCGATCCCTTCACAGGCACCGCGTCGCTGTCCGACATCACTGCCAACCCGAAGAAGCTCGAGTTCATCGAAAGCGCCTCGGTGGTGCTCCCGCGCGCGCTGCCCGATGTCGACGCCGCGGCCATCGTCAACACCTTTGCTTACCAGGCCGGCCTGATCGCCACGCGCGACGGCATCGCCGTGGAGAAGAAGGAGCACAACCCGTATGTGAACGTGATCGCAGTGCGCGAGAAGGACAGGAATGCGCCGTGGGTGGCGCCGCTGGTCAAGGCGTACCAGTCCGACGAAGTGCGCAGGTTCATCCAGACCAAATACCAGGGATCGGTGATCCCGGCCTTCTGACCGAGACCCTATGCAAACCGTATTGCCATTGCGGGAAGCGGCCCCGCATATCGTGTTCAGGGACGTCGGGAAGACCTATGCGGGCGCGGCAGCGCCCGCGCTGGCCGCTGTGTCCTTCACCATCGGGCGCGGCGAGCGCTTCGGCATCATCGGCCGCAGCGGCGCCGGCAAGTCGACGCTGCTGCGCACCATCAATATGCTGGAGCGCCCCGACGCCGGCCAGGTCCGCATTGACGGCGCCGACATCGGCGCGCTCGATGAAGACGGGCTGGTGGCGCTGCGCCGGCGCATCGGCATGATCTTCCAGCACTTCAACCTGCTCTCGGCCAAGACCGTGTTCGACAACGTGGCGCTGCCGCTGCGCGTAGCCGGCGTGCCGCGGCAGGAGATCAGCGCGCGCGTCGGCGAACTGCTCGACCTGGTCGGCCTGTCGTCCAAGGCGGATGCTTATCCGGCGATGTTGTCGGGCGGACAGAAGCAGCGCGTCGGCATCGCCCGCGCGCTGGTGCACCGGCCTGAAATCCTGCTCTGCGACGAAGCCACCTCTGCGCTCGACCCCGAGACCACCGAGCAGATCCTGGCGCTGCTGCGCGATATCAACCGGCAACTCGGCCTGACCGTGGTGCTGATCACGCACGACATGGCTGTGATCCGCGAAGCCTGCGACCGGGTGCTGGTGCTCGACCACGGCCGCATGGTCGAAACTGGCCCGGTGTGGCAGGTGTTTGCCGAGCCGCAGGCACCGGCGACCATCGCGCTGCTGCGGCCGCTGCGGCAGCGGCTGCCCGAACCGCCCCACAACATGGAGACCTCGCATCGTGTCGCTGCCCTGGGTTGACAAGTACATCAAGGCGCTCGGCGAGACCCTGCTGATGACCGGCAGCGCCTGCGCCGTGGTGTTCGTTGCCGGCATGGCACTGGCGGTCGTGCTGACCGTTACCGCGCCGCGCGGCCTGGCGCCGCGGCCGCGGCTGCATCGCACGCTGTCGGTGCTGGTCAATATGTTCCGCTCGATTCCGTTCATCATCCTGCTGGTGGCAATGCTGCCGGTGACGCGGATGATCGTCGGCACGACCATGGGAACATGGGCCGCGGTGGTGCCGCTGAGCGCGCACCTGATCCCGTTCTTTGCGCGCATCTCGCAAGTGGCGCTCAACGAGATCGATCCCGGGCTGGTCGAGGCGGCGCGGGCAATGGGATGCCGGCGCTGGCATATCGTTCGCCATGTGCTGCTGCCCGAGGCAATGCCGGCGATCATCGGCGGCGCCACGGTGACGGTGATCGCGATGATTGGATCGTCGGCAATGGCCGGTGCAGTAGGGGCCGGCGGGTTGGGCGACCTCGCGATTCGATATGGGTATGAGCGCTATGAGACCGCGGTGATGTTCAACGTGATCATCATCCTGGTGGCGCTGGTGACAGTGGTGCAGTTTGGTGGGGAGAGGCTGGCGCGGTATTTTGATCATCGGCGGTGAAAGGCCCTGAATGCGCCTGGCGAAGCGATGGCGGGGGTGAGGGCGGGGGCCTCCACGGAGTAGCCGGCCGTGATGCTTGCGAAGCGCCGGCCCTCACCCCCTGCCCCTCTCCCGCAAGCGGGAGAGGGGAGAAAACATTCGGCGTGCGGCCGCATCAGGCCGCCATCGCCGGCACCGCCGCCAGCAACTCCCGCGTGTAGGGATGCCGCGGCGCGGCCCAGATCTCGTCACGATCCCCGACTTCCACCAACTGCCCGTCCCGCATCACCAGCACGCGATCCGCGATATAGCGGACCACGCCGAGGTCGTGCGAGATAAACAGGCACGCCAGCCCGTACTCCGCCTGCAAGTCGGCCAGCAGGTTCAGCACCTGCGCCTGCACCGAAACATCCAGCGCCGACACCGGCTCGTCGCAGACCAGAAACCGTGGCCGCACCACCAGCGCGCGCGCAATGCCGATGCGCTGCCGCTGCCCGCCCGAGAACTCGTGCGGATAGCGCCCCAGCGCAGCGCCCGGCAGGCCAACGCGTTCGATCATGGTCAGCGCGCGTTCGCGGCGCACGCGGCGGTCACGCACGCCGTGGATCTGCAGCGCGTCGCCGAGCAGCTCGCCCACGGTCTTGCGCGGGTTCAGCGAGCCGTAGGGATCCTGGAACACCAACTGCATGGCGCCGCGCCACGGGCGCATGTGGCGCCGGTCGATGGCGGCGAGGTCGGTGCCGTCGAATTCGATGCGGCCGCGTTCATGGTCGGCCAGCCGCAGCACGGCACGCGCCAGCGTGGACTTGCCGCAACCGGACTCGCCCACCAGCGCCACGGTTTCGCCCGGGGCAATCTCGAACGATACGCCGCGTACCGCATGCGTCTGGTGCACCCCGTTGCGATGGACGACGTGCAGGTCGTCGATCCGCACCAGCGGCGCCGTTGTAGTTGCCGGCGCCGGTGCGCGCAGTTCCGGCCGCGTCAGCCGGAACGCGGACGGTGTGCCGTCGGCGCGCCGCGCCACGCGCAACTCGGGCAGGCGTTCAGTGCGGAAATGCGGTGCCTCCCCGTTGCCATGCCCGCTGCTCAGCGAAGCGCCAAGCAGCGCGCGGGTATAGGGATGCCCCGGCTGCCTGAACAGCGCGGCCGTGGCCTGCTCTTCCACCTTGATGCCGTCATGCATCACGGCCACGCGGTCGGCCCAGCGCGACACCACGCCCAGGTCATGCGTGATCAGCAGCATTGCCATCGACAGCTCGCGCCGCAGCGTATCGAGCAGTTCCAGGATCTGGGCCTGCACCGTGACATCGAGCGCGGTGGTGGGCTCGTCAGCGACCAGCAAACGCGGCGAACACGCGATCGCCATGGCGATCATCACGCGCTGGCGCTGCCCGCCGGAAAGCTGGTGCGGATAGGCGTGGAAGCGCCGCGCCGGCTCGGGCATGCGCACCCGTTCCAGCAATTCGAGCGCCCGTGCGGCCGCGGCGCGCGCCGACAGCGGCTGGTGCAGCCGCAACGCCTCGACGATCTGCGCGCCAATGGTCAGCACCGGGTTCAGCGACGTCATCGGCTCCTGGAACACCATCGACACGGCGTTGCCGCGCACCGCGGTCATGGCCCGCCCGGACAGTGCCAGCAGGTCGCGCCCTTCCAGCAGGATACGGCCGCTGGCCAGTGCCGACGGCGGCAACAGCCGCAGCACCGCCAGCGCCGTGGTCGATTTGCCGCAGCCCGACTCGCCCACCAGCGCCACGGTTTCGCCCTGGCGGATATCGAGGTCGAGGGCGGACACCGCGGGCCGTCCGGCGCCCGGGTAGCGGATGGTCAGGCCGCGCAGCGAAAGCAGGGATTGCGTCATCGTCGGATCGGGTTCACGTGTCGGCATGTACCTCGGCGGCAAGCAGCTCCGGCTCGACCTGGATTTCCAGCGCCTCGTTGAAACGCGCGAAGAACGCGCACAGCGCCGCGCGCAGGGTCAGCTCGACCAGCTGTGCCTCCGAGAAATGCTCGCGCAGCTTCGCCACCAGCGTGTCGGTGACGCGCTGCCGGGTAACCTGCACGGTGTAGTCGCGCACCAGCCGCTCGACCGGATCCAGCCCCGGCACGTCGGGTTCGAGGATATTGACCACGGTGGCCGCAGCCACGCCGAGGGCCTGGAGCCGCGGCTCGTGATGCGTGATGCAGTAGTGGCAGGCGTTGAGCCGCGAGGCCGTGACCAGCACGATCTCGAGATGCCGGCGCGTGATCAGCGCGTCGCGGGCGGAGTCGAGCAGCAGGCCGAACAGGTGCTCGACGGCGGGCGGGCGGTGGCCGAGCACCTTGAGCATGTTGCCGAAGGCACCGTACTCACGCTCCACGCGCTCGTACACGGCGCGGGCATCGCCGGGAAGGCTGGAAGCATCGATAGGGTTGACGCGGGCCAAAGGGATTCTCCTTGGGACAAGACATTAGGCCGCGCGGGCCGCCTCAGCGGCCCTCGCGCGGATCGAAGACAGCGGCGAGCCCGTCGCCGATCAGGTTCAGTGCCAGCACCGTGATGCCGATGGCCACGCCGGGCAACACGCAGGCATACCAGTCGGTGCGCAGCACTTCGCGCCCGGCGCCGACCATATTGCCCCAGCTCGCCACGTTGGGATCACCCAGGCCGAGGAAGGCCAGGCTCGATTCGGTCAGGATCGCGGTGGCGACCATCAGCGAGGCCGACACCAGCACCGGCGTCAGCGTATTGGGCAGGATGTCGTGGACGATGATGCGGACGTTGCTCGCCCCCAGCGCTTCGCTGGCGAGCACCATGTCGCCATGGCGCAGGCGCAGCACCTCGGCACGCACCAGCCGCGCCAGCGCCGGCCACGAGGTGATGCCGATCGCCAGCGCAATGCTGGCCACCGACGGTTGCGCGATGGCGACGATGGCCAGGGCGAACAGGAACGACGGTATGGTCTGGAAGAACGTCGTCAGCGCGCCGAACACGCGGTCGGCCCGGCCGCCGTAAAAGCCCGCGGCAATCCCGCCCGCCACGCCCAGCGCCACCGCCAGCGCGGTCGACACCGCGGCGATCAGCAACGACGTGCGCGCGCCGTGGAACAGGCCCGCCGCGATATCGCGGCCGAGCATGTCGGAACCGAGCGGGAAGGCCCGGTCGTGCCCCGGCCACAGCAATGGCTCGGTGGCCATGTCGAGCGGGTCGCCGGGATACAGCCAGCCCGCGCTTGCGGCAGCGGCCAGCACCACCAGCAGCAGCACACCGCCGGCCAGCGCGCTCGGCGACGACCACAGCCGGTGCCACGCGCCGCGGCGTCGCCGCGGCAGGGCCGGCGCGCCGGCATCGGATTCTCCGGCCACCTCGGCCGGCAATACCTGGAAAGACGAAGACACCTCAGGACTCCTGGCGTGGCAGCCGGATGCGCGGGTCGATGCGCGCGTAGACGAGGTCAACGATCGCGTTGACCACGATCACCACCACGGAGCTGCACAGCAGGATGCCGAGCAGCAGGTTGTAGTCGCGCTGGTAGAGCGCGTCGAAGGCAGTGCGGCCCAGTCCCGGCCACGAGAACACGGTCTCGACCACCACCGCGCCACCGATCACCGAGCTGGCCTGCACGCCGACCATTGTCACCAGCGGCAGCAAGGCATTGCGCAGCACGTGATGGATCAGCACGCGCCGGCCCGGCGCGCCCTTCGCCACCGCGGTGCGCACGAAGTCCTGGCGGCCCATCTCGATCATGCTGGCGCGCATCAGCCGCACGTAGACGGCCATGTAGAACAAGCCCAGCGTCACCGCCGGCAGCAGCAGGTGCCGCGCCACGTCCAGCGCATAGGCCCAGCCGCCCAGGCCAGACTCGACCGTGAACATGCCGCCCACCGGCAGCCAGTCGAGCCATACCGAGAACACCAGCACCAGCATCAGGCCGGTCCAGAACAGCGGCGTGGCAAAGCACAGCAGCGCCAGCGTCGAGATCACCGTATCGAGCAGGCGCCCGGCGCGGGCCGCCGCCAGCACGCCCAGCGTGGCGCCGGCGACCACCGCGAAGGCGATGCTTGCGCCCATCAGCAGCAGCGTCGCCGGCAGCCGTTGCAGGATCAGGTCGAGCACCGGCATGCCCTGGCGGAAGGAGAAACCCAGGTCGAGCCGCGCGAGGTGCCAGAGATACTTGCCCAGCTGCACCCACAGCGGCTGGTCCAGCCCGAACTGCGCGCGCAGCGCCGCCAGGTATTCCGGCGTGGCGGCGCCGGCTTCGCCGGCCAGCACCTGAGCGGCGTCGCCGGGCGCCAGCCGCAGCAGGAAGAAGTTGACGACGGCAATCGCCGCCACCACCCCGACCGCCTGCAGCAGCCGCTGCCAGCCGGGCGCGCGCGAGCCAGTGTGCGCAGCCATCGGTCAGCGTGCCGCGTCGGCCTTGCCGGCCGTGGCAACCGTGGCACTGCCGCCCGGCGGCACGGCAAACCACGCGTGCTTGAGCGATGCGTAGACCTGGTCGACACCGCTGACGGTATCGCGCAGCTGCGCGGACTGCACCGTGAAGAAGCGCAGCTCCAGCAGCGGCACCGAAGGCAGGTCGCTCTGCACCACGCTCTGGAACTTCTTGAACAACTCCACCCGCTCGGCCTGGCTGGGCGAGCCCTGCGCCTGGTCGATCAGCTTGTTCGCTTCGTCGCCGCGATAGCCCGAGCCGTTGGACCACGGGATGTTCTTGCCAACGGTATCGGCGCGGTAGGCGCGGGTCACGCCCACCAGCGGATCGGCAAAGCCGGCGAACCACACCACCGCAAGGTCGAAATCGCGATCGCCATAGACGCGACGGGTATAAGTCGGCGTGTCCTGCGTGCGCACGGTGACGTCGACGCCCACGCGCTTGAGCGCCTGCCTGATGTACTCGGCGCTGCGCTTGTAGTCGTCGCCGTAGGGCAGGTAGTCGATCTGGACCTTGAGCCGGTTGCCATCGGCGCCACGCTTCAGGCCGGCCGCATCGAGCAGCGCCTCGGCCCTGGCCGGGTCGTACGGGTACCTGGGCACGTTGCCGTTGAAGAACTGGCCGAGCGTGGACACCACCGGGCTCACCGCCGGCTTGCCGAAGCCGAACCACACCACCTTGTTCAGCGCATTCAGGTCGATGGCATGCGCCAGCGCCTGGCGCACGCGCACATCCTTGAAGTACGGGCGGTCGACATTGACGTCCATGAACAGCCACGGCGACAGCCAGTCATAGCCGCGCGTCTCCAGCTTGAGCGACGGCAGCTGTGCCAGGCGCTGCGCATCCTTGAGCGGCACCGGGTTGAACGGCGCATATTGCGCCTCGCCCTTCTCCAGCGCGGCGGCGCGCGCGCTCGCGTCGGGGATGACCTTGAAGATGATCTTGTCCAGGTAAGGCTTGCCCTTGTCCCAGTAGTTGGGATTGCGCTCGAGCACGATGTAGTTGCCCTTGCTCCATTCCTTGAAGACAAAGGGACCGGTGCCGACCGGCTTGTTGTTGTACGGGTTGTCGAGGATGTCGGTGCCCTCGTACAGGTGCCTGGGCAGCACCTGCGCGCCGTTGCTGTTGAGCGAGCTGAGCACCGCCAGCGACGGCTCCGAGAAGCGCAGCACCACGGTCAGCGCATCCGGCGTATCGACCTGCGTGACCTTGCCGAACAGGATCTGGTTGCGCGGATGGAGCTTCTTCCACACGTTCTCCAGCGTCCATTTGACGTCCGCCGAGGTGAACGGCTTGCCGTCGTGCCATTTGACGTTGGGGCGCAGGTGAAAGGTGAGCGTCTTCGAGTCCTTCGAGATCTCCCAGCGCTCGGCCAGCGCCGGCCTGAGCTTGAAGTCGTTGTCGTACTCGATCAGCCCGTCGAATACGTTGGCGCTGAAGAAGCCGGTCGGCGCGGCGGAGTTCAGCGCCGAGGTCAGGATGACGGGCTCGGGCTGGATGATGGTGGTGAGGGTGCCGCCGGGGCGGGGCTTGTCCGCTGCGGGCGCGGCACTGGCCTGCGCGGCCCCCCCAAGCAGGCCCAGGGAAACTGCGACAGGCAGCAGCCACGCGAGCGGCGTGGCCGGCCGGAAGGTCCGGAAATAGTTCGTCATGGTGGCTCGAAGCAGGACCGGGCGCCATGCAGGCGCCAGGGTGAAGGAAGTCGTGGAACGACAGGGACCCCCAATATATGAAACGCGTTGCGCGCGGCGAACGAACGTTTGCGCATGGCGATATGCGCGGCATGCGCCTATCTACATGACAAGACGGCAGTTCCAGGCCTGCCGCCTGACAACGAGCTGGCCGCCACCAGATACTTACGGTATGCACCGCAAGTATATTGGTTTACCCCTATGCGCATTAACTTGCGGTACGTACCGCTTGTAAATAGAATGCTTTGCATGACGAAACTCGCAACTACCCCCTTGATCACTGATCAGGCCAATGCGGCAGCCCAGCCAAAGCGCCCGCGTCGAACCCAGGCCGAACGTGTCGCGGAGTCCGACCGCCGCCTGCTGGAAGCCGCAACCCGCCTGGTTGCGGAGCGTGGCTACACCCATACCACGCTCGAAGCGACAGGCATTGAAGCAGGCTATAGCCGCGGCCTGGTGCAGCACCGCTTCGGTACAAAAGACCGTCTTCTCGAAGAACTCATCAAGCACATTGCAGATGCCCACCGCGAGCGTCTGCTGGTCCGCATGCGTGGCCTGACGGGTCTGGATGCCATCTTCTGCGAAATTGACTGCTACCTGGAAGGAGTGGACCACCCGTCCGTAAATTCCCGTGCCTTTTTTGTGCTGATGCTCGAATCCATCGGGCCGGCGCCACATATCCGACCAACCTTTGCAGCCATCAGCGCGCGCTGGCACCGCGCTATTACGCGGCATATCGAAGCCGGCCAGCGGGCGGGCGAAATTCGCCCTGAAATCACCGCAGCGGATGAAGCGCAGTTGCTGATTGCCACCGTACGCGGTTTGCGCACGCAATCCATGCTGAGTCCGACGACAAGCAATATCGCGGTCGCTATCCAGGCGCTGAAAAATAGCCTGAGCGCGCGGTTGCGCGTGCCGCCACAACAAGCCTAGCCCCCGTTTTTTTGATTCCGCCCCCCCAACACCGGCGTTGCAACGCCCGGTGGGGCTGCGCTCGCCCATTCGATTCGAAAATTGGAGGAAATACCGGTGCAACGAAGCTCCATCGCGGAAAACGGCACCCGCGTCCTGCAGGCCGCGCATTGCAGCCAGTGCAAAGGCTATAGCTTTCCGGCAAGCGTGCCTGGCTGCCGTCATTGCGGCGCGGCCCCTGAAGCGCTCACCACAGTGGATTGCAGCCGACCCGTGCAACTGCTCAATGTCATCACCGTCCATACCGCATTGGCCCCCGGCATTGGCGTGCCCGCCATCATCGGCGAAATCGAGCTGTGCCCACGTGTTGTCGAGGAAGTGCGTATCGAAGCCGAGAACGAGGCCGCAGTGCCTCCTGGTACGTGGCTGATGCCGGTCTGGTCCGAAGACACGGATGGGGGCAGCTGGGTGTTCCGTCCTGTGCCGGAAAAAGCTGACCCGCATCAGGGAGACGCAGAATGAACGGCCCACTGCTCAAGCAGCGCCCGGTCTATGTCATCGGCATTGGCGTGCATCCCTACCAGTTTCCCAGCGAAACACCGTACCTCCAGCTAGGCCTTGCAGCAATCCGTGAGGCGCTGCGAGATGCCGGCCTTGCCTGGCCTCAGGTGCAGAGCGCTTTCGTCGGCACCGCCGCATTGGGCATGGCCGCCGGCCGCGTGATGTTGCGCCACCTCGGCTCGACCGGCCTGGAGGTTGCACAGGTCGAAAACGCCTCGGCGTCCGGCTCGACGGCCTTCAGGCTGGCTTGCCTCCAGGTGGCCTCCGGAGAGCGCGATGTCGTGCTGGCGGCAGGCGTGGACAAGTTTGGCGACGGCCGGCGTGCAGTGCTGAAGGATGGCCTGCCGCCGTTGAGTCCCACGGCTCATGTTCCGTTGGTGAAGTTTGCCCTGCTGGCACGCCGCTATATGCGCGAACGAGGCTTGAGGCACGAAGACCTCGCCGCGGTAGCTGTCAAGAACCATGGCAACGCGTCACGGAATCCCTATGCGCAGTTCCGCAAGCCACGCACGCTTGAACAGGTCTTGCGTTCGCCAAAAGTTGCCGGCGACCTGACCGCATTGCAGTGTTGTCCACGTGGCGAAGGCGCTGCCGCCGTCATCGTCGTCTCGGATGAGGCAATCCGGCGCCTGGGCCTCGCCCGCGCTCGCGCAGTGCGAGTCCTGTCATCCGTGGCTGGCAGCGAGGAACTGGCACAAGAGGCACCGGCGCTGGTCGAGCTGGTCCGCAAGTCTTCGGCCGAAGCGCTTGCCCAGGCGGGCGTCGGTGCCAGCGAGCTCGACATCGTCGAGCTGCATGACGCCTTCACCATTGAAGAACTGCTGTACAGCGAGGCCGTCGGTGTCTGCGCCCCCGGTGAGGGCGCTGCCTTCGTGGCGCGCGGCGCGTCCCGAATCGGGGGCGAATGCGCGATCAATCCGTCGGGCGGCCTGATCGGCATGGGGCATCCATTAGGTCCGACCGGGGTCGGACAAGTAGCGGAAATCACCCGCCAGCTACGTGGTGAAGCGCAAGGCCGCCAGCACCAGGGCGCCCGGCTGGGCCTGGCGCACATGATCGGCCTGGGGTCAGTGGCCGTCGCGCACGTTCTGGCCCGTCCCTGACGCAAACCCTTATTTACGGACTCACATGGAATACTCAACCCTCCTCTACGAAGTCGTCGATGGCGTAGCGCTGATCCGGCTGAATCGCCCCGAGCGCATGAACGCAATCGGCGGCAGCATGAAGGCCGACCTGTCGCATGCGCTGTTCGAGCGGGCGCGCTGCGACGACGCCGTCCGCTGCGTAGTCATCACTGGCGCCGGCGACAGCGCCTTCTGCGCAGGCGCCGACATCAAGGAGCGCGCCGCACGGATCGTTCCGCAGGCGCAGTACCACCTGGAGCAGAAGGCCACGCACGACCTGTTCCGCGCCATCGAGCAGTTCGAGAAGCCGATCATCGCCGCGATCAATGGTGTGGCGCTGGGCGGCGGCCTGGAGATTGCACTTTGCTGCGACGTGCGCATCGCAGTGCACGGCGCCAGGCTGGGCCTGCCCGAAGCCAGGATCGGCGTGCTGCCCGCCGCCGGCGGCACACAACGTCTGCCGCGCTTGGTCGGGTCAGGCATCGCAAAGGAACTGATGCTCACCGGCGACCATATCGACGCCGAACGCGCCCTCTCAATCGGGCTGGTCAATCAGGTGGTCGCTGCAGCAGAGCTTCTGCCCACGGCTTTGGCCATGGCCGGCCGGATGGCCGCCAACGCACCGCTGGCACTTCGCTACGTCAAGCATGCGATCGACCTCGGCCTGCAGGTCGGCCTTGACGCTGGCCTGGAATACGAACGTTATGCCGCGGCGCTCGTGGTCTCCAGCGAGGACCGCAAGGAAGGCATGCGCGCCTTCGTGGAGAAGCGCAAACCCGTCTTTCGCGGGCTGTGAGCCTTGACAGGCAACGACACGCTGGATCACTGAACCAACAAGGGGAATTCCATGGATCTGAACCTGAAAGACAAGGTTGCCTTCGTCACCGGCGGTGGGCAAGGGGTGGGCCGGCGCATTTGCCTGGACCTGGCCACGGAGGGCGTCAGGGTAGCTGTGAACGATCTGTTTGCCGAGCGGGCAGATGCCGTGGTCGCCGAGATCGAGGCTGCCGGCGGAAGGGCCTTCGCCGCAGTTGCGGACATCACCTCCGAAGCCGGGGTCCACGCCGCCATTGCGGCCTCGCGCGAAGCGCTTGGTGACATCGATATCCTGGTCAACAACGCCGGCGTTCCGGTGGAGCGCCGCGAGAAGGGTGGCGCCGCCCCTCTCTTCCTCGACACCACCACGGAGGGATGGGCGCGCATCATCGATCTCAACCTGTTCGGCATGATGCATTGCTGCAAGGCCGTATTGCCGGGCATGAAGGCGCGACGCCACGGCAAGATCATCAACATCATGTCGGAAGCAGGCCGCGCGGGTGAAGCCCGCCTGGCCGTGTACTCCGGCGCCAAGGCCGCGATGCTTGGCTTCGCCAAGGCCATCGCGCAGGAGCATGGCCGCGACTGCATCAATGTCAACGTCATCGCCCTGGGCGCCGTATCCCACGAAGGGATCGCCGAAGGCGCCCTCCACCCGTCAGCCACGCCCGAAACCAATGAGCGCCTGGGCAAGATGCTCAAGGCCTACCCCATCGCCCGCGGCCTGCAACGCCTGGCACGCCCCGAGGATGTGTCCGGCATGGTTTGCCTGCTCGCCTCTGACCGTGCCGCCTACATCACGGGACAGAGCATCGGCATCAGCGGCGGCCTGGTGATGATCTGACGCCGCGACGAGTCATGTTTCCCCATCAAGACGCTAAGCCCGGAGCACGGCCATTGCGCACCCGGATCACCGAACTCCTTGACATCGAGTACCCGATCCTGGCGGGCGGCTTGATGTGGCTATCCGACGCCCGCTACGTAGCGGCACTGGCCAGGGCGGGTGCCATGGCCTTTATCACGCCTCGCTCCTTCGATGGTCCTGAGGCCTATCGGGCAGCACTGCGGGATTGCAGCCGCATGGCCGGCGATCGCCCGTTCGGGGTCAACATCACGCAATCCCGTCGCGCCGCCGAGAACGCGATGGTTGCCGCCTGGATCGACATGGCGCTGGAGCACGGTGTCCGATGCTTTGAAACCGTCGGTCCGTCTCCCGAGCGCCTGATCGCGCAGATCCATGCCGGTGGAGCAAAGGCTATTCACAAGTCGGCATTTGTCGAGCACGCACTGAAAGCGGAGCAGGCCGGCGCCGACGCCGTGGCGCTGGTGGGCGCCGAGGCCGGCGGGCATCCCGGTACCAATAAGCTTCCCTCCTTCCTCTGCGGAGCCTTGGCGCTGCAACGGCTGACAGTTCCCATGGCGCTGGGAGGCGGCATCGGCGATGGCCGCCAGATCGCCGCAGCGCTGGCGTTGGGCGCCGACGCCGTGGTCATGGGCACGCGCTTTCTGGTATCGGAGGAAATCTGGGCGCATGAGAACTACAAACGCCATCTGGTCGAGCAGCCCGCCGAGGCCTCAACGCTGGCGATGCGTGCCTCGGGCAACCCATGGCGCGTGCTGGACAACGCCACCGTGCGGGAAATTGAACGCCTTGAACAACACGGAGCCCGCCACTACGCCGAGTTCGGAGCCCTGGCAACCGGCCGGCTCGGCCGCGACCACTGCTATCGGCAAGGTGACTGGAACACAGGCCTGTTGTCCATGGGACCGGCAATCGGCTTTGCCGATGCGATTGAACCGGCTGCAAGCATTGTCGCCCGATTGATGGCGCAAGCGACGCAAGCCGCTAGCCGGCTTGCGTCGATGGCCACGCCGGTGCCCGCTGTCAGCGCCGACGCTGCCCTGGCTTCGCGACTTTGAGAGATCACTGAATGAATTCAAACCTTGCCATCCACTTCGGCGACCGCCGGGTCAGTGCGGAAACGTTGCACCAGAACGCCGACCGTGCCGCTACGGGTTTTGCGCAGCTTGGGCTCCAGCCCGGCGACGCGGTCGCCGTCATGCTGCGCAACGACGTGCCCTACCTCGAAGCCATGCTGGCGCTCGACCGCCTGGGGGTGCATCTTGTGGCCATCAACTGGCATTTCAATGCCGAGGAAACCGGCTATCTCCTGCGAGATTGCGAGGCCAGGGTTCTGGTCGTCCATGCCGACCTGCTTGCCGGCATAGCGAGCGCCGTTCCAGCAGGGATGCAGGTGCTGGTCGTGCCGACGCCGGCCGAGATCGTGACCGCCTACGGGCTCCCGGCGACCGCGCATGAGCTCCCGGAAGGCGCGCACGCCTGGCCCGCATGGCGCGACAGCTTCCCACCGTCGACCGCCGAGCGCGTTCGCTCGGTTGGCAGCATGCTCTATACATCCGGCACCACTGGACGACCCAAGGGGGTCATGCGCCTGCCTGGCTCGGCGCGACAGCATGAAGGCTCCGTGCGCCTGCGCGCCATGGCGAGCCAGGCGCGACCGGGAATGCATTGCGCAATTGTCGGGCCGCTGTACCATGCCGGCCCCAACTCGGCGGCACGCATGGCGCTGGAGCTTGCCGCGGAAATCGTGGTGCTGCCGCGCTTTGACGCTGAGCAGTTGTTGCAAACCATCGAGCAACACCGGATCACCCATCTGTCCCTCGTGCCGATCATGCTGGTGCGGCTACTGAAGCTTCCTGAGACCGTCCGCCAGCGCTACGACATGTCTTCGCTTGAGAATGTGACCCATGGTGGCTCGCCCTGCGCGCCCGAGGTCCGTCGCGCCATCATCGAATGGTGGGGTCCCATCGTAAATGAAACCTATGGCTCGACCGAAGCCGGCCTGGTGACGTTCGCCACCTCGGCGGACTGGCTGGCGCGCCCCGGCACGGCAGGCAAGCCATTTCCCGGCACCTCGATCCGCATTCTTGACGCAGAAGGCAGGGCGTTGCCCGCGGGGGAAGTGGGCGAGATCTACGTGAACACCGGAGACAACACCTTGCCGTTCACCTATCGCAACAATGACGCGCAGCGGCATGCCATCGAGCAGGACGGCTACATCACCAACGGGGATGTGGGCTACCTGGATGCGGACGGCTACCTGTACATCACGGACCGCAAGCGCGACATGGTGATCTCCGGCGGCGTGAACATCTACCCCGCCGAGATCGAACATGCGCTGGTGGCCAACCCGCTGATTGCGGACTGCGCCGTGTTTGGC
Organism: Cupriavidus oxalaticus; assembly: GCF_016894385.1. Taxonomy (NCBI): domain Bacteria; kingdom Pseudomonadati; phylum Pseudomonadota; class Betaproteobacteria; order Burkholderiales; family Burkholderiaceae; genus Cupriavidus; species Cupriavidus oxalaticus. The sequence goes on from NZ_CP069811.1 coordinate 2,682,017, forward strand.
GTACCGGATGCCGAGTTCGGTGAAGCCGTGGCCGCTGCCGTAGTACGCGCGCCCGGCCGAGCGATCACCGAGACCGAAGTGTGTGACTGGCTGCGCCAGCGGGTCGCTGGCTACAAGGTGCCGCGGCTGGTGGAATTTCACGATGCCCTGCCACGCGACAGCATGGGCAAGGTATTCAAGAACCAGTTGCGCGCACCGCACTGGGAACGTGCAGGGCGGGCCATCTGATGGCCGCAACCGCGCATATGGCCTTAAGGCACAGTCGAACGGGGGAGCTTTTCGAATGACGCAGTGAACCAGTACGACGAAAAATTCATAGCAGAAGGAGACGACAGGTGAACCTCATCCCAACCATGCTGCTTGCCGCGGCGTGTTTCAGCGCTTCGGCGACATCTGCCGAGCCGGATTATCCGACCCGGCCTGTCCGCTTGATAGTGGGCTTTGCCGCCGGAAGCATCACGGACATTACGGCCCGGCAGATTGCCGCCGGAATGGGTAAAGTGCTGGGCCAGCCTGTCGTGGTGGACAACCGTACCGGCGCCGGCGGCAATATTGCCAGCGCCGAGCTTTCCCGGGCTCGCCCTGACGGCTACACAATAATGGCGACTACGCCCGGGCAGCTGGTGGTAAATCCATTGACGCAGAAGGCCATTGGCTTCGACCCAAAGACCCGGTTCACACTCATCAGCCTTGTCAATGAGGGGCCCTTCGTCTTTGTGGTGCCGGCAAACTCCAGGTTCAGGAGCGTGCCGCAGCTGGTAACCTGGGGCAAAGCCAATGCGGGAAAGCTCACCTATGCATCGGCTGGCATCGGCACCACCTCGCACATCGCTGCCGAGATGTTGCAGGTGTTCGGCGGCATCAAGGCTGTTCATGTGCCCTATCGCGGAGGCTCGCAGGCAACCAACGACCTCATTGCCGGGCGTGTTGACTTCATGATCGACAGTCTTGGCTCCGTCGCACAGCAAGTGAGCGCAGGCCAGATCAAGGTTCTGGCAACAGGTGGATCCAGCCGCCTGCCACAGTTGCCGGACATACCGACGCTGTCAGAAACGTACCCGGATTTCATCGCTTCGTCCTGGCTGGGTGTGACGGGGCCACCAGATCTTCCGCCGGCTGTAGTCGCCGCCTTGGCCAAGGCGGTCGAACACAGCGCGCGCGATCCGCATTTCGTGTCAAGCCTCGAGCAGCGCGGCGGCCGTATAGCCAGACCGGGGCCCGACGCGTTCTCTGCGCTGGTGGACAAAGAGCGCGCTCGTGTCGAGCGCACTGTCGTGAGGGCGGGAATCACGCTTGAATGAGTCCGGCGCCGGGGAATGCTTTGCTATTACCTGGTCCGTGGCGCGCCCACCCGTCATCAACACTACGGCCTGTTCAAGAAGGAGCTTTAATGTCTCGCAAGGGCTCGAATGTCCGAGGTCACAATTCGACGCGGTCAATAATCAGCGCAGCTATGCCAATCATGATGAGGCCAAGCGCGACCCAGTACATCGTCGGCTTCTATAACCCGGTGCGCCGGCACTCAACCCTGGACTATCTGTCGCCCCAGGCCTACGAGGCCAAGCTGACAGCAAAACAACCTATCTGCCTGTCTGAAAAAACTTGACCACTACAATCGTCTATGTCATTCGCCGGACTTCGGACAGGTCCACAGCGTGCCGCAGCGTAGCTTTCGACGGAAAGCCATGGAGAGGTGACCCACGTGCCTGCATTGCAGCTACGCGCGCCTCTGGGTGGATGACTACCAAAGGGGCTCGATCCGCCGGTACGCCGTCTTGGCTGCAGCGGTCGCTGACCTGCGTGGCCGGTGACCCACTGCAAGCGATTTTCGGTTTCGGCGGCGGCCCGCTGGCGGGGTAGCAGAGACGACGTGTGTCAACACCACCCGGCGGTCATTTTGTACTGACTGCCTCTGTCCGATTTCAGAACCAGCAGCACCAGCCATCGGCGCTTCTCCAGCGCCATGATCAGTGCCGCCATGATTAGGCCGCCGACATGGTCGAGGTCCTCGACCAGCTCACGACCTTGCGAGGTACGGCTCAACTCCATCGGCGCATCGAAGGCGGGATTTTGCCGCGCTATCTCGTAGACTGCATTGGGGTAAATTTGGCGGAATGAAAGCTAGATATTTGGCACTTTGCGTAGACGAGTGAAGAAGCGAACACCAAGCCTTCTCTCCATTGAAAACAATCCACCGTTACCGTGGCCCGCGTCCACAACCAGTTGGCGCTGGCGTAGCGATTCGATATCGTCCTTGCGGACATAGAGCGTGGCATTGCCAAAACTGGCAATTATCAGTTCATTCGAACTGGGCAAAAATTCTCTGGAAGGGAAGCAATCAAGATTCTTACTCGCGAACGAGCCCTTCCCCTGATATAGGACCACGGGTCCGCACTGGTCATGGAGTTTGGACAGCAGCCGAGCTGCCGCCTTGGTGACAACAACGCTGATTGTAGCTTCGGGCGGAGAAAACATTGGACTGTGTGCGGGTTACCAGGGACGTCAGAGACGTGGCCATGCCAAGATGCTGCTCGATCTTCACGTCGCGATAGCATGTTGGCGTCATCTTCCGTATTTTCGACTCAGCTCGACGATGAGCCAGTCAGAGATTTGGGTCGTGCAGCCTGAAGCTCTCGATAGAGCGACGCGCGGCTGATTCCCAAAAGAGCAGCGGCTCGGTTCCGGTCCTGTGAGCAGTGCCGTAGTGCAGCGTGGATGATTGCAGCCTTTTCTCGTTCGAGGTGCGCATGAAGATCGAATGTCGCTGGCGCGATGGATGCTTTCGCTTCGGCATGGCCTTGGATACTTGACAAATCAAGCTTTCCGTCCAAGTTGTAGCGAATCAGAACCCCTTCCAACTCACGAACATTGCCAGGCCAGCTGTGCCGTTTCAGGGCGTTCAACACATCGCTCGATAATCCTCGCGGAGCTAGGCCGTGCCGGGCCAAAAGTCTGGCGTACAGTTGAGTGATAAGCCCATGAAGGTCGCTGCGCTCTCGCAGGGCGGGCAGAGCGATGCGAAACATGGCAAGCCTGAAATAAAGATCGGCGCGGAACCGGCCGTCTTCTACGGATTGCGCGAGATTGCGATGGGTGGCGCAGATAATGCGAACGTCTACGGCAATGGGAGCCGTTCCACCTACGCGCACAATTTGCTGGTGTTGGATGGCTCTCAACAGGCTGGTTTGAAGCGCCAACGGCATGTCGCCAATCTCGTCGAGGAACAGCGTGCCACCGGAAGCGAGTTCAAACTTGCCAGGCTTTCCGCGACTAGATGCACCAGTGAACGAACCTCCTTCATAGCCGAACAGCTCCGCATCTATCAACTGCTCGGGGATGGACGCGCAGTTCACCCAAACAAACGGTCGCTGGGCGCGATCGGAGCCACTGTGGATGGCATGTGCGGCAAGCTCCTTCCCCGTTCCGGTCTCTCCCTGCAGCAAGGTGGGAAATGCGTGGGCCGACGCAACGCGAATCTGCTGCCGCAGTTCGTCCATTTCCGGTCCGTTGCCGAGGATATCGTTCGCTGTATGCTGAGTCGTCCAGCCGCTGCGTGCGTTCTGCAGCGCGATGCTTGGGGAGAACGCTAGCGAGTACGTACGCTTCAGCAACTCGTAGTTGGAGAAAAGCGCGAGACCAACGGCACCGACAATGCGTCCTTCCTGAACCACGGGCACTTGTCGGGTGATCAGCTTACAGCCCCGCACCTCCAGCGGCGCGCCACAGACCACTTCCTCGCCACGCGCTACCTTGTGCAGGTGCGTATGCGGAGAGACCACCTCGGTGATATGCCGGCCGAGGAAATCGGCTTCCGAGCCACCGAGTAGCTTGCAGTAGGGCTCATTGATGAGTACGACAATACCCTCTGTATCCACGGCCACAAGACAGTCGGAGACATGGTCAAGGACGAGCTTGAGAAACGACGCATGTGGGTCGCTCGTGCCGGAGAGTTCGGGGAAGGGCATAATAAACTCATCAGTGAGACGCCTTGTCTCGCTCCCTAGATTAGATCGTCGCCGGGCAGTGGACAAGAGGCATGCCGACCGCCCGACCTTCGTCCGCGCTAGGCGCGCATGTCGCGTCCGCGCGTTTCCGGCAACCTCCAAGCGCCGATAATGAAGCAGACCGCAGCGACAATGACGGTGTAAAGCAGGCCGTCAAAAATATCGCCAGTCCGCACCACGACCGCTGTCGCAATGAACGGCGCAAAGCCGCCAATCCAGCCATTGCCGAACTGCAGCGCCACTGATACGCCGCTGTAGCGCACCTGTGTGGGAAATAATTCGACCAAGCACGCACCAAGCGGGCCATAGACCATGGTCGCGAGCAGCACCAAGACAAACAAGAGCCCAATCATGCGAGGAGCATCCACGCGTGCCGGGTCTGCCTTCAGCGGCATGCCCGCGGCCACTAAGTCGGCCTTGAGTTGCGCTTCGTCGAAGCCTTCGGTGCGCTTGCCATTCAGGATGATGGCGAACGGCTCATCACTAGGCTTCGCGACATAGGGTACTGCATTGGCGGAAAGAAAAGCCTTGGCGCGCGTACACGGCACGGTCAGCCTAGGGCTGAACAGCTGGCCTAGGAAAGACTGCTCCTCCCGGCAATCGCCACCCTGAACTACTACGCTGGTCCGCTCGCGAAACTCGGCGAGTTGCGGATTCCCATAGGTGGTCAGGCCCTTGAAAATCGGTATGAACAAAAGAGCAGACAACAGGCAGCCCGTCAGCATGATCCACTTGCGTCCAATTCGATCTGATAGCCGGCCGAATACGACGAAGAACGGCGTGCCCAGTACCAACGCAATGGTCAGGTACAGGTAGGCTGACTGGTAGTCGAGCTTGAGGGTAGAAGTCAGGAAGTAAAGGCTATAGAAGTGCCCGGTGTACCAGATAACAGCTTGGCCTGCCACAATGCCGAAGATTGCCAGCAAGACGAGCCGCAGGGTCTTGCGATCCGCGAAGATGTCTCGGATCGGATTGCGAGAGGTCTTGCCATGCGCCTTCATCTCGCTAAACACCGGGGATTCGTGCAGACGCAGCCGGATATACAGCGACACCACCAGTAGCCCGATCGACAGCAGGAAGGGGATGCGCCAGCCCCAGGCTGAGAATGCCGCCTCGGACATGACTTGCCGCAGCCCCATGATGACCAGCAGTGACATGAGCAGTCCCACAGTTCCGGTGATCTGCAGCCAGCTTGTCATCAGGCCACGGTCCCTTGCCGACGAATGCTCGGCAATGTAGGTCACCGCGCCGCCAAACTCGCCACCGACCGCTAAGCCCTGCAGGAGTCGTAGTGTGACCAGCGTGGCGGGAGCCAGCCACCCAATGGTCTCATAAGTGGGCAGTAATCCAACTGCCGCGGTAGCCAGCCCCATGATCAACATCGTCACGAGGAAGGTGTACTTGCGGCCGATGGTGTCGCCGAGCTTGCCAAACACGATGGCGCCGAACGGGCGCAGGACAAAGCCCGCGCCAAAGGTAGCCAGCGATGCAAGCACCGCTGCCGTTTCGTTGCCCTTCGGGAAAAACAAGCCGCCAAAGAAAACGGCAAGGCTCCCATAGATAAAGAAATCGTACCACTCGAATACTGTACCCAAGGCTGCGGCCAGGACGACCTGGCGCGATTCGCGGGTGTTGACTGCCGACGGCTGCGCGGCGATGGTTCCTGCTGACATGATGGAACTCCTAAATGGCAGGGATGCGTGAAGAGGGCGCTTCAGCAGGTTCGTTCGGCAAGAAATGCGCCGAGGATCGCGTTGAATGCTTGCGGCGCTTCCAGCATCGGGAAGTGGCCGGCGCCTTCAACCATGCGCAGCCTGGCTCCGGGAATACCTGCAGCAAGTTGCACAGATTCCCGCGGCGGTGTGATTGTGTCTTCGGTACCGCAAACGACGAGTGTGGGCACTGCGATGTCCGATAGCTGGTCGCGCGTGTCGCTGACATTCAGGGAGACAATTGCCTGACGCGCGACATGCTCAGGGGTCTGAGCTACTTCGGCCTTGCCGAAATCGATGAGCTCGCGGCTGGCTAATGGCGCGAACGACCGCTCGATGACGTTCTGGCTTGCCTTGGCAACACCGTATATCTCAATGGCCTCTAGCACGCGCGCCGCGTCGACGTCTTCGCCCAGGCCATGCGGGGTTGCGCCGACAAGAACGAGTCCTCGCAGCAGCGACCCATGCTCTAGCGCGAATAGCTGTGAAATCGTGCCGCCCATTGACAGTCCAACCAAGACCGCCTCCTTGAGGCCCAGCGTGGTAAAAACCGCATGCAGGTCGTTGACGAATGCAGCCATCGTATAGGCCCGCTCTCGTGGGGCTGGAGAGATCCCATGGCCGGGCAGGTTGACGCAAACCACAGTGTGAGTTGCCGACAGCTCCTCAGCCTGCGACCTCCAAAACTCGCTAGTTGTCGTGAATCCATGGCAAAGCACTACCGCCGGGCCTTGGCCAGACACCCAGGCACGTACATCGCCGATTGCCAACAGCTTCTTTTGGACCATTGCTTGTCTCCAGTTTATTTGCATGCCCGGCACGCGCACTATGCGCGGGTCGGCTGCCGGGGAGACTTCGCAATCGGTATGCCACGGCTAACGGCTGGGCCGGGATTAAGTGTAACCGTTTGATTTTAAAGGATTTTGATGACAGAGGGAGACGCGTGAACGGCCGCGGCAGCGTCGCGATAATCCAAGAACTGCGACTCGTCAGGTCTCAGCGCCGAGACAATTGGCGGGGCCCCATGTGTTTGTGCGGTGCGACACAGGCTATTGCGCCGGGAGAACGTTCAACGTGGGTATCCCGCCCGCATATGTGGCCCGAATGGACAAGCCTGAGGACCCCGGACCCCGGGCGGGAAGCTAGCCGGAAGAGCAGGGGAAACTCCGTTCGGTCCATGGTTGCACACCCAGATGTGCCACGGGACCTCCATTCGGTCAATCGGTCAATCTTGGCCTTATGCACGGCTTTCCGCGGTTGTAGGCAAAGTTGCCAATAAGCGGTGGCAGCCAGGGATGAAGACGAAGGAACCGGGTAACGCTGCCGTGGCACTATTGCCGTCGATCGGGCTAGCGAGGCGAAGGGTGAGCGCAGGCTTGGCTTCATGCCTGCCCGCCCCTGGTTGGCCGACCGCGAAGCGGTCTACATCCACACTTATTGATAACCTCGGCCCCCATGTCCGAGAAATAGCGGATTTGTATTTGGTTATTCCGGGCGGCCACTTCGCTCACCCGATGCGCAGCGTCGAAGTTTGTCCGCGCTGCACATACAGGATTGGTCGAGCTAACCTAGTATCCGTTTGAAAATTCAAGGATGAGCAATTCTGCGGAGCAGCAAGCCGCCCATTGCGATATAGACCATAGCTTCGGACACGTCAGTTCGGCGCTCGTAATCCCTGACCAGCCGGCGCCAACGGACCATCCAACCAAAGGTTCGCTCAACGACCCAGCGCCTGGGCAGCACAGCGAAACCAAACTGGTCCTCATGGCGGCGCACCACCTCCACCACAAAATCGAGCGTCGCCGCCTTGTTCATCAGCGCACGACGGTCGTATGCCCCGTCGGCAAAGAAATGCTTCAGGCCAGGCCAGCGCTTCTGCAGCGCCTCAAGAACCGCGATGGCTCCCGTGCTATCAGCAATATCCGCTGGCCTCAGGTTCACCATCAAGAGCTTGCCGTTTGTATCGACCGCGATATGACGTTTGCGTCCGACGACCTTCTTTCCCGCGTCATAGCCGCGCTCTTGCGCCGCTGGCGCTTTCACCGACTGACTTCCACGACACCCGCGCTGGGCAAGCGCTGCCTTCCTTCCAATTCCCTGTCGAGCATCAGCACAATATCGTGGAGCGTGCGAAACAGGAACCAGCGCATCAGTCGGCGAAACCACCAATACACCGTTTGCCAAGCCGGGAAGTCCTTGGGAAGCATGCGCCAGCCACAGCCCGAGGGCACCAGGTATCGCAGTGCATTGATGACTTCGCGCAGGTCGGCCTTCCTACGTCGCCCACGCTGGGCTGGCTTTGGCAGCAGCCCTTCCATCGCCGCCCATTCCATGTCCGTCAGGTCGCTCGGATATCGCTTTGTCTTGGCCGCCATACTTGCCTGCCGCTCTCGATGTTCGTTCTTCCACATCCGAACGTTAGATCGCATCTACGGCGAATTTTCAAACGGGCTCTGAGATGCTTGGAGTGCCGCTCCCGAATAGCAGTGTTGTTCTGCTGCTTCTAGTGGCCTGCGAGGCGGTCTTTGGAAATCCAACAATACATTGCGAAAGCACAATTATGTCTAGCGAAGGACTTTTGTGTTTAGGAGGGATTTTTATGTCCGAGGTCAGGTCCCGAGTTCGATCCTATACTCCGCATTGCACCCTTCACCCGGAACCAAACCATGGATTACACCCCCGGCATCAGCCAACTCGCCGGCCTGCTCGCCGATCCCGGCCGCGCCGCCATGCTATGGGCCCTGATGGACGGCAGCGCCCGCCCCGCCGGTGAACTGGCGCTGATCGCCGGCCTGTCGGCGTCGTCCACCAGCGGGCACCTGGCGCGGCTGACCGAGGGTGGGCTGCTGGCGGTGGAGACGCGCGGGCGCAACCGGTACTACCGGCTGGCCGCGCCGGAGATCGGCGTGGCAATCGAGGCGCTGGCGTCGGCGTCGCTGGCCAGCCGGCCGCCGCGGCTGCGCGGCGTGCCGGTGTCGCGCACCGCGCCGGCGGCGCTGCGGCAGGCGCGTACCTGCTATGACCACCTGGCCGGCGAACTGGCGGTGGGGCTGTTCGAACGGATGACGCATAGCGGCTGGCTGGTGCTGGACGCGCAGCGCGTGGAGCTGAGCGGAGACGGCGCGCAGGCGCTGGCGGGACTGGGCATCGACATTGCTGCAGCGCGGCGCAAGCGGCGGCAGTTTGCCTGCACCTGCCCGGACTGGAGCGAGCGCAAACCCCACCTCGGCGGCGCGCTGGGTGCGGCGCTGCTGGGCAGCCTGCTGGAGCGCGGCTGGGTCGAGAGCACGCGCACATCGCGCGCGTTGCGCGTGACACCGGCGGGCCAACGCGAGATCATGCGCATCGCGGCATGAATCCCGGCATGAATCGCGGCATAACTTGCGGCATAACTCGCGGCATGATCAAGCCGCACCGCACCACAGGAGATCCCGCATGGCCACACCACTGGACGACGACACGCAGGACGCGATTGCGCGTTTCTTCGCCCTGATCAACCTCGACGACAGCGCGCAGACGGCGGCGCAGCTGTCGATGTTCGAAGACGCGCTGCTTGACGCCGAGGACGACGACACCGACGGCAGCGAGCTGCTGTGGGTGGTGCGCGAAGTCATCGACTGGCAATCCGGCTTCTTCGTCGACTGGAAGGACTGCCAGTCCTTTATCGGCTGCCTGAACCAGCTGTGCGAGCGCATCGACCTGGAAATCGACTGGGGCACGGACGAGCCCGAGGACGAGTCATTCCTGGAGAACACCAGCGTGCCCGAGCTGATGGAGCTGGCGCACAACCAGCTGCGCGTGGCCGGCTATACGCTGTGGAACTGGGATACCGGCGGCGATGCCTACGCCGGCTGGATCACGCGCAGCGAGGATGATGAAGAGATGCTCGACCTGGCCGAGCAACTGCGCTTCGAGATCCGGCCCGCGGACCAGCCTTACTGAGCCGGCGTGGCAACTCGCTACGCCTGTTCGAACAGGATCACCGAACGCGCCAGCTCGCCGCGGCGCAGTTCGTCGAAGGCATCGTTGATGCACTCCAGCGGCAGGCGCTGCGCGATCAGCTCGTCCAGGTGCAGCCGGCCGCCCATGTAGAAATCGACCATGCGCGGCATGTCGACCGGGAAGCGGTTCGAGCCCATCAGCGAGCCCTGGATGCGCTTCTCACCGAGGAAATCGCTGCCCTTCAGTTCGATCTTGACGCCCGGCGCGATCATGCCGATCACGGTGGCGGTGCCGCCGCGGCGCAGCATGGCAAAGGCCTGCTCGGTGGTCTGCTTCAGGCCGATCGCCTCGAAGGCGTGATGCACGCCGCCGCCGGTCAGCGCGCGCACGGCATCGGGCACGTCGGCATTGCCGGCATCGATCACGTCGGTGGCGCCGAACTTGCGCGCCAGTTCCAGCTTGGCCGGCACGCGGTCGATGGCGATGATGCGGCCGGCGCCGGCAATGGCGGCGCTGTTGACCGTGGCCAGCCCGATGCCGCCGCAGCCGATCACGGCCACGCTCTCGCCCGGCTGCACCCTGGCGGTATGGATGACCGCGCCCATGCCGGTGGTGACCGCGCAGCCGATCAGCGCGGCGCGGTCCAGCGGCATGTCGCGGCGGATCGCCACCAGTGCGTGTTCGTGGATCAGCATCTGCTCGGCAAAGGCCGACAGGTTCAGGAACTGGTTCATGGGCCCGCCCTGCCGCGCCATCAGGCGCGGCTCCTCGCCTTCGCGGCGGCGGGTATCGGGCTCGATGCACAGCGACAGGTGCCCCGTCAGGCAATGCTCGCAATGGCCGCAGTACGCCGACAGGCAGGTGATGACGTGGTCGCCGGGCCTGACCGTGCGCACCTCGGCGCCCACCTGCTCGACCACGCCGGCAGCCTCGTGTCCCAGGACGGCCGGCATCGGGTACGGATAGGCGCCGTCCAGGAAATGCAGGTCGGAGTGGCAGACGCCCACGGCAGCGGTGCGCACCAGCACTTCGCGCGGGCCGGGCTTGCCGATGGCAACGTCTTCGATCACGAGCGGGGTCTTGGGTTGATGCAGGACGGCGGCTTTCATAACGCTCCTTTGCGGCGGGCGTGCCGGGACGGCACAGTGCAATGAAGCTGAAAACCATAACCGTAAACGATGGTTCAGGAAAGGCGCGTCGCAGCCGCGCTGCGATGTTTATAACTCTTCCTTGATCGGGAGCACACGCAGCACACCAATGCCCAGATGCTGCAGCGCGCCCATGCCGGGCTCGCTGTCGTAGGTGGTGAGCTGCCCGTTCTCGCGCGTGGTCCATGTCAGGCGCGCATTGTTGCCGTCGGCATCGGTGCGCACGCCGATGCGGTAGGCCATGTCGAGCAGCCCGTCCTCGGTGGTCCTGATCATGCGATCGGCCAGCGCCGGGCTGTCGAGCACGATGCCCATCTCGGTGTTCAGCCTGGCCGAGCGCGGATCCATGTTGAGCGAGCCGATGAACACCAGGCGCCGGTCGACGATGTAGTTCTTGGCGTGCAGGCTGGCGCGGCTGGACGACAGCCAGGAGCGCGAGCGCGAACCCTTGGCGGCCTTGCCGCGCTGCGCCAGTTCGGCATAGGCGCTGGGCTTGAGCTCGTACAGTTCGATCCCGGCGGCCACCAGTGCCTTGCGATGCGGGGCATAGCCCGCATGCACGGCGCTGACATCGGTGGCGGCGAAGGAATTGGTCAGGATGCGCACGCGGATGCCGCGCTTAGCGACCGCAATCAGCCAGGCCTCGCCGTCGTCGTCGGGGACGAAGTATGGCGAAATCAGCAGGACTTCCTTCTGCGCGCTGCTGATCATCTTCTCCAGCCGGGCGGTGGCATGGCCGGGATCGTCATGGATCTGGTGGGTGATCTTGGCGGCCTTGTCGGAGACCACCGTGGCCTTGCCGGTGTAGGCCGGCATGTGGCCGCTTTCGATGCCCTTGGCCAGGCCCGAGTCGAGCAGTTCCTGCACATACTGGCTGGCCTTGGCCTGGTCGCCGCGCGCTTCCAGGCGCTTGCGCAGGCTGCGCATTTCCACCGGCGCCTCCTTGCCCTCGGGAATCAGCGCCGCTACCGGGTAGGAAGACTCGTCATTCCAGTATTCGTCGAAGACCGCCGATACCTGCGGCACCGCCGGGCCGGCGATCAGCACGTCGAGGTCGCTGAAGTCCATGTCGGTGCGGGCGGAGAAGTAGGCATCGCCGATATTGCGCCCGCCCACCACCGACATCTGGTTGTCCACCGTCATCGACTTGTTATGCATGCGCCGGTCCAGCCGGCTGAAGTCCACCAGCATTTCCAGCCAGCGCAGGCTGCGGTTGGCGAACGGGTTGAACAGGCGCACTTCGATATTGGGATGCGAATCGATCGCCGACAGGATCTTGTCCACCTCGCCGCCGGTGCGCAGGTCGTCGAGCAGCATGCGCACGCGCACGCCACGGTCGGCGGCGTCGATGATGTCGCCCAGCACCGCGGCGCCGGTACCGGTCGGCTCGAGGATGTAGGTCTGCAGGTCAAGGCTGCGCTGCGCCGCGCGGGCCATCGCCAGGCGCGCGACCAGCGCATCGGGGCCGGACGAGAGCGGGTAGAACAGGGACTCGCCCGGCCGCTGCGCCAGGCGCGGGGCCAGCGCCTTGCCCAGCGGCGTATTCGCGGTGGTGGCGGTGGCGGCGGGCGCGCTGGACGGCGGGCGCTGGGCCGATGCCGGCAGGCTGGCGCAACCGGTCAGCCCCATGGCAAGCGCCAGTGCCAGCGTGATTGCCAGGGGCAGCGCGGCCAGCGGCCGCATGCGCTGGCGGCAGGTAGCGAACGGATAGAACGGATAGTGGCAGAAGAATGTCTGGAACATCCATGGATCTCCCTGCGCCGGGAAGGCGCCGGCCTGGCACTCGCTGTGCAGGCAACTGCACACAGACTGCATGTGGCGTGCCAGACCCGCTATCACGACAATACACCGCGGCAACAGGTGACGGCAGCGGTGCCACTCCTTTCCGCGCTGGGACTTTGTCCTACATGGCTTGTGCGCTGCGGCATGGATGGCATCAGGATGGCATCAAGGCTGCGGCTTTTCCGGCTCTGCGTTTTCTCTTATGATCCCGCCGCCAGGTTGTATATACTGGCCTGTAGCCGCCCCGGCGGCGGCGCCGGGCGACACCTCCGGCCCGCGTTGCCTCCGCAGGCGATCCCCGGCATAGTTGCGCGCTTTTGCGCGTCCCGACCCGAATCCCGATGTCCAGCCAACCTTCCACTTCCGGCGCTCCGGCGCCCACGCTGCGCCGCACGCTGCGCGCCCGCCATCTCACCATGATCGCCATCGGCGGCTCGATCGGCACGGGGCTGTTCGTGGCGTCGGGCGCCACCATCGCGCAGGCCGGGCCGGGCGGCGCGCTGGCCGCCTACATCCTGATCGGCGCGATGGTGTATTTCCTGATGACGAGTCTGGGCGAACTGGCTGCGTACATGCCGGTATCGGGATCGTTCGCCACCTACGGCGCGCGCTACGTCGACGAAGGCTTCGGCTTCGCGCTGGGGTGGAACTACTGGTACAACTGGGCGGTGACCATTGCGGTGGAACTGGCCGCGGCACAGCTGGTGATGCTGTACTGGTTCCCCGACACGCCCGGCGTGCTGTGGAGCGCGCTGTTCCTCGGGCTGATGTTCGCGCTCAATGCCATCTCGGTGCGCGGCTTCAGCGAGGCCGAGTACTGGTGCGCGCTGGTCAAGGTGGTGACGGTGATCGCCTTTATCGGCATCGGCACGCTGATGATCTTCGGCATCCTGCGCGGCGACATGCCGGCCTCTCACGGGCTGGCCAACCTGACCCTCGGCGATGCGCCCTTCGTCGGCGGGCTGCCGGCGCTGATCGGGGTGGCCATGATCGCCGGCTTCTCGTTCCAGGGCACCGAGCTGATCGGCATCGCCGCCGGCGAATCGGCCGACCCGGCGAAGAACATCCCGCGCGCGGTGCGGCAGGTGTTCTGGCGCATCCTGCTGTTCTATGTGCTGGCGATCCTGATCATCGGCATCCTGATCCCGTACACCGACCCCAGCCTGCTCAAGAGCGACGTGCAGACCGTGGGCGTGAGCCCGTTCACGCTGGTGTTCCGCCATGCCGGCCTGGCCTTTGCCGCCGGCGTGATGAACGCGGTGATCCTGACCGCGGTGCTGTCGGCCGGCAATTCCGGCATGTACGCATCGACCCGCATGCTCTACAACCTGGCCACCGAAGGGCGCGCGCCGCGCATGTTCGCGCGGCTGACGCGCAACGGCGTGCCGCTGGTGGCGCTGCTGGCAACCACCGCGGTGGGCGCGCTGTGCTTCCTCACCTCGCTGTTCGAAAGCAAGTCCGTGTACCTGTGGCTGCTGAACCTGTCGGGCATGACCGGCTTCATTGCGTGGCTGGGCATCGCGGTCAGCCACTACCGCTTTCGCAAGGGCTTTGTCGCGCAGGGCCATGACCTGTCGCGCCTGCCCTACCGCTCGCCGTTCTTTCCCTACGGGCCGATCTTCGCCTTCGTGCTGTGCCTGATCGTCACGCTCGGCCAGAACTACCAGGCCTTCACCAGCGGCAAGATCGACTGGGTCGGTGTGGCCGCCACCTACATCGGCATCCCGATCTTCCTGGCGATCTGGGCGGGCTATCGCATCGTGCACAAGACCCGCTTCGTGCGCTATGCCGAGATGGAATTCCCCGCGCTGCCGGTCGGCGGCGACGGCGTCGCTACGCGCGGCGCGGCCCCGGTGCCGGCCGAATAGACGCCCCATCCGCACGCTATGCTTGAGGCAGGCGCGCGGCGCGAAAGCGCCGCGCGCTTTTTTTTACCGACGCCAGCCCCTGCCCGAGGACAGCCCGATGCGTAAGCGCCACCGTCTATTCTTCCTGGCCCTGCTGGGCGCCCTTGCCGCGCCGGCCGCCGGCGCCGCCAGCTTCGACTGCGGCAAGGCGCGCCTGTCCGATGAGATCGCCATCTGTGCAAACCGCTCGCTCAACGACAAGGACGTGGAACTGGCCACCAAGTACAAGCTGCTCAGCGGCCTGTTCGCCATGGGCGTGCGCGGCACCATGCAGGACGAGCAGCGCGCCTGGCTCAGGCAGCGGCGCCAGTGCGGGCGCAATGTCGAATGCCTGAAGCAGCGGTACAACGAGCGGCTGGGGGAGCTGGACAGGGTTTATGAGGGGATTCAGAAGCCGTTGTAGCCGGGCTTGGCCATCTGCCATCAAAAGCCCGGTTCGCTGTGCGAGCCCAGCCGGATCCACTGAAGAGTCACGGCGTCCGGTTTCCGATAAATCAGCAGGAGATCCGGCCTGACGTGGCAGTCCCGGCAGTCCCGCAACGCCGACCGGTATGGGCCTTTCAATTCGCGTTTGTAGTCTCGTCTGAACTGGCTCGTCAGTTCAATCATCCTCATCGTTGAGATCCGCCATCAACGCCGCCACGGACCCGAATTTGCGCAGGCCGCCGGTCCGCGCTTCTTTCAGCGCGGCAATGGTTGCAGGGTTCGGAGTTATCAGCCCCGAAGGCAAAGCCTGCTCCAGCGCGATGCGGGTCAACAGCATGCGGATGGCGTCGGAAACGGTCAAACCCATTGCTTCCAGCACGGCCGCGGCCTCTTCCTTGATTTGCTGATCGATCCGGGCGCGAACGAAAGTCGAGGCGGGCATGGCAGGCTCCTGCGGACAATAACAAAGTGGGCGAGCAATTACTTGTTGGGCGGCCGGTTTTCAGAGAAATCCAGCCCGGACGGGCTCACCTCAATTGGGCTACGTTGGCAGCCTTGCTACGTTCCGTCGCGGCCCGGCCGCACGTTACGTGGCGATCGCCTCGCTGCACGGAACGTTCCCACCGTTGCTTTCACCACAACACCCCAGGCGTTCCGCCTTGACGCCGCCTCTGCACATGCCCATCATTCCGACTTTTCTTAAATGCGAATTATTCGCATTTGTATCTACATTTACATACAGGCCTGCCTGTCTTACCGCCAAGCATGAACCACGCCGACACCCGCGCCACCCGCCTGCGCGCACCCAAGCCTCGCCATCTCGCCGTACTGGCGCATGTGGCCGTCCTCACTGGCTTCCCGGCGGCAGCCGCGCTGGCGCAGGAGGCAGCGGCGGGTGCCGAGACGCAATCGCTGCCCGCCGTGACGGTCAGCGCCACCGCCGTCGATGACGCAGGCCTGCAGCTTCAGAAAAAAGCCAGCACCGGGGCCCTGGGCTCGCGCACGCAGCTCGACACGCCGTATTCCACGACCATCGTCACCGGCGAGGACCTGGCCGACCGCCAGGTCAGCAAGCTCGGCGACGTGTTTGCCATGGATGCCTCGGTCACCGACAACAGCAACGCCTACAACAGCTGGTCCAGCTACCTGACCGTGCGCGGCCTGCAGGTGGACTGGCAGAACGGCTTCAAGATCAACGGTCTGCCGTTTGTCGCGTACGGCATCACGCTGCCGTACGAGCACATGGAGCAGGTGGAACTGCTCAAGGGCCTGCCGGGCTTCATGTACGGCTTCGGCACGCCCGGAGGCATCGTCAACTACGTCACCAAGAAGCCGACCGACACCTTTACCGCTTCGTTCGAGCTGGGCTATCGCGCCGCCAACGTGTGGAGCGAGCACATCGACCTCGGCGGCCGCGCGGGCCCGGACAACATGTTCGGCTACCGGCTCAACTACACGCACGAGGAAGGCACGCCGTACAACGCGCGCAATGTGAACCGCGACACCGTATCGCTGGGCCTGGACGCGCGCCTGACCAAAGACCTGACCTGGACCTTCGACTCGATCTACCATGATCGCCGCACCACCGGGCAGATGCCGTCGTTCAGCTTCTGGACCTACACCGACCCGGCGCTGCCCGCCGCGGTGTCCGGCCGCATCCGCAACTTCGCCGGCAGCGACCAGCACCTGAACACCAACCTGCAGCTCTACACCACGGGCCTGCGCTACCAGGTCAACCCGGACTGGGCGGTCAGCACCAACTACAGCTTCAGCAAGGTCAACCGCAGCCGCAACGAAAGCCTGTACGGCATGATCAACCAGGCCGGCGACTACACCGATACGCGCTACGACACCGCGCAGAACCAGCAGGTGGGCTATTGGCAGGCGATGCTCGAAGGCAAGTTCCGCACCGGCCCGTTCGGCCACCAGCTGGTGGCAGGGCTGTCGTGGCAGAAGCAGATCGACCGCTATGACAACAACGGCTTTGCCGGCACGATCGGCACCGGCAATATCTTCGAGCCGAATACCAACACATACTTCAGCTCGACCGCCTTCAACAAGGTCCGCAACAGCGACATCACGCAGAAGTCGATCTTTGCCAGCGATACCGTGCAGCTGAGCGAGCGCTGGTCGGTGCTGGCCGGCCTGCGCGTGACCAATTTCGAGCAGAACGGCTACGTGCCGGCGGCTACCAACTACACCAAGAACGGCGTGGTCACGCCCACGCTGGCGCTGATGTTCAAGCCGGTGCCGGCGGCCACGGTGTATGCCAGCTATGTGGAAGCGCTGGAGCCGGGCTCGATCGTGCCGGACGGCTACACCAACGCGCGCCAGCTGCTCAGCCCGATCCGCAGCAAGCAGTATGAGCTCGGCGTCAAGGCCGACCAGCAGAAGTGGAGCGCCACCGCCGCGCTGTTCCGCATCGAGCGCGGCGCGGAATACGACAGCGTCAGCAACGGCGTGCCGACGCGGGTGCAGGACGGCTCCTCGATCTACCAGGGCGTGGAACTGGCCGGCGTGTACCGCCTGGGTTCGCAGTGGGAATTCGGCGGCAGCGCGATGTACCTCGACACCTACTACGACAAGGGCAACGCCAACCTCGACAACCGCGTCGCCGGCGCGCCCGAACTGGTGCTGGCAGGCCGCATCAGCTACCTCGTGCCGTACGTGCCGGGCCTGCGGGTTGGCGTCGACGGCAAGTACACCGGCAATATCAAGGTCAACGCAACCAATACGCTGGACGCGGGCGGCTATACCGTATTCAACCTCGGCGCCACCTACAACACCCGCGTGTACGGCAAGGACCTGACGCTGCGCGCGGCGCTGAACAACCTGACCAACAAGCGCTACTGGGGCTACCAGTATGAAAACTACCTGCAGCCGGGCGATCCGCGCAGCGTGAGCCTGACGGCGAGGATTGCTTATTGAGTGAGGCTTGGCTGCCCTCTCCCGAGTGCGGGAGGGCAGCGGTGCTCCTGACAAGCCAAAAAAGGGGAGGCGAGAGGCAGGCTACATGCCGTTGTCGCCTCCGACCTTGCCTACCGATGTCTTGATCCCGCCTGCGATGGCGGTGCGCAAGCCGTGGACGGCATACGTCTGCTCATCATCGCCCTTCAGGCTGCGCACCCGGAGTTGCGCGAACAGACCATCCTTGCGTGAATAGCCGCCGAACCAGTCGATCAGGCGCCCGATAAAGCATTGGCCGCCAACCCAGACCGGCATATCCCTCACGATTTCATAGGCGTAGTGGCCCGCGCCGTAGCTGTAGTAGGCATCGCGGTCGTCGTCCTTGACTGTGTCGGGGACAGGGCACAAGGGTTTGTCCTGCAGGCCTGCATCACGAGCGACTTCGCTGCTCACTTGAGCAAGCGCTCTCGTGATGGCCGCATGCAAGGCGCTGTCCAGCCTCGTCACCGTACCCTTCCCCTCGTCCTTCTGAACCTTGGGGACGGATAACCGATAGCGGTAGTGCACGGCCAGCCTGGGCACTTCGCCAACGACAGTCAGCGGTCTCAGCAAATAAATGTTGTCCACCCCGTAGTAGCTGTTCCGGTACGCTACATAAACGCGTCCGCGTAGCTTGATCAAGTCAGCTGCCTGATTGGCGCCGCGGCCATTGATCAGGTAAAGGTGTCCGTCGCCCTCCAGTTCGTCGACGAATTTACCGCCCTCCCGGTGCAGCGCGCTCACGAACGAGAACAGACCGGTTCCCCCGGAATAGCTGTCGATAAAGAGGTCGCGCCGGCCGTCCCCGTCGACATCCATTAGCGTGTAAGACGCAACGCCATTCTCGCCGCCGCCATCGATGCGCGATGCCTGCAACGCGCGCCATTCATCGCGGCTAACGCCGGCGGGACGCACCGTCGGGAACTTCGCGCCGGTGTACGGCTGCTTCTTGTCATTCACGTTGGCGAACTTCGTCATGCCCGTCTTGATGCGGATCGCATCGATGGCCCTTTCGAGCGGGAATACCGGATCTGTCTTGCGCGCGGCTTCCACGGCTTGGCGCAGGTCCTCAATCGCCTGCAGATCCACGCTGTCCGGCTTGTAGGCAATTGCTTTCCGCAGTTGCGCCTGCAGCGCGGCGATCCGCTCTTCGTATCGTGCGCTGCTGCAGTGCGTGTCCGAGCCACATTGATCCCGTGCCTTCAGCCACGCGAGCTGGGCCTGCCGTAATCGCGCATGCTGCTGGGGTTGGGCGCCGGCGAGCTTGCCGTACACGGCAGAGAGCTGGGTATCCAGCCTGAGCAAGTCTGCATCGGCGCAAATCGCGATCTCTGTCGTGCTCGCGGCGCGATCGCATTGCATGCCGGGCGGCGCTGCCTGCGCCGCGGTGGCATGGAGCGCAAGCATGGCGATCAGCGACGAAAAAATTCTGATGTTCACATTCACGTTTAGGCGGTACAGGCGGGTGGCAAACAAACTGCTATTGCCCCAAGGCTGGCTAGATGCCGTGCTGCCGCAACTGGCCGCCTGGTTCAACGGCGCGCAAGTGATCGGGTCGGGATCTTACCTTGCCATGCACTGCGCCCGATCCAATACGGCAGCCGCGGCTATCCCCTGCCACGTGTCTTTTATCTGCGGTAAGACGCCGCTCGCCGGGACGGCATTCATGTGCCCTGTTCCGCATATTGCAGCTTCCCTCCGCCTACCGGCCAGCACGTCTACCCACCTCGCTCTTTCGGGAAAACGAATGTTGACAATCATCAAACCGTGATCTACAACATCGTCTACACACTAAACAGATTTTGTAGACAATTTAGTAGACAGCACAGCAAGCAATCCCACGGCGCACAAAAGAGCCAGACGGCCGCACGTTCGCCTATCGTCAAGACAACCATCTGCCAGGAGACTCAGATGATGCAAACGACCGTAACGCCAGACGCGACCGCCGGCGCGCCGCAGGCAGGGCATGCCACACATGGCAATGCCCTGATCAAGCCCACCTACGACGAACGGCTGACCAACGAGGACCTGGCGCCGCTGCGCAAGCAGACCTGGGGCACCTACAACATCTTTGCCTTCTGGATGTCCGACGTGCACAGCGTGGGCGGCTATATCACCGCCGGCAGCCTGTTCGCGCTGGGACTGACCAGCTGGCAGGTGCTGGTGTCGCTGCTGGTCGGGATCGTGATCGTGCAATTCTTCTGCAACCTGGTGGCCAAGCCGAGCCAGGTGACCGGCACGCCTTACCCGGTGATCTGCCGGGCTTCGTTCGGCGTGCTGGGCGCCAATATCCCGGCGATCATCCGCGGGCTGATCGCGGTGGCGTGGTACGGCATCCAGACCTACCTGGCATCCAGCGCGTTCCTGGTGCTGGCGCTGCACTTCTTCCCGGCGCTGGCGCCGTACGCGGACCTCAAGCTGCATGGTTTCGCCGGGCTGTCCACGCTGGGCTGGGCGTCGTTCATGGTGCTGTGGTTCCTGCAGGCGCTGGTGTTCTGGACCGGCATGGAGACCATCCGCAAGTTCATCGACTGGGCCGGCCCCGCGGTGTACGTGGTGATGATCGCGCTGGCGATCTGGCTGGTGAACAAGGCCGGCTGGGAGAACGTCAACTTCACGCTGAGCTTCGTCAAGTACACCGGCTGGGAAGCGGTGCCGGTGATGCTGAGCGCGATCGCGCTGGTGGTGTCGTATTTCTCCGGCCCGATGCTGAACTTCGGCGACTTCTCGCGCTATGCCAAGGATTTCAAGTCGGTCAAGCGCGGCAACTTCTGGGGCCTGCCGGTCAACTTCCTGGGCTTCTCGCTGCTGACCGTGATCACCACCTCGGCCACGCTGCCGGTGTTCGGCAAGCTGATCACCGACCCGGTTGAGACGGTGAGCCATATCGACAGCACCTTCGCCATGCTGCTGGGCGCGTTCACCTTCATGACCGCGACCATCGGCATCAACATCGTCGCCAACTTCGTGTCGCCGGCGTTCGACTTCTCCAACGTGTCGCCCAAGCACATCAGCTGGCGCACGGGCGGCATGATCGCCGCGGTCGCCTCGATCTTCATCACGCCCTGGAACCTGTACAACAACCCGGCGGTGATCCACTACACGCTGGACGTGCTGGGCGCCTTCATTGGCCCGCTGTTCGGCATCCTGATCGCCGACTACTACCTGGTGCGCCGCCAGCACGTGGAAGTCGATGACCTGTACACGCTGAGCCCGCGCGGCCGCTACTGGTACCGCAACGGCTTCAACCCGGCGGCGGTGGCCACCATGATCCCGTCGGCCATCATTCCGATCCTGTGCGTGGTGGTGCCGGCCTGGCAGGCTGCGGCCAACTACAGCTGGTTCATCGGCATGGGCATCGCGCTGGTGCTGTACCGCCAGCTGGCACCGCGCATGATGCCGGGCCACCTTGCCGCGCCGGCTGCCGGCCAGGCTTGAACGACAACTCTCCTTCGACAGCATCCATCCCTGAGCCGCACCCATGAAGCTGAAGATCATCAACCCCAATACCACCGAGAGCATGACCGAGAAGATCGGCCAGTGCGCCCGCGCCGTGGCCGAGCAGGGCACGCGCATCAGCGCGGTCAGCCCGCGCATGGGCCCGGCCTCGATCGAGAGCCACTATGACGAGGCGCTGTCGGTGCCCGGCATCCTCGACGAGATCCTGGCGGGCGAGCAGGAAGGCGTCGACGGCTACGTCATCGCCTGCTTCGGCGACCCCGGGCTGTATGCGGCGCGCGAGGTGGCGCGCGGCCCCGTGATCGGCATCGCCGAGGCGGCGATGCACATGGCCAGCATGGTCGGCAGCAGCTTCAGCGTGGTCACCACGCTGGCGCGCACCTGCAATATCGCCTGGCACCTGGCCGAGCGCTATGGCATGAAGCGCTTCTGCAGCAATGTGCGCGCCTGCGACCTGCCGGTGCTCGACCTGGAGCGCCCCGGCTCGGACGCGCGCCGCATCATCACCGAGGCCTGCCGCCGCGCGCTGGTGGAAGACCGCAGCGAATGCATCGTGCTCGGCTGCGCCGGCATGACCGACCTGTGCGACGAAATCGCCGACGCCATCGGCGCGCCGGTGATCGACGGCGTGACGTGCGCGGTCAAGCTGGCCGAGGCGATGGTCTCGGTGCGGCTGGCCACCAGCAAGCGCGGCGACTGGGCGCGGCCGTTGCCCAAGGCGTATGCCGGCATGCTGGCGCCGTATGCGCTGAACTGAGGCACTGAACTGAGACGCTGAACTGATGCTTCGAGAACCTCTTACCTTATCGCGCAACATGCTCCAGACACCTTATCCCCGCGACCTGACCGGCTACGGCGCCCGGCCGCCCCACGCCCGCTGGCCGGGCGGCGCGCGCATCGCCGTGCAGTTCGTCCTCAACTATGAAGAAGGCGGCGAGAACTGCGTGCTGCACGGCGACGCCGCCTCCGAGCAGTTCCTCTCCGAGATCGTCGGCGCCGCGGCCTACCCCGACCGCCATATGAGCATGGAGGGTATCTATGAATACGGCTCGCGCGCGGGCGTCTGGCGCATCCTGCGCGAGTTCGAGCAGCGCGGCCTGCCGCTGACCATCTTCGGCGTGTCGATGGCGCTGCAGCGCCATCCGGAGCTGACGCGCGCCTTCGTCGAGCTGGGTCACGAGATCGCCTGCCACGGCTGGCGCTGGATCCACTACCAGAACATGGACGAAGCCACCGAGCGCGAGCATATGCGCATCGGCATGCAGATCATCAAGGAGCTGACCGGCGAACTGCCGCTGGGCTGGTACACCGGCCGCGACAGCCCCAACACGCGCCGGCTTGTCGTCGAGCACGGCGGCTTGCTGTACGACTCCGACTACTACGGCGACGACCTGCCCTTCTGGACCGAGGTGGAAGTCACCGGCGGCGAGAAGAAGCCGCACCTGGTAGTGCCGTACACGCTGGACTCGAACGACATGCGCTTTGCCACGCCGCAGGGCTTCAACACCGGCGAGCAGTTCTTCCAGTACCTGAAGGATGCGTTCGACGTCCTCTACGAGGAAGGCGATCCCGCAGGACAGGACAGCCCCAAGATGCTGTCGATCGGCATGCACTGCCGGCTGCTCGGCCGCCCCGGCCGCTTCCGCGCGCTGCAGCGCTTCCTCGACTATGTGCAGGGCCACAGCAAGGTGTGGATCTGCCGCCGTGTCGACATCGCGCGGCACTGGGCGCAGGTGCACCCGTTCCGCCCCGCGACGGCTGCCTCCGCAGTTGCCAGTGCCGCGAGGGAAGCTGCCACGGCCTGACCCCGCGCCGTCCACGTCGCCATATTTGTGTACGATATAGCCGTGTTTCGTCGCCACTTCCGGCGACACCCCGACTGTCCGTCCCCTGATATGGCAACCACATCGAAGAACGCGGCGCCCGGCGCGGCGGCAAAAGCGCCGCGCCGGGCTGCATCCAAAGCCGCAACCAAGGCCGCAACCAAGGCCGCTCCTCCAGCCCCCACGGAGGAGCCTGCCGGCAACGAGTCCGCCGCCGGCGAGGCCTCCGCCACCGAGGCCATCTACCTTGGCCTGCTGACCGCGATCATGGAGCATCGCCTGCTGGCCGGCACCAAGCTGGTGGAAGAACGCCTGTGCGAAGTCACCGGCGCCAGCCGCGCGCGCATCCGGCAGGTGTTCGCCCGGCTCGCGCATGAAAAGCTGGTCACGCTGGTGCCCAACCGCGGCGCCTTCGTGTCGAGCCCCACGGTCGACGAGGCGCGCGAGGTCTTCCAGGCCCGCCGCGTGGTCGAGCCCGCGCTGGCCGCGGAACTGGCGCTGGGCGCCACGCCGGCCAAGGTCCGCAGCCTGCGCCGCCATGCCATGGAAGAAGACAACGCACGCGCCCGCGGCGACCGCGCCGCGATGATCCGGCTGTCCGGTGAATTCCATATCCTGCTGGCCGAGATGGCCGGCAATGCGATCCTGGAAAAGCTGATCCGCGAGATGGTCTCGCTCACCTGCCTGATTATCACGCTGTACGACCGGCCCGGCGCGCCCGCATGCGCCGAGCACGAGCACCGCCAGCTGATCGACGCCATCGAGCAGCGGGATGCCGCGCGCGCCAGCGCGCTGATGGCCGAGCACCTCGAGCACATCGAAGGCTCGCTCGACCTGAGCATGCCCGACAGCGGCGCGCCCGACTTCTACAGCATCTTCAGCAAGGGCTGATCCGCGACCAGACTGCATCCAGCCGCCGGCACATTCAGCCGCCCGCACCGCCGATATCGATGCGGTCGACGCGATCCGGGTAGAAGGCCACATGCGACGCAATCGCGGCGACCGCATCGTAAGGCGTCTCGTAGCTCCACACCGCATTGCGCCCGCGCTCGCCGGCGGCCGGGATGGAGAAGTAGCTGCAGTCGCCCTTGTACGGGCAGTAGGTGGCGTGATCGCTGCGCGCGAGCTGCGCCATGTCGACATCGGCGCGCGGGATGTACTGCACCGGCGCGTAGCTGGCTTCCTGCAGCGTCAGCGCCGCGGTGCTGTCGGCGACAACGCGCCCCGCCACCTTGACCACCACGCGGCCCGGTGTCGGCGTGATGGTGATGGGATGGTCGGGGCCGGGGATCCTGACGGGCTTGCCTGACATCGTCGTGCTCCTGCATGGCGGGATCAGGACATTCTAGGCGCTTGCCGGTTTATGTGCCGTGTGTGTGGTCGCCGGCCTATTCGACCTTGACGTTGGCCTTCTTCACCAGCGCGGCATAGCGCGCGGCTTCGCTGCGGAAGAACGCGGCGGCGGCCTCGGGCGTGCCGGGATCGATCACCGTGCCCTGCTTTTTCATCGCTTCCAGCACTTCGGGCGACGTGAAGGCCCTGGCAAAGGCATCATGCACGCGCTTGACTTCCGGCGCCGGCATGCCGGCCGGGCCGATGACAGCGAACCAGCCCGCGACGTTGTAATGGGGCAAACCCTGCTCGGCGATGGTGGCGATGTCCGGCGCGGCGGCGGCGCGCTTGTCGCCGCACAGCCCGATCGCGCGCAGCGTGCCCGCCTTCAGGTGCGGCGCCACGGCGTTGAGCGCGACCACGCCCATTTCCACCTGCCCGGCAAGCAGGTCGTTCACCATCGGGCCGGTGCCCTTGTACGGCACATGGCGTGCCGTCACGCCCGCCTCGTCCAGGAACATCTCGCCGGCCAGGTGGATGATGGTGCCGTTGCCCGACGAGGCATAGTTGTAGCCATCGGGCCTGGCCTTGAGCAGCGCCACCAGCTCTTTTACGTTCTTGGCCGGCACCTTGGGGTTGACCACCAGCACCAGCGGCGTGGTGCCGATCACGCTGATCGGCGTGATGTCCTTGATTGCGTCGAACGGCATCGCGCGGAACACGCTGGCGTTGATCACGTGATTGTTCGATACCAGCCCCAGCGCGCTGCCGTCGGGCTGCGCCTTGACCACGGCCGCGGCGCCGGTGATGCCACCCGCGCCAGGCAGGTTCTCGATCACCACCGGCTGGCCGAATGCCTTGCCCAGCGCGGGGCCCGCGGCGCGAGCGATGGTGTCGACGCCGGAGCCGGCGCTGATCGGCAGGATCAGGCGCACGGGCTTGCCCGCCCCGCTTTGTGCAAGCGCTTCGAAGCCGGGGGCGACGAGGGTAACGGCGAGCGTGGCGGATAGTGCCAGCGCGGACTTGAGCAGGGTGCGACGTTGCATGGATTTGTCTCCGTATCGTTATCGTAGGGCGATGCCGGCGCCGCTGTGCCGCGGCTGCCGGCCAGGCACAGTTCAGCCGCGGCCCTTGCCGAGCTGCGCCAGGATCTCTTCGTTGTGCTCACCGGGCCTGGGCAGCGCGCTGCGCACGCCGGGGCGGCGGCCGCCCATCAGCAGCGGCAGCAGCACCGTGGGCGTGGTCGAGCCGTCGTCGGCCTGCATCGGCACCAGTCCGCCGCTGGCGAGCAGGTGCGGATCGTCGAGCAGCTGGTCCGGGCGCACGATCGGCGCATAGGGAATGCCGGCCGCTTCGAGCTTCGGCGCCAGTTCCGCGGAACGACGGTGGCGCAGGATCGCGCCCAGTTCTTCCAGCAGTTGCGGCCGCACGGCCACGCGCGAGGTGTTGCTGGCGTATTCCGGCCTGTCGATCAGCTCGGGGTGTTCCAGCACATGGCACAGCGTGACGAACTGCTTGTCGCTGACCGCGCCGATAAAGAGCTGCTCGTCCTGCGCCAGCGTGAACACGTCATACACGCTCCACGCCGACACGCGCGACGGCATCGGCGGCGGCGGCTCGCCGGTCATCGCGAATTGCTGCATGTGCTGCGAGGCCAGGAACACGCAGTTCTCGAACAGCGCGCTCTGGATTTCCTGCCCCTTGCCCGTGCGGTCGCGTTCGCGCAGCGCGGCCAGCACGCCGATCGCGCCGAACATGCCGCCCATGATGTCGTTGACCGAGGTGCCGGCGCGCAGCGGCCGGCCGCTCGGGCCGGTCATGTACGACAGGCCGCCCATCATCTGCACGACTTCATCGAGCGCCAGCCGGTTCTCGTACGGGCCGGGCAGGAAGCCCTTGTGCGAGACGTAGATCAGGTGCGGGTAGTCGCGCGACAGCGTGGCGTAGTCCAGCCCCAGCTTCTGCATCAGGCCGGGACGGAAGTTCTCCAGCAGGATGTCGCTCTGGCCCGCCAGTTCGGCGGCGGCGGCGCGGCCTTCGCTTGTGGTGATGTCGAGCACCACGCTCTTCTTGTTACGGTTGAAGGCGCGGAAAAAACCGATGCCCAGGCCCGGCAGGTTGCGGGTCTTGTCGCCGCCGGGCGGCTCGACCTTGATCACCTCGGCGCCGAGGTCAGCCAGGATCATGCCGCAGGTGGGGCCCATCACCATGTGCGTGAATTCGACCACGCGGACGCCGGCGAGCGGCAGGGAGTTGCTGTTGCTGTCTTGGGGCATACTCGTTCTCAAGCGGTGGCCGCGACGCGCTGCGCCGCGAAAGTCTTGGGCAGGCCGGCGCGCCACAGCGTGCCGTGCAGGGTTTCGTCGCGCAGCCAGCCGGCCACGTCTTCACGCAGCGCCAGCAGGCGCCCGATGTCGATGCCGGTATCGATGCCCATGCTGCCGAGCAGGTAGGCGAGGTCTTCGGTGGCAACGTTGCCGCTGGCGCCGGGCGCATGCGGGCAGCCGCCGATGCCGGCCAGGCAGGCGTCGAAACGGGTCACGCCGGCTTCGAGCGCGGCATAGACATTGGCCAGCCCGAGCCCGCGCGTGTCGTGGAAATGGCCGCACCAGAAGCGATCGCCGGCGATGGCGATGGCGCGCGCAAACAGCGCGCGCACCATGGCCGGATCGGCATAGCCGACGGTATCGGCCAGGCTGACGCGGTCGGCGCCGGCATCGAGCAGCGCCTGCATCAGCCGCAACACTTCCTCGGCCTCGACATGGCCCTGCAGCGTGCAGCCGAATGCCGTGCCGACGCCGCCTTCGATCAGCGTCTTCGCGCCGCTGGCATCACGCGCGGCGCGGATGCGCGCCACGTCGGCGACCACCTCATCGGGCGTCTTGCGCAGGTTGGCAAGGCTGTGCGCATGGCTGGCCGACAGCGGCACGATCATCAGGTCGGCGCCACACTCCAGCGCATCCTGCGCGCCGCGCAGGTTGGGCACCAGCACCGACGTGAACAGGCCCGGCAGCGTGCGCGCGAACGCGACCAGTTCGGCGGTATCGGCCAGCTGCGGCAACAGGCGCGCGGGAACGAACGACCCAACTTCCAGTTCGCGCAGGCCGGCGGCATGCGCGCCGCGGATCCATGCGAGCTTGCTGGCGGTGGGCAGGATGGTGCGGATGCTTTGCAGGCCGTCGCGCAGTCCGACTTCGCGGATCACGGCCTGGCGGGGGATGGGGTGGGTCATGGTTCTCGGAGACTGAGGCGTCCCTCGGCGGGGGCGACGGAAGAACTCTATGGGTTTCTGTGGTCAAGCTGAAGCGGTGATTTACGCAGCCAAACATGCCGAAACGGAAAGTCACGGATGCGCCGCTTGCCATGCTACGGAATTTCCCGGATGCGATGTCATCGATCCGCGGAGGCGCGTAACATTCCAATCCGGAAACATTGCCGCCCCCCGCCATGCGAGATCTCGACCTCACCACGCTGCGCCTGTTCGTCGCCGTCTGCGAAACCCGCAACATGGCGCGCGCGGGCGAGCAGGAACACATCGTCGCTTCCGCCATCAGCAAGCGCCTGGCGCAACTGGAAGAGACCGTCGGCGCCACGCTGCTGGAACGCCGCCGCCGCGGCGTCATCCCCACGCCCGCCGGCGAGATCGTGCTGGCGCATGCGCGCGCGATGCTCGCCGCGGCCGACCGGGTGACGCGCGACATGGCCGACTACGGCTCCGGCGTGCGCGGGCAGGTGCGCCTGCTCGCCACGGTGTCGACGATGGCGGAATCGCTGCCGGACGACATCGCCGCCTTCATGCAACTGCCCGCGCACCGCGACGTGCGCGTGACCATCGAGGAGAGCCTGAGCAGCGAAGTGGTGCGCGCGCTGCGCGACGGCACCGCGCCGCTGGGCATCTGCTGGGACGCGGCAGACCTGGAGGGCTTCCAGACCCGCCCCTACCGCACCGACCACCTTGCCGCCGTGGTCCATGCCGGGCACCCGCTGGCACGGGCGGATACCTGCCTGTTCGAAGAGACGCTGGACTACGACCAGATCGCCATGCCGGCGCAGACCGCGGTGCAGATCATGCTGACGCGCTATGCCGCGATCCTGGGCCGCCGCATGGCGCATCGCGCGGTGGTGTCCACCTTCGACGCCGCGCTGCGCTGCGTGCGCGCGGAACTCGGCATCGCCATCATCCCGGCGGAGATCGCCACGCTCATTGCCACGGCCTTCGGCCTGCGCGTCATCCCGCTGCGCAACGACTGGGCGCGGCGGCGCTTTGCGATCTGCTGCCGCGACTTCTCGCTGCTATCGCCCGCGGCGCAGTTGCTGGTGCAGTTCCTGGAGGAAGCCGCGGCGAAGGAAGCGGCCGCTTCAGGCGTTGTGCCCGCGCAGACCCCGGCACGGCGCAAACGGTAAGCCGCGCGCGCAACTTCTCGTGCGTTTCGAGGGTTACCCCGAGGCGTTTTCGCAAGCTTATGTTGCGTGCCGTTGCGTAGACTGGCTTGCGTTTTTCGCTGCCGGCCACGATGGTAAAGCGGGGCGAAGCCTGATCACGACAATGCGCGCCGCCACGGCGCAGGAGCACGCAAATGAACTTCAACGGCAAGAACGTACTGGTCACCGGCGCACGCGGCAACCTGGGCCGCGCGGTCGCGCACGCCTTCGCGCAGGCAGGCGCGCGCGTAGTACTGCTGGACCGTCACGACGCACCATTGCCGGAAGTCGGCAGCGGCCACCTGGCGCTGCAGGCCGACCTGCTCGATGCGGACAGCCTCGGCAAGGCCATCGGCGCAGCCGTGCAGGCGTGCGGGCGCATCGACGTGGTGTGCAACCTGGCCGGCGGTTTCGCGATGGGCACGGGCATCCACGAGACCAGCGCCGCCGACTGGAACCGCCTGTTCGACATGAACGTGGGCACGGTGCTGAACATGGCGCGCGCGGTGGTGCCGCACATGCTGGCCGCAGGCGGCGGGGCCATCGTCAACGTGGGCGCCAATTCGGCGGCGCGCGGGCTGGCGCAGATGGGCGCCTACTGCGCCTCGAAGGACGCGCTGGCGCGTGTCACCGAATCGATGTCGGCCGAGTTGCGCGACCAGGGCATCCGCGTCAACGCGGTGCTGCCCAGCATCCTCGACACGCCCGAGAACCGCCAGGCCATGCCGGATGCCGACACCTCGCGCTGGGTCGGGCTGGATGCAATGGCCGACGTGATCCTGTTCCTCGCCTCCGACGCCGCACGCGCGGTGCAAGGCGCGCTGGTGCCGGTGGTCAACCGCGCCTGAGCGCTGGCCGCGGCGCGCTAGCCCTTGGCTGCTGCGACTGGTTTGCTCCCCTCTCCCGCGCGCGGGAGAGGGGAGCCTTTGCCAGCGGCGCCAGCTTGCGGCAACCGGCCAACCGCTAGCCTTGGCCCCTGCAACCGGTTTGCTCCCCCACGATCTGCCACAGGCGGTCGCGTGCCGCCATGAAGCCCTGCACTTAGAAGACGTCGTAAAGCGTGCCGGCGTAGATATGCGGCACACCCCAGCGGTCGACCAGCACGGTCGCCGGTTTCTCCAGGCCGGAAGCAGCCAGGCGTTCGGCCTGCGCGGGCGCGTGCGTCGCATCAGGTCTCCTCGGTGTTGTGTTGGCTGCGTGCTTTGCAGTCCCCATCGATGATTGTGCATGCGCGGCCGGGGCGCGAGTGGGTAAAGGAAGGCGCGGCCGATCTCCGCACGGCGCGTGGCGCAATCAGTAGACGTCGCGCCGGTAGCGGCCCTCGTCGGCAAGCTCGCGCAGCGCGGATTCGCCGAGGATGTCCGTGAGGGCCTCGTTGACGCCGCCGGCCATGCCTTGCAGGCTGCCGCAAACATAGATGGCCGCGCCTTCCTGCACCCATCGGCGCGCCAGCGCCGCCTGCGCGCGCAGGGCGTCCTGCACGTAGCGCGCCGTGCCGCCGTCGCGCGACCAGGCATGGTCGACGCGCTGCAGCGTGCCGTCGGCCTGCCATGCGGCCAGTTCGTCGGCGAAGAAGGCGTCATGCTGCGCAGAGCGCTCGCCGAACAGCAGCCAGTTGCGGCGCCGTGCCGCCGCGGCGCGCGCCTTCAGGTGGGCGCGCAGGCCGGCCAGCCCGGTGCCATTGCCGATCAGGATCAGCGGCCGGTCGTCGGCGGGCGGATGAAAGCTGCGGTTGGCGCGAATGCGCAGCGCAATGTGCGCGCCCACGGCCGCATGCCCGGTCAGCCAGCCCGAGGCCAGCCCCAGGCGGCCGTCGTCGCGGCGCGCCTGCCGCACCAGCAGCTCAAGCGTGCCGTCCTGCGGCAGCGATGCGATCGAATATTCGCGATGCGGCAGCGGCGACAGCGCATCGACCAGCTGCTGCGCCGGTACGCCCTGCATCGCGGCAAAGTGGGCGTCGGGCAGCGGCATGCGCGTGGCCAGCGCCTCGGCCAGCGTCAGGTCGCGGGCGTCGCAGCGCACCGGCGTGGCGCCGTCCAGCGCAAGCCGCGCCAGCAGCCGCTCCACCTCGGCCGGCGCATGGCATGGGCCGACTTCGGCGATGTCGCCCGGCTGCCAGTCGAGCGCGTCGCGGTCCCGCGGCTCCAGCACCAGATGGAACGCCGGCGCGCCCTGGCTGCCGGGATTCAGGAGGTGGCGCTGCGCCAGCACCCAGTCGCCGTAGCGCGGGCGCTCCCAGTCGGCAATCTCGGCGCCGCCGCTGAGCGCCGACAGGTGGTTCTGCCAGTGGCGCAGCGCGCCGGCATCGCCGTTGTCGACCTCGATCAGGTCGAACAGCGGCTGCGCGCGATGGCGCTGCAGCCAGTGGTCGAGCGCGTGGCCGAAGGCGCAGAAGCGCGCGTAGCTGCTGTCGCCGAGCGCCAGGATGCCGTAGCGCAGCTCGCGCAGCCCGTCCGCGCGGCCTGCCAGCAGCCGCCGCGCAAACCCGGAGGCGCTGTCGGGCGCGTCGCCCTCGCCGGTGGTGCTGACCACGAACAGCGCCTGCCGGCAGGCGGCCAGGCGGGCGGCGTCGACCTCGGCCAGCGACAGCAATTGCACCGGCATGCCGGCGCCCTGCAGCGCGGTCGCGGTCTGCAGTGCCAGCTGCTCGGCAAAACCGGTCTGGCTGGCATAGGCGACCAGCGTGGCGCCGTCCGTGGTACTTGCCAGGGCCGCCACGCGCGCGCGCCGCTGGCGGTGGTGCGCCAGCACCGTGCCGCAGAAGCCGGCATAGGCGGCGACCACGCCGGCGGCGGTGGCGCTGCGCGACGGGCCCAGCAGCGACAGCGCCACGCCGCCGGCCAGCGCCAGCCAGCTGGCGCCGGCAAAGGGGGAAAGGATGGGACGGCTCATGCCAGCAGCGCGGCAAAAGCCGGGGAAAGATGTTCGTCGAAGCCGCCCGGCGTGCGCACCAGGAAGCGCGCGGCAATGCCGTGGCGGCGCGCGTGCGCCATACCGGCTTGCGGGCCGAGCACGGTCAGCGCGGTGGACAGCGCATCGGCCAGCATGCACTGCGGGTGGATCACCGTGACCGAAGCCAGCGCGTGGCTGGCCGGGTAGCCGGTGCGCGGGTCGATGGTGTGCGCATAGCGCCGGCCATCGCTGTCGAAGTAGCGGCGGTAGTCGCCGGAGGTGGCGACGGACAGGCCGTGCAGCGCCACCAGGGTCTGCCCGTGCTGCTGTTCCTGTTCGCCGCTGCCGAGACCCGGCGGCGCTTCCAGCGCGACCCACCACGGCATGCCGTCGGGCTTGACGCCATGGCCGCGCAGTTCGCCGCCGATCTCGGTGAGGTGGTGTTCCACACCCTGCGTGTCGAGGTAGCGCGCCACCGCGTCGACGGCAAAGCCCTTGGCGATGGCGCAGAAATCCAGCGACACGCCGCCGGGCTGGCGCGCGCGCCGCGTGTCGGCATCGAGTTCGATGCGCGACCAGCCGCAGCGGCCCCGTGCCGCCTGCACGGCATCGGGCGACGGCGGCGCGCTGCGCCGCGGCGCCGGGCCGAAGCCCCACAGGTCGACCAGCGGCCCGGTGCTCGGGTCATAGGCGCCGCCGCTGTCGCGCGCCACCTGCAGCGCGCATTGCAGCACGGCAAAGCAATCGGCGGGCAGCGCGTGCCAGCTGCCCGCCTCGGCACGGTTGAAGCGGCTGATATCGGAATCCGGCTCCCAGTTGCTCATCTGCGCGATCACGCCGTCGAGTACGGCGACGATGCCCGCACCGATGGCATCGGCATCCGCAGCCGGCGGCAACATGGCCACGACCGACCAGGTCGTGCCCATGCTCGCGCCGCCCCAGCGGTGCTGGCGCGCATCGCGCGCAGGCGGCACCGGGGGCGCTTGCAGCGCGACGGGAACGAGGATGCGGTTCAAGTCAGGACGACGCTTACTGCGGCAGCACTTCCACCGTCACCGCGTAGGTCGCGCGGCGCGACTTGGCCTGCTTGAAGGTCGCCTTGTCGTCGCGCACCTCGGCTTCCATCCAGTACATGCCGGGCGCCGGCCACTTGACGCTGAACTTGCCGTCGGCGTCGGTGGTGACGCTGAGCTCCTGCAGCTTGTCGCGATAGCGGATGCCGCCCGGCACCACCTCGACCTTCAGGTTGGCGGCAGGCTTGCCGTCGAGCAGCAGGCGGAAGCTGGCGGTGTCGCCGGCGACCAGGTCGTTGGGGTGCGTGATCGGCGCCAGCTCCAGGCCGCGGCCGGTGGTGCGCAGGCCCTTGTCGCTGGGCTTGCCGGCGGTGACGAAAGACTCCACCCGGCCTTCGGCCTGCGTGACCGTCAGGTCCTGCGCGTTGGCCGGGACTTCCCTGGCGAAGTTCTCGGCCGCGCCGCGCCAGCGCTTGGCCTGGCCGTCGATCTTGTAGCTGGCGAACAGGCCCTGGTTGACCACCGCCACGCGGTACGTGCCCGGCTGCGTCAGGTGCAGGTCGAAGGTGCTGCGGTACTTGCCGGTGGCGGCGTTCTCGGCCTTGACGGCGCTGCCGTCGGGGGCGGTGACCTGCAGGTTGTCCAGGCGCAGCGGCACGTGCTCGAAGTAGAACAGGTCGTTGGAGACGGCGGCGTCAACGGTCACCCACGGGTCATTGCCCGACAGCACGGTGGCCGACGGCAGCAGCCACTGGCGGTGCGCGTGCGCGGCCAGCGGCGCCAGCGCGGCCAGGGCGAGCAGGGTCACGCGCGTAGCCACGCGGGTAGCCATGCGGGAACGGACTGGGGACAGGATCGCAGACAGGTTGGCAGTGGGTTTCATCGTCAGGCTCCGGGAAGGATTACGGCTTCAGGTCGACGGTGACACCGCCGAGTTCGTGGTCGCCCCTGGCGCGGGCGGTCTGTGCGGCTTGCGGCGGCCAGGTGAACGGCACGCGCACCAGTTCGCGCCCGCCGACTTCGCGCGCGGCTTCGACCACCAGTTGGTAGTCGCCCGCCGGCAGCTTGCCCAGCGGGTTCTTGCCGTCGCGGAAGCTGACCGTGTGCTCGCCCGGCGCGCGGGTCGCGCCCGAGATGCCGTCGGCCGGCATGTTCAGGTCGCGGCCGGCCTTGCGCCACCACTGGCGCATGTCCTTGAGCCACTTGGTGCCCTCGTTTTCCTTGAGCTTGCCGTCGTACCAGACCGCCAGGGTCTGCACCGGGCCCTGGTCGGCGCGCTCGACCCACATCGCCACATAGGGCTTGTGGTACTCGGCCACGTTGAGCCGCGGGATTTCCACCTTGACGTTCAGGTCGGCGGCCAGCGCGGGGCCCACGAACGGGACCGTGGCCATGCCGGTCAGGGTGACGGAGAGCAGTCGGCGCATATTCAGAGAAACCTCGTCAGTGAGATGCAGCAGGAAAATCGTTCGGGATGCCGGCGTGCCTGGCGCAGGCCAGGCTCAGTGAATGAACAACACCGCCAGCAGCAGCGGCACCACCAGCCCCAGGCCGACCAGCGGCCAGGTCGCCAGGCGCCCGCCCGCATGCAGCTTGAGCAGGAACAGGCCGGTGACGCTGAAGACCAGGCACGCGAACGCGAACACATCCAGGAACAGGCTCCATGCCGTGCCGGTGTTGCGGCCCTTGTGCAGGTCGTTCAGGTAGGAGATCGCGCCGCGCGTGGTTTTCTCGTACTGGGCTTCGCCGCTGTCGAGCGCAAGGCTGACCCAGGCATCGCCACCCGGGCGCGGCAGCGCCACGTAGATCTCGTCGGCCGACCATTCGGCCTCGCGTCCGCCGGCATCGACATCCAGCGCCTGTGCCAGCCATGCGGCCAGCGCTGCGGGCACCGGGGCCTTGCGCTCGCGGGACTTGCCTTCGCCGGCGGGCTGCTGCGCGCGCAGCGTGGCGAGCAGCGCGGCGGGCGCGGTGGCGTGGCGCGTCTCGACCGCGGGCCTTGCCTCGATCTGCGATGCGTGGTTGAGCGTGAAACCGGTCACGGCAAACAGCATCATCCCGATCAGGCAGATCGCGGAACTGATCCAGTGCCACTGGTGAAGGTGCTTGAGCCAGAACGCGCGGCGCTGCTGGCCGGAAGCTGGCTGGGATTCGGTCATTGCGGTGGTAAGCGGGGTGGCCCGGCCGAGCCGGCGGCCGGCCCTGCCGGGATCCTGGGAAGCTGGAGCGCCGCCTCGCGCACACGACGCGAGGTTGTGTCATTGTCATCACAATGACGAACGCAGGAGAGAAGGATAATCGTTCGCATTTGAATGCGCAAACGGTTCCGCGGCACGGCAGGTTACGGCGCATTACAAGGGGTCAAGTTGCGCGCGCCGAGGTCTCCGGGCGGCGCCGCAACGGCTGACGCGACAGCGGCTTCTGTCGCGGCTTCCGTCGCGGCTTCCGTCGCGGCATCTGCAGCGACGTTACAGCCACATTCCCGCAGCCCACCCGGCCACGCCGCTGGCCAGCACCACCAGCCAGGGCGGCAGCTTCCACACCATCAGCGCCACCAGCGCCAGCCCGACCAGCACGATATCGAGCGGCCCGTGCACCGCGCTGACCCACACCGGCTGCCACAGCGCCGCCAGCAGCAGCCCGACCACGGCTGCGTTGACGCCGGCCAGCGCGGCCTGGGCCCGGCGGTTGCGGCGCAGGCTTTCCCAGTAGGGCAGCGTGCCGACCACCAGCAGCGCGCCGGGCACAAAGATCGCCACCGTGCACAGCAGCCCGCTGGCCCAGCCGGCCGGCGGCACCTGCAACGAGGCGCCCAGGAAGGCGGCAAACGTAAACAGCGGGCCGGGCATCGCCTGGGCCACGCCATAGCCGGCGAGGAAGGTTTCCTTGCCGACCCAGCCGGGTGCCACCACTTCGGCGTCCAGCAGCGGCAGCACCACGTGGCCGCCGCCGAAGACCAGCGCGCCGGCGCGGTAGAAGGCGTCGAACAGGCGCACGGCGGGATCGGCGCTCAACTGCGCCAGCACCGGCAGGCCGGCCAGCAGCAAGGCGAACGCCACCAGCAGCAGCGCGCCGGCACGATGGCTGACCGGCAGCCCGAGCGGCTCATGCGTGCCGGCCAGCGCCGGCCGCAGCAGCAAGGCGCCGGCCAGCGCCGCCACGGCCATCACCGCCACCTGCGCCCACGCCCCCGGCAGCGCCAGCACCGCGCCGGTGGCGGCAACCATGATGGCGATGCGCACCGGGCCACGGCACAGCGTGCGCGCCATGCCCCACACCGCCTGCGCCACCACTGCCACCGCGACCAGCTTGAGCCCGTGCAGCACCCCGGGTGCCGCGGCCATGCCGTAGTGCGAGACGCCCAGCGCGAACAGGATCATCAGCAGTGCCGACGGCAGCGTGAAGCCCAGCCATGCGGCGAGCGCACCGGCGTACCCCGCGCGCGACAGCCCCAGTGCGATCCCGGCCTGGCTGCTGGCCGGGCCGGGCAGGCACTGGCACAGCGCGACCACATCGGCATAGGCCGCCTCGCTCAGCCATTGCCGGCGCCGCACCAGTTCCTCGCGGAAGAACGCCAGGTGCGCGACGGGCCCGCCGAACGAAGTCAGCCCCAGCCGCAGGAACACCAGGAATACGGCAAGCGGGCCGTCCTGGCGGCGGCTGTCTTCGGAGGGACCTGGCAGGGTGGCCATGTGTGCGGGCGATCGGCGTAAGGAAAAGGGTTGCGTGGGTACAACGCGCAGATTCTGCCGGATTTCAAGGGCCGGGGCGTGACAGGCGCTGCCGGAATCACGTTGGACGCGCTACTTTGGGGATAAAAGAGTTAAATACATCACTTTTACGTCGAGCTTGTTAAAACCAATCAACCACACGTGCGGCATGGGCGGTATTACCCCAATCAAGTTAATTTCCCGCCTCGCCGTTAGCCCACAGACGCACGCATGCCCCGACAGGCGTCAACCATGAATGACGCCGCAGATGCGTGTCACCGATGAGCCATGCGCAATGCGCTGAAGGAGGAGTGAAAAGCATGCTGGACAACCTGGGCCTGAAGAAAAAACTGCTGCTGCCGCTGGTGCTGAGCTGGGTCTGCCTGCTCGGCATCACGTTGTGGAACGCCTGGCACATACGCAGCCTGCGCATGGAAGAGCGCCGGCTGGACCTGACCCACGTCACCGACACCGCGGTCTCGGTGGTGGCCGAGTACGAGGCGCTGGCCAAGGCGGGCAAGTTGCCCGCCGACGAGGCGAAGCAGCAGGCCATCGAACGCGTGCGCGCGATGCGCTTCGGCGCCGATGGCTACTTCACGCTGATGCGTTCCGACACCGTGGTGGTGATGCACCCGTTCAAGCCTGAGATGAACGGCAAGGCGATGGAGGGGACGAAGGATCCCAACGGCGTCTACCTGTTCCGCGACATCGCCGCGATCGGCAAGGGTTCCGGCAAGGGCTTCGTCGAATACCTCTGGCCCAAGCCGGGCGCCGAAGCGCCGCAGCCGAAGCTGAGCTACGTGGCCAACTTCCGCCCATGGGACTGGAATTTCATCGCCGGGCTGTACCTGGATGACATCGAAGCGGCGTTCCGCACCGAGCTGTGGAAGGCGCTGGGGCTGCTGCTGGCGGTCGGCGCGCTGATGTCGCTGGTGATGGTGCGCGTCTCCGCCAGCCTGCACCGCCAGCTCGGCGGCGAGCCGGCCACCACCGCGCAGATCGCCGGCCGCATTGCCGAGGGCGACCTCGCCGGCCATGTCGACGTGCGCCCGGGCGACGAGCACAGCGTGCTGTTCGCGATGCAGCGCATGCAGGCGCGCCTGACCGGTGCGATAGGCAGTATCCGCGGCTCGGCCGATTCGATCGCCGGCGCGGCCAAGCAGATCGCCGCAGGCAATGCCGACCTGTCGCGCCGCAGCGAGGAGCAGGCCGCCTCGCTGCAGGAAACGGCTGCGAGCATGGAGCAGCTCACCAGCACCGTGCGCCAGAGCGCCGACAACGCGCGCCAGGCCAGCCGCCTGGCCGAGGGGGCTTCGGACATCGCCGTGCGCGGCGGCACCATCGTCAGCCAGGTGGTCGGCACCATGGGCGAGATCAAGCAGGCCTCGGGCAAGGTGGTCGACATCATCGGCGTGATCGAGGGCATCGCCTTCCAGACCAACATCCTCGCGCTGAACGCCGCGGTGGAGGCCGCGCGCGCCGGCGAGCAGGGCCGCGGCTTTGCCGTGGTGGCGGGCGAGGTGCGCACGCTGGCGCAGCGCAGCGCCACCGCCGCCAAGGAGATCAAGGCGCTGATCGGCGACTCGGCACAGCGCGTGGAAGACGGAGCGGTGCTGGTGGAAAGCGCCGGCAAGGCGATGGACGAGATCGTGGCAGCGGTCAAGCGCGTGACCGACCTGATGGGCGAGATGCGGGCCGCCACCGAGGAACAGACCGGCGGCATCGAGCAGGTCAACCAGGCGGTGTCGCAGATGGACCAGATGGCGCAGCAGAACGCGGCACTGGTGGAAGAGGCGGCGGCAGCGGCGGCCTCCCTGGAAGACCAGGCCGACATGCTGCACCGGGCCGTCGGCCAGTTCCGGCTGGCGCGAGCCTGACCCCGGCGGCGCTGTCACGCCGGCGTCATACGCGGCCCCCGGCTGCGTGTATCATGAAGCGCAGCCGGCGACACCATGCGGCCGGCCCCCCATCCTAGGCAGTCCACTACCGGGAGCGCACCATGATGGCATTCATCGGCACCGTGTTCGTTGGCCTCATCGTCGGACTGATTGCACGGGCAGTAAAGCCCGGCGACGACAAGATGGGCTGGATCATGACCATCATCCTCG
The DNA here is from genome assembly GCF_016894385.1 of Cupriavidus oxalaticus. NCBI lineage: Bacteria > Pseudomonadati > Pseudomonadota > Betaproteobacteria > Burkholderiales > Burkholderiaceae > Cupriavidus > Cupriavidus oxalaticus. The sequence goes on from NZ_CP069811.1 coordinate 2,720,643, forward strand.
GCGTGCTCGGCTCGGTGGTGGCCGGCTACGTCGGCCGCGCGATGGGGTGGTACCAGCCGGGCGAACCGGCTGGCTGGGTCGCCTCGGTGATCGGCGCGATCGTGCTGCTGGTGATCTACGGCATGGTCCGCCGCAAGGGCTGACTGGCCTTGCGCACGGTGACGGCATCGTTGGCGTCGGCCAGGCTCGGCGCCTCGGGCTTGCCCGGCGCAGGCGCCGCGGGCTGAGCCACCGCGTCCGCGCGGGGCGGCGCTTCCAGCCCTTGCGCCAGCGTGGCGCCCGGCACGGCTTCGGCCGGTGCTGCCATGGTCGGCATGCGCGGCGTGCGCAGGCCCGGCGCGGCATCGCGGCAGCGCAGCAGCGCGCGGTCGCCGCCTGGCGCCATCGCCGACACCTGCGGCGCGATCGCGCGCAGCACCCGCACCGCCAGCGCGCTGGTATAGCTGTAGCGCACCGCATACGGTTCGCGCACATTGACCACCACGGTGCCGAAGAAGCGCTCGCCGAGCGTAAACACAAACGTGGCCGAGCGGTTGACCGAGCGCGACGAGATCAGCCGCCCGCCCGGCCCGTACACCTGGAAGCGCTGGTCGCCGGTGCCGGTCTTGCCCGCCACCACCAGCGTCGCGCCGTCGCGGCCCGGCACCGTGAAGGCGCCGCGGATCGACTTGGCGGTGCCGCGTTCCACCACGTCCAGCATCGAACGCCGCGCCAGCTCTGCCACCTCGGCCGGCAGCACGCGCTTGCCCGCTGCCGGCTGCAGCACGTAGCGCGTGGCGTACGGCGTGCCGTCGGCAAAGGCCAGGCTGCGCACCGCGGCATTCTGCGTGACCACGCCACCGGACAGCAGGATGCCGGCCAGTTCGGCCAGCGCCGCCGGACGGTCGCCCGCCGCGCCGATCGCACTGGCGTACGACGGCGTCAGCGAATCGAACGGATAGCCCACCCGCTGCCAGCGCCTGGCGATGCGGGCGAAGGCGTCCTGCTCCAGCAGCGTGCGGATGCGGTTGTCCTGGCCCGCCTTGCTGCGCGTCTTGAACAGCCACTTGTACACTTCCTGGCGCTCCGCCGTGCTGGCGCGCAGCAACTCGCTCAGCGTGGCGTCGGGGTGCTGGTCCAGGTACTCCACCATCCACAGTTCCAGCGGATGCACCCGTGACAGGTAGCCGCGGTCGTTCAGGTTGAACTTGTCCTTGCCGTACTTGCGGTACAGCGCGGGCAGGTCTTCCTTGGCCAGCTGCTTGTCGCCCAGGCGCGCGCGCATGATGCGGATATAGCTGTCCTCATCCAGGTACGGGCGCGCGCTCAGCAAAGTCACCGACATGCGCACCGCGTTGATGTGCGGGATGGTCATGCGCACGCGGCCCAGCAGCGTATCCAGCCGCTGCTCGGAGGTCTTGCCGCGGTAGCGCTGGTAGAAATTGGTCATGTAGGCGCTGCCTTCCTGGTCGGCGAAGCGCTCCAGGTATTCGCGCCGGCCCGGGGCATTGCGGTCCTCGAACAGGTCGCCGATGTCCGGGTTGGCGTGGAAGGTCTCGTAGCGCACGATGTCGCGCATCATGCGGATGAAGACCAGGTTGACCGAATGCTGGAACGCGATGCGCACGGTCATGTTGCGCTCGCCCGCCTGGCGCTCGAAGTTGGTGAAGCTCTGCAGCCCGCCGCCGGTGTAGAACCCTTCCCCGGCGCTGCCGGAGTACTTGCGCTCCATCGCGGCCTCGAGCATCGCCATCAGCTCGCGCTCCTCGGGCTTCTTCGCCTTGGACAGGTAATCCACCGCCCAGTGGGCGAGCGTATCCTGCCGTGCCAGCCGCAACCCGGCCAGTTCGGCGCGGCCCATGCCGGCGTATTGCGCATGCAGCTCGCTGATGATTTCCAGGTAGGTCACCAGCGTGCGCAGCTTGGCGGTCGAACCCAGGTTCAGCCGCGCGCCGCTGTTGATGTCGAACGGCTGGTCGATGTTGTCGGCCTGCACCCGCACCACGCTGGCGTTGCCGACACGCTCGAACAGCGTGAAGCTCGCCATCAGCTTCGACGGGTCGTCGTTGTCGCGCAGCAGGTTGTGGCCGTACAGGCCCATGGCGCGCGCATCGGCCTTGTTGTTCACGCGCTGCAGCGTCTCGGTGACGATGCGCTGCGCCTCGCGGTTGATGGTGCTGTCGACCGTCAGGTCGAGCCGGTCCATGTCGTAGCGGCTTTCCACGCCGGTCAGGCGGGCGATGTCGGCGCGCACGCGGTTGACGGCCTTGCGCGTGACGAACGGCTCCTGCGGCCCGCGCTGCGGCGGCGCGGCCTTCTCCAGCGGCTGCGCCAGCGCCGCGTCGCGCAGCTCGGCGGTGATGACGCTGTTGGCGGCCAGCAGGCGCAGGTAGCTGGCCGTCAGCGCATCCAGGTTGGTGTCGTCGCGGCGCAAATGGTAAGACGGCCGGCGCTGCGAGATGATCAGCGACAGCGCACGCTTGAATACCTGCGCCTGGCGCGGCTGCGGCGCGCGCTGGTCCATTTCCTTGAGCAGCCGGTTGACCTCGCCGAAGTCCTCGCCGTACCACACCCACAGCGCGTCGCCGATGCCGTTGATCTCGCCGAAGCCCTCGCGCGCCGACAGCGGCACGGTGTTGAGGTAGTCGACCACGATGCGCTCGCGCGCGCGCTGCGTATCGGGTCCGTCCAGGTAGGCGCGCAGCGACGCCGACGCCATCTGCCGGAATTTCTCCGGGATCGACGCGGTGCGTCCCTCGGGCGAGTGCCGGTACTTCTCGATCTGCGTGGCCAGCGTGCTGCCGCCTGGCGCGTCGTGCGAACGGTCGGCCAGCCGGATGAACTGGTCGAGCACCGCGCGCGACAGCCGGCGCCAGTCCAGCGCCGGGTTCATGTTGGGATATTCGGGGTTGAGCAGGCCCTGATTCTCGACGTACAGCAGCGCGCTCACCAGCAGCGGCGGCACCGTGGCGAAATCGGGATACTGGCGCTGCGGATAGCGCTCGAACGCCAGCGTCAGCCCGTTGCAGTCGCGCAGCAACAGGCCGGCCTGGTTCTTCTCGCGGTACGGCGCGAACAAGCCCTGGTCCATCAGCCTGACCATGTCGGGCGACATGCGCGCCTGCTCGGCGGGAACGTAGCCGCGCTGTCCGAGGCGCTGCGCGAACTGCGGCAGCATGCCGTAGCCCATGCGCGCGTCGTAGGGGCCGGAATGCGGAAAGCGGATGCTGTCGCTGGCGCCCGGCTGGATCTCGAAGGTCAGCCGCTGGCCGAGCCCGCCGATCAGCCGCGACTGCCAGTGCGAATTGCGCACTTCGCTCGCGACCAAGCTATACACGACATAGACGCCCCCGGTGAGGGCGACCGCCAAGCCAGCGAAGATCCAGCCACGACGCGACACGTTTGGGCTTCCCTGTTTGGCCGGCGTTGCGCGCAACGGGGTCCGCGCACCGGCTCGAAGCGCTATGTTCTCGCGGCACGCGCAATGCGCGTGCCGCCTGTCTTGATATTAGTAGGAGTCGGGCCGGCGTGCAGCAAGCATGCGCAGGATCATCGTGCCATCGACCCCACCACGCATCGCGCCGTCGTTAACGCGCGCCATTCGGAGACGCGCTTGCGCCACATGCCGTCGTCCTGCACCGCTGGCGTGCATCACAGTCATGCCTTGTGCGCGCGCGCCACCGGCCTTCCCCCGAACGGGTAGCCTGGGTCGTTGTAGCCGTGGGTCGACGCATGCCCCGGCACGACCATCGCATCGATCATGGATTCTTCCTCGGGCGTGATCGCGGCCCCGAGCGCACCGAAGTAGTCCTCGAACTGCGCCAGCGTACGCGGCCCTGCGATGACCGACGAGATGATGGGGTTGGCCAGCACCCAGGCCGTGGCGAACTGCCCCGGCGTCAGGCCGCGCGCCTCGGCATGCTCCTTGAGTTGCTGCGCGATCACCAGCGATTCCTCGCGGAACTCGGTTTCCATCATGCGACGGTCGGCGCGGCCGGCGCGCGTGCCCTGTTCCGGCGCCTGGCCGGGCGCGTACTTGCCGGTCAGCACGCCACGCGCCACCGGGCTGTAGGGCACCACGCCCAGGCCGTAGTGCTCGCAAGCCGGCAGGATCTCCACCTCGGGCACGCGGTTCAGCAGGTTGTAGTACGGCTGGCAGGCCACCGGGCGCGGCACGCCCAGCTCGCCGCACAGCCGGGCGATCTCGGCGATGCGCCAGCCGCGGAAGTTCGACACCGCCCAGTAGCGGATCTTGCCGCTGCGCACCAGGTCGCCCATCGCGCGGACCGCCTCCTCCAGGTTCTCGCCGGGATAGTCGCGGTGCAGGTAGAGGATGTCGATGTAGTCGGTCGCGAGCCGGTGCAGGCTGTCCTCGACCGCGCGCGCAATCCACACGCGCGAGTAGTGCGAGTGGTTGGGCGCGGACTGCATGGCGTTGCCGAGCTTGGTGGCCAGCACCCAGTCGTGGCGGTTCTCGGTCAGCAGCCGGCCGACCATCTGCTCCGACGCGCCCTTGGTGTAGACGTCGGCGGTATCGATGAAATTCACGCCGTGGTCGCGCGCGCTGGCAACGATGCGCGCCGCCTCGGCTTCGTCGGTCTGGTCGGCAAACATCATGGTGCCCAGGCACAGCGCCGAGACGCGCAGGTTGCTGGCGCCAAGGCGGCGGTAGGGCATGGTGGTGGCTGCTGGCATGGGGTTCTCCGGAAGGGGGTGTGACCACGGTCCCACATTTTGCCGGGAGTTTGGCAGCCTTGCCGGCGCCCCCTGCCAGGGCAACGAATAAATGGGGAAATTCGCCGGTATTTCGCGATTGATGGAACCGTGCTTGCCGGGAGAATGCCGGGGCCTGCACCGGACATATTCCGCGCGCGGCAATTGCCTGTAAATAACCTTGGGGGCGCCGGACATGACCGCTAAGCCGTCAATAGGACATTGCGGACATGGCCAGCCGCAAACGCCCCCCATTTGTGGGGCATCGGCCCTCGAACCACTTTCATCGGTCTGCATTTTTGCCACAGGCGAAACATTTTTGCGATTGGGCGCACGTCGATTTGAGTAAAATGGCGCGCGCTCAAATTCGCCCCGCCGCAGTCAATCACGCTGCCCCTGCCAAATACCTTCAGGAACATGACCCTCCGCTGCGTCTTTCCCGTCTTCAGCCGTCCGCCTGGCACGCCGGCGGGCGCCGTGCGGGCTGGCGCCGGGGCACGGAGCGGCACACCAGGCCGCAGGGGCAACATCCGGCAAGGGGGCCGGCGCGCATGACGGACCGCCACCGCACCGGAACCGGGCGCGACACCGCACTGCGCTTTGCCGTGCGCGCCTGGGCGGCGTGGGCTGGCGGCCTGCAGACACGGCAAGACTGGCACGCCTGGGCCGCTGCTCCCCACCTTCCCCCCGCCCAGCCCGAATCGCCGGCCCTGCCGCAAATGGCGCCCATGTTGCGCCGCCGCCTGCCGCCGCTCGGCCGCGTGGCACTGGCCCCGGCCTATGCCTGCGTGCCGGCCGATGCCGCGGGGGGTGCTGCGGCGGGTGTGATTCCGGCGATCTTTGCCTCGCGGCATGGCGACACCGGCCGCCTCGTGACAATGCTGAGCGAGCTGGCCGTGGGCGACGCGCTGTCGCCGACCGCCTTCGGACTGTCGGTCCATAACGCTATCGGTGCGGTACGTTCGATCGACGTGGCCGATCCGGGCAACCTGCAGGCGCTGTCGGCCGGCCGGGACACCGTCGAAACCGCCGTGCTGGAGGCCTGCAGCCTGCTTGCGGACGGTGCGCCGGAAGTGCTGCTGGTCCATTACGAGGCGCCGCTGGCCGCGCCCTACGCCGCCTTCGCCGACGAGGCTGAAGCCCTGTACAGCTGGTGCTGGCGGCTGGCCGCGCCGCGCGCGGGCGAACCCTGCTACACGCTGGCCCTTGCAGATGGCCGCAACACCGACAGCGCCCCGCCGCCGGGCATGCCGCTGCCGCACGGCCTGGAGGTGCTGCGCTTCATGCTGGCCGGCGAGCCGCGCCTGTGCCATCGGGGCGAGAGCGCCGACTGGCAGTGGCAGCGACATGGTTGAGCGCTTCGACCGCGCGTGGCGCGTGTGCGCCACGGGCCTGTGCTTCTCCGGCTTCGGGCTGGGCGGGCTGGTGCTGCGCGTGCTGGTGTTCCCGGCCCTGTCGCTCGCGCCATGGAGCGCCGCGCGCCGCCAGCGCGCCTGCAGGCACGTGATCCACCATGCGTTCCGGCTGTTCCTGTGGCTGATGTGCGCGGTCGGCGTGATCCGCTATGAAGTGCGCAACGCGCGGCGGCTGGACCGCGAAGGGCTGCTGATCGTGGCCAACCATCCATCGCTGATCGACGTCGTGTTCCTGATCGCGCTGACGCGCCGCGCCGACTGCGTGGTCAAGGCCGGCCTGGCGCGCAATCCGTTCACGCGCGGGCCGGTGCTGGCCACCGGTTATGTGCAGAACGATTCCGGCGCGGCGATGGTGCAGGGCTGCATCGATTCGCTGCGCGCGGGCAACAACCTCGTGATCTTTCCGGAGGGCACGCGCACGCCCGCCGACGGCAGCCTGCGGCTGCAACGCGGCGCCGCGAATATCGCGGTGCGCGGCGGCTTTGCGCTGACCCCGGTGGTGATCCGCTGCGAGCCGCCCACGCTGCGCAAGGGCGACAAGTGGTACCAGGTGCCGGTGCGCCGCCCGCGCTATGTCATCGACGTGCGCGAAGATATCGACCCGGCGCGGCTTGCTGCGCCCGGCGCCGATGACGCCATGGCCGTGCGCGCGGTCACGCTGGCACTGACCGATTATTTTTCCAGGGAGATTCGCCGTGCAGGCGCTTGAACAAGAAATCAAAGAACTGATCGTTTCGTCGCTGTCGCTGGAGGAAGTCGCAGCGGCCGACATCGATACCGACGCGCCGCTGTTCGTCGAGGGCCTGGGCCTGGACTCGATCGACGCGCTCGAACTCGGGCTGGCGCTGCAGAAGCGCTTCGGCGTCTCCATGAGCGGCGACAAGGACGCGGTGCGGGCGCGCTTTGCCAGCGTGGCAACGCTGGCCGCCTTTGTCGCCGACCATCGTGCCGCCAATGGTGCCGCTAACGGTGCCGCCAATGGCGCCGAGCAGGCCGCGGCCTGACGGCCGCGGCGCGTCCCTGGTAACCGACTCCATCAAGCTGGTAGGCATGGCCATGACCCACGACGAAATCTTTGCGCGCATTGCGGCAGTCCTGCAGGACTCGTTCGAAATCGACGCCGACCGTATCCGCCCGGAAGCCCGGCTGTATGAAGACCTGGACATCGACAGCATCGACGCCGTCGACCTGCTGGTCAAGCTCAAGCCGATGCTCGACAAGCCGCTCAAGCCCGAGCAATTCAAGTCCGTGCGCACCATCGAGGACGTGGTGCAGGCGCTGGCGCTGCTGATCGATTCCGATTCCGCCGCGACCGCCTGATGGCATGGCGCAACTGGAGCCTGGTGGCGCTGACGCTGTGCTACCCGGTCATGGTCTATGCCGGCCTGCAGTACTGGCCACCGCGCATGGTGGCCCTGCTGCTGATCGCATTGATGGCGCTGCGCCTGGCCGCGGCCAGGCAGGCCGGGTGGTGGCCCATGGCGCTGGCCGCCGGCGCCGCTGCGCTGGCGGTGCTGGCCTCGGACGACGCCATGCCGCTCAAGCTCTACCCCGCGCTGGTCAACGCCGTGCTGCTGGCCGTATTCGGCTGGAGCCTGTGGCGTCCGCCCAGCATCGTGGAACGGCTGGCACGACTGCGCGAACCCTCGCTGTCGCGCACCGGCGTTGCCTACACGCGCAAGGTTACCGTGGCGTGGTGCCTGTTCTTTTGCGGCAATGGCGCGATCGCGCTCGGCACCGCGCTGTTTGCCAGCGACCGGGCCTGGGCGGTCTATAACGGCGCCGTTGCCTATGTGCTGATCGGCGCCATGTTCGCCGGTGAGTGGCTGGTGCGGCAGCGGGTGATGGCGGAGAGCCGCCATGACTGAATTGCCGGCCGGCACGCACGAGAACTGGCACGGCGTGCGCGGCGCCATGGCCGCGCTGGCGCACCGCGTGGCCCGCCAGCACGATGCCGGCGCCGCCCGCCTGCTGGCACGCGCCGCAGCCTGGCGCGCGGCGTTCGCCGCCGCGCCGGGCGAACGCTGGGCCCTCTATCTCGAGTCGACCCCGGAATTTGCCGCGGCGCTGTTCGGCGCCTGGCACGCAGGCAAGCACGTGGTGCTGCCGGGCGACACGCGCCCCGATACGCTGCAGCGGTTGCGCGCCCATTGCGATGGCTGGGCCGGCGACTTGCCGCAAGCGCTGCAGCCCGCACCGGACACCGCCGGCGATGCCTGGCCGCTGCTGCCTGCCGACGCCGCCATCACGCTGTTCACCTCCGGCTCGACCGGCGCGCCCGAGGCCATCGCCAAGCGCCTGGCACAGCTCGATGCCGAAACCGGCGCGCTCCAGGCCGCCTTCGGTGCCCAGCTGCCGCATGACGTGCGGCTGCTGACCACGGTTTCGCACCAGCATATCTACGGCCTGCTGTTCTGCGTGCTGTGGCCGCTGGCGGCCGGCCGTGCGCTGCCGCATGCGCGGCTGGCCTTCCACGAGGAAATCGTCGCCACGTGCAGCGCGTCTGCGGCGGTGCCGACGGCGCTGGTTACCAGCCCGGCGCACCTGCGCCGCATGCCCGAGGCGCTGGACTGGGCCGCGGCGCGTGCCGTGGTGCGCGCGGTGTTCTCGTCGGGCGGGCCCCTTCCGCCCGCGGCGGCGGACGACGCACTGCGCCATCTCGGCCAGTCGCCGATCGAAGTGTTCGGCAGCTCCGAGACCGGTGGCATCGCCTGGCGCCAGCGTGCGCGCCAGCAGGACCGCTGGACCGCCTTGCCGGGGGTGGCCTGGCGCCTGCAGGACGGCTTTCTCGCGGTGCGTTCCGCGCACCTGCCCGCGCACCTGCCCGCGCACCTGCCCGACCACGGCTGGCATGTCTGCGCCGACCTGGCGCATGCCGACGGCGAGCACGGCTTCGTGCTGGCGGGGCGCGCCGACCGCGTGGCCAAGATCGAAGAGAAGCGCGTGTCGCTGACCGCCATCGAACAGGCGCTGGCGGCGTCGCCGCTGGTGCAGGAGGCCCGCGTCGTGCTGATCGACCTGGACGTGGGCGCGCGCGTGGCGGCGGCCGTCGTGCCGAGCCAGGCGGGCGCCGCCATGCTGGCCGGCTCTGGCCAGCATCGCGGCCGCGCCGCGCTGCTCGCCGCGCTCAAGGCTGCGGTGGCCGGCAAGGTCGACCCGCTGGCGCTGCCGCGCCGCTGGCACCTGGCCGCCGGCGCCCTGCCGGCGAACACGCAGGGCAAGACCACCGAGGCCATGCTGCGCGAGCTGTTCCGCCAGACCCTGCCGCGCGCCACGTGGATCGAGCGCGATGCCCAGCGCGCGGCGGCGCTGCTGGACGTGGGCGAGCATCTCGCCATCTTCGACGGGCACTTCCCCGGCACGCCGATCGTGCCCGGCGTGGCGCAGGTGGACTGGGTCATGGCGCTCGCGCCGCAGCGCCTGCCCGTGCCGCCGCGCGAGCGCTTCGCGCGGCTCGACGTGCTGAAGTTCCAGGGCATCATCCGGCCCGGCATGCAAGTGCGGCTGGACCTCGACTGGCAGGCCGACAAGCTGGTGCTGGCATTCCGGCTGAGTTCCGCGGCCGGCCCGCACGCCAGCGGCCGCATCGTCTTCAGGAGCGAGCATGGCTGACGCCGGCACTGCCTTCCGGCCCGTGGTGGTGGTGCCGGTCTACAACCACGAGCGCGCCATCGGCGCCATGGTCGAGGCCATCCTGGCACACCCGGTGCCGTGCCTGCTGGTCGACGATGGCAGCGACGCAGGTTGCGCGCAGGTGTTGCGCACGCTGGCCGACCGCCATGCAGCCCGCGTCACGCTGGTCAGGCTGGCACGCAACCAGGGCAAGGGCGCCGCCGTGACCGCCGGCTTCGAGGCTGCCTTGCGCGGCGGCTACACCCATGCCCTGCAGATCGACGCCGACGGGCAGCACGATGCCGGCTGCATTCCCGCCTTCCTGGACCTGGCGCGGCGCCACCCCGCAGCCATGGTGTGCGGCAACCCGGTCTATGACGCCTCGGTGCCGCGCGCCCGGCTGATCGGGCGCTACCTGACCCATGTGTGGGTGTGGGTGCATACGCTCTCGTTCGCCGTGCGCGACTCGATGTGCGGGCTGCGCGTCTATCCGCTTGCCGAAGCGGTTCCCGTCACGCGCGCCAGCCGGATCGGACCGCGCATGGAGTTCGATATCGAGATCCTGGTACGACTCGCCTGGCGCGGCGTGCGCATCCTCAACATCCCGACGCCGGTCACCTACCCCAGCGACGGCGTGTCGCATTTCCGCGTCTGGCGCGACAACCTGCGCATCTCGTGGATGCACACGCGCCTGTTCTTCGGCATGCTGCGGCGCCTGCCCATACTGGTGGGACGCAAGCTGGCATGAGCATGACCGCACCGGGGATGCCCCCACCCCCTGCCGCCCCTGCCACCACGCGCCACTGGAGCCGCATCGGCGAGGCCACCTGCGTATGGGGCGTGTGGTGCCTGTACGCAATCCACCGCCTGTTCGGCCGCCTGGCGTTCCGCGCAGTGCTGTATCCGGTGGTGACGTACTACTGGCTCGCGCACGGCGCGGCCCGGCGTGCATCGCTGGACTACCTGCGTCGCGTTCATCGGGCCACCGGCGCGGCCGGCACGGCACCGGGCGCGCGCCAGACCCTGCGCCACCTTTACGCCTTCGCCGACACGCTGCTCGACAAGCTGCTCGCGATCGGCGGCCGCTATGCCTTCGGCAACGTCACGCGCGAAGGCGCCGAGGTGATGCTGCGCCAGATCGAAAGCGGCCGCGGCGGCATCATCGTCACCGCGCACATGGGCTGCCTGGAGCTGTGCCGGGTGCTGGCGCGCCACCGTGCCGGCCTGCGCCTGACCGTGCTGGTCCATACCGCGCACGCACAGCGCTTCAACCGCATCCTTGCCCGTATCGACCCCGGCGCCACGCTGCAGCTTTACCAGGTCGACGAGATCTCGCCCGCGACCGCGCAGGAGCTGGCCGACAAGGTCCGCGCCGGCGAGTTCGTGGCGATCGCCGGCGACCGCGCGCCGGCCCATGGCGGGCGCGCGGTCAGCGTGCCGTTCCTGGGCGCGCCGGCGCGCTTCCCGGTCGGGCCCTACGTGCTGGCCGCGTTGCTGGACTGCCCCCTGTTCGCGATGGGCTGCATCCGCCACGGCGACGGCCACCTGCTGCGCTTTACCGAGCTGGCGCGCGAAGTACGGCTGCCGCGCGCCAGCCGCGCCGATGCGCTGGCCGGCTATGCCCGCAGCTACGCCGACTGGCTGGCGCAGCTGCTGGTGCTGTCGCCGTACGACTGGTTCAATTTCTACGATTTCTGGGCCGATCCGGAGGCTGGCGCCGGCCGTGCGCAAAGCCAGCGATCGAACCCCACCATGCCATGACCCAGGACCTCAGTCACGAAATCACCCTGCGCCCCGCCTTCCACGACCTCGACCCGATGGACGTGGTCTGGCACGGCAACTACGTGCGCTACCTGGAGCAGGCGCGATGCGCACTGCTGGCCCGCTTTGCCTATGACTACCCCGCCATGCGCGACTCCGGCTATGCCTGGCCGGTGGTCGACCTGCGCCTGCGCTACGTGCGGCCGCTGGTCTACGGCCAGGCGGTGACCGTGCGCGCCACCATCGTCGAATGGGAGAACCGGCTCAAGATCGACTACCTGCTGCGCGATGCCGCCACCGGCGAGCGCCTGACCAAGGGCTATTCGGTGCAGGTGGCGGTGGACATGCGCACCGGCGAGATGTGCTACGAATGCCCGCCGGTGCTGTGGGAGCGGCTGGGGGTGCAGCGATGAGGCGCCGTACCTTGCTCGCGGCGATGGGTGCCGCGTGCCTGCCCGCGTGGCCGGTCCATGGCGCGGAACGCGCGCAGGACACCCTGGACGCCATCGCGGCCCGGCTGGCCGATGCGCCGGTGATCCACGGCCGCTTCGAGCAGCGCCGCCAGCTGGCGGGCTTTGCCAGCCCGCTGGTATCGCGCGGCGATTTCGTGCTGGCGCGCGAGCGCGGGCTGGCGTGGGCCACGCGCGAGCCGATCGTGTCGAGCCTGCTGGTCACGCCCACGCAGCTGGTGGTGCGCGGCGCCGACGGACAAGTGCAGCAGCGCCTGGCGGCCGATGCGCAGCCGGCCATGCGCGTGGTCGGCGAATCGATGATCGCGGTGCTGCGCGGCGACCTGTCGGCGCTGTCGGCGCGCTTTGCCATCGATGCGCGGCTGACCGGCAAGGAGGGCTGGGCGCTGACGCTGACGCCGACCGACAACGGCATCCGGCGCGCCTTTGCGCGCATCGAGCTGGCCGGCGACCGCTTCGTGCGCAGCATCCGGCTGGATGAGGCCGGTGGCGACGCCACCCAGATCCGGCTGCTCGGACCGGCGGCGGCGGCGCGGCTCACCGCGGCGGAGGCGCAGCGCTTTGAGTGAGCCGTCCCACCGCATGGCCGGCAGCCGCCGTGCAGAGTCTCCGGCCAGCGCCAGCTACGCCAGCCCCGCCCGCATGGCGCCGCTGGCGCGCGGGTTGGCGCGCGTGCTGGCGTTTTGCTGGCTGCTGGCCGTGCTGGCGCTGGCCCTGCACCAGGTCAGCTTCTGGCGCAGCGATCGCATCGACACCGATGTCATGGCGCTGCTGCCTGGCAGCGAGCGCACCGCCACCGCCGACCGCGTGCTGCGCCAGCTGGCCGACGGGGTCTCGCGCGAGATCGTCGTGCTGGTCGGCGCGCCTGACTGGGAGCAGGCGCGCGCCGCCGCGCAGCGCTTCGGCCAGGCCACCGGCATGCATCCCGAACTGCTGCGCCCGGTCGACAAGATCGGCGCCTTCGATTTCGACGCGGCGCTGGCCTTCTACCGGCCCTGGCGCGAGCACCTGCTGACCGACGCCCAGCGCGCCATGCTCGGCCGGGCCGATGCCGACACGCTGGCGCAGCAGGCGCTGGCGCGGCTGTACCAGTTCGCCGCCGGCGCCTCGCTGTCGGGCTGGTCCGCCGATCCGCTCGGGCTGTGGCAGGACTGGTGGCTGGCGCGCGCCGACATGACGCGCGTGCGTGAACGCGACGGCCTGGCGGCCTTCAGCGCCGACGGCCTGCAGTGGGTGCTGCTGACCTACCGCATCGGCAAACCCGCCTTCTCCGTCAGCGGCGATACGGACTATGGCGACCTGCTCGCCGCGGCCGGCGCAGGCGCGCGCAGCGGCCACGGTGCGGTGCGCGTGGTGATGGCCGGCATCCCGCTGCACGCCGAAGCCGCCGCGGCGCAGGCCAGCTTCGAGATGAACGTGATCGGGCTGGGCTCGCTGGCGGCGGTGCTGCTGCTGGTATGGCTGGCGTTCCGCTCGCTGCGGCCGATCTTGCTGGTGGCCCTGTCGCTGGCCATCGGCACCGCCGCCGCGATCTCCGTGACGGCCGCCGTATTCGACCGCGTGCACCTGATCACGCTGGTGTTCGGCGCCAGCCTCGTCGGCGTGGCGGAAGACTACGGCATTCACTACTTCGTGACCCGGCAGGCCAACCGGCGGCGCACGCCCGCGGGGGTGATGCGCATGCTGCTGCCGGGCATGACGCTGGCGCTGGCGACCAGCGTGGTCGCCTACCTGGCGCTGGGCATCGCGCCTTTCCCGGGGCTGCGCCAGATGGCGCTGTTCTCGGCGGTCGGGCTGGCTGCCGCCTTCCTGACCGTGGTGCTGTGGTTCCCGCTGCTCGACCGCGGCAGCCTGCGCCCGACACCGCTGTCGGCATGGCTGGCCGACAGCCTGGCGCGCTGGCCGCGCGTGGGGGCCGATCGCCGCACACTGGTGCTGGGCGCGTTGCTGGCCGCGTTTATCGTGCCGGGCCTGTGGCAGGTGCGCGTGGTGGACGACGTGCGCCAGCTGCAGAGCTCGCCCCCGGCGCTGATCGAAGCACAGCGCACCGCCGGGCGCCTGCTCGGCAGTCCCAGCCCCGCCCAGCTCCTGCTGGTGCGCGGCGCGTCGCCCGACCAGGTGCTGCAGCGCGAGGAAGCCGCCAAGGCGGCGCTGGCGGGCATCGTCGCGAGGGGCGGCATCGACGGGTTTATCGCCGTGTCGGACTGGGTGCCCTCGGCGGCACGGCAGCGTGCCGATGCGGCACTGGCCTCCGGACTGGAAGGGCAGGTGCGCGAGCGCGTTGCCCGTATGCTGCATACGGCGGCACCGGCGGCACCGGCGGCTGGCGGCATGGCTCCCGCCGATGATGTGCTGACATTGCAGCACTGGCTCGCACACCCGGTGTCCGAGGCCCTGCGCCATTTGTGGCTGGGCCGCGAAAGCCGGGACGGCAGCCATGCCAGCGTGATGCTGCTGCGCGGCCTGGACGATCCCCGCACCATGCCCGCGGTGCAGGCCGCGGTGGCGGGGGTGCCAGGTGTCGAATGGGTCGACCGGGTGGCGGACCTGTCCGGCTTGCTGCACCATTACCGCGTGCTGATGAGCTGGCTGCTGCTGGCCGGCGCCGCCGCGGTCGCGGTGCTGCTGGCCTGGCGCTACGGCCGCGCGTCATGGCGCGCGCTGGTGCCGACGCTGCTGGCGGGCCTGTTCAGCGTGGCGCTGCTGGGCTGGCTGCACGTGCCGCTGCAACTGTTCCCGGTGCTGGCGCTGGCGCTGCTGCTCGGCGTCGGCGTCGACTATGGCATCTTTCTGCTGGAACACCCCGGCGACGGCGTCTCCTGGACCGCGATCGTGCTCGGCGCGGCCAGCACGCTGCTGGCCTTCGGCCTGCTGGGGCTGTCGTCCACGCCGGCGCTGCATGCGTTCGGCGTCACCATGCTGGCCGGCGTCGGTGCCGTCTGGGTGCTGTCGCCATGGTTCCGCCCGCCGGCCGCGCATGGCCATGCCTGACGCAAGACACCGCGCAGGCCCACTGTATTGGAAGAATCGAAGCTTATGAATACGGAAACCACAGATGTCGTCATCATCGGCGCCGGGCCGGCTGGCTCGGTCGCGGCCGGGCTGCTGCGCAAGCATGGCATTCCGGTGCTGGTGATCGAGAAAGAAACCTTTCCCCGCTTTTCGATCGGAGAAAGCCTGCTGCCGCAGAGCATGGCTTATATCGAGGAAGCCGGCATGCTGCGCGCCGTGGTGGAAGCCGGCTTCCAGTACAAGAACGGCGCGGCGTTCTCGCGCGACGGGCAGCACACCGCGTTCGATTTCCGCGACAAGTTCTCGCCGGGCTGGGGCACCACTTACCAAGTGCAGCGCGCGCGCTTTGACGATGTGCTGATCCGCGAAGCCGCGCGCCAGGGCGCCGAGGTGCGTTTCTCGCACCTGGTCGAGGATGTCGACGTCAGCGGCGCCCAGCCTCGCGTGACGGTGCGCGCGCCTGACGGCAGCCGGTACATCGTGCAGGCGAAATTCCTGCTCGACGCCTCTGGCTTCGGACGCATCCTGCCGCGCCTGCTCAAGCTGGAAACGCCTTCGGGATTCCCGGTGCGCAGCGCGATCTTCACGCACGTGGAAGACCGCATCCCGACCGGCACCTTCGACCGCAACAAGATCCTGATCAGCGTGCATCCGCAGCACCAGGACGTCTGGTACTGGACCATCCCGTTCTCGGATGGCCGTTGCTCGCAGGGCGTGGTGGCCGAGAAGGCGTTCCTGGACCGCTACACCGGCACCGAGACCGAGCGGCTGCAGGCGCTCGTCTCGGAAGAACCGGGCCTGGCCAGGCTGCTGGCGGACGCGCAGTGGGACACCCCGGCGCGGCAGATCGCCGGCTACTCGGCCAATGTGAAGTCGCTCTGGGGCAACGGCTATGCGCTGCTCGGCAATGCCGGCGAATTCCTCGACCCGGTCTTCTCCTCGGGCGTCACCATTGCGTTCAAGTCGGCCAGCCTGGCGGCGCAATGCCTGGTGCGCCAGCTCGGCGGTGGCACCGTCGACTGGGAAAAGGACTTTGCGCAGCCGCTCAAGGCCGGCGTCGACTGCTTCCGCGTCTATGTCGAGGCCTGGTACGAGGGCCGCTTCCAGAAGCTGATCTTCCATCCCAATGCCACGCCCGAGATCCGCAACATGATCTCGGCAATCCTGGCCGGCTACGCCTGGGACCGCAACAATCCCTTCGTCGCCGAGCCGCGCCGCCGCCTGGCGGTGCTGGAAGAATTCTGCCGCGTGTGATGACCCGTCCCGCGCTCTCCGCCTTGCTGCTGTGCGCGGCGCTGGCGGCCGGCTGTGCCGGCCCCGCGGCGCCGGGGACGTCCCCGCGCGCCGCGGCTGCCCCCGGCCCGGCGCTGCTGCGCCTGCCGCCGGCATCATTGCAGCGCGAGCTCAGGCTGCAGCAGCACATCACGGTCGAATATGCAAAGCACGGCCGCACCGAGCGGCACGAATTACTGGCGCTGCTCGAAGCCGACGCCGCCCGCACGCGCCTGGCTGCGGTGGCTGGCGGGCAGGTGCTCGCGCGGCTGGACTGGGACGGCAGCGAGCTGAAGGCGGTACGCTCGCCCTGGGCCCCGGCGGAATTGCAGCCCGAGCGCATCCTGAGCGACCTGCAGCTGTCGCTGTGGCCCGCCGCAGCGATCCGTGAGGCGCTGCCGGGCGGATGGAGCCTCGACGACACGCCGGCGCTGCGCCGCCTGCGGCAGGACCACGAGACTGTCGCGGAGGTCCGCTTTCCCGACGCTGCCACGACCGTGTTCACGCAATACCGCGACGGCTACCGGCTGACCATCCGCACGCTGCCGTCGGCGTCCACCCAGGGTGGTGACGCATGACGGCATTCCTGAACACCGTCGGCCTTACCTGCGCCTTGGGGCGCGGCCGGCAGGCAGTACGCCAAGCCATGCTTCACGCCGACGCACCGCAGGCGGGCACGGTGACCGACCGCTACAGCCCCGGCCGCGAGCTGCTGCTCGGCACCGTGGATGGCGTGCCCGGCCACGCCATCCCCGTGCAAACCCGGCCCGCCCATCGCAGCCGCAACAACGCCATGCTGCTCGACGCGCTGGCACAGGTGCGCGCGGCCGTGGACGATGCCATCGCCCGCGTCGGACCGGCGCGCGTGGCAATCGTGATGGGTACCAGCACCTCCGGCATCCGCGAAGGCGAACTGGCGGCGCAGCAGCAGTTGCGCACCGGTGCGCAGCCGCGGGGCTACCACTACGGGCAGCAGGAACTGGGCTCGCCGGCAGTCTTCCTGGCCGGCGAGCTGGGTGTGCGCGGCCCGGCGTACACGATCTCGACCGCCTGCTCGTCCAGCGCCAAGGCCATGGCGGCCGGCGCGCGCCTGCTGCGCCACGGGCTTGCCGACGTGGTGCTGGCCGGCGGCGTCGATACCCTGTGCGCGTTTACCGTGGCGGGCTTCTCCGCGCTGGAGTCGGTCAGCGCGGCGCGCTGCAACCCGCTCTCGGCCAACCGCAACGGCATCAACCTGGGCGAAGGCGCGGCGCTGTTCCTGATGTCGCGCGAGCCGGGCCCGGTGCGGCTGGCGGGCTGGGGCGAATCGTCTGACGCCTACCACGTGTCGGCGCCGGACCCGCACGGCAAGGGCGCGCGCCAGGCCATGCAGCAGGCGCTGGCGCGCGCGGGCCTGCGCGCCGGCGCGATCGACTACATCAACCTGCACGGCACCGCCACGCCTGCCAACGACGTGATGGAAGCCCACGCCGTGGCCGAGGTGTTCGGCCACGGCGTGCCGGTCAGCTCGACCAAGCCGCTCACCGGCCACACCCTCGGCGCCGCCGGCGCGATCGAAGCCGCACTGGCGTGGCTGACGCTGGACGGCAACCCGCACGGCCGGCTCCCGCCGCACTGGTGGGACGGCGCCGCCGACCCCGCGCTGCCGCCGCTGCACATCGCCGGCCCCGGCAACGCGCTGGGGCACGCACCGCGCTACGTGATGAGCCATTCCTTTGCATTTGGCGGCAGCAACTGCGTGCTGGTGCTGGGAGAAGGATAACCATGCAAGACCCGCAAACCCTGCCCCCGATCGGTGAAGTGGTGCCCCACGGCGGCGCCATGCTGCTGCTCGATGCGCTCTTGCATGCCGATGACAACGGCTGCACCGCCCAGGCGACGGTGCGCCCCGCGCAGCTCTTCGTCGACGCCGCCGGCATGCCCGGCTGGGTCGGCATCGAATACATGGCCCAGGCCATCGCCGCATGGGCCGGCGTGCGCGCCCGGCGCGCCGGGCGGCCGCCCGGGATCGGCTTCCTGCTCGGCTCGCGCCGCTATGAATGCGACGTGCCGGCCTTCCCGCTCGGCAGCGTACTGACCGTCGCCGTGCAGGCCGAACTGACCGGCGACAACGGCCTGGGCCAGTTTGCCTGCCGCCTTTCACTCGATGGCCGCGACGTGGCGCGCGCCAACGTCTCCGTCTTCCAGCCTGCGGATGCGCAGGCGTTTCTGCAAGGACAACAGGTATGACCAACCCCTCCGTGCTGGTCACGGGCTCGTCCCGTGGCATCGGCCGCGCCATCGCCCTGCGGCTGGCCCGCGACGGCTATGACGTGACGGTGCACTGCCGCGCGCGCCGCGAAGAGGCCGAATCCGTCGCCGACGCGGTGCGCGCGTGCGGCCGCAAGTCGCGTGTCGTGTGCTTCGACGTCGCTCATCGCGAGGAGGCCGCCGCCGCGCTGCTCGCCGACATCGCCGCCCATGGCGTCTACTACGGCGTGGTGTGCAACGCGGGACTGGCACGCGACGCGGCCTTCCCGGCCATGACCGGCGCGGAATGGGACGAAGTGGTGCACACCAACCTCGACGCCTTCTACAACGTGCTCAACCCGGTGGTGATGCCCATGGTGCAGCGCCGCCAGCCCGGGCGCATCGTCACGCTCTCGTCGGTGTCGGGGCTGGTCGGCAACCGCGGCCAGGCCAACTACAGCGCCGCCAAGGCCGGCATCATCGGCGCTACCAAGGCGCTGGCGATCGAGCTGGCCAAGCGCGCCATCACCGTCAACTGCGTCGCGCCCGGCCTGATCGACACCGACATGGTCGAGCCGCACGTGCGCGACGAAGCGCTGCGCATGATCCCCGCGCGGCGCCTGGGCACGCCCGACGAAGTCGCCGCCACGGTGGCCTTCCTGATGTCGCCCGACGCGGGCTATATCACGCGCCAGGTGATCTCGGTCAACGGGGGGATGTTCGGATGAAGCGCGTCGTCGTCACCGGAGCCGGTGCGGTCTGCGCGCTGGGCAATGACTGGGCAGCGGTGCGCGGTTCGCTGGAAGCGGGCCGCAGCGCGGTGGTGCGCATGGTGCAATGGGAGGACATCAAGGGCCTGAACACGCTGCTGGGCGCGCCCGTGCCCTTGCCCGCGCTGCCGCCGCACTATACGCGCAAGCTGACCCGCTCGATGGGCAAGGTGGCGCTGATGTCGGTGCTGGCGAGCGAAGCGGCGCTGCAGGACGCGGGCCTGGCCGGCGACGCCCTGCTGGCGAGCGGCAAGCTCGGCGTCGCCTACGGCTCTTCCACCGGCACGCCCGAGGCGGTGGCGGAGTTCGGCCGCATGCGCACCGAGCGCACCACCGAGGACATCAGCGCGACCACCTACATCCGCATGATGCCGCACACCACCGCGGTCAATATCGGCGTGTTCTTCGGCATCACCGGCCGCATCGTGACCACGTCGAGCGCCTGCACCTCGGGCAGCCAGGGCATCGGCTATGCGTATGAAGCGATCCGCAGCGGCCGCCAGGTCGCGATGCTGGCGGGCGGCGCGGAAGAGCTCGACGCCACCGAGGCCGCGGTGTTCGATACCCTCTTTGCCACCAGCACCTGCAACGACACCCCGCAGGCCACGCCGCGCCCGTTCGACAGCGGCCGCGACGGCCTGGTGCTGGGCGAAGGCGCCGGCACGCTGCTGCTCGAAGAGCTGGAGCATGCGCAGGCGCGCGGCGCCCGCATCCTGGCGGAGATCGTCGGCTTCGGCACCAACAGCGACGGCGCCCACGTGACCCAGCCCAAGGCCGAAACCATGGCCGTGGCGATGCGCCTGGCGCTGGAAGACGCGGGCCTGGCGCCGGAGCGCATCGGCTATGTCAACGCGCACGGCACCGCCACCGACCACGGCGACGTCGCCGAGTCTCACGCCACGCACGCCGTGTTCGGCCCCGGCATCCCCATCAGCTCGCTCAAGAGCTACATGGGCCATACGCTGGGCGCCTGCGGCGCGCTGGAAGCGTGGATGACCATCGAGATGATGCGCGACCGCTGGTTCGCGCCCACGCTGAACCTGCGCACGCCCGACCCGCGCTGCGCGCCGCTCGACTTCATCATGGACGCGCCGCGCCGGCTGGATGCGGACTACGTGATGAGCAACAACTTCGCCTTTGGCGGCATCAACACTTCGCTGGTGTTCCGCCGTTGGGAAGACTGAAGTCCTTTCCGGCTTGCAACCGCCCTCCAACCAAGAACAAGGAAGATCTATGAAATCCGCTCTCTCTGCCGTTGCCATGACGATCTGCGCCAGCGCGCTGCTGTCGACCCCGGCGCTCGCGCGTGACACCAAGTACATGCTGCCGCTGCAGGAAGTGCTCGACATGCCGGTGGCCAAGGAAAAGCTGGACGATTCCTTCCGCTTCTACCTGTCCGGCCAGAAGACGCCGAAGGTGCTGGAGCGCTTCGACTCGGGCGTTTCCAACCGCAAGACCAACGGCGTGGGCAAGAGCGACGAGGACGGCTGCCGCTGGGCCGCGCTGTCGGCACTGATCGCGCTGCAGGATTCCGCCAAGGCGCAGGGCGCCAACGCAGTGGTCGACATCGTCAGCTACTACAAGAAGAACGAGGTCGCCAGCCCGACCGACTATGAATGCCACGCCGGCGCGGTGGTGGTGGGCGTGGCGCTGAAGGGCACCTACGCCAGGATCGCCCGGTAACGCAAGCGCCATGGCAACCTGGCTGCGCATCGGGTGCGTGACGGAACTTGCCGTGCCGGCACCGGGCGTGCAGTCATGGTTGTCGGGCGGCGAACTGGCGCGGCTGGCGTCGATGCCATCGGCACGGCGCAGCGCGCAGTTTGTCGCCGGCCGCCGGCTGGCGCGCTCGCTGCTGGCCGATGCCTTTGGCGGCCGCTGGCAGGACTGGACGCTGTCGGCCGGCGCCGACGAAGCGCCGGCCGTATCCGGCCCCACGCCGGCCAGCGTGTCGATCTCGCACAGCGGCGACCATGTCGCCTGCGCGGTGGGCACCGCCCCGCTGGGGCTCGACCTGGAGGCATGCCGCGCGCGCAAGGGACTGGACGCGCTCCATGAAGCGATCACCACGGCGGCCGAGCGCTCCGCCATTGCCAGCCACCTGCCCGCCTCCGCGGATGCCGTGCAGCGCTTCACGCATGCCTGGACCCTGAAGGAAGCCGGGATCAAATACCACGGCGGCGGCTTGTTTGCCAGCATGCTGGGCCACGGCCTCAGCCTTGAAGCGGCCGCCGATGCCAACAGCGCCAACGCCTGCACCTGGCTCCTCAACGGCCAAGTGCTCGCACTCTGCGGTGCCGACATGCATGCCCTGGCGGCGCCCGCACTGCCGGCCCCGCGCTACTGGCGGCTCGTTCGTGCCGCTGCAACGATGAATGCCTGAACCGATGTCTGAACACGCTGGGCTGGATGCCCTCGAATCCGCCGCTGTTGCCGCGCAGGTTGTCTTCGACGGCACGCCCCTGACCATCGAGGCTGTGGCCGCGCTGGCGCGCCGCAGCGCCACGCCGGCGCTGTCCGATGCGCCCGCCTTCCGCGCGCGCATCACGCGCGGCATGGCCTTCCTGGACCGCCTGCTGCAGGAAGACGGCCGCGTCTACGGCGTGACCACGGGGTATGGCGACTCGTGCGAGACCACCGTCCCGGTCGCACGCGCGTACGAGCTGCCGGTGCACCTGTACACCTTCCACGGCTGCGGCATGGGCCGCTTGCTGGACGCGGGCGAGACCCGTGCCGTGCTCGCGGCGCGGCTGGCCTCGCTGTGCCAGGGCTATTCCGCGGTGAGCCCCGCACTGCTGGAGCAGCTGGCCGCGTTCCTGGCTCACGACGTGCTGCCTTGCATTCCCGCCGAGGGCTCGGTCGGCGCCAGCGGCGACCTGACGCCGCTGTCGTACGTTGCCGCCGCGCTGTGCGGCGAGCGCGAAGTGGTCCACCAGGGCCGCCGCCAGCCGGCTGCCGAGGCGCTCGCCGCGATCGGGCGCGAGCCGCTGCGGCTGCGCCCCAAGGAAGCGCTGGCGATCATGAACGGCACCGCGGTGATGACCGGCCTGGCCTGCCTCGCGTGGCAGCGCGCCGCGAGCCTGGCCGGGCTCGCGGCCACGCTCACCGCCGCGGCCGTGGCAGCGGTGGACGGCAATCCCTATCACTACGATGCGGCGTTGTTCGATGCCAAGCCGCATCCTGGCCAGCAGCGCGCCGCACGTCGCATCCGCATGCTGCTGGGCGACTCGCGCGCGCCGCGGCACGCCAGCCGGCTGCAGGACCGCTACTCGCTGCGCTGCGCGCCGCATGTGATCGGCGTGCTGGAAGATGCGCTCGACTGGTCGCGGCGCTGGATCGAGACCGAACTGAACAGCGCCAACGACAACCCGCTGGTCGAGCCCGATGAAGAACGCGTGCTGCATGGCGGGCACTTCTACGGCGGTCATATCGCCTTCGCCATGGATGCGCTGAAGACGGCGGTCGCCAGCGTCGCCGACCTGATGGACCGCCAGCTCGCGACCCTGGTGGACACGCGCTACAACAACGGCCTGCCGGCCAACCTGTCGGGCGCCACCGGCGCCGACGCGGCGCTGAATCACGGCCTGAAGGCGGTACAGATCGGCGTGTCGGCCTGGACCGCGGAGGCGCTCAAGCACACCATGCCGGCCACCGCGTTCTCGCGCTCGACCGAATGCCACAACCAGGACAAGGTCAGCATGGGCACCATTGCCAGCCGCGATTGCCTGCGCGTGCTGGAACTCGCCGAGCAGGTCGCCGCCGCCATGCTGATCGCGGTGCGCCAGGGCCTGGCGCTGCGTCTGCGCACCGGGTACGCGCTGCCGCAGCCGCTGCGGCCGCTGGTGGACCGGTTGCAGGAAGCGATTCCGCTGATCGTGCAGGACCGTGCGCTCGAGCCGGAATTGCGCCGCCTGGTGGCGCAAGTGCGCGCGGCGCAATGGTAGGGTTCGGCGATAGCAGAAGGACATCCCGATGAACGCGGTAAGCATCTTCTTCCTGCAGGCCATGCTGGTGGTCGCGCTGCCCTACCTGCTGTGGCGCGGCGCGGGCCTGCAGGCAGCGTTTCCGCTGGTGGCGGTGCAGGTGCTGGCCGGCATCATGCTCGGGCCGTCGGTGTTCGGCCAGCTGGCGCCACAGGGCTGGTCGGCGCTGTTCGGCCCCGATCACCTGCCGATGCTGTCCGGCCTGCAATGGCTCGCCGTGACGCTGTTCTGCTTCCTGACCGGCCTGCATTTGCGCGAAGACGCAGCGACGACGCACTGGCACGACACCCTGCGCATCTCGCTGGGCAGCATCGCCGCGCCATTCGTGCTCGGCGGCGCGGCCGGGTGGTGGATGATCCACGCCGGCTGGCCGGTGGCGGGCGAGCAGGCCAATCCCTACTGGTTCGCCTGCGCGATGGGGATCTGCACCGCGGTCACCGCGCTGCCCGTGCTGGGCGCGCTGCTGCGCGAGATGCGGCTGACCGGCACGCCGCTGGGCCAGCTCGCGCTGCGATGCGCGGCGGTCAATGACGCATGGGTGTGGCTGTTCCTGACGCTGGTGCTGCTGCAGCAGGGCAGCCAGCAAGGCGCCGGCGCGCTGGTCATCGGCGCGCGCGCCGTTGCCTACCTCGCCTTCATGTTCGGCGTGGTGCGCCCCGCGCTCGCCTGGCTGCTGCGCCGCGCGCAGGAGACGGAACTGCTGCTGGCGGTCGCGTTCTTCCTGGTGCTCGCGTCGGCATTCCTGGGCGAGCTGGCCGGGCTGCACCATGTGATGGGCGGCTTCGTCGCCGGGCTGGTCTGGCCATCGCGGGCGGCACAGCGCGTGCGCCAGCAGCTGGAACCGATGACGGTGGTGGTGCTGTTGCCGTTCTTCTTCCTCGCCGCCGGGCTGCGTACCGAGATTTCGCTGCAGGAACCGATGACGCTATGGATCGCCGCGCTGTCGCTGGTAGTCGCCGTCGCCGGCAAGATGGCCGGCGTCGCGCTGCCGGCATTGCGCGCTGGCATGGGCTGGCGCAGATCGCTGGCGCTTGGCGCACTGCTGCAGACCAAGGGACTGGTCGAGGTGGTGGTGCTGACCGTGCTGCTGGACGCGCGCGTCATCAGCACGACGGCGTTCTCGGGGCTGCTGCTGATGGCGCTGGCCAGTACGCTCCTGGCGCGGCCGCTGACGTTGATGGTGACACACGGCCGCTTGCGCTGAACGGCGGGGTTTGCAGCGCGTGGCTTCGTGGAGGCGCCGGCCCTCACCCCCGGCCCCTCTCCCGCATGCGGGAGAGGGGAGCAAACCCGTGGCGATCCGATGTCTCAGGCGGCTTGCCACATCAACCGCCACACCCCTACCCCGCGAACCGATCCGTCGCCGCAATCAACTGATCCGTGATGCCCGGCTCCGTCCACGCATGGCCCGCCCCTTCGATCAGGTGGAAATCCGCCTTGGGCCACGCCTTGTGCAGGGCATGGGCATAGCGCACCGGGCACGGCATGTCATAGCGGCCATGCACGATCACGCCGGGGATATCGGCCAGCTTGCATGCATCGCGCAGCAGCTGGCCATCCTCCAGCCAGCAGCGGTGCGTGAAGTAATGGTTCTCCAGCCGCGCGAAGGCCAGCGCGAAGTGGCTGTCGTCATGCCTGGCGCTGTTGCCGGCATCCGGCAGCAGCGTGATGGTCTCGCCTTCCCACACGCTCCAGGCACGCGCGGCTTCGACCTGCTTGTCCTTGTCGTCGCCGGTCAGCAGCTTGCGATAGGCCGCCATCATGTTGCCGCGCTCCGCTTCGGGCACCGGCGCCTGGAAGCGCTCCCATTTCTCGGGGAACATCTCGGACACGCCGTACTGGTAGTACCAGTCCAGCTCGGCCTGCGACACCGTGTAGATGCCGCGCAGCACCAGCTCGCTGACGCGTTGCGGATGCTTCTGCGCATAGGCCAGCGCGAGCGTCGAGCCCCAGGAACCGCCGAATACCAGCCAGCGCTCCACGCCGGCCAGTTCGCGCAGGCGCTCGATATCGTCGACCAGGTGCCATGTGGTGTTATGCGCAAGCCCGGCATGCGGCGTCGATCGCCCGCAGCCGCGCTGGTCGAACAGCAGCACGTCATAGCGCGCCGGGTCGAACAGCCGCCGATGGTCGGCCGAGATCCCGCCACCGGGCCCGCCGTGCAGGAACACCGCCGGCTTGGCGCCCGGCGTGCCGACGCGCTCGTAATAGATGACGTGGCCGTCGCCGACATCGAGCGTGCCGGTCTGGTAGGGCTCGATTTCGGGGTAGAGGGTGCGGAGGGCGGGCATGGTGGATGGCTCCGGTGGTCTCGAGGCCACAGTGTACGCCGCCACAACGGGGCTCGCGCCAGCCGGCGTTGCCGGAGACGGCGCAAAAAAACCGGCACCCAAAGGTGCCGGTTTTTTTCAAGCAAATCGCGCCAACCGTCGCGACCCCGCTCAGTCTTCCAGCTTCGGCAGCGAAGCGCTCACCTGCGTCGACAGCAGGCCGGTCTTGGCATACGTCTGCAGCTTCTCGCGCGTATCGACGATATCCAGCGTACGCATGGTCAGCTGGCCGATCCGGTCCAGCGGCGTGAACATCGACTCGCCCTTTTCCATCGTCAGCCGTTCCGGCTTGTAGGTCAGGTTGGGCGAGGTGGTGTTCAGGATCGAGTAGTCGTTGCCGCGGCGCAGTTCGATGGTGACTTCGCCGGTGATGGCGCCGGCCACCCAGCGCTGGGCGGTTTCGCGCAGCATGATGGCTTGCGGGTCGAACCAGCGGCCCTGGTACAGCAGGCGGCCCAGGCGGCGGCCGTTGTCGCGGTACTGCTCGATGGTGTCTTCGTTGTGGATGCCGGTGATCAGGCGCTCGTAGGCGATGAACAGCAGCGCCAGGCCCGGGGCTTCGTAGATGCCGCGGCTCTTGGCTTCGATGATGCGGTTTTCGATCTGGTCGCTCATGCCCAGGCCATGGCGGCCGCCGATGCGGTTGGCTTCCATGAACAGGTCAACGGCGTTGGCGAAGGTCTGGCCGTTCAGCGCGACCGGCTGGCCTTCCTCGAAGCGCACGGTGACTTCCTCGCGCTTGACTTCCACGTCATCGCGCCAGAACTGCACGCCCATGATCGGCTGGACGATGCGGATGCCCGAATCCAGGTGCTCCAGGTCCTTGGCCTCGTGGGTGGCGCCCAGCATGTTGGAGTCGGTCGAGTACGCCTTCTCGGCCGACATCTTGTAGTCGAAGCCGTTCTGGCGCATGAACTCGGACATCTCGGCGCGGCCGCCCAGTTCGTCGATGAACTGCTGGTCCAGCCACGGCTTGTAGATCTGCAGGCCGGGGTTGGTCAGCAGGCCGTAGCGGTAGAAGCGCTCGATGTCATTGCCCTTGAACGTGCTGCCATCGCCCCAGATGTTGACGCCATCTTCCTTCATCGCGGCGACCAGCATGGTGCCGGTGACGGCGCGGCCGATCGGGGTGGTGTTGAAGTAGGTGATGCCGGCGGTGGAGATGTGGAACGCACCGCACTGCAGCGCGGCGATGCCCTCGGCCACCAGCTGCGTGCGGCAGTCGACCAGGCGGGCTTCCTCGGCGCCGTAGGCCTTGGCGCGGCGCGGGATGTCGTCGTAGTCGGGCTCGTCGGGCTGGCCCAGGTTGGCGGTGTAGGCGTAGGGGACGGCGCCCTTCTGGCGCATCCAGAGGAGTGCCGCGCTGGTGTCAAGGCCGCCGGAGAAGGCGATACCGACGCGCTCGCCGGTAGGAATGTGCTGCAGGATGGTAGTCATCGCCAGAAATCTAAGTGAATTTGTCGGCTCTTGGGCGGGCTTCCGCCGCGTTGCGCGCAAAGGCGCCGGCACGCGGAAGCACGGCGACGCGGCCGGCCGAGTCACGGGCCGAGTCAGTGCCAAACGCGAATTGTGACACGGCAGCGCCCACGCGCCAAACGCGGGCCAATGCCGGGTCGCGGGCCGCACCCCGGCGGAGCGTTGAAAAGCCGCGAACGCGCCCTTCAAAACTATCGACTGGTTCGCCCCCCGGGCCCCTCCCTATACTGCGCCGCATCGTCGTTTTGAGAGCGGAGTCGTCATGCTGCATCGCGCCCTGCAAGGGATCCGGGTCCTGGACCTGTCGCGCATCCTGGCCGGTCCCTGGTGCACCCAGAACCTGGCCGACCTGGGCGCCGAGGTGACCAAGGTCGAACACCCCCAGCGCGGCGACGACACGCGCGGCTGGGGGCCGCCCTACCTGGACGCACCCGCCGGCGCCGAAGGCGATCCGCGCCTGTCCGGCTACTTCATCTGCTGCAATCGCGGCAAGCGCTCGGTGGCGATCGACTACGGCACGCCGGAAGGCGCCGCGCAGGTGCGCGAGCTGGCGCGCGAGGCCGACGTGCTGGTCGAGAACTACAAGGTCGGCACGCTGCGCCGCTACGGGCTGGACTACGACTCGCTGAAGGCGATCAACCCCCGCCTGGTCTACCTGTCGATCACCGGCTTCGGCCAGGACGGGCCGATGGCCGACAAGCCCGGCTATGACTACGTGTTCCAGGGCATGGGCGGCCTGATGAGCTATACCGGCCAGCCCGACGGCGCACCGGGCGCGGGACCGCTGCGCACCGGCGTGGCGGTGGTGGACCTGAGCACCGGCATGTATGCGACCTCGGCGGTGCTGGCCGCGCTGTACCAGCGGCAAGCGACCGGCGCCGGCGCGCACCTGGACATCGCGCTGCTCGACGTGGCCGTGGCGATGAACGCCAACCAGGCCGCCAACTACCTGGTCTCTGGCCAGAATCCGCAGCGCAGCGGCAACGCGCATCCCAATTGCGCGCCGTATGAAGTGTTCCGCTGCGCCGACGGCCACCTGATCCTGGCGATCGGCAATGACGGCCAGTTCGCGCGCTTCTGCGCGGTGGCGGGCATGCCTGAGTTGGCACAGGACCCGCGCTACGCCACCAATTCGGCGCGCATCGAGCACCTGCCGGCGCTGCGCGGGCTGCTGACCGAACTCTTCCCCACCCGCACGCGCGCCGCCTGGACCGATGCGTTCGACGCC
Organism: Cupriavidus oxalaticus; assembly: GCF_016894385.1. NCBI lineage: Bacteria > Pseudomonadati > Pseudomonadota > Betaproteobacteria > Burkholderiales > Burkholderiaceae > Cupriavidus > Cupriavidus oxalaticus. The sequence goes on from NZ_CP069811.1 coordinate 2,748,893, forward strand.
AACGGCGTGCCGTGGGGCCCGATCCACACCATGGATGAAGTCTTCGCCCACCCACAGGTGCAGCACCGCGGCCTGATGCAGGTGGCGGAGCACCCCGTCATGGGCCGCGTGCCGATGGTGCGCAACCCGATGCTGGCGGGCCACGACGGCGTGCCCATGCCACCGCCGCTGCTGGGCGAGCACGGCGCCGCCAACTGATCCCCTGCCCACACAAGACCGACAAACCCTGCTCCGGAGACACCCGATGAAACCAGTCCTTGCCACCGCTGCCCTGTTCGCCGCGCTCGCCACAGCCGGCGCCGCGCAGGCCAGCGCCTACCCCGACCGCCCGATCAAGCTGGTCGTGCCCTACGCCGCGGGCGGCACCACCGACATCATCGCCCGCATCGTCGGCACCCACCTCGGCCCGGTGCTGGGCCAGCCGGTAGTGATCGAGAACCGCCCGGGCGCCGGCGGCGCCGTGGGCAGCGCCTATGCCGCCAAGCAGCCTGCCGATGGCTACACGCTGGTGATGGAGGTGGAAAGCTCGCATGCGGTCAACCCGAACGTCTACGTCAAGACCGCGTATGACCCGGTGAAGGATTTCGCGCCGATCAGCAACCTCGCCGACGTGCCCAACGTGCTGGTGGTGAACCCGTCGTTCCCCGCGGCAGACCTGCAGTCCTTCATCAAGCTGCTGAAAGCCAATCCGGGCAAGTATTCGTTCGGCTCGTCGGGCAATGGCGGCCTGAGCCACATGAACGGCGAGCTGTTCATGAACGCCACCGGCACGCGCATGCTGCACGTGCCCTACAAAGGCCTGGGTCCCGCGCTCAACGATGCGGTCGCGGGCCAGATCCAGGTCGTGTTCGACAATATCCCGTCGTCGTCCGCGCTGATCCAGGGCGGACGCCTGAAGCCGCTGGCGGTTGCGGCAAAGCAGCGCCTGAAGGTGCTGCCCAACGTGCCGACCTATGCCGAAGCCGGCCTGCCGGCGATGAACAATCCGTCGTGGTTCGGACTGGCCGCACCGGCCGGCACGCCCGCCCCGATCCTCGACAAGCTGAACCAGGCCGTGCGCAAGGTGCTGGCCGAGCCCGACGTGATCGCCGCGATCGAGAAGCAGGGCGCGATCCCGGCACCCACCTCGCGCCAGGCCTTCTCCGAACTGGTGCGCGGGCAGAATGCGCACTGGAAGAAGGTCGTCGACGAGATCCAGTTCACCAGGCTCCAGTAAGCCAGCCACCAGCAAGGAACGACATGAGCGAAACCATCCAGGAACAGTACGCCGGCGTCGACATCGACGCGCGCGGCATTGCCACCGTCACCATCCGCGACGCGGGCTCCCTCAACATCCTCGGCACGCCGGTGATCGCCTCGGTCACGCGCGCGATCGAGGCGCTGGCGGCCAACGACGCGGTACGCGTGGTGGTGCTGCGCGGCACCGGCGACAAGGGCTTTATCGGCGGCGCCGACATCAAGGAAATGGCCGCGCTGGACCGCACCAGCGCGCAGGCCTTCATCAGCGGCCTGCGCCGCCTGTGCGACGCGGTGCGCCACTGCCCGGCGCCGGTGATCGCGCGCATGCCGGGCTGGTGCCTGGGCGGCGGGCTGGAGCTGGCGCTGGCGTGCGATATCCGCGTCGCCGCCGACAATGCGCAGCTCGGCATGCCAGAGGTCAAGGTCGGCATCCCGTCGGTGATCCACGCCGCGCTGATGCCGCGCCTGATCGGCAATGCGCGTGCATCGTGGCTGCTGCTGACGGGCGAGATCGCCGACGCCGACGACGCGCTGCAGTGGGGCCTGGTCAACCGCGTGGTGCCGCTGGATGCGCTGGACCAGGAGGTCGAGCGCGTGGCCGCGCTGCTGGCGGGCTTCGGCCCCGTTGCCGTGCGCCAGCAGAAGCGCTTGCTGCGCGAGTGGGAAGATGCGCCGGTCGATGTGTCGATCAACAACAGCGTGGCGGAATTCGGCAGCGCCTTCGACACCGGCGAGCCGCAGCAGCATATGGCCACGTTCCTCAACCGCAAGCGCTGATTTGCCCTATGGCGCCGTGCTGGCCACGGCGCCGCCCTCGCGCGTGGCCACCACGCGCGGATCGTTGAGCAGGAACTGCGCGAACGCCTCGGCAAATGCCGGCAGCTTGCCGTCGGCGCGCACGATCAGGTTGAGTTCGCGCAGTGCCCACGGCTCGGCCAGCCGCACCCCCACCACGCGCGCTTCGCGCAGCGCCTGTGCCGCCACGCTGCGCGGCACCAGCGCCACGCCCACCCCCGCCTCGGCCAGCGACAGCACCGCGTCGAAGCTGTGCGCATGCAGCCGCACGTTAGGACTCTTGCCCGCGCGCTGCGCCATGTCGCGCAGGAACAGGAAGTTGCTGCTGGTGCGGCTCATGCAGACAAAGTCGAAAGCCAGCGCCGCGCCGAAGCGGACCTCCGGCTCGCGCGCCAGCGGATGCTCCGCCGCGACCGCCAGGATCAGCTCGTCGCGCGCATAGCGCACCGAGCGCACGCCGGTGGTCTCGAAATCGCCGGCGAGAATGCCGACGTCAGCTTCATGCGCCGCGACCGCGGTCAGGATCGACTGGCTGGCGCGCTCCTCAAGGTCGATGTTCACGTCCGGGTTGGCCAGCAGGAAGCGGCTCACGCTCGGGATGATGAAGCCGTTGAGCGAGCTGCTGTTGGCCAGCAGGCGGATATTGCCTTTCAGGCCCGCCGAGAAACGGCCCACCTCGCCGTGCATGCGCTCGACGCCGAGCAGCAGCTCGCGCACATGGACCAGCAGTGTCTCCCCCGCCGGCGTCAGCTCCATGCCGCGCGCGGTGCGCACGAACAGCGGCGTGCCCATCGCATGCTCGAGGTTCTTCAGCCGGTAGCTTGCCGCCGATGCGGTGATATGCGTGGCCGAAGCGCCGCCCGAAAGACTTTGTGCATCGGCGATCGCCTGGAACAGGCGCAGGTCGGTCAGTTCGTAACGCAAGGCAGCTCCGGGTGTCTAAAGTGGTCAGGCGAGAGCCGGATCGAGACGGTTCGCGGGCATTCTAGTGCAGCCCGGCACGCGAGGCCTCGCACACGACCCGTTTCGCATTCATGTGGACGCCGACCACTTTGTTTGCTAAGGTATTGTGGACGGCGTACACAAAAGCGTTGCGCCCGGTTGCCGGATCCTTGCGGGCATCGTCCGCACGACGGCTACGTTCTTCCTGGCCGCCCCGCCCGGGCGGCCTCCTCTACAGGAGTTGTCATGCAAGTCCAGCCCTATCTCTTTCTTGAAGGCCGTTGCGATGAAGCGGTGGAGTTCTACAAGAAAACCCTTGGCGCCAAGGTCAACATGCGGATGACGTTCAAGGAGAACCCCGAGCCCGAAAAGGCCGACCCCGGCTGCCAGGCTCCGCCGGGAACGGAAGACAAGGTCATGCACATGGAATTCCAGATCGGCGACAGCGTGATCATGGCGTCCGACGGCCGCTGCTCGAACCAGCCCAAGTTCGAAGGCTTCGGCCTGACCATCAGCTTTGCCGACAAGGCCTCCGTGGAAAAGGCCTTCAACGGCCTGAAGGAAGGCGGCCAGGTGGTGATGCCGCTGGACAAGACCTTCTTCGCCGAGCAGTTTGGCATGGTGAGCGACCGCTTCGGCGTCATGTGGATGCTGATCACCGAGCAGAAGTAAGCACGGCGCGCGCGGTTTCGCCGGCGGCAGCGGCATACAGGACCACATACGGGACCACATACCGGACCACATACGGGATTACAATGCGCGCCGCCAGCCGGAGAAACCGGCAAACCCACGACAGCCACGCGCCATGGACGAACGCATCACGGAACTCGAAATCAAGCTCGCCTTCCAGGAAGACCTGCTCGAAACGCTCAACGCCACCGTGGCCCGGCAGCAGCAGCAGATCGACCTGTTGCAGGGGCAGTTTCGCGCGCTCTACCAGCAGTTGCGCAGCGCCGCGTCGACGGCGGCGGAATCCGATCCCCTGCAGGAAATCCCGCCGCATTACTGATGCGGCGTCGGGTGCGCGCGTCGGCCATGTGACGGAACGCCACCCCGCGCGCGCGGTCTGACTGGCTGACTCCATCCACGGCGCGCCGGCGAGGCGCGCACCATCCGCCACATGCGCCTGCGCCCCTCCCTGCTCCCTGCCGCCGCGGCTGTCGTTGCGGCCGTCTGCGCCGCTGCCACACCCGCGCTGGCCGGCTACAACGTCTGGACCGGCGAATACACGCTGAGCCGCCAGGAACTGCAGGCCGCGCTGGAACAGCGCTTTCCCGCCACGCTGCGCTACGCGGAAGTGGTGACCGTGCAGCTGAGCCACCCCCGGCTGGTGCTCGACGAGGCCAGCAACCGGCTCACCACCCATGTCGACGCACGCCTGACCAATGCATTGCTGCCCTCGCCGCCGGTCGACGGCAAGCTGGCGCTCAACAGCGGCGTGCGCTACGACCCCGGCCAGCGCGCCGTGCTGCTCGACAACCCCACGGTGCAGCAAGTGGAGGTCAACGGCATGGCCCAGTACCGCGAGCAGCTCAATGCCATCGGCGCGGTCGTCGCGCAGCAGTTGCTGAAGGACTACCCGGTCTATACCTTCAAGCCCGAGGAACTGCGCTTCGGCGGCAAGGAGGTCGAGCCGGGGACGATCACGGTCGGCAAGGACGAAGTGCGGGTCGAAGTGAAGAACCGCTGAGGCTACGCCGCTTCCGGTGCCCTTTCCCGCGCGCCGCGGAACACCAGCGCCAGCCCCGCCAGCACCGCGGCCATCCCGGCAACCGCCAGCGGCGCCATCCGGTTGCCCAGCAGCAGGTAGTCCAGCACGGCGGTACCGGCCGGCACCAGGTAGAACAGGCTGGTCACGTTGACCAGGTTGCCCGCGCGGATCAGCCGGTAGAACAGCAGCGTGGCGCCGATCGAGATGCCCAGCGTCAGCCACAGCAGCGGCAGCGCGAACGCCAGCGATACCTCGAAAGCAAAAGGCTGGAACGGCAGGCACAGCAGGCACGCCGCGAGGCTGGCGCCGTACTGCAGCGGCAGCACCTGCGCCGGCTCGCGCGTGATGCGCTTCTGCAGGATGGCGCCGACCGTCATGCAAGCGAGCGATGCCAGCCCGCACAACACGCCCGCCAGGGAAAGCCGTGCCAGCAGCAGGCTGTCCGCGACCACCAGCGCCAGCCCGGCGAGCGCGAGCGCCAGGCCCGCCATGCGGGTAGTGCTGCAGCGTCGCTCGGTCAGCAACAGGGTCAGCATCGGTTGCGCGCCCAGCACGGTGGCAAGCACGCCGGGCGTCATGCCATGGTCGAGTGCGAGGAGGTAGAACACGGCGTAGCCGCCGATCAGCAGCAGGCCGGTCAGCGCCACATGCAGCCGTTCGCCCCGCGGGGGCAGCACATGGCCGCGCGCCAGGCCGATGGCGCCGAGCACCGCCAGCGTCATCGCAAAGCGCAGCGTCAGCAAGGCAAAGGGCGTGGCGTGGTCCAGCCCGAGGCGCGCCGCGATGGCGCCGCTGCTCCACAGCAGCACGAACAGGGGTGTGGCCCAGAACGCGGCGGATACCGCATGCCGGGCGTCCGTTGCGGCGCCCGGTTGCGCCGCGCAGTTGTTTTCGGTGGTCATAAATGTCATCTGTCGAAGGCATGGCAGGCCCCGGCGCGCGGGCGCGCGAATCGACTGCAGCGGCGCGCAACGCGCGCGGCTGCCGTGCCGTCAGGCACGCGCAGGCGTGAATACCGGGGACGAGAGTGCTGCGATGCGGGCCGCGATGCGCCCGTCAGCCGCGTGGCGGCGGGGGCGGATGCGCGCCGCCGGAGAGCGGCGGCGGCGGTGCGACAGAGACGAACGCAGGCTGGCGACGCACGCACGGCAACGCTTCGCACGGCGGTGCGGCGTTGACGGGGCGTTGGCGGTCTGCGGTCATGACGAAATCGGGAATTTGATGCGAAGGTCTGGCGATGCTATGCCTGTACGGCGGCCGCGTCAACGGGCGGCAGGCATGATCCGGCCATCGCTCAATTTGCAGCGCCGGAACCGAGCTGCGCCACCAGCGCCTGCAGCGCAGGCGCGCAGCCGGCTTCGACCTTCAGCGCCAGCATAGCGTCCGCGCGCGTGGTGCCGAGGTTGAGCGCCGCCACCGGCTTGCCCATCTGCCCGGCCCAGACGCAGAAGCGGTAGCCCGAGTAGACCATCAGCGACGAGCCCACCACCAGCACCGCATCGGCGGCCTCCAGCGCCGCACGCGCGGCATCGACGCGCACACGCGGGACCGACTCCCCGAAGAAAACCACGTCCGGCTTGAGGATGCCGCCGCAGCGCCCGCACTCCGGCACGCGGAACTGCGCGAACAGCGGCGATTCGAAATGCACGTCGCCATCGGCGGCCGGCTCGGCGATCACGTCGCGCAGCGCGGCGTTCCGGTCCAGCAGCCAGTCCTGCAGGCCGGCGCGGTCATGGCGCGCGCCGCAGTCCAAGCAGATGGCGCTGGCCAGGCTGCCGTGCAGCTCGATCACGCCGCGGCTGCCGGCACGCTGGTGCAAGCCGTCGACATTCTGCGTGACCAGCGCGCCCAGGTGGCCCTGCTCGCCCAGCCGGACCAGCGCCTGATGGGCGCCGTTGGGCCGCGCCTGCCACGCCACCGGCCAGCCCAGCATGCTGCGCGCCCAGTAGCGCTGGCGCCCGGCGTGCGAGCCGAGGAAGGCCTGCAGCGTGATCGGCTGCGAACGCTGCCACTGGCCGCGCGCATCGCGATAGCCGGGGATGCCGGAATCCGTGCTGATGCCGGCGCCGGTCAGCACGAACAGGCGCGGATGGCGCCGTACGAAGTCAAGCAGGGCGTTCAACTGGCCGGATCCTCCGCGTGCCGCGCAGCCTGGCGCGCTTCCCACGCGCGCAGTTCCTCGCGGTAGCGGTCCAGCTCCTGGTAGTAGTAGTCGAAGATGCAGGGATCGCAGCCGGAGCCGCAGCATTCATCGTCGCCCGGCCGCTCGGGCGGTACGGGGCGCGGGTCATCGGCGGGGCTGGCGACGGGGCTGGCGACTGGGTTGGCGGCAGGGTTGACGGGAGACGCTTGGGACACGGACTGCACGCCGCTGCGGGCGGATTTGGCGGATCAGCCGCCAGTATATGCCGCCGGCGCCAACCGCGCCGCGTCGCTGCAGCGCCGAGCCAGTGGCGCTCAGTGACTCAGCAGCACGCTGCCGACCGGGATCACCAGCGCCGTGCCGGACAGGCAGGCCATATCGTCATCGGCAAGCCAGCGCGCCACCAGGTCGGCCAGCCGCGCACCGATGCGGGCCAGCTCGGGCGGGTCGGCCAGGTAGACGGCATCGATCACGTCCTGGTCGAACGCGAGCAACGCACTGATGCGGCAGCGCCCCGGCGAGCCGGGCGGCTCGGCCTGCCAGCTCACCTGCACCTCGCTGCCCCCGGCGCGATGGTATTCGGCCGACATCGGGAACAGCCGGCAGGTATGTTCGCGGGTCCACTCCACCAGTACGGTCATGGCGATTCCCCCCTCTTCGCGGTCCGTGCGGTCCGTGCCGTCCCAAGCCGGTCCCAAGCCCGTCCCATTCGGCCCGCCAGGCGCGCCGCTGGCTGCTTCAGCGGCTCAGTACATGGTAGAGCCAGTCGTGCGCGCGTGGCGGCACGCCCAGCGCGCTCGCGTCGATACGCCGGCCCCGCGCGCTTATTGCGCCGTCGTACAGGGCATCCACCGCTGCCTGGGCATCCGGGTAACGCCCCATCACGCCATTGCCCAGCATCAGCATCCAGTCCTTCTCGCGGGGAATCAGCGTCAGTTGCCCCACTGCGGTCTGGCAAAAGAAATAACCGTACATGCATTCCCCACCCGCCTTGGCCTGCGTTCATCTTAGTCACTGCGCGCGGCCTGCGCAGGGCGCTCCCGGCAGCGGATGCCGATCTGCACGCTTCCGAGCGGCATGATGAATTGTTTTGCGGCACGCGCGCCAGGCGGCCCGTGCGCCGCGTTTTGCCCGAAGATAAGCCGACGCCCATCCCGGCCGCGCACAGACCGGGCAACCGGCGCCGCCATTGCGGCTGCCTGCTGAACGGACGACGACATGAAGGCAGCCACACCCGATGGGTTGCGGATCCTGCGGCTGGCAGCGCTCGCGCTGGCGGCGTGCCTTGCCGTGGGCGCCCGGGCTGCGCCGGACGTAGCGACCGCATCGACCGCATCGAGCGCATCGAGCGCAGCGGACGTGCCGGCGCCGGCCGCGACCGGCACACCTGCCGCCCCCGCCGCGCCTGTCCGCGGCACGCGTCCGCGCATCTGCCTGGTGTTGTCCGGCGGCGGGGCGCGCGGCGCCGCGCATATCGGCGTGCTCAAGGTGCTGGAGGAACTGCGCGTGCCGGTGGACTGCATCGCAGGCACCAGCATGGGCTCGCTGGTCGGCGGCGCCTATGCCACCGGCATGTCGCCCGCCGAGATGGAGCGGCTGGTCGGCGGCCTGAGCACCGAGAAGCTGTTCAAGGAACGCCCGCCGCGCCAGGACCTGACCATCCGCCGCAAGCAGGACGACTTCACCAACCTGTTCACGCCCGAGATCGGCGTGCAGGCAAGCGGGCTGCTGTTGCCCAAGGGCGCGGTCTCGGGCGTGCAGCTGGAAACGGTGCTGCGCCAGCTGGCGCGCACGCCCGGCTACCGCGACTTCGACAAGCTGCCGATCCCCTACCGCGCCGTCGCCACCGACCTGGTCTCCGGCACGCCGGTGGTGTTCAATTCCGGCGAGCTGGCCAACGTGATGCGCGCCAGCATGTCGGTCCCGGGTGCGGTGGCGCCGGCGGAGTACCAGGGCCGGCTACTGGTCGACGGCGGACTCACCGACAACCTGCCGGTCGGCGTGGCGCGCGCGATGGGCGCCGATGTCATCATCGCCGTCAACCTCGGCACGCCGCTGATGAAGCGCGAGGAACTGACCTCGGTCATCGGCGTGACGGGCCAGATGCTCAATATCCTGACCGAGCAGAACGTGCGCGCCTCGCTGGCCTCGCTGGCTCCCGCCGACGTGCTGATCGAGCCCGCGCTCGGCGACTTCTCCGCGACCGACTTCGACCACCTGACCGCCACCATCCCCATCGGCGAAGCCGCGGCGCGCAAGGTGGCCGAACGCCTCGCGCCGCTGGCGCTGCCGCCGGCGCAGTACGCGCAGCTGCGCGCGGTGCAGCAGGCGGTGCCGCCGCCGGACACGCGGCCGGTCGATGCGATCGAACTGGCGCCGCTGCACCGCGTCAACCCCGAGGTTGCCACCGCGGTGATGGAGACCAAGCCGGGCGAGCCGCTCGACCAGGCCACGCTCGACCAGGACATGCGGCGGCTGTTCGGCACCGGCGACTTCGAGCACGTCAACTACGGCATCCTGGAAGAACCGGGCAAGCGCATCCTGGTGGTCAATGCGGTCGAGAAGTCGTACGGGCCGGACTACCTGCGCTTCGGCCTCGGGCTCAGTTCGGACTTCCGCGGCGATGCCTTCTTCAACCTGGTCGGCAGCTACCGGCGCACCTGGCTGAACTCGCTCGGCGCCGAGTGGCGCACCGATGCGCAGGTGGGCCAGACCACCTCGCTGATGAGCGAGTTCTACCAGCCGCTGAACACGCGCCAGTATTTCTTCATCGCCCCGCGCATCGAGCTGGAGCGGCGGCCGGTCAACGTGTTCCAGGGCAGCACCCGCCTGGCCACCTACGACCTGCGCCGCTTCGACGTCGCGCTGGACGTGGGCAGCCAGTTCACCAAGTACGGCGAGCTGCGGCTGGGCGTGCAGACCGGCACGCTGGACGCCACGCTGAGCACCGGCCCGGAGGCGCTGTCGCCGGGCCCCGGCAGGATCAAGCGCGGCGCCATTACCGGCCGGCTCTTCGTCGACCAGCTCGACAGCGTCGACTTCCCGCGCTTCGGCTATTCGGCCTCGGTGCGCGTCTATGCCTCGCAACCGGGGCTCGGTGCCGACGATTCCTATGTCAAGGCGCAGGCCGAAGGAACCTATGCGCATTCGTGGGGCAACCATACCGTCTCGCTCGGCTTCAAGGCCGGCTCCAATGTCGGCAACCCGCTGCCGCGCTATGACCTGTTCCAGTGGGGCGGCTTCCTGCAGCAGTCCGGCTATGCGACCGGCCAGCTGCTGGGCGGCAACCTGCAGTTTGCGCGGCTGGTCTACTACAACAAGCTGGCGCGGCAGACGCTGCTGCAGGGCATCTACGCCGGCTTTTCGCTGGAGGCGGGACGCATGGGCGCGCCGCTGGTGCCGGGCAGCCCGACCGGGCTGCTCAAGTCCGGCTCGCTGTTCCTGGCGCTGGACAGCCCGCTGGGGCCGCTCTACCTGGCCTATGGCCGCGCGGCGGCGGGGACGTACAGCTTCTATCTCTACCTGGGCAAGCCGTTCTGAGGCGCAGGCCCTCCGCCCTCCGCCGGTGAGGAACCAACATGTGATGCATGCGTACCCCACCAACGTTGTATGTAATGTCTTAAATCAAATGTCTATACTTTTCCCGTCAGCAAGACCCCCTCTTGGATGACGACCCTTTCCCAATCGCCGCCACCCCAGCGGCGATTTTTTATGGGCGGCCGACGCATGCCGGGCAAACGACCGGCAGTGCATTTTTATCCGCATTTCTCAATCCCCGCAGGCGCTGAGTTCGCCATCCAGGCATGTAGCATCGATCACAAGGCGCGCATCGTGCCCACCAGGACACACTTGGATGCACGCAACGCTGGCCCGTTGTGCCAAGCCGGTTTAAGATTGCGCGATTATCGAACAACGAACCCGGACAAGCACAGCCAATGGAAGTCCTCCGCCCCATCGGTCTCGGTCATGCACAGGCCGACACCGTCCGCGTCGCCCGGCCGCACGCCGATTTGCTGAGCAGCTTTGCCGGCGATCCCAATTTCATGCTGTCGCTGGCGCGCGGGTTGACCGTGCTGGAGGCCTTTTCGGAACGCAAGCGTCCGCTGACCATCTCGCAGGTGGCACAGCGCACGCAGCTGTCGCGCGCCTCGGTGCGGCGCTGCCTCTATACGCTGGAGCAGCTCGGCTATGTCAGCCAGCAGGACGGCCAGTTTGCGCTGCGCCCGCGCGTGCTGCATCTCGGGCATGCGTATTTCTCCTCGACTTCGCTGGTCTCGCTGGCGCAGCCGATCCTGGACAACCTGAGCACGCGCATCCACGAGACCTGCGCGCTCGCCATCCTCGACGGCACCGACATCCTGTACCTGGTCCGCTCCGAAGTGCAACGCGTGCTGAACTACTCGCTGGGCATGGGCAGCCGCCTGCCGGCCTACTGCACCTCCAACGGCCGGCTGCTGCTGGCGCACCAGCCGGCCACGGTGCTCGACGGCTTTTTCGAACATGCCGAGCTGCGTCCGCGCACGCTGCAGACCAAGGTGTCGCGGCAAGAGCTGGAGGCATGCTTCGCGCGGGCGCGCGAAGTCGATTACGTGATCGTCGATGAGGAACTGGAGCCGGGCCTGCGCGCCATTTCCGTGCCGGTGCGCTCGGCCTCGGGCATCGTGCTGGCCGGCCTGAGCGTGAGCGTGCGCGCCGCGCGCGTGCCGGAAAGCGAGATGATCACGCGGCTGCTGCCGCCGATGCGCGAAGCCGCCGCGGCGATCGGGCGGCTGATCGGCTCCTAGCCGCGCAGCCCGTGCCGGGACGCTTCAGCCCCGGTGTGCCAGCTCCAGCGCGAACACCAGCCGCTGCAGGAAATTCTCCATGCGGCCGTCCGGATTGACAAAGGCACAGCCGAAGTGGTGGATGGCGTTGTCGTCGTGGCCGACCAGCCAGTGGCCGACCACCTGCAGGTCGAGCTCGACCTTGCCCAGTTCGCGGAAGTCGAGGCGGCACCTGGCCACGGTCGTGCCGACCGGCAACTGCTCCTCGGTGACGCTCCTGGAGCGCAGCCCGACACCCGACAGCGACAGGTCGGCAATGTCCAGGCACAGCAGCGCATTGCCGGCGCTGCGGATCTCGCAGCGGTAACCCTTGGTCACCAGCGTGCGCGCGCGGAAATGGCGGCGGCGCTGGAAATGATAGAGCTTTTCCGGAAATTCGACGACAAAGGCCGGGCCTTGCTCGAAACGGGTCGCGGCCGGCTGCCCGACCATGAAGTTCACCGGCACGCCGCGCAGCAAACCCGAGAACGCATTCTCTTCCGAGGTCATCAGCGACTGGCGCTCGGCGTCGGCATTGCACCAGTCGAACATGAAGGTCCGGTTGACCGGATCGACATGCAGCACCGAGGTGACGAACTGGTGGCCGGTGCGGGTGCGCACGCTCAGCATGCACTTCTGCCACGACAGGTCGCGCAGCACGGTGCCGATCTGGGAGTTATGCGTAAGGCGGTAACGCTCGTCTGCCGGCGTGGCTGCGGCAACTGTATCGGTGCCGGTGTCGGTTCCGGTGCCGGCCCCGGTGGCTTCGTGCTGATTCATGGATTCGCGCAACGTCTTGGTATAGCGGGATGCCGCCGGGTCGTGGAGGAGTGGGGGCGCGGCAGCCAGTCGGCCTGCCGGCCGCGCGCCGCATGTTAAGCGCGTGCCCCCGCGTCCGGCAAGGCTCATGGCGACACCTTCGGCAAAACTGTGGCAGAACTTGAGCACAGACTTACGGGGGGTAGCGCCTGCGCCGCTTTCAGGCTCCTGTCGGTCGCCGTGGAGTTCAGCAACCTGGCGTAGCAGCGGACGGGGCCAGAGGCCACGCCCGCTGCACGAGGTGCTCCGCGCCCTGCGGTCCCAGTCGGCTCTCGAACAGCACCAGCCGCTGCACCGGCCATGGGTCGCTGGCGAGCATGCGTTGCGCGTCGAGCCAGGCGCGCAGCATGGCCTCCGGCACCGTCGGGCGGCAGCGTGCCAGCGTCAGGTGCGGGTGGTAGCGGCGGCGCTCCGGCTCAATGCCGGCAGCCTGCGCCAGCGCCTGCCCCACCGCCGCGTGCAGCGCGCGCAGCGCGTCCAGCCCGGGACCCGGCGCGAGCCCGGCCCACAACACCGACCCCGGGCCGCTGCGGAAGCGGCCGGTGCCTGCAGCCTGCAGCGTGAAGGCCGGCGCGGCGAGTCCGTCGAGCGCGGCGTTCAACTGCGCCTCGGGCACACCGCATTCGCCGAGGAAATGCAGGGTGAGATGGACCTGGGTGGCCGGCACCGGGCGCAGGCCACTCGCCGCCGGCAGGGTCGACAGCAACCGCGCCGCCTGCGCGGGCGGGACTTCCACGGCGAAGAACAGGCGCGGCATGGCGCCGGCTCAACCGCCCGCCGGACCGACGCCCTCGCGCCGCAACAGCGCGCGCTTGCGCTCGATGCCGCCGGCGTAGCCGGTCAGCGCGCCCGCGGTGCCAAGCACGCGATGGCAGGGCACGATCACCGACAGCGGGTTGCGCCCCACCGCGCCGCCGACCGCGCGCGCGTGCGTCGGCGGCAGGCCGAGGGCGCCGGCCAGTTCGCCGTAGGACGCCGTCGCCCCGCATGGAATGGCCTGCAGCGCCTGCCAGACGCGCTGCTGGAACGGGCTGCCCGCGAAGCGCACCGGCACGGTAAAGGCGTCGCGCTTGCCGGCGAAGTACTCGGCCAGCTCCTGCGCGGCGCGTTCGAGCACGGCCGCTTCCTGTGGCGCTGCCTCGCCGCTGCCTGCTGCAACATTGGCCACGTTGGCGGGATAGTACTTCTGCCCCGCGAAGAAGACGCCGGTCAGGCACGTCCCTTCCGCGCGCAGCAGCATGGTGCCCAGCGGGCTGTCGATATGGCGATAGCTGCTCATGTCATGGTCTCCGGTTCGGACACGGCGGGCGCGTCCTTCATGGCCTCATAGCGATGCCACAGGTGGACCGCCGCATAGGCGCGCCACGGCGCCCATTGCGCGGTGCGCGCCTGCATCGCACGAACGGTGTCGACGCCCAGCACCTTGCGCAGCGCATAGTCGGTACCAGGGAAGGCATCGGGCCAGCCGAGCGCGCGCATGGCGACGTACTGCGCGGTCCAGTCGCCGATGCCGTCGATGGCGCGCAGCGCCACGACGGTCGCCTCGGGCGGGGCGTGCTCCTCGAGCGCGAGCGTGCCGTCGGCCACGTGCTGCGCCAGCGCCTGCAACGTGCGCGCCTTGCCTGCCGGCACGCCGGCATCGCGCAGGTCCTGCGGCGGCATGACAGCGATGGCGGCGGCGCTCGGGAACAGGTGGCGCAGGCTGCCGGGCATGGCATCGGGCAGCGTTCCCGCCGCAGCCGTGCGCTGCGCCAATGCGGCCAGGATGCGGCGCGCATGCACGACCGAAATGACCTGCCCCACCACTGCGCGCACGGCAATCTCGAACCCGTCGACGCTGCCAGGCAACCGCATGCCCGGCACGGCCTGCGCGAGCTCGCCGAGATGACGGTCGACCACATCGGGGCGGCAGCCCAGGTCGCACAGCCGCCGCACCTTGCCCAATGCCTGCGGGATCGCGCGCGCCAGCGACGCCGACAAGGTCACGCGCAGCACCATGCGGCGCGGCACATGCTCGATGCGGACCCAGCCGGCATGCACGGTGCCGCCCGCTTCGACGCGCAGCGTGCGCGCATAGGCGCCGTCGCGGATCTCTTCGATGCCATCCACCGCGCGCGCGGCCAGGAAGCGCAGCAGCGCCTCCCACGCCAGCGGCGGCCGGTAGCCAAGTTCGAACACGAGGCGATCGGCGACGCCGTCGGTAGCGCGCCGGCGCAGCGCGAGCGGGGTCAGGCCGTAGCGCGTCTTCAGCACATCATTGAAGCGGCGCACGCTGCCGAAGCCCGCGGCCAGCGCCACCTCGGTCACCGGCAGCGCGGTGTCGGCCAAGAGGCGCTTGGCCAGCAGCAAGCGCTGCGTCAGCGCGTATTCGAGCACCGAGACACCGAACTGCGCATCGAACAGGCGCCGCAAATGCCGCTCGGTCACGCCGACGCGCGCGGCCAGCGTGGCGACGCTGCCTTCGGCCATGAAGCCTTCGTCGATCAGCGTGGCGGCGGCCTGCGCGAGCCGGCCCGAGATATCGGCCAGGCCGTGGCCCGGCGCCAGCTCGGGGCGGCAGCGCAGGCAGGGGCGGAAGCCGTGCTTCTCGGCGGCGGCGGCACTTTCGTAGAAGGTGCAGTTCTCGCGCCTGGGGGTGCGCACTGCGCACACCGGCCGGCAGTACACGCCGGTCGAGGATACGCCTACGAAGAAGCGCCCGTCGAAGCGGCGGTCATGCGATGCCACGGCCTTGTAGCAGGTATCGGGATCGAGGTTCATGCCGGCATGCTACCGCTTCGGCAACCTGCGCACCGGCTGGATTCGGACATTTCCCTCTGGCATGCAGAGGTGGGCTGCGGCACAGTTCCAGGTACGGGCGACGGCTAGAATTGCGTTTTGCGCCACTGCCCTGCCGCTGCCCTTTATCTCATCACGCGGCAGCCAGCCCATACCGGAGACGCCATGCGCCGTTTTGCCCTGCACCTGTCGATGCTTGCCTCGCTGGCCCCGCTGCCCGCGCCGGCGCAACCCGTGCAGCCGGTGCCGGCGGCATCGCCGTCGCTGGCGCGGCAGGTCGCCACCGTGGAGGGCATCACCGAATACCGCCTGCCCAACGGCCTGCGCATCGTGCTGGCGCCGGACGCGGCCAAGCCGACCACCACGGTCAATATCACCTACCTCGTGGGCAGCCGCCACGAGAACTACGGCGAGACCGGCATGGCCCACCTGCTCGAGCACCTGCTGTTCAAGGGCACGCCTTCGCTGCCGGGCAAAGCCATCCCGACCGAGTTCGCGCGGCGCGGCATGAGCGTCAACGGCACCACCACGCAGGACCGTACCAACTACTTCGGCACCTTTGCCGCCAGCGACGAAAACCTCGACTGGGCGCTGCGCATGGAAGCGGACCGCATGGTCAACAGCGTGCTGTCCAAGGCCGACCTCGACAGCGAAATGACCGTGGTGCGCAACGAGATGGAAATGGGCGAGAACAGCCCGTCGCGCATGCTGATGCAGCAGACCATGTCCGCCGCATACCGCTGGCACAACTACGGCAAGGCACCGATCGGCGCGCGCAGCGACGTCGAGAACGTCAGCATCGACAACCTGCGCGCGTTCTACCGGCGCTACTACCAGCCCGACAACGCGGTGCTGGTGGTGGCAGGCAGGTTCGATCCCGCCGCCACGCTGGCCCGCATCGAGCGCTACTTCGGCGCGATCCCGCGCCCCACGCGCGTGCTGCCGCCCGAGCATACGGTCGAGCCGGCGCAGGAAGGCGCGCGCGAACTGGTGATCATGCGGCCCGGCGACAACAGCCTGGTGGCCGCGCAGTACCACGTCAGCCCCGGCGCACATCCCGACACCACGGCGCTGTCGCTGCTGACGATCATCCTCGGCGACACGCCCGGCGGGCGCCTGTACAAGGCGCTGGTCGAGCGCGGCCAGGCCACCTCGATCGGCAGCGCGTTCTATGCGATGAAGGATCCCGGCACGCTGCTGTTCATGGCGGAAACGTCCCGGGACCAGTCGCTCGCGGCCGCGCGCGCAGGCCTGATCACGCAGGTCGAAGGATTTGCGGTGGCCCCCGTGACCGAGGTCGAGCTGGAGCGCGCGCGGGGGCGCATGCGCAATGCCTACGACCACTACATGAGCGATCCCGGCGCGCTTGGCATCGCCCTGTCCGAGGCCATTGCCAAGGGCGACTGGCGGCTGTTCTTCCTGAACCGCGACCGCATCGAGACCACCACGCTGGCAGACGTGCAGCGCGTGGCACAGAACTACCTGCAGTCGTCGAACCGCACCGTGGGCCTGTTCGTGCCGTCCGCGCAGCCAGCCCGCGCGCAGGTACCCGCGACGCCGGATGTCGCCGCGATGGTCAACGGCTACCAGGGCAAGCCGGCGCTGGCCGCGGTCGCGCCGTTCGACCCCAGCCCCGCCAATATCGAGGCACATACCACGCGCCAGACGCTGGCCAACGGCATGCAGCTGGCCCTGCTGCCCAAGCCCGCGCGCGGCGAGGTGGTGCATGGCGTGCTGGTGCTGCGCATGGGCGACGTGCAGAGCCTGCAAGGGCTGACCACGGTGGGGTCGATGACCGCGTCGATGCTTCGGCGCGGCGCCGGCGGCATGAAGCGCGAGCAGATCTCCGACCGCATCGAGACCCTGCGCGCGCGCGTCGGCATCGGCGGCAGCGCCGAGCGCGTGACCGTCAGCTTCGAGACGCGCCGGGCCCAACTGCCCGAACTGCTGGCCCTGCTGCGCGAGATCCTGCGCGCGCCGGATTTTCCCGAAGCGGAATTCGAGACGCTGCGCAAGACCAGCATCGCCGATATCGAAAGCATCCGGAGCCAGCCGGGCGTGATGGCGTCCAATGCACTGGGCCGTCACGGCGATCCCTATCCCGTGGGCGATCCGCGCCACGCGCGCAGCTTTGCCGAGAACATTGCCGACCTGCGCGCGGCCACGCTGGCGCAGGTGCGGGATTTCCATGCGCGTTTCTACGGCGCGGGCAATGCGCAGCTGAGCCTGGTCGGGGACTTCGACGCGCCGGCCGCGGCGGCGCAGGCCGCGCAGCTGTTCGGCGACTGGACCGCCGCGCAGCCGTATGCGCGCGTCGACCGGCCATTCGTGCCGATTCCGCCGGCCGAATTCACGCTGCCCGCGCCGGGCAAGGCCAATGCCGTCTACGTGGCCGCCGCGCCGATCGACCTGACCAGCGACTCGCCGGACTATGCGCTGATGATGATCGCGAACCGCGTGCTGGGTGGTGCCAGCCTGCGCAGCCGGCTGGCCGACCGCCTGCGCCAGCAGGAGGGGTTGAGCTATGGCGCCGGCAGCTGGGTACAGGTGGGCGCGCTCGACCGCGCCGGCCGCTTCGGCGTGCAGGCGCAGTATGCGCCGCAGAACCTCGCGCGCTTGCAGCGCGCGGTCGCCGACGAGCTCGAGCGCTTCGCGCGCGACGGCATCACCGCACCGGAACTGGCGGAAGCGGTCAGCGGCCTGCTGCAGCAGGGCACGGTCAGCCGCAGCAATGACGCTGCGCTGGCGGGTGCGCTTGCCAACCAGCTCTACCTGGGCCGCACCATGGCCTTCACCGAGGAACTCGAGGCACGCCTGCGCGCGGCCACGACGGAATCGGTCAACGCCGCGATCCGGCGCTATATGCAGGCGGGCGCAATGTCCCGCGTCTATGCGGGTGACTTCAGCGGCGCGCCCGCGGCGCAGCCGGCTCAGGCACGCGATGCGGCCGGCGGCAGCCAGGCAGGCGGCGGGGCGAACACCGAAGCTGCCGGCGCCACGCCGGCCGCGCAGCCCTGACATACCGGGGAAACAAAGTTCGGCTGCACTGGCGGAAAGCGCAAGACCGGCCGGGCAGCGTCATGCTGACGGGCGGCCGGGCTAAGGGCTAAGGGCTAAGGGCCGGGCGCGCAAGACCAGGCGGGCAGGCACCGTGGTGCAGGCTCTTGCCGCGACCCCGGGTTGACTGTATATTCGTACAGTATAAGTCGATATAAGAGGTGTGGATGTCAATCGTGCGAGCTGGCAGCAAGGCAGAAGCGCTCCGGCTTCTGGCCTCGGAAGACGTGCTGGCGCTGGAGCTGGACTACGAGACAGGCTGGCAGGATGCGGTCGAACTCGGCAGGCTCGGAGAAAAGCGCGGTATCAAGGTGCAGTATCGCGGACAGGAAAGCATCGCCGTCCGCTCCCGCGAAGCCCTGATCGAAGGGCTCGCCAAACCCAAGGGCACGTTCCGCCAACGCAATCTCTATTGCCAGTTCGATCTCGGCACGCTGGCGGACCATGAACTGCTCGAACTCGAAGCCAAGGCCACGCGGCTCGGGGACTATATTCTCGCCGGCCACCTGCTGCGCGATGTCGATGGGGTGTGGCCGCAGCAATAGCCGCCGCAATAGCCGCCGCAATAGCCGCCGCCACCAAAAATGAAGGCCGCCATGCCGGCGGCCTTCGACCTTCTCATTCCACGTGGTGCGATCAGTGCCAGACCCGCGTCGCGTTGGCCCATCGCGCCGCGCACGATTGCGTGGCGGCAGCGGCGATCGCCTCGGCCGCCTCATCGGCTTCGGCAAGCTCGCCGGCATTGGCCGACGACACCTGCGCGGCGCTGTCCAGCGCCGTGCGCCACATGACTGCCGACACCAGCGTCTTGCACTGGCGGCGTTCGCCATGCGCCAGCGCCAGCAGGCGCTCGTAGCCTTCCATCACGATCAGGCGGTCGCCGCGGCACGGCTGCAGCTGCAGCGTGTACAGGTGATCGCATTCGCAATGCAGGCTGCCACCGCTTACCGCCAGGACGATCGCGCCAGGCAGCGCGATACCGCTGGCCTGGACCTCGGCGCGCAAGCGCGCCAGGTGCGCCTGCGCGCGCGGATCGCTGTCCTGCGCCATATTGGGCGGCACCGCGCCCAGCGTCATCAGCTCCGCGGGCGATACCGCCAGCGTGTACGCCTGCAGCGCAGTGCGATAGGACGCCACCACAGCGCGCAGGCGGTGCGGCGTGCCAACGCCATGGCCCGCCGGCCCGCGCTCCTGCCAATCGTTCATGTCGACTCCTGCCGCGCCGGGCGGTTGCATGGTCAGTCGCGCAGCAGCTGCTTGGCGATGATCACCTGCTGGATCTGCGTGGTGCCTTCATACAGGCGCAGCAGGCGCACGTCGCGGTAGAAGCGCTCGGCCTTGTACTCGGCGATATAGCCGGCGCCGCCGTGGATCTGCACGGCGCGGTCGGCCACGCGGCCCACCATCTCGGTACAGAACATCTTGGTGCAGGAGGCCAGCATGCTGACCTCCGGATCGCTCTTGCCCGCGGGCTTGGCGTCATAGCGCTGGGCGCAGTCGCGCACCATCGACAGGCCGGCATAGAGCTCGGCCTGGCTGTCGGCCAGCATCGCCTGGATCAGCTGGAAGTCGCCGATGGGCTTGCCGAACTGCTTGCGCTCCTTGGCATACGCCACCGCGTCGGTGATCAGGCGGTGCGCCATGCCGCAGGCGAGCGCCGAGAGATGCAGGCGGCCGCGGTCGAGCACCTTCATCGCGGTCTTGAAGCCCACGCCCGGCACGCCGCCAATGATGTTGGCGGCCGGCACGCGCGCGTTCTCCAGCACCACGTCGCAGGTCTTGGTGCCGCGCTGGCCCATCTTTTTGTCCGGCTTGCCCAGCGAGATGCCCGGGGTGTCGGCCGGCACGATGAAGGACGAGATGCCCGAGGCGCCCGCGCCGCCGGTGCGCGCCATCAGCGTGAAGGCGCCGGCGCGCGGGGCGTTGGTGATGAAGCGCTTGGTGCCGTTGATGACGTAGTGGTCGCCGTCCAGCTCGGCCCTGGTCTGCAGCGACGCCGCGTCGGAACCGGCATTCGGCTCGGTCAGCGCGAACGAGATGATCAGCTCGCCGCTGGCGATGCGCGGCAGGTAGGCCTGCTTCTGCGCCTCGGTGCCATCCATCAGGATGCCCTGCGAGCCGATGCCGACGTTGGTGCCGAACACCGAGCGGAAGGCAAAGGCGGTGTGGCCGAGGTCGTACACCACATCGCATTCCTGCGACATCGACAGGCCGATGCCACCGTAGTTCTCGGGAATGGAGATGCCGAACAGGCCCATCTCCTTCATGTCCGCGACGATATCGGCGGGGACGTCGTCGGTCTCTTCCAGCGTGTCCTCGGCAGGCTTCAGGCGTTCGTCGATGAAGCGCTGCACCGAGGCGCGCAGCAGGGCAAAGGATTCTTGGTCAAGGGCCATGAGGATTCTCCGGGTCAGGCGGTACGTCTGTCTGGCCGACATGGTACGCCGGCCGTGCAATTTGACAATCCACTGAGGATTGAACAGAAGCGTCAATGGAATTTGACAATCTGCCGCTGTCAGCTCCACGTCACTGCGAGCAGCCCGGCGAGGCCGAGGGCCAGTGCCGCCAGCGCGTCGCCGGCGATCAGGCCGCCGCCCAGCAGGGATGCGGTGCTCATGTCCGCGGGCAGCGCCTGCCGCTCACGCCCGGGCCCGGCCTTGCGCCCCGCCATGGCGCCGCCGACGCTTGCCGCCACGCCGCCAGCGGCCATCCAGCCCGCCGCCGCCAGGTTGACGAAGCCGCCGAAGGACGATGCATAGGGTGTCGGCAGCAGCACCGCATCCAGCAGGAAATCCACCACCCTGCCCCGTCGGCCGGACTGCGCGAAGCGCTGCCACGCCGGGCTGCCCAGGATGACCTTGCGCAGCACCGCCGTTGCCAGCCCCAATGCCAGCCCGAGCGCCACCGCGGCATGCTGGGCGGCGCGCGGCTGCGCCAGCCCGTGCAGCACGCCGACGATCTTGTAGGTCATGGCCGAGGCCCAGCGCGCCGGCTGCTGGTCCGCCGGCAGCCGGGTCTGGTCCAGCGCCAGCACCGGATACGCCTGCATGAAGAGCCGCGCCATTGCCACGGCCACAAGCGCGCCCACCACGATGCCGGCGACCTGGTAGCCGAACTGCACCATGCGGTCACTGCCCAGGCGCCAGCCGGTGGAACGGTCCTGCTGCATGTCGCTGGCTTCGGCGGTCGCCACCAGCAGCACGGTCGCCGCGATCAGGCCCACATGCGGCGCGCGCAGGCCGGCCGCGGCCATCAGGATCACCGTCAGCACGAAGGCGGACGAGATCGGGTTCTGGTCGACCATGCCGACCGAGATGCCGTTGACCAGCGCGAACACCAGCACCAGCAGCACCGCCATCAGCTGGAAGCCCAGCGGCTGGCCGAACCACGCCACGCCCGCCGCGACCGTGGCGGCGCCCCACAGCAGCGCCCACGCGGCCACCCAGGCCATGCCGGGCCCACGCCGCGCCTGCGCCTCCCGCGGGGCCCGGGTGCGCCACCGTCGCCACGCCTGCGCCAGCAGCAGCGCGACATCGAGCGCCGCCGCGCCCATGATCATGCCCAGCGCCACCAGGAAGGTGGCCTTGCGATACGGTTCGCCGGGCGCGAGCCACCCCACGGACACGAACCACGGCGTCAGCGCCCAGCCGGCAAGGCCGCCCACCAACGCGGCAATACCGATGCGCGCCCCGACGATCATGCCGGCACCGAAGGTTGCCGGCGACAGCTCCAGCGCCACCAGCCACGGCACGCGCGCGGCACCCAGGCCGCTGGCCAGCCCCAGCGCCATGCCGCCGCCGAGCCGCGCCAGCGAGCGCCGCAACAGCGCCGGGTCGGTCAGCGCGCGCAGGATATTGGCAACCGCCAGTCCCGACGGGAACTTCAGTTGCATGCGATCCACCAGCAACGGCGTATACAGCATGCCGATGCCAACGCCGTACATGCCGATGCACAGCATGTAGAGCACGAGCTGCCACAACGGCGGTGGCGACATGCCCAGCCAGGTCATCGCCTGCAGCACCACCGCCATGCCGCCCATTCCCGCCACCGACGCCGCCGCGGTCTGGATGTAGTTGGCGCCATGCCGGCCCGGTGCGCCATAGCCGGCCGTCACCACCGAGCCAAGTATGCCGGCCAGCACCTGGCCGCCGACAAAGAAGCCCAGCGAGAAATTCATGTAAGCCGCGGCAATGCCGCCGAGCGGCCCGAGCACCAGCATGCCGGCGGCGCCCAGCAGCGCGTGGTAGCGCCAGCTGCCGGCAGCGGGCAGCCAGCTGGCGCGGGGCACGGCGTCGGTGGGCAGGATCGGCATGGCGAAGGCTCGGAGGCAGCAGTAGCGGGTTGCGCTCTGCGAAGCATAGGCCACGGCCCCGGGTGGGCGATGTGCGACTTGTCTCTCTTTACGGGCCAAGCCGTCGAGCCAGGCGGGTAAACACTAGTTTCGTGCGCAACTATCTGGGATATAGTTTCGCACACAACCAATTGCACCGAGCGAGACCCCGCCATGCCAGACTTCACCACCCCGCACGCGGCCGTGCCGCCGGCACCGCCTCCCGTTACTCCGCGCCCCTGGCCGCGACACGTGCCCGTGCTGATCGCCGGCGGCGGCCCGGTCGGGCTGGCGCTGGCGGCGCTGCTGGCGCGCTACGGCATCGCCACGCTGGTGGTCGAGGCCGACGACGGCTACTGCGCCGGCAGCCGTGCCATCTGCATGTCGCGCCGCTCGCTCGAGATCCTGGGCTGGGTCGGCGCGGACCAGCAAACGGTCGAAACGGGCCTGCCCTGGGTGGGCGGCCGCAGCTACTACCGCGACGCCGAAGTGCTGCACTTCCGCATGCCGAGCGAGCCGGACGAACGCTTTGCGCCGATGGTCAATATCCAGCAGTACTACCTCGAGGCGTTCGCGCACGAGGCCGCGCTGCGGGGCGCCACGCCGGCCGACGTGCGCTTCGGCGCGCGCGTGCGCACGGTGCGGCCGCATGACGGTGGCGTGGTCGTGGAAATCGAGAGCGCCGACGGCTTGGTGCAGGTCGACGCGCAATGGCTGGTGGCCTGCGACGGCGGCCGCAGCACGGTGCGCGAGCAACTGGGCCTGCGCATGGAAGGCACCCAGTACGAAGGCCGCTACGTGATCGTCGACATCGTGCAGAAGACCCGGCGCGAGGTGGAGCGGCTGGCCTGGTTCGACCCGCCGTCGAATCCGGGCTCGACCATCCTGATGCACCGCCAGCCCGACGACGTCTGGCGCATCGACTACCAGATCCGCGACGACGAGGACCCCGAGGAAGCGGTCAAGCCGGAAAACGTGCTGCCGCGCGTGCAGAGCCACCTCGACATGATCGGCGAGACCGAGCCCTGGCGGCCGCTGTGGATCTCGATCTACAACGCCAAGTGCCTGACGCTGCAGGACTATCGCCACGGCCGCGTGCTGTTCGCCGGCGACGCCGCGCACCTGGTGCCGATCTTCGGCGTGCGCGGGCTCAACTCGGGGCTGGACGATGCCGGCAACCTGGCGTGGAAGCTGGCGGCAGTGGTGCGCGGCCAGGCCGCGGACAGCCTGCTCGACTCCTATTCGGCCGAGCGCGTCCACGCCACCCGGCAGAACATCGCCTACGGCGCCAAGAGCACCGAATTCATGGCGCCGCCCGACTTTGCCTTCCGCCTGATGCGCGAGGCCACGCTGCGGCTGGCGCAGGGCGGCAGCCCGGTGCGGTCGCTGATCAACCCGCGCCAGTCGGCGCCGATCGCCTATGCCGATTCGCCGCTGAACGGCGCCAGCGACTTCGGCGCCGACTGCCCCGGCGCCGCGCCCGGCTTGCCCGCTCCGGAGGCGCGCGTCGCCAGCGCGGACGGCATCGAGCACCTGACGCAATGCTTCGGGCAGCGCTTCACGCTGCTGTACTTCGGCGACTCGCCAACACTGCCCGCCCCGCTCGCCGCGCTGGCGCAGGCCCATCCACATACGCTGCAGGCACGCGTGGTCGTCAACGGCACCGCCGCCCCCGCGCAGGACGCGCTCGCCGATGTCGCCGGCCAGGCGCAGGCGCGCTACGGCGCCCGGCCCGGCACGCTCTACGCGATCCGCCCCGACGGCTACGTGCTGGCGCGCTGGCTCGCGCCCGCGTGGGACGACGTCGGCGCAACCCTCGCCCCCCTGATGCAAACCCAGCAATCCCGACCGGCCGGAGCCCGCCATGCAAGCTGATGACCTCGACCTCGCCTATACCCGCCTGTGCGAGGCCATGGGCCGCGTTGGCGAAGAACGATCGCCGCTGCTGCTGGCGATGATGTGCCTCGGGCTGATGAGCCGGCAGGCATCGCTGGCACCGGTGCTGGCATTGATCGACGAGGCGGAGGCGCGCAGCCAGCCATAGGCACTACAATGCCGACGCCCGACCGGACATCGCCATGAAACCACTGCCACGCCTGGACCAGTTCCTGACCTACCGCCTGCACCAGGTCAACAAGCTCAGCGACAAGGACAGCGCCGCCGCCTACCTCGAGCAGTGCGGCCTGCTGCTGAGCGAGGGCCGCTGCCTGGCCGCGATCGGCGCGTTCGCGCCGCTGTCGGTCAATGCGCTGGCGCACCGCGCCAACCTGACCAAGGGCCAGGCCAGCCGCTCGGCGCAGGCGCTGGTGGAGCGAGGGCTGGTCAGCAAGGAAACCAGCACCGCCGATGGCCGCGGCGTGGTGCTGTCGCTGACCGCGCAGGGCAAGCCGCTGTACCGGCAGGCGATCGCCATGATTGCGCGGCGCAATGACGAGATCTTCGGCTGCCTGAGCGAGGAAGAGCAGGCGCTGCTGGGCAGCCTGCTCGACCGGCTGGTCGCGCACGCCGCCCGGCAGGACGGCACCACGGACATTGACGAAATCTAGCGACGAGGCCTAGCGACGCAAGCCGTCCACGTGCGCGCGCGCACCGTCGCGGCGCGCGGCGTCGGCTACCTCGTTGGGGACCACGGTCTGGCCGATCGGCGCCAGCGCGATGCCGGCCAGCTTCAGGTGCTGGATCGCGAACGGGATGCCGATGATGGTGACGAAGTTGGCGACCGCCGCCATCACGTGGCCGATCGCCAGCCACACACCGGCAAACACAAACCACAGCACATTGCCCACCAGCCCCAGCGCGCCGGTGCCGACATCGTCGCGCCCGGTCAGCTCGCGCCGGCTGATGGCCTGCTTGCCGAACGGGAAGAAGGTGAAGCCGCCGATCACGAAGCAGGCCTTGCCCCACGGGATGCCGACGATCGAGATAAAGCAGAGCAGCCCGGCCAGCCACCAGGCCAGGCCCATCACCACGCCGCCGAGGATGAACCAGAGGAAGTTGCCGATTGCACGCATGCCAGCCTTTTGTGTGTGAGCAGGAGAGAACTCCGATGATACGCGCCGCGCTGGAGCGTACCCGTTTCTGCGTAGCCGTCTGCGTAACCGTTCCTGCGTACCTGTTTCTGCGTGCCCTTTCTGCCTGCTCGACCGCGACCGGCAATGGCTGCTGCGCATGGCCCGCGGGCCGGCGATTGCGGCCGCAAACCCGCAGCGCGCTGCCGGCACTGCTCCCCGGCACTGCTACCGCACCTGCAAAGCGTACCCATTTCTGCGTGACGCTCGACGCTGACGGGCGGGGCTCAGTCGGCCGGAAATACAACCCTGACACGCAGCCCCGGCCGCGCGTCCTCCAGCGCCACGCGTGCCCCATGCGACTGCGCGATCTCCGCCACGATCGCCAGGCCCAGCCCGCTGCCGCCGGTCGGCGCCTCGGGCAGGCGGTAGAAGCGGTCGAACACGCGTTCGCGTTCCCCGGCCGGAATGCCGGGGCCGTTGTCGCTGACCACCAGTTCGACCGAACGCCCGTCGCTCCCGCGTGCCACCCGTACGTCGATGCGGCTGCCGGCCGGGACATAGGCCAGCGCGTTGTCCAGCAGGTTGGTCAGCAGGATGCGCAAGGCATCGGCATCGCCATGCACGATGGCGGCCGCGTCGTCGGCGTCGTCGTCGCCATCCACGCCCAGGTCGGTATCGCGGTCCAGCGCGGCCTGGGCCAGTTCCGCCACCACGCCCGTGGCCAGCGCGCGCAGGTCGACCGGCTCGCGCGGCGGCGTGGCCGCCCCGGGCTCCTGCCGCGCCAGGGTGAGAAGCTGCGTGACCAGGTGGGTCAGCCGCTCCAGCCCCTGGCGCAGCTTCGCCACCGCCTCGTCACGTGCCGCGCCGCTGTCGGCGCGCTCGACCAGCTGGGCCTGCAGCTGCAGCGCGGCCAGCGGCGTGCGCAGTGCGTGCGCCGCGTCGGCCACGAAGGCGCGCTGGGTGTCGATGGCGTGCGAGAGCCGCGCCAGCAGCTGGTTCAGCGCGGCGCTGAGCGGCGCGATCTCGTCCGGCATCCGCCGCACCGCCAGCGGTTCCAGCGTGGTGGCGTCGCGCGCGCGCACTTCGGCGGCGATCTCGCGCAGCGGCCGCAGCCCGCGGCCCACGGCCATCCATACCAGCCAGCCCAGCAGCGGCAGCAGCAACAGCAGCGGCGCCACGGTACGCAGCGCCATGCGCGCGGCCAGCGTGCGGCGCGCGCTCATCGGCTGCGCGATCTGCACCACGGTCGGCCCGAGCTGCATGCTGTACAGCCGCCATTCGCCCTGCTGCGTGGTCACGTTGGAGAAGCCCAGCTCGGCACGCGCGGGCAGCGCCGGGTGCGAATGCGACAGGTACAGGCTGCGCCCCGAGCCGTCCCAGATATGGATGACGACGTCTTCGCCGGCATGCGACAGGTCGCCGGGCGAACCGATGAAGGGTGGCGCCACCGGGTCGGCAAACCGGCTCGGCAGCGCGGCGGCCATCTGCTTCATCTGGTAGTCGAACAGCGCATTGGCTTCCTGGCGCGCCTGGCCATAGATCAGCGCGGTGGCAATGGCAATGCCGGCGAGCAGTCCCGCGGCCAGCCACCACAGCAGCGTTCGCTGGATGGAGCGCATCAGCCGGGCTCTCCCTCGCCATCCAGGCGCGGCACCAGGTAGCCCACGCCGCGGATATTGCGGATCAGCGCGGCGCCCAGCTTCTTGCGCAGCGCGTGGATATAGACCTCGACGGTATTGCTGCCGACCTCGTCGTCCCAGCCGTACAGGCGCTCCTGCAGCTGCGGCACCGACCACACCTTGCCCGGCCGCGACATCAGCGCCGACAGCAGCGCGAACTCGCGCGCCGACAGCCGCACCGGCTCGCCGCTGTGCGTGACCTCGCGCGTGGCCGGGTTGAGCACGATCTCGCCATAGGTCACCAGCGGCTCGGCCCGCCCCGCGGCGCGGCGCGCGAGCGCGTGCATGCGCGCGGCCAGCTCCTGCAGGTCGAAGGGCTTGACCAGGTAGTCGTCGGCGCCGGCATTGAGGCCCGCAACACGGTCGGCGACCGCGTCGCGCGCGGTCAGGATCAGCACCGGCGTGGGCACGCCGCGCGTGCGCAGCGTCCGCAGTACGTCCAGCCCCGGGCGGCGCGGCAGGCCGAGGTCGAGCAGCACCAGGTCGTAGCACGCTTCGCCTTCCTGCGACGACGTGGCCGCGGCCAGGCCCGCGTCGCCGTCGCGCACCCAGTCGACGGTGAAGCCCTCCTGCCGCAGCGCCTGCCTGACGCTGTCGCCGATCATGGCGTCGTCTTCCACCAGCAGGACACGCATGGCTAGGCGTTCCCCGCTTCGCGATCCAGGCGCTCGGCCAGCGCCCGCGCCAGCCCGGGCAGCGCCGGGTGGCGCGCGGTGATGACATGGACCGGCACGTCTTCGAGCCAGCCGCGCATGCGGCCCTTGGCGACAAAGCGCTCGGCGAAGGCAGAGGCCTGCAACGCCGGCACGAAGCGCGGCAGGATGCCGCCGCCCAGGTAGACGCCGCCGCGCGCGCCCAGCACCAGCGCGATATCGGCCGCGACCGAGCCCAGCAGCCCGAAGAACACCGTCATGGTGCGCTGGCACAGCGGGTCGTTGCGCTGGAAAGCGCCGTCGGTGACCTGCTCCGGCTGCAGCGGCGCGAGCAGAAGCGTACCCGTTTCTGCGGCCAGCGCGGCATGGATCTGCGACAGCCCGGCGCCCGACAAAAGCCGTTCCGCGGACACGCGTCCGAGCTGGCGATGGGCCGCACGCCACGCCACCCATTCATCGTCGGTGGCCGGCATCAGCTCGATATGGCCGCCCTCGCCGGCCAGCGCCACCCTCTGCCCGCCCGGGACCGGCACCAGCCCCGACACGCCCAGTCCCGTGCCCGGTCCCACCAGCGCCAGCGGCGCGCTCTGGACCGCGGTGCCGGCGCGCACCTGCACCAGGCCGTCCCCCGGCAAGTGCGGCAAGGCCAGCGCCAGCGCGGTAAAGTCGTTCAGCGCCACCAGCGTCTGCAGGCCGAGCGCGCGGCGCATGCCGTCGATCGAGAACGACCAGTTGTGGTTGGTCAGCCTGACCTGGTCGCCGGTGACCGGATTGGCCAGCCCGATCGCTGCATGGCGCGGCAGGGGCTGGCCGGTGCCGGCCAGGCCATCCAGGAACTGGCGCAGCGCGGCTTCGAGCGAGGGAAAGTCGGCGACCTTGAGCGCGCTCACCGGGCCGATCTGCATCGGTGCGGTCTCCAGCGCGAAGCGCACGTTGGTGCCGCCGACATCGCCGAGCAGGCGCGGGAAGGTGGCGGTGGTGGTAGCGGTGGTGGTGGTAGGAGTGGAGGCGGTATCAGCCATGGCGTCGGTCACGTCCCCTTCTGTCAGAGTTCAGGCCTTGAACACATCGAATCCGTGCCGGTGGCGCGACGCCACCAGGCTCACCGGCAGCGCCGCGGTCGGCCCCTGCAGCGCGCGCTCGAGCACGTGGGCCTTGGCCTCGCCGGTGACGGACAGGAACGCGCGTTCGGCCGCCAGCAGCGCGGCCAGGTTCAGCGTGATGCGCGCATGCGGTGCGGTGCCCGGATGCGCCAGCAGGTAGGCCGGCTGCGGATCGCTCAGCGCGTGCTGCAGTTCGGGCGCGTCCGGGAACAGCGAGGCGGTATGGCCATCCTCGCCCATGCCCAGCACCACCACGTCAGGCTGGCGGAACGCGCGGTTCGCGCGCGCCACCGCCGCGGCCGGGTCGGCCACGTCCTGCGCATCGGCCACCAGCGGGATAAAGGCGGCACTGCCGGCGGCCTCGCGCAGCAGGTGCGCGCGCACCAGCGCGGCATTGCTGTCGGGATGGTCGGGCGGCACCACGCGTTCGTCGACCAGCGTCACCGTCACCGCTTCCCAGCGCAGCGGGCGGTAGCGCAGCCGCTCGAACATCGGCACCGGCGAGCGTCCGCCGGACACCGCCAGCACCGCCCAGCCGTTGACGCGGATGGCGAGTTCGAGCGCATGGCTGATCGAGATGGCCAGGGCCTCCGCCTGGTCCATCGGGGTGGGATGTTCGAACAGGCGCATGTCGTTTCCTCTGGTTCAGGCTTCTTCGTGCCACAAGGCGCCGTCGCGCGACATCAGCGCCGACGACGCGGCCGGGCCCCAGGTGCCGGCGGTATAGGGCTTGGGCGGGACCGTGCTGGCTTCCCAGGTATCGATGATGGGCTCGACCCAGCGCCATGCCTGCACCTGCTCGTCGCGGCGCACGAACAGACCCAGCCGGCCGCGGATCACGTCCAGCAGCAGCCGCTCGTAGGCGCCGGCGCGGCGCACCTTGAACGAGTTGGCGAAGTCGAGATCGAGCGAGGTCGGCGTCAGCTCGAGCGTGTCGCCGGGCTGCTTGACCAGGCAATACAGCCGGATGCTTTCTTCAGGCTGCAGCTGGATCACCAGCCGGTTCTGCGGCGACAGCGTGAGCGGGCGCGGGAAGATCGCGTGCGGCACGTCGCGGAAGTGGATCACGATCTCGGCCACGCGCGCCTGCATGCGCTTGCCGGTGCGCAGGTAGAACGGCACGCCCTCCCAGCGCCAGTTGGCGATCTCGGCCTTGACCGCGACAAAGGTCTCGGTGCGGCTGTCGGGCGCGATGCCGGCCTCATCCGTATAGCCCGGCACCGGCTTGCCGCCGATGGCGCCGGCGCGGTACTGGCCGCGCACGGTCTTCTCGGCAACGTCCTGCGGCGTGATCGGCTTGAGCGCCTTCAGGATCTTGATCTTCTCGTCGCGGATGGCGTCTTCCGACAGGCTGGCGGGCGGCTCCATCGCCACCATGCACAGCAGCTGCAGCAGGTGGTTCTGCACCATGTCGCGCAGCGCGCCGGTCTGGTCGTAGAAATCGCCGCGCGTCTCCACGCCGAGCTCTTCGGCGATGGTGATCTGCACGTCCTGCACCCACTCGCGCCGCCACAGCGGCTCGAACAGGGCATTGCCGAAGCGGATCGCCATCAGGTTCTGCACCGACTCCTTGCCGAGGTAATGGTCGATGCGGTAGATCTGCTCTTCGGCGAAGAAATTCGCCACCGCGGAGTTGATCGCCTCGTTCGATTCGAGGTCGTGGCCCAGCGGTTTTTCCAGCACGATGCGCACGTTGGGCGCCGTGCGCGTATTGAGCCCGGTGCGGGCGAGCTGCTCGCAGATCGACACGAACAGGTGCGGCGCGGTGGCGAGATAGCACACCACCACTTCCGGCTTGCGCGACAGCACCTTGTCGGCGAGCGCGTCGAAATGCGCAGGCACGCGTGCATCGGCCTGCACGTAGCTGATGCGCGCGCAGAACTTTTCCCATGACTCCGGCGGCGCATGGGCCAGCGCGGGCCGCACGGTCTGCTCCAGCGACGCGACGTAGTCGCCGGTCGACAACGGCTGGCTGCCGGTGGCTAGGATGCGCGCGGCCGGATGCAGCAGGCCGGCGTGGTGCGCGTCGAACAGGGAAGGCAGCAGCTTGCGCCGCGCCAGGTCGCCGGTGCCGCCGAACAGCACCATGTCGAAATCAGGCATGCTCACGCTGCACTCCTTGAGGATTCCTTGAGGATTCGAATTGTCGCGGCCCTCGCACGAGGGCGGGCCGTGTTGCGGCCAGTTTACGTGAGTCGCTACGGCTTGGCGAGGCAAGCGTACCCATTTCTGCGTGAACTGCGGAGGACAGCGGGCGGGCCTGCGGCGTGCAGCGCCCGGCAAAGTGCGCTAGGCTGAAAGCTCCCCCGCAGGAGAACCCCATGCCACGTCATCCAGTGCTCGAGCGGGTCACCGCCCGCATCGTCTCCCGCAGTGCCGCCACGCGCCAGGCCTACCTCGACCGCACCCGCGCCATGGCCGGGCAGAAAGTGGAACGCGCCCAGCTCTCTTGTACCAACCTCGCCCATGCGGTGGCCGCGATGCCTGACGAAGCCAAGATCCGGCTCAAGGCCGACGAGCGGCCCAACCTGGCGATCGTCTCCGCCTACAACGACATGCTGTCGGCGCACCAGCCGCTGGCGGCCTACCCGCAGTGGATCAAGGAGGCGGCGCTGGACGCCGGCGGCACCGCGCAGTTCGCCGGCGGCACGCCGGCGATGTGCGATGGCGTGACGCAGGGCCAGGACGGCATGGACCTGTCGCTGTTTTCGCGCGACGTGATCGCGCTGGCCGCGGCCGTGGCGCTGTCGCACCAGATGTTCGACGCCGCGCTGTACCTGGGCGTGTGCGACAAGATCGTGCCGGGGCTGGTGATGGGCGCGCTGTCGTTCGGCCACCTGCCCGCGGTGTTCGTGCCGGGCGGGCCGATGACCACCGGCATCAGCAACGACGAAAAGGCGCGCACGCGCCAGCTCTACGCCGAAGGCAAGATCGGCAGGGAAGCCCTGCTCGAAGCCGAGACCCGCTCCTATCACGGCCCCGGCACCTGCACCTTCTACGGCACCGCCAATTCCAACCAGATGCTGATGGAAATGATGGGGCTGCACCTGCCGGGCACCGCTTTCGTCAACCCCGGCACGCCGCTGCGCGAGGCGCTGACGCGCGAGGCCGCGCGCCAGGCGCTCAAGCTGGTGCATGGCGGCGAGCGCTACACCCCGGTAGCCGAAGTGCTGGACGAGCGCGCCTTCGTCAACGGCATCGTCGGGCTGCTGGCCACCGGCGGCTCGACCAACCACACGCTGCACCTGATTGCGATGGCGCGCGTGGGCGGCATCGTGCTGGGGTGGGACGATTTCGACGAACTGTCCGCGGTGGTGCCGCTGCTGGCGCGCGTGTACCCGAACGGCAAGGCCGACGTGAACCAGTTCCAGGCCGCCGGCGGGCTGCCGGTGGTAATCCGCGGGCTGTTGTCGCTGGGGCTGCTGCACGACGACGTGACCACGATCTTCGGCCGCGGGCTGGAGGACTACACGCGCGAGCCGGTGCTGCGCGACGGCAAGCTCGGCTGGGTCGACGGCCCGGCGGCGCCGCTTGACGACAGCATCGTGCGCAGCGCCGGCCAGCCGTTCTTGCCGGACGGCGGCATCAAGGTGCTGGACGGCAAGCTGGGCCGCGCGGTGATCAAGACCTCGGCGGTCAAGCCCGAGCACCAGGTGGTGCAGGCACCGGCGATCGTGTTCGAGCATCAGGACGACGTGCTGCACGCGTTCAGGCGCGGCGAGCTGGAGCGCGACTTTGTCGCGGTGCTGCCATGGCAGGGCCCGGCCGCGTGCGGCATGCCCGAGCTGCACAAGCTGACGCCGACGCTGACGGTGCTGCAGGACCGCGGCTTCCATGTCGCGCTGGTCACCGACGGACGCATGTCGGGCGCGTCGGGCAAGGTCCCGGCAGCGATCCATGTCTGTCCGGAAGCGCTGCGCGGCGGCGCGATCGCGCGCGTGCGCACCGGCGACATGATGCGCGTGGATGCGCCCGCGGGCGTGCTCGAGGTGCTGGTGCCGGAAGACGAATGGCGCGCGCGCGAGGCCGCCCACCCCGATCTCAGTGCCAACCGGCACGGCGTTGGCCGCGACCTGTTCGCGGCGTTCCGCAGCAACGTGAGCACCGCCGAGAGCGGCGCCTGCACGCTGTTTGCCGACGAAGGCAACGCCGCCTAGCCGAGCCGCTGCACCGGCTGGCGCGGCGCCGCGCCGGCGGTATGCGCAGGGGCCGCGGAATGCGTGGAAGGCGTCGCCTCGGACACCTTGACGGCACCCGGCACCGAGCCCGCGCCCGGCACGTGCAGTTCCTGGATCGGCACCGCCAGCTTGCTGCCCGCTTGCTCCAGCACCTGCTTGATGCGCTCGTAGAAGGCGAAGCGCACGTTCCAGTAGTCGTCGTTCGAGGTCCAGTAGCGCACGTTCAGCGTGATGCCCTGCTGCGTGTAGTTGACCACCATGGCCTCGGGGCGCCGGTCGGACAGCAGGCGCGGCTCGCGCGCCAGCATCCCGCGCAGCGCTTCGAGGCTGCGCTGCACGTCGCTGTCGAACGTCACGGTGGCCTCGATATCGGCGCGGCGCGTGGCGTTCTCGCTGTAGTTGGTGATCGCGCTGCCCCACAGCTTGCCGTTGGGCACGCGCAGGCAGACGCCGTCGAAGGTAGTCAGTTCGGTCATGAACAGGCCCGTCTCGCGCACCGTGCCCGCCACGCCCTGCGCGTCGATGTACTGGCCAACGCGGAACGGGCGCAGCAGCACCAGCATGATGCCCGCGGCGATGTTCTGCAGCGTGCCCTGCAACGCCAGGCCAATGGCCAGGCCGGCCGCGCCCAGCATGGCGATGATGCTGGCGGTCTGCACGCCGAACTGCGACAGCACCAGCACGATGGTCAGTACGCGCACCATCCACTGCAGCGCATTGGCCAGCAGCGGCCGCATGGTCTCGTCCAAGTGGGTGCCGCTTAGCGCGCGCCGGACCGCGCTGGCCACGCGCCCGGACAGCCACCAGCCGGCGATCAGGATCAGGATCGCGGCCAGGCAGTTCATGCCCTGGTTGATGGCGAACTGGACCAGGTAGGCCCAGCCCGCCTCCAGCTTGTTGGCATCGATGAAATTCAGGTCCATGAGGGCGACTCCGTTTGTGGTTGTGGGTTTGCGGCGGCAGCGGGGGTTGCGTACCCGTTTCTGCGTGCTGCCACCGGGAATGCGGTGCCTTATCGACGACCGACGACTCGCGGAAATTTTACAGAAATTAATGATTTTTGAGCGCGCGATGTCAGACGATCACCGACAAAGCCGTGGCACGCATCACAGTGAAGTGACAGCCCGGGCATCGATTGGTTTCCCGCGCAAACCGGCAAGAGTGCGCGCGGCCGCGTGGCGCTGGCGCGGGTCGGACGGAGCGGCCATGTGGTAAAGGCGGTTGGGAGCTGGCGGGGCGACGTCGGCGGAGCCCTGGGGCAACTTTCAGCGACGAAAGTCGGGTCGGAACGCCACCGCACAAAGCTGGAAAATACCGGCAGCCGTGCGCCGGCGGCTCATGCGGGAGCCAGGCAGCAGCTACGCAGAAACAGGTACGCTTCGCGGCCCGGGCACAACCCGGGCCGCGAACGATCCGCGATGGTCAGGTGGCGTGTTCGTGCAGCCGGTCCCGCGAGGCCAGCGCCGGGAACAGCCGCATCCACACTGCCACCACCAGCAGCGTGCCGACCCCACCCAGGATCACAGCACCTACCGGGCCGAACAGCGCCGCGGTCACGCCGGACTCGAATTCGCCCAGCTGGTTGGAGGCACCGATGAATACCGAATTGACCGCGCCGACCCGCCCGCGCATGTCATCGGGCGTATCGAGCTGGACCAGCGTCGAGCGCACCACCACGCTGATCATGTCCGAGGCGCCCAGCACCACCAGCGCTACCATCGACAGCGGCAGCCACGTCGACACCCCGAACACCACGGTGGCGGCACCGAACAGCGCGACTGCGCCGAACATGATGCGCCCCGCGCGCCGGTTCAGCGGGTGGCGCGCCAGCCACAGCGCCATGACCAGCGCACCCACCGCCGGCGACGAGCGCAGCAGGCCCAGGCCCCACGGTCCGGTGTGCAGGATGTCACGTGCATAGATCGGCAGCAGTGCCACCGCGCCGCCCAGCAGCACCGCGAACAGGTCCAGCGAGATCGCGCCCAGCAGCACCGGCCGGCTGCGGATATAGGCAAAGCCGGCAAACACCGTACGCATGCTGACCGGCGCGGTCAGCCGCTGCGCGGCCTGGCGCAGCGTGATGCCGCTGACCAGCACTGCGGCAATGACGAACAGCGTCGCGCTCAGCGCGTACACCACGCCGGGGCCCGCCACATAGGCAAAGCCGCCGATGGCCGGGCCGATGATGATCGCGGTCTGCCCGGCTGAACTGGCCAGCGCCACCGCGCGCGGCAGCTGGCGCGGCGTCACCACGCTGGGCAGCAGCGCCTGAAGCGTGGGGTTCTCGAACGCGCGCGTGGCGCCGATCAGCGCGACGAAGACAAAGATGTGATGGCTGTCGATCCAGCCGGTGAGGCTGGCCACGGCCATGCCGGCGGCCAGCAGCGCTTCGATCGCCTGGCAGGCGCGCACGATGCGGCGGCGGTCGAAGCGGTCGGCGACGTGGCCGGACATCAGGATCAGCAGCACCGAGGGCAGGAACTGCACCAGCCCGACCATGCCCAGCATCAGCGGGTCGCGCGTCAGGTCGTACATCTGCCAGCCCACCGCCACGGTAAAGATCTGGTAGCCGATGGTCGTGCACAGGCGGGCGAACCAGTAGCGGCGGAACGCGGCATCGCCAAAGACGCTATCCGGCTCGGCGGCCGGGACGGTAGCAGGGGAAGACATGAATGCGGGAGGCGGGGTCAGACAGCGAGGGGGCGCCATGCAGGCGCCACAGCGATACCAACGGCAATCGCGGCGGCAAATCACCGCGGCAATCGCCGCAGCAAGGCGACGGCATAAAGCCAGGATTTTACGGTGACCGCTGAATTAGTGCATACACATGCATGCGATGCGGTCAGATTGGCAATTTTTGTGTATTTTTTATCACATTTTGTGTGCCAAATGTATCAACTGTGATGCATGGATGCGACAAACGCCCCGCGTTTGATCCGGCTAATCGCATCTGAGAATCACTCGCACCTATAATCCGGCCCCATTCGGCGCATCCATCCGGTGGAATGCGCTGCCTTTCCAGGACCTCATCTTGCAGCCCGCTTTCCGTCTCACCGCCGGTGCCATCGGCGCCGCCCTGCTGTTCGCCCTCCCCGCCCACGCCCAGACCGCCGCCACGGCTCCCGCCGCCGGCAGCGCCAGCGCGGAAACCACCCTCAATGCCGTCACGGTGGTCGGCAACTGGCTCGAAAACGCCGATGAGACCAAGGTGCTGGAGCACCCCGGCGCGCGCACCATCGTCGACCGCGAGACCTTCCAGGAAGCCGGCGCCAACAATGTGCGCGAAGTGCTGCGCCGCGTCCCCGGCGTGCAGGTGCAGGAGAACAACGGCACGGGCGGCAGCGATGTGTCGCTGAACGTGGGCGTGCGCGGCCTGACCGCGCGCCTGTCGCCGCGCTCGACCATCCTGATGGACGGCGTGCCGCTGGCGGTGGCGCCCTATGGCCAGCCGCAGCTGTCGATGGCGCCGCTGTCGCTGGGCAACCTGGAAAGCATCGACGTGGTGCGCGGCGCCGGTTCGGTGCGCTATGGCCCGCAGAACGTGGGCGGCATCATCAACTTCGCGACGCGGTCAATCCCGCAGACCTTCGCGGCCGATGCCTCGGTCTCGACCGACCTCTACAGCCACGGCGGCAACGTCAAGACCAACCCGACCGCGTTCATCGGCGGCACCAACGACAACGGGCTGGGCGGCGCGCTGCTGTACTCGGGCATCCACGGCAACGGCTATCGCGAGAGCAACGACCACGTCAATATCGACGACCTGCTGCTCAAGGGCAACTACCGGATCTCGAAGACCGACGAACTGAGCGCGGCCTTCCACTACTACGAAGGCCGGGCCGGCATGCCCGGCGGCCTGACGCCGGCGCAGTACGCGGCCGACCCGTTCCAGTCGGTGCGGCCCTACGACAATTTCGACGGCCGCCGCAGCGACTTCAGCCTGAAGTACAGCCACAACGACAACAACCGCAAGTTCGAGGTGCTGACGTACTACACCGACAGCTTCCGCGGCAGCAATATCGAGCAGCAAGGCACGGGCGCCTCGGCCAACCTGCGCCGCCTGACCTCGGCCCCGCGCAACTACCATACGTTTGCGATCGAGCCGCGTTACTCGCAGCTGTTCCGCGGCGAGAACATGAGCCATGAGGTCAGCGTCGGCTACCGCTTCCTGCGCGAAGCCAGCGACGAGAAGGCCTCGCGCACGGTGTTCTACACCCCGGGCACCATCGATCCGACCACGCTGCCGTCGCCGGTGTACCAGTCGCGCACGGGCGGCACCACCGCCAACGCGGTCTATATCGACGACACCATCAACGTCGGCAGCTGGACCATCACGCCGGGCCTGCGCTACGAGTTCATCCGTTCGTACGTGTCCGACAACTTCACCGGCGCGCGCAACGATGTCTCGTCCAACGAGCCGCTGCCGTCGCTGGCGGTGATGTACCACGTCAGCGACCAGTGGAAGCTGTTCGCCAACGCCGGCGTCTCGTTCGGCCCGCTGCAGTACTTCCAGATTGCGCAGACCACCAACGGCCTGACCCCCGAGAAGGCGAAGACCTACGAAATCGGCACGCACTTCAACAGCAACGGCTGGGGCGGCGAGCTGACGCTGTTCAATATCGACTTCGACGACGAGCTGCAGCTGCGCGGCGGCACCGGCGGCGCGCCGGATGCGTGGACCAACCTCGGCGCGACCACCCACCGCGGCGTGGAATCGTCGCTGCGCTATGACTTCGGCGCGCTCGACAAGTCGCTGGCCGGCCTGTCGGCATACGCGACCTACACCTTCACCGAAGCGACCTACAACCAGGGCAACTTCGCCGGGCGCGACCTGCCGTTCTATTCGCGCCATGTGGCCACGGTGGGCATGCGCTATGCGCGCAACCGCTGGGCCTTCAATATCGACGGCTATGCGCAGTCCAAGCAGCATTCTCCGGGCGACCCGAGCACGTCGACCACGTACCAGACCGCGGAGAGCGCCAATGGCGCGCTGGGCGATATCCCGGGCTATGCGCTCTTGAACATGCGCCTGGGCTACGACTTCGGCAAGTCGGCGCAGAACCTGAAGGTGGCGGTGGGCGTGAAGAACCTGTTCGACAAGCGCTATTTCACGCGCTCCACCGACAACAATGCGGGCAAGTATGTGGGCATGCCGCGGACGTTCTATATCCAGGCGTCGCTGGCGTATTAAGCAGGCGCAAACACCCGAATGCAAAACGGCTCGCCTTGGCGAGCCGTTTTGCATTGTCAGCGCCGGGATCGTCACACGATCTCGCGCGTCTCCAGGAACTGCAGCTCCGGGAACCGTTCCTGCGTCAGCCGCAGGTTCACCATGCTCGGCGCCAGGTACACATGGTCGCCGGCACCGTCCAGCGCCACGTTGTGCCCGGCCTTGGCGATCAGCTTCTCGATCTCCGCGGGCGAACCTTTGAGCCAGCGCGCCGTCGCGCATTCATGCGATTCGAAAATGGCATCGACACCGTACTCGTGCTCGAGCCGGTGCGCCACCACGTCGAACTGCAGGATGCCGACCGCGCCCAGCACCAGGTCGTTGGAGACGAGCGGACGGAACATCTGCGTGGCGCCCTCTTCCGCCAGCTGCTGCAGGCCCTTCTGCAGCTGCTTGACCTTGAGCGGGTTGTTCAGGCGCGCGCGGCGGAAGAATTCCGGCGCGAACGACGGGATGCCGGTGAACTTGAGCGGCTCGCCTTCGGTGAAGACATCGCCCAGGCGGATGGTGCCGTGGTTGGGCACGCCGATGATGTCGCCGGCGTAGGCCTCTTCCGTCGTGTTGCGGTCCTGCGCCATGAAGGTGATGGCGTTGTTGATCGCCACGGTCTTGCCGGCGGACACGTGCAGCAGCTTCATGCCGCGCTCGAAGCGGCCCGAGCAGACGCGCACGAAGGCGATGCGGTCGCGGTGGCGCGGGTCCATGTTGGCCTGGATCTTGAAGACGAAGCCGGTGAACTTGCCTTCGTTCGGCTCGACCACGCGCGTGTCGGTGTTGCGCGCCAGCGGCGGCGGCGACAGCTCGCACAGCGCGTCCAGCAGCGACTGCACGCCGAAGTTGTTGATGGCCGAGCCGAAGTAGACCGGGGTCTGCTTGCCGGCGCGGAACGCTTCCTTGTCGAAGGTGTGCGACGCGCCGCGCACCAGCTCGATCTCGACGCGCAGCTCATCCGCCTGGCTGCCCAGGATGCGGTCCAGTTCCGGGTTGTCCAGGCCGTCCAGGATCGCCGCGGTGCCCTTCTCGCCCTTCGGGTCGAACAGCTGCACCTTGTCGTCGATCAGGTGGTACACGCCGCGGAACTGCTTGCCCATGCCGATCGGCCAGGTCATCGGCGCACACTGGATCTGCAGCACGTCTTCGATTTCATCGAGCAGCTCGATCGGCGAGCGGCCCTCGCGGTCGAGCTTGTTGATGAAGGTGAGGATAGGCGTGTCGCGCAGGCGGCAGACGTTGAGCAGCTTGATGGTCTGCGCTTCCACGCCGTTGACCGAGTCGATCACCATCACCGCCGAGTCGACCGCGGTCAGCGTGCGGTAGGTGTCTTCCGAGAAGTCCTCGTGGCCCGGCGTGTCGAGCAGGTTGACGATGTTCTCCTGCGCGTTGCCGTCCGCGCTGTTGTTGGCGTCCCCGCGGCCATACGGGAACTGCATCACCGACGAGGTCACCGAGATGCCGCGCTGCTTTTCCAGTTCCATCCAGTCGGAGGTGGCATGGCGGTCGGCCTTGCGCGCGCGTACTTCACCGGCAACCTGGATCGCGCCGCCGAACCACAGCAGCTTTTCGGTCAGGGTCGTCTTGCCCGCGTCGGGGTGGGAGATGATGGCAAAGGTGCGTCGACGCGCAATTTCGGATACGAGCGAGCTCACGGAATCTGGCTGGGAATAGGTAGAGGGAACAGAGGTGCGGCATGAGCCGGCACCCGGACCGGCGCCGCCGCAGGCGGCACTACGCCGGGCCATGCGGGACTTACGGAAGGAATGGGGCGCTATTTTACCGGTTCGCGGGCCAGGCCGGGGGTTTGCCTTCGCCCTTGCCATCCCCCTCCCCGCCCATGCCCGGCACGCCGCGCAGGCTGCCGAACTGCAGCGCGTACTGGCGCGTCAGCTCGGCACCGAAGAAGAAAATCTGCGCCGAGTAGTAGATCCACAGCATCAGCGCCACCACCGAACCCGCCGCGCCGTATGAGGAGGCCACGGCACTATTCCCCAGATAGAGGCCGATCAGCCGCTTGCCCACCGAGAACAGCAGTGCGGTAATGATGGCGCCCATGGTCACGTCGCGCCAGGCGATGCGCGCGTTGGGCAGCATCTTGAAGATCACGGCGAACAGCGCGGTCACGACCGCAAAGGAAAACGCCGTCGAGATCACGTCGGCCACCGGGGCGAACCAGGATTGCGTCCACAGCTGGCCCCAGATGCGCTCGACCACCGCCAGCGCGGCGTTGACGATCAGCGACACCAGCAGCATGAACGCCAGCACCAGCACCAGGCTGAACGACAGCAACCGCGCGCGCAGCAGCGTCTGCCAGCCGGCGGTCTTGGGCACCGGCACATGCCAGATGTCGTCGAGGCTGCTCTTGAGCTCGGCAAAGGCGCTGGTGGCACCGACAAACAGGATGCCCATGGCGATCAGCGCGGCCATGCCGCTGCCGCCGGCGCGGTGCGTGGCGGCCAGGATCTGCTGGATCGCGGTGGCGCCCTGTTCGCCGACCAGTCCTTCGATCTGCGTGAAGATCTCGCCGCGCGCCGCCTCGGCGCCGAAGAACAGCCCGGCGATCGAGATCACCAGCACCAGGATCGGCGCCAGCGAGAACAGCATGTAGAAGGACAGCGCCGCACCCTTGCTGGCGGCGCGGTGGTCGAACCAGGAGGCGACCGCCGCGGTGACCACGCGCAGCGTGCGCGCGCCGGTGTGGCGGTCCGGCAGCCAGTGAGGGCGGCGGGATCGCGGCTGCGGGGGAGCGCTGCGCGGGGACGATGCTGGTCGGTGTTCGGTGTTGTCGTTCACGGCCTTGGGTTTGCCCGGTTGGGGGCCCTGGTACGCAGGGATAGGGTAACCGGAACGCCTGGCGCGAGCGGCCGCGGGACGCTCCGGCAGCGAGGGGGCTTGCGTTCATCATACTGCGCATCGCGCGGCTTGCCCAAGCGGCACCCCTGAGGCGACCTGCTACAGTAAGACCAGGCACACCTGCCGGCGCATCCTGTGCCAGCGCGCCGGCGCAAGGAGGCATCCGTGACCCGTTTCCTCTCCGCACGACCGGTGGCCGCCATGCTCGTGATCGGGATGCTGGGCGTTGCCGGCTGCGAGCGCAGCCAGCCCGGGCCCAAACCCATCTCAGGCACTGCCACGACCTCGTCCCCCGCCGTCGCTCCCTCCGTGCCGGCGGCCCCCAGCCCGCCAGGCCAGGCTCGCTGACGATCGATTCGTGGCAGTCGCTGCCCCGCCGTTACCGTCGGGGACGCCCGCAGCGTACCCGTTTCTGCGTACTGCGCCGTGCGTCGCCGGGGCGCGGCGCGGGCAGCGCGCCTACCGGTCTTCAGGACCCTGTGTTCCGGGGCGTGGTGTTCCCCACTGTTACGCCAATGCAAGGCTGATGTAACTCCGGTTTCAAACATGCAACCCGGTGCAGTGCGGCGGATGCGCCGCTGCCGGGGCGCGCTATCCCGCACCCCGCGTAGGTGTCAGGCGGCCATGCCGGCACATGCGCGCCCCCGGCCGGCGGTGGCGCTCGCCGCACGCGTTGCAACGGCGAAACCAAATGGTCCCGTGGCGCCGCCGCGGCCGCGCACGGCGCGGTCGGGCGGGCCGCAAACCCGCATGGCGCAAGCCTTTGCGGCCATTGGCACACTTGTCGCTCAGCATCCGCAGGGACGCCGTGCGCGTCCGGACCATCGACCAGCCACTACTGCGGAGAGAGACCAGCCATGCGTCAACCGCCTTCACGCATGACGGCGCGCCGGCGCTCATACCGGTTGGCGGGCCCCCCGCCTTCGGTGACTGACCTGCTTTCGCCGCCACTGCTGCCCTACCCGCGCGCGCGGGTCGAGCCGGCACCACTGGCCACGGCCAGCGCAACGTGCCCCGGCGGAGCGCGCCGGGCCA
Organism: Cupriavidus oxalaticus; assembly: GCF_016894385.1. NCBI lineage: Bacteria > Pseudomonadati > Pseudomonadota > Betaproteobacteria > Burkholderiales > Burkholderiaceae > Cupriavidus > Cupriavidus oxalaticus. The sequence goes on from NZ_CP069811.1 coordinate 2,791,245, forward strand.
GGGGTCCGGCCTGCACGCGCGCGGCCTGCAGGCACCAGGCAGGAAGGCGGCGCGCCTGACGGGAAGCTGGTGCGGAATCAAGCGGGCATGCCGGCCGGCGTGTCCGCACGAATTTGTGCTCCGTCCCCCGGCGGGCACTTTTTTCCACAAGGAGGAGACGCCATGAAAGCCGCAAACCCCGCCGCAGGCGTGCTGGCCGCCCTGGCGGTCTTCTCGGCCCCTGCCGTGGCAGCCAGCTATGCCTGGTTCGATCGTCCCGACGACGCCAGCGCCAACAGCCATGCGGCGGTCAGCAATGACGTCTATGTGCGCGGCTTCGGCTGGGCCTGGGGCGAGCTGCATATGCAGCAGGACACCTCGCCAGGCGCGGGCGCACCTGCGGCGCCGCAAGGCGGCCGGCAGGCGCGCGACTACCCGGACCGGCGCGACGCGCCGCCGTGGCTGCAACGGGATGACAACGGCCCGCCGCGCATGCCGCGCGGCAAGATCAGCATGAACCTCGCGGCCGCCCCGGCGGATGGGGCCATTGGCGGAAGCGGGGCCGGCCAGCCCCGCGCGGTTGCGCGCTGACGTGCCAGCGGGCACGAGGAAAGGCGGAACCGGCGAGCGGACGTCGGCGGTTCCCCTTTCCTGTGGCGCGCTGCCTGGTGTGCAACGACATGGCACGCAAGCGCGGCGACCGGCGCCTGCGCAGCCACCCTTGCCGCTTACTCGCCGGCGGCGGGCTGGCTTTCCACGCGGATATTGTGCTTATGCATCAGCCGGTACAAGGTCACGCGCGACACGTTGAGTTCGCGCGCGGCCGGCACCACATGGAAGCCATGGCTGGCCATCACGTTGCGGATCGCCTCGCGCTCGGCCTCCTCGCGGATCGCGTCCAGGGTCTTGCGCGGCAGTTCGGCACCGCCGTGCAGCTGCAGGTCCTCGGCCGTGATCTTGCGGTTGTCGGTCATCACGATGGCGCGGCGCACGCGGTTGATCAGCTCGCGCACGTTGCCCGGCCACGCGTACTGCATCATGGCCTGGGTCGCGCATGCCGAGAAGCCGCGGATGCGCCGGTGCGCCTCGTGCCCGTGCTCGGCCAGCACGGCGTTGGCTAGCTGGAGGATGTCCTCGCCGCGCTCGCGCAGCGGCGGAATGCTCAGCGTCAGCACGCACAGCCGGTGGAACAGGTCGGAGCGGAAGCGTCCGTCGCCCTGCGCGGCCACCAGGTCCACGTGCGTGGCCGAGATGATGCGCAGGTTCAACGGGATCGACTGATGCCCGCCCAGGCGCGTGATGGTGCCCTGCTGCAGGAAGCGCAGCAGCGCCACCTGGCTTTCCAGCGGCAGGTCGCCGATCTCGTCGAGAAACAGCGTGCCGCCCTGCGCCTGCTCGATCCAGCCGATCTTGCGCTGGTTGGCGCCGGTGAACGCGCCCTTCTCGTAGCCGAACAGTTCCGACTGCACCAGGTGCGAGGGGATGGCGCCGCAGTTGATGGCGATGAACGGCCCCTTGCGCCGGCTCGAGGCATCGTGGATCGCCTGCGCGGCCAGTTCCTTGCCGGTGCCGGATTCGCCGGAGATGAATACCGGCGCCTCGTTGTGCGCCACCTTGGCCAGCGAGCGGAACATGGCGCGCATGGCCGCGCACTCGCCGATCATGGTGCCGCGCGACGCCGTCTCCTGCACGCGCGCGCCATGCAGCGACGCCATGCCATGCGCGTGCTTGAGCGTATAGATCAGCTCCTCTACCGAGAACGGCGTGCGCACGTAGTCCACGCAGTAGTCGCGGATCAGCCGGCGCACGCGCTCGTCGGCAAGCATCGCGTCGCAGGTGATGGCCACCCAGGTGACATGCAGATGCTGCAGCGCGAGTTCGAGCTGGCCGAGCTCGGCATCGCTGTATTCCGCCTGCAGGTCGATCACGCCAGCGGTGGGCGGGCTCGCGCGCACCACGCGTTCGACATCGCGGATCTGCTGCACGCGGCGCAGTTCCCATCCCGGCCCGAAGCTGGACGGGTCAAAACCAAAATCTTCATGACGCGACACGACCACGATCTGCGCAGTGCGTGACGCCTTGCACAGTCGGTCCATCACGATCTCCCGGACGTTTGGCTTGTTCTTGGTTCCGGCACCGGTGGACCGCGCGGGGGCCTGTGGCCCTGGCACGGACTGGGGCTGGACTGGCTGCGGGTTGGCGCCCGCGAGCAACGTCGGTATCACGAGGTGGACAGACTGCGGGACGGCTCTTCGGGCGCGGCAAGATAGCCGCTGCCCCCCTGGAGCTGTTCGCGGATGCGTCGCCGCACCGCCTCCTTCTCACGCATCAGCTCTACGCGCGGTGCCTCGGGCGTCTGTCCGGAGTACTGGTAGTAGAGCGACTTGTAGGTGAGCTGGCTCAGGATCCATTCCTGCAGCATGGCACGCTGGCGTGCCAGCTCGCCCTCCAGCAGGCGATGGCGGCGCAGCAGGTTTTCTACCGCGGCACGGGCGTTGTCGCTGAGCGCGCTGTCGTCGGCCAGCAGGGCCGCCACGTCGGCAGCGGCGCTGTCATGGCTGGCGCGGTTTGCGGGCGCTTCGCCTGCGGCTTCCCCCAGAGCAGCCCAGGCGTGGTGAATGGATCGGCTGGTGGATCGGCTTATAGACTCCCTGACGGGCCCGATGGCGGGTCGCCGGATCTCTCCTGCGGTCATGATTATCCCCGTTGAACAACATCCCCCGGCACTACACGTCTGCGGATACCACTTGTCAGTCTTGGAATTATTTGTGTCTGCGTGGCGCACGTGTTTTCCGCACGCTCCCTGGTCGTGGCCCTGCCGCCTTGTCCTGGCGGTCTCATCCGAACTGTCCCCGGACTGGCGGACGGCGCCAACGCGCGCTCGGTGTGCTCCGGCAATCCAGCCGCATGCCCCGGAGTCAAGAAGGGGCGCCTTGCCGCGCCCCTCTTTGCCACGCCTATAGTTCAGTGCATTTGGGGCGGTTTGTCCAGCCCTGAGTGGGTGACTTACAACCAATCTCATACTTTGGTATGAGCCGGCCTGCACACCGTCAGTTTGGCTCGTCGGAAGCGGTTTTCGGGCTTGATCCGTGACAGATTTGAGACCGAATTTCGCGCCAAATTTCGGACTAAGTTTCGGACCGGACGCTGCCCGCCTGTTGTGCCGCCGGCCCGCTGTTTCCACGCCCGGATGGTACGCAGAAACAGGTACGCTTTCGCACCCCGAACGGGTGATGGCAGGACTCTCTCTAGCACGCGTGACCGCTGCGCGAGGCGGTATCGCCCGCGGCAAGGCACATCGAATCGCAGCCCGCAGAAACAGGTACGCTGCGAACGCTCGTGCGGTCCGCGGCGGCACGCAGAAACGGGTACGCTTGCGCGCGTTCCGGCATTCCGACCTTCCGGCGATGAAGCAACGGGCTGCGCGATAAAGAATGGGCGGCCTGTGCCGCCCGCGTCTGCCCTTGCCGCCAGGAATGCTCAGTGGCCCGGCAGGTAATAGAACTTGAAGACAAAGACCGCGGCGATGATCCAGACCATCACCGGCACGCTGCGCGCGCGCCCCGTCAGCAGCTTGAGTGCCGCGTAGCTGATGAAGCCGAACGCCACCCCGTTCGCGACCGAGTACGTGAAGGGCATGCCCAGCGCGGTCATGACCGCCGGCACGACTTCGGTGACGTCGTTCCAATCGATCTCCAGCAGCTCGCGCAACATCAGGCAGGACACATACAGCAGCGCCGGCGCGGTGGCGTAGGCCGGAACCGTGCCCGCCAGCGGCGCGATGAACAGCGCCGCCAGGAACAGCACCGCCACCGTCACCGCGGTCAGCCCCGTGCGCCCGCCGGCCTGCACGCCGGAAGCGCTTTCGATATACGCAGTCGTCGACGACGTGCCGAGGAACGAGCCGGCCATGATCGCGGTGCTGTCGGCCATCAGCGCCTTGTTCAGCCGGTCCATGCGGCCGGCCTTGAGCAGGCCGGCGCGGTTGGCCACGCCCATCAGCGTGCCGGTGGCATCGAACAGCTCGACCAGGAAGAACACCAGCACGACATTGATGATGCCGATCGACAGCGCCGCCGAGATATCGAGCTTCAGCAGCGTCGGGCTCAGCGAAGGCGGTGCCGAAAACACGCCGTGGAAGGTATTGCCGGCAAAGGCGAAGCTCAGCAGCGTGGTCAGCAGGATGCCGATCAGGATCGCGCCCTTCACGCGCAGGTGGTCCAGCGCGACGATCGCGAAGAAGCCGACGATGGCCAGCACCGCCGGGGGCTGGTGCAGGTCGCCGAGGGTGACCAGCGTCGCCGGGCTCGCGGCCACGATGCCGGCATTCTTCAGCGCGACGATCGCCAGGAACAAGCCGATGCCCGCGGTGATCGCCACGCGGATGGAATGCGGGATGCCGTTGACGATCATTTCGCGCACGCGGAACAGCGTCACCAGCAGGAACAGGCAGCCAGAGATAAAGACCGCGCCCAGCGCCGCCTCCCACGGAAAGCCCATGCCCTTCACCACGGTATAGGCAAAGTACGCGTTCAGGCCCATGCCGGGCGCCATCGCGATCGGGTAGTTGGCATAGAACCCCATGATCAGCGTACCGATCGCCGCGGCCAGGCAGGTGGCGACGAAGACCGCGTCCTTGGGCATGCCGGCATCGCCCAGGATCGACGGATTGACGAAGAGGATGTACGCCATCGTCAGGAAGGTGGTGATGCCGGCGAGGACCTCGGTGCGGACGTCGGTCTGGTGCTCGCGCAGCTTGAACAGGCGCTCGAGCAGAGCCGGCTGGCCGCGCGAGGGATTGGCGGAAGGCGTACCCGGCTTGGAAGCGGGTTCCGGCATCGACATGACTAAGTCTCCTGGTATCGTTATCGTGTCCGCGGCAGGCATGCCGGCGCGGCCGTAGCCGCGTGGTGCGCCACCATGCGGCATGGCGTACTCTCGTCCAGCATGGGCCGGATACGCCACGGCGCACACGCATAGGCGATATAAAAAAGGCGTGATGATCCCACAGCGGATACCGGGCGCACAGGGACTTCGCGGGGCGCCTAGCCGCGCCCGCGTGGCCGGCTCGGGGCTGCCCCCAACTTGACGCTGGCTCCAATCCCCCGTATAAACCCGGCTAGATTCAAGCGACGAGGCAACAGTTCATTCGTTAGCCACCGTCTGGTACTTCGGTTGTCCATGGTGTCCTTTCCTTGAGTTCCCCTGTCGGCTGGCGCGTGCGCCATGCGACGTTTTATATCCTTTTTCTGGAAAGCAAATCATGCAAACCGGTATCGTCAAGTGGTTCAACGACGCCAAGGGTTTCGGCTTCATCAAGCCGGACGCAGGTGGTGACGACCTCTTCGCCCACTTCTCGGAAATCCGTGCCGACGGCTTCAAGTCGCTGCAGGAAAACCAGCGCGTGCAGTTCGAAGTCAAGAACGGCCCGAAGGGCCTGCAGGCAGCGAACATCACCCCGCTGTAAGCGTTGCCCAGGGCGCGCCGTGTGCGCGCCACGCAACTGAAGAACCCCGCCTCGGCGGGGTTTTTTGTTTTCCGGCGGCTTGTGCCTGGCCGGCGGCGCCAGGTTCGCCGGCCAGCCGGACCAGCAGCTCTGCACTTCCCCCTTCCCCTTCCCCTTCCGCCGCTCCTGGCGCGCATCTTCTTTCCCCGCGCCCGTCCGCAGAAACTGGTACGCCTTGCTGCGCTGCAAGCCGGGACTGCCGGTCGCCGGCTTGCGCAGAAACGGGTACGCCCGCCGCCAACCAAGATCCGTCGACATACCGGGGGCACGCAGAAACGGGTACGCCTGGCGCGGCGCCCTACCCGCGTGTCTTCGCATCCATCGCAGAAACAGGTACGCCCGCCATCGCCCTGCTGCCGTGGCTTGTCAGATCGATGGGTGCATCAGTGACCGCCCGACGCTGAGATATCCACACAAGCAGGCTGCGGGCGCCACGCAGAAATGAGTACGCATCCTATTGCAGCGCAACCAGACCAATCCCCAAGACGTTTGAATCCAGCCCCCGCAGAAACAGGTACGCCTCTTTCGTCCCTTGCCTGCACGCTCTCACGCAGAAACAGGTACGGCGTCCTGGATTTCCGGGAACGTTGACCGGATTAGGGCGAAGTGCAGGCTGGGTTGGCTCGCAGAAACAGGTACGCCCGTCCAAAGCGCGCCCCCCTGACGTATACGTTGAGTGTAAGCGCTAGCTTTTAATAGTTGGTCGATGTATAATGGAAACTTGGCGGTGCCTCTGTCCGCAGGACAGTGCGAATCCACGCAGAAACGGGTACGGGTCCCGCCGCGCCGCCCTGGAATCAACCCGCAGAAATTGGTACGCATGCCGAACCCCTGGCGCACAGGCATGCCGACGCAGAATCGGGTACGCCGCAGAAACGGGTACGCAGAGGTAAAGAGGCGGAGGTTTTTCTTCGCCGCGCAGAATTGGGTACGGTTTCGGGCCATCTGCCGCAGAATCGGGTACGCTGTCGGCGTTGAACGGATGAAGGCGGCCCGGGTTCGAACCTGTTTCTGCGTGGATAACCTGCGTGGCCGGCCTCCCGGCGACGCAATCCGGCGGCAAACCTGGCGTAAACGGCGTATACCGGCCGGGCTGCCGCAGAAACGGGTACGCTTTACGCGGCTGCCGTTGTGGAAAAGCCTGTGGAAACACGGGGTTATCCCCGCAGAAACCAGTACGCTCGGTCCGCAGATACAGGTTCGGGGTGTCGCAGATTCGGGTTCGGCCCTTCGCAGAATCGAGTACGTTTGTCCGCAGATTCGGGTTCGCAGGGGGGATTTTTTCCCTTACAGATCAAGGTCCTGAGCCTCACGTATACGGTTTACGAGTAGTTAACCCGTATCGGTATCGTTTACTGGTAGTCACTGGGTTGCGCACCGTGGACAACCCTGGCGGGTTGCCCACCGTCCGCAGCCCAGCTGCCAGTCGTGAGAGTCCCTGCGCAGCAAAACCCCGGCAAGCAAGACAGAACCTCAGCGTACCTGTTTCTGCGTGACAACCTTTGCGGCTTCGAGTACAAAGGCGGGTATTCCGAAGCACGCCAATATGCCCATCAAACGCTCCCCGGCCGCCACGGGGGATCGAAGTGTCCTCGACGTGGATGCCGAGCCCTCCCGCATCATTGTTCCCGGCAACGAGAACAGCCTGATTCCGTCCGAGAAATTCCAGCGTCTGTTTGACGAGGCGCAGGCCATGGAACGCGAAGACGCCTGGCAAAGCGGCGAGGTTGGCTTCCTGAGCCGCGCCAGCGTCCAGGTCACGCTGCCATATCGGGCCCCCAAGGGCGCACCGCCGGTATGGACGCGCACCAGCGGCAATATCTCGCTGATGATCCAGCCTGGCTATTTCACGCAGCAGCGCTCCGAGCGGGCCACCAATGGCCGCCAGAAGCTGGTGTCGGAGACGGTCTCGCTGGGCTATCCCTATGGCTCCTATCCGCGCCTGATGCTTGCCTGGATCGGCAAGGAGATCATGGCGAAGAAGAAGCGTGGGGAGTTCACCGGGACGGTGGAAGACCGGCGCATTTCGCTGGGCAATTCGTTATCCGAGTTCATGTACAACCTCGGTATCCCGATGGCTACCGGAGGCAAGCGTGGCACCATGACGCTGGTGCGCCAGCAGATGATCCGGCTGTTCTCCGCGACCATTGCGATCGTGCAGAACAAGTCCACGCCCAGCCAGAACCAGAACCCGAACCACGAGCCATTGTCGATCGACCGGGTCGGTTACCTGCTGGCCGACCAGCTGTCGACCTGGTGGGACCCGATGCAGCCGGGGCAGGGCTCGATGTTCGAGAGCTTTGTGGTGCTGTCCGAGCCGTTCTTCAACGAACTGGTCAACCGTCCGGTACCGGTGGACATGCGCGCACTGAAAGCGCTGAAGCAGTCGCCGTTCGCGCTGGACGTTTATTCGTGGCTGACCTACCGGTTCTTCACGATCCAGCGGCGCACCGAGATTCCTTGGGAAGCCCTGCAAATGCAGTTCGGCACCGAAACCGAAAGCGAGCGCAAGTTCCGCGCGCTGTTCCGCAAGGCGCTGAAGGACGTGCTGGTGGTCTATCCTGGCGCAAAGGTCGATGCGGACTCGTCCAAGGCGCTGATCCTGCAGCCGTCCCGTACCAGCGTGCGCAAGCTGGGCTGACCGCGTGGCCAGCATGGCCGCCAAGGCCAGATGCAAAAAAGGCAAGCGTTGAACGCTTGCCTTTTTGTTTGTCCGCCGCGGCAGGCTGCTGCAGCGGGCAAAACAGCAGGATCAGGCCGGCTTGATGGCCGAAGCCTGCAGGCCCTTCGGACCCTGCTTGACTTCGAACGTCACGCGCTGCCCATCCTTCAGGGTCTTGAAGCCAGAGCCCTGGATTTCGGAGAAGTGCGCAAACAGATCTGCACCGCCGTCGTCCGGGGTAATGAAGCCAAAGCCCTTGGTCTCGTTAAACCACTTGACCGTACCGGTTGCCATAAGAATTTCCTTTTCGAAGCAAGTTCTAGTACACCACGCAAACAACCGTTCAAGCACGTTGAGTTCTCGTAGATACCGAACGGAAGCCGACGAGGTTGACACGACTTGACTCGACTGTAGCGCGCATCATAACCACTTTGGATTGCGGTGTCATGTGCGGCGTAATGCGCACTACAAATACTTTAGACACAGGGGCGGCCGCAGTTCAAGCAAATTTATTGTAGGAACTTCATCCGCCTACCCAAAAGGCCGAATGGCTGCCCGTTGGTCAGCTTAATAAAATATTTGTAAATATGGAAAACGGTTGAAGCGCCACTTCCTTTTGGCTACAGTTGCGCCTTAAGAGTCAACCGCGCTTTCAGCGCTGAAAGAGAGGTCGCAGTGGCAGCCAAAATCATCACCGTCTTCAACCAGAAAGGCGGTTGCGGAAAGACCACGGTCAGCATGCACCTGGCGGGAACGCTGGGCCTGCGCGGCGCCCGATCCATGCTGGTCGACATGGACGAACAAGGCACCGCCACCCGCTGGGCCGCGCAGGCCAGCGATGAGCGTCCCTTCCCTGCGTCGGTGATCGGCCTGGCGCCATCGGGCGGCGCCATGCACCGAGAGGTTCGGAAATTTGTGCAAGACTACGATTACATCGTTGTCGACTGTCCGCCTGCAGTCCATTCGGCGGCGCCGTCCAGTGCGCTGCTGATCTCCGACCTTGCCATCATCCCGGTGGTGCCGTCGCCTCCGGACCTCTGGGCGGCGGTCGCTGCAAAAACGCTGGCACAGCATGCCCAAGTCCAGAATGAAACCTTGCTGATCCGGGTGATGGCCAATATGGTGCAGCGGCGCGTGTCGATCGCACGGCAGGCGATCGAGATCCTGGGAGATGACGGCGAGGTGCCCCTTTTGAATTCGATGATTGGATCGCGCTCGGCCTTCCGTGAATGCCAGGCGATCGGCTGTACCGTCCATGGCGTTGCGGGGGCGCGTGAGGCGGTACAGGAGGTCGACATGATGGTCGACGAAGTGTTGTCTTTGATTGAGCAATAAGGCATGGCTACAAAACTGAAAAGCCTCAAGGCCGGCATGCTCGCCGGCATGGTGGCAGAGAAGCACCGCAACGATACGCTGGACCGGTTTGCGCGAGCCGAGGCAGCGATTTCGCAGCATCCGAATGGCCTGCTGCAGGGCAGGGCCAACGACGCCGCTGCCGTTTTCAGCGCTGAAAGTGCGGGCGAGATGGCGACCGGCCGGCAGCTGGTGCGGATTCCGCTGGCGCAGCTTCATGACAATCCGCTGAATGCCCGCCGGATCTATGACCCCGCCGTGGTGCAGGAGCGTGCGGCGTCGATCGCCACGCATGGACAGAAGACCCCTGGCCTCGCAGCACCCGACCCGTCGCGTCCTGGCCACTACATCCTGATCGACGGCCACTACCGCAAACGAGCGCTGGCGTCAGCCGGCAAGCTCGAGATGGAGTGCTTTGTCGAGGACGACCTGAGCGACCTGGACTTCTACCGGCTGTCGTTCATGCTCAACGAGCAGCGTTCGGACCAGTCGGCGCTGGACAATGCGATCGCCTGGCGCCAGTTGCTCGATGAAGGCAAGGTTCAGAAGGAAGAAGAAATCTGCGAGCTGACCGGAATGTCCGCCGGAACAGTCAACAAGACGCTGGCGCTGTTGCGCCTGCCCGAGTCCGTGCTTGGCGTGATGCGCGAGCGGCCGAGCGCGATCGGTATTGCCGCGGGGTATGAGCTGACCTTGTACTGCAAGCTGGCGGGGGAGGAGCGGACCCGCGAGCTGGCTGCCCGGATCATCAGCGACGGCCTGTCGAGCCGGGAAGTCGAGGCGATCCGCAAGCATGCCCAGGAAGGCAAGGCGCGCAAGGTCAAGGAAATCAGCCGGCAATACAAGATCCGGACCGACAGCGGCCAGTTGCTCGGGACCATCAAGGAGTGGGATTCGGGGCGCGTCGTCCTCGATGTCCAGCTGGGCGATCGCAGCGCCCGGGAGGACCTGGTCGAACTGCTCAAGGCTCGCTTCGGGCTGGACAAGACCTTGCTCTGAGCGAGGTGGATGCCGGGGGAGGGCGGACCGTGGCAGGCCGCCGCACTCCCGAGGCATCCGAGTCCCCGGATGTGGCAGGATCGCTTGGCAAGATGCTGAAGCGTACCCCTGAAGCGTACCCAGTTCTTCGGTGCACCGTTGCTGCCCATCCCGCGCCCTACCACCCGCCCCTACGGCAACTCTCCCTCCGTACCAACTTCTTCGACCGACGCCGACGTTGTCCGGTCATGCCGCGCCTCGCGAGCGAGCTCGCGCGGTGACCAGGCCGGGAAGGCCGCATCCAGCCTCCGATAGCGGGTAATCGCCGCCGACAGCAGTGCGTGCAGCCCTCGCACCGAGTAGGGCGGGTGGGCCGTGCTGGCGAGCTTGCGTTGCGCCCGCCGTGTGGGCGGCGCAACGGGCGGGCCGAGCAGGGGCACGTCCGCCCCAGCGGGCGCGTAGAGGTCCAACCCCCGGTCTTGCCAGTGGCGGCGCAGCGCCGCCAGCGCCGTGTCGCTGAGCACCAGCCGGTCGTCGTCTGGCGCTTCCCCCGCCTCCGCTTCCGGCACCCGTTCGAGGACCCGCAGGTCTTTCCAGCGCAGTGCCACCAGCCCGGCAAAGCGCGGCCGGCATTCCCGCAGCAGCGCGACCGCCGCAGCCGCCGCTCGGTAGCGCATGCCGCCCGTCCGGCTGCTTTCGTTCTCCAGCCAGGCAGTGAAGCGCACCAGCGCCATGTCGTCGACAACTCCCTCACCGGCAGCGCTGCCGGTGTCCAGTGCGGATGCCATATGCCCGACCGCGGTTGCCATGCCGATATCCGCTGCTGCGTCCCTGGCCGGTCCGCCTATCGGCAGCCACCGCGCGGTCGAGTCGTACCCATTGCGCGCCATCCACGCCCACAAGGCGCCCAGGACACGCATGCTATGGCGCAGGCTGGCGTCGCCCAGCGGCCCGGCAAATGGGCGCCAGGCCGCGGTTTGCCTGGGAGCCCGCGGGCCACACCAGCGCGCCGCCGGCTGCGGGTCTGCAAGAAAGGCCAGGTATGCCTGGCGATCCTGCTCGTCCAGCGCGGCGAGCCCCTTGTGGCGCTCGATGGTCGACCACAACAGCAGCCGTTCGGCTTCCTTGCGGTATGCCGCATACGTGGCGCCGGCAGGGGGTGCGCTGGCGTGCAGCCATTTGCGCACCACGTGGACGCCGCAGGCAAAGGGACAGGCGGGCGGTGCCCCGGCGTCACTGGCGAGAAGCTCCAGCGGCAGCAGGCGCGGCATGCCTGGTACCAGCGCGCCGCGCGCCAGCGGCGCGCGGTTACCCACGTGCGCGGCCAGCATGGGCTGGCCCTGGGGAGTGCGAACCAGTTCGCGATGCTCGGCCAGCCAGCGGTTGATGGCTTGGCCGGCTTGGGCGCCGATACGCGGCACGCGCCGCCACCATCCCGTGCCGCGGAGGTTGATTAATCCAATAAGTGACTTAACAGTAACAATTTCGGCATCGCGCAGCCGGCGTGCCAGTGACGGCCCGAACCACAGCTCTACCCCATGCTCCGCCCGCGGCGCCGCCGTTCCGAGCCGTTCCAGTTCCGCCAACGCGTCCACCCGGCGATCCATGCCGCGGTTGGAACGGCCCGGACCGGCCACCAGCAGTTCGGCCAGATCGGCGCGGTCATGGAGATGCGCCAACTGGACCATGCGGTCACGCAGGCCCAGCAGCGTGCGCAGCGCCGATTCGCCGGCATCCTCGTCATCACCGTCGTCGGCCAGGTAGCGGCCGACGACCATGGCTGCCGGCATGCCCTGGACATAGGCGCGGACGGCGGCGAATTCGCTGCGGGTCAGGCTGACGGAGTGCGATCCGGTCAACATGGCCAGCCGGGCGGGAGAGGCGGTGGGGGAGGGCCCATGGTTTGCGGTAACTCCTTGATTTATAAGGCACTCAAACTCAGGCGTAATCCATCCGGCCGGAAATGCACAGTAAAGCGCAATGCCGATAATTTTATGCGAGGCAAGCGGCATTCCGCTAGTAGCAGCCACCCCCGAACACCTGCCTGGCCGGTTAAGCTCGCTGGCAGGGTCGCAGTGGGTTGCCGGCGATGGAGCCCGGGACGAAGGGAAGCTTCCCTTCCGGGAATACCCGCTGCAATGCAACAGAGGCTTGCTTTCGACGCCCCTGTTTCATAAGCTGAAGATCAGAATTAGATTCTGTTAAATCTGATTGGAAAGTTACTAAAGCGTCAGTCATGAGCTGCGCGTGCCGGCATCAGCCGGGCAGGCACGGTTCGAACGGCGCAAACGGGGCGATTCGGCACACCAAGGGAAGGGACGGGCACGGCAACCGACGGGACGCCGTACCAGGCCAGGAACAAGCCGGATCGTATGGATCGACGAGCCGCAGCATAGCGGAAGGCGGTCCAACAGCAAGAACGGGTTTGTCGCAGGGCCTGGGCTTGCCGCAAGAAGAAGGAGAGCGGCCATGGCCAGCATCCTCTTGATCGAACAACATCCACTGCTGCGCCTGGGTCTTCGCCACCTCCTGGCCCAAGCGCATCTCCCGGGCGACCTGATCGATATCGATCCGCTCGCGCCCATCGAACCCGACCTCTGGCTGATGGAAGCCGACTTGCTGGTCTACGGGCTACCGTCCGACGCCGCGGCAGGCTGGGTGCAACTCGACGACCTATGCGAGCGCCTGCGGCCCCGGCGCGTGCTGCTGCTGACCGAGCGGCCCGCGGCGGCACTGTCGCGGCCGGCGCTGCCGGCGTCTGTACGCGGCTGCCTGCACAAGGCCGCCAGCGCCGAAGCGCTCGACGCTGCGGTGCGGCTCGTGCTGGCCGGCGGCGAGTGCTTTCCGTCGCTGCTGCTGGCCGAGCCGGCCAGCGGATGCGGCGACGACACCGGCACGCTGGCTTTGTCCGGGCCAATCGAGCCGACCGCGTCGACCACGCCGACCGCACCGAACAGTCACCCCGCCGCACCGGTGGTGGTGCCGCTGCATGCGTTGCGCGGCGAAGCGCCGGCTGCGCAGCCGGCGCATACGAGCGAAACGCCGTCGAGCGGCGCACATCTGCTCAATATCACCGAACGGCAGTACGAGGTGCTGGCCTTGCTCGCGCGCGGCTATCCGATCAAGACCGTCAGCCGGATGCTCAATATCTCCGTCGCCACGGCCAAGACCCATGCCTGCACGCTGTACCAGCGGCTCCATGTCCGCAACAAGGGCGAGGCCGTCTACGTGGCGCTGCAGCGCGGCGCCACGCTGGACTGGTCCGGCCCGCCGGCGGTGCGGCCGCTCGGCGCGTGCCAGGCTGCCTGAAGTCCCTGCGTGACCGCTCCGGGGTGCATCGGTTGCAGCCATGCCGGCGCCGGCCGGATCCGGTGCGCGGCCATCCCCGCAGGTCATCCTTTTGACGTGGCGGCCTCCACCAAAAGCATGAGGCGGTGCGGGGAAACGCTTGCTACGTTGACAGGGAGGCGTTCGCCGCCGCCTGCCGCACACCCTGTGCCAGGCGCCCAACGGCAGGGCGCGCTCGCCGCGAGGCTCGCCATGTTCGCCACGGCGGGCCATCCGGCCACTTGACCTTCTGACCCTGGGCCCATCGCGCCGCACCGGCGGTGGGGCACCACTGCCGAATCGATGCCGACCTACCTGATTGCCAGCAACGAAATGATGTGCCGCACCCTGGTGCGGCGCCTGGAAGCGCTGGGCCTGCCGCGCCCGATCCGGTGGCGCGCGCCGCAATGGCTGCAGGAGTGCGCTGCCAACCGGCAGAGTCATCCCGATGCGGACGAGCCCGGCAGCGACCCGGCCGATGTCGCGCTGATCGATTGCAGCGGACTGGATGGCGACCCGCGCAAGCTGCTCGACCAGATGCAGGCCCGGCTCGCGCCGCGCCGCTGGCTGGTGTTGTCAGACCGGCTGGACGCGGCGCTGATCGTCCACGCCGCGCTGCTTGGCGCGAGCGGCTGCCTGATGGTGCCGGCGCCGGCCGAGCTCGTCTGCGCCGCGACGGCGCTGGTGTGGGCTGGCGGCCAGTGCTTCCCGCGCATGGCGCTTTCGCTGATGCACGCAACGCCCCAGGACAGCGTCGGCGCCGTCTGAATCTGCCTGTCCCTCACGCGCTTCCCTCCTTCTGCCACCACGGGATTACAGCCTGCGGATGAGGGCGCTCTGTGCGCGCAAGCACTATGCTTGAAATGCCCGGCGTGCGAGCGGCCCCGTTCCAAGAGGCATGCCGCACCGGGATGCTAGGGGGTCGTATGGAAGGCGGGATGGATTACCTGGTCGTGCATGGCTTCGCCGTGCGCGAGGGCCGGGGCAAATGGGCTTGCTGCTTCGAGATCCGGCTGGCTGGTGCGGGCGAGCAGCCGCTGCTGTATCGCGGAGAACTGCATGGTCGCCGCTTCGATTGCGAGCATGCCGCAGCGCAGGCCGCGCGTGAAGCAGGACAGCGTGAAGCGGTGTTGCGCGTGGAAAGCCTGCGCGCACTGATCCTGGCGCAGCATCGCCTGCGCCTGCCGGCAGCTACGCTGCCCTGAGCCAGGGCGCTGCGGCGCCTTGCTGTGTTCCGCATGCCTCGCCAGCGCCCACGTCTGGGCGAGGCGCGATCAGTGCTGCCGTCATCCTGCCGCAGTGCTGTCCGTTTCCAGTTCCGCTCGCCAACCATTGCCGCGCACCCACAGGCATGTGCACATGCCTGCCGGCGTCGCGCGCCCCGTGCCCTGCCACAAAAAAAGAAGCCCGCCGACCGGGGGACCATGCGGGCTTTGAAGGCGTGCGGGCAATACTGCCCGCCCACACGTCCTCTTGACGATATCCAATCGGCACGCACGCCTCTATCAACCAGAAGCAGCATGCGCGTCACGCATGCGGCTGAATGCCACTCAACCGGCTCAACCGGTTCAACCGGAACTCAACCTCTGCGGTGACCCGCGCAGGTGCGCATTCCGTCGGCATGCGCGGTCTTGCGCCACGCAACGATGGCTGGACCTGCAGACCTGCGCAAGGTTTGTGCGCCGTCCAACAGACTGCCCTGAACCGCGCGCGCCAAGATCGCCATCAAGACCGATGGCGCAAGCATTTGGCTCGGGGCAGGGAGAAGGCGGGCATGACAGCAGACAGTCAGCGCACGGCAGCCGGAACGCGAGCACGAGGGTGCGCATCCGGCGCGGGCCGTGCACACCCGCAAATGGATCGGCATGGCAGGCGCGGAGGTCTCTAGTGTACGGCGACACCAAGATGCGTGGACGTGGCGGGCCCGGGTTGCGCGGCGGCAACCCGGTGTGGTCGCACGTCAACTGCCACATCGACCTGTGGATCGAGCTGCTGCACGGACTCGAACTGCCACCGGTCGCCGCGCTGCCGTGCGCAGTGCGCCAGGATTTCGAGGCCGACCATTTCACACAGTGCCGCTTTCCGGTGGCGGACCTGGAGCGCCTCTACGGGCTGACCTCGCATGCGCTGACGCTGTACGACTCGCTCGAGTCGCACGTGGCGGCGCAGACCGCGCGGGGCCATCTCGTCGTGCTCGAACTCGACAGCAGCCAGCTGCCGCCACCGCCCGGCGCGGGCTACCAGCGCCACCGCACGCCGACCTGCATCGCCGTCGACGTGCTGATCCCCGAAGCGGGCGCCGTCGGCTATTACCACACCGACGGCTACCACACCGCCAGCGGCGAGGACTACGCTGCGATCTTCCGGCTGGCGCCGGGAGCGCGCAGCGCCGAGACGCTGCCCTTCGTGCATGCCGACGTGGTGCGCCGCGATGGCCGGCTGCGCGGGCGCGAGCCGCTGCTCGACGCTTCGCTGGCGCTGCTGCGCACGCACCTGGGCAACCGTCCGCAGCAGAATCCTGTGACACAGTTCCGCGCCGCGTTTCCCGCGCACCTGGAGCGGCTGATGGCGCGCGGCGAGCTGGGCTTCCACCACTACGCCTCGGGCGTGCTGCGCCAGCTCGGCGCCAACTTCGAGCTGCTCGCGCGCTACCTGCGCTGGCTGGTGATGCAGGGACAGGATGTTCCCGAGAAGGCGGCCGAAGCGTGCTACACGATGGCGTCGGAAGCGATGGTGATGCAGTTCCGGCTGATGCGCGCCGTGATCAGCCGCAAGCCGGATCGCTGCGAAGATTGCCTGGACCAGCTCGAGGCCTCCTACCAGGCCAGCGTGCCGGCGCTGGCCCGGCATTTCGGCGAGTATGCACCATGACCGCCGATGCCGCGGTCACGGGCCGGCCAGCCGCTGCCCCTGCCCCTGCCCCTGCCCTCGTCCCACTCACCGGCGTCACGCCCATCACCGCCGTTACCGACGTAGCGCCGCGCGCGCCTGTCGGTTTGTGGCAGTGGCTGCAGACGCTGCCCGGCGCGGCCCCGTCGCCCGCGGTGCTCGACGATGGCGCGTGCTGGCTGCCGGCCCCGGTGCCCGGTTCGGTCGCGATGGCCATGCAGGCGGCGGGCCGCTTGCGCGCCGGCGCGCCGATGCCGCTGCACTGCCACGACTACTGGTACCGGCTGCGCCTTGCCGGACACGGCCCGCGGCTGCTGCGCCTGCGTGGCCTGGCGCGCGGCACCGAAGCGTGGTTCAACGGGCGCCTGGTGATTGCCGTGGATGATGCGATCGGCGGGGCTGCCGGGCTGGACCGGCTGCAGGAGCTGCATGGGCTGCATGAGCTGTACGAGGCCGCGATCGAACTGTCGGGCATGAACACGATGCACCTGTGCTTCCGCGCGCCGCGCGTGCTGCACCCCGCCGCGGTGGCAGCGCGTGGATGGCGCTGCACCGTGGCCGCCGCCGGCCGCCTGGCCGGTTTTCTTCCATGCGCCTTGCCGCTGAATGAGGTCGGGCCATGCCAGCCCGTCGAATTGCTCGCGCCCCTTACGCTTTTTACGTCCCTTCCGGCACCGTTCGTCTCCGCCGGTCGCCCCGCGCTTCCTCCCATCTCCGACTTTTGCACGAGGGCCCGGCGCCTGCCGGCGCCGCTGCCGCGCGCCGCACGCTGAAGGCGACGCGCACGAGCGCTCCGCTCGGCTTTCCGGCCAACCTCCCGATGGATGAGCGCTTCCCAACCATTCGCCTACTGTCGCAGCGTCTTTCCATGACGCTAAATAGAGTCACTGGCTTGCAGTCAGCGCCGCAGCAGGGTCAACGGCGCAGCCAGGCAGTCGGATACCAGTGATGCCGGCCATGCCGGCGCCGAACGGGTGCCGGCAAGGCTAAAGCCCGTTTTCCCGAGTGGCGTTCGCCGAGCCGGCAGGACGTTGTTCCCGAAAACGGGCTTGGACAGGGGGTACGAAAAATGATTACGCATCGGTCGGAACTGCATGTCAATCACCTGCTCAGCGCGTTGCCGCGCGGCGAGTGGGAAGCGCTGGCCCAGCATTTCGAGCTGGTCCGGCTGCGCGCCGGGGAGTTGCTCACCGATTCCGGCCAGCGCATCGTCCACGTCTACTTTCCAACCACCGCGGTGGTGTCGCTGCTGTCGCTGCTCGAAGACGGCGCCACCGTCGAGATCGCCGCGGTCGGCCATGAAGGGCTGGTCGGCATCCCGGTGGTCACCGGCGGCGACACCATGCCCAGCCGCGTCGAAGTGCGC